>NZ_CP103461.1:0-3435000 GCF_027942335.1 Geobacillus sp. CX412
GACACAGTATTTTTCCGCTAAAATGGTGGAGCCTATCGGGATCGAACCGATGACCTCCTGCGTGCAAAGCAGGCGCTCTCCCAGCTGAGCTAAGGCCCCACATAGAAAGGGATGGGCCTAAGTGGACTTGAACCACCGACCTCACGCTTATCAGGCGTGCGCTCTAACCAGCTGAGCTATAGGCCCGTCATATTTAAATTAGAGAAGGAACATGAAGCTCCTTCAAACTAAACAAAACGACAAGCGTCATTATAACTTATTTTAGCGTCATTGTCAATAGGCAATCGCCTTCGCGCTTCCGCTTTTCGTACTGTCTAGCTCCAGCGCCTAGCTCTCTTGTGCCAAATAACCTTCCCCCTCGAAGTGCAAGCACTTCAGCGGGTGAAGAACATTTGGCTTCGAGAGCTGATCGCGGCGCTTCCGCTTTTCGTATCATCCTTAGAAAGGAGGTGATCCAGCCGCACCTTCCGGTACGGCTACCTTGTTACGACTTCACCCCAATCACTTGCCCCACCTTCGGCGGCTGGCTCCCTTACGGGTTACCTCACCGACTTCGGGTGTTGCAAGCTCTCGTGGTGTGACGGGCGGTGTGTACAAGGCCCGGGAACGTATTCACCGCGGCATGCTGATCCGCGATTACTAGCGATTCCGGCTTCATGCAGGCGAGTTGCAGCCTGCAATCCGAACTGAGAGCGGCTTTTTGGGATTCGCTCCCCCTCGCGGGTTCGCAGCCCTTTGTACCGCCCATTGTAGCACGTGTGTAGCCCAGGTCATAAGGGGCATGATGATTTGACGTCATCCCCACCTTCCTCCGGTTTGTCACCGGCAGTCCCCCTAGAGTGCCCAACTGAATGCTGGCAACTAGGGGCGAGGGTTGCGCTCGTTGCGGGACTTAACCCAACATCTCACGACACGAGCTGACGACAACCATGCACCACCTGTCACCCTGTCCCCCCGAAGGGGAACGCCCTGTCTCCAGGGTTGTCAGGGGATGTCAAGACCTGGTAAGGTTCTTCGCGTTGCTTCGAATTAAACCACATGCTCCACCGCTTGTGCGGGCCCCCGTCAATTCCTTTGAGTTTCAGCCTTGCGGCCGTACTCCCCAGGCGGAGTGCTTAACGCGTTAGCTACAGCACTAAAGGGAAAACCCCTCTAACACTTAGCACTCATCGTTTACGGCGTGGACTACCAGGGTATCTAATCCTGTTTGCTCCCCACGCTTTCGCGCCTCAGCGTCAGTTACAGACCAGAGAGCCGCCTTCGCCACTGGTGTTCCTCCACATCTCTACGCATTTCACCGCTACACGTGGAATTCCGCTCTCCTCTTCTGCACTCAAGTCCCCCAGTTTCCAATGACCCTCCACGGTTGAGCCGTGGGCTTTCACATCAGACTTAAGGGACCGCCTGCGCGCGCTTTACGCCCAATAATTCCGGACAACGCTCGCCCCCTACGTATTACCGCGGCTGCTGGCACGTAGTTAGCCGGGCTTTCTCGTTAGGTACCGTCACCGTACCGCCCTATTCGAACGGTACTTCTTCTTCCCTAACAACAGAGCTTTACGATCCGAAGACCTTCTTCGCTCACGCGGCGTCGCTCCGTCAGACTTTCGTCCATTGCGGAAGATTCCCTACTGCTGCCTCCCGTAGGAGTCTGGGCCGTGTCTCAGTCCCAGTGTGGCCGGTCACCCTCTCAGGCCGGCTACGCATCGTCGCCTTGGTGAGCCGTTACCTCACCAACTAGCTAATGCGCCGCGGGCCCATCCGTAAGTGGTAGCAAAAGCCACCTTTCAACCGAAGACCATGCGGTCTTCGGTGTTATCCAGTATTAGCCCCGGTTTCCCGGAGTTATCCCGGTCTTACGGGCAGGTTACCCACGTGTTACTCACCCGTCCGCCGCTAACCGAACAGAAGCAAGCTTCCGTTCGGTCCGCTCGACTTGCATGTATTAGGCACGCCGCCAGCGTTCGTCCTGAGCCAGGATCAAACTCTCCAAAAAGAAAGTTGATTGGCTTCTTTTCAGCTTCAGCGCCTAGCTCTCTCGTGCCAAATAACCTTCCCCCTCGAAGTGCAGGCACTTTAGCGGGTGAAGAACATTTGGCTTCGAGAGCTGATCGCGTCGCTTCCGCTTTTCTTATTGACGCTTGCGTTTTGTCTAGTTTTCAAGGAACTTCAAACTCTAAATGATGACAGCTATTAAATAATAACTAAAAGCAAAATAAAAGTCAACATGTTTTTTATAAACATTTATAAATTTATTTGTTTTTTCTTCAAGACAGGCTTTATTCTATCACTATTATTGCTGTTGTTCAAGAGTATTTTTCTAGAAAAAATTTTTTGCTCCATCATCGTTAATCAATAACTTCTTCAATATGAATATCTCGATGTTCAATTAGAGAAAGAAATTCGTCTTTATCTACGATTTTGACAATTGGTCTTGTTGGTGCTTCCCGCTGCATAAAAACGATTTCCGCCATTTCACCGTTCGATAATTTGACAACTGTTCCTATATGAAAATTTATCAAACTGTCTAGTAGTATTTGTATCGCTTCCATACTCAATTTACCAAAGTGCTCGACTTGAATTTTTTCAAGTGCTTTAAAAGGCGATTGTTTTCGTCGATAAAGACGTTCGGACGTCATCGCGTGATAAACGTCAGCTACGGCCACTATTTTACTATAAGGGTGAATTTGCCGATCACGAATTCCAAACGGATAGCCCGTTCCATCATTGCGTTCATGATGCTGCAATACAGCTAGCTTTACTCCTTCTTTTAATGACGTTATTTTTTGAACCATTCGATAGCCAAACACGGTATGTTGCTTTACTTCTTCATATTCGCTAGTAGTAAGCGCAGATTTCTTCGCTAAAATTCTCTGATCAACCTTCGCCATGCCACAGTCAGACAATATACCCGCCAGCACAATTTGATAACAGTCCCCTTTACTATAATCTAATTGTTTTGCTAAAAATCCAGATAATAAACCAACACTGACAGCGTGATGGTATAAATAGTCTTCTTTTGTGGCATAACGATATAGCGTTAATAGCTCTTTTCGATGATGTACAAATTTATCGAATAAAGGGATAATAATATCTCTTATTTCCCCTATATCGATAGGAGAGCCTGACTGCCAAGATTGAAATGCTTTTTTATATTTTTGAACCGCTTTCAGATAAAGTGATATCGGCTGCTCATTGCTAGTGTTATCGCCATCATGCTGTCCAAGCAATTCAGCTGGTCTAAATGGATCGCCATTTGCCAGAACTGGTTCGACGCACACTTCCTCAATCAAAAATTTTTCCAGTACATTTAATAACGCTGGCGTCAATACAGTATTTTTGGGCATAATTGTCTTTTTTGTTTTACCTAGTACATCTTCAGCAAGAATACATCCTTCTTGCAATTGATGAAGTTTCGCCCGGATCATTGTGCTACACTCCTACTTTCGTCCTTTATTCCATAATCTTATACTAACATTGATGGTACGATAGTTGTAGTGGTTTACATAAAAAATGGCTCAAAAGGTAACACCTTTCAAGCCATTACAGTAATTAATGATTCTCTTCTTCGTCTACTTCATTTTCTTTCTCTTCTTTTGGAACTTTCGCTACGGTAGCAACATATTCATGTTCATCATCGTCGGATAAGCGAATTAATTTTACGCCTTGTGTATTTCTTCCCATTCGTGAAATGTCACTGACCGCAATACGAATAAGAATGCCTCCTGCCGTAATGAGCATTAAGTCTTCTTCACCAGTCACCGTCTTCACCGCAACAACCGAACCATTTTTCTCCGTAATGTTGCACGTTTTGAGTCCTTTTCCGCCACGGCTTTGTATACGATACTCCGAAGCCGGGGTACGCTTGCCATAGCCGTTTTTCGTAACGACTAATACATCGCAATCATCTTCTAAAATTTCCATGCCAACAACTTCATCGCCATCTTCGAGGGTAATCGCTTTAACTCCTGTTGCGCTTCGTCCCATTGTTCGTACATCGGTCTCTGGAAAACGAATGAGCATTCCGTTTTTTGTCCCGACAATAATATGTTTCGAACCGTCGGTTAACTTAGCAGAAATCAACTCATCTCCTTCACGCAAATGGATGGCGATTAGACCATTGTTACGAATATGGGCAAACGAAGATAATGGCGAGCGTTTGGCGATTCCTTGTTTTGTTGTAAAGAACAAATATAAATTATCATCAAATTCATTGTTAATAGGGATAATGGTGTTAATCCACTCGTCTTTATCGAGTTCTAAAAGATTAATGATTGGAATTCCTCTAGCGGTTCGACCAAATTCAGGAATTTCGTATCCCTTCGCCCGGTATACTTTCCCTTTATTTGTAAAAAATAAAACAGTGTCATGGGTCGATGTAATCAAAAGATGTTCCACAAAGTCATCTTCGCTCGTATGCATTCCTTGGACGCCTCGTCCGCCTCGTTTTTGGCTTTTATACGTTGAAACAGGAAGACGTTTAATATAGCCTTTATGCGTGAGCGTAATGACGATGTTTTCGCGCGGAATTAAATCTTCATCGTCAAATTCTTCGATTCCTCCAATGACGATTTCTGTTCTCCGCTCATCGTTAAACCGCTCTTTAATTTCCGTTAATTCATCGCGAATAATTTGTAAAACTTTCTCTTCATCGGCTAAAATTGCTTTTAATTCGGCAATTAAGCGAATAAGATCTTGATATTCTTGTTCGATTTTTTCTCTTTCCAATCCTGTCAATCGTTGCAGGCGCATGTCTAAAATCGCCTGTGCCTGTCTTTCGCTGAGCGAAAATTGCTGCATAAGTCCTTCTCTAGCGATTTCTGTCGTTTGCGAGCTGCGGATTAAGTTAATCACTTCATCGAGATGATCAAGAGCAATACGCAATCCTTCTAAAATATGGGCACGCGCCTCCGCTTTTTTCAATTCATATGCCGTGCGGCGGCGAATGACGGTTTTTTGATGATCTAAATAATGCTGCAAGCATTCTTTTAAGTTTAATACTTTCGGCTGGCCGTCAACAAGCGCGAGCATGTTAATACCAAAGCTCGTTTGCAGTGCCGTATGTTTGTATAAATTGTTTAATATTACTTTCGAGTTCGCGTCTCTTCGCACTTCGATGACAATTCGCATTCCGCTGCGGTCCGATTCATCGCGCAAATCAGTGATGCCGTCAATTTTCTTTTCACGGACAAGCTCGGCAATGCGTTCAATTAATTTTGCCTTGTTGACTTGATAAGGGAGCTCGCGGACAATGATCATTTCTTTCCCGTTTGATTGTTGTTCAATCTCGACTTTGGCGCGCAATGTAATCGAACCTCGGCCTGTTTCATACGCTTTGCGGATGCCGCTGCGTCCAATGATTTGCCCTGCTGTTGGAAAATCCGGTCCTGGAATATATTCCATTAAATCCGCTACAGTCATATCAGGATTTTTACTTAACGCCAAAATCGCGTCGACCACCTCGCCGAGCTGATGCGGCGGGATGTTCGTGGCCATCCCGACAGCGATCCCTGACGAACCGTTTACTAGTAAATTTGGGAAGCGCGACGGCAATACGACAGGCTCTTTTTCCGAACCATCATAGTTATCTTGATAATCAATTGTATCTTTGTTAATGTCACGCAGCATTTCCATCGCGATTTTGGACATGCGCGCTTCCGTATAACGCATCGCTGCAGCCGCGTCACCGTCAATGGAACCAAAGTTTCCATGACCATCTACAAGCACATAACGATAGTTAAAATCTTGTGCCATGCGAACCATCGTATCATACACCGCTGCGTCACCGTGAGGGTGATATTTACCGATGACTTCACCGACGATGCGGGCGGATTTTTTATAAGGCTTGTCCGCGGTCATTCCGAGTTCATGCATTGCATATAAAATACGGCGGTGCACCGGTTTTAACCCATCGCGTACATCAGGTAATGCGCGCGATACGATGACGCTCATCGCATAGTCGAGAAACGAAGAGCGCATCTCTTGGCTAATATTGACTTCGCGGATGCGCGGATTTTGATTTTCTGACATTCATAAAAACCTCCCTTATAAAAAATTTTCGGCGGGAGGGTGATTGCTCAACACTCTCCGATTAAATGTCTAAGTTTTTCACATATCGCGCATTTTCTTCAATAAACTGCCTTCTCGGTTCTACTTTGTCTCCCATTAAAATCTCGAATGTTTCGTCTGCTTCAATCGCATCTTGCAAACTAACTTGAAGAAGCGTTCTTGTCTCTGGATTCATCGTTGTTTCCCATAATTGTTCCGGATTCATTTCTCCAAGACCTTTATAACGTTGAATCGTCGGTTTCGGATTTTCCGGCAATTCCGCAAGAATTTTTTCAAGCTGCCGATCATTATACGCGTATTTTACCTGCTTGCCTTGTTCAATCTTATAAAGCGGAGGCTGGGCGATGTATACATATCCCCGCTCGATAAATTCACGCATATAACGATAAAAGAAAGTAAGCAATAATGTGCGGATATGTGCCCCATCGACATCAGCATCTGTCATAATAATGATTTTATGGTAACGCGCTTTCGTAATATCAAAATCTTCACCAATTCCCGTACCTAACGCAGTGATGATGGCGCGAACTTCATTGTTCGATAAAATTTTGTCAAGCCGCGCTTTTTCGACATTGATAATTTTCCCGCGCAACGGCAAAATCGCTTGAAAATGGCGGTCTCTCCCTTGCTTTGCCGAACCGCCGGCAGAGTCTCCTTCGACCACATACAATTCACTGATAGAAGGATCTTTCGAGGAGCAATCCGCTAGTTTTCCAGGCAAGTTAGAAATTTCAAGGGCGCTTTTTCGTCTTGTAAGCTCCCGCGCTTTTTTCGCCGCTAACCGTGCCCGCGCCGCCATCATGCCTTTTTCCACAATTTTCCTTGCTATCGTTGGATTTTCTAATAAAAATGTTTCAAATTGTTCTGAGAAAATTGCATCGGTAACCGCCCGTGCATCGCTGTTTCCAAGTTTTGTTTTTGTTTGTCCTTCAAACTGCGGGGACGGATGTTTAATCGAAACGATCGCTGTCAATCCTTCGCGAACATCTTCTCCGGTTAAATTAGGGTCATTATCTTTCAAAATTTGATGTTTGCGTGCATAGTCGTTAATAATGCGCGTCAATGCTGTTTTAAAACCGGATTCGTGCGTTCCGCCTTCATGTGTGTGAATGTTGTTAACAAAAGAATAAATATTGCTACTATAACTATCGTTATATTGGAGAGCAATTTCCACATAAATACCATCGCGCTCACCAATGATATAAATCGGTTCCTCATGAAGCACTTCACGCGTCCGATTTAAATGTTTAACGTAAGATTTAATACCGCCTTCGTAATGATATTCGTTTTTCCGATTTTCTACTCGCTTATCTTCAAGCGTAATTTTAAGGCCTCGATTTAAGAAAGCTAGCTCGCGAAGACGGGTTGCCAACGTTTCATAATCAAATTCTGTCGTTTCCGTAAAAATTTCCGGATCAGGCTTAAAACGAACGGTGGTACCTGTCCGATCCGTTTCTCCAATCACTTCTAAATCCGTACAAGGTACGCCTCGTTGATATTTTTGATAATGAATTTTCCCGTCCCTGTGTACATATACTTCCAGTTCTTCGGATAGAGCGTTAACGACAGAAGCGCCGACGCCATGAAGTCCGCCCGACACTTTATAACCGCCGCCGCCAAACTTTCCTCCTGCATGAAGCACGGTCATAATGACTTCGACAGCAGGGCGCCCCATTTTCTCTTGAATATCAACAGGAATACCACGGCCGTTGTCCGTAATCGCAATGATATTATCTTTTTCGATCGTAACGTTAATTTCTGTACAGTAACCAGCTAAAGCTTCATCGATGCTATTATCTACAATCTCCCATACGAGATGGTGCAGTCCTTTTGGACCCGTGGAACCAATATACATCCCCGGCCGTTTACGGACTGCTTCCAGCCCTTCTAATACTTGAATTTGGCTCGCATCATACGTATGTTCGATTTTTTGTTCCATTGTCATGCGAATCACCTACGCTTTCTTTCCAAACGTTCAAAAGATTAATCACAAAGAGGGGCGGTAATGTGACCGGAATGGACTTTGTAAATTGCTGCTTCCTTGACGATGTCATGTTCGATTCCGTCAATGCTTGTTGTCGTCACAAACGTTTGCACTTTTTTCCGAATTGTATCAAGAAGGTGGGTTTGCCGAAAGTCATCGAGTTCAGATAGCACATCATCAAGTAAAAGAATGGGGTAATCGCCAATTTCGGAAAAAATCAATTCGATTTCTGCCAACTTGATGGATAACGCTGTTGTGCGCTGTTGCCCTTGAGAGCCAAATATTTGAACATCTTTTCCGTTCACGCTAAATGCAATATCATCACGATGCGGACCAGCAAGCGTCATTCCTCGCTGGATTTCTCTTTCTTTTATTGTAGCAAACTTTTCACTATATGCTTCTATTATTCTCGACAATTCTACCTTTTCTGATACATCAACAGAAGGTCGATATTGAATTTGTAATGTTTCTAATCGCGGCTAATTTCGCGATGAATTGGCGCCGCCCATTTTTGCAGCAAAAGCAAAAATTCATACCGCTTTAGCGTGATTTTAGCCGCCAGCGGAATGAGCTGTTCTGTTAAGATATCTAGTACTGTTTCATCTTGCTGCTCGCGCGTTTGCAACATTTTTAAATAATGGTTTCGCTGCTGCAAAAGCTTTTGGTATTGGCTCAAATCGTGTATATAAACAGGGGATACTTGCCCAATTTCCATATCGACAAAACGCCGTCTCACTTGCGGGCTTCCTTTTACTAAATTTAAATCTTCCGGGGCAAACATCACGATATTCAAATGACCAACATATTGACTTAATCGCTGCTGTTCAATATGGTTGCATTTCGCTTTTTTTCCTTTTTTTGAAATAATAAGTTCAAGCGATAGCGCCCCATTTTTTTTCATTGCCTTTCCTTCTATTTTAGCATAGTCTTCGTCCCAGCGAATGAGATCTTTGTCGTTTGTTGTCCTGTGCGACTTCGCCATCGCCAATACATAGATGGCCTCCATCATGTTTGTTTTCCCTTGAGCATTCTCCCCTAAAATAATATTTACGTTATTGGCAAACTCTATCGTTTCACTCTCATAATTACGATAATTTTTTAGCGATAAATGTGTTAAAAACAACGGCCCTTCACCTACTCTGCCCTTGTTACAATAAACGTTCCAAGTCCTTCGACTTCGACTATATCCCCATTTTTTAATTTCCGTCCACGCCGATTTTCTCTTTCTCCGTTGACAAGCACCTCATTGGTTTGCAGAAACCATTTCACAGCACCGCCTGTCCCAACGGCTTGAATGAGTTTTAGCAATTGACCAAGCGTAATCGTTTCTGTCGTAATCGTTACTCTTTTTTCCATTCATCATCGCTCGCTTTCTAAAAACTGCCCATCTCTTTATTTTAACGAAAAAATAAAATATTAGCAAAGAAAGCTGCTAGAACTTAGCAGCTTTCATAAACGTTAATACGTTCTTACTGGTAAAATAAGCTGAAGCATAGAGTCGCTATGGAGAGGACGAAGTAAAAATGGACGCATTGCACCAGTAAAGCTAATTTGAATGTCGGTGCCATCAAGCGCTTTTAGTGCATCCATCATATATTTTGCGCTAAAGGAAATCTTTAATTCCTCTCCTTCGATCGATTCACTTTGAATTTCTTCCGTTACTTTTCCGATTTCCGGAGAAATAGAAGAAATTTCAATAATGCCGTCATTTAGCGTTGTCAGTTTCACAACATTGTTTCTTCCTTCTCTTGCTAATAAAGATGCGCGGTCAATGGCTTGTAAAAACTCTTTTGCGTTAACGATAATATCGGTTTTGCTATCTGTTGGAATAAGCCGGGTAGTTTCTGGATAATTTCCATCAAGCAATCGAGAGAAAAACAATAAATGTTTTGTTTTAAATAAAATTTGATTCGCCGTGATGACAATATCAACCGGGTCGTTGCTATCATCTAAGATTTTGCTCAATTCATTTAAACTTTTTCCCGGAATGACAACGTTATACGATTGCTGGTTTTCCGTTTCTATTTTTGCTTTTCGTAATGCAAGACGATGGCTGTCTGTTGCAGTACAGATTAATTCCCCATTTTCGATTCTCCAGTTTACACCTGTCAAGATCGGTCTTGTCTCTGAAGTAGAAACAGCAAATACTGTTTGACGAATGATTGTTTTTAACAAGTCAGTAGGAATTTTAAAAACATTTTCTTCCTCAATTTGCGGAAGTCTTGGATACTCTTCCGCGTCAAGCCCGTTTAAACTGAACTCCGCTTTTCCGGAACGGATCACCGTTAAAAAATTAGGCTGTACTTCAATTTCAATCGTATTTTCCGGTAGTTTTTTTACGATTTCTGAAAAAAAGCGAGCTTGCAGCACAATACTTCCGGTTTCTACTACTTCGACAAGCACTTTGTCTTCTTCTTCTGTAGGAATAAAAGATTCAATCGAAATGTCGGAATCGCTTCCTGTTAGTGTTACTCCTTGTGAAGTTGCCGCAATTTTAATTCCAGTCAAAATCGGAATCGTCGTACGGGGGGACACAGCTTTCATAACATCTTGAACACTTTGAACTAGCGCTTCTCGATCAATTTTGATTTTCATCACGTAAGGCCTCCTACAATGATTAGGGAAATAAATTATTTTTTTATAATAAAAATAAAGAATAAAATCGTAATACTAGTAATAATGCTTGTTGAAATGTGGATAAGTAAAAAAAGTAAAGGAAACACAGTCTGTCCACATGTGGATAGACTGTGTGTAACCATTCACTAGTTATTCACAATTGCTTTAGTTTCTCTTCAATCTCTTTTATATGTTTTTGTAATTGAGCATCTGTTTGGAGAAGCTTAGAAATTTTTTCATGGGCATGAATGACCGTCGTATGGTCACGGCCTCCAAATTCATCTCCAATTTTCGGCAATGAACAATCGGTAAGTTCTCGCGAAAGGTACATAGCGATTTGGCGCGGAAAAGCGACAGATTTCGTTCTTTTCTTAGCTTTAAAATCTTCTAGTTTAATATTGAAATGCTGGCCGACAACGCGCTGAATATCTTGAATGGTAATGACTTTTGGTTTTGTACTCGGAATAATATCCTTTAACGCCTCTGCCGCTAAATCAGCAGTAATTTCTTTATTGATCAGCGATGAGTAAGCTACAACGCGTATGAGGGCTCCTTCCAGCTCACGAATGTTAGAGTCAATTTGATTAGCGATATACAGCATCACTTCATTCGGAATATCAAATCCTTCCGCTTTTGCTTTCTTTCTGAGGATAGCGATCCTCGTTTCTAAGTCAGGAGGAGTGATATCCGTAATAAGCCCCCATTCAAACCGTGAGCGAAGGCGGTCTTCCAATGTCGGAATCTCTTTTGGCGGCCGATCGCTGGAGATAACGATTTGTTTACTTTCTTCATGCAATGTATTAAACGTATGGAAAAATTCCTCTTGAGTTTGTTCTTTTCCCGCTAAAAACTGAATATCATCAATTAATAGGACATCAACGTTCCGATATTTGTTGCGAAAATCATCGGGGCGATTGTCACGAATCGCGTTGATAAATTCATTTGTAAATTTTTCTGATGATAAATACACTACTTTCGCGGACGGATTATGTTCAATGACGTAATGGCCGATCGCGTGCATTAAATGCGTTTTGCCTAAGCCAACCCCGCCGTAAATAAATAGCGGATTATATGCTTTCGCCGGCGCTTCTGCCACCGCTAAAGAAGCTGCATGGGCAAAACGATTGCCGGAACCGATGACAAACGTGTCGAACGTATATTTTGGATTCAGCATGCTTTGCGGAAAATCCGTTGATTCCTCGTATGACTTTCGATGCTTTTTCGAAGATCGCTGAAATTCAAAATCATCTTCGGATTGATTAGGAGGAGTAATGAACTTGATCAACAGTTCTTCTCCAGTGATGTCGTAAATGGTTTCAGCAATCAAGCGAGAGTAGCGGGAATCAAGCCAGTCTCTTGCAAATTCGTTTGGGGCTATGATGACAAGCGTGTCACCTCGTAAAGAGTGGGCTTTTGTTGATTTTAACCAAGTTTCAAAGCTTGGCTTGCTAATTTTCTTTTCGATTTCCCCGAGCACACGATTCCATAAATCATGGATGTTTTCCACCCGTTGCCCCCTCCTTTGAATCGTTTAAAAAAAGAATCTGTGGAAATAACATAATAATAAGGAAAAAAGATGGTATTTCGACAAAATCCACTACATGTGGATAACTTTATAAACAAGTTGTGAGAAAACATATCCACAACATATCCACAAAATGTGGATAAATTTTTTTATTCACACAATTATCCATAATGAAAACACAATAATAATAGCAAATAAACTAGCATGTTGCAATGGATTTTTAAAATTATCCACAAAAGAAAGACGTTGTGAAAAAATAATTATCCACATAGGTGAAAGATGTGAAAAAATTGTCGATAAATTATGTGGATATGTAAAATGGTGTCTAAAAAATTATCCACAACCCCGTGAACGAGGGAAAAATCCTGGAGCGGTTGACATTTTGCTAGATTGTTCAATATAATTAGAAAGACTGCCCGTAACAGTTATTCCTCAGGGAGGTGTCATAGATGAAACGGACATACCAACCAAATAAACGGAAGCGCAGCAAAGTTCATGGGTTCCGTGCGCGCATGAGTACGAGAAATGGCAGAAAAGTGCTTGCGCGTCGTCGTCGTAAAGGAAGAAAAGTATTATCCGCATAGGCCACTGAAACTTCAGTGGTCTTTTTTCTCAAGAGGATAGTGATTATAGAGATTGAAAAAGATGGAGTGTTTCCGCACGATGAAGAAAAAGTATCGCATAAAGAAAAACAAAGAATTTCAAGAAGTGTTCCAGCGCGGTACATCGATGGCGAATCGACAGTTTGTTATTTATATGCTTGACCGTCCTGAACAACCGTATTTCCGGATCGGTTTATCAGTGAGTAAAAAGCTTGGGAAGGCGGTTGTAAGAAATCGAATTAAACGTTACATTCGACAAGTTTTTTTGGAGATGAAAGACGATATTATGCCTCAAAAAGATTATGTGATTATTGCTAGGCTCCCAGTTGCAGAAATGACATATTTTGAGGTGAAGAAAAGCTTGCTGCATGTATTGCGCAAGGCGGGCGCGCTGAAAAGAGATATAAAATAAGGCATCTATTTTACTCCCGATGCTACGGTTTCTCGCTGAAAAAAGAGCGCCCATTTTGTTTGAAATGATGCTAAAATACATATTTAGGGTAATGTGAATTTGTCGGTTAGGAGGAAAAAGATGGTGAAGAGGCGAATTTGGTTAACGGTTGGGTTAATGGCATTGCTTGCACTCATATCGGGCTGTACGCAAATTAACGAACCAATTACGCCGGAGAGCAAAGGTTTTTGGAATGAGTATATCGTTTACCCGCTCTCTTGGCTAATTAAATATGTCGCTAATGCTTTAGGCGGAAACTTTGGATTGTCGATCGTTATTGTAACCATCTTCATTCGTTTGCTTATTTTACCGTTAATGATCCAGCAAACAAAAAATGCGAAAGCGATGCAAGCGCTGCAACCGGAAATACAAAAGCTTCGGGAAAAATATAGCTCTAAGGATATGCAAACACAACAAAAGCTCCAGCAAGAAATGATGTTGTTGTTTCAAAAACACGGTGTAAACCCGATGGCAGGTTGTTTCCCAATTCTTATTCAAATGCCGATTTTAATTGGATTTTATCATGCCATTATGCGTACGAGAGAAATTGCGGAACATAACTTTTTATGGTTTGATCTCGGCGAAAAAGACCCATATTTTATTTTACCGATTGTCGCAGGGATTACGACATTTATCCAACAAAAAATAATGATGGCTGGCGCTGGACAACAAAATCCGCAAATGGCGATGATGCTTTGGATGATGCCGATTATGATCGTGATTTTCGCGATTAATTTCCCAGCTGCTTTATCGCTTTATTGGGTAGTCGGGAATATTTTCTCTATTGTGCAAACGTATTTCATTAAAGGGCCGAATGTGGACTCTGCTCATTCAGGAGGAAAGAAAAAGTGAAAGAAGTAACCGCGACCGCCGCGACCGTAGATGAAGCTGTGCAGTTAGCGCTGCAACAGCTCGGTGTTTCGAGGGATCGTGCAGAAATTACGGTGTTGGATAAAGGAAGAAAAGGGCTGTTTGGGATTTTTGGAAGCAGACCTGCAGTGGTAAAAGCAAAACTTATGATAGATCCAGTAGAAGAAGCAGAGTTATTTTTAAAAAATGTTGTAAAACAGATGGGAGTAACAGCAGCAAAAATAGAGAAGCAACAAGATGGCAAGCGGATAACATTCATGATCACAGGAGAACAAGTAGGTTTATTGATCGGAAAACATGGACAAACATTAAATTCATTGCAATTATTGACTCAGCTTGTCGCAAACCGCTATGCAAAAGAATATGTTTCCATTATCGTCGATGCGGAAAATTATCGGGAACGAAGAGAAAAAACGCTGATTCAGCTGGCGCAGAAGTTAGCGGAAAAAGCGATAAAAACTGGAAAAGAAGTAAAGTTGGAGCCGCTTCCAGCGCATGAACGAAAAATTATTCATAATGCGTTAGCGAACTATAAAAAAGTAACTACTTATTCGGTTGGAGAAGAACCACATCGTTATGTTGTAGTATCTCCAATCATGTAAATCCACATTGATGAAAAGGGGCTATCTCTGAAACAAGCGAGGCAGCCTCTTTCTTCTTTTTTTGTTTACATTTTTTAGGTTTAAGGATGAGCACTTCATGTTGTTATTCACATGTGGATAAGTTAAAATTGAAATGATTAACGAAAAAATTGTGGATAGATCGTTATTGACAACGGTAGTTGTCTAACATATAGATAGATTGGCTTTTTGTCAGCAAAAAGAGGTGAGGAATTGATGGAATTTGATACGATTGCTGCGATCTCCACGCCGATGGGAGAAGGAGCAATCGCGATTGTCAGACTGAGCGGCGACGAAGCGATTGCGATCGCTGACCGCATTTTTCAAAGTCCAAGCGGAAAGCGTCTTAAAGACGTTCCGTCACATACGATTCATTACGGTCATATTGTGGATCCAAAAAGCGGCCAGACGGTCGAAGAGGTAATGGTATCGGTGATGCGAGCGCCAAAGACGTTTACAAGGGAAGATGTTGTTGAAATTAATTGCCACGGTGGTTTAGTATCGGTTAATCGTGTGCTGCAGCTCGTATTAACTAATGGGGCGCGGCTTGCTGAGCCAGGAGAATTTACAAAACGCGCATTTTTAAACGGACGGATTGACTTATCTCAAGCGGAAGCGGTCATTGATTTGATTCGGGCGAAAACGGACCGAGCGATGAACGTGGCGCTGCAGCAAATGGAAGGACGCTTATCGAAATTAATTCGTGAACTGCGGCAGACGATTTTAGAAACACTTGCCCATGTGGAAGTGAATATTGATTATCCAGAATATGATGATGTGGAAGAGATGACGCCGCATCTGTTAATGGAGAAGGCGCAATACGTGCGGGAGCAAATTGAAAAATTGCTGCAAACCGCGCAACAAGGCAAAATTCTGCGCGAAGGCTTGGCAACGGTCATTATAGGAAGGCCGAATGTCGGGAAATCATCGTTATTAAATGCGCTTGTGCACGAAAATAAGGCGATTGTAACGGATATTCCTGGAACGACGCGCGACGTGATCGAAGAGTACGTGAATGTCCGCGGCGTCCCACTTCGGTTAATCGATACGGCGGGAATTCGCGAAACGGAGGATGTCGTCGAGCGAATTGGTGTAGAACGTTCGCGACAAATGTTGAAGGAAGCTGATTTAATTTTGCTTGTGCTAAATTATCATGAGCCGTTGACGGAAGAAGATGAAAAGCTTTTTGAAATGGTAAAAGGGATGGATTTCATCGTTATCGTAAATAAAACAGATTTACCAAAAAATATCGATATGGATCGGGTCAAACAATTAGCGGACGGCCGCCCGATTATTACGACATCTCTATTGCAAGAAAAAGGGATTGAAGATTTGGAAACGGCCATTTCTGAAATGTTTTTCAGCGGCTCTGTCGAAGCAGGTGATCTTACGTATGTTTCGAATTCGCGTCATATCGCCTTGCTTCATCAAGCCAAAAAGGCGATAGAGGATGCGATTTCTGGAATTGAATCGGGAATGCCGGTCGATCTTGTACAAATCGATTTAACAAAAGCATGGGAGCTTCTTGGAGAAATTATTGGGGATACGGTGCACGAAAGCTTAATTGATCAACTGTTTTCACAATTTTGTTTAGGAAAATAACGAAGGAGGTACGTAAGCTGTATGGATTATCATGGAGGTTCATATGACGTCATTGTCGTTGGCGCCGGCCATGCTGGATGCGAAGCGGCGTTAGCGGCAGCGCGCATTGGTGCGAAAACGTTAGTGATTACATTAAACCTTGATATGATCGCATTTATGCCATGCAATCCATCGATCGGCGGTCCAGCAAAAGGAATTGTTGTTCGTGAAATTGATGCGTTAGGCGGGGAAATGGCAAAAAATATTGATAAAACGTACATCCAAATGCGGATGCTCAACACTGGAAAAGGTCCAGCGGTGCGGGCATTGCGGGCGCAAGCAGACAAAGTGTTATATCAACGCGAAATGAAAAAAACGCTTGAAAATCAAGAAAATCTTACATTATTGCAAGGAAAAGTGGAACGTTTGATCGTGGAAGACGGCGTGTGCAAAGGGGTTGTTACCCAGACGGGAGCACATTATTATGCAAAAACGGTTGTTATTACGACAGGGACATTTTTGCGCGGAGAAATTATTATTGGAGACATTAAGTATTCCAGCGGACCGAACAATCAACAGCCATCGATTAAGTTGTCCGAGCATTTAGAAGAGCTTGGTTTTGAGCTTGTCCGCTTTAAAACAGGAACACCGCCGCGCGTCAACAGCCGCACGATTGATTATAGCAAAACGGAAATTCAGCCAGGTGACGATGTTCCGCGGGCATTTTCGTATGAAACGACGGAATATATTACCGACCAATTGCCATGCTGGCTTACGTATACAACGCCAGAGACACATCGGATTATCGACGAAAACTTACATTTATCGCCAATGTATTCCGGAATGATCAAAGGAACGGGTCCGCGTTATTGCCCATCGATTGAAGATAAAATCGTGCGTTTCCATGATAAACCGCGCCACCAAATCTTTTTAGAACCAGAAGGACGCGAAACGGAAGAAGTATATGTGCAAGGATTGTCGACAAGCTTGCCGGAGCATATTCAACGGCAGCTGCTTACGACGATTCCTGGTCTTGAAAAGGCGCAATTAATGCGGGCGGGCTATGCGATTGAATATGACGCAATCGTTCCAACTCAATTGTGGCCAACGTTGGAAACAAAACTAGTGAAAAACTTGTATACAGCTGGACAAATTAACGGAACGTCCGGATATGAGGAAGCGGCGGGACAAGGAATTATCGCTGGCATTAACGCAGCGCATCGGGCGTTTGGAAAAGAAGAAATTATTTTAAGTCGTTCGGATGCTTATATTGGCGTGTTGATTGACGATCTTGTCACAAAGGGAACGAATGAACCATATCGATTGTTGACATCCCGTGCGGAATATCGCTTGCTTCTTCGCCATGACAATGCTGATTTGCGTCTGACCGAACTTGGGTATAAAATCGGCCTTATTTCTGAGGAACGTTATCAAAAATTTTTGGCGAAAAAAGAAGCGATCGAAAGAGAGAAAAAACGGCTAAAGTCCTATATCATCAAACCAACTAAAGAAGTACAAGATGTGATTCGCCAAGCAGGAGGAAGCGAGCTAAAAGACGGCATTCGCGCCGCGGACTTGTTGCGTCGTCCGGAAATGACATATGAACATATTAAACAGCTTGCTCCGGCGGAAGAAGAAATTTCACCGGAAGTGGCGGAACAAGTAGAAATTCAAATTAAATACGAAGGATATATTCAAAAATCGTTGCAACAAGTCGAACGACTCAAAAAAATGGAGAATAAAAAGATTCCAGAAGATATCGATTATGATGCCATTCACGGCTTAGCAACAGAAGCGCGGCAAAAACTAAAACAAGTCCGACCATTGTCGATTGCACAAGCTTCGCGCATCTCAGGGGTAAATCCTGCCGATATTTCGATATTATTAGTGTATTTAGAACAAGGAAGAATCGCACGAGTGTCGAATGAATAAAAATTAGGGAAAGGATTGGCGTATGGATACAGCACAGTTTCATACCATGCTTGAGGAGAAAGGGATTTCTCTCTCTTCTCAAGCATTGGCACAATTTGAGCGGTATTATGAGTTGTTAATGGAATGGAATGAAAAGATGAATTTAACTGCCATCACGGACAAGCCCAGCGTGTATTTAAAACATTTTTTTGATTCTCTTTCTCCGGCTTTTTACTATGATTTTTCCCAATCATTATCCATTTGCGATGTAGGCGCAGGTGCAGGATTTCCAAGCGTTCCGTTAAAAATTTGTTTTCCGCATCTGAAATTGTCGATTGTCGATTCATTGCAAAAGCGCATCACCTTTCTCGAGCATTTAGCAGCCGAGTTAGGATTAACCGATGTCGCCTTTTATCACGATCGGGCCGAAACGTTTGGAAGAAAAAAAGAATTCCGCGAATCATTTGATATTGTCACTGCAAGGGCAGTGGCGCGAATGTCCGTATTAAGTGAGTTGTGTCTTCCGCTTGTCAAAGTGAATGGCACCTTTATCGCCATGAAAGCCGCCTCGGCACAGGAAGAATTGGAACAAGGGAAAAAAGCGATTGATGTGCTTGGCGGGGAAATTTCCGCGATCGAGCGGTTTATGCTGCCGATAGAACAAAGTGAACGAACGATTATTTTTATTCAAAAAGTGAGAAATACGCCAAACAAATATCCTCGCAAACCGGGAATGCCAAATAAGCAACCAATTCAATGAATTTTTTACAATCTAGGGGAGAGTTTTTAAAGGTGGTGTAAGGGGAATGAAGCATCCTTTCTCTCGCTTCTTTAGCTTTGGAGAAAAGGAACAGGAAGAGACGATGGAAAAACAAGAAAAAGAAGAAGTAAGAAAAATTCCGGTTTCTAAAATTGTTCCAAACCGCTTTCAGCCACGGACGATTTTTGACGAAGAAAAAATTGAAGAACTTGCATTAACGATCCATACGCATGGCATTATCCAGCCGATTGTTGTCCGCGAGTGCGAGGATGGAAAGTTTGAAATTATTGCAGGAGAACGAAGATGGCGCGCCGTTCAAAAGCTCGGTTGGTCGGAAATTCCAGCGATTATTAAAAATCTAAATGACAAAGAAACCGCTTCAGTAGCGTTAATTGAGAATTTGCAGCGTGAAGAGTTGACGCCGATTGAGGAAGCGATGGCGTATGCGAAGCTATTAGAGCTACATAATTTGACACAAGAGGCGTTAGCGCAACGGCTTGGAAAAGGACAATCGACGATCGCAAATAAACTGCGTCTGCTGAAGCTGCCGCAAGAAGTGCAGGAAGCTTTGTTGCATCGAACCATTACGGAACGTCATGCACGCGCATTAATCGTCTTAAAAGATAAAGAAAAGCAATTAAAATTGTTGCAAGAAATCATTGATAAGCAATTAAACGTGAAGCAAACGGAAGATCGTGTGTTGAAAATGCTAGAAGCGGCGAATCCGAAACCGAAACCAAAACGAAAAGCATTTAGTAAAGATATGCGCATCGCCGTCAACACCATCCGGCAGTCGCTCACCATGGTGGCAAACAGCGGCGTTGCTGTTGATTCAGAAGAAGAAGAATTTGAAGACTATTATCAAATTACGATTCGCATTCCGAAAAAGTAATGAACCGAAGAATGTTTTGCCTCATCAAGTTATCTTTGATGGGGTTTTTTTCTTTCTATAAATAGAAAACAAGTCCATTTTATTTGTTTCATGTTAAAATAAACAATATGAGTAAGAATTAGAGGTAGGTGGCATCGTGGGCAAAGTAATTGCAATCGCAAATCAAAAAGGCGGAGTCGGAAAGACGACGACAGCGGTTAATTTAGCAGCTTGTTTAGCGCATATTGGAAAAAAAGTATTACTTGTGGATATCGACCCGCAAGGAAATGCGACGAGCGGAATCGGAATTGAAAAAGGAGACGTCGATGAGTGTATTTATAACGTTATTATTGGGGATTTAAAAGCGAAAGATGTGATAAGACCAACCAATATTGAAAACTTACATATTATCCCGGCAACCATTCAATTAGCAGGGGCGGAAATTGAGCTCGTATCGGTTATTTCACGTGAAATTCGTTTAAAAAATGCGCTCGATCCGTTGCGGGAAGCATATGACTTTATTATTATCGACTGCCCTCCTTCATTGGGATTATTAACGCTAAACGCGTTAACGGCAGCCAATTCCGTTCTTATTCCTGTTCAATGTGAATATTATGCGCTTGAAGGACTTAGTCAGCTTTTAAATACGATTCGGCTTGTACAAAAACATTTAAATCATGATTTACGGCTTGAAGGCGTTTTGTTAACGATGCTGGATGCCCGTACGAATTTAGGTATTCAAGTTATTCAAGAAGTAAAAAAATATTTCCGCGAAAAAGTATATAACACGATCATCCCGCGAAACGTCCGGTTAAGTGAAGCGCCGAGCCATGGAAAACCAATTATTTTGTACGATGTCAAATCACGGGGCGCGGAAGTATATTTAGAATTGGCGAAGGAGGTGTTAGAGCGTGGCTAAAGGTCTTGGCAAAGGAATTGATGCGTTGTTTTCCAATTTGACGTTAAAGGAAGAAGAAACAATAAAAGAAGTGGATATCCGCGAACTTCACCCAAACCCTTATCAGCCGAGGAAAGTGTTTCATCAGGAAGCGATTGAAGAATTAAAGCAGTCGATTTTGCAGCACGGGATTTTGCAGCCATTGATCGTGCGGAAAAGTATAAAAGGGTTTGAAATTGTCGTTGGGGAACGGCGTTATCGCGCCGCAAAAGAAGCGAATTTAAAAACCGTTCCGGTTGTCGTGCGTGAATTGACAGATGAGCAAATGATGGAACTGGCTCTGTTGGAAAATTTGCAGCGTGAAGATTTAAATCCGATTGAAGAGGCAATGGCTTATAAAATGTTAATGGAAAAGCTGCAGCTTACACAAGAAGAGATTGCCAGCCGCGTAGGAAAAAGCCGCCCTCATATCGCCAACCATCTTCGTTTATTGTCGTTGCCAAAGGACGTACAAAAGATGCTTGTAGATGGAACGCTTTCGATGGGGCATGGCCGTGCGCTGTTAGGGCTGAAGCACAAAAATAAGATGAAATTCGTTGTTGACCGTATTATTCGCGAGCAGTTAAACGTCCGCCAACTAGAAAAGCTCATTCAAGAAATGAATAAAAATGTTTCACGTGAAACACCAAAGCGAAAACCGGTGGAAAAAAGCGTTTTTCTGAAGGAAAGTGAATCTTTGTTGAGAGAAAAATTTGGAACGAATGTAACGATTAAACAAACTCGAAAAAAAGGAAAAATTGAGATTGAATTTTTCTCTTCTGAAGATTTAGAAAGAATACTAGAATTGTTAGATGTGCGATTGGATGAATAAGTAGGCCATCATCTTTGGTGGTTTATTTTTTTATGGTAATGAACGGGAGGAAACGCATCGTGGTACTATTAGGGACGATTGTAAATGGAATTTGTATTGTGGTCGGGTCATTACTAGGGAAATTATTCCAACATATCCCGGAACGATTAAAAGCAACGGTGATGGGAGGAATCGGGCTTGCCGTAGCGTTGCTAGGAATTCAAATGGGGATGAAAAGCGAACAATTTCTCATTGTCATTTTTAGTCTTGTTTTTGGCGGAGTGTTAGGAGAAATATGGGATTGGGACCAAAAACTAAATCAGCTCGGTGAATGGGTCGAGAAAAAAGTAGGAGGGGACCAAGAAGGAAATATCGCAAAAGGATTTGTCAGCGCCACATTATTATTTGTCATTGGAGCAATGGCGATTGTTGGCGCGCTTGATAGTGGATTGCGCGGCGACCATCGCGTCTTGTATACAAAATCGATTTTAGATGGCTTCACGAGTATTATTTTAACAACAACACTCGGTATTGGCGTTATTTTTTCGGCGATTCCTGTCATGATGTATGAAGGAGGAATCGCGCTGCTTGCGACGCAAATTGAGCGATGGGTGCCAAAAGAAATTGTCGATTCGTTCATTACTGAATCAACGGCAACAGGAGGAATTTTAATTATGGCGATTGGTTTAAATATGCTTGGTATTACGAACATACGTGTAGCGAATTTGCTGCCTAGCATTATAGTAACTGCTTTCGCGGTTTCCGTTCTTCATTTTTTTTAAAAACAAAGAACCCCCTTCTTGTTCACCACAACAAAGAGGGGATTTTTTATGATTAGAATGGCTGTTGGGAGTCTTTGACGATGGTTGTATTCGTCCAAAATTCCTTTCGGCTTAATTTTCGATCCGCTTCATAAATGCCGTTGGCGATCGTTTTTGCCATGTTCATCACAAGATGAAGACGAGTATTTTGCAAAACGAAAAATTCCATAAATCCGCTAACGTTCACTACTCCGGTAATATGAAGATCACCGACAGGTGGAAGCTGTTTATTCACCCCGGCGCCTGGCCGTACCGGCCCTTTTGCGATCGTAATGGCGCCAACGCTTTTGAGCCGTCCTAAACAAGCGTCAATTGCAATCATGAATACGTCGTCATGAATTGAACGAATCGCGGTGATTTTTTCTTCTAGGTTTACGGCATGGATCGGCTCTTCCAATGTCCCATATACATGGAAGTGAGAAAGGTGTTTTTCTTTTAGCATCGTACCAACAAGCGGCCCGAGCGAATCGCCGGTAGAGCGATCCGTACCGATACAAACAATAGCGGCAGGCTGCGATAAAGGGGAAGGAAGCAGTGAAATAAGCCGCAGCGCTATTAATGTAGAAGCTCCTTGTTCATCATGAAAAATACGCTCTCTATCATCTTTGGATGAGAAAAAAATAGATGGTATACTCATCATACCCACTCCTAATTGTCATCAAAGTATTAACAGTATACGGAAAAAACGAAAATTATATACATTATGTTTATTGCTACAAATTGATTTGTAATCTTGTTAAAATAGTTGATGCAAAGCGTAAAATGATGCAGAGGTGTGAACAACATTGGATACAGTGAAAAAGATTTTAGACTCTTTATTTGGATTTGCCGCAAATGAAGATTTTTGGGTGAAATTAGGGGCAGGAACGCTCAAAATCATTATTATTTTAGTATTATGCATGATTGTGACGAAGGTTTTAAAAGTTGCGATCCATAATATTTTTAAAATGCGGCAAAAAGCTCCAATCCGCATTTCGGAGCGGCGGGAAGCAACGTTGTTGCGGCTTCTTGATAATGTGATTACGTACGTACTATATTTTATTGCGCTGATTATGATTTTAGATACGTTTGGCGTGGAAGTAAAAGCAATTTTGGCAGGTGCTGGTATTGTTGGACTTGCTGTCGGTTTTGGCGCGCAAAGCTTAGTGAAAGATGTCATTACCGGATTTTTTATTATTTTTGAGGATCAGTTTGCGGTTGGGGATTATGTACGAATAGGTAATTTTGAAGGATATGTTGAGGCAATTGGCCTAAGGGTAACCAAAATTAGAAGTTGGACAGGGGAAGTTCATATTCTGCCAAATGGAAGTATTGCGCAAGTGACGAATTATTCTTTGAATAATAGCATTGCGGTAGTGGATGTCAACATCGCTTATGAAGAGGACATTGAAAAGGTAGAGGAAGCGATTCTCGAACTTCTGCCGCAATTGCCGGCAAAATATGAAGATATGGTTGCCCCGCCTGAGTTGTTAGGCGTTCAAAATTTAACGAATTCTGAAGTGGTCATGCGTATTACTTGTGAAACGAAACCAATGCGCCACGTTTCCGTAGCAAGAGCGATTCGCAAAGAAGTAAAAATGCATTTAGATGAAAAAGGAATTAAAATCCCATATCCACGCCTTGTTCTTCATGATCGCAATGAACAAGAAAAACAATCTGCTCAGCAAGCAAAGGGAAACGCCTAAGCAAAAGACGGGGGTGAGCCAATGGAAAATAAAGAGTTTGGATTATACGATATCGTGGAAATGAAAAAGCCGCATCCGTGCGGAACAAACCGCTGGAAAGTGATTCGTTTAGGCGCCGATATTCGCATCAAATGCGAAGGTTGCGCCCATAGCGTGCTGCTTCCGCGAAAAGAATTTGTACGAAAGATGAAAAAAGTGTTAGTCAAGCATGAGGAGTAACGACCTCATGCTCTTTCTATAACGAAAAGGAGAGGAGAGTTATGGAAGAGATACGCGTCACATCGTGCCCGTTAAATTGTTAGGATGTGTGCGGATTAAAAGTAATGATTCAAAACGGAAAAGCAACAAAAGTAGACGGAGATGAAACACATCCGACATGTATATATCGGTCAAACCGGGGATGGATGCATTTTTGGCGATGGGAATTATAAAAGAAATGCTGCGCTTAGGTTTGGAAGACCGAGCGTTTATTGAACAGCATACCGCTGGGTTTGCCGATGTCGAGGCGGTACTGGAAAGTATAACGATGGAAAAAATTGAGCGTCTCACGGAAGTAGACCGCGATGTGATGACGCAATTAGCTGTTATTTACGGAGAGCGTCCAACTGCGACATATTTAGGGCTTGGCATGCAGCGATATGCCAATGGCGGCAATACAATTCGCTGGATTGACGCGCTTGTAGCGATAAGCGGCAATGTTGGCATTCCGGGGGGCGGGGCGAACTTCGGCAATCTACAAGTCGGACAATGTTTTGATATTGCCGCGCTTGCGCTTCTAGAGCGTATCGTTTATTAACCATTCATCCGCTTCGCTCCAACCATTCGCAACATTACCATCTTGTTGAATCCATTCAATCGATCAAAATTGAAGTATCAAAAGATGTGGCCAAGGAGAGAGGATTGGCGGAAGGAGATAAAGCAAGAGTGTTTAACGACCGAGGCGAATTAATTGGAACGGTAAAAATTCTTGCGAGATCAATATCGATGAGGGGCAATGGGCGAAGTTTGGCGGTGCTGTCAATGTATTAACATCGGACCGCGAATCTGATAACGGATGCGGAAGCACATTATACGACTGCTTAGTGAATATTGAAAAACTAAAGAAATGACTAGCTTATGAATGCGCTTGTCATTTTCTTTTGGACTCACTATAATGAGGAAAGATGTGAACGGAAAAGAGGAGTGGAAAAATTATGGGATTAACAGCAGGAATCGTCGGTTTGCCGAACGTCGGAAAGTCGACGCTATTTAATGCGATTACAAAAGCGGGAGCAGAATCTGCTAATTATCCTTTCTGTACAATTGAACCAAACGTTGGTATTGTTGAAGTGCCGGATGAGCGGTTGAAAGTGTTGACGGAAATGTTCAAACCGCAACGTACGGTACCGACCGTGTTTGAATTTACCGATATTGCCGGAATTGTCAAAGGGGCAAGTAAAGGAGAGGGGCTTGGGAATAAATTTTTATCGCACATTCGCCAAGTCGACGCCATTTGTCAAGTTGTTCGTTGTTTTACGGATGAAAATATCACCCATGTAGCGGGAAGAGTCGATCCGCTTGCGGATATTGAAACGATTAATTTAGAGCTAATTTTCGCCGACTTAGAAACGGTCGATAAACGCATAGACCGCGTTGGCAAAATAGCGAAACAAAAAGATAAAGACGCCGTTTTTGAATATGATATTCTGGTGCGCCTGAAAGAAACGTTCGAAGCAGGAAAACCAGCGCGTACGCTTTCATTTACAGAGGAAGAAATGAAAGTAGTCAAGCAGCTTCACCTATTAACGATCAAACCGATGTTATATGTTGCTAATGTCGGTGAAGAGGATGTCGCTAATCCAGATGCCAACCCGTTCGTCAAACAAGTTCGCGAATTTGCGAAAAGCGACAATGCTGAAGTGATCGTTGTTTGCGCAAAAATTGAAGAAGAAATCGCTCAATTGGATGATGAGGAAAAAGATTTGTTTTTACAAGAACTTGGCATTCAACAATCGGGTCTAGATCAATTAATTCGTGCATCATATAACTTGCTTGGATTGGCAACGTTCTTCACTGCAGGGGAACAAGAAGTGCGCGCATGGACGTTCCGCCGAGGGATGAAAGCGCCAGAGTGCGCGGGAATTATTCACTCCGATTTTGAACGGGGATTTATTCGTGCGGAAACGGTTTCTTACGAAGATTTAATCACAGCTGGGTCGATGGCGGCGGCACGCGAAGCAGGAAAAATCCGGTTGGAAGGAAAAGATTATGAAGTACAAGATGGCGATATTATTTATTTCCGCTTCAATGTTTAATATTGCTTATCGTTTTCTAGCATGATATAATCAAAAAATGTGAGTAATCTTTTACTCCTTGCCCTTATCAAAAGGGCCGTTTAGACCAAAAGGAGGTGACTAGCGTGAGAAAGTACGAAATCATGTACATTATCCGCCCAAATTTAGACGATGAAGCGAGACAAGCAGTAGTGGATCGTTTCAATAATATTTTAAAAGAAAATGGTGCGGAAATTACAAATGTGACGGATTGGGGCAAACGCCGCTTAGCATATGAAATTAAAAAATACCGTGACGGTCATTACATGATTTGAATGTCGTCTCTGAGCCAAAAGCGGTGCAAGAGTTTGACCGTTTAGCAAGAATCAGCGACGATATTATCCGTCATATTGTCGTAAAAGAAGAAGAATAATTTTTTTTAAACATTAAGAGGTGGTTCTGATGATTAATCGCGTAATTCTTGTAGGAAGGTTAACGAGAGATCCGGAATTACGCTATACTCCAAGTGGGGTGGCTGTTGCCACGTTTACGCTTGCTGTCAATCGTCCGTTTACAAACCAGCAAGGTGAACGTGAAGCGGATTTTATTAACTGCGTTGTTTGGCGTCGTCAAGCCGAAAATGTCGCGAATTTCTTAAAAAAGGGAAGTTTAGCCGGAGTAGACGGTCGTTTACAAACCCGCAGCTATGAAGGTCAAGATGGAAGGCGTGTATATGTAACGGAAGTGGTTGCTGATAGCGTCCAATTTCTTGAGCCGAAAAGTAGCACAGAACAGCGTGGAGTGGCAGCAGGCGGCTACTATGGGGAGCCATTCCCATTTGGACCAGATCAGAACCATCGCAATCCAAACGAAAAAGATTTTAGTCGCATAGATGAAGATCCTTTTGCAAACGATGGTCAAACGATCGATATTTCGGATGATGACCTACCGTTTTAATCAAAAAGCAAAAGGCGCCTTGATCGGATAAAGATAAAGGAGAAAGGAGGATATATGATGGCAGGACGTAAAGGCGGACGCGCAAAACGCCGGAAAGTATGCTATTTCACAGCGAACGGAATTACACATATCGACTATAAAGATGTAGACTTGTTAAAGAAATTCATTTCGGAGCGCGGCAAAATTTTACCTCGCCGTGTTACTGGCACAAGCGCGAAATATCAACGTAAATTGACGGTTGCTATTAAACGCGCTCGTCAAATGGCATTATTGCCATACGTAGCAGATGAATAAAATACGAAAGCAGTAAGGGGGAAATCCTTACTGCTTTTTCTATTTATTTCTCCGTCATTGTGATACGATGGACGTAAGGAGGGAGAATGGAAAATTGCGAAAAACGCACATCATTACGGAGGCGGCGATTCAGCTTGCTCTGTTTGCCGTTTTATTTTTAGTTTCCCTATATGTACCGCTGTTAGGGATGATTGCTATATTATTTTTATCGCTGCCGTTTATGATTTTTACGATGAGGCACGGTTATGCATATGCACTTCTTTTGCTTGTGGCTTCGCTTATTATTTCTACGCTGATTGGTTCGCTTCTTTCTTTGCCGGTTGCATTGATGTTTGGAACAGCAGGGATTGCGATTGGGGGAATGCTTGCCAAAAATAAAAGCCGTTATATGATTTTACTGATGAGCGCGCTTATATTTCTTATGAACATAGTCATCGATTATGTCATCTCCGTAAAATTTTTGCAGATGGATATCATTCAGGAAACGCTCTCAGCATTTCGCCAATCATTTCACACTGCGATGCAAATTATGAAAGGAATGGGGCAAACGCCGACAAAACAATTACAGGAACAATTTGAACAAGGATTGGAACTTATAAAATACGTAACCCCGACGTTGTTTGCCATCGCTGCTTTCTTGCTTGCCTACGTAACAATGGCCGTCTCTATTCCAATTTTAAAACGATTAAAGCTGCCAGTCGGCACGTGGCCTCCGTTTCGTGATTTTACATTACCAAAAAGCTTATTATGGTGCTATTTGCTCGTGCTTGTTATTTCATTCATTCCGTTAGAAAAAGGAACATTTGCCTATCTTGCCGTTTTAAACGTATATTATTTATTACAGCTGCTTTTTATTGTTCAAGGGTTTTCTTTCTTGTATTATGCTGCCAATAAAAAGAATGTACCGAAAGGAATCGTGATCGGTGGAACGATCCTATGCTTATTCCTGCCTTTTTTACTTTATCTTATCGCGATATTAGGTATAATTGATTTAGGATTTGATTTGCGAAAACGCATATGATAATTGAATAAGGCAGATTATTTTTCTATGTAGGAGCTGACTTTTGAATGTCTCATTTTTATGAAAGGAAAGCGTATCGCTATCCCTTATACGCTTTTATTGCATTATCGGTTGTTTTTGCAGCGTTTTTGTTTTATTTTCAATGGATATTAGGGATAGTTAGCTTTTTGCTCCTTGGTTTTGTACTTTATTACGTGATCCATTCACAACGGTCATTATATGCAGAGCTTGAGCAATATATTTCCAACTTGTCGTATCGAATTAAAAAAGTTGGCGAAGAAGCATTAATGGAAATGCCCATTGGAATCATGTTGATTAATGATGACTATGAGGTAGAATGGGCGAATCAATTTTTAGCTTCTTGCTTTAAAGAGCAGACGTTAATAGGCCGTTCGTTATATGATCTTTCTGATCCATTAGTCGCTTTATTGAAGCAGGAGCAAATAAATGAAGAAATCATTAACATTCATGGAAGGCAATTTAAAGTCATTATAAGACGCGAGGAAAGGCTTCTTTACTTTTTCGATGTGACGGAGCAGGTAGAATTACAAAAACAATATGAGGCAGAACGATTAGTATTGGCCATTATTTTCCTTGATAATTATGATGAAATTACACAAGGAATGGATGACCAGGCGAAAAGCCAGATGAATAGCCATGTGACGTCCATTTTGAACAAATGGGCGAATGATTATGGGCTATTTTTAAAACGGACGTCGTCCGAGCGGTTTATCGCTGTCTTGAATGAGCATATTCTCAAGCAATTGGAAAAAAGCAAGTTTTCCATTTTAGACGAAGTCCGTGAACAGACGATGAAATATAATGTCCAGTTAACGTTAAGTATTGGGATTGGCACTGGTGTATCATCGCTTCCGGAATTGGGATTGTTGGCACAATCCGGTTTAGATTTAGCGCTAGGCCGCGGCGGCGACCAGGTTGCCATTAAACAAGGCAACGGGAAAGTGAAGTTTTATGGTGGAAAGACCAATCCAATGGAGAAACGTACAAGGGTTCGTGCCCGTGTCATTTCTCATGCGCTTAGGGAATTGATTACAGAAAGCGACAAAGTGCTGATTATGGGGCATAAATACCCAGATATGGACGCACTTGGAGCTGCTATCGGAATTTTAAAGTTAGTACAATCCAATCAAAAAGAGGGATTTATCGTCATTGATACGGCACGAACGAATTCTGGGGCACAACGTTTAATTGAGGAATTGAAAAAGCATTCGGAGCTATGGTCAAGATTCATTAAGCCAGAACAAGGGCTTGAGTTGGTTACAGAGGATACGTTGGTTATTGTTGTTGATACGCACCGTCCTTCATTAGTCGTAGAAGAAAGATTATTATACCGTACAGATCATATTGTTGTTATTGACCATCATCGTCGCGGTGAAGAATTTATTAATGATCCGATTCTTGTTTATATGGAACCATATGCGTCTTCCACTTCTGAACTGGTGACTGAACTGTTAGAATACCAGCCAAAACGGATGAAGCTGTCGATGCTGGAGGCAACGGCGCTTCTTGCAGGAATTGTGGTTGATACGAAAAGTTTTACGCTTCGCACAGGTTCACGGACGTTTGATGCTGCTTCTTATTTACGTGCTCAAGGCGCTGACACTGTTTTAGTGCAAAAATTGCTAAAAGAAAGTATCACAAATTATGTAAAGCGGGCAAAAATTATTGAAAATGCGTCTATCGATTCGAGAGGAATCGCCATTGCAAAAGGGGATCCAACAGAAACATATGATCAAGTGTTAATTGCCCAAGCGGCTGATACGCTATTAACATTAAGCGGAGTCGTTGCTTCGTTTGTTATCTCAAAGCGAACGGACCAAACGATTGGCATTAGTGCTCGCTCCTTAGGAGATATCAATGTTCAAATCATTATGGAAAGCTTAGGAGGAGGCGGCCATTTAACCAATGCTGCTACACAGCTTTCCGATATAACGATAGAAGAAGCAGAACAGCGCCTGCGAGCAGCAATTGATGATTATCTAGAAGGAGGTAAGGAATCATGAAAGTCATCTTTCTTAAAGATGTAAAAGGAAAAGGAAAAAAAGGGGAAATTAAAAACGTCGCTGACGGATACGCAAACAATTTCCTTTTTAAACAAGGGCTTGCCATTGAAGCAACACCAGCAAACATAAAAGCGCTAGAGGCGCAAAAACGAAAAGAACAACGGCAAGCGGAAGAGGAGCTTGCAAAAGCAAAACAATTAAAAGAAAAGCTAGAACAAATAACGGTGGAATTGTCCGCGAAAGCTGGGGAAGGCGGTCGTTTATTCGGATCGATTACAAGCAAACAAATTGCTGAAGTTCTTCAATCCCAGCACCAAATTAAAATTGATAAGCGTAAAATCGAACTGGACGATGCCATTCGTTCATTAGGATATACGAATGTACCTGTAAAACTTCATCCGGAAGTCACAGCAACATTAAAAGTACATGTGACCGAACAAAAGTAAATTCGTTTCCCCATCAATATCGGTAACATGAGAATAAAATGTGATTTTATGAGGATGTTTTCCTCATATAATCACATTTTTCTTATGGCAGGAAAAACGGGGGAAAAAGGTGGTGAAATCACATGAACGATCTATTTTCAGAACGAATTCCTCCGCAAAGCATCGAGGCGGAACAGGCTGTGTTAGGTGCTATATTTCTTGATCCTTCCGCCTTAACATTAGCTTCGGAAATTTTAATTCCGGAAGATTTTTATCGTGCTTCCCATCAAAAAATTTTCCATGCGATGCTTCGCGTTGCGGATAAAGGAGAGCCTGTCGATTTAGTCACAGTGACGGCGGAGCTTGCCGATACGCAGCAATTGGAAGAAGTCGGCGGAGTGTCATATTTAAGCGAACTGGCCGATGCTGTACCAACGGCGGCAAACGTTGAATATTACGCGCGCATCGTGGAAGAAAAATCGGTGTTGCGCCGCTTGATTCGCACCGCCACGTCGATTGCGCAAGACGGTTACACAAGAGAAGATGAAGTAGATGTTTTGCTTGACGAAGCAGAACAGAAAATCATGGAGATTTCACAGCGCAAACATTCAGGCGCATTTAAAAATATTAAAGATGTCCTTGTGCAGACGTACGATAATATTGAAATGCTCCATAATCGAAAAGGCGAGGTGACGGGAATCCCGACTGGATTTACCGAGCTTGACCGCATGACATCGGGATTTCAGCGCAGCGATTTTATTATTGTTGCGGCCCGTCCTTCTGTAGGGAAAACGGCATTTGCTTTAAATATTGCGCAAAACGTAGCGACAAAGACGAATGAAAACGTCGCGATTTTTAGTTTGGAAATGAGCGCCCAGCAACTAGTGATGCGGATGTTGTGCGCGGAAGGAAATATCAACGCGCAAAATTTACGGACAGGGAGGTTAACGCCGGAAGACTGGGGCAAGCTAACGATGGCGATGGGAAGCTTGTCGAACGCCGGCATTTATATCGATGATACGCCTAGCGTCCGTGTCAGCGATATTCGCGCCAAATGCCGCCGCTTAAAGCAAGAAAGCGGTCTTGGCATGGTTGTCATCGACTACTTGCAGCTCATTCAAGGAAGTGGCAGAAATAGAGAAAACCGCCAACAAGAAGTTTCGGAAATCTCCCGTTCTTTAAAAGCGTTGGCTCGTGAATTAGAAGTGCCGGTGATCGCTTTATCCCAGCTTTCTCGAAGCGTCGAGCAGCGCCAAGATAAGCGGCCGATGATGTCCGATATCCGCGAATCCGGAAGCATCGAGCAAGATGCGGATATTGTCGCCTTTTTATACCGCGACGATTATTACAATAAAGATTCGGAGAATAAAAATATTATTGAGATCATTATTGCCAAACAGCGGAACGGCCCAGTCGGGACCGTACAGCTTGCATTTATTAAAGAATACAACAAGTTCGTTAATTTGGAACGCCGTTTTGATGATGCGCAAATTCCGCCAGGAGCATAATGAAGAACAGGTGCCGCTTTTTTAGAGGCACCTTATATTTTTTTCATTTTCACGAGAAGCCTCCCGATGCAGGCTCGAGTAGAAGGAGATCATCTTTCTTCTACGCGGAAGCTTTTTCGATGGAGGTAGTAAGAAACTCCCACCTCTTTATGGAATGAAGGTAGGGGAGGTTCATACACGAATAATAAATGATTAATATATATAAATGTTCGTGTTTTATTGACTTTCCCTTGAAAAACTGCTACACTTACAATGTTTATATCGAGTTAAAGGTGGAGGTGCTCGCCATGTCGTCAGTCGTCGTTGTCGGGACGCAATGGGGCGATGAAGGAAAAGGGAAAATTACTGACTTTTTATCAGAAAATGCGGAAGTCATTGCAAGATACCAAGGCGGAAACAATGCTGGGCATACGATTGTCTTTAATGGAGAGAAGTATAAATTGCATTTAATTCCGTCCGGAATTTTTTATAAAGATAAAATTTGTGTCATCGGAAATGGAATGGTAGTTGACCCGAAAGCATTAGTGGCGGAGTTGAAATATTTGCACGATCGCGGCATTTCAACTGATAATTTACGCATTAGCAATCGTGCGCATGTTATTTTGCCATACCATTTAAAACTGGATGAACTCGAAGAAGAGCGGAAAGGCGCAAACAAAATCGGCACGACAAAAAAAGGGATCGGACCTGCGTATATGGATAAGGCGGCGCGCGTCGGCATCCGCATTGTCGATTTGTTAGATCGCGAAGTATTTGAAGAAAAATTGGCTCGTAATTTGCAAGAGAAAAATGTCCTTTTTGAAAAAGTATACGGCGTCGAAGGATTTAAGCTAGAAGATATTTTAGATGAATATTACGAATATGGACAACAAATTGCCAAATATGTTTGCGATACGTCTGTAGTGTTAAATAACGCGCTTGATGAAGGGCGCCGTGTTCTCTTTGAAGGCGCACAAGGCGTCATGCTTGATATTGACCAAGGAACCTATCCATTTGTTACTTCCTCAAATCCAGTCGCTGGTGGCGTGACGATCGGTGCTGGCGTCGGACCAACGAAAATTAAACATGTCGTCGGGGTTGCAAAAGCGTATACGACTCGTGTCGGCGACGGTCCATTCCCGACAGAATTACATGATGAAATTGGCGACCGCATCCGCGAAGTCGGCCGTGAATATGGAACAACGACAGGCCGTCCACGCCGTGTCGGTTGGTTTGATAGCGTTGTTGTTCGCCATGCTCGTCGGGTTAGCGGTATTACAGATTTATCGTTAAACTCGATTGACGTTCTTACTGGTATTGAAACGTTAAAAATATGTGTTGCTTATCGCTATAAAGGAAAAGTGATCGAAGAATTTCCGGCAAGCTTAAAAGTGCTAGCGGAATGTGAGCCAATTTATGAGGAACTTCCAGGATGGTCAGAAGATATTACTGGTGTAAAAAGTCTGGACGAACTGCCAGTCAACGCCCGCCATTATGTAGAACGCATTTCTCAATTAACGGGCATTCCGTTATCGATTTTCTCTGTCGGTCCAGATCGTTCGCAAACAAATGTTGTTCGCAGCGTATATGCGTGAAATATTTATAATATGTATAATAAAAGCGTAGATGCAGCAATGTATCTATGCTTTTCTTTTTGTTTCTCCTTTAAATGGCAAATGGTTATGAGTGATTTCATTTTGATAACATGATAAATTAATAATGGTAAATCTATTCTGATTCCATCGTAAAAGGAAGGATGTGAAGAGAATGATGGAAAAACGAATTCTCGTTGTTGATGATGAGAAGCCGATTGCGGATATTTTGCAATTTAATTTGCAAAAAGAAGGATATGAGGTAATTTGTGCTTACGATGGAGAAGAAGCGTTGCAAAAAGTCGAGGAAATAATGCCGGATCTTATTTTGCTTGATATTATGCTTCCACAAAAAGACGGTATGGAAGTTTGTCGGGAAGTACGGAAAAAATACGATATGCCAATTATTATGTTAACTGCAAAAGATTCAGAGATTGATAAAGTACTTGGTTTAGAATTAGGGGCGGATGACTATGTAACAAAGCCGTTCAGTACGAGAGAGCTGTTAGCGCGGGTAAGAGCGAATTTACGCCGTCATTCACAAATTGTTGCACAGGAAGAAACGAACGATACGAATGAAATTATTATCGGTTCTCTCGTCATTCGTCCTGATGCATACATCGTTTCGAAACGAGGAGAAACGATTGAATTAACGCATCGCGAGTTTGAATTGCTGCATTATTTGGCAAAACATATTGGACAAGTCATGACAAGGGAGCACCTGTTGCAAACCGTATGGGGATACGATTATTACGGTGATGTTCGTACTGTTGATGTCACGGTGCGCCGTCTCCGCGAAAAAATTGAAGATAATCCATCACACCCTTCATGGATTGTCACACGACGGGGAGTCGGATATTATTTGCGCAACCCAGAACAGGAGTAACGAAAGCAAATGAAAAAAGTAGGTCCATTTCGTTCGATTCATTTCAAGTTTGCCGTTATATACGTTTTGCTTATTCTCATAGCGATGCAAATTATCGGTGTTTATTTTGTTAGAAAGCTAGAAACGGAGTTAGTGCAAAGTTTTAAAAATTCCCTGAATGAACGGGTGACGCTATTAGCGTATAATGTGGAACAAGCGATGAATAAAGAAAGGGATTCGAAAAGTCCGATGTTAGAAGAAGATATCCGCTCCCTTCTCAATGATTTTGTTTCCGATGACATTTCTGAAGTCCGTGTCATCGATCATAAAGGCAAAGTGTTAGCTACATCGAATCCATATATGCAAAATATCGTTGGAAAGCGGACAACGGAAATTTATGTGAAGCGATCGCTTGTGACTGGGGAAATCGTCGATCAAATGTTCATAGATCAGAAAGGACACCGTATGTATATTTCTTCTACTCCAATTAAATCGAGTGGAGAAATAAAGGGAGTTATTTACATCATTGCTTCGATGGAGAACGTATTCTCGCAAATGAAACAAATTAATACAATTTTAGCAACAGGAACCGGAATAGCTCTCTTTATTACTGCGGTACTCGGGGTTCTTTTGTCACGCACGATTACTCGTCCGATTTCAGATATGCGAAAACAAGCGTTAGCGATGACAAAGGGAGATTTCTCCCGCAAAGTAAAAATTTACGGTTATGATGAAATCGGACAATTAGCAATGACGTTTAACAATTTAACGAAAAAGCTGCAAGAAGCACAAGCGACAACAGAAGGGGAACGGCGCAAGCTTGAATCCGTATTAACACATATGACAGATGGAGTGATTGCCACAGACCGCCGCGGCAGAATTATACTCATTAATGATGCCGCCTTAAACATTTTGAATGTTTCACGTGAAACAGTACTGTCGAGTTCCATTATCGATGTACTTGGAATTGGTGACCAATATACGTTTGAAACACTGTTGGAGGAGCGGGATTCGCTCATTTTAGATTTTAGTACGGATGAAGAGCTATATATTTTGCGTGCATCGCTTTCTGTGATTCAAAAAGAATCAGGACTTATTAACGGATTAATTGTCGTATTGCATGATATTACGGAACAAGAAAAAATTGACCGCGAACGTAGAGAATTTGTTGCCAATGTTTCACATGAGCTTCGCACTCCGTTAACGACGATGAAAAGTTATTTGGAAGCATTAGCGGAAGGAGCTTGGCAAGATAAAGCAATCGCTCCTCGGTTTATCGAAGTAGTGCAAACAGAAACAGAACGAATGATTCGCTTAGTCAATGACTTATTACAGCTTTCTAAACTGGACAGTAAAGATTATAAGCTAAATAAATCATGGGTAAATTTTTCGGAGTACTTTCATAAAGTGATTGACCGTTTTGAATTGACAAAAAGCGAAAACATTACGTTTGTGCGAAAAATCCCAAAAGAAGCGATTTTTATTGAAATCGATAAAGATAAAATTACGCAAGTATTAGATAATATTATTTCCAACGCCATCAAATATTCTCCACAAGGCGGAAAAATTACGTTTCGCGTTAGAGAGCTTGCCGATGAAATTATTGTGAGTGTCAGCGATGAAGGAGTCGGTATTCCTAAGGCGGATCTCGCGAAAGTGTTCGAACGGTTTTATCGTGTCGATAAGGCAAGATCACGCAAACTCGGCGGTACAGGGTTAGGATTAGCAATTGCGAAAGAAGTGGTGATCGCTCATGGAGGAACCATTTGGGCGGAAAGTAAGGAGCATAAAGGAACAACGATTTTCTTTACTTTACCGTTGGAAAGAGATCAAAAGGATGACTGGGACGATGTATGAAGCAGCAAAAACAGTCGTGTTGACGTTTTTAGTATTAGTGAGTATTGTGCTGACGTTTGTATTATGGACATACCACCCAAAATACGATGTTTTGCAAAATGATGAGTACGTTCAGAACGTTTCCGTCAGCAACACCCAAGTAGATCCAGCGATGATTGTTCAACCTTCACAGCTGTTGTTTCATAAAAATAATGCTCATTATGGAATTGTACAAGAAGAAGAAGCAAATCAGATTTTAAAAGAAATCAAAAAATGGTCCATTGATGATTTTGAAAACATTTCCGATACGATTCCAAAAGGAAAATTTTTATCGTTTTTACACGAAAAAGAGAGACTAGAACTCGTTTATCCCGATAGCATCCCTATTGATGTTTATCGTTCCATTTTTCAAATTGAAGACAAAGGAATAAAACATATTAGTTTTGACCGTATAATCATTCCATTAGCGAACAAGGACGAGCTTTCTATTTATTTTATTTCTACGGAAAAACGCAGGGTATATAAAGCAATTGCAACGGACGTATCACTTTCTGAAATTAACAAACTAGCAATGGAATTAGATAAATACCCTCGTTATTTTCCTTATGTAATTAATGAAACAAAGCAAATTTTTTTGCCTGAAAAAGAGGTCACAATGAATCGTCTTCAATATTATACGGACGAGCTTGACTCTGATAAATTTAAAGAGGCGCTGTTTAGCGATCCTAGTTTTGTGAAAAAAGATTTAATTACATTTGGCGAGGAATATACCGATGGATCGCGATTAATGGATGTTGATTTTTTACAGCGAATGTTGTTATATGTAAACCCAGCAGCGCGGACATTGAACGGTAGCGAGAATCAAAAAAACGATCATTTAATTCAAAAGAGCATTGACTTTGTCAATGAGCATGGCGGCTGGACCGATATGTATCGCTTTGCTAGATGGAATGAGGACGAACGGACCGTCGTATTTCGCCTAATAGTCAACAACCACCCTGTATTTAACGAATATGGCATGTCTGAAATAGTACAAATATGGGGAAGCAGCGATCTTGTAAAATATCAGCGTCCTCTATTTCGTTTAGAAGTTGCCGACCGTGTGAATGTGCCAAGGACGTTATTATCCGGTCATGAAGTGATTAAAAAAATAGAAATGATGGAGGGATTTAAAAAAGAATTAGTAAAAGATATTGTGGTAGGATATGAGCTGATAAAAGATCCGGAACGAGAAAAAGTGATTATTTTAGAACCATCATGGTTTTGTTTATACGGTCAGACGTGGAAGAAGATACCTTTAGATGACCAAGAAAAAGAACAAGACAGCAAAAAGAGAGGAGGGAACGTAAGTGGATTGGAGTAAAACAAAAACGATTTTTATTATTACGTTCCTCATCCTCGATTGTTTTTTAGGATATCAATTTATGGAAAAGCGAAATAGCAGCCAATTAGATGTCATTTTGGAAACAACGATTGAAGAACAATTGGAGGCAAACGGCATCACTTATGTAGAGCTTCCAAAAGAAATAACGAAAGCCACTTATGTCAGCGGGAAAAGCAAAAAGTTTACCGATGAAGAAATAAAAAAATTGCCTGGCCAAAAGGTGACGGTAAACGATGGAACCGCTTTGAAAGGGACATTTATTCATCCGATATCGTTAAATTTCAAAGATCCATATCGATTGAAAGAATTTTTACAGCGGCATATTATCAATGGAAAAAAGTATACGTTTTGGACATTTGACGAAAAGTCAAATACCGTCGTTTGCTACCAAACGTATGATGGAAAAATAATTTACAATAATGAAAGCAGTAAACTATTGATACATTTAAATGAAAAAAGCGAAGCGGTATCGTATGAACAAACGATGTTAGATGATTTACAAAAATATGAGAGAAAACAAGATATCGTCCCAGCTATTAAGGCAATTGAAACGTTATACAAAAAAGGGTATTTACAACCCGGGGACCGCGTCACATCGGTTGAACTAGGATATTACGGCCTGGTTCAGTTTACCACTTCTCAAGTATTAACGCCGACGTGGCATATCGTCATTAATGGAAAAGAAGACTATTTTATTAATGCATTCGAAGGACAAATCATTAATGATGAAGGAAAAATTTTGGAGTGAGAAAAATGGCGATGCAGTTTAGCGTTTTAGCAAGCGGCAGTACAGGAAATGCATTTTATATAGAAACAGGACAACAGAGGCTGCTTGTCGATGCGGGATTAAGCGGAAAGCAATTAGAACAATTATTCGAGCAAATTGATCGCGATTTGCGTGACTTAACGGCGATTTTAGTGACACATGAGCATAGCGATCATATTAAAGGATTAGGCGTCATTGCCCGAAAGTATAAACTGCCTATTTATGCGAATGAAAAAACATGGAAGGCAATGGAAGGGTTAATTGGCGATATTCCCACCGAGCAAAAGTTTATTTTTCCATTAGGTAAAGTGCGTTCTTTTGGCGATCTTGATGTAGAGTCGTTCGGTGTATCACACGATGCGGCAGAGCCGATGTTTTACGTATTTTATCATGAAGGAAAAAAACTTGCGTTAATTACGGATACAGGCTATGTTAGCGATCGGATGAAAGGGACGATCAAAAATGCCGATGTATTTATTTTTGAAAGCAATCATGATGTGGAAATGCTGCGAATGGGAAAGTATCCGTGGAACGTCAAGCGCCGCATTTTAAGCGATGTTGGCCATGTTTCTAATGAAGAGGCGGGGCTAGCGTTAGCCGATGTGATCGGAGACCGCACAAAACGAATTTATTTAGCGCATCTAAGTCAGGATAATAATATAAAGGAATTGGCTCGGATGACGGTGGCGCAAACGTTGGCAAACAGAGGATTGGCAATCGGAGATCAGTTTGATTTATATGATACTGACCCGAAAATAGCAACGAAACTTGTGTATGTATAATCGCCATTTCGTCAAAAATAGGTAAATATGTTTGTCATGAGTGTTGGTTCATCAGCACGTCTATGTGTTGATAAATGGATTTTCTATTCTTTAAAAGAGTATAATGGGAATAGATATGCTTTCTTTTTGAACAATGATCGTTGCTGAAAGGGTTGATGCGCATGGGATATTACGATGATCACTACGAATACCAGCAAAAACAAAAGGGAAACCGTGGCCGCTGGTTTTTTTCCGCGTTAGTTGGCGCTGTTTTAGGAGGGTTATTAGTAGTAATTTCTGTCCCAGCTCTTTCAAAATGGAATGTGCTTCCTTATCAAGTTACACCGAGAGAGAGTGAACAGGTACAAAATGAAGAAACAGCAAAAGAACCTGCTATACGGCAACAAGTTTCTGTCGACGTGTCAAGCCAAGTAACAAAAGCGATTGATAAAGTATCCGATGCGGTTGTTGGCATTGTAAACATTCAAGAAGCGAACTTTTGGTCGCAGGGCGGAGAAGCGGGAACTGGTTCAGGCGTCATCTATAAAAAAGAAAATGGGAAAGCATTTATTGTGACGAACCATCATGTTGTCGAAAACGCCAGTGAATTAGAAGTAAGCTTAAAAGATGGAACAAGAGTTCCAGCGAAGCTGTTGGGAAGCGATGTGTTAATGGACTTAGCAGTATTGGAAATTGATGCGAAGCATGTCAAAAAAGTAGCTGAGTTTGGCAATTCAGATACAGTCAAACCGGGAGAACCAGTCATTGCGATCGGCAATCCGCTTGGGTTGCAATTTGCTGGCTCTGTTACGCAAGGAATTATATCAGGAACGAATCGAACCGTAGAAGTTGACTTAGACCAAGATGGTACTCCGGATTGGAATGCAGAAGTATTGCAAACGGATGCTGCCATTAACCCGGGCAATAGCGGTGGCGCCCTTGTCAATATTCAAGGGCAAGTTATTGGCATTAACTCCATGAAAATTGCCCAAGAAGCAGTGGAGGGAATTGGATTTGCCATCCCAATCAATACAGCGATTCCGGTAATTTCAGATTTAGAAAAATACGGACAAGTACGCCGCCCATATATGGGGGTAGAACTTCGCTCCTTAAGCGATATTTCTTCTTATCATTTGCAAGCAACCTTGCACTTGCCAAAAGATGTGACAGAAGGTGTGGCTGTCATTCAAGTAGTGCCAATGTCTCCAGCAGCGCAAGCGGGATTAAAGCAATTTGATGTGATCGTAGCATTAGATGATCACAAAATTCGTGATGTGTTAGATTTAAGAAAATATTTGTACACAAAGAAATCGATTGGCGATACAATGAAAGTAACATTTTATCGAGACGGAAAAAAACATACAGTGACGATAAAATTAGAGAAAGAATCGTTTTAACCATAAATAAAAAAACAAGGAGCGCTATATTCGCTCCTTATTCTTTTTCCACATGTGGATAAAAGGAGATGAGAACATGTTTTTCTGCTGTGAAGAACATATCGATTTAGCCATCGACATGTATGTGGATAAAATGGAACAAGCGCCGAATATTTCGTTTGTTTCTGTGGATAAGTCAGAGAAATCATGCGATTTTTGTACGAATAAAGCCGCATATATAGTGGGGAACTAATGTTTTTTACACAATATGTGGATATATACTGTGTATATGTGGATAAATGTTGTGGATATTTTGTTTGTAAAGTGGGGATGAGTTGTGCATATTCACATTATTTCTGTTGGTAAGTTAAAAGAAAAATATTTGATGCAAGGGATTGACGAATATAAAAAACGATTATCCAGTTATGCGAAAGTTGATATCACTGAAGTTCCTGATGAAAAAGCGCCAGAACATTTAAGTGAACAAGAAATGGAGCAAATTAAACAGCGGGAAGGGGAACGCATTTTGGCGAAAATTCCCAATGACGCGTATGTGATTGCCTTAGCGATCGAAGGAAAGATGAAATCGTCCGAGCAATTTGCCGCCAGCCTAGACAAACTTGCCACTTACGGAAAAAGCAAAATCGCCTTTATCATCGGCGGTTCGCTCGGCTTAAGCAAACAAGTGATGCAGCGCGCCGATGAAGCGTTATCGTTTTCCAAAATGACGTTCCCGCACCAGCTGATGCGTCTCATTCTCCTTGAACAAATTTACCGTGCGTTTCGGATTAACCGGGGGGAGCCGTATCATAAATAAATTTATGAAAGGAAGGCGCCTTACGTCTTTATACTGTCAATAAAGATAGAAGCCGTGATCAAAAAAGTCACGGCTTTAAGTTTACCCTTAATATGATCCTGCTTCTTTGTTATCCATTTTCGTGTAGAACATTAATGGGAAGACAATAATCTTGACCTACTATGTAGACGAAAAAGGGCAATCATTATTTTTCCATTGATACAGCACCGCCTGTTTGAAAGAAATACAAACCGAAGGAAGAAGTATATCATAAGCAATTTAAAATAATCTTATTTGATAGATAATTTAGCAGGTAAAAAGACTTAGTGATTTTGTCATTGCTTTATATATTATTTATTGAATAACTGATAAGTGGAAGAGTAAATTAATTTTATGATATGCAATGTAATTAATATTATGTAGTTTAATACTAAGTCATAGAACTACATAATAATTTATTGACAGGACAAGCTAAAAAGTGTTAGCATGAGTTTTAAATAACCAATAATGAATGATGGATATGTAATTGTCTGATTTGATATCCACGTATATGGTTATGAAATATAATACCCTTCATTGATTTTAAGCATTGAATCGATGCGATGACCCGAAAGGTGAGATTACGAGCGGTTGCTTGTCAATCGAAGGTGGATTTGAAAGGAGCTATTCAATGAAAGAGTTTCATACGTTCGGTTGGTATGCCGCCAGGATTTCTCCACATTTGCCGAAAAAGGCGTTTCAACCTGTTCCGTCCCGCCTATTTGGAGGTTTCGCTTATTTGTCGTTAACCATCGGCTGCATCCTCGCTGTTTCTCTCTTGCATCTTCATCCGGTATGGAATCTCCTCCTGGCTGTTGTGTTAGGTTCCAGCTTTGCGGCATTGGGGTTTTTAGGACATGAAATTTTGCACGGCACGGTCGTACGAAAGCCGTGGCTGCGTGATATTCTTGGCGCAATCGCATTTTGGCCGCTATGCACAGGTCCGAAGCTGTGGCGAAAATGGCACAATGTGACTCATCATGTACACACACAAGATGAAGAAATGGATCCGGATGCATGGCCTAGTTTAGAAAGGTTAGCCAAAAGCCGTCTATTGCGCTGGGTATACAAAATTCCGTTTCCAATTCGTGCGTTTTTCGCTTTTAGTTCATTGTCTGTTATGTTTACGCTTCATTCTATCAAGATGTTAATCTATTTCTTCAAAGATTTTCAGCCGAAAAATCGCAGTGTGGTGCTGCTTCAGTTTTTCCTGCCATGGTCCACATGGATTGGGCTGTTGTTTTTCATTGGATTTGAGCGTTGGTTTTTTGCCTTTTTGCTGCCTTTGCTGATTGCTAATTTTATTGTAATGAGCTATATTTCCACGAACCATCGTTTAAATCCGTTAGTGCCGGTAAATGATCCGCTGGCAAACAGCCTTACCGTAACGGTGCCAAAGTGGATAGATGTGCTTCACTTTAACTTCTCGTATCATACCGAACATCATCTGTTTCCAGCGATGAGCTCGAAATATTACCCGTTAGTGAAGGAGCACATTAAACGAATGTGGCCGGATCGGTATCACGAATTGCCAATGGGAAAAGCGTTAGCCGCGCTTTGGAAAACACCGAGAGTATATTATCAGCAAAACGAGCTGATCGAGCCGCGGCAAGGACATGTTTACGGTTCGTTAGGCAACGGGTTGGATCCTGAAAATATTACTTATCGAAACATGGAGGCAATGCCGTTTTCCAGCTTGGAAGAGAAACCGATAATCATAAAAAAAGCAGTGGGAAAAGAGAAAAAGTAACAAAAAGGATTCTTCATCATGAGAGTGATGAGAATCCTTTTTACTTGATGTTGTCTTGTTCATGACGCCTGTCATCCATCGTTTCGTTTGAACCATATTTGACACTCCTTTTTCTTATTTTTACAATCATTATGATAAAACTCACATTTCGCACCCTTCCAACGAAAATCGGGAGGATTTTTTTGCATCGATGTGGAATGAATCCTTGACACACAAGGAATGCAAAGGAGTTTGTCCACCATGGATGTTCAAATTTGTGAGATTTATGACAGTTCCTATTTGAATATAATAAGTGCCCTTTTCCAAGATCTTGACCTTCCCCAGCTCATCGATCGGCTGGTTCCGGTGGATCCCCAATGCCAAACCCGAACCAGCGATGCGGTCAAGCTGATCCTTCTGGATATCTTGAGCGGACGACAAGCACTCGTCCATTTGGAGCGATGGGCGCATGAGATCGATTTGTCGAAGCTGATCCGGCCGGGGCTGAAGCCTTCTTGGTTCAATGATGATGCGTTGGCTCGTCATCTCGACCGCCTGTATGAGGCGGATATTCACAAGGTGATCAGCACTTGCTTGATTCACATTTATCGGAAAGAAGGCCTTCCTCTCCAGGCCTTCCACGCCGATACGACGGACAAGACCGTTTACGGCGCGTATGAATCGGTCTCGTCAGAGGCCCTGCGGATCACGCATGGCTACAACCGCCATCATCGTTGGCAAAAACAGATCGGTTTCGGGCTGATCGGCAACGAGGATGGCATCCCGTTTTACGGCGATGTGCACGACGGCAACCTGCCGGACAAAACGTGGAATCCAGAGGTGCTGTCCCGTGTCCACGAACAGCTCAAACAAGCCAAGATTGAAGACGAATGGATTTACGTGGCCGATTCCGCCGCCATGACGAAAGACACTCTGGCGCAGACGAAAGCCGCCAACGCCTTTTTGATCACGAGAGGCCCATCGTCGCTCCGAATCGTCAAAGCTGCTCTGGCGGAAGCGGATGTCCAACCCGATCCAGCGTGGAGCGACTCCTTTTCGTTGGCCGAGAAAAACGGCGCGGCGTACCGGGTATGGGAAACGGCCTCGACGTATGAAGGCCACCCCGTTCGGCTGATCGTCGTCGAATCGAGCGCACTCGACCAGCGCAAAGGAAAAACGCTCGAAAAAGAGCGGGTCAAAGAAGCGGAGCTTCTCCGCGAGGAACAAGCCCGTTGGGAGCGTCACCCCTTCTCCTGCCGCGAAGACGCCGAACAAGCCTTGGCGTCCCTCAAGGCGTCCCTTCGCCCCCGGTTTCATCGGGTCAAGGCCGCGGTCGAAGAGATCGTGCGCCCGAAAAAACGGCGCGGCCGGCCGAAAAAAGAGGTGGAACCCGAGGTGGAGACGCTGTATCTTTTGCGCCTGGACGTCGAATTCCACCAACAGGCATGGGAACAGGCAAGACGGAAAGCGTCCCGGTTTGTCCTCGTCACGACCGTTCCGAAGGAATGGAAAGGCCGAACGATGGATGCTCGAGAAATCTTGAAGTTGTATAAAGGGCAAATCTCGGTGGAAATGAACTTCTCCTTTCTCAAAGATCCGTTCTTCACCGACGAGATTTACGTCAAAAAGCCAGAACGGGTGGCGGTGTTGGGCTATTTATTTCTCTTGGCCTTGGCGATTTACCGCGTCTTTCAGCGCCGGGTGCGTCAGTTCATCACACCAGAACGCCCGTTAAAGGGCGCCGGAGGCCGCAAGCTGACCCGACCGACCGGGCAAGCGATTTTTCAGTTGTTTGAGTATGTGAAAGTCGTCCTCCTCAAGCTGCCGGATGGACGCATCCAACGCGCGCTAGGAAAACCGCTCACCTACGAGCAGCGAAGGATTCTGCAAGGATTGGGAATGGATGAGAGCATTTACGTGTAACGTCATATGGAACGACTAGCGATGGTAAAAAAAGGATTGCCATCGCTTGTCGTGTTGGTCAAAAAGTTATTCTGAAAAACTAAATAAAAAATCCTTTGTTTTGACCTTGTTAGGGTGCGAAATGTGAGATAAAAAAGAAAATTGAAGCGATTATTGTGAAAATGTTGAAGAAGGAAGGAGATGTGTTGTATCCATTTACAAAGGGGTTATCGTTAATCGGATGATGAAGATTTTAGGGAGAAATATAGATGTGATGGAATGAGAAGGTATCATTATTGGTTTTGGAGATAAAGAGAAAATTGGTCATGTTCATGAGGGCGTTGTTTGTATGAAAGGGGAATCTGTTATGGATATTCAAGTAAGCGCCGCAGGAGCCATCGTAGCACTGGTTGTTGCCATTGTGTTGATTTTACGGAAAGTTTCCCCCGCCTACGGGATGATTGCTGGTGCTTTTGTCGGCGGAATCATTGGCGGGGGAAACGTGACAGATACGGTCACGGTGATGATGGATGGAGCAAAAGAAATGGTTCCTGCGGTATTGCGCATTTTGGCGGCAGGAGTGTTAGCCGGGGTTTTAATGGAATCGGGGGCAGCGGCAGCGATCGCTGAAACGATCGTTCGAAAGCTTGGGGAAACGCGGGCTTTGCTTGCGCTTTCAGTGGCGACAGCGCTGCTGACTGCGATCGGCGTGTTTGTGGATGTCGCAGTCATTACCGTTGCGCCGATTGCGTTAGCGATCGCAAGCCGCGCCAACTTATCAAAAACGGCGATTTTGCTGGCGATGATTGGCGGCGGGAAGGCGGGGAACATTATGTCACCGAACCCAAACGCCATCGCTGCTGCGGATGCATTCCATATTCCGCTGACATCATTAATGGCAGCTGGAGCCGTTCCAGCAATATTCGGGCTCGCTGTTACGTATATCATCGCCAGAAAACTTGCGCAAAAAGGAACGCTTATTTATGACGTGCAGGAAAGAAAAAGCAGCGGACAAACTCCTTCGTTCTTTGCGGCTATTATTGCTCCGCTTGTCGCGATAGTATTGCTTGCATTGCGGCCGTTGTTTGATATTGCGATTGACCCAATGATCGCCCTTCCGGTTGGCGGTATCGTTGGTGCGTTGGCGATGAAAAAAGGGAAGAAGTTGAATGATTATGCCATATCCGGGTTATCCAAAATGTCTGACGTTGCCATCATGTTAGTCGGAACAGGGACATTAGCGGGCATTGTTGCCAATTCCTCGCTAAAAGATGTTATCATTAACGGTTTGGATCATTTCGGGTTACCAGCATACGTGCTAGCGCCGATTTCCGGGATTTTGATGTCTGGGGCGACTGCTTCCACGACGGCGGGAACAGCTGTTGCCAGCAGTGTATTTGGTGAAACGATGATGAGTCTAGGTATTTCCGCATTAGCCGGGGCAGCGATGGTTCATGCCGGGGCGACCGTATTGGATCATTTGCCTCACGGAAGCTTCTTTCACGCGACAGCGGGCAGTGTCCATATGGAGGTCAAAGAACGGCTGAAACTAATTCCGTATGAGTCACTCATCGGCTTGACACTGGCTGTCGTATCGATGCTGATTTTCGGAGTCTTCCAATGATTTTCATAATCACAATGAGGAGGAAAGAGGATGAAAGTGATTATTGCGCCAGATTCGTTTAAAGAAAGCTTATCCGCGCTTGAGGTGGCGAACGCGATTGAAAAAGGGTTCCGCGATATATTTCCTGAAGCGGAATACGTGAAAATTCCGATGGCAGACGGCGGAGAAGGGACGGTTCAATCATTGGTCGATGCGACAGGCGGGCGAATTGTGAAAACGGAAGTGACAGGACCGCTTGGGGATCGTGTCCAAGCCTTTTTTGGCATGCTTGGGGATGGAAAAACAGCAGTCATTGAAATGGCGGCCGCCTCTGGATTGCACCTTGTTCCGAGTGAAAGAGAAATCCGCTTGTGACGACAACGAGAGGGACAGGGGAATTGATTCTCGCCGCGCTAGACGAAGGAGCCGAGCATATTATTATCGGCATCGGTGGAAGCGCGACAAACGATGGCGGGGCTGGCATGATTCAGGCGCTTGGCGGGCGTCTTTTAGACCGGCATGGAAAGGAAATCGGACCTGGGGGCGGGAGCTTATCCGAGCTTGCCGACATTGATTTGTCAGGACTCGATCAACGGTTAAAATGTGTAAAAATTGAAGTTGCGTGCGATGTTGACAATCCGTTGACAGGTCCAAAAGGCGCCTCGGCGATTTTCGGCCCACAAAAAGGAGCGACGCCCGAAATGGTCGCGACACTGGATAACAATTTAAAGCACTATGCGGATGTCATTGAACGAGTGTTAGGAAAGCAAGTAAAAGATATTCCTGGTGCCGGGGCGGCTGGAGGACTTGGCGCTGGATTGCTTGCCTTTCTCGAGGCGAAGCTGAAGCGCGGAGTGGAGATTGTGTTAGAAACGGTGAATTTTCATGAACGAATTCAAGGTGCATCGCTAGTGATTACGGGGGAAGGACGAATCGATAGGCAAACGATTTTTGGAAAAACGCCGATCGGCGTAGCAAAAGCGGCAAAACGATACAATATTCCGGTCATTGCCATTGCCGGCTCTGTATCCGATGACAGCGATGTCGTGCGAAGCTATGGAATTGATGCGCTTTATAGCATTGTCCCGGGAATTATTCCATTAGAAAAAGCATTAGCAAATGCTCGGTATTATGTTACCCAAACCGCTCGGAACATTGCAGCGGTTTGCAAAATTGGAAGAAATATGAAGTAAAAAAGGTTCTTTATCTCAGAACCTTTTTTAATTTTTACTATTAAAAGAAAATTTAAAATATTTTATAATAAATATATTATTATAGTAAATACAGGGGGATGAATATGGAACAATTTGTGGATTGGTTAAACAGCATTATTTGGAGCCAATATTTAGTCTATCTTTGTTTGGCAACCGGTCTTTTCTATTCGTTGCTCACTCGCTTTTTGCAAGTGAGGCATATGAAAGAAATGATTAAACAAATGTTTCAAGGCAAGAGCTCTGAAGCAGGAATTTCTTCTTTCCAGGCTTTATCGCTCGCGTTGTCCGGACGGGTCGGGACAGGAAACATAGCAGGTGTCGCGACTGCTATTGCATATGGAGGTCCTGGTGCCGTATTTTGGATGTGGCTCATTGCTTTCGTAGGGGCAGGTTCCGCTTTTGTGGAAGCAGCGCTCGCGCAGGTGTATAAAACGAAGCAGGACGGTCAGTTTCGCGGCGGACCAGCCTACTATATTGAAAAAGGGCTAAAAATGAAATGGTATGCGGATTGTTTGCTATTGTTACGGTGTTGGCGACCGGGGTGCTGTTGCCGGGTGTGCAAGCCAACAGCATTGCCGCGGGAATGGAAAACGCGTTTGGCATCAGTCCGACGATTACAGGAATCGGAATTGCCGTTCTTTTAGGCGCCATTATTTTCGGGGGTGTGAAGCGGATTGCCCGTGCGGCCGAATTGATTGTTCCATTTATGGCGTTAGGATACATTATAGTGGCTTTATTTATCGTATTTGCGAATATTACCGAACTCCCTCATGTACTCAGCTTAATTTTCCGAAGCGCCTTTGGTATGGATGCGGCGTTTGGAGGAATTCTTGGTGCCGCAATTTCGTGGGGAGTCAAACGGGGAATTTATTCCAATGAAGCGGGACAAGGAACTGCACCGCATGCAGCCGCTGCCGCAGAGGTGTCGCATCCGGCGAAACAAGGCTTAGTTCAAGCATTTTCAGTCTATGTCGATACATGGTTTGTTTGTTCGGCAACTGCATTTATGATTTTAATTACCGGCATGTATAACGTGACACCGGAAGGAAAGGCGCCGATTGTGCAAAAACTTGGCGATGTAGAGCCGGGACCTATTTTTACGCAGAAAGCAGTTGAAACGGTATTCCCAGGATTCGGTGCCCCGTTTGTTGCGATTGCTCTATTTTTCTTTGCGTTTACGACCATTATGGCGTATTACTACATGGCAGAAACAAATTTAGCGTATATTACAAGGAGAATGAAAGCTAGCTGGCCACAATATGCGTTAAAAGTGGCGATTTTAGGGGTAGTGTTTTACGGATGCGTCAAAACGGCAAAACTCGCTTGGGCACTTGGCGATATCGGTGTCGGAAGCATGGCATGGCTCAACATTATCGCGATTCTTTTATTAACGAAACCAGCATTAAAAGTTCTTAAAGATTTTGAAGAACAGAAAAAGGCTGGCAAAGACCCAGTCTTTGATCCGGTGAAACTAGGCATTACCGGCGCGGACTTTTGGGAAAAAGAATATCCAACTTCCCATGCTAAAGCGGTAAATGAAGATTGATTATATCGTAAAAAGAAAGGGAGCTGTCTCATATTTAAGAGGCAGCTCCTTTTTGTACTAGAGGCCATGAAGCAATCATTTCGAGCGTTCCGTTTATGGAAAAACGCCCAAATTGATATGGAAGAATGAAATGATCCCCTTTTTTTAGATCGTATGAACCGCCTTCCGACACTAGCTTGCCTTCTCCATTAAGAACGCTAACGATGAGAAAATGTTTCGTTTGGTCCAAGTTGACAGTTCCATTAACCTTCCATTTTTGTACACCAAAGTAGTCGCTTTCGATAAATGTTGTAATCGTGGCATCGTCAACTTGGGTGATGTTCGGATGAACATTCGCGTCGCGATGTGGAACGGTAATGACGTCTAACGCTTTGTCTAAATGCAGTTCGCGTTTTTTCCCGTTGCTGTCGACACGGTCATAGTCATAGACGCGGTATGTTGTGTCAGAGCTTTGTTGTGTTTCTAAGACAAGCGTCCCTTCGCAAAGGGCGTGAATTGTGCCGCTAGGGACATAGAAAAAGTCGCCAGGTTTAATCGGAATTCTGCGAAGCAACTTGTCCCATTGGCCGGTTTCCATCATTTCTTTCAGTTCTTCTTTCGTTTTCGCATGATGTCCGTAAACAAGTTCCGCATCTTTTTTGCAGTCAATAATATACCAACATTCTGTTTTTCCAAATTCGCCATTTTCATGTTTTTGTGCGTATGCGTCATCAGGATGCACTTGCACTGATAAATCAGCGTTGGCATCTAAAATTTTCGTCAACAAAGGAAAACGGTCTGATGGAAAGTGGCCGAATAAGTCGCGTCGCTCTTCCCATAATTGTCCAAGCGTCATTCCTTGAAACGGCCCGTTTTTAATCACGGTTTGTCCGTTTGGATGTGCGGAAACTGCCCAGCATTCCCCTGTGTGTGCTGACGGGATGGAATAGCCGAATTCGTCCGCCAATTTCGTGCCGCCCCAAATTCGCTCTTGAAAAATAGGAGTGAGAAAAATTGGTTCGATTTGCACGGAAATCACCCCTTTTATATACAATGTGCCTGATATGATTATACAAAAAAGAAAGGAGCTTTGCACTGATCACGAAGAGCACAAATGTAAGTGCATTCTATTAGCATAATGATATAGTTTGCAGATGCAACAAAGGGCCGCCTTATCGAGCAGCCCTTTGTTATGATGGATCGTCTTCTATTTTGTTTAAAGGATATTTCGCCGGTCCTTCGACGACATCGCCGTGAATGGAGAATCGCGAGCCGTGGCAAGGACAGTCCCATGTGCGGTCGCCGCTGTTCCATTCCAGTTCACATCCCATGTGGGTGCATGTCGTGTCAACGATGAACAATGTCCCGTTTTCGTCCTTATACGCACCGGCACGTTTCCCGTTCACGACAACAACTGCGCCTTCGCCGTTTGCCAAGTCTTCCGGATTGCGGACGACCACCTCCACTTTTCCTTCGATGAGGTGTTTGGCGACATCAAGGTTTTGCGTGAGAAAATGTTTGACGCTCGGATCGGCATAAAAGCGCGACGGCGTATATAAGTCATGGTAGCGGTTGTTGCGTCCCATAACTAAGTCGCTGAGCAATAGCCCCGCGATTGTCCCGTTGGTCATCCCCCATTTTCGGTATCCTGTCGCGACATAGATGTTCGGCGTGCCTGCGGTCATGTTTCCAATGTAAGGAACTTTATCAAGTGTCGTTAAATCTTGCGCCGACCAACGGTATGGGATGTCAGTGACGGTAAATAGCTGAGAGGCAAAGCTTTGCAGTGCCTCGTAATGTCGCATCGTCGGGACGCCCTGTCCTGTCTTGTGGTTTTCGCCTCCGATTAAAATCAAGTTTTCCCCGTTCATCGTTGTGTAGCGGATGGACCGCTTCGGGTTATCAGCGCTCAAATACATGCCGCCTGGGTATTGCTCCGCTATTTTGGCTGCCAATACGTAAGAGCGCTCTGCGTACATGCGTGAAAAATAAAAGCCGCCGTCATAAAACGGAAAATGGGAACAAATGATGACATGTTTACACGTAACCCGTTTTTTGTCGCGGGTGACGACGGCAAGCGCCGCTCCTTGCTCGATATCGGCGGCGGGCGTGTATTCGTAGATTTTTCCACCTGCCTCGACAACAGCATCGACTAGTTTCATTAAGTATTTCAGCGGGTGAAATTGCGCTTGATTTTTCATCACTACCGCAGCTTTCACAGGGATCGGAAGAGGAATCGATTCAACAAACGCTCCGTCAATGCCAAGCTTTTCATACGCCTTCCATTCGTTTATTAATTTTGTTAACGATGAGGAGGAATTGGTGTATATATATGCATCTTGCTCAATAAAATCGCAGTCAATCGCTTCTTGTTCGATTGTACTTCGAATAAAACGCAGTGCTTCCGTACATGCTTCGTAGTACAGTTTCGCCTTTTCCTGTCCAAGGTGGTTGATTAATTCATCATAAATGATATCATGCTGAGCAGTAATTTTCGCGGTCGTATGCCCTGTCGTTCCGTTCAGAAGACGATCCGCTTCTAATAAAGTGACGCGCACTCCCTGTTTAGCGAGCAAATAAGCGGTCGTGATACCAGAAATTCCTCCGCCGATAATGGCGACATCGGTGCGAATATCTTCTTCTAGTTTCGGAAACGATGGAAGCTCGACAGATGTCCGCCAATACGGCTCTAGTGATGAAGGAAGAGATAGCATATGTAACAAAAGCCCCCTTACTGTGTTTTAATTTATATTAGTTTTGCTCACTTTTAGAAAAACTATCCATCTATTTTCCAACATGCAATAAACGTGTTGGGCATCTTCTTTCTTCTTTTTTTGGCAACTACACGCAACGAAAACGAAAGATGATACAATAAGAATAAAGAAGGAAGTAAATATTTTTATAAAATAATAATTAAAGGAAGATCGGAAGTGAATAAATATTCAAGTTTTTATGATGGGAATTCAACTGTTTGGCATGATAGTTCCATTTTGGAACATTACGGATTGAATGAATTAAATTTCGAATCGGTTAAAAGTTATCGGGAAAAGTTTGCAGCTGTCAAGCCAAACCATCCATGGAATGGGTTGGAGACGAAAGAATTTTTATACAAGATCGGTGCATGGGGAAAATTGCGAGATAGCAGCAAAGAAGGAGTTACATTAGCAGGGTTATTGATGTTTAGTGAGGAACGGATTATTACAGAAGTTTTACCGCAATATTTTCTCGAATATCGGGAAAGTTTGAACGGTATAGTAACGAACGATTGGACAAAGCGATTCACCTCTCAAGATGGTACATGGTCTGGCAACTTATACGATTTTTATTTTAAAGTGATCTCACAGCTTAAAAATAATGATATGGATCGCTCCATGCAAATTGCGCTGCACGAGGCGCTTGTAAACGCGATTGTTCATGCGGATTATTTAGGAGAAGGCGGCATTATTGTAGAAAAAGAAAACGGTGTGTTTCGCTTTGCCAATCCAGGATTATTTCGCATTCCGATTGATTCTGCTCTTTCCGGTCATATGAGCAATCTTCGCAATCCGAATTTGTTTAAAATGTTTATTTTGATCGGTCTTTGCAAGCGGGCTGGTTTCGGGTTAAAGCATATTGTTACAACATGGAGCAACCCACAATACAAGCAGCCTGAATTTATTCAACATTCGAATCCAGAACGAACTGTCGTGATATTATATCCGTTCGATTTTCCAGATGAAACAGCTGCATCATATGAAACAGATATATATCAAGATATAGAACAGCATGATGATAGTGAAATGGATCTTACGTTAACGGAAGAAGACCTGAACTCCATAAATAAGCAGCAAAACTCCGTAAATAACGAAGACAGCTCTATAAATAGCGAAGAAAACTCCGTAAATAAACAAGACAACTCCGTTAATAATCCGTTGAACTCCATAAATAACGGTGTTGACTCCGTAAATAAAGAAGAAAACTCCGTGAATAACGAACCTAACTCCATAAATAAACGTCTTAACTCCATAAATAATGAACTATCTTCATCTGATCCGTACAAAGAAAAGAGTGAAATCGATGAAAAACTATGGAACATTGCGGAGTTAGCGAGAAAGAAAAAACGATTGCCTCCAAGTGTGATGGAAAATATTATTTTGCAGCTTTGCGAGCAAAGACCGCTGATGTTAAAGGAACTAGCAGCACTATTGGAAAGAACGCCAGATGGACTAAGGAATAACTATTTAGGAAAACTGATAGAGGAAGGAAAAATTCGTTTAAAATATCCAGATCAGCCGAACCATCCGAAACAAGCGTATATGAAAGCGACCGAATAGGAAGGCGCCCGTTAGGCAGCCTTCTTTTTTATGTCATATCGGAGTCTTTTGCGATGTGTGATAAATGGTGCGATAACAGATGTTGATTAGAAAATACGACTCAGGTCTTAGAGAAAAATAACGCCTCGGCTCATTATTGAAATATGAAACGGTTGGTAGGATGGAGACAGAAAGGAGGGAGAAAAAAGTGAAAAAAATCGGATTGTTTATCATCGGTGCGATTGCGGCGGTTACGCTTTTTGCCAACCTTGGTTCTCTCGCTGTTTTGGCAGTGAGCCTTGTCATTTTGTATTACGCTTGGAAACGATGGATGAAAGCGGAAACAACGATGAAAAAACTGTTTTGGATCGCGATCGGAATCATCGCTTTCGTTGCCTCCACTTCGAATGCGCCCGCGCTTATTGCGGTTGCCGCGGCGTATGTGTTGTATGTAGTTTATAAGAAATGGAATGAAACAAAACAGATGAAACCGAAAGAAATCGATGACCCGTTTGCTCATTTTGAAAAGCAGTGGGCAGAGTTAGAACGAAGCTTTTAAAGGGGGAAAAGTGTGATGGCTGATTTATTAACGAGAATCAAAAATATCATCATGGCTGATTTGCATGAGATGATCGATCAAAAAGAAAAGCAAAATCCAATTGCCTTATTAAATGAATATTTACGCCAATGCGAAAAGGAAGTAGAAAAGGTTCGTCATCTGCTTGAGCGGCAACACCTATTGAAGACAGAACTTATGCGTGAATACAATCAGGCGAAAGAGCTTGCGGATAAGCGGAAGTACCAAGCGCAAATCGCTTCCCAGGCGGGGGAAAATGAACTATATGAATTCGCCGTTTCGGAACAGACAAAATATGAAGAAAGAGCATCGCGAATACAAGAGTTGCTTCAAGAAGCAACAAACGAGTTAGAACAGCTGGAAAGAAAATATGAAGAAATGAAACATAAATTAAAAGATATGTACATTCGCCGCATGCAGCTCATGGGTCGGGAGAATGCCGCCCGCGCGCATTATCGAATGGATAAAGTGCTGCAAGCAGGATGGAACGATACCGCTTATTCTCGTTTTAACGAAACGGAACAATACTTAGAACGCCTGGAACAAAACGTCAAAGCCAATTACTATGCAAGCACGATTGACGCACGCATCGCGCAATTGGAGAAAAAGCTAAATTCAATTTCATAACGAAACCGTGGAATTCCAAAAGGGCGTATATATATTAGCGCCCTTTTTTCACTAGCTGTATAATGGAGATGCGGCAATCGTAATAAAGGAGGGAGGAGACGAGATGCTTCGTCAGCAAAAAACAGATCACGCCGCTTGGCTTGTCATGATCGCCATCGTTCTCTTTTTGGCAGAGTTGCTATTGTTTCAACATGGAAGTGTTTTCTTCCTGCTCTTCGCGATTGGCTGTATGTATATAGGGCGAAAGCGGATGCCGAAGCTGTCAGGTGTTGTTCTGTTTTGGTTTGGACTCATTAGTTTCATTATTTCGCTAGCTAGCATGGTGACATTTCGCATTTCATTGTTTTTTATTTTGGTGTATATCATTTGGCAGTACATGCAATCGAAAAAAGCTCCTGTGCAGATACAGCCAATCATGACCGAGCGAAAGCATGAGGAATCCTCCCTCCTTGAGCGAAAACCGCGTTGGAAAAACAGCTTCTTTAGCAGTCAAAAAACACCTGAACATGTTTATGAATGGGAAGATATTAACATTCAAGGCGGGATTTCCGATGTGGTGATTGATTTAAGTTATACGGTGCTTCCGAAAGGAGAAGCCGTCATTGTCATCCGCCATTTGATCGGAAACGTACAAATTCTTGTGCCATATGAGGTGGAAGTGCTCCTGCACCATTCAGTGATCTATGGCTCCGCTATCGTTTTTGAGCGAAAGGAAGCGAATTTGTGGAACGAAACCATTTGTTTTCAAACAAAAGGATATGAGGAAGCGGAGCAAAAGGTCAAAATAATCACCTCGATGATCATCGGAACAATCGAGGTGAAGCATGTATGAATACAATGCAGCGTTATATTGTCATGGGAATTGGCTTTTCGTTGTTCGTTTTCATCGTTACGGCGGTGCTCATATTTATCACGTATCCATTACCAAAATGGTCTTTATTATGGGAAAAAGAAATAATGGGTGTTCCGTTTCTTTTATTTATGGCGGGGGTTAGTGCTGCCGCAGGAACAGCGTTTGGCACTGTGTTCGGATTTTTTTGGCAAAAACAGTGGCGAACGGTGGTGGATTCGCTGCGCCAGCTCGAACATGGCCAGCCTGTTTCCTCTATAGAGCCTTCAAAGCTGAAAGAAGTGGCGTCGGTGGTAGCGCACATTCAAAAAATTCAAAAGCAGATGACGGAACAAGTGAAATTGTCGCAGCGGCTCGCCAATGAAAAGGCGGAAGAGCAAGAAAAGCGGATTCAAGAGATCATTTCCCAAGAACGGCATCGGCTTGCACGCGAGCTTCATGATTCGGTCAGCCAGCAGCTGTTTGCCGCCTCGATGCTTATTTCCGCCATCAATGAAACAAAGACGTTTTCCGATGAGCGCGAAGAAAAACAGTTTCGTTTAATTGAGGAAATGATTCACCAATCGCAATTAGAAATGCGGGCGTTATTGCTTCACCTTCGCCCGATAGCCCTCAAAGGCAAATCGCTAAAAGAAGGAATTCAAGAGTTATTGATGGAACTAAAGCAAAAAGTGCCGTTGCACATTGAGTGGAAAGTGGAAGACATTCCGCTTGATAAGGGAGTAGAAGACCATTTATTTCGCATCTTGCAAGAGTCCATTTCCAATACGCTTCGTCATGCAAAGGCGACAAAATTGGAAGTATTGTTGGTAAAACGAGACCAACTTGTCATTTTGCGTGTATCGGATGATGGTGTCGGTTTCGATGTTGATCAAGTGAAAGCAGGATCGTACGGCTTGCAAAATATGCATGAGCGCGCGCTGGAGATCGGCGGGACGCTGCAAATCGTCAGTGTGCCGAATCAAGGAACACGGTTAGAGGTGAAAGTACCGATCATAGAGGAGGGGACATTGTGATCCGTGTCTTATTGGCCGATGATCATGAAATGGTGAGAATCGGCGTTTCTGCGTTTTTGGCGTCGCAGCCGGATATGGAAGTGGTGGGAGAAGCCGATAGCGGCAAACGAGCTGTAGAGCTGGCGCTAGAGCTGCGGCCAGATATTATTTTAATGGATTTAGTGATGCCGGAGATGGACGGAATTGAAGCGACAAAGCAGATTATCGCCCAATGGCCGGAAGCAAAAATTATCGTTGTAACGAGCTTTTTAGATGATGAAAAAGTGTATCCGGCTTTGGAAGCTGGAGCAACGAGCTATATGCTAAAGACGTCGAAAGCGAACGAAATCGCCAACGCGATCCGTGCGACGTTTTACGGCCAATCGGTGTTAGAACCGGAAGTGACGAATAAAGTAATGACAAAAATGAAACAAAAGAAAGAACTCCTTCCTCACGAAGAATTGACGAACCGGGAGATGGAAGTGCTTTTATTAATGGCGCAAGGAAAAACGAATCAAGAAATCGCTGATGAATTGTTTATTGCCGTAAAAACGGTTAAAGTCCACGTCAGCAACATATTAAGCAAATTAGGAGTACAAGATCGGACACAAGCGGTCATTTACGCGTTTAAACATTCTCTAGTCAAATAGCTTCCGTTATTCAGTTCGTTGTTAAAATATTTGCTCCCTTCCCCATAGAAAGAGGATGGCACATATATGAAGCAGCGGCCATCCTTTTTATGTGTAAAAATTTTTCATAGAAGGAAGGAGGTTATCATAAAAACAATTACGTAAGAGGCACTGTATCTTCTGTTCCGTTTAGGATTCGTTGTGCCATTTCCACGCTTTCTTCCGAAGGAGGTTCAATTCCTTCCAAAGGATACTTCAATCCAAGCGCTTTCCATTTGTATACCCCTAGTTTATGGTACGGGAGAATTTCAATTTTTTCCACATTATTTAACGTACGAATAAAAGCGGCGAGACTGCGCAAATCATTCGGGTCGTCTGTAATGGTTGGAACGAGAACATGCCGGATCCAAACAGGAACGTTTTTTTCGGATAAGAACCGAGCAAATTGTAAAATATGTTGATTTGTTTTTCCTGTCAGCTTCCGATGTTTTTTTTTCGTCAATATGTTTTAAATCAAGCAAAATTAAATCAGTATAGGAAAGCAATTCGTTTAATTTTTGCTGGAACGGCGCTTCCGCTGTGTAGCATCCTCCTGACGAATCGATCGCTGTATGAATGCCGAGTTTTTTGCATGCTTTAAATAGCTCGATTAAAAAGTCGATTTGCAACAAAGGTTCCCCGCCGCTGACGGTAATTCCGCCGCCGGAAGCGTTGATAAACGGCAAATACGTTTTTACATCATCGATAATTTCTTCTACGGTCATTTCTTTTCCTTTTCCGATTTCCCATGTGTCGGCGTTATGACAATATTGACAGCGCAGCAAGCATCCTTGTGTGAAGATGACATAGCGAAGGCCTGGGCCGTCGACGGTGCCGCATGTCTCAATCGAATGAATAAACCCTTTCATCGGATGGTCTCCTTCCTAAGAGAAATATCCCCCCTCAAGAAGGAGGGGGAGATCGTTACATCGTTTCGTGGAATGTGCGGTTAATGACGTCAATTTGTTGTTCACGAGTTAATTTAATGAAGTTGACGGCATATCCAGAGACGCGAATCGTTAATTGCGGATATTTTTCTGGATGTTCCATTGCATCTAATAACGTTTCACGATTCAACACGTTAATGTTGAGATGGTGTCCGCCTTTTTCCATGTAACCATCTAAAATGGCGACAAGGTTGCGAACACGGGCATGTTCTTCTTTTCCTAAAGCTTTCGGCACGATTGAGAACGTATTAGAAATGCCATCTAATGCATGTTCAAATGGCAATTTCGCGACAGAGCTTAACGAAGCGAGCGCTCCCTTCGTGTCACGGCCGTGCAGCGGGTTCGCTCCCGGGGCAAACGGTTCGCCAGCGCGACGGCCATCTGGCGTATTTCCTGTCTTTTTCCCGTATACGACGTTCGATGTAATCGTTAAAATCGATAACGTATGTTTTGAATCGCGATACGTTTTATGTTTTTTCAATTTCGTCATAAAACGTTCGACTAAATCAACCGCAATTTGGTCGACGCGATCATCGTTATTTCCGTATTTCGGGAAATCTCCTTCGATTTCAAAATCAACGGCAATGCCGTTTTCATCTCGAATCGGTTTGACTTTTGCGTATTTGATCGCACTTAACGAATCAGCGACAACCGATAGTCCGGCGATACCAGTTGCCATCGTGCGTAAAATATGCGTATCATGAAGCGCCATTTCAATGCGTTCATAACAATATTTATCGTGCATGTAATGAATGACATTGAGTGTATTAATATAAAGTTCCGCAAGCCATTCAAGTACATGATCAAACTTACGCATGACTTCATCGTAATCTAAATATTCGGATGTAATTGGCGCAAACTCAGGACCAACTTGTATTTTTAATTTTTCATCAACGCCGCCATTAATCGCATATAACAATGCTTTCGCAAGGTTGGCGCGCGCTCCGAAAAATTGCATTTGTTTGCCAATTCTCATTGGCGATACGCAGCAAGCAATTCCGTAGTCATCGCCGAATTCCACGCGCATTAAGTCGTCGTTTTCATATTGAATCGAGCTTGTTTTTATCGACATTTTCGCGCAATATTCTTTGAACGCTTCCGGCAATTGTTTCGACCAAAGTACCGTTAAGTTTGGCTCTGGCGCAGGTCCTAAGTTATCCAACGTATGAAGGAAGCGGAACGAGTTTTTCGTGACTAACGGACGACCATCGATCGCCATTCCGCCGATCGATTCTGTTACCCATGTCGGGTCGCCGCTGAATAGTTCGTTATATTCCGGTGTTCTGGCGAATTTGACAAGGCGCAATTTCATCACAAAATGGTCGACAAGTTCCTGCGCTTCTTTTTCTGTTAGCGTACCTTCTTGTAGGTCGCGTTCGATATAAATGTCTAAGAAGGTGGACACGCGGCCTAAGCTCATCGCTGCGCCGTTTTGTTCTTTAATAGCGGCAAGATAAGCGAAATAGAGCCATTGGAATGCTTCGTGTGCGTTTTGCGCTGGTTCGGAAATGTCGTAACCGTAGCTTAATGCCATTTGTTTCAATTCGTTTAACGCGCGAATTTGTTCAGCAATTTCCTCGCGAAGGCGGATAATGTCTTCCGTCATCGTTCTTGCGCCAGTGTTTTTCAAATCCTTTTGTTTTTCTTCAATCAGACGATCGACGCCGTATAACGCCACGCGGCGATAGTCGCCAATAATGCGGCCGCGTCCGTATGCGTCTGGAAGGCCGGTGATAATTCCCGCTTTGCGCGCTAATTTCATCTCTTCGGTGTAAACGTCAAACACACCTTGGTTATGGGTTTTTCGGTATTCGGTAAAAATTTTTTCACTTCGTCGCTTACTTTGTAGCCGTATGCTTCGCATGATTGTTGCGCCATGCGGATGCCTCCGAACGGCATTAATGCGCGCTTAAACGGTTTATCTGTTTGAAAACCAACAATTTTTTCCAAGTCTTTGTTTAAATAACCCGGTCTGTGGGAAGTGATGGTGGAAACAATGGATGTATCCATATCGAGAACGCCGCCTTTTTCGCGTTCTTGTTTCGACAATTCCATCACTTGTTCCCATAGTTTCTTCGTCGCTTCTGTAGGCCCTTCTAGAAATGACTCATCCCCATAGTAAACGGTGACGTTGTTTAAAATAAAGTCACGGACGTCAATGGACTTTTTCCATTTTGACCCTTTAAAATTTCGCCACGGGTCTAATACAGCAGCAGCTTGTTTCATAACAGATCCCCTCCCAATCGTCTGTAACTATAACAGACTGAAAAAATATATATAACAGATTTCAACTATACAATACTATATTTATTGGCGCCTAGAACTATCTATTATTGAATAGTTTGTGAAATATTGAACAATATTAATTGAATGACGGTGTTGGTACGTAACAGGGGGAAGGGAGAAGTGATCATCAATGAACATGAAGAAGGATGTAAAAAAATAAACATCTCCATCCCTATAAAAGGGATGGAGACGGTTGTTTAGCTAACTAGTTTTTTATCAGAAGGGTAGGCATGGCGCTTATGCATGCCTTTTGCATAATAGACGACAACGAGCAAGATGAGCCAGGCTGGTCCAATGATAAGTGCGATTCGTGTGTCAGGGAAATATGCCATTAAACCGACAACTCCGACTAAAAAGGCGAGAGCGATATAAGAGCTATAAGGATAAAGCGGCATTTTATACTTTAATTGTTTTTGCTTTTCTGGGCTTAAGCGTTTACGGAAGTGCAATTGCGAAAGCAAAATAATCGCCCATGTCCAAATCGCGCCAAATGTCGCGACACTTGTGACCCATTGGAATACTTTTTCGGAAACGTAGTTTAAATACACACCGACTAACATCGCTAACGCCGTGACGATGAGGGCGACGCCTGGAATTCCGCGCTTTGTCAGTTTAGCGAAGGAAGGCGGTGCTTCTTTTTGCTCAGCCAAGTTGAAGAGCATGCGGCTTGTGCTGAAAATTCCACTGTTGCAGGAAGACAACGCAGCCGTTAAAACGACAAAGTTGATGATTCCCGCAGCGGCGTGAATGCCGATTTTTTCAAATGTTAAGACAAACGGGCTTCCTTTTTCGCCGATTTCGTTCCAAGGGTAAATGGACATGATGACAAATAATGCGCCCACGTAGAAAATTAAAATGCGCCAAAAGACCGTATTGATTGCGCGGGTAAGCGATTTCTCCGGATTTTTTACTTCTCCGGCAGTGACGCCGAGCATCTCGATTCCTAAGTAGGCGAACATTACCATTTGCAAAGACATTAACACACCGGTAAAGCCGTTCGGGAGAAATCCGCCATGTTCCCAAAGGTTGCTGATGCCTGTGGCGACTCCGCCATTGCCGATTCCGAACAGAATCATGCCCAAGCCAACGATGATCATAAATACAATAGTAACAATTTTAATAAGGGCAAACCAAAATTCAAATTCCCCATACGCTTTCACAGCGAGAAAATTGATCGATGTCATCATAATTAAAGCCGCTAGCGCCCATATCCATCTTGGCGTATCAGGGAACCAAAATTGCATATAAATACCGACGGCCGTAATTTCCGCTATACAAGTAACCACCCATAAAAACCAATAGTTCCACCCTGTTAAATAACCAGCAAGCGGACCTAAATAGTCATGCGCGTAGCGGCTGAATGAACCGGCAACCGGGTTTTCCACGGCCATTTCGCCGAGTGCGCGCATAATCAAGAACATAATCGCGCCGCTTATCGCATAAGCAAGCAAAATGGCTGGTCCCGCGAGTTTGATGGTAGATGCAGAGCCAAGAAATAGCCCGACCCCAATCGCTGCCCCAAGAGACATAAGAGAAATATGTCTTTCCTCTAACCCACGATGTAATTTTTGTTCATTTTTTGGAGTTTGCATAATCGTTTCCTCCTATCGATCGGGACAATTTTGTAAAAAGCAAATAAAAAATAAATTATTTTAAAAAATCTTTTAAAGCGTTTACATTTAATATAGTACATGCTGGATAAATATTTGTAAATGTATTTATATATGAAATAAGTGGTATCTTTGTTATTTAAATAAAATTAATAATATTCTAATAAATATATCATTTGCTTTGTAATATGTATTATGGTTCATGATAGGCAATAAAAAAATGGGAATGTATGGATTTATTAAGAAGTTTTTCGGCTTGTTGTGTTTGCTCGCATTGTCAAAATTTTGTACAATGAGATTCGTTCTAGGTAGATTATTAGAAGAAACGAAGGTGATGGCAATGAACGAGCAAGAAGCAAAAGCGTTCATTGAACAGCTGCAAAAAGAAGGGGTGTTGACGGAAGAAACGCGTCTTATTTGGGAAATGATTTTACCGGAACGGTTAAAGCGGATGTATGATGTACTTCAAAAGCGGACGCGTTATATTACGGTATTGACTGAAGCAGTCGATGATCCGCATAACCAAGCGGCGGTGTTGCGGACAGCGGAAGCGTTTGGCGTTCAGGATGTGTATGTCGTCACTGGAAAAGCGCCGTTTCAGCCGAACCCGCTTGTGACGCGACATGCCGATAAATGGCTGACGCTGCAGCAAAAACCGGATATTGTAACGACGATTAAAGAGCTGCAAGCAAAAGGGTATCAAGTGTATGCCAGCTATCTCGGCGAAGGAACGCTTCGCCTTGGCAACATCGATGTGTCGCGGCCGACGGCGCTTCTATTTGGCAACGAGCATAGCGGTGTGTCGCAAGAGGCGATTCGTGCCGCTGATGCAACGTTTATGATTCCAATGTATGGGTTTGTCCAAAGTTTTAATATATCAGTGGCGGCAGCGCTTGCGTTATACGATGTAACCGAGAGAGCGCGCCAACAAGCAGGCGAGCGCTACTATTTACCATTTCAAGAAAAAAAGGAGCTATTTGAAAAATGGATGTGGCAAACGTTAAATCCGCGCATTCGCGAACGGCTGGCAAAGCAGCTGGGTCGTTCTGTTTAGCCTTCCCTAAATGCGAGGGAAGGATTCTTTTTTGTTTGCGGATGGAAACAGCATGGCGAAGACCAGCTTTTTGCTGTTGTGGTCCGTAAAAAACCTTGTCGCTTCGTCCACTTTTGGCTTCAAGTCGCTTCCTTTTGGGAACATCAGCCCGTAAAACTCAGACTCGAAATGTTCTGGATCGGCGATGGTTTTGATTTTTTTATCCGGATTGTTTTTCACATACTCGCTTGCCACCGTGTTGTCCGTAACGACCGCCTCGACGCCGCCGTTTAATAAGTCCATAATCGCCACAACCGTGTTTTCGAATTTTTTAATGTTTTTATTTTCTTTTCCAAGCAATTTTTCTACTGCTGCTTGTCCCGTGGTGCCGTTTTGGACGCCGATCGTTTTTCCTTTTAAGTCAAGCGCATTTTTGATTGGACTATTTTCTTTCACCATAATCATATAGGTGGATTCAAAATAAGGAATGGAGAAATCGTATGTTTGTTTCCGCTTATCATTGATCGTGATGCCGGAGATCGCCATATCGATTTCTTTGCTTTGCAATGCGGCAAAGAGCGGATCCCAGCCGTCTTGAAACAAATGAATATTCATTTTTATAAAATAATGTAGCAGAAGTGGGTTGGTTTATTTTTATATTATAAATTAATTGAATATTCGTTTTGTTTTTTGGAAAACCTTATAATATATTTATGTTCTAAACAATTGGAAAATTATAATTATTATTGTAAAAATAATATTCTTTCGTTATGATGATAGAGAAGGCAACAAAGGAAAGGGGAGAATGCCTTGGTATTGATTTCTGTCGCAGTGTATATGATTGGGATGCTTCTTATTGGGTATTGGGCTTATAAACGTACGTCCAACCTTTCCGATTATATGCTTGGGGGAAGGACGTTAGGCCCTGCGGTCACAGCGCTCAGTGCGGGGGCTTCCGATATGAGCGGTTGGCTGTTGATGGGGCTTCCAGGAGCAATGTATGCGCAAGGATTAAGTGCATCATGGATTGTTATTGGGCTTACGCTCGGAGCATATGCGAATTGGTTATATGTTGCGCCTCGTTTGCGTGTATATACGGAAGTAGCAAATGATTCGATTACGATTCCGGAATTTTTGGAAAATAGATTCGGCGATACATCGAAGCTGCTTCGGTTAATTTCCGGTCTTGTTATTATGATTTTCTTTACCTTTTATGTATCTTCTGGTCTTGTGTCTGGAGCGGTGCTGTTTCAAAACTCATTTGGTACAAGTTATCATACAGGGCTATGGATTGTTGCTGGTGTCGTTGTTGCGTATACATTGTTTGGAGGATTTTTGGCTGTTAGTTGGACCGATTTTGTGCAAGGAACGATTATGTTTATTGCTCTTATTCTTGTCCCGGCCGTAACGCTTTTCCATACGGGCGGTGTCGGCGATACGTTTACTACCATTAAAAACATTGATCCTAATTTGCTCGATTTATGGAAAGGAACTAGCTTCCTCGGTATTATTTCGCTGTTTGCGTGGGGTCTCGGTTATTTCGGACAACCGCACATTATTGTCCGTTTTATGGCGATTTCATCGGTCAAGGAAATGAAAAATGCCCGCCGCATTGGAATGGGGTGGATGATTTTCTCCGTTGTCGGCGCGATGTTGACAGGGTTATTTGGAATCGCCTATTTTTCTGAGCACGGTCCGAAGCTTGGCGATCCGGAGACCGTCTTTGTCAAGCTCGGAGAAATTTTATTTCATCCGCTCATTACCGGATTTTTGCTTTCGGCGATTTTAGCGGCGATTATGAGCACGATTTCTTCGCAGCTTCTTGTTACGTCCAGTTCCTTAACAGAGGATTTATATAAAGTGGTATTCCGTCGTTCCGCTTCGGATAAAGAGTTGATTTTCGTCGGCCGTCTTTCCGTATTAATTGTAGCGTTAGTAGCGTCCGCGTTCGCGTACACGAAAAACGATACGATTTTAAACTTGGTCGGTTATGCGTGGGCAGGATTCGGTGCTTCGTTTGGTCCAGTCATTTTATTAAGCCTGTTCTGGCGCCGCATGACGAAATGGGGGGCGTTTGCCGGCATGGTCGCAGGAGCGATGACCGTGATTCTTTGGACACAATCGGAATATTTGAAAAACTTGCTGTATGAGATGATTCCAGGTTTTGCAGCAAGCTTGGCCGCGATTGTTGTCGTTAGCTTGTTGACAAAAGCGCCGGAAGAAAAAGTTGTCGAGCAGTTTGACAAATTTAAAGCATCGTTATAATAAAGAAAACACCCGTGCAAGCTTATGATGCACGGGTGTTTGCGTGTTTTCATTTTGGCTTCGCTTATTTCCAATCCGGATATAAGTCGGTGCGGCGGTCGCGCCATGTCGTCACCGAACCTTTTTCCCGCACTTTATACAACAGCGACAAGTCGAGGTCGGCGGTGACAATCATGTCGTCGTTGATTTCCCCTTCGACTAAAATGCCGCGCGGTGGGAACGGAATATCGTTTGGTGTAATGACCGCGGCTTGGCCGAAGTTGGCGCGCATGAAGTCGACGGTTGGCAGCGAGCCGACCGTGCCTGTCGTGACGACATACACTTGGTTTTCGACGGCGCGCGCGTGGCAGCAATACCGTACGCGATGGAATCCATGACGGTCATCGGTGCATGATGGGCAGAAGATGACGTCTGCTCCTTTGGCGCGAACGATGCGAACGGCTTCCGGAAACTCAATGTCATAGCACGTCAACAGCGCGATCGTCCCTTTTTCTGTTTCGAACACATTGATGCTTTCTCCCGGAGTAATGCCCCATTCTTTTACTTCCGTCGGAGTAATATGCAGCTTTGCTTGTTGATGAATTTGTCCGTCTGGTGTAAATAAATGGGCGACATTATATAACTTTCCGTTTTTGCGAATAACATGTGTGCCGCCAATTAAGTACATGCCCGTTTGTTTCGCTAACGAAGTGAATAGCTCGTAATACGGTTCTGTATAATTTGGCAAGTCATCAATGGTTGCGGCTTTTCCTGAATTGGTCGGAATGGATAACAGCTGGGTGGTTATAAATTCGGGAAACAGGACAAATTCCGCTTCGAACTCTTGTGCGGTTTTTACGTAATGGGTTACTTGATCGGCAAATTGCTGGAACGAATCAATGGTATGGAGATGGTATTGAACAGCAGATACTCTCAATCGATTCACACATCCTTCTTTTATAAATTATTTGTTTTTTTTATAATATTATCACGTTTATTTTTTTGTATAAAGCAAAAGGAAAGCAGGAGATATTCCTCCTGCCTCACTATTGATGATAGCGGCGGTACGCGCCATGATTTGTTGGCCCGACATATTGGTTGAGCGGGAAAGAATGGCGAATTGCTTCCGTAATGAACTCCTTCGCCGTTGCGATCGCTTCTTTCACCGGCTTTCCTTTCGCAAGTTCTGCAGCGATCGCAGCGGAGAACGTGCAGCCTGCGCCGTGTGTATAAGTTGTTTCGATGCGATCGGATTCCAACAATTCGAACGTTTTTCCATCGTATAGGACATCGATCGCTTTTTCATGAGGAATTTTGCGTCCGCCTTTTACGATTACATATTTTGCGCCAAACTCATGGATTCTTCCCGCCGCTTCCTTCATATCTTCCACCGTTTCAATGCGGCTTAGCCCGCTTAATTGTGCTGCTTCGAATAAGTTTGGTGTTACTACTGTCGCTTTTGGCACAAGCACTTCGCGATAGCATACTGTATTTTCTGGATGAAGCGGTTCGTCCGCTCCTTTACATACCATTACCGGGTCAATGACAACATTGGTCAATTGATGTTTTTCAATCGTTTTTGCGGCAAGTTCAATGATATCTGTTGTCGGAAGCATGCCGGTTTTCATCGCGTCAACTCCGACGCCAACAATAATGGTTTCGAGCTGCGCTTCGATAGTAGCGAGATCGATCGGAAACACTTGATGAAACCATTGTTTATGTGGATCCATCGCGACGATCGTCGTAATCGCGGTCATTCCGTATACGCCAAGTTCTTGAAACGTTTTTAAGTCCGCTTGAAGGCCAGCGCCGCCGCTGCTGTCAGAACCGGCGATGGTCAGTGCTTTAGGCATTGCCATGGTGCATTCCTCCCTCGTATGTATCATGATTCTTTAATAATAGCATAAAATCACTTCGATAAGATAGAAAAGTGGTTGTGGCAAAGGAATAAAAAACCGGCACTGCGCCAGGCGCGCAGTACCGGTATGATGGATTAATTTGCGGTTAGTTGTTTTCCTAACGCTTCTTCCACTGGGACATAGTTGTAGCCAAGGTCGCGGGCAACTGCTTCGTAAGTGATTTCGCCGTTTGCGACGTTGACGCCAAGTTTTAACGCCGGGTTGTCTGCGACGGCTTGATGAACACCTTTGTTAGCGATTTGCAGAGCGTATGGAATCGTTACATTCGTTAATGCGAGCGTGGATGTTCTTGGAACCGCTCCAGGCATGTTGGCAACCGCATAGTGAACGACACCGTGTTTGACGTATGTTGGGTTGTCGTGCGTCGTGACGTGGTCGCTTGTCTCAACGATACCGCCTTGGTCAATCGCGACATCGACAATGACGGAACCTGGTTTCATCGCTTTGACCATTTCTTCTGTAACAAGTTTTGGTGCTTTTGCTCCTGGGATTAAAACAGCGCCGATCACAAGATCCGACTCTGCGACCGCTTGAGCGATGTTCATTGGGTTGGACATTAATGTCGTAATTTGGTGGCCGAAAATGTCATCTAGCTCGCGAAGGCGGTCTGCGCTTAAATCGATGATTGTTACATCTGCGCCTAAACCGACTGCGACTTTTGCCGCATTCGTTCCGACAGTACCGCCGCCGATGATCGTCACTTTACCGCGGCTTACTCCAGGAACACCACCGAGAAGAATGCCTTTTCCGCCTTTTGGTTTTTCTAAAAATTGCGCGCCGATTTGCGCCGCCATGCGTCCTGCTACTTCGCTCATCGGCGTAAGAAGCGGAAGGGTGCGGCCGACTTGTACAGTTTCGTACGCGATCGCAATTACGCCTTTTTCTTTCAGTGCACGCGCCAATTCCGGTTCTGCAGCAAGATGCAAATACGTGAATAAAATTAGTCCTGGGCGGAAATAGTTATATTCGCTTGGCAGCGGCTCTTTTACTTTCATGATCATATCCGCTTTTGCCCATACGTCTTGTGCTTGATCGATAATTTGCGCTCCAGCGCTTGCATAATCTTCATTAGTGAAACCGCTTCCAATTCCTGCGTCTTTTTCCACTAACACCGTATGTCCAGCTTGAACGAATGACATAACGCCCGCCGGCGTGATCGCAACACGGTTTTCGTTATTTTTAATTTCTTTTGGTACCCCAATAATCATGAGTGAAATTCCTCCCTCGTATTTTGGCCTTAATTATAGTATAAATGGTTGTAATAATTTTTTCTTTGTTAAGAAGGAAAAAAGAAGCGCTATCATTTTGTGGATTTCCACAAATTAATGGAGCGCTTCATATTTGGCAAGTTTAATATCGATATATAGTTTTACTTTTTGATTGATATCATGTAAGTCAATTTCACCAATTTCGGCGATGCGTTTTAGTCGGTAAGCAAGGGTGTTTGGATGAATGTTTAACGCTTTCGCCGTTTCATTGACATTGCTGTCGTGGTCGAAAAAGATTTCAAATGTTTCGACTAAATCGCTATGGTGTTTTTGATCATACGATTGTAATTTGAGTAAAGCCGTGTTGGTAAACTCTCCTTGTCGTTTTTTCTCTAACAATAAATCAAAAAATTGATAAATGCCCAATTGTTGATATCCATAAATGGAGCTGATTTGCGCCGGAAACTTTTCTTTCATTTTCAGCACTGTTAAAGCTTCCTTGTAGCTTTTTTCGATGCATGTATACGTTTCGTATATACCGCCGAAGCCGCTTTGAATGCTGCTAATGTGAAATCGCTCCTTCATTTTCATCGCGAATGATTGGATAAAGCAGTTAAACTCTTGCAGCGGTTGATTTACATTTTTCGGTGTTGCCAATAAAATGACATCACTCCGGTCTGTCGTATACAGAAGAAGTTGAATTTGTTGAGTTGTCTGTAACAGATAAGAAATTTGTTTTTCAATCTCTCTCGTAATTTCGTTGGCAAGCCGAAAAACGATGACAGAAAATAAAGGAGCGGTCGGGATTTGCATCATCTCGAAATTTTCTTTAATTTCTTCCTCTGTCGTCATATGTCCTGTCAACAGCTTCCAAAAAAATTCCTGAACCCGTTCTTCTTTTTTATTTTTGCGCATATACAGCTGCAATACTTTATTTTTCGCTGCTTTTGCTGCTTTTTTTAACAGCTCCATATCCTCTTTCGATAACGTGCGGTCTGTTTCCAATGCCCAAATAAATCCGATTACTTCGTCGTTTTTCCAAATCGAGACGGCGACACGACTGCCGAGACCGACTTCGGAAATGGCCGCGACACGGACAGGGTCACGACTGTTTAATAACGCCGGGATCGCCCCTTGCTTCCATAAACTATTAATCACTTTTTCGGGTACGCGCCGGCTGATAATCGTTGCGGTACGCGCCGGATCGGTATAGTCATCGTGAGCGCTATAGGCGATGAGCCGATGGTTTGCGTCTTCAATCGTAATCGGACATTGCAACAGATCGCTAATATGGTCCGCAAATTCTTCGAGGCTGTCGAAGTTCCCTTGAAATGGGTCATCGTGATGAGTCATATCCGTTTCCCTCGTTTCATAACGTGAATTTGTGGAAATGCACAAACAAAAAATTGTTTGTTTTTATTTTAGCACGAAACCAATTTTTGAGAGGAGTGTGCAGGGGCTTTATTATAAAGGAACCGATTATCGAAGTGTAGCAACAGATGGCATAAAAACTTCTGACATCGGCGGGAAATTGACTATCCGTGAAGTGGCGGACGAGATTTGCCGACGCTTAAGACAATGAGCATAGACAAAATATGAATTTCCAATGAACTTATATCGTTATTCTTTGACAAATTTGGCATTTCCATTTACCCTAAATATGAAAAAGGATGGGATTGTGACTGCGACTGCAGGCAAGACCTAAGACGAACACGATGGTGGCGTTTTAGGTTTTTTTTGTCATTTATCTCGTTTATTTAAAAAAGAAGAAAGGATGGACTACATGTTTAAAAAATGGTTTGGCAAAAAAGAAAAGCCGACTCATGAAGATGTGGTTGCGCCGTTGACAGGCACAATCAAGCCTCTAGAAGAAGTTCCTGATCCCGTTTTTTCGCAAAAAATGATGGGAGACGGTATCGCGATTGAACCAACGGAAGGAGAAGTCGTTGCGCCTGTCAATGGGGAAGTCGTGCAAGTATTCCCAACAAAACACGCGGTCGGTTTGCGTTCGGAAGCGGGCGTAGAACTGTTAATTCATGTGGGATTGGAAACGGTTTCGATGAATGGCGAAGGATTTACAGCGCATGTAGCAGCCGGAGACCGTGTCAAAGCCGGCCAGCGTTTATTAACGGTAGACCTAGATCTTGTCAAACAAAAAGCGAAAAGCACGGTCACACCGATTATCGTGACAAACGGCGATGCCGTGGCAAGCTTGCAAAAAACGTCCGAAACGAAGGCGACAAAAGGAGAAACAGTCATTTTTCATATCGAAACGAAAAATGCGTAATAGCGAATCAATCGGGGGATGAAGCCATGGCGTTAAGAATCCATAAAATTTTAAATAACAATGCGGTTGTCGTGGTAGATGATGGAAAAGAAAAAATTGTCATGGGAGCTGGGATTGCCTTTCAAAAAAGAAAAAACGATATCATTCCTCCTTCGAAAATCGAAAAAATTTTTGTGATGGAGGAGGAAAATGAAAAGTTTCAACAATTATTGCGGACATTGCCGGAAGAGCATATTGAAATTGCCGAAGAGATTATTAGCTACGCGGAGGGACAGCTGCAAGCCCCGTTAAACAATCATATTCATATTGCGTTAACGGATCATTTATCATTTGCGCTTGAGCGACTGGAGCAAGGTTACCGCATCCAAAATAAATTGCTCAATGAAATTAAAGTGCTGTACAAAAAAGAATATCAAATTGGACTATGGGCGAAACAACTCATTAAAGAGCGGCTCGGCATCGAAATTCCAGACGATGAGGTAGCACATATTGCGCTTCATATCCATACTGCTAAGATGGATGCCGCCAGCATGAATAAAACGCTTCGGCAAACCACGCTTATTTGCGAAATGATCGATATTATTCAAGCTGAACTAGGCATTGATATTGATGAAGAAAGCATTTCGTACCAGCGGCTGCTTACCCACTTGCGTTTTGCGATCAACCGCATTGAAGACCATGAACGGCTTCATTCGATAGACGATGAAATGCTTATGCTTATTCAAACAAAATATGAAAAAGAATATGCTTGCGCAAAAAAGATGGCCGAGCATGCAAAAAACGAATATGGTCTCGAGTTTCCTGATGAGGAGCTTGCTTATATCGCTCTTCATATTCAACGGTTACAAAAACGTTGACGAACGATTTCAAGTCGATTATAATGAAAGCGCATTACAAAAAAATATTGTGGGATTGTGACTGCGAATGCAGGCAAGACCTAAAACGTATGAAGGGAATGGCAGATTGTTTCTGTCATATATGCCCTTTGTATGTTTTAGGTCTTTTTGTTTTTCTTCAAAAAATATAAAAAGAGAGGGGTTCACAAATGAATTACGAACACGTCGCAAAACAACTCATTCCATTATTAGGCGGGAAAGAGAACATCATCAGTGCCGCCCATTGTGCGACAAGGCTTCGCTTAGTGTTAAAAGACGACAAGAAAGCGGACACAAAAGCGATCGAGAACATCGAAGGAGTGAAAGGGGCGTTTTCTAGTTCCGGGCAATATCAAATTATTTTTGGTACTGGTGTTGTCAATAAAGTATACGATGCGTTTGTAAAAGAAACGGGATTGCAGCATGTAAGCGCGGATGTTCATCAAGAAGCGGTCAAGCAAAAAATGAATCCATTAGCACGCCTGGCAAAAACGTTATCCAACATTTTTGTTCCGATTATTCCTGCGATTGTCGCCAGCGGTCTATTGATGGGACTATTAGGAATGATGAAAGCGTTCAAATGGGTTGCGCCTGACAGCCCATGGTATGTGCTGCTCGATATGTTTTCCAGCGCAGCGTTTATCATCTTGCCAATTTTAATTGGCTTTAGCGCGGCAAAAGAGTTCGGCGGCACTCCGTTTTTAGGAGCAGTCATTGGCGGGATTATGACACACCCTGCGCTATTGAATCCGTGGGGATTGGCAGAGGCAAAACCGGAATATATGCATTTTCTCGGCTTTGATATTGCAATGATTGGTTATCAAGGAACGGTCGTTCCGATTTTGCTTGCAACTTATGTGATGTGTAAAATCGAGCGGGGGCTGCGAAAAGTCGTTCCACATGCGGTCAGCTTGCTTGTTGTTCCGTTTGTAACGGTCATTGCGACGGGGTTTATTACGATTTTAGCGATAGGTCCATTAGGGAATCTACTTGGCGATGGGATTACAACGGTGCTCAACTTTATTTACCATTATGGCGGCGCGCTTGCTGGACTGCTTTTCGGCGGCTTGTATTCGATGATTGTCATTACCGGTGTGCATCATAGTTTCCACGCGATCGAAGCAAATTTACTAGCGAAGCTCGGTGTGAACTATTTACTGCCGATTTGGTCAATGGCTAATGTGGCGCAAGGAGGTGCGGGCTTGGCGGTATTTGCGAAAGCAAAACGAGCCAAAACGAAAGAAGTCGCTCTACCATCAGCATTGTCAGCATTTTTAGGAATTACCGAATCAGTCATTTTCGGGGTGAACTTAAAATACCGTAAGCCGTTTATTGGCGCAGCAATCGGCGGCGCGTTAGGAGGGGCGTATGTTGTGTTTACCAACGTTGTCGCGAACGCCTACGGATTAACCGGTATCCCGATGATTGCCATCGTTGCTCCGGAAGGAATGCAAAATCTAATAAACTATTTAATCGGGTTTGCTATTGCGGTAGGCTCTGCGTTTGTTGCAACATTATTGCTCGGATTTCATGAAGAAGAATGAATCAAGCAAGAAGGATCTTGCCTGATTGGTTGCAATAGAGGTGAGCAAAATGAAATCGGAAAAAGAACAACAACTAATCGAACAGGCGTATGCCGAAATCGAAAAATATCAAGACATGGTAGAAAAAGACTACTATCGTCTTCATTATCACTTAATGCCGCCGGTCGGGCTAATGAACGACCCGAACGGATTGATTCATTGGAACGGAGTTTACCATGTGTTTTATCAATGGATGCCATTTCATACTGGGCATGGCGCCAAATTTTGGGGGCACTACACATCTTGTGACCTCGTTCATTGGAAACAAGAAAACATTGCGCTTGCCCAAGTGAATGGTTTGATAAAAACGGATGCTATTCCGGAAGTGCAATTGACAATAATGGTGTATTAACATTATTTTATACGGGAAATGTGAAGGATGAACATGGCAACCGCCAGACGTACCAATGTATGGCTGTGTCAAAAAACGGCATTGACTTTGAGAAAAAAGGGGTTGTGGTGACGCTTCCTGACGGCTATACGGCGCATTTTCGCGACCCGAAGGTTTGGAAAAAAGGCGAAAACTGGTACATGATTGTCGGAGCCCAAAGCAAAAGTTTAGATGGGCTTGCGGTGTTATTTCGCTCAAAAAATCTCTTTGATTGGGAACATCTCGGCGCGATTGCCGGAGGAAACTTGAATCAATTAGGCGATTTTGGCTACATGTGGGAATGTCCCGACTTATTTGAATTGGATGGACAAGAAGTGCTCCTTGTTTGTCCGCAAGGGTTAAAAGCGGAAGGAATGAAGTATCATAACGTATATCAGTCCGGTTATTTTGTCGGTCGTCTTGATTACGAAACGGCCCAATTTCTTCACGGACCATTTACCGAATTAGACCGCGGTTTTGAATTTTACGCCCCGCAAACGATGCTTGATGCAAAAGGACGGCGCATTTTAATCGCCTGGATGGGAGTTCCTGGTCAAGATGAGGATAAGCATCCGACCATTGCGCATCGCTGGATTCATGCGCTAACATTGCCGCGTGAGTTGAAACTGAAAAATGGTAAGTTATATCAAACACCAGTTGAAGAGTTACAAATGTTGCGAAAGGATAAAATTGCATATTCAAATGTCACGATTGCGAACGAAGAAATGATGTTAGAAGGAATCAGCGGGGATGTTATCGAGCTTAATCTAGAGAATATTCGATTATTAGGGGGCATAATGGAAATTGCTATTCGCAATACGGCGCGCATCATTTACAACAGCGGTGAACGCGTGCTAACGTTGGAGCGCAAAAGTTTTGCCAACGGTCTGACCGAAAAAAGACAATGCCGTTTGGAACGTTTGCATTCGCTGCATATGTTTTTAGACACGTCCTCGATTGAGGTATTTGTGAATGAAGGGAAGAAGTATTTACGGCACGGTTCTTTCCGTATAAAAATAATCAAACGATTTCATTCGCCGCAAATGGGCACCTTGTTTTTGACATCCAAAAATGGAGTTTGTAACGCCGCACCTGCCATAGGTGGCGGCGTTATTTTTTGCTAAAATAAGGGAGAACGATATCAAAAATAATGGGGGATCGGGATGAAATGGCAAACGACGCAACAATTAAAGCAATTGCTTTGTCATTTAGTTGAATATCCAAGCATTAGCGGGACAGAAGCGGAAGTGTTACTTGCACAATACATCACGGAACAGTTGTGCACACTTGATTATTTCCGGGGAAATAATAAATTTGTGCAATTGCATCCGACAGGTGATGGCCGTTATTTTGTAACCGCACTGGTGAAAAAAGCGGAACAAGTGCGCGATACCGTCATTCTCATCAGCCATTTTGATGTGGTCGATGTGCAAGATTACGGGGCATGGAAGGACGCCGCATTTTCTCCCGAAAAGCTGACGGAGCGGTTTTACGAACAGAAACAACAACTTCCTTCTGATGTGCAAGCTGATATGGAAGAAGGGGAATGGTTATTTGGCCGCGGCGTGATGGATATGAAGTGCGGTCTTGCTCTTCATATGTCGCTGATCGAGCAAGCATGCCAAGGAAAGTTTGAAGGAAATTTACTGCTGCTTACGGTACCGGATGAGGAAGTGAGCTCGGTAGGAATGCGTGAGGCCGTGCCGATCCTTGTCGAAATGGCAGAAAAATACGGATTAACCTATCGGCTTGTGCTTAATTCCGAACCGATGTTTACTCGCTACCCAGGGGACAAAGCGAATTACATTTACACCGGCTCGATTGGAAAAGTGCTGCCGGGCTTTTATTGTTACGGAAAAGAAACGCATGTCGGAGAACCGTTCGCAGGGCTAAATGCCAATTTCATGGCGGCGCAAATCGCTAATGAATTAGAATTTAACACTGATTTTTGCGAAGTGTTTAGTGGGGAAGTCAGTCCGCCGCCGACAAACTTATTGCAGACCGATTTAAAAGAAGAATATTCTGTGCAAATACCGCATCGCGCGGTAACGTTATTTAATTTATTTTTGCAGAAAAGGTCGCTCGATGATGTGACAAACTCGTTAATCGCGATCGCAAAGTGGGCGGCAAAACGCATCGAAGAGCGTTATAACGATGAGGCGTCCCGTTTTGCGAAACTCGAAAAATGGGCACCGAAACCGCTGTCTGTCAACGTATTCACTTTTTCAGAGTTAAGAAAGAAAGCAGTGGAGATGGTTGGATTAGAAAGAATCGAACAGCTTGAAGCAAGCGTTTTATCAACGGAAGCAGCGAAAGACGAGCGGGAGAAAACGATCAAACTAGTCGACCGGCTTGCTATACTTTGTAAAGATTTCGCGCCGATGATCGTTCTTTTTTATGCTCCTCCGTATTACCCGGCTGTCAACGCCAGCAGCGATCCGCTCGTTCAGCGTCTTGTTGCGAAGCTGCAAAAATACGCGCAAGAAAAGCATGGTATTTCTCTTGTGCAGCAACATTACTTCGGCGGAATTTCCGACTTAAGCTATGTCGGCTTGCAGCAATCTTCATCTTCTTTACGAGCTCTTACCGATAATATGCCGATATGGAATCGCGGCTATCATTTGCCGTTTGATGCGCTGGCAAAATTTCAAGTTCCGGTGCTCAATGTCGGTCCGGTCGGACGCGACGCCCATCAATGGACCGAGCGCCTCAACGTTCGTTTTGCGTTTGAAACAGTGAAGGAGTGGCTGGAATATACGATTAAAGAAGTATTTGCAAGATAATTTGGTATAACTAGAGGATAAGTCAATGGCTTATCCTCTTTTTCATTTATATTATCCGTTGTGCTTGGAATAGGAGGATGGGGAATATTCTTGCTCATACAGAACATCATATTAAAAAACATATAACTTATGTATTTCTATCAGCAAACAAAAAATCGATTATTGAATAAGCAGCCAAAACCCCCTATAATGATGTAAAAGGTGTCTTTACACTTGTAAAAATAGGAGGATTTACATGATTCAACAAACGATTTCGCAGCGAAAGCTGTTAGGAGTTGCCGGGCTTGGCTGGATGTTTGACGCGATGGATGTTGGCATGCTGTCGTTTATTATCGCGGCGTTGCAAAAAGATTGGAACTTAAGTGTCGAACAAATGGGATGGATCGGCAGCATCAACTCCATCGGTATGGCAGTTGGCGCGCTGTTATTCGGATTGTTGGCCGACCGCATCGGCAGAAAAAACGTGTTTATTATTACACTATTATTATTCTCGATCGGAAGCGGACTATCTGCCTTAACAACGACATTGACGGCGTTTTTAGTTTTACGGTTTCTCATAGGCATGGGGTTGGGCGGAGAACTGCCGGTTGCTTCGACGCTTGTATCGGAAAGCGTGCCGGCGCAAGAACGTGGAAAAGCTGTTGTGCTGCTGGAAAGCTTTTGGGCAGTCGGCTGGTTGTTATCCGCGTTAATTTCGTATTTTGTCATTCCAACATACGGTTGGCAAACAGCGCTATTGCTTGCGGCGATTCCGGCGTTATACGCCCTATATTTACGATGGGGATTGCCTGATTCGCCAAGGTTTACAAGTGCGCGCAAAGAAGAAACCGTATGGGACAACATCGTCAAGGTTTGGTCGTCTTCTTACCGGAAAGAAACGTTCATGCTTTGGGTGCTTTGGTTTTGCGTCGTATTTTCTTACTACGGTATGTTTTTATGGCTGCCAAGCGTAATGGTTATGAAAGGGTTTAGCTTAATTAAAAGCTTCGAGTATGTCTTGATTATGACGCTGGCGCAATTGCCTGGCTATTTTAGCGCCGCATGGCTTATTGAACGAGCGGGTCGGAAATTTGTGCTCATCACGTATTTGATTGGTACGGCCGTTAGTGCCTATTTCTTTGGCAACGCGGATTCGCTTGCACTGCTCATGACCTTTGGCATTTTACTATCGTTTTTTAACCTTGGCGCATGGGGAGCGTTATACGCCTATACTCCAGAGCTTTACCCGACTTCGATTCGCGGCACGGGAGCTGGGATGGCGGCGTCATTTGGACGCATCGGCGGCATTTTAGGACCGCTTTTCGTCGGCTATCTTGTCAATAGACATATTACGATTACAACGATTTTTCTGATTTTCTGTATTTCTATTTTCATTGGCGTTATTGCGGTATGGGTGTTAGGAAAAGAAACGAAGCAACAGGAATTGGCATAGCGGTTGACAAAAAGGGGGAGGAGCTTATACCTTAAGGGTAATTGCTCCTTCTTTTTTGTGGGGAGAAAAAGAGAGGCGGTGAGCGGACTTTGCGTCCCTTTGTATCGGTTGTCGTTCCCACCTATAATCGTCTGTATCCGCTTGCGGAATTATTAGAATCATTAAACAGACAGACATATCGTTATTTTGAAGTGATCGTTGTAAATGATGGTGGCGAGCGTGTTGATGATATTGTCGCGTTATATCCAGAGTTGCGCGTCCATCTCATCCATTGCCGCGACAATGTCGGACATGTCGAGGCGAGAAATATCGGCGTTAAAGCGGCAAAAGGGGAACTCATTATGCTTTGCGATGATGACGATATATTGCTTCCTTGTCATATAGAGCAAATGGTTGCGGAAATTGCCGATGTGGACTTCGTTTATTCAGATGTAGAAATTTTCCATTATCGAATCGAAAACGGACAGCGTATCCCGACAGACCGCTTCTTATTCGCTTATGAATATGACCGGGAAGCGATGCGGAGATTTTCTACATACGTTCCATCCGGGAGTTTATACCGAAAATCGATTCATGATCACCTCGGTTATTTTGATCCGAATGTTCACCATTATTGGGATTGGGACTTTTTTTTACGCGTATCCGAGGCGTTTCGCATCAAGCGTGTCGCGGTCGCGAGCGTATTGTACGCTTTTTCCAATGATGGAGACAACTTGTCGCGACAGATGAGCGAAAAACGACAAATGTACTTAAATCGGTTAAGCGAAAAGCATGGGCTTGGAAATTTGCCGATGAAAAACTTTTGGTTGCTGCTTGATGAGCCGGAAGTGAAAAAACGAAGAGCAAAAAGCAAGATTGTTTGGGATGGAACGCCGATAATATCAAGACTGTGTCGTTTAAAACATGTTTAAAAAATGGTGTTGGCCATTGACGAGCGTTTTTTGATTTTGCTATTATAATTAACAAAATGGAATATGCTGTAACGATGATGGATCGATAGTAGTTAGCCCTCTCTTCCATAGCGAGCCGGGGACGGTGGAAGCCTGGCGAAGATGGTTAATGAAACGGCAGTCCGGAGTTACTTTCCTGAAAAAGTGGATGCGCAGGTCGCATCAACTAGGGTGGAACCGCGGGAGTCACGCTCTCGTCCCTAGGCATAAGGCCTAGTGGCGAGAGCGTTTTTGTATGTCTAAAGAAAACAGTAAAGGAGGAAACAGTTATGTCAGTGACAATGGAACAAATTGTTGCACATGCAAAACATCGCGGCTTTGTATTTCCAGGTTCAGAAATTTACGGCGGCTTAGCAAACACATGGGATTACGGCCCATTAGGAACGGAATTAAAAAACAACATTAAGCGGGCATGGTGGAAAAAGTTCGTTCAAGAATCACCTTATAACGTCGGTTTGGACGCGGCGATTTTAATGAATCCAAAAACGTGGGAAGCATCCGGCCATTTAGGCAACTTCAATGACCCAATGATTGACTGTAAACAATGCAAAGCTCGTCACCGTGCTGACAAACTGATCGAAAATGCGTTGGAAGAAAAAGGAATCGAAATGATCGTTGATGGTCTTCCGTTCGAAAAAATGGAAGAGCTCATTAAAGAGCATAACATCGCCTGCCCAGAATGCGGCAGCCATGATTTTACGAACATTCGTCAATTTAATTTAATGTTTAAAACATATCAAGGAGTAACGGAATCAAGTGCAAACGAAATTTATCTCCGCCCGGAAACGGCGCAAGGCATTTTCGTGAACTTTAAAAACGTCCAGCGTACGATGCGAAAAAAACTGCCGTTCGGCATCGCGCAAATCGGCAAAAGCTTCCGCAATGAAATTACGCCAGGAAACTTTACGTTCCGTACCCGCGAATTCGAGCAAATGGAGTTAGAATTTTTCTGTAAACCTGGTGAGGAGCTAGAATGGTTTGATTATTGGAAACAGTTTTGCAAGCAATGGCTGTTGTCATTAGGCATGAAGCCGGAAAACATCCGTCTTCGCGACCATACGAAAGAAGAATTGTCGCACTACAGCAACGCCACAACCGATATTGAATACAAATTCCCGTTTGGCTGGGGCGAGCTATGGGGAATTGCGTCACGTACGGATTATGATTTAAGACAACATATGGAATATTCCGGCGAAGATTTCCGATATATTGACCAAGACACGAACGAACGTTATATCCCTTATTGCATTGAGCCATCTCTTGGGGCGGACCGCGTGACGCTTGCGTTCATGATTGACGCCTACGATGAAGAGGAGCTGGAAGACGGTACGACACGGACAGTGATGCGTCTGCATCCGGCGCTAGCTCCTTATAAAGCAGCTGTCTTCCCGCTGTCGAAAAAACTATCGGAAGGCGCGCGCCGCATTTATGAAGATCTATCGAAATATTTCATGGTGGACTATGACGAGTCTGGTTCGATCGGCAAACGTTATCGCCGTCAAGATGAAATTGGTACACCGTTCTGTATTACGTACGATTTCGATTCCGAACAAGACGGCATGGTGACGGTGCGCGACCGCGACACAATGGAGCAAGTGCGAATCCCGATTTCAGAGTTAAAAAGCTTTTTAGAAGAAAAAACTCAATTTTAATTTGGAAGGAGAGCGCCTTTATGGATAAGGCGCTCTCAGTTTATCGACAAGCTGAAGACGATTGGCAAACGCTTAAACATCATTGGTTTCATCTGCAACGAATTCGAATATGTGGCGCTGTTCATTTGGCTATTTCAGTTTCTCGCTGAACAATTTAATAATAAAATGAGTTGTGATACATTAATGATGAACAAATGAAAAGGAGTATGGGGGTATGGCAATTTTAAAAAATGACTGGGCTCCATTGCTCGAAGAAGAGTTTCATAAGCCGTACTACATAAAGTTGCGTGAGTTTTTAAAAGAGGAATATCGCACGAAAACGATTTATCCGGATATGTATGATATTTTTAATGCGCTTCATTATACACCGTATGCACAGGTGAAAGTGGTGCTTTTAGGACAAGATCCGTATCACGGACCGGGACAGGCGCACGGGTTGAGTTTTTCTGTCAAACCAGGGGTTCCGCTGCCGCCGTCGCTAGTCAATATTTTTAAAGAGCTTCATGACGATTTAGGTTGCTACATTCCGAACAACGGTTATTTAGTAAAGTGGGCAAAGCAAGGAGTATTATTGTTAAACACCGTATTAACCGTACGGCGCGGGCAAGCGAATTCACATAAAGGAAAAGGATGGGAATTTTTTACGGACCGCGTGATTGAGCTTGTCAATGAAAAACAAGATCCCGTTGTCTTTCTTTTGTGGGGGCGGCATGCGCAAGCGAAAAAAGAACTGATTACCAATCCGCATCATTACATTATTGAAGCGCCACATCCAAGCCCGTTTTCCGCTGCGCGCGGCTTTTTTGGGCATCGCCCGTTTTCGCGGACAAATGCTTTTTTGCAAAAAGTGGGGCGTGAACCGATTGATTGGCAGATTGAAAATATTTAAAACGAGCGGGAAGAGATGACAGCGCTAGGAGTTCAGCGCGATTTTATGTAGATAGGAGTGAAGGAGTTGAATATACCGATCACAACTATTTTAATGAAAATGGAGGAACAGCTGCGGCAGGCGAAGACGGCTGCTAGTCCGCAACGTTTACGTGAGCATATTGCCGTTGTTCGCGCCCTTTGTGATTTAGTGTTGGAAGAAGGGAAAGAAAAGGAAATGCCAGTCGCTTCTTCCGTTGAGGTGCCTCCGCTTTCCATCTCACAAGGGAAAGGGGAGCGAATCGAAATCGGAGATGATGCAAACGGTCCATCGTTATTCGATTTTTAAGTAAGCAAAAGAATAGTCAATCTGCCCATATCGTTTTCTTTTGTGTGGAAATACGTTATCATAGTGATGAAAAATTGTTCATGAGGGGACGGAGATCAATGAAAATGTTTGTGCTCCTTGGAGCGATCAATGCATTTTTAGCGGTTGCGCTCGGGGCGTTCGGAGCGCATGGGTTAGAAGGAAAAATTCCGGACCGTTACTTAGAAATATGGAAAACGGGCGTGCAATATCAAATGTTCCACGCACTCGGCTTGTTTGTCGTTGGTCTATTGCTTGGTAAGTTTCCGAATATCAGCCTATTGACAACAGCTGGCTGGATTATGTTTATTGGCATTGTCCTTTTTTCCGGAAGCTTATATGTGTTAAGCGTGACGCAAATCAAACCGCTTGGGATGATCACCCCATTTGGTGGCGTTGCCTTTTTAATCGCGTGGGTGCTGATCGGTTATGCGGCAATGAAAATAAGTTGAAAGGAGCGGTTCCATGAAGCGCTCCTTATTTTTTGGAATATAAACAGTTCTTTGCGGGTGGCAAATGACCGAAAGTTTTTCTGACGTTCGTTTACAGGGATATGCCAAAAACAAAGAGCAATCCGAAGACCCAGTGATGCCAGGCCGCCCATTTCATGCCGATAATTTCATCCATCCGTTCGGCCCCATGGCGGAAACACCAGCGAAGCCGAATGGCTGGCGGTAGAGTGAGCAAGGCCGCTCCCGCTGTCCATGGAACGATATGAAAAGCGATCAAACTAATCATGGACAAGTAGGCGAGAGTGAGTATAACGGAAAGAAGATGTACAGCGCCCGCGCGTCCAAGAACGATCGCCAAGGTGCGACGAAATCCGCAAACATGTCGGCGCGGCGTGGGATGGCATAAAAAAATAAGGTTGCCGCTAGCAACCTTATTTTTTGCGGTTATCGCGGGGAATAGCTGCTCAATTGCGCTGTCGCCCCAGTAAACGGATATTCGTAGGCAATTTCCCCGTCAAACGTAATATAATCAAGGTAAATCATCGGCAATAAGTAGCGCATTTCCGTTTGCGGGTCTCTCAAGATTAAATGGTCGCGCCCCGCCGCTTCGATGGTTCCGCGGAATATTTTTGCGTTCCACTCGCGGTTGTTTTCAAACGTCATATATACGGTAACGAGTTTTCCTTTATTGAGGCGCAAAATGTTTTCAATGTAAGACTGTTCGATTGGCAGCATGCCAGGGATAGACGGCTGGCTTGCCATTGTCGGTGTTTGGGCCGCGAAAGAAGGCGCCTGCAAACCAAATTCAGAAGTTGGCGCCATCATTGGCTGTTGGTACGCTGTCATTGGTTGTTGGTAGTATGGATAAGCCATTGGATAGTAGGTTTGTGGGTACATATATCCATATGGATACTGCTGATAAGGTTGATAAAATTGATAAGGTTGATACGGTTGTTGACGCTCATCTTCTAGCGGGTTATACGCATTTTCATATGAATTATTGGACATAGGGGAACCTCCTCTATGAAAATTTAATATACTCTTGGGCAATCACTACGCGATGGCGCATAAAAACAATGCGACTTATAACGACCGACGTTCCATTGGTTGAACCACTGCGCTGGACATTCTCCCGCTGGTTTAAAAAACCAAAGCGCGTTTGTCGCAGGATGGTATCGCCAGCCGCGAATCACTTGACGGGCTAATTGAATGTCGATGTCTCTTGCTCTTTGGTAGAAATAGCCCTTTTGAACTGCTTCAAAGCCGCCCGGGCTTTGAAACACCATTTGACGGATGGTGCGTATCCCTCGAAAGTCAAGGCAATCGGCAATGCAGCGGTTCACTCCGACGTTTCCTACCATTAACATGCCAAGTCTTCCGTCACCTTCTGCTTCTGCTCGCATCAGTCTTGCCAGCAGTCTTACGTCTTCCTCTGTATGTGCCACAACAGCCATGTCGTCACCTCAATTGTCTTTTTTCTCGACAATAATAGGCTATTGCGGAAGCGAGAAATGGTGACAAATTTATAAACGAATTTCTGATTTTATATTTATGGGGAAGAAAAACGGTATATGACAGAAAAAACGGAGATTGTCCAAAAAAAAAATCGGGGATGCTTGATGCATCCCCGTCGAGGTTACACGTGTAAAAATACCGGTACTTTTTCTACTGTTAAACGATTTCCAACAAAGAACGATCCAAATTCCCCGTAGCGGGCACTGACCTCGTCAAAACGCATCTCATAAACAAGCTTTTTAAATTGCAATGCGTCATCAGAGAATAATGTAACGCCCCATTCAAAGTCATCTAAACCGACGGAGCCAGTGATAATTTGCGTCACTTTGCCGGCATATTTTCGACCTGTCAGACCATGGGCGCGCATTAAATTGCGGCGTTCTTCCATGGAAAGCATATACCAGTTGTCATTGCCTTGACGACGCTTGTCCATAGGATAGAAGCAAACATGTTTCGTTTTCGGCAAAATTGGATAGAGGCGGCGGCGCACTTCCGGAATTTGATAAGGATCCTCGTCGCCGGAGGCTAAGTAGTTGCTTAGCTCGACAACAGAAACATATGAATAGGCCGGCACCAAAAATTCAGCCAGTTTTGTTTTGTTTAGCGCCGTTTCGATTTCATTTAATTCTTCGATCGTCGGACGTAAAATCATAAACATAATATCTGCCTTTTGACCGACGATCGTATAAATCGCGTGACTGCCTTCTTTTTTATCTTCTGTTTCCTGCCATTTTTCGACTAAAGATAAAAACTCACGAATCGCTGCTTCACGCTCATCGCTTGTTAACGTTTTCCAAGCGCTCCAATCAATCGAGCGGAAATCATGAAGACAATACCAACCATCGAGTGTTTGTGCAGCTTCACTCATTATATTCACTCCTTATATGTAATTTACAGTTCTACTATACCATAGTTTAGCCAAAAAAACGCGAATGTCGCATGTGGAAGTCAGTAAACTGAATTATTTTAATAAATCGACTATTCATTGCAAGTGCTTAAATTGGTTGCGTTTCTACATAATAAGAGTATCCTAGTATATGGGGATTTTTTATATTGAGGAGGATTATTCGTGAGTAGCGATTTATTTTCTGCCTTAAAAGAAAAAGTAGTAGGAAAACAACGGAAAATTGTGTTTCCGGAAGGTCTTGATGAGCGTATTTTAACTGCGGTAAGCCGTCTGGCCAATGAACAAGTTGTCACACCGATTGTGATCGGCAACGAGGAAGCGGTAAAACAAAAAGCAAGTGAGCTTGGATTGACCCTTCCAAATGTCGAAATCATCGACCCGCATCAATACGAGGGAATGGACGAGCTTGTCAAAGCATTTGTCGAACGCCGCAACGGAAAAGTGACAGAAGAAGCGGCGCGGGAAATGCTTCTCGATGAAAATTACTTTGGCACCATGCTTGTGTACATGGATAAAGCGCATGGGCTTGTAAGCGGTGCGGCACATTCGACTGCCGATACAGTAAGACCTGCATTGCAAATTATTAAAACGAAACCAGGCATCCGCAAAACGTCAGGCGTATTTATTATGGTGCGCGGTGACGAGAAGTACGTGTTTGCCGATTGCGCGATTAACATTGCGCCAGACAGCCAAGATTTAGCGGAAATTGCTGTAGAGAGCGCCAACACCGCAAAAATGTTCGATATCGAACCACGTGTGGCGATGTTAAGCTTTTCGACAAAAGGATCGGCGAAATCACCGGAAACGGAAAAAGTCGTCGAAGCAGTGCGGCTTGCGAAAGAAATGGCGCCAGACTTAGTGTTAGACGGCGAGTTTCAATTCGACGCAGCGTTCGTTCCATCTGTCGCGAAAAAGAAAGCGCCGGATTCGGTCATTCAAGGAGATGCGAATGTATTTATCTTCCCAAGCTTAGAAGCGGGAAATATCGGTTATAAAATCGCTCAGCGTCTCGGTAATTTTGAAGCAGTCGGTCCGATTTTGCAAGGGCTGAATAAGCCTGTTAACGACCTGTCTCGCGGCTGCAATGCGGAAGATGTATACAAGCTTACGCTCATTACCGCGGCGCAATCGCTATAATCGAAAAAAGGGTGACAAGTGGTCACCCTTTTTTCATATTGTGATATAATTTTTTGCAGATTACTTCGTTAAGGAGAAAAGCAATGGTTCACGAATTGTTGCAACAGGCGAAATGGCGCATTATTGATCAGTCGAATTTCGGCCCGATGTTTGATGCGAAACAATCGTTTGCGATCGATGATACACTTTGCACATCGGTAGGAACGGACAGTCTGATACGGTCGTTCGTACATGGGTTCATTACAATACGGTAGTATTGGGGATTCAAGATGCGAAGCTCCCCTATTTGCATGATGCGGTGTCATTTTTAAAGGCGCAAAAGTACAATGTCATTGTCCGTAATTCTGGGGGGCTTGCCGTCGTGCTGGATGAAGGGGTGCTCAATATATCCCTCATTTTTCCGGAAACGACGAAAGCAATTGATATCAACCAAGGATATGAAGCGATGTGGCAGCTTATACAGGCGATGTTTTCGGCTTACAATAAAACGATTGAAGCGAGGGAAATCGTCGGTTCGTATTGTCCGGGAAGCTATGATTTAAGCATTGCTGGAAAAAAATTTGCCGGTATTTCTCAGCGGCGCGTGCGCGGTGGAGTCGCGGTGCAAATTTATTTATGCATAAATGGAAGCGGATCAGCGCGAGCGGAGTTAATCCGGCAGTTTTATGAGCTTGGACTAAAAGGAGAAACGACGAAGTTCGTATACCCGACGATTGTTCCAAGCACGATGGCATCGCTTTCCGAATTGTTAAACGAGGATTTGACGATACCATCGGTCATGCTTTTGTTGCTTCGCACGCTGCAATCGTTTGGCGGCGAGATTTATTCATCCGCTTTGACCGGGGAGGAGCTATCGCTATATGAATATTATTGGGAGCGGATCGTCAAGCGGAATGAGAAAGCGTTGATGACACAATAATGGCTGCCTCGATGGAACCGGGCAGCCATTATTTATTCTGCGATTTTTTCCAGATTTCCGTTTTGGTCCATTCGGAATTTGAGCGTTTGCCGCTCTTCTTCCTCTTGCAAGACAAGTTTGCGGGCTCTATTAATAATTCTTACTAATGTTTCATAATCTTCTTGAATCGTGGAAGAGTTTTCTTCTAATTTGGCAATTTTCTTTTCTAATTCTTCATTTTTTGCGCGCATTTCTTCATTTTCTTTTCGTAAACGCTCGTTTTCTTTTGCTAATGCTTCGTGGTTGCGGTGAGTTGTTTTTAATGTTTGTAAAAAGGCAATCACGTGATCGATCGTCATCGACGCTGTTTCATTGGAAGGAGATACAACAGCTGGTAATTGGGCGATTTCTCCTATTTCCTCCAAAGAAGGAACCGGTGGATTGTACAACAATTTTTTCTTCCCGCCTTGCTGTTTTCCTAAAAGGCGCTGCCGTTCTTTTCGCTGCCGTTTGGCGAGCTGCAATGCTTGCTCATAGCGACGACGGACAACCGCGTTCCAGCGGAATCCGCAGGCGGCTGATGTTCGGTTTAGTTTGTCTCCAACTTCTTCAAACGCGTTAAGCTGTGTACTTCCTTCCCGCACATGCCGCAACACCGTTTCCGCTAATAGCAAATCATCTTCTTCTGTCCATGCATCTTGACGTTGTTTCATTATTCTCAACTCCCCTTTTTTCTTGTTTGCTAGTAGAAGCATGGACAAAAATAGTAAATTTTATACTATTTTTAGTTTCCGTGAATAAAAATTTGCAAGAGTTGCTGTCTATGCGAAAAAAGAACTTGCTAACTTTCGTTATACAAACATAAGGAAGTAAATGGAATCAAGACTTCAAGCAAATAAACTTGCATTGGTGAAAAAGAAGCGTTAGAATACACGTTAGTTTAATCTACACGGCAAGCGAAGAGAAAGGGTGACAAGAGATGGCGAATGAATTTCGCGTCTGTGACGATTGTAAAGCACCAAATTTAAAAACGTTGATTCCCCGTTTGAAAAAGCTGGATCCAAACGCGACGATTAAAATTGGCTGCCAGTCGTATTGCGGTCCCGGCCGCAAAAAAACGTTTGCCTTTGTCAATAACCGTCCAGTCTCCGCGCTGACAGAAGATGAGCTTATTGAAAAAATTGCCGAAAGATTAAAGAAAAGCTAAAATCGCCTTCATTTTTTAAGAAGAAGGTGATTTTTTGTTTCTATTTTTAGGAAATACTGATAGGTGAAGGAGGAAAAATCAAGTATTTTTTTATCATTTGAAACGGCTTATAATAGATTCATGTTAGAAATGAAAGAGGGGATAACATGGTATATCCCGGCGGGCAACTGAGTGAGGAAAAAGTATTTAAAGATCCAGTTCATCGATATATACACGTTCGCGACAAAGTCATTTGGGATTTAATCGGAACGAAGGAATTTCAGCGATTGCGCCGCATTAAACAGCTCGGTACGACGTATTTGACGTTCCACGGCGCCGAGCATAGCCGCTTTAACCATTCGCTTGGAGTCTATGAAATTATTCGCCGCATTGTTGATGATGTGTTCGTCGGCCGCGAACATTGGGATCATAGCGAACGGCTCCTATGTTTATGTGCGGCCCTGCTGCACGATTTAGGCCACGGTCCGTTTTCCCATTCATTTGAAAAAGTATTTCATCTTGATCATGAAGATTTTACCCAGGCGATTATTTTAGGGGATACGGAAGTAAATGAAGTGCTTCGGCGCGTAGGAGAGGATTTTCCAAAAAAAGTGGCCGAAGTCATTGCGAAAACATACCCGAATAAACTGGTTGTCAGCTTAATTTCGGGTCAAATTGACGCCGACCGAATGGATTATTTGTTAAGAGATGCGTATTATACCGGCGTCAGTTATGGCAATTTTGATATGGAACGGATTTTGCGCGTCATGCGTCCGCGCGAAGATCAAGTGGTCATTAAGCGAAGCGGCATGCATGCGGTGGAAGACTATATTATGAGCCGCTATCAAATGTATTGGCAAGTATATTTTCATCCAGTGACGCGCAGTCCCGAAGTCATTTTAACGAAAATTTTGCATCGGGCGAAAAAGTTGCATGAAGAAGGATACAATTTTCAAACGAAACCGGTTCATTTTTATTCTCTCTTTACTGGAAAGGTAGATTTACAAGATTATTTAAAGCTTGATGAAGCGGTCATATTATTTTATTTCCAGCAATGGCAAGACGAGCGTGACGCGATTTTAAGCGACCTATGCCGTCGTTTTGTAAATCGTCATTTATTCAAATATGTCGAATTTAATCCAACAAATGAACAGATGACAAAGCTGATCGAACTGACAAACTTATTTAAAAAAGCGGGCATTGATCCGGAATATTATTTAGTTGTCGATTCTTCTTCCGATTTGCCGTACGATTTTTATCGTCCGGGCGAAGAAGGGGAGCGGCTGCCGATTTACTTGTTAATGCCGAACGGAGAGCTCCGCGAACTGTCACGGGAATCGGTGCTTGTCGATGCGATTTCCGGAAAGCGGAGAACCGACCATAAGCTATATTTTCCAGCTGATTTCATTTATGATTTTCAACGAAGCGGACAACCAAGAAAAAAATTATCGAAATTTTAGAGGGTTAGGAGATGACGGGGAGTGTTCACAGAGCATGCAAAAGTGATGAAGGCGTTGGCGGCAGCTGGGGAAATTGTTGGTCGCAAAAAGCTACAAAAAATGATTTACATCGCGAAAAAATTACAGTTTCCATTTTACGAGAAGTTTGACTTTCACTTCTATGGACCGTATTCCGAAGAATTGACATGCCGCGTTGAGGAGCTTTGCGATTTAGGATTTTTGCATGAAGTAAAAGAGAAAAAGGGCGGTTATTTCCAATATCGCTACACGTTGACGGAAGCAGGAAAGCAGTTTTTAAACCACTACGAGTTGGACATGCCTCATTTACAAGAATGTATGCAAGATATGAATGAACAAAATTCGCGGTTTTTGGAACTCGTATCGACAGTGCTGTATTTTGAGCATTTAACGAAAGATGAAGTGAAAGAAAAAGTATTTTTATTAAAAAGCAAGCAGCGTTATACGGAAGAAGAAATTGAGCAAGCGTATGCGTACATAGAGAAATTGCGCGCCAAAGTAAAAAACGAAGTCCACGCCTGAACGGGACTTCGTTTTTTTGTTGCGTTAATGCGGCAGGAAGGCAAGCTGATAGAAGAAGAGGACGGCAAAGATATAAACGAGCGGATGTACTTCACGCCATTTGCCGCGCGTGATTTTTAACAGCGGGTAGGAAATAAAGCCGAGCGCGATTCCTGTTGCAATGCTTGAAGTAAGCGGCATGCTTAAAATAATGAGAAACGCTGGGAATGCCTCATCTAATTGATCCCACTGAATGTGAGCGATGCTGCCCATCATTAAGCTTCCGACGATAATTAACGCTGGAGCTGTGATCGCCGAAATGCCGGATACGGCGCCAACAAGCGGCCCGAAAAAGGAGGATAATATAAATAATATGGCGACCGTTAACGCTGTAATACCTGTGCGCCCTCCGGCGGCAACTCCCGAAGAAGATTCGATATAAGCGGATGTTGGGCTAGTGCCGAACATTGCTCCGATCGTGGTTGCGATAGAGTCGGAAAGCAATGCTTCACGGGCGCGAGGCATCGTTTTTCCTTTCATCAGTCCGGCTTGCTGGGCTACGCCAATCATCGTTCCCGTCGTGTCAAAAATTGTCACAAGCAAAAAGGAAAATACAACGGCATACAATCCGTAATGGATGACATCGCTAATGGCGGTAAGCGGATTGGCGACAACAAGCCCTTCCGGAAGCGATGGCATAGAAACGAAGCCTTTTTCAAATTTCAATTGTCCGGTGAAATAAGCAATCACTCCGGTGATGACCATCCCGAAAAAGAGCGCGCCGTTGACGCCAAGCGACATAAGCACAAGCGTAATCGCTAAACCGACTAACGTCAGAATGACCGATGGAGAGTGCAAATCCCCTAGCGCGACTAAGTTTTGTGGATGCGCTTGGATAATGCCGGTGAGGCGCATGCCGATAAATGCGATAAACAAGCCGATTCCAGCGGTAATGCCATGTTTTAAGTTTTCTGGAATCGCTTCGATCAGCTTGCTGCGAAATGGCGTCAGCGACAAAATGACGAAAATGATTCCGGCAACGAACACAGCCGAGAACGCCACTTCATAGGAAATATTGCCATGCGAACCAACAACGGAGTAGGCAAAATATGCGTTTAACCCCATTCCCGGCGCAATTGCGATCGGATAGTTCGCAAACAGCGCCATCCATAGCGTTCCGATGACGGTAGCGATAATCGTGGCGGTGAACACTTGGGAAAATGGAACGCCGGCATCCGATAATACAACAGGGTTCACGACGATGATATATACCATTGTTAAAAACGTCGTAAATCCTGCAATGATTTCTGTTTTTAAATTCGTGTTATGTTTCGTTAAATCAAACATCGTTTACCTCCAAAAAACGAACATTTTTAAATGCATATATATAATATTCGTTTTTAAAAAATTAGCAATAAAAAAAAGCAAGGAACATAATAAAAGTTCCTTGCCTGTATGCTTATTATTCGTCGCTCAAACGTTTTCCGCCAATAGCGTAATGATTTTTCGACATTTCTTCAATAAAAACGACAATTTTGTCTTTTGAGGCGCCTGTTGTTTCGGCAACCGCTTCTGTTACTTTTTCGACAAGCGCCTTTTTCTGCTCTTCCGTACGTCCTTCGAGCATTTTGATCGTAACATAAGGCATGGCCCGTCCCGTCCTCCTTTTGGTCATCTGTCGCGTTTATTATATCATGAAAAATGGAACTTTAGTCCACTTTTTCTGTCAAATCATGTATACTTAAGTAATAAATGAATGGAAAAAGGAGTTAAAAAAAGTGGAACAATTATTGCCTTATTCGCTTAATGAAATTCCATATGTGTTTATGACGCTTGCGATTGCTTTTTCAATTCACGAATTTGCCCATGCCTATGTCGCTTATAAGTTTGGAGACCCGACGGCAAAAAACGAAGGAAGATTAACGTTATCGCCGCTTGCTCATCTTGATCTGCTCGGTACATTGCTTATTTTTCTCGCCGGATTTGGCTGGGCAAAACCTGTTCCAGTGAATCGTTTTCACTTTAAACATCCTCGCTTTGCCGGGATTCTTGTATCAGTTGCAGGCCCCTTAAGCAATTTATTGCTTGCCGCCCTTGGTTTTCTTGTGTGGTATAGCATGATTTATTTCGGAATTATGCAGGCGATCCCAGATTGGTTTGCTGCGGGATTTGATTTATTTTTTCAAATTTTTATTGGCTTAAATACGGTATTGTTTGTATTTAACTTGCTTCCATTTCCCCCACTCGATGGTTATCGGATTATCGAGGATTTGGCCCCGCAAGGCATTCGCGCGAAAATGGCGCAGTGGGAAAGTTATGGAGCGCTTATTTTTCTTATTCTTGTGTTGACGCCGCTTGACCGTTATACGATACAGCCGATTTTTCATGTGGCGATTCCGTTTGTATTAGAAAACTTGCAATCATTTTTTTCTACATTATTCTTTTTTAAGTCGTGAAGGAGGCGTTTTTGGATGGAGAAGAAAAAGAAAACGATCGGGTTTAATATCATTAAAGATGATCCAACGGGCGGCCACGGCGGGTTTGGCGCAGGGGTATTAAGCTTGGAAAATGTTTCTCCGGTGATTATCGATGTCGAAGCGGGGGAAGCGTTCGTAGATATGGGAGCGATGCATGCCCGGAGCGCAGTGGAACGGGGAATTAAATTTTTGCCAAATCGCGATGAAGTGCCAAACGGAAAACCGTATTGGATCGTATGGGTAACGATTGAGCGAAAAGAAGATGGACCGTATTATGCCGGCGTAACGGCGTGCGAAATGACGGTCGACAGGGAGGCTCGCCGCGGCTATAAACTGCTTCCAGAGCATGTAAATCGTTTAGATAAGTCATTAAAGCGCCATATTATCGTGGATCATATGGATGAGAAATCAAAACGGGTGCTTGCGGACTTTTTAAAGAAACACGATATCGAAATGTGGAATCGTTCGAGTGAGGAATTGAAAAAAGGACTCGAAGGCGAAAAATAACAAGAGAAGATGCCCATGCTTTCATGAAATTCCATATATGTGACATTTTTGTGAATGTTATGTGACGAATACTTGTCGTCTAACAGGAAACAAGGTAAACTAAACCTAAATGTATAACACAATAAAACTAGGACAGGAAAACCCCTCAAGCGATTTCGCTTGAGGGGTTTTCCTTTAGAACCAAGGGAACAGTTTTTCAAACCAATTTTTCTGCTTTTCTTTTTTCTTTGATTTCTTTTGATGTAAATGGTCGGTGCAGTAGTCGTTCGGTTCTGAGCCAGAGATATAATAAGTAAGACGCTTTACCGGACATGACTTTGTCGCAAGTTTGCCGTTATCCGGGTCGACATAGACACCAACGACCCCTTTGGTTGGTTTAAACTTTTTCTTTGGTTTTCCTTGCAAACTTTTTTCCATAAATTGCACCCAAATTTGTTTTGCATATTGTTTCTCCGCAATTTTATCAATCGTTTCCCCGCGGTCGTAACCGGTCCATACCCCTGCAACTAGTTGTGGCGAAAATCCAATCATCCAGCTATCTGTTTCTGTTGTTCCCGATTTTCCTGCGTATGGGCGTGTGATCTCCTTTCGAATCGATTGCCCGGTGACTGTTGTATAATCATTTAATTTCGGATCAAACATGCCTGTCATCAGCTGAGTCGTTACATATGCGGCGTCCGGATCTAGCACTTGTTTGCTTGATGGTTTGTATTCGTAAATTGTTTCTCCATGATGATTGACGACTTTTTTAATAAAAACTGGCTCGACTTTTTTGCCGTTATTGGCAAATACGCTGTAAGCTTTCACCATATCGATCACTTTCACCGGCGATGTTCCGAGCGCGAGTGAAGGAACAGCTTTTAATTTGCTTGTAATGCCTAGTTTTTTCGCTGTCTCTACCAGTTTTTCCTCACCGATAAACAAATGCGTTTTTACAGCAAATACGTTGTCTGATAGCGCGATGGCTTGAGCGAGCGTAATCGAGTCGTTCGCATAGTAGTTATTGTAGTTATGTGGTGTATACGTTGCTTTTCCATTGTCAAAGGCAAAGGTGGTCAACTCGCTTCGCATTTGTGTCGACGGCGTAAATCCCTGTTGAATGGCTGCATAGTATAGAAATGGTTTAAACGTAGAGCCCGGCTGCCGTTCCGCTTGCACGGCGCGGTTGAAAGGGCTTTTGTTGTAATCTCTGCCGCCGACGAGCGCTTTTACTTCTCCTGTGCGCGGATCCATCGCTACAAGTGCCGCTTGAATGTTCGAGTGAGGGTCAATGATGTCATGAATGTTTTGTTCCGCAATTTCCTGCATTTTCGTATTCAGCGATGTATACACGCGCAATCCGCCCATTTCAATCGTGCGTTCATCCAATCCTAATTGATTTCGCAGCACATATTTCACTACATCTTGAAAATAAGGGGCGATCTTTTTCGTTTCTATTTTGTGATGGGGAGAATAAACAAGCGGTTCTTTATACGCTTGTTCCGCTTCTTTTTTGCTGATGTATCCAGTTTCCGCCATTGACAAAAGCACCGTTTTTTGCCGCGCTTTTGCCCGCTTCTCATCAATAAGTGGCGAATAGTAATATGGACCTTTCGGAATTCCGGCTAACATTGCCGCTTCGCTTAAGGTAAGCTGTTTTGCCGGTTTTCCAAAATAATGATGAGCAGCCGCTTCAATTCCGTAAGCGCCATGGCCGTAGTAAATGGTGTTTAAGTATCCTTCTAAAATTTGTTTTTTGCTGTAATTCGCTTCGAGGCGAATCGTATATAATGCTTCTTGCAATTTCCGCGTCCATGTTTTCTCGTGATTCAAAAATAAATTTCGCGCATATTGCTGGGTGATGGTGCTTGCTCCTTGCACTTTCGCCATCGCCTTTATATCGGCAATAATGGCCCCGATAATGCGCTTTATATCAAAGCCGAGATGTTCATAAAATTTCCGATCTTCTACAGCAACCGTTGCTTGTACAATATAGGGGGATATATCATCAAGGTCTACCCAGTAACGCGTCTGCCCGTTATCGCTCTCGCCGATTTTTGTGCCATCATCCGCATAAAAAATCGTCGTTTGCGGCACTGCTAAAGGCGGGGCTCCTTTTAATTTGGCAAACGCGATCAAACCGGCAAGCGTAACGACGAATAAGATTGCTAGGATAAAACTAATAAAAACGAACGCCCGAATGTATTTCCACGTTCCGCGCAACCGGCTGCTTGGAATGATTTCCAACGTTCATCACCTCATGATCGTCTTTGTATTAGTATGCAAAATTTTTTTTTATTTTAAACATTTTTCTATTAAGTTTCACTTGCATTTTTGCTAGATTGCTCTATACTTTTTCATGTTTGGTTTTTTCTTTACCAGGGAAAGATGAAAAGTAGTATATAGTTATGATAGACGAAACGAGTAAAGGAAGGGTTGTTGAAGATGGAATTATGGTTTACGGAAAAGCAGACAGAGCATTTTGGCATTACAGCGAGAATTAAACGAACTTTACATACAGAGCAAACCCCATTTCAAAAGCTGGACATGGTGGAGACAGTAGAGTTCGGCAATATGCTTATTTTAGACGGAATGGTGATGACAACGCAAAAAGATGAGTTTGTGTACCACGAAATGGTTGCACACGTTCCGCTCTTCACCCACCCGAATCCGGAAAATGTGCTTGTCGTTGGCGGCGGCGATGGCGGTGTTATTCGTGAAGTGTTAAAACACCCGAGCGTAAAAAAAGTGACATTAGTGGAGATTGATGGAAAAGTGATTGAATGCTCAAAAAAATATCTTCCGGAAATTGCTGGAAAGTTAGATGACCCGCGTGTAGAAGTAAAAGTAGATGACGGTTTTATGCATATTGCGAAAAGTGAAAACGAATATGACGTCATTATGGTCGATTCGACAGAGCCAGTCGGCCCGGCTGTCAACTTATTTACAAAAGGTTTTTATGCTGGAATCGCAAAGGCTTTGAAAGAAGACGGCATTTTTGTCGCACAAACAGACAACCCTTGGTTTAAAGCAGACTTAATCCGTAATGTTTATCGCGATGTTCGCGAAATTTTCCCGATTACGCGTCTATACACTGCCAATATCCCGACATATCCAAGCGGTCTATGGACGTTTACGATCGGCTCGAAAAAATACGATCCGCTTGAAGTAAGCGATGAACGCTTCCACGATATTGAGACGAAATATTACACAAAAGAGCTTCATAAAGCTTGCTTTGTTCTGCCGAAATTTGTCGCTGATTTATTGAAGTAAGGGAGGGGCATGACGATGCGATTTGATGAGGCGTATTCGGGTAATGTGTTTATTAAAAGCCATCCGAATTTTGAGGAAAGCGAAGCGGTGATTTACGGAATGCCGATGGATTGGACGGTAAGCTACCGTCCTGGTTCCCGCTTCGGTCCGGCACGCATTCGCGAAGTATCGATCGGCTTGGAAGAATATAGCCCGTATTTAGATCGCGAACTTGAAGAGGTAAAATATTTTGATGCGGGCGATATTCCGCTTCCGTTTGGAAACGCGCAGCGCAGTTTAGAGATCATTGAAGACTTCGTGGATAAAATTTTAGCGGCCGATAAATTCCCGCTTGGCATCGGCGGCGAACATCTCGTTTCTTGGCCGGTCATTAAAGCGGTGTATAAAAAATATCCTGATTTAGCGGTCATCCATATGGACGCTCATACCGACTTGCGTGAACATTATGAGGGCGAACCGCTGTCCCATGCGACGCCGATTCGCAAAGTAGCAGAGCTTATCGGCCCGACCAACGTATTTTCGTTCGGCATTCGTTCTGGCATGAAAGAAGAATTCGAGTGGGCGAAAGAGAACGGGATGTACATCGCAAAATTTGAAGTGCTCGAGCCGCTAAAAGAAGTGCTTCCAAAGCTGGCTGGACGTCCAGTGTACGTGACGATTGACATCGACGTTTTGGACCCTGCCCATGCCCCGGGAACGGGAACGGTCGACGCCGGCGGCATTACGTCTAAAGAACTGTTGGCGGCGATCCATGAAATCGCGAAATCGGATGTTCGCGTCGTCGGAGCGGATTTAGTGGAAGTAGCTCCTATTTACGACCATTCGGAACAAACCGCCAACACCGCAAGCAAACTCATTCGCGAAATGATTCTCGGCTGGGTGCAAAAACGGAACGCATAAACGAGGTGGAAGGTCGTTTTTCTGGTGCAGGCAAAAAGCATCCTTGCTATGGTAGCGAGATATGCCCATGACAAAATATTTGCAACGAAAATCCTGCCTTTGATTAAAGAAGGCAGGATTTTTTATATTTTTTGGGAATATAGACCGATACTTACGATTTATTCATGATCCGCACGTCTCATCCTCTTGAACATTAGGAAACGATTCCTTTATACTTAATAAAGTTAGTTATTACTTGTTTTGGATCATAAGGATGTGTCCTTGATGGAAAAGCAACACGGAATTCCTATTCTCCTCAAGCAAATTACCAATATTCGTGACGGATTTCGCAAAGAAACGGTTGCTTTGGAAACGGAAGGATTTTACTACATAAAAGAAAATGCCGTTTATTTGCAATTTGAGGAACAGCAAGAACTAGGCAAAGTAAACACGGTGATGAAAATAACGGATCATGAAGTTGTCGTAATGCGGTCCGGAGCGGTTCGGATGCGCCATGTCTTTCGCAAAACAGAAGAAACGACTGGACACTACCATACTCCGTTTGGACAGTGGACGATAAAAACAAAAACGGACAATATTGAATTTCGGTATAATGAAAAAAGAAAGAAAGGACACCTATTTTTATCGTATCAATTGGAGATGCAAAACGAACAAGCAGGACGTCATGCGATGACGATCATGTTTAAGGAGGCATAGATTCATGAATATTGTCGAACAAATGAAAGAACGCATTAAAGAGGAAATTAAACGCGCTGTCGTAAGCGCAGGGCTTGCTGCGGAGGAAGAAGTGCCAGATGTCATTTTGGAAGTACCGAGAGAGAAAGCGCATGGGGATTACTCGACAAATATGGCGATGCAGCTAGCGCGCATTGCAAAAAAACCTCCGCGCGCAATTGCCGAAGAAATCGTCCAGCATATGGATAAAACAAAAGCGTCGATTGAAAAAATTGATATTGCCGGTCCTGGCTTCATTAACTTTTACATGGACAACCGTTACCTTACGGAGCTCATTCCAACGATTATTCAAGCCGGCGCATCTTACGGTGAAACAAATGTCGGAAAAGGACAAAAAGTCCAAGTGGAGTTTGTTTCCGCGAATCCGACTGGGGACTTGCATTTAGGGCATGCGCGCGGCGCGGCGGTTGGAGATTCTTTATGCAATATTTTAGAAAAAGCGGGGTTTGACGTAACGCGCGAATATTATATTAACGATGCCGGAAATCAAATTTACAATTTGGCGAAATCGGTGGAAGCTCGTTATTTCCAAGCGCTCGGGATCGATAAAGAAATGCCGGAGGACGGCTATTATGGCGAAGATATTATCGAAATCGGGAAAAAGCTCGCCGAGGAGCATGGCGACAAGTATGTTCATATGGATGAACAAGAACGTCTCGCCTTTTTCCGCGAGTACGGACTCAATTATGAATTAGAAAAGATTAAAAAAGATTTGGCAGACTTCCGCGTGACGTTTGACGTTTGGTATTCGGAGACATCTTTATACACAAGCGGAAAAATTGATGAAACGTTAGCCATATTGCGCGAACGAGGGCATATTTACGAAAAAGATGGCGCGACATGGTTCCGTTCGACAACGTTTGGCGACGACAAAGACCGCGTCTTAATTAAGAAAGACGGTACATATACGTATTTGTTGCCGGATATCGCCTACCACCAAGACAAGCTGCGTCGCGGCTTTACAAAAATCATTAACATTTGGGGCGCAGACCACCATGGTTATATTCCTCGGATGAAGGCGGCAATTGAGGCGCTTGGCTATGATCCTGACGTGCTCGAAGTCCAAATCATTCAATTAGTCAATTTGTATCAAAACGGCGAAAGAGTGAAAATGAGCAAACGGACCGGAAAAGCGGTGACCATGCGCGAATTAATGGAAGAAGTCGGTCTTGACGCGACGCGTTACTTCTTTGCGATGCGCTCAAGCGACACCCATTTAGACTTTGATATGGACCTTGCCGTATCGCAGTCGAATGAAAACCCAGTGTACTACGTACAATACGCTCATGCGCGCGTTTCTAGCATTCTTCGTCAAGGGGAAGAAATGCAGCTATCGTACGAAGGAGATTTGCAGCTTGATTATATCCAAACCGAAAAAGAAATCGAGCTATTGAAAAAACTAGGGGAATTTCCAAGCGCAGTTTCGGAAGCGGCGATCAAACGGATGCCGCACCGGATCACTGGCTATGTTTTTGATTTAGCATCAGCATTGCATAGCTTTTACAATGCAGAAAAAGTACTAGATCCAGAAAACATCGAAAAAAGCCGTGCCCGTTTAGCGTTAATGAAAGCCGTCCAAATCACGCTACAAAACGCTTTAGCGCTCATTGGCGTATCCGCTCCAGAAAAGATGTAAGAAAATCGGCGGATCAGCGTGAAAGACGGAAAGCAGTAAAAACGGAAGACGTTTTTCGACAATAATGATACAATAGACATGGGATAGAGGGGGACTTTCAGAGTGACCCCTCTTTCTTATGGGCATAATGACAATAAAAAAGCACACATGGAGGAAAACCGATGAAAGAAGTGATTTTATCATTAGTGACAGGCATCGTGGTCGGTTTCTTATTTACGCTGTTTCGTTTGCCGATCCCTGCTCCTCCAGCATTAGCGGGCATTGCTGGCATTGTTGGGGTATACCTAGGAATGAAAGTGTTTGAATGGGTAAGTTATTTTTGGAAATAAAACAATGTTGAGGGCGATTCCCTCAACATTGTTTTTTAAATCATACGCTACAGCCATGCAGAAAGGAGGGTAGATATCGATTCTTTGCCGCGCTGCCATAATGTGCGCTTTTTCCAAAAATCGAGCGTCAGCGGTTCCGAGCGAGCCAGATCATGCCTGATCGCTTCTTTTACTTGCTGCACAAAATTGCGATCATAAATATAACAATTGATTTCGCTATTTAAGAAAAAGCTTCGTTTATCAAAGTTAGTCGTACCGATATCACAACAATCTTCGTCAATGACCATCGTTTTGGCGTGATAAAATCCTTGATAAAACCGATAAATATGTGCTCCAGCTTTTAAAAGGCGGTAAAAATAAGGATATGCGGCCTCTTTGACAAATAAGTGATCGGCTTTTAACGGTACGAGAATCGTCACCTTTACTCCGCGGGAGAGTGCATCAAGCAGTGCGTTCATCACAGCGCTGCTAGGGATAAAATACGGACTTCCAACGATCAATTCTTTTTTCGCTTGGCGAATGAAATCGATGAATTGTTGTTCTAACAAATAACCGTTCGTGGCAACAAACTGGTGAGAAACCGTTCCTTTTTGAAGAGGAGGGAAATATTGATCTTCCACAATCGATGTATTTGTCGCTTCTTTCCAATCACGGCAAAACTGCATTTGTAAATCGCCAACCCCTTCTCCTACTATTTTCAAATGGTAATCACGCCACTCGCCGAATTTTGGATCTTGTCCAACATATTCTTTGCCGATATTAAAGCCGCCTATATATCCGATTTTTCCATCAATGACGGTAATTTTCCGGTGATTCCGCCGGTTTAGCCGATAAAAGAAAAATGGAAAACGCGGTTTATGTGCATATGCGAATTCGATGCCGCTTTCTTTTAAGGAACGTATCAATTTTTTTGGCAATCCGAAGCTGCCGACCCAATCGACAAGAAGACGAACGCGAACGCCTTCTTCTGCTTTTTGTTTTAACAATTGAAAAAATTGCTGGCTAATTTCATCCGTCTTCACGATATAAAACAAAATGTGTATATGATGTGTTGCCTTGCGAATTTCTGCAAAATAATCGGCAAATAGATGTGTACCGTTTATGAAAAAAGAAAGATCGCTTTGGCGCTCTGGATACACGATTTTTTCTTTTTTCTTTTTGTAAAAGTATTCTCCCAGCTTGTCATCGAGATAAATTAACGCTAATATAATAACAATAACGAAAAGTACAATCATTTCGTGCCCTCCTGATTACATCGTTATTTATTAATGTACCCGTCATGAGAAAAAATAGCAGGACAACTTGTAAAAACATTATTGACTGAATGCTCATTCATTATGTAAAATAAACACAAGGTTATAATTCTGAAAATTTATTCTGTTGTCAATATTTTTGATGATCATCTCATCGATTCAAAGGGGGAAGGGGAGACAATAATGAATTCACTGTTAATCATTAATTTTCTCGCATTTTTAATTGTAACCGCTTACGCTGTCTACTTGTTTGTCTACTTGGTTAAAACTCGTGCCGCTTACATTAAACTCGGTAAAAAAGTCGAGTTTGATGACAAAGTAAAAGAGCGTCTCCAAAAAATTTGGGTGAACGTATTTGGACAGAAAAAGCTATTAAAGGATAAAAAAAGCGGAATCATTCACGTTATGTTTTTCTACGGGTTTATTCTTGTTCAATTCGGGGCGATTGACTTTATTATTAAAGGTCTTGTCCCTGGGGCGCATCTTCCGTTAGGGCCGCTTTATCCAGGCTTTACGTTTTTCCAAGAAATCGTTACTTTGCTCATTTTGATCGCAGTGTTCGCCGCGTTTTATCGCCGCTATATTGAAAAACTCGTCCGTTTAAAACGAGATTTCAAAGCTGGTCTAGTGTTGATTTTTATCGGCGGATTAATGATCTCCGTCTTGTTTGGAAATGGAATGAGCATGATTTGGCACGGTGAGGAAGCCTCGTGGAGCGAACCGGTCGCATCATTCATCGCTGGCGCTTTCAGCTGGGTCGGCGAAACAGGTGCAGCCGTATTGTTCTTTATCGCTTGGTGGGTGCACTTATTGATCTTGCTTACATTTTTAGTATATGTACCACAATCGAAGCATGCTCATTTAATTGCTGCGCCGATTAATGTCTTTTTCAGCCGTTTGTCCCGGCCAAAGCTGTCGAAAATCGATTTTGAAGATGAAACGCAGGAAGCGTTTGGCGTCGGAAAAATTGAAGATTTTACGCAAAAGCAGCTCATCGATTTATACGCCTGTGTCGAATGCGGACGATGCACAAGCATGTGTCCGGCAACAGGAACTGGGAAAATGTTGTCGCCAATGGATCTAATTTTAAAACTGCGCGACCACCTGACCGAAAAAGGGGCGGCCGTTACGTCCCGCGCTCCGTGGGTGCCGACGTTTGCCTTTAAAAATACAAGAGGTAACCAATTGGCGTTTGCCGCGCAAGGAGTGCAGGAACAAGCGGCGGCATTGGAGATGCCAAGCCTCATCGGCGACGTCATTACCGAAGAGGAAATTTGGGCCTGTACGACATGCCGCAACTGTGAAGACCAATGCCCGGTCATGAACGAGCATGTCGACAAAATTATTGATTTGCGCCGCTATCTTGTGCTGACGGAAGGAAGAATGAACCCAGATGCGCAGCGGGCGATGACCAATATCGAACGCCAAGGAAACCCATGGGGACTCAACCGCAAAGAGAAAGAAAACTGGCGCAAGCTTCGCGATGATGTGCATATTCCAACAGTAAAAGAAGCGAAAAAAGCTGGCGAAGAGTTTGAATATTTATTCTGGGTCGGCTCAATGGGGGCATTTGACAACCGCAGCCAAAAAATCGCTTTGGCGTTTGCGAAATTGTTAAACGAAGCTGGTGTGAAATTTGCGATTTTAGGAAATAAAGAGAAAAACTCTGGCGACACGCCACGTCGCTTAGGAAACGAATTTTTATTCCAGGAACTCGCGGCCAACAATATCGCGGAATTTGAAAAAGCGGGCGTGAAAAAGATTGTGACGATCGACCCGCACGCGTACAACACGTTTAAAAACGAATATCCTGATTTTGGATTAGAAGCGGAAGTATACCATCATACAGAACTGCTTGCGAAGCTTATTGAAGAAGGCAGATTAGTACCAAAATACGAAGTAAAAGAAAGAGTTACTTTCCATGACTCCTGTTATTTAGGCCGCTACAACGACGTGTACGATGCGCCGCGTAAAATTTTGCAAGCAATTCCGGGCGTGGAGCTCGTGGAAATGGAACGTAACCGCGAACGAGGCATGTGCTGCGGTGCAGGCGGCGGTTTAATGTGGATGGAAGAAACAACAGGCAATCGGATTAATGTTGCTCGTACAGAACAAGCGCTTGCCGTCAACCCAACGGTCATCAGCGCTGGCTGTCCATACTGCTTAACGATGTTAACCGACGGTACAAAAGCAAAAGAAGTCGAAGATCGCGTCACTACTTACGATGTCGCAGAACTGCTTGCTAAATCCGTATTTGGCGAAGAAAAGGAAGCTGCTTCATAAAAAATAATTGAATATATAATTCTCATTTTTTAAAATATTAGTATAATAGATAGAGAGGGTGTGCGCTCCAATGTACACCTTCTTTTGACCATCAACATCGAGCGAGCGTTCAGTCTGCATTGTTGTAATCGCTTTCTTGAACTGGTGGTCAAGACATATAAACAAAGGGGAGAGGTTTTATGGGAAAAACGGTTATTTTAAGTGGGGTTCGCACACCGTTTGGAAAATTCGGTGGAGCACTGCAGCCGCTTACGGCACCTGAGCTTGGCGGCATTGCGATCAAAGAGGCGCTTCGTCGAGCTAACATTAGCGGTGAGCAGGTCGATCAGGTGATTTTAGGAACGGTGCTGCAAGGTGGACAAGGACAGCTTCCATCCCGTCAAGCGATGCGTTATGCCGGCATTCCATGGGAGGTGCGGACGGAAACGATTAATAAAGTATGCGCTTCAGGAATGCGGAGCGTTACTCTTGGTGATCAAATTATCCGCCTAGGAGATGCGGAAGTCATCGTCGCAGGCGGAATGGAATCGATGAGCAACGCGCCATATATTTTGCCAAATGCTCGTTGGGGATTACGAATGGGCGATTCTACCGTAAAAGATTTAATGGTGTATGACGGGCTGACATGCAGTTTCACCGGTGTGCATATGGGTGTGTACGGTGGTGAAACGGCGAAAGAATTAGAAATTTCCCGCAAAGAACAAGATGAGTGGGCATACCGCAGCCATCAGCGGGCGATCGCCGCGATGGAAGCCGGATTATTAGCGGAAGAAATCGTACCAGTGGAAGTTCCGCAACGTAAAGGAGCGCCGCTATTGGTGGAGCATGACGAAGCACCAAGAAAAGATACATCTCTCGAAAAGCTGGCGAAGCTTCCGCCTGTATTTGACTCAGAAGGGACGGTAACAGCGGGGAATGCACCTGGGGTCAATGATGGTGCTGCGGCGCTCGTGTTAATGAGCGAGGAAAGAGCGGCGCGGGAAGGAGAAAACCGCTCGCAACGATTTTGGCACACACATCGATTGCAGTGGAAGCAAAAGACTTTCCGAAAACGCCAGGGCTTGTGATTAACGAATTGCTTCGCAAAACAGGGAAAACGGTCAATGACATCGATTTATTCGAAATTAACGAAGCGTTTGCCGCAGTTGCATTGGCTAGCATCAAAATCGCTGGCATCGATCCAGAAAAAGTGAACGTCAATGGCGGTGCGGTCGCATTAGGCCATCCGATCGGCGCAAGCGGTGCGCGCATTATCATTACATTGATTCACGAATTAAAACGCCGTGGCGGCGGCATCGGAATCGCGGCGATTTGCAGCGGCGGCGGTCAAGGCGATGCCATTATGGTACAAGTATAGAAAAGCGGCAGGCGCTCCTATTTCGCCTAAAGGCGGTCCGCATCCTGCGGGCAACGGCGAAATGTCGCCATCCTGGCTCCCTCGAAGCGAAATGTTCTTTGCGCGCGGAAGTGCTTGCACTTCAAGCGAAGGTTATTTCGCACAAGGGAGCTAGCCTCTGGAGCTAGACAATAAGAAAAAGCAATGGTCTCGATATTCCATCAGACAAACTGTACTTCACTTAGAAATGACTAAGGATAGGGGATGTGGAACAATGGACGTCAAAACGATTATGGTTATCGGTGCAGGACAAATGGGATCTGGCATTGCGCAAGTGTGCGCGATGGCAGGATACGACGTTTTCTTGCATGATATTAGCCAACAACAGCTCGACAAAGGATTGGCGAATATCGAAAAATTGCTGTCACGCCAAGTCGAAAAAGGAAAATTGACAGAAGAGGAAAAAGAGGCGACATTGTCGCGGCTTACTCCTTCAACCGATTTGCAAAACGCCGCGAAAGCCGATTTAGTCATTGAAGCGGTCGTCGAAAACATGGATGTTAAAACAAAGTTGTTTGCCCAGCTTGATGAAATTGCTCCGCCGCACACGATTTTGGCGACAAACACATCTTCACTGCCAATTACGGAAATCGCAGCGGCGACGAAGCGGCCGGAAAAAGTGATTGGCATGCACTTTATGAATCCGGTTCCTGTAATGAAACTTGTAGAAATTATCCGCGGATTGGCTACCGCCGATGAAGTATATGAAACGATTGAAGCGATTACGCGCAAGCTGAACAAAGTTCCGGTGGAAGTCAATGACTTCCCAGGCTTTATCTCGAACCGCGTGCTCATGCCGATGATTAACGAAGCGATTTACGCGTTATATGAAGGGGTCGCGACAAAAGAAGCGATTGATGAAGTAATGAAGCTTGGCATGAACCATCCGATGGGACCGTTGACATTAGCGGATTTTATCGGGCTGGACACGTGCTTATACATTATGGAAACACTTCATGAAGGATTTGGCGATGATAAATACCGCCCATGCCCGTTATTGCGCAAATATGTGAAAGCCGGCTGGCTTGGCCGCAAAACAGGCAGAGGTTTTTACACGTACGATTAATCAGCAAAGAAGGTGGCATACATGAATTTACACTTTACAGAAGAGCAAGAAATGATGCGGAAGATGGTGCAAGAATTCGCGCAAACGGAAATCGCTCCATTTGTTGAACGTATGGAACAAGGCGAATTTCCGCGCCCGATTTTAAACAAAATGGCCGAACTCGGTTTGATGGGAATTACCGTTCCTGAAGAGTACGGCGGTGCGGGAATGGACTTTATTTCCTACATTATCGCCATCCATGAAATTTCGAAAGTTAGCGCTACAGTTGGTGTCATTTTATCGGTGCATACGTCGGTCGGCACCAATCCGATTTTATACTTTGGAACGGAAGAGCAGAAGAAAAAATACGTTCCAAAATTAGCCAGCGGCGAATATTTAGGCGCTTTTTGCCTTACTGAACCGGGCGCCGGATCGGATGCGAAAAGTTTAAAAACGAAAGCGGTCCGCCAAGGAGACTACTACATTTTAAACGGCTCGAAAATTTTTATCACCAACGGCGGGGAGGCGGATACGTATATCGTATTTGCCCGCACCGATCCGAATGAAAAAGGAAGCCGCGGCATTTCCGCCTTTATCGTCGAAAAAGATACGCCGGGATTTATCATCGGCAAAGACGAGAAAAAAATGGGGCTTCATGGTTCACGGACGGTGCAAATTACGCTGGAAGACGCGAAAGTGCCGGCAGAAAACTTGCTTGGCGAAGAAGGGCAAGGCTTTAAAATCGCAATGGCTAACCTCGATGTCGGACGCATTGGCATCGCCGCGCAATCGCTAGGCATTGCCGAAGCGGCGCTCGAACATGCGACCGCTTATGCGAAAGAACGCATCCAGTTTGGCAAACCGATCGCCGAACAGCAAGGCGTTGCTTTTAAGCTTGCCGATATGGCGACAGCGGTCGAAGCGGCGAAACTGCTTGTCTATCATGCCGCGTTTTTGCGCGCGCAAGGCCTCCCATGCGGAAAAGAAGCATCGATGGCGAAATTGTTTGCCTCCAGAACGGCGATGGAAAACGCCATTGAAGCGGTGCAAATTTTCGGTGGCAATGGCTATACGAAAGATTATCCGGTCGAGCGGTTGTTCCGCGATGCAAAAATTTGTGAAATTTACGAAGGAACAAGCGAAATTCAACGTCTAGTCATTAGCAAATATTTATATCAATAAATAAATGGAGGATCGGGATTATGAACTTTCAGTTAAGTGAAGAGCATGAAATGATACGAAAAATGGTGCGCGAATTTGCTGAAAAAGAAGTAGCACCGACTGCAGCCGAACGGGATGAAGAAGAACGATTTGACCGCGAAATTTTTAATAAAATGGCTGAATTAGGCCTTACCGGAATTCCATGGCCGGAAGAGTACGGCGGTATCGGCAGCGATTATTTAGCGTATGTCATCGCAGTAGAGGAGCTATCGAGAGTATGCGCGTCTACCGGGGTAACGTTGTCTGCGCACATTTCACTCGCAAGCTGGCCGATTTACAAATTCGGCACAGAAGAGCAAAAGCAAAAATATTTGCGCGCGCTTGCGACAGGTGAAAAACTTGGCGCATATGGCCTTTCGGAACCAGGTGCCGGTTCGGACGTCGCCTCCATGAAAACGAGAGCTGTAAGAGATGGCGACTATTACGTGCTAAACGGCTCGAAAGTATGGATCACCAACGGCGGCGAAGCAGAAATTTACGTGGTGTTCGCCGTAACCGATCCAGAAAAGCGCCATAAAGGAATCAGCGCCTTTATCGTTGAAAAAGGCACACCAGGCTTTTCGATCGGGAAAAAAGAGAAAAAACTCGGCATTCGTTCATCGCCGACAACCGAGCTTATTTTTGAAGATTGCCGCATTCCGAAAGAAAACCTTCTCGGGCAAGAAGGGGAAGGATTTAAAATCGCGATGATGACGCTTGACGGCGGCCGAAATGGAATCGCTGCACAAGCGGTCGGTATCGCGCAAGGAGCCTTAGACGCAGCGATTGAATATGCAAAACAACGGGTGCAATTTGGCAAACCGATCGCTGAACAGCAAGGAGTTGCTTTTAAACTTGCTGATATGGCGACCGCCATCGAAGCGGCGCGCCTGCTTACGTATCAAGCGGCATGGCTCGAAACAAACGGTCTTCCGTACGGCAAAGCATCGGCGATGGCGAAATTGTTTGCCGGCGATACAGCGATGAAAGTAACGGTCGATGCCGTGCAAATTTTCGGAGGCTACGGCTATACGAAAGATTATCCAGTCGAACGGTTTATGCGCGACGCAAAAATTACACAAATTTATGAAGGAACGCAAGAAATTCAACGTCTCGTTATTTCGCGGATGCTTACAAGATAAGCATTCCGCGGCATACAGGTGATGCATATGAAAAAACGGGAAGTGATAGCGTCCGTAAAAGATGAAAAACTGGTGAAAAAACGCCGTAATCAAATGATTAAAGGGGCCATTGCCTTGTTTAAACAAAAAGGATTTCACCGCACGACAACGAGAGAGATCGCGAAAGCCTCGGGGTTTAGCATTGGAACGCTTTATGAATACATTCGCCAAAAAGAAGATGTTTTATATCTTGTCTGTGACCGTATATATGACGAAGTGCGCGAACGGATGGAAAAAGATATCGACACCCATCATGGGACATTGGAAAGCTTTAAATTAGCAATTGCCCGTTATTTTAAAGTCATCGATGATTTGCAAGACGAAGTGCTTGTAATGTATCAAGAAGCAAAATCGCTTAGTAAAGAATCGCTGCCATATGTGCTCAATAAGGAAATACAAATGGTCGCGATGTTTGAAAAAATTTTGCAGACGTGTGTCGACAATGGGGTATTTCAACTAACAGAACAAGAAATTAAATTGTTCGCCCATAACATCTTTGTTCTAGGGCAAATGTGGGCGTTCCGCCGCTGGGCGCTGCAAAAAATGTATACGCTCGATGAATACATTGCATTGCAAACGGAATTGTTGCTAAGGGGAATTATGGAGAAACGGTCATCATGACAAAGGGGGAGAAAGGATGGCGCATATTTACCGTCCAAAACATCATGTTCGTTTTGTGACAGCTTCTAGCTTATTTGACGGACATGACGCATCGATTAACATCATGCGCCGCATTTGCAAGCAAGCGGTGCTGAAGTGATTCATTTAGGACATAATCGTTCCGCTAATGAAATTGTGAACGCCGCTATTCAAGAAGATGTGCAAGGAATTGCGGTATCTTCCTATCAAGGCGGACATATGGAATTTTTCAAATATATGTATGACCTGCTTCAAGAACGTGGCGCTTCCCACATCCGCATTTACGGCGGTGGCGGCGGCGTCATTATTCCAAGGGAAATAAAAGAGTTGCACGAATACGGAATTGCTCGTATTTTTTCGCCGGAAGATGGCCGCAAGCTCGGATTGCAAGGCATGATTAACGTCATGCTCGAAGAATGTGACTTTCCAACCGTAACAGAAATTACCGATGAATTAGAGCGCCTGCCAAAAGGGGATGTTCAGGCGATCGCTCGTTTGATCACGCTATGTGAAAGCCGTGTTGATGTGACGAATGAAGCAGCTGCAGCGATGGAAACAGTGATGGAAAAAGTAAAAGAGCTGACGAAACCGGTGCCAGTTATCGGAATTACCGGTACAGGCGGATCGGGAAAGAGTTCGCTTACCGATGAGCTTGTCCGCCGTTTCTTAAACGAAATACCAGATATTAAAATCGCGATTTTATCGATTGACCCGACGAAACAAAAAACAGGCGGCGCGCTTTTAGGTGACCGCATCCGCATGAATTCGATCAACACACCGCGCGTGTATATGCGCAGTTTAGCGACGCGAAATTCCCGTTCCGAATTGTCGCTTGCGATTAAAGATGCCATCTCGGTCGTCAAAGCGGCAGGGTTTGATTTAATTATCGTCGAAACGAGCGGGATCGGCCAAGGTGATGCGGCGATTACCGAAGTATGTGATATTTCGATGTATGTGATGACAAGTGAATTCGGAGCGCCAACACAGCTGGAAAAAATCGATATGATTGATTATGCGGATTTAATCGTCATTAACAAATTTGAACGAAAAGGCTCCGAAGATGCGAAACGTCAAGTGCAAAAACAATATCAGCGCAGCCATCAATTATTTGATAAAGACCTTTCCGAAATGCCGGTATATGGCACGATTGCGAGTCAATTTAACGACCCGGGAACGAATACGCTATTTGTGGCGCTTGTTGACCTCATTAATCAAAAAGCAGGAACCAATTGGAAAACAAGCTTAAAAACCGTATCGAATGTCGAAAAACATAACGTCATTATTCCGAGCGAACGCCGCTACTATTTGCGCGAAATTACCGAAACCGTTCGCAACTATCATAAACGCGTTGAACGGCAAGTAGAAATCGCGCGCCGCTTATTCCAAATCGAAGGAGCGATTGAAGCGGCAAAAGAGCGCGGTGAAAGCGAAGACGTCATCGCGTCTTTAGAGACGCTCAAACAACATTACGAAAACGAACTAACGCCGGAATCAAAACGAATTCTTGATTCATGGGAAGACTTGAAGGCAAAATACTCCGCAAAACAATTCGTGACTAAAGTTCGCGATAAAGAAATCGTAACGGACTTAACGACCAAAAGTTTATCAGGATTAGATATTCCAAAAGTGGCGCTGCCGAAATTCAAAGACTATGGCGAAATTTTGCGCTGGGTGTATAAAGAAAACGTTCCGGGTTCGTTCCCATATACAGCAGGCGTCTTTCCATTTAAACGGCAGGGAGAAGATCCGAAACGGCAGTTTGCCGGGGAAGGAACGCCAGAACGGACGAACCGTCGCTTCCATTATTTATGTAAAGAAGATAAAGCGAAGCGCCTAAGCACCGCGTTTGACTCGGTAACGCTTTACGGTGAAGACCCAGATTACCGGCCAGACATTTTCGGGAAAATTGGGGAAAGCGGCGTCAGCGTCTGTACGCTCGATGACATGAAAAAATTATATAAAGGCTTTGACTTATGCGACCCGCTAACGTCCGTATCGATGACAATCAACGGTCCAGCACCGATTATTTTAGCGATGTTTATGAATACGGCAATTGACCAGCAAGTCGAAAAGCGGGAAAAAGAGCTAGGCCGTCCGCTTACGAAAGAAGAGTACGAAGAAGTAAAAGCATATACGCTGCAAACGGTGCGCGGTACGGTGCAAGCTGATATTTTAAAAGAAGACCAAGGACAAAATACGTGTATTTTCTCCACCGATTTCGCCTTAAGAATGATGGGCGACATTCAAGAATACTTTATTAAAAATAAAGTTCGCAACTATTACTCTGTTTCGATATCGGGATATCATATCGCCGAAGCAGGAGCAAATCCGATTACACAGCTTGCATTTACGCTTGCCAACGGCTTTACGTATGTCGAATATTATTTAAGCCGCGGCATGAAAATTGATGATTTCGCGCCAAACCTTTCGTTCTTCTTCAGCAACGGCTTAGATCCGGAATATTCGGTTATCGGACGGGTGGCGCGCCGCATTTGGGCGATCGCCATGCGGGAAAAATATGGAGCAAACGAACGCAGTCAAAAGCTGAAATATCATATTCAAACATCAGGCCGGTCGCTTCATGCGCAAGAGATTGATTTTAATGATATCCGCACAACATTGCAAGCGTTAATAGCGATTTATGATAACTGCAACTCGCTGCACACCAATGCCTATGATGAAGCGATCACAACACCGACCGAAGAGTCGGTCCGCCGAGCAATGGCGATTCAGCTAATCATTACGAAAGAATTTGGTCTCGCGAAAAACGAAAACCCGCTTCAAGGCTCTTTCATTATTGAAGAGCTTACCGATTTAGTCGAAGAAGCAGTGTTAAAAGAGTTTGAGCGCCTCAACGACCGCGGCGGCGTGTTAGGCGCGATGGAAATGCAATATCAGCGCGGAAAAATTCAAGACGAATCGATGTATTATGAAATGAAAAAACATAGCGGCGAGCTTCCGATTATTGGAGTAAACACATATCTCAACCCGAACCCGCCGTCTGAAGAAGAGCTGAACAATATACAGCTAGCGCGCGCGACATATGAAGAAAAAGAATTGCAAATTAAGAACTTGCGTGAATTCCAAGAGAGAAATAAAGATAAAGTAGATGCAGCGCTAGAGCGTCTCAAACAAGTCGCGATTAGCGGCGGCAATATTTTCGAAGAGCTAATGGAAACCGTAAAAGTCGCAAGCCTTGGACAAATTACGCGCGCTCTCTATGAAGTTGGCGGTCAATATCGCCGCAATATGTAACGTTGAAAAAAGGAAATCGCTTGCCGATTTCCTTTTTTCATGGCATAAAAAATATGGGTTATGATCTACAATTTCGCTGCAAAACATGCTTTCTACGATTGTCAAAACAATTTTATGAGGAAATTCGCATTTTTTTCAGTAAACATCTAGCATAAACAACGAGAATTTGTTTATAATGAATGGTATGTATTCGAATCGCATTCATCGCCAGTTTACATAGGAAAGGGAGTGCCGAATTTGAGTTTGCAGCAATACTCTCAAGAGGAATTGCGAGAAATGTCGTTTGTGGAACTCGCTAGTCTCGTTTTATCTGAAAAAAGGGAAGCGTTATCGTTCCAACAGCTTGTGAATGAAGTTGCTGCGCTAATTGGTTTATCGGAGCAAGAAGTAAAACAGCGGCTTGCTCAATATTATACAGATTTAAATATTGACGGTCGTTTTATTTGTGTTGGAGAAAATGTCTGGGGTCTGCGCGTTTGGTATCCGTTTGATCAAACAGAAGATGAAACGGTAATGATCGCCAAGCCGAAGAAGAAGAAAAAAGCCCTTGATGATTATGAGGATTACGATGATATTATCGATGATGAAGATATCGATTATGATGATCTTGACGAATATGATGAAGACGAGCTTGATCTTGGTGAAGACGAGCTTCTCGATGATGACGAATTTGATCTCGACGACGACGAGGCGTTTGATGACGAACTTCTTGATGACGATGAATTTGACTTAGGGGATGACGAACTGGACGAAGATTTAGATATAGACGTTCCGGAAGAAGACAAGTAATATTCTCTTGACTTTATCCATGGAACTATGTAAAATCTTATCTGGGCTCTTAAAAACAGACGGTACAAATATATCGCTCCCTTACATATACGTAAGCGGAGCGTTTTTTATTTTTGTATTTGGCACACACTTAAACTGTTATATATATTTCGGCAGGGGGGAACGCAATATGACAAAATATATTTTTGTTACCGGCGGTGTCGTATCATCGTTAGGAAAAGGGATTACGGCGGCGTCGTTAGGCCGGTTATTAAAAAATCGCGGCTTGAACGTAACGATTCAAAAGTTTGACCCATATATCAATGTAGACCCGGGAACGATGAGTCCGTATCAACATGGAGAAGTGTTCGTTACCGACGATGGCGCAGAAACGGACCTCGATTTAGGACACTACGAGCGCTTTATTGATATTAACTTAAATAAATATAGCAACGTAACAACGGGAAAAATTTATTCCGCTGTGATCAAAAAAGAGCGCCGTGGGGATTATTTAGGAGGAACGGTGCAAGTTATTCCGCACATTACGAACGAAATTAAAGAACGAGTATTTCGGGCCGGTCAAGAAACCAATGCGGATGTTGTCATTACGGAAATTGGCGGAACGGTCGGCGATATTGAGTCGTTGCCATTTTTAGAAGCGATTCGCCAAATCAAAAGCGACGTTGGCCGCGACAATGTAATGTACATTCATTGTACGCTTGTTCCATATATTAAAGCGGCTGGCGAAATGAAAACAAAACCAACCCAACATAGCGTAAAAGAACTACGGAGCCTTGGCATTCAACCAAACATCATCGTCGTTCGCACCGAGATGCCAATTTCTCAAGATATGAAAGAGAAAATTGCACTATTTTGTGATATTGATCCGAAAGCGGTCATTGAAGCGCGCGATGCGGATACTTTATACGCCGTTCCGCTTATGCTACAAGAGCAAAAATTAGACCAAATCGTTTGTGAACATTTGAAGTTAGACTGTAAAGAAGCAGACATGACGGAATGGAAGGCGCTTGTCGAAAAAGTGCGCAATTTGTCACGGACAACGAAAATCGCGCTTGTCGGAAAATACGTGGAATTGCAAGATGCGTACATTTCTGTAGTAGAAGCGTTGCGTCATGCCGGATATGCGTTTGACACCGATATTGATATTAAATGGATTAACTCCGAGCATGTAAATAAGGAAAACGTAGCCGACTTATTGAGCGATGCGGACGGCATTCTCGTGCCAGGCGGATTTGGCGACCGCGGCATTGAAGGGAAAATTGAAGCGATTCGTTACGCGCGCGAGCAGAAAGTTCCATTCCTCGGAATTTGTCTCGGAATGCAGCTTGCTTCGATTGAGTTTGCCCGCAATGTAGTGGGGCTGAAAGAAGCTCATTCCGCTGAATTTGACCCGAATACACCTCATCCAATTATCGATTTATTGCCGGAACAAAAGGATATAGAAGATTTAGGCGGAACGCTTCGACTAGGTCTTTATCCTTGCAAATTGTCAGAAGGAACGCTTGCCTACGAAGCATATCAAGATGAAGTCATTTATGAACGCCATCGCCATCGTTATGAATTCAACAATCAATATCGTCAAATAATGGAACAGTACGGATTCGTCTTTTCCGGTACAAGTCCGGACGGCCGTCTCGTCGAAATTATTGAGCTAAAAGATCATCCTTGGTTCGTCGCTGTCCAATTCCATCCGGAATTTACATCACGGCCGACAAGACCGCAGCCATTGTTCCGTGATTTTATTAAAGCATCATTAAAACAATAACTGTGGTTGCACAAAAAAAGGACTATCTTCCGCATAGGTTAGATAGTCCTTTATTATTTACTCGTATTCTTCTAAAATGTCATAAATGGTAAGCAACAGACAATAGTATGCAAACGAGGCTGTAATGACCGTCGGGAAGCCAATGCGGCTGCCGTCGTCTTTCGGAACGATCGGCTTTAGCAATTTGCTATCGATATGGACATCGACAATGTCAACTAGTGACGGTTGCTCGTCTTTGACCACAGCGGAAATGGCGGCAATTTCAAGATCTTGTTCTTTTAATCGTTCGGCAAGACTGATGGCGTCTTTATCATTGGAAAATCGCGCAATCAATAAAACGCGATCCGTTTCATCGATATCATTGCGAAGATGTCCATTTTCTATTAAGCGTACTGCTTTTGGAAGCTTATCTTGTCCGCAGAGAGCCTCGATGACAACGGCTTCCATTTCGTGAAATCCGTGAAGCAAAATGCGTCCGTCTCCGATGATCGCCTGTGCGAGCAGACGCGCTCCATCCTCGAATGCCATTTCTTCTTCGGCAATTTTTTTCAAATAACCGATCATTTGAGTCGTAAAAATTTTCACTGTTCGTCCTCCTTTCGTTGCTATTATATAATAAAATGATTTGCCAATTGGAATTTATCCAAATGCAAAAAATTTGGCAGGAAAATAACTGAACGATGCGAAACTAATAACATGGAAGAAAAACAAAGAATTGAGGTGCATAATAGAGATGGGCAGTAAAATTTTAATTGTTGATGATCAATACGGGATTCGCATTTTGTTAAATGAAGTGTTTCAAAGAGAAGGATATACGACATATCAAGCCGCTAATGGCATGCAAGCGCTGGAAATTGTCCGCAAACATCAACCCGATTTAGTGTTATTAGATATGAAAATTCCTGGAATGGATGGAATTGAAATATTAAAGCGATTAAAAGAAATTGATCCAGATATTAAAGTGATTATTATGACTGCTTACGGAGAACTCGATATGATTCAGGAAACAAAAGAATTAGGCGCGATTATGCATTTTGCGAAACCGTTTGATATCGATGATTTGCGCGAGGCAGTAAAAAAGCATTTAGTTTCGTAAGAAAGTTGTCATAGTTTGCTCTAAGTTACAATGTTGCTGTTTTGTTTATAAGTTGGTATGCTTATTAACGTAAGACTATTGACGCCTTTCATACATATCCCCCGTTGGAATGACGCATAGCTATATTGAAGAAAGGCGAAGACGTTAAAGCATAAGGAGGATTTTACTATGCCTTTAGTATCCATGAAAGAAATGCTTAATAAAGCGTTGAAAGAAAAATACGCTGTCGGTCAATTCAACATTAATAACTTAGAATGGACGCAGGCGATTTTAGCCGCGGCAGAAGAAGAAAAGTCACCGGTGATTCTCGGAGTGTCTGAAGGCGCGGCGCGTTATATGAGCGGTTTTAAAACGGTAGTAAATATGGTTAAAGGATTAATGGAAGATATGAATATTACCGTTCCGGTAGCGATTCATCTTGACCATGGTTCTAGCTTCGAAAAATGTAAAGAAGCAATCGATGCTGGTTTTACCTCTGTCATGATTGACGCCTCCCATCATCCATTTGAAGAAAACGTCAAAATCACCTCTCAAGTGGTGGAATATGCTCATGCACGCGGTGTATCGGTAGAAGCAGAATTAGGTACGGTCGGCGGCCAAGAAGATGATGTTATTGGGAAAGACATTATTTATGCGGATCCGAAAGAATGTGAAGAATTAGTCAAACGGACGGGAATTGACTGCTTGGCTCCTGCATTAGGTTCTGTGCACGGTCCGTACAAAGGGGAGCCAAAATTAGGTTTTGCGGAAATGGAACAAATTCGTGATCTAACTGGCATTCCGCTCGTGCTTCACGGTGGTACAGGCATCCCAACAGAACAAATTCAACGTGCTATTTCTCTCGGTACATCCAAAATTAACGTCAATACAGAAAACCAAATGGCATTTACAAAAGTCGTCCGCGAATTGTTAGCGAAAGACGAAAAAGTATATGACCCTCGCAAAATTATCGGTCCTGGCCGCGATGCGATTAAAGCGACAGTAATCGGGAAAATGCGCGAGTTTGGTTCTTCCGGAAAAGCAGTCCAATAACATTTTCATTGGTAAAAAAGGAAAAACCGCCTAACGGAACAACGAACGTTGTGACGTTATCGCGGTTTCCTTTTCTTGCCCCATCAATGATAAGGGAGGATATCGCTATGAAATTTTTTATCGATACGGCAAATTTAGAAGAAATTAAAAAAGCGAATGAGCTTGGGATTTTAGCCGGTGTGACGACAAACCCTAGTCTTGTTGCGAAAGAAAATGTCCCATTCCATGATCGTCTTCGCGAAATTACGTCCATTGTTTCTGGGTCGGTTAGCGCGGAAGTGATTTCCACGGATGCAGAAGGAATGATCGAAGAAGGCGAAGAACTAGCAAAAATTGCCCCGAACATTACGATTAAAGTGCCGATGACAAAAGAAGGGCTTAAAGCGGTAAAGGTATTTAGCGAAAAAGGGATTAAAACGAACGTTACATTAATTTTTACAGCAAACCAAGCACTATTAGCAGCACGTGCCGGAGCAACATACGTGTCTCCATTTCTTGGTCGTCTAGACGATATCGGTCATAACGGTTTTGAACTCATTTCCACCATCGCCGACATTTTTAATATCCACGGAATCGATACAGAAATTATCGCTGCCTCCATTCGTCATCCGCTTCATGTAACGGAAGCTGCACTAAGAGGAGCGCATATCGCTACTGTTCCGTACAAAGTATTAATGCAATTGTTTAACCATCCGTTGACGGATCAAGGAATTGAAAAGTTTTTAGCAGATTGGAATCGGCAAAAATAGAAGTCAACTTCTCGTTAAAAAAGAAGGGAGACTATAATGGAAAAAATCAAAATTATCGGCGGTGATCCGCTGCAGGGAACGATCAAGGTAAGCGGCGCAAAAAATAGCGCCGTTGCCCTCATCCCTGCTACGATTCTCGCTGATTCACCGGTTACAATCGAAGGATTGCCGGACATTTCTGATGTGCGAATTTTAGGCGACTTAATTAAAGAGATTGGCGGAACGTTCCATTTCGATGGCAAAAAAGCGGTCATCGATCCGACCAATATGGTACCGATGCCGCTGCCGAATGGAAAAGTAAAAAAATTGCGTGCTTCGTATTATTTAATGGGAGCAATGCTTGGTCGTTTTAAAAAAGCGGTTGTCGGGCTGCCAGGAGGCTGCCATCTAGGTCCGCGCCCGATTGACCAGCATATTAAAGGCTTTGAGGCGCTAGGAGCGAAAGTAACGAACGAGCAAGGTGCGATTTATTTGCGCGCGGAGGAATTGCGAGGTGCCCGTATTTTTTTAGATGTGGTAAGCGTAGGGGCAACGATTAACATCATGTTGGCCGCGGTGCGCGCCAAAGGCCGGACGATTATTGAAAACGCTGCAAAAGAGCCGGAAATTATTGATGTGGCGACATTGCTTTCCAACATGGGAGCAAAAATTAAAGGCGCCGGAACCGATGTCATTCGCATCGACGGTGTTGAGAAATTATCAGGATGTCGTCATTCGATTATTCCGGACCGCATTGAGGCTGGTACATATATGATTGCTGCGGCAGCGATGGGGAAGGAAGTAATCGTCGATAACGTTATTCCTCAGCACGTTGAATCATTGACCGCAAAATTACGCGAAATGGGCGTGCATGTGGAAACGAGCGACGATCAAATCCTTGTTTCTAGTGTACCAGCTTTAAAAGCAGTAGATGTGAAAACGCTTGTTTATCCTGGTTTTCCAACCGATTTACAGCAACCGTTTACAGCGCTTTTAACAAAAGCGCAAGGGACAAGCATTGTGACTGATACGATTTATAGAGCCCGCTTTAAGCATGTCGATGAGCTCCGTAGAATGAATGCGAACATAAAGGTGGAAGGCTGTTCCGCCATTATTACCGGTCCGGTTCGGCTGCAAGGCGCAAAAGTGAAAGCGAGTGATTTACGCGCAGGCGCGGCGCTTGTGGTTGCAGGTTTAATGGCAGAAGGGCTTACGGAAATTGCGGGAGTAGAACATATTGACCGCGGATATAGCAATCTTGTCGAAAAGTTAACCAACATAGGCGCAACGATTTGGCGAGAAAAAATGACGGATGAAGAGATTGAACAAGTCAAAAATGCGTAAGCGACAAAGGGGAAGGGGGAAGTTCCGATGGAAAGAAGTTTAACAATGGAACTTGTTCGTGTCACGGAAGCAGCTGCTCTCGCCGCCGCCAGATGGATGGGGCGAGGCAAAAAGAACGAGGCAGACGAAGCAGCAACAACGGCCATGCGCAATGTATTTGATACCGTTCCGATGAAGGGAACGGTCGTCATCGGTGAAGGAGAAATGGACGAAGCACCGATGTTATATATCGGAGAAAAGCTCGGCAACGGCTATGGACCTCGTGTGGATGTTGCAGTAGATCCGCTAGAAGGAACAAATATCGTTGCTTCCGGCGGTTGGAACGCATTAGCGGTCGTTGCGGTGGCGGACCATGGCAATTTGCTTCACGCTCCTGACATGTACATGGATAAAATCGCCGTCGGTCCTGAAGCGGTCGGAATGATTGATATTGAAGCACCGGTGATTGATAATTTAAAAGCGGTTGCAAAAGCGAAAAACAAAGATATTGAAGATGTCGTTGCCGTCGTATTAAACAGACCGCGCCATGAACGGCTCATCGCTGAGCTAAGAGAAGCGGGAGCGCGCATTAAGCTGATCAATGACGGCGATGTTGCCGCTGCGATTAATACCGCATTTGACCATACAGGTGTAGATATTTTGTTCGGTTCTGGCGGGGCGCCGGAAGGAGTATTGGCTGCGGTAGCGCTGAAATGTTTGGGAGGAGAAATTCAAGGAAAATTATTGCCGCAAAATGAACAGGAAGTAGAACGATGCAAAAAAATGGGGATTGATGTAACGAAAGTGCTTCGCATGGAAGATTTGGTGAAAGGCGACGACGCTATTTTTGCTGCAACTGGCGTAACAGATGGGGAATTGTTGCGAGGCGTTCAATTTAAAGGTGCATATGGCGAAACTCACTCCGTTGTGATGCGTGCGAAATCAGGAACCGTTCGTTTTATTGAAGGGCGGCACAGCTTGAAGAAAAAACCAAATTTAGTCATCAAGTAAAAGCGAATGCCAGCGGGGCGAAAAAGGTTCAACCTGTCGCCCTTGCTTATTTTATATCACGAAATAAAAAACTGTTGATTAAAAAACGATAAAAAGGGTAAAATAGTCATGCTGCGTGTGCATAAAATAAGCTCTGCCATTTCTACTTCATTTTCAGCCTTCATCGCCTTCTTTTCATCCCATCCGTTTTAAAATTCATAATAAATTGAAGGTTTGGAGTGAGTATGGAAGAACATGAAAAATTGCAAAAGTGTGGTGTCGAAATGGAGTTAACACTTTCTACATTAGAAAATATGAAACTGAAAGAGCTCTATGAGCTTGCTCGCCAATATAAAATTTCTTATTACAGTAAGCTAACAAAAAAAGAGCTTATTTTTGCCATTTTGAAAGCGCGTGCGGAACAAGATGGATTGTTTTTTATGGAGGGCGTGCTTGAAATCATTCAATCAGAAGGATTCGGCTTTTTACGTCCGATCAACTATTCCCCAAGCTCCGAAGATATTTATATTTCCGCGTCACAAATTCGCCGATTTGATTTGCGAAACGGGGATAAAGTGTCTGGAAAAGTGCGTCCTCCAAAAGAAAATGAACGCTATTTCGGATTGCTTCATGTCGAAGCAGTCAATGGCGAAGACCCAGAAGTCGCAAAGGAACGCGTGCACTTCCCGGCATTAACACCTTTATACCCAAATCGACAAATGAAATTAGAAACAACCCCGGACAAGCTATCAACGAGAATTATCGACTTAATTGCCCCGGTCGGATTCGGGCAGCGCGGATTGATTGTAGCTCCTCCAAAAGCGGGAAAAACGATGTTATTAAAAGAAATCGCCAACAGCATCACGACCAATCATCCAGAAGTAGAACTCATTGTTCTCCTCATTGACGAACGTCCAGAGGAAGTAACAGACATCGAGCGGTCGGTCAATGGTGACGTTGTCAGCTCGACGTTTGACGAAGTGCCGGAAAATCATATTAAAGTAGCGGAATTAGTGTTAGAAAGAGCGATGCGTCTTGTCGAACATAAACGAGATGTCGTTATTCTTATGGATAGCATCACTCGTTTAGCACGCGCTTATAACTTAGTCATCCCGCCAAGCGGCCGCACGCTTTCAGGGGGGATTGATCCGGCTGCGTTCCACCGTCCGAAACGGTTTTTCGGAGCGGCCCGCAATATTGAAGAAGGCGGCAGTCTAACGATTTTAGCTACTGCTCTTGTTGATACAGGTTCGCGTATGGATGATGTTATATACGAGGAATTTAAAGGCACCGGAAATATGGAACTCCATCTTGACCGATCGCTGGCGGAGCGGCGTATTTTCCAGCCATCGATATTCGTCGCTCAGGTACGCGTAAAGAAGAGTTGCTCATTCCGAAAGAGCATCTTGAAAAATTATGGGCGATTCGAAAAACAATGTCTGATTCCCCTGATTTTATTGAGCGGTTCTTAAGCAAACTACGTCAAACAAAATCAAACGAAGAATTTTTTGCGATGCTTGATGAAGAATGGAAAAGTAATGGAGCCGTGCGAATTTAATAGAACCGAGGGAAGAAATCGGCAAAAATCACTGGTTGCAAAAGAACATTAAAGTTGTTATAATTTTACCATGTGTGTTTTGACAAACGCCAAAATATGATAAAAATAATGATATACAAACTCTGTTTCGAAATGATACAGGGCAGAAGGAGTGAAGATCATGAAACCAGGAATTCATCCAGAGTACAAAAAAGTAATCGTACGTTGCGCATGTGGAAACGAATTTGAAAGCGGTTCTGTAAAAGATGAATTGCGTGTAGAAATTTGCTCCGAATGTCATCCATTCTTTACAGGACGTCAAAAATTTGTTTCTGCTACAGGACGTGTCGATAAATTCAACAAAAAATACGGCTTGAAATAAGAAAAGCGAAGGCGAGCTGCTTAACCGCGAAGGGCAAATGTTCTTCGCCCGTAGGGGTGCTTGCACCCTGAGGGAGAAGGTTATTTGACCCCGAGCGGTTGCGAGCCGAGCTGGACAATAAGAAAAGCGGAGGGCGCTTAAGCGTCTATCACGTCCTAACGAATTTCATGAAAAACAGGCAAGCGGCTGATTCTTGCCTGTTTTTTTATGGGCAAACAAGGTACAATAAAACATACATACGCCGGCAGATGAGAACGAAGGGAGAGGCATTTCATGTATATTATGAAGCAGTCCGGCTGGCTTGAGGTCATTTGCGGAAGCATGTTTTCCGGAAAATCAGAAGAATTGATCCGCCGCGTTCGTCGCGCGACATTTGCCAAACAAGAAGTGAAAGTATTTAAACCGACCATTGATAATCGTTATAGCGACGAAGCGGTTGTATCGCATAACGGCAATTCGGTGATCGCCATTCCTGTTTCCTCGCCGAAAGAAATTTTTGAGCATATTTCAGAAAAAACAGACGTTATTGCTATCGACGAAGTGCAGTTTTTTTCCGATGACATTATCGATGTCGTGCAGACGCTGGCAGACCGCGGCTATCGCGTCATTGTCGCGGGGTTGGACCAAGATTTCCGTGGCGAACCGTTTGGACCTGTACCAACGTTAATGGCGATTGCCGAATCAGTCACAAAACTGCAAGCGGTATGCACGGTATGCGGTTCCCCTGCAAGCCGGACGCAGCGGCTCATTAACGGCGTTCCGGCCTCTTATGATGATCCGGTGATTTTAGTAGGCGCCAGCGAGGCATACGAACCACGCTGCCGCCATCATCATGAAGTTCCCGGCAAACCGAGGAAAACGGATAAAACAAACCATCATTTCGCCCGTTAAACGGTGAATCCTACCATCTATATTTTTGGGAATGCGGGAAAACCTAACAGCAGGGAGGCGACAAATGATGTGAAACTTACAGAAGAGAAGGCGTGAAAGCCCACTTCTTTAGTGGTGGGATGAAACGCCTTTATTTTTTAAATCATTCATTTTTGTTGGATTTTGTTGGGACAACTGATACAATCAACGTATGAGACAAGAATACAGACGTACCAAAACCACCGTTTCTCTCATCCACTACCACTTTGTTTTCTGCCCGCGCTATCGAAGAAAGATATGAACAGGTCCAGTGGAAATTCGGTTTAAAGAACTTGTCCAAGAGATTTGTTCCAAACATCATTGGAACATCCTTGCCATGGAAGTGATGCCAGACCATTGCCATTTGTTCTTCAACTGCCTTCCTACGGATTCCCCATCAGGCATCATGGCCAAAGTGAAAGGAGTGACTTCTCGGATTTTAAGGCAAGAATTTCCCCATCTTGCTCATTTGCCTATCCTATGAACACGTTCCTTCTTTGTCAGCACCGCAGGAAATGTATCCAGTGAAACCATCAAACGATAGGTGGAAGAACAAAAAACAAGGGGGTGAAACGGTGCAAGCATTGACGATTAACATTCGACTCTTTCCAGATAACCCTGAACTGCTTCGTCAGTTGAGCAGAGAATATATCCAAACAGTCAATGCTTTAACCGAACGAGCCGAGAAAGAAGGTTCTTTCCCAAAAGTAACGACAAAAGATGTGAACGCCCATCTTCCTTCGGCTGTTCTGAATCAAGCGATTCGTGACGCGAAAAGTGTATCCAAGAAGATGAAAAAAGAAGGGAAGCGCCCCATCCTCAAAAAACCGGTATATTTCGTAAATAATCAAAACTATACCATTGGCGAGCAAATGATCGCGTTTCCGATTATGTTGGATGGAAAAACGAGAAAAACAAGATTTCGAGCGATCGTGACAGAGCGGGACAATAACCTGATCCAACATGCCAAACTTGGACTGATGCGCATTGTGGAAAAGAGTGGGAAGTGGTATGCACAAGTTTCGCTAAGCATCCCTGTGACCAAAAAGAAAAATGAAAAGGTCATGGGGGTGGATCTCGGGCTAAAAGTTCCCGCGGTAGCGGTGACTTCGAATGGAAAAAACCCGTTTCTTCGGAAATGGAAGGCAAAACAAATATATTCGCCGTAAATATCAACAAAGAAGGAGAAAGTTAGGGAAACTGAAGAAGTTGTCCGCTATTCGTAAAATGAACAATAAAGAGCAGCGCATTATGAAAGACATCAACCACAAAATCAGCCGCCAGATTGTCAACATGGCAATCAAGGAAGATGTCTCCGTTATTAAACTGGAAAAGCTGACGAACATTCGTCAGACGGCAAGAACAAGCCGTAAAAACGAAAAGCACTTGCATACATGGAGTTTTTATCAGCTTTCAAGATTTATTGAATACAAAGCTAAGTTAGCTGGAATTTCGGTCGTGTATGTAGACCCGAAATACACTTCTCAACATTGTCCGCAATGCGGAACAAAAAATAAAGCCAGAGACCGCAAGTATGTATGTAGGTGTGGGTACATCGCGCATCGGGATCGAGTGGGTGCGTTAAATATCATGAAAGCACCTGTGGCAGATGGAGTAGCGTAAGCGAAAGTCTGCCAGCCTACGGAGCTATAGGCTCTGCCGTAGGACGGGGTGATGGCACACCCCTGAACTTGGGGGAACTACGGATACCAGAAATGGACTTCCGACTACCACCCAAGAATCCCACGACTTTAGTCGGGCGGAGTGTCAAAAACCTGGGTCTGTTTGGATGAACGGAAACGATATGTACGTGACGGTTCACGTTCCTTCCTCGATGTCAGAGGAAAAACGGCAAAAAGAACAGAAACGGATTCATCAGTTGCTCACAAAAGCCATTCCGACGTACGATATTCATGTGCGTTTAGATTAAGGATTCATCTTCTGAGAAGAAGATGGATCTTTTTCTTCATCAAATATTGTAATTTGATGGTTAGTTATGCTTTTTTATACGTTTTTGATTAAAAAAGAAAAATTTGGCTAAATTCGACGGAAAAGAGGTATCCAATTTATTATATGTCGAGAATACACCTAAATTGATATAATTGAATGTAGGAATATACATAATGGTGTCGAATAAAATGTCCTTTAGATGACTTTGACAACTTTTTGGTTAGGTGGGTAATATGAATATTCATAAATTCGTGATGCCGGAGATCATTTTTGGGAATGGTGCTATTGAGCATGTAGGGGAAAGCTGTTTGCGGCTTGGAGCAACTAATGTTTTAATTGTCAGTGACCCAGGAGTGATCGAAGCCGGATGGTTGGATGTCGTCGTAAAAGCTGCAAACAGGCGAATTTAAAATACACGATATTTCACGATGTAACGGTTAACCCAAAAGATATCGAAGTGGAAAAAGGATGCAAAGTTTACATAGAAAATGAATGTGATGCGATCATAGGAATTGGTGGAGGAAGTCCTTTAGATGTGGCGAAGGCCATTGCCATTTTGGCCACCAATGGAGGAAAGATTCACGATTATGAAGGGGTGGACAAAATCAGAAACCCATTGCCTCCACAAGTGATGATTCCTACAACGGCTGGATCAGGTTCTGAAGTATCACAATTTTCCGTCATCGTAGATACATTAGGACAAAAAAAGATGACGATTATTTCCAAATCCCTTATTCCAGATATTGCAATTATTGATCCAGAAACATTATCGACAAAAAGCGCCCGTTTAACTGCTTCAACCGGCTTAGATGTTTTAACGCATGGCATTGAATCATACGTAAGTTTAGCCGCAACCCCATTAACCGATGTTCAAGCAAAAAACGCTATTTCTTTAGTATCAGAATATTTGCGTCCATCTGTTGCTTCAAAAATAAACAAAGAAGCGAAGACACATATGGCAATGGCTAGTTTGCAGGCTGGCCTTGCGTTTTCTAACTCCATTTTAGGCGCGGTGCATGCGATGTCGCATGCGGTCGGAGGAAAGTATCCCGTTCTTCACGGCGATATTAATTCTATTTTACTTCCATATGTGATGGATATAATCTATTGGCCAATCCGAAAAAATTTGCGGATATCGCGACATTTCTCGGTATTGATATTCGAGGATTGTCGCACATGGAAGCGGGAAAAAAAGCGATTGAGTATATCAAACAATTAACAATGGAGATTGACGCTCCGCAACGATTATCCGATATAGGATTAGAAAAAGACGAAATACCGCATATGAGTGTCATCGCCCTCCATGATGCTTGTATGATCACCAATCCTCGAGATGTCACAGTAGAAGATATTGAAGAAATATTTAGAAGGGCATGGTAGAGATGGAAGTAGAAGATCGGCAACAAATGATTAACTTATTAACTGGCGTTCAGTCTTCGAAAAAAGTTACTATAACGAATTAAAGAAAACGGTGATTGAGCTCAAAAAGAAAAATATGCAGTTGGAAATTATTAATGATGTAACAAAAAGTTTTAATGTCGATATGTCCATCGATGAAATGTTGAAAAACGTTTTTGATAAGCTGCAAACGATTTTTCCAATCGAAAGAATTAGTTTATCTATGTATGAAAATGAAAAATTGATTTTAACCAATGTTTATCCTCCTCACTCATTATATTTTCCGATTGGATTTGAGTTGTCAAAAGAGCATTCCCTTTATTGGAAAGCAGTTGAATCACTTGAAAAAATCTTTTATCAAGTAGATTCCAATAAAGAAAACTATGAAGACTATATAGAAAATAAAGTATATGAATCTTTAGGAATTCGCAGTGTATTGTTAGTCCCGCTTATTCACAAAGGGAAAGTCATCGGTGTGCTCTGCATAGGAAGCAAAGAAATCATAGAATATGACGAAGATGATTTGACCTTTTTCCAACAGTTTTGTGACCAGTTAGCCGTGTGCATCGAAAATGCTCGTCTTTATAACGAGGTTCTCACTAGCAAAAAAGAGTGGGAGGAAACATTTCGCGCGGTTTCAGAGATGATTTTAGTCGTTGATTTAGAAGGAAATATTTTGAAATATAATGACGCAGCGAAAGATTTTTTCCAACTTCATTTATATCCACGGGAGAAACGAAACTTTCATCAACTTTTATCGTTAGACATCCATAACAGTCCCGTGCTGAAAATGGTTCAAACAAAAAAGCCTGTCTATCAGGAGATTCATTTTCAAAAGCGAGTATGTGAATTGCGTGCTTATCCAGTATTCAATGAAAGTCAACACATCTATGCCATTATTATTTATATTAATGACATTACGGAAAAACTCCGGATTGAAGCGCAATTAGTCCAATCAGGAAAGTTGGCCGCGATCGGAGAGATGGCAGCGGGAATCGCCCATGAATTGAATAACCCATTGACGGCTATTTTAGGCAATGCCCAATTGCTGTTAAGAACAGCAGATGATCGATCCTACAAATTGCTTTCCGATATTTATTCGTGCGGAAAGAGATGTAAAACGATTATCCAAAATTTATTGACTTTCTCAAGGCAAGATGAATATATGTTTGAAGATTGCTCTGTCAATGAAGCGGTGGAGCAAGTGCTAGGGTTAATCGGTGATCAAATTAAGAAACAAAATATCACCATTCAGAAAAAATTAGATCATTCACTGGAATTGATTGAAGGAAATATTCAGCAAATCGGACAAATTGTTTTAAATCTTTTAATTAATGCAAAAGACGCATTGGAAGAGATGGATATTCCAAAAAAAGTCATTTCCATTGAAACAAAATCGGTGACGGAAGACGGCAAAAAGTGGGTGCTTTTATCGGTTCAAGATAACGGCAAAGGAATTGAAGAACAATACTTGCAAGAGATTTTCAATCCTTTCTTTACGACGAAAAGGCCCGGGAAAGGAACGGGACTTGGATTATCCGTCAGCTTAGGAATCGCGCAAGCTCACGGAGGGACCATCGAGGTGATAAGCCATCCTGGAAAAGGAAGTACATTTATGTTAAAGCTGCCGGCAAAGCAATAAACGTGGGAGTGAACAATTAATGCCCAATGTGTTAGTGATTGACGATGAACGAGAAGTATGTACATTTTTTCTTCATTTGTTAGAGGGAAAAGGATATCATGTCAAGTTAGGATGGAACGGCAAAGACTTTTTAAAATTAATTCAACAATATTCATTTGACCTTGCCTTAATTGATGTAAAGCTGCCAGACACAAATGGGTTAGAGCTATTAAAACAGTTAAAAGCCGTTCAACCATCGTGCAAGGTCATTATTATGACGGGATACAGCACTGTGAAGACTGCGGTAGAAGCAATTAAGTATGGCGCAAGTGATTATATTGAGAAGCCATTCGATGATATTGATGAGTTAGAAAAAACTATTGAAGAATTAATGGATAGTGAAATCCATTCGTCTCAACATGATATGTATAAGTTAGCGGAAGCGCTCGGTTTTGTTATCGGAACGAATAAAGAAATGAACGATTTAATCAAGCTTGCTTATAAAATTGCGAAAAAAAACGTAAACGTGTTAATTGAAGGAGAGACCGGAACGGGAAAAGAAGTGCTCGCGCATTTTATTCATCAAGCAAGCATGCGTTATGACCAGCCTTTTATTGGAATCAACTGCGGAGCGCTGTCGGAACGCTGCTTGAAAGCGAATTGTTTGGCCATGAAAAAGGGGCGTTTACGGGAGCGTTGAAAGAAAAGAAAGGGATTTTCGAGATCGCGAACAGAGGGACATTATTTTTGGACGAAATAGGGGAAGCATCCTTAGCTACACAAGTAAAATTATTACGTGTGTTGGAAACAGGAGAGTATATTCGCGTCGGTGGCGAAACCGTCCGTAGAACCAATGCTAGAATTATTGCCGCTTCTCATGTCAATCTCAGTCAGGCGGTAAAAGAAAAAACGTTTCGTGAAGACTTATTATACCGGTTAGATGTAGTAAAATTAACGATCCCTCCTTTAAGAGAACGGATAGATGATTTACCTATTTTGATCAAGCACTTTTTAAAAAAGCTGAATTCTACTCTTATTTTTTCCGACGATGCTATTTTGCAAATGAAACAATATTCATGGCCGGGAAATGTGAGAGAGCTTTTTAACGTCGTAAAAAGAGCGGTGACGTTGGCGGAAGGCGAAACGATGGTCATCACTCCTGATTATCTTCCAGAAAAAATAAGAACGGAAACGAATATATCTTCGATTCCATCAAGTGAAATTAAAAATAACAACGAGATGGATTTAGAATCTTACTTGCAAAACTGGACCGGCTATATTTTATCATTATGGAAAGAAAACAATGAGCGGCTTGATCTTCAACATGTTTTAGATGCCGTAAAAGATTTAGAAACACAGATCGGACGATTTTTCGTTTGGAAAACGTTGAAGGAAACATTAGGAGATAAAAAAGAAGCGGCAGAACGGTTAAACATTACGGTGCGCCAGCTTCGCTATTTACTGAAAGAAAAAGGGACTGCTTTAAAAGAATAAAATTTAAAAGCAGTCCCTTTTTAACATATTATTTTTATTTTTCAGAAAAATCCTTGGGCTTTTGGGCTGTAACTTACCAATAAGTTCTTTGTTTGTTGATAATGGGATAGCATCATTTTATGTGTTTCCCGTCCAAATCCAGATAGTTTATAACCGCCAAATGCAGCATGGGCTGGATACGAGTGATAACAATTCGTCCATACCCTACCAGCTTGAATACCTCTACCAAAACGATAGGCAAGATTAATATTTCGTGTCCAAACTCCTGCGCCTAAGCCATATAATGTATCATTGGCAATTTCTAATGCTTCCTTTTCATCTTTAAATGTAGTAACAGATACAACCGGTCCAAAAATTTCTTCTTGAAAGATTCTCATTTTATTATGACCTTTAAATACAGTCGGCTTAATATAATATCCATTTTCGAATCCTTCAATAATGTTTTTTTCTCCACCGATGAGGCATTCTGCTCCTTCTTGTTTACCAATTTCAATGTAAGAAAGTATTTTTTCCATTTGTTCGGATGAGGCTTGTGCACCCATCATTGTATCAGTATCTAATGGGTTTCCTGTTTTAATATTTTTTACTCTCTCTAACGCTCGTTCCATAAAATCATCATAAATTGATTCATGAATGAGCGCTCGAGATGGGCATGTACATACTTCTCCTTGGTTGAGAGCAAACATCGCAAATCCTTCAATGGCTTTGTCTAAAAATTCGTCTTCTTGATCCATCACGTCAGGGAAAAATATGTTTGGAGATTTGCCGCCTAGCTCAAGAGTAACTGGAATGATATTTTGGGAAGCATATTGCATAATAAGCCGACCTGTTGTCGTTTCTCCGGTAAAGGCGATTTTGGCGATACGTGAACTCGAAGCTAGAGGTTTTCCAGCTTCAAGACCAAATCCATTAACGACATTTAGTACTCCTGGTGGCAATAGATCACCGATAAGTTCCATCAGCACCATAATGGAAGCAGGAGTTTGCTCTGCTGGTTTTAACACAATGCAATTGCCCGCTGCCAGTGCGGGAGCGATTTTCCATGCAGCCATTAATAACGGAAAGTTCCAAGGAATAATTTGTCCAACAACGCCTAACGGTTCATGGAAATGATAAGCTACTGTATCATCATCAATTTGGCTGATCGTGCCTTCCTGGGCGCGGATAACTCCGGCAAAGTAACGAAAATGATCAATACATAACGGTAAGTCAGCATTCAATGTTTCTCGAATAGGCTTGCCATTGTCCCACGTTTCAGCTACCGCGAGCATTTCTAGATTAGCCTCAATGCGATCGGCAATTTTATTTAAAATTAACGCTCTTTCCGCTGGAGAAGTTTTTCCCCATGATTCTTTTGCAGCATGGGCAGCGTCTAACGCTAACTCAATATCTTCTGCTTGGGAGCGAGCGACTTCACAAAACACTTCGCCAGTTACAGGGGTGATATTTTCGAAATATTGCCCTCCAATAGGCGGAACCCATTCACCATTAATATAATTATCATATCTTGTTTTAAATTGTACTTTTGCGTCTTTTTCTCCTGGGCGGCTATAAATCATGCTTTTTCCCTCCTATAATGTCATTTTGAATAGGGAGCGGTCAAAAAGACCGTCTCCCGTGTGGATCATATGTTCCATTAACGGTTTACACCGATTGTTAAAACGACCCGGCCGTTAATTTTTCCTTTTTCCATTCTCTCAAATACTTCATTGATTTGTTCTAGTGGAGCGGTTTCTACAATAGGGCGTACTTTTCCTCTCGCAGCGAAATCCAACGCTTCTTGCATATCTTTTCTCGTACCGACGATTGATCCTTTCACCGTAATTCCATTTAATACCGTATCGAAAATAGGGATTGGCAGTTCATCGTTAGGCAATCCAACAACAACAAGGCATCCGCCGCGTCTTACAGATTTATAGGCTTGTTCAAACGCTTTTTTCGTTACGGCAACGCTAATGGCAGCGTGCACTCCGCCTACTTTTTCATGAATAGCTTCTACTGGATCCTCTTTTAGTCCATTAATAGCAATATCCGCCCCTAATTGTTTGGCAAGATCTATTTTTTCATCGCTAATATCGACCGCGACAACGTTGAATCCCATTGCTTTCGCGTATTGAAGAGCAATATGCCCTAATCCTCCGATTCCGTAGATGGCTACCCATTCTCCCGGTTTGGCGTTAGACACTTTTAGCGCTTTGTATGTCGTTACTCCCGCGCAGAGAATTGGCGCGACTTCGACTGGATCTAAATTTTCTGGGATTTTTGCGACATAATCGGCAGGTGCTTTGCAGTATTCCGCATATCCCCCATCGACGGAATATCCACCGTTTAATTGATGTGGGCAAAGTGTTTCTTGCCCGCTCAAGCAATATTCACATTCTCCGCAAGCGGAGTATAGCCATGGGACACCGACACGGTCACCTACTTTAACGGATTTTACTCCTTCTGCTACTTCGACAACAATCCCTACCCCTTCGTGTCCAGGAATTAAAGGCAATTTTGGCTTGACTGGCCAGTCTCCGTGCGCAGCATGCAAATCGGTGTGGCAAACCCCGCAAGCTTCAATTTTGATAAGTACTTCTCCGTAGTTTAGCTTCGGTTTTTCCACCTCTTTAATTTCTAATTTTTGCTTAAATTCATTGACGACTGCTGCTTTCATTCTCCCTACCCCTTTCTAAATTTGAAAAATAGTTTCGCTAATTTACTTTGCAAAAAGTATGCCAATAGAAAAAAACGATTTTTCTATGACCAATATCTATTTTTTGCCGAATTTTTGTTAAAATTGAACGAAATCTCGATGATTTTGACTAATTTTCGTAATATTTATTTTATTTGGCTTGTGAAACTCTCTTATACTATACACACTTTTCTGTTTCATATATTTGGGATATAATAATAAATTAGACTGTGCATCGAAAAACAGAGGTGAAAAACGTGTTTGAACGTCTGGAAGCAGTAGAAGAACGTTATGAAAAATTAAATCAACTGCTAATGGATCCAGAAGTGATTAACGATCCAAAAAAACTTCGCGACTATTCGAAAGAGCAATCGGATTTATCAGAGACGGTACAAACGTATCGCGAATACAAATCGGTCCGCAAGCAGCTGGATGAGGCAAAAGCGATGTTAGAAGAGAAGCTTGATCCAGAAATGCGGGAAATGGTGAAAGAAGAAATTGATGAGTTGGAACAAAAAGAAGAAGAGCTTGTCAATAAGTTAAAAATTCTTCTTCTTCCGAAAGATCCGAACGATGAGAAAAACGTTATTATGGAAATCCGTGCCGCGGCAGGCGGCGAGGAAGCGGCGCTATTTGCCGGCGACTTGTACCGGATGTATACACGCTATGCGGAATCGCAAGGATGGAAAACGGAAGTTATTGAAGCGAGTCCGACCGGGCTTGGAGGATATAAAGAAATTATTTTTACGATTATCGGAAAAGGAGCGTATTCCAAGCTGAAATACGAAAACGGCGCGCACCGAGTGCAGCGCGTCCCGGAAACGGAATCTGGCGGACGTATTCACACATCGACGGCAACGGTTGCTTGTTTGCCGGAAATGGAAGAAATCGAAGTCGAAATTAACGAAAAAGATATTCGCGTCGATACGTTTGCATCGAGCGGACCGGGTGGACAAAGCGTGAACACCACGATGTCGGCGGTTCGTTTGACGCACATTCCAACGGGAATTGTCGTAACGTGCCAAGACGAAAAATCGCAAATTAAAAACAAAGAAAAAGCAATGAAAGTGTTACGCGCCCGCATTTATGACAAATACCAACAAGAAGCGCGCGCGGAATACGATCAGACGCGCAAACAAGCAGTTGGAACAGGGGATCGTTCGGAGCGAATTCGCACGTATAACTTCCCGCAAAACCGTGTGACCGACCATCGCATTGGATTGACGATTCAAAAGCTTGACCAAGTGTTAGACGGCAACCTCGATGAAATTATTGAAGCACTGATATTAGACGATCAATCAAAAAAATTGGAGCAAGCGAACAATGAGCTATAAAATTTACGAAGTCCTCACATGGGCTTCTTCTTTTTTAAAACAACATGGCAAAGAAGAGCGGGCCGCGGAACTATTGCTTTGCCACCATTTGCAAATCACAAGAGCGCAGCTGTTTGCCCGGCTGCGCGATCCAATCGATGAAAACGTGCGCCAATCATTTGAAGCAGATGTTCGTAAGCATGTGTATGAACATGTTCCGGTGCAGCATCTGATCGGTTTGGAACAATTTTACGGCCGGCCGTTTCTCGTCAATCGCAATGTGCTGATCCCCCGCCCGGAAACAGAGGAATTAGTGGAAGGCGTGCTAACCAGAATCACACAATTATTCCCGGGAAATAAAATGATCGATGTGGTCGACGTCGGGACAGGAAGCGGGGCGATTGCGATTACGCTGGCATTAGAAAACGAATCGCTTCGCGTTGCGGCCATCGATATTGCTCCCGAGGCTCTGGAAGTGGCAAGGCGAAATGCGGAACGTCTTGGAGCGGACGTTGCATTTATTTGCGGCGACTTATTGCAGCCCCTTATAGAGGCCAATCGCAAAGTAGACGTTGTCGTTTCCAATCCGCCGTATATTCCGGAGAATGAAATTGCTTCGCTTTCCCCTGTCGTAAAAGATTACGAGCCTTTACGGGCGCTTTCCGGCGGCAAAGACGGCCTTGATTTTTACCGCCGTTTCGCCCGCGAGCTGCCATTCGTATTAAAAGAACGCGCGCTTGTCGCGTTCGAAGTAGGAGCTGGGCAGGGAGAGACGGTCGCGGCAATATTGCGGCAGACGTTTCCACAAGCAGAGGTGGAAGTTGTTTTCGACATTAACGGAAAAGACCGAATGGTATATGCATCATTAGGAAAATAACTTCCAGTACCACCTGGAAGTTATTTTTTTAGATTGATAGAGTTTAAAATTTGCTTGCGCTGTCCACAATGAAAAGTGAAAGGACGGTGCAAGCAAATGAATCAAAAGAATATCGGAATTATTTTATATATACTTCTATTAATCATCGGGGTGCTGGTAAATGTATATGGCCATCAAACGAAAGCGGGGGAAAACGCGACGGTCGCTATTCCGGACGAAGCGATCCGTCTGCGGATTTTAGCCAATAGCGATTCTGCGGAAGATCAAGCGTTGAAACGAAAAGTGCGCAACGCGGTGAATGCGCAAATTAATGAGTGGGTAGCCGATTTAACGTCTTTTCAAGAGGCAAAGCAAGTGATTCGATCCCATATTCCAGAAATTGAACAAACTGTAGCGGATGTGTTGCGAAAAGAACACAGCGATCAATCGTATAAAGTACAGTTCGGAAAAGTCGATTTTCCGACAAAAATTTATGGGAATTACGTTTATCCAGCCGGGCAATATGATGCTGTTTTAATTACGCTTGGCGAGGGAAAAGGAGCAAACTGGTGGTGCGTTTTATTTCCGCCGCTTTGTTTTCTTGATTTTAGCAATAGCGATGCGGTGCGAATGAACGAGCAACCATACGACGCCAATGACAATAAAAAGAGGTGTTCGCTCCTGCACAAGGAGAGAATAAGGAAACGGTAGAAACAGACGAACAGCAAGAACAAAGCAGCAAGAAGGAAAAAACCATAAAAGAAGAGGAAGTAAAGCGGGCAAGTATAGCAACGACGCCGTCTCCGTTTGTAGCAGAAAATGATCAACCTGTGGAAGTCAAATTTTTCGTGAAAGAACTTATTGAACAATTGATTCCATAATAGTTTGTGGATAAATGTGTAAAACTCACTCACATATCCACAAACTTATCCACTAAAATAACACATTTATCCACATTTTGTGGATAAATTTTGCGAAACTTTTTTCTTTTTTTCATTTTAAGATATAATTCTCGAAGAGATTGTTGATATTTTTATACTATTTTGCTAGCAAGCAGCAACGATAGTTGGGGGGAACAGAGTGGAAACGAATATTTGGATTGTGGATAATATTGTTGATAAACAAAGTATTTATCCACAGGTTAAAGAGGCTGCACAACTATTGAAATCCGGCGAGGTTGTCGCTTTCCCAACGGAAACGGTGTATGGACTGGGGGCAAACGCGAAAGATGCAAAAGCAGTGGAAAAAATTTTCGCGGCAAAAGGCCGCCCAAGTGATAATCCGCTTATTGTCCACATCGCTCATCTTAAACAGCTAGAAGAGATGGTTTCTGCCATTCCTGATGTGGCGCATACGTTAATAAAACGCTTTTGGCCAGGACCGCTTACGCTCGTTCTGCCAAAAAAAGAAGGAGTGATTTCTGATCCAGTAACAGCAGGGTTGCCTACTGTAGCGGTGCGCATGCCAGCACATCCAGTCGCCCTTGCGTTAATTGAAGCCAGCGGATTGCCATTGGCCGCGCCGAGTGCCAATATATCAGGGCGTCCGAGCCCAACGACAGCGGCGCATGTGTTCGCTGACTTAAATGGACGGATTGCTGGCATTGTTGATGGCGGGGAAACAGGTATTGGAGTGGAATCGACCGTTCTTGACTGTACAACGAAAGTGCCGACAATTTTACGTCCGGGCGGTGTAACAAAGGAAGCACTCGAGAAAGTGATCGGAAATGTTTTCGTAGATAGCGCGCTAACCGATGAACGGCAAACACCGAAATCACCGGGAATGAAATATACACATTACGCCCCAAAATCACCAATGGCGATTGTTCAAGGCTCTCCGGCTTTTTTGCAAACGCTTGTGAATAAACAACGTACGCTTGGAAAAAAAGTCGGTGTCCTAACGACAGAAGAAAACCGCTCTTTTTATGATGCCGATGTAGTGTTAGCGTGCGGATCGCGTCATGATTTACATACCGTAGCAAGCCATTTATATGATACGCTTCGAAAATTTGACGAAACAGATGTTGATTTCATTTATAGCGAATCGTTTCCGACAGAAGGAATTGGAGAAGCTATTATGAATCGGCTGAAAAAAGCCGCAGGTCATCAAGTGATTGATGAAAAATAAATCTTCTAAAATTCCCGGACATGCATATGTTAACAGTAAGGCAAGTCCGGGAGGGAAATCAAATGAAGATGTTCATCGGCGAACTTGTGGCACTATCGATGATGGCGTTTGCATTAGGAATGGATGCATTCTCCGTCGCATTAGGCATGGGGTTGTTTCGATTGCAATTAAAACAAATTTTTTACATAGGCATTATGATTGGGCTTTTTCATATTATTATGCCGTTTTTAGGAATGTTCCTCGGCCGCTTTTTATCATACCAATTTGGCAGCATCGCCTCTTATATCGGAGGGGCGTTGCTGCTATTGTTAGGAATTCAAATGATTGTTACATCCTTTAAAAAGGAAAGCGATAGGTTTGTTTCGCCAATGGGAATAGGACTTATTTTTTTTGCTTTTAGTGTGAGCCTTGACAGCTTTTCCGTCGGGCTTAGTCTCGGCATTTACGGCGCGCGAACATTGCTTACGATTTTATTGTTCGGTTTTTTCAGCACGGTGTTGACGTGGATGGGATTAATGTTAGGGCGTCATTTCCAACAATGGCTTGGTGCTTACAGTGAGGCGCTTGGCGGCAGTATTTTGTTAGCGTTGGGGCTGAAACTATTATTTTCGTTTTAAGTTGGCCGCTGCTCACTAAAAAACAAAAGAGCTGCTCCAAAAAGAAGTTTGAGCTTTTTGGGCCGCTTTTTTGACACTATATTTTGCTGGTAATTTTTATTATAATTAATTTGTACGTTAGTCGAGTTATGAACGGTAAGAGGTGTTTGTATGTCGCATCGCATTTTATTTGTTTGTACGGGAAACACATGCCGCAGCCCGATGGCGGCAGCGTTATTAAAAAGCAAACAATTGCCAGATTTGGAGGTGAAATCAGCGGGGGTGTTTGCTGCGGAAGGAAGCGATGCTTCGCTTCACGTAAAAACGGTGTTAAAGGAAAAGGGAATCGAAACAAAACATCGTTCATCAATGCTGAAAAAAGAAGATATCGATTGGGCGACGCATATTTTTGCCATGACGGCTGGGCATAAGCAGTTAATCATTGAAAGATTTCCAGAAGCGAAAGAGAAAACGTTCACTCTCAAAGAATTTGTTTTCGGAAAACAAGGGGACGTATCCGATCCGTTTGGCGGTTCTGTTGAAACGTATCGCAAGACGAGAGATGAGCTAGAAAAGCTGATTGATCACCTCGTGCGTAAGCTTGGTGGAAATCAGTAGGAGGAAAGGGAATGGAAAGGGCAAAACAGAGATATCGTTTTAGTTTACGTCTAAAAATTGTTGCATTTACAACCATATTGGCCATCATTACGTATTCTACAAGCGCATTTTTTATTTATGTTTTGTATGATTTATTCTTCACTTCGATGAACAAAAGCGCGTTTACCATTATTATACTATTGCTTGGAATCATTTGGTCAGGCTTGCTTGCATACATGGCATCAGGATTGATCGTAAAGCCGTTGCATCGGTTAGAACAGGCGGCAATCAAAGCAGCAAGCGGACAAATTAATGAAGATGTTCCGTTGCCCAAATCAGATGATGAAATCCGCTCATTAGGGATTGCTTTTAATGAAATGTTGCGAAGTTTGCGAACAATCGTGAAAAATATTGAAGATAATTTTTCTCGCACGAATGAGAAAGTCGTGGAAATTACGAACGCTTCCCTTGTTGCGGCAGAGCGTTCGAAAGATATTGCCCACACGATTGAAGAAATTTCTAAAGGCGCGAATGACTCTGCTGTATCGATGCAAACGGCTGCTGAGTCGGTGGATGATGTGCTGCGCATTGCGAATCAAGTGCAGCAAAAGGCGAATCAATCCGAACAATTAGCGAAGGAAATGGTGACAACATTACATAAAAGCCGTGAAGTCATTAGTTCGCTTGTCAGCGGAATCGAACAATTGGCGCGCAATAATCAAACGTCTTTAAGTGCGGTCGAGCGGCTGGAGCAACACGCGAAAGAAGTGGAAAACATTATCTCTCTAGTCGGTGATATTGCCGGGCAAACGAACTTGCTTGCCTTAAATGCTTCCATTGAAGCGGCGCGAGCTGGCGAGCATGGAAAAGGTTTTGCTGTTGTCGCGGAAGAAGTCCGGAAGCTTGCGGATGAGAGCGCAAAAGCGGTTCAAGGGATTTCTGAGCTGATTCAAAACATTCAAAAGGAAGTCGCACATGTCGTATCACAAATTCATGAGCAAGTAAAATCCGCGAATGAAGAAGCCGCAAAAGGCGCCGATACGAACGACGCGATTGCGGAAATGACCAAATCGATTCACGAAGTCGTTCGTTCCGTCCATGAAATTGCGGAATTAGCGAAAGAACAAATGTCACATATCGAAAAAGCATCGATTCAATCACAAGAAGTTGCGGCGATTGCCGAAGAAACGTCGGCTGGGGCGATGGAAGTAACGGCGGCGACACAAGAACAAACTTCTGTTATTCAGCATGTAAACAAACTAGCGGAAGAATTGGCGGAACAAGCGAAAAAATTAAAAGAAACGATCGACCAATTTGGTACAAGATAAAATTAGAAAGGTCGCCTTCTATATCGGAAACATGTAAAATGAATAGAAAGGCGGCTTTTTTCTATATGACAAAACAAGGAGGAAATGAACATGAAAGTAGCGATTGCATCTGATCACGGCGGAATTCATATTCGTGAAGAAATTAAAAAATTAATGGACGAAATGGGGATCGAGTACATCGACTTAGGATGTGAATGCGAAACATCGGTCGATTATCCTGATTACGCGATTCCAGTTGCGGAAAAAGTCGCAAACGGGGAAGTGGATCGCGGCATTTTAATTTGCGGCACCGGAATTGGCATGACGATTGCCGCTAATAAAGTAAAAGGCATTCGTTGCGCGCTCTGTCACGACGTATATAGCGCCAAATTAACGCGCCAGCATAATGATAGCAACATATTAGCGATGGGAGAACGCGTCATTGGACCAGGATTAGCGCGTGAAATCGCGAAAGTGTGGTTGACGACGGAATTTGAAGGCGGACGTCACGCACGACGCGTGGAAAAAATTACACAATATGAAAACAAACATTTATAACATGGGAGGAATCGTCAATATGTCTTCCCCATTATCCGAATGGAAGCAGCAATGGCAGACGATTATTCGTGAATTTCGAAAGCAAGTCCCGCTTTCATCCGAGCATATTCTTGTCATCGGCTGCAGCACAAGCGAAGTGATCGGCGAGAAAATCGGAACAGCTGGCTCAACGGAAGTCGCCGAAATGCTGTTTGCCGAATTGAGAAAGTGGCATGAGGAAACAGGGGTGCAGCTAGCGTTTCAATGTTGCGAACATTTAAACCGCGCGCTTGTTGTAGAAAGACAGACCGCCATGTCCCGTCAGCTTGAAATCGTCTCGGTCATCCCTGTCCGAACAGCCGGCGGAGCAATGGCTGAATACGCGTATCGTCATATGAACGATCCCGTCGTTGTCGAATTTATTAAAGCAGATGCCGGCATTGATATCGGCGATACATTGATCGGCATGCATTTAAAGCATGTCGCTGTTCCTGTGCGCGTGTCGTTAAAGCAAGTGGGACATGCCCATGTGACATTGGCAAAAACGAGACCGAAACTGATCGGCGGCGCCCGCGCAGTCTACTCTTTAGAAAATCCGAATACTTCTTGCACTTCCTGATGATTTTGTTCATTTTTTCTTTGAATCTACCCGCAAAAAGCTGGTAAAATAAAAAAGAATATTCATTATTTCGAAATGAGGGGGAGCTAGTGATGAACTACTTGCCACAACAAGATCCGCAAGTATTTGAAGCGATTCAAAATGAGTTGAAACGGCAGCAATCAAAAATTGAATTAATCGCGTCAGAAAATTTTGTCAGCCGCGCTGTTATGGAAGCGCAAGGATCGGTATTAACGAATAAATATGCCGAAGGATATCCGGGACGCCGCTATTATGGTGGCTGCGAATATGTCGATGTCGTCGAGGATCTCGCGCGCGAACGGGCGAAAAAATTGTTTGGCGCGGAACATGCCAACGTACAGCCGCATTCTGGCGCACAAGCGAACATGGCGGTATATTTTACTGTTTTGGAACATGGCGATACGGTGCTTGGGATGAATTTGTCGCACGGCGGTCATTTAACGCATGGCAGCCCAGTCAACTTTAGCGGCATTCAATATAACTTTGTCGAATATGGTGTCGATCCAGAAACACATGTCATTGATTATGATGATGTGCTTGAAAAAGCGCGCATACATAAGCCGAAACTGATTGTAGCAGGGGCAAGCGCTTATCCGCGCGTCATCGATTTTAAACGTTTCCGTGAAATCGCTGATGAAGTAGGGGCGTACTTGATGGTAGACATGGCGCACATTGCAGGTCTTGTTGCGGCAGGTCTTCATCCAAATCCGGTGCCATATGCGCATTTTGTGACCACAACAACGCATAAGACGCTCCGCGGACCGCGCGGCGGCATGATCCTTTGCAAAGAAGAGTTTGCAAAACAAATTGACAAAGCGATCTTCCCAGGCATTCAAGGCGGACCGCTCATGCACGTCATCGCGGCGAAAGCAGTCGCGCTCGGTGAAGCACTGCAAGACAGCTTTAAAACATATGCGCAAAATATCATCAACAACGCAAAACGCCTCGCGGAAGCATTGAAAAAAGAAGGCTTTACACTCGTTTCCGGCGGAACAGACAACCACTTGTTGTTAATTGATTTACGTTCCCTTGGCCTCACTGGAAAAGTGGCGGAAAAAGTGTTGGACGAAGTCGGTATCACCGTCAACAAAAATACGATTCCGTACGATCCGGAAAGCCCATTTGTGACAAGCGGCATCCGTATCGGCACCGCCGCGGTAACGACGCGCGGATTCGGTTTGGAAGAAATGGATGAAATCGCAAGCATTATTAGTCTTACATTAAAAAATCACGAAGACGAAGCAAAATTGGAAGAAGCGCGAAAACGCGTAGCGGCATTAACGGAAAAATTCCCATTATATCGTTGACAAAAAAACGCGCCTCTAAGACGAATGTCTTTAGAGGCGCGTTTTTGTTTGTAGTTGAATACACGTATATTTTTCGGTAGAATTAATGGAAGTGTAAACCGCAAACAAAGAGGAGAGTGCAAAATGGGAAAAGTATATGTATTCGATCATCCACTTATTCAACATAAGCTGACATATATTCGCGACAAAAACACTGGCACGAAAGAGTTTCGTGAACTTGTCGAAGAAGTGGCGACGTTGATGGCGTTTGAAATTACGCGCGATCTCCCGCTTGAAGAAGTAGAAATTGAGACACCGGTCAGCAAAGCAAAATCGAAAGTAATCGCAGGCAAAAAACTTGGTGTAATCCCGATTTTGCGCGCAGGAATCGGTATGGTCGATGGCATTTTAAAATTGATTCCAGCCGCGAAAGTCGGCCATATCGGGTTATATCGCGACCCAGAAACGTTAAAACCGGTTGAATATTACGTGAAGCTGCCGACCGATGTAGAAGAGCGCGATTTTATTGTTGTGGACCCAATGCTCGCGACAGGCGGATCAGCGGTAGAAGCGATTAACGCCTTAAAAAAACGCGGCGCAAAAAGCATTAAATTCATGTGCTTAATTGCTGCCCCAGAAGGGGTGGAAGCGGTGAAACAAGCACACCCGGATGTCGATATTTACATTGCTGCACTCGATGAAAAGCTAAACGATCACGGCTATATCGTTCCAGGCCTTGGAGATGCCGGTGATCGCTTATTCGGCACAAAATAAATTCCAAAGACGGTATCATTTCATGAAAGTGATACCGTCTTTTTTTAAAGATTATGTCTAAAAGAATAAATATATCATTATACACTAATTAAGTCAACTACCCAACGGCTAAAGCCGTGGGCTTGCAACTAGCCTAATTGGCTGCCGCGTTCGGCTGGTTGACAGCAGCCCTGCGGATGTTTTCCGCAGCCACGTTGTCGGCAGGGGCAGCGTACCCACAAGCTCGACAACAAAACTGATCCCTTGACGGTCTGTTTTCTTTGGCCACATGTCCGCAAACCGGACAGGTGCGGGAAGTATTTTTTGGATGAACCAATACCACCGGCACGCCAGCGATCGCCGCTTTATACTCAATAAACTTTCTCAACTGATAAAAAGACCAAGAAGAGTGTTGACGACGCTGTTGCTTTTTAACCGTTTTCTCGGTGCGTTGGCGGATGCCCTTTAAATCTTCAAGGGCAATGCCGCATCCGAGTGCCTTTGCCTTTTCAACAATCTTCTTGCTAATGCAGTGGTTCACATCACGGGCAAATAGTTTTTCCTTCTTGGAACGCTTTTTAAGCAGGCGTTTCGCTGACTTGGTGCCTTTCTTTTGGAGTTTGGCGCGAAGTTTCGCATGGCGGCGGCGCAGCCCGTTGACCTTCGAGCCGGAAAATACCTCACCGGTGCTATCAACGGCGATATTAATGATGCCAAGGTCCACACCGATAAATCCGTTTTCGGAATTGGGCTGGCCTTCGGGAACGTCCACCACGAGCAGTAAATAAAAAATACCGTTTTGAAGGACTAAATCGGCTTGACCCCGAACACGGTTGCCGCACAGCAAACCTTGATGGTAGCGGCTAATGACCATAGGGATTTCCATTCTTCCTTGCAAGGTAAGGATGGAAGCATACTCTAACCCTTTAAAGGACAGGATTCTTTCATCATACACGATGGCACCGGTTTCTTTAAAGTTATGCAAGGTTTTTTTATCCAAACGATAGCTTTCCGACACTTTGCCGATGGCACGAACGGTCATTTGGGCAGAGAGGCCAAATTTTTCCCTGACGTCATAGTAGCAAAGCCGCTGGATTTTCGTTTTGGAAAGGTTCTGGAGCGAAAAGCAATCTCGCTAATATAGTTGCATGCTTGGTTAAACCGTTTCATTGTTTCCAGCAGCGCATGAAACTGTTCAAGAGTTGGCATTAATTTAATCTTGAGAGTGCAGAGCATTCTTGATTCACCTACCTTTCTAAATCCAGTGTACTTATATTGAACGAAAAATTCAATATATACTGAAAATATAAACCCCGCCTTCCTCCACAGCTAAAGCAGTGGGCTTCCGGCGGATGTTCTCGTGAAAAAGAAATTAATAAATGTCACAAATTATTAACATTTTCGTTGTTATAATACAGTTTTTTTCTATGAAACACATTGACATCGACCCCATGGTATTGTATGCTTGACAGGGGATGTATGATAAGGTTTTCAGATACACTATATACATAGTTTTTACGATAGTTTTTACGAATGTGAGGACTATAACGATATGGGGCAAAACCAACGCTATCCTTTCCGGGCAATCGGTTTGATGTCTGCCATTGTTTCTCAGTTGGCTGGTTCTGTTTTAATTGGTATATTCGGCGGCAGATGGCTTGATCGAAAGTTTGACTCCGAACCTCTTTTTCTTATTATTGGTCTCCTTCTTGGACTAGCTGCGGGCATCTCTGCAATGTTAAGAACAATCCGTCAATTTTTTTCAGGGGAATAATAGAATTATGGAACATATAATGCGAAATTTGCGAAAATATTCGTTGTTTCTCCTTTTGATGTATGCGGCAGGCTGGGGGATGACAGAGTATAAAACATTATTTTTGAGCTTGCTGTTCGGAACATCTATAGGATTTTATAGTGTGTGGTTATTAGCCAGCCGAGTAATGAAATTTGGACGAGCCGTAGCGGAAGGGAAGCGTGTTCGCTCACTAGGTACGTTTTCACGAATGGCGCTTGCGGCACTTGCTGCTTTAGTCGTATTGCAATTTCCGAACCATTTTTCCATTGCACCTGTCATATTGGGGTTAATGACACCTTATTTTGTCATTATAATAGATTATTTTCTGCACATACATAATGAGGCAAGGAAGCGAGGTGATAACTAGTGCATCATGAAGCTCCTTTATATGAATTTCTAGGACTTACCTTTAACTTAGCCAACGTTTTGATGATAACGATCACTAGCGTGATTGTGTTCATCATTGCCGTTGCTGCTACGCGCAATCTTTCGATGAAGCCAACGGGAATGCAAAATTTCCTTGAATGGGTCGTCGACTTTGTCAAGGGAATCATCAAAAGCAATATGGACTGGAAAACGGGGGGGCGTTTTCATCTACTGGGCATGACCTTAATCATGTATATTTTTGTGGCAAACATGCTCGGTCTTCCGTTCTCTATCGTCATCGATGGAAAGCTATGGTGGAAATCACCGACAGCAGACCCTGTGATCACATTAACGTTGGCGATTATGGTTGTTGCGCTGTCGCATTATTACGGCATCAAACTTCGTGGATTCCAAGAATACGCCAAAGGCTTTGTCAGTCCAATGTTGATTTTATTCCCGCTTAAAATTATCGAAGAGTTTGCTAACACATTAACATTAGGTTTGCGTCTATACGGGAACATTTATGCTGGAGAAATTTTGCTTGCTTTATTGGCGGGTGGATTGGCTACTGGCGTTGGCGGTACGATCGCAGCGATCATTCCAACGATCGCTTGGCAAGCGTTCAGTATTTTCGTTGGCGCCATCCAAGCGTTCATTTTCACGATGTTAACAATGGTTTATATGGCGCACAAAGTGAGTCATGACCATTAATTTTTTATAAAAACAACTTCAATAAATTTCAATAAATACTAAAAGGAGGACTTTTCAATGGGTGTATTAGCTGCAGCAATCGCAATTGGTTTAGCTGCACTTGGTGCAGGTATTGGTAACGGTTTAATCGTATCTCGTACAGTAGAGGGAATCGCACGCCAGCCAGAGGCGCGCGGTATGCTTCAAACAACAATGTTTATCGGGGTTGCGTTAGTCGAAGCGATTCCGATTATTGCGGTTGTTATTGCCTTTATGGTTCAAGGGCGCTAATTTTTGCGTAGCGCTTGTTCATCAACGTTGGCAAGCAACGTAAAAATCGATAGGACAAGCAAAATCGTTCAATGATGGCGAAGATCATTCCATGCGAACCTTCGCCATTCCTTTATGTTCATTTCATCGTAAAAGATAACAATGACGCTCAAAAAGCGAGAAAAATAGGTCTAGAGGGCGACTCTTGAAGGGAGTGAAACGCGTAATGGCAAACTTTTTTGCATTAGGGGCTGCTGGGCATGGATTCAACGGCGGCGATATGTTATTCCAGCTAATTATGTTTTTATTATTAATGTTATTGCTCCGTAAATACGCGTTTGGTCCATTAATGGGCGTGATGAAACAGCGCGAAGAGCATATTGCAAACGAAATCGAACAAGCGGAAAAACATCGCAAAGAAGCGGAAAAGCTATTGGAAGAACAGCGCGAACTAATGAAGCAATCTCGCCAAGAGGCGCAGGAGCTCATTGAAAACGCGCGCAAAATGGCTGAGGAGCAAAAAGAGCAAATTATCGCGTCTGCCCGTGCGGAAGCAGAGCGTTTAAAAGAGACAGCGAAAAAAGAAATCGAACGCGAAAAAGAACAAGCGATGGCCGCGTTGCGAGAACAAGTTGCTTCACTATCTGTATTAATTGCTTCCAAAGTGATTGAAAAAGAGTTAACCGAGCAAGATCAAGCGAAGTTGATTAGCGAGTACATTCAAGAGGTAGGAGAAGGGCGATGAACAAAGAAATCATAGCAAAGCGATATGCGTTAGCTCTTTTTCAAATCGCCACGGAAAAGCAGCTTCTTGATCAATTAGAGGAAGAAATTCGCGCCGTTTGGCAAGTGTTTGCTGAAAACGATAAATTCTTATCGCTATTGACATACCCGAAGCTATCATTGGAAAAGAAAAAAGCGTTAATAAAAGAAACGTTCGCGGCGGTGTCAAGCCCGTTACGAAATACATTGCTGCTTTTGTTGGAACGTCATCGCATTGATATCGTTCCACAGCTTGCAGAGCAGTTTATCCATTTGGTGAACGAAGCTCGTGGCGTCGCTGAGGCGACCGCATATTCGGCTCGTCCGCTAACGGAAGAGGAAAAACGCGCACTTTCGGATGTGTTTGCGAAAAAAATGGGCAAAACGACGCTTTACATTGAAAATATCGTCGACCCAAGCTTAATTGGCGGCGTGAAGCTGCGCATCGGCAACCGCATTTACGATGGCAGCATCAGCGGAAAATTAGAACGAATTCAACGACAGCTTATCGGCTAAGATTTGAAGATAGGGGTGAAATGAATGAGCATCAGAGCGGAAGAAATAAGCGCGCTCATTAAGCAGCAAATCGAAAACTATGAGTCTGAAATTCAAGTAAGCGATGTCGGTACGGTAATTCAAATTGGTGACGGTATCGCGCGCGCCCATGGTTTGGACAACGTAATGTCTGGGGAACTTGTCGAGTTTTCCAACGGTGTCATGGGAATGGCGCTAAACTTAGAAGAAAACAACGTTGGTATCGTTATTTTAGGTCCATATACAGGGATTAAAGAAGGCGATGAAGTGCGCCGTACAGGACGTATCATGGAAGTGCCTGTCGGTGAAGCGTTAATTGGCCGCGTCGTTAACCCTCTAGGACAACCAGTCGATGGTTTGGGCCCAATCGAAACGACAGAAACCCGTCCAATTGAAAGCCCAGCACCAGGTGTTATGGACCGTAAATCGGTTCATGAACCGTTGCAAACAGGGATTAAAGCGATTGACGCATTGGTGCCAATCGGCCGCGGTCAACGTGAGTTAATCATCGGAGACCGTCAAACAGGGAAAACATCGATTGCGATCGACACGATTATCAACCAAAAAGATCAAAATATGATTTGTATTTACGTTGCGATCGGACAAAAAGAATCAACGGTCCGCACGGTTGTCGAAACATTGCGGAAACACGGTGCGCTAGATTATACGATCGTTGTGACGGCATCTGCATCACAACCAGCGCCACTATTGTTCCTTGCGCCATATGCCGGTGTAACGATGGGCGAATATTTCATGTATAAAGGTCAGCACGTGCTTGTTGTTTATGACGACTTATCAAAACAAGCGGCGGCTTACCGTGAGTTGTCACTATTGCTTCGCCGTCCACCAGGCCGTGAAGCATATCCAGGGGATATCTTCTACTTGCACTCTCGCCTCTTAGAGCGCGCAGCAAAATTAAGCGATGCCAAAGGCGGCGGTTCGTTAACAGCGCTTCCGTTTGTCGAAACGCAAGCTGGTGACATTTCTGCTTACATTCCGACGAACGTCATCTCCATTACAGACGGGCAAATTTTCTTGCAATCTGATTTGTTCTTCTCCGGCGTTCGCCCGGCGATTAACGCTGGTCTTTCCGTATCCCGCGTCGGTGGTGCGGCACAAATTAAAGCGATGAAAAAAGTATCGGGTACGCTTCGCCTTGACTTAGCAGCGTATCGTGAACTTGAAGCGTTCGCACAGTTCGGTTCAGACCTTGATAAAGCGACGCAAGCAAAGCTCGCACGCGGTGCTCGTACAGTAGAAGTGTTAAAACAAGACTTGCATGCACCGATTCCAGTAGAAAAACAAGTGGCGATCATTTACGCGCTTACTCACGGTTTCTTAGACGACATTCCAGTCGAAGATATTCGCCGCTTTGAAAAAGAATTCTTCTTATGGCTCGACCAAAACGGCCAACACTTGCTTGAACATATTCGTACAACAAAAGAACTTCCAAACGAAGAAGATTTCAACAAAGCGATCGAAGCGTTCAAGAAAACATTTGTTGTTTCTCAATAAAGCAGGACGGAACAGAAGGATGACGGCTTCTGTTCCTCCTCTATTCTAGATTTCGTGCATAAAAAAGGTGGTGAAACCTTTGGCATCCTTACGCGACATTAAGAAGCGCATCAACGCGACGAAAAAAACAAGCCAAATTACGAAGGCGATGGAGATGGTTTCCGCTTCGAAGTTAAACCGCGCGGAAATGAACGCGAAATCGTTTGTTCCATATATGGATAAAATGCAAGAAGTCGTTGCGAACATCGCCCTTGGTGCCGGCAATGCGACACATCCGATGCTAGTGACGCGCCCGGTGAAAAAGACAGGCTATTTAGTGATCACATCGGATCGCGGCTTGGCGGGAGCGTATAACAGCAACGTTCTTCGCACTGTGTACCAAACGATTCAACAGCGCCATCAATCTCCAGATGAATATGCGATTATTGTCATTGGCCGTGTCGGTTTAAGCTTTTTCAAAAAGAGAAATTTCCCGGTCATTTTAAATATTACTGGGCTGCCGGATCAACCGTCTTTTGCGGATATTAAAGAAATTGCGAATAAGGCGGTCGGATTGTTTGCGGATGGTACGTTTGATGAGTTGTATATGTACTACAACCATTACGTCAGTGCGATCCAACAAGAGGTGACAGAAAGAAAGCTGTTGCCGTTAACGGATTTAGTCGATAACAAACAACGGACAACGTATGAATTTGAACCTTCTCAAGAAGAAATTTTAGATGTGCTTTTGCCGCAATATGCCGAAAGTCTTATTTACGGTGCGCTGTTAGATGCGAAGGCAAGCGAGCATGCAGCGCGGATGACGGCGATGAAAAACGCGACGGACAACGCGCACGAGCTTATTCGTACGCTTACTCTTTCCTACAACCGTGCTCGTCAAGCAGCGATTACCCAAGAGATTACGGAAATCGTGGCGGGAGCAAACGCGTTGCAATAACGGTAAATTGGAAGCTGCAATTATATAAACGCAACTTGATATTTCATCTTATCGAAAGAATTTTCGACTGTCGGAGGCAAGTCGATAACTTGCCTTCGTCACGCATAAGCGCAGTCGAAAAAATAGATCGCAAAAGTAGAATTTTCAAGTTTCACTATATAGGTACTGCTGTCCAACTAGCAAGTTAGGAGGGAAAACGATGACAAAAGGACGCGTTATTCAAGTTATGGGTCCGGTTGTAGACGTAAAGTTCGAAAACGGACATCTTCCTGCGATCTACAACGCTTTGAAGATTCAACATAAAGCGCGTAATGAAAATGAAGTCGACATCGACTTAACATTAGAAGTAGCACTTCATCTTGGCGATGATACGGTTCGTACGATTGCAATGGCATCGACAGACGGATTGATTCGTGGAATGGAAGTCATTGACACAGGTGCGCCAATTTCCGTTCCAGTCGGAGAAGTTACCCTTGGCCGCGTATTCAACGTCTTAGGGGAACCGATCGACATGCAAGGGGAAATTCCAGATGATGTGCGTCGTGACCCAATCCATCGTCCAGCGCCAAAATTCGAAGAGCTTGCAACAGAAGTAGAAATTTTGGAAACAGGTATTAAAGTCGTTGACTTGCTTGCTCCATACATTAAAGGTGGAAAAATCGGTCTATTCGGCGGTGCTGGTGTAGGAAAAACGGTCTTAATCCAAGAACTTATTCATAACATTGCGCAAGAGCACGGTGGTATTTCCGTATTCGCCGGCGTAGGGGAACGCACTCGTGAAGGGAACGACCTTTACCATGAAATGAAAGATTCCGGCGTTATCAGCAAAACGGCGATGGTATTCGGACAAATGAACGAGCCGCCTGGTGCGCGGATGCGCGTAGCGTTGACAGGATTAACGATGGCGGAATACTTCCGTGACGAGCAAGGACAAGACGTGCTGCTCTTTATCGACAACATTTTCCGTTTCACGCAAGCTGGTTCTGAGGTTTCGGCGCTATTAGGCCGCATGCCTTCTGCCGTAGGTTATCAACCGACGCTTGCGACAGAAATGGGTCAATTGCAAGAACGGATCACTTCTACAGCCACTGGTTCTATCACATCGATTCAAGCGATTTACGTACCAGCGGACGACTACACAGACCCAGCGCCAGCAACAACGTTCTCTCACTTGGACGCAACGACGAACCTAGAGCGGAAACTTGCGGAAATGGGTATTTATCCAGCAGTGGATCCACTTGCGTCCACATCTCGCGCGCTTGCGCCTGAAATCGTTGGTGAAGAACATTACCAAGTAGCGCGCAAAGTGCAACAAACATTGCAACGTTATAGAGAATTGCAAGATATTATCGCGATTCTCGGTATGGATGAGCTATCCGATGAAGATAAACTCATCGTTCATCGCGCTCGCCGCATTCAATTCTTCTTATCGCAAAACTTCCACGTCGCGGAGCAATTTACAGGCCAACCTGGTTCTTACGTGCCTATTAAAGAAACAGTTCGCGGCTTCAAAGAAATTTTGGAAGGAAAATACGATCACATTCCAGAAGATGCTTTCCGCTTAGTAGGGCGCATTGAAGAAGTTGTTGAAAAAGCGAAGCAAATGGGCGTAGAAGTTTAATTGAGGGACATAGGAGGATTTCATGATGAAAACGATCAAGGTCAGTGTCGTTACTCCTGATGGCCCGGTATATGAAGCGGACGTAGAGATGGTAAGCACGAAAGCAAAAAGCGGAGAGCTTGGAATTTTGCCAGGACATATTCCGCTTGTTGCTCCGCTTGAGATCAGTGCCGTTCGCCTGAAAAAAGAGGGGAAAACGGAATATATCGCGGTCAGCGGCGGGTTTTTGGAAGTCCGCCCTGACAAAGTGACGATTTTGGCGCAAGCGGCGGAAAGAGCGGAAGATATCGATGTGGCCCGAGCAAAAGCGGCGAAAGAACGCGCGGAACGGCGTCTGCAAAGCAAAGAGGATGATATCGACTTTAAACGTGCGGAACTGGCACTAAAACGGGCGATTAACCGCTTAAACGTAGCAAACATGAAATAAAAGACGGGAGGAAATCGTTTCCCCCGTCTTTTTTTATTGTTATCGCTGTCGTTATAAGTAAAAATGGATGGTCTGTCGACACTTCTGGATATAAATGTTATAATGGCACTGGGGATAATTCGTAATTGTGTAATATTTCAAAACAATATAAAGTAGCATAATAATGAAGGGAGCGAACGGCATATTGTGGAACGTATACGTTAATAACTATGTGATTGTTTTTGTATTTTTGTGTATCGGCATTTTGCTTCCTGTTGGCGCATTAACAATAGGACGATTTCTACGTCCACACGTTCCGAGTGAGGCAAAGCAAACGACTTATGAAAGCGGTAACAATCCGTTCCATGACTCGCGTGTTCAGTTTCAAGTTCGTTACTATATGTTTGCACTATTATTTGTCATTTTTGATGTCGAAACAGTGTTTTTATATCCATGGGCAGTCGCTTATAACAAACTAGGATTATTCGCTTTAGTGGAAATGATTATTTTCGTGTTGATGCTCGTTCTTGGGCTTGTCTATGCTTGGAAAAAGAAGGTGTTACAATGGATGTAAAATGGTTGGACGTACCGGAAGGAGATACGGAAGAGTTAAAGCGCAACGTGTTTTTCACTACACTGGAACAATTAAAGGCGTGGGCCCGCAGCAATTCTCTATGGCCGTTAACGTTCGGTCTTGCCTGCTGCGCGATTGAAATGATGGGAGTCGGTGGAGCTCATTATGATTTAGACCGGTTCGGCTCCTTTTTCCGTGCGTCTCCAAGACAGTCTGATGTCATGATTGTATCTGGAACGGTGACGAAAAAGATGGCGCCAATCATCCGCCGTTTATATGATCAAATGCCAGAACCAAAATGGGTCATTGCCATGGGGTCATGCGCAACGGCAGGGGGGCCGTATGTGAAATCATATAGCGTCGTCAAAGGAGTAGATCAAATCGTACCAGTTGATGTATACATTCCTGGTTGCCCGCCGAATCCAGCGGCGCTAATTTACGGGATTAATAAATTAAAAGAAAAAATCCGTTATGAAGCAAAGACGGGGAAGAAGGTGCTGTAATCGATGAGTGAAGAAAAAGATTTACAGCAGCGGAAAAAAGAAGCGGCAGAGCGAGCGAGACAGTTGGCTCGCGAACGATTAGCGGCGAAACGAGCCGCTGAACAAACTGAACAGCCGCTCGAAGAACCAAAAGTTCCAACCGAAGAAAAACTTGCCGAAGATGATCTCACCCTTGGAAGAAAAAGCGCGGAAGAGGCAAAAGCCAAAGCGGCGGCATTAGCGAAACAAAAGGCAAAAGAAGCGCAACAGGCAGAAGGAGAAAACCAAGAAACAGCCGAAGATGATCTCACCCTTGCGAAGAAAAAAGCGGCGGAAGAGGCAAAAGCCAAAGCAGCGGCATTAGCGAAACAAAAGGCAAAAGAAGCGCAACAGGCAGAAGGAGAAAACCAAGAAACAGCCGAAGATGATCTGGCGCTTGCAAAGAAGAAAGCAGCAGCGGCAGCGAAAGCCAAAGCAGCGGCATTAGCGAAACAAAAGGCAAAAGAAGCGCAGCAGGCAGAAGGAGAAAACCAAGAAACAGCCGAAGATGATCTGGCGCTTGCGAAGAAGAAAGCAGCAGCGGCAGCGAAAGCCAAAGCGGCGGCGTTGGCGAAACAAAAAGCAAAAGAAGCAGCGGGCGACGGAGCGGAAGAAGACCTTGCCAAACAAAAAGCGATTGCGGCAGCGAAGGCGAAGGCGGCAGCCGCTGCAAAAGCCAAAGCAAAAGCGCTGGCAAAACAACAAGCAAGCGGCACCGCTGGCGAAAACGATGATGATCTCGCAAAAGCGAAAGCAAAGGCAGCAGCGGCAGCAAAAGCAAAAGCAGCGGCTGCGGCGAAAGCGAAAGCCGCAGGAGATTCAGGGCCAGCAGCGAAAAAAGAAGAAACTCCATCGCCAAATCAGCCGCTTCTTGATAAATACGTCAAAGTGATTCGCGAACATCTCGGCGAAGATGTGCTAGAAGATGCCTATATTAACCGCCTTTCCAAAGATGTTCCGACATTGGTCGCAAAAAAGGATACATATTACAAAATCGCCGAGTTTCTAAAATATAACGAACAGCTTAGTTTTGATTATTTGTCGGAGCTGCATGGAACGGATTTTCAAACACATATGGAAGTATATGTGCACTTATATTCTTATAAAAAACGACAAGCTGTCGCATTAAAAGTGAAAATCGACCGCGACCAGCCGGAGATTGATTCTCTCGTTCCGCTTTGGCAGGGGGCAAATTGGCCGGAATGCGAGGCGTACGACCTATTAGGAATCCGCTTTAAAGGGCACCCGAATTTAATCCGTATCTTTTTAGGAGAAGATTGGGTCGGATATCCGCTTCGCAAAGATTATGAACCATACGACGCGGAGGTATAACTATGCTTCGGACGGAAGAAATGATTTTAAACGTAGGACCGCAGCACCCGAGTACACACGGAGTTTTCCGCCTCATTTTAAAAATAGATGGAGAGATCATTCAAGAAGCGAAACCTGTCATCGGCTACCTCCACCGCGGAACGGAAAAGTTAGCGGAAAACTTACAATATACGCAAATCATCCCGTATACAGACCGGATGGATTATTTATCGGCAATGACCAATAACTATGTTATTTGTCATGCAGTGGAAACAATGATGGGCATTGAAGTTCCGGAACGAGCGGAATATTTGCGCGTTTTGGCAATGGAACTTGGCAGAATCGCCAGCCATCTTGTCTGGTGGGGGACGTATTTGCTCGACCTTGGCGCCACAAGCCCGTTTTTGTACGCATTCCGCGAGCGGGAAATGATTATTAATCTATTAAACGAGCTGTCAGGGGCGCGACTGACGTTCAATTACATGCGCGTCGGCGGCGTGAAATGGGATGCGCCGGATGGATGGATTGAAAAAGTAAAACAATTTGTCCCGTATATGCGGGAAAAACTCGCTGGTTATCATGACCTTGTGACAGGAAATGAAATTTTCCGCCATCGTGTCATCGGTGTTGGCAAATATACGAAAGAAGAGGCGATCAATTATTCGTTAAGCGGCGTAAACTTGCGTTGTACCGGCGTGAAATGGGACTTACGGAAAAACGAGCCGTATTCGATTTATGACCGTTTTGATTTTGACATTCCGGTGCGGGAAGAAGGAGATGCCTTGCCCGTTATGAATGCCGCTTGGCGGAAATAGAAGAATCATTAAAAATCATCGAACAAGCATGTGAACAATTTCCAAAAAGCGGAGAAATTATGGGGAAAGTGCCGCGCATCATTAAAGCGCCGCCGGGAGAGACATTTGTCCGCATTGAATCACCGCGCGGGGAAATCGGCTGTTACATCGCCAGCAACGGAAAGAAAGAGCCGTACCGCATCAAATTCCGTCGGCCATCGTTTTACAATTTGCAAATACTCCCGAAACTGTTAAAAGGGGAAAATATTGCGAATGTGATTGCGATTCTTGGCTCGATTGATATTGTGCTCGGGGAGGTCGACGGATGATGGAACAATTGCTGAATTCTGCTCCAAGCTGGACGAATCTCGTGATCTTCTTCGGACTTGGTCTTGCCTTGTTGTTTGCCGTTCTTGCTTTTGTGACGTACGGCATTTTAGCGGAACGAAAAGTCATGGGATTTATGCAAGGCCGTTACGGCCCGAACCAAGTCGGAGGCAGATGGGGGCTATTGCAAACGGTCGCGGACGTATTAAAGCTGCTTTTAAAAGAAGATACGATTCCAAAAGCTGCTGACAAGCCGTTATTCATTTTAGCGCCGATTATCGCTTTTGCGCCGGCGTTTATGGTATTGGCGACATTGCCGTTTACTGACGCATTTCAATTTGCCGATATCGGCGTTGGCCTGCTTTATTACATTGCCGTTTCGGGACTGACGACGATCGGCGTTGTGGCCGGCGGATGGGCATCGAACAATAAATATGCGCTCATCGGCGCAATGCGTGCGGCGGCACAAATGATTTCCTATGAAATTCCGCTTGTTGTGTCTGTGCTTGGTGTTGTTTTGCTAACGGGCAGTTTAAATTTAAACGATATTGTCGAAGCGCAAAAAGATGTATGGTATATTTTCATACAGCCAATTGCGTTTATCGTATTTTTCATTGCTGCTGTCGCGGAGTTAAACCGCACTCCATTCGACTTGCCGGAAGCGGAATCAGAGCTTGTTGCCGGGTTTCATGTCGAGTATTCCGGTTTTCGTTGGGCATTCTTTATGCTTTCGGAATATGTGTATCTTTTTGCTATGGCAGCGCTTACAACGATATTATTTTTAGGTGGATGGCACCCGGTGATGTTTTTAGATTTCATTCCAGGAGCGGTTTGGTTTGCGTTAAAATTCAGCATCGTTGTTTTCGTCCTGATTTGGTTCCGTGTGACATTTCCGCGCCTTAGAGCGGACCAGCTCATGGAATTAGGATGGAAAGTATTGTTTCCTGTGGCGCTTGCAAATATTTTTGTTACCGCGCTGATACAAGAACTATTTTTCTAATAAGAATGGGGTGACATGCATGATCGGTTTAGCCAAAGGGTTGGCATATACCCTGAAAAATTTAACTCGGGAAAAAGTAACGTACGACTATCCGAATGAACCGCTTCCCCTTCCAGATCGGTTTCGCGGCATTCAAAAATTTTATCCCGAAAAATGTATTGTTTGCAATCAATGTGCTAATATTTGTCCAACAGACTGTATTCAATTGACAGGAAAAAAGCATCCGGATCCGACGAAAAAAGGGAAAATCATTGATACGTACAGCATTAACTTCGAAATTTGCATTTTATGCGACCTTTGTACAGAAGTATGTCCGACAGAAGCCATCGTCATGACGAACAATTTTGAGCTGGCGGAATATAGCCGCGATGCCCTTTATAAAGATTTGGCATGGCTCGATGAAAACGACGCCAACGTCCGAAAGGAGAATAAGCCGTGAGCGGAGAATATCTCGCCTTTTTAGTGCTTGCCCTTGTTGCGATCATCGGCGGAGTGCTCATGCTGAATTTAACGAAAGTCGTTCATATGGTCATCGCGCTTGTGTTTACGTTCATCAGCATCGCGGGTCTTTACGTGCTCTTATCAGCGGAATTTGTTGCTGCTGTGCAAGTGCTTATTTACTCTGGCGCCATTACCATTATCATGCTGTTTGGCATCATGTTGACGCGCCATCGGGAGGAAGAAAAAGAAGAAACGACAACAGGCGGATTTTGGCGAAAAACATTCACCGCCATCGCGGTCTTTGCCTTTGGCATCGCCGTTTATCTCGGCATTTATCAGCTTGATTTTGGTGAGGAAGCCGCAAATCTCCATGAAAACAATACGGAACAAATCGGCCTCGCCCTATATTCTCATTATATCATTCCGTTTGAAATTACATCGATCATTTTGCTTGTGGCGCTTGTTGGCGCGATTATACTAGCGAAAAAAAATGATAAGGGGGCGCCAAAAAAATGAGCTCCGTTCCATTATCCGTATATCTGGTACTTGCGCTCATCTTGTTTTGCATTGGGCTGTATGGAGCGCTCACCAAACGAAATACCGTGATTGTGCTCATTTGTATTGAGTTAATGCTGAATGCCGTCAATATTAATTTAGTCGCTTTTGCGAAATACGGGGCTCATCCCGGTATTTCAGGGCAAATTTTTGCCCTGTTTACCATCACGGTGGCAGCTGCTGAAGCCGCGGTGGGACTCGCGATTTTAATGGCGCTTTATCGCAACCGCAAAACCGTTCATATCGATGAGATCGATTCGATGAAACATTAAAGCAAGAAAATGCAAAGAGCTCTTCAAGCTCTTTGATCAAAAGGGGACTGTGATACCATGATGGAAATGGCTTGGATTGTGCCGCTTTTTCCGCTGTTTTCCTTTTTCTTATTGCTGCTTTTCGGAAAACGAATGAAAGAAGCGAGTGCTTATGTTGGAATACTAGCGACGTTCATTTCTTTCCTTGTTTCTGTCGCCGTGCTGTTTGACCGCATTGGCGGTTCGACTTACAAAGCAGAACAAGTATGGCTTACGATCGGCAGCACGAAATTGACAGCTGGATTTGAGGTGACGGCGCTAAATGCATTAATGCTTGTCGTTGTCTCCCTCGTTAGCTTTCTAGTACATATGTATGCAAAAGGGTATATGCGCGGCGATGAGCGGTTCTCGGTTTTCTATGCGTATTTAGGGCTGTTCACGTTTGCGATGCTCGGTCTTGTCCTTTCTCCGAACTTATTGCAGACGTATATGTTTTGGGAACTGGTTGGTCTTGGTTCGTTTCTATTAATCGGATTTTATTTCTATAAAGAAGAAGCGAAAGCGGCTGCGAAAAAAGCGTTTATTATGACGCGGATCGGCGATGTTGGCTTTTTTATCGGCATGATTCTATTATTCTGGCAAGTGGGCAGTTTTGAGTATGATGACATTTTTAAAGCCGTGCAAGACGGAACGCTGTCGCAGACGATGGTGACCCTAGCGGCGATTCTCATTTTCGTGGGAGCGATCGGAAAATCTGGCCAGTTTCCGCTTCATACGTGGCTTCCAGATGCCATGGAAGGTCCGACGCCAGTTTCGGCGTTGATCCACGCGGCCACGATGGTAGCTGCAGGGGTTTATTTAGTGGCTGCGCTGTTCCCGTTATACGAAGCAAGCGAAACAGCGATGCTGACGGTCGCGGTTGTCGGGGGATTTACGGCGATTTTCGCCGCATCCATCGGCCTTGTGCAGACCGATATTAAGCGCGTGCTTGCCTACTCGACGGTAAGCCAGCTCGGCTACATGATGCTTGCGCTCGGTTCGGGAAGCTATGTAGCGGGAATATTCCATTTGACGACACATGCATTTTTTAAAGCGCTCTTGTTTTTAGCGGCAGGAAGCGTCATTCATGCTGTCGGCACGCAAGACATTGAAAAAATGGGCGGGCTTTGGCGGAAAATGCCGCTTACCGCGCCGCTATTTCTAGTCGGAACGCTGGCCATCAGCGGGGTCCCGCTTTTATCAGGATTCTTTAGCAAAGACGAAATTCTTGCCGCCGCTTGGACGAATGGTCATGTCGTTTTATTCTGGATTGCGGTTTTTGCTTCGTTTTTCACCGCGTTTTATATGTTCCGTCTCTTCTTCCTTGTCTTTAGCGGCGAGGGCGGCATGAAGCGGAGGAAATTCATGAATCGCCAGCGGTTATGACGTTTCCGATGCTCGTCTTGGCCGTGCTTGCCGTCATTTCCGGGTACATTCATACTCCATGGTTCGGGACATTTCTCGGCGATTGGCTGACAGATGGCCATTATGCTCACAAAGAAGCGCCAAGCTGGATTATGGTCGTTGCTGCCATCGTTTCGCTGCTTGGCATTTTCCTTGCGTGGCTGATGTACGGAAAACGTTCGCTTGCGAGAGATTGGCTTAGCTCGCGCGTTCCGTTTGCGTACAACGTGTTATGGAATAAATATTACATCGATGAATGTTATGCGTGGACGGTTGGCTATGCGGCAAACGCCATTAGTCTATTATTCTATTATATTGATCGCTTTATCGTAGAGGGAATGGCCAGTCTCGTTGCAGCGGCAGTAAACACGGTTGGTTCAATCGGATCGCGGCTGCAAAACGGGCAAGTTCAAATGTATGGCGCGGTGACGTTGATCGGCCTTGCGCTTCTCGTCGTCATTCTCGCGTTCACAGGGGGGTATTTATAATGAATGGAACGTATTTTCTCTCCCTTCTCGTTTTCTCCCCGCTTGTTGGCATTCTTTTGCTTGCGTTTGTACCAAAAACGCAAGAGCGGACGATAAAATGGCTCGGTTTTTTATCTACGCTGCCATCGCTGATTTTATCGCTATTTGCCTTTGTACAATATTTGCGGGGTTACCGCCTGGAACATTTGGCAGAAAAACACGATTGGGTTCGCTTCGCGGATTTTCCGTTTTTAACGGAGTCCACGTTCGCCATCCGTTATGAGCTGAGCATCGACGGCTTTTCGCTTGTCATGATCGTGCTTACGTCGCTATTGGCGACGCTTGCCGCCGTCGCCTCCATCCATATCAAAAAAGAGTGGAAAGGCTATTTCATGCTCTTTCTTCTATTAGAAATCGGCATGCTTGGCGTGTTTGCGGCAGGAAATATGATTTTATTCTTTATCTTTTTAGAAATCACACTCGTTCCGATGTTCTTTTTAGTTGGAAAATGGGGCGGTTTTGAACGGGAGCGCGCCGCATACAGCTACTTGCTTTACAACGGGATTGGTTCGGCGATTTTACTGATTGCCATTATCGTTTTATTTGCCCGCACCGGGACGTCCAATGTCGAGCTATTAAAAGAAATGCTTCATAACCCGGCGGTCGAGGCGCAGCTTGTCGCGCCGATTTCAAACGATTTGCGCTTAGGATTGTTTATTGCATTGTTGATCGCATTTGGGATTAAGCTGCCGATCGTTCCGTTTCACCGCTGGGTTTTGCGGGTGCACGTACAAGCGCCGCCGTCGATTGTGATGCTGCACTCCGGCGTGCTATTAAAAATCGGGGCGTACGGTTTGATTCGGTTCGGCATCGGTTTATTCCCAGATCAATTCCGCGATTTCGCTTTTTGGATTGCGATTTTAGGGGTTGTCAACTTATTGTACGGAGCGTTTTTAGCGTTCGTCCAAGACGATTTTAAAATGGTGCTTGCCTATTCGAGTGTTTCCCATATGGGAATTGTGCTCATTGGATTGGGAGCGCTGAATGAAGCAGGGATTCAAGGGGCGATTTTCCAGGCTGTTTCCCATGGATTTATTTCCGCATTGCTGTTCTTGCTCGTCAGCATTTTATACGAACGAACGAGTACGACGACGATCGACCGTTTAGGAGGGCTGGCGAAAGTGATGCCGCTGACGGCGGGATGCTTATTGGCAGGAGCGATGGCGTCGCTCGGATTGCCGGGAATGTCTGGGTTTGTAAGTGAGTTTACCGCATTTTTAGGTTTGTTCAAAACAGAGCCGGTCGTTGCGGCGATCGGTGCGCTCGGCATTATTATGACCGCGGTTTACCTGCTTCGCGCCGTATTGAACATGACGTTTGGCGCCTCCAAGCGCGATGATGTACAAGCGCTTGATATGAGCCTGGCGGAAGCGATTCCGGTGTTCGTATTGCTCGCATTGATTGTGATGATCGGCGTATATCCGCATATTTTAGCGAAACCATTGCAAGCGACGATTGAAATGATGATGAACGGGTTAGGAGTGTGAGAGAAATGAGCATGCATACATTATTGCAATATAAATGGGGGATGATGACACCGGAATTCATCGTTCTTGGAACGGCGCTCATTCTCTCGCTGATGGACCTGTTTATGCCGGATGATAAAGACCGCCGTCCGCTTGCATGGATTGCTTTTGTTGGAGTTGCCATTGCGTTGATCGCGACAATCGGACTTATTCCGGCCAAAGCAGTTTCGATTTTGAACGATACGTTTCGCTTAGACGCGTTTGGCAAAGCCTTTAAGCTTCTTTTATTAGCAGGCGGAGCGCTTTCGCTGTTGCTTGCGTTTGATTATCGCCCAAAAGAAGGGTTAAAAGATCGCGGGGAATTCTACTATTTATTGCTTTGCGCCTTGCTTGGCGCGATGATCATGGCCTCTAGCGGCGATTTAATCACCTTGTTTGTCGGGCTAGAGCTATTATCGATTTCCTCTTATATCTTGGCAGGAATACGAAAAACATCGATGCAGGCAAACGAATCGGCGATGAAATATGTGATTAACGGCGGGATTTCGACAGCGATTACGCTGTTTGGGATGAGCTATATTTTCGGCTTAACAGGCACGACGAACATAAAAGAAATTGCCTTAGAGGTACAGAAGCTAACCGATAGCGGATACCAATACATCTTGGCGATTGCGTTCTTGATGATGCTTGTCGGTTTATCGTTTAAGATTTCATCCGTTCCGTTCCATATGTGGACGCCGGATGTCTATCAAGGAGCGCCGACTCCTGTTACCGCGTTTTTAAGCGTCGTTTCGAAAACGGCCGGGTTTGTCATCGTTTTACGATTGTTTATCACTATCTTTGCCCAAGCGCCGGCGCAAGGAAAAGATCCGTCTTCGCTATTGTTTTCGATGCAAGATTATATCGCCTTTTTAGCCGGGGCAACGATGATCATTGGAAATACGATAGCGTTAAAGCAGCGGAGCATGAAGCGGCTGTTTGCTTATTCGAGCATTGCCCACGCCGGATATATTCTTGTCGGTTTTGCGGCGATGTCATGGGTCATGATCGATTCGATTTGGTTTTATTTGCTTGCGTATTTGTTCATGAATCTTGGCGCATTTGCGATATTGCAACGAATATCTGACGAAGCCGATTCCGATGATCTCAGCCATTTTGCCGGCCTTTATCAGCGAAACCCGCTTTTAGCGGTTGCGATGGGAATTTTCTTGCTGTCGCTTGCGGGAATCCCGGGTACGGCTGGTTTCATCGGAAAATTGAACATTTTCCTCGGGGCGCTCATGACAGAGCCGGGTCATTATGTGCTTGCCGCGGTGATGATCGCTGCAACGGTTATATCGTATGTATACTATTTTGGCATTTTTGTGCAAATCTTTTTCCGCCCTGCCGATGAGACATCATCGGTGAGACTATCGATCGGGCTGGCGATCGTTGTTGTCATTTGCGCGCTTGGCACGTTGCTATTCGGTGTCGTTCCAGGGCTAGCTTATCACTTTCTTGAACAATTCGATCACTTTAGCGATTTCCTTCAATAGCGTTACAATAAAGGGGGTTATTCCATTCCCCCTTCTTCTTTTATCGCCAAACCGCGAAGTAATGGATGGAAAGAAAGGAGTGAAAAACGATGATGCCCATGCTGGGCCAGCAGGCGTTAGTAAGCATTGTTGTCCATCTCGTGTTTATCGCCATTACGTGGTGGACATTACAAGGAGTTCGGCTCGAGATGATCATCAAACCAAACCGTGTATTTCAGGGACGATTGCTTTATATTTTATTGACGATTATGATCGGTTCGACGGTGGCCAACTTTTTTCTTGACTATTTATCATGGTCGAAACAACTCCCGTTTCTATTTGGAGGCGAGTAATGCCATATTACTCGCTTTTTTTAACTGACAGCGCTTTCATTTTTGGTTATTGTCGATTTTTTTTATGTATGTTCACTTCCGATCTGGCAACAATAACAATTAAGGAGAGGAAGTGAAACGGATATGAAAAAAAGACAAGTGCGTCCATTCATTTTTTTATGGACATCATTATTTATCATGATTATTGGAATGTATCAATATTCATCCGGAGAAGCGATGGGGAACGAGTCCCTTCAGCCATTAAAAACGATCGCGCGCGTTTTAGAAGACAATGAAGTAGAAATTGAACAATGGACTGTTTACACAAGAGAGTATGCCCCGCATATTCGAAATGATGCAACTTTTTTTAAAAAGCTAGACGAACTCAAAAGCGAAAACCGCGCCTTTCATTGGCATTTTGAGGCAAACCACCATATGAAAAAAGCAACGGGTATATACAACCGCCCCTTCTTTCAAGAAAAAATTCAACTCGTCATGACCGACACAAAGGACAAGCCCCAAACGTATATCCTCTATGAACTCAAAGGAGTAGATTGGAGCGAAAAAATATGGAAAAAAATTGTCGAAACGATAGAGAAAAAGTCGAGCCAATTATTTGTGAAGCAGCCTACATTTTTCACTTGTATCAAAGGGGATTTCAGTGATAATATGGAAGGTGGTTTGTTCTACAGTGCTTTACATTTTCTAAGAGAATTTCAAGCAACACCAGTTGAATCATTACAAGAAGAGTCATTTGTTTCCCTGTCTGCATATACTGGGCAGTGGGAATACGTTCTTCCAACTAGCAAACATCAGCCAATGAACATTCAACTTGCATTGCGAGAAAGATTGGGCGGGAAGACGGCTGTCGTCATTGGAACCCCAATCATTACGATTGAATATTAATATAGAGAAATTGGACGCGGAGGGGAATACCTTGGAAAAGATCATCGTCCGTGGCGGAAACCGGTTAAGCGGCACCGTAAAAGTAGAAGGAGCGAAAAATGCCGTTTTGCCTGTGATCGCCGCAACATTATTAGCCAGTAATGGGAAAAGTGTTATTCATGATGTGCCTGCTCTTTCCGATGTATATACAATCAGTGAAGTACTGCGTTATTTAGGCGCGGATGTAAAAATAGAGGAAAATACGATCACTGTCGATGCGTCGCAAGAGCTAAAGTTCGAAGCGCCGTTTGAATATGTGCGTAAAATGCGGGCATCGGTGCTTGTGATGGGATCATTGCTTGCCCGAAATGGCCGCGCCCGCGTGGCGCTGCCAGGAGGCTGTGCGATCGGTTCGCGCCCGATTGACCAACATTTAAAAGGCTTTGAAGCGATGGGCGCCCACGTAAAAGTCGGAAACGGATTTATTGATGCCGAAGTAAAAGGAAGATTGCGCGGCGCAAAAATTTATTTAGATTTTCCAAGCGTTGGAGCAACAGAAAATATTATGATGGCCGCGGTATTAGCGGAAGGCACCACCATTATTGAAAACTGCGCCAAAGAACCGGAAATTGTCGATTTGGCAAACTTTTTAAATGCAATGGGAGCGAAAGTGCGCGGAGCTGGAACCGGCACGATTCGCATCGAAGGGGTAGACCAGCTGACTGGCACGACTCATACGGTTATTCCTGATCGCATCGAAGCAGGTACGTTTATGGTTGCTGCGGCAATTACAGGCGGAAACGTCCTTGTACAAGGTGCTGTTCCAGAACATTTAAGTTCCTTGATTGCCAAAATGGAAGAAATGGGTGTCACTATTATCGAAGAAGGAAATGGACTGCGGGTAATAGGTCCAGAAAAATTAAAAGCGGTGGACATTAAAACAATGCCGTATCCAGGTTTTCCAACGGATATGCAGTCACAAATGATGGCATTGCTGCTTAAAGCAGAAGGTACCAGTATGGTTACGGAAACGGTATTTGAAAACCGCTTTATGCATGTGGAAGAATTTCGCCGCATGAATGCCGACATTAAAATTGAAGGACGTTCTGTTATTATTAACGGTCCTTGCAATTTGCAAGGCGCGGAAGTAGCTGCTACCGATTTGCGGGCAGCGGCGGCGTTAATTTTAGCCGGCTTAGCGGCGGAAGGCTATACGCGCGTGACCGAATTAAGACACCTCGACCGCGGATATGTTCGCTTTCATGAGAAACTAGCGGCGCTTGGTGCCGACATCGAGCGTGTCAATGACGAAAGCGAAACGGCGGCAGAGGATGTAAAAGTGAAGGATCTCAACATATAAAAATAAAAACGACCGTCAACTACATATGTAGTGAATGGTCGTTTTTATTTTTTTGGCATTGGAAAAGCTGCCGCCATGCCCGAGCGATTCTTGCTTCATGCGCGCGCAAGAATTTCTGTATACGGCGAAAAATACACGTCCTATCAGATGCAAAGGAGCGAATGAAAAGAAGTTGTCATATATACTTGTCCGAGCCCATAACTATATAACGAACAAAAGCACAAACCAAGTGTCCCTAAGTGCAAATATGCAGCTAGCGCCTAACTGGGAACGGATATACGCTTGTGCTTGGAAAATGAATATTGGGGGCTCGGAGTATATGAAACGTATAAAACCACTTATCGCACTCCTTTCTTTTTTATTTGTCGTCGTATTGCTCATTCCAACAGTGCTAGTAATTCCATTTAACGACGGTGAGGTTGGAAAATTGGCTGAAGAGCTTCGCAAACAGGAGAAAGTGCCAAACGTAAAAGCAACCGAAAACGGACCGGCCGTGGAAGTAGCGGTATACCGCAGTAAAGAAAAGCGGATTGAACGGATTCCGCTTGAACAATATGTCATCGGCGTTGTCGCAGCGGAAATGCCGGCGGAATTTGAAATGGAAGCACTAAAAGCACAAGCGCTTACCGCCAGAACGTACATTGTCAAACAATTATTAAATGATCAACCAATCAGCCTGCCAAAAGGAGCGAATGTGACTGATACGGTCATGCATCAAGTGTACTACAGCAATGACGAATTAAAGCGTCTATGGGGAAGCGATTATGAATGGAAAATAAAAAAGATTACAGAAGCGGTACAAGCAACAAGCGGGCAAATTTTAACATACGACAATAAACCGATTGAAGCGTCGTTTTTTTCAACAAGCAACGGTTTTACCGAAAATTCCGAAGCGTATTGGCAAAACGAATTTCCATACTTAAAAAGCGTTGCTAGCCCGTGGGATAAAAAGTCGCCCAAATTCTATCACCAAAAGGTAATTTCGGTGGCGGAATTTGAACGAAAACTAGGAGTGAAACTACCGGAAAACGGCTCGGTTGGCGTCATTTTATCGCGTACGCCGGGGAAACGTGTCGATGTTGTAGAGATTAACGGGAAAAAACTAAAAGGAAGAGAAGTACGAGAAAAATTAGATTTAACATCCACCGATTTTACATGGGTTCGAAAAGGCGATCAAATCGTCATCACGACAAAAGGATACGGGCATGGTGTCGGCATGAGCCAATACGGCGCCAATTTTATGGCGAAGGAAGGGAAGACATACGATCAAATCGTCAAATATTATTATCGGGGAGTGAAAATTTCTTCTGCGACCGCTTTTTTAAATAAGCTGACGGTGAAAAAATAGAGGCCAAGATGCCTCTATTTTTTTGCATAAAATAACGTATTTTTTCAAAAAATAAATGAAAAAATTGTTTTTTCGTGTATATATTTTCCTCTTTCTGTTCAAAATGGTTGCTGAGGTGATGAACATGAGAGAGGAAGAAAAGAATCCAATTTCTCCAAAGAAACCAAGTTTACAACGTTTGTTCAGAAAGCGTTGGGTGTTTCCAGCTATCTATTTAACATGCGCCGCCCTCATTGTAGCAGGAGCGCTCTGGTTCCAAAACAAACAGGACGAAAAAACTAAAAAAGACGAATACGAATACAGCCAAGCAGGTACTTCGCAACAAAATGAGCCGGCCGTTCCAGTCAACGAAGCGGTAGAAAAATTCGCGATGCCGGTTCTTGATCCAAATTCCGTGGAAATCCAAAAACCGTTCTACGATTACCATGCGTCAAAAGAAGAACAGGAAGCAGCTCTTGTCTTTTATGATAATACGTATCATCCAAACCGCGGAATCGATATCGTGAGAAAGGACGGCAAAGCGTTTGATGTTACTGCTTCGTTAAGCGGTACAGTAACCAAAGCGGAAAAAGACCCGATTTTAGGTCATGTCGTGGAAATCGAGCATGAAAACGGCATCGTCACCGTTTACCAATCGCTTGCCGATGTGAAAGTGAAAGCTGGAGATACGGTAAAACAGGGACAAGTGATCGGAAAAGCAGGACAAAGCCAATTTAACCAGGAAGCCGGCATTCATGCTCACTTTGAAATCCGCAAAGACAATAAGCCGGTCAACCCGATCGATTACATTGACCAACCGTTTACAGCGCTAACGGAACAAAAAGCTGGAAACGAAAACGCGACTGAACAAAACAATGCAACGTCAACCGATGAACAAACAAAAGAAAACGAACAAACAACATCTGATGAACAAAGCCAGTTGAATGAAGAAACGCCGTCAACGGAACAATCAACCGATGAAGAAACAACGACACCGAGCGATGAACAATCTTACAAAACGCCAGACGCCTCGATCGGCATGGCAAGAACGTAAACCATCGCCTGTTTCCTTCCTATTAGATGGAGGGAAGCAGGCGATTTTTTTATAGAACTATAAAAAAAGGAAAAACATTTCGGAAAGCGAATAATAGCGATAGATTCACTGGTATAGGGGGAATGCAATGGACTATTTACACTATCCGTATCCGTCACAGCGGATGACGACGTTTGCGGCAAACGGCATGGTGGCGACATCACAGCCGCTCGCGGCGCAAGCGGGGCTAGAAATACTAAAAAAAGGCGGAAATGCCATCGATGCGGCGATTGCGGCCGCCGCGTGCTTAACGGTGGTGGAGCCAACATCCAACGGCATCGGCAGCGATGCGTTCGCGATCGTTTGGACGAACGGAAAGCTTTATGGATTAAATGCAAGCGGGTACTCGCCGAAGTCGATTTCTATCGAAGCAGTAAAAGAGCGCGGATATAAAGAAATTCCAAAACACGGCTGGATTCCGGTCACCGTCCCAGGCGCGCCGGCGGCGTGGGCCGCGTTATCCGAACGATTCGGGAAGCTGCCGCTTACCGAAGTGTTAAAACCCGCCATTGACTACGCGGAAAACGGCTATCCGGTTTCCCCGACGTTAGGGAAGCACTGGCAGGCCGCATTTCAAACATATCAAAAAATGTTAAAAGACCCGGAGTTTGCAAGCTGGTTTGAAACGTTCGCGCCAAACGGACGCGCTCCAAAAATCGGGGAAATATGGGCGTCCAAACATCATGCCAATACGCTTCGCCTCATTGCGGAAACGAATGCGGAAAGCTTTTACCGCGGCGAATTAGCGGAAAAAATCGCGGCCTATTCCAAACAATATAACGGATTTTTAGACATCGATGATTTAGCGGAATATGAAGTGGAATGGGTCGAGCCGATTTCGGTTCATTACCGTGGTTATGACGTATGGGAAATCCCGCCGAACGGTCAAGGGCTTGTCGCATTAATGGCATTAAACATCATGAAAGGATTCGACGTTCCGGAAGTTCCAACGATCACGACATACCACCAGCAAATCGAGGCGATGAAACTGGCGTTTGCCGACGGACGGGCGTATATCACGGACCGCAAGCATATGGAGCATCGCGTCGAGGAATTGTTGTCTGATTCGTTTGCCGAAACGAGACGGGCGCTTATTGGCGAAGAAGCATTGCTTCCAAAGCCGGGAACGCCTCCAAAAGGAGGGACGGTCTATTTAGCAGCGGCGGACGGCGACGGCAATATGGTGTCGTTCATTCAAAGCAATTATATGGGATTTGGCTCCGGCCTTGTTGTTCCAGGTACAGGCATCGCACTGCAAAACCGCGGGCATAATTTTTCCTTTGATGAACATCATGTAAACCGGCTGGCCCCAAGGAAAAAACCGTACCACACGATCATTCCGGGGTTTTTAACCAAAGGGAACGAGCCGGTCGGACCGTTCGGCGTCATGGGCGCATTTATGCAGCCGCAAGGGCACTTGCAAGTCGTGATGAACATGATTGACTTCCATCTCAATCCGCAAGCGGCGCTCGATGCGCCAAGATGGCAATGGGTCGAAGGAAGAAAGGTGCTCGTCGAACCTCATTTCCCTCGCCATATTGCCGAAGCGCTGGCACGAAAAGGGCATGAAATCCATGTTTCCCTCGATTCCGGGACATTCGGGCGCGGTCAAATCATTTGGCGGAATCCGCGCACAGGAGTGCTCGCTGGCGGTACAGAGCCGCGCACGGATGGAACGATCGCCGCATGGTAAAAGAAATCATCTTAAAAACGAAACCTGCCTTGTTGGAAAGAGGCAGGTTTTCATATGCTTATTCTACCGTAAACATAATCGTCGCTTTTGCGTTTGGCCAATTTTTATCCGCAAGCCACCATTCGAGCTTGTAATTTCCTTTTGGCAAATCGGCAAACGTTTCGGTAAAAACGAGCGCTTCTCCTTGTTTTAACGGACGTTCTTCATAAATTTGCGTAAACATTTTCCCTTCGCTGAACTGTTTCACTTTTTTTCCGTCGCGGTACAAAATGTAATCATATTTTTTTCCGCTCGTAAACGTCACTGTTTGCACGCGATCGGTTTGATTTTTTACCGTAAATGTCACCACGTAATTTCCATCTTTTTTCTCATACGTTAATGAAGGTTTGAGCGTCCCATTGCTCATCCCTCGCTCTACTTGCGATTTTGCTTGCGAAGCCTCATCTTTTGCCTTTGGCCGTTCTCCTCCATTGTTGGAAAAAAGCATACTGATTGCCGCCACCCCCACAGCGATGCCCGCTAGTCCGATCATCCGTCCTTTTCCCATAAAGCTCACTCCTTTCTATATATAGTCGTCCCCATTTTTCATCTTGTTACAAGAAACGAAAAAAATTATGAAAAAATCCTTGTCCTCCTTGATATTTCTGGCATATATGCCCGATTTGTCTAATAAACTGTTACAAATTGAACAACAACGAGAGTGTTTGAGGTGGGGATCGTTCATAACAGCACGGATACAAGCTCTAGATGTTTCTAAAATGCACAAGCAGAAGTGGTTTTCATCATCCACGAGGCGAGTCTCATTTCACACTCCTCACATCCAACTTAGGGAGGGCGAGTGGTGTGCACGATTACATCAAAGAGCGTACTATCAAGATTGGAAAGTACATCGTGGAGACGAGGAAAACCGTTCGCGTGATCGCGAAAGAATTCGGGGTTTCCAAAAGTACGGTTCACAAAGATTTAACAGAGCGGCTCCCTGAAATTAACCCGGAGCTGGCACAGGAAGTCAAACAAATTCTCGATTACCATAAATCGATTCGCCATTTGCGCGGGGGGGAAGCGACAAAGAAAAAATAAAAAAACAAGCCGTGAAAATAACTAGGAAGTTTTCCACCTTGCGTCATACCTTCGTAACAAAAATAGTATGATTCTCCTATAAAATATGGTAAAATAACCAATTAGGAGTGATTCGAGGGTAAAGGCAAGGAGGATCATATATGTTCTCGAGGGATATTGGGATTGACCTTGGCACGGCGAACGTACTCATTTTTGTCAAGGGAAAAGGAATCGTGTTAAATGAGCCGTCCGTTGTCGCGATTGATAAAAATACAAACAAGGTGCTGGCTGTCGGCGAAGAAGCGAGACGAATGGTAGGGCGTACTCCTGGGAATATCGTTGCCATTCGGCCGCTAAAAGATGGAGTAATCGCCGATTTCGACATCACGGAAGCGATGTTGAAATACTTCTTAAACAAGCTCAACGTCAAAGGCTTTTTCGCCAAACCGCGCATTTTAATTTGTTGCCCGTCGAATACGACATCGGTGGAACGGAAAGCGATCAAAGAGGCAGCGGAAAAAAGCGGCGGCAAAAAAATTTACTTAGAAGAAGAGCCAAAAGTAGCGGCCATTGGCGCGGGAATGGATATTTTCCAGCCATGTGGGAATATGGTAGTCGATATTGGCGGTGGCACAACCGATGTGGCAGTCCTCTCAATGGGAGACATTGTCACCGCCTCCTCCATTAAAATGGCTGGGGACAAGTTTGACATGGAAATTTTGCATTACATCAAGCGGGAATATAAGCTGTTAATTGGGGAGCGAACCGCAGAAGAAATTAAAATCAAAGTCGCAACTGTATTCCCAGGCGCACGTGATGAGGAAATTGACGTCCGGGGCCGCGATCTTGTCACAGGCTTGCCGCGCACGATCACGATCCGCTCTGGGGAAATTGAAAAAGCGCTTCGTGAATCGGTCGCGATGATTGTACAAGCTGCCAAAAGCGTATTAGAGCGCACCCCACCAGAATTGTCAGCCGATATTATTGACCGCGGCATTATTTTAACGGGCGGTGGCGCGCTGTTGCACGGCATTGACCAGTTGCTTGCCGAGGAACTAAAAGTACCTGTGCTTATCGCGGAAAATCCGATGGATTGCGTTGCGCTCGGAACGGGGCTCATGCTTGAAAACATCGACCGCGCGCCAAAGCAAAGTTTTGCGTAATTTTTTGATGAACAAAGCGAATAGATGCCGTTAGGAATTGGTACCTATTCGCTTTTTTCGCCTCACGAGAACATCCGCCGGAAGCCCACTGCTTTAGCTGTGGAAGGAAGGCGGGGGTTATATTTTCAGTATATATTGAATTTTTCGTTCAATATAAGTACACTGGATTTAGAAAGGTAGGTGAATCAAGAATGCTCTGCACTCTCAAGATTAAATTAATGCCAACTCTTGAACAGTTTCATGCGCTGCTGGAAACAATGAAACGGTTTAACCAAGCATGCAACTATATTAGCGAGATTGCTTTTCGCTCCAGAACCTTTTCCAAAACGAAAATCCAGCGGCTTTGCTACTATGACGTCAGGGAAAAATTTGGCCTCTCTGCCCAAATGACCGTTCGTGCCATCGGCAAAGTGTCGGAAAGCTATCGTTTGGATAAAAAAACCTTGCATAACTTTAAAGAAACCGGTGCCATCGTGTATGATGAAAGAATCCTGTCCTTTAAAGGGTTAGAGTATGCTTCCATCCTTACCTTGCAAGGAAGAATGGAAATCCCTATGGTCATTAGCCGCTACCATCAAGGTTTGCTGTGCGGCAACCGTGTTCGGGGTCAAGCCGATTTAGTCCTTCAAAACGGTATTTTTTATTTACTGCTCGTGGTGGATGTTCCCGAAGGCCAGCCCAATTCCGAAAACGGATTTATCGGTGTGGACCTTGGCATCATTAATATCGCCGTCGATAGCACCGGTGAGGTATTTTCCGGCTCGAAGGTCAACGGGCTGCGCCGCCGCCATGCGAAACTTCGCGCCAAACTCCAAAAGAAAGGCACCAAGTCAGCGAAACGCCTGCTTAAAAAGCGTTCCAAGAAGGAAAAACTATTTGCCCGTGATGTGAACCACTGCATTAGCAAGAAGATTGTTGAAAAGGCAAAGGCACTCGGATGCGGCATTGCCCTTGAAGATTTAAAGGGCATCCGCCAACGCACCGAGAAAACGGTTAAAAAGCAACAGCGTCGTCAACACTCTTCTTGGTCTTTTTATCAGTTGAGAAAGTTTATTGAGTATAAAGCGGCGATCGCTGGCGTGCCGGTGGTATTGGTTCATCCAAAAAATACTTCCCGCACCTGTCCGGTTTGCGGACATGTGGCCAAAGAAAACAGACCGTCAAGGGATCAGTTTTGTTGTCGAGCTTGTGGGTACGCTGCCCCTGCCGACAACGTGGCTGCGGAAAACATCCGCAGGGCTGCTGTCAACCAGCCGAACGCGGCAGCCAATTAGGCTAGTTGCAAGCCCACGGCTTTAGCCGTTGGGTAGTTGACTGTCTTATAATGGTAATATATGACCACATGCGAGGTGACATCCCTTGTTGCGAGGGTTTTATACCGCGGCCAGCGGCATGATGGCCCAGCAGCGCCGCATCGAAATGTGGACAAACAATATCGCCAACGCCAATACGCCTGGATACAAGTCTGACCAGGCGGCATTGCGCGCATTTCCGGAACTGCTTCTTTCGCGATTGGACAAGGCAACCGTGCCAACGAAAACGCCGCGTTCATTTCCGTTGCAGCCAACGATTGGTTCGATCAACACAGGCGTCTATATGCAAGAACTCATCCCGAATTTCCGCCAAGGCGATATAAAAGAAACCGGACAGCCAACCGACATTGCGCTGATCAACGGGACGCTTCCTGTTGATGCGGAAACAGGGAAGGAAGGAACGCTGTTTTTCGTCGTGCAAAACGAAAACGGTGACATCCGCTATACGAGAAACGGCAATTTCACCTTGAATCCACAAGGTTTTTTAACGACCAATGACGGCTGGTACGTATTAGATGAAAACGGCCGGCGCATCGAGCTCCCAAGCACGAATTTTGCCGTGAACGCCGATGGAACGATTGTCGCAAACAACACCCGCATCGCAAGAATTAACATCGCTTTTGCGGCGAATCCAAATACGCTTGTCAAAGAAGGAAACGGCTTATTCCGCAGCGAAAACGGCGTCTTGCCGAGCGCACTTGGCAACCCGAACATTACATACACGCTGAAACAAGGCTTTTTAGAACGGGCAAACGTAGACTTCAACCGCGCGATGACGGAAATGCTTTCTGCATACCGCGCTTTTGAAGCAAACCAAAAAATCGTACAAGCTTATGATCGAAGCATGGATAAAGCCGTGAACGAAATCGGTCGGCTCAAATAACGAGTAGGGGGATCAATACGTGTTACGTTCGATGATTACCGCTGCCAATACGATGGCGCAGCTCGGGCAGCAGCTCGACGTCATTAGCAACAACATCGCCAACAGCAACACAACCGGATTTAAACGGCGCGAAACGAACTTCGGCGAACTGCTTGCCCAACAATTTACGAATTTACCAAATGACAAGGCCACTCGCCTTACCCCAAACGGCGTACGGTACGGCGTCGGCGCGCGCCTTGCCGAAACAAACCTCGTGCTTGCACAAGGGGCGCTGACGAAAACGGACCGCGCCTTAGACGTTGCCCTTGCAAAAGAAGGACAATTTTTCCGCGTCCTCGTCCAAGGAGAAAATGGCGCGCAAGAAATCGGCTATACAAGATCTGGCGCATTTTATTTAACTCCGTCCGCTGAAAATCCAAATGAGCTGATGCTGGTCACAAGCGATGGCCATCCAGTGCTTGACGAAAACAATGCGCCGATTTTGCTTCCGGAAGGCTTTAAAAACATTACAATTTCCAATAATGGCACCATTACCGCTGTCGCTTCCGACGGCCGTGTGATGAGAAGAGCCAATATCGGCATTACAACGATATTGCGGCCGCAGCTGTTGCAATCGGTCGGCGATAATATATTTACCCTCCCGGATTTAAACGCGCTGAACGTCAATGAAACCGATGTCGCGGTGAACATGATCGGCAATTTGCGCAATCAAATCAGCATGACGCAGGGCGCTCTCGAACAATCGAACGTCGACCTTGGCACGGAATTAACCGATATGATGATCACGGAGCGCTCGTACCAATTGAATGCCCGCGCGATTTCCCTTTCCGACCAAATGCTTGGTTTAATTAACGGAATCCGTTCATCATAAGGGGACATTTATATGAATGAACAACACCAAGAAGAAAAACAAGAGCATAAAGAAGAAGCGAAGACAGAGCACCGCCGCAAATTTCAGCGCACCCGCCTCATTCCGATTTGGCTTCGCCTCGTGATCGTTTTTGTCCTGATGACGGTGAGTCTTGCCGCTGGCGCGATGATCGGCTATGGCGTGATCGGCGACGGCAGCCCGTTTGATGTCTTTAAACGCTCGACATGGCAGCACATCATCGATTTTGTCGAGAAGCAATAACAAGGCGAACATAGAAAGGAGACTATGTATGCTTGACATCCAACAAATTCAAGCGATCATTCCGCACCGCTATCCGTTTTTATTAGTGGACCGCATCTTGGAAATTGAAGAAGGAAAACGCGCCGTCGGCATCAAAAACGTCAGCGCCAACGAATCATTTTTCGTCGGCCATTTTCCGGAATATCCGGTCATGCCTGGCGTCTTAATCGTCGAGGCATTGGCGCAAGTCGGCGCGGTGGCGATGCTGAAAAAAGAAGAAAACCGCGGACGCCTCGCCTTTTTCACCGGCATCGACAACTGCCGCTTTAAAAAGCAAGTAAAACCAGGCGACCAGCTTCGCCTTGAAGTCGAAATCATCCGCGCCAAAGGCCCGATCGGCAAAGGAAAAGGTGTCGCGACAGTGGACGGCGAACTCGTGTGCGAAACGGAAATTATGTTTGCGCTTGGCGACAAGAAAAACGACTGATGCCTCGCTCTCCTTTCGGCAGCGAAAGGAGAGCCTATTTTGTTTGTCCGGGAAAGCTGATTTTTGTGGTAAAATGGACGTCAAGAAGGAGGTGAGGAGACGGTGGAGCGGCTGATGGAACAAATTCTTTTTGAGTTGAAAGAAATGCGTGTGGATCTAAACGAAGTGAAGCAAGGCCAAAAGCAATTAGAATCGGACATTCGCGAGCTGCGCGCAGGTCAAAAGCAATTAGAATCGGACATTCGCGAGCTGCGCGCAGGTCAAAAGCAATTAGAATCGGACATTCGCGAGCTTCGCGCAGGTCAAAAGCAATTAGAATCGGACATTCGCGAGCTTCGCGCAGGCCAAGAGCAATTAGAATCGGACATTCGCGAGCTTCGCGCAGGCCAAAAGCAATTAGAATCGGACATTCGCGAGCTTCGCGCAGGCCAAAAGCAGCTGGAATCGGATGTACGTGAACTTCACTTAGGCCAACAACAGCTAAAGTCCGATGTTCGCACGTTGCAGAAGGCGGTTGCTGAACTCCAGGAGGGGCAAGTGCGGGTCGAACAAACCATCGACAAACTTTCTCAAAGTATCATTGACAACTTAGCTCCTTATTTTGACACAATTACCCACCATATCGATGAACGATATGAAGAAATAAACGAGAAATTACAGCGCCACGACCGGATGATCGAAACCCTCTCCTATCGTTCTCTCGCGCAAGAAACCGAACTCAAAGACCTCAAACGAATGATACAAAATTCCTCATAAAATGCATGAATTTCTCCTTTCTGGGAAACATAAGCAAGGACCGGTCTTTACATAAGGTCAACAACATTCCCAGAAAGGAGAAGAACCGATGAAGAAAAAGTGGCTTTTATTCAAACTGTTCAGCGCTTTCGTCGCCCTATTCATTGCGGCTGGCTGCAATGGTGACAATGACAACGACAATCCGCCGCCGCCAAACAACAACGTGGATCAAAATGACAATAACAACATCAACGATCGGGACATGAACCCGGCGGACGACATCAATCAAAACGATGACGCCGACAACAATATGAACAATAACGGCGATCTCAACGACAATAAAAACGACCAATTGCCGCCAGGCGACGATACGAACAACACACCAGGCGATGATGAAAACGATAACGTTCCGGACCGTGAAGACCCAATCGAAGACCCGCAAGATACAAACGATAAAGACAATAAAGACGAATAACGAAACAAGGTTGCCCTACAAGCAAGGGGCAACCTTATTTTATTTATGCGAAGTCGCGATTTTGTCAGCGGACGACCAAGCTATAACCATATTGTGAACGCTTTCTTAGCTACAGAGGAAAAATGTTGCCTAGATATATCTATCCTTATCGTTTATAATGGTTACGGTATGATATTTGTTAGACGACAAGGGATTTATTTCTAGGAGGTATAATCATCATTATGGAAGAAACCATCAGCCTGCGCGAACTATTCGAAACATTGCGGAAACGTTTAATGCTTATCGTACTCATTACTGCCTTAGCGACAATTATAAGCGGCGTAGTCAGCTACTTTTTTTTAACGCCGATTTATCAAGCATCGACACAAATCTTAGTCAACCAGGCAAAATCGGAACAGCAGTTATACAATTATAACGAAATTCAAACGAACGTGCAGTTGATTAATACGTATAGCGTCATTATCAAAAGCCCGACAATTCTCGAAAAAGTAAAAGAAGAATTAAACTTGGACCGCACGGTGGATGAGCTCAACGGACAAATCCAAGTTTCAAGTGAAAAAGATTCGCAAGTGTTCTCGGTGACCGTTCAAGACCCGGATCCTGCCATGGCCGCCAAAATCGCCAACAAAACGGCAGACGTCTTTAAAAACGAAATCGTCAAAATTATGAATATCGACAACGTAAGCATACTCTCTAAAGCAGAGGTAAAAGAAAATCAAGAACCTGTTAAACCGAAACCATTATTAAATATGGCGATTGCCTTCGTCGTTGGATTGATGACAGGCGTTGGACTTGCCTTTCTACTAGAATACTTAGATAACACGATTAAAACCGAAACGGATGTCGAAAAACATCTTGGACTGCCAGTGCTCGGTGCAGTAAGCGTCATTTCGACGGAAGAATCGAGAAAAGCGAAAAAACAAGTAAGCATGGTGAAAACAAGAGGTGAAACCATTGGCTCGTAGAGATCGGAAAAAAATACAAAAAATAGAGCGAAGTTTAATTACGATGGAAGACCCGAAATCGCCAATTTCGGAACAATACCGGACGATTCGGACGAACGTGCAATTCTCGTTTGTCGACAAAACGATGCGTTCCCTAATGGTCACTTCGGCAGGTCCTGGGGAAGGAAAATCAACGACGACGGCAAACTTAGCGATCGTTTTTGCCCAACAAGGGAAAAAAGTGTTGTTAATTGACGCCGATTTACGCAAGCCGACGGTGCATTACACGTTTCGCTTAAACAACTATACGGGGTTAACCAACGTACTAACCAACTCCGCGCCGTTATTGCCGTCATGTCAAGAAACGAGTGTAGAAAATTTATATGTTCTTACATCCGGCCCCATTCCGCCAAACCCAGCGGAGCTTCTGAGCTCCAAGACGATGGAACAATGCATACAACAACTGTATAACGAATTTGACTTGCTCATTTTTGACACGCCACCGGTGTTGGCGGTGACGGACTCGCAAATTTTAGCGAATCAATGCGATGGGACAATATTGGTCATCGAAAGCGGCGGAACGGAAATCGAGGCTGCCGTAAAAGCGAAGGAACTATTGGAAGCGGCCAACGCGAAACTGCTTGGCGTTGTGCTGAACAAACGGAAACACCGCGAAGGCGGCTACTACTATTACTATCGATATAAATAAGGAAGGGAGGCTTCCCGATGATGGGAAGCCTTCGATATGGTGCATAGAGGGTGAGAGTGATCGTGAAAAATTTTCTCTTAACGGTGTTGCTTTTGGTAAGCTGCGTGTCATTTATTATAGCGGGGCAGCTGTATTGGCAGAAAAAAATTGATGACACGGTGAAGCAGGCGATGGCCGAAGCACCCAAGCAAGAAGCAATCGAAAATGAAAGCAAGCTGATGAAATATGCAGCTCAGCTGCCTTCCGAAGTGCAAAACAAGATCAAAAATGCGATCCATACAAACCACCCGGTGCGGCTTGTCATTGTCGGTTCACAAGCAATTTCTTCTTCTGAAAAAAGCTGGCCGGCTTTGTTCAAAAACGAATTGGAATCTACATACGGCAAAACAAGTATTCGAAGTGGTCGTCAAAGAATATGGAGATATGACAACGAAAGAAGCATTAGAGGCGAATGTAGACAAAGAAATCATCGATGCGAAGCCAGATATTTTGTTATGGGAGCCATTTATATTAAACAATAACGGTGTCATCGAAATCGAAGATACGTTGCAACAGATTGACACCATCATTCAAAACATCCAATCCGCATTGCCGGATGTGACGGTGATGCTACAGCCGCCGCATCCGATTTATAACGCTACATATTACCCAACCCAAGTGGAAGAGCTTAAAACGTTCGCGAGAGAAAAAGGATACACTTACTTAGACCATTGGAAAGCATGGCCGGATTACAAAAGCGAAGAGCTCAACGATGTTGTCAATGAAAACACAGACTTGCCAAATGAACGAGGCCACCAGCTATGGGCAGACTTTTTGATCGGATATTTTATCGCCAAATAAAACGCGCACCACATGTTTCATGAGGTGCGCTTTCCTTATTACGATGCCGTTTTCAATTCCAAATGTTCTTTTAATTTATTCGAAATCGCCAGTCTCTCTTCTTCTGGGACAATCAAGTAATAAGTACCGTTAATTGTCGTCCCTTTTCCGGTAATATGGAGCTGCTCAATATGGTGGCGGGCCTCTTTGTAGTTTGCTTGAATCTCTTGCATTTCATCAAACGTTAAATTTGTTTTCATGTGTTTTCCGATTGCTGCTAACACTTCATCATAATTTGTAAGGGAAGAAAAACTTGCCCCTTTTTGAATGATTGCTTCGATAATTTGCTTTTGCCGGTCTTGGCGGCCAAAATCGCCGCGCGGGTCGCTTTTGCGCATGCGCGAATATTTCAACGCTTTCTCCCCGTTTAACGTAATTTCTCCTTTCGGGAACGTCACCCCTTCATACGTAAACGCAAACGGGTTGTTTACCGTCACACCGCCGACCGCATCGACAATATCGCGGAAGCTTTCCATGTTGACTTTAATATAATAGTCAATCGGAATATCTAGGAAATGTTCGACGGTCGCCATTGTCATCTCTACACCGCCAAACGCATACGAGTGATTGATTTTATCTTTTTTGCCTTTTCCGATGATTTCCGTGCGTGTATCGCGAGGAATGCTGACCATTTCTATTGATTTTTTATTCGGATTGACTGTCATTACAATTAATGAATCGGCGCGGCCGCGGTCTCCTTTTCGCTCATCGACGCCAATTAATAAAATGGAAATTGGTGTTTTCTCTTTAAACGATATTTCGTCATCCCGCTTATCGGATTTCCAGTCTACATTTTCATACATTTGATTTGCCGTCTGTTTCACATGGTGATAGATCGAATAAGCGTATGCTCCAATACCGATGAGAAGGACAGCGACAATCCCGCCAACCCAGCGCAGCCATTTTTTCTTTTTTCGACGTTTTGCTCTCATGTATAACCTTCCTTTAGTTATATAATTTTTAGTTTAACTATTACGATTATAGAGCGTTTTTCCATGTAGTACAACATAAAGAAGAAGGGTGCTAGGAATTATTCACCACAATATCCATAAAATTCGACAGAATTCCGCAAAAAACACCGATTGATAGCCCTATTTTCCTATGTTATCATAATAAATAGTTGTTTAGTAACTCAAAAAATAAGGAGGGGTTAGCGATGATCGATATACATAGTCATATTTTGCCTGGCGTTGATGATGGAGCGCAAACGATCGATGACGCCATCACAATGGCGCGCGCCGCAGTAAAAGAAGGAATTACAACGATCATCGCCACTCCCCATCATAAAAACGGAAGCTATGATAATCCAAAACAATCCATTATTACACGGGCAGCCCAATTGAACGATATCATGAAACAGCACGATATTCCGCTTACAGTATTGCCAGGACAGGAAGTACGCATTCATGGGGATTTATTGAAAAACTTAGAAGCAAACGAAATCATGACCCTAGCAGAAACTTCGTATTTATTCATCGAATTCCCTGCAGACCACGTACCCCGTTATGCCGAACAGCTATTGTTTGATTTGCAGCTAAAAGGCATGATCCCAATTATCGTACACCCAGAGCGAAATGCAGAAATCATCGAACATCCGGAGCGTCTCTACCAACTGGTGAAACGAGGCGCGCTGGCACAGCTAACGGCCTCAAGTGTATCAGGACATTTCGGAAAAAAAATAAAAAAATTTTCCTTACAGCTGATGGAAGCGAACTTAGCGCATTTCATCGCTTCCGATGCGCATAATACGACAACCCGTCCATTCCGTATGCGGGAAGCATACGATGTCATAAATAAAGAATTTGGCATGAACGCCGTGTATTTCTTCCAAGAAAACGCCGAGCTTCTCATCCGCGGACAAGCGGTATATCGCGAAGAGCCGGAACGAATAAAAAAGAAAAAATTTTTAGGCTTGTTCTAATATGTTTTATGGTAACATCGTTGTCATAAAACATATTTTTCTTTTCTCCTGTTTTTGTCGAATCGTCGCTGATTTCTACGAACGATGGCAAAAATGGGGGCGAAAGATGGATGGAAAAATGACGAAATGATAGTAATGTATGTAAAATAGAAGAGAGATTATGGGACTAGGCAGTCGCCTGCGCTTTTCGATTTCGGTGATGTCTAGCTTCGCCGCCTAGCTCTCTTGCGCCAAATAACCTTCGCCCTTGAAGTGCAAGCACTTCCGCGGGCGAAGAACATTTGGCTTCGAGAGCTAATCGCGGCGGCTCAGCTTTTCGGAGATGTCTCCTTTCCGTTATCAATGGAGGCACTCGGCCATGCCGTGGGTGGGGACGATGACGGTCCTGCCACCTTAGACGCTAGTCGTCGAGGGTGTGGTGTGAGGGCGGGTTAGATGCCCGGTTTTATATGAATTTAGTTGTGGTCTATCGTTGTGAATAGATTAGAACTAAATTCATATATTTATTTTTGTTATCAAATACATAGAAAAGAGGGATTTCGTTGAAAAAAGTACGCAAAGCGATTATTCCCGCAGCGGGGCTCGGCACGCGTTTTTTACCAGCAACGAAAGCGATGCCGAAAGAAATGCTTCCGATCGTTGACAAGCCAACGATTCAATACATTGTCGAAGAAGCGATTGCCTCCGGCATTGAAGATATCATCATTGTCACAGGGAAAGGGAAACGGGCGATCGAAGACCATTTCGACAACGCCTATGAACTGGAACAAATATTAATGAAACAAGGAAAACTGGACTTGCTCGAAAAAGTGAAAGAACCATCGAAAGTCGATATTCACTACATACGCCAAAAAGAACCGAAAGGGCTCGGCCACGCCGTTTGGTGTGCGCGCAACTTTATCGGTGACGAACCGTTCGCCGTCCTTTTGGGCGATGACATTGTTCAAGCGGAAACGCCATGCTTAAAGCAGCTAATTGACCAATATGAACAAACATTCAGCTCGGTCATCGGCGTCAAACGAGTGCCTGATGAGGAAACACACCGCTACGGCATTATCGATCCACTCGAACAACACGGACGCCGCTACCAAGTCCGTCAATTCGTCGAAAAGCCAGCGCCAGGCACCGCGCCATCGAACTTAGCGATCATGGGACGATACATACTCACGCCGGAAATTTTCTTATTCCTTGAAAAACAAGAAGTCGGCGCCGGCGGCGAAATCCAGCTCACCGACGCGATTCAAAAATTGAACGAAATCCAGCGTGTCTTCGCTTACGAATTCGAAGGCAAGCGCTACGATGTCGGCGAAAAGCTCGGATTTATCCAAACGACGATTGAGTTTGCGTTGCAGAATAATGAATTAAGAGATGATTTGATTCAATTTATAGAACAAGTTCTTAAAAGAGAAAAAGACTTTGGAGAAGTTTAAAGCACTCCTGTGATCAATAGTTTAAAAGGAGAGGTAGAAAGTGGGGGTTAGCTCCAGCAAACAAAATGATTTTTTTAAGGAATATGCAGTTGCAATAGATACACAGCACACAATAAGAAAACAAAACGCAAACGTAAAATATTATCCGTATGTAAAGCGACTTTTAGATATACTGTTGTCATTGTTAGCATTACCGATTGCTATTCCTATTATTTTAATTTTTGCTGTTATTATCAAACTAGAAACGCCGGGTCCAGCGTTTTTTCTGCAAGAGCGTGTGGGCTTACATGGAAAATATTTTAAAGTGATCAAATTACGTTCCATGAGAGTTAACGCCGAAAAAAATGGCGCACAATGGGCGGCAAAAAATGACCCTCGTGTTACGAAAGTAGGAGCGTTTATTCGAAAAACGAGAATTGATGAACTTCCGCAATTATTTAACGTGCTGAAAGGTGATATGAGTTTAATTGGCCCAAGACCGGAAAGACCAATGTTTACCGCACAATTTAATGAGGAAATCCCAGGGTTTATTGATCGCTTGCAAGTAAAGCCCGGGATTACAGGATGGGCGCAAGTGAATGGGGGATATGATATTACCCCTAAAGAAAAATTAGAGTTAGATCGTTATTATATTAATAATATGAGCTTTTGGCTCGATCTTAAAATTATTTTGAAGACCATAAAAGTTTGTATAACAGGCGATGGGGCGAGATAGAACAAATTGGAGGAATACATGATGGAAAAGGTGCTTGTTACAGGGGGAGCGGGATTTATCGGTTCACATATAGTGGATAAATTGCTTGAAGAAGGTTATGAAGTAGCGGTTTTTGATAATCTCTCAACAGGCAAATTGGAAAATTTAAGAGATAAGACCTATACTTTTTATGAAGGGGATATCACTAATAAAAAAAAAGTATATGCCGCTGTTGCTGATTTTCAGCCGCATTATATTATTCATCAGGCGGCGCAAGTAAGCGTAGCGAAATCAGTAGAAAATATGGAAGAAGATGCTCGGAACCCGTGGTGCTAGTTGAGCTTTAGCGCTCAACTAGCCCAAGTGTAACCAGGGAATAAGCTAACAATATACCGTCTAGTGCCACTTCAAATCCGATAATCGAATTGGCTCGGATCTCAGTGATACGATAGTGGTCAACCAGAACCGAGAACACCGTCTCGATCACTTTGCGTTTTTGTTGGATCCACTGCTCCCATGTCTCAGACGCACGATGTTTCTGGTTTTTTCGAGACGGAGTCCAAAGCGCCATTTGGTATTCTTCGTACAGCCTTTTTTGCAAGTCACGGCTAATGAATCCTTTGTCCCCAAAGTTATACGGGTGGGGAATTTGGGTCATCACGCTTTCGGCTGCGATTCGATCGTGGCAAGATGCTTCCGTCACCACATACCCCATTGGCAGCCCTTGATCGGTCACTTGAAGGTGCAGCTTCAACCCGTAGTACCATTGCTTTTTGGAAGCGCAATACCCGATGTCGGCGATCTCTTGAAACCGTTTGGCGCGATGCATTCTTGCCGTATGGCACAACGGGAGCGGCAAGCTGTCAACGACGGCATAGGCATGATGTTGACCGCGTTTTGCCAGCTCATGACGGATCCATTTGATGGCGAAACCAAGCGCCCGGCAACGGCGGTTGTATCGGGAGCGTTCAAGAAACGAGCCGTTTGTGAACAAATTTCCCGTGACAAAGCGATGCCACGCCCGTTCAGAAGTAAAACCGAGCAGCTTTCCTAAAAGATGAATGGCGATGATGACAGCGTCCTCTTGCTTGACCAAATGGCGATTTCGACGATGAAGATGCACCTGAATGCATGAAAGTTGAGCAGAAACAAAAACGAAAATGGCGGCATATTGCTTTTGAATCTTGGCTTGATCTGTAGTAAAATGAAAGTGCTCTTGCATGGGGATTCTCCTTTCGAATGGTAGGTCGCACTTTCATTCTACAGGAGATTCGCCAGCAAGGGCTATTTTTATGCTTGCTCAAGTTTATCTAGCACCACGGGTTTAATGTAATATTTATTAAATCTCTTGGATTATATGCCCCAGTATTGGGAACGATTAGCTCATTTTTGGTAATGCTTATTTTGAGGAGCGTTGAATTCAGTAAAATTTTAAAAATAAAATTTCCTATATTCACTTTACTGTTTTTCTTGTCTATTTTTTTTATTATATATATTCTCATGTATCTTTAATAGTGATAAAAATCTAGTTTAATATTTCGGTTTTTCAAGCGACAGCATACCCTAAGCAATGAATTCCTCTTCCTTGTGATTAATTAATGTACTTTAAAAGATTTCCACGACTGCTCATGGTGTTTACAATCTTAAGAAGTTAGTTCAGTTCTGATGATGGGCAGACCTTTTGGTGTTATGTTAAGAAAACAGACATGTTAAACAGCGAGAAAAGCTCTTGCTTATGTAGCTACTTTTCTCTGTTTAGCGTAGTAAGCAGCTTCAAATTTCACATGGCGATACATAGTCAAGGGATGCACATGCCTTCTTTTTTAAGGACGAGTGCCTGTGCATTGCGATTCGACAAGTAGACAGTATAAATTGAGTTGATGCGAAGGAATGAGGGCTACGCAACTCTGGTTTCTTTTCTCGTCTTTTTCCAAGTGTCACAGAACCCTGAGAGCCTGTCAAGGAAAGCGCTGAATCGGCCGGGCGCAGTTGGAAGTGTTGGACGAGCGGGTGAAAGCGAGACGAGCGATTTTTGACCGTTACGTACAAGCGTTAGGGGATATCGAAGGCGTACACTTTATGCCTGAATTGGAAGGCACGATGTCCAACCGCTGGCTGACGACGTTGACGATTGATCAGCAAGCGCTTGGTGTAACGCCAATGGATATTATCAATGCGCTTGCGGAAGAAAATATTGAAGCGCGTCCTGTATGGAAGCCGCTTCATCTGCAGCCTGTGTTTAATGGGGTAACGTATTACCCGCATCAAGAAGGTTGGAGCGTTTCGGATGAATTGTTTGCCAATGGCATTTGTTTGCCGTCTGGCTCTAGCATGACCATCGACGAACAAAACCGGGTTATTGATGTCTTTATCAAAGCGTTAAAACGATAAATAACCGTTTGCAAGCCTTCTGTTGAATTCGTTCAGCAGGAGGCTTATTTAATTTTTACGTTGGAGGTGACTGTTGTGACGAAGAAAAAGACTCTGCAGCCAGAAACCGAGCGTTTCAAACATATCTTAATTGAAGCGTATCAACGCGGGGAATTGTCCGCCAATATGACCGCGAAAGACATGGTTCGGGAGCTTGCTCATCAGTTAAAACCAATTTTTAAAGGGGATAATAATAAGTAGTATTGGGAGGTATGTATGCCATCCTTTCAACAGCTGCCAAAGTCCATGAAAAAGACGATCCGCTACATTCTTCAAGATGTCTAGTCGCTGGAGAAATTGGAGCGGATAGAAAAAACGATTCACTATTATATTCAAAAACGGAAGAAGGAATTAAAAAGAATGATTCGTTTAAACAGATTAGGTGATGGTATGAAAAATAAGCTTGTTCTTTGGGGGCTTGTATTCGCATGGTGCGGGATGATTTATTATTTTACGGAATCTTCCATGTTTACTGGTGCGAATACGGCAAGTTGGATTAGTGAAATCGTACAAAAGCTGCCATTAGGGCATGTCGATCATATCAATGATGGGTCTTTGCCATGGAATTACATCATGCCGCATCTTTCGGTATTCGGTCTGCTTGCGGTTTTGGTGTGGAGAGCGTTATATCCATGGCGGTTTGCGGTGGTTAGCGCGTGGGTGTTTGCGCAGTTTGGATGAATGGCATCAGTCGTTTCAGCCGGGAAGAAGCCGCTTGTGTCCAATGTTGTGATTGACGCGTGTGAGGTGGGAATTGCTTTATTTGTTGTGTGGATTTTATTTATGAGAGACATGTTCTTAAGTGTGATAAAGATTACGAATTCCCTCTATGTTTTGCATCATGGTTAGATCCTCTGCTTCCTCTTCTAGCTATACCCGCGTATCCATTCCATTGGTTAGTTTTTCAACAACTACACCCTAGATGCTCAAAGATTTCTTTTTTGGATGTTCACTTATTCATGGTTCCATTTTTCCATTGATGTGGTTTATTGTTTTGGAAAAGTGGATGATGGCTTCGTACAGAATATTGCGCGGCTAGTCGCAAGAAACAGGCGTATAAAAATTTTTTATGATAAATTTTTAGATAATTCAGATAAAAATATATGGTAACCTGCCGACTTGTGAATGTAATAATAACTGCTGTAGATGAAAAGGGGGAGTATTTATGGAAGAGTATAAGGATAAAGTAAAACAACTAGAAAGGATTTCTTACAGTGAATACTTAAGTGAGTTTGCTGGGGAATTTAAAAAGATAAGAGATTGGGATAAGGAGAAAGGCCTAGTTAGATTTGAAAAGATGGCTCAGTATGAAATTGAGGTTCTTTCTCTCCATGCCCAAACACCGATTGTTAAAATCAATGATAGAGGAAGATTTATTCCTATGATCGAATATAAAGATGGAACAAAATGGCCTGATATAGAGAATTTTACTGGTGAACAAATAGCATATTATGAACAGCGTCTAGAAGAAACGGAAAACGTATTTTTAAGGGCTAGATACGCTGACTTTCTGTTTGAACATGGTGATAAACACGGAACTAAAAATAAGTATGAAATTTCTAAAATACTCTTGCCATCATTGCTTGAAACAGCCGAAAAGCATTTAGAAAAAGGGAATTTTTATTTATTTGTTTCTGATCTGGCAAGAGCGGTTGAAGTTTCTTTGAAAATGGGAAATAAAGAATGGATTGAGATCATACTCAAAAAAATAGAAAGCACTTTACACATGTTTGATAAGAACAAAGACTACAGATGGACATTGGAACTGTCTAGGCTGTTAAGAAATATCTTAGGCAGCAAGTTATCAAGTTTAGTTGACGAAAATATCGTGTTGTTGTGTATCCACTTGCTAAACAATGGAAGAAAAAGTTATTGGGATAATAAGGAATATTATATGCATCGCAAGTTTTGTGAAGAAATCATCCATTGGAAAAAGTTCAAGAGAATTAGCAAAGAAGTGGAACAACAATTGCAGGTGGAAATCGGGCGGTCTTTTGAGGAAGAGGCGGTGCATCAACAAGGCAGAGAACAAAAAAGTAGCATGGTAAAGGCCCATTTTTATGAACTAGCGATGAGGCATTATGCGAATATTGGAAAGACAGATAAGGTTGAAGAAATGAAAATACTTATAAGAAAAGCGTATAAAGAATGGGAAGAGAGTGACGAATTATCTGTTGTTTCTGCGGAGGTTCCAATCCCTACTCACGAAATAGAAAATATGATGCAACCTTATCTTGAAGTAGATGTAGCAGAATCGATAGACATGATAGCGAAGCCAATTGATTTTATCCCTGATATTAATAATGTCGAAAAACTAACGAAGGAACTGATGACTGCTTACCCCCTGTATCATTTAGTAACTAAAGGATTAATAGATGATGAAAAGAAAGTCGCTGAAGCTAAAAATGATGAGGAGTCTTACCAATGGGCTTTCTCACAAAATTATATGTTGCATCTACAAACAGTTTTAAATATGGCTCTTGTCCCTTTATTTGATAAATTGATTAAGGAAAGAGGGCTCACGTCAGAATTAATAATAGATAAAATTTTTGCATGGTCATTAATGAGCGCGAAGAATAAACCATTTGTAGAACTGGGAATAAAAAAATTTTTTGATGGCGACTACGTTAGTTCCATTCACATATTAGTCCCTCAATTCGAATCCACCCTTAGACGAATGTTTGCAGCCGCAGGATATGCGACTACTTCGATCAAAAAGTCTACCGCACAACATGAGGAAACTTTTAATGAATTTCTGAACAGAGATGATATAAAAGAAGCTTTAGGGGAACGCATTCATAAATTGATACAAATGGTAATGGTAGATCAGATGGGGATAAATTTACGTAATAAAGTGGCTCATGGATTAATTGCGTTTGAACAGTGCACGAAGGGTCTTAACTTGTTAGTAATCTACTTATTTTTATTACTGACCAATTATTCAGTGGTCAAAGAAGAAAATAATGCAAGTGAGTAAATTTTTTGTATAGGTTTCAGTCATTGGGCGATGATTTAACGCCTGCTTTGAAAAAAGATTAAGTCAAGGAAATTGTGTAAAAAGAAAACGGCAAAAAGCGATTTTATTTTCCGGTGATCCAAGTTCGCTGTACTGATAGTGGAATTTTATACAATATTTAATATCGGTATTTATGAGTTATAATGTAAGAACATATAAATCATCACACGGAAACCGCTTTAAAACATCACTAAGCCTTTGTAGCTGTAGGCTTGGATCTCCATCTAAGAATCCTATATATCCATAATCACTCATAGATACACGTGTGAAGTGTGCCCAAATCGCTTCTCAACCCTTGATATATAAGGGTTGAGAAGCGATTCCTAGTAAGTGTCTAACTCGGGGCAGTCGTTTCTTCGAATTTTGTCGAAGTGTTGAGGTTGAGCGGCAGAGGTGTATAGGATTATAATCATATATAGAACAAACGTTCTTTAGAGGGCGAAGTGAATGAGATGAGCAAGGCGAACATGGGTGCCTCATCAGTTTTACCATATTGTGTGTCGCGAGAATCGCCGTGATCCGTTGTTTCAAGAACCGAATGATTTTCTCGCTTTTTTGCATATCCTCGGTCAGCTTCATGAAAAAATTCCGTTTGAAATGGCTTCTTATTGCCCTCATGACAAACCATTTTCATTTATAGCTACGCTTACAACACGAGCCTATTTTGAAAATTATTGGCGCTCATTAATAAGCGATATGCCAGTTACTATAATACACGCTACTGCTTTACAGAACATGCGTTCGAAAAATGCCATGTCAGCAAATTCATTGACGATGATAAAGGAATGTTGGAAATGAGCCGTTACATTCATCTGAATTCTATCGAAGCCCGTATCGTGCATGTATCAGAACATTACCGCTGAAGCTATTTTTATTTGTACATGGGTTCAAAAGTTTCTCCACCATCATTTATGAATATCGATGTGCTATTACATTATTTTCTCGGTACTACAGCAGAACAAAAGAAAAATATGTGAGGTTTGTAAAAGAGTGCGATTCCGTCTGTTCAAGTAGTTGATCACAATGGTAACAAGAGGTATATTGGTAGAACTGTGGGATAGCAATATGAAATTAAAACTCAATTGTCTTTGTTTGTTAAGTGAGCTAAAATTCAAGATAAGCAGCAATGATTCGATTCGGTTTACTTTTGACGAAGGAAGTGAAAAGTGGTGCAGGATTTTTTAGAAGATGGGAACTTAATGCCTGGGATACACGAATATACATGTAAAGAGTTTGAAGAGCAATTTGTACAAAACTTCCCTCATTCCGAATCGCGTCCTGATATCTATGAAAAGTTTTGTATATGGATCAGGAAATTGGTGAAAATGTTACCACCTCGATATATATGGTTAGATGGTAGCTTTTTAACGACGAAGCTGAATCCTAACGATATTGATTTGGTCGTTTTTTATCGTCCGGAAGATATAGAATCTAAAGAAGTATCAGAGGTGTTAGACAACTATATTCATCAGATATCCCGACAGTACCGTTGTGATGCATATTTTTGTCTAACATTGGAACACTATCCTCCAGAGGTTAAAGCTAGGATATCTGGGAATGTTGCTATAATGCAAACTTATTGGATGGGGCAGTTTGGTTTTGACAGAAATAGAAAGCCTAAGGGGATTGTTGAAATACGTCGTGAAGAATTAATGAAGTTAGGAGGTGTTACTCATGATGTCGCCTCAAGATTGGATGGATAGAAAAATTCGGGAAACGGAATCAATCATAAAAGATACGAAAGAGCAACTTTCTGTATTAGATATTCCTGATTATGTGCAATCATTACAAATATCATCTTTTAAGCGGCGCCTTGAAGATCTTAAAAAAGTAAAAAAAGAAATCGAAAGGGTTTCGAACAGAGAAGAAATGGTATTAACAATGCATCCCCCTAATTTACCAAGCGGAAAAATATCTGTACGTGCTTTTACTTCAGTATTAAGTGGTTTACAAAATTTATCGGATAGCATTGCAAATACTCTCTTTAATCAGCCAAGTGAAAAAGGAAAAATACCTCAAGATATTCTTGAGCAAAATGAGTTTATCTTAAGAGAAACTAAAGCAGGATCTTTCAAAGCTGTTTTGGAAGTTAAGCATCCGGAACAGCATACACTTGATGAACCAATGCAATCGCAAATAATAGGTGAATTGTTTAAATTATTAGAATCATCTGATGTGCCAGATCAACTAGCCGAATTGATTTCGCAATTAGGACCAAGAACTTTAAAAAACTATATTGAGTGGACAAAATCCATTAAAGAATTAAATACATCGATAGAATTGGAATGGACATCACTATACAGATCACCATCGCGTATATCATTAAATGTAGAAAAAGCAGAGCGGATTTTTAAAACTCTTAGCGATTTTTCTAATACGACAGAAACAGAAATAAAAATAATAGGCAGATTAACTGGTGCGAATATAAGAATTAAAAATTTTGAAATTGTAACCGATGAAGGTGAAAAAATTACAGGAAGAATAAGCAAAGATGCATTAAAAAAGATTGAAAATTTGGGTCTTAACAAAAAATGTGAAGCCGATTTACTAAAAGTTACTGTTATCGGACCGGCAAATCGGGAAAAAGTATCTTGGACTTTACGTGATATTAGATTATTATCGTAGAAATTGACATTTACTTTTTTAATTTTAGGCAGTACAAAGAAAACTGCCATTTACAATCTTGGCAACGGCTTAGATTTATTCCGTCAAAGAAGTGATGGAACAGAGAATATTTAACATTTCATTTATATATCCTTTAAAAAAAGAAGGTGAACTTTTTATGAATCAATTTCAGATAGGATTTACAAATGGAAAATCGGACTTATCTATTGGGTTTGATACAAATATCTTGCTCGATGCGATATACAAAAGTATTCAAGGAAGTCCACTTTCTTCATTAGAAGTAAACTCATTATGGCAAGCTAAAGATTTCCTAGAATCAATTGTCCAATTTTGCAATGGAACCCATAAAATGAGTACAGCAGGTATATCAGGGGGGGAAGCATTTAGCATATACGTAAATGCTCTTGAGTTTGAAGGTACTGTAGAAGATATCAAAAAGTCTGTATCAGAACATATTAAAGTTTTAAATGAGCTTGAGAAAGGAAATACAGCAAATGAAGATGATGTAGGCTCAATCGTAGATGTTTTTCAGTCCATTTCTAAATATTTAAATAATGAGGTCTTAAGTTTTACCTCAAGTAATATCGGGGGTTGGAGAATTTAAATATGAGAATATCTGCGATTGGTAATTTAAAGGCTACAGTTAGTGATATGTTTAATTTTGAAGATCAATTAAAAAATCTTTCATTAAAGATATATCCATCTGTTGCTTTAAAGGAACTGATCGTAAATGATCTTATACCAATTGTAAAACAACTGCGGGATATTTTAATATCGGAAATTAAAGCTTTGGAGGAAAATGAACAGCATGTTATTTCTTCTAAGGCTAAGGCAGTAAACAAAATATGGTTTAGTCGCCGTATTCAATTTGTAGCAAGTGCTATTTCAGGGACAGATTTGAAATCTTATCCATTAGAGATTATGGAAATATTTAAAGAGATGATCAAAAACATAGACGGAGAAAATTTTGAATTATTAACGTCTCCTATAGACCAGTTAAATTTTACTTTTCAGGAAATTTGGCATCCAATAAAAAAACTACTTGAAAATGAAGTAGGAGTTACAAGTAATAATAATAAAAAGTTTGTTAAATTAACATTTCCAAGCCAGCATAAGGATAATGTGTTCTTAAGTGGTATTTATGCTCATGAAATAGGACATTATTTTGACCGAAATAGGGGACTTTGGTCCAAAATATTTGCACAAAAAGTTTTGTCCCACCCTTATTTAAATAAGTTAGGAAAATTCTTTTTCAAACAAAACAATCATCCAGCTTCCATTGCGGAAATTTCATCTTTTCTCCATGATACAGTACTGGGGGCATGGCTTCGCGAAGCTATAGCCGACTGTGTGGCAATATATTTATTAGGACCTGCTTTTATATTTTCTTCCAGTGACTTGCTTACTTCAGTTGTAGGTACGCAAATAATTCAAACGGGGAGCTTGATAGATGTCCCATCCCACACACATCCGCGAGATGGATTAAGATTTAAGTTTCAGTTAAGTGTTTTACGAAAGTTGAAACTGTATGATCCTTTACACGAAAAAATCAAGGAAATCTTAGATACATTAGAAAAGGACTGGGAACAAGCCCAAGTGGTGTATCAGCCTAACATAATTAGTCGCAATTATATAAGTTTTATGCTTAACCAGGAGTCCTATCAAATACTAGAAAGAATATGGGAAGAGTGTTTATCATTGGTTGTTAATGAAGTTGAAGCGCTTATAGGTGATAATTTAATGAAACCATGCCACATAGAAGAAGCGATGAGGCTGGCTGAAGAGAGAATTAAATGGTTAGTTCCGCCGAATGAATTAGACGGAAAACCAGCTAATGCAAAAGCTATATTGAATTCTGGTTGGTTTGCAAAATTATTAGGGGACAATGAAATATTATCTAGAGTTCAAAGTTTGGATGGGGAAAAATCAGAGTACAACTTCTTAGGGTTGCTAAATGGATTAATGAAATATGCGTTGCATGCCTCTACCATCCAAGAAAGGTGGGGGAATTAAATGGCTATTTTGTCTAAAGATAAAATAGAGGAATATTTATCATTAGATGATCATGAAAAGAGATTGATTGTTACTCCAATATTAGACAGAGAGAAGCAATTAGGAGCTTCGACAATAGACCTGAGGTTAGGAACAAAATTTAAAGTAGATATGAGAACTAGAGAGCCATATATTGACCCGATGGAGAATAATAGACCAATAGAAACTTTTTTTGATCAGACGTATCGAAATTTTGGTGAAAAGTTTTTGTTATATCCTGGCCAGCTTGTTATAGCATCTACCTTCGAATATGTTAGACTGCCTAGTAATTTAATGGGATTAGTAGTTACACGTTCCTCATGGAATAGACTGGGGGTGACTATATCTTCTGTGGTACAGCCAGGATATGCCGGTGTATTGACATTGGAGTTAGTAAATCGTTCTTCCAATCCAATAGCAATTTATCCGGGATTAAGATTTGTCCAATTGTTATTGTTTGAGGTAAAAGGGGATACAAAAATACTTGATTACGCATTGCAATCTCTGTCTAAATACGTGGCTAATACGGAACCTTTCATATCAAATATTTTTAGAGATAAAGATCTAGAGACTCTCATGAAGTTTATATGACAATTAGTAATGGGTATGTAATCAATATCCAAAAATAAAATATATTGGTTACGTCCCTGTGCATTGCGATCCGAAAAGTAGACAGTATAAAATCGGTTAAGCAGGGGAATCAAGTGCCTAAATGGCTCTGATTCCTTTCCTTTTCTTTTCTCGTCTTTTCCAAGCGTCTCAGCCCCCTAAGGCCTGTCAAGGAGAGCATTTGACAGCCCCTCAGATTCTGGGAATGGATGGTTAAGACAAGGAAGGAGAAAATATAGCCCTCTAATGGATTATCGAAAAAAGCCATTTATAACCTCGGCAACGACTTAGGATATTCCGTCAACGAAGTCATTGAAACATGTGAAAAAATAACCGGCCACAAATCCTTCATTGAATACACCGAACGCCGTCCGGGCGCCTCGGCGCGTCTTGCTGCATCCCCGCATTTACGAATAACTTGGCTGAAAAGCGGAATATTCGTTGGAACAAATCATAGAAAGTGTGTGGAAATGGCATCAGCGGAAAGGATTACAACGATAATGCCGCCCTTGTTGTGGGGCGGCGTGTTTATTTATGACTAAAATTAACGGAATATTCTGTATATATTTGATTCGCTGCACCGTGCATGGCGGCGATGGAGTTATGGAATAGTACATAAATCGTGGGTATATTTTCACAAAAATGTAATGGAAGGAAAAGGATTGAGAGGAAAGGTGTCGAAATAAAAGGATTAGTGTCAATATCACGAATATGGAGGGGATAAAGTTGAGTTTTTTTCGGAAACTCGGCAGATTGGCAGGGAAAGCAACGGGAGCGGTGATAGGTGGCGCGGTGAATGTTGTCGGTGAAATAACAGGCAGCCAATGGATCAAAGAGGTAGGCGATGGCGTGAAAAAAGCGTCTGAGTTTGCCGGCGATACGTTTGGCCAAGCGGTAGACGGCGTATGGAATACGGCGTCTGGCATCATTCAAAAAGATGAAGCGAAGATCGAAAAGGGCCTTGGAAACATCGGTGAATCGATTTCGCGCACGGCCAAAGGAGTATACCAGACGGCCAAACATACATACCAAAACGGAAAAGAGGTCTATGAAGGGCTGCGCGATGACGATGAGAAAAAGATCAAAAACGGATTGACCAATATTGCCAAAACGGTAGCTGTAGGAACGTTGGCGGTCGGAATCGTGGATGTGATCGATGGCGCTGACCATAGCGATTGGGCAGAAAGCGATCAAGATCCGGACAACATAGGTAATGGGGCAGATGCCAATGGACATTCTATGGGTTCCTATACCGGCTATTCCGAGGTGGCAGTCAGCATCGAATCGGAAGAAAATCCGGGGACACATCATGTCCGTCCTCACTGGGTGGAAGGACATTGGCGCGATGGGCAATGGATTGAAGGATACTGGCGTGATGGGGATGGAAATACCGATGTGAACTTGACAGAGCAACAAGGCGGCGGCTATGAGCGGACGAATCCGGACGGGAATCCGGGTAATAACCTGGCATAAATTAGATGACCTTCTTTTGTTTCAAGTGGGGAATAAACTTTTGATAATAGCCAAGACGGCGAGGGAGGGAAACGGGTGAAAGAAGAAATATTGCTTGTAAAAATACATAATTCCTTAGCGGAAGGCAAAAGTGATTATGAAGCTACTCGGGGAAATTGGAGGATGAGTAAACATAGATTTCCGTATATTCAATATGTTGCAGGGGTACATCATGGAAAAGTCGTTTGTGTCTTTCAGCCTGAAGAGTGGGAGATTATCGAAGAAGGACCTGATAAGGGGAGAAAACGTTTTGCAGGTACCAAAGCTTCTAGTGAAGTATTGAAAAAGCTGCAAATGGTAGAGGACAAAGTTATGAGGAAATTCGGAAGCGGGAATGCTATTGCTTATCTTTCATTGGATGAATTGGATCAGTTAGTGAGCAACTACCAAACTATAAAATATGCAAAGCATCATACGGCTAAATCAAACGATGTGGGGGAAAACGTGCTTGACCGAATCAAAGGAGGGCTGTTCGGCCTTGCGATTGGCGATGCGCTGGGGGCGACGACGGAGTTTATGAGTGCCGAGGAAATTCGCGGCACGTACGGAAAAGTGACTGACATCATCGGCGGCGGTTGGCTTGATTTACCACCTGGGGAAGTGACGGACGATACGGCAATGACGATTGCGGTGGCGAAAGGGATCATTCGGAATAAGGAAAATCCGATTGCTGAAATCGGAGAGGAGTTTTTGAAGTGGTATAAGACCAATCCCCCGGATGTCGGCAACATCATCCGCACCGTGTTTTCGTTGTATGATGGCGATTGGTTTGAGGCTGCGTCCCGGGCTTGTCGGGAGCTTGGTGGCCTTTGCGCGGGGAACGGGTCGTTAATGCGCTGTTTGCCGATTGCGCTGGCGTATGCGGATCAGGAAAAGATGGAGGAAGTCACGGTCCTTCATTCGAATATGACACATCATGATAGTCAAGCGGCGGAAGCGTGCCTTATTTATAACCGCATTGCTTCTCGGTTGTTGCATGGAGAAAAGCTGTCAGCAGCGATTAGGCAAGAAGTTGTTCATACGCGATATGAACCGCTTTTAACGGTTGAACCGGCCTGTTCGCCTGACGGTTATGTCGTGCATACGATGAGCTGGGTTCTTCATTGGCTGTTGCGCTGCGAGTCGTTTGAAGACGTCGTCATTTCAGCGGTGAATATGGGCGGCGATAGCGATACGATTGCGGCGATTGCTGGGGGATTGAAGGGATTAGAAGTCGGATATCACCAACTGCCAAGCCGTTTTACTGAAAAGATCGTCTGTGCCGATGAGTTGGAAGAGCTGGCGGTGCAATTGGTAAATATTCGGGGTTAGTCGGGTGGAGTTTGCCGCGGCCTTCCTATTTGGCTGATCGGTTTGAGATAGGATTTATAGGTTTTCAATAATTTCCATCGATGTTTCTTTGTTCGAAATTTTTGTGAATGATGGGGGGATGTATGATGCTAGCTCATCGATTGGCTGAAATACATTCGAACTTTGGCATTTATAGTGAATCACAAATCAATGGGAACGTTGACTTTCATATCGTATCGGATTTGGAACAAGTTCCGGAGTTGAATTATTTAGTGGATTTTTATGAAGCGTATTTCCAGCATTATAAAAAAGCAATGGATCCATCTCGGAATTATTGGTCTTTTAAGAGGGACAATATTGCCCGAAGTGTGGATTTGCCGTTTATTGGGCGTAAGGTTGTTGAGCAAGGTAAGGCAGAGTATATCTTTGTGTTTAAGGGTTCCTTGCAGAAGGAAGAGAAGCTGAGTATGACCGTCCTTTCTTGTTTTTGGATTTTTGAAGACGTACAACCTTATCAGTCATTTTTTGATCGCTATTGGCCCAATACCAAAAATTATGATCCGCTTGTTCGAAATTTAGGGATCACCAGGGATATTGCAGAGAGATCATATGTGACGGATTTTGCTAGGGTAGCTAATCATAGAGGGATCCGGGATATGAAAAAGTGCAAGGAACTGTTAATGGACGAAATACATTTATTAAATCCCCAACTGGTCATATTGGTCGGTTCAGAGCCAAGAGATGCATTTAGCCACGAACTTCGGCTGCATCCGGAAAAGTACATGAGTGTTCCGTTTTCGTTAAAAGGGGTTCCGAAAAAGACACAAATAGAGGGTCCGCTTCTCTATAAGCAACTGCGTGAACGTCTTTATCATTTGTTAGACAAGGAAAAGGGTCAGGTTCTGTGAAGCACCGAGAATGGTCGATAGATCTCTGGGTGCTGTAGCCTTGCTGCCGTTGCGCTGTTAAGGTGAAAAGTTGGATGAGCAATATCAAGATATGGATTGTTTTGTCCATCATCATTGTTGGGGATGGTCGTGTCGCGAGACAGATTATTTGCCCATTTCTTTCGCCAAGTCTGCCACTTCAGCGATGGTTAATCCGGTCCGTTTCGCAATCTCATGAATAGGCAGGACATCTAGTAAGTTTTTTGCGATTTCAATTGCCTTCTGTTTTTCTGCTTCTTTCACTGCTTCTTCTTTTTCCTGTTCGAAAAGCCGAATGACCTTTGTCATTTTGATCCACTCCTTTACTTTTTTTGCATATTCTTCGTCAATAAACTTATCGGTAGCGGTTAAGATGCCGGCGATGACGTGTAGTTGCGTTGGTTCGTCACGAATTTCTTTCGCGAGCTCGATCGTTTTTTCAATCACGACTTAAATAAAACGTCTTTCGCATGATACGATATACCACCTGCCATTTTTCCATCCTCACTTGTTTTTACTATTATTATACTCCCCCGTCTTAGTGCGTGTCATCTCTGTCATTGGGTTTGGTGCCTGTCACCACCCGAAGATCATTAGGACACATAACAAAATTCGATATTTAACAAAGTTTTAGCCATAAGCTACTAAAAGAAATCGTCGGCGTTGCCGCTGTAGCATTGGCATTTCTACTGGGAGTTTAATTATAAGAAATTGTTTCTAAAGCTAGGGATTGATCAAACCGCTTCTTTATCGAGAACAAGAAGTAACATTCTCTCCGAGAAGTTTCCCTCTTCTAAACGGTGTGTAGGGGAGATGGATCGGAAAGTTTTTTATTCACAAAGACGAACGTATGTGCTGTGATTGATCCGTAACAAAGGTGATGCAAAAAGTGTTCTTCCAAGCATCGTGACGTTGATAGAGCGGGAAAAACTCTGTCTTCGGTACATCAGACGTTTATTACAAACATGATGTCGTGAAGAAACACATACATATTATAGGAATGGATCACGCACATTTTATCATCGGTTGGATAATCACTTTTGTTGTCATTCCGTTTAATGGTTGCTAGAATAATGCATGCCGCATCTTTGGGCAGTACTTTTCCAAAATAATTTTTTATGACTTTATGTTGATGCGTGAGAGGAGTTCGGATATGTCGAAATCGTTCGTTTATATCTCCCTCGTCTTGATTATGATGATCTGGGGATTGAACGTGATTGCCATCAAGATTTTAGTTGAACATTTTTCGCCGGTGACGTTAACGTCGTTTCGGATTTTTACCGCAGGGATCGTTGTAATTCTGATTTTGCTATTCATGGGGCAGTTGCGGAAATTAACTTGGAAGGAAGTTCTGTATATTGGCATAGCCGCTTTGTTTAGTGTCGTTGTCCATCACCTTTTTCTGGCGCTCGGATTAGCAAAAACGACAGCATCCAATGCTGGTTTAATTTTAGGGCTTGTTCCGCTGGTCACATCATTGTTAGCGGCTATCTTTTTAGGCGATCGGTTTACGGTGTTTCGGTTTGCAGGGATTTTCCTCGGGTTTGCCGGCGTGGCGTTTGTCGTGTTAAACGGCAAAAGCGGCATTCACCATGTGTCCATTGGCGATTTTTATGTATTTCTGGCCGTATTATCCCAAGGAATCAGTTTTATCATGATTAAAAAAGCAACGGTCGATGCGCGTGTGATGACAGGCTGGATGTTGTTGTTTGGGTCTCTGCTTTTATTTTTCATTAGTTTGTGGATGGAACCGAACGGTTTATCCAGTTTGGCAAACGGTACGCCATCCCTATGGATGATCTTCCTTGCTTCCGCTGTATTTGCCACTGCGCTGGGCCATATGTTTTACAACAAAGCGATTCAACATATTGGTGCGGTCGAATCGGCTATTTTCATTAATTTAAATCCTTTGTTCTCTTTGCTGGGAGCTTATTTATTTCTCGGAGAATCTATTTCCCATACACAAATGATCGGATTTATTTTAATTGTGCTAGGCGTCGTTTTAGGCAGCGGTGTATTGGATGAAATCGAGGTGTTTACTCATCGCTCGAAAATGATGGGGAAAAAGTGTTGAAAAACGGAGCTTGCAGGGGCTCCGTTTTTTTATTGGTATGGGTGCCTGTCACTTCATCCTTAGATACACAACCAAGTCCACCGTGTGAACCTTAAAATGTAGGAAAGAAAAAAGAAAGAGAAGAAAAGGAGCTAGAAAACGCTTATATAAGGAGTCCGCTTTTTAAAGTAAAAAAGTGAAAAAAGCTCCCACAAGAACTTGACTTACACTAACCAAGGATGTTGATGTCGGGGTGTTTTCCATCCAGCGTTTGGCGATGAGGGAGGATACATATGTGTGATGGGCAATTGCCGGCTGGATCTCCCCCCATTCATCGGCGGGAAACGATGATGGTGCACAAATACACAATTATTGTTAAAATATTAATTATATTCTGTAAAATATAAAGCACCGTTTTTCGGAAGCCAAAGAGGCGTTCTTTCGTCAAAAAAGATAAAGATTTATTTACCTAAAATAAACAAAATCATCAAATATGTAAAGTAACCTATATAGTAGAGTAAGTGATTTGCCGACCGTTTTATAACCGAAAGAATGGGGGAGAGCGCAGTGAAGAAGATAGAAGATGCCTTGCCTTTGCATGAAACAAAAAGGCGTCCGGGATGGAAACTGTATGTTTCTTTGCCGGTTTTATCGTGGGCGTTGTATGATTTTGCGAATACGATTTTTTCTTCGAATGTGAATACGATTTTTTTCCCGCTTTATGTTTCGGAAACGGTGGGAAAAAGCGAGAGCTTGAACCAGATCGCCAGTACATTTATTTCGTATGCGAATGCGTTAGCCTCTTTCTTTTTAGTTTTATTTTCTCCTTTATACGGCACATGGATTGACCGGACTGGGAGAAAAAAGAAATGGCTTGGGATATTTACAGTTCTTGCGGTTGTAGCGACTTTGCTTATGGGCGTTGCCGGATATTCGAATCATGGGAATTTCATTTTTGGATTGCCGGTGTCTTTTGTCATCACCGTGCTTTTATTTGTCGCAGCAAAATTTTTTTACCATTCGAGCCTCGTTTTTTACGATTCCATGATTTCGAGTTTGGGGAATAAACAGGAAATTCCGCTCATCTCCGGTTTTGGCGTTGCCGTCGGATATGTCGGAACGCTTGTCGGGCTTGCTGTGTATCCGTTTGTTGGCGAAAAGGATTACTACCGGGCTTTTATTCCAAGTGCTCTTTTGTTTCTCCTCTTTTCTTTACCGCTTTTTTTCTTTGTCAAAGAAGAAGCCGCTGCGCTAAAACGAAAGACCGGATTTTTTGCGGGCTATCGGGATATTTATGCGACGTTGAAAGAAATGAAAAAGTATCAAAGCATTTTTACATTCATGATTGCTTATTTCTTTTTAAATGATGCTGTGGCGACGACGATCGCCATCATGTCCGTTTATGCCAAGGCCATTGCCGGGTTTACGGCGGGGGAATTTATCCTTTTATATTTAGTTTCCACCGTTTCTAGCATTATAGGTTCGTTTCTTTTTGGCTATATTACGAGAAACAAAGGGGCAAAAAAAGCGGTTTTGTATGTTGGCATCATGATGTGCATTGCGCTGGCAGTAGGGGCGCTTGCTTATTCCAAGCTTTCTTTGTGGATCGCCGGAAGTTTGTTCGGCGTCAGTTTAGGAGCGATGTGGGTCACTTCGAGAACGTATATTGTCGAACTTTCGCCGAAAGACAAGCAAGGGCAATTTTTCGGACTGTTCGCTTTTTCCGGAAAAGTGTCGGCCATCATTGGTCCGGCGGTTTACGGAAGCATCACCCTTCTTCTTCATTCGTATGGAAACATTGCCAATCGGTTGGCGATGGGGACACTTTTGGTGATGGTGCTCCTTGGCATTTTCTTTTTGCGGAAAGTAAAGCCGCAGGCGCCTGCCGAACCGGAAAGCTGACGGGAGATTTTGTGGGTGCCTGTCGCTTGTCAGCCAGTCGACAGCTAAATCGATACTTATTTACAATCTTGGCAACGGTCTAGGCTATTCCGTCAAAGAAATTAATAATCAGTCGCAAAGCGTCATTGATATACTGACCGCCGCCTGGGTGTCCCAGCGCGGCTTATTGTCTCATCGCAAAAAATTGATGAAGAACTCGGCTGGAAAGTGGAATATTCGTTGGAGCAAATCATCAAAAGCGCGTGGAAGTGGCATCAGTGGAAAGGTTGAGAAAGACAGGCTACCCTTGTTACGTGGGGCTTATTTATGGATATAATTAACTGAATGTTCAGTTAATTTTTAGTGATGCTACACATAAAGGTAGCAGCGGTTTTGCAATCTACTTGACAGTCAGCAGAAAGATAGACGAGATGGTTATAGTACATACATCATAGGTATATTTTCGTGAAAATATCATGGAAGGACAAGGAGTAAGATGAGCAGTTGTCGAAATAAAAAGATTGGTGCCAATATGAAGGATAGAAACAATGAATCAGCAGCGATTCACAGAACAAGTGTGGAAGCCCTGTTAGAAGAGCTTTATGAAGGGAAAGTTGTTTCTACATTCAAAGGAAATGAAGCATTTTCAAGTCGTGTCGCTTTCTGACGAGGGAATTCTCGTGTGTCTGATATTGAAGGACAAAGGTGTTTCTCAATAAAACGGCCATGATGAATGCAATCCGAAAGTTAATCGCTCATGAAGATGTCGTGCGTCAAAAAATGGTCGACCTTCAACCGCGGTTAAAGTTAGGGATGCTCTCTCCTTCTAGGGATGTGTGTCTGGTTTCTGTCACCATTCAAGAATTTTTCTCACAAAAATGAGTAAAGGAAGGGGAAGTACAATGAGTGATCGGGATCATACACATGATCATGAAGAGTTGAATAGTGACGTTCCACAAACTCAAAAGTACCCATGGTATAAATGGTTGCTATGCTACGGTACAGCTTTGTTAGTGAGTTTATTTATTTTACATTTAGTGGTAGCACCGGGGATTTCAGAAATATTAAGTTATCTGACAGAAGGGGAATTTAGTAAAAAGGAGATAATTGGGTATATAGGTGGAGTCTTTCTTGTTCTGTACATGGGTAAATATTTTGGTGATTCATGGCGTGCGAATGAGTTACAGGAAATCGGAACAGCGGTGACTAATTTTCGAAACCCGTTTTATGACCCTAATTTTGAAAAAGGACCTTTCCGGTTGCAGGTGAAGTATAATGAACTGTTGACGCAATTCAATGTTCAGAGAAGTTTATTGCAAAAGGCAAAGGAACAAAATAATGAGTACGTTGACCTTTTGCAACGTACAGAGTCGAAGCTAAGGGTCCAACTTCGACATCACGATAATGCTAATCGTATCATTGATTCGCTTATTTATTTGACAAAGATAAACCATGGTGACATTGTTAATAGAATGTTGAAAGATACATTGGAAGAATGTATTACTGTGCTTCATCGAGATCTTAGTGACAAATCAATTTCATTGTTTGAGGTCGTGGGAGAAAAATTGAAAATTCGGGAATATGTTCGAATTGGTGCGGAATCAGCTTATAAACGTTCCTTTGCCAAAGGAGAAGGTTTCGCTGGTTATGTATGGGAAAAAGGTGAGCCGGTTATAAAAAATAACATTGATTATGAAGAGGATGAAATGTTTAAGGGGGCTAACAAACCTAATCATGAATTTTATTCTATTATGGGCTTACCTTTAGTAGTCGATGGGCAAACATATGGAATATTATGTTTACAATCGGAAAGTAAAGAGGGGTTTAGTGAGGAAGATTTGAAAGCGGTGCAATTTTATGCTAATATATGTACTTACCTATTGCTGTGTGATAAAATAGAAGTGATGAGAGTATGAAAGGGGGCGGATATACAATGATCAATACAACTGGCTGGAAAGAAATTGATAAGCTTTTTGAAAAGGCCCATCAGTTATATGCTGAAACTGAAAAGCTAAATGTCGAGATCGAAAAGGCGATGCGATTTCGTCCAAAAAAGATGAAGGCAAAAACCCCCCCTGTAGATGTAAGGTTAGCAAGGTATAAAAAGTAAATGTTGTTTGTTACTACCTGAAAAAGGCTGATAAGATAAAAGAGAAGGAGAGCTCATTACTGTAAACGAGCAGCTCTCCTTTTTGTGTTTTTATTAGGATTGGTGCCTGTTATGCTCCAATTATTGTTTGACATTCTTACTTGGTAATCAAGATAGTACCTATTTATTAATGGGCAATTGCTATTTCTTGAAACAGGAGTAAAATTCTCTCCCATTTATGATAATAGTGCTTTCTTAGGTTTTCGATTTGATGACGAACAGCTAATATAAATGGTATCGAATTCTCAAAAAATGAACAAATATACGGAGAAAATAAGGGGTAGTTATATTTAAAAAGAAAAAGGTCAAAGCTAAAGGCCTGTTAACATATACTAGCAAAAATTTACACATTGGTTTAAATTATACAAAAGTTAGTCGAATTTGATTAAAAAGACTGGCTATTGAATATAGTGCCTTTTCGAAGAAAGAAAATATTGGAGTGAATTGGAGGGGAATAGTCATGATCAAAGCAGTGCATGGAGACATTACGAAACTTCAAGATGTTTCCTACATTTGCAACGCGGCAAACGGAATCGGTCCGATGGGAGGAGGAGTGGCAGGCGCGATTCGCAGAGCTGGCGGCAAAGAGATTGAAATAGAAGCGATCAAAGTTTGTCAGGAGCAAAATCCGATGCCAGGTGACCTGTATGTCACACATGCGGGAACACTTCCGTTTCAAAACATTATTCATCTAGTGACGATGAAAGAACCGGCAGGAGCGACCTCTTATGACATTGTCAGAACATGCTTAAACAATTTAGTCGCTTATTGTCAAAAACATGGAATTGACAAAGTAGCCCTGCCGGCGTTGGGAACAGGAGTAGGAAATTTGGATAAAGCAAAAGTCGCCGCCATCTTCAAAGAAGTGTTGGAACCGGCGAAAGACATCGAATTTATCGTTGTCGATATTGATGAAGAATTTATCGCATTATTTGATGGAAGCGGCAATGTTGACTAAAAGGAACGGAGCATCTTCTTTGGTGCTCCGCTCCTTTTGGTATTTTTCAAACACTTTGATTTACCTTTATTCTACTTCTCGAAGGATTTTTTCAACATTTTTCATTCGGTTATTCAAATCTTGGAGTTCTTGAAGAATTTTCTTTTGATGTTCGCTTGTGTCTCGTTGTAAAGCGAGCAATTCTTCGGACATTTTTGATAAGCTTGTTCTTTCCCTGCTTGTATTTTGACGTGCCATGTTTTGATCAAATAGATGATAATGATTGTTGTCAATACCAATACAGTTAAACTATAAAATACACCCGTATGCATGATGTTCATTCTCCTTTCTTCTTGATGGTCAGTGTGTTTATCGATTTTGCAATCAATTCTTTCGTTAAACGAATATCAAAAGGCTTTAATTCATAATATTTCATGGATTTGCCGTCCTCTGACAGCTCCAACTCACTCGTTACCAGCCCCGCTGCCTCTAATTTCTGCAAATGCATATAAAGCAAGGGCCGGCTCATTTGAACGGCTCTTGCTAATTGGCTCACATACTGCCTCTCTTTTGCTAATATAGAAATGATTTTTAAGCGATGAGGGTTCGACAGAGCTTCCAATACAGCAAGCAATTCATCACCAGACAAGTCATCTCCAGACAAGCTCGGATTTTTATTTACCATCACTATGCCTCTCCCTTTTTATTCCGCGTCTTATCCAATCTTCTCGACTGCTATAACCCCGTTTAAAGTTTTACGGTACTCAGCATCCCCCTTTCATTTTGGGATATTTAATAGTTAAAAATTTAATAACATATGTAATAAATATTTTACATGTAAGAATAATATTACAGGTGTCCATTTTTGTCAACACCATAAAAAACGACTTGTACTTTGGTAAGAACACACTGATCTGATTAAAAAAACAGCACAAAAAAATCGCCATTTACCGTCTTGGCAACGGTTTAGGATTAAGTGATGGAAACATGTGAAAAAGCCACCGGCCGCAAAGCCAGCATTGAATCCATCGACCGATGCCCGTTGTTGCTTCATCGCAAAAAATGGATGACGAGTTGGCTGAAAAGCGGAATATTCGTTGGAAGGGATGATTGCAAGCGCATGGAAAAAGCAAGGTAAACCGAAAAGCCTCCCGCTGAATGGTGTTTAGCAGGAGGCTAATTAATAATCAGCTCCATTGCTTTGGTTGACGAAATAGCGAAAAAAATGTAATATTAAAAAAGTTTCAATTATACAAAAATAATAAATTTTGATGCAAACCGAGATAAAATGATTGTATTTTTAAAAAATTACAAAGACCATATATGGGAGGGCATCTTAGATGAAGAAAAAAGACATTTTCTTTACGGGGTTAATGCTTTTTGCCTTATTTTTCGGGGCAGGGAACTTAATTTTTCCGCCGTATCTTGGCATGGAAGCAGGGAAAGCGGTTTGGCCGGCGATTATCGGGTTTGTCGTTACAGGGGTAAGTTTGCCTATTTTGTCTGTTGCCGCTATTGCGCTAGCCAAAGATGGGATTCAATCGATTGGAAATTATGTTCATCCTCTGTTTAGTTTATGCTTTTCGCTTATCATTTATTTAGCGATCGGTCCGTTTTTCGGCATTCCGCGGGGAGCAAGCGTCGCTTATGAAATGGGAGTAAAACCGTTTCTCAGCGGGAATAGCGGCGCGTTCTCGCTGCTTTTATTTACCATTATCTTTTTTGTGATCGTTTATTGGTTAAGCTTAAATCCATCGAAGCTGGTTGATCGCATCGGGGAAATATTGACGCCGATTTTGCTTCTTTCGATTGCCGTTCTTTGCATCGCAGGGATCATTCAGCTGCAAAACCCGCTGCAAGAACCGGCGGAAAAATATGCTTCCGCTCCGTTTTTTAAAGGATTTATGGAAGGATATTTAACGATGGATGCGATCGCGGCGCTTGCGTTTGGGATTGTCGTGGTGAACGCTTTAAAAGATAGAGGCGTGCATCAGCAATCGGCAATGATAAAAGCCACTATTCAAGCAGGGTTGATCGCTGGAGTGGGTTTGGCGTTAGTTTATATAGCGACTGCGTTGGTCGGCGCGAAGATGTCTGTAAACGGTCCATTTGCCAATGGCGGGGATTTATTGTCCAGTGCGGCCGCGCTTTTATTTGGAAGCGGCGGAAAGCTATTGCTTGGCGTCATTGTCGCTTTAGCGTGTTTAACGACCTGCATTGGGCTAACTACGGCATGCGCGCAATATTTTCATAAAATAACTCCAAACATATCGTATAAAACTTATGTGACGATCATTACGATGTTTAGTTTAGTCGTTTCTAATTTAGGATTAAATCAACTGATTTCGATTTCCGCTCCGGCGTTAACGATGATTTATCCATTAGCCATTGTGCTTGTGGTCATGTCGTTTTTCCATCGCTTGTATAAAGGTTCTACGAAAACGTATGGAATGGCTTTGTTGTTTACCTCGGTGTTCAGCGTATATGATGGCTTGAAGGCGTTTGGTGTGGATACGCAATGGTTAGAGCCATTATTATCTTGGTCCCCATTTTTCTCGATGGGATTAGGTTGGGTGGTTCCTGCCATCATCGGGGCAATCATCGGCTTTGTGATGGACAACATCGTCTTGAAGCAGCATCGGACAGCGTAAAAGCTGGAGAATTGGGAACGGCCGCTTTGCTTCGGCATGGCGCTTGCCGTTCCCGTGTTGTTATAAGGAAAAGAAAGCCGATCACGGCAGACATGATGGCCTGTTTTATTAAAAGCGAAGAAGCGGAATGCGGTAATATCGTGGGAAAAGACAGTTCGATTTTAATTTTTTCTTTATTAACGGAAAGGAAAATCAATCCTCCCTTCGAAATATATAGTAAGCGAAGTGGTATTTGGTAAGAAGGGAGAATAATAGATTGAATAGGCTGCGGATGAGATCGTTCGTATTTTTTATATGCATGACAGTGTTGCTCGCCGCGCTGCCGACGTCTCAGGCGATGGCGGCAAAACAAACGGCAGTGGTGACGGCGAAGCAGGTAAATGTGCGGCAAGGGCCGGGAACGCTTTATCACGTTGTGATGAAGGTCGATCAAGGAGAAACGTATCGAGTCGTTCGTGAAAAGGCAGGCTGGGTGCAGTTAGAAATAAAGCAAAATCAGACCGGATGGGTCGCCCAACAATACATCGCCTATGTCCGCAAACAGGCGATGGCAACAGAGGATAGACTGCGAGTACGGACCGTCCCGAGCTTGAACGGCAAGGTCGTTGGCTATCTTTCTCAAGGACAAGCCGTTGAGGTGATAGAGAAGGAAAACGATTGGGAGAAAGTGGTGACTCCTTCGTTTATTGGCTGGGTTTCTTCCGCTTATCTTACTTCGAATGATGATAAGAAAACATCGATGAGGCAAACAGGATGGGTAACGGCGGATTCATTGAACGTAAGGGCAAGACCGTCGCTGCAGGCAGAACGTGTGGAAAAAGTTACATACGGCCAACAAGTGCAAATTATGTTCAAACAAGGACAATGGTATCAAATTGCCACAGAGAATGGAAAGATTGGCTGGGTGTCCAGTGAGTATATTGCCGCTGTTTCTCCGACAGCTTCGCAATGGGTGAAGGTATTGTATAATGATGTGAATATTCGTTCGGCTCCTTCGCTGGATGGAAACATAAAAACAACAGCGCAGTATGGAGAACGTTATCGGGTGCTAGGGAAGATTGGCAATTGGTATGAAATTGAGATTCCAGGACGGGGCATTGGTTATATTGCCGGCTGGCTCGTTTCCGCTGGTGCGGATGGCAAATCGGAGTCCAAAACCTTAAAAGGAAAGACGATTGTGATCGATGCTGGGCATGGCGGAAAAGATAGCGGCGCCATTAGCCATACCGGGATGATGGAAAAAACGCTGACATTGCGGACAGCGCAGCTTCTCAAAGGAAAGCTGGAAGCACAAGGGGCAAACGTGGTGATGACGCGTTCGAGCGACCGGTATGTTTCGTTGTCGGAGCGCGTGCAAACGGCGTATCGCTATCACGCGGATGCATTTATTAGTATTCATTATGATAGTGCGAAGGATCAAAATGCCAAAGGAGCAACGGTATATTACTATGATATGTTTTCCGACTATTTGCTTGCCTTGTCGCTGGAACATCCGCTTTCCCGCATGATGTCGATTCCGTTTCGCGGGGCGAGTTTCGGAGATTATTATGTAATTCGCGAAAACGAGCTTCCATCTGTATTAATGGAACTCGGATATTTAAGCAATCCGACAGAAGCGAGCATCGTGGCTACCGATCAGTACCAGCAGCAAGTCACTGATGCGATGGTGAACGGCCTGCGCAATTATTTTGAATGACGAACGAAAAGGCAGGGTGTGAGAGTATCCTGCTTTTTTCTATGTTATAGGGAAGCGAAACCATTGTTCTAATAGAAGAATGCTAAAATAGTATGGCAGTCAGGATGAGGGGAGGAGAAACCGATTACCCGATATTTCAGGCATGAAAATTGATTTGCCCAATCGGGTTTTGTATTATTGGACGCGGTTGTCTTCTGCGTTGCTCTCCTCGGGACAAAAGTATATTCAACTATCGGCTATTTCTGCGCGAAACGGACCGTTTTCATGAGATATTTCATTTGCGCGAAGATGAATGATGCTCATACTCGGCTTTTCTAAAAGATTGTTTCTACATAAAGGGAAAAATGAAAAAAATTTAAACAAAATATATAAAAAATGAAATTAAAACAAATTTCGAAAAAATTAGACATATTTTGTTGCAATATGGTAAAGTAAAATAGGCTGGAGACTGTTTCATCTCATTGATGCGTTTTACAAACAAAAGGGAGAGCGTCATTACTCTCCCTTACCACCTTTTCTCGGTATGGCACCACGCACCGCTAGGTCTAGGGCGCAGTGAGTGGAAACCACGAAATAATAAATAACGTGTCGCTAGGTCTAGGGCGCGACAAGTTATTTATTAATATATCCTTCTTATAAATACATTATGTATGAACGATTACGTTTTGTAAAGAGGGAATGGATATGGAACAACCATTTAGCGTTCTGGATATGATGGTATTCTTTGACGAAAGCGGAAACAATCAGGTTAAGCCGCATCTAATGGCTGGTTTAGCAATTCCGACTAAATACTATAACAACGAAAATATTCAACAACTGAATGAAAAAATCAAGGCCACAAAAATCCATTGGACAGAATATAGTGGTGACAGTAAAGAAAGAAATACCATTTGGAGAATAATTAATACCGTTATGGAACACCATTACTTGCTGAAAATGAATGTAATTTCTTATAATCAATCAAAAATTGAGGAATCTTCCAGAAAAATAAAACATGTAATAGACGATATAGCGGATCAAACGATTTTTATGAAGTTTCCAGAACGAATTGTTTACGGTTTATTAAGAAGATATGGTGCTTATGTACACATAAATACGAAAATATATATTGAGGATAACACTAAGTATCATAACAAAAAATATGACCTCAGAACTCAGCTGTTTCAACAACTTAACATTCAATCCATCTATCGCGGCGAACGTTTCACCGTTACCGAAGCGGCATATATCCCAAAACAAACAGAACTGGGGATTGAACTTGTTGATTTATTGTTAGGAATGGTTAGAAGTATTATTCGTAATGATTCCCCTGATAAAAGGAGAAGTAGAGAAAAAAACAAACTAATTATGAACTTGCTGCTTTCTAACGCTAATTTTTACTCCTTTATGAAAACGATTCGTTATTATGAGTGGGATAGCTCTCCGTCGTTGGTGGAAGTGGATTTCGAAAACTATTTAAATATCTTTATGAATTCCAATCTTGACTATTAGAATCTTATGCATCACTTCGCGTTTTTACTCTAATTTTGCAACACCATCGAATTGGATAGCTTTCTTCGTTCATAAGATATTGCTAGAGGAAGAGTGGGATCTCTTCCTCTAGCTTTGACTCATTAATAAAATGTTTCATTCAATTCCCAAGATTCAACGATAGCATAAGCCGTTTGTGGATCTAATCCTTTACCGATTAAATAAGTCATTGCCGCAACTTCTTGTAATGCGTGTGCAAACGAGGTATGCTTTGCTTCCTTTAAGCCGTATTGAACAAAAGGAGCAATCACGTTGAGTGTTTGGTCTTTTAGTTGAGGATATAGAGGTTGTTTTATTTGCTGATGTGCTATTATCTCAGATTGCGGATATTGTGGATAGGCCCCTGTTTGTTGCGGTGGATAATAGGGCATTTGATACGGAGCAGGGTAAAAATGCATGTGTAAACTTCCCTTCTTAATTATTGGAGTTTTTTCGTTCTGTTGTATGATATGCTCCGCGTTTGTCTACCGTACCGGATATATCCCTGTTTTTTAGGTCAATGTCTGAAATCGTTACTGCAGAATGTAAATACTCCAAACTATTCAACTAGATAATTTGTTAGAAGGCAATACAATTTCATCATATGAGTCAGTCAAGATTTTGTGGGAACTTTTTTGGTTCGCTGAAAACAGGTGTAAGTCATAGATTGGCGAACCATTTTTTTGAATTTTATCCGTAAGCGCTTTCGAACTCTCATCCCTTGCCATGACAGATCGATATGTATACCTTTTTTACCATCCTTTGAGTTCAGACAGGGCATGATAGATCGGTGTCCCGGACGATTGCTGTAAATATGGCACGTTATTCCGCGTTACCTCCGGAAGAAGACGGCGGACGCGTTGTTTCGCCTTGTTCACGACCGTCTGTTTAGTGGATGCCGTTTCCTCCGCCGGATGCGACGATTCTTCTCCGAAACGACGTCCGAAAAGACGAATCCCATCCATCCGGGCAATCATTGCCTTGAAAAACGCCCTGAGTCCCTTGTCTGTCCAACTGCGGCGGTATTTCACCCGATACGCCAACTGGCTCATCACGCTTTCAGCCCTCCCCATCGGATACATGCCCGTTGTGTCCACTCCTTGCTCCTTCAGCCATTCCCGGTAATCACGGATGCATCCCGGCATCGATTCGATCCGGTGGATCAAGGCAGCCAGCTGTTGTTCTTTCGCTTCGTCCCCCAGCGTACCGAGGGCGCTGTTCAGTTCCACAAGCAACCCCTCTTCATCCTGCTTCACCAGCTTTTGCCGAATCGCCTGCCACCGTGGATGGCCCGAGAGGCATTGGCGCAATTCACGCGCCACGTGGAATCGATCCAATTGAAAGCAGACCCGTCCCTTGAAATACTCCCGGCACGCGGTAATCCATGGAGCGCCGTCCCCGTTGATGACAAGAAGATCCCGGCAAGGATCATAGGCATATTCATTTATCAAAAATTCCTCGAAGCCTTCCCACACCTCCCCCTTGCCCTCATGGACGTAATGGCGCTGATTCACGAATTCGATCCGGGAGCCGTTGCGCTTCCATCCTTCGTGAACGGTCAGGATTTTGTCTTCCTTGGCCCGTTTTCCCTTCCCTTGGCGGGAAACAAACAGTCCATCGGCCTCCACCAACAGCACCCGTCCATATCGCTGGTCCACCGGGCAGTGCAGCGGAACTTCGGCCTCGAGCACCAACTGGCGGATCGCCTCATGGCTCATCACCGGATACCCGACCATCTGGGCAAGCGTACGAGCCGCTTTGCGATAGGAAGAGCACTCCACCGCCAATCCCACCGCTGTTTCTTCTAGACAAGGGCTGATTGACTGTGATCCATCAAACGCTAAAAAGGAGTCAAGCAAAAACGTGTAACGGTTTTGTTCTCGGTCTAAATAGTAGTTTCGCTCAAAGGTGACTTCGCCAAACAGGGTTTGAATCGTGGTGCGTCGTTTGTCTTTCAAGTGGTATCGGCGCTTATCTCGATTCTCTGCCAATTGCCGGTCGATGTCCTCCAACAGAGCCGTAAACAGCTCGGCGAAGGCGTTTTGCAAGGCTCGAAACAAAGCAAGTTCGATCTCTTTCCATGTCAACGAATTTGTGGTAAGATGTTGTTGAATATTCATAGGACTCTCTCCTCCTGTTTGTAGTGTGGTCAATGAACATCTTACCAGGGAGAGAGTCCTTTTTTCATGTTTCCTGCTTGGGATCCTACCGCGCTTCGCTTGGTGGCCCCGATGAGGGGGGATTGCGAACCTACGTTCCCAACCCCCTCATCGGGGAACTTCTAAGAATTTTTCCCACAAACATTTTACTCACACTCATCATATAGACAAGACCGTTCTTCGCTGACACATCCTCCCGTCTGTGCGACTCTTGTTTCGTCTCGAGGATCGATCAAGTCTTTGCTCCATCCCTGTTCGTAAATCTCCTATAAAGCCCAATACGTGTTATGGATTAGACAAATGATTGTAAAAATCACTTGGATGAATGCGCTTGATTGGTCCGATTTGAGCCGGAAATCGTCGATGGTTGGTCGTGAGTATGTAGTTACACTCTTCTTGAATTGCCGTTATCCAGACGTGAAAATCCTCCTGGTCAAAACGATAAAGTGGTTCAGACATTTCTTGCGAAGAAACAATTTGTTTTGCTGTTTCGTGATCGCAGCCACTTAACTCGACCAATACTTCTCCAATGGGTCGATTCTCTCTTATGACGGTTTCGACACTATATCGGCCAACCAAACTATTAACGGGCAGATTCGTATAGTATTGAAAAATCGGATCCAAAAATTCGTTTAAAAACGCTTCGATTTCTTGTTGGTTATACACAACCCTCTTGTCCCCTTTTCCAAGTCCTTGAGAAGCATTTCGAATAAATTCAAATAAACATACCCTTGATACGATTGGTTGAAATAAATGAGGGAAGCGAGCCGCTTTAAGAATTTTTCGGTTCACCCCGTCGACTCGCAAGGCACCACATAGAATCGTTGTATCGATAAATACTTTAGGAGGACGCGGGGCATCATAGATCAAATTCATCTACATCCCCCGCTTTCTGATTCTTTATATCAATTCGTTTAAGTACTTCTTCCGTTCGTTCATCTTGTTCTGATGTCGTAATGAAGATCTCTTGTGGAATTCTCCAATGACCTCCATCGGTTTTATAGGCTCCTGGAAATTTTCCTTTTTCACACATTCGTCGAATGGTTTGATCGCTTAGCCCTAATTTTTTGGCTACTTCAGTTGTGGTGTAATAAGCCGTGGCGACTTGCTTGGATAGGAGAGGTGCTGAAGAGGAAGATAGTCGGTACTTTTTAGGTTTTCGTTTGTGATGTTCGGCTAATAAGGAAGCCAACAGTTTTTTTCGAACCGCAAGCGGATTATCTTCCGCCATTTGACTCAATTGTTCGATATAGTCCACCAAATACTCGTAAGCTTTCTCTTTCTCTTGATGTGCGTAGGCCTCCCTCATTTTCTTTTCGATTCGGCGGAGTTGGGAAAGACGATCTGTGTTTGGTACAGACAAAGGAATCGTTGAAAAAATAGGGGAGGTTATACCGAGTTGCTGCAAGGATTTTTCAATCGTGACCTTGAATACAGATTTGGCTTTTTCGACATTGATTTGCGAAAGAATTTGCACGCTATCCCACAGGTTTTCTTGTTCTTGATCAATCAATCGTGTCACTTTCAACCACCTCTTCTTGAAATTATTTTATCATTCGAACCAAACAAAATCAACAAATCAAACAAAATCAACAAAAACCAATGAATTTCGTCATAAATAGGTAAATCGAATAAACCTTTAGAACACTCACATGGAATTCCATATGATGGATCTGCGCCCGCATACACAATCATGGAAAATGCAAAAAAGGTTCATTATCAGTTATAATAACTTCATATATGAATGAGAATATCATGGACGAATGCGAGTGTTTGGCAGAAATGATGTTTGATTATCTATGATTTCTCCTATCATGAAGCTTGTTTAGGAGCAGAGTAAACAATCAAAGGTGTGATGAAATATGGATATTGCCGTAGCGGGTGTAGGATATGTCGGACTAGTCACGGCCGCGTGTTTGGCGGAAAAGGGACATAAGGTGGCGTGCGTGGATGTCGATGTGGAAAAAGTGGTATTGCTTCAGCGAGGGAAATCTCCGATCTATGAACCTGGGTTGGAGGAGTTAATAAGAAAAAATCGCGAGCGGTTGTTGTTTACGACTGACTATGCGGCGGCGTGCCGGCGGGCAGATGTGATCATCATCGCTGTTGGCACCCCGGAAGAGCCGGATGGATCCGTGAATTTGCGATATGTATGGGAAGCGGCAAAGCAAATTGCGCAGACGGTGGAAAAAGACTGTGTGGTGGCGGTGAAATCTACCGTTCCCGTTGGGACAAGCGATCAAGTGGAACGTTGGATATATGAACACCGGAAGCACCCCGTTCATATTGAGGTTGTGGCGAATCCCGAGTTTTTATCACAAGGGACAGCAATCAAGGATACGCTGCATGCGTCAAGAATTGTGCTAGGGGTAGAATCGCCGCATGCGGAGAAGGTCATGAAAGAAGTGTATGACCCGTTTTATCTTCCTTATGTCGTGACAGATCGAAAAAGTGCGGAAATGGTGAAATACGCATCCAATGTTTTTCTCGCCTTGAAAATATCCTATATTAATGAAATCGCGAATTTATGCGAAATGGTTGGCGCCAATATCGAAGACGTGGCGGAAGGAATGGGAATGGATCCGCGGATCGGGAGCCGTTTTTTGCGCGCCGGCATCGGTTATGGCGGGTCGTGTTTTCCGAAAGACACGAAAGCGCTGCGTTGGCTTGCCGATGGTTGCGATTATGAACTGAAAACGGTGCAAGCCGCAATGGAAGTGAATGAAAGTCAAAAAGTGAAATTGATCGAAAAGGCAAGAACGTACGTGAGCCATTTTCGCGGGCTGGAGGTGGCGGTGTTAGGTCTTACGTTTAAGCCGGGAACGGACGATATAAGGGAGGCCCCTTCCCTTGCTAATATCGCGGTATTATTGGAAGAAGGCGCAAATGTAAGGGTGTGGGACCCTGTTGGGATGGAAAACGCAAAGCGCGTATTTCCAAAGGAAATCACCTATTGTTCGACGATCGAAGAGGCGGTTGCGAACGCCGATATTTGTTTTATTTTTACGGAGTGGCCGGAAATCCGGCAATTTGACGTCCGTCAATATGCGAATTTAATGAAAACGCCGCTTGTGTTGGATGGGCGGAATTGTTACAGTCTAGCCAGTGCGCGCGAGGCAGGAATCATTTACGAATCGATCGGCCGAAAACGGGTGTGTCCAGCGGAAGACCACTACCGTCTGCGTGAACACGAGGATGTGTTAAATCGCTAGGCAAACAGGTTGTACCGTTATTGATCGCTTGTCATCGATGGACAAGCGTCTAGCGGGGCATAGTGCATATTCCCCATTCGCCGCCATGGATGAGGACGGCGCGAATGGGAGTGGTGGATGCGGCTTATAGAAGAAAACTTTTTTGTTTACATAAGAGGGGGAAGACGATGAAAATCAGCGACTTTTCGATACGAAGACCGGTTTTTACGCTCGTTTCGATGATTTTAGTGTTGATTTTAGGAGCGGTATCACTGTTCAATATCCCGATGAAGCTGATCCCGGATATTAATCCGCCAGTCGGGGTGGTCGTGACGAGCTATCCGGGGGCGGGACCGAAAGAAGTGCTTGAGAAAGTCACGAAGCCGCTGGAGGCGAATTTGTCGACATTGCCTGGGCTAAAGTCGATCACATCGACATCGCAGGAAGGTTCTAATTTGATTTTGCTGGAGTTTTCGTGGTCGACATCGATTGATGATGTGCAAAACGATGTATTGCAGCGGATCGATCAGACGGCGCTTCCGGATGATGTCAACAAGCCGCGGTTTTTGAAGTTTGACCCGTCACAGTTCCCGATTATTCAGCTAACATTAACATCGAAGAAAGGGAACGAGGAACTTTTAAAACAATTAGCGGATCAGCTGCGAGCAGAGCTGACGAAGGTAGAAGGGGTCGCCAGTGTGAATGTTTCCGGCACGTTGACGAAAAACGTGCGGGTGCTGTTGGACCAGGAGAAATTAAAAACGTATAAGCTGAGCCAGCAAGATATTGCCAACTTTATCTCCGCCAACGATATTTCGCTTCCAGGCGAGACGGTCGTGATCGATGATAAGCAGTTAACGACCCGGATTATCAGCACGATCGACTCCGTTGATACGTTAAAACAGCTCGTTGTCACGGTGAATCCGCTCAACGGCGAAAAAGTTCGTTTGCAAGATATCGCCGATATTGCGATTGTGCCGGAAAAAGAAGATACGATTACGCGCACGAACGAGAAGCCTTCTGTATTATTAAGCGTGCTGCAAAAAGCGGATGCCAATACAGCAGAAGTGTCGAAAGCGTTCCAAAAACGCTTGAACGAATTGTTGGATACGAAAAAATTTTCGGCGGTTCATGCGGATGTTTTGTTTGACCAAGGCGATTTTATTCAGCGGACGATTCAGAACATTTTTCAATCGCTCGTTCTTGGCGGAGTATTCGCGATGCTGGTGCTGTTTTTATTCTTGCGCAGTGCAAAAAGCCCGCTTATTATCGGCATCGCGATTCCGTATTCGGTCATCGTGACGTTTGTGTTAATGTATTTTGCTGATTTTACGTTAAACATGATGACGCTTGGCGGTCTTGCGCTCGGTATCGGAATGCTCGTCGATAACTCGATTGTCGTGATCGAAAATATTTACCGCCATTTATCAATGGGGAAAGATCCGAAACAAGCGGCAAGAGACGGGGTAAAAGAAGTCGGCGCTGCGATCACTGCGTCCACGTTGACAACGGTGGCCGTGTTTGTACCAGTCGTTTTCATTACGGGATTAATCGGCGATTTGTTTACCGAATTTGCGTTAACGATTTCGTTTAGCTTGCTTGCGTCGTTGTTCGTGGCATTGACGGTCGTGCCGATGCTGGCGAGCCGCTGGTTAAAACCGCCTCGCGAAAACATCGAGGAAAAACGCCAGTCTTCGCGCATGCTTGTCGGTCTGGACAAGATGGTGAGATGGTCGCTGCGCCATCGGATCATTGTGTTGGTGATTGCGATCGGTACGTTAGCTTTCGGGTTATTTGGCGTGACGAAAGTCGGCATGCAGTTTTTGCCGAATACGGATGAAGGCTTTTTCTCCATCCGCGTGAACCTTGCCAACGGCAGCGCCCTCCGCGAAACGGAAAAGGTTGTTTCTGCCATTGAAGACGAGTTGAAAAAAGTAAAAGAAATTGATGCGTATGTCAGCTTAATCGGCTCGACGCAGGAGCAGGCGTTCCGCGGTACATCGCAAAGCAATGTTGCTGAGATATATGTGAAAATGAAAGACTTGGACGAGCGAGACCGTTCCGTATTTGACGTTGTCGATGACATAAAGAACGATATGGAACAGGCAGCGAAAAAAGCGAATCAAACGGCGGAAGTATCGATCAACTTGCAATCGACTGCAGGAAGTACGCCGAATACGCTTGTGTTCAGCGTGAAAGATACGAATGAAGCGCGGCTGGAAAAAGCGGTGGAAAAAATATACGACCGCTTAAGCAAACTCGATGAAGTGAACGAACTGACGACCGATATTTCGGAAACGGTCGACGAAATTCAAATCAAAGTCGATCGCGAAAAAGCGCTCGCGCAAGGGTTTACTCCAGCGCAAGTGGCGACGATGGTCAACGATATGACACGCGGTGTGACGGCGACACGCATGCTTGATAAAGAGTCGAATTTGTACAATGTTAACGTCGAATACGACGAATCGGTGAAAAACTCGGTCGACAATTTGAAAAAACTGCTGATCAAAAAGCAAGACGGCACATTTATTCCGCTTGGCGACATCGCGGATATTACGATCGGGAAAAGCCCGGTTCAAATTCATCGCATCGACGAGCAATACGCCGTTCAGTTTACATTAAAATACAAAAACACGACGAATTTAGGGGAGATGTCCGCGATTGTCGATAAAGAAATCGCGAAATTGCATCTTCCGGAAGAGACGGAAATCGTCTTTGGCGGCGACCGCGAATTGTTAGAATCGGCGTTGGGTGATTTGCTGCTTGCCTTTGCCTTAGCGATTACGTTCGTGTACCTTGTCATGGCGGCGCAATTTGAATCGTTGAAATATCCGTTTGTCATTATGTTCACCGTGCCGCTGATGGCCATCGGTGTCGCGCTTGGCTTAATGGCAACGAAAACGCCAGTTAGCGTTATGGCGATTATCGGCGTCATCGTGCTTGCGGGTATCGTCGTCAACAACGCGATCGTGATTGTTGATTACATTAATCAAATGAAAGAAAAAGGTTTGGCGAGCTACGATGCGATTGTCACATCGGTGAAATTGCGCGTCCGTCCGATTTTGATGACGGCCTTGACAACGATTTTAGGGTTGCTGCCGCTGGCGTTTGGCATTGGCGAAGGAGCGGAAATGAACCAGCCATTGGCCATCACCGTCATCGGCGGCTTAATTAGCAGCACCTTTTTGACATTGTTCGTCATCCCTGTCGTATACAGTTTGTTTGATAAGGAAACGAGAAAAATGAAGCATAGCGGTTAAAGAAAACGATCTCCCAGCCTCGATTGGGAGGTCGTTTTTTATGGAAACGTACAAAGGAATTTCATATTATATGAAGAAAGAATTGTAATACATTTCCGTTTTGCACTCCGCAAAGTGCTACTTGCTTAGAAAAAGCGGAGATATTACTATATATTTTTGGATCGTTTGTTCAAAAGAAAATATGGCATGATGCGGTTTTTTCGCTAGCACCTTACTTGATTCTTGATGCCAACTTGTTAATATATCTAATAAACATAAACATCTTCATGCACCAGACTTTGCAACTGACTTAGCATCCAGATGAAGCATTATATAGATTTGGGAGGAGTTTTAGGAGGAGTTTTATGTTATCGAAGAAGGCCAATGTCAAAACTTGCGAGATGCTATTAAAAGAGTTTGAGCAAGGGCCGAAGCCGTTTAGTCCGGAGAAGTTAGTTTTTACAGGAGTGGGAGAACGGGATGTATATAATATCTCGGCACCGTTTGAAGACGAAGGAGAATTTGTTATCGCTGGTCGAGTAGAGCCAAGAGATAGCGAGCATTCGGAAGTGTATTTCTTTGTGAACCGTGGAGAAGAATGGGTGCCAAAGGAAGGAGCGCCAGTATTCACGCTCCAAGACCCGTTTGTTTCGAGAATTCGCGGGGAATTGATCTTCGGTGGAGTACAAACTTTTCCACATCCATCCATAGAAGGCACCTTAGGTTGGAGAACGATTTTTTACAAAGGGAAGAATATCTCTAGTTTAAAAGAATTTGCAAAAGGCCCAGATGGGATGAAAGATATTCGATTGATTGAGTTAAAAGATGGATCAGTTGGTGTGTTTACACGTCCGCAAGGGGAAAAAGGCGGACGAGGGAAAATAGGTTTTACACGAATCGATTCATTAGATGAGTTGACAGTGGAGATCATGGAAGAGGCTCCTCTTTTGGATAATCAGTTCGTAGATGACGAATGGGGAGGAGTCAATGAACTTCACTTGCTTTCGAATGGACTTGTTGGTGTTCTTGGGCATATTGCTCGTTTCGGTGAAGATGGCAAACGCCACTATTATCCGATGGTATTTGTGTTGAATCCGGATACAATGGAGCTTTCCGATATCGAATTAATTGCGACAAGATCACATTTTTTGGAAGGTCCTGCGAAACGCCCAGACCTCGTTGATGTGGTATTTAGCGGCGGGTTAATTCGGAAGGAGGATGGCACTGCGGATTTTTACGCGGGAGTTAGCGACGCGGAAGCACAAAAAATTACCGTTGTCGATCCATTTGTGAAATACGAAAGATAGGAGATGGCTGTGAACATTTTGCCAAAACTAGGTTCGCCTAGTTTTGGCATTTTTTTATACCAAATTCGCATCAGTAAATTTAGAAATTTTATATGTTTTTGCGATAGAAAGCGAGCGCTTTTTGGTAGAATGATAATATAGAACAAAGAAGTGGAGTGATAGAATGAAATCGGATAAAAACGCCCCATATTCTCGCAGAAGTGGGAAGGGGAACATTGTTTCCATACAAACCGCAGTGGATCAACAATTAACGGAATGCATGCATGATTTATTATGGTATGCGACCGAAGAATATGCGGATGAGTTGTTAAAAACCATCGGCGATCCAAGAGAATGGGAACAACATGGGGAAATCGGAGAGGCGATTAGTTTTTTTATAGCAAATTGGACTATTTTTTGCGTTCCAGTGACGCCGCGGGGCGAAACGATCATTGAGCGATATGTAAAGTGGAGAGGTTCGTTATGGCGGCCTTCCACTCGCTCCATTCTTGCGTCATGGATTGGAGCGGCGCCGTCTTTTGATATAGTGGTAGAGCTTCAAGGAGAACGGCGTTTCGTCGTTCAAGATGTGTTGACATTGGAAAAACGAGTCGTGCGCATTTTTGACAGTGAGCCATTGCCGCAAGTGCAAATAGGAGATTTGCTAATGGGGATTATAGTGCCTGCCGGAGAGGAATACACGTATTTTACTGCATTTTTTTCATTTCCAAATATGATCGCCCATGAAATTGCATGTTCGCTAAAAGAGGATTGGGAAGCATACGGACCGGAAGATGCGCGTGCATTTTTGCGGACATCCTTTCCAAGCGCGTGGATGACGGCCGTTCGTATGCTCGTGTCATTCATAGCCGATCCGTTCGAATGGGAACATCCGAATTACGCAGCGGTGGTTTATGAATTAGAAAAGAAAATGCCGCAAAGTATGAATTTGAATATGGCAAAAGCGATTTGGCATGAATATTGTGATACCTGCCAACCTGTTATTCGCAGCGTTCCTTTGCATGCGGCTGCTTTGCATTATTTTGTTTGTCGGATTTTGCGCGGCGAGGCAGTAACACAGACGGATTTGGCGCATCTTTATGGCGTTTCCGCAAGCAGTATTTCCAAGAAAGTGAATGAGATGATGGATTATATGACAGATCATCTCCTATCGGAAGATTTCGAAGAGGACGATGATTTCATCGAGGAATGGGATGATGACGAGTATTGGGATGAGGAAGAGCCATACCCTGTTAGCGAACTTGTGGAGTCGATGCTTGATAAACTTGTAAAAACAGGATATATATTTGGAAAAGAACAGAATCGGCAGGAGTTAAATCAGCTTGTTAATGAAGCGGTACGTGAGTTTTTCGAAGTGGAGGAAAATAAAATATACGATCGCAAAGAAATTCGCGCCATCGCCGAAAAGGTCATCGCTGATTTACTGGACTGAAGAATGGGTTGCATGCGCAAACGTTATTTGACAACAAAGGGGATTTTGCGGCTCTGAAAAGAGAAGGGAATTAAGGACGATTATTCAAAACATTGCAAGCAACATTCGTTGACGAAACGAATTCATATCCGCACGGATGCCCAAGAAACATTTACTTTGATAGCGGACATGCCATTGGTTCGCTATTTTTTTATAAATGGAATTATTCATGGTCATAACCGACATTCATCCGTGAATAGTAATCGTAGTGAAGGGGGAAGCGAAGTGATTAATGCAGATCGGCTTTGGAATCGGCTGATGGAATTAGGCGAGATTGGAAAACAGCCATCAGGCGGGGTTACTCGTTTATCGTTTACAAAAGAGGAACGTGCCGCAAAGGAGAAGGTGGCTTCGTATATGAAGGAAGCGGGGCTTACTGTGTATGAGGATGCGGTTGGAAATTTGATTGGACGTAAAGAAGGAAAGGAAAAAGATGCGCCTGTCGTACTGGTCGGTTCGCACATTGACTCCGTCTATAACGGAGGAATGTTTGACGGTCCGCTCGGAGTGCTTTCCGCGGTGGAAGTGTTACAAACGATGAACGAACGAGGGGTGGAAACGAAGCATCCGATTGAAGTCGTTGCCTTTACCGATGAAGAAGGAGCACGCTTTAGTTTCGGAATGATCGGAAGCCGCGGAATGGCGGGAACGTTGTCGGAGGAAGAGTTAGTTCATCAAGACAAAAATGGGGTTTCGATTGCCGAAGCGATGAAAGAAGCAGGGCTTAACCCTAGTGAAATCGGCAAAGCAGCGCGCCGAAAAGGATCGGTAAAAGCATATGTCGAGCTGCATATCGAACAAGGCCGTGTGCTGGAAGAAGCGAATCTTCCCGTCGGAATTGTCACAGGGATCGCCGGGCTTGTATGGGTCAAATTTACGGTAGAAGGAAAAGCGGAACACGCCGGGGCAACGCCAATGCCAATTCGCCGCGATCCGCTTGTTGCGGCGGCACAGATCATCCAAATGATCGAGCAAGAGGCGAAAAAGACAGGAACTACCGTGGGGACCGTTGGGCAAATGAAAGTATTCCCCGGAGGAATTAACATCATTCCAGCAAAAGTCGAATTTTCCTTGGATTTGCGGGATATTGATGCGACAGTGCGAGATCACGTATTACAATCGATTATCGAACAAGCGCAAAAGATTGGCAAAGAGCGAAACGTACTAGTTAACGTTGAGCTATTGCAGGAGATGCCTCCGGTATTATGTTCGGAACTTGTGCAAAACGCAGCGAAAGAGGCATGCGGGCAGCTTGGTTTGGATATTTTCTCCCTTCCGAGCGGTGCTTCCCATGACGGAGTACAGCTAGCTAGGCTTTGCCCGATTGGGATGATTTTTGTTCGTTCAAAAGATGGGGTTAGCCATAATCCAAAGGAATGGAGTTCGAAAGAGGATTGTGCGGCTGGGGCGAACGTATTGTACCATACCGTATTGCGTTTAGCGATGGGAGAATGAGGAGAAGGGGGAAGAAATGATGGCAAACACGGAAATTAAACAGCTTGTCGATGAAATCAAAGAAGAAATCATCGCATGGAGGCGGCATTTGCATGCAAATCCGGAGCTATCGTTTCACGAAGAAAAAACGGCGCAATTTGTTTATGAAACATTGCAATCGTTTGGGAATTTAAAGATTTCGCGCCCGACAAAAACGAGTGTCATGGCGCGGTTAATCGGGGACGAGCCGGGAAAAGTGGTGGCCATTCGCGCGGATATGGACGCATTGCCGATTCAAGAGGAAAATACGTTTGAGTTTGCTTCGAAAAATCCAGGCGTGATGCATGCGTGTGGGCATGATGGTCATACGGCGATGCTTTTGGGAACGGCGAAAATTCTTTCGCGGCTTCGTCATCAAATCAAAGGAGAAGTCCGCTTTCTTTTCCAACATGCCGAAGAGATATATCCAGGCGGCGCAGAGGAAATGGTGCAGGCGGGCGTGATGGATGGGGTGGATGTCGTCATTGGCACCCATCTTTGGTCCCCATTAGAAATTGGCAAGATTGGCATTGTGTATGGTCCGATGATGGCTTCCCCAGATCGCTTTTTCATTCGGATTCATGGAAAAGGCGGGCATGCTGCTTTGCCGCACCAAACGATTGATTCGATCGCGATCGGCGCGCAAGTGGTGACGAACTTGCAGCATATCGTATCGCGCAACACAGATCCGCTTGAGCCTCTCGTCGTATCGGTGACGCAATTTATTGGCGGAACGACGCACAACGTGATTCCAGGAAGCGTCGAAATTCAAGGAACGGTGCGCAGTTTTGATAAAACGCTTCGTCAAAATGTGCCAAAATTAATGGAACGGATCATAAAAGGCATTACTGAAGCACACGGCGCAACATACGAATTTAAATATGAATTCGGCTATCGTCCAGTTATTAATGATGAGAAAGTGACCCGTGTCATTGAGGAAACGGTGCGGGAAGTATTTGGCGAAGAAGCGATTGATCATATAAAGCCAAATATGGGCGGAGAAGACTTTTCGGCATTCCAGCAAAAAGCACCAGGAAGCTTCTTCTATGTCGGCGCTGGAAATAAAGAAAAAGGTATTGTATATCCGCATCACCATCCGCGTTTTACGATCGATGAAGATGCGTTAGAAATTGGCGTGCGCTTGTTTGTCCATGCGGCGTTTAAATTATTGGCGGAAGCGTGATGGCGCTTCCGGTTCATTTTTTTATTTAAGATTTAAATGACTCTTGTTATATTTCTATTTTTGTTTTATACTATATGTAACCGGTTACATATATAAGGTGGAAAAAAATATGGCAACAATTAGAGATGTGGCAAAGTTAGCAGGTGTATCTGTGGCGACTGTTTCGCGCGTGTTAAATCAAAATGGTTATGTGAATGAAGAAACCGAAAAGCGCGTGAGACAGGCGATGAAAGAATTAAATTATAAACCGAGTGAAGTGGCGCGGGCGCTGTTTAAAAAGACATCGAAAACAATCGGGTTAATCGTGCCAGATATAACAAACCCGTTTTTTCCAGAACTTGTCCGCGCTGTGGAAGATGTGATGAATATTTATGATTACACCGTGATTTTGTGTAATTCGGATGAAAAAACAGATAAAGAAAAAGAATATATAGAAGTGCTAAAGCAAAAATATGTTGACGGTATTATTTTGACGACTAATCAGCTGCAACTAGATGAAGTATCGGAATGGGATATCCCCGTGGTGGTGCTAGACCGTCCCCTAAGTCGCAGCTATCCGTCAGTGATTGCTGATAATTATGGAGGAGCGCGGCTAGCGACAAAACATTTATACGATATTGGGTGCCGCAAAATTGCTCATATCCAAGGACCACCTCATGTTGTGAACGCGATAGAGCGCTTTCGCGGCTATCGAGATGAAATGATGGAGAGGGGACTTTGGGACGAGAGGCTGATTATTTCTGGAAACTATCAGCTAAAGCAGGCGAAAGAAGCGGTGATCGAAGCATTAAATAAATACGATATCGACGGCATTTTTGCCGGAAATGACGCGATGGCGGTGGGAGCGCTGAAAGCGGTTCAACAGCTAGGGCTGCGGGTTCCAGATGACATTGCGATTATTGGATATGACGGCATTCCGCTGACGGAAATGACGACACCGGAACTATCGACCATTTCCCAACCGATTTATGAGATGGGCGCAATAGCCGCAAGAATTTTAATCAAAAAGATAGAAGGAAAACCGCTTGAGAAGCTTCATTATGTGCTTCCGGTTGAACTAGTGGTACGACAATCGACGCGTAGGGGGGAAGGAAAATGACAAAACCAGTGATTACTGTAGTCGGCAGTATCAACATGGACCTTGTGACGATCGCTTCCCGCTTTCCATCACAAGGAGAGACGATTTTAGGGGAGGAGTTTCATCTCATTCCTGGCGGGAAAGGAGCAAACCAAGCGGTGGCGGCCGCGCGGCTTGGCGCGGATGTGCATATGATTGGCGCAGTCGGGAAGGATGCGTTTGGAACGGAGCTGCTTCGCTCATTGGAGCGGGAAGGTGTTCATATCGATAATGTGAAACCGGTTACAGATAAAGGGACCGGCATTGCTTCGATTTCGATTTCGGAACAAGATAACCGAATTATCGTTGTTCCGGGGGCAAACCATGCGCTTCATCCAGAAGACATCGATCGATGCGAAGAAATGATTGCCAAAAGTGACGTATGTGTACTCCAGCTGGAAATTCCGCTTTCCGTTGTAGAAAGAGCCGCTTTTTTAGCGAAAAAGCATGGAGTGCGCGTCATTTTAAATCCTGCGCCAGCGCAGCCGCTGCCTCAGAAGCTTATAGAGCAAGTCGATTTTCTTACGCCAAACGAACATGAACGGGATATTATTTTCGAACAAGTCGATGCGGACGCGTTTGCCGATAAAGTGATTGTCACGGAAGGGGCGCGCGGCGTGACGATTCGGAAAGATGGAAAACAGATGCTCATACCAGGCTTTCGCGTTCCGGTCGTGGATACGACAGGAGCGGGAGATACATTCAACGGCGCGCTGGCGGTCGCGTTAAGCAAAGGAATGAGTTTAGAAGAAGCTTGTCTGTTCGCCAACGCAGCGGCGGCGCTATCAGTGACAAAGCTAGGCGCGCAAGGCGGAATGCCGACTGAAGAGGAAGTGGAGAAATTTTTGCAGGAAAAGGAAGGGTGTTCATCATGAAAAAACGGGGCATTCTGAATAAAGAATTAAGCACGTTATTGGCTTCTCTCGGTCATACCGATACGATTGTCATCGCAGACTGCGGCCTGCCGATTCCAAATGAGTCAGCCCGCATTGATTTATCACTGGTGAAGGGGTTTCCACCATTTTTATCGGTGCTGGATGCGATTTTAGAAGAGTTAGAAGTGGAAGCGTTCACATTGGCGGAAGAAATCAAAATAGAAAACCCCGTTATGTATGAAAACATTCAGCAAAGATTGGCCAGTGTTCCGATGCAATTTGTTCCACACGAACAGTTTAAAGAGATGACCAAATCCGCGAAAGCAGTCATTCGTACAGGGGAAGCGACACCTTACGCCAATATTATTCTTCGCTCCGGTGTGAACTTTTCGTAGTGTTCATTTTCAAAAAAGGAGGGGAGAGAGCGATGACCAAACCGTTTATTGTGATGCGGGGCATTAAAAAAGCGTTCCACCAGCATGTCGTCTTAAATGGCGTTGATTTTGAAGTACTTACCGGTGAAGTGCACGCGCTCATGGGCGAAAACGGCGCCGGAAAATCGACGTTAATGAAAGTATTAACCGGCATTTATGAGCGAGATGCCGGGACGGTCTTGGTGGATGGCCGAGAAGTGCATTATCGCCATCCAAAGGAAGCGGAACGTGATGGGATTTCTGTCATTCATCAGGAACTCACCATTATTCCTACATTGACGGTAGCGGAAAATATTTTCCTAGGGCGCGAAAGCACCATCGGCCGTACAGGAATCATTCGTAGTAAAGACATGGAAAAGCAGGCGAAAGTTTATTTGGAAAAACTCGGCATCGATATTGATCCGAATGAGTTGGCAGGCAATTTGTCGGTAGGAAAACAGCAAATTGTCGAGATTGCAAGGGCGCTTTCTACAAACGCCAAATGTTTGATTATGGACGAGCCGACCGCCGCGTTGACGGAGCGGGAAATTCAAACGTTGTTTGAAGTCATTCGCACCTTAAAGCAGCAAGGAGTTGCGATCATTTATATTTCGCATCGCATGGAGGAAATTTTCACGATTTGCGACCGCATTTCTGTACTCCGAGACGGACAGTTTATCGGCATGAAGCGCATCGCCGAGACAAACTTTGATGAGATTGTTCACATGATGGTTGGTCGGCAAATTGGAGAGCGTTTTCCAAAACGAAATGCGGTCATTGGCGAAGAACGGATGCGCGTGGAAGGCTTGACACAGGAAGGCGTCTTTGAAAATGTTTCGTTTTCGGTGCGCGCTGGTGAAATTCTCGGTGTGGCCGGATTGATGGGATCAGGACGCACCGAAATAATGGAAGCGATTTTTGGAGCGAGAAAAACGAACGCGGGAACGATTTATATTGACGGCCAACCAGTTCGGATTACATCGCCGCGACAAGCGATTGAGCGCGGCATCGCAATGATTACAGAAGATCGCAAACAAAAAGGGCTCATTTTAAATATGAGTGTGCGGGAAAATTTAACACTTCCAAAATCAGAACAATTGGCGAAAGCCGGTGTTATTCAAACGACGAAAGAGCGGGAGTTAGTTTCAACGTTAATTAAGAAACTAAATATTAAAACGGCGTCTCCAGAATTAGAGGTAAAAGCGTTAAGCGGAGGGAACCAGCAAAAAGTCGTATTCGGAAAATGGCTGGCAATGGAGCCGCGCATTCTCATTTTAGATGAACCAACGCGCGGGGTTGATGTTGGCGCCAAAAAAGAAATTTATGAAATTATGAATGAACTGACGGCTCAAGGGGTCGCCATTATTATGGTATCGTCTGAGCTCCCGGAAGTACTTGGGATGAGCGACCGAATTATGGTCGTCCATGAAGGGAAAGTTCGTGCTATTTTGGAGAATGAAGGAATTGATCAAGAAACGATTATGCGCGCGGCAACAGGGGGGAACGCATGATGGAAAACAAACGGAATTTTGATATAAAAAAACTTGGTCCGCTTATCGGCTTCTTTTTGTTGTGTATTGTGCTGTCGATATTGAGTGACAGTTTCCTAACGGTCAATAACTGGATGAACGTTTTACGCCAAGTGTCGATTAACGCGTTAATCGCGTTTGGTATGACATTCGTTATTTTAACGGGAGGCATCGATTTATCTGTCGGTTCTGTGTTAGCGCTTTCAAGTGCGATTACTGCCGGAATGATGGCAAGTGGAATGAACGGCTTTACCGCGATCATCATCGGATTGCTTGCGGGGTTTTTCATGGGAGCAATCAATGGTATTGTGATTACGAAAGGACGCGTTGCTCCGTTTATCGCGACATTGGCAACGATGACGATGTTTCGTGGATTAACTCTTGTTTATACAGATGGTCGTCCTATAACTGGTTTTGCCTCGGACGATATTTTGTTTCAAATGATGGGACGCGGGTATTTTCTCGGCATTCCTGTTCCGGTTGTGTTTATGATTGTCGTGTATGTGGCATTATATTTTGTATTAAAGAAAACGACGTTTGGCCGCCATACGTATGCGATTGGCGGAAATGAGGAAGCGAGCCGTTTATCCGGAATTCGCGTCGATCGCCTAAAAATTTGGATTTATTCTTTAACCGGCGGATTATCCGCATTAGCCGGAATCATTTTAACCTCTCGCTTAAACTCGGCGCAGCCAACGGCGGGAACAGCGTATGAATTAGATGCGATTGCTGCTGTGGTGCTTGGAGGAACAAGCTTATCGGGTGGCCGTGGCTGGATTTTCGGAACGTTGGTTGGCGCGCTCATTATTGGTGTATTGAACAACGGGCTGAACTTATTGAATGTATCTTCATTTTATCAGCAAGTCATTAAAGGGTTAGTCATTCTTCTTGCGGTGCTCCTTGATCGCCGCAAAGAAGCTTGATGAATAAAACATTATACAAGGAAAGGAAGAGAGCAATGAAAAAGTTAGCTAGCATGTTGTTGGCGTTTTTGTTGGTTATTGGTGTCTTAGCAGGTTGTTCGTTAGATAACGGCACAACCGGCGACAAAAAAGAAGAAGCAAAGAAAGACGGAAACATGAAAATTGGTTTATCGATTTCAACGTTAAATAACCCATTCTTTGTGACGTTAAAAGAAGGTGCTGAAAAGGCGGCGAAAGAAGAAGGTGCGGAATTAATCGTTGTCGATGCGCAAAACGATTCTGCGAAGCAAATTAATGATATCGAAGATTTGATTCAGCAAGATGTTGATTTGATTTTAGTGAATCCAACTGATTCCAGTGCGGTGACATCGGCAATTGAATCGGCTAACAGCGCGAATATTCCTGTAATCACGGTGGACCGCAGCGCAGATGGAGGGAAAGTAGTTACCCACATTGCTTCCGATAACGTTGCAGGCGGAAAAATGGCAGGAGAATTTATCGTTGAACAATTAAAAAATGGCGGCAACATTGTAGAGCTTGAGGGTATCCCTGGTTCGTCTGCCGCGCGTGAACGTGGGGAAGGATTCCATCAAATCATCGATAAAGCGTCCAATATAAAAGTCGTAGCGAAACAAGCGGCTGATTTCGACCGCGCCAAAGGATTATCCGTCATGGAAAACATTTTACAAAGCCATAAGGACATTCAAGCTGTATTTGCTCACAATGATGAAATGGCGCTAGGGGCATTAGAAGCGTTAGAGGCGCGCGGTATGAAAGATGTAATCGTCGTTGGCTTTGACGCAACGGAAGACGCGGTGAAGGCGGTTAAAGAAGGAAAAATGGCGGCAACTGTTGCTCAAAAGCCAGAACTTATTGGAGAGAACGCAGTAAAAACAGCGTTGAAAGTATTAAAGGGAGAAAAAGTGGATAAATTTATTCCTGTTCCATTGGAGTTAGTAAAAGGAAATAAATAATCGATTGATTTGCCTTCTGTCCATGTACGGGCAGAAGGTATTTTTTATTGCCATGGCTTCATAAAGATAGTAAGGTAAATAACAGGTGATGTGTATGAAAGGAAAAATCCAACGCTGGAGCCTTGTCGTGATCTGGTGTATCGTCATTTATTCCTTTAGTGAATCTTCGCTGTTTACCGGTGAAAATACGAAGCGCATATTAGAAGCGGTGTTGTCGTATTTGCCATTTGGCCATGACGGGGGTGATGCGTCGTCTCCGTTAAATTTTATTGTTCGGAAGCTGGCGCATTTAACCGAGTTTGGCATACTGGCGGTGCTTGTTTGGCGGGCGCTTGAACGAGGGCGTATGGCGTATGTTGGCGCATGGGTCTTTGCGACGGTGTACGCGATGACGGATGAGTGGCATCAATCGTTTGAGCCGGGGCGCACCGCTGCGCCGACAGATGTGGCGATCGACTCGTGCGGAGCGTTCCTTGCCTTGCTTTTTGTCCGTTTGTATATGTATTGGAAAAGGAAAAAGAAGGATGTTTCCGTATAGATTGTTGCTGAAAAATGTGGATGATGGATTACAAGAAGTCGCCATTTAGACGATTTGACTTGAAATGGGCAAAAAAACAGCATTTGATGAACGAGTCAAACAAATGCTTATTTCTGCTTGTCGAATATAACAACTTGAGAAGTGTTTAGGGGATGAGCAATCGAACTAATGGCTAACTCCGTGCCCAGATATCTTTATTTTTTCTTGTGTTTTTTGCCTAATAGAGCCGTTGCGATGGCACTAAAGAAGTTGCCTAAAGCTTCGATTAAAGCTTCGATCATTTTAGCAAAAAACACCTCCTACCTTAATATCCCTTTATTTACCACATATAACAATACTATAGAAAAACTATGAAAAACGACAATCTTTGTGAAAAGATCGAAAAAGAATATACCGTCGTCATATCGCGGCCTCTCCCAAGTATCGTTTTTGGCAAATATGGAAACAATGATAAAAGCAAGTTTGCTAGAATCAAAGAGGGGAGAGGTCTTTATGTTTGCTTTTATCGCCGGAGTATTCGTGGGGTCATTGGTGATGCTTGTTGTCATGAGCATGATGTTTGTCGCCAAACAGGCAGATGAGCATAGCGCCAATTGGCAGAAGAAATGAGAAAGCTTCCTGCAGACATGCAGGAAGCTGTTTTTACTCGTCAGCAGGAAACAGGATTCCCGTTTGTTTGCGGGCCTCTTCCATCAAGGCAATCGTCAGCAACGAATGCTCATGTGAATTGATTTCGGATTCGCGTTTTCCGTTTTTGATCAGCTCGATAAATTCCTTCGCTTCATAATACATCGGAGGCTGTTCTTGCGGGACGGTAATATCTTCTATGCGCCCGTCGCGGTAGCGAATTTCCACTTTTGTCGGCGTATGGATCGCATCGATCAGAATGCTTCCTTCTTCCCCTTGAATTTCCGATGGAAGATAAGAGTTGGTGATTTTTGAGTACATCACCATCGCATCCATGTCGCCGTAATCAAAAATAATGCTTCCTTCTCCGTCAACGCCGGATTCGAGTTTCAAGCTATTTGCTTGGAGGCGATGCGGTTTTCCGAATAAGACGACCATCGGGTAAATGCAATAGACGCCGATATCCATTAGTGAGCCGTTGGAAAAGGCGGGATTGAACGCGTTCAAAATCGTTCCTTGTTTGTACGCATCATAGCGGGATGAATATTGGCAGTAGCTGGCGAAATAGCGGCGTATTTTCCCGATTTTATGTAAATGTTCGCGAATCGTTAGAAAGTTCGGAAGAAGCGTCGTTTTCATCGCTTCCATCAAGACGACATCATTTCGGCGCGCCGCATCAATCATCGCTTTGACTTCTTTTGTATTCGATGCCATCGGCTTTTCGCATAGCACATGTTTGCCGTGATTCATAAGCAAAATCGCCTGTTCGGCGTGCAAAGAATTTGGGCTTGCGATATAGACGGCATCGATGTCTTTGCTTTTCGCCAGTTCCTCAAGGTTTGTAAACGTCTGTTTGGCACCTGTTTTCGCCGCAAATTCCTTCGCTTTTTCTTCCGTCCGCGAATATACCGCGGTTAATGTGAAGTCTTCTACTTTTCTTGCCGCTTCAATAAATGCTTCCGTAATCCAGTTCGTTCCGATCGTGGCAAATCGAATCATGGCGGTCCCTCCTTATTTGTCGTAACTATACCATTTTATCGTTCATACAGCTCAATCGGCAACTCATCGGGGTCGCGGAAAAACGTGAACCGTTTCCCTGTAACTGGGTCGATCCGGATCGGTTCGGTAGCGACGCCTTGCGTTTGTAAGTATGCGACAGCTTCATCGATATCGTCAACTTCCAAGGCAAGATGGCGCAGCCCGCACGCTTCCGGATAGCTTGGCCGCTTTGGCGGATTTTCAAAGGAAAACAGCTCAATTTGTGTATGTTCGCCGACTTGCAAATCTAATTTATACGAATTTCGTTCTTTTCGATATTGCTCGTGAATAATGTTGAAACCGAGGATATTCGTATAAAAATGTTTCGACCGTTCGTAGTCGGAACAAATAATCGCGATATGGTGAATGCGGGTGAATTGCATAAGCTCCTCCTTTAGCAAGGCAAATGAATTTCTACTAGAAGTGACATTATTTTTTAAAAATAAAAAATCCAATTCTGCATGAATATTGACGTGGAATAATATGTATATTATCATAAAAATCAATAGATAATAATATTCAAAATATTCATATATTTATATTTTACTCATAAAACATCACCTCTAAAAATTCAACATTTTTGAAAACGCTTACCAACCTGATTTTTTCGTTCACCAATTATTGATTCCTCACGAATAGCAGCTCAAGAATGTCTACATCCTGTTTTGCCCACATATTATGATACTACACTATTTTTCTATGAAACAGAAAAGGAGAAGGTACATATGCGCTACGAATTCAAATTGCCAGACATCGGAGAAGGGCTGCATGAAGCGGAGATTGTGCGTTGGTTTATTCAAGAAGGAGACGAAGTTTCTGTCGATCAGCCGATTGCGGAAATTCAAACAGATAAGGCGATAGTGGAAATGACGACACCAGTGGCGGGAAAAGTAGTAGCGCTTGCCGGGCCGGAGGGAGCAACGGTAAAAGTCGGCGAACCGCTTATCATCGTTGACCAGCAAAAAGCCGCTGATCATGAAGAAGCAGCCGTAGAATCTAAGCCGGCGCAACGGAAAAAACGGGTGATTGCCGCCCCGTCGGTAAGAAAAAGGGCAAGGGAAATGGGCGTTCCGATTGAAGAAGTAGAAGGAACCGGAGAAGGCGGAAGAGTGACGCTTGCCGATTTAGAGCGATATGTAAAAGAGCGCGAGTCCGCGTCGGCGGCAGTGGCACCAGCGCTGGAAGCTGCCGAGACGACGACGGTTCATAAGCAAACGGTAAACGAAGAACGCATCCCGATTCGCGGGCTGCGGAAAAAAATCGCCGAAAAAATGGTGAAATCAGCATACACCGCTCCACATGTGACGGGGATGGATGAAATCGATGTGACGAAACTGGTGGAGATCCGTACAGGTCTTGTGAAACAGTTGGAGACGGAGTCGGTCAAACTGACATATTTGCCGTTTGTCATTAAAGCAGTGACGCGTGCGCTAAAAGAACATCCAATATTTAATGCAACAATAGATGAAGAAACAAACGAAATCGTGCTAAAGAAAGAATACCATATCGGCATTGCCACGGCGACGAAAGAAGGGCTTGTCGTCCCGGTGATTAAGCATGCCGACCAAAAATCGATTCGCGAGCTGGCGATCGAGCTTGCCGAGCTTTCGGAAAAAGCGCATCGCCATACGCTGCGTGTCGATGAGTTGCAAGGAAGCACGTTTACGATCACAAGCACCGGGGCAAACGGCGGCTGGTTTGCGACACCGATTATTAACTATCCGGAAGTGGCGATTTTAGGCGTTCACTCGATTAAGCGAAAACCGGCCGTAATTGGCGATGAGATTGTCATTCGCGATATGATGGGGATGTCGCTCACGTTTGATCATCGCGTCATTGACGGGGAACCGGCAGGCCGGTTTATGAGAACGGTAGCGCAAATTTTAGAACATCCAGAGCAGCTCCTGTTAGATGTTCGGTAAGCGAAGGGGGAGGAAACGATGTTTGATCAAAACCAATTGCCGTTTGATATGGTACAGCTATTGGATGAAAACGGGAACGGGGATGAGGAAGCATTACAACAATTTTCCGATGAATTTCTCGTCACACTATATAAATGGATGCGAAAAGCAAGAGTCATTGATGAACGTTTGTTAAAAATGCAGCGGCAAGGGCGGATCGGTACATACGCGCCATTCAGCGGGCAGGAAGCGGCGCAAATCGGCAGCGTGCTCGCGCTTGAGAAAGAGGACTGGATTTTTCCAAGCTACCGGGAAATCGCTGCTTGTTTGGCGCATGGGCTGCCTCTTACGCAAATTTTTCATTACGTGAGAGGCCATGTGCTTGGCGGCAGAACGCCGGAGCATTTAAACATTTTCCCGATTCAAATCATTATTGGCGCGCAGACGCTTCATGCGACAGGGTGCGCATGGGCGGCAAAACTGAAAGGAGAAAAGCAAGTATCCGTCTGTTATTTCGGCGATGGCGCGACATCAGAAGGCGATTTCCATGAAGCGATGAACTTTGCGTCTGTTTATCAAGTTCCAGTCATTTTTTTCTGCCAAAACAACCAATACGCCATCAGCGTTCCGGTGCATAAGCAAACGGCAAGCCGGACGATCGCGCAAAAAGCGATCGCATACGGAATGAAAGGCGTGCTTGTCGACGGCAACGATGCGCTTGCCGTGTACAAAACGATGAAAGAGGCGGTCGATTCGGCGCGAAACGGCGAAGGACCGATGCTAATTGAGGCGCTGACGTATCGACTGGGGCCGCATACGACATCGGATGACCCGACAAAATATCGAAGCGCGGAAGAAGCGGAACAGTGGAGACGGAAGAAAGATCCGCTTCATCGCTTGCGGGTGCTGTTAGAAAAACGCGGGCTTTGGACGGAAGAAAAAGAAGAAGCATGGGTAGCGCAAGCAAACGACGAAATCACGGCGGCGTATGAAGAAGCGGTGGCGGCGGAGACAGGATCGATCGTCGATGTATTTGACTACGTGTACGGTAAGCCAAGCAAGCTCTTACAAGAGCAGCAACAAGAAGCAGCAAGGAGAAAGCAAGGGAAAGAGGTGAAATAACATGGCGGAAAAGACGATGATTCAGGCGATTAATGAAGCGATATGGCAAGAAATGGAACGCGATGAGCGCGTGATCGTACTAGGAGAAGATGTCGGGAAAAATGGCGGCGTGTTTCGCGCGACAGATGGATTGTTAGAACAATTTGGGGACCGCCGTGTATTTGATACGCCGCTTGCCGAATCAGGCATTATCGGCACATCGATCGGACTGGCGGTGAACGGATTCCGCCCGATTGCGGAAATTCAGTTTCTCGGCTTTGTCTATCAGGCGATGGATCAGCTTGCGGCGCAGGCAGCGCGCCTTCGTTTTCGCTCGGCAGGACGGTTTACATGCCCGCTTGTCGTACGAAGTCCATACGGCGGAGGAGTGCGCACGCCGGAGCTTCATTCCGATGCGCTGGAGGCGCTGTTTACGCATTCACCTGGTTTGAAGATTGTCATGCCATCGAACGCCTATGACGCAAAAGGGCTGCTTATTTCAGCGATTCGCGATGAAGACCCCGTTTTATTTTTAGAGCCGATGAAATTATACCGCGCCTTGCGCATGGAAGTGCCGGATGAGCCGTACGAAATTCCGCTTGGAAAAGCGCGTGTCGTCAAAGAAGGGGAAGATGTGACGATCATTTCGTGGGGTGCGACCGTTCCGCTTGTTGCGAAACTGGCGGTAGAGATGAAGTCGCAAGGAATTGACGCGGAAGTAATTGACCTTCGCTGCCTGCAGCCATTAGATATCGATACCATCGTGGGGTCGGTAGAAAAGACAGGACGGGTGATGATTGTCCATGAAGCGGTCAAAACGAACGGGTTCGGCGCGGAAATTGCCGCATTGATTAGCGAACGGGCCTTGTTTACGCTATCGGCGCCAATCGTGCGTGTGACCGGCTATGATACACCGTATCCGGTGCCGTCGGTCGAAGATGATTGGCTGCCGAACGCCGCTCGCATTTTCGAAGGGGTACAAATGTTAATGCGATATTAATAAGCACGAAAGGGGATCGCGATGGGACTTTATGAAGATTTATTAGAACGGATTGGTGACCGTGAACGGGTGACGGTGAACGAAACAGTTCTTGAACAGCATAGCAAAGGGATGGCCTATCACGAACCGAGAAAGCCGGATGTCGTCGTCTTTCCAAGAACGGCGGCGGAAGTGAGCGCGGTGTTGTCTTATGCGAATGAGCGGCGCATACCGGTTACTCCATTTGGAGCAGGAACCAGTCTAGAAGGACATATTATTCCTGTTCAAGGCGGCATCACACTCAACCTTACGATGATGAATAATATTATTGACATTCGCCCCGACGATTTTTTGGCCATCGTCGAGCCAGGGGTAACGCGGATGCAGCTGAATCAAGCATTGAAAAAACATGGACTGTTTTTCCCGGTTGATCCGGGAGCGGACGCAACGATCGGTGGGATGGCGTCAACGAACGCCAGTGGTACAAACAGCGTCAAATACGGAGTCATGCGCGATCAAGTGCTAGGCCTTGAAGTCGTGCTCGCCGATGGGAAAATCGTTCATACCGGCGGAATGGCGGTGAAATCATCGGCAGGTTATGACTTAACGGGGCTGTTTGTCGGTTCGGAAGGAACGCTGGGTGTATTTACGAAGATTATTGTCCGTCTTCAGGGCATTCCGGAAGCGACGAATGCGATTAAAGTAAGCTTTCCTACGTTGGCGGAGGCAGCGCAGGCTGCAGCGTCAATTTTAAAAGCGGGCGTGTCTCCGGGGAAAATAGAGCTTGTGGATGAGCAAACGATTCAAGCGGTCAATCAATACAAACAGACAGACTATCCAGCGGCGCCGACGTTATTTATCGAACTAAGCGGCAGCGCATCAAGCGTAAAAGACGGAACAGAGCTTGTCAAAGAGTTGTGTGTTGCGGAAAACGCGGTTTCGTTTGAAATGGAAGAGGATTCTGTCGCGCGCGCCAAATTGTGGGAAGCCCGGCATCACGCGGCATTTGCCATTCAAGCGGCATATCCAGGAAAAGTGATGTTATCGACCGATGTATGTGTGCCGATTTCCAAAATGCCGGCAGCGATTGCCGAAACGCGGAAGCTTGTCGATGAATATGGCATGACGGCCGCGATTCTCGGCCATGTCGGCGACGGCAACTACCATACCATTCTTGCTTTTGATCCGGCGGATAAGGAAGAAGTAAAGCGCGTCGAAGAAGTGAACGCCCGCATCGTCCGCTATGCTTTATCCCATGGCGGCACATGCACAGGAGAACACGGCATCGGCATCGGAAAGCGTCATTTCTTATATGAAGAACATCGCGATTCGGTTCCGCTGATGAAAGGGATTAAACAGATGTTTGATCCGAACGGCATTATGAATCCGGGGAAAATTTTCTTATAATGATCATGCTTTTGCCCCGCTCATTGGCTTATAGCGGGGAATTTTTTTGTCTGTTGGCAGGGAAAATAAAGTAACGGCCTGTTACCTATATGAAACAAATTATTTTCGTGTTGTGTGCATTACTGAATTTCGTCGATCTATTTACTTTTTAATGGGAAACGCGTTTATTTTAGTAGGGAAGGATGAAGAAAAGGAGGAGCAAGAGATGGAACATCGACAATTACGCCCATTCCCCGACGGCTTTTTATGGGGATCTGCTTCGGCAGCGTATCAAGTCGAAGGGGCATGGAATGAAGACGGAAAAGGGCCATCGGTTTGGGATGTGTTTGCCAAACAGCCAGGCAGAACGTTTAAAGGAACGAACGGTGATGTCGCTGTTGATCATTACCACCGCTATAAAGAAGATGTGGCGTTAATGGCAGAAATGGGGCTAAAGGCATATCGCTTTTCTGTCGCATGGAGCCGCATTTTCCCAAATGGGAAAGGGAAAATCAATGAAAAAGGATTGCAGTTTTACGACAATCTGATCAATGAACTGTTAGCACACAACATTGAACCGATTATCACGTTGTATCATTGGGATGTCCCGCAAGCGTTAATGGATGAGTATGGAGCGTGGGAGTCGCGGCAAATTATCGATGATTTTCACAACTATGCGGTAACGTTATTTCAACGTTTTGGCGACCGCGTGAAATATTGGGTGACGCTCAATGAACAAAATCTTTTCATCACATTCGGCTATCGGTTAGGGTTGCATCCGCCGGGAGTCAAAGATATGAAACGGATGTATGAGGCGAACCATATTGCCAACCTAGCAAACGCCAAAGTAATTCAAGCGTTTCGCCATTATGTGCCAGACGGCAAAATTGGTCCAAGCTTCGCCTACTCGCCGATGTATCCATACGATTGCCGTCCGGAAAATGTGCTGGCATGGGAAAATGCAGAAGAATTCCAAAACCATTGGTGGATGGACGTGTACGCTTGGGGCACGTATCCGCAAACCGCTTGGAACTATCTTGAACAACATGGGTTGGCGCCAACGATACAAGCCGGCGATATGGAATTATTGAAAGCAGGGAGACCGGATTTTATGGGCGTCAACTATTATCGATCACAAACGGTCCAATACAATCCGCTTGACGGCGTTGGCGAAGGAGTGATGAACACGACCGGAAAGAAAGGGACGTCGACGGAAAGCGGAATTCCTGGGCTATTTAAAATCGTTCGCAACCCGTATTTAGAGGCGACGAATTGGGATTGGGAAATTGACCCGATCGGGCTTCACATCGGATTGCGCCGCATCGCCAACCGCTACGGGCTGCCTGTTTTCATTACCGAAAACGGCCTCGGTGAGTTTGACAAGCTCGAAGAAGGCGATATCGTCAACGATGATTACCGCATTGACTATCTACGCCGCCATATTCAAGAAATCCAGCGGGCGATTACCGACGGTGTGAAAGTGATTGGCTATTGTACATGGTCGTTTACTGACCTTCTCAGCTGGTTGAATGGTTATCAAAAGCGGTACGGTTTTGTGTATGTGAACCGTGACGACGAGTCGGAAAAAGATTTACGCCGCATTAAAAAGAAAAGCTTTTATTGGTACAAACAAGTAATTGAATCCAATGGACAACAGCTGTAATCGCTGCAAACAAACTAGTTCATGAGACGATACATTTCTTTGGCCAAACTTTCTAACAAATAAATAACTGGTATTTGTGTCGTCACGTTCGTTTGTTCGATAAATTCAGCATTGACGTAATACGTTAAGTTGTAATCCGATATTTTTGCTAGTGAGCAATGTTTGCGGTTGGTGATGCTGATAATGGTGCTGCCTTTTTCCTTTAGCCGATGCACTTGGGATAATGTATAGGACGTTTCGCCTGATACGGATAATGCAATCGATACACAATTGTTGAAATAGTGGCCGTAAATTGGAAAAAACGGGTCTTTAATATAAACGGAAAACTTTTTAAAAGCCGAAAAATAGCGGGAGCCGTATTCCGCTAAAATGCCGGAGCTGCCGGAACCGACGAAGATGACATGATCGGCGCCAGCGATAGCGGCTGCCGCTTCGCGAATCGTTTGTTGGTAATCGGTTTTTAATGTCCGTTCAAAAAATTCGGCTAACGTTTCCTGTGCGTTGGTGACAAATGAACGTTGGTTTTGTTGCAAGTACAGTTTTAGTTTCGTTTTGAACTCGGAAAAGCCGTCACAGCCGACCTTTTTGCAAAAGCGCAAAATCGTCGGCGGCGAAACGTGCACCGCTTCAGCGAGTTCACGGATGCGCATATATACCACTTCATTGGCGTGTTTGGTAACATAGTTGTAAATCATATAGTCTAGTTCGGAAAAATTGGCGATTTGTTCAGGCGTAAACATATCAACACCCCAGCTGTATTATTGAGCGAATCGGTGAGAAGAATGTTATTCATCATTATACCATGCGAAGGCAATTTTTCCGAAAGCAAGCAACAACGATAAATAACTAGTCTTTACTAGAGGTTGGCTCAAAAGGGCGTTAAAAGCGATCTTTTCGAGCCATCCTTTCTTTTTTCGTTAGACGGAGTGCGGGAAAAATATGTACAATAAAGTCGTATTATACATGTTTTTGTCAAAATAGGGGGTCGCCCATGCGAAAAAGATGGAAGTGGATCGTTTATGCTAGCAGCATTGTGGCGCTTGTTGCAAGCGCTTCCTTTACAATCTATTGCGCGTGGAAAGTATATGCCTATCATCAGCCAGGTGAAAGAGAAACTGAGGCGCACGAAAATAACGCGTATCATTTTGTCCTTGTTCCGGAGGAGCTCGATAATGATTATTGGCGCTTAGTGGAAAAAGGAGCGAAAGCGGCGGCAAAAGAGACAGGGGTCCATCTCGAATATGTCGGACCGCGGCAGGCCAACATTGATGAGCATATTCATATTCTTGAAAAAGCGGCTGCTTCCAAAGTTGATGGGATTATGACGCAAGGATTGACGGAAAAAGAGTTTACGCCAGTGATTAACCGCATTATCGAAAAAAATATCCCTGTGGTGACGATCGATACCGATGCGCCAACAAGCAAGCGAACAGCTTATATCGGTACGGATAACTATTACGCTGGTTTTATTGCTGGAAAAGCGCTAGCGGAAGATACGCACGGGAAGGCAAATGTAGCGATTATTACAGGAAGCCTTACCGCCTCCCATCAGAAACTGCGGGTTCAAGGGTTTAAAGATGCGGTGAAGAACGAAAAAGGGATTCGCATCATTGCCATCGAAGAGTCAAATATTACGCGCATACAAGCAGCCGAAAAAGCGTACAGCATTTTAAAAAAGCATCCTGAGGTGAACGCGTTTTATGGCACAAGCGCGCTGGATGCGATCGGGATCGCAAAGGTCATTGAACAGTTTCATCGCGAAAAGGAAACCTATATTATCGGATTTGATACACTGCCGGAGACGATTCATTATTTGCGAAAAGGAACGATTCATGCAACGGTGGTGCAAGAACCTTATGAGATGGGATACCGGGCGGTGAAAATGATGGTGGATATTATCAAAGGAAATGATGTTCCGTCTGTTACGAATACGGAAACAAAGGTTATCCGCAAGCAAGATTTGCCGCTGCGTCCGGCTCGCAACTATGAGGTGAAACATGATTAAAATTCGGACAAAACTATTGTTGTATTTTAGTATTTTTATCCTGTTGCTCAATGGCATTGTCTTCTTTTTATACAACAGCAGCGAAGATATTGTGAATGAGTACGACTACAGCATGCGCCGGCTTTTGCTGTTGAATGAAATTTCTCAACGTACGAATCAATTAGTAGAACAGTTGAATGCTTATCTTACAGAAAAAGATGAACGATATTTGCGAGAATATAACCGCCAATACCGCTGGCTGCAAGAAAACCGCAAACAAGTCAGAGAAATGTTTTCCAACCGAAAAAATGCGCTTTTAGTGGAAAATTATGAACATATGATTGAAAGTTAACAAGAGGAAGGGGCATTGACCGTCTATCATTTTCAAGCAGGCAATATTAGCTTATACTCTTCCCACCTTCACGAAGCGATGAAGATTTCTTCATTTATTCAAGAGACGACCCTTTCATTAATTCACAATGAATTAACGACTTATCAGCATTTTTACAATGAAGTGGAAGAGCGGAATCGTTATTTTCGCTACATGGTGATTGGATTGTTTATGACAACGTTTTTGCTTGGCGTTCTTTTGGCTGTATGGTTTTCCGGAGGCATCACAAAGCCGATCGCGCGTCTTTCGCGTGCCGCTCGGGAAATTGCAAGCGGGAAGTTGGATGGTCCTGATGTCGTTAGCACAACGAATGATGAATTAAAATTATTAACCCATACGTTTAATGATATGCGCCGCAATCTGCAGCGGCTGATTGAGGAAATGAAGAAAAAATCCGAACTGGACAGGCTCGTAAAAGAATTAGAGTTAAAAAGTTTGCAGAGCCAAATCAATCCTCACTTTTTATTTAACACGCTAAATGTGGTTTCGAAAATGGCGTATTTAGAAGAAGCGAACCAAACATCACGGTTGATTGAAGCGATTGCGGCAATTTTGCGATATAATTTAGGAGATTTGCAGCGTACGGTGACATTAGCCGATGAAGTCCATATCGCAAGGGAATACTTTTTTATCCAACAGACACGCTTTTTTGACCGAATTAAATTTTCGATGAATGTCGATAAGCAATGTTTGCCATTGCCCATTCCGCCTCTAACCTTGCAGCCGCTTATTGAAAATGCCTTTATTCATGGAATCGAATCTTATGAAAAAGGAGCGGAGATTTCGTTAAAAGTAGAAAAAAGGAACAAACGCGTCATCATCGAAGTAAGGGACAACGGCGTCGGGATGAGCGAAGAAACGAAAGAAAAATTAATGGCTTTTATAAAGGGACAAGAAGACGGCTCTGCTTCGAATGGAAAAAAACGCGGACACTCCACCAGCATCGGTATACGCAACGTCATTCGCCGGCTTCAGCTTTTTTATGGGATACAAGATGTGATGGAGATTGAGTCAACGGTTGGGGAAGGAACAACGGTTCGTCTGCTTTTGCCAATGACAAAAGGGGGTGGAAGCGAATGAAAATTGCCATTGTGGATGATGAAGCGTTGGAGAGAAAAGCATTGCAAAAAATGATTCGCGACCATCTTCCGAATATGGAAGTAGTTGCGGAAGCTGCCAATGGACGTGAGGCGGTGGAAATCGCCAACGAATATAAGCCGGATGCGATGTTAATCGATATTAAAATGCCTGGAATCGACGGGCTGGAAGCGATTGAGCTTATTCGCCGGCATCACCCGGATATGAAGTTTATTATCGTATCCGCGTTTGATACGTTTGAATACGCAAAGCAAGCAATGCGGCATGGTGTGAAAGAATATTTATTAAAACCGAGCCGGAAAGAAGAAGTGATTGGCGCGCTAAGGCGAGTGTATAACGAATTAATGGAAGAGCGGAAGAAAGAAGAAGAAAACAAGGAATTGCAACAACGAGTGCACCAATTGCAAAAGCTTGTAGAAAAAGAATGGTTATCAGTGCTGATGCTCGAAGAAGTTTCTTCAGAGGAATGGAAACAATGGGAGACGCTGTTTCCATTCTCCATTGACTCGGGAATGTTTATGGTGATTCAATTTCCTAGCGGCGGAAAAAAAGAGGTATGGAAACAGTGGGTAGAACAGGTGCTTTTAGAAAAGGGGCGACATATTACGTCATTGGAAGAATCATCGATGGACAAATGCCGATTTTGTTTTTTACGGATATTCCCGAGAAAACATGGAAGCCAATGATACAATCCCTTGCCCATGACCTTGTCCAGCAGTTTGAAAAACAATATGAAGAAACACTTTATATCGGTCTTGGTTCTCCGGCATCCCAACTAGAGGGATTGCGTTATTCCTATTATGAAGCGCTCGCTGCTGTACAATATTATGCATCGCAAAAAAAGGCAAAGAGCGGTTTTCTGCCGAAGAAAGCGGTGCTCGCATCGGCGGCCATCGATCAAACGGAAAGAGAAAAACGACTGTTTGATGTGGTGCGTGAAGGTGATTTCAAACAAGCATTAACACAATGTCTATCTTATATAGAAGAGATAGCTTTTCATCATCCGTTTCCTATCGTGAAACAGAAGATGGAGGAAACATTTATTTTGCTTGGGCGCATGTTAACCGATTTCGGTATTTCGTATGAGCGGACCACCACTTTTCATTCGTGCAGTTCCTTGGAGAATTGAAAAGAACAGCAACAGAGCAGCTTCAGCACATGGTACATTATATACAAGCATGGCGGCATCAGCAGGCAAATGGAAAGATTGGCAAGGCGAAAGATTATATTGACGAGCATTACCATCATCCGCTGACACTCGAAGAAGTGGCGGAATATGTCGGCATCAGCCCATACTATTTTAGCAAACTATTTAAAGACCGCTTCGGAATGACGTTTATTGACTACGTAACCGAAGTGCGCATCGCGCGCGCGAAAAAGGAAATGGCAGATCCAAATAAAAGTCTAAAAGAAATTTGTTTTCTTGTCGGCTACAATGATCCGAACTATTTTAGCCGCGTTTTTAAAAAACATACCGGAATGTCTCCTACCGAATATCGGAAAAAGCTCCACTTCGCCACTTGATGGTGATGAGGAGCTTTTTATCTATGGACAAAAAAGTGAAGAAGATCGCAAAAAAGTGCAGAGATTTGTTGGCTGAAATGATGAAAAAACATGTTACATTCATTATTGAAAGGGTTTTCATGATAAAGAAAAGGGGGAGGAAACGTGAAGAAAAAAGGATTATGGTTGTCCTTAGCATTAACGTTCAGCTTGGCGTTAGCTGGCTGTAATTCCGATTCCAATTCCGCATCCAACAATAACAATAAAGAGGATCAAGGAGGAAGCAAAGGACACGAAAAGCTTGAAATATTCAGCTGGTGGACTGGCGCCGGAGAAGAAGATGGATTAAAAGCGTTAATTAAATTGTTTCAAGAAAAATATCCAGATATACCAGTAGAAAATGCCGCAGTAGCAGGCGGTGCCGGAACCAATGCGAAAGCGGTGCTAGCGAGCCGCATGCAAGGAAACGACCCTCCTGCGACATTCCAAGTGCACGGCGGCGCGGAGTTGAATGAAGGATGGGTAGCTGCCGGTAAAATGGAGCCGCTCAACGATTTGTATGAAAAAGAAGGTTGGATGGATAAGTTTCCAAAATCATTGATCGACATGGTCAGCAAAGACGGGAAAATTTATTCCGTTCCTGTGAATATTCACCGCGGCAATGTGCTTTGGTATAACAAAAAAATCTTTGCCGAAAATGGCCTCCAGCCGCCAAAAACGTTTGATGAATTTTTCCAAGTTGCCGAAAAGCTGAAAGCGAAAGGCATTACTCCGCTTGCGTTGGGGGACAAAGAACCTTGGACGGCAACGCATATTTTTGAAACGGTTTTACTAGGCACGTTAGGGACAGAAGATTACAAAAAGCTTTGGACAGGAGAATTATCGTTTGACGATCCAAAAGTAAAAGAAGCGGTCAACACGTTTAAGAAAATGTTGAATTACGTCAACGAAGACCACAGTTCCCGCAACTGGCAAGATGCCGCTCAGTTGGTCGGAAAAGGCGAAGCGGCCATGAACATTATGGGAGATTGGGTCAAAGGTTATTTTGTGAACGATTTGAAATTAAAAGTCAATGAAGACTTCGGTTATGTGCCAACTCCGAATACAGAAGGCAAATTTATGGTGATCACCGATACGTTTGGCTTGCCAAAAGGCGTGAAAAATCCAGAAGATGTGAAGAAATTTTTATCGGTGCTTGGTTCGTGAGGGACAAGATGCCTTTAACCCTCTGAAAGGCTCGATCCCAGCTCGTATTGATGCGGATCTGTCCAAATATGACGAATATGGAAAACAAACGATTCAAGATTTTAAAACAGCAGAACTTGCGCCAAGCTTAGCGCATGGATCCGCAGCGCCGGAAGGATTTGTGACAAAAGTCAACCAAGCAGTCAATATTTTCGTGACGCAAAAAGATGCGAAAACGTTTATTGATACACTTGTATCGGCTTCGTCAGAATTGAAGAAATAGAGAAAAAAAGGGGACGGGAACCATTCTCTTCCCCTTTTCTTGTTACGACAGGAGGGATGGAATATGGAAACAGCAAAGGCAGTATCGGAACGAAGCGTGACAGTCGTTCCAAAGTCGCAAAAAAAGCGGAAATGGACGGTAGACCATTGGCTTGCACTTGCATTTCTATCGCCATCGGTTGTGCTTATTTTGATTTTCGTGTATGGATTTATCGGCTGGACGGGATATGTTTCTCTCAGCAATTGGAATTCCCTTGTACCTGACTTGTCGTTTGCAGGACTGAAAAACTATATCTATTTATTTCATGATTTCCGTTTTCAAGCCGATTTGCGGAATACACTTGTCTTTACGGTCTTGTTCATCGGTGTCGTGATTGTGCTTGGACAATTGTTGGCGATTTTGTTGGATCAAAAATTGCGCGGCGAATCGATTTTCCGTAACATTTTCTTTTTCCCAATGGCGTTATCGTTTGTCGTAACAGGGGTTGTTTGGCAATGGCTATTAAACCCGTCAACAGGGGTCAACTTGTTTTTAAAAAAATTTGGATTGGACTCGAAGTGGTACACAGATACAAACATTTTAGGAGGTTTCCACATAGGGAAAATTGAGTTTGGCGTGCCGGTGGCGATCGTGGCGGTGGTGATTGCCGCTGTATGGCAAATGACGGGATTTGCGGTCGCGATGTATTTGGCAGGATTAAGAGCGATTCCGGAAGAAGTGCGGGAAGCGGCGCGAATGGATGGCGCCACGGAGTTCCAAATTTATCGTAAAATTATTATCCCGATGTTACGGCCGATTACGGTCAGTGTCATCATCATTATGGCCCACATTTCGCTGAAAATCTTTGACCTGATTTACGCGATGACTGGCCCTGGAGCAAACTTTGTCACAGACGTGCCGGGAGTATATATGTTTGAAACGACGTTCCGCGGCAACTACTACGCAAACGGAGCGGCGATCGCGATCATTATGCTGCTTTCTGTGGCTATTTTTATCGTTCCATATTTGATTTCAAGCCGAAAGGGTGAATCATGATGAAACAACGGACATGGTCACGGGCAGTTTTGTATATCATTTGCATCCTGATGAGCTTATTTTTCTTAATGCCGGTCTATGTGATGCTCGTGACAAGCGTCAAGCCGCTCGATGAAGTGACGCTTTCTGATATGTGGAAGCTTCCGACTGCCTTTGATTGGAGCAGTTATCAGACCGCGCTTGAGAAATTGGCGCCAAACTTTTTGAACTCTATTTATCTCGTTGTTCCTGCGACATTGCTCTCGGCGCTGTTAGGAGCATTGAATGGCTACGTATTATCGAAATGGAAATTCAAAGGGGCGGATACGATTTTTACGTTGATTTTGTTTGGCATGTTTATTCCTTATCAAAGCATTTTAATTCCGCTCATCCAGTTTTTGCGGGAAATTGGTTTGTATAATACGATTCCAGGGCTTGTATTTGTCCATGTCGTGTACGGCATTCCGATCACGACATTGATGTTCCGCAATTTTTACGCGGCAATCCCGGATGAAATGATTGAATCGGCGAAAATCGACGGAGCCGGGTTTTTACGGATTTTCCGCTATATCATGCTTCCGCTGTCGATTACCGGGTTTGTCGTCGTAGCAATTTGGCAGTTCACAAACATATGGAACGAATTTTTATTTGCGGTAACAATCACAACGTCTTCCCAGCAGCCAATTATGGTCGCGTTGCAAAACTTATCGGGCAGCCAAATTGTCCAATGGAACGTGCAAATGGCAGGGGCGCTGCTTGCTGCTTTGCCAACATTGCTTGTCTATATGTTCCTCGGCAAATATTTCGTCCGTGGTTTGTTAGCTGGTTCGGTGAAAGGGTAATCAGGCATGCCGGCAAAGGCGAAATGTTTGTGGGGGATCTTTTAGGAGCTGGCAGGGAGAAGAACTATTTCGATAATGCCAAAACATCTGCAGTAAGAACTTCCTGTGCCACAATCTTTGTCGTCGACCTCCAATCGTGCAAAAACTCACCCGCTGATTTTCAGCGGGTTTTATCACTGGCTTGATGCCTTATGGTACAATAAAATCGGAAATCATAGAGATGAAAGCGGGGAGAAATGCGTGTATCTTGGGGCGATTGAAGCAGGTGGAACGAAATTTGTATGCGCTGTCGGGGATCGTGACGGAAATATAAAAGAAAGAGTGACATTTCCAACGACGACGCCGGAAGAAACGATGCGCCATGTCGTCGATTTTTTTAGCCGATATGAATTAGAGGCGATCGGCATCGGTTCCTTTGGTCCGATTGATTTGCATCCCGATAGTGCGACATATGGCTATATTACAAGCACGCCGAAACAAAAATGGGCGAATTTTAATTTTGTCGGTGAAATGAAACGGCATTTTCAAGTGCCGATCGGATTTGACACGGATGTGAATGCGGCAGCGCTCGGTGAACGGCGCTGGGGTGCCGCAAAAGGGGTGCGAAGCTGCATTTATATTACGGTTGGAACCGGAATCGGCGTCGGGGCGATTGTCGAAGGGAACCTGCTCCATGGTCTTATGCATCCGGAAATGGGGCATATTCTCATCCGCCGTCATCCGGAAGACACATTTGCCGGTGTTTGCCCATATCATGGAGATTGTTTAGAAGGAATGGCGTCCGGACCGGCGATTGAAAAGCGCTGGGGGAAAAAAGGCGCGGAGCTGGCTGATCGCTCGGAAGTATGGGAGTTAGAAGCATTTTATTTAGCGCAGGCGATTGCCAACTACATCTTAATTTTATCGCCGGAGAAAGTCATTATCGGCGGCGGTGTCATGAAGCAAAAACAGCTGTTGCCAAAAATCCGCCGCAACGTTCAGGAGCTGTTGAACGGGTACATTCAGCAAGAAGCGATTTTGCGCGATATTGATCAATATATTGTGCTTCCGGGCCTCGGCGATAATGCTGGCATCTGCGGGGCGCTTGCCCTCGCCGAACAGGCGCTTGCACAATGATCCACTGACCGCTTGTTCACACAGGCGGTCTTTTTATATTTTTAGCCAAAATAAAAAAGAAGTAGGGACCTACTTCTAATGGTATAAATGTTTTTCCAAAGCTTCTACATCATCTTGGTCGGTCAGTATGCTTAAGGCCCAATGATAAGGGGAGTCATGAAATCCTGCTGGGTCTTGCATTAACAATTTTTTTACGTTGGATTGTTCGACTAAATGAATGGCTTCTGTTTTACTTTTTCCGAATTCGGTCATTAGTTCACGAATGATGTGCTGAACCATTACATCAATCTCTTTTTGAAGTTTTGCGTTATCGGCTACAGGCATGTAATCACCTCCGAAATCGTTAGATATTGCACTGCCTTATACGTCAAAACCGCTAACTGGTTTTTATTTTGATACGCACGTATATCATGATAATCTGTGGATTGCAAACCGCCATCTGCTACTGGTCCGTAAATCCAATCATATTGCGGCAAAGGGAGATTTCCTTGTCTCATCATCCATACAAACTGTTTCCAATCATCATGATCATGATTAAAAATTTTATGTTCTAATTTTATCCAATTCTCTGTATTTGTAATCTCAAACTTGAGTACAGTCGGTTCAAAGGTCTTTTTCATTCCAAGAAAATCACGAATCGTAATTCCAGATAACTCGAGCATTGGCTGAACAGGAATAGGTCTTTCCGTTCTACGTTTTGCCCATTCTTTAGCTTGAGCAAAATTCGCAGTCAAATAAAAACCCGATCCAAAATCTGTACTGCCTTTGCGTCTAGGAAATATTCTTATACCATGTTTCATAATGATATCAGCATATAAATGGATCGTGCCATGGTATAAGGGCAAACTATAATCGTAAATGATATGCACAATACAATGACCCCTTTTATAAATTATAACACGGAATTATAAGGCACAAGAAATGTTTTTTGCCATCGCCAAGCAGGCGTTGGCCGATGATCTACTTAACGTTTGTGTACAACAGGAGCTCTTTTTAATTTCTGTGACTGATGGGTCATAATTTATATAGAATCATGTTATAAAATAAGTTGATAAATATATACCGCTGTTTTATAATATTTTTGACTGTCTAGTCATATTATCGTTAGGAGCGAAGTCCAATGAAAAAGGAAACGAATTATCAACGAATTGTTCAATGGCTTCGGCAGCGCGGCGTGCGTGCGGAAATTGCGAAACCTCGCATCTCATTGCCATCGTATCGGCAATGCATCGAGCCAGGTATTTCGAAAAGTTCCTCTTTATAGGAGATGACGGGCATGACAGCAGGCCGGAGAGTGCAATTTATCGAAACAGCGATGAAATTGTTTGCTGAAAAAGGATACCATTCGACATCGATTCAAGATATCGTCGATGCGTGGGGGATTTCGAAAGGAGCGTTTTATCATCACTTTTCTTCAAAAGAAGACTTAATGCTCGCTATCATACGGCACTATTTTGAAAAAATGATGGCAAACATCACCGCCATTTCACAGGATAGCAGTTCAGAAAAAGAGCGGTTTATTCAGCAAATCGCCGCACATTTTGCGAATATGCATGAGCATAAAGACTTTTTGCAAATGATGATGAACGAACAGCTGCCAAAAATTAGCCACGATATTCACCATTATTTATTGAAGCAGTATGCTAACATCTTTTCTTGGTATTGCGACCGTCTCATCGAAGTATACGGAACAGAGGTAGAGCGGTACGTGCTTGATGTGGCGACGATGTTAAACGGCATGATTCGGCAATATATATTTTGTTTCATTTTGCAGGCAAATAAGTTTCATGCCGAAGAATTGGCGCGTTTTCTCGTGAGGCGTTTGGATGCGATCATTGCGAGTTTTTCGCATGAAGAAGCGCCGATTTTAAACAAAGAAATGTTAAAGCCGTTGATGGAAATAGAAGAAAAAGAGCGACGTGTATTGCAAGAAAAGATCAGCGCCCACATTGCCCATATGCAAAAAAAGATTTTATCGTTTTCACTCGATAAAAAAATACAGCACGAACTTCATGACGCGCTTGATGCGTTAGAAGCAGAGTTAATGAATGAAGAGTCGGCACCAAGGAAATATGTGGTGAAAGGAATTTTATTATATATCGAAAATCAACATATTCCGCTATTAGCTGATGATTTAGCATCGTTGACAGAAGTTATCCAACAATATATGACAGCGAATAGATGGGAGAGACGAAAATGGAAAAAGGAAATGAATTAGAAATGCAGTCAAGCACCATTCGACATCGAACGATGTTAATTACTGGTCTTATGATTGCTATGCTTTTTGGAGCATTGGACGGAACGATCGTCGGAACGGCGATGCCGCGCATCGTTGGAGAGCTTGGCGGATTAAGTTTAATGATATGGCTGACGACCGCTTATATGTTGACATCGACCACGATCGTGCCGATTGCCGGAAAACTTGCGGATTTATTAGGCAGACGAGTCGTTTATGTGACAGGACTCGTCATTTTTATGGTTGGCTCCGCCCTTTGCGGCATGGCGAATAATATGACAGAGCTCATTATTTACCGCGGACTGCAAGGAATCGGCGGGGGAATTATGATGCCGATGGCAATGATCGTCATCGGGGATGTGTTTACTGGAAAAGAACGTGCGAAATGGCAAGGGGTTTTCGGTGGATTATACGGCCTTGCCTCCGTCATCGGCCCGCAAGTTGGCGGTTTTATCGTCGACCATTTAAATTGGCGCTGGGTATTTTACATTAATCTTCCTGTCGGGATTTTAGCAACCATTTTTATTGCGATGGGATTGAGCAAATATAAAGCCGAGGGGCCAGTGAAATTTGATCTTGCCGGGATGTTTACGATGGTTGTCGGCGTGGTTAGCCTGCTTTTAGCGTTAACGTTTGGCGGGGATAAGTATGAATGGACATCATGGCAAATCATTGCCTTGTTTGCGGCGGCGCTTGTCTTTTTAACACTGTTTGTATTCGTCGAGAGGAAAGCAGAAGAGCCGATTTTGCCGATGCATTTATTTAAACACCGCACGTTTACCGTATTAAATGGAATTGGCTTTTTAATGAGTGTCGGCATGTTTGGGGCGATTATGTTTGTTCCGTTTTTTATGCAAGGGGTTGTCGGAGTAAGTGCAACCAAGTCCGGCACGATTATGACGCCGATGATGATTACGATGATTATCGGAAGCATCGTTGGCGGCCGAATCGTTTATAAAATCGGCGTAAAACCGCAGCTGATGATCGGTATGGCCATTATGGCGGCAGGGTTCGGTTTATTAAGCACGATGGATGTGGATACGTCCGAATGGACCGCCACATTGTATATGATCATTTTAGGGCTTGGAATGGGGTTAGTGATGCCGCTTTTAACGCTCGCTTTGCAAGAGAGTTTTCCAAAGTCGGAGCTTGGCGTCGTCACTTCCTCCAGCCAGTTTTTCCGAGCGATCGGCGGGACGTTCGGAATGACGATTTTAGGGGCGATTATGAACCATCGCTCGAGCCAGTTGCTGGATGACCGTCTCATGCCAATGCTTCAGTCGCTTCCTGCGCAGGCAAAAGGAATGGTGGACCGGTTTGCCCATATGATTCATGATGATCCGCAAGGTCTTTATTCCGTCTTGTTTAGTCCGGAAACGCTAGAGAAAATACCGCCGCAAATGAGAGAGACGTTTGTGCCGATTTTAAAACATTCGCTCGTGGATTCGCTTCATTCGGTTTTCCTATTTGGACTTATTTTTGTCATTGGTGGAACAGTGCTCGTATTTGGGTTGAAGAATATCAAGCTATCTGATAGACGACAGTTGCAAGAAATGGCCGAAAAGGAAAAACTGCCGCAGAGCTAAACCTCCGCGGCAGTTTCTTTTTGAGGAAGTGGGAGGTTTTTTGCTAAGAAGGAAAATGTGGTGTTGTTGACGGTGTGCTGGTGCGTTTTGTCGCTTTATTTACGAAGCGGTGATCAACTGTCAAACACTTTTGAGCGGGTGTGAAAACGGACGCCTTCTGGACCTTCTAACGAAAACATGCCGCCACGCCCCGGAACGACGTCGATAATGAGCTGCGTATGTTTCCAATATTCGTATTGCGCTTTCGAAATGTAAAACGGACAGCCGCCGATTTCGCCAAGCAATACATCGGAATCGCCGACGATCAGCTCGCCTTGCGGGTAGCACATCGGTGAACTTCCATCGCAACACCCGCCGGATTGATGAAACATTAACGGTCCGTGTTTTGCTTTTAACTTTTCAATCAGCTCCAAAGCGGCCTCTGTCGCGATTACTTTTGGCTGATTACTCATCGCAATCTCCCTCCTAAAATAAAAAGATGGATGGCAGGAAAGGCAGCGTGAATGACACGCTGCCTAAAAATTAGAAGAGTCCTAGTTTTTTCGGTGAATAGCTGACAAGCAAGTTTTTCGTTTGTTGATAATGTTCAAGCATCATTTTATGTGTTTCGCGGCCGAATCCGGATTGTTTATAGCCTCCGAATGCTGCGTGTGCAGGATACATGTGGTAGCAGTTTGTCCAGACGCGTCCTGCTTGAATGCCGCGGCCAACGCGATAAGCGGTATTAATGTCGCGCGTCCATACGCCTGCACCTAAGCCATACAATGTGTCATTGGCGATCTCTAATGCTTCGTCCATGTCTTTAAATGTAGTGACTGCAACGACTGGTCCGAAAATTTCTTCTTGGAAAATGCGCATTTTATTGTGGCCTTTAAAGACGGTCGGTTTTACGTAATATCCGTCTTTTAAGTCGCCTTCTAGGATATTACGTTCCCCGCCGGCAAGCAATTCGGCGCCTTCTTGTTTGCCGATATCAATGTACGATAATATTTTTTCTAATTGTTCCGAAGATGCTTGTGCGCCAATCATCGTTTCCGTATCGAGCGGATTGCCTTGTTTAATTTGTTTCACACGCTCTAACGCGCGCTCCATAAATTTGTCGTAAATGGATTCATGAATGAGAGCGCGGGAAGGGCATGTACATATTTCGCCTTGGTTTAAAGCGAACAACGTAAAGCCTTCGATCGCTTTATCGAAAAATTCATCATCTTTTGCCGCCACGTCTTCGAAGAAGATGTTTGGCGATTTTCCTCCAAGCTCCAATGTGACTGGAATAATGTTTTGCGATGCGTATTGCATGATTAGACGTCCTGTTGTCGTTTCGCCAGTGAAAGCAATTTTAGCGATGCGGCTGCTTGAAGCAAGCGGTTTTCCAGCTTCTACGCCGAATCCGTTCACAACGTTGACAACACCTGGAGGAAGGATGTCTTGAATTAACTCCATTAAAACAAGGATCGATGTCGGTGTTTGCTCTGCAGGTTTTAAGACAACGCAGTTTCCAGCTGCTAACGCTGGAGCGAGTTTCCATGCTGCCATTAAAAGCGGGAAGTTCCAAGGGATGATTTGTCCGACAACACCAAGAGGCTCTTTAAAGTGATAGGCGACCGTATCGTGATCGATTTCGGATAAAGTGCCTTCTTCCGCACGGATGCAACCGGCGAAATAGCGGAAATGGTCGATCGCAAGCGGAATGTCGGCATTCAACGTTTCGCGAATCGGTTTGCCGTTTTCCCATGTTTCTGCAACAGCAAGCATTTCCAAGTTTTCTTCCATACGGTCAGCAATTTTGTTGAGGATTCGCGCGCGTTCGGCAGGGGAAGTACGGCCCCATGCATCTTTCGCAGCATGAGCAGCATCCAACGCAAGTTCGATATCAGCTGCTTGGGAGCGTGGCACTTCGCAGTAAGCTTGCCCTGTCACAGGGGAAATATTTTCAAAATACTCTCCATCGACCGGTGGAACCCATTTGCCGCCAATGAAATTTTCATAGCGTTTTTTGAACGTGATCAGTGAACCAGGCTGCCCAGGTTGAGCGTAAATCATCCAAGTTTCCCCCTTATATATTTTTTATATGCGCTTACAAGAAAGCGCATTCAATATAATGAAGTGAAAAATTTCTCCCAGTAATTAAGTTATCATTTTGTCACAATTTTGTCAAAACAAATTTTGATTTATTTAAAATTTTATAAAAATAAAAATGATGATCTAGTAGTGCAGCTCGAGTCCTTCCAGCCATTGGCTTGCATATACGCTGCTTAAATGATGGAACGCTTCGAGCACATCGTTTGGATTCGCGGCAAAAAATTGTTTGGCGGCGTTTTGGTAGTTTTCATGAACAAACTGAAATAGAAAGTCTGTTTTGATGCGGTTGACGATTAAAAGCGCGCAATAAGAGCGTTCGAGCTGCTTTTTGCGCTCGATTGTATCATCAATTTGTTCGAAATGCGCTTTATAGCGGGAAATAAGTTCGGATATATGTCCGCGAATTCGCGCTTGCGCTTCGTTCATCATTTCCTCCATTTCTCTGGCAGAAAGAAATGATTGCTCCTCGAGCATGGTTCCAAGCACTTGTTGTAAAGCATGCGACGATTCTGTTGCGAATGCTACATTGGCGAGCAATCCATGCATATATTCATTCTCATCCGCCGCTTGAATTCGTAATTTCATAATGATTTCAAGCACATCGGAATGAATTTTTTCTTTCGTCCAATGGGCGGTCAATTCATGAAGGAGAATGGACAATATATGGGCAACTTCCTCTTTTGTCATTTTCATCGTTGGCAGTTCCTTTCTGATTCGTGTTGTATATTTTAAGAATGCCATGGTGATGTATCCACCGTCAACGTTGCTTCCTTTTTTTAGTTGTAGAATCGAGCTTCTTTGAGTAAGATGGAACTAATAGAAAAGGGGAGGAGAAAAGCAATGAAGCCGCTAAGGCTGCGAGGTCATCATTTATTATGTGTTCATGGATTTCGCGGAATGGGATATAGCCCGTCGTTTGTCAAAAAAATGTGGGAAGTAGTGACGAAAATTCGCGATGAAGAACAAGATTTTCCGATTCAAGTCGTTGCTGCGCTCGATGATACGTGCATGACATGTCCGCATCACGGGGAAACGGCATGCCAAGCAGATCCAAATTCGAATGAACATGTGATCTCCATGGACCAAAAAGTGATTCGCCATTTAGGAATTGAAGAAAACGAAATTTATTTAAAATCGGAATTAGTGCGGCTTACAGCGCAAAAAGTGCGGCCGGATGATTTAGATTACTTATGCGCCAACTGTTCGTGGCTTCCGTATGGCGTGTGTAAAGAAGGAATTGCCAATGTGCAAAATGGCAACGTGGCGCAAAAGTAAGTACCGGCAGAAAATCATTTTCGCAGCAATACTGTTTTCAGAATTCATAAAAAATAATGACACCATTGATAAAAAAGTGTGGTATGATAAACAAATATAAGAGATTTTCAGACAGAAAGGGTTATGGAACATGAAAGTGGCAAAATTTGGGGGAAGTTCGGTCGCAAGCGCCACACAGTTTCGAAAAGTCGCCGATATCGTCAGCTCTGATGTGGAGCGCCGCATTATTGTTGTATCGGCGCCGGGGAAACGATTTAAAGAGGATATAAAAATAACCGATATCCTTATTCAATTGGCGCAAGCGGTTATGGACGGAACAGCATGCGATGAGATCGTTCAGGCGGTAGTAAAACGATATGCGGAAATCGCCAAGGAGCTGGAATTGCCGGCAGATGAATTTACAGCGGAGCTAGAAAAGGATTTGCGTTGGAAAATGAACGAATATCGTCATGATCCGTGCCGCTTGATGGACGCGATAAAAGCGAGCGGGGAAGATCATAACGCTAGATTGATGGCGCTTTATTTACAGGAGATAGGGTTAGAAGCAAGCTACGTCAATCCGCGGGAAGCAGGAATTATTGTAACGGATGAACCGGGTAATGCGCAAATTTTGCCGGAATCGTATGAAAAGCTATATCATTTACGAAAACGACGCGGCGTATTAGTGATTCCGGGATTTTTTGGCTACTCATTGGAAGGGAATATCGTCACATTCCCACGCGGAGGTTCAGATATTACCGGATCGATTGTAGCAGCCGGGGTGAAAGCGGATGTGTATGAAAACTTTACGGATGTCGATTCGATTTATTGCGTCAATCCTTCCATTGTCGAAAACCCGCGCCAGTTAAAAGAAATTACATACCGAGAAATGCGCGAACTTTCTTATTCCGGATTTTCCGTGTTTCATGACGAAGCGCTGGAACCAGTTTATAAAGCAGGCATTCCTGTTTGTGTGAAAAACACGAATAACCCTGCTGCTCCAGGCACTTGGATTGTCGCCAAACGCAACCATCATGACGAACCGATTGCCGGCATCGCTAGTGATACGGGATTTTGCAGTATTAACATCAGCAAATATTTAATGAACCGGGAAATCGGATTTGGCCGCAGACTGCTGCAAATTCTAGAGGATGAAGGAATTTCGTATGAGCATACTCCTTCTGGCATTGACAACATGTCCGTTATTTTACGGGAAAATCAATTAGAAGGGGGAAAAGAGCAGCGCATTTTAGACCGCATTCAAACGGAGCTGGAAGTCGATGAAGTTCATATCGAACATGGACTTGCGCTGATTATGGTGGTTGGCGAAGGCATGGAACGCACCGTCGGGATGGCGGCAAAAGCAACTGCGGCGCTTGCGAAGGCAAACATTAACCTTGAAATGATCAACCAAGGTTCATCGGAAGTAAGCATGATGTTCGGCGTAAAAGAAGAAGTCGTGGCCGATGCGGTTCGCGCGCTTTATGAAGTGTATTTTCAAGAGGCTTCCGTAGGAAACGAAGTATAAAATACATAAGAGGCGGAACGAAAAGTAATCCATTACTTTCGTATCCGCCTCTTTTTATATGTTTTTATACATAAGACATAGGAGTTCGGAAAATACTACCAATGTATATATTTTATGAGGGAGGAAACGGCATTGAAACGATTTTTCTTCGCCATCATCGCATGTTTCGTTTTCACCATCGCCCATGACGGACCGCATGCATTTGCGCAAATCCAAAAGCACGAACTGGAGAAGTACATAAGCAGCATCGGCTGGACGATGGAAGATTTACTAAATTATTTAGATGATTACCAGATGACGGTCGCAGATTTTCAGACGATGGATGAGCTAAAGCAGTGGCTCGGTACACCGATTACAGAAGAAAATTTCCATCAGCTGCTTACACGCTATCAACTGACACAGGAAGAATTAGAAGCATTGCTTGGCCAGTTTGGAGAAACGGTTCAAGATTATACGTTTATTGATGACTTGGATGCGGCTGTTGGCTTTTATTTGCGACATAACGAACAAATGCAGCAAATTAATGATATGCTTGGGGCGATTGGGTTTACAGAAAAGGAAGCGAATCGTTTATTTGAGCATATTGCATCGCTTCATCACCAAAATTTGAAGCAACAGTTAGAAGCATTGAACGCGCGCATACAACCGTTTCTTCAAGTGGAAGATGCAACACAGCTAACGAAGCAGCAACAGAAACAATTGTTTTCCATTTGGGAAGATGTGCTGGCTGCGCTGGAAATACAACCGAAATTTTACCTGGAGAAAAACGGGGAAAAGCAGGAAGTATCTTATCGCCGGCTTTTGTCGATGGATACGCTCGGTGGTCGGGATTTACGGGTCGAGCTATACAATCAAAAAGGAGAATTGCTTTCCGATGTCCAGTTGTCGGAAGAAATGTTTACTTCGGGATATGTGTTCCGAGCAGGTGAAAAATTGATTAACGCCAGCGCATTAGCAAGTGAAATGAAAGAAAAAATGTATGGCGAAAAAATGCCAGATACCGCTTCTCCGTATCTTGCCAATATGCTGCTTGGTCTTCTGTTTGTTTTGCTTGGCGCTTATGTTTATTGGCGCGCAAGAAGCAAATTAGCGGAGTGAGACATATGAGCGGGCGGTGGAAAACATATCAAACGTACGGTGCGTTGGTTTGTATAATGATAGGATTGGTGTTGGCACTTTGGAATGGATATTCCTATTGGCTCGGGTACGATGCTGTAAAACCGTTGAAAGAGAAAGGAAAAACGCCTATTGCTCGGCAAATGACTATAAATACGGCCGCCAAACCGGAGATTGGCGAGCAAATCGGGATGTTATCGATTCCAAAGCTTGGCGTTTCTATACCAATTTATCATGGAACAGAAGAGCGGCAATTGCGAAAAGGAATTGGGCATTATCCAAAAAGCGCTTTGCCGGGAGAACGAGATAAGAATAATATGGTGCTATCCGGTCATCGTGATACTGTATTTCGGCAATTGGGCCAAATCGGTGTTGGCGACAAATTAATTGTGGAAACAACAATGAAGCAGTTTATTTATCGAGTAAAAAAAGTCCGCATCGTGGATGAAAACAACCGTACGGTTCTCGTCGAAAAGCCTCGTCCAACATTAACGGTGACGACATGCTATCCGTTCCATTTTATTGGCAAAGCGAAGCAGCGCTATGTTCTCATTGCGCAGCTTGTTTCCACCATAAAGAAAAAGGGCTAGATGCTTGATTCTAGCCCTTTATGGTTGATTCATTGTTTTTAAAGCCGCGGCGCTCGTTCAATTGCTGTTTAAATTCCTTCAACAATGCTTCTCCTTGCAGCCCTTTTTTTACAAGACCTGCAAGTACCACTTCCGCTAAATCTGTTTTGCTTCGGATTAACAATCCATCCATAAGCACGCTGATATGGTCGTTCATTCTTGTGATGGAACGAACAGTTGCGAGCATATTGGCGGGATCGTTGCTTCGGTTTGTAATCGTTACTTGAAGACGGAATTCGTCATTTCTTTTTTGCAGTTCTGAAAATATCGATTCATATTCTTTATCTAAATATGTTTCGATTAGCCAGCGATTTTGTCCGTCTTCTTTATTAATAATCAGTCCATCAATAAATGGGATTTCTTGTTGGTGCAAATCATCGTAAACAACGGAGAGCCCCACAAGCTTGAAGGTCTTCATTCCATCACCTCGTCAACATTGTCCTTGTAGAAATTATAGCATATTCCAACGACCGAGGGAAAATGTATCACGTGCCCGTTATCTATTTAATATTTTATCCAATTGCAACCGTATCGATGTGGTGAGCTGTCATTTTATGGTTCGATAAGTCTATTTTTGATGAGAATATAGAAAAATTGAATTTTGCTGTCGATTTTACATCGTTCAGACCGTATGACCATCATAATTGCGGAAACAAACGGTATGTAAAATTAAAAAATGATGATTTTACGAAGAAATAGAAGTCCATTATGATGAATATGCATCGAAATGGAAGGGAGGGATGTGTCGAAACATGATTAATCAAGTCGTGCTCGTCGGCCGGTTGACAAAAGATCCGGAACTTCGATATACCGCCGATGGAGCAGCAGTCGCTAACATTACGTTAGCGGTAACAAGAAATTTTCGCAATGCGGAAGGGGGAATTGATACCGATTTCGTTCAATGTACACTTTGGCGGAAAGTGGCGGAGAATACAGCCAATTACTGCCGGAAAGGTTCGATTATTGGCGTCATGGGGCGGATTCAGACAAGAAACTATGAAAAGAAAGATGGGCAACGAGTATACGTGACAGAAGTAGTGGCTGAATCCGTGCGGTTTATGGGCGGCAAAACGAATGAATGGATCGAACATGCGTAAATTTCCTCTATGATTCCCCATTCTTTTCCTTCCAACCTTTTCCCCAAAAGAAAGAGAGCGTGTTTCCTCGTAACATCCCCAACTTTGCGCTAGCAGGAAACGTTAGCGCTTTTTTTTGTAGATATCGAGCGTTTTCGTTGCTGCACCGTGCAAAGCGAATAGCTGGATGTGATTATTTGATGGCATCGGAAAATTCTTTTACTAGCTTAATGATGATCGATTCTAAATGTCTTCGCTTTTTGACCGGCAATTGGGTCAGCGAGTAAATCGTTTTTTCCATATTTGGGTTTTGTCTCAAATAGTCAATAATATCCAACATTTTTTCATCAATACGATCCGTTTGATATAGAAGGTTTACCTCTCGCAGCAACTCTTTTTTTGTCGTATGCTTCCCAATTAAAAAATCGACGCTCACTTTGTATAAATTGCTTAGTTTTTGCAACGATTGCACGTCCGGAAGCAAATCCCCGTTTTCCCATTTGCTGATTTGTGAGCGCGATATATTGAGATGTTGCGCCAGCTGTTCTTGTGTCCAATTATGCTGTTTGCGCAAATATTTTAGTTTTTCTCCTAAATTCATGATCATTATCACCACGCTCGAATAAAATCCATCAATAACTTAAAGATAGGAGAGCGTGGAAGAGGTTTGTGTTCTGTTTAGGAACGTTTGTTTATTTGTTCCCAAAAAGATCAAACTTTTCCACTTGTCAATGTTCGACATCTTTGTCCGTTGACTGTCATCATGGTACAATAAGCGAAAAATGGATAAATATTTACTATAACCAGGAAAAAGAGGGATGATGGTGAATATTTATCTCGCGGATTTAATGGTAAGTGAGCGGAAAGGTTTCAAACGAAAGAAAGGAACGTATCGGGTATTTATCAAAGAAATGCGAAGCCCATTTTCGATCAAATTGAAAACGATTGCACCAACTAATTTTACGGATTCATTGCGGTTTTTAAAAAACGAGGAAAAACATGACCGTTTCTTAGGAGAAGAAGCATGGTTTCGCACCATTGCGTGTTCTTGTGATGCTCAATTGTATTTCGTATTTAAATCGATCAATCAACTATATATGTTTATCGTAAAGCTTGATTTACAAAAACAAAAGTTCGAAATTGCCCTCTATGAGTGGAATCAGCTCCAACAAAAATATCTCCGCCTTCACACCAATGAGCTATTAACCATTGAGAGGCAGCTTATTTATTACATTTTGCAGTCGCTTTATATTTTGGACAACAATCGTATTTCTTATTTATTTATGTGCCCGGCAAGAAAAAACAATAAACGGTTGTAGCTGTTTTATGATCGCCTCAAGAACTTCCCTCGTTTGTTCTGCTTTTCCTATGGTATTTTGGATGAGGATTGTACGTTAAGCTGCAGATATTCAATACGATTTGATCCTTGCTTAAATAGGGTATTCCCTATTATTTTTTTAAAGTTTTCCAGTTCCCCGCCGCGATTATTCCGGTTTGGATGGCAGCGAACATGGCTGTTTTTTCGTAAAGATTATCTAAATTTTGTATAAAAAAAACAAAAATGCCCTTTCTATGGGAAGGGAAGTTTCGCTATACTAATGATATATGCGACCACTTTTCACACCTTTCCGCATGTCGAAAAATGGAATCTGCCTAAAAAGATGTCGTATCTCTCAGACTATTAGAATGGGCAATTTCAATAGATTCCTTTTTTCGACATTGTTGCGATGTAGATTCAGCCACGAGAGCGAAAAGGTGTTGAATTGAGCTGAATTAGCATTGATTCAAGGCGACAAACGTTGTACAATGCGGGAAGCAGAACAATAAGGGAGAGGTAGATGATTGTGAATTGGAAACCAAGACAGATCGTGCTAACGTCCGCTTTCGTCTCTGCGCTGTTTCTGATGCCGGATGATGGAAAAGCAGCGGAATGGAAAGTGGGGATGAGCTCACCGCAAATAAAGGAGCTTCAGCAACTGCTAAAGGAGAAAGGATTTTTTACATATCCAACTGCCACCGGTTATTTCGGAACGATTACCGAGCAGGCAGTAAAAGCGTTTCAAGCATCCGTTCGTTTGCCGGTCACGGGCATCGTCGATGACGCTACATACGCCAAGTTAAAAGGAACAGTTGTCTATAGTACTTCGGAAATGAAAATCGGCTCGCGCGGAAACAATGTAAAGGTGCTGCAGCAAAATTTAAAGTTGCTTGGCTATTTCCGATATCCGGAGATCACTGGTTATTATGGAGTGATTACGCAAGAGGCGGTCAAGAAGTTTCAACGAAATAACGGCCTTTCCGCAACAGGAGTCGCAGATGCGCGCACTGTACAGTTGATTCAAAACGCGGTGAATAAGCAATCTAACAAAACTTTGCAAGCAAATGCATTAAAAATAGGTTCAAGAGGGATGGAAGTAAGCAAATTGCAACAAAAATTAAAGCAGCTCGGTTATTTTACATATCCGGAAATTACGGATTACTATGGAACGTTTACGGCGGAGGCGGTCCGCAAATTTCAGGAGAAAAACAAACTTCCAGTTACCGGAGTGGCTGACAGTGCGACGCTAGCGAAAATAAACGAAGCGATAGCCAGCTCCGAACCGCAGCCGTCCGCACCGAAAGCGGGCATCTATTTAACAACTGGATCGACTGGTTCTAAAGTGAAAGAAGTGCAAACAAAGTTAAAACAGCTTGGCTATTTTACATACTCGCAAATCACTGGCTATTATGGAACCATTACAGCAAATGCAGTAAAGAGTTTTCAACGGGATGTTAATCTGAAGGCAACAGGTGTTGTCGATACAGAAACCTATGAGCGTTTGATGGGAAAAGCGCCGCAACGAAAGCTCGATGTGATTGAACTGGTTGCCGATGCTTCGCAACTTCTTGGCAAACCATATGTTTGGGGCGGGGAGACGCCGCAAGTAGGGTTTGACTGCAGTGGATTTATTGTTTATTTGTTTAAAAAACAAGGAATCTCTTTGCCTCGCACCGTAGCAGCGATTTGGAACGTCGGCACGCCGGTTTCCTCCCCTTCGGTCGGCGACATTGTCTTTTTTGAAACGAGCCGTTCTGGCCCATCCCACGCAGGCATTTATATTGGCAATAGACAATTTGTTCATAGCGGTTCTTCCACTGGCGTCACCATTAGCAGCTTGGATAATTCTTATTGGAAAGCGCGTTACTTGGGCGCAAAACGATACTAAATTAGGGAAACTCTAACAGAGGGAATTTATAAAATAAAGGGATGGCTTGGGAGTTTCCAGAGCTACCCCTTTTGTTTTGGGAAGTGATGTTCATTTCTAGATATACGCGACGCATGTTGTGTAGAAAGCGATGCATGTTCGTCATTAAGAGTTAACGTTATGGATGTTACTCATTTTTGTTTCGGGCTTTTTGGATGTCAATGAACATTACCTTGATTGCACCAAGCTCTTTTTCTCAGTTTAGAAATTCACCAGTACACTTCTTCTTATCTAACTCGGGTTCCCCCATCCATAAATAAAGTTTATGGGGGTTTTTGGGTTTGTAGAGAATGCCATGTGTTATCGGTTGAGGAAATGGGAAGGTTATGATAATGTAAGGAATGAAGTTTGCATCGGACTTAACATTTTGGCATTGTAGGTGAAAGTATGGCTGGTAAAATTAAAGTAATGACTATTTTCGGCACAAGACCGGAAGCGATTAAAATGGCGCCGCTTGTATTGGAGCTGAAAAAACATTCTGAGTTCATTGAACCGATTGTCACCGTAACGGCGCAGCATCGGCAAATGTTGGATCAAGTTCTAGAAATTTTCGATATAAAGCCCGATTATGACTTAAATATTATGAAAGATCGTCAAACATTGACGGAAATTACCGTCCGTGCCTTAGAAGGACTCGATGACGTGATGAAAAAGGTGAAGCCGGATTTAGTGCTGGTACACGGAGATACGACAACCACGTTTGTCGCCAGCCTTGCGGCGTTTTACAATCAAATCGCTGTCGGACACGTCGAAGCTGGGTTGCGCACGTGGAATAAATATTCACCATTTCCGGAAGAAATGAACCGTCAGCTTACCGGTGTGATCGCCGACCTTCATTTCGCGCCAACGAAAAAAGCGTACGAAAACTTAATCGGTGAGAATAAAAAACCGGATTCGATTTTTATTACGGGAAATACGGCCATCGATGCGTTAAAAACGACAGTGACAGAAAATTACAAGCATGATATTTTAGAGAAAATCGGCAATGACCGCATGATTTTATTAACTGCCCATCGCAGAGAAAATCTTGGCGAATCCATGCGCAACATGTTCCGTGCGATTAAACGCATTGTTCAAGAGCATGAAGATGTGCAAGTAGTCTATCCTGTCCATTTAAACCCGGCGGTGCGTGAAGTAGCCGATGAAATTCTTGGCAATGATCCGCGCATCCATTTAATCGAACCTTTAGGGGTGTTTGACTTTCATAATCTAGCTGCGAGAGCGTTTCTTATTTTGACCGATTCCGGCGGTGTGCAGGAAGAAGCGCCTTCGTTAGGCGTTCCGGTATTAGTGCTTCGCGATACGACAGAACGGCCGGAAGGCATCGAAGCGGGAACGTTGAAATTAGCGGGGACCAATGAGGAAACGATATACAACATGACCCGCGAGCTGTTGAATAATCGAAACGAATATGAAAAAATGGCGAAAGCTTCGAATCCATACGGAGATGGGCAAGCTTCTAAGCGCATTGTGGAAGCAATTCTTTATTATTTTGGCAAGGCAGAATCTGCGCCAGAGCCTTTTACTATTTAGCCGGAATGCTGTCGGTGAGGGAAAATAAACTTTTTATTAAAAAAATAACGATATGTTAATTATTTTATTTTAGGAGGTAATATATAACTATTATGTTTAACAGCCTTCCGTACGGAATAAAAATAAGCATTACGAGGTCTATTTCGGCGGCCTTTGAGAAATATATGGAAATGATTCAATGGGATGAAAAAAAATATGACTTGGAGGAATTTATTACGTACTGGCGGGATTACGCCCAAAAAAATGCTTCGTGGTTCAAGAAAATAGATGATGAGATCAAAGCTCACCCAGATTTTCACGAAGAGTTGGCTGTCAAAATAAACGAAGTGATTGAAAAAGTATTGACAGAACCCCCGACAGATCAAGAAATGAAGGAGCTGGACAATCTTATTGCTCAATTAGGGATTGATGATATTGATTATACGTGTAGAATGGAAGCGAAGTACTATATTGAGCGGTTGAAGGAAAAATTAACATTGCAATCGTAATTCGCATGAAGAGACTCCCTTGGAGTAGACAGAAGAAGTTGGCTGTTTACTTTGAGGGGGTTTTTACGTTTAATCCGAAAAGCTCAAATACTTTTTCTGTATTTAAAATTTAAACGTGCGAGTTGATGATTCGCTCTTTTTCTTTTTGTTGATTTCTATCTAAAAATAAGGGGAAGGGAAGTTCGAATGTCGGTGACAGAACAACAGTCTGTTACATGGACAATACCGTTTCTGATCGCTATGATGCTGTTCTGGCATTGATTGCGCATCAGTGTGACGAGTCAGACAGTCGAGAAAATCCGCCATAAACTTTATTATTTCGCAAGCAGTAAAATTTCCATTTTCACTTTATATTTCGCTAGAGATAGGAAACGAAGACGAGATTGAAATAGACTGTTATTCTTATTTGGAAAATATGAAGTTTATGGTAGAATGATAGAAAAATATATCAAAAAAGGGAGAAAGGATGTATGAGAAAGGGATTATTTGTCGCTTTTTGTCTATGGTTGGTCGTAGGACTCATCATTCCTGCTGGTCATACTAGTGCTGCACCATATTTTTATGATGTTGGTACGACTCATCGCGCTGCAAACGAGATTAATTATTTAGCGAAGGGGAAAATCGTTCAAGGTAGTTTATCCGGATACTTTTATCCATATAAAAATGTGACAAGAGCAGAGGCTGCTGCCATTATCGGAAGAACGCTTAATTTCGATGGAACACAGAGGGCTACGAAATTTAAAGATGTGGGCAAAGGGAATTTTGCTTCCGGATACATACAAGAAGCAGTTGAAAAAAACATTATTAGCGGCTACAAAGACGGTACTTTTCGTCCTGAACAGTTTGTTACACGGGGAGAAATGGCGTTGCTTCTTAACCGTGCTTATTCGCTTGGTGGAAATACGATATCGGCAGCGATTCAGCAACTAAAGATGAAAGGGATTGCCCAAGGGCTCGCTGATGGAACGTTTGGTCAAGATCAGCCGATTATCCGTGCCGATTTTGCGGTGTTTGTTGCAAAAGCCATTAATCCAAAATTCCGGATCAATTATCAAGCAACAGCTATTCAACAAGCTACGGTAAATGCGTCCGCTCTGAATGTTCGTCAAGGACCATCCACCAACTTTGATGCTGTGGCTGTCCTGAAAAAAGGACAAAAAGTGGAGATTTTACATATTGTCGGCAGCTGGGCATACGTTCGCGCTTCGGGAATGGAAGGTTTTGTACATACTGCTTACCTTAGCGGAATCAGTCAATCTAATCCAGCTGGTCCATCGGACAAGCTGCTGGAATATGTAAAAACGCAAACCATCATTATTGATCCTGGCCATGGCGGCAGCGATCCTGGCGCGGTGGCGAATGGATTAAGAGAAAAGGATATTAATCTTAGTGTCGCTTTAAAAGTACAATCATTATTTAAAGATACAGGATTTAATATTGCTTTAACGCGGGAAAAAGATGTATTTGTTTCGCTGAGTGGCAGGGTTGATTTTGCGAAAAAGATGAATGGAGATATATTTGTCAGCATTCATACCAATTCCGGTGGCGGAACTGGTACGGAAACGTACTATTATAGCGCAGCAGCGACAAATCCGTATGTAGAAAAGAGCAAAAAGCTCGCCCAATGTATCCAAAAACGGTTAGTCGAAGCATGGAATGCAACGGACCGTGGAGTGAAAAGAGGCAATTTGCATGTTCTTCGCGAAAATAATATGCCTGCTGTTCTAGTTGAGTTAGGCTTCATTGATCGTAAAGAAGATGCCGCAAAGTTGGGTTCTTCATATTGGCAGGAAAAAGCAGCAAAGGCAATTTATCTTGGAATCTTAGATTATTACGCATCTGAATCAGGATTGAACTTCCAGCCTTTATATGACCGTGTTCAATAAAAATAGTAAACTAAGAGCGTAATCACAAAAGCAGTTAAACAAGCGGCAGATTTTTTGCATGAGAGGTTATTTATTATGAAAAAATGGTGTCTCGTTTTTTTCAGTGTGGTTCTCGCAATGATGAGTTTTCTACCCGTTGCTTTCACTTTTGCCGCTGAAACAAAGCGGGTAAATGTGATTATTCTTTTTAAAAAGCATGCCGACGAAAAAACAGTGGAACAGCTGCAAGGGAAAGTGTATCGACAATTTGAAGTGATTCCAGCTTTATCTGCCAATGTGCCGTTGGCTTCTATAGATATTTTGCGGCAATTACCGGAAGTAGAATACGTGCAGCAGGATGAAACGGTTGCGATTGATGGACAGGTGGCAGACTGGGGCGTAAAGAAAACAAAAGCAACCGACATGCATGTTCGCGGCGTTACGGGTAAAGGCGTGAAGATCGCCATTTTAGATACAGGAATTGATACGAAGCATCCCGATTTACATGTATCGGGCGGCGCTTGCCTGTTGTCCTATTGTCCGACTTATAATGATGACAACGGCCACGGCACCCATGTGGCAGGGATTATTGCAGCGAAAAATAATCATATAGGGGTGCTCGGAGTAGCCCCGGATGCAAGCATCTATGCAGTGAAAGTATTAAACCGCTTCGGCGAAGGAACGGTATCGACTGTTTTGGCAGGGATTGAATGGGCGATACAAAACCATATGGATATTATTAACTTAAGTTTTGCTACTCCAGAAGGTTCTCCTGTGTTAAAAGAAGCGATTGATAAAGCGTATCAGAAAGGAATTTTGATTGTCGCGGCAGCTGGAAATAACGGCAATAGAAATGGAATAGGAGATACTGTCGAATATCCTGCGAAATATGACAGTGTGATCGCCGTTTCAGCCATCAACAACCAAAACGTTCGGGCTGCTTATTCGGCAACAGGTCCAGCAGTCGAAGTCGCAGCTCCTGGAGAAGAAATTTACAGCACCGTTCCGGTTGCCTATGACTTGGACGGCAACCCGGACGGATATACATGGATGGCGGGCACATCCATGGCGGCTCCGTTTGTCAGCGGCATATTGGCATTATATAAACAGCAGTATCCAGATAAAACCAATGTTGAACTTCGCCAAATGTTAAGGGCAAACGCAATCGATTTAGGCACGCCTGGAAAAGACAATTGGTACGGTTATGGACTAGTACAGGCAAAACCAAATAAACCGCCGCAGTTAGAAGTGAAGCTGCAATCAAATGCAGCGGGGGTAGTAAACTTTTCCGTTACACCACTTGCTGACAATATTAAAGGATATAATGTGTATCGCAATGGAAAGCAAATAAAAGAGCTACAGACTAGTTCGTCATTTACGGACTACGTACTCAAAGGGAATTACCGTTATCAGTTTTCTTCCGTATATAGCGATGGAACAGAATCAGCATTGTCTAATCCGATGACAGTAACTGTCTCAGTGCCAGATTATAAGGATTTAACAAACGACATTTGGTATGCGCCTCCGATCATTTATTTATCCAGCAGGGGAATCGTTACTGGATACAATAATGGTACTATCAAGCCGAATGATTTTGTGACGCGTGCTGAAGCGGTAGCGATGTTAGGACGGGCGTTACATTTGGATTCGACAAAACGGCCTACCGTTTTTAAAGATGTTGACCCTGCTAATTTTGCATCTGGATATATTCAGTCTGCATATGAGAGGGGATGGCTGAACGGATTTCCAGATGGCACGTTCCGACCAAAGCAGCCAATCACCCGCGCGGAAACAGCCATACTGTTAGCAAAGGCATACCAATTTCCTAGTGCGCCTTCTCTCGCGTTTAAAGACGTTACGGACAAAGTGACGGGACATAAGGAAATTTACAAAGTGGCTGCAGCAAAGATTACAAAGGGATATCCTGATGGCACATTTAGACCATATCAATCAGTGAAACGGCTAGAATTTTTCGTATTCATCGCTCGCGCTGAAAATGACGCATTTAAATAAAAGGCTGCCTTCCAATGGACGGCAGCCTTTCTTAGTTTTGTTATTCTTTTCGTACAATGAGTTTATATGGGTTAATGCTTGCATTGCCAAATGCATCTTCCACTTTAATAAAGTATTTTCCTTTCTTTAATTTTAATTTCAAATATTCGGCGTCCCCGCTCATATAGTAATCTGCTTTGCCAACTTGTTTGCCTTTTGCATCATAAACGCTGATAATCCCATCAAGGTCTGAAGGCAGTTCGAGCTTAAATGTATATGCTCGCTCCTCATTAGCTGTAAACACATAATAATCAACATCGCCTTTATTGTTGGTAACATTCATATAACCGCTATTATAGAATGTGTTTTTATTAGCTTTTTTCAATGAAAGCGGTTTTGATGGAATATTGTTTTTCACAACCGAATTTTTGTCTTCATCTTGTAAGTCTGCTTTTGCCAATGTAAATTGGTATGGCATTAGCGAAGTATCTCCGAAATAATGAAGAGTAACGATAAAGTATCCTTTCGTTTTCACCGCTTTAAAGGCACCACGCTCTTCTTCGTTTGAGAAGCCGCGGTCGGTCAACAACTCTTTGCCTTCCTCGTCCTTGTCTAATTTTTTGTTGCCATTCGTATCTTCAATGACAATGACTACTGGGTCAATTGGCGTTAACAGTTCTTTTGGCAGCTTGGTGTATTTTGCCGGGATATTTAACGGTTTCACCACGAATCCGTAAAGCCCGTTTTGTTCTGGTTTGAAGTAGTAAACATCTATATCTTGAGCGGAAGCAAAGTTTCCTGTAATTGCTTTTAGTCCGATGTTTGTTGCTTGTTCAAAGTCATCGTTATTCTCAAACTTATCTGCTATGTTGCTTGCCAGCAGCGTAGACGTAAACATATAGGCTTTCACGGATGGACGATAGCTTTTTTCATTTAGTTGAATATAGTAAGTTTGCCCGCTTTTTAGACCAATTTGATAGCGATCTTTTGATTCAAAGTCGTAAGAAGTGTTAGAGCCGAGATAAGAGAAGTCTTTTTGTTTTTCATTGTAGGCGAATATGTTCATCATCGGAACATCATTATTTTCGTCTGCAGCAAAGCGGAACTCATAAATCCCGTTTTCCTTAGGAGTAAAGGCAAACCAATCTTCATCACCGCCATATTGAAAATAACCGCTTGCTGTTTGACCTAAATGGTAAGGCATTGCTGCTTTGCGAGCGTTTTTGATCCAATTGTCGCCGCTAAAGAACATCATTGGATCTGAGATAACTGCGCTTAGTTTCTCTTTTAATGCTTCTTTTTTCGCTAAATATGCTTCTACGTTTCCTTTCATTAACTCTTCTTCCGGTATTCCCCCTGTCATCGGAAAACCATCCTCATCTGCTGGTAAAGCGGTTGCGTCAATCGTTAACTGATAAGGCAAGTGAGAAGAGAAGTTTCTTGTTAAATCAATTTCCGGTTCTCCAAAAAGGAACGTCATCAATGGATCGAAGGTTGGTTTGTTCGTCACTTCAATCATATATTCCATGCCCGGTATCGCGTTAAATGTGAGCTCCTCACCTTCGCCGTACCCTTTCATGTTGACGGAATCAATCATAAATTGATTTTCCGCCGGCTGTTCTTCAGGCGTTTGTTCTGTTTTTCCTTCAGAGCTTGGCTCCTCTTCCAGTTTTTCGATTGCATATAAGTTGATGGTGGAATCAATTCCAGGGACTCCTGTTAGCGAAACATGGACAGTTTGCTCCATTCCATTCTCCGATTCTGGTACGGCAAAACGGAAGTAATCGCTGTCTCCCGGCATTGGTTTCGTTTCTTCTTGTTCAGTATCTTCCAGCGTTTTTTCTTCGTTAGGTTCTTCCGTTTCTGTTGCCTCTTCGTTAGCTGGTGATTCTGTGTCTGTTAACTCGTTTGTAAAGAACAGTGATCCATGTTTACTCTGTGAATGATATGGCAATGAATGAATCAAGAAAGGATTTTCTGCATTGTTGCCATCATCGAGTTTATTTCTTGTTCGGTCAATGGAAAGAGTATAGCGCGATTTGCCGCTTTCGCTATAGTTGCCGAGTGCGTCTTTTACACCGATCACCAGTGTTCCGTCTTGAGGAACTTCGAATAAGTAGCCTTCTTCTTTACCTTGCAACGTATCATTTACTTTTACTTTTGTAGACGGTGTGGCTTTGCCGGCAGGGAAGAATAAGATGTCCAATTTATAGTCGTAGTCGGCTGATCCTTTCAATCTTGTTTGAATGTAATCTCCTTTTTGAACTTTAAACTGATACCAGTCCGTTTGGTTCAACTTCTTGATTGTGCCAGTTTGTACAGAATAGGACGTTACGTTGATGTTTTTTGCCTTCTTTAACAAATCTTTTTCGGCAATATAAGGGTTCGCTGGAATATTTTTTGGATTAAACTGCAGCGCTGCAACTGGATTAACTAAGCCATAACCGTATTTGAAGTCGTATCCTTTTTCCCCCAAATCTTTCGCCGTCTTATTTAAAATATAATTAATTTCATACGGTGTCAGCTTTGGGTTTTTCGACAGCAGCATCGCTACCGTTGCCGTAACCATTGGTGTTGCCATGGATGTACCGCTTATTTTCGCAAACGTTGATTTTTTGTCGATATCGTAAACGGAACTGTAAATATCTTCTCCAGGGGCGACGACATCGACAGCAGGTCCATAAGTAGAGAAATCGGCGAGTTCATTCTTTGCATTGGTTGCTCCCACTCCGATTACGCCTTCAAGAGCAGCTGGATATTCATATGTATTGATTCCAGAGTTGCCAGCTGCGGCGACAACAGTAATGTTTTTCTCAACAGCTTTTTTAATCGCTTCCTCGACAATTGGAGAAGGAACGGATGAACTTAAGCTTAAATTGATTACTTGTGCCTTTTGGCGAATCGCTTCTAAAATACCTTCCGCCACAATGTAATCGGAACTGAAAAAGGAACGATTAAACACATCGATCGAGATAATTTGTGCATTTGGAAACACGCCATATCCACCGACTCCGTTTCCTTTCTCCCCTGCGATGATTCCGGCAACGTGCGTGCCGTGAACATCAACGGCTCCTTTTTGCATAGGATTCATAACGTTATAGTTTGAAATAATTTTATTCTTTAATTCAGGGTGATGAGCATCTATTCCGGTGTCGACGACCGCTACTTTGACAGGATGCTTGCCGGCTAGTGCAAGAGCTTTGTTCACTTGCAATGTTGTAAGATGATACATGTCGTAGCTTTTTGCATCATCGACAGCCGCTCTCGAAAAATATGCGCTACGTGATACGGCAATGACATTTGAATTTTTTGCATAAGCGTTAACGACATCTTCTAATTTTTTCTTTCCTGTTATTTGTACGACATCATAATGTAAAGAAGAAATGCGTCTGACAAGTTTCGTTCCGGCTTTTCGATGTTCTGTTGATGAAAGTGCATTTTTATATTTAACAATCAGCTGATTTTCGCTAAACAACTGTTTTTCCTTATTCTTTTGCACCGTGCTCGCTCTCACTTCGTTTGTTGAATAAAGGCCAAATCGATTCAACAGTTGATTAGCGGTTTCTTGTTGTTTTAGTTCCGCTGCAGAAACGTTCGCATAAGGGAGAATTCCTCCAAATGCTAAAGATAAAGCCATTCCTAGGGAAAGTAGTTTTTTAGATTGGTTTCTCTTTTTCAAAAAAATTCCCCTTTCTCTAAAAATTAGTATCTATTTATAATATTATCATATTTTTGTAAAAAATTCCCCTGTTTTTTTCTAACAAATTCTTATGAAGTAATATATTTGTAATATACTTGTAAAATAACGATTCGCTAAAATTTGCTAAAATTATCTTGTAATTGTCAAAGTTTGAGAGAAATCGTCGGGATGTGCGGGTGATGATGGTGAAAAAAGCGTTTTCTTTTTTGCTGATTTTTACCTTCCTCATTAGCGGCCTTCCAAGAGCTTATGCGGAAAACCGCGATGAAGTCGTAAAAATCGCAAAAGAACAGCTTGGCGCTCCTTATCGATTCGGCGGTGTTACTCCAAGCGGATTTGATTGTTCCGGGTTTGTTCAATATGTATTTGATAAAGTCGGAATTGCGTTGCCGAGAACAACAAGTGAACAATATCAAACCGGAGTGGCCGTCAACAAGAAAGATTTGCTGCCTGGTGATTTAGTATTTTTTAAGGACACATATAAATCCGGAATTTCTCATTCAGGCATATACATAGGAAATGACGAATTCATTAGTGCAACGACGAGCCGAGGCGTTGCCGTTGCATCCATGAGCAACCCGTATTGGGAACCAAAGTTTGCTGGCGGTAAACGCATCATTGAAGAGACACTTCCACCTGGGCAATTTTATGATGTCAATGCGGATCATCCGGCATATAAAGCGATCAGTGAGCTAAGCAAAGCAGGAATTATTAATGGATTTGAAGGCTCTTATTTCAAGCCGGATCTTCCCGTTACAAGAGGACAAGCAGCTGCGATATTAAATCGCTATTTAAAACTGCCTGCCTCTTCAACAACACCGTTCTCAGATGTGTCGTTAGGGATGTCATTCGCAAAAGATATTGCTGCCATGAAAGAAGCTGGCATTATTACTGGATATAACGATGGTACGTTCCGCCCTTATGAAAATATTACAAGAGCGCAAATGGCTGTCATTATCGACCGTGCGTTTCAACTTAGTAAAAGCCCCGCCATTGCTGGTACTACAGCCAAATATAATGATGTAAATCCAGGCTTTTGGGCATATCCATCGATTATTGCGATCAAAGCGACGGATTGCACGGGGGTATTTAACAGTTCCAGCTTTAACGGCAACACTTACGCAACAAGAATGGATTTTGCATCGGCGGTTTACAGCGCAATTCAGGCATCTCCAAAATAAGCAAACGGCGCGAGTTTAATGGTGGATTCACTTCGTGCCGTTTTTTGTCTATTTGTCATAGCAATCATTCAAAAGGATGAGATGGTGGCTGATTTTGCAGAAAAAATAGGCCGTACAGGAAATATATTAAATTTTGATTCTTACATAGTGTCATATTTGATAGAATGAAATAGAATTATGTAGAATGAATTTCATCTATATACATATTTATCTGAATCTACCAAAACATAGCGGGGAGGAGTAGAAACGTTGAGGTTACTTGTCAGTCTTTTTCTAGTTTTTTGCTTATTTTTTGCCAATATTTCCGTTTCATTCGCAGATGATATTACAGGAATTGCGCTTGAAAAAGAAATGCGCGCGATGGTGAATCAAGGAATCGTGCAAGGATATCCTGATGGCAAATATCGTCCGAACGAATCTGTCACTCGCGGCCAGTTTGCTACGTTTGTCGCCAGAGCATTGCAGCTTCCGAAAGGATCGGGGAACTTTTCCGACGTGTCACCATCTTCCGAACTAGCCGACGGCATTTACAAAGCAAGCGCGGCAGGGATCGTTCAAGGGTATTCGAACGGCACGTTTGGCGTGAATAATAAAATTACAAGAGAAGAAATGGCAATAATGATCGACCGAACGCTAGATTATTTAGGAATAGAGAAAAAGCAGGCATCGCTCGACCATTTTACCGATGTGGATGGGCTCTATTCGGCTTCGAAAATCGCAATCTCTCATAATGTGTATTATGGCATTATTCGCGGAATTCCAAACACGGATGGAACCACGTTCCGATTTGCTCCGAAAGCGTACGCGACAAGAGCGCACGCCGCCGCTTTTCTTTACCGTTTGCTTGAAGTATGGGCGGAGCAAACGCCGGAAATGGCGTATCAAGTCGCTTCCATTCAAAACGGGCAATTAACGCCGCTGCCGAAGCGCTACGCTACGTTTGCACAGGCAGAAGCGGCCGTTACGAATTGGTCTTCGCAAGTGGTGGTGCAAGGCACGAAAATCGTTAAAATGGCTAGCGGCAACGTCATTGCCCAGCCGTCTCCAGGAAAATCCACGACAACGATTTATAATGCCAATTTCAGCGCAACGCTGACGTATGTCGAGCCAAATACGGAAATGAGATACTTAGGAGCGGACGAGGACAAAGTGAAGGTGCAAATCGCCGATACGGTCGGGTATGTGAAACAGTCGGAAGTGATGCTAGTGCCAACGGCGTTGCTGCAAGGCCGGTCGTATTACATTGCGCAAAAAGGGGAGTTGTATCATTACATTTACAATACGACAAGCAACAAATACGTAAGCTATCTGTACGGCAAAGCGCCGTCGTTTATGCAAGATGGGCAAAAGTATTACAGCTGGGACGGTGAAACGTTCTATAACGAAGCCGGCAAGCTCGTCGGCACGGCTTATCAGTACTATAACGTCTTGCCACTCCGTACGAAAACAAATTATACGGCCGAAGAATTGAATCGGTTTGTCGCGGCATACCGCTCTGACAGCCCATTAAAAACATTAGGAGAAGCCTTTAAAAAGGCGGAAGAAAAATATAACGTAAACGCGCTTTATTTGTTGGCGCACGCGATTCATGAAAGCGATTGGGGAACTAGCGAAATTGCGAAAGAGAAGAAAAACTTATTCGGTATTCGAGCGGTTGATAGCGATCCACTCAACAGTGCGGTGAAGTTTAACACCTTCGAAGATTGCATCAACTATATGGCACAGACGATGATATCGAACAGATATGCCAATCCAAAGGACTGGCGGTATAATGGTGCGGTTCTTGGCGACAAAACGATCGGCTTTAACGTCCGTTATGCGTCTGACCCATATTGGGGACAAAAAATCGCTGGAATTATGTATCGGGCTGACAAATTTTTAGGCTGGAAAGACTGGGGCAAATCTACGATTATGGGAACAACAGTAGACAGCGTGAACGTCCGATTGCAGCCAGCGGCAGTTCCGCCTGTATTCTATGAATACCGTCTTGCCAATACTCCTGTCGTTAAAATCGGGGAAACAGCGAAACAGCCGGACGGCTATGTATGGTATCAAATTCTCCCTGATTTACCGACAGAGGGGAAAGCTTATATCCGCGGCGATTTATTAAAACCGCTGTCAATCGCAAAATAAACGAGGCAAGCAATATGGCTTGCCTCGTTTTTTGTTATACCGCCTTCTGTTTTGTTTTGACCATGCGAAGAAGCCGATAAAAACCGTCGCGATAAAAGAAGTAGGTGCCAACCATATAAAAGACGACTCCGATTGGCACAAGAACGGCAAGTTGAAAAAGAGAGTACCAATGCCCGACGGGTGTCCAACATTTTACTGCATATAATGGAACGGCCATGATGGCGGTCGGCGGAATGACGCGGGCGATCAATGAAAATAGTTTTTTCGCCTCTCCTCGCTCAAACCCTTTGTATACGGATACAGTGCACGCCGTTAAATAATAGAAGGAAACAAGCGAGCTCGATAAAGCGAGTCCGGGATAGCCGAGCCACTTCACAAATAAATAGTTTAATAATGTGTTTAAAGCAATCGTCGTAACGCTAATCCGCAGTACAATCGCCGTTTTCCCTTGCGCATACATCGATTTGGAAACGATATATTGCAACCCTTGCGTAATAATAAGAGGCAAATAAAACAGCAGTGCGATGTACGTATTATGGGTGTCTTCCGCTGTAAATCTGCCGCGTTCGTAGACAAAGGAAATAGCGGCGTCACCTACAAACAACAAGCCGACCGCAATAGGCATGAGCGTCATGAGAGACAATTCCATCCCCGTAAAGAACGTTTGCTGGAACTTGCGCTGATCGTCCACCTGTTCGGACAACAACGTGAATATAATGGCGGCGATGGTTGTGCCGTAAATGGTATGGGGAATGCTGACTAACAGTGATGCGTTGTTTAAATAGGTCACCGCTCCTTCTATCGTCCCGGAAGCGAACATTTTATCGATAAACATGTTCATTTGTCCGACGAGCGAATTTAATAACGACGGTACAAGCAAGGCGAGAAATGTTTGGCGAAATTCTTTGTCCACTGCAAACGTCGGTGACCAGCGATAGCCGCTTTTTTGCAAGTAGAAAAACATCAGCACGATGCCTAATATAATGCCAAACACAAACCCGTAAGCAAGGCTGTATATTCCCCACACATCCGAGAAAAGCAGGGCAAACACCGCTCCCATTAATGTTGCGAGCAGTTTCGAGATTTGCGATGGTACGAAAATGCGCCGTCCTTGCAAATACGAGTCAAGAATTCCGTTTAATGCGATAGCGCTCATAAATAGGAAAAAGATTTTGGTAATCTTAACAGCGACTGTTTCTGTCATCGGCGTCATATTGCCAAAAATAATTGGAACGAACGAAGGAGCGAAGAAATAACCAATGACCGTAACGATAAGAAAAATTGCCACTGTTGCATTCATAATGCCGTTGGCGTTTTTTTCTGCTGCTCCAGGATCCTTTTTTTTCTTCTGTATATATAATGGAAGAAACACGTTATTAAATCCGCCGGAAATCACCGCCAGCACGAGCGTAATAAACGAAAATGCCAATAAGTATCCGTCTGTGTATTCATTTGCTCCAAACTGCTTGGCAATAATGCTTTCGCGAAGAAACCCTGATAATTTGACGAGCAGCGCAAGCAATGTAATCCAAATCGCCGTTCGTTTTAATGATGACATCTGTCTCACTTCCTTTTAAAAAATCGAAAAAAGGCTGTCTCTAAGGGCTACGAGACAGCCGCATTTTTATTGCTGCAACGCTGCTGCATAGATTTCTTCATACTTTTTCGCTGCAGCCAAGTGAGAATATTCTTCTTCAATTTTTCGTCTTGCTTCTTTCGCGAACTTTTGTCCCATTTCCGGATGATCAAGCAAGTAAATGATTGCTTGGGCAAGCTGATCGACGTTTTTCTCTTCGACAAGGAGACCGTCTTGTTCGTGGCGGACAATCTCTTTTAGACCGCCGACGGCGGAAGCGATGAGCGGGGAGCCAGATCCCATCGCTTCGAGAGCGGAAATGGATGTCGCTTCCTCTACGCCCGCTGAATGAACGCTTGGCACAAGGACGATATCCGATAGCGCATAATACTCTTTAATCGCTTCGTGCGGAATCGCTCCTAGCAATTTTGTTTTCTCTTCTAATCCTTTTTCATGGATCAGTGATTTTAATTCTTGGAATGCTTCCCCCATGCCGGCATAGACGAGCATCGTATTCGGATATTTTTCGAGCACTTGTGGAAGCGCGAGTACAGGATAAATGACGCCGTTTTTCTTTGTCAGGCGCCTTGGAACGAAAATAATATTCGTATCTTCGGCAAAGCCATGTTTGCGGCGGTAAGCGAGCCGATTTTCTTTATCTGGCTTAAAACTATTAATGTCAATAAAGTTGCGAATCGCTGTCGCCTCTACGCCTGCTTTCTCCCAAACATAATTTTTAATGCGCTGGTCGACCGTAACAATTTTCCTCGTTTTTGTATAGGCTTCAACTTCCTTTTGTAATAAATAATGGGCTTGCCGGCTTCCTTCCAAAACAGAGCCGCGGCTAATTGCTTCGTATGTCATATATCCATGCACGGTCGTGACGGTCGGAATCCCCGTTTCTACCGCCGCAAGCGTTGCGAATACTTCTTGAGCGTTAATGATGTCGTATCCTTTCGATTTATGCTGTTCGATCAAGCGATAAAGCATTTTTTGCCGGACGTGGTGGCTCCAAATAATTCCACTGCCTTTCGATAGTTTGTTCAAAATAAAGCTTGGCCCTTTCGCAAGTAGATTTTGGCTTACAGGACTAATATCGCTGAATGAGAGAACGTCGACTTCATGTCCCCTTGCTTCCAACCCTGCCTTTAATGTTGTAACATGTGTCGATAATCCTCCAGCGTGAGGATAATCGAAAACGGTAGCTAATAATATTTTCATCCTTCACCTTCTCCTTAAGGGAATTAATGTGCGAGAAATTTTTCCTTTAACAACCGGATGTTTTCCATCGCGTCCTTGCGCATTGATTCGGCATTTTTCTGCACCATTTCGCTTAATTCATCGCGATGGCTGAGTACGTATTTGGTGTTTGCAATCAATCGTTCCACATCGATTTCTCCTAAGCGGAAAGAATATTCCCACATCCCCGAACGTTTCAATAAACTTTCTACTTTTTTATCATAGCTGATGCCGATGTGCGGAACCCCAGTAAGTGCGGAGAAAATGAGTGAATGCAGTCGCATGCCGATTGTCATACGGCAGCGGCTAATAAAGTGCAAATATTGGTTTGGCGTAAAGTCCGGACCAAGAAGATGACATGCGTCTTTCCGCTTCATTTTTTCTATTACTTGTTTGGAGGCTCTCACGTCATGATGACCTTCCATCGGCACGAAGACAGGGGTAATATTTTCTTCCTCTATTAAGCGATCGAGCGCTTCCGCTAACTGTGAATAATATTCCTCATGGTGAAACCATGGCCGAACAGAAACAGCAACGAGCTTTTCGTCTCCTTTTAACGGAAGGCTATGGAAGCAGGCATCATCCACTTTATGTTTAAACGCAAAGACAATATCCGCTGTGACGACTGTCTCTGGTTTGGTGACTCCGAGTTTATGCAGCAATTCTTTCGAATATTGGTCACGTACGGTAATAAAGTCAGCCATATTTGCGAAAACTTTCATTAATATTTTTCCCCATGTCGTATTTACAGGGCCGATGCCTTGCGAGAAAAACATTACTTTAGTCCCACAAAGCTTTGCAAGAAAGACAATTAATAAATAATAAGGAAGAGGTCCGAATAGAAATCTCGTCGGATATGTATCTTGCAGCAATCCTCCTCCGCCGCTAATGAGCAAATCCGCTTCTCGTAACGCTTTTATTTTTTTTCTATTATCATGCCGCCATCCGCGGTAAACACTTTTCACGTTATGCGTTTTTGCCGTTTTTTCTGGAGAAAGAGAAAATACGGTAATTTCTGGATGGTCCAATTCTGCGCGAAGATTGTCGATAATTGCTTCCAGAATTGCTTCATCTCCAGTGTTTCCAAGACCGTAAAAACCTGAGATAACGATTTTCAAAGAAATGTTTCCTCCCTCTATCAAATATCATTTTTTCTTACATACACATGAATTTTGCCACAAAAATCAACCTTAATTGTAGCATTTGCCTCTTCTAGATTCAATGATGCAAAATATGTCGAAGTTTGATATACTATATCGTGATTGACAAAAATGGCTTGCAGTGGGCATAATGAAGCGTGGCAAGTACATTTGCCAATTTTCAAACCAAAGAGAGGTTTTTTGCGATGAAGAAAATATGTGTAATTGGACTAGGATATATTGGACTGCCGACATCGGCGATTTTTGCGAATGCTGGTTTTGAAGTCGTCGGTGTGGATGTAAACGAAAAAGTCGTACAAGCGTTGAACACAGGAGAGATACATATCGAAGAAAACGGGCTGCCTGAACTTTTCAAAAAAGTTGTGCAAGAAGGCAAGTTCAGAGCTTCACTTGTTCCAGAAAAAGCAGATGTGTTTATTATCGCCGTTCCAACACCGATTCACGAAGACTATACAGCAAATATCGATTATGTCATTGACGCGACGAAATCGATTCTTCCTTATTTAGAAAAAGGAAATGCTGTTATTGTCGAATCAACGATTCCGCCTCGCACGATGGATGATGTCGTCGCGCCGATTATTCGCGAACATGGGTTAGATCCAGAAAAAGATATTTATTTAGCTCATTGCCCTGAACGTGTATTACCAGGTCGTATTTTAATTGAATTAATTGAAAATACAAGAATTGTCGGTGGTGTCACGAAAGAAGCAGCGAAAAAAGCGGCTGACGTATACCGCGCAGTCGTCAAAGGGGAAGTGATCGAAACAGAAGCCGTCACCGCCGAAATGTCGAAGTTAATGGAAAACACGTTTAGAGATGTCAATATCGCACTTGCCAATGAACTTGTCAAAATTTCGCAACGGATTGGCGTGGATGCGCATAAAGTCATTGAGCTGGCGAACAAACATCCACGTGTCAACATTCATTTGCCGGGGCCTGGCGTTGGTGGTCACTGTTTGGCTGTTGACCCTTATTTTATTGTGGAAAAAGCGAAAGAAGAATCACCGTTAATCCAAACGGCTCGGCACATCAATAATTCCATGCCGTATTTTGTCGTGGAACAAATTCAGCGTATGACTGCAGAACTTGTGTCGCCAAAAGTGGCGATTTTCGGGTTGACGTATAAAGGAAACACGGATGACGTTCGGGAAAGCCCGGCTATTAAAATATACGAATTATTAAAGCAGCACAGCCGTTTCGAAGTGCGTGCGTACGATCCGCATGTCAAACAAGAGCAAGTATCTTTCCCGCTTTCTACATTGGAAGAAGCGGTTGACGGCGCGCACTTAGTTGTCATTCTCGCTGACCATAACGAATTTAAAGACATGAAAGCGGAAGATTTTGCAACGATGAAAACAAAAGTAATTTTCGATACGAAAAACTGCTTGCATCTTGACGATGAAAGCATAACGGTATATAAAATCGGAAATTTACACTCTGTCAAAGCAATCCAAGAATAACAGCAAAAGAGAGTATGATTAGTGATGGGGAAAGAAAAATATTTAGACGTGTATGTTTCCACGCTAAATTACGATGAAATTCTTGCCGATATTGAAAAAAGAATGGCGGCAGGAGAAAAATCAACGATTGTTGCCGTTAACCCAGAAAAGCTCATTGCCGCTAATAAAGACGAAAACGTCAAACAGCTCATTAACTCGGCAACGTATCAAATCCCTGACGGCATTGGGGTGGTGCTTGCATCAAAGCTAAAAGGCGGGCGCATCACCTCACGCGTTACAGGAATTGATATGATGGAGCGGTTAATTGAGCTTTCCGCGAAGAAAGGCTATCGCGTGTTTTTATATGGCGCGAAAGAGGAAGTCGTTAAAAAAGCGAAGGAAAATCTCGAAGCAAAATATCCCGGATTGCAAATCGTCGGTTATTCCAACGGCTACGTCAACGATTACGATTCGCTTGTCCAAAAAATTAATGAGTCGAATGCCGATATTTTATTTGTGGCTCTCGGAAGCCCGCGGCAAGAGCTGTGGATCAAAACATACATGAACGACTTGAACGTAAAAGTGATGCAAGGCGTCGGCGGAAGCTTTGACGTGTTCGCCGGCCATGTCAAACGGGCGCCAAAACTGTTTCGCAATCTTGGATTAGAATGGTTTTACCGTCTTGTGACAGACCCGAAACGGTTCAAACGGCAGCTTGCATTGCCAAAGTTTTTATGGAAAGTATTATGGGAAAAACCATCGGCGGAATGACCGGCTTGAGCCAATGAAATCGTCGGAAAAGCCAAGGAAGTCTAGTTCATTCCAACAGCAAGGGGAGATTCGTTTGAAAGTATTGCATGTCATTAGCGGCGGGGAGACGGGAGGATCGCGCAAACACGTCGTCACGCTTTTATCTAAATTCCCGAAGGAGACAGCAACGCTCGTGGTGTTTCAAGAAGGGCCGCTCGCGAAAGAAGCGCGGGAACATCATATTGATGTCCGCCTTCTTCCGCAATCGTCCCGCTATGATTTATCGGTATTGCGCAAACTCGTCGAATTAATCCAAAACGGGCGTTACGACTTGCTGCATACACACGGCCCGAGAGCTAATTTATATGGTGCGCTGATTAAGCGGAAAATCGGGATTCCGTGGATGACGACGATTCATAGCGATCCGCGTCTTGATTTTATGAAATCGGGATTAAAAGGGTTCCTTTTTACCCGCTTAAATTTATGGGCGCTAAAAAAAATCGATTATTTCTTTGCCGTGTCAGAGCGGTTTAAAGACAATCTCGCCGCTTTCGGAATTCCTAAAGAGCGGATCAAGACGATTTACAACGGCATCGACTTCAACGAAACATCTCCCAGCCATTTTCTGCAACGAACAGATGTTGGTGTGAACGCCGACGATTTTGTCATCGCCATGGTCGCAAGATTGCATCCTATTAAAGGTCATGCGCTCGTATTTGAAGCGCTCCAATCGCTTCCGTATCGTGACATTAAGCTTTTAGTCGTCGGGATGGTCCACTTGAGCAGGAGTTAAAAGAAAAGGCGTTGGAGCTGCAAATTGAAGATCGAGTGAAGTTTCTTGGCTTTCGTCGCGATATCGCCGCGATTTACTCCCTCTCCGACGTCGCGCTCATGGCTTCATACAGCGAAAGCTTTCCGTTAGCCCTGCTCGAAGCTGCCAACGAACGTATTCCCGTCATTTCCACCGATGTTGGCGGAGTTAGACAGCTCATTGCCTCTAAGGAGATGGGATGGATCGTTCCTGTCGGCGACAGTGCGGCGCTGACTGAGGCAATCAAAGAAGCGCGTGAAAAAAAGCAGCAATTAAAGCAAATGGGGCAGACGTTATACGAATACGCCTCTTCCCATTTTTCATTAGATCGCTTGTACGAAGAAACAATCGCTACTTACCAACATGTGCTGGAGAAATATCATCAAAAGTAAAATGAAGTGAACAAAAAGGAGTTTAAGCGATGCGTTTCCAACAACCGTTTACTTATTATGCTGTGATTTTGTCTCTGTTTCTCGTTCCGCTTGTTTCTTATAAAACGTATATCGGCCCTTTGCCGTTGTCAGCGGAAGTCGTGGCGATTCCGCTGCTAACGATTGCCGCTATCATCGATTATGTGCAGAAAAGAATCACGTTGAATGATTTCAACATCAAGCTGATTGCAGCGGCGTTTCTGTTATTTTTCATCATTGCGGTTATTTCTTTAACGCAAGCGGTCAGCCTCGCTCCAGCCGTCATGGAGCTTGCGCGCTATCTTTCGTACGTTGTCTTGTTTCTCATTGTCGTGAAAGTTCGTTTTACACGCAAACAATATATCGACTTTGCCAAAGTGTTTGGACTATCGGTCTTGATCATCGGCGTTTACGGAATTGTGCAATATATTTTCGGCATTTCCCTCAACACAGCAGGGCTGTACGCGCTAAAGGAAGCGAAAGGCCGCGTGGACTCGACGCTTGTGAATCCGAACTACTATGCTTCGTTTCTTAATTTTGTCATTCCGACTTTAGTGTTATTAGCGGTTGTATATTTCAAGATAAAAAAGCGCAGCTATTGATGTTCGCGCTGTATGGCATTTACGTGATTAACTTGGTGCTCACCTATACGCGTGCGGCTTGGGTGGCGATGATCGGCGGTTTCGTATTGATGGTCTTGCTCATTCCGAAAGATTTCATTAAAAATGCCGTTCGTCCGCATATACTTCTTTCTTTTGTTGTCTTGCTTACGGTTGTCTACTTCATGCCGGATGTTCAGTCCCGTACGTATTCGGCGCTGTATGCAATGGAGAAGATTCTCATTCGTAACCTTCCAGGTCATATCGCCGATGCCGATCATTCACAAGGAGAAGACGGAGGATTTTTTACACAAGAGCCGGAGGAAGAGGAGAAAGTCGAAGATAACGCGACGACGAGCCGCGCTGTTGTCTCCCGTGTCACGCTTTGGAAAACGGGATGGGTGATGATGAAGGAAAACCCGATCCTTGGTGTCGGTATCGGAAATTATCTTGTGAGATACAAAGACTATGTCACGAAATATCCAGAACTGTATATCGGGCATGACCAGTATTCCGTGCACAACTCGTATTTAAAGGTTGGATCGGAAACAGGATTTATTGGGCTAGCCGCATTCTTGATCATCTATATCATCTATTACGTGTACTTGCTCCGCCTTTATTTTTCCGCAGCCAACCGGTTGAGCAAAGTCATTATCATTGGCTTGATTGCGGGGAGCGCTACATTCATGGCGCAAAACTTATCTAACAATCTCATTTTCATCCCACAGCTGAATACGATCTTTTGGCTTGTGTCTGGACTGGCGATCGCCTTTGTGTATCAAAATAGTGAAAAAACAGCAAGCATGCAGGAATAACCTGTATGCTTTTTTTGTAAAGTAATTTACAATTTTTTTATTTATTTGTATAATATCAATCATGGAAAATTAAAGTTTGTTACCCAAATAAAACATTTGTTGCATAAAAAACGTATGTGATGAGAATCTTGTAAAAAATAGTTGAAAAATCTTATGGTTTTGATAGAATAGTACTTGAGTTTGGGAGTTTGTATAGTTACGAGTCATTTTATGGAATCTTTCCTATGAAGCCGTCATACATACTTATCTGGGATGGGTGTCTTTTTTTACTATGAAATGACTCAGAAGTGTTTTTGTAGCTCCTAATCTCGGTAATTGATCGATGGTATTTGTGATACCCTCGATTCATTATAAAAATATAAAAAATACACAAAACGGGGAGGAAATTATTCATGGCTTATCAACCTAAGTCCTATCGCAAGTTTGTTGCGACAACTGCAACAGCTGCCATGGTAGCATCTGCGGTAGCTCCTGTAGTATCTGCAGCAAGCTTCACAGATGTTGCGCCGCAATATAAAGATGCGATCGATTTCTTAGTATCAACTGGTGCAACAAAAGGTAAAACAGAAACAAAATTCGGCGTTTACGATGAAATCACTCGTCTAGATGCGGCAGTTATTCTTGCAAGAGTATTAAAACTAGACGTTGACAACGCAAAAGACGCAGGCTTCACAGATGTGCCAAAAGACCGTGCAAAATACGTTAACGCGCTTGTAGAAGCTGGCGTATTAAACGGTAAAGCACCTGGCAAATTTGGTGCATACGACAAATTAACTCGCGTTGAAATGGCAAAAATCATCGCGAACGCTTACAACTTAAAAGCTGACGATGTAAAACTTCCATTCACTGATGTAAACGATACATGGGCACCATACGTAAAAGCGCTTTATAAATACGAAGTAACAAAAGGTAAAACAGAAACAAGCTTCGGTGCATACCAAAACATCACTCGCGGTGACTTTGCGCAATTCGTATATAGAGCGGCAAATGTTAATGTAGCACCACAAGTAGTTTCGGTAAGTGCGATTAACGTTAATAAAATTAAAGTTACATTTAACAAACCAATTGACACTACAAAAGCTAAATTTGAAGTTAAGCGCGGTACAGTTACTGAAGATGTAAAAGTAACTTGGAATGAAGCTAAAACTGAAGCAGTTCTTGAGAAAACTGCAGGAAACTTCATTGAAGCAGAATATACTGTAACAGTTTCTGGCATTGAAGGATTACAAAATGCTTCTCAAACTGTAAAAGTTGAAGCAGAAAAAGTTGTATCTATTAATTGCAAATGAAAAACTTCAAAAATCTTCTACAGCGCCATTAAATATTAAATTTATTAACCAATATGGCGAGGAAGCTACAGTATCTCCAGCTAATGTTACTATTACTGCGTATAACCAAACAGCAGGGAATGCTGTAAGCCGCGTAGCTGGTCAGTATCAATTAGATGCTTCTAATGAAAAAGTTGGAGATAAAGTTTTAGTAACAGTTGTATATAACGGTTTAACTGCAACAAAAACTTTAGAAGTAGTTCCACAAGCTACAGTTGGCTCAGTAACTCTTGGTCAAGCAGTACTTCCAGAAGGAAAAACAATGTTTACTCCGTCTGGTACTACGAATGTAGAATTAACTTATACTGCTACTAATACTTTAGGAGAAGAGTATAAGTTAACTGCAGCTGATTTAGAATCTGGTGCTGTACAATTCTTCTCATCTGATTCTAGTATTTTAGATACAGCAGATATTTCAATCGATGCTAATAATAAAATTAAGATTGCTAAATTCAAAAAAGCTGGTACAGTTACATTAACGGTATTAACTCCAGCAACTGGTCAGACTTCTAAAGTAACAATTACTGTTAATGAAGATGCTGGCGCTCCATATGCTGTGACATTAGGCAAAACAAACGTACAATTTGCAGCTGGCTCTACAAACCCTATTTATGTTGATTTAACTGTTACAGATAAATATGGTAACAAAATTGAGCCAAAAAATTTAAAAACAAGCGATTATACATTCTCATTTGACAACAATACTGTGGTTGATTCAGTAACAATTGAAACTGCTGCTGGTGATAACCAAGGTAAATTAAAAATTACTCCAAAAGCAGGAGCTACTAAAGGGAATAGTGCTACAGTAACAATTACTGTAAACTCAACAGGTCAAAAAGCATCTTTAACTGTAACTGCTAGCGATGCTGCAGTACCAACTGTAATTGATACTAAGAAAGACACTACAGTTACAACAAATATGTTAACTGGTGCTACACAAACTCTAGAGTTTGATGTTAAAGACCAGTATGGTACAACATATAGTACAGGTGTAAGTGGATATACTGTTGAATATTCAACAAGTGACTCTAACGTGTTACAAATTGTTTCAACAGAGACAGGTGACGCTATTAATGATGCATCAGTAGATATTAAAGCAGTAAAAGCAGGTACTGCAACAATTAAAGCTACATTGAAGAAAGATGGAGTGGCAATTGCTGAAAAATCTTACACAATCACAATTGCTCAAAACGATTCTACAAAAGTAACATATTCAGTCGCTGACATTCCAGTTCTATATAAAGCCGCAGATGTAGATAATAATAATGATGATGATGTAACTACTGATGAAATGGATGCGGCTAAAGATGCTGGATATGCAAAAGAAGTAAAAGTAATTGCTAAAGATGCAAATGGTGCCGAATATGTAGTACCAACATCTGCAATTATCTCAGTTTCTTCTAATAATCCAGAAGTAATTGTAGCAAAAGCTTCTGACGGAAAATATTATGTAGCTACTGATGAAGTAGCAGCAACAGACAAAGATGTTACAGCTACATTGTCTATTACAATCAATGCTGACGATACTGTAAAAACATTGACTAAAGATGTAACTATCTCTAAAGATGCACCAAAAGCTGTTTCTATTGCATTTAAAGACGATACTACATCCAATAAAAATGCAAAAGACGTTACAGAAATCACTATTACTGATAAAACTGAATATGCAAACTTAGGTGGAGCAAAAATTTATACATGGTTAACAGACCAATTTGGTGGTACAAAAGCAGTTGACGAAGCTGATGTGAAATTTACAATTGTTGCTGTTGATGGTATTTCAAAAGTTGCAGATGATACTGTAGATGTTGACCCAGTTAGAGGTGTGATTACTATCACTGATACTCAAAACGATACTGCTGTTACAAAAGACGGTGCTAAATTCCGTTTAGTAGCAATTAAAGATGGAGTATCTGACTATATTACAGTAACTGTAACTAATAAAGACGAATAAACTAGGTGTTTATCACTCTCTGAAGTATTACGACAAGCTCCGCGGAGAGAAATCTCTGCGGGGCTTTTCTTTTTCCTGCTTTTTTAAAAAGAAAAAAGGCAAAGCGACAATGGCTTTACCCTGAAATGAATGATATCTAGTCATCTGAGACTTTAATCAAAACCTCTTCTCTTTTCCGTTTTATTTCGTTTCCAAAGATACGAACCAATGAATAGTAAGCACTTTTGGCCTGTTCGTTTTTAACCGCTCTTTCCAAGTATTTCATTATCTTTTCGCCGCTATCTTCGTTTTCTTGTGGGGATAATAGATCCATCTCCTTCTGATATCGAAGCAAGACGCCATGGATGAACTTGATCCTTTCTCTTTCTTTTTCTGCATCGATTAGTTCATATATATCCTTTGACTGATGAATATCCTCAAGCAGTCTCTCAAATTCTTTCGATTCCTCATCGTTTAAATAAATGTATGGTAGTTGGTAGTGTTTATTTTCAGATAAGATGCGATCAAATTCTTCTGATGAAATATTCGTTATATCTAGAATTTCATCCCGGCTTAGACCGTGTTCGATTAATTTTCTAACGGTTGCCGCTAGAGGTATCGTGTGTTCTTCTTTTTCTTTTATTAACTGATTTAATTGTTCGATTAAATGCTCTTGTTTTTTTATAAGGTTATGGAAGTCTTCGATGCATTGCTTGGTTTAGGCATTAATTCTTGGCAAAACATCCATTTGAATACACCTCTATACTTAATTTTATTAATGCTGCCGGATCGATTGGTTGGTTTTAGCATGTTTTTGCCACATCTATAATTATTTAATCATCTCATCCGGCAAATTGATAGTAGTGATCATCGCGCGAAGTGATTTGCCAAGTCTAATTCTTAATCATTTTCATTTTTAAATAATTGTATTAGATACATGCTCTAACTAAAATGAAAAGTTTTGTATCTATATTTGTAGTGAGAGTATTCTAAACAGAATATGACTACGACAACAAGGAATCCGCTGATGATGCTAAAGATCTTGCTTGATTTTTTTCTATTTATAGGATGTTCAGTGGAAGGATTTTCTAGACGTTATAGTGAATAATTGAAAAAGAGGGGGAAAACGGGTCAGGGAAGGGGGACAGAAAGCATTCTCTGTATCGAGTAAAAGAGATAGCGGAATTGTTGTCCGAATTTAGTGTCGAAACAGAAAAAGTCGATGGTTTCTTAGAAGTAGCAAACACTATGTGATGGGAACAGCAGAAAGCGGTGAAACGAATAAATCATGAGGTGATCTCACATGATCGATGGAGTGGAGTTAGAACGTATTTTTATTGAAATAAAGAAAACTTTGTATCAATTCATGGAAGTTAAGGCCTCCTTTCATTCCTTCCCTTTCACATACACTTCTCTTATTCTCTTAAAAAGACCTCTTTTATCGAAAGGAGAATGGTTTTTTAACTCGTTTGCCATTTGGAACGAGAAAACCAAGAGGTTAGAAGAAATTAAAGGTCTTTACTCTGATCCACTGTTAGACGAAATCAAGCTACTAATTCTTAAAAGCATAGAAGAACAAAAGTAAATACATAAGAGATAGCCTTTTTATCGAAAAAATTTGGTTAAAATGGCGGAGGATGAGGAGTACAATATTTAAAAGATTGCTATTTTGTACTCATTATTTGTGGGTCTTCACCATTTTCTGTGATTTCTACTCAATCCTAGAAACATGTTAGCTGGATGAAATAGGTTCATCAGTCAGGATCCTTCTTCCGCATACAGACCACGAAGTTGGTAGAATGGAAACAGTCAAGTGCTTTCCTTGACGGGTTCCATTCTACCAACTATCATACCGATAGCGGAAGAAGGGAGTGCTTAGGCAGCCTGACTACCTGTAGTGTTCCCTGTACACTCCAGAAATACACGCAAACGAAACCATTCTAGATTTCGATAGCCATATGCCCGGCGTTTGATGTTTTTGATCTTGTGATTCGTCCCCTCAATTCGGGCATTCGTATATGGGCACACTTCCACCTTTCAAGCGTGTTGGCTGCTTCCTGAAAAGAAGCAAAAGGGCTCTGTTTGGCTAACTTAATCCATTCTTCCAAGCGTTCCTTTGCTTCGTTATATCCATCGGTTCGGTAAAAATCCCGAAACAACTCTTTCAGATAATAAGCAATGGAAAGTACCGGATACTCCTCCAAGATATCGTCTAATCGAAGCCGTTGGTCCTTACGAAGCTTTTCACAGCCTTTTAAGAGAAGATATCGAGCCTTTTTCAATGGAGAAAATTCCTTTCTCGCTTGCTCCAAGGCTTGTGTCACTTTTTGAACCACATGGTACAAGTGGCAAACCCACAATGAGGGCAACGTTCCTGTGTCTCTGTTTTCTCTACATGAATCGCATAACCATAGGAAAGAAGTTCTTGTTTAATCACTTTAAATTCTGGCAATCCTAGTGGTATAGAAAGCACTTACGAGACCTCCCTAATGTTTATTTCACCGCTAACATTATTGCCAGGATCTCGTCAGTGCTTTCTCTTTTTTGTCACTAAATCACAAAATTTGATGATGAACCATTATTTTTATGAAAAGGTTGCTGGTGAAGCTTGTGATACAAAAATTTGAAAAAAGGAATATAAAGAAGAAGTTATTTTAGTTTTAGAATACTCGAAAAGCTAATGAAGATAACGATTTTTTATTTTTGTGCAATTAGGAAGAACCCCCCTGACCTCTTAGCTAAAAAGTTATAAGGGAAGGAGGCAACATATAGCAATACATTCCTCTTTTTAAGGAAAAAATAAGTTTGATCAAGAACTTTTTAATAATTTTTTGCATAAAATAATCATATATTCCGTTTTTTGAGGAAAATATATAGAAAATCAATACATTCTTATTTATAATTTATTGTAGATACGGAGGTGAAGCGTATGGTAAATACAAACAAAATTGTGGGTCAGAATGTCAAAAAATATATAGAAAGTAAAGGTATTAAACATTCATGGGTGATGGAACGCACTGGTATTAAGAAGACAGCTTATTATAATTTCTTAAAAGGCGAAGGAAATGTGGAGGAGTATGTTGCAAAGATCAATAAGCTATTCCGCATTAAAGATCCGTTCTTTTTTTACAAGGCAGATATGGAATTCAAAGAAAAAACGTTTGACCGTAGCCGATCTGATTCATTTATGAATTATGTGGCACTTTCGTTTCACGGTACAGTGGACGAAGAATTAAAAAAGGGTATGCATCTTTTTAGCGAATTTGTTGAACTGATCGATGTTTTAAAATCAGTCACAATTCGGAAAATCCAAGGGGGCAGTCCATTGATTACAAAAGATAATCTTGAAATGATTCTAGAGCATAACAAAACACATTTGCCGAAAATTAAAAAGGCAATGGACCGTATTTACTCCCTCGGAGATCCTCTTGCTCATGTAAAGCCGCTTGATTTTATAAAAACTTATCTTTACGAGCATGCAAATGTATTGCAGTTTCCGATTCAAAATGCTGACTATGGTGGGCTTGTGTATTACTATAACGGTGATTATTATGTCCATATTAATACCGCACAGCCGAGAATATATGAAAATTTCATGTGGGCGCACGAGTTTTATCATTTCTTTTTTGACAGAGAGAAATTGAAGAACCCTGACCAAAATTTTATCATGATTGATCATATTTATGATGAAAAAGAGCGGCTTCCTAATCTCTTCGCTTCTGAATTTTTAATTAATGACTTTGTGTTAGAAAGAAGCTTTCAATTTTTAGAAACTGCTCATACGAAACAATCTCTCCCAGAAAAAATTATGCGATTAATCAGTATCTTCCAGATCCCGTATAAAGCGTTAGTTGTGAAACTTGCTCAAAACGAATTGATCACGATTGATGAAGCGAAAAGCGCATTGGACTATGATTATAGAAATCGTATTCCTCATGATATAGACAAATCATTTTTCGAGCCTAGTTATACGATAAATATCAGCGGGTTTGATGAATTATATGAAAAAGCGAAAGGATTGATGTATGAGGAGGATCTTCAATCGATTAAAAAATCTTATGATAAGCTATATGAACAAGTGTTGGCGTCAGTGCGTGATCAAAGGGGGACTAAAGGATGAAGGTCCTCGATTCTCCTGTTTTAGAATCGGTTCGTCCGTTTATTTCAGATAATACGGAGCAATTGTACCAGTCACTAAACGAACACCAAACATTTTATATGTTAGATAATATGATTTTAACGAAATTAAGAAAACAAATATCAAATTTGCCGCTTTTGCTGCAGGCGTTTCATCAGTCCCCGGTTTTTCTTATTCCTGATGCAGTGTTAGAAGAGTCTTTTAGGAATATACCCACAAAGGAACGGTATAATGATTATTACTTTGAGCTTTTCAAACAATTATCGGCGAAGAAACAGCTATACATTATATCGATGGAAACCATTTATCAATTATTAGAAAAAGGAATGACGAAAAAGCAATACATATTTGATGCGATGAAACAACTAGCTTTGGAAGCTTTCAGAGTAAATAGAGATATTATTAATAATCTGGAACGATGTGAATTATCCTCTTTTTCGGATCTTCCGAAATTGAGACAAATCATTTTACATAACGGAAATAATGCAGGAGAGCGCTTTATTTGTTTTTTCTCATTATTGCTTGTTCATCAGTACTACGGTCCTGCCTATATATGTAGTGATGACGGCAAAGGTGTATATACGATGTATAATACTTTTGTAAATAACGAAAGTTTATTTCGAATATTAGGTGTCGATGATTTTTTGATGTTTAAAGAGCAATACATCCTGCTGTCTTATGACTGTATTCTACAATTATCCATTAAGAATACGGAATTAAGCTCAGAAGAAATCTATGCTTTTGTGCAGAGTAGCGGTCGAAACGAGTCAAGGAAGGTCATTTATTCGTTAGATGGACAGTCATTCCATACAGAAATTAAAAATGCAAATTTCGCCAAATGGGTAGAAGAGAGGAAAATAGAGATTTTCTTTTAATTCTGTTGTCAATCATGAAATCTTTAAAATGAATTTTAGAGTCGGATTCATTTTATCATTGGCTTTAACACAGGTAAATGAGGTTTCTTCATTAAGAAATAAACGACATCATAACTAAAGATAAAGATGTTCAAGTGACCATTCGGGAGGACAAGCGGATAAGTTTGCAACTGTAATACTGGTTCAAAATTCAAAAGTCATACTGCTTCATTATTTCGACAAGCAGTGCAGTATAACGGAGCGATAAGACGAGAGGATATTGAGCCTGCCGAATCAGCATATGAAAGTTATTGCGCTTTTGATCCTTGCCTTTATTAATCAACTGGGAGGAAAAAAGAATGAGTGATTTTTTTAGAAATATGCAGCTATTCGAGGTGAGCTGCATGTTCAAAAACTTCAATTAGAAGGAACGATAGCTGCACAGATCAAAACAAGACGGAAGCAGCTGAATATGTCTCAACAGGAACTTGCAGATCGTATTGGAGTTCCAAAATCCACAATTGGAAGGATTGAAGCAGGGCTTACGAGTCCTAGAGTAGGGACACTTTTTAAAATTTCGCAGGCACTGAATACTCCTTTTATCATTGACGGTACGAGCAGACAGGGTCAGACAGGATCATAACCATAACTGCATGTTCAAGTTTAGTGCATCATTCATACGCTTATATTATCGAAGCTATTCCTTGGAGAGAACATTCTCCAAGGAATTTGTTTTTGGAGGAAGGGATCAATGTATGTAAAATTTCGTATCTGTCAATCGTTGATCTCTCCTTATGTGCTTTGACGTTTAGATAAATATGAAAAGTATAAGATAAAAAGGCTGTGAAAAGTATAAAAAGGTCTATAAAGGTCATTTTTTATATTATTAGGTTTAAAATTAGTGATGATTAGGTTAAAATATTAGTATTAAGATATATAATATATATTAGATATATAAGATATATAAAGGTGTGAAAAGGAGGGATATGGTTTGAGAAAGCTTCGTTCTAATGAAGTGTTCAAACCGGGATCATTTCCGAAATACACATACGTTTCTAGAAAGTCTTCGGGTTTCGGTTTTACGTATGAAACACGTTTGAAGCAAGCTCTTAATACACCGGGATATTTAACGTCCATTATTGGTCCATCTAAAACAGGGAAGACTGTCTTATGTGAGAAAGTGATCGAACCGCAAAATATGGTTTCTTTAACAGGTAGTGATTTTAAAAATGCAAAAGACTTTTGGGAAGTTGTTGCAAATAAAGTCGGTTTGCCTCTTGAAGGAGAATACTCAGAAACGACTGTGCTAAAAGGCACTGATAATAATCCAGAAGATAAATCAATTTCTACTCGAGAAAAGTATGGATCAAACAAGGATAAAGTGATTGAATTTTTTAAAGAAAATAACCTTGTGTTAGTTCTAGATGATTTCCATTATGCTCCTGAAGAGGTGCAGTTAGATATCGCTTATCAATTAAAAGATGCCATTAGAAGAGAATTTAAAGCTGTGGTTATATCACTACCTCATAGAGCGGATGACGCCATTAGGAAAAATCCAGATTTGAGCGGCAGATTAAATTTAATTAATATCGAACCATGGCAAGAAGATGAGTTAAAGGAAATTGCGATTACTGGTTTTGAGCAGCTTGGCATCAAAATAAGTGATGAATTGGCTTCAAAAATGGCTTTAGAAAGCCTTACATCTCCACAGTTAATGCAGTCAATTTGTTTGAATTTGTCGCTTATTTTAAATATTGATGAAGATGAAAGTATAAAGGAAATAAATGACGAAAAAAAATTGGAAGAAAGTTATCGGTTCACTACTATTAACTTACCGTATCAAGAAGTGGTTAAAAAGTTAATGGCCGGTCCATCCACAAGGGGACAAGAAAGAAAAAAATATCAATTAAAAAATGGAGAAAAAGCGGATATTTATCATATTTTATTAAAAGCAATTGCTCAAAATCCACCTGTTGTTAGCCTGTCAGTGGACGAAATGAAAGAGAGAATCGATCAGCTGCTAGTAATTAATTCAAAGGAAAAAATCGAGAAGAACAAGATTAGAGATTCTCTTCAAAAATTGCATGATATCATGTTTTCTAGTGAGCCTATTTACCAAGTCTTTGAATGGAAAGATAATCAAATATTCATTCTAGATCCCCTGTTCCTGTTCTTTTTAAGATGGGGTATTTATTGATCGTGAAGGGGGATTGTGTATATGTCGATGATTCAAAAAGAGCTGGATATAGTTATAAAAGAAATAAATGAAAGAATAGATGATCTCGAAAAACTTATAAGCCTCTATGAGCAAAAGCAAGATGTTTATAACTCCTTTGATTCTTGGAGGAGCAATGTAAAAAGAACGTTGAGTGAAAATTTTTCTGAACCATCGATAACTTGAAACAATTATTATTCGAGAAATCACTTTCTGATTTCTAAAATGCAAAGAGTTTTGCTAAGGTGAATGGCATGAATGCTCACAGATGTTTATTGCAAAATAAAAGTGGCTCTGACGCAATCTTGGTGATCGGAAGAGGTTCATTGAGAAAATGGATGTGCAAATAAGTATTTTTATTTGTATTCCCAATTACCTCGATTTTCCACGAAAAGAACGTAAGAGCCATTTTCTTTTTTTCAGAAAGGAATAAGTATATGGTGTAGTTTGTGAAATCAAATACCCGGCCGGTGGAATCATGCTGATTATGTCCAGTAGAGGGCGAAAATATAGCTAAAAATAGTGGTTTTAAGAATAAAAATGGAAGATTCTAAACTTACTTGACGGTTACACTACTCAAACTATTCCTCAGCTATAGATGCTTTAGATTCTCCTTGAAGGTCCTACCTTTTTTGTTATGGCAAAGCTTTATACATCATTTCGCAGTTCAACGTTTGTAACTATACTTGTTGATATATGCTTTTGAGTCTGAAAAAAGCATTTTTAATTAATCGATTCAAATGATCGCCTTTGCAACGAGAATATTTGTTGGTCGAAAAATCAGGGGTATCATTTTTTTGGAAGAATGTATATACTATGTATATACATTTTGGGTTGGAGGTGACATAATGAACTCAAAGGAACATTTAGAAAGCAAAATAAACCAAAGTAAAGGAGGGGACTACATGTCTACAGTTGTTGTTCAAAAATGGGGAAACAGTTTGGGCATTCGTATCCCAAAAGATGCTGCTGATAAAATAGGGATTAAACAAGGTTCCGAAATGGAATTAAATGTGATTGGAAATGAAGGTATCATCACATTAAAGCCAAAAAGAACACGGAAGAAATACACACTGGAAGAACTAATATCACAGATTACACCTGAAAATCGACACGAGGAAATTGATTTCGGGATAGAAGGGCGTGAATTGATTTAATGCCAGCAGACGTACCAGAGAGAGGCGATTTCGTTGTTTTAAACTTCAATCCACAAGCTGGTCATGAGCAGGCTGGGAGAAGGAATGCTATTGTTTTATCGCCTAAAGAATTCAATCAAGCAACAGGATTTATAGCTGTTTGTCCGATTACCAATCAAAAGAAGGGTTATCCTTTCGAAGTAGATTTACCAAAAGAAGGAATATCCCTTGATGGCGATGGCTATCCAATAACAGGGGTAGTTTTAACTGATCAAATTAAATCATTGGATTGGAAAGCTCGTAATCTAAAAATTTTAAAGAAGTATAATCCAGAAGATGCACAAATTGAAGAAATAGATAAAATCATTGATGAATGCCTAGCGAAAATAGAAACATATCTGACTTGACATAATCCTTTCTCTTTCAGAAAGGGTTATTCTTTTGTGACTGTAAAGTTTCTTGATAATTTTTGAGAAGCTAATTTTAGTTGGGCAGGTGTCGAAAAACCGAAATTAGTAAGTTGATCGTTTTTATTTTAACATAAATTAGCCAGAAGTCCCCCACCTCTACAGGTGGGGGATGAATGGCTTCTTTTTTGTTTTTCCCTTCTTTTTTGATTTTCGATAGAATACAATAAACATAGGGGGTGAGAATATGTATCGAACGCTGAAAACCCGTTTTCGAGCGAAAAAAGAAGTGATGGACAAACTTTTTGAATGCAATCGCATCTCCGCAGAAGTTTGGAACGAATGCCTTCGTTTGGCGAAAGAACATCATTTGGAAACAGGAAAATGGATAACCAAAACGGAACTGCAAAAAGCAACAAAAGGTCGTTTTCCTATCCACAGCCAAAGCATCCAAGCAGTTGTGCATAAGTATATTTTTGCTAGAGACGGAGTGAGAGAAGCACGGAAAAAAGGCGAAAAAATCAAATATCCATACAAAAAGAAAAAACATTTCAACACGAAATGGGCAAAAGATGGGTTTGTTTTGCATGAAGACGGAACGTTGGAACTGTCGCTAGGAATTTGGAAACGGAAAAGGCAACAACCGCTCGTAGTCAAAATCGATAAAGAACAAATTCCAAACGGACAAGTAAAGAAATCGAGTTGGTCTATGACCGTGGTTTGTGGCTTTGTTTATCGTATGAAGATGGAAAAGAACCAAAAGAGAATAAAAATCAAAACCGTGTCGCTATTGACCCAGGGGAAATTCACACCATCGCAGCCGTTTGTGAAAATGGGGAAAGCCTCATTATCACGGGAAGAAAAATAAGAAGCATCCATCGGTTGAGAAACAAAAAATTAAAAGAGCTGCAAAAGTTGATGTCTCGTTGTAAAAAAGGTTCGAAGCAATGGAAAAAGTATAATCGTGCCAAGCAATATGTGCTTTCGAAATCAGAGGCACAACTAAAGGATGCACTGCACAAAACCACGAGACAATTTGTTCGTTGGTGTTTGGAAAACCAAGTGAAAGAAGTGGTTATTGGGGATGTCGAAGGAGTACAACGGAACACGAAAAAGAAACGAAACAAAAAGACCAATCAGAAGTTATCCAATTGGTCTTTTGGAAAGTTATATGATTATTTGGAATATAAGTTGAATGCCGAAGGCATCCAATTGGAGAAAAAAGACGAAAGTTATACCTCGCAAACATGCCCTGTTTGCGGGAAGAAGAACAAATCTTCTTCTAGAAATTATAGTTGCTCTTGTGGTTATCGTCAACACCGTGACATCCACGGAGCGATGAATTTATTTACTAAAGTGTATTATGGTGAAATCCGACCATTGGAATTTACGGTCAAACCGTTTACGTATCGACGGATTGCATAAGCAAGAAGTCGTAGATGGCGAGTTCCCGCCCTTGAGTATCATGGATACTCATGTTGCCTGTGGTTCCCAACGGGACGGGTGCCAGGCGTTGCCTGCAGATAGGCTGCCAACCATCCTATCACGCATCCACCCCGAAGGGAAAACAGGAAACCCCCACTTCGATAAGTGGGGGAGGTTCATTTACGGAAGTTGTGAGTCGAATTGGCATTTTACTTGCTTACTTTTGTCATTAAATCCACAAGAAAAATGAGTCCAGTAAACTGTTCAACATAGCAAAAAACTAGGCCTATTCAAGGATTTGATTCTAATCATAAGTATTCGGATATAGAAAATATGAAATGTTGACGAAAGGTAAGTACTGCTTCTGGCAACAAAGGAACAATTCTATTCAAAGTATTTGTAGATGCTAATGGAAATAGTGCCTTCGATTCAAATGAAGTTGTTGCTTCAACAACTATCAAAGTTGATGTAAAATAACTGAAGATAGTGCCTATATCTATATCAAAAAGCTCCGCGGAGAGTAATCTCTGCGGGGCTTTTCTTTTTTATATATGTTACATCCCTTTTTGCGACACGATCTTGTTTGAAAAAAGGGTTCTTTAAGACTTTAATAAAACAATAAAAATTTTCAATAAAGATGATAGGAAGGTGTTCACCAAATATACGTAAGAGTCATTTTACCATCGTTGATTACATAAACACTTTACGAAAAATTATACAAACTTTGGATTGGGACGGATCTGTCCCTGATCGAAACATTTTTACATCGCTTAGGTAGGATTTTTCCAAAAATTATTGAATATTCATTTATATGGAGGAAAGGGGTGAGCACATAAAGGAAGTTGCGGTAACATATGTGTGTTTTCCAAAAGAGTTTCGGAAGCTTTGTAGGTATGTTCATGACTGGTGTTGTGTAGACCTAGGCAAATGTTTTGCGGCAGAATTTGCGTAGCAACGTAAAAGGGAGAAGTACAAAAGCTGGAAGAATGCTTGTATCAATTTGTTGGCCATTGTCGGGAAGAAACTGCGGTATCATAAATTGGTTTTCAATTCTTAACATCTCCGCTAGTGGCTGAATGAATGGATATTTTTTAAGTAATGCACGATTTGGTAGATGAAAAAACATTTTTACAATGAGTGTATTTTGTCATAAGGACATGGGGGGATTTATTTGGCACGGCGTCTTAAGCATATCACTTACGCTCTAATAGTTACATTTATTTTTTTTACCATATTACCAGCTACAAATAAAGTGGAGGCCAAAGTATTTTGGGGGCAAAGTGAACTCTATTTTGATAAATACTGGAAAGAGGTTGGCAGATTACACAGCCTCGGCATGAGGATGTATTTGCCACAATCCAGTGCTATGGTTCCTCAAACGATGATGAAACAATTAAATCGTGAACAGCAGACGACAAGCATTACATTAAGCGCCGCAGGAGATGTAACGCTTGGACGTGATGAAAATTACGGATATGTAAATTCTTTTGATGATGTAGCAAAAAGAAATGGTATTCGCTTTTTTTCAAAAAATATAGAACCGATTTTTAAAAACGACGATTTTACCACTGTTAACTTGGAAACAACCTTAACAACCTCTACGCGAAAGGCGAATAAAAAATTCCGGTTTCGCGGTCATCCATCGTACGCAAAAATTTTAACATTCGCAGGGATTGAGGCTGTCAATTTGGCGAATAACCATACGTATGACTATTTGCAAAAAGGATATGAAGACACGATCGCAAGCCTAAAAAGGGAAGGCATCGGTTATTTTGATGAAAAACATCCGATGTTGACGACAGTAAAAGGGGTCAAAATCGGTGTAGTTGGCTACAAAGGATGGGTAGATAATAGTCAGGTTCGCAAGCAAATTCTCAATGATATTCGCTCATTGCGGAAAAAAGGAGCAAAGATTGTCCTTGTTCATTTCCATTGGGGCGAGGAAAGAAGTTATATTCCTAATAAAACACAAAAATCATTAGGACGTTTTGCGATCGATAGCGGAGCGGATTTAGTTGTTGGACACCATCCGCACGTTATCCAAGGAATCGAAGAATATAAAGGCAAATTCATTGTTTATAGTTTAGGGAATTTTATGTTTGGGGGCAATAAAAATCCGGCCGATAAAGATACTTTCATCTTTCAGCAAACTTTTTATGTTCAAAATGGCAAACTAACGGCTCGAAAAGAGATTCGTATTATTCCATGCCGCATTTCATCTGTCACAACAAGAAATAACTATCAGCCAACTCCGCTAAAAGGAAGCGAAGCAAAAAGGGTGAAAACGAAAATATTGAATTTGTCTGCCAAAATAAAAAAACCGACGTGGACCGTATACGAAAAATAAACTCGTGCCTGCCACGCCTCGAAGTTTGTCGAAGATTGCTAGAGGCAGAGAGTCATTGATTGGTTCTCTGTCTTTTTTTTTGGAATGGGTGCTGAACGGAATTTTAAGATATATTATATATCTTTGAATAAATTTCTTTTTTGACATAGAAGTATGTGCCGCCCGCTTCTTTAATCAACTCCTGTTTTGTCTTATTTTCTAGATCATCTTTGGTTATATTTCCAATAACAAGCAACTGATATATACCACCATGTTCACGCTTTTCAACAACGTAACCTTCCATCTTTAGATATTCTACATTAGTTGAATTATCAGTTGAGCTGTCAATTGTGCGATCAGTTGAGCAAGCTGTTAAAAATAAAAACATCCCTAAGAAAACAAATAAGGCTTTCTGCATAATGATCCTCTCCCATTTATTAGACGAATAAAATAAACATTTAGTTACAGTACACTTTGATTGATGTCTCTCTCCTCGAACGATTTTCCTTACAACAACACCTTTGGCTGCCATCGCCCTGTCATTCGGATGCGGTGTATACGACAATAAATACGAATATGTTTTGCCGGATATCATACTTTCCCCTTCAAAAATCAAACGAGGGCGCCCATTAGTGTAATTCGAGTCTACCCACGGCATTTTTCGGATTCATAAATATGGAAATAAAAAGCTCGTGATCTATAAAAATAGAACACCTATGGCGTGGAAAGAAAAAACTGGTCTCTCCTGTATGTATTAGGAAAAGACCAGTTTTTCTTTAGAAATTCTTATCAATAGAAAGAACGGAAAAATCCATCGAGGAAGTGTTTGGCGATGTCCCATTTGGATAGTTGCTTGATTGCTTCTTTTCTTGGCTTTTCCATCTCAAGCGGAACGATGACGTTCATTCCGTGTTTCATCTGTTTCGTTGGATGGGACACGATATATTCGTTCTCACGAAGGCCTTGTTTGATTTCTTGTTTCTTTCCGTGTGTGATTCCTAGTGTTACGTTCCGTTTTTCGAGTTTGCCATTATGGATGACATAGACGAATGATTTCGTTTTTTCATGCCAAACCGCTTTGGTCGGAACAGTAATCGCGCCGTTTTTTTCTTTTGTCACTACTGTGATGTTTATGTGGTATCCGAAAGGAAGTTGTTTCGGCTGTTCGTTTAGTTGTACGGTAAACGGATATTCACTTTTTTCTTGAAAGTTCGCTTCTTTGATTGGAAATTTGCCAATATCGGCAATCGTGCCAGTAAATGATTCATTTTTGTTTGGAACATGAACAGTCGCTTTCTGTCCGACAGCGAGTTTTCCGACTGTTTCTTCTTTCACTTTTCCACGAACAACAGCGGAGGAAGAAGCGATGGTGATCAGCGGTTTGGATTTGTCATAGCTGATTTCTTCTACCACGCCAGCCGTTTTACTTTCAACGATCAGTTCGTCTTTTTTCTCCGTTAGTTCATTCTGTTGTTCCTCATATTCCTTGATTTGCCATTCGAGCAGCGTTTTTTCGTGCTCCGCTTCTCTCGCTTTTTCCTCCCATTGTATCTTCTCTATACTGTCTTCTTTGGCAGAAGAGGACATGGTTTTGTAATAATCGATATCCTTCGAAAGCTGTTTGATTTGCGCGTTTAATTGTTCTTTTTTTCGCGCGATTCGGTGAATCTCCCGGTCGACTTCTTCATCCACATAGCGTATAAGTGGTGTACCGGTTTGTACTTCTTGCCCCTTTGTGACAAGAATTTCATCGATGGTGCCGAGCTGCGGATTATAGTAAACGAATTTTCGCTCTGTTGGCGCGGTCATGCCAGAAGTGCGAACGGTTTCTTTGATATTTGTTTTTTCTGGTTTTGTCCGTTCGTTCACATAGACTGATTTTGGAATTTTACTATGTTCATTAAACAGGACATAAAAGTTTGTGCATATACATAGCACTATGACGATGAATATATATGGTTTCCATCGTTTCATCGGTATCCTACCTTTCATTAAGATCCACTAAATGGAAATTCTGTGCCTGCTGCTGCTAAAAAAGCGAAAAAGAGGTAGACGGCGGTGACGATCATCGTGACACGTTGAACCGATTTTTCCGTCAAGGAGCGAAGAGCAATGATTTGTATCGATATGGCCCAGATGGAAAAGAGTGAAACGGTTCTCAATAGCGCCCATATAAAAGAATGTTTCGTTATGTAAGGCCCCCACACACCAAGGGAAAATGGGGAAAAGAGATCTTTTACACCGAAAAATAGCTGGAATGGAAAGAGAATCATATCTTCGAGTAAGAAAATGAACAAAATCGGCAGTTGAATCGTTAATAGTTTCACAAAATCGATATCAAAAAGCAAATAAAAAATGATAGAGGAAATGAACAGAAATAATAGTGGAACGCATAGACCGCCCAAAGCATGGCCGAACGCAAATAAAAGCTGTAAGAAAGCAAATTGCTCGCCTGTGTATCGGCCGAGATGCTTTGTCAGTTCTTCCGTGCCAATGCCAAAATAAGCCCGCAGCAATGAAAGAACAACATTGAAAAATAATAGAAGAAGGACGACGATTGTGACATTTTTCACCCGTTCCGCTTCTCTAAGCTGGGCAAATGCGACTTTTGGATGAAAAATTTCCTTTAGTGGATTGCTTTTATACATCATAGACTAGTCCCCCACTCTGAATCTCTGTATGACTTTTTATGTACGAAAGAGCTTTAGACATTCGATCTTGCACCAAAAGGCTTTCAAGGGCAAACACTTTGGTCGGTGTTTTACGCCTTGAGAGACGGATTAAAGAAAATATTGGCATAGACATATTGTAATACAAAGGTGCAGAATCTGTCATCATTCGAGGATTTCTTTTTACTATAAATCCTTCTTTTTTATATTTATGGATAATTATTACTAAAATTATGGTAAAATAAGAGTGATTGTGAAAATAGTAGTAAATAGAATAGTAAATAATAGATACAGATACAGGGGGGAATCAATTGAGTAACAAGGTACTAGGCAGCGTGTTACTTGTTGCACTTCTTCTTCTATTGCCTGATGGAAAGCATGCGAAAACAAATCAAAACGTCTTTATTCAAACCATCGGTCCATCGGCACCCATTTATGCGTATGTCGCAGATGAGCTAAAAGAAGTAGGAAAAATTTATCGAGGTCGAGTATTTGAAGTAGTTGGGAAGAATGAAACGTATTATTTCATTCAATACGGTTTTGTGAAAGGAATGGTGAAAAAGCGAGACGTAAAACTTGGGAAGCCGTCGGAGTTTACGAAACTAGCAGATCGCTTAAAAAGAAGTGTGATTGGAACGAAAGATTTGCAAGTATATATTTTCCAAAATGGAAATAAACAGTCCATTGGGAAGATTAATGCAGGTGTTCGTTATCCAGTGAAGGCGGAAACGCATCTTTTTTATGTTGTTGAGTTTGGAGGAAGAGACGGGTATATTTATAAACATGTAACAGAGAAAGATCCAGGAGTTCCAGTTTTGTTATACCATCATATCTTGGAAGATAAAGATGAGCATTTTTTCAAAGGCACGACAACCGTCCCGTTAAGCCAGTTTAGGGATGAAATGAATTACTTAAAGAAGCAACATTATACGACGATTACTCCGCAGCAACTGTTGGCGTACGTCAAGAAGGAGCAGCTGCTTCCGCCAAAGTCGGTATTGATTACATTTGACGATGGGTTGAAATCGAATTATGTGTACGCGTATCCGTTATTGAAACGGTTGAATTTTAAAGCGACCATCTTTATGATTACAGGGCGGATGCGACCGAGTCCGCAGCCGTTTGACCCGCGCGGCTTGCAGTTTTTAAGCAAGCAGGAAGTAGCGGAAATGAAGGATGTGTTTACGTTTGAAAGCCATACGAGCCATTTTCATTTATTCGATAAAAAGCACGGGCCTTATTTATTGTTTAAACCGTATGACGAAATTATGGACGATTTAAAAGCTAGCATCGCTAAAGTAAATGCGACGGCTATCGCGTATCCGTTCGGCGCGTATAACGGACGGGTGATTCAAATCGTGAAAGACGCGGGATTTACGATGGCGTTTACAACGAAAAAAGGCACGGTTTATCCAGGTGATCCAGTTTTTGAGTTAAAACGGCAATGGGTATATCCTCACATTACCTTGCGGCAGTTTGAGCAGTTATTGACTCCATCATCCAAAACCTCCCCTTGAAACGATCAAGGGGAGGTTTTTTTGCGGAAAAGCATGAACGCAGTGACTGAAACAAGCAGATCGATATGAAAAAGGAAACACTAGGAATAAAAATGGGCCCTCCTTCATAGTAAGCGAATTCGGAACATGCATATTATATTTGGCATCATTATCGCTTCTTTAGAGAGAAAAGAAAAAACTATGAATTCCAAAATGTTATTTTCTCATTTACCTAAATTTAACATGCTATCAATACCTTTTTAAATTTATAACTATATAATTAATTGTCAAAAAAGAAAAATAATTGTAAAAATATCGTGTTTAATGGGAGGTAAGTAGAAATGCGGCTTTTTCGATTCACTTTGATTAGGATGATGCTCATTTGTTTTACTTTTTTTAGTGTTTTTGCCCCTTCTTCTCTATCCGTTATGGCAGTACAGTCAACAGAAACTACAGAATCTCCGCCAAAGGAGCCCGAAGAAACAACATCCCAGACACCAAATACAACAAGCAACACGACGAACTTACAGCTTATACATACTCCTGTTACGACCATCAGCAATCAACAGGATTTAGCGATCCGTGCGAAAGTGGAAAATGGAAGTGAAAACACGACTGTTACGCTTTTTTATCAAACTTCGCCTGATTTGGAGTGGAAGGCAAAGACTTTGACAAAAGAAAATAATGGTGAATATTCAGGCGTCATTTCCGCCGCTGAGTATGTGGGAACGAAACTGTCTTATTACATAGAAGCAAAAGATGGAGAACAAACAACCTACTACCCAGCTAACAAGGAAGAACCCGTTCAAGTAACAATACAAGCGGAAAGAAACGATGACCCGCAGAAAAATCCCAAATTGCTTATTACGGAGGTTGTTCCTGATTCAACGAACGTAGGAGGCAAAGATGGATACGAGTTTATTGAAATTTACAATAACAGCAACCAGCCTATCTCCCTGCAAGACTATCAAATTATTTACCGCTATCCTGCGTCTGATAATACACAAGATGTCATTTGGAAATTTGACGACAATAAAACGATTCCAGCTCAATCTTCATTTGTTGCATGGATTAAAAACGGCGCCAATGAAGATAAAACACTTGCCGATTTCAACAATATTTACAAATCCAACGTTAGCGAAGACAGAATAACCACGATTCACTCAGCTGGCATGGCAAACACAGCAGAAAGAACCATTATTATTGCAGATAAATTCAATAACGAAATTTCATCGGCACGTTATGGAAAAGAAGATGTGGTACAAAACAAGGGCATTCAGTATAAGGTAGTAAATGGTCAAAAGCAACTCGTAAATATCGGCTTGAGCAACCCAGCAAATCCAGGGAAAACCATCGAAGGACAAGTGCCTGCTGAGCCGGTTTACGTAAGTCATGATACACAGCCGCCTGTTATTGTGCATACGCCGGTAACGAAAGGAAAATGGCAAGAAGATATTAAGATTGAAGCGAAGGTGACGGATAACGAAAAAGTAGTTAGTGTCGTCTTATCCTGCCGTTTTCAAGAAAATGGCGAATATAAGTCCATTCCTATGGAATTAAGCAATGCGGAAACCAATACGTATTCCGCGATTATTCCAAAAGAAAGCATTTTTACCAATGAAGTGTTTTATAAAATTGAAGCATTTGACGGAACACAAAAAGCGGAAACCGAAGAACAAAAAATCACTATCGACAGCGGATCGTTTGATGCGCAAAAGTTGCCGCCATTATTAATTACAGAGCTTGTTCCAGACTCAACGAATGTCAACGGATTGGACGGCTACGAATTTATCGAGATTTACAACAATTCTTCCAAAGATATTAACTTAAAAGATTATAAGATTCACTATAGATATCCAATGGATGGTCCTGAAGCGGATTTAGTATGGGGGCCGGAAAAAGAAGATATCATTTTGCCGGCAGGACAAACAATGGTATTTTGGATTATCAATAAGGGGAATAAAGATAAAACGGTGGATGATTTTAATGCACATTATGGAACTCAATTAGTGGAAAATAAAAGCATTGTAAAGATTTATTCCAATGGCATGTCCAATACGAACCATAACGGCATTGCCATTGCGACAAATACTGGTCATGATGTTGTCGCCGCATATTATAATGACGAATTAGATGTAAAGGACACGGCACCGGATAAAGGAATTTTCTACACGTTTCCAAGAGACGGTTCTCGCAATATGAAAAAATATAGCAGCGCTAAAGAACGCGCAACACCGGGGCAAGTAGCACCGGTACAAGTGCCTGATCAACCTGTTGCCATTCCAGAAGACAATGAAAAGCCGACATTCGAAGATTTAACAACGCAAAAGCAAGTATCGGAATATGAAAATATTCAGCTATTGTTTGACGCAAAAGATAATCAGCAAGTCAAAACGGTCCGCCTTTTTTATAAAGACAATCAAGCGGAAAAATATAAATCGGTAGATTTGCTTCAAGACTTTAACGACAATTTATATCATTATACGATTTACTCTCCGGAGCTAATTGGAAAGGCGTTTATTGAATATTATTTAGTCATTTCCGATGGAACGAATGACGTTACAACGGAAAAACAACAAATATCTATCGTTCAGGAAGAAAAGCCGCAAGGAATCAGGCTAAACGTAACAGATGAAACCATTTTGAATCAAACCGCCATCATTAAAGCTAGTTCCAATGACATATCGAACACAACGATCCGAATTGATTCGAAAGATGTCACCGCTGAAACAAAGCCGGCGCTGGAAGATCAAGCCTATTTTGCGGTAGAGGTGAAGAAGACAAACCTTTATTTTAAAAATGGAATTACGATCGGAGATGAGGTATTACTCATCTTTGATGATACGATTAATCAATATGTGACGTTAACGGTCCCGATTGATCCAAAGTACTTTGAGAAAGGGAAAGGAACGACGATTTCCGTTCGTTCAGGCACGAAAGTATCTCCATTTGATACAGAATCAGAAGAAAATCGCGATGATTTTTACATTAAAAATGCCAGATTAGTATTGAAAGATGGCACGGTTCTTTACGATTCCAACTATGCAGATCCCCAAAAGGAAATTTCGGTAGGGGATGGAGCGTCATCACAGAAAACGGTTGATTTTACGTTTACGATTCCTGAGGAAAAGTACAATGCCAAAGCGTATGTGTGGGATACAACGAAAGAAAAGGAAGGAACGCACATCATCCAAGCCACTGATGGACAAAACACGGTAACGGCCGATGTGAAAGTCGACAATAGCGCGCCAATGATTACTCCTTCGGTGGAAGAAGGAAAAGAATATAAAGGAGAATTTACGATTGATGCGGAGACGCAGAATGAAATCGCGGGAGTAAGCAAAGTGGAAGCGACTTTAGACGGAAAACCGATTGATTTGCCGTTTGCGACGTCATCCGCAGAACTATCGAAGGGGGAACATACGTTAATTTTAAAAGCGGTCGACCATGTCGGAAACGCTGCGTCCAAAACGGTGACATTTTCGACTGTGGAGGAGCATCCTTTCAGTCCTGAAGTCATTTCGCCGAAACATCAAGAAGAAAATGTATCGACATCGCCAAAATTAAAGGTAAAAGTTTCGGATCCTACAAAAGATGATTTACACGTTGCTTTCTTCAAAGGGTATCAATACCAACCGGGGGAAAAAGAATTATCGATTTATCAAAATCTCGTTGATCGCGAACCGCCGAAAGAGATGGTTCCGCAAGGGGAAACGATCATCACAGGTGAGGATCTAAAAAAATTAGAAAAAGCAGATTTCCAATATGTCATCACGAAATCAACCACCCAGTTTCCGTATCAACGCTTCCAAGTGAAATTAGATAAAGAAATCGATGCAGATGATGAAATTCAATTCACTTGGGAAGGAAAGTCTCTCTTAGGCCGAAAAGTAACGATGTATGCTTGGAACTACGCTGCAAACAAATGGGAAGCGTTACATTGGAAAGTAGCCGAAAACGATGAAAATTTTACACTGCAAGGAACGGTGAAAGGTCCGGATTATGTAAAAGACCAAACGGTTCAAGTGATGGTGCAGGATGAAATTGCGTCGACCACTCAATTTGATTACACGTTTGTTTGGATGTCTGATACGCAATATTATTCGGAAAGCTATCCGCATATCTTTAGACGAATGACAGAATGGATCGCGGAAAAACAACAAGAATTAAATATTCAATATGTCTTTCATACGGGTGACATAGTCGATGAAGCGGAAGACGAGATGCAATGGAAGAACGCGAATGAAGCGATGAGCGTACTTGACCAGCATAACATTCCATACGGCGTGCTGGCGGGCAATCATGATGTCGGCCATAAAACAGGCGATTATAACCAATACAGCAAATATTTTGGGGAAGAGCGTTTTAAAGGAAAGGATTATTATGGAGAATCATATAAAAACAACCGCGGACATTACGACCTTGTCAGTGTAAATGGAAATGATTTTATCATGATTTACATGGGTTGGGGAGTGAATGATGAAGATATTGCTTGGATCAATGAAGTACTTGCGAAATATCCTGACCGAATGGCAATATTAAACTTCCATGAATATTTGCTTGTGTCAGGGAACCGAAGCCCGATCGGCGATAAAATTTATGAAAAAGTGGTTGTTCCAAACAAAAACGTCATTGCGGTGCTTTGTGGACATTATCATGACAGCGAGACATTAATCGACGAAATTGACGATAACAAAGATGGCAAACCAGACCGCAAAGTATATCAAATACTCGCCGACTATCAAGGCGGACCAGAAGGCGGGCAAGGATTCATGCGGCTGCTTCACGTAAATCCGATCGAAAACAAAATTTATGTAAAAACATATTCTCCGTATTTAAATAAATACAATTATTATGACAGTGCAACATACCCTGGAAAAGACGAGTTTGTCATGGATATGAACTTGACGCCTCAAGAAAAAATGGTGGCAACGGATAAATTTGAAGTTAATGTATTTACGAATCAAAAGATCGGTGAAGCAGCGAAAGTAAAAGAAAATCAAACAGCTGAAGTGGAGTGGAAAAATCTATCGGCAGAAAAAGAATACGGATGGTATGTAACGGTTACGGATGATTTTAAAGGAAAGACCCGTTCTCCTATTTGGACTTTTACAACTAGAAAACCGACTGCTCAGCCAGGTACTGGCGGGGGTGGAGTAATAAAAAACGCCAGCACCGGAACAGCCAGATTTGCGTGAAGGAAAGGTGATAAAAGTTACGGAAGAAATGGTAAAAGCGACGGATCAAGATTGGAAGATCGACTTAACTGAATCGGACCAAACCGCCAATATAACTGTTTCGCTCGCAAAAGATATCGCTAATAAAATTGCAAATAGTAACAAACCTTTAACTCTTATTGCCAATATGAATTATACGGTGTCGCTGCCTGCGAGGAATTTAAAATATATAAATGAGAAATCAGACTCGGGTATAAACATAAGTTTAAAAGAACGAAAGCAGCAAGACTTTGAGCAGTTCCCTGTTCAACAAATAAAATCTGCCATTTTAGATGTGACAATTACAAATGACAAAAAAGAAACAATCAGCCGATTCCCTGAACCGATTGCGCTTTACTTAAAGATTCAAAAGCCGGTTCAAGAAAACAAGACAACAGGCGCATATTACAATGAGAAACTCAAAAAGTGGGAATATGCAGGAGGACAATTAAAAGGAGATTATTGGATTATTCTAACGGAACATTTATCCACTTTTGCGGTCATTTCTAACGATAAAACATTTAAAGATATTCATAAACATTGGGCGAAAGAAGAGATTGAATCGCTTGCTTCGAAGTTAATTATTCATGGAAAAACGGACGATACATTTGCTCCAGAGCAAAAGGTGACAAGAGCAGAATTTGCTGTGTTGCTTGTAAGAACTATGCAAATACACACAGAAGAGTATAAAGGGATTTTTAAGGATGTTCCAATGCAAAAAGCATGGGCTGCTCAACAAATAGAAGCCGCGTACCGTGCGGGAATTGTTTACGGAACGAAAGAAGAATACTTTAAGCCGGATGAAAATATCACCAGAGAACAAATGGCAGCCATGATTATACGTGCGATTGAATACAAAGATGAAAAACGATTACAATCCCTTAAACTAAATAAGAAATTTAAGGACATGCAGCGAATCAATGATTACGCTAAAAAACCTGTTTTACAAGCAGCCGAGCTTGGAATTATTTTCGGCCGCGCCAACGGCAACTTCGAACCAAAGACACAAACGACACGCGCCGAAGCAGCTGTCATGCTCTACCGCATGCTAAACGTTTTGAAATCTGATTCCCAATAAAAGCGAAACCAGAGTCATCAAGGCTCTGGTTTTTCTATAGAAGTTGCGACCTGTTTGCTTACGTATAAAAGTATTTTAGGAAAGTAATAACAACCTCCTCTTAAACAATGATGTTTAAGAGGAGGTTGTTTTTTTGCGGAAAAACACGAATGGAACAGCGGAAACGAGCAGGCCGATATATAAAAACAAAAGCGGCATTAACGGAAGGTTATATCTCGGGTAGGCGAAAAACACGTTGTTTAAAATTGTAAAGTATGCGATGATGAAAGTAAAAAACAACAATTCTTTTCGATTTCGCTTTAACAAAAGCAAGGTGAGTGCCATGGACGCAAACGCCAGTGATACAACCCATTGGTGGACGGAAATCATGGTATTTTTCGCAACTCCTAAGATCTCAATCCAATAAAAAGGCTGTTCCCATTGTATTTTTGCTTTTTTAGTTGTATAGCTTTCGATAAATTGTTTCGGATTTGCGTGATACCATTTTTTTATTCGCTCTATCGCTATTTGTTTTTCCAGTTTTTGTTTTTCGTAATTGCTTATATGCGGGTATTGTTCATCGATTTTTTTGACTACTTCTTTATAAGGTTCGCCATATCGGTATCCATATCCTTGATAAGTGCCTAACAGAAGCGGGTCTCCAGAACCGCCGGTTAATGGAATGAATTCTTTGTAGTGAATGTAGTTGCGCACCCACCATGGGCCAAGTACGATGATCACTAATAACACAGCTACTCCTAATTGCTTCCATGCGAGCCGAAGCGGATATTTGATGAGCAGAAAGTAGCCGAGAAGCGCAAATGGAATCAGAGCAAAGGTAGCTCGAAACAACAAGCAGAACAAGTAGGAAAACATCAGCCAATAGAAAGTAGACATTTTATGATTTCGTCCAAGTTGGATAGCGAAATGAATGAAAAGAAGAAATCCGAATAGAAAAGGCGGTTCGGTCAAAGTTAAATTGTCCGTTTCAATAAGTGGAACAAATAGTGCAGTGAAAAATCCAGCGATGATGCCAGCCCATTCTTGGTTCATATCTTTTCCGATTACATAGATAAGATAGACACTGGCTACGCCAAATAAAATCATCACCACTTTTGCTGCGTAAAGACCTATATCGCCAGTGCCGAAAAAGAAAAAAATAGCAGCCAATAAGATCGGCATCCCTGGCATAATATGGACAGTTGGCTCGCTTTCATGGTGGTATGTGAGCATCCCATTTTCCAAGAGTCTTTTGCCGCTTCTTACATATCCCATATCATCGCTATTTAATGTAAGGTCTAATCCATACTTCCATAGAACAAAAAGCCGAATCACCAGTGCGGTTAACAGCATACTGGCGACGATGATGTTTCTTTTTTTAACTGGAAATCTCATTTCCATTCACTCCAAATGTCATTTTAGCTTGCTACTGGGTGTTAGGCGACAACCCAATGAGAGAAACCCCCAATATAATGAGAATGGCCCCGATGATTTTTGTCGGCGAAAGGGGCTCGTTGAAAATAAAATAGGCGCCAAACACGGCGAGTACGTAAGCGATGCTTTGCACGGGATAGGCGATGCTTAATGGAACGCGCGATAAAATAAAAAGCCATAAAATAGTGGCGAAACCGTACATCACTAATCCGGAAAAAATGAACGGTGAAAACAATATTTTGATAATAGAAAGAGGATCCAGTTTAAACGTCGTTTTCATCATGCCGTATTTCCATAAAAACTGCCCTGTGACGAGAATGAACGTATTTAGTAAAATCAATACAAAATTAACAAGACTCATCTTTCTCTTCCTTACCTTGATCATTTTTTAATTCGTGTTTGATATAAGCGATTTCTTGGACGAGCGTTTTTATTTTTTCTTGGTGATCGGACAGCGTAATCGATTGGTAAATGAGCACGTTTAGGACGACTAAAAACGCGATTGTAAAGATGAGGGTAGGCATGTAAGAAACCCCAAGCACCGAGGCAACTTTATTCAGCGGTTCGAGAAAGACTGAGATAAAAAGACCGATCACTGCCATCAAAAACCAAAGAAATGCCTGCTTGTCCCTCAATTTATTGCGAGTCGAATAATAAATAACTTGAATGAGGAAAAGAGAAGCGAACATAATGGTTATTAGCTGTACTTTGTTCATACGAACCCTTCCCCCCTTTCTTTAAAAAATAGACCGAATCAAAGAAGTAAAGGTTACTTTGGTCATATAGTATAGCGATTTTAACGGGGTGATCGATGATCTTCCGCCTTGTCTTGCGTTCATTTCCACCTTGATTTCTTTAATTTTATACCCTTTTTTCGCTAATTTCGCGATGACTTCGACTTCAGGATAATCGACAGGGTAATAATTTGTGAATTCGCGCATCACGTTTCTGTTTACAATGCGATATCCCGAGGTTGGATCGGTTATTTTCACTCCAGAAAGAAAATAGAGCAGATAGTAAAAATAAAGAATCCCCATTCTTCGAAAAGGGCTTCCTTTGTAATTCGTTTTCTCTACGAATCGAGAGCCAATGACCATATCACTGCCAGATTGTTTGATTTCCGCAACAAGCTTTTCTAGGTCTTTTGGATCGTGCTGACCGTCCGCGTCTAATTGAATCGCGTATTGATATCCTTTTCTAAGTGCGTAACGATAGCCAGTCTGCATCGCTCCGCCAATTCCTAAGTTAACGGGCAAGTCCAAGTAATGAAAATGATTTTTCTCCAAAATATCCCTTGTTCGGTCGGTGGAACCATCGTTTATTACAATGTAATCATATGGGCATGTTTTTATTAAATTCATCACCGTATTCCGTATCGTTGCTTCCTCGTTATAAGCGGGGATAATGACTAATATGTCCATGGTTGCTATCCCTCCTTTTGGACATTGTTTATCCCATGATGAGGTGCACTTCCTCCATGAGGATGGTCGATTGTTTTCCGTAAAAATAACCTTGTGCAGTTAGGACATGGATGCTTTTTCGCCGGCTGCGGTGGAAAGGTTATTGATTGAACATGGCTAATGGACACTCTGCCTTTCCGTAAACATTATGTATAACATGTTCGTTATTTGGCAGGAAACAATGCAAAATATATATTACAACAGAATTTTTTTAAATGCGAACTTTCTCGTTTTTTGAAAGAGGTGATTCAATCGACCGATTTAGTCCTTCTCTAGTATATTCTCTCCTTGTTCTTATAAAAAAATGCCTCTCTAGCAAACCCGTCTATTATATATAATATCTGCAGATTTTTTCCTTCTCTCGATTATCATGATGGTTGACTATAGAGTGTTTTTTCCAGAGTAGAAAAAAGGCAATCCGATTATTGAATTATGTTGCAGAGATTAACTAATGATTCTTCTTATCATGGAGACAATAAAATGGAACCCGAAATGTATCTTTAATCACGCAGGAACTGTTTTCCGTGCAGCAGTGCAGGAGAAAGTGAATATGACATGTCACGGCCATTAATCCGTTTTCTGCCATTGCCTTTGGCCCGTCAAAAGGAGTATTTTATACAGGAAATGCGGTTTTGTCACAATGTACGATAGCACCTCGTTTGAAGCTGTTCTAGGTTGGGTGGCGGATGGATATGTCAATCAGATGTTGGTGCATAACAGAGTAATAAAACATGGTGTCATCAAGAGGTGGCATCATGTTTCTTTTTAATATATAGTTTCTGCAGATAAAAAAAGGACCAGCCACGGAAACCGTGGGCTGGCTTATCAATCTAAATCCTATCGACATCATTCTACAAATTCGACAAAATTTGTCGACAAGTAGTTTTTTCATGTAGAGTGTAATATTTGAAATAGAGGATAAGTAAGGTATGATTTTCAAAAAAATAGAAAAAAGCCTATAATAGATTCGCATTTCGTAACGATTACCAATTTGGTATACTATATTAGAATTCGTTATAAAGGAGCGTAATTCGGAATGCTTTCACTTTTGAAAAAAACAATCAGGGATACAAGTGAACGTCAGTTAAAGAAATATAGACGGCTTGTCGAACAAATCAATCAGCTAGAGCCACAAATGGAAAAGCTTACGAATGAAGAGCTGAGGGCAAAAACAGAATACTTCAAAGAACAATTGGCTTTGGGAAAGTCCATTGACGATATTAAGGTGGAAGCGTTCGCGGTGGTGAGAGAAGCAGCGAAACGAGTGCTTGGTATGCGGCATTTCGACGTCCAGCTTATGGGTGGGCTTGTCCTTGCTGAAGGAAATATTGCTGAAATGGCGACTGGAGAAGGGAAAACGCTTGTTGCATCGCTTCCGAGCTATTTGCGTGCGCTGGAAGGAAAAGGTGTGCATGTGATCACGGTCAATGACTACTTAGCAAAACGCGACAGAAATTTAATCGGTCAAATTCATGAATTTCTAGGTCTTACAGTCGGTTTGAACCTTCCATTGATGTCTCCTTCGGAAAAGAAAAAAGCGTATCAAGCCGACATTACATACGGAATTGGCACAGAGTTTGGATTCGATTATTTACGTGATAACATGGTGTATGATCTTTCTGATAAAGTGCAACGTCCTTATCATTATGCTATTATCGATGAAATCGATAGCATCTTAATCGATGAAGCGAAAACGCCTCTCATTATTGCGGGAAAAACGAGATCTAGCTCGGAACTTCATTATATTGCGGCACGTTTAGTCAAGAAGTTTGAACGTGACGTTGACTATATATATGATGAAGAAATGAAAACAACGAATTTAACGGAAAAAGGAATCGAAAAAGTTGAAAAAGCGTTCGGCATCGACAACTTGTATGACTTGCAGCATCAAATTTTATACCATTACGTCATTCAGGCATTGCGGGCACATGTCATCTTTAAGCGTGATGTCGATTACATCGTTCGTGACGGAAAAGTGTGCTTGTCGATATGTTTACAGGTCGTGTGATGGAAGGCCGCTCGCTAAGCGACGGGCTTCATCAAGCGATTGAAGCGAAAGAGGGCTTGGAAATTACCGAAGAAAACAAAACGCAAGCTTCCATCACGATTCAAAACTATTTCCGTATGTATCCAATTTTATCAGGGATGACAGGAACGGCAAAAACGGAAGAAAAAGAATTTCAGCACGTTTACGGAATGGACGTCATTCCGATTCCGACGAACAGACCAAAAATTCGCGTCGATATGCCTGATAACGTGTACATGACAAGACATGACAAATACGTGGCAGTTGCGAAAGAAGTAAAACGCCGTCACGAAAAAGGACAGCCGGTATTAATAGGTACGACTTCGATTTTGCAGTCAGAAGAGGTAGCTAAATATTTAGATAAAGAAAACTTGCCATATGAGCTGCTAAACGCGAAAACGGTCGAGCAGGAAGCAGAGGTCATTGCCAAAGCAGGGCAACGCGGCCGCATTACGATTGCTACGAATATTGCCGGTCGTGGAACAGACATTTTGTTAGGTGAGGGAGTTGCTGAGCTTGGCGGTTTGCACGTCATCGGAACAGAGCGGCATGAAAGCCGAAGAATTGACAACCAGTTGAAAGGAAGAGCGGGCCGTCAAGGCGATCCTGGTTCGAGCCAGTTTTTCATTTCCCTCGAAGATGATATGTTTCGTCGTTTTGCGAAGGAAGAAACGGAAAAATTAAAACCGAAACTAAAAACAGATGAAACAGGACGAATTATGAACAGCAACATTCATGAGTTTGTTGATAAAGTACAACGAATTGTAGAAGGCATCAATTTCTCGATTAGGGAATACAATTTAAAGCTTGATGACGTCATTAATGAGCAGCGAAACGTTGTTTACCATATACGTGATAAAGTATTAAGAGAGGAAGACAGGATTTCTCTTATCGTTCCAATGGTTCAATCGGCATGCAACAACATCGTCGAGAAGTATTGCCTGCTAGAGCTTATCCCAGAAGAATGGGATGTTAAAACGATGACTGAGGAGTTAAACCGTCTTCTCTACCCACGGTACATTTCCTTTGAACATCCATTAGAAGATATTGAAGATGTTAAACAGAAAGTGAAGGAAGCGGTAGATTCCTATATTCAGTATCTTGAAACCTTGAAAAACAACCTATCGCTTCAGGAAAAATTAAAAAATATCATGTTAGCAGTGATTGATCAAAATTGGATGAAGCATTTAGAAAATATGGCACTTTTAAAAGAAGGAATCGGCATGCGTCATTACCAGCAGGAAGATCCAATGCGCTTGTATCAAAAGGACGGATTCGAATTATTCACGATGATGTATGCAACGATCGAAAAAGAAATCAGTTTGCATCTTTCTCAGTTATTGCAATCATTACAACATAGTTCGAACGAATAAGGAGGAATTGCGTTGTTTCCATTTTTTAAGAAAAAGAAAAAAAGCGGCGGAGATACCGCCGTTTCTGCACAAGATGTCATTCAAGAAACGGATGGTGCTGGCGGAGAAGATGTTCATACCGAGCTTTCTCTTCATCCATCGTGGAATTTGTCCCTTGAACAGCAATATGTGTTGCGCTTTTTAAACAATGAACTATCACCGTTAAAACCGAACCAAATCTCCCTATCTGGAATTAGTTTAAGAAGGGAAGCGGATGGCGTGATTGTATCCGCATTCGTGCGCCATAGTTTGTCCAAGCCGATTAAAATTGGAAAAACAACACTTTTATTGTTAAGTGCGGACGATGCGATTATCGCTCGGAAAGAGTTCGATTTAGAGGAGATGGGGGAACTCCCAGCAAAAAGCAGCCGGCCATGGCACTTTCTTTTCGAAAACGCGACATTAAAAACAGATGATATTCCAAGCGAAGGGTGGAAGCTTGCTTTTGAATTAAAACCAAAGCATCGTTTAGAATTGGAGGAAAGTTGGGAAAAAGCGCTTCCTGAAGAAGAGAAGGAGAAACTACGGCAATTGGTTGATCAACTTGAGCCGCCAAAGTCAGGAGAAGTAAATTTTTTTGGTCTTCAGGCAAAGCTAACGGAGGAACACGGATTGCACATCACTGTGCTAATTCGTAACGGCAGCGATCGGAATATTTATCTTGAGCAACTTCCGCTTCAAGTAGAAGACGCGACAGGTGAGGTGATCGCACGCGGAGGCTTCGTCCTTGATCGTTTGGAAGTCAAAGCAAACACGACAAAACCGTGGACATTCATTTTCCCAAAAGAGCTGATCCAAAAGTCTGAGCCAGATTTAAGTAAATGGAAAATATCCATCGTAGAACAATCATAAATCATCTTTTCAAGCTAATGTTCAACGTTTCAACAGCGTTGAATATTAGCTTTTTTCAATTAATAAAGAAATAAAAAAGAAAAGATATCCACTATTCGTGGATATCTTTCTTGGCCTCAACCCGTCCATCGCACTCTCGATTATATCCCGATACAAAACGGAAGACGGTCCTCACTTTTATTGTACCATAACCTATATGGTAGACAAGCAAAAATGTGAAAATATTATACAAAATGTATGAATCATCCTTAATAACCATTACTTACCCTGAAAATTAGAAATCAATCCATAGCAAAAATTTTCCCTTCAGCATGTCTATCTGTTCATACAGTAAAGCAAAAGATTAGTATAAACGATACATTGTTCTTAATTATTTTCTAGCTTATCTAAATTATTTTTGGCACTAGATTACCCTTATAGGAATAATTTTTTCGAAATAATATAAAGAAGACATGTGATGAAATAGTGGTACATAAAATAATTGTTTAATAGTTTGTATGTCTATGTTATAATCCACATTGTGAATATAGTTTAAATATTCTTTTTATACTATTTCCAGATTTACACCAATGATACGTAGTGATTTTATGTTATTTTTTCCAATGTTTTAATGAAAATGCAAAATCATGATGACAAGAAAAAAGAATGAGTGGTTATGATAAAGTTAAGGAGGATTTTTTATGGCTTATTTTCTTACCATGTTGATTTGCTTTATAACCTCCGTGCTTGTAACACCGCTTGTCAAAAAGTTGGCGTTTAAAATTGGCGCAACTGATCGTCCAAGTCAACGGAAGGTACATCAGAAAATAATGCCGCGTTTAGGCGGATTGGCGATATATATTGCGTTTATTGTAGGGATTGTATTTTTAGATCCGGATAATGTGTATGAAGTTCCGATTTTATTGGGAAGCGTCATCATTATTATTACCGGATTTTTAGATGACTTATTTGAGCTTTCTCCAAAAGTGAAATTAGCAGGACAGCTGCTAGCTGCTTTTGTCGTCGTTGTATTTGGTGGAGTGCAAGTCGAATACATTAATTTGCCGTTTGGATCGCAATTATATTTCGGCTTTTTGAGCATTCCATTAACGATTCTTTGGATTGTAGGAATTACCAATGCCATTAATTTAATTGACGGACTTGATGGACTAGCTGCTGGAGTTTCTGCCATTGCGCTAATAACCATTTCTTGGATGGCGATTTTAAAAGGTGATATGTTTGTAACAAGCATGGGTTTTATTTTGCTCGGCAGCATTTTAGGGTTTTTGATTTATAATTTCCATCCGGCTAAAATTTTCATGGGAGATACAGGAGCTCTGTTTTTAGGATATATGATTTCTGTTCTCTCATTGCTTGGGTTTAAAAACGTTACAGCGATTTCATTTATTATTCCTGTTATTATTTTAGGTGTGCCAATTTCAGATACGTTCTTTGCGATTATTCGACGCCTTCTCAAAAGACAGCCATTGTCAGCACCGGATAAATCACATCTGCATCATTGTCTACTTCGACTTGGATATAGCCATCGTCAAACAGTTCTCATTATTTACGGCATGAGCGCCTTGTTTGGGCTTGTGGCCATTATTTTGTCCAAAGCTGCTGCATGGGTATCGATGATTATATTAGTCGTTGTCGTACTCGCACTGGAGTTATTCGCTGAAAAAATCGGATTAGTCGGCAACAATTACCGTCCAATTTTGAAAATTGTGCGAGGTATTCGCTACGCAAATGGAAAAATGAAATAAAAAGGTCATCTCGTTGGCGCGAGATGACTTTTTTAACCCTTTTTATTCGTCCGATGATTCTAAATGATTTCGAAGCGTATCTGCCACTTCTTGTACGGACTCCTCATCTAACTCGTAGTAATAAACCCCGTCGTTTTGGTCCGTTCCTTTTAGTTGGAGTGATTCTATGTGGATATTTTTTTTGCTTGTGACATAATAAATTAATGACTTAATGTCATCAAATGTGAAGTTTGTTTTCATGTTGTTTCCAACCGCTTCGATGACATCATCGTATTTTGTAATGGAGCTGGTCTTGCTTGCTTTCTCTAAAATGGCTTTTAAAATTTGTTGCTGGCGTTTTCCGCGTTCGATATCATTATCTTTCTTCCGAGTTCTCGCAAGGGCGAGCGCTTCTTCGCCATTTAACTTCTGAAGCCCTTCTTTCAGCACAATAGCATTATGGTGATCTTCCGAGTCTTTTTCCTTAATGTCATAAGGAACTTCGACCTCAATTCCCCCTAGTGCATCTACTACATCCATGAAGGCGTAGAAATTCATTTTGACGTAATAATTGATATGAATGTCAAATAAATTTTCGATGGATTCGACAGTACATTTTGTGCCTCCATAAGCGTGCGCGTGTGTAATTTTATCGTATTTGTCTTCACAAGGGATATATACGTATGAGTCGCGCGGAATGCTCACCATTTTCACGGATTTGTCTTTTGCGTTAAACGTAGCAAGAATAAGCGCGTCCGATCGGGTATCACTTTTAAATTTGCGCGACTTGCTATCGTCGATGCCGATAAACAGTACAGAGAAGTTATCTTTTTTTGGGTCAATAGACTTTGCATTGTTTCCGATCTCTTCATACGACTTGTTAATCATCGATTCAGCTTTATGCATTAAAAATAAAGCATATCCTGCGGAACTGATTAGAAATAATAAACAGGGAACAAATAGCCAAAATAAAATGCGTCTTCTCCGTTTTTTCTTTTTCATCTTTTTAAGCCGTTTTCTTTCATTTACCATAATAGAAACTCCTTTTCACCGTTTTGACTTTATGTCCGCTTTAAGAGACGTCCGTTTCGAGATACTCTGTCTCCCCTTCTTTTATTTCCGCTCTTCCATTGGTAAGTTCCATCATCCATTCGATGAACGTTTGTTTTTTTTCTTCATCAACGAAAATTTCTAGCTCGACATTTTCTAAATAATGGATATCCTTTATAGTATATACAGAAGAGCGCAATTCATTTTCCACTTTTCCGAGCCATGTGTAGTCAATGACAACATGCATGACGCGCACAAGGCGGCGTTCGACAATGCCAGCTGCCTTAAGCCCTTCTGATACCGATTTTCCGTAAGCACGAACAAGACCGCCCGCCCCGAGTTTAATGCCGCCAAAATATCGGGTGACGACGGCGACGGTATCTTTTAATCCTTTTTTCTTTAACACTTCCAGCATCGGAACGCCAGCGGTGCCGCTTGGCTCGCCGTCATCGTTCGCTTTTTGAATTTGGTCGTGTTCGCCGATGATATAGGCAGAACAGTTATGTGTCGCGTCCCAATGCTTTTTTTTAATTTGCTGGATAAACTCAATCGCTTCCTCTTCTGTTGTTGCTCTATTGATATAGCAAATGAAACGGGATTTTTCAATAATGATTTCGTTTTCTCCGTACCCTTTTACTGTGTAATATTTTTTTAACAAAATAAAAATCACCCCACTGTTACACAAAGGAGTTTCAAAAATTCGATAAGTTTTGGATAAAAACATGTTATACTAATTTAGTAGACAAAGAAATAGATTGTTATTGTTATTGGATGCTTTTTTTATTATAAATCGACAACATTTTTCCTTCAAATAAATTTTTTTGGTGCAGATACACAAAATTAGAAAGCAGCGCAGCAAAGCGTTTACGGGGGATCTTGTATGTCTTCAAATAAAACGTTGGATGCAAAGGAATTAGATAAAATTGTCGAAAAAATGATCGACACCGTTCAACATAGCAAAGACGAAATTTTTCGAATCGGTGAACAGTCACGCCAAGAACACGAACAGCTGCTTCAAGAATTGTTGGAAGTGAAGATGCTAACCAAACAGACGATTGAAGAGGCGGATAAACTGGAAATACAAACTCGGCTGTCTCGGCAGCGCCTTGCGGAAGTAAGCAAGGATTTTTCGATATATTCGGAAGAGGAAATTCGTGAAGCATACGAAAAGGCCCATGAATTGCACATGGAGCTGGCGATGATCCGCGAGCGGGAAAAACAGCTGCGGCTGCGGCGCGATGAGCTGGAGCGGCGCTTAATCGGGCTGAAAGAAACGATCGAACGGGCAGAGCATTTAGTTGGACAAATTACGGTTGTTCTTGATTATTTAAACAGCGATTTCCGTCAAGTAGGGGAATTTATTGAAGGTGCTAAACAAAAACAAGAGTTTGGGTTAAAAATTATCGAGGCGCAAGAAGAGGAAAGAAAACGGCTATCGCGGGAAATTCATGATGGTCCAGCGCAAACGCTCGCCCATGCCATTCTTCGTTCCGACTTCATTGAAAAAGTGTTAAAAGATCGCGGCATTGAAGCGGCGATTGCCGAAATTCGCGATTTTAAAAAAATGGTTCGTTCTGCTCTTCATGAGGTACGAAGAATTATTTATGATTTGCGACCAATGGCGCTTGACGATTTAGGTTTAATTCCTACACTAAGAAAATACCTACAAACGATCGAAGATTATAATAGGGAGATTGCCGTCTCCTTTGTACACATTGGTGAAGAAGTAAGACTACCGGCCCGAATGGAAGTTGCGGTGTTCCGTCTCGTTCAAGAATCAGTACAAAATGCCCTGAAGCATGCGGAAGCGACCGAAATTCAAGTGAGAACGGAAATGAATAACAACCAGCTGTTTGTGATGGTAAAAGATAATGGGAAAGGATTTGACACAACGGTAAAAAAAGAGAATGCTTTTGGACTTATTGGCATGAAAGAACGGGTCGAATTGTTGGAAGGGACATTAACGATTCGGTCAAAGATTGGATTCGGTACAACGATTTTCATTCGTATTCCGTTAAATGTATAACGTAACATAATCAAAAAAGGGAGGAGAGGTTATGAAAACACGCATCGCCATTATTGATGATCATCAACTATTTCGGGAAGGGATTAAGCGAATTTTAGAGTTTGAAGAGGAGTTTGAAGTCGTCGCAGAAGGCGCGGACGGAAGCGAAGCCCTTTCGATTGTAGAAGAGCACCGCCCTGACATTGTCATTATGGACATTAACATGCCGAACATCAATGGAGTAGAGGCAACGAAACAGCTGATTGAAACGTATCCTGATACAAAAGTCGTCGTTCTTTCGATTCATGATGATGAAAACTATGTGATGCGCGCATTGCAAACAGGGCTACCGGCTATTTATTAAAAGAAATGGATGCAGATACATTGATTGAAGCGGTGAAAATCGTCGCAGAAGGCGGCTCGTACTTGCATCCGAAAGTGACGCACAATTTGATTCGCGAATACCGCCGGCTTGTATCGGAAAAAGGCGAAAACAAAGAAAGAAAACGCGAAGTTCGCTGGCCGCTTCATCTATTAACGCGCCGTGAATGTGAAGTATTGCAGCTATTAGCAGACGGAAAAAGCAACCGCGGTATCGGTGAGGCGCTATATATCAGCGAAAAAACGGTGAAAAATCATGTAAGCAACATTTTACAAAAATTAAATGTCAATGACCGTACACAAGCGGTCGTTGTCGCCATCAAAAACGGCTGGGTCGAAGTGCGCTAATGTTTGCGGAAAATGGCTGGACAATTTATTGCTATTGGATAATGAATTTCGTCCCTTTTTTTTGTTACAATAGGTAATAAAGACTAATGAACGAGGAAGGTATGAACGATGAAAACAGCCATTGTAACGGATAGCACCGCTTATATTCCGAAAGAAGTGCGCGATCAGCTAAGGATTCATATGATTCCGTTGAGCGTCTCGTTTGGCGCGGAAACGTATCGTGAGGAAATAGATATTAGCACGGAACAATTTTACGACAAAGTAAAGCAGCATAAAGAGCTGCCGACGACATCCCAGCCAGCGGTTGGCGAATTTGTCGAACTATTTACATCGCTTCGTGACGAAGGATACGATGCGGTCATTAGCATACACCTATCAAGCGGCATTAGCGGAACATACCAAGGTGCACTGACGGCAGGGAATATGGTCGATGGCCTGCAAGTGTACGCGTATGATTCGGAAATCAGCTGCATGGCCCAAGGTTTTTACGCGATCGAAGCAGCGAAGATGGCGCTTGATGGGAAAACGCCAGAGGAAATCATCGCACGGCTCGATGAAGTGAAAAAAACGCTGCGCGCTTACTTTATGGTGGACGATTTATCGCATTTGCAGCGCGGCGGAAGATTGACAGGCGCACAGGCGTTCATCGGCGGACTGCTGCAAATTAAGCCGTTGCTTCACTTTGAAAATAAAGTGATCGTTCCGTTTGAAAAAATTCGCACGCGCAAAAAAGCAGTGAAACGGATTGAAGAATTGTTTGCCGAAGACGCAGCCAAAGGAGTGCCGCTCAAGGCGGCGATCATTCACGCGAATCGTCCAGACGAGGCGGAACAATGGAAGCAGGAACTGGCAAGCAAGTATCCGCATGTCGAATTGATGGTGAGCTACTTCGGCCCAGTCATCGGAACCCATCTTGGCGAGGGTGCGTTAGGACTAACATGGTATCAACCGTAATCTTGCTGATCCCTATGCCGCAAAGCTTTATGCGGCATAGGGATGAACAATATGAAATGGAGGGATCATATGCGTTTTATCGTGGATGAAGGAAGGTTGATCCCCGAAGTATTGGCCAAAACCAATGACCAAACTGCTAAACCGATCAGCCACATCGATGACACGTCTTCTATCCCACTGCACCCCGAGTTTCATTACTCTCCGGAACTCCTTTCTTTTTTGGAAGGAAAACAGCTTCTCCTTGAAGAACTTCCATTCCCACTTGATCTCATTCAAGTACATTATGAACATGGCTATCTTGCTTACGAAAAAGGGATGATGAAAACAAAACATGGATGGCGCTGCATGAGGTGCGGAAACGAGGAGAATCATTTTTTCGCATCCTTTCCTTGTGCACGCTGTCAAGCGGTTTGTACATATTGCCGCAAATGCATTATGATGGGGCGTGTAAGCGCATGTACCCCGCTGGTTGTATCCCGCTTTTCTTTCCCTCAAGCTTGCTATTTTTCCCCGCTTTCCTGGAACGGAACGTTATCCCAAGGTCAACAGCGTGCTGCCGATGCGGTGGAGGACGCAATCGTGCGGAATGACGAATTGCTCGTGTGGGCAGTTTGTGGCGCTGGAAAAACGGAGGTATTGTTTCCAGGCATCGCGCGGGCGCTTGAGATGGGAAAGCGCGTATGTATTGCCACACCAAGAACCGATGTTGTGCGCGAGCTTGCCCCTCGCTTGAAACAAGCATTTCCAGGCGTCCCATTGATCGCCTTGTACGGCGGCAGCGACGACCGCGGCAAATTCGCCCCTTTTGTTATTTCCACCACCCATCAGCTATTACGTTTTTACCGCGCTTTTGATGTGATGGTGATTGATGAAGTCGACGCCTTCCCGTATTCGGTGGAACCGATGCTTGAATATGCTGTCGCAAAAGCGCGCAAAGAGACATCCAGTCTTATTTATTTAACGGCAACTCCACATCCAACCTGGCAGAAAGAAATCAAGCGCGGCAAACGAAAAGCGGTCACCATTCCCGCCCGCTACCACGGTTTTCCCCTTCCTGTCCCATGTTTCGAATGGTGCGGAAACTGGCGCAAACAATTAAAGCGCAAGCGTCTTCCCCGCAACGTCACCGCATGGGTCCAATCCCGCATCGAAAAGGCAAAACAAGCGTTTTATTCGTTCCTCATATTGATGAGCTCGAGCAAGTTGTACGTATATTGAAACAATTAGACGAGCGGATCGAAGGCGTTCACGCGGAAGATCCGAAGCGCGCGGAAAAAGTGCAAGCGTTTCGTGACGGTCGCATTCCGCTTCTTGTCACTACGACGATTTTGGAACGCGGCGTGACCGTTCCGAACATTGACGTTGCCGTGCTTGGCGCGGAAGACCGCATTTTTACGGAAAGCGCGCTCGTGCAAATTGCCGGCCGCGTCGGGCGAAGCGCTCAATTTCCAAACGGTGACATCCGTTTTTTCCATTACGGAAAAACGCGGGAGATGGTCGCGGCGAAACGGCAGATTGAGCGAATGAATAAGGAGGCTTTAGAAAGGGGGATGTTGAAAACGCAATGAATTGCTTGATTTGCCATACGCCGTACAATCCGATGGTGAGTTGGCGGCATTTTTTGACATTAGAAAAAGCGGATTGTCTTTGTTCGAAATGCCGCAATGCGTTTATGAGGATTGACGGAGAAATTTGCGATATGTGCGGCCGTCCGTTTGCTGGTCTTGAACCATCCCATCGCCAAGGTCGATTATGTACGGATTGTGTTCGCTGGCAAGAGAATGACGAGTGGAAAGATGTATTGACGAAAAATCGGTCAGTGTATATGTACAATGAATGGATGAAAGAAGTGGTCGCGCTTTGGAAATTTCGCGGCGACTACGCGATTGTCCAAGCGTTTCAGGAAGACTTTCGCCGCGAATTTTACCGCCATTTTGACCGTACCTTTCTGATCGTTCCGATTCCCCTCAGCGCCGAGCGGCTGTACGAGCGAGGCTTTAACCAAGCAAAGGCGCTTGCCGAGCTGCTCGCTCTCCCCATCCACGATATCCTCACACGCCATCACCTCGAAAAACAATCCAAAAAATCGCGCCGTGAGCGGCTGCGGACCGAAAACGTCTTTCAGTTTTCAGGAAAAATGCCTTTACAGGACAAGCATATTGTGTTAATCGATGATATTTATACGACAGGGACGACGTTAAGGCATGCGGCGAAGGTGTTGCGCAAGGCTGGCGCTGCTTCTGTTTCTTCGTTTACATTGGCAAGAGGTTAATATCGAGGACAAACATGCCGATATTAAAAATAGCAAGGGATAGAGCGGAGTGTGAAGTAAATGCAAATTCGCAACGACTTGATCATGAACGAGTCAATGACAAATCTATTGCCGTTTTCCTTGAAAGAGGGGGAAACATTTTTCGCGACCATTAAGGAAAAATTAAGCAGCAATGAAGCAATTATAACGGTTAAAGGACAGGATGTGCACGTTCGTTTTCAAGGCGAAATACCGAATGAAGATCAATTTGCTGTGCAAATTATCGGCATAAAAGATCATGTTTTACAAGTGCAGGCCGTACCAAAAACAGTGGAAACGAATGACGCAGCCACTCGGTTGCTCCCTGTCAGCGAATTAGAGAAAGCGGAACAAATCTTGTTAGCGCAAGGAATTCGTCTATCTAAGGAAGAAAAAGCGATATTAAGACGTTTTTTCGAAAAAGCACAGGGGGCGCTGGATGAAAAACTGGAAACGATACAGGCGCTTGCGAATAAAAAGCTTGAAGTGACCGAATTGCATTTACAGTCTATCCATGAAACACTGCATGGTGAGCCATTTGGCGAGATATTAATGCAGTTGGCAGATCATCTCGATCTCTTGCCGCATTTACAATCTTCGGAGGAAAACAACCGAGAGTCTGTTAACAATGAAACAAAGATTTTCAACTCTCAAACTGAAACAGAGTTATTAGAAGATCAAAGGATCTCACAAAAAGATCGCATTTCTGCAGGAGCAGAAGCAACGAACGGCCAACAAACGGAACTGCCGTATTGGAATGAGGAATGGTTTCAAACCATCCCCGTCCAATCCAAAGATATGATCGTTAAGACGATTACAGAAAAACTCTCGCAAGCGGCGCTTGATTTTAAAAAGCTGCAAATAGAGATGAATAAGAAGTTAGAAAACGCAACATTTTTATTGAACAGTGGACAAACATTGGCGCGCCAGCAGGCAAAACAATTCATCGAAGCCGTGATTAATACGTTAGACCGTGCTATTTTGCGAGGAGAATTTATGCTTTTTACCGACATGAAAACGGAGAAGCAAATGCTTCAAGCAAGTGCGAAATTAGCGGAAGCAAAGCAGCTGCTTACTGAAGGAAAGCCGAGCGATGCTTTAACAATCGTGAATGAAGTGAAAAATTTGCTTAGAGGGCTTCGCTTTCAACCAGCGGATGTAAAAATAAAGCATTTTATTTCCGCTTTTCATTTCAACGAGCAAGAAGCAATGCCAAAGCAACAGCTTCTTTCGCAGCTGGCAAAAACATTAAAGCTTCCGCTAGGCGAAGAAGTTTCAGCACGGAGTATGTTTGAGCAATTTCGGCAATTAGGGTTTCAGCATGAAAAAGATGTTTCCCGGGCCTTATGGTTGAAGCAGACAGCCATGGAACCGCAAAACATAAAGGCGGTGTTAATGAAATTAAGCCAAGGAGAACTTGGCATGATCGCACAGCAAGCCGAGCATGCTTTAATGAATATGACAGGCCAGCAGCTGTTGAGTAAATTTGATGCTAACCATCATATGCAAACGATGTTTTATCAATTGCCGGTGTTATTGCACGATCAAATTGAAACGGTCCATATTTATTTAAACTCCCGAAATGATGGAGGAAAGCTTGATTGGCAAAATTGCAGTCTGTACTTTTTACTGGATACAGAAAAATACGGGAAAATCGGAATTTTACTTCAAGCATTGGAACGAAATTTAACGATTACCATTAAAACGGACAATGCACAACTTGCCGAAGCATTGAAATCATTAACAGAGATGGCTAAAGAAAATTTGGAGGCAATCGGCTACAATGTAAAAGTAATTGCTTTTGCGAAAATGAATGAACAAGAAGAACCAAAAACAGCGGCAGAAACAACGAAAGAGAAAGAAACAAACAGAGAGAAAGGTTATGATTGGACGGTATGAAAAACGGTTATCCACATTATTTTTCCGCGTTGACGAGTTATCAAAAAGGAGCCGATCAATGGTCGGAGTCTAAAACCAATACGGTAAACGAAATCATCAAGCAGGCGCAACAACAAAACATTCCCATGCAAACCGATTCATCGCTTGTCAAGCATTTAGCGGATCCGGAAAATCGAATTCCTTCACAGCTCTATGCAGTCATTGGAGAAATTTTAAAATTAATTAAGAGCATCGAAAAACAATAGGGAGATTCATTGTGGAAATTCAAAAAATCACAAAAGCAAATATGATGAACGTAAGCAAAAAAGAAGCAACAGCATCAGCGTCTGTATCGTTTGCCGAAGTCGTGGCAAAGCAAAACGAAGAACTCGCACTCGAACGGTTTCAGCAACTTGCGAAAGAAATTGAAGAACAAGGGAAAGTTTTGGCGGAATCGCGTTCGGTGGAAGAGTTGCGAAAATATAAAAAGCTTGTGAAAACGCTGCTTGATGACGTGGTAAAAAACGGTTTGCAATTATCCGAACAACATGGTTTCAATTGGAGCGGGCGTTCGCGGCTATATAAGATTGTGAAAGAAGTGGACAAAAAGCTAATTGATTTAACGAATGCCGTATTGCAAAAAGAAAAACAAGGAATTGACCTTTTAAGCACCATCGGGGAAATTCAAGGATTAATTATCAACATTTATACGTAAGCGTTTTTTATTTGTCTTATAATGAAGGAAAGTGAGAAGTAGTGGGGAGGGGAAACAATGAGTTTAGCAAATTGCCCAAACTGCGGAAGCCTATTTGTAAAAAGTCTGTTTCGCGATATTTGTGAGAGCTGTTATAGAGAAGAAGAAGAGGCTTTCGAGAAAGTTTACCGCTTTTTGCGCAAAAGGGAAAATCGCATGGCGACAATGATGCAAATTGTAGACGCAACAGGAGTGAAGGAGTCGCTGCTGATGAAATTCATTAAAAGCGGCCGTCTAAAACTCGCTCAATTCCCAAATTTAGGATATCCTTGCGACCGCTGTGGCAAACTGATTCGCGAAGGAAGACTATGCGCAAACTGTTCAAAAGACCTAAATAAACAACTAGAAATGGTGCAAAAGGAAGAAGAAAGGAAAAAACGCCGTCATGTGGAGAATGTTTATTATACGAAAAGGGGTGACGAGAATTAATTTTGATTTTTTGTAAACAATCTTTTTCGTTTGCCGATAATATAGGTAGGAGATATGGAAACGGCTAGAGGCATGGAAAAGGGGGGATTTTCATGAGAATTGACAAATTCGGCTTGACGGTGGTTAATCCTTATAAACGCCAGTTCGATAAAGAGATGCAGGCGAAAAAGCCTGTGGCTAAACAAGATAAAGTGGAAATTTCCACGGCGGCGAAAGAGCTGCAGCAAATTTCTCAATGGACGGTCGAGCATCAAGAGAAAGTGCGTAAGTTAAAAGAACAAGTGCAAAACGGAACATATCAAATTGATGCGAAGACAATCGCGAAAAGTATATACAAATACTACTTTGAAAATTAAATCAGTATTCACATCATACTGATTTAATTTTTATGTACTTTTAGGGAGAGATTGGATTGTCTGCCAAACAATTAATAGAGTTGCTAGAAAAGCATGTGAAACTGCATAAAGGCTTGTTGGACTTAGCGAACAAAAAAACGGAAGTATTAAAGAAAGGCGATATGGAAGCGCTCAGTGAAATGATTAAAGAAGAGCAGAAGTATATTGCGGCAATTAAACAAATCGAGAAGGAACGGATTCTTGCTGTTGAAAAGATCATAAGTGCATTAGGCCATACACAGCAAGAGCCGACATTAACGGCATGTATTGAACTAGTAAACGAACCGGAACGTTCCGCTTTAGAAAGATTGCGAGACAATTTGGCGGTGGTCGTTGCAGAGCTTAAAAATATTAATGAATTAAACCAACAGCTTCTCCACCAATCGCTGCAGTTTGTCAACATGACGTTGGATATGATCATGCCGCAGCCGAAAGAAATGAATTATAGAAAACCGAACATGGCGACATCTTCATATGAAGGCAGCAGTTCGTTATTTGATTCAAAAGCTTAGAGTTTCAAGCATTGGGGGAAAATGTAATGCGATCAACGTTTCATGGCTTAGAGGTAGCCAAACGAGGTATGTTTACGCAACAATCAGCGTTATATGTAACCGGACATAATATTGCTAACGCCAACACACCTGGTTATTCGCGCCAACGCGTCAATTTTGTGCAAACAGAACCGTATCCGCCGGCTTCCATGAACCGTCCGCAAATCCCGGGACAGATGGGGACAGGGGTCGAAGCGGGTTCCATTGAGCGGGTGCGTGACAGTTTTTTAGATATTCAATATCGCGGGGAAAATAACAAGCTTGGCTACTGGGAAGCGCGAGCAGACGCACTGAAAAAAATGGAAGATATCATGAACGAGCCGTCTGACAATGGCTTATCGAAAACGATGGATCAGTTTTGGCAAGCACTGCAAGATTTAAGCGTGAATCCGGAAAATGAAGGGGCTCGTTCCGTCGTTCGGCAACGTGGATTGGCGGTTGTGGAAACGTTTCATTATTTATATGACTCGTTATCACAAATTAAAAATGATTTAGGTCATGAAATTGGTGTCACGATTACAGAAATCAACTCTCTGGCACAACAAATCAGCAAAATCAATCAACAAATCAGCGAGATCGAACCGCACGGTTATTTACCAAACGATTTATACGATGAGCGTGATCGCTTGATTGATGAATTGTCAAAATTAGTAAACGTACAAGTTGAGAAAATTCCAAGCGGTGGAAACGCGTTAAAGATAGCAGAAGGAACGTATAATATTTATCTAGTGGATAGTAAAGGGAATCCGATTTTAGATAGTAACAACCAAAAAATTTACTTAGTTCAAGGAAATCATACGAATGCATTTTCTCTTCCAAATGGAATCGGAGGCGATATTGACGGAGATGGTGTTAAAGAAACTCCGACAAGTGATATTGACAATGTGCAAATAGGCGGGGTTTCCATTTCAATCACATCGTTTCCATCTGGAAAATTACTAGGATTGATAGAATCGTTTGGTTATAAAGATTCTTTAGGAAATGTAAAAGGCATTTATCCTGAGATGATTAACAATTTGGATAATCTAGCGTATACGTTTGGAACAGTATTCAACGCTATTCATAAAGAGGGTTACGTATTGAACAGTGCTGCAAAAGCTCCTGCATTTTTTGATGAATCAACATTAACAGTTCCGGGAGCTGCTAAGAACATTAAGTTATCATCGGCAATTGATGATCTTTCTAACATTGCAGCTTCCACCAAACAGGGCGTCTCTGGAAATGGAAACAATGCTCTTAACTTAGCAAGCGTTGGAAAAATACTATTGTCGTCTGGAACAGTGAACTTAATAGATGTATCAATAAGTTTGCCGACCTCACTTCCTTTAACATCAGGTACGATTCAATCTAATTACCAAGGATGGATTGGAAAGCTTGGTGTGGATGGACAGCAAGCTGAACGATTGAAAAATAACAGTGAAGTGTTACGTCAGTCTGTAGAGGAACGTCGTCAATCGGTCAGCTCGGTATCACTAGATGAGGAAATGACAAACATGATTAAATTTCAACATGCATACAACGCAGCAGCACGCCAAATTACCGCCATCGATGAAATGCTCGATAAAATTATTAACGGCATGGGCATTGTAGGAAGGTAGGTGAACAAACATGCGCGTAACGCAAGGGATGTTGACAGGGAATATGCTTAGGAATTTAAGCGCCAGCTATGCGCGGCTTGGCAAATATCAAGATCAACTGGCAACAGGAAAAAAAATTAATCGTCCATCCGATGATCCAGTTATCGCAATGAAAGGGATGGTATACCGTACAAACTTAACAGAAGTTGAGCAATTTAAGCGCAACTTTTCCGAAGCATACAACTGGATCGAAAACTCGGATGCAGCGCTTGATAAAGCGACACAAGCGTTGCAGCGCATTCGCGAGCTTGTGGTGCAAGCGAGCAACGATACGTATGAAGTAAGCCAACGTGCAGCGATTTCGGAGGAAATTAAACAGTTAACGGAACACTTAGCTTCTATTGCCAATACAAAAGTCGGAGATAAATATATTTTTAATGGTACGGATACGCTGAAACAACCAGTAGATTTAAGCCAAACTCCGCCAGTTGTATCGCAGAACACGGATGAAATAAAAATCGAATTATCGAAAGGGATTTATATTCCTGTAAACGTGAATCCGACAAAAGTATTTAATTACGACAATACCGCAAAAGGAAACGGATTATTTAGTGATTTAGAATTTTTAAATAACGACTTAAATGATGCGACAAAATCAGGAAAAGATATAAGCCAGTACCTTAGTTATATTGATCAGCATATTAATAATTTACTTAGTGCTCGTGCGGAATTGGGGGCTCGTTTAAATCGAGTAGAGTTAATGGAAGAGAGAGTGGATCAGCAGGAAGTCATCGCTCATCGGATTCTCTCTGATAATGAAGATGCCGACATTGAACGTGTCATCACTGATTTAAAAACGCAAGAAAGCGTGCATCGCGCCGCGCTAGGTGTCGGTGCCCGCATTATTCAACCGACGCTTCTTGACTTTTTGCGTTAAGCTATCTTGTGAGGACAAGATAGCTTTTCCTCTAGGAGGGAGAAAAATATGCAACTGCCGCAAATTCGCTTGCAGTCTACCTTTGCAAAGATCGCGATCAAGACAACACCGCCTGTACTGGAAATCAAACAGCCGCCAGCAGAGCTTGACCTGAAGCAACCCCCGGCGGAGATGAAGATCGAAACAACGCCAGCCAAACTAACCATTGACCAAACGAAAGCATGGGAAGACATGGATCTCAAACATATTTTCCGACGCATTGAAGAATTTGCGCAACAAGGTTATGAAGACTGGCTGGAAGGCCTTGCCCGAGTATCTCGACAGGGAGATGAGCTGATGAGAATTGAAGATGGCGGCAATCCGCTTGCCGAGCAGGCAAAAGAAAACAGCGAGGATCCGATATATGACTTCAATATTGGTTGGATTCCTTCTCTCTTCAGTGTCAAAACGAACTTCGAACCAGCGAAAGTGCACATTGATGTAAAGGTCAATAAACCGATTAATCATACAAAAATAAACAAGCCGATGATCCACTATACCCCGGGGAAAGTGACGATCGATCTTGCGCAGCGCAATTCATTAAAAATCGATTTCGTCAACTTACGGTTTGTTGGTACTAATTTTGAAATTTCCATTTAGTAAAAAGGTGTGAAACGATGAGACTTCGTACAAAATATCATGGTGAAATTGAAATTAACGAAAAGGATATTTTTCATTTCGAGCACGGAATTCCAGGATTTTTAGATGAAAAACAATTTGTTCTATTGCCGCTTGAAGATACGCCGTTTGTTATTTTGCAATCGATCAAAACGCCAGCGCTCGGGTTTGCGATGATTGATCCGTTTATTTATTTTAAAGAATATGACTTTGAACTTGATGAGCAGTCAGTTGCCCAACTGCAGCTGTCTTCGGAAAAAGAAGTAGCGGTATATGTCATTCTCACGGTTGCCGATCCGTTCGATGACACGACGGCGAACTTGCAGGCGCCGATTGTCTTAAATTATGAAAAGAAGCTTGGCAAACAGGTAATTTTAACGAATACGCCGTATAAAACGAAACATCGGCTATTCCCAGAAAAAGTCGAGGCGAAGTGAAGGAGGCGGCAAGTATGCTTGTACTAACGCGCAAACTGAAAGAAGCGATTCAAATCGGCGATGACATCGAAATTACCATCCTCGCTATCCATAGCGATCAAGTGAAGCTTGGCATCAACGCACCGAAACATATCGAAATCCATCGCAAAGAAGTTTACCTCGCCATCCAAGCCGAAAACAGCGCCGCCTCTATCGCCTCCGAATCATCGCTCGAGCAGCTGAACGAGCAATTGAAACACTTGAAAGGGGGGAAACAAGAATGAGCGTCAGCATCGGTGGAGTGCCAGTCCAAGGAGTCGTCGCCCGCATTGTGCAAGATAATAAGGCAATTGCCGAACAAGCTTTAAATGAAATAATTAACAAACATAAAGACGACCCAGCGCGCATCATCAAAGAAATTCAGCAGCCTTCGCCATTTTCCCAATTTCTCGACATCAAAATCTAAAAAAATTTGCGCCAACCTATTAAACTTCCAAAAAACAAACCGATATAAAAAATGAACGCGGCATAGCGAAGAAAGGCGGCCGACTTTCTTCCTATCCGCAAATTGATCATTCCACAAGGACGTGGAATAAAAAATTTTCAAGGAGGAAATGAGTATGAGAATTAACCACAATATTGCGGCGTTGAACACGTACCGTCAGTTGACGATCGGTCAAGGTGCAGCTGCGAAAAACATGGAAAAACTATCTTCTGGTCTTCGCATTAACCGTGCAGGCGATGACGCAGCAGGTTTAGCGATTTCTGAAAAAATGCGCGGGCAAATTCGTGGCTTGGAAATGGCTTCTAAGAATGCGCAAGACGGGATAAGCCTTATCCAGACAGCGGAGGGAGCTTTAAACGAAACGCATTCTATTCTACAGCGTATGCGTGAGCTTGCTGTTCAAGCAGATAATGACACAGCAACATTGGATGATAGAAGAGAAATTCAGAAAGAAATTAATGAATTGATTGATGAAATTGACAGAATCGGTAATCAAACTGAATTTAATACTAAGAAATTACTAGACGGTACGTACAAGAATACTGGACTAAATTTTCATATTGGAGCAAATCAGGGACAAACCATCGAATTAAAAATTAATGATATGAGATCGTCTGCTATTGGAACTTCAACAGGTACTGGCATTGTATCTACTGCATCAGTGACTACGGATTATACGACTGGTACTGGAGTTGGTACAAAGACTTTTGAATTACAAGCCGTAGGTTTAACTGCACTAACCATCACATTGGATCGTGATTATGGTTCTGCAGAAGGTGTAGCGGATGCAATTAACACTCAAATCCGTGGTAATGCTGACTTTAAGGATTTAGTTGAAGTAAAAGTCTTAGATGGTGGTAAACTATCTTTTGTAAATAAGACAACTAAACAAGTTACTATTGCCGAAAGTTCAACTTCCACTGATACTGCACTTGAACTAAACATGACCTTTGGAACTATTACTAATAGTATGACAAGTGTCCAATCATTAAAGGTTAACAATGTTGATACTGCAACTAGTGGTGGGGTGTTGGATGGTGCAGATGCTGCCATTACTACAATTGATGATGCGATTAAAATGGTATCCGCTGAACGTTCTAAACTTGGCGCGTATCAAAATCGACTAGAACACACAATCAACAACCTAGGTACATCAGCTGAAAACTTAACAGCCGCTGAATCTCGTATCCGTGACGTAGATTATGCCTTAGCCGCTTAAATGGCGGCAGGCAGAGTCGTCCTAGCTGGAAACGGCTAGTGAGGATAACCGGGTGAATTGCTGGAAACCCCTTAGAGCCTTTGACGCCACAACGTAGCTGGAAACGGCAGACGTGATGGCTCGAAAAGTCAAAGGATTGGGCAACCAGCAGCCAAGCTCCTGTCCCGAAAGGGTGGAGAAGGTTCAACGACTAGGACATACCGCCTAAGGCGAGAAGCTATGGCGATGAAGTCCGTAGGGTGAACAGGATCCTTCCATCGTCCTGTATCATCCGAAGTGCCCGGCCCCTAACAGGTAAAGCTGAGGGTGAAGATGTAGTCTGGTCCCGTCACGAAAGTGAGGGTGGCACGATGGCCAAAGAAATGATGGAGTTCACGAAAAACAACATCCTTACACAAGCAGCACAAGCGATGTTGGCTCAATCTAGTCAAATTCCGCAAGCGGTGTTGCAACTGCTTCGGTAATTTGATTAGAGGGCGTCTTAGCTGGAAACGGCTAAGAGGATCACTGGGTGAATTGCTGGGAACCCCTAAAGCTTTCCTTGCCACAACGTAGCTGGAAACGGCAGGCGTGATGGCTTGAAAAAAGGAAAGATGCAACAATGGGCAACCAGCAGCCAAGCTCCTGTCCCGAAAGGGTGGAGAAGGTTCAACGACTAGGACATACCACCTAAGGCGAAACGCTATGGTGATGAAGTCCGTAGGGGAGGCAAGTGCCGAACCGAAGCGCCCAGCCCCTAACAGGTAAAGCTGAGGGTGAAGAGATAGTCTACACAACGGTCGAAAGACGTTGAGGCATGGCAAGCCAACCAACAACCGCAGGGTGTACTACAACTTCTTCGTTAATTTTAAATTACATGAAAGGGACTCTAGTTTTGCTAGAGTCTCTTTTGTATAAATTTAATTCTGTTGGAGGTGATAGTAGTGGCATTACAGGATGCAATAAATCAGATGATACAAATCAAACTTGTTAATTTTCCAGAAGATTTAGTTGGTCATGTAACTGGAATTTATTCACCGAATGATTGGTTATTAGCAAGGTTGGTTGACGTTGATAACTTAGGAATATGGTTAGAGAATCCTAACTATAATAGAGTAATTGTAAGAGATGACAATGGTGAGAGAATACCCCATCACTTACAACGTGAGGAAAGATTGACTGTCCATATTCTAATTAGATGGGAATATATTAATTCAATAATTAGATTCCCAAATGAGGAAGCTTCAGGAACCGATGAAAATGTGAGAACAATTGGTTTCAGATAATTTTTTACAGGAAATTTCATTAAAACCGAGCCAGCATGTAAACATTGCGAATTTATTGCTATTGTTTCAGTGTCCAGAAAAAGTGCTTCAACGCATCGGACAGGTAATTATGTCGAAAATTTAATCTGAATCTATATATATAACTGTAGTTGAGCAATTTTCATTACAATAATTACCATGTAAAAAGAGACAAACGGAGTACCCCTTATGCCACATGAAGCTGTTTTTTAACGACATCAATGGGAATATCTTGTTTCGCTGCATCGTAAATAAACTCCACGAGGCTATGTCCTTTCTTCTTTCGAAGGAAGTCAAGCCCGGTAGAGAAATCGCTGTTGGATTCGACCATACTGTACACATAAGCGAGTTGCACCAAGATCCAATACCGTTTCACCGCCCGACGTTGACGAACGCGGTACCCATCGAGCTTCAGCTGGTCTTTCGCTTGTCGAAAAAAGCATTCGATCGACCAACGCTGGGCATAGTAGCGCAAGATCTCTTCATCGCTTAGCTCCCGGTCGGTGCTCAAGACGCAGTGAAGATGTTCAGGTGTCATCGGCTGATCGGCTTTCCAAGCCAACAACACAACGGCATCATCGAGACCTTTCAGCGCTCCCTCGTAGCGATACACGCGATAACGCTCTTCTCCCACCGTGACGAGATGGGTGTCTTCCGGTTCGATGTAGCGTGCAAACTGCTTGGCTTGGATCGCAATGCCTTTTGGATAGAGAACCCGATTCGTCTTGAGCATCGCAATGACGTGGAATCCTTTTTTCAGGCAGGCTTCCACGAGTGTTTTCGATGGGTACCAAGAATCCATCAGCACATAAACAGAACCGTGCACATCCAAAGAAGAAAGCATCTCGATGGCCCATTGACCCTTGCTTTTCCCATCCGCCTTGTCGTAGAGGCGAAACGCAAAGGGAAAGGCTTGCGTCATCGTATGAACCATGAGCCAGACGAGAGAGTGTCCCCAAATCGACTTTTTGTCCGCGTGAGAATAATGCCAATTACACCCTTCAATAGCGTGTTTCGCCTGTGACGAAGGCTTCGTTTTTCGGCAGATCGTATCATCGATCGAAACAAAAATGGGGTGATTCTCTCGCTTGGCCGTTCGTTCCACATGACGAAGCATCCACTGCTGGAGTTTGCGAAGCAAGATTTCTTCATCCCAAGGGCTTTTCGTGAAAAAATGGCTCAGTGTCGTTCGATGGTTGGGATGAAAGCTCTCGTGATGCAGATCGGTCAAGGTTCCCGCAAATCCTTTCGTTGTCAGCGCGTCGATAATATGAATGAGATGCTTCATGACCGGCTTAGAGAAATAAAGGGCCAGCCCCAACATTGCGAAAAACTTGTCGATTCCTTGGTGATGTGGTAGTCTATTCATGAGACATGAACCTCCTTGAGAATGGTTTGGTGACACATCTATTCTAATCAAGGAATCGGGTTCATGTCTCCTTTTTTGTATGGATGTAAATTTATGTTAGTGAATTTGCTCATCTACAGTATATAATTGATTTGATACGGACTATACAGTAGGTCAAGCAGTTTCGTTAACAGAATGGGAAAAATATTGTGAGATGCTGGGTACATTAAACAACAGCTAAGAAATTTAGCAAATAAAGCAAGTGCCAAGTAGGAAAATGAATCCATCATCACTACCATGATTTCCAATTTTAACAGTGAAAACAAGGAGTCTACTGATTAGTAGGCTCTATTTCTTTAAATTTTTATGGAACATACGTTCGTATTTATGTTATAATAAAGTAGAGGTGATCATATGGATAATCTAAATTACTATCGAAGCATTTGTCCCTCTGAGCTAGTTCAATTACCGGTTGTGAACCTTTATAAGGAGCTCATCAGTGGAAAAAGAAAGGCGCTTCCTTCAGGTACATGGGAAAAAGACGAAAATGTGATCATTATTGTTCGTTATGCATTAGAAGTGCACCTTGGCTTAAAAAAGGAGCAAATCCCCAAGATCAACCGAGCCGTCATAAAGGAACAGAAGCTTTGGGGAGCTTTAAACCGTTTTAAATCTATTCGTAAATTAATTCAATTTGTATATCCTGGTCGATACAATGAATTTGATTTCAGCCGGGTGCCGATTAACTACTGGAACAATATTCAAAATATACGCGATCGATTGGAGTGGCATTTGAAAAGAGAAGGGATAAGGATCGAGGAGATACCGCAAAAAGTGAATCGTGATTTGTTGGTTAAATGGGGATTTTCTAACCCGCTAAAGCGATATGGTTATTCTCCGTTCCGCTTGATGAGTGCTTTATATCCTGGTATTTTTAAAGAAACTGATTTCAAAAAGATTCCTCAAGGTTATGCGAATGATAAGCAGTTTTTAAAAAAGCAATTTATGGACATGTTACGAAAAGAAAATATTCCTCTCGAAGAAGCCCCGAAGAAAGTAACCCAACGAATGTTGCTTAAACACCGTTTTAGCGGCGCTTTAAAAAATCATCATGGCTCACCATCGAAGCTCATGTCGTACCTTTTTCCAGGTTTATTTTCTGCGGATCATTTTCATATGAGACCAAACGGATATTGGAAAGATATTTCGAATGTAAAGCGCGTCATCACAGATCTGATTGAAAAGGAAGGGATAGCTGAGGAAGATGTTCCAAAGTTTATGACGAAAAAAAGATTAATGCAGGAGGGATTAGGTGGACTGTTACATGAATATAACGGTTCGCCAATCGAAATTGTTAACGCTGTTTTTCCGGGAAAATATGACATCATCGAGTTCCAGCGGGTGCCAAATCAATATTGGCACTCTCAAAAGAATAGAGTGCAAGCATTAAGAACTTTTTGTGAAAAAAGAAATATTCGCAGAGAATCGTTACCTCTTTTAAATCGTGCCTATTTTCGGAAACATTTCCCGAGATTTATCAGCATGGTCGATCGTCATTACGACAGCAAATTTTACCGTTGGATTATGGAATCATTCCCCGAATATACATTTCAGCCTGAGGAATTTAATTTGCTAGTTGGGATTGACGGGCAATTGTGTGATTCAAAAGAAGAACTAGAAATCCATAACTTTTTGATTCGCGCGGTCGTTGATGGGAAAGTGGAAAGAGAAGGATGTCGTTTTGTGAACCACGAATATGACGAAGTATACATCCCTGACTGGGTGATCAAGCAAAACGACAGAAAATGGATTGTCGAGTATTTCGGACTATATGGTTCGACGCGTTACAAGTGGTATACGGAGAAGGCGGACCGAAAAATGCAGTTTTACCATTCGCTCGCCGATTATACGTTGATTGTGATCATGCCTGATGATTTTCGGGAAAAAGGGTTTCACAGAATTGTGTCCCTTTTGCTTAGTAATGGGATGCAGCTTCATGTTCATTGCTCTCATTGTTACTAAAGGAGAGAAACTTTTAGGGTTAAAACTGTCATCGTTTAAACTAAAGGTTGTTGCTTTCTATGATTTTTTATATGTGTGTAAGGTGATTATTGATAAAATGATAATAAAAGGGAGGAAAACAAATGAAATGGTCAGAGTTACGTAAGCAATATCCGAATCAATTTGTTTTGGTGGAGGCTATTTCGGCTTGTTCGCAAAATGGTAAACGTATCATTAAGGAAATGGCAGTGATCGATCGGTATCATAGTGTGTCTGATGCATGGAATGGTTATAAACAGCAGCACAAAACTTTTCCGGAGAAAGAATTATATATTTTTCACACAAGTAAGGAGCAAATAGAGGTAGAAGAACAATATTTTATAGGGATTCGGGGGAGAGTATGAATATAAGAATAGAAAATGGATTACCTATTGTTTCTGTCGAAATAAAGTGTGGTGAAAAAACTGTTCTTTTAACAGACGTGTTGTTGGACACAGGTTGTGCTACGACTATTTTTGATACGGATGCACTCGCACAAATTGGTATCGAATTAGATGGTACCGTCAAGAATTTGGTGTAATGTAAGATAGATAGGGGATCTCTGAATAGATAGGGTACTCCTTATGGCACTTTACATGATTATGTTCCTTTTTACTTTGCTCTTAGGTTATGCTATTAACAAAGGTCGTGTAGTCGGGTATGCAAAAGGACAAGATGAGATTATTTATCTCGTGTCTAGGACAGATGTGATCCATCATAGAGGATTAGGTTATGTGTTTACGGATGGGCATGCCATTATGAAATTTACTGATTTTTATAATAATTTAAATGATTTAGACAAAATCGACTGGAACGTTATGCACTCTCAATTTTGGTTTGAAACGGAAGAGGACCCCGATCGGGAAAGAAGAAGGCAAGCGGAGTTTTTAGTGTATCAATTTGTTCCTATTGATATGATTTCAGGCATTGGGGTTAAAAATGATAAAATGAAGCAAAAAGTTGAAGAGATTATGTACCAATGTCATTGCCATAAACCGATAGCTGTCCGGCCGCATTGGTACTACTGAAGGAGGTGACGCAATGATCATCCTAAAACAAGGCAACCTCTTAGAAGATGAAGCAGAAGCTTTGGTGAACACGGTCAATTGTGTCGGAGTGATGGGGAAAGGAATTGCACTGCAATTTAAGCAAGCTTATCCAGAAATGTTTTCGGAGTATGAAAAGGCTTGCCGCCGCAAGGAAGTGCAGCCAGGCAAAATGCATGTCGTTTCCACTAAATCGTTGTTAAACCCAAAATATATTATTAATTTTCCTACAAAACGCCATTGGAAAAATAAATCCCGGATGGAAGATATTGAACTAGGGTTGGCGGATTTGATAAAGGTGGTTAAGGAGCTTAATATAAAATCGATTGCGCTTCCGCCGCTTGGCTGTGGAAATGGCGGGCTTAGATGGGATGAAGTACGTCCTAAAATTGAAGCGGCTTTTGAGCATTTAAAAGAGGTGGAAGTGCATTTGTATGAGCCTGCAGGGAGCCCTAACCCTGATCAAATCAAAATACGTACAAAACCTCCAAAGATGACAAGATCTCGAGCGTTATTGCTAATGTTAATGAATGATTATTCCATTCCGGGGTATAAGTTGTCATTGCTGGAAGTTCAGAAGTTGGCTTATTTTCTTCAGGTTGTCGGCGAGCCGATGAGATTGCGATTTGAGAAAGGGAAATACGGTCCGTATGCGGACAACTTAAATCATGTGCTACTGCGTTTGGACGGTCATTTTATTCGAGGTTTTGGAGACCGCAATCGGGATGCGGAAATTTATTTGCTACCGAATGCGGTACAAGAAGCTGAACAGTATTTGCAGGGTGATTCCGAAGCTGATGAACATTTAGAAAAAGTGCGGAATGTCATTCAAGGGTTTGAAACTCCATATGGGATGGAATTGCTTTCCACTGTACATTGGGTTGTGAAAGAAAATCCGGATATAAAAGACGATGTTCATTCCATTATTGGAGAGATTCACAACTGGAACGAACGAAAGCGTAAGATATTTAAAGAAAAGCATATTACAAAAGCTTGGCAACATTTGAAGGGAATAGGGATGCTTAATTAATAAAAAAATGCTTGTAGATAAGCCTTGCTCATTTAGGGAGTGAGGCTTTTATTATTAGTATAAACCTTATTTTTTGGGGTTTTTTCTATTTTTTATTATTAATTTCGCTACAAAACTGAATTCCAAACCTTTTGACAGTCTATTGTTGAAATAGAATTATCATAATCCCTGATTTTGATATAGGGTGCTTTTATTTTTCTATCCCCCTTCACAACTCCCCATCTCCATCCGATATAAAACATAGATAGTGTTCATGCAAAGGAGCGGGCGATGATGACGATGGAACGAGTATCTTCCCATCCTCTTTCTTATTTGTATGAAAGTGTTCGCAATGAAAAAGCAAACAGCATGATCGAACCCCAGCAGCAACATCATGCGAACAATTTGGAAACAACAGTGCAAAACATTCCAAAAGAAAAACTAGAAGAAGTAGTGAAAGGCTTAAACGAATTCCTTCAGCCAAGCCATACGTCGTTAAAGTTTGAGCTGCATGACGAGCTACAGGAGTATTACGTGCAAATTATCGATGAGCGAACGGATGAGGTTATTCGCGAAATTCCGCCGAAAAAGCTGTTGGATATGTACGCGGCGATGATGGAATTTGTCGGGTTGATTGTCGATAAAAAAATTTAACGGTGGTGAGTGAATTTGGCAAGCAACATGCGCATTGGCGGTTTGGCGAGCGGCATGGATATCGACCAGATCGTTAAGGACTTAATGAAAGTGGAACGGATGCCGCTTGATAAGTTGAAACAGAAAAAGCAAATTTTAGAGTGGCAGCGCGATGATTATCGAGAGATGAACAAATTATTACAAGAACTAGATACGCTTATTTTCGATGGAGTATTTAGGCAGAGTACATTTTTGAAAAAAACGGTTACAAGTTCGGATGAGAGTGTTGTCACCGCAACGGCAGTCAATGTTGCTGGAAATCAAACGGTTGAGCTGTCGAATATCACCCAATTGGCGACTGCTGCGAGATGGATATCGGAGCAACCTATTCAAACCACAAGTACGTCTGGAAAAATTAATCCAAACGATAAATTGAAAGACGTTACTTTCCTGGTGGAAGATAGTAGTGGGAATCCGCAAGAAATTACATTTACAGAGGCGTTTTCTTTAAAATTTGAAGTAGTAAAACCGGGAAGTTCGAAGCCGGAGACAGTGGATATTTCCATTGATCCGACAGCTGATACGTTAAATAGCGTTATTGCCAAGTTGAATCAAAACAGCAAATTAGGAGTTAGCGTCTTTTTCGATGAGTTTAGTCAAAAACTGGTCATAACCAAAAATGAAACAGGAGCAGGGGCTTCGATTAAAGTAATTGAAGGGGCAAGCGATGGTACTCCTGGGACAATCGGTTTTCTTAATGCACTTGGATTTGAGTCAGCCCGAGCTAATAACGAATTAACAGGAAAAGTAGATGGACAAAATGCTAAGTTTACAATTAACGGATTGCCAACCGAACGTACGACCAATACATTTACGATTAATGGTATGACTTATACGTTAAAAAATACTAAAACATCAGGAACTGTAACTATCTCTACTACAACCGATACCGACTCAATTTTTAACTCAATCAAAGCATTCGTCGACAAATACAACGAAGTCATCAGCAAAATCAACGCCGAGCTGAAAGAAGAACGCTATCGCAATTATCCACCGCTTACCGACGAGCAAAAAGAAGCAATGACGGAAAAGCAAATTGAGCTTTGGGAAGAAAAAGCACGGAGCGGGATGTTGCGAGGCGATTCGATTTTATCGAGCGGTCTAAGCAAGATGCGAATGGACCTTTACACAAAAGTAGAGGGTTCTAACATTACGGGCGGGTTTTCCCAGCTTGCGGAAATTGGCATTACTACCTCATCTAACTACTTGGATGGGGGTAAACTCATTATTGATGAAACGAAACTTCGCCAAAAAATTCAAGAAAATCCGAATGCGATTTACCGCTTGTTTAATAATGACAGCACCAACTATTCAGAAAAAGGCATTGTCCGCCGTCTCCGTGATACGATCAAAGATACCATCGGCAAAATCGAACAAAAAGCCGGGAAAACGATTTGGACGAACCAACAATTCGCCATCGGCCGCGATTTAATCCAAATTGACAGCCAAATCGATCGTTTTGAAGACCGCCTCAAAGAAATCGAGGACCGCTATTGGCGGCAGTTTACGGCGATGGAAAAGGCGATTCAGCGGGCGAACGAGCAAAGCATGTATTTGATGAACGCCTTTTTCGGCGGTTCTCAATAAAGGGAGCAGGTAAAGGAGTGAGGTAAATGGCAACGAACAATCCATATCAAAACTACCAAACGAACGCGGTGCAGACGGCGTCGCCAGGCGAGTTGACATTGATGTTATACAACGGCTGCTTGAAATTTATTAAGCTGGCGCGTAAGGCGATCGAAGAAAACAATATCGCAGCGCGAAACGAAAACTTGATCAAGGCGCAAAACATTATTCGTGAGCTGATGGTGACGCTCAATATGGAGTATGAAGTCGCGAAGTCGATGATGACGATGTACGACTACATTTACCGCCGGCTTGTCGAGGCGAACGTGAAAAACGATGCGGCGATTTTAGATGAAGTCGAAGGATATGTGACCGAGTTTCGTGATACATGGAAGCAAGTGATTCAAATCAACCGGCAGCGTCAATACGCGCAAGGCGGGCAGGCGTAATGAGCGTTGTCACCGCGTTATTTCACGTGACGAAAGAGCTGCGTGACCTCGTATGCGCGCCTGTTTCATCGGAAAAGCGAGAGGAGACGATTGAAACGATCGAGCGGTTGCTTGCACAAAGGGACGAGCTGTTACGGGAGCTTCGTCCGCCGTATAGCGGGGAAGAACAGCGGCTTGGCAGGCAAATCGTGCAGTGGAATCAAGAGATTGAAGAACATTTGCGGGAGCTGAAGCGGCAAATTCAGCGCGATTTCGCGATGGTCCGCGAGAAAAGGCGGGCCAATACCCATTATACGAACCCGTACGAACAATCGCTTGCGATGGACGGAATGTTTTACGATAAAAAACGATAGGTTGTGATGCAGATGATTACGTTGACGACTCCGCAACTCGAAATGGTGCAAAAATACGTGGAGCTTCTCGATACGATCGAGGAAGGGTTTGCGTATGTGGAAGAAAGTTTCGTAAATTATGAGCGGACGCAAGGAGACGAGGTGCTTGCCAATATTTTTATGGCATTGGCGAAGATTAGCGAGACAAATGTACATTTATGTCGGCTGTTTGCCGAGGAGACGGGCATCGTTCATCACTTGGAGCTATTTTCCGATGTGTTGAAAGAAGCGTATAAATTAGATGGAAATTTTGGCGATCCGAACATGAAGCAGTGCATCGTTGAGCAGCATCTTTCCCCCGCGTTTCAAGCGTGGAAGATGATCATCACCCAGCTGTTAAAACGATATGTCGAACAATGAAAACACCGAGTCCCATGGCGTGGGGCTCGGTGTTTTTTATACGGCTTTGACGATGGTTACATTGATTTCTTTGCGTAAATTAATTTCGTACGGGCTTTTTAATTCTTCCCCGTACGGGTTTTTAATGATGCGCACGATCGGTCTGAGCGGAAAGTCGGGAAACACTTTCGATACGACGCCGACATATCCGGTGTTTCATCCGATTGTGTAGAGACGATGAAATAAGCAAATTTTTGCATGTTGCCGCATTTTGAATGGTAAAATGGAATTGGTAATAAAATAAAAAATGGGGTTAGGAAAAACGATGTTATTCTCTGAGTAATATTGCCACATTTCCTTCTCGCTTTCACAAAATTTTCAAAAACATTTTGCTGATTCAAGCAGGACCTTTGTTGGGGTTTGTAGAATATTAAACACATAGCCTTAATAAAAAGGAGTGATCAGCGATGATCTATAACATTCGCGGGGAAAACATTGAAGTAACTCCAGCATTGCGTGAGTATGTCGAGAAAAAAATTGGAAAATTGGAAAGATACTTTGAAAACACAGAAGATATTCATGTTCACGTTAATTTAAAAGTATATAACGATAAACAAGGAAAAATCGAAGTGACGATCCCAATGCCGCAACTGTTGCTTCGCGCGGAAGAACGCCATGACGACATGTATGCGGCCATTGATTTAGTAGCGGATAAATTAGAAAGACAAATTCGTAAACATAAAACGAAAGTAAATCGTAAATTACGCAATAAAGAAACAAAACAAGTGCTTGTCACGCAAAACAACAATCCTCCGGTAGAGGAGAATGAGGAAGAAGAATTTGAGATTGTCCGCACGAAACATTTCAGCTTAAAACCGATGGACAGCGAAGAAGCGATTTTGCAAATGAATTTGCTTGGTCATAACTTCTTCATCTTTACAAACGCGGAAACGAACCGCACAAACATCGTGTATCGCCGTAAAGATGGAAAATACGGCTTAATTGAAGCGAACTGACCCTCATCCCCTGCCAACGTCCGGCAGGGGATGTTATAATATGGAGGAAGGAGGGGAAAAACGATGGAGGCGCTTTTGCGGCAGATTTTGGTAAAATTGGACAAGATGGAAACGAATGCTGAACAATTTCAAGTAGAAGTTCGCGATCGTTTTGATCAAATTGACAAATGTTTCGCAACGATAGAAGCTCGGTTGGGACGTCTGGAGCAAGGGATGGAAGAGGTTGATGGACACCTTGATCGTATTGAAAATGATATGGTTGATGTGAAAGGGCGGCTCGAACGGGTAGAACGGGAACTATGTGAGGCGAAAGCAGCATTATTTCGTCTAGAAAATCAAGTTGCTGACGATGTGCATGCTCTGTTGAAAAATATAGATAAGAAAGTGGAAGAAAAAGGGTTTGAAATATATGCGATCAACAAACGTCTTTTGCATGTAGAAGGAGCTATTGAACAAATTCAATCCCAAGAATGAAGCTACTCCAGTTCTTCTTTTCCGCATTTTCCTCCCCGGTTCATCTCCGCGTCTTAGTTGTCACCCATTCGTGTACATGATATCATGTAGATTAGTGATTCCATTGAATAAGGAGCGTTTTCTATGCTTGGAGTATTAAAAAAGGTGTTTGACCCAAACAAACGCCAACTAAGCCGTTTAGAAAAGATTGCTGACCAAGTCGATGCGCTTGGCCCAGAGATGGCAAAGCTTTCGGATGAACAGTTGCGTCAAAAGACCGAGGAATTCAAGGCGCGCTATCAACAAGGCGAGTCGCTGGATGACTTGTTAGTGGAGGCTTTTGCCGTCGTGCGCGAAGGTGCAAAGCGCGTCCTTGGATTATATCCATATAAAGTGCAAATTATGGGCGGTATTGTCCTCCATGAGGGAAATATCGCCGAAATGAAAACAGGGGAAGGGAAAACGTTAACGGCGACGATGCCCGTTTATTTAAACGCTTTAACCGGAAAAGGCGTGCATGTCGTGACGGTCAACGAATATTTGGCGACCCGCGACGCGACGGAAATGGGCAAATTGTATGAGTTTTTAGGATTAACCATCGGTTTGAATTTAAGCGGTATGTCGCGGGAGGAAAAACAAGCGGCGTATAATGCCGATATTACGTACGGAACGAACAACGAGTTTGGCTTTGACTATTTGCGCGATAACATGGTGCTTTATAAAGAACATATCGTACAGCGTCCGCTTCATTATGCGATTATTGACGAAGTGGACTCGATTTTAATTGACGAGGCGCGGACGCCGCTCATTATTTCGGGCACCGCGCAAAAATCGACAGCGCTGTATATTCAGGCAAATGCGTTTGTGCGTACATTGAAAAAAGATGTCGATTATACGTATGATGAGAAAACGAAAAGCGTACAGCTCACCGAAGAAGGGATCACGAAAGCGGAAAAAGCGTTTGGAATCGACAACCTATTCGACTTAAAGCATGTAACGCTAAACCATCATATTAACTTGGCGCTAAGAGCGCATGTGACGATGCATCGGGACGTCGATTATGTGGTGGAAGACGGAAAAGTCGTCATCGTCGACCAGTTTACAGGCCGCCTAATGCGCGGACGCCGTTATAGTGATGGATTGCATCAAGCGATCGAAGCAAAAGAAGGATTGGAAATTCAAAATGAATCGATGACGCTTGCGACGATTACGTTCCAAAACTACTTCCGCATGTATGAAAAGCTTGCGGGAATGACGGGAACGGCGAAAACGGAAGAAGAAGAATTCCGCAACATTTATAACATGCAAGTCGTTGTCATCCCGACAAACAAGCCGGTCATCCGTGAAGACCGTCCAGATTTAATTTTCCGGACGATGGAAGGTAAATTCCGCGCCGTAGTAGAAGATATCGCACAGCGTCATGCGAAAGGGCAGCCGGTGCTTGTCGGGACGGTGTCGATTGAAACATCGGAACTTCTTTCGAACATGTTGAAAAAACGCGGGATTCCGCATAATGTATTAAATGCGAAAAACCATGCGAAAGAGGCAGAAATTATCGCCCAAGCCGGTCAAAAAGGCGCTGTAACGATCGCGACAAACATGGCCGGACGCGGTACGGATATTAAGCTTGGCGAAGGTGTCAAAGAGCTTGGCGGATTAGCGGTCATTGGCACGGAACGCCATGAAAGCCGCCGTATTGATAACCAGTTGCGCGGTCGTGCGGGACGTCAAGGCGACCCAGGTGTATCGCAATTTTATCTATCGCTTGAAGATGAGTTGATGCGCCGCTTCGGTTCGGAAAGTTTAATGTCGATGATGGACCGTTTAGGCATGGATGATTCGCAGCCAATTCAAAGCAAAATGGTCACTAAAGCGGTCGAATCGGCGCAAAAACGGGTAGAAGGCAACAACTTTGATGCGCGTAAACAGCTGCTTCAATACGATGATGTGTTGCGTGAGCAGCGTGAAATTATTTATCGCCAGCGCTATGAAGTGCTTGACTCCGACAACTTGCGCGGCATTATCGAAAAAATGATTCAATCGGTCATTGAGCGGGTCGTCAACGCTCATACGCCGAAAGAAGAGCTTCCGGAAGAATGGAATTTAAAAGGAATCATCGATTACGTCAATGCCAACCTGTTGCCGGAAGGCGATGTGACCGTTAACGATTTGCGCGGCAAAGAGCCGGAAGAAATGATTGAGCTCATTTGGGAAAAAGTGAAAGCGCGCTATGATGAAAAAGAACAGCAAATTCCGCCGGAACAAATGCGCGAATTTGAACGCGTCATCGTCCTTCGCGCCGTCGATATGAAGTGGATGGACCATATCGACGCGATGGAGCAGCTGCGTCAAGGAATTCATTTGCGCGCGTACGGACAAATTGATCCGCTTCGCGAATATCAAATGGAAGGATATGCGATGTTTGAAAACATGATCGCTTCCATTGAAGAAGAAGTAGCAAAATATATTATGAAAGCGGAAATCCACAGCAATCTCGAACGCCAGGAAGTGGCAAAAGGCGAAGCGGTTCATCCGAAAGAAGGAGAAGGCGAAGTAAAACGGAAGCCGTACCGCAAGGCTGTTCGCATTGGTCGTAACGATCCTTGCATTTGCGGAAGCGGCAAAAAGTATAAACATTGCTGCGGAAAAAATGCATAACGTTTGCGGCAAAGTGGGGGGATTGCCTCTCACTTTGTTTGCGAACTCCCATTGATTCTTGTTTCGAAAATCCAGTACAATGAGTAACGAGGTGAAGCATCATGATTGATCTGATCGAAATTAAGCAAGAACTTGAAAAAATGGCTAAGCGATTAGCGGAAATAAGGGGGTCTCTTTGACCTCGAAACGAAACAGGCGCGCATTCGTGAATTAGAGGAACAAATGGCCGCGCCAAACTTTTGGGATGATCAAAAAGCAGCGCAAGCGGTAATTAATGAAGCAAATGCGCTGAAAGATTTAGTGGGCGAGTTCCAATCACTTGAGGAGCGTTTTGAAAACTTAGAAGTGACGTATGAGTTGATCAAAGAAGAGCCGGATGAAGATTTGCAACAGGAGCTGGTCGCAGAAGCGAAAAAATTAACGAAAGATTTTAGTGAATTTGAACTCCAGCTCTTGTTAAATGAGCCATACGATAAAAACAATGCGATTTTAGAGCTTCATCCTGGCGCGGGCGGCACGGAATCCCAAGACTGGGCTTCGATGCTTTTACGAATGTATACGCGCTGGCCGAGAAAAAAGGGTTTAAAGTCGAAACACTTGACTACTTGCCTGGCGAAGAAGCGGGAGTTAAAAGCGTCACGCTTCTCATTAAAGGGCATAACGCGTACGGCTATTTGAAAGCAGAAAAAGGCGTGCACCGGCTCGTTCGGATTTCTCCGTTTGATGCGTCTGGCCGCCGCCATACATCATTTGTTTCTTGCGAAGTTATGCCGGAGATGGATGACGATATTGAAATTGAAATTCGTCCGGAAGAGATTAAAGTCGATACGTACCGCTCTAGCGGCGCCGGAGGCCAGCACGTCAACACGACCGATTCTGCTGTGCGCATTACCCATATTCCGACTGGCATTGTCGTCACGTGCCAATCGGAGCGCTCGCAAATTAAAAACCGCGAAAAAGCGATGAACATGTTAAAGGCGAAGCTGTATCAAAAGAAACTTGAAGAGCAGCAGGCCGAGCTTGCCGAAATTCGCGGCGAACAAAAAGAAATCGGCTGGGGGAACCAAATTCGTTCCTATGTCTTCCATCCTTACTCGCTTGTCAAAGACCACCGTACGAACGTCGAAGTTGGAAACGTGCAGGCGGTAATGGATGGCGAAATCGATATCTTTATTGACGCCTACTTGCGTTCTAAACTCAAATAAGACGAAAGGCATCTGCTATCGCTCGTTCGATAGCAGATGCCTTTTTTGTGTAGACTAACTTTAATGCGTTACTGCTTTATTCCGCTGTCATTTACTTGTAGAAATGGGCGTGCTATACTCTCATGGGAGGTCTGATGAATGAGAAGAAGAAGTCAACCATTGCATCCAAAAGTGGGGCTAATGATGGAATATGTATACATATTGATTGGTTCGGCGATTGTTGCCGTGGCGTTTAATGTCTTTTTGTTGCCAAACCGCGTCGCTTCTGGAGGCGTAAGCGGAATCAGTACGATCGCTTATGCGGTGTTCGGTTGGCAGCCTGCTTATGTGCAATGGGCGCTGAATATTCCTTTATTTATTTCGGGAGTTGTTTTGCTCGGTCGGCAGTTTGGCGTAAAGACACTTGTCGGCACATTGTTTTTGCCGTTTGTTGTCTATTTAACGAAAGATGTCGAGCCAGCCACCCATGATCCGCTGCTTGGTTCGTTATTTGGCGGCATTGGGGTTGGGCTTGGCCTTGGCATTGTGTTTCGCGGCAAAGCATCGACAGGCGGGACCGATTTGGCGGCGCAAATTATTCACAAATATACCGGATTGTCTCTTGGTATGTGTGTGATTCTCATTGACGGGCTAATCGTATTAACCGCTGCGTTCGTCTTTGATATTGAACAAGCGTTGTATGCACTCATTGCTCTTTATGTGACAAGCAAAACGATTGATTTAGTACAAATCGGGCTCGGCTACTCGAAAATGGCGATGATTATTACCAATGAAGAAGAAAAAGTACGTCATGCGATTTTGCATGAAATTGACCGCGGTGTGACAAAGTTGTCAGGATACGGCGGCTATACGGATCACGAGCGCCCAGTGCTGATGTGTGTGGTGCAGCAAGCGGAGTTCACAAAATTGAAACAATTGGTCAAAAGCATTGATCCATCAGCATTTGTCATTGTTATGAACGCTGCCGAAGTGCTTGGAGAAGGTTTTAAGCGCACATAATTTTTTCAAAATGGGTTATAATAACTCTGAATGTAATTATTAGATTAGGGGGAGTTCATTTATGAAATGGAAACTTGCTGCTGTATTTCTTGGTGCTTCTCTAGCGCTTGCGGCCTGTGGTGGCGGCAACAATGCAACGGATAATAACAATGGCAATAATGGAGGAGGGGATACCGCCGCAGCTGCAGAAGACATTTACAAACAAAGTTGCGCTTCTTGTCATGGGCAAGATTTATCAGGTGGTGCAGGGCCAAACTTACAAAAAGTTGGAAGCAAATATTCGAAAGATGAAATTAAAAACATTATTGAAAAAGGACGCGGCGGCATGCCAGCTGGCATTATAAAAGGAGAAGACGCTGATAAAGTTGCGGAATGGCTTGCGTCCAAAAAATAAACCTTTTCAATCCGGTACCTACAAGGGCCGGATTTTTCTTATGTAATGTATTTGAAATATAAATGTAAAACTCAAGTGTAACAAATAATGTTATAATAAGCTTTGCAGAATTTTGTACGATCGATTCGAAATATAGCGAAACAGCTCGAGTGATGACAACAATGAAAATGAGATTAGGTGATTAAGCATGATTGAAATGCAAGATGTATATAAGACATATCCGAATGGCGTAGTAGCGCTAAACGGGGTGAATGTTCGCATCAAACAAGGAGAATTTGTCTATATCGTTGGACCTAGTGGTGCGGGAAAATCAACGCTTGTGAAAATGATGTACCGTGAAGAGAAACCAACAAGCGGCTCCATTATGGTCAATGGTGTAAATCTCGCTAAATTAAAAGACAGCAAAGTTCCATTATTGCGGCGACATATCGGAGTAGTGTTTCAAGACTTCAAATTGCTTCCTAAGCTAACGGTATATGAAAATGTAGCGTTTGCTTTGGAAGTAATTGAAGAATCGCCGAAAGTGATTCGCAAGAAAGTGATGGAAGTACTCGAATTAGTCGGATTAAAACATAAAGTGCGATCCTATCCAGATGAACTTTCCGGAGGAGAGCAGCAACGAGTTTCTATTGCACGCTCGATTGTGAACTCTCCTAAAATTGTGATTGCAGATGAGCCGACAGGGAATTTAGACCCAGAAACATCATGGGGGATTATGGAGTTGTTTGAAAAAATTAATAATCGCGGCACAACGATCGTCATGGCAACACATAACCGTGAAATTGTGAATACGATTAGACGCCGTGTCATCGCAATGGAAAATGGGAAAATCGTCCGTGATGAGGCGAAGGGAGAATACGGTTATGAGGATTAGTACCCTAAAGCGCCACGTGCGGGAAAGCATGAAAAGTCTTGGCAGAAACGGCTGGATGACGTTCGCTTCCATCAGTGCGGTGACTGTTACGTTGCTATTAGTCGGCGTGTTTTTAGTTGTCATGTTTAATATGAACCATTTTGCGAAAAAAATCGAAAATGATGTCGAAATTCGCGTCCATATTGATGTAACGGCGAACAATCAAGATAAACAAACGCTTCGTGCGCAGATTGAAGCGATCCCTCAAGTGAAGGAAATACGTTATTCTTCGAAAGAACAAGAATTGAAAAATTTAATTAAAAGTTTTGGCGAAGAAGGCTCTTCGTTCCGTTTGTTTGAACAAGACAACCCGCTAAGCGATGTGTATGTGGTGAAAACAGAAAAACCGACAGACACGATCAAAGTGGCCAAACAAATTGAAAAGTTCCAGTTTGTCCACAAAGTGAACTACGGTCAAGGTCAAGTAGAAAAATTATTCAGCACGTTGAAAGCGGCGCGAAACATCGGGCTTGTGTTAATCATCGGCCTGTTGTTTACCGCGATGTTTTTAATCTCCAATACCATTAAAATTACGATTTTTGCGCGGCGGCGCGAAATTGAGATTATGAGATTAGTAGGAGCGACAAACGGATTTATTCGTTGGCCGTTTTTCTTGGAAGGATTGTGGCTTGGCGTCATCGGTGCGGTTTTTCCAATCGTGTCGATCATGGCCGTTTATTATAACATTTACAAATTTTTAGAGCCGAAAATTACGATTCCATTTGTAGAGCTTCTTCCATTTTATCCGTTTATGTGGCAAATTAGCTTGCTTTTATTGCTTATCGGTGCATGCATCGGCGTTTGGGGAAGCATGATGTCTGTCCGTAAGTTTTTGAAAGTCTGATAGAAAAAGATCATCACCATAAGGGAGAGGGGAATCAATTGATGAAAAGCAGGAAAGTACTGGCGCTTGCCGCAGCTGCGGCGTTAAGTTTTGGTGTTTTCCCGCACTTTGCCAATGCGGTAAGCGACCGGGATATTCAAGAAAAACGGGATGCGATTAACAACATTCGTTCAAAGCAGTCCGCGGTACAAGAGAAAATAAATGATGCTAATCAAGAAATTCAAAAACTGCAATCCAAACAAAAAGAGCTCTCCGAAGAAATTAAAAAACTCGATTTAGCAGTGGAAGAAACGAGTGGGAAAATTCGCAACTTATCCGCTGATATTCAACAAACAGAACAAGATATTGAAACATTGAAGCGTGAAATTGCCGAAGTGCAAGCGCGCATTGAAAAACGAAATGAGATTTTGAAAGAGCGTGTTCGTTCTTTGCAAGAGAGCGGCGGAGTCATCAGTTATCTTGAAGTATTGCTCGGAGCGCAAAGCTTTAGCGATTTTATTGACCGCATGAGCGCTGTCACCACCATTTTTGAGGCGGACAAACAAATTATCCGCGAACAACAAGCGGATAAAGCATTAAAAGAGAAAAAAGAAAAGGAACTTACGGATAAACTAGCTAGTCTTCAATCAAACTTAAAAGAACTAGAGCAGCTGAAACAAAAATTAAGCGAGCAAATGAAGCAAAAGAATCAATTAATGGCACATTTGAAACAAGAAGAACAAGAACACCATGATAAAAAAATGGCGCTTGCGGAAGAACAAGAATTGTTGAGAAAACAAGAAGCAGCGATGAAATATCAGCTTCAGCAGCTAATGGAGAAAAAGCGTGCTGAAGAAGAAGCGAAACGCAGAGCGGCTGCTAGACATACATATTCATCAGGAAATGAAAGTGCGCCTTCCGAAAATGAAAATACGCCGTCCGGAAGTGAAAATAGCAGCGGCGCATCTAGTTCCCGAGATACATCAAACGTTCCACCCGTTACAAGCGGAGCGTTTATGAGACCAGCAAATGGTCCGATTACATCAGGATTCGGTTACCGTTTTGGTGGAAGTGATTTTCACCCAGGAATCGATATTGGTAAAACTGCTGCTGTTGTTCCTGTTGTGGCAGCGGCTGACGGATACGTGTTCCGTTCGTATTATTCGAGCAGTTACGGAAACGTCATTTTCATCACTCATGTGATTAATGGACAAGTATACACAACGGTATATGGCCACCTTGAAGCGCGTCTTGTCGGTGAAGGGCAAACGGTCCGCAAAGGGCAAGTCATCGGCTATATGGGGAACACAGGCCGCTCGACAGGGCCTCACCTTCACTTCGAACTTCATCGCGGAGCGTGGAATCCGTCAAAATCGAATGCGGTAAATCCGCTTAATTATATTAATTAATTTTTAACCGTTACGCCGAGCAGTGAAACATTGCTCGGCTTTTTTGCCTATTCTATTAGAACTATTTTTATAAGTGAGTTATTAATATTTTTGAACGTGCTGCAAGGATCCATAAATGCAAATAAAAACCATCATCTTACAAAGGGGGAGGCTATATCTAATATTTTCATATTGACAATATCAAAATAATTATTTTATAATTATCTCGAATTCGAGATTTATGAAACAAAGGTAATATTAGAAGGAGTGTGTTGATGATGGCAGGTATCGGATTATTATTAATCCGTTTAGTTTTTGGATTGACATTTGCAGGACATGGCGCCCAAAAATTGTTTGGCTGGTTTGGAGGACATGGACTTGCGGGAACGGCAGGCTGGATGGAATCCATTGGATTAAAACTCACATTTCGCACCCTTCCAACGAAAATCGGGAGGATTTTTTTGCATCGATGTGGAATGAATCCTTGACACACAAGGAATGCAAAGGAGTTTGTCCACCATGGATGTTCAAATTTGTGAGATTTATGACAGTTCCTATTTGAATATAATAAGTGCCCTTTTCCAAGATCTTGACCTTCCCCAGCTCATCGATCGGCTGGTTCCGGTGGATCCCCAATGCCAAACCCGAACCAGCGATGCGGTCAAGCTGATCCTTCTGGATATCTTGAGCGGACGACAAGCACTCGTCCATTTGGAGCGATGGGCGCATGAGATCGATTTGTCGAAGCTGATCCGGCCGGGGCTGAAGCCTTCTTGGTTCAATGATGATGCGTTGGCTCGTCATCTCGACCGCCTGTATGAGGCGGATATTCACAAGGTGATCAGCACTTGCTTGATTCACATTTATCGGAAAGAAGGCCTTCCTCTCCAGGCCTTCCACGCCGATACGACGGACAAGACCGTTTACGGCGCGTATGAATCGGTCTCGTCAGAGGCCCTGCGGATCACGCATGGCTACAACCGGCATCATCGCTGGCAAAAACAGATCGGTTTCGGGCTGATCGGCAACGAGGATGGCATCCCGTTTTACGGCGATGTGCACGACGGCAACCTGCCGGACAAAACGTGGAATCCAGAGGTGCTGTCCCGTGTCCACGAACAGCTCAAACAAGCCAAGATTGAAGACGAATGGATTTACGTGGCCGATTCCGCCGCCATGACGAAAGACACTCTGGCGCAGACGAAAGCCGCCAACGCCTTTTTGATCACGAGAGGCCCATCGTCGCTCCGAATCGTCAAAGCTGCTCTGGCGGAAGCGGATGTCCAACCCGATCCAGCGTGGAGCGACTCCTTTTCGTTGGCCGAGAAAAACGGCGCGGCGTACCGGGTATGGGAAACGGCCTCGACGTATGAAGGCCACCCCGTTCGGCTGATCGTCGTCGAATCGAGCGCACTCGACCAGCGCAAAGGAAAAACGCTCGAAAAAGAGCGGGTCAAAGAAGCGGAGCTTCTCCGCGAGGAACAAGCCCGTTGGGAGCGTCACCCCTTCTCCTGCCGCGAAGACGCCGAACAAGCCTTGGCGTCCCTCAAGGCGTCCCTTCGCCCCCGGTTTCATCGGGTCAAGGCCGCGGTCGAAGAGATCGTGCGCCCGAAAAAACGGCGCGGCCGGCCGAAAAAAGAGGTGGAACCCGAGGTGGAGACGCTGTATCTTTTGCGCCTGGACGTCGAATTCCACCAACAGGCATGGGAACAGGCAAGACGGAAAGCGTCCCGGTTTGTCCTCGTCACGACCGTTCCGAAGGAATGGAAAGGCCGAACGATGGATGCTCGAGAAATCTTGAAGTTGTATAAAGGGCAAATCTCGGTGGAAATGAACTTCTCCTTTCTCAAAGATCCGTTCTTCACCGACGAGATTTACGTCAAAAAGCCAGAACGGGTGGCGGTGTTGGGCTATTTATTTCTCTTGGCCTTGGCGATTTACCGCGTCTTTCAGCGCCGGGTGCGTCAGTTCATCACACCAGAACGCCCGTTAAAGGGCGCCGGAGGCCGCAAGCTGACCCGACCGACCGGGCAAGCGATTTTTCAGTTGTTTGAGTATGTGAAAGTCGTCCTCCTCAAGCTGCCGGATGGACGCATCCAACGCGCGCTAGGAAAACCGCTCACCTACGAGCAGCGAAGGATTCTGCAAGGATTGGGAATGGATGAGAGCATTTACGTGTAACGTCATATGGAACGACTAGCGATGGTAAAAAAAGGATTGCCATCGCTTGTCGTGTTGGTCAAAAAGTTATTCTGAAAAACTAAATAAAAAATCCTTTGTTTTGACCTTGTTAGGGTGCGAAATGTGAGTTAAAACCAGGAAAAATGATGGCTTTTGCTGCTGGGATGAGTGAATTGATTGGCGGGCTTTTATTTGCACTAGGACTTTTGACTCCGCTTGCCGCTTTATTAATGATTGTGCCAATGATCTTGGCCATTGTGAAAGTGCATGGGCCAAACGGATATTGGGTGACGCAAAATGGGTATGAGTACAATCTTGCGATTATTGCGGTTGCTGTTGGAGTAGCATTAATCGGACCGGGGCAATATGCGCTTGATACGATTATTTTTGGATAAGCTATTGTAAGGAGAGAGTGTGTATATGATTCAAGTATATCCTGCGCAATCCCGCTATTATGCGGATTATGGATGGTTAAAGACGTATCATAGCTTTTCTTTTGGCGACTACTATGATCCTAATAACATTCATTTCGGCCCGCTGCGCGTATTAAACGACGATTTTGTCGCTCCGCTTAGAGGGTTTGGCGCCCATCCTCATCAAGAAATGGAAATCGTTTCGATTGTATTAAAAGGCTATTTAAAGCATGAGGACAGCACAGGACATACCGCGACGACAACGTTTGGCGGCGTGCAGCGGATGTCGGCAGGGACAGGAATTGTTCACTCTGAAATGAATCCATCGCCAACGGAAGAAGTGAATTTTTTGCAGCTATGGTTTTTGCCTGAAGTCCGAGGGTTGACGCCATCGTACGAGCGGACAACGTTTGATGTGGCGAAAATGAAAAACGCGTTGCTTCCGGTGGTGACGAAAAATCCTTCGTCTCCAGGAATTGCCCATATTCATCAAGATGCAACGATTTACCTTTCCGATTTAGAAGCAGGGCGCGAGCTTATATTTACGCAACAAGAGGGAAGAAGAATCTTTTTCTTTGTTATTGAAGGAGATGTTGCATTAAACGGAGAAACAACGTTGCATAAGCGTGATTCCGCGCGAATTACGGAAACGCCGATACTCCGTATTGCATCAGAAAATGGCGCGCGTTTTATGTTAATCGATTTACCGTAACGAACATGGCACAACTTGCGAAACGCAAGTTGTGCATTTTTTTCAAACTTATTTGGTTGAGAAAACAATGGGAAATGTGTAAACTAGTAATGCAAAGAAACAGAATGTAATCATACTATGTACAAGCTAGTCATATGATAAAAATAAAAGGCATCGCACGGCCTACTGTGTGGTGCCTTTCCTGTATGGCATAGGGTGAGGAGGAGACAGTTGTGAATAAAAAAACAACCGCAATACTTATGGCTTTATCGATGCTAGTTGGTGCCGGGGGAACATATGCCGGCATGCAGCTTGCAGCGCCTGACAGCGATCGTGAAATAACACTGGTCGAGCCAGATAAAGCGGCAACGAACGATGACGAGAAAGAACTGAAGAAAGTCGAACAAGCTTATGAGCTGATTAAAAAACGCTATGTTGAAAAAGTTGATGATGATAAACTCATCCAAGGCGCAATTCAAGGAATGATTAGCACGCTGAACGACCCGTATTCTGTCTATATGGATGAAGAAACAAGCGAACAATTTACGGAGTCGCTTGACTCTTCGTTTGAAGGAATCGGTGCCGAGGTAAGCATGATTAACGGAAAAGTCACGATTGTCGCACCGATTAAAAACTCGCCGGCAGAAAAAGCGGGATTAAAACCAAATGATCAAATTTTGCGGGTGAATGGCGAGAGTCTAGAAGGGCTTGATTTATATGAAGCCGTGTTGAAAATTCGCGGGGAAAAAGGGACGACGGTACAATTGGATATTCTTCGCCCCGGTGTAAAAGAAGTGATTAAAGTAAAAGTAGTCCGCGACGAAATTCCGATTGAAACGGTTTATGATTCGGTAAAAACGTATAACGGGAAAAAAGTCGGCTATTTAGAAGTAACATCGTTTTCCGAAAATACAGCAAAAGATTTTAAAAAGAAATTAGCAGAATTAGAAAGCAAGCATATCGACGGGTTAATCATTGATGTGCGCGGCAACCCAGGCGGCTATTTGCAAAGTGTGGAAGAAATTTTAAAACAATTCATTCCGAAAGATAAACCATATGTACAAATCGAAGAACGCAATGGCGATAAACAACGTTTTTATTCCGATTTAACGAAGAAAAAACCGTATCCGATCGCCGTGTTAATTGACAAAGGCAGCGCATCCGCTTCAGAAATTTTAGCCAGCGCTATGAAAGAAGCGGGAGGATATAAGCTCGTTGGTGAAACATCGTTCGGAAAAGGAACGGTGCAGCAAGCGATTCCGATGGGGGATGGCAGCAACATTAAATTAACGCTCTATAAATGGCTGACGCCGGATGGCCATTGGATTCATAAAAAAGGTGTTAAGCCGGATGTTGAAGTAAAGCAGCCGGATTACTTCCACGTTAGTCCGCTTCATATCGAAAAAGAGCTTTCCTTTGATATGAACAATGAGCAAGTAAAAAGTGCGCAACAAATGTTAAAGGGACTTGGATTTGACCCTGGCCGCACCGATGGCTACTTCAGCAAAGAAACTGAGTCGGCGGTAAAAGCATTCCAAAAGGCAAATAAACTCCCGCAAACCGGAAAAATCGATAAAAACACAGCCGAAGTATTACAAGCAAAAGTGATGGACGCCATTCGCGACGACAACAATGATGTACAACTAAAAACAGCGATGAAAGTGCTGTTTCATTGAAAAGAAACGGCAAATGCCTTTAGGGGTTGCCCCGTTTTGTTCAATGATGCACTTTTTCTTTTTTGAAGATGCGAGAACGATGGGATGCAATGTTTTTCATCTGAACGCGGCCGTCTTTACTCTTGATAAATTTTTCCGATATATTCTCCAATGAGTCCCATTCCCATTGAAACCGTCTTTCACCCATTTCGTTGGGAAGTATTTCTTTTTCTTGTAGGGATAGCGGGCAGGCTCCTGCGATTGCTTGTTCGAGTTCTGCGAAAGGTTTGTGCAAAACGGATTGAATCGATGCTGTGAAGATGAAACTTCCTTTTCGTTTGTTTTCGCTCGCTTTGGATACACATCCATGTGGGAAAGTGTTCTTTTTGCTAGCGGAGAATCATTCAAACACGGGGTTCGATTGCAGGCATACAATCGGTCCAAATCCGCTTCGATGCCGAAGAACACTTTTGCACCAAAATAGCATTTCCTTCTTTCTTTGTTTGATGGATGGTTCAATTATAGCGCATATGTTCGTATTTGGGAATCAAAAACCTCCTGATTTATCTTCCTCCTTCACTCCGTTTAGAGGAAGGGAGACTTCTCGGGAAAAATGTTAAAAAACAATAAAGAATAAATGAAGATGTAAAGGAAGTTTTTTAAAAGAAAAACTCCTTCTCTCTTTTTTTAGAAAAGAAAAAAGAGAGAAGGTGGGAGATTATACAAATAGACTCATAATGCGGCTGATGCCACGGCGTTTCGGTTTTTGCTTTGCATTTTCCGTTATAATCGCTTGTTCTCTATTAACGTCTTCTTCTAAGCGGGCAATACGTTGTTCGAGTGAATGAAGCTGGGAGGCTAGTTCTCAATTTCTCGGCGATGATGCAAAAGCTGAACGGAAACGATATCGTCCGCTTTTTCGTTGAGCTTTTGTTCGATATTTTGGAGGCGGGAGGTAAACTCATTGAGATGTGGTTCGATATAAACGTTGAACAACTCGTCAGCGGAGAATGGATGTTGCCGATTTTCTTGATTGATGCATGGTTCTAGGGCAGCACCTTGTTCAAATTTAATTTGTTCTAGCAAGGCAACCGCTTCGGCATCGAATACGTAGTGTCCCGCTTCGTTTTTTTGGCACGAACATTATATTTCTTTACCCAGCGTGATCGTTTCGGTATACACCAAGACGCTTCGCGACACTGCTTGTTTTTACTCCATCTAGGATTCCTCTTTGTCATCCTCTTTTTTATCATTTTCCATCAAGACGGAAATCCCTTCCTGCTTGACAAAACTAGTGTGGATTCGGCAAAGAAAGTCGTTATGCGAAAGGATTCGCCAATAATAAACAAATAATGTTGAAAAAAATGTGTATGCGATCATAGGATTTATGAAAGTGATTTGGTAGAATAGTAGATAAAGAATCGCGAACATAGCGAGGTGGCGGCGATATGTCGATATGGGTGTTGGAGGCGCTCAAAGGCGTTGGGCGGCTGCTCTGTGCAAAACCGTTGTTTGTAAATTTGGGATCGCACTGGCACTTGTTATCGGATGGCGGCGGGTGAAGCGGGAAAGAAGCTATTTTTCTATTCGCGTATACAACATGTTTCATGAAAGCAAGCTTTTTGGCGAAGCGGCCTCGTTGCCGGCGGTATTTTGTCGTTAGCAGCGGTTGCTATCGGCATCGTGCTTCCGCGCGATGCTATTTCAATGATTGCGCTTGTGACGATCGCAATCGGATTAACGATGCAAATGCGGCTGCTTTCCCCGGCGTATACGATGGGGCTTGTGTTTTTTATCGTTAGTATTCTTGCATGTAAAGAAAGACCGCTTAAAGCGTTTTTTCCGACTTAGCAAACGAATATGGCTGCACTTGCTATTTTGCTTGCTTTATTGCTTTTTGTGGAAGCATGGCTTATTTTACAAAACGGCGCTATCGAAACATCTCCACAGTTAGCGAAAAGCAACAGGGTTTGTTCGGAACATGCGCAGCGCTTTGGTCGTTCTTGCGTCGTAACAGAGAACTTCGTCCATTCATGTGCCATTATTTCTGTGCTGCGATTCTATTCTTGATGTTGTGCCGTTTTTCATCGGATTTTCTGAGCATGTACAAGGGATGCATCCAAAAGCCTCGATTCGTTTAACTGGAAAAAGAGTGATATTGCTCGCATGGATTGTCAGCTTGTTTGCTATAGGAGGCTATTGGTATGCGCCGCTTTCGATGATTGCGGCAGCCCTTGCATTGATTGGAAGGGAGTGGCTTGCTTTCTTCCAGCATCGTCAAGATCGCTTGAAACCTCCGTATTTTTCGAAGCGTGAACAAGGGCTTGTCATTTTTAGGGATTCTTCGAAATTTCAAGCGGAAAAAGGGTAAAATTGTGAAGTCATCAAAAAGTGAACGGAATGACAGTAAAAACGGAAAACAGAGTTTATGAAGCGTTGCAACGAAACCGCGCATTTTGTAAATTAGAGGTAGTCAATGAACATGGAGAAGTTCGTTTTGTTCAAGGGGCGTTATATGAAGATGAACATCATGAGCTTGGGCTGCTGTTTGTAAAAGAACGGGAAAAATGGGCGCTAGAAGCCGTCTAAATAAGGAGTTTTTCATATGTGGTTTATAGTTTCGTTAATTGTGCCATGTTTGCTTGTACTGTTATTTACCCGTGTTACGTACAATCATTATATCGGAACATTATTGACCATCGCGCTATTGGTTGCTTCCTATTTCAAAGGATATACAGACGAACTGCATGAAATTCTAGCAGATATCGTATCAACGACAGTTGGGTTTTTGTATGCGAAAAAAATGGTAAAACAGTTGAAAAAATAGTTAAATAGCGGCGGACGGCGAATGCTGTCCGCCATTTTTCATTGGAAGGTACTTTCTATTTTGGAACGAATATAAGTTCGCATTTTTTATGCATCTTTTTTAACAATGTGCTACAATGAAAAATAAGATGAAACGAAACAGGAGGTCGAATCCGTGGGGGACCGTTTTGAGTTAGTGTCGGCGTATAAGCCGCAAGGAGATCAACCAAAAGCGATTGCCAAATTGGTCGAAGGAATTCGAAAAGGAGTAAAGCATCAAACGCTGTTAGGGGCAACAGGAACGGGAAAGACGTTTACGATTTCCAACGTCATTAAAGAGGTGAACAAACCGACGCTTGTGATTGCCCATAATAAAACGTTAGCGGGGCAGTTGTACAGCGAGTTAAAAGAGTTTTTTCCAAACAACGCGGTTGAATATTTTGTCAGCTATTACGATTATTATCAGCCGGAGGCGTATGTGCCGCAGACCGATACGTATATTGAAAAAGATGCAAGCATTAACGATGAAATTGATAAGTTACGGCACTCGGCAACATCAGCGCTATTTGAGCGGCGCGATGTGATTATTGTCGCCAGTGTATCGTGCATTTACGGATTAGGATCACCGGAAGAATATCTCGAACTGGTTGTGTCGTTGCGCGTCGGGATGGAAATCGAGCGCAACGCTTTATTGCGCCGCCTTGTCGATATCCAATATGAACGGAACGACATTGATTTTCAGCGCGGAACGTTCCGTGTTCGCGGGGATGTTGTCGAGATTTTTCCTGCTTCTCGGGACGAGCATTGTATTCGCGTTGAATTTTTTGGCGATGAAATTGACCGCATTCGCGAAGTCGATGCATTGACGGGGGAAATTATCGCAGAACGCGAGCATGTCGCGATTTTCCCGGCATCCCACTTCGTTACGCGTGAAGAAAAAATGCGTTTAGCGATCGAAAATATTGAAAAAGAATTAGAAGAGCGGTTGCGCGAATTGCGGGAACAAGGAAAACTGTTAGAAGCGCAGCGGCTTGAGCAACGGACTCGTTACGATTTAGAGATGATGAGAGAAATGGGCTTTTGCTCAGGGATTGAAAACTACTCCCGGCATTTAGCGTTGCGTCCGCCAGGCTCGACGCCGTACACGCTGCTTGATTATTTTCCAGATGATTTTTTGATTATCATCGATGAGTCGCACGTGACATTGCCGCAAATTCGCGGCATGTATAACGGAGACCGGGCGCGCAAGCAAGTGCTTGTCGATCACGGCTTCCGTCTGCCATCTGCGCTCGATAACCGCCCGTTAACGTTTGAGGAGTTTGAACAAAAAATTAACCAAATTATTTATGTTTCCGCGACACCTGGTCCGTACGAGCTGGAACATAGCCCGGAAGTTGTGGAACAAATTATTCGTCCGACAGGGCTGTTGGATCCAACGATTGACGTTCGTCCGATTGAAGGGCAAATCGATGATTTAATCGGAGAAATTCATGAGCGGATCAAGCGGAATGAACGCACTCTCGTTACGACGTTAACGAAGAAAATGGCGGAAGATTTAACGGATTACTTAAAAGAAGTCGGCATTAAAGTTGCGTATTTACATTCCGAAATTAAAACGCTCGAGCGCATTGAAATTATTCGCGATTTGCGCATGGGCAAATACGATGTGCTCGTCGGGATTAACTTGTTGCGGGAAGGATTGGATATTCCGGAAGTATCGCTTGTCGCCATTCTCGATGCGGATAAAGAAGGCTTTTTGCGCTCGGAACGTTCGCTTATTCAAACGATTGGGCGTGCGGCGCGAAACGCCAACGGCCATGTCATTATGTACGCCGATACGATTACAAAATCGATGGAAATTGCCATCAACGAAACGAAACGGCGCCGTGCGATTCAAGAAGCGTATAACAAAAAGCACGGCATCGTTCCGCAGACGGTGAAGAAAGAAATTCGCGATGTCATCCGTGCGACTTACGCGGCGGAAGAGAAAGAAACGTACGATACGAAACCATCTTACGGCAAGATGGCAAAGAAAGAACGAGAAAAGCTCATTGCCGATTTAGAAAAAGAAATGAAAGAAGCAGCAAAAGCGCTTGATTTCGAGCGTGCTGCCCAATTGCGTGATATTATTTTTGAGTTAAAAGCGGAAGGATGATTGGAGTCTATGGCAACCGACAAAATCATCGTAAAAGGCGCAAGAGCTCATAATTTAAAAAATATCGATGTGGAAATTCCCCGCGATAAACTCGTCGTATTGACAGGACTGTCCGGTTCGGGGAAATCGTCGCTTGCGTTCGATACGATTTATGCGGAAGGACAGCGGCGGTACGTTGAATCATTGTCGGCGTACGCCCGCCAGTTTTTAGGGCAAATGGATAAGCCGGATGTCGATGCGATTGAAGGGCTGTCGCCGGCCATTTCGATTGACCAAAAAACAACGAGCCGCAATCCGCGTTCCACTGTCGGAACCGTCACGGAAATTTACGATTATTTGCGGCTTTTGTTTGCCCGCATCGGCCGGCCGGTTTGCCCAGAACATGGCATTGAAATTAAGTCACAAACGATCGAACAAATGGTCGATCGGCTTCTTGCTTATCCGGAACGAACAAAAATGCAAATTCTCGCTCCCGTCGTTTCTGGGCGGAAAGGAACGCACGCAAAAACGCTGGAAGATATTCGAAAACAAGGATATGTGCGCGTGCGCGTGGACGGAGAAATGCGGGAACTCACGGAAGATATTGAACTTGAGAAAAATAAAAAACATTCGATTGAGGTCGTCGTGGACCGCATTATTATTAAGGAAGGAATTGCTGCACGTTTGGCGGATTCATTAGAGACGGCCTTGAAGCTTGCAGACGGAAAAGTGCTTATTGATGTCATTGGCGAGGAAGAGCTGTTGTTTAGTGAAAAGCATGCATGTCCGTATTGCGGCTTCTCGATTGGAGAGCTAGAGCCGCGCATGTTTTCATTTAACAGTCCGTACGGCGCCTGCCCAGACTGCGATGGGCTTGGCGCGAAGCTCGAGGTGGATCCGGATTTAGTCATCCCCAATGATGAACTGACGCTGCGCGAGCATGCGATTGCTCCGTGGGAACCGCAAAGCTCACAATATTATCCGCAGCTGTTAGAAGCGGTGTGCAACCATTACGGCATTGACATGGATGTGCCGGTAAAAGACTTGCCGAAGGAGCAGCTTGATAAAATTTTATACGGAAGCGGCGGCGAGAAAATTTACTTTCGCTACCAGAACGATTTCGGACAAGTTCGCGAGCAGTATATCGTTTTTGAAGGCGTTATTCCGAACATCGAGCGCCGCTACCGTGAAACAAGCTCTGATTATGTTCGCGAACAAATGGAGAAATATATGGCGCATCAGCCATGCCCGACTTGTAAAGGAAACCGCCTGAAAAAAGAAAGCCTCGCCGTGCTTGTCGGCGGCAAACATATCGGCGAAGTGACGGCATTATCGGTTACGGAGGCGCTTGAGTTTTTCCAAAACTTGCAGTTAAGCGAAAAAGAAAAGAAAATCGCCCATCTCATTTTGCGTGAAATACGTGAGCGGCTCGGCTTTTTAAAGAACGTCGGCCTCGACTATTTAACATTAAACCGTTCTGCTGGGACGCTTTCCGGCGGAGAAGCGCAGCGCATTCGTCTAGCGACGCAAATCGGCTCGCGCTTAACAGGAGTGCTGTATGTTTTGGACGAGCCGTCGATCGGACTTCATCAGCGCGATAATGACCGCTTGATTGCAACGTTAAAAAGCATGCGCGATATCGGCAATACGCTTATTGTTGTTGAACATGATGAAGATACGATGCTTGCCGCGGATTATTTAATTGATATTGGGCCGGGTGCGGGCATTCATGGCGGCGAGGTTGTCGCTGCTGGAACGCCGCAAGAAGTGATGGACAATCCAAACTCGCTGACTGGACAATATTTATCAGGGAAAAAATTCATCCCGATTCCAGCCGAGCGCCGCAAGCCGGACGGACGCTGGGTCGAAATTGTTGGCGCGAAGGAAAATAACTTAAAAAACGTGTCTGTCAAAATTCCGCTCGGTACATTTGTCGCGGTCACGGGCGTATCTGGTTCTGGAAAAAGCACGCTCGTCAATGAAATTTTGTATAAGGCGCTTGCGCAAAAACTGCATGGCGCGAAGGCAAAGCCAGGCGAGCATAAAACGATTAAAGGGCTTGAGCATTTAGATAAAGTTATTGACATTGACCAATCGCCGATCGGTCGTACGCCGCGTTCCAATCCAGCGACATATACCGGCGTATTTGACGACATTCGCGAAGTGTTCGCGGCGACGAATGAAGCGAAAGTGCGCGGATATAAAAAAGGCCGATTCAGCTTCAACGTGAAAGGCGGACGGTGTGAAGCGTGCCGCGGGGACGGCATTATTAAAATTGAGATGCACTTTTTGCCGGACGTGTACGTTCCATGCGAAGTATGTCATGGTAAACGGTATAACCGTGAGACGCTGGAAGTAACGTACAAAGGAAAAAACATTGCGGAAGTGCTCGACATGACGGTGGAAGATGCGCTTGCGTTTTTCGAGAATATCCCGAAAATTAAACGGAAATTACAGACGCTATATGATGTCGGCTTAGGGTATATGAAGCTCGGACAGCCGGCAACGACATTGTCGGGAGGAGAAGCGCAGCGTGTCAAATTAGCATCTGAATTGCATCGCCGCTCAAATGGCCGGACGCTCTATATTTTAGATGAGCCGACGACCGGGCTTCACGTCGATGATATTTCCCGTTTATTGAAAGTGTTGCAGCGCTTAGTCGATAACGGGGATACCGTTCTTGTGATTGAGCATAATCTCGATGTCATTAAAACGGCGGACTACATTATCGATCTCGGGCCAGAAGGCGGCGATCATGGCGGGCAAATTGTTGCGAAAGGAACGCCGGAAGAAGTGGCCGAAGTAGAAAGTTCGTACACCGGACGCTATTTAAAACCGATATTGGAGCGCGACCGCGAACGAATGCGCGCGTTATATGAAACGGCAAAGGCATAAGCCTTTGCCTTTTTGTTTTTCTTTAACATAAATTAGCCAGAAGTCCCCCACCTCTACAGGTGGGGGATGAATGGCTTCTTTTGTTGTTTCTCCCTTCTTTTTGATTTTCGATAGAATACAATAAACATAGGGGGTGAGAATATGTATCGAACGCTGAAAACCCGTTTTCGGGCAAAGAAAGAAGTTATCCAAAAACTATTTGAATGCAATCGTATCTCCGCAGAAGTTTGGAACGAATGCCTTCGTTTGGCGAAAGAACATCATTTGGAAACAGGAAAATGGATAACCAAAACGGAACTGCAAAAAGCAACAAAAGGTCGTTTTCCTATCCACAGCCAAAGCATCCAAGCAGTTGTGCATAAGTATATTTTTGCTAGAGACGGAGTGAGAGAAGCACGGAAAAAAGGCGAAAAAATCAAATATCCATACAAAAAGAAAAAACATTTCAACACGAAATGGGCAAAAGATGGGTTTGTTTTGCATGAAGAGGGAACGTTGGAACTGTCGCTAGGAATTTGGAAACGGAAAAGGCAACAACCGCTCGTAGTCCAAATCGATAAAGAACAAATTCCAAACGGACAAGTAAAAGAAATCGAGTTGGTCTATGACCGTGGTTTGTGGCTTTGTTTATCGTATGAAGATGGAAAAGAACCAAAAGAGAATAAAAATCAAAACCGTGTCGCTATTGACCCAGGGGAAATTCACACCATCGCAGCCGTTTGTGAAAATGGGGAAAGCCTCATTATCACGGGAAGAAAAATAAGAAGCATCCATCGGTTGAGAAACAAAAAATTAAAAGAGCTGCAAAAGTTGATGTCTCGTTGTAAAAAAGGTTCGAAGCAATGGAAAAAGTATAATCGTGCCAAGCAATATGTGCTTTCGAAATCAGAGGCACAACTAAAGGATGCACTGCACAAAACCACGAGACAATTTGTTCGTTGGTGTTTGGAAAACCAAGTGAAAGAAGTGGTTATTGGGGATGTCGAAGGAGTACAACGGAACACGAAAAGAAACCGAAACAAAGACCAATCAGAAGTTATCCAATGGTCTTTTGGAAAGTTATATGATTATTTGGAATATAAGTTGAATGCCGAAGGCATCCAATTGGAGAAAAAAGACGAAAGTTATACCTCGCAAACATGCCCTGTTTGCGGGAAGAACAAATCTTCTTCTAGAAATTATAGTTGCTCTTGTGGTTATCGTCAACACGTGACATCCACGGAGCGATGAATTTATTTACTAAAGTGTATTATGTGAAATCCGACCATTGGAATTTACGGTCAAACCGTTTACGTATCGACGGATTGCATAAGCAAGAAGTCGTAGATGGCGAGTTCCCGCCCTTGAGTATCATGGATACTCATGTTGCCTGTGGTTCCCAACGGGACGGGTGCCAGGCGTTGCCTGCAGATAGGCTGCCAACCATCCTATCACGCATCCACCCCGAAGGGAAAACAGGAAACCCCCACTTCGATAAGTGGGGGAGGTTCATATCGCATCTCCTGAGAAACTTTTCTTGATCGCGGTCGTATATAAAAACAAAGGGGGAGTTTTCGTGAATTCCAATAAAGTGCTTGCATCATTATGTTATTTCAGTATTTTCTTTGCTGGATTCATCTTTCCGATTGTCGTTTACTTTGTCGCCGATGATCAAGCAGTGAAACAACACGCGAAAAAAGCGTTTCTTTCCCATTTGATTCCAGCCGCGACCATTTTGTTGTTTATCATCAGTGCTATTTTTGCAGGATTGACAGGGGGAGGCAGCGATGTGTCATTTTGGGTCGGCAGCGGCCTAGTATGGCTCGGTTTTGCTATAGCGGGGGTCGTCAACTTGGTCGTTGTAGTTTGGAATATTATCAAAGGGATTCAGGTGTTAAAATAACATAATGGGAGGGGATCAACGATGGAAGAGAAAAAACGCATATTAAAAATGGTGAAGGAAGGGAAGCTTACAGTAGAAGAGGCGCTTGCGCTGCTTGAGCAGCTGGATGAACAAAAAAGCGGCAGCGAGCTGTTCGGACCTCTTCATTCGTCCAGTCTCATTCGAATTCGAAGCAGCACTCTGTAAAAATGGCGTCATTGAAAGAGAAACTGTTTGATTTTTTAGACACGACCGTAAAAAAAGTGAAAGAGTTTGACCTTCCATTTGCCAATGCGTTTGAAGTAAGACATATTTTTCAACAAAGTAATGTGGCTTTGCAAAACATCGATGTGCATATCGCCAATGGAAATATCAAGGTAGTGCCATGGGACCAAGCGGACGTTCGCATCGAATGTGAAGCAAAAGTTTATCGTTCCGAATCACTGGATGCGGCGAAGAAGTCATTTATAGAGGAGACGTTGTTTCTTGTGCAAAATGGGCACTTCCGATTTTCCGTTTCGAAACCGTTTATGAAAACAAATGCGACCGTTTATGTTCCGCAAGCACGTTATCAAGACGTCAAATGCCGGCTTTTTAACGGGGATATCGATATCGAGCGTCTGCATGCAAACGAGTTGCATATCAAAAACGTAAACGGTTCGATCACACTTCAGCGTTTGCTTGCAGAAGAAGCGGAATTAGAGACGGCAAATGGGGCAATTGTATTGGAACATAGCGCGATCGAGGAAGTCGAAGCAGAAACGATTCATGGAGAAATTAAACTGAACGGGAATTACCGCTACGTGCGTTTACGGACATTCAGCGGCGGAATTACGTATGCAACGGGAAGAAAAGATGGGGTTATTACCGGAAAAACGGTAACGGGAAACATTGCATTGTTTCTTCCTCGCGATATATGTTTAGAAGGAGAAATGAGAACGAACCTTGGCGGATTGATCTGCGAGCATCCGAACGTATCACCTGTGGAGGAAAAACAAGAAACTGCGCAAAAAACGATTCGTTTTGCAAGTGAAAATTCCTCCAAACCGCCGCTTCATATTTGCGCGGATTCGAAAGCAGGATCGATTTCGCTGCAAATGATGGAGGGCGGTAGTGAGTAACAGAAGAAAATCATGAAAAGACGGTGATGGTAGATGATCAATTGGTTAATCGGTGTATTTGTGAATACGGTTTTATTGGCGGCGATTGATGGATATTTTGATTCCATTCAATTTAGCGGCATCGGCGCCGCTTTTATCGCCAGCATGATTTTATCCATTTTAAACGTTGTCGTGCGTCCCATTTTAATTTTATTAACATTGCCTGTAACGATTTTAACACTTGGATTGTTTCTATTTGTCATTAATGCCATTACCTTGATGATGACAGCAGCATTAATGGGGAATGCGTTTGAAATAAACGGGTTTGGCACCGCACTGCTTGCTTCGATTGTTCTTTCCTTTTTCCATTTACTTATTCAAAAAGCGATTATTGAGCCGTTGCGGCAAAAATAAGTATGAGAGGCGGAACGAAGGGATCCGCCTCTTTTTGATTCAACGCGAGAAAGAAAAGTGCTAAAATGGAAAAAGACAAAGAAAGGGGAGAAATGCCGACATGCCGAAAGTGCGTACAAAAGACATTATCGAAAAGTTTCAGTTGGAATTAGTAAGCGGAGCGGAAGGAATTCATCGTCCGATTACGACAAGCGATTTGTCTCGTCCTGGTATTGAAATGGCAGGTTATTTCACGTATTATCCAGCAGAGCGAATTCAATTATTAGGAAAAACAGAGCTTTCATTTTATGAAACGTTAAGCCTAGAAGAGAAAAAGATGAGAATGGAGCGGCTTTGTACCGATATTACTCCAGGGATTATCATATCGCGCGGATTGGAAGTGCCGCCGGAACTGATCGAAGCTTCCGAACGGCAATCGGTGCCGGTGATGCGTTCGACGATGAAAACGACCCGGCTTTCGAGCCGTTTGACGAACTATTTAGAAAGCAAATTGGCTCCGACAACGGCGTTCACGGCGTGTTGGTCGACGTTTACGGCGTTGGAGTATTAATTACGGGAAAAAGCGGGGTCGGCAAAAGCGAAACAGCTTTGGAATTAGTCAAGCGCGGCCATCGGCTTGTCGCGGATGACTGTGTGGAAATTCGCCAAGAAGATGAAGGGGTGCTCGTTGGCAGCGCGCCGGAGTTGATTGAGCATTTGCTGGAAATTCGCGGGTTAGGCATTATTAATATGATGACATTATTTGGCGCTGGAGCGGTGCGGACGCATAAACGCATTTCGTTAGTGATCGATTTGGAACTTTGGGATCCGAATAAACAATATGATCGTCTCGGGTTGGAAGAAGAAAAAGTAAAAATTTTGGATACAGAATTAACGAAATTAACGATACCGGTTCGGCCGGGACGAAATTTAGCTGTGATTGTCGAAGTGGCCGCGATGAATTTCCGTTTAAAACGGATGGGGGTCAACGCAGCGGAAGAGTTTTCCGCGCGTCTAACCGATGCGATTGAAGATGGCGAGCATGATTACGAATAACAGTTAGGAGGAGAATTGATGGATTCGACGATTCAACCGCTAGACCGTGTCTTTTTGCATCTCGGTCCGATTACCATTTATTGGTATGGTGTCATTATCGGAACGGGGGTATTGATCGGATTATGGCTGGCGACAAGAGAAGGGGCGCGGCGCGGACTCCCGAAAGAAACATTTGTCGACCTCGTCTTGTTCGCAGTGCCGATCGCGATTTTGTGCGCGCGCGTCTATTACGTGATTTTTGAATGGGATTATTATTCAAAACATTTATCGGAAATACCGCAAATTTGGGAAGGCGGTCTTGCAATTCACGGCGGATTGATCGGCGCGGTCGCAACAGGGATCGTTTTTGCGAAAGTGAGAGGGCTTTCATTTTGGAAGCTGGCGGACATTGCGGCGCCAAGCATTATCTTAGGGCAGGCGATCGGGCGCTGGGGCAATTTTATGAACCAAGAGGCGCATGGCGGTCCGGTAACGCGGGAGTTTCTCGAAAGCTTGCATTTACCGGATTTTATTATTAATCAAATGTATATTAACGGACAATATTACCATCCGACCTTTTTGTACGAATCGCTTTGGAATTTAGCGGGCTTTTTGCTGCTGTTGTGGCTGCGGCGCGTTAATTTGCGGCGCGGCGAGTTATTCCTCAGCTATCTTATTTGGTATTCGATCGGACGTTTCTTCATTGAAGGAATGCGCACCGATAGTTTAATGCTAGCGGGCCATCTTCGCATCGCGCAAGTCGTTTCCGTTGCGCTCATTATACTTTCAGTCTGTTTATGGGTATTTCGCAGAGTAAAAGGATTAGCAAAAGAGCGGTATAACGATTAGAAAAGGGGAGAAGAGAATGGTCGGAATATTACAAAGGGGATTCGCGGTTGGCCTGCAAACGACGTGGACGCTCGGAAAAGTGATTTTTCCCATTACGCTCATCATGTCCATTTTACAGCATACCCCCGTGCTGCAATGGATCATTCAGCTGGTAACTCCATTTATGAAATGGATCGGGCTTCCGGGAGATGCGGCCATCCCGCTTGTGCTCGGCAACTTATTAAACTTGTACGCCGCAATTGGCGCCATACTGACACTGCACTTAACAGTAAAAGAAGTATTGATTTTGGCGGTTATGCTTTCGTTTTCCCATAACTTGCTCATCGAGTCGACCGTCGCGTCGCGCACCGGTATGAGCGTTGCGCTAATGGTTATTGTTCGCGTCGGGCTCGCGCTTGTTTCCGCTCTATTGATTCATTATCTTTGGCAAGGAGGAAGTGAAACGGCACAATACGGCTTTGTTTCCAATTCTCCAGAGCAGCTGACAAGCTGGGGAGCTATTTTGCTTGCCGGGTTGAAAAAAGCGTGCCTTGGGATTGTGCAGTTAGCGGTGATTGTTATTCCGCTTATGATTGGAATTCAAATATTAAAAGAGTTAAAATGGATTCATATTTTTTCGCGTTGGATGGCGCCGGTGACGAAATTGCTCGGCATGAAAGAAAATACCTCTTTGACATTGGCGGCCGGACTCGTGTTCGGTTTAGCGTATGGTGCGGGAGTGATGATTCAGGCGGTAAAAGAAGACGGCGTATCAAAACGCGATTTAACATTGGCCTTTATTTTTCTTGTGTCCTGCCACGCCGTTATAGAAGATACGCTCGTATTTGTTCCGCTTGGAATTCCGGTATGGCCGCTGCTTGTCATTCGGCTGGTCACCGCTATTTTATTAACCATGCTTATTAGCTTTATTTGGAATCGTGTCAAAGATACAAAAAGGAAGGAAGCTGCAGTATGACCATTCGTACAATATTATTTGATCTCGATGGAACATTGATCGATACCAATGAATTAATTATTCAATCGTTTTTACATACGTTAGAAAAATATTATCCAGGCAAATATAAACGCGAGGATGTCTTGCCGTTTATTGGCCCTCCGCTTTATGAAACGTTCAACGCATTGGATCCGTCGCGCGTACAAGAAATGATTGATACGTATCGCGCATTCAATCATGCGCAGCATGACGCGCTCATTCGTGAATTTGAAACGGTGTATGAAACAATTGAAACGCTGCACCAAAACGGGTTTCGCCTCGGCGTGGTAACGACAAAAATTCATCAAACGGCAGTGATGGGATTAAAGAAAACGAGACTAGAACCATTTTTCGACTGTGTCATTGGGCTCGATGACGTCAAACATGCAAAGCCGGACCCAGAGCCAATTTATAAAGCGCTGGACTTGCTACAATCCACGCCGGATGAAGCGTTAATGGTCGGCGACAATTATCACGATATTTTAGCGGGAAAACGCGCTGGCACGAAAACGGCGGGAGTGGCATGGGCGATTAAAGGACGGGAGTATTTGGAACAATATGAACCGGATTTTATGTTGGAAAAAATGAGCGATTTGCTGGCGATTGTAGGAGTGAAAAACGAGTGAGGCGGACGACGAAATATCCGGTATCAGGGGCCAACTCCTTGTGGCAAGTTTATAAAACGGTGTCGTTTTGGAAAGTGCTTAAAAACGTGATCATTATCCAAATTGGGCGCTACACGCCGTTTTTAGCGGTGAAAAATTGGCTGTACCGCACGTTTTTGCGCATGAAAATCGGAGAAAAAACGGCGCTTGCCTTTATGGTCATGCCGGATATTATGTTTCCGGAAAAAATTCAAATCGGCCGCAATTGCATCATTGGCTACAATACGACGATTTTGGCGCATGAATATTTAATTGATGAATATCGTCTTGGCGATGTGATTATTGGGGACGAAGTGATGATCGGCGCCAATTCGACGGTGCTTCCCGGGGTGGTGATTGGCGATCGCGCCGTCGTCGCCGCCGGCACGGTCGTCCATAAAGATGTGCCTGCCGGTGCGTTTGTCGCTGGCAATCCGATGCGCATCGTTTATACGAAAGAAGAAATGGAAAGGCGCAAGAGCGAACAATAAAACGAGAGCACCCTTATCCTTTCAGCATAAAAAAGAAAAGCGGTGCTCTTTTCTCATAAGCGGAAATATCGGAAAATTATTTATTTTAAAAACAAAAGGTGGAAGAGAAACAATGAGAAAAAAGATCAACATGTTTGTTCGTGTTTTTACATCGACAACAGTGATTGTATTTAGTATTATCATGATTTTTATCAACCAGTTTGATTTAGAAATCAATCAAAAAATCGGGAAAGGAATTTTCTATTTGAAGGGGTATTATGAACAAGGAAATGAAATTGTCATGGAACAAGGAATCGGAGTTATTACGATTCCGCTCATCATCGGTTTTATCGTATCCGTAGTGGTTACGACTATTTCAACCATCCGCAAGAAACAAAAATATGGCGCTTAAGGTTCTTGCGTTACAAGACAGTTTTTCATCTTGCTCGCTGCAATTGGAAATTTTCATAGTTGACGAGCGGATAAATGAGGAGTAAACTACTAATAACTTCACTTCTCTACCATATTAGCAAACTAAAGTATTTATTATAAAGGACGTGTGAACATGACCAAAAAGTTGTTTATGTTCGAAAAACCGTTAGGTATGCGTGATACATTGCCGTTTTTATATGAAATAAAAAAACGTGTTCGCCAGGCGATGATTCGTGAAATTGAAACATGGGGATATGAATTGATCGAAACGCCTACATTGGAATATTACGAGACAGTCGGGACCGTATCGGCGATTGACGACCATCAGTTGTTTAAACTGCTCGATCAACAAGGTCATACCCTTGTCCTTCGTCCCGATATGACCGCTCCGATCGCAAGGCTGGCTGCTTCCCGTCTTTACAAGGAAGGCAATCCGCTCCGCCTTGCGTATAACGCAAACGTGTTCCGCGCCCAGCAGCGCGAGGGAGGACGCCCGGCGGAATTTGAACAAATCGGTGTCGAATGCATTGGGGACGGCACGGTCGCAGCGGATGCGGAAGTGATTAGTGTCATGATTGCGGCGCTCAAGCAGGCTGGGTTGCAGCATTTCACGGTGACAATCGGTCATATCGGCTACGTCAACGCTTTGTTTTTAGAAATTGTCGGGAATGAAGAACGTGCCAGCGTATTGCGCCGCTTTTTATACGAGAAAAATTACGTTGGCTATAGGGAGCATGTGAAGTCTCTGCCCCTTTCTTCCATTGACCAAAAGCGCCTGCTTCAATTATTGCATTTACACGGCAACGACATGACGATGGAAGAAGCCAAGGAGCTTGTTCATAGCGAGGAAGGAAAGCGAGCGGTCGACGATCTTTGCGAACTTTTGAACGCGCTTCAACTATATGGCGTTGATGATGTAGTGAAAATCGATATGACGCTTGTTAGCCATATGAGTTATTATACGGGCATTTTATTTGAAGTATATGCTGAACACGTTGGCTTCCCAATTGGAAATGGAGGCCGTTATGACGAGCTGTTGGAGAAATTTTCTCGGAAAGCCCCAGCGACCGGGTTTGGCATTCGCGTCGACCGATTAATCGAGGCGCTCGGGGAATCAGAGGAGGAGGCAGCGATCGAGTGCATCGTATTTAGCCAAGAGCGGTTCGCTGAAGCGATTGAGCTTGCGAGAACAAAGCGGTGGGAAGGAAAGCGCGTGGTGCTTCAGCATATTTCTGGGATCCGTGATATTGATGCCTACAGCAAACGGTATAAGCCGATTACTTATTTGCTCGGCAGCACGGAAAAAGAGTGATCAGGCGCGTTGATTCACAAAAAATTACCGTTTGTTTATACATGGCTTTTCTGCTGTAATCCCCGAACGGGAACGCTAGCGGACAAATCAAGTTTGTCCGCAAGGCGTTCGCCGTTGGAGATGGGCATGCGACGCATTCCCAGTCGGCAAGCATTGGCTTGCCGACTCCGGCAGAAAGACCGAGTTCATTCTTTGTCTTCACTGGCTATATAGGCTTATTGCTACACTATTATGCCTTCATAATAGATAATCAACACTCATGAGGAGTGATAAACAATGCTGACGATTGCGATGCCGAAAGGGAGGATTTTCGACGAAGCGCTCGAACTGCTTCGGAAAGCAGGCTATACGCTTCCGCCGGAATTTGCCGAGTCAAGAAAACTAATGATTGAAGTTCCGGAAGAAAACATGCGCTTTATTCTCGCCAAGCCGATGGACGTCGTCACCTATGTGGAACATGGAGTGGCCGATTTAGGCATTGCCGGTAAAGACGTGATGATGGAAGAAGAGCGCGATGTGTACGAGCTGTTAGATTTAAAGATTAGCAAATGTCATTTAGCGGTGGCAGGATTGCCGGGTGTGCGCATGAATCAAATCGCGCCGCGCGTAGCGACGAAATACCCAAATATCGCCTCTAGCTATTTTCGCGAACAAGGCGAGCAAGTCGAAATTATTCGGTTGAATGGCTCCATCGAGCTTGCTCCGCTCATTGGGCTTGCCGACCGCATCGTCGATATAGTCTCAACCGGACGGACGCTGAAAGAAAACGGGCTGGTAGAATTGGAGAAAATCGCTGATGTCACATCGCGATTAATCGTCAATCCGGTCAGCTACCGCATGAAAGACGAAGCGGTCGATGAACTAGTTCATCGTTTATCCGAGGTCATTCCGCAATGAAGGAGAGAGCAAACGTGAAAATCGAACGAGTGACAAACCGTGTATCATTGCGCCGTACGATTGAATCAGGGACGGAAGAACAGCGCAGTAAGGTTCTGGAGATTATTGCCGATGTGCGCGCTCGCGGTGATGAGGCGCTAAAAAGTTATACAGAAAAATTCGATGGCGTCCGCCTTGATTCGCTGTGCGTGACAGACGAAGAAATAGAAAGGGCGTATCAGAACGTAAGCGCAGAAGTGCTTCGGATCATCCAAGAGGCGGCGGAAAACATTCGCGATTATCATGAACGGCAAAAGAGAGAGTCATGGATCATGACAAAAGAAGACGGTACGATGCTTGGTCAGAAAATAACGCCGCTTGATGCGGTTGGACTGTATGTTCCAGGAGGAACAGCCGCCTACCCGTCATCGGTGCTTATGAATGTCATTCCTGCTCAAGTGGCAGGGGTCAAACGAATTGTGATCACCTCTCCGCCAAATAAAGACGGAACGCTTCCGGCCGGCGTGTTAGTGGCGGCGAACGAATTAGGAGTGAAAGAAATCTATAAAGTCGGCGGTGCGCAGGCGATTGCCGCGCTTGCGTACGGAACGGAGACGATTCGTCCGGTCGATAAAATTTTCGGGCCAGGCAACATTTACGTGGCTCTCGCGAAACGCGAAGTGTTCGGGCAAGTCGCGATTGATATGATTGCCGGACCGAGCGAAATCGTCGTGTTGGCGGATGAAACGGCAAAGGCGAACGAAATTGCCGCTGATTTGTTGTCGCAAGCCGAGCATGATGAGCGCGCTTCCGCGATTCTCGTCACTCCATCGATGAAATTGGCGCTTGCAGTCGCACGCGAGGTCGAAAAACAGCTGGAGACGCTGCCGCGCAAAGCGATTGCCGCTGCGTCGCTCGAGAACTACGGAGCCATTTACGTCACAGAAACGCTTGCGGAAGCGGTGGAAGTCGTCAATGAATTGGCGCCGGAGCATTTGGAAGTAATGACAGCTGAACCGATGCAACTCCTTGGTCAAATCCGCCATGCGGGAGCGATTTTTTTAGGGCGCTTCAGCTCGGAGCCGGTTGGCGATTACTTCGCCGGTCCAAACCATGTGCTGCCGACGAATGGTACAGCCCGGTTTTCGAGCGGATTAAGCGTGGATGAATTTGTGAAAAAATCGAGCATCATTTTTTACAGCGAGCCGGCGTTAAAGCAAAACGCGGAAAAAATCGCGGCGTTTGCCAGACTTGAAGGGCTTGAAGCACATGCGCGCGCCGTTGAAGAACGTTTTAAAAAATAAGGGGGACATAGGTTATGGTAAGGCATGCATCGATTTCGAGAACGACAAAGGAAACGGATATTCAGCTGCAGTTTGTCATTGACGGGGAAGGAAAAGCGGAGCTGGATACCGGTGTGCCGTTTTTAACGCATATGCTCGATTTGTTTACAAAGCACGGCCAATTTAATTTAACAGTCACCGCCAAAGGTGATACGGAGGTGGATGATCACCATACGACCGAAGATATCGGGATTTGTCTCGGTCAGGCGCTGCGGGAGGCTCTCGGTGATAAAAAAGGAATAAAACGTTACGGAAACGCGTTTGTGCCGATGGATGAAGCGCTCGCCCAAGTCGTCGTCGATTTAAGCAACCGTCCGCATTTCGAGTTTTGCGGACAGTTTCCAAGCGAAAAAGTCGGAACGTTTGATGTCGAGCTTGTGCATGAATTTTTATGGAAATTGGCACTTGAAGCGCGCATGAATTTGCACGTCATCATCCATTACGGGCGCAACACGCATCATATGATTGAAGCGGTGTTTAAAGCGTTAGGGCGCGCGCTCGATGAAGCAACGATGATCGACCCGCGCGTCAAAGGCGTTCCATCAACGAAAGGGATGTTGTAACGATGATTGGCATTATTGATTATGGAATGGGCAACTTATACAGCGTCAGCAAAGCGTTAGAGCGATTGCGCTATGAGTACATTATTTCCGATGATCCAAAGGAATTGAAAAACGCGAAGGGGCTCATTTTGCCGGGGGTCGGTTCGTTTAAAGACGCGATGCATATTTTGCGGGAAACAGGGCTTGCCAAGTTTGTTTGCGAGGCGGTAAATGAAGGCACTCCACTTCTTGGCATTTGTCTTGGCATGCAGCTATTGTTTGAAGAAAGCGAGGAAAACGGGTTAACAGAAGGATTGGGGCTGCTTAGCGGCCGCGTCGTTCGCATTCCCGGCGTGACGGCAGACGGAAATCGGTATAAAGTGCCGCATATGGGCTGGAACCGTCTCGTTTTCCGTCATCCCTCTCCACTTTTGCAAAACGTGGAAGAAGGGCACGTTTATTTCGTCCATTCGTACTATGTGGTGACCGATGATGACGATGTTGTGCTTGCAAGCAGTTTTTACAATGTGGAGGTGCCCGCTGTCGTTGGAAAAGGAAACGTGTATGGGACACAGTTTCATCCGGAAAAAAGCGGCGAGATCGGTATGAAAATTTTGCAAAACTATGCGGCGATCGCCGAAGGAAAGGGGAGTATGTGATGGCGGCATTTACGATTTATCCGGCGATTGATATGCGCGGCGGCAAATGCGTCCGCCTTTTGCAAGGGGATTATCATAAAGAAACGGTATATGGCGATTCACCGGTTGAAATGGCCGCTTTCTTCGCTGAACAAGGAGCCGAATGGATTCATATGGTCGACCTTGACGGCGCGAAAGAAGGAAAACGCATAAACGACCAGTTCGTCATCGAAGTGGCGAAACAGCTGCCGGTGAAAGTGCAAATTGGCGGCGGCATTCGCACGGAAGACGATATTGTGTATTATTTAGAAAACGGTGTGGCACGCGTCATTTTAGGAAGCGCTGCTATCGCCGATCCGCCGTTTGTAAAAGAAATGCTGAAAAAATACGGAGAGCGCATCGCCATTGGTATTGATGCGAAAAATGGATTTGTCGCGACGGAAGGATGGTTGAACACATCGAATGTCAAAGCAACCGACCTTGGTAAAGAGCTAGCAGAAGCTGGGGCGCAAACGTTTATTTTTACGGATATCGCAACGGACGGAATGTTGTCAGGTCCAAATATTCAAGCGGTCGTGGAAATGGCGCGCGCAACTGAAAAACATGTCATCGCATCAGGTGGCGTCAGCTCTCTGGAGGATTTGGTATCGCTTCAAACATATGCCGATGCCGGCGTGATTGGCGCGATTGTCGGCAAAGCGCTCTATACGAAGAAATTCACGGTCGCGGAAGCGCTGAAGGTGGTGCAAGGGAAATGATTACGAAGCGCATTATTCCTTGTTTGGATGTGAAAGATGGACGCGTCGTGAAAGGAGTGCAGTTTGTTCAACTTCGTGACGCCGGCGATCCGGTCGAACTGGCGAAGTTTTACGATGAACAAGGAGCGGACGAGCTTGTCTTTTTAGATATTTCCGCCTCTTACGAAGGGCGGAAAACGATGGTGGAAGTCGTCGAGAAAGTCGCCGCACAGCTGGCGATTCCGTTTACGGTCGGCGGCGGCATTAATTCGTTGGATGATATGAAAACGATCTTGCGCGCCGGTGCGGATAAAGTGTCGCTCAATACAGCCGCTGTTCGCAACCCGAACCTCATTACGGAAGGAGCGGACTTTTTTGGATCGCAATGCATCGTCGTTGCGATTGACGCGAAATATGACGAAACGATTGGCTCGTGGCGTGTGTATACGCACGGCGGGAGAAACGCAACGGACTTGGAAGTGGTCGAATGGGCAAAAGAGGCGGTCCGCCGTGGCGCGGGGGAAATTTTATTGACAAGCATGGATTGCGATGGTGAAAAAAATGGTTTTGATATTGCGTTAACGAGAACGGTAAGCGAAGCGGTTTCCGTTCCGGTCATTGCTTCGGGCGGAGCCGGCAACGCGAAACATTTCCTTGAAGTGTTTGAAAAAGGGAAAGCAGATGCGGCGCTTGCGGCTTCGATTTTTCATTATAAAGAAACATCGGTGAAAGAAGTAAAAGCGTATTTAAAAGAAAGAGGGGTAAACATCCGATGAACCTCGCAAACATCCGATTTGACGAAAAAGGTCTCGTTCCGGCAATTGTCCAAGACGCGCAAAGCAAAGAAGTGTTGATGCTTGCCTATATGAATGAAGAATCGCTAAAAAAATCGCTCGAAACAGGCGAAACATGGTTTTACAGCCGCTCGCGCGGGGAACTTTGGCATAAAGGCGCAACTTCCGGCAATACGCAGCGCATTGTCGAGATGCGTTATGATTGTGACAGTGACGCGCTTTTGGTGCTTGTCGAGCCAGCCGGGCCAGCTTGCCATACGGGAAGCTATTCGTGTTTTTCGAACCGTATTAATGGAGAAAAATACGAAGCTTCGCCAAACCGATTTGCGATTATTAACACGTTAGAGGAGATCATCGCGAAACGGGATGCGGAACGTCCTGAAGGAGCGTATACGACGTATTTATTGGAAAAAGGCGTGGATAAAATTTTAAAGAAAGTCGGTGAGGAAGCGGCCGAAGTTATTATTGCCGCGAAAAATCGCAGCCATGACGAATTGAAATGGGAAGTCGCCGATTTATTGTATCATTTACTTGTGCTGCTAAGGGAACAAAAACTTCCGCTTGATGCGGTGTTGGAAGTGCTAACTAAGCGGCATAGCGCTAAGCAGTGACGTCGAGCTGGCTTCTTGCTGGGCCAGCTTTTATTTTTTATGTTTGCTTTTCCGAAGAATGTGGTATACTTTTTTCAGTGAATTCAACAATAGATGGAGGATTCCATGGAAAAGCAACTAAAGTCAAAGCAGCAAAAATCGAAAATTATTCCATTTATCCAAAACGGTGAATACTATTTCAAAAAAGGAATGCAAGCGTATCAACAACGCGATTTATATAAAGCAAAAAAATATTTTGAACGAGCCGTTCAATATGATAAAAACGATGCTACATTTGTATTGCAGCTTGCCTCCGTGCTTGCGGAGTTAGGAGAATATCAGGCTTCGAATCAATGGTTATTCAAGATTGTCCATGAATTAGATGAAACGATGTATGAATGTTTTTATTTTTTAGCAAACAACTTTGCTCATCTCGGATTATTCCGCGAGGCGATGAAGTATGCGGAAATGTATTTAGCTTGTGATCCAAATGGCCATTTTGTCGAAGATACAGAGGACTTAATAGAATTGTTAAAAATCGATCAAGAAGATGAAAACAGCGATGAGCAGGATGATTTAATTGTATTGCAGGAACGGGCGCGGTTTTTATTGGAAAAAGAGGAGTTTCCAGAAGCAATTCGCCTGCTGGAAACGATAATTGCGAACTATCCTGAATTTTGGTCAGCGTACAATAATTTGGCGCTCGCCTACTTTTACAACGGAAATGTGCAAAAGGCGCAAGAAATTGTCGAACAAGTGCTAGAGCGAAACCCAGGTAATTTACATGCGCTTTGCAATCTCCTTGTCTTTTATTATTATTTGCGCAATGAACAGAAAGTAAAACGTCTTTCTGACAAATTGGCATGCGTGTATCCGTTTTTTACCGAGCATCGCTATAAGCTTGGAGCGACATTCGCGCTTGTCGGCCGTTTCGACCTCGCTTTTAAATGGCTATATCATTTATATAAAATGGGCTATGATGGAGATGATGCCTTTTATTATTGGCTTACCTATGCAGCCTATTATACCGGCCGCGAAGAATTAGCGAAAAATGTTTGGGAGAAGGTAATAAAAGTAAATCCTGACAAACGCGGAGAGGAGCCGTGGACATTTTCCTCTCTATCTGTCGACCATGAACTTCGGAGCATTATTCGTTGGTTTAACCAAACGAATATAGCAGAAATGTTATATGGACTTTATTTGCTTAGTCAATCGCCGTACAAAAATGATCCCGCGCTTTCCATTGCGATTCGTCGTTATTTGACTGATCATCCACTCCTTAGTCAATTTGCCGATTATTTTCTATTTCATATGACAGAAACGTCTCCTTCATATGTCATCAATAGCCATATCATTATCAATGAGTTATCGATGAAAAATAATCAGATCGATGAAAACATGTATATTTCATGGTTTTCCGTCGTCGTAAACGCATTGCCGACAAAAGAGCGATTTTCTAACCATTCTGCTTGGGCGGCGGCGATGGAGTATGTATGGCGGCAGCAGCAAGGGCAACGTGTAACACAAAAATGGATTGCGGATAAGTATCATATTTCATTATCAACGGTGAAAAAATATGTAAAGAAAGTGAAAGAGCTGTTATCGTGAGCAAATTAATAGACGCTCATTCGAAACTTCTATACGATAATGGTAAAAGACTAATCAATGAAGGAGTGGAAGCAGCGTGTCAGAGGAAAAAATTTACGACGTCATTATCGCGGGAGCCGGACCAGCAGGGATGACTGCCGCTGTCTATACATCTCGCGCCAATTTATCTACATTAATGATTGAGCGTGGTGTACCAGGAGGACAAATGGTAAATACAGAAGATGTGGAAAATTATCCTGGATATGAGAATATTTTAGGTCCAGAATTGGCGACAAAAATGTTTGAACATGCAAAGAAATTTGGTGCGGAATATGCATACGGCGAAGTAAAAGAAATTATTGACGGTGAAGCATATAAAACGGTGATTGTCGGCGATAAACAATACAAAGCACGCGCTGTCATTATTGCAACTGGTGCGGAGTATAAAAAACTCGGTGTACCTGGTGAAGCGGAATTTAGCGGCCGCGGTGTTTCTTATTGCGCTGTCTGTGACGGGGCGTTCTTTAAAGGAAAAAATCTCGTTGTCGTTGGTGGCGGGGACTCCGCGGTAGAAGAAGGGATCTATTTAACTCGCTTTGCTAATAAGGTAACGATCGTTCATCGCCGTGACCAATTACGTGCGCAAAAAATTTTACAAGACCGCGCATTTGCCAATGAAAAAATTGATTTTATTTGGAACCATACCGTAAAACAAATTAATGGAAAAGATGGGAAAGTAAACAGCGTGACACTTGTTCATACGCAAACGGGAGAGGAACGGGAATTTCCGTGCGATGGCGTGTTTATTTATATCGGCATGCTTCCGCTTTCGAAGCCATTTGAGAGCCTTGGCATTACGAACGAAAACGGATATATCGAAACGAATGAGCTTATGGAAACAAAAGTGCCGGGTATTTTTGCGGCAGGAGACGTCCGCGAAAAATCATTACGGCAAATCGTTACAGCAACGGGGGACGGAAGCATTGCAGCGCAAAGCGCACAACATTATGTGGAAGAGTTAAAGGAAAAATTAAACATAAAGTAACGAAATCGTAATAGACGTTTAATTCTGCTGTAACACGCATGAAACATTTTTTTTGTATGCTAAAAGTAAGTAATTGACCCCCTTTTATATAGATCTTTTTGTTCAGCACGGGTACCCTTTCCCCGTGCTTCTTTTTTTATGTGTGAACAAGTATGTGACAGGCTTCTTCATTGTAGTGAGCTGTAAGAAATAGTATAATAAAATAAATGAGATTCTAAGAATTTTGGATGGAGTTATGTAGTTATGTTGAGGTGAGCGTGTTGCAACGCGTGACGAATTGCGTTTTACTAAAAGATGGAAAAGTATTATTATTGCAAAAGCCGAAGCGGGGTTGGTGGGTTGCCCCGGGAGGAAAGATGGAACAAGGAGAATCCATCCGCGAAGCGTGCATTCGCGAATATCGCGAGGAAACAGGGATTTACTTAAAAAACCCAAAGCTCAAAGGAATTTTTACGATGGTCATCAAAGAACAAGAACAAATCGTTTCTGAATGGATGATGTTTACTTTTTTTGCTGAACAATTTGACGGAGAAAACGTTCCATATTGTGAAGAAGGAAAGTTGGAATGGCATCCGATGGAAACAATCCATCAGCTTCCGATGGCACCAGGTGATTACCATATTTTAGATTACGCGCTAAAAGGATCGGACATTATGTACGGGACGTTTATATACGAAAGATTTTGAGCTGCTTTCCTATCGGTTAGATCCCAGTTAATAGAGTGGAGGGAGAGGCATGAGCACAGGTTCGGCCAACCATATTCAAATGGTGATTATTACAGGAATGTCTGGCGCTGGAAAAACGGTCGCTATTCATAGTTTTGAAGACTTAGGTTTTTTTTGTGTCGATAATTTGCCGCCGACGTTGCTCCCAAAATTTTTGGAGTTGATGAAAGAATCGGGGAATAAAATGAATAAAGTGGCGTTAGTAATGGATTTGCGGAGCCGTGACTTTTTCGATAGTTTGTTTACCGCGCTAGACGAGCTGACGGAGCAATCATGGGTGACGCCGCAGATTTTATTTTTAGATGCGAAAGATTCGACGCTTGTGGCGCGATATAAAGAAACGAGACGCACACACCCGCTTGCCCCAAATGGATTGCCGCTTGAAGGCATCCGTTTAGAGCGCAAATTGCTCGAAGAGTTAAAAGGGCGGGCGCAAATTATTTATGATACGTCTGATTTAAAGCCACGGGAGTTAAGGGAAAAAATTTTACAGCAATTTTCTTCTCACACGCAACAGACGTTTACCGTCAACGTGATGTCGTTTGGCTTTAAATACGGCATTCCGATTGACGCTGATTTAGTTTTTGATGTCCGCTTTTTGCCAAATCCTCATTATATTGACCATATGCGGCCGAAAACAGGGTTGGATGAAGAAGTTTCCTCCTACGTGTTAAAGTGGAGTGAAACGCAGAAATTTCTTGAGAAACTAATTGATTTATTAGCCTTTATGCTCCCTCATTATAAGCGAGAAGGAAAAAGCCAGCTTGTGATCGCCATCGGCTGTACAGGGGGTCAGCACCGGTCGGTTGCCATTGCCGAATATATTGCCCGTTATTTTTCGAAAGATTATAAAACCCATGTGTCCCACCGTGACATGGAGAGGAGAAAGGAAAAGCATAAATGAGTGTGAAGCATCAGCCTAAAATTGTCATTATCGGCGGCGGAACAGGGCTCCCTGTATTGTTGCGCGGCTTGAAGCAGTATGCCATTGATATTACGGCAATCGTTACTGTCGCTGATGATGGCGGCAGCTCAGGAAGATTGCGCGATGAATTAGATATTCCGCCACCGGGAGATGTGCGTAATGTATTGGCAGCGCTGTCAGATGTCGAGCCGCTTATTGTTGAATTGTTCCAACATCGATTTAAAAACGGCAACGGTCTATCAGGACATTCGTTAGGTAATTTAATTTTGGCAGCGTTGACGTCCATTACCGGCGATTTTGTCAAAGCCATCCGCGAGATGAGCAAAGTGTTGAAAGTGCACGGACAAGTATTGCCAGCGGCGAATAAAAGCGTCGTTCTTCATGCGGAAATGGAAGATGGCGTCATTGTTTCTGGAGAATCGAAAATTCCTTATTCCGGCAAAAGGATTAAAAAAGTATTTTTGACACCGGAAAATATTGAACCGCTTCCAGAAACGATTGAAGCGATTCGTTCTGCGGATTTGATCGTCATCGGTCCGGGAAGTTTATATACGAGTATTTTGCCAAATTTACTTGTGCCGAAAATCGGGCAAGAAGTTTGTCAAGCAAAAGCAAAAAAAGTGTATATATGTAATGTGATGACCCAAGCGGGTGAGACGCTGCACTACACGGTAAGCGACCATGTCAAAGCGCTCCATGACCATATGGGATGTTTATTTTTGGATGTTGTTGTTGTGAATAATGGTCATATTCCGGAAAAAATTCAAAAACGTTATGCAGAAGAGCTGGCGGAACCAGTGAAGGATGATAGCGATCGGCTCATCGATTTAGGAATTCAAGTGATTCGCGATAATATCGTCAGCTATGAAGATCACGTCATTCGTCACGATACGAAAAAAGTGGCATCGTTACTTATTTCGCTGATTACAGCACCTCCTTCCTCCTGATTACGATGAATGAATCGTTGGAGGTGACTAACCATGTCGTTTGCGTCAGAAACGAAAAAAGAACTAACGAATTTGGAAGTGAAACCGTGCTGTTTAAAAGCAGAATTGTCAGCGCTTCTGCGCATGAATGGTTTGCTGTCTTTTTCCAATCAGCAAATACTTGTGGATGTGCAAACGGAAAATGCCGCGATCGCGCGAAGAATTTATACTCTTTTAAAAAAAGGGTATACGGTGACAGTAGAACTATTGGTTCGAAAAAAAATGCGCCTGAAAAAAAATAATGTATACATCGTTCGAATTATTGACGGCGCTCATGAACTATTAAAGGATTTAAAAATATTGAAGGAGGATTTTTCACTAATTCGCGTGATTTCACCAGAATTAGTGAAAAAAAAGTGCTGTAAGCGTTCTTATTTGCGCGGTGCGTTTCTTGCCGGAGGATCTGTAAACAATCCGGAAACGTCATCGTACCATTTAGAAATTTTTTCTCTTTATGAAGAACATAACAATTCATTATGTGAATTAATGAACAGCCACTTTTTTCTTAATGCCAAAACATTGGAACGAAAAAAAGGGTTTATTACGTATTTAAAAGAAGCGGAAAAAATCTCTGAGTTTTTAAATATTATCGGCGCACACCAAGCGTTATTGCGCTTTGAAGATATTCGCATTGTACGCGATATGAGAAATTCGGTAAACCGTCTTGTCAATTGCGAAACAGCAAACTTAAATAAAACGATTGGCGCTGCGCTTCGCCAAGTAGAAAACATTCGCTATATTGATGAAACCATCGGATTGAGCGCCCTTCCTGATAAATTGCGGGAAATTGCGGAATTGCGGATGATGTATCAAGACGTAACGTTAAAAGAATTAGGCGAGTTAGTATCCGGTGGAAAGATTAGTAAATCAGGAATTAATCACCGTCTGCGAAAAATTGATGAGATTGCGGAACGATTGCGGGCAGGTAAGCCTGTTGATTTTCATAAGTCATTATAAAAAAGGGGAGATGGAGAATGGTAGAGAAACAAGTAGAAGTGCGATTAAAGACGGGATTACAAGCACGCCCGGCAGCGTTGTTTGTTCAGGAAGCGAATCGCTTTTCTTCCGATATTTATCTAGAAAAAGACGGAAAGAAAGTGAACGCAAAAAGCATTATGGGGCTAATGAGCCTTGCGATCAGCACCGGTTCTGTCATTAAGTTGATTGCGGATGGTCCGGATGAAAACGAAGCAATTGAAAAATTGGCAAACTATGTACAAAAAGAAAAATAAAGAATAGGCTGCTTCTATGTCAAGCGAAGCAGCCTGTTTTTTCATATTTTATTTTTCATCTATGCGTGTTAATACACGGTCGATAATGCCGTATTCTTGTGCTTTTTGCGCCGTCATGAAGTTATCACGGTCTGTATCGCGTTCAATCACTTCGACTGGTTGGCCAGTATTTTCAGCAAGAATGCGATTTAACTTATCGCGCAAGAAGAGAATCCGTTTTGCGGCGATTTCAATTTCTGTCGCTTGACCTTGCGCGCCGCCAAGCGGTTGGTGAATCATAATTTCGCTGTTTGGCAAGGCAAACCGTTTTCCTTTTGCTCCTGCGGCAAGCAAGAACGCACCCATCGAAGCAGCCATACCGATACAAATTGTAGAAACGTCTGGCTTAATAAATTGCATCGTATCATAAATTGCCAAGCCAGCAGTAATCGAACCACCTGGGCTATTGATGTAAAGCGAAATATCTTTTTCAGGATCCTCGGCCGCTAAAAATAATAATTGGGAAACGATCGAGTTTGCCACTTGGTCATCAATTGGGCTGCCAAGAATAATAATGCGGTCTTTTAATAAACGAGAATAAATGTCATAAGCACGTTCTCCGCGGCTTGTTTGCTCAATAACTGTAGGAATTAAATTCATGAAGCTTCCTCCTTTACCAATCGCTTAATCGTATGTACCTCTATCATACCTAAATGGTCAATGAAGGTCAAACAAAAAATATTGGCCTTACTTTATTATTATTCGCTATAAACGTAGGACATCCCTTTTTTCATCATAACCCCTTTTTCATTTTTTAAACGCATTTTCCCTCTTGCAATATAAAGGTGTTTTCAATATAATTGAATATGCAACTGATAATAGCAACTAAATATAATGCCCTCGTAGTGTAGTGGATAGCACGAGAGATTCCGGTTCTCTTAGCGTGGGTTCGAATCCTGCCGAGGGCGTATCAAGTGAAAACCTGCTGCGAAACGCAGCAGGTTTTTTTGTGCCTTGAATATAATATAATTAACAGTCTGGCTCGATGATCGACTGTTGCGTACCAATCTGCCTTTTTGAATGACGGATAAAGTTCAGTCACCGCCAATGGTTTTATAAACAATAGGTTTAACAATTATTTTTTTATATACCGCCGGGGCGACAGTATTGTACAATAAAAAAAAGGGGGCTTGACAATGAGGGCCGAATTATTGCAGGAGCAGCGACTGAAGCTATCGCTTACAAAGGAATTGACTCAAGCAATTGAACTATTGCAATATTCTGCTGTGGAATTACAGTCCTTTTTGTATGAGCAGTCGTTGGAAAATCCTTTTCTCGAAATTCGCGACTACCGGTTAAAGCGAAACTTCCGCAACTTATCGGATAAGGAAAAACAGCAGTGGATTGAAAATATGAGCACTTATTCGGAAACGCTTTCATCATATTTAACTGCACAGCTTCCAGCTCTTTCGCTTTCGGAACACGAAGAACGCATCGTGCATTATATGATTGCTTGCCTTGATGAAGATGGGTATTTGCGGGTAAATATCGAAGAAATTGCAGAACGATTTGCTATTTCCAAACAGGAAGCAGAAAAGGCGCTTCAGATCATTCAGTCATTAGAGCCGGCTGGCGTTGGCGCCCGCAACTTGCAAGAATGTTTATATTTACAGTTAAAGCGCTTACCATATCGCGATGAATTCGCGGAACAGATTATACAGCACCATTTTTCGTTATTTGCCGAAAAAGCTTGGAAAACGTTGGCGAAACAACTTGGCGTGGATATCGCTTCATTGCAGCGTGTATGGGATTTAATTCGCACGCTTGAACCGCGTCCTGGCATCCATTATACAAAAGAGAGACCGCATTTTATTGTTCCCGATATAATTGTCCAACGCAGCGAAGAAGGTGATTGGCGCATTTTTTACAATGAAGATGTGCATCCGGAACTCATCTGGAATCGGGGATACGAGCAAAAGATTTCCAGCTGTCAAGACGGGCAGGTTCACGCGTTTGTAAAAGATAAATATCGCCAGTTTTTATGGTTAGCAAAAAGTCTGGAACAGCGCAAACAAACATTGCTGAACATTATGCATGTCATTGTCGATAAACAAAAACAATGTTTTGAAACTGGTTTTGCAGCCTTAAAGCCCCTTACAATGCGCGAAGTTGCGGAAGAGCTTGGCATTCACGAATCTACTGTCAGCCGCGCGGTAAAAAACAAATATGTTCAAGCGCCGTTTGGCACAGTGGAACTTCGCCGCTTTTTTTCAAGCGCTGTTTCTTCTGTTTACATGGATGAAGATGCTGCCTCTTCTGTAAAAGTAAAAATGTTTATCAAGCAGTTAATTGAACAGGAAAATAAGCAGCAGCCGCTTTCTGACCAAAAGCTCGCCGATTTATTACATGAGCAATACGGTGTGGTGATCTCGCGCAGAACGGTCGCAAAATATCGCGAACAACTGCATATTCCATCATCTGCAAAACGAAAACAGTATGTAGGGAAGTGACAGCAAGTGGTGATCAACTTATACTCGAAAACAAACTGTCCGTTATGTGATAAAGCAAAACAAGTGTTGCAAGAACTGCAACGGGAATTCTCCTTTTACATCAATGAAATTGATATTTATCAAGATGATGCATTGCTGGAAAAATATCAATTGATGATTCCGGTTGTCGAAATCGATGGGGAAGAAGTAGATTTTGGGATGGTTCAAAAAGATGTCATAAGAAAACGTTTACTCGAGGCGCAAAGTGGTTGAACATTATGATTCCTCCTGTTACAATGAAATTGTGGCAGGGGGGAATTTTTTACACACAAGTGGGACACAATAAGTCATAGCGGGACAATTAATGTCCATATATTTTGCAAGGAGAAGGGGACCAATGCAATCATTAATTGAAGCGCAAAAAAAATTATTGCCCGACCTTCTTGAAGTTATGCAAAAAAGATATCGTATTTTGCACTACATTTCGCTGATGCAGCCAATCGGGAGGAGAGTACTGTCGGGCAGTTTAGGAATAACTGAGCGTGTGCTTCGTTCGGAAGTGCAGTTTTTGAAAGAGCAAAATTTGCTAACCATCAGTTCCGCCGGCATGAGTTTGACCCAAGAAGGCAAGGAATTGTTGCATGCGCTCGAGGATGTTATGAGAGAATTATTAGGCCTAAAAGATTTAGAAACAAAATTAATGGAGAAACTTCATATTGAAGGGGTTATCGTTGTTGCTGGAGATAGTGACCTTTCTCCTTGGGTAAAAAAAGAAATGGGAAGAGCTTGTGTGACCTGCATGAAAGAAAGATTGACAAACGGCGACATCGTGGCAGTGACAGGAGGCACAACACTTGCCGCTGTTGCCGAGATGATGACTCCCGATCCAAAACAAAACCGTATTTTATTTGTTCCGGCACGGGGCGGCTTAGGTGAAGATGTGAAAAACCAAGCGAACACCATTTGTGCAAAGATGGCGGAAAAAGCGTTAGGAAACTATCGGCTTCTTCATGTTCCTGACCACCTAAGTCGTGAGGCGTATGAATCTTTAATTGAAGAACCGACTGTGAAAGAAGTGCTGGAACTTATTAAATCATGCCGCATGGTCGTGCATGGAATCGGAGATGCTATCACAATGGCGGAACGCCGGAAAACCTCAAAAGAGGATATGGAGAAAATTAAAGAACGACATGCGGTTGCCGAAGCGTTTGGCTATTACTTTAATGAAGCAGGAGAAGTTGTGCATAAAGTGAAAACGGTTGGCATTCAGTTGGAAGACCTTCCGATGTCGAACATGTCATTGCGGTGGCTGGAGGGTCTTCGAAAGCAAAAGCTATTCAGGCGTATATGAAACGAGCGCCTCATTCCATTCTTATTACCGATGAAGGTGCAGCAAGAGCGTTACTAGGGGAGTAACATCCCTTAAATATATACAACCATTTTTTAAAGGAGGAACTATCCATGGCAGTAAAAATTGGTATTAACGGTTTTGGCCGTATTGGTCGCAATGTTTTTCGTGCGGCATTAAAAAATCCGAATATTGAAGTAGTGGCGGTAAATGACTTAACGGATGCAAACACATTAGCTCATCTTTTGAAATATGATTCTGTTCACGGAAAATTAGACGCGGAAGTATCAGTGAATGGCAATAATATCGTTGTAAACGGAAAAGAAATCGTTGTAAAAGCGGAGCGCGACCCAGCTAAACTAGCATGGAACGAATTAGGTGTGGACATTGTCGTTGAATCGACAGGTCGCTTCACGAAACGTGAAGACGCGGCAAAACATTTAGAGGCTGGCGCGAAAAAAGTAATCATTTCCGCACCGGCGAAAGACGAAGATATTACGATCGTGATGGGTGTAAACCAAGACAAATACGATCCTGCGAACCATCACATTATTTCCAACGCTTCTTGTACAACGAACTGCTTAGCGCCATTTGCAAAAGTGCTTCATGAAAAATTCGGTATTGTTCGCGGAATGATGACAACAGTTCACGCTTATACGAACGACCAACAAATTTTAGACTTGCCTCATAAAGATTTGCGCCGTGCGCGTGCTGCAGCGGAATCGATTATTCCGACAACAACAGGTGCGGCAAAAGCAGTTGCCCTTGTACTTCCTGAACTAAAAGGCAAACTAAACGGTATGGCAATGCGTGTACCAACACCAAACGTGTCTGTTGTCGACCTTGTTGCGGAGCTTGAAAAAGAAGTAACAGTAGAAGAAGTCAACGCAGCATTGAAAGAAGCGGCGGAAGGCGAATTAAAAGGCATCTTAGCTTACAGTGAAGAGCCGCTTGTATCTCGCGACTATAATGGCAGCACGGCATCTTCGACCATCGACGCGCTTTCCACAATGGTCCTGGAAGGAAAAATGGTAAAAGTCGTTTCTTGGTACGATAACGAAACAGGCTACTCTCATCGTGTTGTCGACCTTGCAGCATATATTGCATCCAAAGGACTATAAGGATAGGCGTTGTTTTTAGCACCCAGTCAAGTCTATAATAGGATGGTGGAGGGGAGCGGGGAAATGATCCCCACTCCTCTTCGTTTGTGGGAACGATATCATCAAAAAGGGGGCATAGCGCCATGAACAAAAAAACGGTTCGGGACGTAGATGTGAAAGGAAAACGAGTGTTTTGCCGTGTCGACTTTAATGTGCCGATGGAAAATGGCGCGATTACAGACGACACACGCATTCGCGCAGCACTTCCAACGATTCGTTATCTAATGGAACAAGGTGCAAAAGTGATCCTAGCGAGCCATCTTGGCCGGCCAAAAGGAAAAGTCGTCGAAGAATTACGCTTAAATGCGGTTGCACGGCGTTTAAGTGAACTGCTTGGAAAACATGTGACAAAAACAGATGAGGCATACGGCGATGCAGTAAAAGAAGCAATTTCGAAAATGAATGAAGGCGATGTATTGCTTCTAGAAAACGTTCGTTTTTACCCAGGTGAAGAGAAAAACGATCCAGAGCTTGCGAAAGCATTTGCTGAATTGGCCGATATTTATGTGAACGATGCGTTTGGTGCTGCCCATCGGGCTCATGCTTCTACAGAAGGAATTGCACACTATTTGCCAGCCGTTGCTGGATTTTTAATGGAAAAAGAAATTGAAGTGCTTGGAAAAGCTCTTTCTAACCCAGACCGTCCATTTACGGCGATCATTGGCGGCGCAAAAGTAAAAGACAAAATCGGCGTCATTGAAAACTTACTAAATAAAGTGGACAACCTTATTATCGGTGGAGGGCTTGCGTATACGTTTGTTAAAGCGCTTGGCCATGAAATTGGCAAATCATTGCTAGAAGAAGATAAGATTGAACTGGCAAAATCATTTATGGAAAAAGCGAAAGAAAAAGGAGTTAATTTCTATATGCCGGTTGACGTCGTCGTAGCCGATCGGTTCGCGAACGACGCCAATACGAAAGTCGTTGCAATTGATGAGATTCCAAGCGATTGGGAAGCGCTCGATATTGGGCCGAAAACGCGTGAGCTTTATCGCGATGTCATTATGAAATCCAAGCTTGTTGTTTGGAATGGTCCAATGGGCGTATTTGAAATGGATGCTTTTGCCGAAGGAACAAAAGCGGTTGCCCAAGCGTTAGCGGATGCTGTCGATACATATTCGGTCATCGGCGGCGGCGATTCGGCAGCGGCAGTAGAAAAATTCGGCTTAGCGGAAAAAATGGATCATATCTCCACCGGTGGCGGTGCATCGCTTGAATTTATGGAAGGAAAACAACTTCCTGGAGTGGTTGCGTTAAACGATAAATAACGCGCCAACTCCGTTCGTAGAAAGGAAGGGATCAATCATGAGAAAACGAATTATCGCAGGAAACTGGAAAATGCATAAAACATTGACGGAAGCGGTAAACTTCGTTGAAGAAGTAAAACGGCTTGTCCCGCCTGCCGAACAAGTCGATTCCGTCATTTGCGCACCTGCCTTATTTTTAGAGCGGCTTGTGCAAAGTGCGCAAGGATCTGATTTAAAAATTGGCGCGCAAAATATGCATTTTGAAGACAAAGGAGCGTTTACTGGCGAAATTAGCCCAGTTGCGCTGAAAGATATTGGTGTTACTTACGTGATTATCGGTCATTCCGAACGCCGCGAAATGTTTGCGGAAACGGATGAAACGGTGAATAAAAAAGTGCTTGCTGCTTTTAAACACGGGCTTATTCCAATTGTTTGCTGCGGTGAAACGTTAGAACAGCGGGAAAGCGGCAAAACGAATGACATTGTTGGCGCGCAAGTAGAAAAAGCGCTTGCCGGTTTAACCGCGGAACAAGCAAAACAAGTGGTCATCGCCTATGAACCAGTTTGGGCGATTGGCACTGGCAAATCATCGACCGCTGAAGATGCCAATGAAGTGTGCGGCCATATCCGCTCAATCATTGCAAAAATCTTTTCGCCGGAAGTGGCCGAAGCTGTACGCATTCAGTATGGCGGCAGCGTAAAACCGGAAAACATTCGCGAATTTTTAGCGCAAGAACATATTGATGGCGCCCTTGTCGGCGGTGCAAGCCTCGATCCGAAATCATTTTTACAACTAGTGGAGGCTGGACAACATGAGTAAAAAACCAGTGGCGTTAATTATTTTAGACGGATTTGCGCTTCGCGAAGAAACATATGGCAATGCGATCGCGCAAGCAAAAAAGCCGAACTTTGACCGTTATTGGAATGAATATCCGCACGCTACATTAACTGCATGCGGCGAGGCGGTAGGGCTTCCAGAAGGACAAATGGGAAACTCGGAAGTCGGCCACTTAAATATCGGCGCCGGCCGCATTGTATACCAAAGCTTAACGCGCGTAAACATTGCGATTCGCGAGGGAGAGTTTGACCGCAACGAAACGTTTTTAGCGGCGATGAATCATGTCAAAGAAAAAGGAACGAATTTGCACATTTTCGGTCTTCTCTCTGACGGCGGCGTTCATAGCCATATTAACCATCTATATGCGCTATTAAGATTAGCCGCTAATGAAGGCGTAAAAAACGTCTACATCCACGGCTTTTTAGATGGCCGCGATGTCGGACCGCAAACGGCGCGAAATATATTAAAGAATTACAAGAAAAAATAAAAGAGTATGGCGTCGGGGAAATCGCAACATTATCCGGCCGTTATTACTCGATGGACCGCGACAAACGGTGGGAGCGCGTCGAAAAAGCATATCGCGCGATGGTGTATGGAGAAGGACCAACCTATCGCGATCCGCTTGAGTGCATTGAAGATTCTTATAAACATGGCATTTACGACGAGTTTGTGCTTCCATCGGTCATCGTGCGTGAAGACGGCTCGCCTGTGGCGACGATTAAAGATGAAGACGCGATCATTTTCTACAACTTCCGGCCAGATCGGGCGATTCAAATTTCGAACACGTTTACGAACGAAGACTTCCGCGAGTTCGACCGTGGTCCGAAACATCCGAAAAACTTGTTCTTTGTATGCCTAACACACTTTAGTGAAACCGTAAAAGGTTATGTCGCGTTTAAACCGACAAATCTAGATAATACGCTCGGTGAAGTCCTATCACAACATGGATTGCGCCAGCTTCGCATCGCGGAAACGGAAAAATATCCGCACGTTACGTTCTTTATGAACGGCGGACGGGAAGAGAAGTTTCCAGGCGAAGACCGCATTTTAATCAACTCGCCAAAAGTCGCCACATATGACTTAAAACCAGAAATGAGCGCTTACGAAGTGACGGATGCGCTCCTAAAAGAAATTGAAGCAGATAAATACGACGCGATCATTTTAAACTATGCGAACCCGGACATGGTCGGCCACTCAGGAAAATTAGAACCGACGATTAAAGCGATCGAAGCGGTGGATGAGTGCCTTGGCAAAGTTGTGGATGCGATTCTTGCAAAAGGCGGCATCGCCATTATTACGGCAGACCACGGAAACGCGGATGAAGTATTGACGCCGGATGGCAAACCGCAAACCGCACATACGACAAACCCGGTTCCTGTGATCGTAACGAAAAAAGGCATCGAGCTTCGCAAAGACGGAATTTTAGGCGATTTAGCGCCAACGATGCTTGATTTGCTTGGCTTGCCACAGCCGAAAGAAATGACGGGAAAAACATTAATTATAAAAAAATAATTAAAAGGAGAGTGTGAACATGTCTGCAATTGTAGATGTATACGCACGTGAAGTATTAGACTCTCGCGGCAATCCAACGGTAGAAGTGGAAGTATATACGGAAGATGGCGGTTTTGGCCGCGCATTAGTACCAAGCGGTGCATCAACGGGAGAATACGAAGCAGTGGAATTGCGTGACGGCGATAAAAGCCGTTATCTTGGAAAAGGCGTATTAAAAGCGGTGGAAAACGTCAATGAAATTATCGCACCAGCGATTATCGGTTTTGAAGTGACAGACCAAGTTGGCATTGACAAAACGTTAATTGAACTAGACGGCACGGAAAATAAAGGTAAATTAGGGGCAAACGCGATTTTAGGCGTATCTTTAGCAGTAGCGCGCGCAGCAGCAGATGAATTAGATATGCCATTATACCAATATCTTGGCGGATTTAACGCGAAAACATTGCCAGTACCGATGATGAACATTTTAAACGGCGGCGCGCATGCGGATAACAATGTAGACATCCAAGAATTTATGATTATGCCTGTCGGCGCGAAAAGCTTCCGTGAAGCGCTTCGCATGGGCGCAGAAATTTTCCATAGCTTAAAAGCGGTATTAAAAGCAAAAGGCTACAACACTGCGGTAGGTGACGAAGGCGGATTCGCGCCAAACTTAAAATCGAACGAAGAAGCGCTGCAAACGATCATTGAAGCGATTGAAAAAGCCGGCTACAAACCAGGCGAAGAAGTTATGCTTGCGATGGACGTTGCTTCTTCCGAGCTTTACAACAAAGAAGACGGCAAATACCACCTTGAAGGCGAAGGCGTTGTAAAAACGTCAGAAGAAATGGTCGCATGGTATGAAGAACTTGTTTCGAAATACCCAATCATTTCGATCGAAGACGGTTTAGATGAAAACGACTGGGAAGGCCACAAACTATTAACAGAGCGCCTTGGCAAAAAAGTACAGCTTGTCGGTGACGATTTATTCGTAACAAATACGAAAAAACTAGCGGAAGGAATTGAAAAAGGCGTCGGCAACTCGATTCTGATTAAAGTCAACCAAATCGGTACATTAACGGAAACGTTCGATGCGATTGAAATGGCAAAACGCGCTGGATATACTGCCGTTGTTTCCCACCGCTCTGGTGAAACGGAAGACAGCACGATCGCTGACATCGCCGTAGCGACAAACGCCGGTCAAATTAAAACAGGGGCACCTTCCCGCACCGACCGCGTCGCAAAATACAATCAATTGCTTCGCATCGAAGATCAGCTTGGCGATACAGCGATTTACAACGGCATTAAATCGTTCTATAACTTGAAAAAATAATGATTAAGCAAGGGAACCTAACCGAATCGTTCGGTTAGGTTCTTTTTATTTCATAAAATAATGGATTATTTTTTTGTTTTAGAACTCACATTTCGCACCCTTCCAACGAAAATCGGGAGGATTTTTTTGCATCGATGTGGAATGAATCCTTGACACACAAGGAATGCAAAGGAGTTTGTCCACCATGGATGTTCAAATTTGTGAGATTTATGACAGTTCCTATTTGAATATAATAAGTGCCCTTTTCCAAGATCTTGACCTTCCCCAGCTCATCGATCGGCTGGTTCCGGTGGATCCCCAATGCCAAACCCGAACCAGCGATGCGGTCAAGCTGATCCTTCTGGATATCTTGAGCGGACGACAAGCACTCGTCCATTTGGAGCGATGGGCGCATGAGATCGATTTGTCGAAGCTGATCCGGCCGGGGCTGAAGCCTTCTTGGTTCAATGATGATGCGTTGGCTCGTCATCTCGACCGCCTGTATGAGGCGGATATTCACAAGGTGATCAGCACTTGCTTGATTCACATTTATCGGAAAGAAGGCCTTCCTCTCCAGGCCTTCCACGCCGATACGACGGACAAGACCGTTTACGGCGCGTATGAATCGGCCTCGTCAGAGGCCCTGCGGATCACGCATGGCTACAACCGGCATCATCGCTGGCAAAAACAGATCGGTTTCGGGCTGATCGGCAACGAGGATGGCATCCCGTTTTACGGCGATGTGCACGACGGCAACCTGCCGGACAAAACGTGGAATCCAGAGGTGCTGTCCCGTGTCCACGAACAGCTCAAACAAGCCAAGATTGAAGACGAATGGATTTACGTGGCCGATTCCGCCGCCATGACGAAAGACACTCTGGCGCAGACGAAAGCCGCCAACGCCTTTTTGATCACGAGAGGCCCATCGTCGCTCCGAATCGTCAAAGCTGCTCTGGCGGAAGCGGATGTCCAACCCGATCCAGCGTGGAGCGACTCCTTTTCGTTGGCCGAGAAAAACGGCGCGGCGTACCGGGTATGGGAAACGGCCTCGACGTATGAAGGCCACCCCGTTCGGCTGATCGTCGTCGAATCGAGCGCACTCGACCAGCGCAAAGGAAAAACGCTCGAAAAAGAGCGGGTCAAAGAAGCGGAGCTTCTCCGCGAGGAACAAGCCCGTTGGGAGCGTCACCCCTTCTCCTGCCGCGAAGACGCCGAACAAGCCTTGGCGTCCCTCAAGGCGTCCCTTCGCCCCCGGTTTCATCGGGTCAAGGCCGCGGTCGAAGAGATCGTGCGCCCGAAAAAACGGCGCGGCCGGCCGAAAAAAGAGGTGGAACCCGAGGTGGAGACGCTGTATCTTTTGCGCCTGGACGTCGAATTCCACCAACAGGCATGGGAACAGGCAAGACGGAAAGCGTCCCGGTTTGTCCTCGTCACGACCGTTCCGAAGGAATGGAAAGGCCGAACGATGGATGCTCGAGAAATCTTGAAGTTGTATAAAGGGCAAATCTCGGTGGAAATGAACTTCTCCTTTCTCAAAGATCCGTTCTTCACCGACGAGATTTACGTCAAAAAGCCAGAACGGGTGGCGGTGTTGGGCTATTTATTTCTCTTGGCCTTGGCGATTTACCGCGTCTTTCAGCGCCGGGTGCGTCAGTTCATCACACCAGAACGCCCGTTAAAGGGCGCCGGAGGCCGCAAGCTGACCCGACCGACCGGGCAAGCGATTTTTCAGTTGTTTGAGTATGTGAAAGTCGTCCTCCTCAAGCTGCCGGATGGACGCATCCAACGCGCGCTAGGAAAACCGCTCACCTACGAGCAGCGAAGGATTCTGCAAGGATTGGGAATGGATGAGAGCATTTACGTGTAACGTCATATGGAACGACTAGCGATGGTAAAAAAAGGATTGCCATCGCTTGTCGTGTTGGTCAAAAAGTTATTCTGAAAAACTAAATAAAAAATCCTTTGTTTTGACCTTGTTAGGGTGCGAAATGTGAGTTAGAAGAAATTTGCTATAATGAATAATGCATGCTCCTCATTCCTATTGTGCAAGCTCCGCGTTTATGTTAAACTGAAAGCATTGTAGTGCGTGTTTTTAAAGGAGGATTAGGCAATGCATACATTGCTTGTCACATTGTTAGTCATTGTTTCGATTGGACTTATCGTGATCGTTTTGTTGCAATCGGGAAGAAGCGCGGGCCTTTCCGGCGCCATTACAGGCGGTGCGGAGCAGCTGTTTGGAAAGCAAAAAGCGCGCGGATTGGACGCGGTATTGCAGCGCATTACGGTTGTGCTGGCAGTGTTGTTTTTTGTATTATCGATTGCGGTGACGTATATGCAACTTTAATGATGAAAACAATGGGGGCGGTCCAACCATTTACTCGGGCTGCCTTTTCTGTTTTTTCATAAAAAGAAAGGAGTTGTGCATCATGAAGATCGTCCCACCAAAGCCATTTTTCTTTGAAGCAGGAGAACGTGCGGTTTTATTGCTCCATGGTTTTACTGGAAACTCGTCGGATGTAAGAATGTTGGGACGTTTTCTTGAATCAAAAGGATATACATGCCATGCGCCGATTTATAAAGGCCATGGGGTGCCGCCAGAAGAGCTTGTACATACCGGACCGGATGACTGGTGGCAAGATGTCATGAACGCTTATGAATTTTTAAAAAATAAAGGATACGAAAAAATCGCAGTGGCAGGATTATCGCTTGGCGGCGTATTTTCCCTTAAATTAGGCTACACTGTACCTGTAGTAGGAATTATTCCAATGTGCGCGCCGATGTATATTAAAAGCGAAGAAACCATGTATCAAGGTGTGCTAAAGTATGCGCGCGAATATAAAAAACGGGAAGGAAAAACACCAGAACAAATTGAAAAAGAAATGGAAGAGTTTAAAAAGACGCCGATGAAAACGTTAAAGGCGCTGCAAGAGCTGATTGCGGATGTACGCAACCATATCGACTTGATTTATGCGCCGACATTTGTCGTGCAAGCGCGCCACGATGAAATGATTAACCCTGATAGTGCCAATATTATTTATAACGGTATTGAATCACCAGTGAAAAAAATCAAATGGTATGAAGAATCGGGCCATGTCATTACGCTAGATAAAGAAAAAGAACAGCTGCATGAAGATATTTTTGAGTTTTTAGAGTCGTTAGATTGGTAATCATATTGAAAGGAGGGAAAATGATGGATCAATCATTAGTCGATCGAATTTTAACGTTTATGCGAGACGAGGCGTACAAGCCTCTTACTGTTCAAGAGTTGGAAGAAGCGTTCGGTATTACCGATGCGGCCGAGTTTAAGGAATTTGTAAAGGCGCTTGTCGCTATGGAAGAACAAGGGCTTGTTGTGCGTACGAGAAGCAATCGCTACGGTGTGCCGGAAAAAATGAACTTAGTGCGCGGAAAAGTGTCCGGACACGCAAAAGGGTTTGCTTTCGTTGTGCCGGAAGATCCGTCGCTCGACGATATTTTCATCCCGCCTTCCGAGATGAAAAACGCGATGCATGGCGATACCGTATTAGTGCGTGTGCATTCCGAATCGTCAGGCGCCCGCAGGGAAGGAACGGTTGTACGGATTTTAGAACGCGGTGTCACCGAAGTTGTCGGAACTTATACGGAAAGCAAGTATTTCGGATTTGTCATTCCGGATGATAAAAAAATTGTCAATGACATTTTTATTCCGAAACATGCCGCTAACGGTGCTGTGGAAGGACATAAAGTGGTCGTGCGGTTAACATCGTACCCGCAAGGACGAATGAGCGCCGAAGGAGAAGTTATTAAAATTCTCGGACATAAAAACGACCCAGGTGTTGATATTTTAGCGATTATTCATAAACACGGCCTTCCTTTGCAATTTCCAGATGAAGTCATCGAACACGCCAATAGCATTTCCGATACGATTTCGGAAAAAGATTTGCAAGGCCGCCGCGATTTACGCGATCAAATGATTGTCACGATCGACGGAGAAGACGCGAAAGACTTAGACGACGCTGTAACGGTCACCAAGCTTGAGAATGGGAATTACAAGCTTGGCGTCCATATTGCCGACGTCAGCTACTATGTGGAAGAAGGATCTCCGATTGATCGGGAGGCGTACGAACGAGGGACAAGCGTTTATTTGGTGGATCGCGTCATTCCGATGATTCCGCATCGTTTATCGAACGGCATTTGCTCCTTAAATCCGAAAGTCGATCGCTTAACACTTTCATGTGAAATGGAAATTAACGAACGCGGCGAAGTCGTCAGCCATGAAATTTTTCAAAGCGTCATTCGTACGACAGAGCGGATGACGTATTCAGATGTGAACAAAATTCTCGTTGATAAAGACGAGGAACTAAGAAAAAAATACGAACCGCTTGTGCCAATGTTTGAATTGATGGCAGAGCTTGCGGAAATTTTGCGCAATAAACGGATGAAGCGCGGTGCGATTGATTTCGACTTTAAAGAAGCAAAAGTGCTTGTGGATGAGAATGGAAAACCTTATGATGTCGTGCTTCGTGAACGATCGGTGGCGGAGCGGCTTATTGAAGAATTTATGCTGGTGGCGAACGAAACGGTCGCTGAACATTTTCATTGGTTAAACGTTCCGTTTATTTACCGTGTTCACGAAGATCCAAAACCAGAAAAGCTGCAGCGTTTTCTCGAATTTATTACAAACTTTGGCTACGTCGTCAAAGGGACAGGAAACCAAATTCATCCGCGCGCGCTCCAGGAAATTTTAGAAGCGGTTCGCGGCGAGCCGGAAGAAATGGTCATATCGACGGTGATGCTTCGCTCGATGAAGCAGGCGCGCTATGACGCGGAAAGTCTCGGTCACTACGGATTATCGACCGATTTTTATACGCATTTTACATCTCCGATCCGCCGTTATCCAGACTTAATTGTGCACCGTCTCATTCGCACGTACTTAATTAATGGGCAAATGGATGAACAAACCCAACGAAAATGGGCCGAAAAGCTTCCAGACATCGCTGAACACGCATCCGATATGGAGCGCCGCGCTGTGGAAGCCGAGCGGGAAACGGATGATTTGAAGAAAACAGAGTTTATGGAAGATAAAATCGGCATGGAGTTTGACGGAATTATTAGCTCGGTTACGAACTTCGGCCTTTTGTCGAACTCCCGAACACGATCGAAGGGCTTGTTCATGTCAGCTACTTAACGGACGACTATTATCGCTATGATGAACGGCATTACGCCATGATCGGTGAGCGAACCGGAAAAGTGTACCGCATCGGCGATGAGATTACCGTGCGTGTCATTAACGTGAACAAAGATGAGCGGATCGTCGACTTTGAAATTGTCGGCATGAAAGGCCGCCGTCCTAAAGAGGCAAAAAGTGCACCTGTCGTTATTGAAGGGAAAAAGCGGAAAAAAACAATAAACAAAATGGAAAAGCGAAAAAATCAAAGAAATTTTACGAAGACGTTCCACAGCTAAAAGCAAAAAAGAAGAAAAGAAAAAACGATAAGGAAAAGTCTCGATAGCAAGAGACTTTTCCTTCTTCACGTTTTTTGTTAAAATCATAGTTGCACGATATGAGGAGGAAGGACGTCGTATGCCAAAAGGTGAAGGGAAACTGATTGCCCAAAACAAAAAAGCGCATCACGATTATTTTATCGAAGAAACGTATGAAGCGGGGATTGTCCTGCAAGGAACGGAAATTAAATCGATTCGCGCTGGAAAAGTTAATTTAAAGGATTCATTTGCGAAGGTCGAAAAAGGGGAAGTATTTCTTCATAATATGCATATTAGTCCGTATGAACAAGGGAACCGTTATAACCATGACCCATTGCGGACAAGAAAGCTTCTTCTTCATCGCCGTGAAATTAATAAGCTGATTGGTTACACAAAAGAACAAGGCTATACGCTCGTTCCGTTAAAGCTATATATTAAAAACGGTTTTGCCAAAGTGTTGTTAGGCGTTGGCAAAGGAAAGAAAAAATATGACAAACGCGAAGATATGAAACGAAGAGAAGCACAACGGAAATCGAACGTGCTTTTCGCGAACGACAAAAAATATAATTCCAAAAATTTACAATTGAAAATTAAGTGCATTATGTTATAATAAATAACACAAACGGCAAAAAATATGATTCCAAAACTTCATCATTGAAAACTAAATGCATTATGTTATAATCAATAATGCAAAGGCCAGTTATCCAAAGCTTAAGCTTATCGTTATCGCTTCTCCATCACGGGGACGATACGGATTCGACAGGGATAGGTCGCGCTTAAGCTGCGAGCCGAGGGGATCGTCCTCGTAAAAAACGTCACTTAAAGATAACTGGCAAAGAAAACTACGCTTTAGCTGCCTAATTAAACGCAGCTAGCTCCTCCCGCCATCGCCCACGTGGTGGTGCAGGGGCTCATAACGAGTGGGCTACGCCCGAGTCCGCCGCCTGAGGACGAGGGAAGAGAACAATCAGGCTAGCTGCTCGGAGGCCTGTCGGTAGGCGGAAGATGCAGCGAAACCGAAATATACCGACTACGCTCGTAGATGCTTAAGTGGCGATATCTCTGGACGTGGGTTCGACTCCCACCGTCTCCATTACATAATCATATGCTTAAAAATAAATCAACGGACTTGCCATTATCGGCAAGTCCGTTTTTTCATTGGTTCTATGTCAATTGTTCGGGTGCACTTGATATAAAGTGCACCTTTTTTATATGAAAGAACAAGATGATACAATTATGTCTTCGTTTTGTAACATAATTACTAACTCTATGAAACATAATTGTTATATTTTATTGATATTATACTGTTACGAATCCTAGTACGAATCCAAGCAAGTATTCTATTGTTACGAATTTAAGCAAGGAGGGAGTAGTATCTTGAAAAAGCTACTATTATATATTACTTCATCAATCTTTCTAGCGTTCGGATTTTCAGGAGCTGCATCGGCAGCCGGCACATATCAGGTAAAAAGTGGTGATACTCTTTGGGGCATAGCTAAAAAGTATAAAGTGACTGTCAGCCAGCTAAAGAGCTGGAATAACCTTAAAAGCGATTTGATCAGACCAAAACAGGTTTTAAAGATTTCGGGAACGGCAACCAAAGCGCCTGCTAAAACTACGGTAAAAAAGGCAGCAGCCAAAACAGCAGCGTACAAAACACTCACCGTTAAAGCATATGCTTATACAGTAAACTGCAAAGGCTGCAGCGGAATAACGGCTACAGGCTTAAATTTAAAGAAAAACCCTTCGATTAAAGCAATTGCCGTTGATCCGAAGGTAATTCCACTAGGTTCAAAGGTTTATGTGGAAGGTTACGGCTATGCGGTTGCAGCGGATAAAGGAGTCGGAATCAAAGGAAACAAAATTGACGTATTCATGCCTACAAAAGCAAAAGCTATCCAATGGGGCGTCAGAACCGTAAAAGTTAGAGTATATAGATAATCAAAGAGCCGGCATGATGCCGGCTTTTTTTCATAATTTTTTATGTGCCATTCGTTTTACGTTTTGCAATATGTTCTATAATTAATTTCATTAACAAAGGAATCGTTTAAATAAGATAACGATTCCCTCTTTTCACTTTCTATTAAGCATATTTACATAAATCCCCGTTACAATAGTCCCTAACACGATGATTATTGCAAATATAATTCCTGTGAATGAACCAATATACTCAAGAGCAAATGGAAGAATGAAACTAAGTATTCCAGTGCATATAGAAAATATGCCCATTGTTCTTGCTAATTTTTCTTTATTCCCTACAAAAGTTTCCTCATTGTAACCTGCTATGAGAAATAGTTTCTTCTTTGCCCAAATTAAATATCCCATTAGAATCATAAATAAACTAACAATACTGCAAATAATAATTGCAAGATACATTGTGTCACCTCCAAAAATAGGAACTTATATTTTTATGTAAATACGTTCTTAATGCCTGATAAGTTTCGTTGATAGGCGATAAACAGCTTTCCACACTCTTTTACAAAAAACTCGACAAATATTTACAAAATGTTTAAAATTCATCGGTATGAGCTATGGTATAATGTTGAACATCATACGGAGTTTGTTGTTTTTTATTGAAAGGAGTCCAAAGGATGGCGGATCAGCTCGCTTCCATTATACTGCTTGCTGACAGTTTGAATAGCGAAAATCTCACGGAGAAAATTGCTAAACATTTAAACAAGTATCCTATAGGACTGATTTACTTAGATATAAAACGTTTTGGGGAGATGGAGAAAAAACATGGGCAAATCGCTTGTCGAAAGCTGCTCCAAGTGTGGAAACAATTGATCATAGAAGCAGAAATGGCTGGTTCATTCGGACTGTTGACTCACCGAATGTTTGGAGACGATGTATTGTTGTTTGTCCGTACGGAGCAGGGAGATGCGAATTGGGTGAAAACGGTTTTGCTTCGCCTAGCACATGACATCCGTACCATCTTTGGAAAACAATTGAACGAATCGATGGAATTGTCTGGTGATTCGATTGAACTTTATACTGGAACGGCGGTGCTGGATCCTAGTACAGGACGAACAGACGAAAACTTGCTGTATGATGCGATCAAAGAAGCGATTCACGAAGCGAGAAGCAAAACGGACGCTGAATTCAGACGCTTACAGATGGAATTTCGAGATATGCTTGCTTGGCACAAGATTACGGCTCATTATCAACCGATTGTCTCTCTTTCTACTGGAAGTATCTATGGATATGAAGCGTTAGCGCGCGGTCCGCAGGAGAGTTATTTTGCGACGCCGAATCGCCTATGGGAATTTGCGGAAAAAGAAAACCAGCTGTATGCATTGGAAAAAGTGGCTCGGCAACGGGCAATTGAGGGATTTTTACCAAACGATTCTAACTGGAAATTATTCATCAATCTCAATGCCAATGTGATTCACGACCCGCAATTTACTCCGGGACAGACCTTAGCGTTCCTCGAAAAGATGAATTTGACACCACAAAACGTTGTGTTTGAAATTACCGAACGCCAGTCCATCGATGATTACACCTCTTTCACGAAAGCGTTAGACCACTATCGAAAACAGGGATACCGAATTGCGATTGACGATGCGGGAGCGGGCTATTCTTCTTTACAAGCAATTGCCGAATTGCGCCCCGATTACATTAAAATTGACCGTTCGATTATTCATCATATCGACCGCGACAAGATTAAAGAAATTTTGTTAGAGACGTTGGTAGTGTTTGTGCAGAAAATTAATTGCCAAATTATTGCGGAAGGAATCGAGACTTTCGAGGAGCTGGAAATAGTGAAACGGCTTGGCGTTCATTTCGGTCAAGGATATTTGTTAGGCAGACCACACCCGAAACTACAGCCAGTTTCGGATGCGGTGATGGAATGGATTGAAAGACATTGTTCAATAGTCTGAAAATATGGGTTCCACCCATGTTTTTTATTTATGATACAAGATATTTGTTATTTGAAATAAAGAGAGGTGTCACCTCTTTTTGCTAGTTCTGCAAGTGAAGATATCATCTTTATACATACTTTCTTATAGTTTGATTTTCCTAAATTTAGATATAATAACATTTTTTATTGAACAATCGATCACCATATGATACGTATAAAGAGAATGGAGATAATTGGGAAAGGAGAGCGTCCTTTGCTTAAGAGATGGAGAAACTTGCTGCTATTGACATTGGTATTGATGGGAGGGTGTGAGATGGATTCGAAGGCTCAACCGGAGAAGTTGCCGGACACAGTGGCGTTTCAAGACAAGTTTACTCGGAAGTTTATGGTGTCTCCGAAAGAAGTAAAGGAAGGCTACTACTTGTTTCGATCGAGAACCGGCGGCTTTACGATGTGGTTTCCGAAAGACGAAAAAATAAGCAACATGTTTTATGAAAAGCATGACAAGTATTTTGAAGCCTTGCGTTGTGCAGGGATAAGAGAGGACGAGAATATAACGTATTATATTGACATGGTATATGAAAACAGATTAAGGACGGAGGATATTGAATCGGATCTATTTTTATTATCAGCTGATGCCAACTATAAGGGGGAATACACGAAGATAGAGGTTGACCATAGTACCATTTATTTTGCGAAAAATGAAAACGATATTTCGGTTAATAACAAAAAAAATACTGATTATAAATTTTTTGCCTATATAAAATCCAAACACAGTCACCAAGGAGTTCAATTTATATACGGTGTCAGTTGTGAGGACGCTACCCGTGGATGCCACATTGATGTGGACAAAGAGGAAGAAAAGGCGAAAATGTTAATGAAATCCATCGAATTTCACGATTGAGGGATATGGAGGTGGAAGGGTCATGTCTCAGAAGTTGGTTTTGGATACAGATCTCTTGCGGGCAAGAGTGATGGATTTGGAATACAAACATTTGAACGAAGAGGAAATCAGGCGCATCTACATTGAAGAAACAGGAAATAATCCCCCTGCCCAAATCCATGTTTATCATTCGCAAGACTTTAAAAATATAAACATCAACGATTCCGGTTTTGACGGTACGATTATTCATTTTTATGATAAAGAAAAAAGAATCAATCAAATGTATACCATTGCACGAGGGAGCGAAAAACAAGAAAAAGATACATGGAAGCCACTGGATTGGGCGTACAATGCTTTAGGAATTTTTGTCGGACAAAGCAGAAGTCAATATAGAGAGGCATTGGAATTTGATCGGAAAGTGACGCAAATCATTACCGAAGAGTTAAAGCGGAACGGTCAAACAATCGAACTGAAAAAAATCGGACTGGGCCATTCGCAGGGCGGGAACCATGTCCAAATGATCCAACTCACTGCACATCGATTTGACCAAGTGTATGTCAGGTACCTCTTTCAAAAATCCCCTCAAAGGACATGCAAGACAAGCCCCCATTTTCTTTTCATTTCTCAGATTCATCAATAAGGTCTAAAGTCATAAGTCGCCTACATTTCCTCTTAAAGCTATAGTTCTTTTTTCTTGAATTTGGATATAATAACATTTTTTATTGATCACACCGTGATCATATGATACGTATAGAGAGAATGGAGATAATTGGGAAAGGAGAGCGTCCTTTGCTTAAGAGATGGAGAAACTTGCTGCTATTGACACTGATATTGATCGGAGGGTGTGAGATGGATTCGAAGGCTCAGCCGGAGAAGTTGCCGGACACGGTGGCGTTTCAAGACGAGTTTACTCGGGAATTTATGGTTTCGCCGAAAGAAGTGAAAGAAGGGTATTACTTATTCAAATCGAAAACCGGCGGATATACGATGCTGTATCCGAAAAATGCAAAAATGGACCGCATGTTTTATGAAAAGCATGGTAAATATTTTGAAGCCTTGCATTTTGGAGGTGGAAGGGGGGAAGAAAATATATCTAACTATATTAGAATGATATATGAAAATAGAAAAATAACAGAAGACATTGATGTAAACATCAGTCTGCTATCTGATGATGTTCACTATAATGGAAAATATGCGAAGCTTGAACTAAATGACAAAACGATTTACTTTGGTAAGAATGAACAATATATTTCCAATAATAATAGTGATATTATTTATTACTTTTTCAGTTATGTAAAGTCAAAACGCAGTCATCAAGCAGTTCAATTTATATATGCAGTCACTTGTAAGGACGCAAATCAGAAATGTAGCATAGATGTAAAAAAAGAAGAAGAACGGGCAAAAATGCTTATGAAATCGATTAAATTTCAGTATTGATGGAGGGGGCGGAAGAATTTGTGTCAAATGAAGAAGTGCTAAATACGGATATATTGCGTGCGCGGATTATGAATGTAGAATATCAAAATCTTACCATTGACGAAATCAAAAGAGAAATCAAAAGAATTTATATCGAAGAGACGGGAAAAGAGCCACCTGCAAATATTACCATTTACCGTTCTGATGATTTTAAGAATTTAAACGATGTCGATTCCGGTTTTGATGGCACAGTGATTCATTTTTATGACGAGGAAAAGGGAATCAATCAAGAGTATACCATTACGAGGGGAAGCGAAACGCCGGAAAAAGACACTTGGAAGCCTCTTGATTGGACTTACAATGTCTTTGGAATTTTTGTGGGCCAAAATAAAAACCAATATAGAGACGCAATCCTATTTGATAAGTTAGTGACCAAAAAAATTAATGAAAAACTTAGAAATAATGGCAGTCATATTAAACTAAAAAAAATTGGACTGGGACATTCACTGGGCGGAAATTTAAACGAGACAATACAAATCACAAAACAGAGATATGAAAAAGTATATGTCATTAACGATGCACCACCCAGTTTTTATCAATTAGCAACGATTGATCCATATTTCTGGGGTCAATTAGTAAAAAAATTTAATTTAAATCCTGAACATTATGAAGAAATCTACTACCTCCCCCCTTCCGAGCTCAAGGCCTTTGCGGAAGAATACTATAAAAAGCAAATCGACGAGCGTTCGATTCATCATCTAACCGCCGAAGAGGATCTGTTGTATGCGGTGAGCGGGGTGCGGGGATTCATTGATATCGGAAGCCGTCAGGTCATTGATACGAACAAGGATTTTACTAGTATCAAAGATTTGATTGCGAAAATATCCGATAAAGATGTAAAAGCAATTCAAATGTATTTATCGCAATATTCAGATGTTTACAATGAAAAAGGATTTGATGGGGTCGTTCAGGCGATGACGGGGGTTGATCTCTCCCTTATTGAGTCGCTTGAGTCGCTTCAAGGCTATATTGAGTTGCTTCAGGGCTATGATGCCATAGACTATGTGATGAATACAGGAGAAGTTTTTTCTAAACTCATGCATATGTTCGGTGAATTCGGTGAAATTCTTTCTAAAATCCGTCATATGTATGATGAAATGAGTGAGAAGATTCCGGTGCTGCTCGAGCACATCGGAATACTATATAAAAATTTGGACCCGATATTGAGTGTATTCGTGCAATTAGGTTACATGACGGTGGAGGAAAAGAACACAGTGTTGAGAGAAGTCAAGGAAATTGAAAAAGATGTCGCATGGATTAAACAACGGCTTCATGCCCTTTTTGTTGTGATTAAGCAATTGACTGATGTCACATCGTTACATGAGCTGTTTTTTAATCTTACTGTGATTATGGTATTGATTGAGGAGTTATCCCAGATTTCGGATAAGGTATCGGACATTGTCAAACATTTTCAAATCATCCAAGAAAATACGAAGAATCTTCAAAATGCTATCACCACGAGCGTGAATGCCCATTCCTTGAAGGATGTCATCAATGCTCTCGCCCGTTCCAAAGGCAGAGCGTATGATGAGTATGGAAATTTGATTTTAATCAAGAAGGTGGGAGAACACGAAATCCGGATGAATCTTTCCTCCGCCGTAAGAATATATCAAAAGGGACTGCAAATTATGGAAGAAAAAGAAGCGGTATTGCATAAGATGAAGCAGCGTTATTTCGATGAATATGTAGAGGATTTTGAAATACAAAAACGAGAACTGATGAAGAAAATCGAGGACATGGAACAAAACCCGTGGGCCTATCAGCATTTACTGGGACATTTTACCTACGATGCCGAACAAGTATATGTGTTACGCCGCATTGATGTTCATGAGTCTATTCCCCCGTTGGATCCGAGGATTCCGTATATCTTTGAAGAAGCGATGTTTTCGTATTATGGACATGAAATTTCTAGAGGAAAAGAACTCATTGAAACTATTAAAAAATCGTTTGAGGAGTTTTTTGAGCAGGACCAAAATGTGTCCAAAATATTTGATTTGCGGTATTGATAAGGGGAGATATTCTGTATGGGACAACTGAATATGCTCTATCATTTTGGTCCAGAGCAGGATTTTACGTATAAAGCGAACACGTTTATTCAACAATTAAATAGAATGAGTGAATTGGATGCGGAATTGGTTCATTTGATTCATCATGAAATGAAATATGGCAGGGGGCAAATCATCGACAAAACCAATGAAGCGATAAAACAGTATCAAAAAAATAACCTATCGATTAATTATACGTTTAGGGATGACATGAGATACGTCGCTTCGCTATACACAGACATGATTAATGAGATGAGAGCACAAGATATCACCTTGTATTATGATGTCATTATTCGAGAACAGAAAAGGTAATATGCATATACGTGGGAAAATGAATGGCGCAGTTTCGAGGGGGAAAAGGAAGAAGGCGTGCATGAGATGGCACCTTTAAGAACAGAAAGGAGAAGAGACCATGAAAACATACCGAACCGTTTTGGTTTCCATCATGATGCTTATAAGCCTAGTATTATTCGGATGCACCCATGAGGAAACAGGAAGTAAAAAACCGGAGAAAGAAAGCAAAACACAAGCAAAAATCCCGTCCGACAAAGAATTAATCGCTGTTATTAACGATAATTTCAAAGCGTTTGATGAGGGAAATGTAGACAAATATATGGAAACCATCCATACACAGTCTCCTCTTTATGAACAAAGCAAAAAACTGTTCGAGGAAATCAGCAAAGCGTATAAATTAAAAACAGAGATATCCAATGTTGAAGTGATGGAAAAATCGGAGAAAGAAGCAAAAGTGAAGTTTATACAAAAAACAATAAAAATCGAAGGACCTGCGTTTCAAAATAACGAAATAACCGGATATCATGTGTTGCGCCCCGAAAATGGGAAATGGAAAATATACAACACGATAATGACAAAGACTGTTTTTTTAGATGAGAATGGTAATCCGCTGGAGACAGATGTACAAGATGGAAAGAACCAAATAGAAAAAATGGATTTAAAGTTTGATGATCGAAAATGGGTGCTTGACTACTTTAATTCAGCTAACGGGGAATATATTTGGGAGTTTGTGTTGGAGGGCGAAAGTGTAGAAAACTGGACAGAGCTATACACGATACATCGTTTAGAAAAAATGAATTCGACAGTTGGGCTGAAAACCTGGCTGGAGGCGTATAAGCAATCGTTGACCAAAGCGACAAATGGCCACATCACCTTCCATACATTTGAATCAGCAGATCAAGAAGAAATTTACGAATTCATTGTGAAAGATGCGAAGGTACAAGATGATCAACATGAAGTAGCTCGTTTGTTTGCTCAAGGAGATGATTTATATCTTGTACGATACACAAAATTAGGAGATGCTATGCCTGATAAAACAAGGGACGAGTGGATTCAGCGCTTGAAACAATTTAAAGCGCAAAAATAAGCGGGAAAGTGAAAGTATGGCAAAACGGAGATGCGCCATACTTTTTTTATGGAATTTTGTTCCGTTTCAAAAGAAAGTCGTGCAGAATAATGTGACTATCTTTAAGATAAAGGATAAAAGTCCTTAGTTCTAATTTATCAAAATGGAATGATTTGTTACTCTGCAGTGGCAGGAAAGAAAAGGCTATGTATGGATATAAATGGGGAGGGATGCGCCCGGCAATGGCTTACTGGCGTTATATGGTAGGTTATGATAGGAGGATGCGCAATGACAGGAAAATCAAAAGATAAGTAGATAATCACGATTCTTTTTGCCTACTATCCTTTGTTCTTTATTGGTGTTATTAAGAAAAAAGACATAGAAAAATAAGTTTATTTACTTAAAAATTGGTATAATATCCTTATTTTTATATAAATTCCTATATTTTGTTGACCGGTGATTTTCCCTTTCGCTAAAATATAAGGGAAAATATGGGTATAGGGGGAGAGAATATGTCAGGAGTTATTCGTTTAACGCCGGAAGAGTTGCGAGGAGTCGCAAGACAATATAATACGGAAAGCTCTAATGTCACGGAATTGGTTTCAAGATTGGATCAAATGAGCAATATGCTGCAAGGAATTTGGGAAGGTGCTTCCAGTGAAGCATTCATCCAGCAGTACCACGAGTTGCGTCCAGCGTTTGAAAAAATGGCTGTACTACTAAACGAAATCGCGCAACAATTGCACAATTCCGCTACGATTTTGGAAGAAACAGATCAGCAAATCGCCAGCCAAATTCGTGGATAAAGAGTGACACGTTTGAAAAAAGCGCTACAAATCTTGAGAAAGATTATGGCGCTTTTTTCTATATTGGAGGCTTATCATCATGTACATTCAAGTTACCATCGATCTTCGGCATTATACAGAGGATGTATTTGATCTTCGTCTGTCCAATTTTTATTCAATCAAAAAACTCATCGATATTGTTTGGCAGCTAAAAAACATATCGGTGCCGCCAAGAGAAGGCTACTGGGTGCGGGTAGACAATAAACAAATGGTCTGCCCGGGCCATTTTACATTAAAGGACAGCGGAATTACAAATGGAGACCGCATCATCATATTGTAGCCATCGAGAATGAGAAAAGGAGTCCTACTTTATATGGAAGAGAAAAAAACTTATTTGGAAGCGCAAATCGATGCCGTAATGACCAAAGATAAACATTATGCGATTGTCTTTCAACGCGCGAAATTAAGAATGCAGCATCCGCTAGAATTACAGATTATAAAGGAAATCGATCCTTATTTATCGCGGGATATTGACGTGTCCGAGGATGAAGTGAAAATCGCCATCACTCCACCCGCATCGTTTTTTCCTTTTTCAGCTGTACGAAAAAAATCGTTGCTTTCCCGGCTGAGAGCGGCATATCAACTCGTCATAAAAGTGAAAAACCACTCTCTTCGCCGTTTTATCCTTATTGTATGCCCGGAAAACCTTGTGTTTGATCATGGGTTGGAACCTTTCTTCCTTCATGTCGGAATAAAAGAGAGCCTGCCGCCATATGAGCCGGATGAAGCGCGTCTCCTTCAGGAAGTAAAAGCGACAGTGCTGGCGCTGACAGACGGGCAACACCGTTTTGAAGAATATATGAAATTTTATGAAACATTAAAATGTTCTGATATCGCCAAGGGAATATTGCAAGCAGAACACCTAGAAGCGATTCTGTCTGTTTTAGAACGATGGATGGATGAGGAAGAAGCGAAAGAACGAGCGTCTGTATATATTCCGAAACGAAAATGGAACGTGCAGCGATATATTTTCTTTTCGACAATTGGTTTGTTAATTCCTGCTATGATTTATACGTTTTATTCGTTCATTTTTTGGAAGCCAAAACAAGAAGCATATGTCCAAAGTGCAGAGCTGTTTTTACAGAATAAATATAGCGATGTGATTACGACATTGGAAAATTACCCTCCAGAAAAAATGCCGTATGTAGTGCAATATGAACTGGCTTCTTCCTACGTAATGACGGAGTCGCTTAATGAAGAGCAGCGAAGAGTGGTATTAAATAATATTACGTTGAAAACAGATCCGCAGTATTTGCTGTATTGGATTTATATCGGCCGGGGAAGAAGCGAAGACGCGCTTGAATTGGCGAGGGCGATGGAAGATCGGGAGCTGATTGTGTACGGCTTATTAAAATATCGTGAAGAGATTAAGGCGGACGAAGAGTTGTCCGGAGAGGAAAAGAAGCAAAAATTAGAAGAGATTGATAGAGAGATAAAAGAATATGAGAAAGAACGGGAGGAGCAGGAAAAGCAATTGAAAGAAGAGCAGCAAGAGGAGACAAGCCAGCAACAACCTCCGGCGCAACAGCCGGCAACCAATCCTCCAGCTTCAACAACGCCAAACCAACAGCCAAACGCACCGTCATCTAATAGCACGCAGCCAAACAACGCGGAAACGAAAAAATAAATGGAAGAAAGCGCAGCAACGAGCATCATAGGAGAGGATTATATGAGTCAATTATGGATTTTTTATGAGAATACTTGCCAGCTATTTCCGCTGACAGGGCAAGAGGATAGCATTTTTATTGGAAATAAACTGGAGCATCATGTCACCATCCCATCTTTTTTATTTCGTAACGGATATATAGAAATAAGAAAACAAACAGATGCTTCCGTCATGACGATGCTTCAAGGAGATAAACCAATTGGGGAGCTGAAGCCGTGTGCTCCCTTTACGGTAAATGACGATGGACAAACGATTACGGTCGTGTGGATGGACAAAGAAATAAAACAACACATTTATTACGTTGGCAATAAAATCGAACTAATGGTAGCGCCTGACCCGCAGGCAGACATTCAAACCAAAACGGCGAGGGTATCGTTTGTCAAGCAACAGGGAGAATGGTTCGTTGTTCCGAACCATGAATCACCGCTGTTTCTCAATGGAACGAAAATATCCCATGTTGCTCCTTTGCAAAATGGAGACATGATCCTATGTCCGTATGCACAATTTGTCTTTTTAGAGGATGATTTATTAGCGGTCGCAAGCGGCCAAGAGATAACATCTTCACTGACGGAAACAGCGCTGCCGGTTTCGGAAATGAAAAAAAAATATCCCGTTTATCACCGGACGCCGCGCATGATTTATGAACTGCCGAGCGAAAAGGTTGCGATTTCGTTTCCAAGCCAAGAAGGAGACGGGGATCAGCGTGGTTTATGGCTGATGATTTTACCGCCGTTGATGATGCTTCTAGTTATGGGAGTGATTGCTTTAATTCAACCTCGGGGCATCTTTATTCTCATTTCGATCGTGATGTTTGCGACAACATTAGTGACATCGACCGTGCAATATTTTCGGGAGAGAAAGAATCGCAAAGCACGGAAAGAGAAGAGACGGCGCATTTATACGAATTACTTGAAACAAAAGCGGGAAGAGCTTCACGCGCTATCCGAGAAACAAAGAAACGTGCTATATTATCATTTTCCATCATTTGAAAAGATGAAATCACTCGCGTTGCAAATTAGCGACCGCATTTGGGAACGAACGATGGAAAGTGACGATTTCCTTCATCTTCGTATTGGAAAAGCGGATGTTCCGTCTACCTATGAAGTGTCGGTGAGTATGGGGGATTTGGCCAATCGGGAAATTGATGATTTATTAGAACAGGCTCAACAGATGGCGCAAGTTTATCAAACGGTAAAAAATGTACCACTTACGATTGATTTGTCAAGCGGGGCAATGGGAATGGTTGGGAAATCTGCGATTGTTAATCACGAAATTCAGCAGCTTGTAGGGCAAATCGCCTTTTTCCACAGTTACCACGATGTACGGTTTGTTGCCATCTTTGATGAAAAGGATTATAAGGATTGGGAATGGATGAAGTGGCTCCCGCATTTTCAACTGCCTAATTCTTTCGCGAAAGGATTTATTTATAACGAACAGACACGCGACCAATTGTTGTCGTCGATTTACGAGATGTTGCGGGAGCGCGACCTGGACGAAGAAAAAGAGAAAAAACGGTTTTCCCCGCATTTCGTGTTTATCGTCGCCAACCGCTCTTTAATTGCGGAACATGTTATTTTGGAATATTTGGAGGAAAAAAACGAAGAAGTCGGGATTTCTGTAATTTTTGCTTCAGATACGAAGGAAAGTTTAACAGAAAACATTCATACGCTTGTGCGATACATTAATGAGCGGGAAGGGGAAATTTTGATCCAACACCGGAAAGCAGCGCATATTCCGTTTACGCTCGATGAACATGTCCGGGAGGGAAACGAGCGGTTCGCACGCCTATTGTGCTCTTTAGATCATCAAAGGGGAATGCATAATTCTATTCCAGAAAAAGTAACGTTTCTCGAATTACTTCAAGTGAAGAAAGCGGAAGAGATAAACATCAAGGAAAATTGGGCGATTCATCAGCCTTCGCGCTCGTTGGCCGTTCCGATTGGACTAAAAGGCAAAAAAGATGTCGTAGAGCTGAACTTGCATGAAAAAGCGCACGGTCCGCATGGGCTTGTCGCCGGAACGACAGGATCAGGGAAAAGTGAACTGCTGCAAACGTATATTTTGTCACTGGCGGTGCATTTTCACCCGCATGAAGTTGCGTTTTTGCTCATTGACTATAAGGGAGGCGGCATGGCGCAGCCGTTTAAAAACATTCCACATTTATTGGGCACGATTACTAACATTCATGGCAGCAAAAACTTCAGCGCGCGCGCGTTGGCTTCGATTAATAGTGAGCTGAAAAAGCGGCAGCGCTTGTTTGACCGTTATGAAGTAAATCACATCAATGACTATATGGAGCTATATAAACAAGGAAAGGCAAAAGAGCCTCTTCCGCACCTATTCTTAATCGCTGATGAATTCGCTGAGTTAAAAAGCGAAGAACCGGACTTTATTCGCGAATTGGTGAGCGCGGCGCGGATTGGCCGCAGCTTAGGAGTCCATCTTATTTTAGCCACACAAAAGCCAAGAGGAGTCATCGACGAGCAAATTTGGAGCAATGCCCGCTTTCGCATCAGCTTGAAAGTGCAAGATGCCAGCGACAGCAAGGAAATATTGAAAAACGGAGACGCGGCTACCATTACGGTAACGGGACGAGCGTATCTTCAAGTCGGAAATAATGAAGTATATGAGTTATTTCAATCGGCGTGGAGCGGTGCGCCGTATATGGAAGAAGGATTTGAATCAGAAGATGATATTTATATTGTCACAGACTTAGGGCTTGTCCCTGTTTCGAATATTGATGCGAAAATGAAGAAAAACAAGAAAAAACAAAAAACAGAAATTGAAATGGTTGTTCAAGAAATTATCAAAACGCAGCAGCAACTCGGGATCGAAAAACTGCCGAGTCCATGGCTGCCGCCGCTATCTTCGCGCTTGCATCGCCCTGCTTTGCTAGAGCGGGATACCGCGTATTTTCCGATTGGTCTAAAAGACGAACCTGAGTTGCAGCGGCAATCGGACTACTTATATCAATGGCTTGAAGACGGAAATATCGGCATTTTTGGTTCTGCAGGGTATGGGAAATCGACAACGGCGATGACATTGTTAATGAGCTTTGCGTCCGTCTATAGTCCAGAACAGCTTCATTATTACATTTTCGATTTCGGAAACAGCGCATTGCTGCCGCTGCGGCAATTACCGCATACGGCTGATTATTTCCGATTTGACGATGAAAAGAAAATAGAAAAATTCATCAAGCTCATGAAAGAGGAAATAGAGCGGAGGAAACAACGGTTTATAGAAAAAGAAGTAAGTACCATTAAATTGTATAACACGCTTTCTGAAGAAAAGCTTCCGATCATTTTTATCACGATTGACAACTTTGATCTTGTCAAAGAGGAAATGCCCGATTTTGAAACACAGCTTATTCAATATGCTCGAGACGGGCAATCGCTTGGAATATTTTTGATGATAACGGCAACAAGAATCAGCGGGGTCCGTCCTTCGCTCATGAACAATTTAAAAACAAAAATCGTTCATTATTTCCTTGACAGTTCGGAACGATTTTCCATCATTGGGCGAACTCCGTACGAGGTCGAGCCGATTCCGGGAAGAGCGCTGGTAAAAAAAGAGCAAGCGGTCTTAACGCAAATTTATCTTCCGGCTGATGGGGAAGATGATATCGCGGTGCTTGAAAACGTGAAGGAAGAGATCGCAAGGCTGAAAGAAAAATATAAAGGCATGCATAAGCCAAAGCCTATTCCGATGCTTCCATCGCGATTGCCGTTTGCCGTCTTTGCGAAAACGTATGTGGTTCAGCCGCAGCCTGGCTTGATTCCGATTGGTCTTGATGAAGAGACGGTTCGTCCGGTTTCTCTTCATATACAAACCAACCCGCATTGTCTTGTAGTAGGGCAGTCGCGAAAAGGGAAGACGAATGCGATCAAAGTGATATTAGAATCATTGCTTTCTCAGCCAACGGCAGGAATCGGGCTGTTGGATGGAGTTGACCGCGGCCTTGCTTTATACGCTAATAAAGAAAACGTCACCTATATAGAAACAAAAGAACAAATGCACGATTGGCTTGATGAGGCAAACGGAATATTGCAAAAGAGAGAGGAAGAGTATTTAGCGGCAATTGGGAAAGCGGATGTTCATTTCCAAGACTTTTCACCGGTTGTTTTTGTCGCGGATAGTCTTGCCCGGCTTCAGCAGTCAGCCGATAGTAAAATTCACGAGCGAATCGCGATGATGATGAAGCGCTACAGCCATCTTGGATTTAGTGTCATTGTCGCAGGAAACGCGAATGAATTTACGAAGGGCTTTGATGCGCTGACAACCGAACTGAAACAAATTCGTCAAGCGATCCTCGTCATGAAAAAATCGGAACAAAGCTTGTTTGCATTGCCATTTACGCGACATGAACCAGAAGTGGACCCAGGGTTTGGCTATTTTGTCTTAAATGGAAAAGAACAGAAAATACAAATCCCAAAAGTAGAATAAAAGAAATCAGGTGAAGCATATGACAGAAAAATGGAAAATCGTCAAGCTGATTGCGAAGATTGTATTTATTGTTGCTCTTCCTGTACTGTTTTTTACCTTCATTGGCCATAACCCAATGAAGGTAACAGAGAAGACAACGAACCGAATCGCGGTAGTCAACGAAGATGTAGGAGCCGATTATGATAAGAAAACATACGAATTCGGCAAAGAAATTATACCAGCTCTTGATGACAATTCTAATTATCAGTGGTCCGTCGTTAATCGCAGTCAGGCAGAAAAAGGGCTAGCGGACGGTCAATATGACGCTGTCGTTTATTTGCCATCCGATTTTTCCAGAAACATTTTAACCTTTAATGAAAAACGGCCGCTAAAGGCAACCGTTCAATATAAAATCCAGCCGAATCTCGAGGCGAAAAATCGGGAGCGGGTACAGAGAGAGTTAGAGGCAGCTAAAAATACGATCAACCAAAAGATGTCTACGCTGTATTGGAGCTATGTCGGCCAAGCGGTAGAAGATATTCGCAAAAAATTTAGTGCTATTTTGGAAAAAGAAATTGCTTTTCAAAAGACGATGTACGATTTTTACACCCCAAGTTCTGTCAAATTAACCAAAGAGATCGAGAGTCAAAAGAAAATGCTTGAACAGCTGCTTTCATCTTCGAAAAACGCCGAAAGTTCCTCCAACGATACGTTAAAAGGTTTGGAGCAGGCGGAAGCGGAAATTGCTTCGTTTATCGAGGATATTCAGGCGTATAAAAAGTATCAGCAACGGCAGCATGACATCATTCAAGAAGGAATTCGTCAGTATGAAACGATGATAACCGGGGGAGTACGTTCCGTCGTAGAACGGCCATGGAATGTCAAACCGGAGTTGGAATTAAACAGCCAAACCTTGCTCGAATCTGTGTCTACACTGCGCAATACGGTTATGAACAGCCATGAGGTATTGACGAATCTCTATAACCAGCTGGAAAATTCAAACGTTGCTGGACGACTGTTGGAGTCACAAAAAGACCTTATCCGTCAATATCAGCAACAAACAGATGCAAAGATACTGGACGAAGTACAGCAAAAACTCATTCCGCTACGGCAACGGCTGCAATCCGCCACACCTCCATCAGCACCGAATGAACAGCCGATGCCGGGAGAGCTGCCACAACTGCCGGGAAACGGGCAATGGCTGAATGGGCTCGAACAGCAGCTGGCGTCTTTAAAGAACAAGCTACAAACGGTAAAGCCGCAAGAGACGAAGGGAGGACAAGGTACATCGGGAAGCTGGGGGGATATTGACAATGCCATGAATCAGCTTCAAATAGAAATGCAAAATGCAAAAGAAGCATGGCAAAAACAGTTATCCCTCGAGCAGCAGTGGCAGGAAAAATACGCGCAATTGGCAAAGCAATTGGCCGTGCAGGCGAATAACGACAATGGACAATCGGAAGAAACAGTGGTTCAGCAAATTATCGCAAAAGAACAAGCTATTCTTCAGTCTCCGGCGTTATCCGAAGAGCGAAAGCAACAATTATCAGCTTACTTTCAGCCGGCTATTCAAAGCAGAAACATGAATAATCTCCTCGCCTATTTTTCTTGGTTATCGATTTTTGAGGATACGTTAAAGCGAACGGGGAATTTTGATGAAGCACTCGTGGATCAGCTGATTTTAAATTGGAAGGAAAAAGCGAGGATTTTCCAAACTTTATCGAACATTCATAGCGGAATTCATCAGTTGCAGGATGACTCGGCCATTTCTTTGCAAGGCACAGAAGCGGTCGAAAATAACGTTCATTCTTTTGTTGAAGCAACGCTTGAATATATACGACAATATGATGAAAATGTGGAAAAAGTGCAAGAAGAGTTGATGGGACAATTACAATCACTAAACGACGCCGCGAATGAAGTAACAGCACAGCTCCAGCAAACCATGGATGAAGAAGGAACAATACAATCGACGCCAGGAGCCAACGATGGTGAATTTGTTATTGCCATCCAGCAAAATGCGCTGCAAGACGTCGCACAAATTTCTGATTTGGTCACATCCATTGCCGAAGGGCAAGACCGGATTATCGATTATACAAATGAGCTGCATGAAAAAGTGGCATCGGTCCAAGATCGTGCGGATGAGTTGAACAGCAAATGGGCAACCAATGTCAATACAACCAAACAAATTAAAAATGATGTATATAATCTGTTAGACAATACGATGGTAGACAAACAAACAAACGGATATGTATATGATTACTTAACCAATCCGGTACAAGTAAGCGGAGATATTCCGAAAGAGAAAACAACGTACACTCCGCCTGTCGTAATGCTTATCATTATTTTGCTGTGCGGCATGCTCATTGGGTTCTTCCTGCATTATTATTCTTCCGTTCCGCTCATGATGCAGGTAGCGTTGCTGATCATGATGAACCTGCTTGTTGGTTTCATCATCAGCACATATGGATTGCGAATTTATCCGATGCAAGACGTGCAGGCGCTCAAGTGGAGCATTTTTACCATTATCTTGTTATTCTTCTGTTCCGCTCTTGTTCGCTTGGCCTTTTCCATCGGACCGTTTATTGGTTGGGTGCTTGGAGTCGGCTTAATCCTGTTTTTCATCACTCCATTGCTCGACTTAGTATTGCCGAACTTTAGCTTTGACCATCCGATATCAGAAACGTACATGTCGATTCAATATGGAGACCAGCAAGCATTTTATCCAGCTGTCATTACGTTAGGAGTTGTCACACTGCTCATGTCCGCTGTTCCGTTTTTGAAGCAGCACTTGGCCGCTTTGCAGAAGGAGGAGGAAACATATGAAGCGTAAAGGACGCCTTGTGATGTTCTTTTTCCCCTTCCTCTGCTCTGTATTGGCTGCGATGGGAGTGACGGTTTACGCGGAAACGGACAAGTGGCCGGAAATTGAACCAAATCAATATCAACGGCAGGACATCGAATTACGTACGGATTATATTCATGAAGAGTCGCTGCTCGATGAAAAAAGAGATTTGCCAGAGGTGCAAACATCGCTCACATTTCAAAGACCAACCTCTTCTTTCTTCGAACAAACAAAAGCGAAGTTGTTTTTATCGGGAGAAAAAGAAACGAATACGATTGCTGCCAAAGCCGAGAAACTAGGATTGTTTTCTTCCGTCGAAGAGCAATCGGTTCCGTCTCGTCAACGATCAGACGAGGCGGAACAAACATCCTCTTCGTTTTTGATATGGCTGTTCGGCTTTTTCACTTTAGGATTTCTTATCGTCCTCTTCACGGTAATCGTTCCGCGCATGAAAAAGTTTGTTTCGTAAACGGATTATTTGCGGCATGTTTCACATCGCAGAATCATAGATAAGAAAAAAGTCTCTATATTGTCATCTGGAAAAATAGGAATATATCATGATTTATCCTTGTGTTGTCATTTAAATAAGCATGTATATGGGGGAGGAATCAAGGTGGCGTCTTTATTGGAATCGGCTGAAAAAGAATTGAGACGTTGGGCCTATGAGATGATGATCGATTGTTTGCAATCTTATCAGGGGCAGGTCAAAGAAGCGATGGAGGAATTTCAACATGGCGCTCGTTCTTTTTATCGCGCAAATGACGAGTATGTTCCGCATTGGCAGGGAGAGGCGAGGGAAGCGTATGAATTGGTATACGGGGACTTGCGGCAAATTGAGGCACGCATTTATACGACCGCAGATGATCTTTTGCATGAAATAAGCAGGGAAATCGCCCGCCTTCGGCGAAAAATAGAGGAGTTACAATGACGACGATTCGAGTCAATCCGGAAGAGCTGGAAGCCGTAGCCGAGCATGTCCCCGATGCAGAAGACGGCTGCAGTCGTGCGCGGACCTCGCTTTCGTGGGAATTTCCATCGTTGGTGATGAAGATTCCCGGCATTAGCACTGCTGCGATCGATAGTCTCAGAGATGAACTGATTCATTGGCTCGACCGTTATGAGGAAAAGCTAAATGAAGCGGAAGAACTGCTGTATCGAACAGCCGCGGCAATACGACAGGCGGACCAAACGCTTGCCGACAACATGAAAGAATTTGGTCTGGAGCTTAGTGGCTGGTATGACTTGCAGCGATTGTTTGGTGAATATGATCCGGTGACAGGGGAACGGCTTTCCTGGGGAGACCGCCTGTTTGCGGGAGGAATGTTATTGGCTTCTTTTGTTCCTCCGGTCAAAGGAGCAGGCGTCGCCGGCAAAGCCGCGATCAAAGGAGCGAAAGTGGCGGGAACAGCAGCGGATGTTTCGAAATGGATCTCGAAAACGAAAAACGTCCTGAATGTTAATAAAATCAAAGGAGCCTTACAAACGATCTATCACCAAGTCATCAAAGGGCCAATCACCGAAACAATCCGGTCGTTCAAAAAGCAATGGGAGAACCTTCTCGAAAATGTTGGCTCTGTCCTGCAGGGACCACAGCCGGCCTTAGCGGGAATCGGCCCGGCACCCCGCATGTGGATGAGCGGGGCTGAGAGGGAAGCCAAAGGAACGACGATGAATATCGTCGGCAGAACGAGGGATCAGGTGATTGCCAAGGGTATTGGCAAAGGTGAACAAATACTTGATAAGGTAAGAACGTATGAACAAGCTAGAAATAAAGCACTTGAATTAGTAGGGGATTTAGGTCCAAATTCAAAGCCATATATAGGTACTCTTAAATCTAGTGCAGGGTACGGAAAAGTTGTGGGTAGGCAATCTGCTGATGGAAAGGTTAGATGGAGATTAGACTACGACCCTAATAAAGGGCCACATATTAATGTAGAAGATTTTCGTGAGGGTAAAGGGCTTAAAGCTAAAAAATATGTAATACCTTTTGAAGGTAATGAAAGTACTTTTAAAGCTTATTTAAAACACTTGAATAGATAAGGGTGAATTTGAATGACTTTATTAGATGAATGTATTGAAGCCTTAGGTGAAGATGCTGAAATTTTAATGAATAGTGAAAAAGAGAAAGTTCTTGATGCTTTGGAAAGCTCTTTTCCATTTGCTGAATGGGGGCGTATTGATTGGGACAAGGTTAGTAAAAAAGAAAATGTAAATACTGTAGATGATATAATAGCTTATCTGGAAAATTGTTACCAAAATTTTGATCCAGTTGTCTATATAATTTGGGACGAGGGGACTTTGCCCATTATCAAGTCTGATTTAAAAAAGGTTTTAGAAGTTATTGATGATGTTACGGCGGTTAGTTTTGATACTTGGATCTTTTCACCAGCTTCAGGATATGTAATAGAAATATACCATGAAGGGGAAGTATGGGTTGGTATAAGATAAAAGAAGCTGGTGATATGGTAATATTGCGCCTCAAAGGAGATATTAAATCTCTTTTGAGGCATTTTATTATAGAATTTCTGGATAAAGCAACAATGGTTATATCTATACACTTTTAACTTGAAGGTTCGACCATTGATGAATGCGAAGCTCGTCACAGACTTTTTCCACTATGAATTAGATATTTCTGCTTTGAGAAAAGCGATTAGATCAGGAGAAGTTAAAAATGTAGCTATTTTATCCCCAAAACAGATTCGAAAATTAATTGAGAGAGATAGCACTTGTTCTGATTTTTGGAAAAATAAAGCGTTAACTTGGACCACAAGAGACAATGAATATTTAATAAGAGGAGAAATACCTAACAAATTCATAAAAATTTTCTCCTAAGGAGTGAGTATATTATGTTTTTATATTTCCAAGATGAATGTCTAGGTGAAATACAAGATATCAACACTGAAGGCATGTGGATGTATGGTAAACTTATACCTAATCAAAATATAGTAAAGTTTAAAGAGTTTTTTAAGGCTCTTACGAGTGAAGAAAACGATTTTAAAGAAAGTGAATATAATGAAGAATGGTTGAAAGATGATAATTGGTTTATTGTGGATGATCATCAAAATAAAAGAGGAATTTATTTGCCGGCTGTGTATGAAGACGGGGAAATAAATTGGAGATGGAGGTAACTTGATTTAAAACAAAGACCTTGATAGGCTATATGCCTTCAAGTTTTTTTATTTCAAACGAATGGTTGTTTAAAATAAAGGTTTTATAAAGTAAAGTGAAATTGAGCCAAGCTACTCATTGAAAAATACTTGGTATTATGTCAAGAAAACGGACACGTTACACAGGGAGAAACGCCCCTGTTTTGCAGCTATTTTTCTTTTGTCAGCGTAAGCAAACAAATCGGTTCCGTCTCGTCAACAATGGGATAAGACGGAATCAATATCATCATCGTTTCTGCCATGGCTGTTCGGCTTTTTCATTTTGGGATTTCTGATCATCCTCTTCACCGTAATCGTTCCCCGCATGAAAAAGTTTGTTTCGTAAAAATATTAAACTAAAATATTGAGGTGACTTATTAATGGGAGATACACAAAATATATTTAATCATTTTAAATTAGAAGAGAAAGTCTCCATATCAACAGTTGAGAAGTATAAAGAAAGAATTCCTTCAGAAATTGTTGATATTTGGAAACAATACGGTTTTGGTAGTTTTTTACAAGGTTATCTAAAAATAGTTAATCCTGATAAATTTCAAGATCTTTTAGAAGACGTATATATACGATATCAAGAAGCCATTCCGTTGTTCGCTACATCAATGGGAGATATAATCGTTTGGGAAAAGGGGAGATATTTAAACCTGTTGAACTTTAGAAAAAATGAGGTAAATGTTATTTCAGCTGGATTTGATTTTTTCTTTGAGGATTTAAACGATGAGACCTTTTTAGATGAGGAATTAAATTGGTTTCCTTATCCAGAGGCGGTTAAGAGATATGGGGAACCAGAGTTTGATGAATGTTTTGGCTACGTACCTCTTCTTGGATTAGGTGGACCAGAAAAAGTAGAGAACTTGAAAAAGGTTAAACTGATTGAACATATTTATTTAATCACCCAATTTATGGGACCCATAGAATAAATATTAGAATATATCTTAACTTGATCAATCAATGTTCAGTAAACATTATCTATATTAGTTGTTAGATTACTTCTATTTTCAGCCTTGATGGGCTTTATGCCTTTCAAGGTTTCTTTTTTGGCGGAGGATATCAGTGCCTAATAAGCCACTTTCTCCGTTACTAACAAATATAACCCTAATTTAAATTAGCATATTAATTTCGGGTATTTTTTTTCAAATTATTTTGGGTCTGTTTTCTGAAATTGAGCCAATTTTCATATTTACTCTGTGCAGGTACTCTTTTTTATGAAATGAGAAAGGAAATCGCCTAAATTAGCGAAAGATAGTGGAGCTATAATACTGACGATTCGAGTCAATCCGAAAGAGTTGGAAGCAGTAGCTGAGCATGTCACCGATGCGGAAGACGACTGCCAGCGTGCGCGAATCTCGCTTTCGTGGGAATTTCCATTGTTGGTAAGGAAACATGCATGGCTACCCAGTAAATAACGGAGGTATATTATGAAACAAAATGTATTAAATACAATAGAAGGTGATATCCTTGAATGAAGATTTGAAATACGATACTTTCAAATATTTTCTTGAATGTTATTTTAACCCAAGTGCCAACTATGAGGAATTAGAAACACTCGTCAAAGAATTTAATTCAACTGAAGAGAGTAAATATCGACAAAAACTTCAGCAAGAGTTAGAACAAATTCTTCAACTTGATAATTGGGATGATATTCAAGAATTTGTTAGAAAACATGCTATGAGGAAAATAAACAGTGATCGACTCCACTTGGTTCATACGTACTATTTTGCATAACTTAAATCAAAGTTAAGGTGTTGAAACGAATTAAAATGTTCGAAAAAATACTTTGAGCCTCAAGGGTTTCCTTGAGGCTCTTTTTAGTGTGCCAGACACGGATGCAAGTCTACCTGCGACATTTATCCTTTTTCCATCAATGATTACGCGTTTGTAATGACATCGTCTGGGACGCTCAAGCCAAGTCCTTCCGCAACGCGGCGTCCATAATCAGGGTCTGCTTTGTAGAAGTGACGGATTTGGCGAAGTTTAATTTCTTCTTTTGTTACTTGTTTCATTGATTCAACGATGTTTTTCACAAGGCGCGCTTTTTCGTCCTCGCTCATGAGACGGTATAAGTCTCCTGCTTGCGTATAATGATCATCGTCGTCATATGGCACGCTTTCAGCTACGCCGGATACCGGGAATGGAGTTGTTTTATGCTCCGGTACTTCCGTTGGACCACCGAAGCTGTTTGGTTCGTAGTTGACAGAACCGCCGCCGTTATTATCAAAACGCATGAAGCCGTCACGTTGATAATTGTTTACTTCCACGCGCGGGCGGTTGATCGGCAGCAAGTTATGGTTCACGCCGACGCGGTAACGGTGCGCATCCGCATAAGCGAACAAACGGGCTTGCAACATTTTGTCTGGTGACGGCTCAACGCCAGGAACAAGGTTTCCAGGAGAGAATGTCGCTTGTTCGACTTCGGCAAAGTAGTTTTCCGGATTGCGGTTTAATACCATACGGCCGACTTCAATTAACGGATAATCTTTATGTGACCAAACTTTTGTGACGTCAAATGGATTGAAACGGTATGTTTTTGCGTCTTCTAGCGGCATAATTTGCACATATAATGTCCAAGATGGATAGTCGCCTTTTTCGATAGCGTTATATAAATCTTCCGTATGGTAATCCGGATTTTCTCCGGCGATTTTAACCGCTAGTTCTGGATCCATGTTTTTGACGCCTTGGTTTGTTTTAAAGTGGTATTTTACCCATACCGCTTCGCCGTCTTCATTCACCCATTTGAATGTATGGCTTCCGTATCCGTTCATATGACGGTAAGTGAGCGGAATGCCACGATCCCCAAACAAATAAGTGACTTGGTGCAAAGATTCCGGAGATAAAGACCAGAAATCCCAGATTGCTGTTGGATTTTTCAAATGTGTGCGCGGATCGCGTTTTTGTGTATGGATAAAATCCGGGAATTTAATCGCATCACGAATAAAGAAAATTGGTGTGTTGTTGCCTACAATATCGTAGTTCCCCTCTTCTGTGTAAAACTTCACCGCAAAACCGCGCGGGTCGCGGACGGTATCCGCAGATCCCAATTCACCGGCGACAGTAGAGAAGCGGACGAACACAGGTGTGCGTTTTCCAACACCATTAAACACTTTTGCTTTTGTATACTTCGACATATCGTTCGTTACTTCGAAATAACCATGCGCACCTGCGCCTTTCGCATGTACGACACGTTCTGGAACGCGTTCTCTATTGAAATGTGCCAGTTTTTCAAGAAGATGTACGTCTTGGATTAATGTCGGTCCGGGATTACCAGCCGTTATCGAGTTTTGGTTATCGCCAACAGGTGCTCCCCAACTAGTTGTGAGCTTTTTTTTATCTGACATCGTTTATTTCCCCCTATTTTCATTTTCGTCTTCATAACAAATGATAACATTTTTCAAATTAAAGTCAATACTTATTTATAATAATTATAAAAATATATTTATAATAAAATCATATTTAAAATAATATAACAACTATTCAGATAATTAAGTTGCCATATGTACGAAAATGCATAAGCTGTTATCAATATTATCGCTCCAACTGAAAATCATGATAGTGTCCATCCTTTGGTAGTTGGTTTGGCTGCTGAATGATTTTCAAGGTGGCGGATTTTTATGTGCATTTATGCATCCGTTATGAGTTTTGCATCTTCATTTAATTAAAAAAACGTCTGATTTATGCATATGACTCCTGATAAAAGAGAATTAGTATGATTTACGAAAACTGCATTATGAAAGCCCATGACTTTAGTCATTGGGATGAAATAATGTGATATTAAAATTTTAAAAATATTTTCATTAGATACTTACAATATATCTAATAATTTGTATAATAGACATTAGATAGGAGGTAATTATCTAATGTCAAACGATAAATATACTCATAAGAAAGGAATTGTTTATTTAAATCAATATCATGTTATATTTTGTCCAAAATATAGACGTAAAGTATTAGTTGGAGATATTGAAAAAGATTTAAGAGAGATTTTGTATAAAGTAGCGAAAGAAAATGATGTTGAAATTAAAGCGTTAGAAATTATGCCAGATCATGTTCATATGTTTATTTCTTTTGATCCACGACAACATATCCATAAATTAATACAAGCATTCAAAGGGAGAAGTAGTCGAATATTAAGAGAAAAATACCCGTCATTAAAGAGTAGACTTCCTTCGCTTTGGACTAGAAGTTATTTTTGTTGTACAGTCGGTTATATTTCAGAAGAGGCAGTAATGAAATATATTGAAAATCAGAAAAATATTTAAGGAGGTGTGTTGCATTGGCTAAAACAAAATCTACAAGTTATGTATTAACATTAAAATTAAAAACTGAACCATGGCAAGAATATATTTTAGAAAAACGATTTGAAATAGGTAGACAGTTATATAATGCCTGTTTACATGAATTATTAAAACGTTATAAAAAATCGCAAAACGATAAAAATTACGGGGTACTTATAAAACAAGAAAAAACTAAAAAAGAAATAAATTTTAAATTTTATGAATATGCTATGCATTCATTTGTTAAGCCAATGCAACAACACTTCAAGAAAAATATTGACTCATTTACAGCTCAAAAGATAGCAACAAGAGCATGGCAAGCAATAGAAAAATTAATATTTGATAATGCAGAAAAAGTAAGATTTAAAAAATATAATGAAATGGATTCATTAGAAGGTAAATCTAATAGTACAGGAATCCGTTTTAAAAATAATAAATTACAATGGATTGGATTAAATATTCCAGTAATTATAAAGAAAAATGACATTTATGCTCATATAGCACTACAAGACAGAATAAAATATTGTCGTATTGTTCGTAAACTTATTAGAGGTAAGATTAAATACTATCTTCAATTGATTCTTGAAGGAGTACCACCAAAGAAAATTAATTCAAAAATAGGAGAAGTTAAGCATCCGCGAAATAAAGGTATTGTAGGAATTGATATTGGTACACAAACAATAGCTATATGCTCTGAAAAAGATGTTAAATTATTAGAACTTGCTCCAAGTGTTGATGATATTGAACGAGAAAAACGAATATTACAACGTAAGTTAGACCGTCAAAGACGCGCAAATAATCCGCATAAATATAATGAAAATAGAACAATTAAGAAAAATAATTTAAAATGGATTTGGAGCAAAAATTATATCAAAACGAAAAGTCAGTTAGCAGAATTACAAAGAAAATTAGCTGAAAAACGTAAACAAGATCATAATAAATTAGCTAATTGGATATTATCTTAGGAGAAGATATTAAAGTGGAAACAATGAATTATAAAGCATTGCAAGCAAAAACAAAAGAAACTATTAAAGATAAAAATGGAAGATATAAAAGTAAAAAACGATTTGGTAAAAGTATAGCAAATAAAGCTCCGAGTATGTTTTTAACTATATTAGACAGAAAATTAAGTTATGAAAGTAAAAAGTTAAAATTTGTTGATACATTTTCTGTAAAAGCGAGCCAATATAATCATTTTACAGGCGTATATAATAAAAAGAAATTATCAGAACGTTGGAATGATTTTGGTGATTTTAAAATTCAACGAGATTTATATAGTGCATTTTTGATTATGAATGTAAAAGATAATTTAAAAGAGATTGATAGAGAAAGATGTTTTGTGGCATGGGAAAGATTTAAGCAGCTTCATGATAAAGAAATTGAACGATTAAGAAACAGCGGAAATAGATTATTAAGCAGTATGGGAATTTGAATAACAAAAAGCGTCTTGAACCGGGCGCACAGGGCGCTAAGCATCAGTAAGGTGTTTGCCCATGAAAGTCTTGTGGAACTAGAGTCAGTGTCCATGTGAAGGTATGGAAGAAGCTCTATAGTACACAAGAACCCCGTGGCTTTAGCCATCGGGAGGTTCAGCGACCAAGTTAATTTGCCTTCAACATTTTGACAAGGAAGCAAGAAGATCTTTTCCGTCCGTTTGCCGGACAACTATGTAAATTTCCAATGGGTAAATGGACATCCTAATGTACATAGCTCCTATATTGGAGAATTTACGATGTATTGAGCGAAGTGACGGACGATTTGAGGAAAGACGAAGCGAGAGATCCGTTATTGTTATTAGGGAAAGTATCGAAGCATCGAGAAGGGATAATAAACGAAGAACTGCCCACATTTGTGGGCAGCTTTTATTTTGTTTTTAATACATCATGATCCACATACCGTTCACCGTTTAATTCGCTAATGACGTTAATGGCCACTTTCGCTCCATCGCCAGCGGTGATAATGGTATGTACGCTGACGCCAGCCACTGTTCCGGCCGCCCAAATTCCATCGATATTTGTGCGTCCGTTCTCATCTACATCAATAATTGTTTTAATGCGCGGCTCGGTTCCTGGCTTTGTTTTCACGCCGATTTTTTCGGCAAGATCGACTGCTATTCCTGTTGCCAAAATAACGTGTTTTGCCTCAAACGTACCGTTGTCTGTTTGAATGCGGAAGCCGTTTTCTGTTTTTTCGATGTTGGTGGCTTGGCCAACGACAAGTTCTGCTCCGAATTTTGCTGCTTGTTTTTTCCCGGTTTCGACTAAATCCGGCCCTGTAGTTTCCACAACGCCATAATGGTTTTCGATCCAGGCACGCTTTGTCATGCTTTTGTCATTGTCAATTAATACTGTTTTCTTTCCTGCTTTTGCGGTAAAAATGGCCGCGCTTGCCCCGGCAGGTCCAGCCCCGATAATGGCGATATCGTACATCGGTTCATCCCCTTTTCGTTAGAATATTCCAATATTTATTATAACATGTTCATTGTTTCCATCCAATTAATATGAATCGCATCTCTTTTATTTAAAATAATTATAATTTGATATTGATTATTTAAAAATAATATGTATAATAAATGATAACAATAATCATTCGTAAACAGTTAAAGGAGAGCGAAAACATGCGAAAACAAGTGATTTGCGAACAATGCCATCAACCGATTCGCCGGTTGAAACATTCTATCCTTTGCCGCTGCGGAACGAAAATTATTCAACATAAATAAGTATATAGGTATTTGGAGGGACTGTGCTTCTTAGTTGGCCAGTCCCTTTTTTTATGATAATGAGAATCTTTTTCATAAAAATGTTGACAATAGGAGATTGTCTTAATACAATTTTAATTGATAATAATTATTAAAATCATTTAGGGTGCATTAGAGGAAAAAACGATGAAAAAGCTGTTTATATTATTCGTCATATTAGCAGTTGCATCTTTATTTATCGGTGTCCAGCATATTTCGCTTGCCGATTTGCTGATGTTGAAAGCGGATGACGTAGAAGTATTAATAATCAGCCGGATTCCGCGATTGATCAGCATTATTATTGCGGGTGCCAGCATGAGTATTTGCGGGCTAATTATGCAGCAGTTAAGCCAAAATAAGTTTGTCTCGCCAACGACGGCGGGGACGATGGATTGTGCAAGGTTAGGAATTTTAGTGTCATTGATTTTGTTCGCTTCCGCAGGTCCACTGCTGAAAGTTACGGTCGCATTTTTATTCGCTTTTGCCGGTACGATGATTTTTATGAGAATACTTGAAAAAGTGAAATATAAAGACGCCATTTTTATTCCGCTTGTCGGTTTAATGTTTGGCAATATCATCAGTTCTATGACAACATTTTTCGCGTATAAGTACAATTTAATCCAATCCATTTCGTCATGGCTGCATGGCGATTTTTCCATGATTATAAAAGGGCGGTATGAACTACTTTACTTAAGTGTTCCGCTTATGATTGTCGCTTATATGTATGCGAACCGTTTTACGATAGCAGGAATGGGAGAAGAAATCGCGACAAATTTAGGCCTTCATTATCGGTCCATCGTCAATGTCGGATTAATCATCGTGGCTGCTACTTCTTCTGTTGTGGTGCTGACGGTCGGGACACTGCCGTTTTTAGGATTGATTATTCCAAACCTTGTCACATTATATTATGGAGATCATTTAGAGAAAGTCCTGCCTCTGACGGCATTCTCAGGAGCAATTTTCGTGTTGGCTTGCGATATTTTCGGGCGCGTTGTTATTTATCCGTATGAAATCCCGATCGGTTTGACGGTAGGAGTCATTGGCAGCGGCGTATTTTTGTATTTGTTAGTAAGGAGAAGAAAGCAATATGTCTAACAAAAGGAAGCTGATCGTGTTAAGCATTGCCGCTTTGTCGCTGATTATGGTGTTTTTGTTTACGGATGTCAAAGGCAACTGGGACTATGTTTTTCGGTCAAGAAGTGAAAAAATTGCCGCTATGGTGTTGACAGGATGTGCGATTGCCGCTTCTACCGTCATTTTTCAAACGATCACGAACAACCGGATATTAACGCCGAGCATTATCGGGTTTGATTCGGTTTATATGTTGATTCAGACGTTTGTTGTATTTATTTTTGGGTCGACGACGCTGACAATGATGAACGCGAACGTGCAGTTTCTCGTTTCCGTCGGGTTCATGGTGGGATTTGCGGTATTGCTTTATTCCATTTTATTTAAACAAGAAGAGCAGACGATTTATTTTCTCCTCCTTGTTGGAATGATTATGGGGACATTTTTTCAAAGCGTGACATCCTTTATGCAATTTTTAATCGATCCGAACGAATTTTTTGTGATTCAAGATCGCATGTTTGCGAGCTTTAACAATATGAAAACAGAGCTTTTATTGGTGGCAGGCATTGTCATTGCGCTGATGATTGGCTATATCGTTTCTTACATACGTTATTTAGATGTGCTTTCGCTAGGAAAAGAGCATGCGGTTAATTTAGGCGTTCCATATGAAAAAACCGTCAAGCGGTTGCTCATTGTCGTTGCCGTGCTTGTTTCCGTCTCTACTGCGTTAGTCGGTCCGATTACGTTTTTAGGATTCATTGTGGCGAACGTAGCGTATACGTTTTTGCAAACATACCGGCATAGTTACTTGCTTGTTGGCGCGATGCTGTTTGCCGTTGTTGCGTTAGTTGGCGGGCAGCTGTTAGTGGAAAGAGTGTTCACATTTTCCACGCCGATAACGGTGATAGTGAATTTAATTGGCGGAATTTACTTTTTATATCTTTTATTGAGGGAGAGGAAAGCATGGTAGAAGTAAGAGGGGTTTATAAGCAATACGGTGGAAAAAACGTCGTTGACAACGTGTCGATTACGATCCCGACTGGGAAATTAACATCGCTCATTGGGCCGAACGGTGCGGGAAAAAGCACGCTGTTATCGATTATGAGCCGTCTTATCGATAAAGACCGCGGCGAAGTCAGAATTGAAGGAAAAGAAATTAGCCAATATAAAAGCGATGAATTGGCGAAAAAGATCTCCATTTTAAAACAATCAAACCATATTGCAATCCGGCTGACGGTGAAAGAACTCGTTTCTTTTGGACGGTTCCCGTATTCACGCGGCAGACTGACGCGCGAAGACTGGGAGTATGTCAAAGAAGCGATTCGGTATATGGAGCTGGAGGACTTGCAAGATTGTTATTTGAACGAATTGAGCGGCGGACAAAGACAGCGCGCGTATATTGCCATGGTGCTCGCGCAAGATACAGACTACATTTTTCTCGATGAGCCGTTAAACAATTTAGATATGAAACATTGTGTGCAAATGATGAAAGTATTGCGAAAATTGGTGGATGAACTTGGAAAAACGATCGTCGTTGTCATGCACGACATTAATTTTGCGTCCTGTTATTCTGATTATATTGTTGCCCTTAAAAACGGGAAAGTGGTTCGCGAGGGAACAGCATCAGAAATTATGAGCAATGGCGTATTGCAAGGCATTTATGATATGGACGTTCATATTGAAACGATCCATGATAAGAAAATATGTGTTTATTTTGCATAACTCTGTTTTTCATATAGCTTTTTTCGCATATATTTCGCGAGACTGGGCGCCCCTCGCGGAAAGGTGCGGGAAAGCTGTTGAAAATAAATATTATTATGATATAAAAACAAGGGGGATCTGTGATGCTAAAAAAACGTTGGTTGCCGATTTTCGTGGCGCTTTTCACTGCCATATTGCTGGCAGCGTGCGGGAACGAAGACAATGCAAAAAACGCAAGCAGCTCGAACCCGAAAAACGATAGTGAAAAAATAACGATCAAGCATGAATTAGGGGAAACAAAAGTAAAGAAAAAACCAGAGAAAGTCGTTGTCTTTGACTTCGGCGCTCTTGATTCATTGGATAAGCTTGGTGTTGAAGTGACCGGCGTTCCGAAAGCCAACCTTCCATCTTATCTTGAAAAATATAAAGATAGTAAGTATGAAAACGTTGGAGGGTTGATGGAACCAGATTTTGAAAAAATAAATGAAATCTCTCCAGATTTAATCGTTATTTCTGGACGCCAAGCCAATTCCTATGAAAAATTCGCCGAAATTGCCCCAACGGTTTATATGGGAATTGATACGAAAAACTATATAGACTCTTTCGCGAATAATATGAAAACGTTAGGTAAAATCTTTGGAAAAGAAAAAGAAGTCGAAAAGGAATTAGAAAGCATTAATAAACAAATCGAAGCGGTCAAATCGAAGGCAGAAAAAACGAGCGGCAAAGCGCTTATTGTGCTCACGACCGGCGGAAAAGTAAGCGCATACGGCCCAGGGTCCCGCTTTGGGATTATTCATGACGTGCTTGGCATTAAACCGGTCGATGCGAATATTGAAGTATCGACACATGGCCAAAGCATTTCATTTGAATATATTGCTGAGAAAAACCCGGATTATTTATTTGTGGTGGATCGCGATGCAGTAGTGGCAGGAAAACCGTCGGCAAAACAAACGATTGAAAACGAGCTGGTGAAAAAGACAAACGCTTATAAAAATAATCGCATCATTTATTTAAATCCGAACTATTGGTATCTTGCCGGCGGCGGCCTCATTTCTGTTGCGGAAATGATCAATGAAGTGGAAAAAGGCATCGAATAATGGCATTCAGCGGCTAACCTTGGAAAGAATGGTTAGCCGTTTTATTTTTGTTTGCCCTATCCTTGTGCGCATCGGAAATATCATTTGGCTGGTGGAAAATTATGTTCTTCGTCCAGTGAGCTTGGATCACCGGAGTACAGTTTTTCTTTTTATCTATATGTTAACATATAAATAAAATTAAGTTGACATTTAATAGATTGTCAGGCAAAATAAGAGAAAAAATATGGGATTGGAGGGAGAGAAATGAAAACAAAATCATTGTTGCTGACGGCGCTGTTTGCCGCGCTTACGGCCATTGGCGGGTTTATCAAAATTCCGATTCCCTATGTGCCGTTTACGTTGCAAATCGCTTCCGTTTATTTAGCGGGATGTTTATTAGGGCCGAAGCTTGGGATGTTGAGCCAGCTTGTTTATGTGCTGATCGGTCTTGCGGGAGCGCCAGTTTTCGCGGAAGGTGGAGGACCTAGCTATGTGTTGAAGCCGACGTTTGGTTATTTGATCGGCTTTGTTGTGGGGGCCTATGTCAATGGATGGATGATGAAAACCTTTCAATTTCGTAAAGCGGCTGCTATTTTTCTAGCGAATTTGTCTACTCTTCTTGTTGTTTATTGCTTCGGATGTGCCTGGTTGTACATGGCGATGAAATGGATCGTGGAAAAGCCGCTTACTATTGGGCAAACGTTATGGTTTGGCTTTGTGCTTCCTGTGCCGGGAGATCTGCTGTTATGTGCGGTTTGTTCCGTGCTTGTTGCACGTATACTGCCGCGTCTTCACATCGTCATTCACAAGCAAGGGGTGGTTTCCTAATGGGAAAAGCAATATTTATCACTGGAACAGGAACCGAGATTGGCAAGACGGTGGCAACCTCTTTTCTTGCTTTTGTTTTCCAAAAGATGGGGTTAAATACAAAAATATTTAAGCCTATTCAAACCGGCTTGGCGGAAGATGGAGTTTCATTTGCGGATCAATATTGGTACGAGAAGGTTGTTGGACTGGCGCAATCAGAAGGGCTATATTATATGGAACCCGCCGTTTCGCCGCATTTAGCAGCAACATTAACGAATACCACTATTGACCCGGCGTTGATAGTGGAAAAAATCGAACAATGGAAACGTCAATACGACATCGTTCTTGTTGAGGGGGCGGGAGGTTTAGCTGTTCCATTAATAGAGAAGGAACAAGGGTTTTATATGACCAACGATTTGATTAGAGAATACAACATTCCAATTATCATCGTTTCCTTAGCAGGGCTTGGCGCCATTCATCATACGGTGACAACCGTATCTTACGCACAGCAGCAAGGCATTCGTATTCTCGGATTGATTTTCAATCAATTTGATGCCGAAAGCATCATTCATGTTAATAATATTCAAACAATACAAAAAATGTTGGGGTTGCCGGTCATCGCTAAATTGCCATCTCTTGAGAATGTGACGAAGCATGCGATGATGGAGTTGGCGGAACGTTGGCTAAAGAATAATGAGCAAAAGCAATTGTTACAGGAGGTGCTTTCTGTTGCGGTATAGTTATGAACAATTAGAACAATGGGATAAAGAGTATGTGTGGCACCCGTTTACGCAAATGAAAACATACGTGCAAGAACATCCGCTGATTATTGAGCGTGGGCAAGGAAGCTACTTATTTGATGTCAATGGGAATAAATATTTGGACGGATATGCATCATTATGGGTAAACGTCCACGGCCATAATGATCCAGGATTAAATGAAGCTTTGCACATGCAGATAGAAACGATCGCGCACTCGACATTGCTTGGGTCGGCAAATGTGCCTTCGATTTTATTGGCGAAAAAGTTGATTGAACTTTGGCCGGGACTTTCGAAAGTGTTTTACTCCGACACGGGAGCTGCCGCTGTGGAAATTGCGCTAAAAATGGCGTACCAATATTGGAAAAACATTGATCCAGTTAAATATGCGGCAAAAAATAAATTTGTTTCTTTAAAGGAAGCGTATCATGGTGATACGGTCGGCGCTGTGAGTGTCGGCGGAATGGATTTATTCCATCGCATTTTTAAGCCGCTGTTGTTTGAACGAATTGAAGTTCCTTCTCCGTATGTGTATCGCATGGACGGATATGGCGATGAAGAGGAGATTGTCAGATATTGTTTGCAACAGCTTGAAGATGTGTTAGAGCGTGAACATGAACAAATCGCCGGCGTGATCGTGGAGCCGCTCGTTCAAGGAGCTGCGGGCATCATTACACATCCAAAAGGATTTTTAAAAGGCATTGAAACACTTTGTCGAAAATATGGGGTGCTGCTTATTTGCGATGAGGTCGCCGTCGGGTTTGGAAGAACGGGCACGCTGTTTGCTTGTGAACAGGAACAAGTAACGCCAGATATCGTTTGTTTAGGGAAAGGGATTACAGGTGGTTATTTACCGCTAGCTGCCACATTAACAACGGATCGAGTGTATGAAGCGTTTTTAGGAGAAGTCGACGAAGACAAGACATTTTATCACGGTCATACATATACAGGCAATCAGTTGTCTTGTGCTGTCGCTTTAAAAAATATTGAACTCATCGAAAAACGAAATCTTGTAGAAAACGTAAGAAAAAAAGCAGAAAGGCTGGCAAAAAAGCTAGAGAAGCTTTATGAAATTCCAATTGTTGGGGATATTCGCCAAAAAGGATTAATGATAGGAATTGAAATTGTTCAAGATCGAAACACGAAACAGATTTTCCCGCGCTCCGAAATGGTCGAACATCGTATTATTCTAGAAGCTCGAAAACGCGGATTGATTATTCGTCCGCTCGGTCCGGTGATCACGTTTATTCCAGTGTTGGCAATGACAGAGGACCAGATGGAAACAGCAGTCCGTATCCTTTTTGATTCGATCGCGGAAATGGCCAAAGTCGTTCGATAATGGTTTTCATTGCTGCCTAGAGCGTCTAGGCAGCCTATTTTTTGCCCAAACGGTCAATCGCCCATGCCCTCGGCGTTTGTCCTACATATATTGAAAGGGAAGAAAACAATCAGCAAAGGAGAGAGGAGCATGAATGATATAAACTTACAAGATACGAGAGTATGGGGCTTTGGTTTTGGCCGTCCATGGTGGGGATTTGGCTGGCGTCCATGGGGATGGGGCTTTGGTTTTGGCGGTCCGTTCTTTGGCGGTTTTTTAGGGGGGCTGTTGGGCAGCGCGCTAACAGGCCCGTTCTATGGCGGTTATGGCGGTTATGGTGGTTACGGATACGGATTCCCTTATTGGTAATAAACATTGCTTAAGCCTGCCGGTTACATGGCAGGCTTTGATCTTTTTCAAATCCATATTTTAAGAAAAGCTTGTGAAAGAGTGGGCAGCTTCCCAGCTCCTTTTGCCTTTCATTGACATAACATGTTGGTGTCCAGTTTTATTTTTTGGGAAGGAGGAATAGCGATGGTATATCCACGAGTATTTTTCGGAGGTCCGTTTTTAGGCGGCTTTCTAGGCGGATTGCTCGGCAGTACGCTAGCGTTGCCGCTTTTCTATCGTCCAAGACCGTATTATCCATACCCTCCTTATTATCCGTATAGTGGATTCTGGTATTGAGAAAGAGCGTCCTCGCAATACGCGGGGTGCTTTGTAACGGGAAACATATCAGCACCTAGTCTCGCCAAACATTGGAGTGAGCTTTATCTGGAGGCGAAGGAGCAAATGAAGCAGTTGGTTGCGGAAATCAAATAATGGAATGAAGAAGCGCGCGAATGCGAAAAAGCCATGATGTGTGCAATCATGGCTTTTTCGCTGCCTGAAGGTTTAGTATTACTGAACTGTATTTTGATATGGGAATTGATTTGTGTATCCTTGGAATTGCTGATACGATTGTTGCAGTTTTTGTTGGTCAGCTACTTCAAGCTTGTACCAGCCTTTTTTGAACATTAAGTTATATAACTCACGTTGGCAGTTTTGTGTCTCCGTAAAAATATTCATCATATCTTGATATAATTGTTGATGGCTTGCTTCATGCAAAAAGACGTTATATGAGGAAGTCATATATTTTTCTGTTGTTAACATATCGTTAAGAAAGTCGCGATCATTCATTTGCGGTGTTTTTGGTATTTGCGTTTCTGGATTTTGAATTTGGTTTTGGTTCATGATCATTCCTCCCGATTGTTATTGCATTGTCATTTTAGGCTGGCTTGGATTTTGTAGGTGGCTTAAAATTTTTTGATAGTGGCGTTGATGCATTTGACCAGCTTTTTCAAGCGCTTGCGCCACTTCTTTGTCTTGGCATTGCGATGCAAAAAAGTGCGCTTTTTTCATGGCAAGCAAATTCCAAGACAGCATGTCTGTAAAATAAAGCGCATCTTTCGTTGAAACCATTTGCGGCGGCTGCGGCATGACCGTTTGTTGTTGTTGCATGTTCATTTGTTGTTGCATACATCGTGCTCCTTTCCAAAGTTGAATGTTTCAGTTGTAGATTGTTCATTTTGTGGGAAACTATACACAGGGAAGAATTTTGTCGAAAAAAGATATTCAATAATAATAAAACATGCTACAATAAAAATACGAATGCGTTTGCGGAATAAGGAGGTACAACGATGGAGCAATTGATGCGCGACTTTTTTTTGTTTTTATCGAAAAATAAGACATTAACTAAATTGGCGAAAAAATATGGATTGCGCTTTGGGGCCTCCCGATTTGTTGCAGGGGAAACGATCGCACAGGCTGTCGAAGTGATTAAACAATTAAATAAAAAAGGGTTGGCTGTTACGGTCGATTATTTAGGAGAATTCGTGGACAATGAAAAAGAAGCGAACGAGATGGCGAACCATTGCATCGAGGCGATTGAAGCGATTGGAAGAGAAAAGCTTAATTCACAATTGTCGTTAAAAATGACATCGATGGGGCTTGATATTTCAGACGAGCTTGTGATGCGCAATATGCGGCGTATTTTAGATACAGCGAAACAGCACGGCGTTTTTGTCACGATTGATATGGAAGATTATTCTCGCTGTCAAAAAACGCTCGATATTTTTAAACAGTTGAAAAAAGAATATGATAATGTCGGAACGGTATTGCAAGCGTATTTGTACCGTACGGTATCCGATATCGAAGATTTAAAAGATTACCACCCAAATTTGCGCCTTGTCAAAGGGGCATATAAGGAATCACCGGAAGTGGCGTTTCCAGATAAAAAAGATGTCGATGAAAACTTTAAAAAAATCATTAAGATGCATTTATTAAATGGAAACTATACAGCGGTAGCGACCCATGACGACGCCATCATTGAATATACGAAGCAGCTTGTCAAAGAATATAACATTCCTAATAGCCAGTTCGAATTCCAAATGTTATACGGAATTCGTCCAGAGCGGCAAGAACAGCTTGCGCGTGAAGGATATACGATGCGCGTTTATGTTCCATACGGAACGGACTGGTACGGTTACTTTATGCGCCGCCTTGCGGAACGTCCTGCAAACGTCGCATTCGTTCTTAAAGGAATTTTTCGTAAATAATGGTAAAATCGTTGAGAAGATCGGTCATCCGCACGTCGGCAAGAGTCATCTGGCAAACTTTTTAACCCTAAATGGAAAACGCATCGCAGACTCGTTTTTGTCCGTGATGCGTTTTTCTTTTGGAAAGTAACGCGGATCGCTTTTATATTTTTGATTTTGCATCATATATTACTTATGAGTGAATTACTCTCCTTGCATATTATGCCGCTTATATTGCTGGTTTTGGCTCGTCTTTTTTCCTCCGCCGTCCGTTTCCACAGTTGGACCAGCGTTACCCTTTACGCTTGCTGCGCTGACTGCTCTTTCCGAAGGGTTCTTTTTCAGTTTTGCCATCAGTCTCACCCCCTTTTATTATCGTCACCAAAAAATAATTTCTTATGAATACAAAATTTGTTAAGTTTATATATTGCGAAAATTATTAACATATTTTATATTTAATATAGCAACAATTTTAATGGCATATTTTTTTCAGCATAAAATGAATGACTATTCATTCAATGTGTGAGGGGGAAAAGGAATGGTGAAACGCATTCAAAGGGCTGCTGTGCTCGGATCTGGTGTGATGGGTTCGGGAATTGCGGCGCATTTAGCGAACGTGGGGATACCGACGTTGCTTCTTGATATCGTCCCGCGTGAGCTGACGAAGGAAGAGGAAGCAAAAGGGCTAACACTTGAACATAAAGAAGTGCGCAACCGCCTTGTCAATCAAGCGTTGCAAAAGTTATTGAAACAAAAGCCAGCGCCGCTTATGTCAAAGTCCAATCTTGCCCTTATTGAAGTAGGAAACTTTGAAGATGATTTTCATCGTCTTGCTGAAGTGGACTGGATTATTGAAGTGGTCGTGGAAAATTTAGAAATTAAGAAAAGTGTATTTGCAAGGGTAGATGAGGTAAGAAAACCGGGAACGATCGTCAGCTCAAACACTTCGGGCATTTCCATCGAAGCAATGGCAGAAGGCCGTTCTGAGGACTTTAAAAGACATTTTTTAGGAACGCATTTCTTCAATCCACCGCGCTACTTAAAGCTGCTTGAAATCATCCCGACAAAAGATACAGCCCAAGAAGTGGTTTCATATATGAAAACATTTGGAGAAGAGGTTCTTGGCAAAGGCGTTGTGATGGCAAAAGATACGCCAAACTTCATTGCGAACCGAATCGGCACGTACGGACTTTTAGTCACTGTAAGAGAAATGATGAAAGGCGGATACAGCGTCGGAGAAGTAGATTCGATTACCGGGCCGCTGATTGGCCGTCCGAAAAGCGCGACATTCCGTACGCTTGATGTAGTTGGATTAGACACATTTATTCACGTTGCCAACAATGTATTTGAAAAAGTAGAAGGAGAAGAAAAAGAGGCATTCCGCGTTCCGGACTTTATGAAAGCAATGCTCGAAAAAGGCTGGCTCGGCAGCAAATCGGGGCAAGGCTTCTTCTTGAAGCAAGGAAAAGATATTTTAGAGCTTAATTATGAAACGTTGGAATATGAGCCGCGTAAAAATTAACAACCCCGGCAGTAGAAATGAGCAAACAAGCAAAAGGGCTTGCTAATAAGTTGAAAGCGCTTGTATATGCGGATGACCGTGCAGGAACATTCCTTTGGAACATTACTGCCCCAGTTCTTCTCTATTCTGCGAAATTGCTCGGTGAAATTGCTGATGACATTGTCGCTATCGACCGTGCGATGAAATGGGGATTTGGCTGGGAGCTTGGTCCGTTTGAAATGTGGGACGCAATCGGTGTTGAGCAATCTGTTCGTAAAATGCAAGCAGAAGGATTTGAAATTCCTTCGTGGGTAACGGATATGCTTGCGGATGGATTCACCTCTTTCTATAAATCGGAAAAAGGACAAGCATTCTATTACGACCACGGAGAATACAAACCGATTAAAGAAAACCCGAAAGTCATTCATATTAAGCGCTTGAAAGAGCAAAAAGACGTTATTAAGAAAAATAGCGGCGCAAGTTTAATTGACCTTGGCGATGATGTAGCGTTGTTAGAGTTTCACTCGCCAAATAACGCGATCGGCACGGATATTGTTCAAATGATTAACTATGCCCTTGAAGAAGTAGAACGAAAACTATAAGGGGCTTGTCATCGGAAACCAAGGGAAAAACTTCTGTGTCGGCGCAAATCTTGCGATGATTTTAATGGAAGCACAAGATGACAACTATTTTGAAATTGAGATTGCTGTTCGCCAATTCCAGCAAGCGATGATGAATATTAAGTATAGCCCGAAACCAGTGGTCGTTGCACCGTTTGCGATGACACTCGGTGGCGGAACGGAAATTTGTTTGCCATCATCACGCATTCAAGCCGCGGCGGAAACGTATATGGGGCTTGTGGAAGTTGGTGTCGGCCTCATTCCTGGCGGCGGCGGAAATAAAGAACTTTATATTAAATATTTAAACAGTCTGCCAAACGGAGTTAATGTCGATTTGCAACAAGTGGCGAATAAAGTGTTTGAAACGATCGCAATGGCAAAAGTATCAAGTTCAGCAGCGGAAGCGTGCGAATGGAACTTCTTAAGTAAACAAGATGGCATTACGATGAATAGTGATCATTTGCTTCATGACGCGAAACAAGCGGTGATTTCTCTTTACGATCAAGGTTATCGCCCGCCGGTTCGCAAAAAAGTACCTGTGGTTGGTGAAACAGGTTATGCGGCAATGTTGCTTGGAGCGCAGTCGATGTATCATTCTGGATACATTAGTGAACATGATTTAAAAATCGCGAAAAAACTTGCGTATGTCATCGCCGGCGGAAAAGTTCCATACGGTACGGAAGTGGATGAACAGTATTTGCTTGATTTAGAACGCGAAGCATTTTTAAGCCTAGTTGGCGAACCGAAATCGCAAGCAAGAATGCAACATATGCTTGTTAAAGGAAAGCCGTTGCGCAACTAGCATATATGAAAAAACAGGGGGGAAGATTGTGAGAGAAGCGGTGATTGTAGCTGGGGCGCGCACGCCGGTCGGAAAGGCGAAAAAAGGGACGCTCGCCCATGTGCGTCCAGATGATTTAGGCGCGCTCGTTGTAAAGGAAACGTTGAAACGCGCGGGGAATTATGAAGGAAATATCGATGACCTTATTATTGGGTGTGCGATGCCGGAAGCGGAGCAAGGATTAAACATTGCGAGAAACATCGGGGCGCTTGCAGGGCTTCCATACACGGTTCCTGCCATTACGATTAATCGTTATTGCTCGTCCGGTTTGCAAGCGATTGCTTACGCTGCGGAGCGAATCATGCTTGGCCATTCGGATACGGTTATTGCTGGCGGTGTGGAATCGATGAGCCTTGTTCCAATGATGGGGCATGTGATACGTCCAAATGCGAAACTGGCAGAAGAAGCTCCAGAGTATTATATGTCAATGGGACATACAGCCGAACAAGTGGCGATGAAGTATGGGGTAAGCCGTGAAGACCAAGACGCGTTTGCTGTACGAAGCCATCAGCGTGCCGCAAAAGCGATTCGGGAAGGCAAATTTAAGGATGAAATTGTCCCGGTAGAAGTAACCGTTCGAAAAGTAGAAAATAATAAACTAGTCGAGAAAACAATACTTTTCGAAGAGGACGAAGGGGTACGCCCAGATACGAATATGGAAACTTTAGCAAAACTCCGTCCGGCATTTTCGGTCAACGGAACGGTAACAGCTGGGAACGCTTCACAAATGAGCGATGGGGCCGCTGCGGTAATGGTGATGGACCGTGAAAAAGCAGAATCTCTAGGGTTAAAACCGCTTGGAAAATTCCGTTCGTTCGCTGTTGCCGGTGTGCCGCCGGAAGTAATGGGAATCGGTCCGGTTGCTGCGGTTCCAAAAGCGTTAAAACTTGCGGGGTTAGAACTTTCCGATATCGGATTAATCGAACTAAATGAAGCGTTTGCGTCTCAATCGATCCAAGTGATTCGCGAGCTTGGGCTAGATGAGGAAAAAGTGAATGTAAACGGAGGAGCGATTGCGCTTGGCCATCCGCTTGGTTGTACAGGTGCAAAATTGACGTTATCGTTGCTTTATGAAATGCGCCGCCGCAATGTACAGTTCGGAATTGTCACGATGTGTATTGGAGGCGGTATGGGCGCAGCAGGAGTATTTGAATTAATTTAATGGGCGGTATCATTTCCGCCCGATTATATACAAAATCAAGGGGAGGAGTTACGAATGGCGAAAGCATTAGAAAATGCGATTAAAGGCGGAAGCTTTCTTATTGAAGATATTCCTTGTGAACGTGTGTTTACACCGGAGGATTTTACCGACGAACATAAAATGATTGCAAAAACAACGGAAGATTATGTCGTAAACGAAGTGCTTCCGCAATTGGAGCATTTGGAAAATCATGAATTTGACCGTTCTGTGAAATTGTTGAGAAAAGCAGGGGAACTCGGACTGCTTGGCGCGGATATTCCGGAAGAATACGGCGGCTTAGGGCTTGATAAAATCAGCTCTGCACTGATCGCAGAGAAAATGGCGCGTGCTGGCGGATTTTCCATTTCTCATGGCGCGCACGTCGGAATCGGCTCGCTTCCTATCGTCTTATTCGGAACAGAAGAACAAAAAAGAAAATACTTGCCGGCATTAGCGACTGGTGAAAAAATTGCCGCATATGCGTTAACAGAGCCTGGTTCTGGTTCAGACGCATTAGGTGCAAAAACAACAGCAAGATTAAATGCGGAAGGTACACATTATATTTTAAACGGTGAAAAACAATGGATTACGAACGCTGGATTTGCGGATGTATTTGTCGTATACGCAAAAGTAGACGGCGAACATTTCTCCGCATTCATTGTCGAGCGTGACTTCCCTGGTGTTTCTACTGGACCGGAAGAAAAGAAAATGGGAATTAAAAGTTCTTCAACACGTACATTAATTTTACAAGACGTGCCTGTTCCGAAAGAAAACTTGCTTGGGGAAGTTGGAAAAGGCCATGTTATAGCGTTCAACATCTTAAACATCGGCCGTTATAAGCTAGGAGTCGGTGCGGTTGGCGGTGCAAAACGGGCGCTGGAAATTACGCTTCAATATGCGAACCAACGTCAACAATTTAAACAACCGATTTCTAAGTTTACATTAACACAAGAAAAATTTGCGACAATGGCGTCTAAATTATACGCAACAGAAAGCTCTGTTTATCGTACGGTTGGTTTATTTGACGAACGGATGAGCCTTCTTGATGAGGAAAAAGCAAAAGACGGAAAAGAAATTGCGAAATCGATTGCTGAATATGCCATCGAATGTTCGCTAAACAAATTCTTCGCAACAGAAACATTAGATTATATTGTTGACGAAGGTGTACAAATTCACGGCGGTTATGGATTTATGCAAGAATACGAAATTGAGCGGGCTTACCGTGACTCTCGGATTAACCGTATTTTTGAAGGAACGAATGAAATTAACCGTCTATTAGTTCCTGGCATGTATTTGAAAAAAGCAATGAAAGGCGAACTTCCGCTTCTTCAAAAAGCGCAACAGCTTCAAGAAGAATTAATGATGCTCGCTCCAGAAGAAGTTGGTGACGGCGTACTTGAACAAGAAAAATATTTAGTACGCAACGCGAAAAAAATCGCGTTAATGGCGGCGGGATTAGCAGCACAAAAATTTGGTCCGAAATTGGAAAATGAACAGGAAATTTTAGTAAACATTGCTGATATTGTTGCGAATATTTATGCGATGGAATCTGCTCTGCTTCGTACAGAAAAAGCAATTAAAAACACCGGAGTAGAGAAAAACAAACAAAAACTTCTTTATACGCAAATTTTCTGCCAGGAGGCATTTAACGAAATCGAAGCGCACGCGAAAGAAACCATTATTGCAGTAGAGCAAGGCGATATGTTGCGCATGATGTTGGCCGCTTTGCGCAAATTGACACGCTATACTCCAATCAATATCATCGCGAAAAAACGTGAAGCAGCAGCGGCGCTCATTGAAGCAGAACGTTATATTGTGTAATAATGGAAAGTACCAGGTTTTATCCTGGTACTTTTATTTGCAAAGGATGGTGCAATATGTCGTTAACCTTTTATTGGTATCCAAAGTGCGGTACATGCCGAAAAGCGAAAAAATGGCTCGATGAGCATGGTATCACGGTACAGGAAGTACATATTGTCGAAAACCCGCCGAAAAAAGAGGAATTGACAGAACTTTATCGCAAGAGCGGGCTTCCACTGAAAAAGTTTTTTAACACAAGTGGTATGAAATATCGCGAGTTAGGGCTAAAAGATAAAGTGAATACTGCTTCGGAAGAGGAGCTTCTTGAGCTTCTTGCTTCCGATGGCATGTTGATCAAGCGCCCGATTTTAACAGATGGAAATCATGTCATCGTTGGATTTAACGAAGAGCAATACGAAAAATTCTTTAAACAAATGTAACGTGTGAGTAAAATGTTTGTGGGAAAAATTCTTAGAAGTTCCCCCGATGAGGGGGTTGGGAACGTAGGTTCGCAATCCCCCTCATCGGGGCCACCAAGCGAAGCGCGGTAGGATCCCAAGCAGGAAACATGAAAAAAGGACTCTCTCCCTGGTAAGATGTTCATTGACCACACTACAAACAGGAGGAGAGAGTCCTATGAATATTCAACAACATCTTACCACAAATTCGTTGACATGGAAAGAGATCGAACTTGCTTTGTTTCGAGCCTTGCAAAACGCCTTCGCCGAGCTGTTTACGGCTCTGTTGGAGGACATCGACCGGCAATTGGCAGAGAATCGAGATAAGCGCCGATACCACTTGAAAGACAAACGACGCACCACGATTCAAACCCTGTTTGGCGAAGTCACCTTTGAGCGAAACTACTATTTAGACCGAGAACAAAACCGTTACACGTTTTTGCTTGACTCCTTTTTAGCGTTTGATGGATCACAGTCAATCAGCCCTTGTCTAGAAGAAACAGCGGTGGGATTGGCGGTGGAGTGCTCTTCCTATCGCAAAGCGGCTCGTACGCTTGCCCAGATGGTCGGGTATCCGGTGATGAGCCATGAGGCGATCCGCCAGTTGGTGCTCGAGGCCGAAGTTCCGCTGCACTGCCCGGTGGACCAGCGATATGGACGGGTGCTGTTGGTGGAGGCCGATGGACTGTTTGTTTCCCGCCAAGGGAAGGGAAAACGGGCCAAGGAAGACAAAATCCTGACCGTTCACGAAGGATGGAAGCGCAACGGCTCCCGGATCGAATTCGTGAATCAGCGCCATTACGTCCATGAGGGCAAGGGGGAGGTGTGGGAAGGCTTCGAGGAATTTTTGATAAATGAATATGCCTATGATCCTTGCCGGGATCTTCTTGTCATCAACGGGGACGGCGCTCCATGGATTACCGCGTGCCGGGAGTATTTCAAGGGACGGGTCTGCTTTCAATTGGATCGATTCCACGTGGCGCGTGAATTGCGCCAATGCCTCTCGGGCCATCCACGGTGGCAGGCGATTCGGCAAAAGCTGGTGAAGCAGGATGAAGAGGGGTTGCTTGTGGAACTGAACAGCGCCCTCGGTACGCTGGGGGACGAAGCGAAAGAACAACAGCTGGCTGCCTTGATCCACCGGATCGAATCGATGCCGGGATGCATCCGTGATTACCGGGAATGGCTGAAGGAGCAAGGAGTGGACACAACGGGCATGTATCCGATGGGGAGGGCTGAAAGCGTGATGAGCCAGTTGGCGTATCGGGTGAAATACCGCCGCAGTTGGACAGACAAGGGACTCAGGGCGTTTTTCAAGGCAATGATTGCCCGGATGGATGGGATTCGTCTTTTCGGACGTCGTTTCGGAGAAGAATCGTCGCATCCGGCGGAGGAAACGGCATCCACTAAACAGACGGTCGTGAACAAGGCGAAACAACGCGTCCGCCGTCTTCTTCCGGAGGTAACGCGGAATAACGTGCCATATTTACAGCAATCGTCCGGGACACCGATCTATCATGCCCTGTCTGAACTCAAAGGATGGTAAAAAAGGTATACATATCGATCTGTCATGGCAAGGGATGAGAGTTCGAAAGCGCTTACGGATAAAATTCAAAAAAATGGTTCGCCAATCTATGACTTACACCTGTTTTCAGCGAACCAAAAAAGTTCCCACAAAATCTTGACTGACTCCAAATGTAACGAGTTCAGTGAGTTTTTTGGCAAAATCGGTTATTATTAAAAAGAATATAATCTATTATGAAGGGGTGCGATTATGAATACACCAAAGGAATTACGCTATTCTGAAGAACATGAGTGGGTGCGTGTCGAGGGAGATAAAGTACGCATCGGTATTACTGATTTTGCACAATCGGAACTCGGTGACATCGTTTTCGTTGAACTGCCAGAAGTAGGTGCGGAAATTACAGCAAACGAGCCATTCGGCAGCGTCGAATCAGTGAAAACTGTTTCCGAACTTTATGCGCCAATTAGCGGTAAAGTAGTAGAAGTGAATGAAGAATTAAATGATAATCCAGAATATGTAAATGAATCACCGTATGAAAAAGCATGGATGATTGTTGTCGAGCCTTATGATATGAGCGAGATCGACAATTTATTAACAGCAGAGCAATATGAAGAAATGGTAAAAGAAGGATAATAATACACCCAATCACCACGGTTGATCACGCGAACGATGGGCACCCTATACATAAAGAGGTTTACAAAGGGTGCCCGTATGGCAGCGGAAACAAAGGATATAGAACATGATTTATATGAAGGTCATGTTTCTCTGTCGCAAGTTAGCAACAAAATAGACGAATTGATAAGCAAATAACCGTCACCGTTGGACCAGATCAACAGTATGTCGATTGCGACGGTGAGGCTGGTTGGGGTCGAAAGCAACGGTGCTATGCCGTTGCTTTTCTTCTTTATTTTGCAAAAACGACTATAGTCTCGTTTCCTTTCCTTATCCATGTGGAAACCATCGTATTGTTTTTCCATATAATAAATGAATGACATTTTCAACTAATCAGGTGATAATAATGATAGAAATCGAAAAAGTGATTATTGTGGAAGGGCGTTCCGACAAACAAAAAATTGAAAACATTATTAATGAACCAGTTGAAATTATTTGTACAAACGGGACGATTAGTGATGCCAGACTGGAAGAGCTGATTGAGGAGCTCTATTATAAAGAAGTGTATATATTAGTGGATGCCGATGAAGCGGGGGAAAAATTACGAAAACAGTTTCGCCGTGAATTTCCTGAAGCGGAACATATATATATTGACCGAATGTACCGTGAAGTGGCTGCAGCGCCGAATTGGCATATTGCCCAAGTATTATTACGCGCGAACTTTGATGTCCATTACGATTATTTATTAAAAAGGTGAAAGCAGCAATGAAAAAAGTAGAGTTACCAGAAATAGATGACATTATTAATAAAAAAGATATGGCTTGTCTTTATGTATATACACCGATGTGCGGCACTTGCCAGCTTGCGGAGCGGATGCTCCGGGTTGTCGAGGAACTATTTCCGCATATTCCATTTTACAAGACCGATATTAATTATATGCCAGATCGTGCGGTTGCATGGAAAATTGAAAGCGTTCCATGCCTTCTTTTATTTGATCGCGGCAATATTGTAAAAAAATTATACGCGTTTCATTCTGTACCGTATTTATACGAAACAATAAAGGAAATGTTGCCTCAGAATTAGAAAAATGAACAGATGTGGTTCATTCTCTCCTCCCCTTAAAGGTGACAGCGCAAGAACTAAAATAAACGGTGATTTGACTTCGTTTGACATATTTCTTGGGAAATGATGAGAATATTGCCTATTTTCCAGACGATTTGTCGAGATTTTTATAAAGGATTCTCCTTTTTTTTATGGAAATGAATGAAGTGACAGGATAATGGGGGAGGCGGGTATAAAATGGATATGTGTGAATTAGTAGGACAGCTTACAGAACGAATTCAAAAATTAAATCATTTATCACCGATTTTACCAGAAGAAGAGTTATACGTTCAGTTTGAATGTGAAACAGAAACAGCGGTTGTTGCGATTTCTAAATATAAAATCGGTCAAAAGGAAAAGATAGATGAACGTCGGCTAGTGACCATTCGAGGATCGAAAGAGGCGCTGGAATCATTGATAAATGGAAGGTTAAAATTACAACAACAAATTCGGCTTCGAGAAGTGCACATTTCTGGAAGTTTCCGTCATATGTTGCTTCTGGAGTCTCTGTTTCATTTGTCAAAACCGTATCGCTATGTTTGCTAAATACTATATTTCTTTATTTTTAATTTTTATAAAAAAATGAATTGACAATTAGGAGGAATAATAGTATTATTCAGAAAAAATGGTATATATCATTCTTATCAAGAGAGGTGGAGGGACTGGCCCAATGAAGCCCGGCAACCGGTTGTTTCAACACGGTGCTAATTCCAGCAGAGCGAATTGCTCTGAGAGATAAGAAGAGTGCATCCCCCTCTCTTCTTAGAAGAAGAGGGGTTTTATTATAAAAGGTAAAGGGGGAGAGAGTTTCAATGAGTGAAAAACAATACCGTTTCGAAACAGTAGCCATTCATGGCGGATTAAAGCCTGATCCTGCCACTGGAGCGCGTGCGGTTCCTATTTATCAATCGAACGCCTATTTATTTGCCAATACGGATCATGCCGCGAACCTTTTTGGTCTAAAAGAAGAAGGATATATTTATACACGCATCCACAATCCGACGGTTACCGTATTGGAAGAAAGGGTGGCACAGCTGGAAGGTGGAGTGGGCAGTCTTGCTCTCGCTAGCGGAATGGCCGCCATTACACTGGCCATTTTGAATATCGCCGGAGCTGGGGATGAAATTGTATCGGCATCTACGTTATATGGCGGTACATATAATTTGTTCGTCAATACATTGCCGAAATACGGAATTAAAACCCACTTTGTCGATCCGTCTAATCCGGAAAATTTCCGAGCAGCGATTACACCAAAAACGAAAGCAATTTTCGCCGAAACGATTGGCAACCCTAGTTTGCACATATTAGATATTGAGGCGGTGGCGCAAATCGCTCGTGAAGCGGGAATTCCGCTCATTATCGACAACACATTCGCCACTCCTTATTTGTGCAGACCAATTGAACATGGGGCGAATATCGTGATCCATTCCGCCACAAAATGGCTTGTTGGGAATGGGACGACCTTAGGCGGCATCATTGTTGATGGTGGTAATTTTGACTGGAATTCGCCAAAGTTTCCAGGATTTATTACTCCTGATCCAAGCTATCACAACCTTGTGTATGCTGAGGCGTTTGGACCTGCTGCATACATTGTCAAAGCTCGCGTGCAGCTGCTTCGCGATTTAGGTCCAGCGATTAGCCCATTTAATGCCTTTCAAATTCAGCTTGGTCTTGAAACATTGCATGTACGTATGAAAGAACATATTGCGAATACAAGAAAAATCGTCGAGTATTTAGATCGTCATCCAGCAATAGAGTGGGTGCTTTATCCAGAACATGACAGTCATCCAGCAAAAGAACTAGCGAAAAAATATTTGCCAAAAGGAGCGGGTTCCATCGTTGTATTTGGCGTAAAAGGCGGCAGAGAGGCAGGAGCGAAATTGATCAACAGTGTAAAATTATGGTCGCATGTTGCCAACGTTGGCGATGCGAAAAGTTTAATTATCCATCCTGCAAGCACCACACATCAACAGCTAAACGAAGAAGAACTAAAATCATCTGGAGTGACAGAAGATTTAGTTCGTCTATCTGTCGGCATCGAAAATATCGATGACTTAATCGAAGATTTAGAACAGGCAATTGCGGCTGCTACCGGAATTACATCTGATGTTTCCGTCTCATAATCACAAGAAATGATAATCATGCCATTTTCCATAATGACCATAACATTTCCATTGACACTATTCGACATATAGTGATAAAATCACATTCGTAATTATTGAGAGATTTTAATTGAATAAAGTGTTTTTTGTGCTCTTATCAAGAGAGGTGGAGGGATGTGCCCAATGAAGCCCGGCAACCGTCAGCGTACTCGCTGAAATGGTGCCAATTCACACAAAGCGTCTGCTTTGAGAGATAAGAGACAGAACGGTAATCATTGCCTTTCTGTTCTCTTGAGCAGAAAGGCTTTCTTTTTGCGGCGAGCCGTCTTTTACATGAGGGAAGGTGGAAATGTGCATGATTACATTAGAAAACGTGACAAAAATATATGAAGCGGCCAATGGATCTGTAACAGCAGTGGATAATGTCTCTTTGCAAATTAAAGAAGGCGAAATTTTCGGAATCATCGGATATAGCGGGGCGGGAAAAAGTTCGTTAATCCGTCTCCTTAACGGATTGGAAAAACCGACCAAAGGGAAAGTCATTGTCGCTGGACGGGATATTGCTAATATTAAAGGAAAGGAATTGCGAAAGGCCCGTCAGGAAATCGGAATGATTTTTCAGCATTTTAATTTATTATGGTCAAGAACGGTTCGCGAAAACATTGCGTTTCCATTAGAAATTGCCGGTGTACCGAAAGAACAGCGGAAAAAACGAGTAGACGAGTTGATTCAGCTTGTAGGTTTGCAAGGAAGAGAAAACGCCTATCCGTCACAGCTTAGCGGCGGGCAAAAGCAGCGCGTCGGCATCGCGCGCGCTTTGGCGAACAATCCAAAAGTGTTATTGTGCGATGAGGCGACATCCGCGCTAGACCCGCAGACAACCGATTCCATTTTGGAACTTTTGGTGGATATTAATAAGCGTTTAGGATTGACAATTGTATTAATTACCCATGAAATGCACGTGATTCGTAAAATTTGCAACCGCGTCGCAGTGATGGAAAACGGAAAAATTGTCGAACAAGGCGAAGTGCTGCAAGTGTTCCGGCGGCCAAAACAAGAGATTACGAAACGGTTTGTACAGCAGGTCATCGAACCGGAGGAAACGAAAGAAACGATTGCGCATTTACTCGATAAATATCCAAAAGGAACGGTTTTTCAATTGACGTTTGTTGGAGAGGTTACGGAACAGCCGCTGATTGCTAACGTTGTTCGCCAATTTCAAGTTGATGCGAATATTCTTCAAGGAAAAATTTCGCAAACCCACCAAGGCGCTTACGGTGTGCTGTTTGTTCATATGGATGGAGAGAAAGAGGAAGTGGCCCGCGCGATCGATTATATTCGAAAGCAGCAAGTGGCGGTGGAGGTGATTACGGATGCTCGCTAACCTCTTACCAAATGTAGAGTGGGATATGATTTGGGCAGCGACCGTTGAAACGCTTTATATGACAGGAATTTCTGTCGTTGCAACATTTATATTAGGAACGATTCTTGGACTGCTTTTATTTTTAACGTCAAAGGGCAACTTATGGGAAAACCGCCTGGCGAATATGATCATCGCCGCTATCGTTAACATTTTTCGTTCCATCCCATTTATCATATTAATTATTTTGTTAATCCCGTTTACAAAATTCGTTGTCGGAACGATTCTTGGCGCAAATGCGGCATTGCCAGCACTCATTATTGGAGCGGCGCCATTTTACGCGAGAATGGTGGAAATTGCGCTTCGCGAAATTGATAAAGGTGTCATCGAAGCGGCCAAAGCGATGGGAGCGACAACGGCCACGATTATTTGGAAAGTGCTTCTCCCAGAGTCATTGCCTGCTCTTGTATCTGGAATTACCGTCACTGCAATTGCTTTAGTTGGATATACAGCGATGGCAGGGGTCGTTGGCGCCGGCGGCCTTGGCAACTTAGCGTATCTTGAAGGATTTCAGCGCAGCCATAATGATGTGACGTTTGTCGCCACCGTTCTAGTTTTGGTGATTGTCTTTGTCATTCAGTTTATCGGTGACTTTGTCACTTCCAAAATAGATAAACGATAAAAGGGGGAAGATCAATATGAAAAAATGGATTAGTGCATTATTTGCCGTCGTTCTTGTGTTGGCTTTGGCAGCATGTGGAGGCAATAACAACGCTGATGGTGGCAAAAAAGAAGGGAAATTAACAAAATTAGTGGTTGGAGCTTCCAATGTTCCACATGCGGAAATTTTAGAAAAAGCACAACCGATTTTAAAAGAAAAAGGCATTGACTTAAAAATTGTTAAATTCCAAGATTATGTTTTACCAAACAAAGCGTTAGCAGATAAAGAAATTGATGCCAATTATTTCCAACATATTCCGTATTTAGAAGCACAGAAAAAAGAACACGGATATGACTTTGTCAACGCTGGCGGCATTCATATTGAGCCAATCGGTCTTTACTCGAAAAAATATAAAAGCCTCGAAGAATTGCCAGACGGTGCGACGATCATCATGAGCAACTCGGTTGCAGACCATGGTCGCATTTTATCGATGCTGCAAGAAAAAGGGTTAATTAAATTAAAAGAAGGTATCGATAAAACAAAAGCTACGGTCAAAGACATTGTGGAAAATCCAAAACATTTAAAATTTGAAGCAGATGTGGAAGCAGGATTGCTGCCACAAATTTATAAAAACGGCGAAGGCGATGCTGTGCTCATCAACGCCAACTATGCGCTTGACGCGGGATTAGATCCTGCGAAGGATCCAATTGCTGTTGAGTCGCCGAAAGATAACCCATATGTCAATATTATCGCTGTACGCAAAGGCGATGAAAACCGCAAAGAAATTAAAACGCTTGTCGAAGTGTTACAGTCGAAAGAAATTCAAGACTTTATTAAAGAAAAATATAAAGGTGCTGTCATTCCAGCAGCGCAATAAAATAACGGAAGCGGTCCGCTTCCGTTATTTTTATAAAACAATCTTGATCAAAATATTTTTCACTATGAACATAGTGATATTCTCTTCAAAAGGTTGCTAATACTTTTCATTTGTTATAAGATTGTAATGAGAATAAAATGAGAATGGAAAGACAAGCAAGTCAATGATATACACAATTTTTAGTGAAAATTGGAGGTATTCTTCATGGCAGTGTTAACAATTAAAGATCTTCACGTATCCGTTGAAGGAAAAGAAATTTTAAAAGGTGTGAATTTAGAAGTAAAAGGCGGAGAAATTCACGCGATTATGGGTCCGAACGGAACGGGAAAATCAACGTTATCGTCGGCGATTATGGGACATCCAAAATATGAAGTAACAAAAGGAAGCATTACATTAGACGGGCAAAACGTGTTGGAGATGGAAGTGGATGAACGTGCACGCGCCGGTTTATTTTTGGCGATGCAATATCCAAGCGAAATTAGCGGCATAACGAATGCGGATTTTCTTCGTGCCGCCATTAACGCTCGTCTTGGCGAAGGAAATGAAATTTCTTTAATGAAATTTATCCGCAAACTTGACGAAAAAATGGAATTTCTCGAAATGAATCCAGATATGGCGCATCGCTATCTAAATGAAGGATTCTCCGGCGGAGAGAAAAAACGCAACGAAATTCTTCAATTAATGATGCTTGAACCGAAAATCGCGATTTTGGACGAGATCGACTCCGGTCTTGATATTGATGCATTAAAAATTGTTTCAAAAGGAATTAATGAAATGCGCAGCAGCGAATTCGGCTGTTTGATCATTACGCACTATCAGCGTTTACTAAACTACATCACACCGGATTATGTGCATGTCATGATGCAAGGGCGTATCGTAAAATCCGGTGGTCCGGAGTTGGCACAACGTCTTGAAGCGGAAGGATACGATTGGATTAAAAAAGAACTTGGCATTGAAGATGAAACGGTTGAGCAAGAAGCGTAAGCGTTAGGAGGAGTATTATATTATGACGACAGGAACAAAAATACCATTCGACCAACAATATGTGCGCTCATTTTCCAGCGGACGCGGCGAACCGGACTGGCTTTTACAGCTTCGCTTACAAGCTCTTGCTAAAGCAGAAGAGTTGCCGCTGCCAAAGCCGGATAAAACAAAAATTGACAAATGGAATTTCACACAATTTGCTAATCATGTAGTGGAAAGCGCGCCGTTTGCTTCATTAGATGAATTGCCTGAAGCAGTAAAGGCGCTTATTGAAGCAGGAGAGGGAACGAAAAACTTATATGTCCAACGCGATCATACACCAGCATATTTATCTCTATCGGATGAGTTGAAAGCAAAAGGCGTCATTTTCACTGATATTTTCACAGCAGCACGTGAGCATGGGGATTTGTTGCAAAAATATTTGATGAAAGATGGCGTGAAAATTGACGAGCATCGTTTAACGGCGTTGCATGCTGCGCTACTTAACGGCGGTGTGTTCGTATATGTGCCGAAAAATGTTGTAGTGGATGTTCCGCTTCAAGCTGTTTATATTCAAGAAAATGATGATATCGCATTATTTAATCATGTCATCGTTGTAGCGGAAGATAATAGCCGGGTTGTTTATGTGGAAAACTATATTTCCGTAAAAGAAACTAGCAAAGCAGTTGTCAATATTGTCGCCGAAGTGTTTGCCAACACGAATGCCCGTGTGTTTTTTGCTGCGGTGGATAACTTGGCAAAAGGTATTACAACCTATGTAAACCGCCGCGGTATCGCTGCCCGTGATGGCCGCATTGAGTGGGCGCTCGGTTTAATGAACAATGGAGATACAGTTTCTGAAAACATTACCCGCTTAATAGGTGACGGTTCTTTCGGCGATACGAAAACGGTCGTTGTCGGTCGAGGAGAGCAAGTACAAAACTTTACGACAAGCGTTGTTCATTATGGTAAACATACGGAAGGCTACATTTTAAAACACGGTGTTGTGAGAGACAGCGCGACTTCGATTTTTAATGGAATTGGAAAAATTGAACATGGTGCTTCCAAATCGAACGCGCAGCAAGAATCGCGTGTTCTAATGCTAAGCGAAAAAGCGCGTGGAGATGCGAACCCTATTTTATTAATTGACGAAGACGATGTAATGGCAGGACATGCTGCATCGGTCGGCCGCGTTGATCCTACGCAGCTATATTATTTAATGAGCCGCGGTATTCCGAAACATGAGGCAGAACGTCTTATCATTCATGGATTTTTAGCTCCTGTTGTAGAGGCTATTCCGATTGAAAGTGTGAAAAAACAACTTATTGAAGTAATCGAAAGGAAAGTGCAGTCATGAATACGAAAGAGGTTCGGCAGCTGTTTCCGATTTTGGACCAAGAAGTAAACGGGAAGCCGCTTATATATCTTGACAACGCTGCGACATCACAGAAACCTCTTCCCGTCATTGAAGCGATTGATCACTATTATCGCCAGTACAATTCAAATGTCCATCGCGGCGTGCATACGCTTGGTACGAAAGCGACGGACGCATATGAAGGAGCACGTGAAAAGGTACGACGGTTTATTAATGCGAAGTCCACACAAGAAATCATTTTTACAAGAGGAACGACAACGGCGTTAAATATGGTTGCAGCGAGCTATGGCCGCGCTAATTTACAAGAAGGCGATGAAATTGTCATCACGTACATGGAGCACCATAGCAATATTATTCCATGGCAGCAAGTCGCTAAACATACGGGAGCCACATTAAAGTATATTCCGCTTCAGCCAGATGGAACGATCGACCTAAAAGATGTAGAAGCGACGGTCACATCCAATACAAAAATTGTCGCTATTGTACATGTTTCCAACGTTTTAGGAACGATTAACCCAGTAAAAGAAATTGCAAAAATCGCCCACAAACATGGCGCTGTCATCGTAGTGGACGCCGCGCAGAGCGCTCCTCATATGAAAATCGATGTTCAAGATCTAGATTGTGATTTTTTGGCGTTTTCTGGGCATAAAATGTGCGGTCCGACAGGAATTGGCGTATTATATGGTAAAAGGGAATTATTAGAGAAGATGGAACCGGTAGAGTTTGGCGGCGAAATGATTGATTTCGTCGGCCTGTACGAATCGACATGGAAAGAGCTTCCGTGGAAATTCGAGGGCGGTACTCCAATTATTGCGGGAGCCATCGGTTTAGGAGCGGCAATCGACTTCCTTGAAGAAATCGGATTAGATAATATCGCTGCACATGAGCAGGAACTTGCCCAGTACGCTTTAGAACAGTTGTCCGCGATAGAAGGGATCACGATTTATGGTCCAAAACATCGCGGAGGATTAGTGACGTTTAACATAGAAGGAGTTCATCCGCATGATGTGGCAACCGTCCTTGACGCGGAAGGGATCGCCGTCCGCGCCGGTCACCATTGCGCCCAACCGTTAATGAAATGGTTAAACGTAACAGCTACAGCGCGTGCAAGTTTTTACCTCTATAATACAAAGGAAGAAATCGATCAACTCGTAGTCGCATTACAGAAAACAAAGGAGTATTTTGGTCATGTCTTCTAATAATCCTTTAGATCAGCTTTATCGACAAGTGATTATGGATCATTATAAAAATCCAAGAAATCGTGGTGTTTTAGAGGAAAACAGTGTAGATATTGATATGAATAATCCGACTTGTGGTGACCGTATTCATCTAACGATGAAAGTCGAAGACGGGAAAATTGTGGATGTGAAGTTTGAGGGAGAAGGCTGCTCCATTTCGATGTCATCAGCCTCGATGATGACGCAGGCGATCAAAGGAAAAACGGTGGAAGAAGCGTTGAAGCTAGCCAATATATTTTCCGATATGATGCAGGGGAAAGAACATGATGACTCTGTTGATTTAGGTGATATTGTGGCACTTCAAGGCGTTTCGAAGTTTCCGGCCCGTATTAAATGTGCGACATTGGCATGGAAAGCAATGGAAAAAGGGTTACACCAGCGTCATTAATGGCAAGAAGAAAAAAGGAGGGTGAAACCGCATGGCGAAAAAAGCGCCAGAAATCGGCGAATATAAGTATGGTTTCGTCGATAAAGACGTATCGGTATTCCGCGCAAAACGCGGGTTGACACGGGAAGTGGTCGAAGAAATTTCCCGCATGAAAAATGAGCCGCAATGGATGCTTGAATTCCGTTTAAAAGCGTTAGATATTTTCTACAGCAAACCAATGCCACAATGGGGTGGCGATTTATCGAGTTTAGATTTTGATGAAATTACGTACTACGTAAAACCGACGGAAAAATCGGGCCGTTCTTGGGATGAAGTACCGGAAGAAATTAAAGCGACATTTGATAAGCTCGGAATTCCTGAGGCGGAACAAAAATATTTAGCAGGAGTATCGGCACAGTACGAATCAGAAGTTGTTTACCATAATATGAAAGAAGATTTGGAGAAACTTGGTGTTATCTTTAAAGATACGGATTCTGCGTTGAAAGAAAACGAAGACCTTTTCCGTGAGTATTTTGCAAAAGTTGTGCCGCCTACGGACAATAAATTTGCTGCGTTAAACTCGGCGGTGTGGTCGGGCGGTTCGTTCATCTATGTGCCAAAAGGCGTGAAAGTAGAAACGCCGTTGCAGGCATATTTCCGCATTAACTCGGAAAACATGGGACAATTTGAACGCACGTTAATTATTGTTGATGAAGGGGCGCACGTTCATTACGTAGAAGGATGTACCGCGCCAATTTATACAACTGCTTCGCTTCATAGTGCCGTTGTTGAAATTATCGTCAAAAAAGATGCGTACTGCCGTTATACGACCATTCAAAACTGGTCGAACAACGTGTTTAACCTTGTAACGAAACGCGCGGTTTGTGAAGAAAACGCAACGATGGAATGGATCGACGGAAACATTGGTTCCAAATTAACGATGAAATATCCAGCAGTTGTTTTAAAAGGAGAAGGTGCACGCGGCTTGACATTATCGATTGCGCTTGCCGGAAAAGGACAGCATCAAGACGCTGGTGCAAAAATGATTCATCTTGCGCCAAACACATCATCGACCATCGTATCGAAGTCGATTTCTAAACAAGGCGGAAAAGTGACTTATCGCGGTATCGTTCACTTTGGCCGCAAAGCGTCAGGATCGCGTTCGAATATTGAATGCGATACGCTCATTATGGATAACCAATCTTCATCCGATACGATCCCGTATAATGAAATTTTAAATGACAACATTTCGCTCGAGCATGAAGCGAAAGTGTCAAAAGTATCCGAGGAGCAATTGTTCTATCTGATGAGCCGCGGTATCTCTGAACAAGAAGCGACAGAAATGATTGTCATGGGCTTTATCGAGCCATTTACAAGAGAGCTTCCAATGGAATATGCGGTGGAAATGAACCGGCTTATCAAATTCGAGATGGAAGGCTCGATCGGTTGATCGTTTTTTAAAAACCATCCATTTGCCTATGGTGAATGGATGGTTTTCACATTTTTGGTTGTACATACCTCTATTGTTCTCAAATTTTTTGCCATTGTGATATAGTTAAAATAAATGTAAGTGTTAAAGCAAAAAATAATCGGTCTTGACAATAAGCTTATGATGAAAATATGTTATATTATCCTGTTATTTCATTCTTATGAAAGGAGGGGAAATCATTGCTTGTGACCAGAGTGGAACAGCATTACATCAAACGAATGCATCCATTGTGGCAAATGTGCGATGAGTTATGTTTGAATAAATTAAACATTATTCATAGCCTGATGAAGCTAGGTGATACGTATGATTTATATCGGATTAACAGGTTGGGGAGATCACGATAGCTTATATCCTCCTGGTCTTGCAGCGAAAGATAAGCTGCAAGAATACGCCGCACATTTTCCCACTGTAGAAGTGGATTCGTATTTTTATGCGATTCAGCCGCGCCAAAATGTCGAGAAATGGATTCATGAAACACCGAATTCGTTCCGCTTTGTCGTGAAAGCGTACCAAGGAATGACGGGACATGAGCGGGGCCCGATTCCGTATTCGAGCAAGGAAGAGATGTTTGCTGCTTTTTTAGACTCGATTGAGCCGTTTATCCAGTCAGGAAAGCTAGCGATGGTGTTGTTTCAATTTCCGCCATGGTTTGATTGCCGCCGTGAGCATGTAATGTATTTGCGTTGGTGTAAGGCGCAAATGAAAGAAGTTCCGGTAGCGCTTGAGTTTCGCCATCGTTCATGGTTTTCCCCCCGCTTTTATGCGAAAACATTACAGTTTATGACAGAAGAAGGATGGATTCATAGCATTTGCGATGAGCCGCAAGCTGGGGAAGGTTCCATTCCGACCGTGTTATATCCTACAAATGCAGAAAAAACGCTCATTCGTTTGCATGGGCGTAATGTATATGGGTGGAATAAAGCGACAAGCGGAGAAAATTGGCGGGCCGTAAGATATTTATATCGGTATCGGGAAGACGAATTGCGCGAATGGGTGGCGCATATTAAAACATTAAAAACGAAGACAAAGGATATTTACGTATTGTTTAACAACAATTCCGGCGGGGATGCTGCGGATAATGCGAAGCAATTGATCCGTTTGCTTGGCATTGAATATACGGATTTAGCGCCGCGCCAGCTTGATTTATTTTAGTTATTGGAGATGAGAATATGGAGTATGTGCTGCTAGTCATTGTCGGCTTTTTAGCGGGAACGATTGGAAGTTTAGTCGGTTTAGGCGGCGGAGTGATCATCGTGCCATCTTTGCTGTTTTTAGGCGCTACACATTGGTTGCCGCATGTCACCCCGCAAGCGGCTGTCGGCACTTCGCTCGTCGTCATTATTTTTAACGGACTATCATCAACATTATCCTATATGAAAGAAAAAATGGTTGATTATCAAAGCGGCCTTTTATTTTTTATCGGAAGCGGCCCTGGAGCGATCATTGGCGCGTGGATGAATAATAAGTTGAGCCTTGAGCATTTTTCTTTCTATTTTGGGCTTTTTTTAATCGCTGTATCGTTTTTTTTATCTTTCAGCAAAAATTCTTCAGTACGTTCACAACGAAAAACATTTAAAATTACCCGCACTTACATAACGAATGAAGGGGAAACGGTGACATATGGATATAATCCGATCGTAGCTATTGTCATCTCTTTCATCGTTGGGTTTTTTGGGGGAATTTTTGGCATCGGCGGCGGTTCATTAATGGTGCCGGCGATGATGATTTTATTTTTCTTCCCGCCGCATGTTGCGGTAGCGACTTCCATGTTTATGATCTTTTTGTCGTCACTTGTCAGCTCGCTTACGCACATTTTTATGGGGAATGTGCAATGGCTATTTGCGCTTGCTTTAATTCCGGGTGTTTGGTTTGGAGCGAAAACAGGTGCTTTCATTAATAAACGGCTTCGCAGTAAAACAGTGGTCATCTTCTTGCGCCTAGTGCTTGTTCTTTTAGGAATCCGTCTTATTTACGAAAGCTTTTCATAAAGGGGGAGGCTCGTTGAAACGGACAGTATATGTATACCATACGAACGATGTGCATAGCCATTTTGAATATTGGCCGAAAATTTCCTATTTTTTATGTGAACAAAGACAAAAGCATGAAAAAAACAATGAAACGATGTTGTTGTTTGATATCGGGGATTTTATCGATCGTTTTCATCCGATTACAGAAGCGACAAGAGGGAAGGCAAATGTCGATTTGCTAAATGAGCTTCATTACGATGCGGTAACGATTGGCAATAATGAAGGAATTACTCTTGACCATAAGGAACTAGACACATTATACGAAAACGCCCGCTTTCCGGTACTTGTAGCCAATTTATTTAAGAAAGACGGTACACGCCCTTCTTGGGCGCATCCTTACTATATTATTCCTATTTCTGATACGTTTCGTGTTGGCGTGATTGGACTAACGGCTTATTTCGCTAAATCTTACGAGTTATTAGGATGGAAAGTGACGCCGCCTCTTGAGATGTTGGAAAACATTGCGGCAGAAGTGAAAAAACAAGCGGATCTTGTCATTTTATTATCGCATTTGGGAATTAACGAGGACGAAAAAATTGCTCAGACGATACCAGAAATTGATATTATCCTCGGAGGGCATACCCATCATTTATTTCCAGAGGGAAAAAGGATTAATCAAACATTATTGTGTGGAGCTGGGAAATATGGAAAGTTTATTGGAGTAGTGAAGTTAGAAATCGGGGAAAGTGATCATACATATAAAGCATTAGCTACCGTTGTGGATGTAAAAAGTCTGCCGGATTTGGAGAAAACGAAGCGCACCTTATCGTTATTAGAACAGCAAAGTTTAGCAACATTGGAAGCGGAACAAGTCGCAGAATTGAAAGAAGACTTGCCGTTACAATGGTTTTCGCCGTCTCCGTTTGCCGAATTGCTCGCTTCAGCACTTAAAGAATGGTGTAAAGCGGAAATCGGCATGGTAAATGCAGGTGTCCTGTTAGAGCCGCTTTACAAAGGAGTAGTAACAAAAAAAGATTTACACCGTATTTGTCCGCATCCGATCAACCCGTGTAAAGTGCAGCTTCGGGGCGCAGAATTAAAGGAAATTATTTTACAAGCAAATACAGAAAGAATGAAATACTTAGAATTTAAAGGATTTGGTTTTCGCGGCAAGGTGATGGGGCAAATGGTATATGATGGAATCGAACTGGAAACAGAAACGAGTAAAGATGGATCCGAACATATTCGCCACATTATGATTAACGGCAAGCCGTTAAATCCAGACCAACTATATGATGTGGCGACGATTGATATGTTTGCGATCGGACATTTTTATCCGCAAATCCGACGAGCTCCGAAAAAAGAATATTACATGCCGGAATTTTTACGGGATGTTTTGGCATGGAAATTAGCAAACCAAAAATAAGCACATTTCCTTCCCTATTTCATACATTAAAGTAGGGAAAGGAGCGTGACTTTATCATGATTAACGTAAATCCTATTATGATCGATCATTATCCGTTTATTGCCATTTCTATTCAACTGCCGAAGACGAATTTTCTTGCCGTAGCAAGTGAAAAAGGCTACATCATGTGTGGTGCATTAGATGTCGCGCTATTAAACGAGAAATTGCGCGACCGCGGAATTGTCGCTGGAAGGGCGGTCGGTGTCCGCACGATTGAACAACTGCTTGAAGCGCCTTTAGAATCGGTGACGGTGGCTGCCGAAGAGCTGGGAATTACGGTCGGTATGAAAGGAAAAGATGCTTTGTTGAAGATGCGGTAAAAAATTATATAACAATTTGCGTTATCTCCCTCCTTTCAAGCATACATATAGCTTGTAAAGGAGGGATTTTATTTTGCTTAGATTTCCCGCACGCTTTCCGAGAAGAGGCCCGCTTCCCTTTCGATATGTATTTTTATTGACATTTGTTTTCTTTATGTTTTCCACAGCTCTCAGTCTTTGGATTGTGAATAAAAGGATCGAACCAGTTTTAATGGAAATTGCTGAAAAGGAAACGAAACGAATTGCCAATTTAGTCATTAATAATGCAATTGAACAACAGTTTTTAAAAGACAATCCGGAAATGAGTGATTTAATTACAGTACAGAAAGATGAAAATGGCAAAATTGCTTCGGTGGATTTTAATACAGCCATTGTAAATCGAATTTTAGCAAATACGGACGACTATGTAATGCAAAGTTTAAAAGCGGCAACGGAAGGAAAGATTGAAGAACTCGAACTTTCTGGCGTCGAACCGGAAAACGGGAAAAATAGCGGAATTATTTATTATATTCCAATTGGCCAAGTCACCAATAATTCACTCCTTGGCAATCTCGGGCCGCATGTTCCTGTCCAATTTCAAATTATTGGTAATGTATTATCGGATGTAACAAAAGAAATTAAGCCGTTTGGGATTAATAACGTGTTAATTGAAGTGGATATTCACGTTTCCGTAGATATTCAAGTAGTAATCCCGTTTTCAGCAAAAGCTGCAACCGTCTCAACAAAAATTCCGATTGCGATGCATGTGATTCAAGGAGAGGTTCCGGAATTTTATAATAATGGCGGCAATGTCAATCCATCTTTTAAAGTGCCTTCTCATTAGCTTAACGTTTTTCGGTCGCCTGCCGGGTCGGTGAAGATTTTTTATATGTTCGCCGGCTCGGGTTACGGCGTAATAAGCATGTCATATCATGGGCGTCACTTATTTTATGTAAAGAAGAAAAAAAGTTTTGTAATATAGGACAAGTTGCCATTGTTTTTTCCTACATGGAAATAACAAACATAGAAGTCTAATATTGCTTTGACTTCTCGACTAATAGGAAGTATACTATACTTATAAAAGACAGATAAATCAGAAAATAAAAAATTATATTATTCTACAAAAAATGGGGGGGACTGTAAATGGAGAATCGACAGCAATGGGGAACGCGCGCAGGGTTTATTTTAGCAGCAGCTGGCTCTGCGATCGGGCTCGGAAACATTTGGCGTTTCCCTGGGGTCGCTTATGAAAATGGCGGCGGAGCATTCTTTTTCCCGTATTTATTCGCTTTGCTCACTGCAGGGATTCCGTTGTTAGTGATGGAATTTGCCATCGGTCATAAATACCGCGGTTCTGCGCCCCTATCGCTTTCCCGCATTCATAAAAACGCGGAGTGGATTGGCTGGTGGCAAGTGCTTATTTCGTTTGTTATTTCTACGTATTATTCCGTTATTATTGCATGGGCATTATCTTATACGGTATTTTCCTTTAATTTAAAGTGGGGAGAAGATACAGAAAGTTTTCTTTTTAAAAATTATTTGCATTTAGCGGATAAACCGGGTCAATTAGGAGGAATTTCGCTTAATGTACTTATTCCGCTGGTGATTGTCTGGATTGTTACGTTAGGTGTGCTCTATAAAGGCGTTAAAAAAGGAATTGAATTGGCAAACAAAATTTTCTTGCCAACGCTTGTTGTTCTTTTCCTTATCATCGTTATTCGCGCGGTTACGCTTGATGGGGCATTAGAAGGATTAAACGTGTTCTTTAAACCGGATTGGGACCAAATTATGAGCGGAAAAGTTTGGATTGCCGCGTATGGACAAATTTTCTTTAGCTTATCCATTGCTTTTGCTATTATGGTCACGTATGCCAGTTATCTTCCACAAAAATCAGATTTAACAAATAACGCGTTTATTACGGGATTTGCAAACTCTGGATTTGAATTGTTGGCTGGAATTGGAGTATTTAGTGCTCTTGGTTTTTTAGCGCAACAACAAGGGGTAGCGGTAGATGAAGTGGTAAGCAGCGGTGTCGGATTAGCATTTGTAGTGTTTCCGAAAATTATTAACGAGTTTCCGACGCTTAATGCCTTTTTCGGTGTTCTCTTTTTCTTATCGTTAACGCTTGCGGGACTAACATCTCTCATTTCGATTTGCGAAACGTATATTGCCGGGATTCAGGAAAAGTTTGGTGTTTCCCGTACGAAATCGGTATTGTTTGGAGGAGGAGTTGCGGCGTTATTATCTCTTTTCTTTGCGTCGCATGGCGGTTTATATTTGTTAGATGTCGTCGATTACTTTATTAACAACTTTGGCATTGCGTTGGCGGGACTTGTTGAGGTTGTTGTAATTGCTTGGGTTGTGCGCGAGCTTAATAACTTGCAAGAACATGCGAACAGCGTTTCCGATATTATGCTCGGTGCCTGGTGGAAAGTTTGCTTAAGCGTCATCACGCCGCTTGTGTTAGGATATATGATGGTGGATAACATTCGGACAAATATTAAAGAAAATTACTCAGGATACGAAACTTGGTTTGTTATGTCGTTCGGCTGGGTTGTCGCGCTTGCTGTCATTGCAATCGGAATCTTGCTTTCATTCAAGCAATGGCACGGTTCTACTGTCAGAGAAACGCACCAGACGGAAAGCAAGGGGGTTTAAGATAGATGGAAACAAGTGCGGTTGTCATGATGGTTGTTGGTATCGTCGTCATTTGGGGAGGTTTAGCGGCAAGCATTATTCATGCGGTGAGAAAAGCAAGACAAAACGGATAGTGGTATGTAGAGGAAAAGGAGGTCGGTGTTTCATTCCGACCTCCTTATTTTTTCTTTTGTTTTTCCGCACGTTCCCACGCTTTCAGGTGAGGATACGGATCGAAAGACCATTCCGTATATCCGTTATCTTTGTACATTCCATAATGAAGATGCGGTGGAAATTTTCCAGCCGTCCCTGGCGGTCCGTAGCCCGAACTGCCGACCGAGCCGATAATGGTTCCTGGTTCCACGATTTGTCCTTCACGTAAGTTAGGGGAAAATCCATTTAAATGAGCAAAATAGTGATAAGTGTTATTAATATCACGAATACCTACACGCCATCCTCCATAGTTATTCCATCCTTTTAATTCCACGATTCCATAGCAAGTCGATCGTACAGGGACACCGTAGCTGGCAAAAATATCTGTCCCTTCATGAATGCGGCGTCCTCCCCAACCTCTTTTGTCACCCCATGTATCCCGATAGCTGTAATTCGCATGAAGCGGAAGCGGGAATACATGATCATCTAACTTTAACGTCTGATACTTTTTGTAAATTTTTACTTTGCCTAAAATTAAATCAACCGTTTTGCTTCGCTGATAATAGTCCCAAAGGGCCATTTTTATATGTTTATGATCGATTCCATACGATTGAAGAAAGCGTGCCATAGCAAAAATAACATCTTCATCATCTGTCGGATCGGCGACACCGTCTCCGTTTCCATCCATACCAAAACCGCCAAATTGCGAAATCGTAAACGGATTGGTATCATGAGGGTTTTTATTTAAAGGCCCCGCCCAAATTTCCGGTTTGATATAGATGCCAAGTACGCCGGTAGGTTTAGGCAAATCACGGCGCACTTGACGGACGTTCCGTTCATATTGATCAATCGCCGCAAAATAATACCAAGGGATCAGCGAGGCTGCTTCTGCTTTTTTGTATAACTCCATTCGTTTCTGATAAATCTCTTCTTCATCGAATTTTTCTTGGCCAAATATGATTTTTGGTGTCGTGAATATAATTATCATCATTACAATGCCAAATATAAATCGGTACACATACTTCTACCCCTTTCCATTCATCTCCTTTATTTAGTTTGAGGAGATTCGCTTATTTCATAAATGTTAAAATGCGGAAAGTGAGGTGTGACTAATTTCTTTGTGTTTATTTGCTGTTTTTTTTATAATGAAAAATATAAATAAAACTATTGGAGTGAGAACAATGGCAACAAATGAAGAGCACCTTCGCAAACCGGAATGGTTAAAAATAAAGCTGAATACAAATGAAAATTATACTGGCTTAAAGAAATTGATGCGTGAAAACCGGTTACATACCGTATGCGAAGAAGCAAAATGCCCAAACATTCATGAATGTTGGGCGGTACGAAGAACGGCAACATTTATGATCTTAGGGAACGTATGTACTCGTGCGTGCCGCTTTTGCGCGGTAAAAACAGGATTACCAACGGAACTAGATTGGCAAGAGCCGGAACGTGTTGCCGAATCGGTTCGCCTTATGAACTTAAAACACGTTGTTGTCACTGCTGTCGCTCGCGATGACTTGAAAGATGGAGGAGCGGCTGTATTTGCGGAAACGGTCCGTGCCATCCGCCGCAAAAATCCATTTACGACGATTGAAGTGCTTCCTTCCGATATGGGTGGAGTATATGAGAACTTAAAAACATTAATGGATGCACGTCCAGATATTTTAAACCATAATATTGAAACGGTTCGCCGATTAACGCCAAGAGTGCGCGCACGCGCGACATATGAGCGCTCGCTTGAATTTTTGCGCCGCGCGAAAGAATTGCAGCCGGACATTCCAACCAAGTCGAGTATTATGGTCGGCCTTGGGGAAACAAAAGAAGAAATTATTGAGGCAATGGATGATTTGCGCGCCAATCATGTGGATATTTTAACGATCGGCCAATATTTACAGCCAACGAAAAAGCATTTGAAAGTAGTGAAATATTACCATCCAGACGAATTTAGAGAATTAAAAGAAATCGCATTAAGCAAAGGATTTACTCATTGCGAAGCTGGTCCGCTCGTTCGCTCTTCTTATCATGCAGACGAACAAGTAAATGCGGCTTCGGCAGCACGGCAGATGAAAGCGTAAAACGTGTGTAAAAAACGGTCTTGCCTTCATCGAGATGAAGACAGACCGTTTTTCTGTTCTCAGGTTATCGGTTCATTTTTGCAGGCTTTGGCGTACCATCATGGAAATCACGATCGAGACGGTCGTTTGTTTCGTTAATCATTTCCCCATTTTCGTTTTCCCCGTCACTTAGTTTGCGGCCTTGCGGATATTTCAGCATTCTTTGAATCGTTGCATCGATAATTTGATCGATATTTCGGCTGTTGGAATCTAAACGTCCAAAGCGCTCGATATCTTTCATGAGGCTTGGATCATCAGCCACATAGACATGATAATAGCGCGGAACGACAGAAAGAGCTGTCTTTTTTACTTGGTCTGCTGTTTCCTGACGATTTTTTGTATCTGTATCATAAACGATCAATACTTCTTCGTCTGTTACTAATGTGGCGACATCCTTAACGTTCGGCAGTTGTGTACAAAGCTTGCTGATTAAATCAGCCGCGCGCTCGCGATTGAACGTTGGCATATTGTTATATAAGTTTGCATCACCGCGAACAGGGCTTTGTTGATGGCGGACATAGCCAAAATTGTTCATTCGTGCATCGTTGCCGTTTGGCACTCCTCTTTCATTATATAAATCGTTGCGATCGGTGACGTTCATCGTATTACCGCTTCGTTTATATACATCGGTATTGTTATCTTGTCCCATTTGCGCACAGCCTGCTAATGTTACAGCTGTACCTAATGTGACCGTAAGCAATGTTTTTCTCATTGCAAACACCCCCTTCACCTTCAGGATGTTCCTCTTTATGAACTTTGATAACAGTAATTGATTGGGAACGTTTCATCGTTTATGATGAAAGTGGAAAGGCAAGGTGAAAAGGATGATATGCATTAACAATATATGTTATGAATTAGTGGAAAACGTGAAAAATGCGTTTAATGAAGAGGCGTTTCGTGCGCGATATGCAGATATTTTAAGTAAGTATGACTATATTGTGGGAGACTGGGGATACAACCAACTTCGTTTGCGCGGATTTTTTGATGATCATAACCAAAAAGCAACATATGATACGAAAATTAGCACATTATCAGAATATTTGTATGAATATTGCAATTTTGGTTGTGCGTATTTTGTGCTTCGTAAGGTAAAACGATAAAACAAAACGCGGCTATCCTTTTTATGAGGATAGCCGCAACTATTATGCTTGACCGTATGGGAATTGTTCATTTTCCCGCGGGTCATCGTGCGGCGGATGCGCGCCAGGGTCTTGTCTTGGAATGTCTTGGTGGAATGATTTGTATTCGTAGTTAAAAGCACTATAGTAACGCTGTCCCTTTTTCCACGGGGTGCTTTTGTTTTGCACTGGTTCGTCTGTGCGGCGCGGAGAACCGTACGGTCCTTCTGGAAATTCTTCGGCCGTTAAAAAATTTTTCTGTTTTTCCACGGTGGAAAAATCGCTATACTTTTCCTTTTCCTGCATTTGTTTCACCTTCCTCAGGATGGGGATTATTTATAATGTCCCCTAATGAGAAGGCAGCTATGAAATGCATTCATATAAAAATGATCGTAAATCGTTGGCATCTTCTTCACTCAAGCGGTAAGCATGTTCCAAATATCCCGGTTCTTCTAAATCGTCTTGTCCAATAATTGCAAAACGGTTGCTTTGCAAATCAAGGACTAAATATTTTCCGTAAAAACGATCTGTTTGGATAATGGCTAAATCAAATCGTTGCCGTTCTCCTAAAAAACTGACAAAACGCGTTTTCGTATTGACCGTATCGTCATATAAGTAAAAACGCTCGTTCATAAACTCCGCCCTCCAGTAAGAAATGTGCGTACTTCCATCATAACAAACGATATGTGAAATGTCTCGTATTCGTATAATTATGGTACAATAAAAAAAACAAATACTAGGAGGAATAATGATGTACTTTGTAGATCGCAATAAAATCGAAGAAACATTACGTTATATGGAAAAGCTGTTACATATTTATAAACAAAAGCCATCGTGGGATGATGAATTGTCTCAACTTGTTCTTGAGCGTATTGTTCATTTAGTGATTGAAGCAATTTTAGATGTCGGAAATGCGATGATCGATGGTTTTATTATGAGAGACCCAGGCAGTTACGAAGATATTATCGATATTTTAACGGATGAACGGGTTATAACGGCGGATGATGCAAAAGGATTAAAAGCGATCATTGGCTATCGGAAAATGCTTGTTCATCATTATACGAATGTCGACCACGCAAAATTGCTTGAGGAAGTGCAAAAACATTTTCCAGCTCTGCAAGCATATCCATCCGCTATTCGCACGTATTTAGAAAACGAGCTTGGTCCCGTGTCCGCGTTCCGCAATTGATGGATCGTTTAGCAAACACGTCTCCAATGTTAACTTGTACCAAGGAGACTTCCACTCCATTTATCGGGTAGAAATACATATCCTCCTTCTGCGTGGAGACTTCTTTGTAAAGCCCCCCTCGCTTCTAAATGGAATACAGTCGGGAGGGTATTGGGGCGTGTTTGCTTTTTGACATTTTTCATTTCTTTTTATAAGTTTGTTACGTGATGATCAATAAAGAGGTGAAGATGTTGAAAAAGTATAAAGGATATTTGATCGATTTAGACGGAACAATGTATCGAGGAACAGAATGTATCGCGGAAGCTCGTGATTTTGTAAAAGAGCTGTATCGAAAAGGCATTCCGTATTTATTTGTCACGAATAACTCCTCGCGCACACCGGCACAAGTGGCGGAGAAATTGCAGTCATTCGGCGTTCCAGCAACAGAAGAACATGTGTTTACAACAAGCCAAGCGACAGCAAACTATATTTTTGAAAAAAAACCGGATGCTTCTGTTTATGTGATTGGCGAAGAAGGAATTCGCACAGCTCTTGAAGAAAAAGGATTTACTTTTGCGAAAGAAGATGCTGAATTTGTCGTGATGGGAATTGACAGAAGCATTACATATGAAAAACTTGCCATCGCTTGTTTAGCCGTTCGCAATGGCGCAACGTTTATTTCGACAAATGCCGATATTGCGATTCCGACAGAACGAGGATTGTTGCCGGGAAACGGTTCTCTCACGGCTGTTGTTGCTGTGTCGACCCAAGTGCAGCCTATTTTTATTGGAAAACCGGAAAAAATTATTATGGAACAAGCGCTAAAAGTGTTGGGAGTGCCGAGAGAGGAAACATTAATGATCGGCGATTACTACGATACCGATATTATGGCAGGAATGAATGCGGGAATGGACACGCTTCTTGTCCATACGGGAGTAACGACAAAAGAACTGTTGCAACGATATGAAAAACAGCCAACATATACGGCCGATTCACTAAAAGAATGGATGGATCGCATTTAAAAAACGCCGCTCTAACGAAGAGCGGCGTTTTTTCTTTTCGCTAAAGCGCCGCTTACTCCACATTCGCCGCTCGATGGGCTAAGCGGCTTGAGGCAGCGGCAGCAATAGCGCCGACAATATCGTCTAAAAACGTATTGCACTTTCCTGTTGATTTATCATTTAAGTATTTCAAAATGCCTGGCTTTTGTTTATCAATATATCCATAATTGGTGAAACCGATGGAGCCGTATACGTTTACGATCGAAAGCGCTAAAATCTCGTCCACTCCATATAAACCTTCGTCACGCTGAATAATAGACTGCAACGGCTCATCTAATTTGCCTTCTTCTGCTAATTTATCAAGCTGGATGCCGGTGAGTATCGCGTTTTGTACTTCACGCTTGGCAATCACGCGGTTTACATTTTCAATACATTCTTCTAGTTTCAAATTTGGATGGTATTTCGATTGTAAATAATATACAAGTTCAGCGATGTCTTTGATTGTAACCCCGCGTTCTTCCAGCCATTGGCGGGCGGTTTGTTCAAGATTGTTCATAATTGGTTCTTTCATGGGCGTCACCTGTTTCTTTAAGGAGTTATTTTTTATTATATATGTTTATCATGGCATAAATGTGCCGTTTCTGTAAACTTTGATGCTTGCAAATATGGGAAAAAACAGATTTTTTTGCAAATGAATTCATATATTGCTTTTATAAGGAGGGAGAGAAGTGATGCAAGAATTTATTCGTCATGAATACGAAATTTCGGCAGAAAGAATGGGGAAAATTGGACGATATTATACATTTCTATACAAAAATCAATATTATACCGTTATTCCTGTACATGGGCGTACGGAAGCGGAAATAAAGGAATTGCAGAAAATGAGCCATTATTTGATATCGAAAGGAGATGTCACTGTCGCATCGTTTGTTCCAACCAAGTCAGGAGAGCTGGTTGCTTACAACGCCAGACAGCCCATTGTTATGGTTCGTACGTCCATTCCGCCATATGCAAGAAATATCTCGATTGGTCGGGAATTAGCGAAATTTCATCAGCGTGGCCGCACTTGTCCTATTTCGATTATTCATTGTCGGCGGATAGGCCAATGGAAAGAATTTTGGGGAACACGCCTTGATCAGATGGAGCAATTTTGGAGAAGAAAAATAGAGATGGGAATTACTACTATGTTTGATCGTCTTTTTATTGAATCATTTCCATATTATCTTGGCTTGGCGGAAAATGCGATTCAATATGTAGCGGATACGGAGTTAGATGAGGAGCCTGTCGGTATTGACTATGCAACTTTTTGCCATGAACGGTTGCCGGATGCAAAGTGGATAGAGGGAAAGGAGCATAAGTTAGCGACGGATTGGGTATATGATCATTGTGCAAGAGATTTGGCGGAGTGGGTTCGGCAAATATACACAAAAAGACAAAATGCTTCTGTGGAAAGAATCCGGCAATTTTTTCGAGACTATGAACAGGTCACCCCGTTATCGGCATTTGCCTGGCGCTTAATTTATGCACGGCTTCTTTTCCCGCTTCATTATTTTGAATGTGTGGAAGGGTATTATATATCAGAAGGAGAGAGAGAAAAACAAGCATATGAACAAAAGTTGCGTCATATTGTCAACCATTCCCGAGAGCATGAACAATTTCTCGCGTCATTTGTGGATATTGTCGGACTGTCGAACCGCCAGCTTCATCTTCCGAAAATTGATTGGTTTTCTCACGTATCATAATAGCGATGATCACGGAATCATCGTTTTTTTTTTATGATGATGGCGCAATTATGATAAGATAGAAAAAAATACATAAAAGAAGGTGGGCGTTATGGGTCGACCATATGTGTTTATTACAAGAAAGCTTCCCGATGATATTATCGCTCCGATCAAAGATATCGCCGAAGTAGCGATGTGGCCGCATGACGATATACCAGTTTCTCGCGATGTGTTAATCAATGAGGCGAAAAAAGCAGATGCGTTATTAACAATGGTATCGGATGTCATCGATCAAGAGGTATTAAAAGCGGGAAAATCGTTAAAAGTCATTGCAAACATGGGGGTCGGATTTGATAATATCGATGTCCCGGCCGCGACAAAATATGGAATTGCTGTTTGCAATACTCCCGATGTACTAACAGATACAACCGCTGACTTAACGTTTGCCTTGTTGTTGGCAGCCGCCCGCCGTATAGTGGAGGCAGCGCAATTTATCAAAGAAGGAAAATGGAAAAGCTGGAGTCCATTTTTATTAGCTGGTGTGGATGTCCATCACAAAACGATCGGTATTGTCGGCATGGGGAAAATCGGGCAGGCTGTTGCAAAACGGGCAGCCGGTTTTGATATGAATATTTTGTACCACAATCGTTCCCGCAACATAGAAGCAGAAAAGCAGCTTGGCGCGACATATTGCTCGTTTCAAGAGTTATTGGCAACCGCTGATTTTGTTGTTTGCTTAACGCCGTTAACCAATGAGACACGTCATATGTTTAACAGGAAGCATTTCGCAAAATGAAACAATCCGCGATATTTATCAATGCGTCAAGAGGGGCGGTCGTTGATGAACAAGCTTTATATGATGCGCTTGTAAGCGGAGAAATTGCCGGAGCAGGATTAGATGTATTTGAACATGAACCGATTGACGCTTCCCATCCGTTATTGACATTAAAAAACGTTGTTGCATTGCCGCACATTGGAAGTGCAACGGGAGAAACACGTACAAAGATGATGGAATTAGCTAGCCGAAATATTATTGCCGTGTTGCAAGGAAAACAGCCTGAAACGCTTGTAAACAAAGAGTGGAATTCACGATAAAGCGGTCCTATGAAGCAGGGCTGCCTATTTTTTGTAAAAAATTATCCGAATTTACTTGATATTAAACGTTTTCAATATTTATTATAAAAATTAGTCATTTTAGTCATTGTAAAACAAAGCAATATCTTTTATAATGTCTACTATAGAAAAACAAATGTTTATTCAGGAGATACAGAAAGGCGGGGGAATATGGAAAAGCCAATCTTAGTTGGTTTATTAGGATTAGGTACTGTTGGGAGCGGTGTTGTAAAAATTATTGAAAATCATCAAGAACGGCTGATGCATCAAGTAGGTTGTCCGGTGCAAATCAAAAAAATTCTTGTAAGAGATATATATAAAAAACGGGACGTGCGCGTGGAACCATCGTTGTTGACAACAAATGTTACAGACGTCATTGATGATCCAGAAATCGATGTCATTATCGAAGTAATGGGGGGAATCGAGGAAACTCGTCAATATTTGCTTCGCGCATTGCGGCAAGGCAAGCATGTGGTGACGGCAAATAAAGATTTAATGGCATTGTATGGGTCAGAGTTGTTGGCAGTGGCAGTGGAAAATCACTGTGATTTATTTTATGAAGCAAGTGTTGCTGGAGGAATTCCGATTTTGCGCAGCCTTGTTGATGGTCTTGCTTCGGACCGCATTACGAAAATGATGGGGATTGTAAATGGAACAACAAACTATATTTTAACAAAAATGTGTAAATACGGTGCATCCTATGAAGAAGTATTGGCAGAAGCACAAGCGCTTGGATATGCGGAAGCAGATCCAACCGCGGATGTAGAAGGATTAGACGCAGCAAGAAAAATGGCTATTTTAGCCCGTCTCGGATTTTCCATGAACATTGATTTAGATGATGTTCAAGTAAAAGGAATAACATCGATTACGGAAGAAGACCTTAACTACAGCAAACGTCTCGGTTACACGATGAAATTAATCGGCATTGCTAAGCGTGATGGAAATAAAGTAGAAGTAAGCGTCCAGCCGACATTGCTTCCTGATTCCCATCCGCTTGCGTCCGTTAATGATGAATACAACGCGGTATATGTGTATGGCGAAGCAGTCGGCGAGACGATGTTTTATGGGCCTGGAGCGGGAAGTTTGCCAACAGCGACTGCTGTTGTTTCTGATTTAGTGGCCGTCATGAAAAATATGAGATTGGGAGTAAACGGATGCAATGCCGTTGCACCGCAGTACGAAAAGCAGCTAAAATCCGCATCAGAAATTTTTTCGAAATACTTTTTGCGTATTCATGTGAAAGATCAAGTTGGTGCGTTTGCGAAAATTACGGCACTATTTTCTGAACGCGGTGTTAGCTTCGAAAAAATTTTACAATTGCCTTTAAAAGAAGATGGGCTTGCGGAAATCGTAATCGTTACTCATCGTGCGTCACAAAAAGATTACGAGGACATTTTACAGCAATTGCGTGATTTAGAAATTGTTCATGAAGTAAAGAGCTCGTATCGCGTTGAAGGAGAGGGAAAATAATGACATGGAAAGGGCTGTTGCAGGCGTACGGTGAATTTTTGCCAATCAATGAAAATACCCCGATGCTTTCTTTAAACGAAGGAAATACACCGCTTATTCCGCTGCCACGGCTATCGGAAAAGCTTGATGTGGAATTGTACGTAAAAGTGGAAGGCGCAAATCCGACGGGATCGTTTAAAGACCGCGGCATGGTGATGGCGGTCGCAAAGGCGAAAGAAGCGGGCAGCCATACGATTATTTGCGCTTCGACAGGCAATACGTCCGCTTCTGCTGCGGCTTACGCGGCAAGAGCAGGGTTGCGCTGTATTGTCGTGATTCCGAATGGCAAAATTGCAATGGGAAAACTAGCCCAGGCAGTTATGTACGGAGCAGAAATTTTTGCGATTGAGGGAAACTTTGATGAAGCGTTAAAAATGGTGCGCCGCCTTAGCGATATCGCCCCGATTACCCTTGTCAACTCGGTAAATCCATATCGTATCGAGGGGCAGAAAACAGCGGCATTCGAGGTTTGCGACCAGCTTGGCAAAGCGCCGGATGTGCTTGCGATTCCGGTCGGCAATGCCGGGAATATTACCGCTTATTGGAAGGGATTTAAAGAGTATCATGCGGCGAAACAAACTGGTCTTCCGCAAATGCGCGGATTCGAGGCGGAGGGAGCGGCGGCGATTGTCCGCAATCAAGTGATTGAGCATCCGGAAACGATCGCGACGGCGATTCGTATTGGCAATCCGGCAAGCTGGGAAAAAGCGGTGCAAGCGGCAACGGAATCAAATGGAAAAATCGATGAAGTATCGGATGCGGAAATTTTAGAAGCGTATAAACTGCTTGCGCGGGAGGAAGGAATTTTTGCTGAACCTGCTTCTTGCGCATCCATTGCGGGAGTGATCAAGCAACGGAAGCGGAATGAAATTAGAAAGGGAAGCACCGTTGTGGCGGTGTTGACAGGAAATGGGCTGAAAGATCCGGCAATTGCGATGGAAACAGCGGAAATTAAACCAACCGTACTTCCGAATGATGAGGCGATTGTGTTTGAGCATATTCAAGGAGTTGTCCATCAATGAAAGAAGATGGGATGTTAAAAATCGTCGTCCCAGCAAGCACGGCGAATTTAGGACCTGGTTTTGATTCGATTGGTCTCGCAGTATCCCGTTATTTGACGTTAGAAGTCAGGTTGGCGGATGAATGGAAATTTATTCCCCGATCTCCTGAAGTGGAAGCAATTCCGCCGGGAACAGACAATTTAATTTATCAAGTGGCGGCGCAAGTCGCTCAAACATACGGGCGTACGTTGCCGAGCTGTGCGGTCGATGTATATAGTGATATTCCATTTACGCGCGGCTTAGGAAGCAGTGCAGCAGCAGTGGTAGCGGGAATTGAGCTGGCCAATGAACTTGCAGGTCTATCGCTGACTTTAGAGCAAAAAATGAGGTTGGCCAGCTGTTATGAAGGGCATCCGGATAATGTCGGCGCTTCTTTATATGGAGGGCTTGTCATTGGCAGTCATCGCCAAGAAGAGACAAATATCGTTCATGTCCCAAACGTGCAATTCGATTTAGTCGCTGTCATCCCTTCGTATGAGCTAGAAACAAAAAAAGCCCGCAGCGTTTTGCCACAGCTGCTGGCGCGCCAAGAGGCCGTCGAGGCAAGTGCGGTCAGCAACGTATTAGTCGCGGCGTTATTAACGAAAAATTGGGAACTTGCCGGAAAAATGATGGCAGCTGATTTATTTCATCAGCCTTATCGTAAAGAACTTGTCCCGCAGCTATCGCTTGTAGAGACGTTGGCTGCGCGATACGGAGCGTTTGGGGCGGCATTAAGCGGGGCGGGTCCTACCGTTCTTGCTTTTGCTGAACCTGGAAAAGGAGAAAGCTTAAAAGAAAAATTGCTTCCGCACTTTCCAGATTGTGCGGTAGAATCCCTGAAGGTGGCACAAAAAGGCAGTCAAGTATATAAGCTGGCGCTTGAAAAATAACAGCGGTTTCCATTGGGAAACCGCTGTTATTTTTGGCATGAACCTCGTGATTAGAATACTTGTTCTACTTCGACAACGCCTGGTACTTCCTCTAAGAGTGCGCGTTCAATTCCGGCTTTTAATGTAATCGTTGAGCTTGGGCAGCTTCCGCATGCACCAAGCAAGCGTAATTTGACAACACCGTCTTCAACGTCGATTAATTCGCAGTCCCCGCCGTCACGAAGCAAAAACGGGCGCAGTTTATCCAAAACTTCTTGCACTTGTTCTTTGATTTCTTGATCCGTCATTTTTATCGACTCCTTTCTTTAAGTTTATTATAATCATGATAAAGAAAAAAATCTAATAATAAATTTTGTTTTTATGATATGAAAGGTGGAAATATATGACGCTGAAGCAAGTAGAAATATGCGTATATGGTGCCGATGTGATTTGTCCATCTTGTGTGCAATTGCCATCTTCCAAAGAAACATATGAATGGCTAGAAGCAGCTATTAAACGGAAATATCCAGACCAGCCGTTTTCCATTACGTATATTGATATTTTTAACCCACCAGAAGATGATGAGGAGAAAAAGGCGTTTGCCAAAAAAGTGATCGAAGAAGATTTATTTTAACCTGTTATTGTGATTGAGGGTGCCATTGTCGGAGAAGGAAACCCAAAGCTAAAGGCGATTTATGCAGAAATGGAGAAGTATGGTTATCGATGATAAAAAGGGGGATCTTGGAACGAAGATCTCCCTTTTTTCATTAATAACCGTTGTGATATTTATACATCCATAATACTCCTGATTTTAACAATCTAGGGACTCTCCCGGTGATTGGACGATCAGCGAGAAGGCCGAATCCATGTTTTCTGCCGAGCGACCCGAGAATACCTTTTAATTTAATTGGCGGGAATTCGCTCGGTGGCTCTTCTCCTTTCCAACGTTTTTGTAATACTTGAACGATTTGCTCCGCTTGCCCTTCTGCAAGCTGCGCGCTTGGAGAGTGCGGCAAACTTGCGCAATCACCAACTACGTATACATTTTCATATCCAGGAATGTGATGTTGTTTCGTTAAAATAACACGGCCTTGTTTGTCTTTCTCTACTGGCAAGTTTCTGACGACACGGTTTGGCTGTATTCCCGCTGTCCATACAATGACATCGCAATGAACCGGATGATCGTGATTATAAAGAGTATGTTCTTCTACTTTTGTAATGTTAGAACCGCGAACGATTTCAATATCGTGTTGTTTAAACCAACTTTCCACATAGTTGCTGAGCCGTTTTGGAAACATTGGCAAAATTCGTTCTCCGCGGTCAAACAGTTTGACGTGCAAATCAGGGCGGCTTTCGGCTAATTCACTTGCTAATTCAACGCCGCTTAGTCCCGCACCGACAATTCCGACAATAGCGCCAGGCGGTAAATTATTTAATGCTTCGTATGCCGCTCGCGCTTTCTCAATCGATTGAATGCTATGTGTAAATGTTTCAGCACCTGGGACGCCGTGGTATTTATCTTCACATCCTAACCCAATCACTAAATCATCATACTGTATACTGCTTCCATCTTGCAATTGTACGTTTTGATGGTTGAGATCAATGTTTACGACCTCACCGAAACGGTAGGTAAGACGCGGATGTTCTGGAAATGGAACGCGAATATGATGATCGCTAATCGTTCCTGCTGCGAGTGCATAATACTCTGTTTTTAAACAATGATATGGAATACGGTCGACGAGTGTAATGTGAACATCTTCTGGTAAATGGTTTGGGAGGAGGCGAAGCAAAATTCGCATATTTCCGTATCCTCCACCGAGCAGCACAAGGTGTCTCATCGTAAAATACCCCTTTTATCGTTTTATAAAACGCAAAATGCCATAAAAAAGTATAACGAAATTGTGGCAAAATAACAACAATTTTTCGGAAAGCATTGACAAAGGAGATATAATGGCAAACGAAGTGTCTGAATTGACGTTTCTAAAAAAAACCGTTACGATGAAAAACAGTAGGAAGGTGAGAAAACGATGATTCAGCCAATGATTGAGTTTTGCATCAGCAATTTAGCGAGCGGATCGCAAAAAGCGTTAGAAATACTAGAAAAGGATCCTAATTTGGATATTATAGAATACAGCTGTTTAAGCTACTGTACTCGATGTGCGGAAACTCTTTTCGCTTTAGTCAATGGCGAAATCGTAACCGGAGATACTCCTGAACAGCTAGTAGAAAATATTTATCGTTATTTAGAGGAAAATCCGATGTTTTGAACGAAAGGAAGCGGCTATATCGATTAGCCGCTGTTTTTATTAACTATTTTTACCGTACATCGATCATTCTTTGAATATTATATGTATAGTATGTACTCGCTGTGACATAAAAAACGAGGATGTCCCATCAGACATCCTCTTTAAGGTGTATATTATGAAAAAACGGGGGATATTCTCATTGTGTCCCGTTTATTTTCGATTTATACTTATGTATAAAAAATTTTTTATTTCAAGGAGGAAATAATGAATAAATTTTCGTTTACAAAAATGCATGGGCTCGGCAATAGTTATATATATGTAAATATGTTTGAAGAAACAATTCCAGAATCATTATTATCGTCTTAGCGGTGAAAGTATCCAACGTAAATACCGGAATCGGAGCGGATGGCATGATTCTCATTTGCCCGTCAGAAGTAGCTCCGGTAAAAATGCGGATTTTTAATAGCGACGGTTCTGAAGGGAAAAATTGCGGCAATGGCTTGCGTTGTGTCGCAAAATATGCATATGAGCATGGAATGGTAAAAGACCGATCCTTTTTTATTGAAACATTGTCCGGACTCGTGAAGGCAGAGGTTACCGTAGAAAATGGAGCCGTTACAAACGTTACCATTGATATGGGAAAGCCGCGTTTAAAGCGGAGCGAGATCCCGATGATTGGTCTGGATGCGGAACGAGTCGTTGCAGAACCGTTTGAAGTCGATGGAAAACAGTATGAAATTACAGCCGTTTCGATGGGAAACCCTCATGTTATTTTTTACGTGGATGATATCACAACAGCGCCGGTAACGACACTTGGTCCGATTGTGGAAAAGGACGAGCGGTTTCCTGAAGGGGTAAATGTCGAATTCGTCGAGGTGGTAAACGACCATGAACTCCATTTTCGCGTATGGGAGCGCGGCTCTGGAGTGACGCAAGCTTGCGGTACAGGGGCGTGTGCAGCTGTTGTTGCTTCCGTATTAAATGGAAAAACAGCGCGAAATAAAGAAACGGTCGTCCATTTGGCAGGCGGGGATTTAATCATTACATGGACAGATGAGGGAAATGTGCGGATGACAGGACCGGCGGAAACGATTTGTACAGGTGTGTATTACTATTAAATATTTGAGAAACATGTATGGAAAGCGATATACTATCCATAAGGAGGGATCGCAATGGCTGATATTATTACACTTACAGAAGCAGCTGCGTTTCAAATTAAAGACATGATGAAAGAACATGAGGAGGAAGGAGCATACCTTCGCATTGGAGTGAAAGGCGGCGGCTGCAGCGGTTTATCGTATGGAATGGGATTTGAACATGAACGTCATGAAGACGATCACGAATTTGAACAGCACGGAATTAAAATTCTAGTCGATAAAGAAAGCGCTCCTATTTTACAAGGAACAGTGATTGACTATAAACAATCGTTAATGGGAGGCGGCTTTACGATTAACAATCCGAATGCGATCGCCACATGCGGTTGCGGTTCATCGTTTAGAACAGCAACGAATGCAGGCACGCCGGAACAGTGCTAATGATGCTCGCAAGCATTAGCGCAGGAAAATGTACAGTTAAGAGAACAAATCACGGCACGCAAACAGAAGGAAAATGGAAGTAATCTGTTCAAACTGGGCGCAACAAAGGGATGCTTTTTATACATAAAGCATCCCTTTCATTTTTGTGAACATAAAAGCAAATTAGAATAATGAAGTGGAGTGTGCCGGCTGCATTCTCGCTGTTGGGTCGATATACGTTTTTGCGCTGCTGATTGCGATCGGCGCTTCGCCGAATCCGCAAGCAATGAGTTTTATTTTTCCTTCATATGTGCATATATCGCCAGCAGCGTAAACGCCAGGAATATTTGTTTCCATTTTGGAGTTAACCTTTATGGAGTTTTTCTCAATTTCAAGTCCCCAGTTTTTAATTGGCCCAAGCGAGGAAATAAAGCCATAGTTCACAATCAGTGCATCGATTTCAATCGTTTCGCGCAGACCGTCTTTCACATGTTCGATGACAACTTGGCGAATGCCCTCTTCGTCACCGATTAACTCCACAGGGACAAATGGAGTTTTCACATTGACTGTGGAATTCATCAATGTTTCCACACTATGTTCATGAGCGCGGAATTTATCGCGTCGATGTACAATCGTCACTTTTTCAGCGATTGGTTCTAGCATAAGCGACCAGTCCACAGCGGAATCTCCGCCGCCGCAAACGAGTACTTTTTGCCCTTTAAATTGATTTAAATCATTAATGAAGTAGTATAAATTTTTTCCTTCATATTGCGTTGCATTTTCTAATTCAAGGCGTCGAGGCTGGAAGGCGCCGTTTCCTGCGGTAATAACAACAGTTTTGGAATAATGTATTTCTTTGTTTGTCGTTAATTTAAATGTTCCATCTTCCAATTTTTCTAACATTTCCACTGATTGATCAAGACAAACAGTTGGTGAAAATTTCTCCATTTGTTCTTTTAAATGATCAATCAATTCTTGAGCGCGTACTTTAGGAAATCCAGCAACATCATATATGTATTTTTCAGGATAAAGAGCAGACAGTTGTCCTCCTAATTGCGGCAAGCTTTCGATAATTTTTACGCTCATCTGCCTTAATCCCCCGTAAAAAGCGGCAAACAGCCCGACCGGTCCGCCTCCTATAATGGTAACATCATATATTTTTTGGTCTTCTTTCATTATCAAAGATTCCTCCCCACAAATAAAATTACCCTCACCATCTTATCATACCATAAAAGCCATTTGTTATTTATGGGGATTTTTGTAGCTAATAAAAATATAAAAAACGCTTGAAAAGATTGAAAAAAAGGGCTAATATGTTTTGTGGATGCATTGTTAATTTTTTGTGACAATTGTTTAACATTTTTTTGACGATTAACGTGAATAATTTCACAAACTTTGCCCGATAAAAATGTGCATGGCGGCAAAATCTATAAACAAAATTACAAAAAAATTAAAAAGGATGGAAGTGATTTAATTGAAAAAACCAAATGTCGTCATTTTAGGTGCTGGTTATGGCGGTTTAATGACAACAGTACGTTTGCAAGAGCTTGTTGGGATCAATGAGGCGAGCATTACACTCGTGAACAAAAACGACTACCATTATGAAACAACGTGGCTTCACGAAGCATCAGCCGGTACATTGCATCATGACCGAGTTCGTTATCCAATTAGCGATGTGATTGATCGTAATAAGGTAAAATTTGTGCAAGACACGGTTGTCAAAATACTTCCTGATGAAAAGAAAGTGTTAATGAAAAATGGCGAACTTACTTATGATTATTTAGTTATTGCTCTTGGATTTGAATCGGAGACGTTTGGAATTAAAGGGCTAAAAGAGTACGCTTTTTCTATTGCAAACGTGAATGCAGCGCGGCAAATTCGTGAACATATTGAGTATCAATTTGCTACGTATAATACAGAAGAAGAAAAGCGGGATGAGCGTTTAACGATTGTCGTTGGCGGTGCTGGATTTACAGGTATTGAGTTTTTAGGGGAATTAGTAAACCGTGTTCCTGAATTATGCCGCGAGTATGATATCGACCCGCATAAAGTTCGGATTATTTGTGTAGAGGCAGCGCCGACAGCGCTTCCAGGTTTTGATCCGGAACTGGTTGAATATGCGGTTAACCAATTAGAGCGTAAAGGCGTTGAATTTAAAATCGGCACTGCCATTAAAGAATGTACACCAGAAGGAATTATCGTAGCGAAAGGAGACGACATCGAAGAGATTAAAGCAGGCACAGTCGTATGGGCCGCTGGTGTACGCGGAAGCCATGTAATCGATGAGTCTGGCTTTGAAGCGATGCGCGGTCGTATTAAAGTGGACCCATTCTTGCGCGTTCCAGGACACGAAGATATTTTTGTCGTTGGTGACTGTTCGTTAATCATTAATGAAGAAACAAATCGCCCATATCCGCCAACGGCACAAATTGCTATGCAAGAAGGCGAAGTGTGCGCGAAAAACCTTGCTGTGCTAATTCGTCAGCAAGGAGAATTGCAGCCATTCCGTCCAGATATTAAAGGAACGGTTTGTTCGCTTGGCGAGGATGATGCGATTGGAGTTGTATTCGGCAAAAAAATTTGGGGAACAAAAGCAAGCTTTATGAAAAAAATGATCGACAATCGTGCTCTTTATTTAATTGGCGGTCCTTCGCTTGTAATGAAAAAAGGAAAATTTAAGTTCTTCTAATAGACGGGCAAACTTCAATGTTTGCCCTTTTTTAACATTTATATTATATATATGGAAATAACTATTCTTTTTTTGGAAACAAAAAAAGACTGATATTCGTACAAATGTAAATGTTTTTCACATATTCATGTTTGTGGGGAAGGTTGGAACATTTACAACAAATAAAAAAGGATGATGAAGATGGGAGAGAAACGCGGCAATGTATGGATTGCAGCGGCAGGATTAGTTGTCAATGAGGCGGATGAATGGCTTGTTGTAAAGAAAAAATATGGGGGATTGAAAGGAAAATGGTCGCTTCCAGCAGGATTTGTACAACCAGGGGAAATGATCGATGAAGCGGCAATTCGTGAAATTAAAGAAGAAACAGGAATTGATGCGGAAATTGTTGGATTTCTCGGAATGCGTACAGGGGTAATTCGCGGTGAAATTAGTGATAATATGGCGATATTTTTACTTCGTGCTCTTTCACATACGATTACTGTGCAAACCGATGAATTGTTCACGGCTGAATTTTTAAGCAAGCAAAGATTGCGAGAAGATCGACATACATCTCGGTTATTGCGATATTTATTGCAATTAGAACCATTTCACTATTTTCCGGCTCATGACGGACTCAATCCCGGGGAACCGTTTGGATACACAAAATATAGTTTATATTTCAAAAATTCGAAAGATTAAGGAATATGAAGAAAACAGAAGCATGCCACTGATGTATCCGTTTACATCACGATAAATGAGGAAAATCCCTCTTTTTCTTTTGAAAAAAATTTTGGTATATTATCAGAAAATTAGGGAAAATGGAGGGGCAAATATGAAACATACAGAACAAACGGTATGCCCATATTGCGAAGGAAACGGATACGTACAGCTTTTGTTAGGTGGATCGGAAACTTGTTATGGATGTTCAGGAAAAGGAACCGAACAAAAGAAGTAAGCCGTTTCTGAAAATTGACTCCCTTTATCCGATTCAGTACACTTAAAAAGGGTGTACTGGAGGTGATTAGGGATGCAAATGAGCTTGCCTGTTGTACTAATTTCCATGCTTTTATTTTTTGTTTTATTTTTCGGCATTGGCTTTTTATTAAATATGTTGTTGCGTATGACTTGGATTATGGCAATTTTGTGCCCGATTGTATTTATGTTTATTATTGATGATATTCCGTGGACGCAATATTTTACAGATCCACAAGCTTCTTTTATAGCGTTAAAGCGTAAAGTATTGTCGCTGGCTCCAGCCGATATTTTAATTTTATCTAGCGGATTTGCCGGTGCGCTTTGCGCTGGATTTGTCATTCGCACGTTGCGTGCGAAGGGATATCAAATGTTTTAAGGCTTTCATAATGATATGAAAGTCTTTTTTTTTGCCTCACTTTTCTCACAATGAATATTTCTATTTTTTTGTGGAGATAAATAGAAATGTGAGAGGAGTGAGGAAATGGTTCTTCTAAAAAATATAATAAGAAGAATAACCATGTCATTATTGTTTGTAATGGCGCTACTAGCGACATTACAATCGATTTCAGGTGTCGAAGCGAAAACGATTTCTAACAGTTTGTATGATGCATCATCATTTTTCTACACAGATGACCATTTTTTTGATATATGGAATGAAGGGCGATATGTTGCGATAGATAAACAGTGGAAGCATTACGAGAAACGGAATGAACCGAAAATTTCCTCGAAAAAGGCCATTAATCAGCCGCTTCGTCTTGAAGAAGCGATTGATTGGTCAAAATATCCATCTACGGTTGTTGTTGCGACAGGATATACGGCAGGAGTAGAGTCAACAGGAAAAACACCCGACCATCCAGAATATGGAATTACCTATTCTGGGGTGCGTGTGAAACGCGATTTATATTCAACCATTGCTGCGGATTTAGATATATTTCCGATCGGCACGATTCTTTTTATCCCTGGATATGGATATGGGGTCGTAGCCGATAAAGGAGGAGCGATTAAAGGAAATCGCCTTGATTTATATTATGATACGGTCGAGGATGTATATAAATATTGGGGTAAAAAGAAGGTACAAGTGTATATCGTGAAAAAGGGTGATGGGACGCTTTCAGAAGAAGAGTTAATACGACTAAATGAGGACGAAACAATGCAAGTGTTCAGGCAACAGTATTTACAATCGAAAAGTTAAGGGCGGACAAGCACCGCCCTTTATTTTGTTAACAATGGGTCAATCCCGTCATCAGGTGGGAAAACAGACGGATGCAACAAGGCGGCAAGTTTTTTTAGACCAAGCAAAAGCCGCGGAGAAGGACGGCAATATAACGATTCTTCGAGCAAGTAAATTCTCTCTGTAAGGATAGCGTCCACTTTCTCTGCATCAAGTCTATTTTTGACAGCATCTTTATTCATTTTTTTTGTCTGCACGCCAACCCAGACGAGGCAAATATGAGAAGGATTTCGCTTTATCACTTCATCCCAGTTGGTTTGCACGTTTGCTTGCTCGATATCGGCAAAAATATTCGTTGCCCCGGCTAGTTGGCTAATTTCTGTTAGCCAATTTGTTTTACCAGGTGTAAAAATCGGCCTTGGCCACCACTCCCAATACAGCCGCGCAGGATGCTTAATATTCGCGGACAGCTGGCGATATTTCTCTATAAACGAGTGATAGCGGCGAACGATGGCCTGTGCCGTTTCTTTTTGGCCAAGTGTTTCACCGAGACGGAGCAAATCATCTGCAATATCGTGCAATGAATTTGGCGCAAAAACGATGTGGGGAATGTTCCGTTTCTGCAGTTCTTGTACGTTTCGTTCCATACCTGGAACGCTTAAAGAAGCAAGCACTAAATCCGGTTTCATTGCTTCTACCTTTTCCATATCGATATTTAAGTCGGGACCGACTCTCGGGAGATGGCATACGGAAGATGGCCAATCGGAATGATTGTCTACGGCAATAAGGTGGTCGTGCATATCTAAATAAGCGAGCAATTCCGTGTTGCTTGGACAAAGCGAAATAAGTCTCATCGCACTTCTCCTTCCATTTGTCATTGGGGAACAATATGCTCCCTTCTTTTTTCATTCCACATGCGTATGCTGTTTCCTTGTGATATTTTGAAAAAAGGGGAGAAGATAAGATTGTCAACATTATCTACTGGAATTATGATGAGTTTGGAATGTCGAAATAGTCATTGTATTTCGATATAATGGAAAAAGAAACCGTATCGTAAGGAGAGATGATGAGATGTTTACCATTAAACAGCAGCTGTCCCTTGATACAACGCATGAAGTGCTAGTGGTTGGGATGTTTGAAAAAAATCAGCCGTTAGACGGAATTATTGCCGAATGTGATCGCCGCCTTGGCGGACAAGTATCGGTTTTGTTGAAAGAAGGGGATATTTCCGCCAAGAAAAAGCAAATTTCCAAAGTACATACTCTCAATCAAGCGGGAGTAAAACGACTTTATTTTGTCGGGTTAGGAAAAGAAGAAGCGTTGACATTTGATTTATTGCGAGAAGCGTTTGGCAAGCTGTTTAAAACATTAAAACAAGCAAAACGAACGGAAGCGGCAATCGCTTTAGATACGTTTGTCACAAAAGATATTGACGCGAATGATGCAGCACATGCGCTTTCGGAAGCTTATTACCTTGCGACATACGAATTTCCTGGATATAAACAAAAAAAGAATGAACCAGAAAAACGGATCGAATCCATTACGATTTACACAGAAGCGGACCAAGCAGAAATCGAAGCAAGCGTGTTTGTCGGTTCTGTATACGGAAAGGCAACGAATTCTGCGCGCACGTTGGTCAACACTCCAAGCAACTTATTAACTGCGGCAGATTTAGCGAATTATGCGGTGGAATTGGCAAACAAATATGAGTTTGAATGTGAAATTCTTGAAAAAGAAGATATCGAAAAGCTCGGAATGGGAGCGTTTCTCGCTGTGAACCAAGGCTCCAAAAATCCGCCAAAAATGATCGTCCTCAAATATCAAGGAAAAGAAACGTGGGAAAATGTCATCGGTCTTGTCGGAAAAGGAGTGACGTTTGATACTGGAGGCTACTCCCTTAAACCGCGCGAAAGCATGGTCGATATGAAAACAGATATGGCTGGTGCGGCGGCAGTGCTTGGCACGATGGAAATTATCGGGGAGCTTCGCCCAGAACAAAATGTTGTTGCTGTCATTCCGGCTACTGACAATATGATTAGCGGTGAAGCGTTTAAACCGGACGATGTGATTACATCGATGAGCGGAAAAACGATTGAAGTAAAAAATACCGATGCAGAAGGCCGTCTTATTTTAGCAGATGCCATTACATATGCGAAACATCATGGCGCCAGCTATTTAATTGATGTCGCGACGCTAACGGGCGGTGTCATTGTAGCGCTTGGCGTTCATACAACGGGTGCGATGACCAATAACGAAGCGTTATTTGAGCAAGTGTTAGAAGCGTCTGCGGAAACAGGGGAGTTTATTTGGCGCTTGCCAATTACGGAAAAGGATAAGGAACGTGTACGCAGCAGTAAAATTGCAGACCTTAATAATTCACCAGGACGAGAAGGACATGCGATTATGGGCGGTGCGTTTCTCGGTGAATTTGCGGAAGATACACCGTGGGTTCATCTTGATATTGCGGGAACATCCGTTACTTCGAAAGAGCATGATCTCGGACCGTCTGGAGCTACTGGGGTAATGGTTCGCACGCTTGCGACGTTGGTGGAGCGATTCGAATAAGAATAATATGAAAAACGAAGCCGACTTGTATGGCTTCGTTTTCTTTTTGGAATGATATACTTAAAAAATATTTATAAAATGTTAAGGTAATGTAAATTTAGTGTAAATTTTTTATATGTTCATTGTAAATTCGACATTTATTGCTAAAATAGAACACAGTGGCCAAATTTCCATACGTTAAATAAATGGGGGTTTTCATATGATTTTTTCACCAAAAAAAGATGTCTTTTTTGATTTATTATTTACGATTTCCGAAAATGTGAAAGAAGCGGCGCAATATTTTGTCGAGTATAAAATCCGTAATGTCAGCGATTTGAAAGAATTTGCGCGTGTGATGAAAGAATATGAGCGCAAGGGCGACTCCTATATTCATGAGCTTGTTGTCGAATTAAATAAAACGTTTATTACGCCAATTGAGCGCGAAGACATTCACCAATTAGCAATGAAGATGGACGATGTGTTAGATGGGCTAGAACAATGTTCCGCCCGCTTCGAAATGTTTTCATTTACGGAAATTGATGATCATATGGTGCAATTTTTTAATAATATTTATCAAAGCACGATTGAAATTGTTAATGCACTTAAACTGTTGTCTCATAAAAAGCTTCTCGATATGCGGACACATGCCATTAAAATTAAGGATTATGAGACAAAATGCGATGAAATTTTACGAGCTTCGATCAAAAATTTATTTGTAGAACAAAAGGATCCGGTTAAGATCATTCAATATAAAGAACTGTATGAAATGTTAGAAGAAATTGCGGATAGCTGCGAGGATGTGGCGAATACGATTGAAACAATCATCATGCGTAACGCATAAAAGGGGACGTTGTTTTTATGGATATGATATTTTTACTTACGGCTCTTATTGTCATTTTTGCGTTGGCATTTGATTTTATTAACGGGTTTCATGATACTGCCAATGCCATCGCAACATCAGTATCAACAAGAGCACTATCGCCACGACAAGCGATTATTTTAGCGGCGACAATGAACTTTATTGGCGCATTGACATTTACTGGGGTTGCAAAAACGATCACGAAAGATATTGTTGATCCATTCGCACTCGAGAACGGTTCCGTCGTCATTTTAGCGGCATTGACAGCAGCCATTGCGTGGAATTTAATTACGTGGTATTACGGAATTCCAAGCAGTTCTTCGCATGCGTTGATTGGTTCGGTTGCAGGCGCGGCGATTTCTGCAGCAGGGTTTGATATTTTGCATTATGAAGGATTTTTGAAAATTATGGAGTCTCTTGTGATTTCTCCTTTCCTTGCTTTGGGAGTCGGCTTTGTGATGATGACTCTATTCCGTTTCATATTTAAAAATGCCAATTTGTCACGCACGACAAAAGGGTTCCGTATGTTTCAGGTCGTGACAGCCTCGTTACAAGCATATACACACGGAACAAACGATGCCCAAAAAGCAATGGGGATTATCACAATGGCACTGATTGCCGCTGGCTATCATACGTCGACAGATATTCCGGAATGGGTTAGAATCTCTGCAGCGACGGCCATGGGGCTTGGAACCGCAGTAGGTGGATGGAAAATTATTAAAACGGTTGGGGGAAAAATTATGAAAATCCGCCCAATCAACGGGGCGGCGGCAGATTTATCGTCCGCTCTGATCATTTTTGGCGCCACCACGATTCACTTGCCTGTTAGTACGACCCATGTTATTTCTTCCGCAATCATGGGGGTTGGTGCGGCACAACGCGTTAAAGGCGTTAAATGGGGTGTGGCGCAGCGCATTGTATTAACATGGATTATTACGTTGCCTGTTTCTGCACTTATTGCTGGATTTGTCTATCAAATCTTTAGATTGTTTTTTTAAAAAACGTGCATGGATTCACATGCACGTTTTTTTATGAAAAGTTTTTATGGGAGCGCTACTCTATGCCACGCGTTGATGGTATGAGGCGGATTTACGGACAGACATATAAATTCGCGGTGAAAGGATGCCAGCGATTACGGATAAAATAATGTCTTTTGGAAGCGGGACGATCATCCAACTCCATGCCAAAGCATAGGAAAATCCTTTAGGCGCTTCCGCCCAAAATTTATAAGCGATATACATCCAGTTGGTGCCGATCAGATAGTTAATGGCCATACCAGCGAGCGTAGCAGCGATAAATCGAACAACGGACGGATTTCCCTTTCCCGTTCAATCATCCATCCTGTTACATAAGCAGCAAAAATGAACGATATAATAAATCCAAACGTTGGTCTGGCAACGCTGCCAAATCCTCCGCCAAACTGTGCAAACACAGGAGCGCCGAATAGCCCAATGAGCATATAAACAATCATTGCTACTGCTCCCAATCTTCGCCCTAAAATTGCGCCAGCAAGCACGCAAAAAAACGTTTGTAATGTAATCGGAACACCGCCGATAACTAGAAATGGCGCCCACGACGTAATATTTGCTCCAATTGCCATTAATGCTGCAAACATGCCGACTAATGTTAAGTCAATAGCTCGCCATTTTGGGCGTGTTTCTTTCATATGTAAACCCCATTTTATTTATCGGTTAACAAAATCGTACCGAACAATGTTTTTTATGTCAACTATAATATTTTTTCAGTATGCACATAACAAATCATCTCAATGGAGACTTTATACAGTAGAGGTGAAATACATGAATTTCAGCGACGAAGAACGTAAGATAAAACGGGCGAGCAAAATGGGTGCCAACGAGGATATCATTCATGTCAGCAAAAACGATGATGGATATGATTTGCGAGATGCAGGAGAATTGGGCGCGAAGCAACCGGTTGATGAAAACGGAAATGCTTAGAAAATTCTGGTGGTTAAAAATGAACAAAAGAGGCTTCCACCGCTAATGGTGCAAGCCAAATAAATAGATGAAATTCACGATGGTAGTGGGAATATATTCCAACGGAGCCCGATGACGAGTTGACAGCATGAAAATGAGCCTGCTGGAGGAGATAATGTGAAGCGAATCCCATCTGGGTTAAAATAAAGATCGACTTTCGATTTAATTCCGAGCGACTGGATCATCCGTTGGACTTCTTTCGTTTTTCCCTCTTGCGCTGCCGACATGACGCTGATGGCGAATGATTTGGAACTTGCTAACTTTTTTAGTATGACACTCGCGTCATTCATTAGCGTTTGTGCGGTTGTAGCTGATTGGGTGAACAAAGTTGGATTAACAGGCGGATACTGCCTTATCGGATAGGATAAGGGAAATGAGGCATAAAACATGGTGGTGTTCCCCCTTATTAGTGAATAATCTATATTACTATATGTGCATTGCGGGAGAACGGAATGAAAAATGGAAGAGTTTTTAATTTTTTGCCAACCTTAGAGCAATGAAATGGGAGTTGTTTCGTCAATTATAACATGGTTAAGAGAAAATCGCGTTGCTTCATGAAGGGGCAAAAAGGGGAAACGTGTATCGCTGTTGGACAACCCCCATTGGTTTAGTCAATGAGAGCAAGCTGAATTGAACAAAAAAACATTCAAATGTTATCATAAAATAAAACGCAATTCATTCATAAGGAAAAACGTAAATAATAGATATTCATGATAACGAACGACCATTTATGGAATGGGGAAAGATGAATGGTAGTGTATATCGACAACATGCAAGGTAGAATAGTAGTCAGAAGCACATTTCACTATTTCTTATAATTAAATAGGCATGATTAAATAGGCATGTTTGCTGCATTGGCCTCACTTCAAATAGTTAGCAAAAGGTTATTGTATATAAAATATGGCGATGAGGCAGCTAAAGTAATATAAGTTAGGAGGATTAAGCGGTGTCGATGTTGCATTGGGCAATTATATCTCCATTTTTATTAGCTATTTTTGTTCCGTTTCTGTATAAGTATGTTCGCCCTATTCATACCGGTTTGTTTATTTTGCCTTTGCCTATCATCTTATTTATCTACTTTATTCAGTATATTTCGATTACAGAGAAATATGGCACACAAATAGAAACCGTACCTTGGATTCCCTCTCTAGGATTGGATTTTACTGCTTATGTAGACGGGTTAGGTTTATTATTCGCACTCTTAATTACAGGAATTGGCTCCCTTGTTATTTTATATTCGGTTTATTATTTATCAAAAGAAAAAGAAAAGCTTCATCATTTTTATGTATATTTGCTTTTATTTATGGGAGCGATGCTCGGCGTCGTTCTTTCCGATAATTTAATGGTGCTGTATTTGTTTTGGGAATTAACTTCGCTTTCTTCTTTCTTATTAATTGGCTATTGGAATGAGCGTGAACGCTCCCGTTACGGGGCGCAGAAATCGATGTTGATTACGATTTTTGGCGGACTTGCCTTGCTTGGGGGCTTTTTGCTGCTGTCCGTCATGGAGGAACGTATAGCATACGCGAATTAGCTGCCCAATCTTCCGAGCTGGCAGGCCATTCGCTGTTTGTGCCGGCGTTATTGCTAATTTTGTTAGGGGCTTTTACAAAATCTGCGCAGTTTCCGTTTTATATTTGGCTTCCTGATGCCATGGAAGCGCCAACGCCAGTAAGTGCATACTTGCATTCCGCAACGATGGTGAAAGCAGGGATTTACTTAGTTGCGCGCTTAACGCCAATATTCGCCGTATCGCCGTTATGGATTTGGCTAGTTGGCGGAATAGGAATTTTGACACTGTTTTGGGCGTCGTTTCACGCTCCACGGCAGACGGATCTCAAAGGTATATTAGCGTATTCTACCGTTAGCCAGCTCGGCTTAATCATGTCGCTGCTTGGTGTTGGAGCGCTCTCGTTTCATTACGATACTATTGATGACAATATATATATAATCGCGACGGTGGCGGCAGTGTTCCATTTGATTAACCATGCGACGTTTAAAGGAAGCTTGTTTATGGTCGTAGGCATTGTTGACCATGAAACAGGGACGAGAGATGTTCGTCGTCTCGGCGGTTTAATGACGGTGATGCCAATCACATTTACAGTTGCGTTGATTGGTGCGCTATCGATGGCGGGAATGCCACCGTTTAATGGATTTTTAAGCAAAGAAATGTTTTTTACGGCAATGGTTCGGGTGCTGCAGGCGGACATTTTTTCGCTTGATACATGGGGAATTTTATTCCCGGTTATTGCATGGATTGCTAGCGTTTTTACGTTCTTGTACAGCTTTTTGTTACTCGGCAGAACGTTTTTCGGCTCCTATCAGCCTGAACAATTGCCGAAAAAACCGCACGAAGCGCCGTTAGGAATGCTTATTGCTCCGGTTGTTCTCGCGCTTCTCGTCATCGTATTTGGACTTTTCCCAAACATGTTGTCACATACGCTCATCGCTCCAGCTGCTGATGCGATTTTAACCGGTCCATTTCGCACGGAAGGATCGGCGCTACACATTAGCCACTGGCACGGATGGACCATTGAGCTATGGATGACGATTGGCGTTATTGTACTTGGGACAATGTTGTACAAGACATTTCCAAGATGGAAAAGTCTATATCAAAAATTTCCGAAGCGTCTTTCTCTTAATCATCTGTATGACCGTATGGTAGATGGAATGGAGAGAGGATCGTACACGTTAACCGAAAGCTATATGACAGGCTATATCCGTACTTACTTTGTGTATATTCTCTCCGCTTTCATTGCGTTGCTCGCTTTCTCCATCTTGGTGAAAGGAAAATGGCATATTTCAACTGATCATCTGGCACCAGTAGGGGCTCATGAACTTGTATTATCACTAATTATCATCGCTGGAACCATCACTACTGTCATGGCTAAATCACGTCTAACCGCCATTATTGCACTTGGTTCCGTCGGCTATACGGTCACTCTTTTCTTCGTATTGTTCCGTGCACCGGATTTAGCGTTGACGCAGTTAGTCATTGAAACGATTTCCGTCTCGCTATTTTTGCTTTGCTTTTATCACCTGCCACAGCTCAGCCGTCATGAAAAAGGGATTCGTTTTAGATTGGGAAATGCCCTCATTTCCATAGGGGTCGGAGTGATAGTTAGCTTGATCGCTTTACTTTCCTATAGCCAAAAAAATTTCGACACCATTGCCCAATATTATGTGGAAAATACGTATGAAAAAGCCGCGGGAAAAAATATGGTCAATGTCATTTTAGTTGATTTCCGGGGTTTTGATACGATGTTTGAAATATGTGTGCTCGGTATTGCAGCTTTGGGCATTTACGTGATGGTCAAACTACGAATGTCGAAAGGAGAGAAATAGTGAAAACGAACGACGTTATTTTGCGGACGTTGACCTGTGTCGTGACGTTTATTATCATCTTATTTTCCATTCATCTCTTTTTTGCGGGGCATTATCATCCAGGCGGAGGATTTATTGCTGGTCTAATGACTTCCGGCGCCATCGTGTTGTTGCTTTTGACGTTTGATATAAAGACAGTTCGATCAATGATTCCAGTTGATTATAAAATTTTAATCGGTGTTGGGCTTTTATTTGCTGTCGGTACGGGAATAGGGGGACTTGTTTTTAATGTCCCCTTTTTAACCCATGCTTACCATCACTTTCATCTCCCGCTGTTAGGCCAAACATCGCTGCATACCGCTGTTCTTTTCGACTTAGGCGTATATCTTGTCGTTATCGGAACTACGATGACCATTATTGAAACGATAGGAGAGAGCGATTAATGGAAATTGTCATGATTATTGTCATTGGCTGTTTGTTTGCCGGGGCTACTTATCTCATATTGAGTAAAAGTTTGCTCCGAATTATTATCGGAACCGGTTTACTAAGTCATGGAGCACATTTACTGTTGTTAACAATGGGGGGATTAAAGGCTGGGGCCCCGCCTCTATTAGAAGAACAGGCGAAACAATATGTGGATCCAATACCACAAGCGCTCATTTTGACAGCGATTGTGATCAGCTTTGGTGTAACTGCCTTTTTTCTAGTTCTCGCTTATCGTTCATATCAAGAGATTGGAACGGATAATATTGAAAAAATGAGGGGAAAGGAAGAAGATGATTAATTTACTGATATTGCCAATAATCATTCCATTAGTTACTGCTATTGTCCTAATTTTTTTCGCGAAGAATATTTCTGCTCAAAAAGCGATATCCGTTTTTGGAGCATTAGGAATGATATTCGCTAGCATCATGCTAGTACGCCGTGTTCATACGGAAGGAATACAAACGTTGGATATCGGAAACTGGCCTGCTCCATTCGGTATTACGCTTGTATCGGATATGCTGTCTGCCATGCTTGTATTGACGACAAGCATCATTGCGTTTGCCTGCTTGCTTTATTCTTTTGCCACCATTGGCCGCAGCCGCGAATCATTTTATTACTATTCGTTCTTCTATTTTTTGCTTGTTGGTATTAATGGTGCGTTTACAACCGGAGATATTTTTAACTTGTTTGTCTTTTACGAAGTGATGCTTATATCTTCGTATGTTCTTCTTGTATTGGGAGGAACGAAAATACAGTTGCGGGAAACGATTAAGTATATGCTCGTCAATGTTTTTTCATCCGCTCTATTCGTTATTGCTGTGGGATATTTATACGCTGTAACTGGAACGTTAAACATGGCCCACCTTTCTGTTCGTGTAGCCGAGGTGGAAAATCAGTCTATTTTAACGGTGATTGCTATTTTGTTCCTTATCGTTTTCGGGTTAAAAGGAGCGATTTTCCCGTTTTATTTCTGGCTTCCAGGGTCGTATTCCGCTCCGCCATCCGCTGTTTTGGCTCTTTTCGGCGGCCTTCTTACGAAAGTAGGAGTATATTCAATTTTACGTACATTTACTCTTATTTTTCATCATGATGTAGGTTATACGCACACTATTTTAGCATGGTTGTCCATTGGAACAATTGTTGTCGGAGTCATCGGGGCAATTGCTTATCGTGATTTGCGGCAAATCGTTATTTATAACATTATTGCGGCGGTCGGTGTCATGACGTTTGGGATTTCACTGATGACGAACGAAAGTTTGGAAGGTACTGTCTTTTATTTACTGCAAGATATGGTGATGAAAACAACGATGTTTTTGATTATTGGAGCGATTGCGTATGTTACGGGAACGAATCAGTTGAATCAATTTAGTGGATTAATGAAAACCTATCCGCTGTTAGGATGGATGGTGTTTCTTTCTGCTCTCGCGCTTGCAGGCATCCCGCCGTTCAGCGGCTTTATAGGAAAAACGCTTATTGTTCGCTCCAGTTTTGCTGACGGCCAGCTTCTTTCTGCTCTCGTTATTTTGCTGTCGAGTTTGTTCGTGCTCTATTCTATTATGAAAATTTTTGTTTATGGATGTTGGGGCGAACAAAAAGGATATGAAGCAAAAGAAATTCGCACACTTTATATTCCTATCGCTATGTTGCTAGGATTGACGGTTTTATATGGAGTCGGAATTGAATTTGTTCGTCCGTTCGTGTCACAAGCCATATCGGTGCTAGCGGATCCAGCGATTTATATCGAGTCGGTGTTAAAGGAGTAGAGACGAATGGCATTACAAATATTGCTGAATGTTTTATTAGCATTTGTCTGGATGTTTCTTTCCGCTTCGTTTAATGCTTCCACCTTCATTGTCGGGTACATTCTTGGTTTACTGATTATTTTCATGTTAAGAAGATATTTTCACTCTCGTTTCTATGTCATCCCTTTTCTTGTGATATGCAAGCTTATTCTTATCTTTTTGAAAGAACTGTTGTTGTCGAATATTGCTGTCCTAAAAGTGATATTAGCTCCGTCAATGAATATTCAACCGTGTATTTTCGCGCTGCCGCTTGAGGTAAAAAAAGACTGGGAAATCACGGTGCTATCTAACCTAATTACATTAACTCCCGGAACGCTCGTTGTAGATGTGTCAGAAGACCGTAATACGCTTTATGTCCACGCACTTGATGCTCCTAATGTCGAGGAGACGATTAAACAAATAAAAGAATCGTTTGAAAAGACGATTCTGGAGGTGAGCAAATGACGGTTATTTTTAATATTGCGCTTGTTATTTTGTCCATTGCCATGTTTTGTTTTCTTTATCGGGTTGTGAAAGGGCCGAGCGTTGCTGACCGAGTGATTGCACTTGATGCAATGGGAATTTGTTTGGCAGGAATTGTAGCGATTTTCTCCATCATATTAGAAACGAGTGCGTTTCTTGAAGTGATTTTGTTAATTGGTATTTTAGCTTTCCTTGGAACGGTGGCGTTCGCAAAATTTTTACAGAAAGGTGTGATCATCGAACGTGAAAGGGATTGCTGATGCAGTTGTTATTTTCTTCGTGGTTGTTGGTGCTATTTTAGTGTTAATTTCAGCTATCGGAGCGATTCGGCTGCCAGATGTGTATACAAGAAGCCATGCTATCAGTAAAAGCACCACACTTGGGATTATGTTTATTTTACTTGGCACGTGTTTTCATTTTTTCATCCAGGAAGGTCATTTTAATTCCCGTCTTTTATTAGCAATTGTCTTCATTTTTATGACCTCTCCAGTTGCAGCGCATTTTATCAGCCGTGCCGCTTATTATTCCGGGGTTGAACTATGGGAAAGAACCGTTCGGGACGATCTCCGCAATCAAAAGGAATAAAGGCGGCTCTCTCAATGGCAAGCGAATAGGCTTAATAAAGGCGCACTTGCACTGTTTCATCACAGGGGGCTGTAAAAAAGTCCCTTTTTTTCTTTTTGAAGAAATATCCGTTTCGTTGAAACGAATCAAGAAGAAGCCCTTTAATAAAAATCACTGAAGATAATAAACCTGTTCCGTTTAAGTACGAATAGGCTTGCTTGGAGTACAAATGCTTCATAAATTGCTAGAAGTAAGATTTGAATAGTAAATCGCTAGTTTATTCATCATAATTTTCCTACTTCCCCATTAATTATATAACTTATGCCCCACTTTTATATATCTCGTATATATCAGGCTTACGCCCTTTTTTATATTTTCTGAAAAATGGAAATAAAATATCGTTTCCCCGTGATATAATAGTAGTAACGATCGTTCGTTACTCTATGAAGCAAGAAAGGAGGGAAAAGGTATGTCCGCAGCACAACAATATTTATTCCTTGATTTTGAATTTACGATGCCAGAGACGAAGACGGAACCAAGACGATTTTTTCCGGAAATTATTGAAGTCGGGCTTGTCGTAGTTGTTGATGACCGAGTATGTGACCAATTTTCATCTTACGTGAAACCAATGCGATTTCCCGTGCTTACAGATCGGTGCAAATCATTTTTAAATATTACGCAAGAGCAAGTAGATCAAGGAATGAGTTTTCATGAACTAGTTGCGCTGTTGCATCAATACGATCGTTCGAGGCCAAGCACGGTGGTTACGTGGGGAAGCATGGATATGAAAGTGTTACGGGAAAACTGTATGAATGCTAATTTGCCATTTCCATTTACAGGAGAGCACCGCGATTTAGCGATGGAATATAAATTGTTTTTTGGCGACAAAAATCAGACGGGACTGCGAAAAGCGATCCAAGAATATGGAAATGAAGGAGTCGGGAAAGCGCATTGTGCTTTAGACGATGCTTTTACCACTTATAACATTTTCCGATTGGTGGAAAATGACAAAAAATATTTAGCAAAGACAAAGCCGCCAACGATTGGGGAACGGATTGATTTCACTCAGCTAAGAAAAAAGTTTGCTCTTTAAAGGTCGCTTTTTTGGCGGATTTTTCGCTTTGTTTATGATAATATAATAATTGATGTATCATTTTATGCGTGAGAGGTTGTCGAACGATGATCATTCCATATATATTAAACTGGACTTTTTTATATTTTCCTGAAGATAAACGAGAGTACATTCCAGCTGCCATCACATGTACGATTTTTCTTATTGCCGCAATTTTAACGATGCGGCTGATCATAAAAATTTCGAAACGTCAGGAAGAAAAGGCAAAGGAATTAGAAGAACAATTAAAGAAAGACAATATTGTTCATAATGAAAAATGATGGTTTAATTGTTTTCCCCTTTGGCAATACTATATGTAAAAAGGTGTTGCTGGAGGGGTTTTGTGTTTCAAAAGTTAGGTTTGTTACTGGCGGTGTTTTTATTTGCCGCCGGTTGTAAAAAGGAAAACGTGACGAATTTAGAAGTTAATATGATTAATAGTGCCGGTGATTCGATCGGTACGATAAAACTATCAGAACAAGCGAAAGGCGTTAAATTGAAACTGGATTTGGAGGGACTTCCGCCTGGTGAGCACGCGATTCACATTCATGAAAAAGGAGTTTGCAAAAAGCCGGACTTTCAATCGGCTGGAAGCCACTACAATCCAGATGGAAAGAAACATGGATTGCTTCATCCAGAAGGGGCTCATGCCGGGGACTTGCCTAATATTATCGTAAAAGAGGACGGAACGGTAAACGTGGAATTGACAGCGCCAAATGTGACGCTGAAAGAAGGACAGAAAGGTTCGCTGTTGACAAAAGACGGGACGGCGATTGTCATCCATGAAAGAAAAGATGATGGGATGACACAGCCGGCTGGAGATGCTGGTGGACGAATTGCATGTGGTGAAATTAAAAAATAGATAAAAAGGCTCTACCTTGTGTAAAGGAAAGAGCCTTTTCTTATTTTTTAAAATTTCGTTCGTTGTTCGAAGATGAAAGCTATTGCAACGCAACTGATAGGCGGAAAAGAGCATCTTCTAACGTTTTTCGCGGGCAAGCAACATTCATGCGAATAAATCCTCTCCCTTCTTCTCCGAATTTGCTTCCAAATTCTACAGCAATCTTCCCTTTCTCTAAAAGAAGCTGCCTTAGTTGTTGTTCTGTCACATCTAGTTGCCGGCAATCGATCCACACGAGATATGTCGCTTCAGGGCGAATGACACGAAGTTTTGGCAAGTTTGCTTCTATGTAAGAACATAAGTAATCAATATTTTCTTGTAAATATCGCAATAATGCATCGAGCCATTCCTGACCGTGCCGGTAAGCTGCTTCGGTGCCGGCAACCGCGAAGGTGTTGAGTGTAAAAAAGCCTTGCCGTTGTTGTACTTTGTTAAATTGCCGTTTTAATGTTTCGTTTGGAATAATCGCAGCGGCCGCTTGCAGTCCGGCAAGGTTAAATGTTTTCGTCGGAGCGATGCATGTGACGCTGTTTTCCGCAAATGCCGGATCAATCGAAGCGAACGGAACATGTCGGTGCGGCAGAAATGTCAAATCGGCGTGAATTTCGTCGGAAACGACGATGACGTTATGTTTGATGCATAATTCCCCTATTTTCGTTAATTCCTCATATGTCCAAACACGACCTCCAGGGTTATGAGGGCTGCATAACAGCAATAATTTGGCACCTTGAATTTTTTTCTCGAAATCTTCCCAATCGATTTCATAGCGGTTTTCTGCGAGTCGCAAAGGGCTTGTTACAAGCGTGCGCTGATGTTTTTTAACAAGCTGAAACAGCGGAGGATATACAGGCGTAAAGACGACGATGCGGTCATTTTGTTCCGTAAACGCTTCGATGGCATTGGCAATCTCCGGCACTACACCAGTAGAAAACGAAAGCCAGGATGGTTCAATCTCCCATTGATGCCGCAACTTGAGCCAATTCTTTATGGCGTCTTTTAGCGAATTGGGAATGACTGTATATCCGAAAATACCGTGTGCAATTCGTTCATGCAGCGCTTTTATGACGGCTTGAGGAGCTGGAAAATCCATATCCGCTACCCACAATGGCAGCACGTCTTTCGCTCCAAAACGCGCTCTGTATCATCCCATTTCAAGGAGTGGGTATTGCGGCGGTCGATGACATCGTCAAACGAATACATAAAATGCGTCCTCTCCCTTCTTTTTTTAAGGATTATCGCTTATAATTTTTGTATGCTCAACATTTTTGCTTGGAAGGTGTGGACAGACGATGGATGCGCAACAAATACAGAGCGTTTTTGTTCCATATTGTATGCTTCGTAATAAAGCTGAATATTATTTAACTGGATTGTTTGCGCACTTGGTTGCGATGTTGCCATCGTTCGCCACCTCTCATAATTTATTGTAGCATAGTTGTAGTATTTGCCATTTTTTCGTGCAAATTGATAGAATTTATGTGAAAATGTTTATCGGGGGGATGGAGAGTGAAACTGACCGAAAAAGAAATAGAAATTATCGAAATATTAGAAAAAGACGCGCGTATTCCGATCGAAACGCTGGCAAAAATGGTATCGTTATCCGTGGAAGAAACAGAAGCGATCATGAAAAAACTTGAGGAAATGAAAGTGATTGTGCAGTACGCGGCGCTTGTCGACTGGCGAAAAGTAGACGGACATGAAGGAGTTACGGCGATGATTGATGTCAAAGTAACGCCAAAACGAGGAGTAGGGTTTGATGAAGTGGCGGAGCGCATTTATCGTTTTCCAGAAGTAAAATCCGTTTATTTAATGTCAGGAGCGTATGATTTATCCGTTGTCATTGAAGGGCGTTCTATGTCGGAAGTGGCGCAATTCGTTTCTGAAAAATTATCAACGTTAGATTCCGTCATTTCGACGACGACTCATTTTATATTGAAAAATATAAACATGACGGTACGGTGTTTGACCAAGGAGATCAAGATCGTCGCATCGTGATGGCGCCATGATGCAACGAACGAAGAAATCCTATTTGTCGGAAACAGTCGCTCGTCTGAAGCCGTCAGGAATTCGCCGTTTTTTTGATCTTGCTTCCAGCATGGAAGGAGTTATTTCTCTAGGGGTGGGCGAGCCTGACTTTGTCACATCATGGAACATACGTGAAGCATGTATTTTGTCGCTTGAGCAAGGATATACATCATATACGGCAAACGCTGGACTTTTAGAGCTTCGTCAAGAAATTGCCGCTTATTTAGCCCGAAAATTCCATATTGAATACGATCCCGAAACAGAAATTCTTGTCACGGTCGGCGCAAGCCAAGCAATTGATTTAGCACTGCGGGCGACGGTGAATCCTGGGGATGAAGTGATCGTTGTTGAGCCTAGCTTTGTTGCTTATGAATCGCTTGTTACGTTGGCAGGAGGAGTGCCTGTTCCGGTAGAAACAAATGGGGATGACCATTTCAAGCTTCGTGCAGATCAAATCGAGCGGGTTATTACCGATCGAACAAAAGCGCTCATCATCTGTTCACCAAACAATCCGACAGGGACGGTGCTCCATAAAGAAGAGCTAGAAGCAATTGCGCAAATCGCAAAAAAACATGATTTGCTTATTATTTCGGACGAAATTTATGCAGAGCTGACGTATGACGATTCATACATAAGCTTTGCGGCGGTAGATGGAATGCGGGAGCGGACCATTTTGATTTCTGGTTTTTCGAAAGGATTTGCCATGACGGGCTGGAGGCTTGGATTTACCGCGGCGCCTGCGGAAATTTTACAAGCGATGTTAAAAATTCATCAATATGCGATGATGTGTGCGCCGACGATGGTGCAATACGGTGCGATTGAAGCGTTAAGAAACGGAGAGCAAGATGTCGAATATATGAGAAAAAGCTATCGTCGCCGCCGCAACTATTTTGTGCAATCGTTAAATGAAATTGGGCTTAGCTGTCATATGCCTGGCGGAGCGTTTTATGCATTTCCGTCTATTCAATCGACTGGGCTGACATCCGAACAATTTGCAGAGAAATTGTTGTTGGAGGAAAAAGTTGCGGTCGTACCTGGAAACGTATTTGGCGCAAGCGGGGAAGGATATATTCGCTGTTCTTACGCTTCCTCAATGGAACAGCTGCAAGAAGCGATCAAACGAATGAAACGCTTTTTAGATCGATTGTAGCCATGGATGTTCTGCCATTCCATCATTGGGATGGCAGAACATATTTTTTCTATTGGACAAAAATTATGTTATAATATAAAAACACATATTCAATTAGGAAAATAGGAGTGTTTTGTTTGTCTCATATTGAAGTAGGGAGTATCGTGAAAGGAAAGGTTACTGGCATTCAACCGTACGGCGTCTTTGTGGAACTAGACGAAGAGACGCAAGGACTTGTTCACATTTCGGAAATTTCTCATGAGTTTGTCAAAAACATTAAAGATTACGTCAATGTTGGTGATGAAATAATCGTAAAAGTATTGTCCATCGATCCACAAACAAAAACGGGTCAGCCTGTCCATGAGAGCGGTGGAAGAAAGACAAGGAAAAAGGAGAAAACGGCACGTGAAAGTGAAAATGTCGTTAAACCCAGGGTTTAACACATTAAAGGAAAAGCTGCAAGAATGGATCGAACAATCGAAAAAAGAAGACCTATCCAAGTAAAACACCCACCCTTTTACAAGGTGAGTGTTTTACTTTTTTATGTCCGGGAAGTTTTTGGTTCTGTGCGCCCTAGCTCTTCTGCAGGCTTAAAGAGAAGCGCAAGGTTAATGAGTCCGGCAATACCAATGAGTCCATAAATAATGCGTGATAATGCGGAATCTTGCCCGCCGAATATAGCTGCTACTAAATCAAATTGAAAAAAACCGATTAATCCCCAGTTAATAGCGCCGATAATCGTAAGGAATAGTGCAATACGCTGGAGTGCGCTCATCGGTAAATTCCTCCTTAAAATTTTTCAATCGTTCGCTTATAGAATGCATAATACTCACGGAAAATATGCATAGTTTGTGAAAAAAATTAATTACTTTACATCCAAAGGAAGCAGCCTCCATAATAGAAGCAAAGGAGGGATGGATACATATGCAAAATTTTACTTTTCGAAACCCGACGAAGTTGATTTTTGGAAAGGGGCAAATTGAGCAGCTGAAAGAGGAAATACCTCGTTATGGAAAAAAGATACTGCTTGTCTATGGCGGCGGCAGCATTAAACGGAACGGATTGTATGATGAAGTCATTCGTCTATTGAATGAGTTGAACGTGGAAGTAACAGAACTTCCAGGTGTGGAGCCGAATCCGCGCTTGTCAACGGTACGAAAAGGTGTGGAAATTTGTAAAAAAGAAGGAATCGAGTTTTTGCTTGCCGTTGGCGGGGGAAGTGTGATTGACTGTACGAAAGCGATTGCTGCGGGTGCGAAATATGATGGCGATCCGTGGGATTTCATCACAAAGAAAGTAAAGGTTTCAGAAGCGCTTCCGTTTGGAACTGTATTGACGCTTGCGGCAACCGGTTCGGAAATGAATTCTGGTTCGGTGATTACGAACTGGGAGACGAAAGAAAAATATGGTTGGAGCAGCCCGGCAACGTTCCCGCAATTTTCGATTCTTGATCCGACATATACGCTAACCGTTCCAAAGGATCATACGGTTTACGGAATCGTCGATATGATGTCCCATGTGCTGGAACAATATTTCCATCATACAACGAATACTCCGCTTCAAGACCGGATGTGTGAAGCGGTATTGCGCACAGTAATGGAAGCGGCGCCGAAACTAGTCAACGACTTACAAAATTATGAGCTGCGGGAAACGATTTTATACTGCGGCACCATTGCCCTCAATGGCTTTTTACAAATGGGAGTGCGCGGCGACTGGGCGACACATAACATTGAACATGCCGTTTCGGCTGTTTATGATATTCCGCACGCTGGGGGGCTTGCGATTTTATTCCCGAACTGGATGAAACATGTGCTTGATGAAAATGTTAGCCGGTTTGCACAATTAGCCGTTCGCGTTTTTGGTGTAAATCCAGAAGGAAAATCGGAGCGGGACACAGCGTTAGAAGGAATTGAAAAACTGCGCGAATTTTGGTCGAGCATCGGAGCGCCATCACGGCTTGCGGATTACGGAATTGGTGAAGAAAGTTTGGAATTAATTGCCGATAAGGCGATGGCGAATGGTGAGTTTGGAAAGTTCAAAGAATTAAATCGAGACGATGTGCTTGCGATTTTACGTGCATCATTGTAATTGGGAAAAGAGGCAGCAACGGCTGCCTCTTTTATTTTGTTTATGGCCATGAAATGTTCAAAATGAATTCGTTTACACTATAGGGTGTGACTTGATTCCTTCTGATTGTTTCGTTAAAGTGTAAAAAGGGAAAACATTTTTGTTTGGAGGATCGAGCGTATGACACATATTCGTTTCGACTATTCAAAAGCATTATCGTTCTTTGGTGAACATGAGCTTACATATTTGCGCGATGCGGTGAAAGTTGCTCACCATTCCCTTCACGAAAAAACCGGAGTGGGCAATGATTTTTTGGGCTGGCTTGATTTGCCGGTGAATTATGACAAAGAAGAATTTTCCCGCATTCAAAAAGCGGCCGCAAAAATTCAAGCGGATTCTGACGTATTATTAGTCATCGGAATCGGTGGTTCATATTTAGGAGCGCGTGCAGCGATCGAAATGCTTCATCATTCGTTTTATAATGCGCTTCCGAAAGAAAAACGAAATACGCCGCAAATCATTTTCGTCGGCAACAACATTAGTTCGACATACATGAAAGAAGTAATGGACTTACTTGAAGGAAAAGATTTCTCGATTAACGTTATTTCTAAATCGGGAACAACGACAGAACCAGCTATTGCGTTCCGTATTTTCCGTAAGCTTTTGGAAGAAAAATACGGGAAAGAAGAAGCGCGCAAACGTATTTATGCGACAACAGACCGGGCGCGCGGCGCATTAAAAACACTTGCGACGGCGGAAGGATATGAAACGTTTATCATTCCGGACGATGTCGGCGGCCGTTATTCTGTATTAACGGCGGTAGGGCTTCTTCCGATCGCAGTAAGCGGCGCAAACATCGAAGAAATGATGAAAGGGGCGGCGCAAGCGCGCGAAGACTTTAGCAGCTCAGAACTCGAAGAAAACGCTGCTTATCAATATGCGGCGATTCGGAACATTTTATATAACAAAGGAAAAACGATTGAACTGCTCATTAACTATGAACCTGCGCTGCAATATTTTGCGGAATGGTGGAAACAGCTGTTTGGCGAAAGTGAAGGGAAAGATCAAAAAGGGATTTTCCCTGCATCGGCCAACTTCTCGACTGACCTTCATTCATTAGGGCAATATATCCAAGAAGGACGCCGCGATTTGTTTGAAACGGTATTGAAAGTCGAAAAACCGCGCCATGATTTAGTTATTGAAGCAGAAGAAAACGATTTAGATGGACTGAACTATTTGGCAGGAAAAACGGTTGATTTTGTCAATACGAAGGCGTTTGAAGGAACGCTTCTTGCCCATACGGATGGCGGAGTGCCGAATTTAGTGATTACCCTTCCGGAACTAAATGAATATACGTTTGGCTATCTCGTCTATTTCTTTGAAAAAGCGTGTGCGATGAGCGGTTACTTGTTAGGGGTAAATCCATTTGACCAGCCAGGGGTAGAAGCGTATAAAGTCAACATGTTTGCGCTTTTAGGCAAACCTGGATATGAAGAGAAAAAAGCAGAACTTGAAAAGCGATTAAAATAATAAGAAGGGCTTTCCTTATGGAGAGCCCTTTTTTCATGGCATAAATAATCGTTTTGGAAATATGAAGTTGTAATTCCTCTTTATTCTAGTTTTTTGCGCTTTATTTTGGCAATCGGGAGCAATAATACAAGAAATACACGGTGTCATTAAGTAGTGTTTTCCATACATGAACTTGCTTCTCTAACGCACATTAATAAATGCTCGAAAAGAAAATTTTTTCGAGCGCAAGGGAAATCCGAAAAGAGGAGTGTACAGATCATGAACCGTCTATTTAATTTTGGGAGTAATAGAGGAATGTGGAATCAGTTATTGCGCTTAACAGGACGCCGAAGCAATAACAACGCCATATGGACTATATTGGGGCTGGGAATTGCCGCAGCTGCTTTCAGCATGAGAAGGAGACGCAACGCTTATTATATGACGCCAAATCCGATTCAGCGGGCGATGCGTGGCATAAACAGCTTTATGAATCAAAGAAGAATGCCAAATTTAGCGACCATGGAATTTTCTAAAGAAATAGCGGAAAAGCCAAAAAGCCTTCCAATGAATAGCCACTCCCAACAACAAAAATAACTTGGCGCGGTTCGTCATCCTCCTGATGTTTTATAATACCTCTGATGTGATCTCTTCTGTGCAGACAGCGGCAAAAACAACTGCGCTGTCGAACAGTTTACAGAAATACCATGATATAGCCGCTGATCAACAACAGCCCTTCCCGCAAACGGAAGGGCTGTTGATTTTTTGTTTTTAGCATTTTGCAGATTAGCGGTCGATGACATTGGCAATCGGGAAACATTATTTTCGAAGGGATGAGTAGAATGAAATTTTTTTAAATTATCGCTAAATAGGGAAAAATAGATGAAAAAGGAGGGTGTTTGCGATGATTGAAATTCCTTCACGATTAGAAGGAAAGACGTTTCCGTTATATAAGCTGGAGCAGTTGTTAAAACCGCTTGGTTATACGATTGGTGGAAATTGGGATTATGATCATGGTTCGTTCGATTATAAAATTGACGATGAAGCAGGATATCAATTTTTGCGCGTTCCGTTTGAAGCAATTGACGGGCAGCTCGATTCCCATGGAACAACCGTCAAGCTCGGCAGGCCATTTTTATTGTCCCATAAGTATCAAATAGGGATTGATGACCACGCCGATGGCGGCAATCTTGGCGCAGCTTTTAACCAATTTGCGGAGCCGCAAGACCCTGATGCGACGTTTCCGGAAAAATATATTGACATTGGAAAAGCGCTTGTCAAAGATTTAGAAAGCCAACTGCTTGATTAAGTCATGATCACGAACAAACGGTCTCCCTTTTCGATCAAAAAATGTGGAGAAGGATTTATATATCCTTCTTCTCCCCTCATTATACCGATTAAAATTATTTGTTTGTCTAATAATATTTGGCTGATTTCAAAAAATGTTTTTCCGATGAATAATCCTTCCGCATCGATAAGCTGTAGTTTTCTATTATGAAGTTGATGAAGCAACTCTTCCGTCGCTTTCGATACCCCTGGCGACTGAAGGCTGTTTGCCATCGCAAAGCTTGACAGCAAATTGGTCTGAATGACTTCATCGGCGCCAGCCCGCTTTGCGTTATTCACTTGCTGTTCTGTTAAAATTTCAACGATTGCATATATACAAGGATTAAGTCCTTTGGCCGCCAACAATGTTAAAATCGAATCTTTATCTGCTTCTGCTTCATTTTTATGCTGATCGGCTGTAATTAAAATCATTTGCGCTTCGGCAATGTTCGCTTTATGAAGCACATCATCGTAACTGGCATTTCCTTTAATAAAATGAACATTTTTATAGGAAACCGGAAGTTCCTGTAAAGTCGCATCGATAATCACGCATCGAAGCGATGAGTGATATTTCGTTAATTTTGCTATTACCTCGCGCGCCCGTTCATTCCAACCGACAATGATGATATGCCCTTTCTGCATGTAACGTAGCTGCCCGCTCGATAACATAGACTCTTTTGCCGCAGCGGCTGCGGATAATGTAGCGAAATAAGTGGTGATGACTCCCGTTCCTAACAAAATGAGGGAAATGGCGACGATTTTCCCGGCAAACGTCTTCGGCACCATATCGCCATAACCGATCGTCGCGGTTGTCACAATGGCCCACCATATTCCATCGAATACATTGCGAAATGTGGATGGTTCAACGAAATGAATCAATGTTCCGAAAAAGACGATCATTATACTTCCAACTAACAACAATCGTACCAAAACAGGAAGGCGTAAATACGATATTAGTACATCCCAGTTTTTCATTGGTTTCCTCCAAATATAGATCGTTTTACATAGCTAGTCTTTACCGTTTTGCACATTTTTTTGCATAAAAATTCCTCCCTGTTTCATACTACATCATGATAATTACAACAAGGAGTATGTCATTTTGAACGATAATTATGGTATTCTTTTCTGTAGAGGAATATTATTCCATAAGGTGGAGATACGATGATTCGAAATGCAAACAGAGAAGATTTACCAGCAATCGTTCAGATATACAATGAAACGATTCCGACAAGAATGGTAACAGCAGATCTCGAACCAGTGACTGTTGAGAGCAGGGAAGCATGGTTTTTCGCGCACGATCCGCATACGCGCCCGATCTGGGTTGTGGAGCTGGACGGTCATGTGTGCGCATGGCTTAGTTTTCAGTCGTTTTATGGGCGGCCGGCATATCGTCATACAGCGGAAATTAGCATTTATATTTCCGAGGCATATCGGGGAAGAGGAATTGGCACACAGCTTCTTCAAAAAGCGATTGAGGAAGCGCCTAGTTTGGAGATAAAAACCCTTTTAGGGTTTATTTTTGCGCATAATGAGCCAAGCTTGCGGCTTTTTGCCCGCTTTGGCTTTGAAACATGGGGGCATCTCCCGAAGGTTGCGGAGCTAGAAGGGATCGAACGGGATTTGATCATTGTTGGCAAAAGAATTGTATAGAATACGGTGGGATTGGACAATTGTAATAAAGAAATACACCGTAGAAAGAGGGAAATGTATGGATGTGATGCCGGTTCGCTTATTTACGATTCAAGACGGGGAAGGATTTGTCGCTGATGCGTTTCAATGTCCGGTAACAGGCAATTTAATTTATAAGTCATCAGGAACCCCTTCGGTGATTGCTTATAACGACTTGACGGAAGAGCAAATAGAGAGGTTAGAGAAATATGGCTTTAAGCGGCTAAATGGCGCTTCTTTCTCCACAGCGGCTCATTTGTCCGAGCAGTCGGTGATTGAAGAGTTGCTGCCGGAGCAGTAACAGGTCCCGGTAGTCATTATAAAACAAAAGGAGCTAGTTGTTAGCTCCTTTTGTTCGTTCGGGGCGGGATGCTGCATATAGCCGTATCATATTATTTGCGGGCGAAAGCGTAAATAATGATAATCGCAACTGCGCCAATGAGCAAGTAAAGGAATGAATTTGTTTTGTCGGACTCTGCATCGTGCTGTTTTTGCTGGTCATCGTGCTGCGCTTCATTTTCTTGTGCCGGTGAGTTTGGTGCGGGTGTTGTTTTTTTGCTTTCCGTTTTTTCTTCCGCTGTTTGCTGCTGACGGGAGGAATCAGGTTTTTGCGCGGATGAACGGCCATACATTCCCGCGCCGTTTCGTTTCGCCTCCGCCATGGCGTCGCGGATTCGACCTTCGTATTTATAATCCCCGTAATCGTAAAAGTCTTCGACCAGTCCTGCTTTGGTCACTTCTTCCTGAAGCAATTTGTCTCCTACCCACACCCAAGCGAGCAAGCGATGATACTTATCAAACAGCGTGCTGCCGTCAGTTTCCAATGTGATGTTTCCTTGTTTTAAGAGGGAACAAGTAAATCGGCTTGCTTCCTTTCCATACGGCTCGACTTCGATTGTACTTTCCGGCGTATCGATGAATAGAAAGCGGGTTGTATATTCGCGGCCATTGACGATAAACTTTGCTGTATCTCCATCAATGCACTCTACTAATGTTGCAGGATATTTTTTTCCTAATCGCAATGTGGCCGATGAACTTGATTTCGTTGCAGGGACTCCGCCCAGCGTATGCCCTTCTAGGTCAATTTTATCCACCGTCAGCTGTCGGGTGCACTTGGCGTTGCTATTGTATTTTTTGACTAATTGGACAAGCTCTGCTTTATTTTTGGCCTGCATGGCAAGCGCTGTCGGTTCATGCAGCAAGTATACGCAGTCTGAATTGCGGAAATGTCCGCCTAGTTCGTCAAGAGTTCCTGGATGGGCGAAACTGCTGGTTGGAAAAAAGAGAATGAATAAAGCTGCTGCCAGCAAATTTGCTAATTTTCTCATCTGCTTATACCTCCTTCAATATGAGTCAACGCGCAATTTTTATATATGATCGTCCTTTTGTAATGTAAAAAAGAAAGCCCTTGCCATGCAAGGGATCGGCTTGTCGATTTTGTCGACAAGTTGATTCATGATGTTTGCCGGGTGCTTTTTTATTGGCTGTTTTCTAAAAGATTATTGCTAAATAAAAATGCCCCCCTATCTAGATAAAAAGGAAAAACCCTTGCCACGCAAGGGTTTCTCGAATGGAGCATACCGGGTTCGAACCGGTGACCTTCGCGCTGCCAGCACGACGCTCTCCCAACTGAGCTAATGCCCCATTTTCACGGAATATTATTGTCCGTTTTTATTATATATACGCCTTTTTTGAAATGCAATACAATTTTATCTAATTTTTGTTTAGAAGGATTAGGCGCTTTCTATATCGATATGGACGATCGAATCAATGGTGCGAATGGCATAGTAGACGTCGGCGGCGGCGCGTTTTTGGTCAACAGATGCTTTTAGTTTAATTAAATGATGGTTGTCGTCTAAGTCTTTAATACGCATTGTCTTAATATCGATATTTTGCAATTTGAGTTTGTGAATTACGTCGGCAATATTTTTTGCATCCGCAACGGTGATTTGTAGAAGAATTTCTTTTTCTCGCAATTGTTTTGGTCCAAAAAAACTGATTATAACAGGAATTAGCTCAACACTCACAATTAATAGCGCAACGCCAAATGCAGATTCTAAATAGAATCCGGCGCCGACTGCGATGCCGATGCCAGCCGCTCCCCAAATGATCGCAGCGGTTGTCAGCCCAGAAATACTATCGTTGCCGCGCCGTAAAATGACTCCTGCCCCGAGAAATCCGACTCCTGAGACAATTTGAGCGGCAAGGCGGAGCGGATCCATCGTAATATGATTTTTTAGAGGAAATACATAAGCAGATTCAATCGATACAATGGTTAATAAGCAGCTGGAAATAGAAATTACTAAACATGTCTTTAAACCAACGGGTTTGCGTTTTAATTCTCTCTCTAATCCGATAATCATTCCTAATATAGCTGATATTCCTAGTTTGATAAAAGGATCGAAGTTCATATATGATCACCTCTTCTGTTTGTATGATGGTATAATCATGATAAAACGTTTTAAGGGGGGATGGACAATGAAATCATCAAGTTTATGGAAACCATACTTTGCATTGTTTGTCGGAGTAATCTCCGTATCTACTTCCGCCATTCTTGTGAAATGGGCGCATGCTCCTGCCTCCGTCATTGCATTTTATCGTTTGTTTTTTACTGTGCTATTCATGACACCACTTTTTGTGAAATATGTTTCCGAATTAAAAATGATCTCGAAACGAGAATGGATATTTTCCATCATCTCTGGTGTGCTCTTAGCGTTTCATTTTATTCTTTGGTTTGAGTCATTAAACTATACTTCTGTAACGAGTTCGGTTGTACTTGTAACGTTACAACCGTTGTTTGCATTTATTGGCGGATATGTCTTTTTTAAAGAACGATTGACAGCGGGAGCGTTTCTTAGCGCATTATTAGCTATTGTTGGAAGCATTATCATTAGTTGGGGTGACTTCCGAATTAGCGGTAAAGCATTATTTGGTGATATACTAGCGCTTTTGGCATGTGCAATGGTAACAGGGTATTGGCTGTTTGGTCAAGAGTTACGAAAACGCCTGTCATTAATGACATATACATATATTGTATACGGAATTAGTTCTTTGACGCTCTTTCTTTATGTGCTTGCTTTTCAATTTCCGTTGTTTTCATATAGAAAAATAGATTGGATTTGCTTTATTTTGCTGGCGATTGTGCCGACGTTGCTCGGACATTCACTGATGAACTGGTCGGTAAAATGGGTAAGTGCTGCAACCATTTCGATGAGCATTTTATTTGAGCCAGTCGGTGCAACAATATTAGCTTACTTTTTGCTTGGAGAGATCATTCAACCGTCCCAATTGATGGGGGGGATTTTCATTTTAACAGGAATCGGAACATATTTGTGGGGAGAAAATCGAAAAGGGTCGCTACCAATACAAGAAAGTAGCTGACCCAAGCGTCCCGGTAATGAAATATTTCTTGTTAATGGGAAGACGATAGCCTCCGGGGGTGCTAGAAAACTGAGATAAATAAATAAAATCGACTCTTGTCGTTTGCGGAAGCAAGTAGGCTGATTTTGTAGCATCTTTTTTCCTTTTTTTATTTAAAGCGGCGATGATTTCTTCTGACGTTTTAATCCCGATTCCATGCCCGTAATGCAAGTCGTTTCCTAAATAGATCGTATTTTCTCCCTGCCACTGCGGCGTTTGCGGATCGAATTCAGGGTTTTTAAAATAAAGACAGTCGCCTGGGAGATAGTCTTCTCCCTTTTTTGTTTTTACTCCTAAGTCTTGATCGACATGCCAATCGTATAATAAGAGATTGGAAAACAGCCTATTAAATGTCTGTTTATCTATAACATCTAATATAGCCTTGTAAAATACGATAACGATGGCGGTAGCGCACTCAAAGGCGTATAAATGGCTGTTTATGAAAATATCGTTTATCGCATCTGAGGGAAGCACGTCTTCTTTTAATTGGAAACCTCCCAACTCATTTTTTATCCAAAATTGCTCATTGCATTTTGAAAGACGAAAAATAGCAAACCTTACTTTGCTTTTTGCGAGCGAGATGGCCGTATCGGTAATGCGATCGCGCAAAATAATTTCAAACAAAAGTTGATGTTCGTTTTTATATACGTAGGTTTCTGGTGATTTTAATAACGCTTCAAATATTTTTTCTTGCTTTTTTGAAAGAGAAGAATGCGCGAGAAAGTCGTTATACACAATCGTATCTTGAATTTTAATCATATTTTCCTCCTTAACAACAAGTTATTCACATGTTATTCACAAATTATCCACATTATTAACATGAGAGGAGATCGGCTCATTTAGTAAATTCAAAGTAAGATGTTTTGTTTTTTATCGAACGAATCGATGAAAAACGGCAATATTATTTAATTTATATGTATGAGATATGTGTAATTATTATGTTATAAAGCGGTGTATAGTTGATTTGTAATAAATAATTCGGTTAAAGTTGTAATCGTAAACAGTTGAAATGAGAATGTCCAATTCCGATTGTTGTGAAAAAGTTAATTGCGCCATTTAAATAAATTTGAAGGAACAAAAAAATATAAAAAAGGGGTTGCATTTTTTAGATTAAGGTGTTATATTAAATAGCGTCGCTAATGAATTAATTGAACAATCTTGATAACGAAAAAATTAGTTGACAATAAAAAAACGCTGTGATATTATTAAGAAGCTGTTTTGAGTAGCAAATGTTCTTTGAAAACTGAACAAAACGAAGCGTCCACAACGAAAAGCTGAAGCGCCGCGATCAGCTCTCGAAGCCAAATGTTCTTCACCCGCTGAAGTGTTTGCACTTCGAGGGGGAAGGTTATTTGGCACAAGAGAGCTAGGCGCTGAAGCTGGACAATAAGAAAAGCTGAAGCGCTTGACACCTTCGGTGTCGGTGCCGAAGTAAATAAGCCAATCAACTTTCTTTTTGGAGAGTTTGATCCTGGCTCAGGACGAACGCTGGCGGCGTGCCTAATACATGCAAGTCGAGCGGACCGAACGGAAGCTTGCTTCTGTTCGGTTAGCGGCGGACGGGTGAGTAACACGTGGGTAACCTGCCCGTAAGACCGGGATAACTCCGGGAAACCGGGGCTAATACCGGATAACACCGAAGACCGCATGGTCTTTGGTTGAAAGGTGGCTTTTGCTACCACTTACGGATGGGCCCGCGGCGCATTAGCTAGTTGGTGAGGTAACGGCTCACCAAGGCGACGATGCGTAGCCGGCCTGAGAGGGTGACCGGCCACACTGGGACTGAGACACGGCCCAGACTCCTACGGGAGGCAGCAGTAGGGAATCTTCCGCAATGGACGAAAGTCTGACGGAGCGACGCCGCGTGAGCGAAGAAGGTCTTCGGATCGTAAAGCTCTGTTGTTAGGGAAGAAGAAGTACCGTTCGAATAGGGCGGTACGGTGACGGTACCTAACGAGAAAGCCCCGGCTAACTACGTGCCAGCAGCCGCGGTAATACGTAGGGGGCGAGCGTTGTCCGGAATTATTGGGCGTAAAGCGCGCGCAGGCGGTCCCTTAAGTCTGATGTGAAAGCCCACGGCTCAACCGTGGAGGGTCATTGGAAACTGGGGGACTTGAGTGCAGAAGAGGAGAGCGGAATTCCACGTGTAGCGGTGAAATGCGTAGAGATGTGGAGGAACACCAGTGGCGAAGGCGGCTCTCTGGTCTGTAACTGACGCTGAGGCGCGAAAGCGTGGGGAGCAAACAGGATTAGATACCCTGGTAGTCCACGCCGTAAACGATGAGTGCTAAGTGTTAGAGGGGTTTTCCCTTTAGTGCTGTAGCTAACGCGTTAAGCACTCCGCCTGGGGAGTACGGCCGCAAGGCTGAAACTCAAAGGAATTGACGGGGGCCCGCACAAGCGGTGGAGCATGTGGTTTAATTCGAAGCAACGCGAAGAACCTTACCAGGTCTTGACATCCCCTGACAACCCTGGAGACAGGGCGTTCCCCCTTCGGGGGACAGGGTGACAGGTGGTGCATGGTTGTCGTCAGCTCGTGTCGTGAGATGTTGGGTTAAGTCCCGCAACGAGCGCAACCCTCGCCCCTAGTTGCCAGCATTCAGTTGGGCACTCTAGGGGGACTGCCGGTGACAAACCGGAGGAAGGTGGGGATGACGTCAAATCATCATGCCCCTTATGACCTGGGCTACACACGTGCTACAATGGGCGGTACAAAGGGCTGCGAACCCGCGAGGGGGAGCGAATCCCAAAAAGCCGCTCTCAGTTCGGATTGCAGGCTGCAACTCGCCTGCATGAAGCCGGAATCGCTAGTAATCGCGGATCAGCATGCCGCGGTGAATACGTTCCCGGGCCTTGTACACACCGCCCGTCACACCACGAGAGCTTGCAACACCCGAAGTCGGTGAGGTAACCCGTAAGGGAGCCAGCCGCCGAAGGTGGGGCAAGTGATTGGGGTGAAGTCGTAACAAGGTAGCCGTACCGGAAGGTGCGGCTGGATCACCTCCTTTCTAAGGATGATACGAAAAGCGGAAGCGACTGCCCTTATGGGCTAGTCGGAAGTGGACGCTTCGGGTTTGTTCAGTTTTGAGGGAGCATTTCACTCCTTCAGTCGTTTTGCGTCTGCGTCTTCTAGTGAATTCAAGGAAGTTGGATTCCTCGACGCAAGGCAGCAGAGAAGTTGATTCAAGGTAGTAGCCTTGTTCAGTTTTGAGGGAGCATGTTTAATGTTCTTTCAAAACAGAGGCTTTGTGTCAGAAGCAGTCTTGTGCCTGCGTCTACAAGCAGGTTCGAGGGAGTTAGGTTCCTCGGCACAAAGCTGCAGAGAAGCGAACTCAAAGTAGTAGCTTCGTTCCTTGAAAACTAGATAACCGAGAAGAAAAGCGGAGGCGCCGCGATTAGCTCTCGAAGCCAAATGTTCTTCACCCACAGAAGTGCTTGTACTTCGAGGGGGAAGGTTATTTGGCACAAGAGAGCTAGGCGTCGAAGCTAGACAGTGGAAGAAGCCGAGAAGCGAAGGCGGCAAGCATGAAGCTGTTTTCGCATGGTTAAGTTAGAAAGGGCGCACGGTGGATGCCTTGGCACTAGGAGCCGATGAAGGACGGGGCAAACGCCGAAACGCTTCGGGGAGCTGTAAGCAAGCGTTGATCCGGAGATGTCCGAATGGGGAAACCCACTGCCCGTAATGGGGCAGTATCCATACCTGAATCCATAGGGTATGGAGGGCACACCCGGGGAACTGAAACATCTAAGTACCCGGAGGAGAAGAAAGCAACCGCGATTCCCTGAGTAGCGGCGAGCGAAACGGGAACAGCCCAAACCAAGAGGCTTGCCTCTTGGGGTTGTAGGACCACTCACATGGGAGTTACAAAGGAACGGGGTAGACGAAGCGGTCTGGAAAGGCCCGCCAGAGAAGGTGACAGCCCTGTAGTCGAAACTTCGTTCCCTCCCGAGTGGATCCTGAGTACGGCGGGACACGGGGAATCCCGTCGGAAGCAGGGAGGACCATCTCCCAAGGCTAAATACTCCCTAGTGACCGATAGTGAACCAGTACCGTGAGGGAAAGGTGAAAAGCACCCCGGAAGGGGAGTGAAAGAGAACCTGAAACCGTGTGCCTACAAGTAGTCAGAGCCCGTTTATGGGTGATGGCGTGCCTTTTGTAGAATGAACCGGCGAGTTACGATGACGTGCGAGGTTAAGTCGAAGAGACGGAGCCGCAGCGAAAGCGAGTCTGAATAGGGCGTTAAGTACGTCGTCGTAGACCCGAAACCAGGTGATCTACCCATGTCCAGGGTGAAGGTAGGGTAACACCTACTGGAGGCCCGAACCCACGTACGTTGAAAAGTGCGGGGATGAGGTGTGGGTAGGGGTGAAATGCCAATCGAACCTGGAGATAGCTGGTTCTCCCCGAAATAGCTTTAGGGCTAGCCTCAAGGGAAGAGTCTTGGAGGTAGAGCACTGATTGAGCTAGGGGCCCTCATCGGGTTACCGAACTCAGTCAAACTCCGAATGCCAACGACTTATCCTTGGGAGTCAGACTACGAGTGATAAGATCCGTGGTCGAGAGGGAAACAGCCCAGACCACCAGCTAAGGTCCCAAAGTGCACGTTAAGTGGAAAAGGATGTGGAGTTGCCCAGACAACCAGGATGTTGGCTTAGAAGCAGCCATCATTTAAAGAGTGCGTAATAGCTCACTGGTCGAGTGACTCTGCGCCGAAAATGTACCGGGGCTAAACGTGCCACCGAAGCTGTGGGATGACCGTTGGTCATCGGTAGGGGAGCGTTCTAAGCGCGCCGAAGCGGGACCGGAAGGACTCGTGGAGCGCTTAGAAGTGAGAATGCCGGTGTGAGTAGCGAAAACAGAGGTGAGAATCCTCTGCACCGAAAGCCTAAGGTTTCCTGAGGAAGGTTCGTCCGCTCAGGGTTAGTCGGGACCTAAGCCGAGGCCGAAAGGCGTAGGTGATGGGCAACAGGTTGAGATTCCTGTACCACCTCCTCACCGTTTGAGCAATGGGGGGACGCAGGAAGGTAGGGCGAGCAGGCTGCTGGAATAGCCTGTCCAAGCGGTTAGGCTGCCAGATAGGCAAATCCGTCTGGCGCAAAGGCTGAGCCGTGATGGCGAAGGGACCATCGGTCCCGAAGTCCCCGATCCTACACTGCCAAGAAAAGCCTCTAGCGAGGTGAGAGGTGCCCGTACCGCAAACCGACACAGGTAGGCGAGGAGAGAATCCTAAGGTGCGCGGGAGAACTCTCGTTAAGGAACTCGGCAAAATGACCCCGTAACTTCGGGAGAAGGGGTGCTCTCTTGGGTGATGAGCCCGAGAGAGCCGCAGTGAAAAGGCCCAAGCGACTGTTTACCAAAAACACAGGTCTCTGCGAAGCCGAAAGGCGAAGTATAGGGGCTGACACCTGCCCGGTGCTGGAAGGTTAAGGGGAGCGCTTAAGCCGCAAGGCTGAAGGTGCGAACCGAAGCCCCAGTAAACGGCGGCCGTAACTATAACGGTCCTAAGGTAGCGAAATTCCTTGTCGGGTAAGTTCCGACCCGCACGAAAGGTGTAACGACTTGGGCACTGTCTCAACGAGAGACCCGGTGAAATCATACTACCTGTGAAGATGCAGGTTACCCGCGACAGGACGGAAAGACCCCGTGGAGCTTTACTGCAGCCTGATATGGAATTTTGGTATCGCTTGTACAGGATAGGTGGGAGCCTGAGAAGCCGGAGCGCCAGCTTCGGTGGAGGCGCCGGTGGGATACCACCCTGGCGGTATTGAAATTCTAACCCGCACCCCTTATCGGGGTGGGAGACAGTGTCAGGTGGGCAGTTTGACTGGGGCGGTCGCCTCCCAAAAGGTAACGGAGGCGCCCAAAGGTTCCCTCAGAATGGTTGGAAATCATTCGTAGAGTGCAAAGGCACAAGGGAGCTTGACTGCGAGACGGACAGGTCGAGCAGGGACGAAAGTCGGGCTTAGTGATCCGGTGGTTCCGTATGGAAGGGCCATCGCTCAACGGATAAAAGCTACCCCGGGGATAACAGGCTGATCTCCCCCAAGAGTCCACATCGACGGGAGGTTTGGCACCTCGATGTCGGCTCATCGCATCCTGGGGCTGTAGTCGGTCCCAAGGGTTGGGCTGTTCGCCCATTAAAGCGGTACGCGAGCTGGGTTCAGAACGTCGTGAGACAGTTCGGTCCCTATCCGTCGCGGGCGCAGGAAATTTGAGAGGAGCTGTCCTTAGTACGAGAGGACCGGGATGGACGCACCGCTGGTGTACCAGTTGTCCCGCCAGGGGCACCGCTGGGTAGCTATGTGCGGAAGGGATAAGCGCTGAAAGCATCTAAGCGTGAAGCCCCCCTCAAGATGAGATTTCCCATCGCGTCAAGCGAGTAAGATCCCTCGAAGATGACGAGGTCGATAGGTCCGAGGTGGAAGCGTGGCGACACGTGGAGCTGACGGATACTAATCGATCGAGGACTTAACCAAGCGGAAAAGCGGAGGCGAGCGCTTAGCGCCAAAAGGAAAATGTTCTTCCGACGAGACATGCTTGCATGTCGACGGAGGAAGGTTATTTTCCGGAAGGCGCTGCGAGCCGGAGCTGGACAAAGCGAAAAGCGGAGGCGACTGTTTAGCCGCCTATGCAAAACGGCTTCTTCCAAACAGACGGTTGTCTAGTTTTGAGGGAATGAAATAAATAAAAAAACTCTTGACATGGTAATATTGGTCATTATAATAATATTTGTCCAATCAATGAAAAAGTTTATAACAATTTATTATATAACTCCTTCATATTATTCCGCAGTAGCTCAGTGGTAGAGCAATCGGCTGTTAACCGATTGGTCGCAGGTTCGAATCCTGCCTGCGGAGCCATCTTGGAGAGCTGTCCGAGTGGTCGAAGGAGCACGATTGGAAATCGTGTAGGCGCGAATAGCGCCTCAAGGGTTCGAATCCCTTGCTCTCCGCCACTAATTTTGTTACTATGGCCCGTTGGTCAAGTGGTTAAGACACCGCCCTTTCACGGCGGTAACACGGGTTCGAATCCCGTACGGGTCACTTTCTTTTTGTGGAGGATTAGCTCAGCTGGGAGAGCACTTGCCTTACAAGCAAGGGGTCGGCGGTTCGATCCCGTCATCCTCCACCATCATCGTCGCGGGGTGGAGCAGTCCGGTAGCTCGTCGGGCTCATAACCCGAAGGTCGCAGGTTCAAATCCTGCCCCCGCAACCAATATTGGTCCCGTAGTGTAGTGGTTAACATGCCTGCCTGTCACGCAGGAGATCGCGGGTTCGAGTCCCGTCGGGACCGCCACAATGGAATTAATGCTAATTAAAAAAATGGCTCGGTAGCGACGAGCGATACTTCCATGAATATGCTGCGAGTTGTCCCGACGCATCTAACATCGCTGAATGAGCTAGAAGAGGAAGGGACACGACAACACAGAATTTAAATTAAGATAATAAAATGGCTCGGTAGCTCAGTCGGTAGAGCAAAGGACTGAAAATCCTTGTGTCGGCGGTTCGATTCCGTCCCGAGCCACCATTTACTCTTTAAATAAGTTTGAAGTTTTTCTGGCTGATGTGCCGACTTAGCTCAACTGGTAGAGACGAGCTTAAGCTTCTATGAATTTGCTCCGAGTTGTCCCGACGCATCTAACATCATTGAATAAGCTAGCAGAGGAAGGGACACAAAAAACTAAGGGTATATCAATGTTTCTTATGCCGACTTAGCTCAATTGGTAGAGCAACTGAATCGTAATCAGTAGGTTGCGGGTTCAAGTCCTGCAGTCGGCACCATGGTTACGGAGGGGTAGCGAAGTGGCCAAACGCGGCGGACTGTAAATCCGCTCCCTTTGGGTTCGGCGGTTCGAATCCGTCCCCCTCCATTTTATACTAGGGGCATAGTTTAATGGTAGAACAGAGGTCTCCAAAACCTCCGGTGTGGGTTCGATTCCTACTGCCCCTGCCATAAAATAAATATGTATGGCGACTATGGCGAAGTGGTTAACGCACCAGATTGTGGCTCTGGCATGCGTGGGTTCGATTCCCACTAGTCGCCCTTCCTTCTATTTTTTTGGGGTATAGCCAAGCGGTAAGGCAACGGACTTTGACTCCGTGATGCGTTGGTTCGAATCCAGCTACCCCAGCCATGATCACGATGCGGAAGTAGTTCAGTGGTAGAACACCACCTTGCCAAGGTGGGGGTCGCGGGTTCGAGTCCCGTCTTCCGCTTCCCTGCGGCGGCATAGCCAAGTGGTAAGGCAGAGGTCTGCAAAACCTTTATCCCCGGTTCGAATCCGGGTGCCGCCTCCATATATGGCAGAGCCGGGGTGGCGGAATTGGCAGACGCACAGGACTTAAAATCCTGGGGTAGGTAACTACCGTGCCGGTTCGAGTCCGGCCCTCGGCATGAAATAAACAGTTGACTTTATATTATTTGTAATGTAAAATTATATACGTCTTTACGCCGATGTGGCGGAATTGGCAGACGCGCACGACTCAAAATCGTGTGGGCTTTGCCCGTGTGGGTTCGACTCCCACCATCGGCATCGAAAATAGGGAGAAGGCTTTAGGATCAAGGGTTCTCACGAATGTGGGAACCCTTTCTTTATTTTTACCGAATACGATTCGAGTAAGAAAAATCGTGTGCGACTAATCGTGTTCGGTGAGGTGAAATGGAAAGTGAAAAGAATAGAAAATGAGAGAAAATTGCAGAGAAAGAGCAGGAGAGGAAGAAGAGGAGAGTTGAGTCGTGAGGAGTTGTTGCTAATATCTGACGACAACACAGAAATTGAATACACATTTGAGGAATTGTTAGAGATATTTATTGAGGATTGCGAACTAAGAAATTTGCGGGAACATACGATTTATTACCGCAGTGAGTTAAATGCGTTTATAAAACTGCTGAAAGAGCAAGAAATCGAATTACGTGTAAACGAATGGACAGGAGAAACCATTAAGCGAAATGTCATTATGTACATGAAAGAAAAAGGTCTTAAGACAGTCAGTATCAATTCCCGTTTGAGGGCTTTAAGGGCGTTTTTTAACTTTTTGGAAGGACGAAATCTCATAAAAAGCAATCCGATGAAAGACATCAATTGCTGAGGGATAGAAAAAGGATTGTAGAAACATTTGATAACCAGCAGATAAAGGCGTTATTTAAAGCATGCGACCTTCGCACGTTTGTAGGTTTAAGGGATTATACGATTATGATGTTGCTGTTGGAAACAGGGGTTCGAGTAAATGAATTAGTAAGTATAAAAACAACGGATATTATTTGGGAGCAAAAAGTCATCCGCATTCGAAATACAAAAGGTCGCTTCGAACGTTTTGTTCCTATTCAAGATACACTGTTGTATTGTCACTACGATAGTGAACCATATTTAGGTAAATCCAGCTATAAAAATGACGTACAAACTGACATCAGTTTCAGTTTTGGTACGTCATTTATTACTTTTATAACAATATTTATCTGAATTTTTATTAAAATTTTGCTACTTTTTAGAAGAATGATGTCTATCTAATGTAAATACATTTAATAATTTTCCTCTTTTTTTGATTTTCTAAATAAAAATCTAAATACTAGAAAAACTAAAGCGACAGAAACAAAAATAATAAGAACTGAAGAAGCCTGAAAAAAGAAATCACCAATTCCCATTTTCTATTCCCCCCATTTCTTGATTTAATTTACAATACATAAAGATTATAACATATTGAATTTAATTAATCGTTAATTTTTCTGATAAATCGATGATGTATAAAAGTTTGTGTAAAGCATTTTGCTAGAACAAAAGAAAAAAGGTAGGGTATTCTCTGATTTGGACCACAACACATTCCAGAGAAAGGAGAACCCTACCTATATCTAAAAGTATACCGAATGTCGACTGGGCAAATCAACTGGAAAGTGTCATTCGTCAGTTTGTAAAGGAAAAATTAGAACTGATCATGCGGGAAGAAATCAAGAATTTCCTCGAAATAGAACACGATGTAATAAATTTAAAATATATTTCGAGTTGTTAACTCTGTAAAAAAGAATAAGGACACAAGAATTATAGCCCCTATCTTCATATTTACGATTAAGTATCAAAATTGGTGCAATAAATATATGCTATCTCCCATGGGAGAACGGAAATTCTTCTTTAATCTGTGGTGCCGCGAAGCGATGGGCTAATGGGACAGTTTAGTTGAAGAAGGGGAATTGTACAAAGAGACAGAATATTACAAGTAAAAAGCTCTTGGGGGAAGTGTGAAGATGAAAATTGAAGATATATATAATGATTTACCAACACTCGAAACTGAAGGACTTTAGAAATTATTTGCAATTGACAATATCAACTGTAATCATTATTATTACAGTTAGGAGGAAGGTTCATTATGAATAGCGATTTTTCGATTGCCGTTCACTGCGTCGCTTACCTGGCCCAAAAGCAAAGCCAACGAGTGACCAGTGAAGACATTGCCCAAAGTGTTTCTGTCCACCCAGCAAGATTAAGGAAAATTTTGAGCATATTAAGGAAAGAAAATATTATTACTTCTAAAGAAGGGGCAAAAGGCGGATTCTCTTTAAACGATTCACCGGAACATATTACGTTAGACAAAATATTTAAAATCACTAGTGAGGAAACGCTTGTACCGAAATGCCCTGATTCCAATGAGAATTGTCCAATAGGCAGAAACCTATCAAATATACTCATTCGCGTTTTTCACAATGCGGAAGAACACTTTTTAAATTATTTAAAAGGTGTAACGATCAAAGATATCATTGATGAAATCAATAGTAGTTAGGTTTTCATGCCTGAAACAAAAGTACGACTAATGTTTTTATGTTAGTTATGCTCCATCAATTTTTTTTAAACATAACTGTAACAAAAAATATTTCAGTTTAAGAAGGTGAATAAGGTTGAAGAAAAAACGGGTTGTCGTTGGAATGTCGGGTGGGGTTGATTCCTCTGTGGCAGCCTACCTTTTAAAACAAGAGGGGTATGACGTAATCGGTGTATTTATGAAAAATTGGGATGACACCAATGACGATGGTGTATGTACAGCAACGGAAGATTACGAAGATGTTAAGAGAGTTGCCAATCAACTCGGGATTCCTTATTATAGTGTGAACTTCGAAAAAGAATATTGGGATCGTGTGTTTACGTACTTTATAGATGAGTTGAAACGGGGGCGAACACCAAATCCAGATGTTTTATGCAATACAGAAATTAAGTTTAAAGCGTTTGTTGACTACGCTCTTTCACTAGATGCTGATTATATCGCGACAGGCCATTACGCAAGAATCAGCAGAGAAAATGGCCAAATCGCCTTATTGCGTGGAAAAGATCCCAATAAAGATCAAACGTATTTTCTTAGCCAATTAACAGCAGAGCATTTGTCAAAAGTCCTGTTTCCTATTGGAGAATTAACGAAAGATGAAGTACGAAAAATCGCTCAAGAATTGAACCTTGTTAACGCCAATAAAAAAGATAGTACAGGAATCTGTTTTATTGGAGAAAGAAATTTCAAAAGCTTTTTAAAGAATTATTTACCGGCACAGCCCGGAGAAATTCGTTCTCTAGATGGAGAAGTGCTAGGTACTCATGATGGGTTGATGTACTATACGATTGGCCAACGAAAAGGACTTGGAATCGGTGGAAAAGGAACAGGGGAACCTTGGTATGTCGTCGATAAAGATTTAGAAAACAACGTTTTACTCGTCGCTCAAGGTAAAAATCATCCTGCTCTGTTTTCTACCGGTCTTATTGCATCGAACATTAGCTTTATTAACGGGGATGTTCGTCCACGTACATTTGCATGTACAGCTAAATTCAGATACCGTCAAGAAGATCAGAAAGTAACCGTTCATATTCGTCCGAATGGAACGGCTTTTGTGGAATTCGAAAAACCAGTTAAAGCCGTTACTCCAGGACAAGTAGCGGTATTTTATGACAATGATGTTTGTCTTGGCAGTGCGATTATTGACGAAGTGATAAAAATGGATGCTTCAACTGCCACTGCGGCATCTTAAAACAATACACTATTTGACTATAGAATGACACCCTGTATGCACGCTATCTTGTCAGGAATAATAAGTGCTGTGATAAGGAATAAATCTCGGGGAATTTTATCGGCTATCATACAAAGAGTAACTACAAAACATCATACTGAATCATCTTTAAGATATTTTATGTTTTGATGGAACGTTTTTCTAGATACAACGAAATTAAAAAATAATTGGAAGGTAGATGTGAAATGGAAAAATTTAAAAATCACAAAGGGTATTCACGCATGTATCAAGAAAACAAACTAACTTTAGGATTGTTCTTTCCGATTGAATCGTATATGGGCGATGTCCCTGAGATGAATATAGAAAAGCAAATGAAGTTAGCCAAACGAGCAGAAGAACTCAATTTCGCTTCATTATTTGTGAGAGATGTACCGTTGCGCGATCCTAATTTCGGGGATGTCGGGCAAATATATGACCCGTTTACGTATTTAGGGTATGTTGCTGCCAACACAGAAAAGATTGCCTTGGGAACGGGAAGTATTATTTTAACATTGCGCCATCCTCTTCATGTCGCAAAAGCGGCGGCTTCTGTAGACAGATTATCTGGTGAAAGACTTATTCTCGGTGTCGCAACAGGTGACCGTCCAATCGAGTTTCCAGCTTTTTCTGTGAATCCAGAAGATCGGAGCGAATTATTCCGAGAAGCAATTGGTGTCATGAAAAAAGCATGGAAAGAGCATTTTCCTGTCATTGACTCTTTACGAGTGCATATGACAAATGGAGATCTTTTGCCAAAACCGAAATTGTCAGACATACCAGTAATGGTGACAGGTCACAGTGGACAGTCTCCTGAATGGATTGCTGAACATAGTGATGGCTGGATTTACTATCCACGTGCACTCAAATTTCAAAGAGCATTAATCGAGAATTGGCGTTCGTTAACAGAGGAATTTAAGCCATTTACCCAATCGCTTTATGTTGATTTGGCGGAAGACCCATATCATGTACCAATACCGATTCATCTTGGATTCCGTACAGGCCGCGTTTTCCTTATCGAATTTCTTGAAGCTTTACGAGATGCAGGTGTGAACCATGTCATCATCAACTTAAAATATGGCCAACGCCCAGTAGAAGAAGTGATCGAAGAATTAGGTGAATTTGTGCTTCCACACTTTCCGGCTTTATCATGATGAGGACAATCCATTTGGTTGATAACCTTTAAAGACGTAAATATAAGAAAGGGAGGATGCGTATGAAAGTTTTGGTCATTGGTGCCAACGGAAAAGTAGGCCAACAAGTGGTGAGCATGCTTCATGCGCATGAGCGGCACACCGTTCGTGCAATGGTTCGAAAACAAGAGCAATTGGAGGCTTTTCAGAAAAAAGGAATTGAAGCGGTGCTCGCTGATCTTGAAGGTACTGTCGATGAAATTGCCGAAGCAGCCAAAGGCTGTGACGCGATCGTATTCTCCGCCGGTTCAGGTGGACACACAGGAGCGGATAAGACATTGCTTGTCGATTTAGACGGTGCCGTAAAAGCGATGGAAGCTGCAGAAAAAGTCGGAATTAAACGATTTGTCATGGTGAGCTCATTCCAGGCCCACAACCGTGAGAACTGGCCAGAAAACCTCAAACCTTATTATGTCGCTAAACATTATGCTGACCGTATGTTAATGAATAGTGGTTTAAATTATACGATTATTCGTCCTGGATATCTTCTTAATGAAAAAGGCACAGGGTTGGTTACTGTAGCAGAAAACTTAAATGTCGGGAGCATTCCACGTGAAGATGTAGCAAGAACAATCGTTCAATCTCTTGATGAACCAAATACGTATAAAAAAGCATTCGATTTAATGTCGGGGGATACAGAGATTGCGGAAGCATTGAAATCACTGTAATGAAGCATTCATCCGAAGGGAGAATTTAGAAACATGGCTTACAAATTTTATGCAATGGATTTTGCTTTTTATAACTCCATGGGCATTTATAGCTTTGAAGCTCGGTGTGAAATGCTAAAAGAGATCGGGTATGATGCGACCCATTTATCCGTCTGGCACGGAGAACGGTGGAGAGATGTAGAGAAGCTGAAAAACGTTGAGGAGAAATATGGACTGGATGTCGCTGGCGTGTACGTTGTGTTAGACCTTTCATTAGGTGAGGACCATCCAAGAAATACGGGTATTTTAAAAATGCTGGAGATCATGGAAGGATGCTCCACGGTCGAGCTGGCGATTCAATCTGTCGGACATCATATACGCCCTTCAGACCCTAAAGGGGACGACATCGCTGTGAAGTGGCTGGAAAAAGCACTGAAGATTGCGGAACGAAGAAACATTAATATCTTACTTTACACACACTTATCATTCTGGGTTGAACGCCATGAAGATGCAGTAAGACTTTGCAAGCGTCTCAATCATCCTAATCTCGGCATTGTATTTTGCGGCTACCATTGGTACGCAGTCGATGGAACAAACCTATTAGGTACGCTTAGAGCGGTATCCCCTTACTTAAAACAAGTAAACATTTCTGGCAGCCGCCGAGATCCTCACGGTTTTGGGGGAGTGGCGACAATCGAGCCTTTGGATGTCGGGGAGTTAGATAATTTTGCGTTGCTTGGACAGCTTAAAAAGATGGGCTATAATGGGATGATTGGCTACCAAGGTTGGGGTGAAGGAGGCGACGCTTACAGCAAGCTAAGCCGTTCACTCAAAGCGTTCCGCGATATGGAGCGTAGACTTGAGGCACACCCACATTGGGCGGATTTAAGATTAACTCCATAATCATTCCTTCATCCGCTCCTTTGATTGATTCGTTTAAAGGATACAGGTTGGCTAAATAATAATACCTGTCAAATAGATACGTATAAAAGAGTGAACCTTATGCGGCAAGAGTTCGGCATTCCACCGGACTCTTGCCGTATTTTGTTTATATTCGTTTTTCGTTATAGTTGGATAGAGACAAGGGATTCCACTTATGTGGAATTCCTTGTTTTTTTATTTGCCGAATACGATTTCAGAGTAGAGATCTTTCACTATGTCGTAAATAAAGGAAAAAAACAATCGCCGTGCTAGGTGGTCTTTTTGGGCCGGATCGTCCAGTTTCATCGAAGTTTCGGTATAGCGTCCGAGGTGGGAGAGCTTCATGTATCGTATGCATTTGAAAGGACGATTTTTGCCGGATGGGATGGAAAAACAACCTTTTACCTTTATCATGAAGACAACAGCTAGCATAACGAATACAATTTAATAAAAAAGATGAATGTAAAGGAGGCGGGCAGAATGAAAGTGTCTTTGGATATTGACAGCGATTACGCTGAGACAATCGTGACCATTCACTGTAAGGAAGTAGATGACACGATTAAAGAAATTCTTGATTTTTTAAAAGGGATGGAGACGGAATTTATTGTCGGAAAAAATGGTGATATGCATTATATATTAAAGCCAAATGAGATCCATTTTTTTCGTGCTCATGGGGATAGCATCGAGGCGGTGACAGCCGAGGGAACATTTAAATTGAAGGAAAAGCTGTATGAGCTCGAAAAATTGCTTCCCTCTAACAAGTTTGTTCGCATTTCTAAGTCGGTCATTGTAAATCTCTATGAGTTGAGCCGGTTTGAAGCATCGTTCAATGGCACTCTATGCGTTTATTTTAAATCAGGAGTGAAAGAGTACGTTTCTCGACGTTATGTTCATGCCATCAAAAAAGCATTAAAAATGAATAGGGGGAAAAAAGAATGAAAAAATTCTTATACAGAAGCATCATCGGGATATTGATCGGTTCCTTTATCGCAGTAGTGGTAACTAGCTCTATCATCTATTTCGGTCATTTCCCTGTCATTAATGGTGAAGAATTTATAAAAAACTCATTTGGGAGCATATTTTGTGGATGGTTTTTTGCCGTATCTTCGCTTTATTTTGAATTAGAATCGCTCCGTCTGTCGCAACAAACGGCATTGCACTTTGTTACAGTAATTGTTTTATATTTTATCCTGTCCTTGGGAATTGGGTGGATCCCGTTTGATTTGAAAAACATCCTTATTTCAGCAGCTATATTTATTGTAGTCTATTTAGTTATATGGGGTTGCTACTATTTATATTTCAAAAACTTAGCAAATCAAATGAATGAAGATTTAGAGAAAATATAAATAAATATCCCCTTCAGTCAGGATCGGATTTTCACAGTTTGGTCCTTTGTTTGCTGATGCGGATAAAAAAACATTAGAAATAGGAGAGGAGTTGAAATGAACAATGGCAAACAAGCAAATGACTGCAGATGAAATTTTGGAAGCGATCCAAAAAATGAGCAATGAAGAACGTTGGAAATTGTTTGATAAGATGTACGACCTGTATTATTCCAAAGAGCATTTGATAATAAAAGCAAAACGTAAATATTTAGAAGAGGACGACTATTGACGAGCAAGCCTAAGCTAATTGCCTAGGCTTTTCTTTTTTTGTTCATTATGAAATTTATTACATTAATGTTATATATTTTACAATATTAAATCATTTTGCTTTCATTTATACTAAACTCGTATATTTATATTATTTTACTATGGGGGTTATTTTATGAAAAAATTGATTCCTTTTGCTGTTGCGGCATCCCTTGCCATCGCAACATTGCCTGCTTCTGCTTTTGCGATTGAATCCAATGATCCTGAACTCCAAAGCTATCTAAACGAGATCGGTATGACCCAGGAAGAGCTGAAAGAATATTTAGACTACGATGGCTACACATTAGAAGATTTTCAAGATGTCGATGAGCTTCGCAGCGAGCTTGGCGATGTATTGACAGAAGAAAATTTACAACAATTGCTTGAAGATTATGGCTTAACGAAAGAGGAATTAAAACAACTTCTTATCGATAAAACGGTCGCTGGAGAGTTTACCTACAAAGTCCGTAAAGTGCGAATTGTAGACGCCGATGACAGAACCGTGATTGTGCCAAAACCAAAAGCCACATTAACCGTATCTACGTGCTATCCATTCAACTACATCGGCGCAGCACCGAAGCGGTATATCCTTGTCGCTAACTTAGTGGAGGCAAGGAATTGATGTCTTATCCCTTTATCTCTATCAAATGTGAGTCAAAAATCCTTTTACATGCAAAAACCCCACAGAGTTTCTGTGGGGTTTTTTAGTTGGTATCATTTGCCTCGAAGGTTTATTTGACTTACATTTTTGTTTTCGTTTTCTGAAGCAAAAATTCTTTTCCATAGCTGCCGTGATCGTGAATCATCGCATGCTCAACCTGGATGGTCGTATGTTTGATTCCGTATTTTTTGTTTAGCATCTCGTTAATGGCCAAGATGACACAAAACGGCTGGATATGCTCGCTGATAAATACGTGTGCGGTTAATGAATAGTGGTCGGTGGAAACGGCCCATAAGTGCATGTCGTGTACATCTTCGACTCCTTCGACTTGGCGGATGTCCTCTCTAATCTGGTCGAGATGAAACTGATCAGGCACCGCTTCCATTAAAATGAGATACGATTCGCGAATAATTTTTGCCCCGCCTGTGAAGATGATGGCAGCAATAATAATGCTGATAAGCGGGTCGAAAAAATAAAAACCAGTAAAATAAATGAGTATTGCTGAAATAATGACACCGATGGAGCTAAGAAGATCTCCGATAAAATGCCATAAGGCGCTTTTAATATTTAAGTTTTCCTCTTCTTTTGTACTTCGGCTAAGGACAATGGTCAATATGAGATTCACAATGAAACCAATCGAGGAAATAGTCAGCATTAAGCGAAAATCGATTGGTTCGGGAGAAATGAATCGTTTAATCCCTTCCCAAAAAATCCAAATGGAAATAATAGCCAACGTAAGACCGTTTAAAAAGGACGTAATAATTTCAAATCGCAAATAGCCGAACGTAAATCGATGATTTGGCGGACGCGTGGCAAGGTAAAGAGCGATCATGCTAAGCCCAAGCGCCAATACGTCAGATGCCATATGGGCAGAGTCGGAAAGCAAAGCCAAGGAATTAGATAATAGTCCTCCAATAATTTCCACAATCGTAAAAAACAATGTTAAACCAAGAGTGATCCAAAGCGTTTTTTTGGATTGATTTTGCGTTTTTACATGAGGAAGATGGTGATAATCGTATTGGATTGGTGACATGGCACACCTCTACTTTATAATAATTATTAGTTTATATATATTATAATATAATCATCTAAAATTGTGCAAAAAAAAAAATTTTCGGCTCGTTTTGTTGGAAAATATCAAAAAATAGAAAATTTTTTCTCAAGGAATTTATACACCGTTGTGGAATATAAGTATCAACAGCAAGAAAATTTAGGAAAGGACGCGATGCAGATTGATCTCCGTCAGTCCCACTGATTTAGAAATTTATTTATTTCATGAAGGCAGCTTATATAAAAGTTATGAATTGTTTGGTGCACATGTGATAAAGAAAAACGGCATGGTTGGAACTCGATTTTGTGTGTGGGCTCCGCATGCGCGGGAAGTGCGGTTAGTCGGCAGTTTTAATGAATGGAACGGAACTAATTTTAACCTGATGAAAGCAAATGATCAAGGCGTATGGATGATTTTTATTCCCGAAAACTTAGAAGGGCATTTATATAAATATGAGATTAAAACTAGCGATGGGAATGTCCTGCTCAAATCGGATCCATATGCGTTTTACTCCGAATTGCGCCCCCATACTGCCTCCATTGTCTACAACATAAAAGGATATCAATGGAATGACCAAGCATGGCGACGAAAGAAGCGGCAAAAACGAATTTATGATCAGCCTTTATTTATTTATGAGCTCCACTTTGGTTCATGGAAAAAGAAGGAGGATGGCAGTTTTTATACATATCAAGAGATGGCGGATGAGCTAATCCCTTATGTTCTTGAACATGGCTTTACTCATATTGAATTGCTTCCGCTTGTCGAGCATCCGCTCGACCGCTCTTGGGGATACCAAGGAACAGGTTATTATTCAGCAACAAGCCGTTACGGGACACCGCATGATTTGATGCATTTTATTGACCGCTGCCACCAAGCGGGAATCGGTGTGATTATCGATTGGGTCCCTGGCCATTTTTGCAAAGATGCCCATGGGCTATATATGTTTGACGGCGCTCCTACCTATGAATATGCCAACATGCAAGACCGAGAAAATTACGTGTGGGGAACGGCGAATTTTGATCTTGGCAGGCCGGAAGTTCGCAGTTTTTTAATTTCCAATGCGTTATTTTGGATGGAATATTTCCATGTGGATGGATTTCGAGTGGACGCAGTAGCAAATATGCTATATTGGCCAAATAGTGATGTACTGCATAAGAATCCGTATGCTGTGCAGTTTCTGCAAAAATTAAATGAAACCGTATTTGCGTATGACCCAAGCATTTTAATGATTGCCGAAGATTCGACAGACTGGCCGCGCGTCACTGCCCCAACGTACGACGGAGGGTTGGGATTTAACTATAAATGGAACATGGGATGGATGAACGATATTTTAACTTATATGGAAACGCCGCCTGAACAGCGAAAATACGTGCACAATAAAGTAACCTTTTCCCTTTTGTACGCGTATTCAGAAAATTTCATTTTACCTTTTTCCCATGACGAAGTCGTGCATGGAAAGAAATCATTATTAAATAAAATGCCGGGGACATATGAGGAAAAGTTTGCACAATTAAGGTTGCTGTATGGATATTTGTTGACACATCCCGGTAAGAAGTTATTGTTTATGGGCGGTGAATTTGCTCAATTTGATGAATGGAAAGATTTAGAGCAGCTTGATTGGGTGCTTTTTAATTTTGATCTGCATCGGAATATGAATATTTATGTGAAACAATTATTGAAATGTTATAAGCGCCATAAACCTCTTTATGAGCTAGATCATTCTCCAGATGGGTTTGAGTGGATTGATGTTCATAATGCTGAACAATGCATTTTCTCATTTGTTCGCAGGGGAAAAAAAGAGAACGATTTACTTGTTATTGTTTGCAACTTCACCAATAAAGTGTACCACGATTATAAAGTTGGCGTGCCGCTGTTTGCTGCATATCGAGAAATAATCAATAGCGATGCAGTCGAGTTCGGGGGATGGGGGAATATCAATGCGAAGCCGATTGCAGCGGTCAAAGAGCCGTTTCATGGAAAACCGTATCACATTCGGATGACGATTCCGCCGTTTGGCATTTCTATTTTAAGACCAGTAAAAAAACGAGGGGAGAGAAACATTAATGGTAAAGAAAAAGTGCATCGCCATGTTATTGGCAGGAGGGCAAGGTAGCCGTCTATGCTCATTGACGGAAAACATTGCAAAGCCAGCGGTTCCATTTGGCGGAAAATATCGAATTATTGATTTTACATTGAGCAACTGCACAAATTCCGGCATCGATGCGGTCGGCGTATTAACGCAATATCAGCCGCTTTTATTACACTCTTATATCGGTATTGGCAGCGCTTGGGATTTAGACAGGAAAAATGGCGGTGTCACTGTTCTCCCTCCATATTCGGTGTCGTCTGGTGTGAAATGGTACGAAGGAACGGCAAACGCCGTTTATCAAAATATCAATTACATTGAACAATATGATCCGGATTACGTTCTAGTGTTATCGGGCGACCATATTTATAAAATGGATTATCGAAAAATGTTGGATTATCATATTGCGAAACAAGCGGATGTAACCATTTCTGTTATTGAAGTGCCTTGGGCAGAGGCAAGCCGGTTCGGCATTATGAATACCAATGAACAAATGGAAATTATTGAATTTGAAGAAAAACCGGCGAATCCGAAAAACAACCTTGCTTCGATGGGCATTTATATGTTTAACTGGCCGCTTTTAAAAGAATATTTGCAAATAGACAACGAAAATCCACATTCCAGCCACGACTTTGGAAAAGATGTGATTCCGTTATTGCTTCGGGAGAAGAAGCGGCTTGTTGCCTATCCATTTAAAGGCTATTGGAAAGATGTTGGAACGGTACAAAGTTTATGGGAGGCCAATATGGATTTATTGGACGAAGAAAATGAATTAAATTTATTTGACCATTCATGGCGGATTTATTCTGTCAATCCGAATCAGCCGCCACAATACATTTCCGATGAGGCCGTCATCATTAATTCGCTTGTGAACGAGGGATGCATGGTGGAAGGGAATGTCGAGCATTCCGTATTATTTCAAGGGGTTCATGTCGGGAAAGGAGCAATCGTGAAAGATTGCGTCATTATGCCGGATGCGGTGATTGGCGAGGGGGTATATATCGAAAGAGCGATCGTGCCGCCGGACGTAGAAATTCCGCCACATTCAGTTATTTGCTCCGATGATATTCTTCTTGTTACAAAGGAATGGTTAACAGAACGGAAAATGGAAGATATTCGGAAAGGATGAGCAACAGTGAATAATAAATGGATGCTGGGAGTTATTGACGCAACAACGTATATCGAGCCGCTTCAACCGTTAACATTGCACCGCTCTGTTGCAGCTGTGCCGTTTGCGGGGAGATATCGATTAATCGATTTTGTATTGTCGAGTATGGTTCATTCGGGAATTGAGAGTGTGGCGATTTTTCCAAAATATCAATACCGCTCATTAATGGATCATTAGGATCAGGTAAAAATTGGGATTTAAACCGAAAACGGGACGGATTGTTTTTCTTCCCATCTTCGGATTTATCGATTTCAATGCATCATGTTGGAGCATTCGCCCATTTTGAACAACATATTGACTATTTTTTGCGCAGCAGACAAAAATATGCCGTTATTTGCAATAGTTATACGATTTGCAATATCGATTATGAAGCGGTGTTAGAGCGTCATATTGCAAACGAATGTGATATTACCGAAGTTCGTTATCAAGGGCGTTCGCTTGAAATGTTTGTGTTAGAAACATCATTGTTGCTCGATTTAATCACTAATCACCGGAATACCGGCTATTACAGTATTGTAGATGTTGTTCGCGACCATCGCCATTCCTTAAAAATTTGTGACTATGAACATGACGGATACGCAGCTGTTATTGATTCGATTGAAAATTATTTTCGGCATAGTATGGAGTTGCTAAATAGAGATGTTTGGCAGCAGTTGTTTATCCAGTCACGTCCGATTTATACGAAAGTGAAAGATGAACCGCCAACGAAATATACAGAAAAAGCAGTCGTGAAAAATTCGATGATTGCCAATGGCTGCATTATCGAAGGCCATGTGGAAAACAGCATCATTTTTCGTTCCGTGAAAATTGGAAAAGGAACGGTCATAAAAAATAGCATTATTATGCAAAAAAGCCAAATTGGCGAACATTGTGAACTAGATTGTGTCATTGTTGACAAAGATGCGAAAGTAGAAAATAACGTTTCTTTACGTGGAACGGAACGGGTTCCATTTGTGATTCGTAAAGGAACAGTACAAGGAGAGTTGATCAGCTCGTGAATGTATTATTTGTCGTGTCGGAATGCGTACCGTTTGTTAAGTCGGGAGGATTAGCGGACGTTGCCGGAGCGTTGCCGAAACAATTGCGAAAATTAGGGACAGACGTTCGGGTAATCATGCCAAAATATGAAACAATCCCGGAAAACTATAAAAAAGAAATGAAAAAAATTGCCGAGCTTGTGGTAAGAGTTGGATGGAGACGGCAATATTGCGGAATTGAAATGATGGAGTACGAAGGAGTTATTTATTATTTTGTGGACAATGAATACTACTTTAAACGCCATCAGTTATACGGACATTATGATGATGGAGAACGGTTTTCGTATTTTTGCCGCGCTGTTTTAGACGCGCTTCCTGCGATTCCGTTTCGTCCAGATATTATTCATTGCCACGATTGGCATACCGGTATGATTCCATTTTTATTGCGCGAAGAATATCGAAAAAATTCATTTTATGAACGAATCCGCACCGTGTTTACGATTCATAATTTACAGTTTCAAGGAATTTTTCCACGCGAAATTTTAGGAGATTTATTGAATTTAAGTGACCGTTATTTTACGATTGAGTATTTAGAGTTTTATGGGAATGTGAGCTTTATGAAGGGAGCGCTTGTTTCTGCCGATATTATTACAACGGTCAGTCCGACATACAAAGAAGAAATTCAGACGGAATATTACGGAGAGCGGCTCGATGGTCTATTACGGGCGCGCCAGCGTGATTTAATCGGAATTTTAAACGGTATCGACGATGAAATGTATAATCCGAAAAAGGACCCATTTATTGCGGTGCCATACGATATACAGACTATTGCCAGAAAACAAATAAATAAACGCGCGCTTCAACAATATTTTGGTTTATCGATAAGGGAAGACGTCCCGGTCATTGCGATGGTAACCCGTTTGACAGAGCAAAAAGGGATGGATTTAGTCAAGTGCGTTTTCCATGAAATTATTGCCGAAGATGTTCAATTCATTTTGCTAGGGACGGGTGACAAAAAGTTTGAGCAATTTTTCTATGATATGGCGGTAACGTATCCAGATAAAGCAAAAGTGTGTATCGGCTTTAACGAAGAGTTAGCACATAAAATTTACGCGGGAGCTGATCTATTTTTAATGCCATCTAAATTTGAACCGTGCGGTCTCAGCCAAATGATTGCTCTTCGATACGGAACGATTCCGATTGTGCGGGAAACGGGAGGATTAAACGATACGGTACAATCGTATAATGAGTTTACGGGAGAAGGAAACGGGTTTAGTTTTACGAACTTCAATGCTCACGATATGTTATATACCATTCGCCGCGCGCTTATGTTTTATAAGGAAAAACAAATATGGGAAAAGCTAATGAAAGAAGCAATGAGCCGTGATTATAGCTGGGGGCAATCAGCGTTTAAGTATAACCAAGTATATGCAGATTTAATGGCCGGGAGTGAACATCATGTTCTCGAATAAAGAAGAATTTAAAAAAACGTTTTTAAAACGGCTTGAGATGCTGTGCGGCAAACGGTTTGAAGAATCAACGCTGCGTGATCAATATAATACATTAGGAAACATGGTTCGTGAATATATTAGCCAAAACTGGATTCAGACGAATGAGCGAAATCGTGCGCGAAAGCAGAAGCAAGTATATTATTTGTCGATTGAATTTTTGTTAGGACGTCTCCTTGGCAGCAATTTGCTTAACCTTGGCATTCGCAATGTTGTGGAAGAAGGGCTGAACGATTTAGGAATTCGCTTGGATGACATGGAAGAAGTCGAGGCGGATGCGGGGCTAGGCAATGGCGGTCTTGGCCGCCTTGCTGCTTGTTTTTTAGATTCGCTTGCTTCTCTTGATTTGCCTGGTCACGGTTGTGGAATTCGCTATAAACATGGGCTTTTTGACCAAAAAATTGTTGATGGATATCAGGTGGAGCTGCCAGAACAATGGCTGCGCCACGGAAATGTATGGGAAATTAGAAAAGAGGAATTAGCGGTTGAAGTGAATTTTTGGGGAAAAGTAGAAATATCCAACCAAAACGGCCGTCTGACATTCCGCCATATTGACAGTGAGAAAGTAATGGCGGTTCCATATGATATGCCAGTCATCGGTTATGATACGAAAACAGTGAATACGCTGCGGCTTTGGAGCGCAGAACCAGCAAAAACCTTTCCGCCTCATAAAAGCGTGATGCAATACAAACGGGAAACAGAGGCGATTTCGGAGTTTTTATATCCTGATGATACCCATGACGAAGGGAAAATTTTGCGATTAAAACAACAATATTTTCTTGTTGCTGCAAGCGTTGGCAGCATTGTTCGCGCTCATCGCCGCCAGCATGGGCACTTGTACGAGCTGCATAAGTATGTGGCGATTCATGTGAATGATACTCATCCGGTTTTGGCGATTCCGGAACTGATGAGGATTTTACTAGATGAAGAGGGAATGAGCTGGGAAGATGCCTGGCATATTACGACAAATACGATTTCTTATACGAACCATACGACATTATCAGAGGCGTTGGAGAAATGGCCAATTCATATTTTCCAGCCGCTGCTGCCGCGCATTTACATGATTGTGGAGGAGATTAATGAGCGATTTTGCCGCGAACTTTGGAATCATTATCCCGGCGATTGGAAGCGAATTGAAGAGATGGCGATTATCGCGCACGGTCTTGTGAAAATGGCGCATTTAGCGATTGTTGGCAGCCATAGTGTGAACGGAGTGGCAAAATTGCATTCGGAAATTTTAAAGAAGCGGGAAATGAAGCGGTTTTACGAGTTCCAGCCGCAAAAATTTAATAACAAGACGAATGGAGTGACGCACCGGCGTTGGCTGTTAAAGGCGAATCCAGAGCTTTCTTCGTTAATTACAAAGGCGATCGGCACCAGTTGGATAAAAGAACCGCAAGCGTTAATTCATTTAAAGCCATATGCTTTTGATTCGTCGTTTCTGCAGGAACTCGCAAACGTCAAGCAACAGCGCAAAGCGAAATTAGCGAAGCGCATTTATGAAAAGACGGGGATCGTCGTGAATGAATCATCGATTTTTGATGTACAAGTAAAACGGCTCCATGCTTATAAGCGGCAATTGTTAAATGTTCTCCACATTATGTATCTGTATAACCGCCTGAAAGAAGATTCGAGCTTTTCGATTTATCCGCGCACATTTATTTTTGGCGCCAAAGCTTCCCCTGGATACTATTATGCAAAACGGATTATTAAGCTCATTCATTCTGTCGCTGAAAAAGTGAACAATGATAAAAAGACAAACGAACAATTAAAAGTGATTTTTTAGAAAACTATCGCGTTTCACTAGCGGAAGAAATTTTTCCAGCGGCGGATGTAAGCGAGCAAATTTCAACGGCAAGTAAAGAAGCATCTGGAACCGGCAATATGAAATTTATGATGAATGGAGCGATTACGCTTGGAACGCTAGATGGAGCGAATATTGAAATATTGGAGGCGGTCGGGGAAGAAAATATATTCATCTTTGGGCTTACTGCGGAAGAAGTGTTAAACTACTATCAAAATGGCGGATACCGCGCGCACGAATATTATCATCACGATAAACGGATTAAGCAGGTCGTCGATCAGTTAGTCAACGGATTTTTTCCAGATGTCCATGACCATTTTGAGCCGATTTATGATTCGCTTTTAACACAAAACGATGAATATTTTGTGCTGCGTGATTTTGCATCATATGTGGAAACACAAGAAAAAGTAGAAGAGGCGTATAGGCAGCGTGAACGATGGCTGAAAATGAGCGCGATTAACATTGCTCATTCTGGTTGTTTTTCCAGTGACCGGACGGTTCAGGAGTATGCAAATGAAATATGGAATATTCATCCGTTGAATAAATAAAAAAAGAGAGGTTTTTCGCCTCTCTCTTAATCATCTCCATCGAACCAATCGCCAATGCTGCCGAGAATGCTTCCTTCTCCGACAGATCGGCCTCCCGAGCTTGGAGCAGAGGCAATAATTCGATCAGCAAGCCGGCTGAATGGAAGCGACTGCACCCAAACGGTTCCCGGGCCTGTTAATGTTGCAAAAAACAATCCTTCGCCGCTAAAAAAGGCGGTTTTAATTTTGCCTACATATTCGATGTCATAATCGACCTCTTTTGTCATTGCAACTAAACAGCCGGTATCGATGCGCAATTTCTCACCAGGCTCTAGCTGGCGCTTGTAAATGGTTCCGCCTGCATGTAAAAAGGCAAGGCCGTCTCCTTCGAGTTTTTGCATAATAAATCCTTCTCCACCGAAAAAGCCAGTGCCAAGTTTACGTTGAAAATCGATGCCGACGGAAACGCCTTTCGCCGCACAAAGGAAGGAATCTTTTTGGCAAATCACTTTGCCGCCAAGTTCGCTCAAATCCACTGGAATAATTTTCCCTGGATATGGAGCGGCAAACGAGACGCGGCGTTTTTCTGCGCTGTTGTTTGTAAACACGGTCATAAATAAGCTTTCGCCTGTCAACAGTCGTTTTCCCGCTCCAACTAATTTGTTGAACAACCCTTTTCCAGAATCAGTGCCATCTCCAAAGATCGTCTCCATCGTAATGCCATCTTCCATCATCATCATGCCTCCAGCTTCCGCGATGACGCTCTCTTGGGGATCTAATTCAATTTCAACAAATTGCATATCGTCTCCATATAGCTTGTAGTCGATTTCATGGGCATTCATTGTCTTCACCTCAATATCATTGTTTCTTTGGTACATATTCTCTATACGAGTTTAGATTCCTTTTTGTTTCAAAAAAGAAGACCATCATTATCGATGGTCTTCTTTTTCAGTATAAGGGTCTTTTTCATATGCTGGCAAATCGCCAATATTGGACATGATTCCTTCATCATCCAAAATATTTTCCAACTGTTCGTGTTCTCTTGTTGGATATACTTTCACATTTTTTCCGTATAAATCTACCGCTGCAAAATTTTCTAAATCCTCAACATAACCGACATTTTCTTCTGATTCCGCATATACTTCCCCATAATAGTCGACATTTTTCCCTAAATCGGAAGGAGTATCGGATGTGCCATAACGGGCTACTTCTTGCCACGCATCTTCCGCGTCATATGCTACTGATTCGTCGCGGTCATCGAAATCAAATTTTCCAAATGGAGGAATCAACACTCCTTCTTCGAGCGGCCGCTTTTGAGAAACCGTTTGATCAGAGCTATGTTCCTTACAAAACGTTGTTGTCGGCAATGCTTCGAGCCGTTCGTACGGAATTGGCTTTCCGCAAACTTCGCATGTGCCGTACGTGCCGTTTTGAATGGCCTCCAGTGCATGTTCAATTTCCTTTAATTCTCGTTCTGTATGTTCGTTTAGTGCCAAATCTTTTTCGCGTTCGTATAGCTCCGTTGCTTCATCCGCCGGATGGTTGTCAAAACTAGAGAGCTCGCCGACCGAGTCATGGGCATGGCTTCGTTCTTTGCCAAAATGGTCATTATGACGTAAACGTTCTTCAATATCATGTTTTGCCTTAAGAAGCTGCATCTGGAAGGCAGATAACTGTTTGTGTGTTAACATATTTCATAACTCCTTCCTAAAAATAAACCGTTTATCTTGTAGTATGAACGAAAAATAAAAAAAAACACGGTTCATTCAGACCGTGTTACAACCAATAGCTAATAAGCAAACCAATTGCCAATAGAAAGCCAAACTGTGTATTCGTTTGTGCTGTTGCTTTCATCGCCGGCATCATTTCAATCGGCTTTGTTTTGCCGATAAATCCTTTCGTCGCTGTAATCGCTTTTGGCACGCTGAAAAAGACGAGCAACGTCCAGACGGAAACAAGGTGGAAAAGGACTAAGCCAATCATCCAAATAAACGATATGGCAAACATGCCGGCAAGAATGCGAATCGCATTGTTTCGTCCGACTAAAATTGCTAATGTTTTTCGCCCGTTCTCTTTGTCTCCATCGAGGTCGCGAATGTTGTTTGCCAGCAAAATCGCTCCGACTAAAATGGCAATCGGAACAGAAATCAAAATCGCTGTCTTTGTCACTTCTCCAGTTTGAATGAAAAAGGAAATTAAAATGATAACTAGTCCCATAAAAAATCCGGCAGCAAGCTCCCCAAACGGGGTATACGCAATTGGTACAGGACCGCCTGTATAGAAATATCCAGCCGCCATACAAATGGAACCAATCAGTGCAAGCCACCAGCTGCTATTCACGCAAATATAGACACCGATTAGCATTGCGATGGCGAAAAGGAAAATAGCTAAATATAAAACTGCTTTTGGATGGATTCCTTCGCGGACAATTGCCCCGCCAATCCCTACGGATTCCGGTGAGTCAAGCCCGCGTTTAAAGTCATAATATTCGTTAAACATATTTGTTGCGGCTTGAATGAACAAAGAAGCTGCAAGCATTGCGATAAATAGCGAAATGCGAATATTTGTTTCGTGAAATGCTAGTGCTGTGCCAATAGAAACAGGAACAAATGCGGCAGTCAATGTATGCGGACGCGTTAACCTCCACCAAACACGCCAATCGCGGCGGCGATTGACCGGCGGAAAACGACGATCTGTTTGCAATGAAGATTGCATAATCATACCCCTCATATTCGGATAAAATATAAAGTAATGCTTTACAAACGTTCACAATAAGTGTAGGAAAACGGTTATAAGGTGTCAACCCCTTTAGAATAGATAAATTATTTCCTATTATATATAATGGAAAATAGAAAATAAGTAATAAAACAAGAAAGCGGGATTACAGTGGCGATTTTATACCAGCATAAAATTCAAGAACAATTGCGTTTCATCGGAAAAAAAGCGAATCGTCCGTTTATTAGCTGGAGCGAGGAAATTGATCATGTAGATCCGGTTTATTTTTTTTCATTAGGACAAGCCTGTTCCTTTCGTCAGCGGTTTTATTGGTCTGATCGCACGAACGAAACTGTCTATGTAGGACTGGGCTGCACATATATCATTGAAACAGAAGAAAAAGAACAACGGTTTCGCACAGTAGAGACAGAGTGGAAGCGATGGATGGAACAAACAGCTTCTTATTCGAACGGAACAGATGCAGTTCCTATTATATTTGGAGGTTTTTCGTTTGATCCATTCAAGCCTAGAACAGAGAAATGGCGCGCTTTTCCTCATGCAAAAATGATAGTGCCGACGGTTCTTTTATCGCTCAAAAATGGAAAAGCAACATTAACGGTGACGATGCGTTCCGAACAGAATGAAGAAATAATAAAAAAAATAGGAATGTTGATTCGGTTATTATATCAGGAACAAAAACAGCAAACATCTTCATTGCCGCCATTAATAACATATAAGGAAGTGCAAAAAGAAGAGTGGTTTGATGCGGTCAAAAAAACAATCGAGAATATTCGCAAAGGAAAATTCGATAAAGTAGTGCTGGCGAGAGAAGCGCGTTTATCGTTTGCTGATGCGATCGATCCAAGCGTCGTTTTGCAGCAATTGCGTGAACAACAGCCATTTAGCTATATTTTTGCATTTGAACAAGAAGGGCAATGTTTTATTGGCGCTTCTCCGGAACAGCTTGTGAAGAAGGAAAAAGATACATGTTATTCTATTTGTTTAGCTGGGTCAATACGCCGTGGAAAAACACTTCAAGAAGATGAACAGCTCGGGAAATGGCTAATGAATGATGAGAAAAACCTTCGTGAACATCAATTTGTTGTTCAGATGATTAAAGAAGCGATAGAAGCGGTTTGCAAGCGTGTACAAATCCCATCTTCACCGCAACTGTTAAAATTACAGCATATTCAACATTTATATACGCCTGTGATCGGGGAAAAGTGCCGCGCCGCTTCTGTTTTATCGATCGTAGAACAAATGCATCCGACGCCGGCGCTTGGCGGAACACCGCGAGAAAAGGCGATCAAAGAAATTCGGGAAGCCGAACCATTAGACAGGGGATGGTATGCGGCACCAATCGGATGGATGGATGCAGAAGGAAACGGAGAATTTGCCGTAGCCATTCGTTCGGGCTTTTACAGGGAAAAGAAGCGTCCATTTTTGCAGGTTGCGGTGTAGTCGGCGATTCTGACCCGATGAGTGAATATGAAGAAACGAAAGTGAAATTTACCCCGATGTTATCGGCGCTGGGAGTGGAGCGAGATGAATGAAGCACTAACATTATATATAGCAGCTTTTGTGGATGAGTTAGCGAAAATCGGCGTGCAAGATGTGGTGGTTAGCCCAGGATCGCGTTCGACACCGCTTGCCATTATGATGGCAGAACATCCGGCGATGCGCGTACATATAAACATTGATGAGCGCTCCGCCGCATTTTTTGCTCTCGGCATGGCGAAAGCAAAACGGCATCCTATCGCTCTTCTTTGTACGTCAGGAACGGCGGTTGCGAACTATTTTCCAGCGGTGGTGGAAGCTTATTATTCGCGTGTGCCTCTTATCGTCATTACGGCAGATCGCCCGCATGAATTACGGGATGTCGGGGCGCCGCAAGCAATTGACCAGCTGAACATATATGGAAGATATGCCAAATGGTTTGTAGAAATGGCGCTGCCAGAAAAGTCGACAGACATGCTCCGCTATGCGCGGACGATGGCAGCAAGAGCGGCAGGGGTAGCAATCAGCGCCCCGGCAGGCCCTGTTCATCTAAATTTTCCGTTGCGTGAACCGCTTGTGCCGATCGTTCATGAAGAAACGTGGGAACAAATCGAAGCGAAAGAGCCGTCTTATACGATGGTCATTCCGGGGAAAATGACGATCGGCATGGAACAAATTCAGGAGTTATACAATGAACTTTCTTCGGCTGAAAAAGGGCTGATCGTTTGCGGACAAATCGATCAGCCAGCGTTTGCTGAGGCGGTCACGAAGCTAGCGGAAATGCTCGATTATCCTATTTTAGCGGATCCGCTTTCTCAACTGCGCAGCGGAACACATGCAAAAGAGTATATTATTGACAGTTATGACGCGATATTAAAAGATGAAACGATTGCCGCTTCATTAGTTCCGGATGTCGTTATTCGTTTCGGCGCCATGCCGGTTTCTAAGCCACTATTTCTTTTGCTGAAACGATATCCATCCATTAAACAAATCGTTGTGGATGGAGAAGGCGGATGGCGGGAACCGACATTAATGGCATCGTACATGGTGTATTGCGATGAGGTTGAATTTTGCCGCCGACTTATCGATATTGGGGCGTCGAAGCAGAGCAAAAGTCAATGGTCAACGACGTGGAAAATGATCAACGATATCGCAAAATCTGTACTTCTTGAAGCAACGATGGAAGAGGAATTATTCGAAGGAAAAGTGTTTACGGAACTTTCGCAATTGCTTCCGGACGGTGCTACCTTATTTGTTGGCAATAGTATGCCGATTCGCGATACGGATACATTTTTCTTTACAAACGACAAGCAAATACGCATTTTGGCGAACCGTGGCGCAAATGGGATTGACGGCGTTGTGTCAAGCGCGCTAGGAGCCAGTGCTGTTACCGAACCGCTTGTGCTTGTCATTGGCGATCTTTCCTTTTATCATGATTTGAATGGGCTATTAGCCGCAAAAATGCATGGACTACACGCGACGATCATCGTTCTTAATAATAACGGCGGCGGAATTTTCTCGTTTTTGCCGCAAGCGAAACACAAAAAACATTTTGAAATGTTGTTTGGCACGCCAACAGATTTGCAATTTGAGCATGCTGTCCGCATGTATGAAGGAAATTACCAGAAAATCAAGACATGGGATGAATTTCGCCATTATGTTACACAATCGTTGACAACAGATGGCCTTCACGTGATGGAAGTATGCACGTCAAGAGAAAATAATGTAAGAAAACATCGTCTTTTGTGGGAAAAGGTTTCCCAGGAAATAGCGGAATTTCTCGAAAAAGGGAGAACGGTATGAATATTTTCGTCAACGGGGTTTCCTATCATGTTGAACGATACGGAGATGGAGAACCGCTTTTACTGTTGCACGGATTTACTGGCAGCGTTGAAACGTGGAAACCTTTTCTCCCATATTGGCGTGATTATCAGCTCGTTCTTGTTGATATTATCGGGCATGGCCTTACCGATTCGCCAAATGATCCAGCTCGATATGAGATGGAAAAAGCAGCTGCTGATCTGGACGAAATATTGCGGTATTTTCATTTGCAAGATGCACATGTGTTAGGATATTCCATGGGCGGGCGTCTTGCGCTGACATTTGCAATTCTTTATCCTCATCGTGTTCGGACATTGATATTAGAAAGCAGTTCTCCGGGATTAAAAACGATGCAGGAAAGACGGGAACGAATGAAAAGAGATGAAGCGTTAGCGGAAGAAATAGAGCAATATGGCGTTACAGCATTTGTCGAAAAGTGGGAAAACATGCCGCTTTTCGCATCCCAAAAGCGCTTGCCTCTTAGCGTGCAGCAGCAAATCCGTAATGAACGGCTAAACAATAATGCGCTTGGATTAGCAAATAGTTTGCGCGGGATGGGGACTGGAAGACAGCCTTCCTTTTGGAATCGTTTATCCAAAGTAAACGTACCGACTTTGCTTTTGTGTGGAGAATGGGATCAAAAATTTTGCCGTATCGCTGAAGAGATGAAAGAATATCTTCCTAATTGCGAAATGATAAAAGTTCCCGAAGCAGGTCATGCAATTCATGTGGAACAACGAGAAATTTTTGCTAAAATAGTAAGTAGGTTTATAACAAGGAGGAGAGTATAATGGCTATCGAATGGGTAAAGGAACGCGAGTATGAGGATATTATATACGAAACGTACAATGGGATTGCGAAAATTACGATTAACCGTCCAGAAGTACATAACGCGTTCCGTCCAAAAACTGTCGAGGAATTAATCGATGCATTTTCTTATGCGCGCGATGACGCAAATATTGGTGTTATTATTTTAACAGGTGCAGGCGGAAAAGCGTTTTGTTCCGGTGGGGACCAAAAAGTGCGCGGCCACGGAGGATACGTCGGTGAAGATCAAATCCCGCGGCTAAATGTGTTAGATTTGCAACGATTAATTCGCATCATTCCAAAACCTGTTATTGCCATGGTGGCAGGTTATGCCATTGGCGGCGGTCATGTATTGCATGTTGTTTGTGATTTAACGATTGCCGCAGATAACGCGATTTTTGGACAAACTGGTCCAAAAGTAGGAAGTTTCGATGGTGGATATGGTGCAGGCTATTTAGCGCGTATTGTTGGTCACAAAAAAGCGCGTGAAATTTGGTATTTATGCCGTCAATATACCGCGCAAGAAGCATTAGAAATGGGACTTGTCAATAAAGTGGTGCCATTAGAGCAATTGGAAGAAGAAACAGTAAAATGGGCGCAGGAAATTTTAGAGAAAAGCCCAACGGCGATTCGCTTCTTAAAAGCGGCATTTAACGCTGATTCTGACGGTTTAGCTGGTATTCAACAGCTTGCCGGTGATGCAACGTTGCTATTCTATACAACCGATGAGGCAAAAGAAGGACGAGATGCATTTAAAGAAAAACGCAAACCAAACTTTAAACAATTCCCACGTTTTCCATAAGAAAAGCGGAAGGCGCCTCTATTTCGCCTAAAGGCTGCCCACATCCTGTGGGCAACGGCGAAATGTCGCCATCCCTGGCTCCGCGATACGCGCTGGAGGACCCGCGAGGAGGCTCAGACCAAACAAAGTTTGGTCTTGCGTGGGTTGCTCAGAGAAGTTAACTCAATGTGTTGCCGCCGCAGCAATAAGAAAAGCGGAAGGCGGGTTTTTCCAAAGCAGCTTGGTGAGTTCCATCAAGCTGTTTCTTTTATTGGGAAAAGGAGAGTGTCATCATGCAAACATCGATTCCAAATTGGCTTATGCAGCGGGCGTTTTTAACTCCTGAACGTATTGCGGTTTACGATGGGCAAGGAAAAAAAACGTTTATGGAGCTCCATGAGTCTGTGATGAAGCGGGCACGTCAACTTGCAAACACCGGGGTGCGTAAAGGAGATATTGTCGCTGTTTTCATGAAAAACAGTGTGGCGATGATCGAATGCATTCATGCCCTTCATTATATTGGCGCGATTGTTTTGCTGCAAAATACACGTTTAACTTCGCATGAGCTTGCATGGCAATTAAAAGACAGCGGAGCGGTATACGTAATTGCCGATGATGAGTTGGCGGACCGTATAGAAGGAAACATTCGTGTTATTACCATGAGTGAATTGTCCGCATTGCCTGAGGAAAATGTTGAGTTTCAGCAATATTATCATTTCGATGACATCGCTACGATTATGTATACATCAGGGACAACAGGAAAGCCAAAAGGAGTGCTGCAAACATACGAAAATCATTGGTGGAGCGCTATTGGTTCGGCGTTAAATTTAGGATTGAATGAAAATGACTGCTGGCTTGCGGCTGTGCCGTTTTTTCACATCAGCGGTTTGTCGATTATGATGAGAAGCGTTATATATGGCATGAGCATGTATGTGATGCGCGCTTTCGATGCGAAAAAAGCAAATGAGCTCATTATCGGCGGAAAAGTTACCATTATGTCTGTTGTCAGTGCGATGTTGCAAAAAATGATCGCTGACCTTGGCGAAAGACGATATCCTGAGACATTTCGCTGCATGCTGCTTGGCGGCGGGCCTGCTCCGAAACCGCTGTTAGAAGTGTGTAAAGCAAAAGGAATTCCTGTCTATCAAACGTATGGCATGACGGAAACCGCATCGCAAATTGCCACCCTTGCGCCGGAATATAGTTTAACCAAACTCGGTTCTGCAGGAAAACCATTGTTTCCATCACAGCTTCGCATTGAAAAGGACGGTCAAGTTGCTCGTCCGTATGAACCAGGAGAAATTGTTGTAAAAGGGCCAAATGTCACGAAGGGATATTTGCATCGTCCGGATGCAACGGCGAAAGCGATTCGCGGCGGCTGGTTTTATACGGGAGATATCGGATATATAGATGAAGATGGATTTCTTTATGTATTAGACCGTCGTTCTGACCTTATCATTTCCGGTGGAGAAAACGTTTATCCGGCTGAAATTGAAGCGGTGCTTCTTTCACATGAAGCGGTAGAGGAAGCAGGGGTAACAGGGATCGATGATGAAACATGGGGACAAGTGCCGTGTGCGTTTGTGAAACGAAAACGCGGTTATTCTGTCACCGTCGAACAGTTAAAACAGTTTTGCCAAGCCCATTTAGCGAAATATAAAATTCCAAAACAAATCTATTTTGTCGATGAACTGCCGCGCAACGCTTCACAGAAATTATTGCGCCATCAGTTAAAGCAGCTCATTCCAAACAATGAAAACGGGGCTTTATAATTAAGCCCCGTTTTTTAAATCTCATCGTCATCCATTAAACCTAATTCCATAATGCGATAGGAAATTAGTCTCTCCACTTCTGGCGGCAGGTCATCCAATGATCCAAATTCATATTGCCATAAATTTGTAAATGAGTCGACGTAGATCGGAAATGTTATTGGATTTGATCGTTTTACTTCTTCTTTCAATGCTTTAATTAAACTGTCCTTTTTCATCTCAGCACGTCGCCTCTCTTTGCTAAACTATGTAGGCGCTGCGCCTCTGGCGCTAAAACGCGCCAAAGGCTTCGGGTTTTTCTTCTTTACATTTCACTTGAAGGGACGAATGTTTTGCAATCGGTTTCAGTGGAATCAGACGCCATTTTCCCCGTATGGCTTACAACGTAAATCGATTCCGCGTTGCAGCGGTTTCCTTCTGCCCAATAATAGCAGTTTTTCACTTCACAAAGTACATCTTTTGCCATAATAAACTCCCCCCATTGTAAAAAATGAGTTACACGTTTAGTTTGGCTTTTTGAAAAAAAGTTATGAAGGAAACAATAAGTAATTTTTATTGAAAATATTTATCATTGACATAGAAAATCATTCTCAATTAGAATAAAAATAAGAAGAGACAAATGGAGGGGGAATGGCGATGACATCTTTATTAGTGGTAGGTGCAGATCATTTAGGAAATATTACAGATAAACTAATCGATTCAGGATTTCGAGAAATTATCCATCTTGATGGTCGAAAAGTGAATATGGTGAAACGCGACATTCCGGAACATGTGGATATTGTTTTCGTCATGACCGATTACGTTAATCATAATTTAGCAAAAACAATTAAGCAAAAAGCGAAAAGTAAAGAAAAGCCAATTTATTTTGTTAAGCGTTCCTGGAGCTCGATTCATTCTGTTATTCAAAAAATAGAAAAAACGAAATAACGGAGGTACATAGCGATGAAAGCGATCATTCGCCATGAAGGAGACCGAACATGGCAGCAAGACGTGAAAAATGTGATACGCAGCGTGATGATTGAATATTATCATGCCGCTCCATCATTACGATCTCCCTTTTACATGTTAAAACTTATGGAAACATATCGACAGCTGCTTCATCCCCATTTATTTGAGTCACCAATTCATTATTACACCGTTTTAGCAAAAATCACCGATCATTTACTTCAATTTTTTACCTCTTCCGAAGAAGTGCAACGGTCTCCATTTCTTTTGTTTGAACAAGCAGTCTATCGGCATTGGAAAAGATATCAAAAAACGCATGTGGATATTGATTTTGCTTATAAAGATGCCGGAACGTACACGGTCCGAAAGCTGTTGTTGGAAGACAATCAACGTCTTGTTCAGCATTATACACAAATGGCTCCGGTTGCTTGTCGACAAACGTTTGGTTTTTTCCCAAAAAGGATCGAGTTTTGGTCTGTTCTTACGGGGAAACGGACGGTTGAAATGATCGATATTCAACCACCTTATATTGGTTACAAAAAATAGTTTACGTTTAAAGCACACGAAGCCTGGAAATAAAATGAGAAGCCCTAACACACAATGAATGGATAAATCATCCATCAAAAAAAGCCCCCAAAAAAACCGTCTGTCTCAGAGAATGGGACAGACGGTAACTTTCATTGAAGCGCTTTTTGAAGCACTCGAATATTTTCTTCCATAATGGAAAAATAATCTTTATTTGCTTTTATATCTTCGGAAGTTAGTGATTCTAAGTTGTGCAGCCGGAGTGAGTCAGCTCCAATCTCGTTTTTTACAATTTCAGTAATTTTGGACGTTGTATTTTGCTCAAAAATGACATATTTAATGTGATGTTGTTTGGCTGTTTTAACGATTTTAGCTAATTCTTTCTGAGAAGGCTCATTCGTTGGCGAAAGCCCGGAAACGCTCAGCTGTTTAATGCCATAGCGTTCTTCCCAGTATCCGTATGCAGCATGTGCAACGAGAATTTCTTTTTTCGGAGCTTTCTTTACGACTGTTTGAAATTGTTGGTCAAGATGTTCTAATTTTGCTTTCAATGATTCAAAGTTTTTTGTAAATATTTCTTTCTTCTCTGGCTTTAGTTCGATGAGCAAATCGCGAATATGTTCAGCCATTGTAATAGAGCGTACTGGATCAAGCCATACGTGCGGGTCTTTATCGCCGTGATGCTCGTGTTCATGCTCGTGCGCATGCTCTTCATGTGCGGAGTCTAACAGTTTGATCCCTTCAGCAGCAGCGAGAAAATGAACCTGTTCATTCTCTAATGTTTCTTTTATTTTATCAGCAAAGCTTTCCATCCCTTGTCCAATATAAATAAACGCATCCGCATCCGCCAACTGTTTCATCGTTTTTGTCGTTGGCTCAAAGGTATGTGCCTCGACGCCCGGAGGATAAATGCTTTTCACGTTAACATAGTCGCCCCCGATTTTTTTCGTAAAATCTTCAAGTGGATAAACGGTCGTATAAATCGTTAAAACGTCTTTTGTTTTTTCAGTCTGTTCGTGATTTTTTTCAGCATTGCAACCGTACAAAAAAGCAGAGACGACAAGTAAAAGGGATAAAATCAATGATTTTGTTTTCATGTTAAGCCCCTTCCTAGTAAATGTGTTTAACAAGCAAACTTCTTTGTTATTACATCGTAATAATTACGATTTAACAAAGCTAATCATACAAAAAAATATCCAAAACGGCAACGGTTATTTTGGCGTCATTAAAAATTTTTTAGAGGACGAATGTCTTGCGATGAAACGAGGAGGAAGCAGACAGGAGATATCACTAACATCGATGATAAGTGGTTAAAATAGTTTTCATTAGAACCGAACGAGAAAGGTTCAGGCATACTAATGCTGCCCGATAGCTTTCTCGTTCGAGTATATTGCTGACAAAAAATCGCTGCTTACGATTTGCCGTTTTCCTGCTTCTCGGGAACGGGGTCGAATCCACCGGGATGAAACGGGTGGCACTTTAAAATTCGCTTTATTGTCAGCCATCCGCCTTTAATGGCGCCAAACCGTTTCACCGCTTCTAGACCATAGTGCGAGCAGGTTGGATAAAACCGGCATGTCGGCGGCTTTAACGGAGAAATGAAAATTTGGTAAAAACGGATGAAGGAAATCAATAATTTTTTCACCACTTCCCATACACCCAATCAATAAATGATTTCGTTAATAATGTATCATAAATGTGAAACAAATACGTATATTGTGTCTCGCAACTAATGATGTAAAAAAGATGAAAAAAATCGGATTTCAGTGTATGATGAAAAGAGAAAATGAAGTAGGAGTGATTTGTATGCCTTCAGTAGAAAGCTTTGAATTGGACCACTGCGCTGTGAAAGCGCCGTATGTGAGACATTGTGGTGTTCATAAAGTCGGAAGCGATGGAGTTGTGAATAAATTCGATATTCGTTTTTGCCAGCCGAACAAACAGGCGATGAAGCCAGATGCGATTCATACGCTGGAACATTTATTAGCTTACACCATTCGTAAACATGCGGAAAAGTATGATCACTTTGATATTATTGATATTTCGCCGATGGGCTGCCAAACAGGATTTTATCTTGTTGTGAGCGGATCGCCGACAGTGGATGAAATCATTGATTTGCTTGAGGAAACGATGAAAGATGCGCTAAACGCGACTGAAGTCCCAGCAGCGACAGAGCGGCAATGCGGGCAAGCGAAGCTGCACGACCTCGAAGGGGCAAAGCGGCTCATGCGTTTCTGGCTAGAGCATGATAAAGAGGAGTTAAAGAAAGTATTTGGATAAAGTGGAAAGGCTATCATTATATTGATGATAACCTTATTCATTTTGCGAATGATCCTTTTCAGAAGGCGGGTCGATTGTGTGTTTGTACTTATATGCTTTTGATGTAGCAATCAAGGTTAAAGCAAGAATGAGCGCAGCAATGATCAGTGATGCCACTACAGTCAAATACATCGCTAATTCACCTTTTTTCTTTCCATTGTAACACATTATCATCGTATTGGTGAGATGACACTTTGCACGAATGGATAAATAACAGGCACAATTTTGGTGATTATTGGTAATGAATATGTGTTAGGTAATAGCAAATAATATAGTTTGATTATGAATATATCTCAAGGTTATCCAATTGTACACATTCATATTAGAGGAGGAATGAGGATATGTCCAAACAATTAACAGACATTGTAAACAAGCAAATTGCCAACTGGAGTGTTCTTTACATTAAGCTCCATAATTATCATTGGTATGTCAAAGGTCCGCAATTTTTTACGCTTCATGAGAAATTTGAACAATTGTACAATGAGGCAGCGTTACATATTGACGAGTTGGCGGAACGTCTTCTCGCGCTTGGCGGAGCGCCGATCGCTACGATGAAAGAATGTCTTGAACAATCATCCGTAAAAGAAGCGACTGGGCAAGAAACAGCGGAACAAATGGTCGCAACCATTGTGAGCGATTTTGAAACAATGATCGGAGAATTAAAAGAAGGAATGCAAGTTGCCGAGGAAGTCGGGGATGAAACAACAGGCGATATGTTGCTTGGGATTCATCAAAGCTTAGAAAAACATGTATGGATGTTGAAATCGTTTCTTGACCGATAAAATGAATCACTCCTTCGATGACGAAGGAGTGATTTTTTTGTAGGAGGTTGTCTATGCCTCTTTCCTCCTTTGCGCATATCATAATAATGCTTATTCACAGGAGGAGAGAGGATGCAAAAGTATGCGTCGATGTTTGGCATTTCGTTAGTTGGGTCGTTCGTTTCATTTCTAATTGGAAGCATGGACTCATTGGTAATGATTTTACTTTGTTTTGTGATAGCAGACTATGTAACAGGACTGATCGCTAGCGCTATTGAAGGAAGATTGTCAAGTCAAGTCGGATTTCGCGGCATTGTCCGTAAGCTGCTTATTTTTGTTTTAGTGGCTGTTTCCCATTTATTAGAGATCGCGATTGGCTGGAACAATCATTTTATTCGTGATGCGATTATCTTTTTTTATATCACAAATGAATTCATCTCCATTGTTGAAAATGCAGGAAGAGCAGGTGTTCCGATTCCATCCTTTTTAAGGAAAGCGATCGAACTTTTTAAAGACGAGATAAACTAATTTTTAGCATAATTTTTTTCCATTCACCCACACTAAACATAAAGAAAGTGATCATAAGGAGATGACAAGTGTGGCGGAACAGCAAAAAAAAACCTATTATGTGTCGATCGCGACGGGAGAAATTTCGCAAGTAAAAACCGCTTCCCTTGGGATTTTCAAATTGAAGCTACAGATGACGAAATTATTCAATTGCGTGAGTACTTTGATCAAAACTATTCTACAGATTGGCAAGCGTTTTGGCGCGCTCACGTTCCATATGTTCAATATCATTATGATCGTCAAAACGATGCTTATGATGAAACGCTAACGAAAATTTATCAACTCATTTATAAGCTTGGCAACGAAGAAGCAAAGGAACATATTCGTTCGCTTGGCATTCTCTCGGAGGAGACAAAAGATAAATGAGCTGCCAACCATGTTGGCGGCTTTTTTTGTTATGTCATTTGTCAGTATAATAAATAAAGAGAAAAATGGAATGAGGGTATGGAATCATGTATACGTTTTTGGATTACTACGGGAATCGTGTTTGGTTATCGTTTGCTGATCATCCATTTTCCCCATCCCCCGGCCATGTGTGGATGGTCTGCCGCTATCAGGGGCAATGGTTGTTGACGAATCATTCACAGCGAGGATTAGAGTTCCCAGGCGGGAAAGTGGAAAAGGGAGAAACGCCGGAACAAGCTGCGGTTCGTGAAGTGAAAGAAGAAACGGGGGGAATTGTCGGTTCGTTAACGTATATTGGCCAATATAAAGTAGAACCGTCCATCATAAAAAATATATACTTTGCGGAAATTGCAGCGATGGTTAAGCAGCCTTCTTATTTAGAAACAAACGGTCCGGTGTTGTTTCCGGAGTTGCCGGAACATATTCGGTCGGACGATCGGTTCAGCTTTATTATGAAAGATGATGTGCTGCGCTTAGTGTTAGAAGAAATAAAGAGACGTTCTTTATAACGCGGTGAACGTCTCTAGCGATGTTTCATTAATTTTTTTTCAATGATGCTGACAGCTTGATACATAATGGTCGATAAAAGCGCAATGACAAGCAGGCTCATTAAGACAAGCGTAAAGTTAAAAACTTGGAACCCGTAAATAATCATATAGCCAAGCCCTTGTTTCGAGACAAGAAATTCGCCGGTAATGACTCCGACCCACGATAAACCGACATTGACTTTTAACGTAGAAATAATGGTAGGAAACGATGACGGCAATACCGCTTCTTTGAAGCATTGGTAGCGGGTAGCGCCGAATGTTTTTAGCACTTTGAGATAGTTGGCATCCACTTCTTGAAAGGCAGAATAAACGACGATCGTCGTGATGATGACAGAGATAATGACTCCCATTGCGATAATCGAAGTAAATCCCGGACCGAGCGCGACGATGAGAATGGGAGCGAGCGCTACTTTTGGCATGGCATTAAATACGACTAAATATGGATCGAGCGTTTTCGATAGGCGCGGAAACCACCATAGGAGAGCGCCCAAGCATGCGCCTGCCAACGTGCCGATAATAAATCCTAATACGGTTTCAAACAACGTGACGAGCGTATGGGTAATAAGAGAGTGATCCGCAATCTTTTGAGCAAATAAGTTCCAAATCGCTGACGGAGAGCTGAACAAAAGCGGGTCGACCCAGTTATATCTGCTTGCCGCCTCCCATAGCAGGAAAAAGGAGACAAAGATAATGAACTGAAAAAAGCGGATGAGCCGCTTTTCTTTTTTCAATGTGGCGATGTACTGCTGATGAAGAGAACGAACGTGTTCATTTGTTTGTTTCAAGTTGATCAAGCTCCTTCCAAATGGATTGGAATAGCGAGGAAAATTGCGGGTGCTGACGTGCCGCAAATGGAGATAAACGGCGCAATTCATCGGGAACAATAAAGATGCGCGCGATTCGCCCTGGTTTTGCGGAAAACAGAAAAATACGGTCGCTCATCGCAATCGCTTCACTGATATCATGCGTAACAAGAAGCGCAGTTTTTCCGTAATCCTTTAGTGTTTGCCACACTAACTCTTCCAGTTTTAATTTCGTTTGGTGATCGAGAGCGGAAAACGGTTCATCCAAAAGTAACATTTTTGGGTCTGTCGCAAGAGTTCTTACGAGTGCGACGCGCTGACGCATACCGCCTGAGAGCTGATTTGGATAATGTGTTTCGACCCCTTTTAAACCGATGTAGGCAAGCAAATCCAGCGCCCGTTTTTTTGTTTCTTCCGTCAATGTTCCCATGATTTTTAAGCCAAGCAAAATGTTTTCCTCAATCGTTTTCCAAGGAAATAAATAGTCTTGCTGCAACATGTATCCAGCTGTTGGATGAGCGCGGTCCAATTCTTTTCCTTCGACGAAAACCGCTCCTTCTGTCGGCTGGATTAATGCGGCGATAATCGAAAGCAACGTTGTTTTGCCACAGCCGCTAGGGCCGAGAAAGGAGACAAATTCCCCTTTCTCTACTGTAAACGATATATTTTCAAGGGCGATAACGGCTGTTTTTTCCGTAAAATATGTGTGGGAAACGCGGTCAACGGCTAAAAAACTCATATTTTCACCCGCTTTCGTTATTTGGACATCACTTTTTCCGCGAATGAATTATCGACAAGTGTTTCATGATCGATGCGTTTTGGCAATTCACCCGCTTCGTCCATAATGTTTTGCAAATTATTCCATTCTTCTTTGTCAAGAACCGGATTTGTCGCATATGTCCCTTGGCTTTTATAACGATCGACGACTTTTTCGATAATTTGAATATCCGTATCTTTAAAGTAAGGCTGAATTGCTTTTGCCACTTCTGCTGCGCTATGTGTTTCCACCCATTGCTCGGCTTTATAAAGTGCGCGTGTGAATTTTTCGATCGTATCTTTGTTGTTTTTAATAAAGCTTTGTTTTGCCATAAAAGTCGTATACGGGACGTGGCCGGATTCCGTGCCAAATGATGCGACAATATACCCTTTGCCTTCCTGTTCGAAAATGCTTGCTGTTGGTTCAAATAGTTGGACGAAATCACCTGTACCGCTGGCAAATGCGTTCGCGATATTAGCAAAATCGACGTTTTGAATTAGCTTTAAATCTTTATGTGGATCGATGCCATGCTTTTTCAAGACAAACTCTCCGACCATTTGCGGCATACCGCCTTTGCGCTGGCCAAGAAATGTGCTACCTTTAAGTTGGTCCCAAGTAAAGTTTTCAATTTTATTGCGGGAGACAAGAAAAGTTCCGTCCGTTTGCGTCAACTGCGCGAAGTTAATGACTGGATCATTTGTTCCTTGGCTGTAGACATAAATGGATGTTTCTGAACCGACGAGGGCGATATCGGCTCCTCCCGAAAGAAGAGTTGTCATCGTTTTATCGCCGCCCCATGTTGTGGTGAGTTCGACCTTTAATCCTTCGTTTTTAAAAAATCCTTTCGATAGGGCAACATATTGCGGGGCATAGAAAATCGAACGAGTTACTTCCGCAACACGTACTGTCTTTATTTCTTCCTTCGTTTGCTTGTTGCAAGCAGCTAGCGGAATAATAAGAAGGAAGAGAAAAAGCGATATCATAGCAATCTTTTTCATGCAGGGAACCTCCTTGGAAAGGTGAAATGAAACTTACTTCACCTTATCGTATGCGCAAGACAAAAATGTGTGAATGCCTAATGGAAAGGAAGAAATATATGGAGATGGACGGATATATCGTGGATCAATATAGATTTCCTTCCCCAACCCGCATGTGGATGTATTTCTCGTCACGTATTTATGTCAAGGGCTGAAAATTAAAGGTTTTTTGGCCCAGCCGAAAACACCTGGAATATACGATGGTTTTTTATACTTGCGCGGCGGAATTAAAAACGTCGGGCAAGTGCGCCTATCTCGCATTACACAGTTTGCTTCGTACGGATTTGTTGTCATGGCGCCATTTTATCGAGGAAATCAAGGGGGAGAAGGAAATGAAGATTTTGTGGGGGAAGATCGGTATGACGCCCTCGCAAGTTTCCGCCTTTTGCAGCAGCATCCCTGGGTGAATACAAAACGCATTCACGTATTTGGCTTTTCTCGCGGCGGAGCGATGGCGCTTCATACAGCGATTTTGGAGCCTGCGGTTTGTTCCATCGTCGTCTGGGGCGGAGTATCTGATATTGCATTGACATATTGGGAGCGAGAAGATTTGCGGAGAATGATGAAACGGGTAATAGGCGGAACGCCAACGAAATATCCAGAGCGCTACCGGTGGCGAACCCCATTGTATGAGATCGAAAAGATTCAAGCCCTGTGTTAATCATTCATGGAGAGAAAGATCGAAACGTTTCGATTGAACACGCGTATCGCCTTGAAAAAAGCCTAAAAGAGGCAAATAAACAAGTGACGGCATGGTATTTTCCAAACTTTACTCATTACTTTCCACCGAAAGATAACCGCGAAACAGTTCGTCGGTTAACGGAATGGATGAAACGACAACCAAATGTATGATACGATAAAAAGAAAAGGGGTGTGTTTCAATGGGCATGCCGCTGGAATTTCAAACACTCATTGTGACAAAAGGCAAGGAAAAGAGAGTGAAAGACAATCTATTTATTCTAGAAAAGGAAGGGTATCGTATTTATCCGATCGATATTCCGCTTGAAGTGAGAAGAACGTTGCAAAGCGAAGCGAGCGGCCAAGCAGTGGTAAAAAAGCTGGAACTTGCCAACAATCGGACGATTGTAACGTATGAGCTGATTTCGTTGCATTCGATAAATTAAAAAAGGAGGGAATGATTCCCTCCTTGGAAGTTATACGATTGGACCGCCCAGCGCTTCGATTTCCGGAGCGATATGTTTAAACTTTTGGAAGTTTTCCCGGAATTTTGTGGCAAGTTCTTTTGCTTTTTGTTCATATGCTTGCTTATCGGCCCATGTATTTTTTGGCTGCAGCACTTCATCTGGTACACCAGGAATATGAATCGGAATTTCTAAACCGAAAATAGGGTCCTTCACTGTTTCGACATTGTCGAGTTCTCCTTCGACAGCTGCTTGCACCATTGCACGGGTATAGGCAAGCTTTATGCGGCTGCCGACTCCGTATTCTCCACCTGTCCATCCTGTGTTAACGAGGAACACTCGCACGTTATGTTCAACGATTTTTTTACCGAGCATTTCCGCATATTGCACAGCTGGAAGCGGTAAAAACGGAGCTCCAAAGCAAGTAGAGAATGTCGCTTGCGGAGAAGTGATGCCGCGTTCTGTACCCGCCAGCTTGCTCGTATAGCCGCTTAAGAAATGATACATCGCTTGTTCGCGCGTTAGCTTGCTAATCGGCGGCAATACTCCGAATGCGTCTGCCGTTAAGAAAATAATCGTCGACGGATGACCAGCGATGCTCGGATCAACGATATTGCTAATCGCTTGAATAGGGTAAGCAGCGCGGGTATTTTCCGTTAACGTAGCGTCATCATAATTAGGCAGTCTTGTATGCTCATCGATAATAACGTTTTCGAGCACCGCACCGAATCCGATCGCATCAAAAATTTGCGGTTCTTTTTCCCGTGATAAATTGATGCATTTTGCATAGCAACCGCCTTCGATATTAAAGATGCCGCGGTTGGACCAGCCGTGTTCGTCATCACCAATAAGACGGCGGTTTGGATCGGCGGAAAGCGTCGTTTTTCCCGTGCCGGATAGACCAAAGAATAATGCGACATCCCCTTCTTTACCGACGTTTGCCGAACAATGCATCGATAAAATTCCTTGTTCTGGGAGCAGATAATTCATCACAGTGAAAATCGATTTTTTCATTTCGCCAGCATATTCTGTGCCACCGATTAACACGATCCGCCGTTCAAAAGAAATAATGATAAATGTTTCCGATCTTGTTCCATCAACGGCAGGATCTGCTTTAAAGTTTGGTGCGCAAATAACGGTGAATTCCGCTTTGTGTGTTTGCAGTTCTTCCGCTGTTGGGCGAATAAATAGTTGATGTGCAAATAAATTTTGCCACGCAAATTCATTAATGACTTGGATAGGTAAGCGGTATTTGGGATCAGCGCCGGCAAATCCTTTAAAAACAAATATTTCATCTTTTTTCATTAAATAGTCAATTACCTTATTGTATAAGTTTTCGAAAACTTCTTCAGAAATCGGCTGGTTCGTCGTCCCCCAATCGATTTTTGATTTCGTCGAAGCTTCTTCTACAATGTATTTATCTTTTGGAGAGCGACCTGTATATTTTCCTGTCGTTACCGCAACTGCTCCGGTAGCTGTCAACCGACCTTCATTTCGTTGCAACACTTTTTCTACAAGCTGTGCTACCGATAAATTATGAAACACATTTGGCTGTTGTAATAATGTGGTAAGTTTACTTGTCATATTAGCGACTCCCATGTACAAAACCTTCCTTTTTATTGAAATGGTCTCCTTAAAATAGTATAACACATTTTTATTATTAGTCCATACTATTTGTGACAATTTCTTTTCTTTTATTTTTCTCATTTTTGTTCATAAAAAAATTGTCTAATTTTGTTGACTTTCTTTATTTAATTACGATATGATAACTCATTGAACGGATACTCTTATCCCGAGCCGGTGGAGGGACAGGCCCGATGAAACCCAGCAACCGTCACAACTGGAAATGTGTGAAATGGTGCTAACCTGTGGCAAGGCAACGTCCTTGAGCGATAAGAGTGAAAGGAGCAATATGATTGCAATGACCTTTCCTCAAAATTACAGGAAAGGTTTTTTTATATGTCTATGTGTCAAGATATATAAAAGCTATAATAAAAGGGAATGAGTACCGTATCATCTGCAGTTTGCAAGAATACAATATTTAGACGTTCGATTATGAAAAGAGGAGGAAACTGACGAATGTCAAAAAAAAGACGTTTATTTACTTCGGAATCTGTAACGGAAGGTCATCCTGACAAAATTTGTGACCAAATTTCCGATGCCATTTTAGATGCCATTTTAGAGAAGGATCCGAATGCTCGCGTCGCATGCGAAACGAGCGTTACAACAGGGCTTGTGCTCGTAAGTGGAGAAATTACGACATCAACATATGTAGATATCCCGAAAATCGTCCGCGATACGGTTCGCGAAATTGGCTATACTCGTGCGAAATATGGTTTTGATGCCGATACTTGTGCTGTATTGACATCGATTGACGAACAGTCTCCAGATATCGCAATGGGAGTCGATAAGGCGTTAGAAGCCCGCGAAGGTCAGATGACTGACGAGGAAATTGAAGCGATCGGTGCTGGAGACCAAGGGTTAATGTTTGGATTTGCTTGCAATGAAACGAAAGAATTAATGCCGCTTCCGATTTCGTTAGCGCATCGTTTGGCACGCCGTTTGTCAGAAGTGCGGAAAGAAGCCATTTTGCCATATTTGCGTCCAGATGGTAAAACACAAGTAACAGTAGAATACGATGAAAATGGAAAACCAGTGCGTATCGATACGATCGTTGTATCAGCGCAACATCATCCGGAAATTACACAAGAACAAATTGAGCGCGATATTAAAGAACATGTCATTAAGCCGATTGTACCAGCAGAACTGATCGATGAAAACACAAAATATTTTATTAACCCGACAGGCCGTTTCGTCATCGGCGGACCTCAAGGCGATGCTGGCTTAACAGGACGGAAAATTATCGTTGACACATATGGCGGTTATGCTCGCCATGGCGGCGGTGCGTTTTCTGGTAAAGATCCGACAAAAGTAGACCGCTCCGCAGCCTATGCAGCGCGTTATGTAGCGAAAAACATTGTTGCTTCAGGACTTGCGGATAAATGTGAAGTGCAGTTGGCATATGCGATCGGTGTTGCAAGACCAGTTTCCATTTCCATTGATACATTCGGGACCGGAAAAGTATCCGAAGATATTTTAATTGAAGTGGTGCGCAACAATTTTGATCTTCGTCCTGCTGGCATTATTAAAATGTTAGATTTGCGCCGCCCAATTTATAAACAAACAGCGGCTTATGGCCATTTCGGACGCACGGACATCGATCTTCCATGGGAGCGCACTGATAAAGCGGAAACATTGAAAGAGCAAGCTCTTGCGTTAGCAAAGCAATAACAAACAGAAAAGGGAGTTACGTTATGTAGCTCTCTTTTTTTGGCAAAATCAAGGGCAAACGCAACGAAAAAGCATCTGCTTCGACTGCTCTGCAGAAAAGATTGGCAACAATTTGTTTCAAAAGAGTAAACGAAATGCTATATTCCTATTATGTATGGTATAACCAATAGGGTAAATATAAAAGGAACAGGTGAAACAAAACATGTGTGGGTTTATCGGATGCGTTCATGATGAGCCGAAAATGCCAGACGAACAATGGCAGAAAACGTTCGAAGAGATGAATGATATGATTACACATCGTGGTCCGGACGATCATGGATACTATTTTGATGAATATGTCCATTTCGGGTTCCGCCGCTTAAGCATCATTGATTTAGAAGCAGGTCATCAGCCGCTTTCTTACGAAAATGAGCGGTATTGGATTATTTTTAATGGCGAAATTTACAATTACCTTGAGCTGCGGGATGAATTAGTGGAAAAAGGATATGAATTTGCAACCAACTCGGATACGGAAGTCATTATCGCTCTTTACAGCGCTGAAAAAGAAAAAGCGGTAGAAAAGCTTCGCGGCATGTTTGCGTTTGTCATTTGGGATAAAGAAGAAAAAACGATTTTTGCCGCGCGCGACCCATTCGGCATTAAGCCGTTTTTCTACTTAGAAGAAGCGGGTCGTACGTTTTTTGCATCGGAAAAGAAAAGCATTTTGCATGCAATGGAAAACGACGTTCTTGATTATAATGCACTGCAGCACTATTTAACATTCCAATATGTGCCTGAGCCAATGACCATGTCCGTTGGGATTAAAAAATTGGAGCCGGGCCACTATATCAAAAAGAAAGTCGGTGAAAAATTAACGGTACACCGCTATTGGAAAGCGCGGTTCCAGCCTGTATGGAAATCGGAAGACGAATTTGTGAAAGAAATTCGCAATGTTTTATTCGATTCTGTACGCGTACATATGCGCAGTGATGTGCCGGTTGGTTCATTTTTATCGGGCGGAATCGATTCTTCGCTGATTGCTTCGATTGCGAAGCAGTTTCATCCGAACATCAAAACTTTTTCGGTTGGTTTTGAATGGGAAGGGTTTAGCGAAATTACTGTTGCGGAAGAAACAGCGGAAAAATTAGGTGTCGAAAACATTAGCTACGTCATTTCACCAGAAGAGTACATGGAAGAATTGCCGAAAATTATGTGGCATATGGATGATCCGCTTGCCGATCCAGCAGCTGTTCCGCTTTATTTCGTCGCCCGTGAAGCGAGAAAGCATGTAACGGTTGTTCTTTCTGGAGAGGGAGCAGATGAGTTATTTGGAGGGTACAATATTTATTGCGAACCACAGTCATTAAAAGTGTTTGAACGGATCCCTAACCCGGTAAAATCCGCATTGCGCGTCATTGCCCATATGCTTCCAGAAGGTGTCAAAGGAAAAAGCTTTATCGAACGCGGATTAACTCCGATGGAAGAACGTTACATTGGAAATGCGAAAATGTATAGTGAAGAAGAAAAGCAAGGTTTGTTGAAATCTTACAAACATGGGTTGGAATATACGAAGATTACTCGTCCGTTTTATGAAGAGACAACCCATTATCCACCGATGAATCGGATGCAATATATTGATATTCACACATGGTTGCGCGGAGATATTTTGTTAAAGGCCGACAAAATGACGATGGCCCATTCGTTGGAATTGCGCGTCCCATTTTTAGACAAGGCCGTCTTTGAAGTGGCGGCAAAAATTCCGCCGGAAATGAAAACGGCTAATAATACGACGAAATACATTTTGCGCAAAGCGGCAGAAGGCATTGTTCCCGATCATGTTCTTCACCGCAAAAAGCTTGGCTTCCCAGTGCCGATTCGCCATTGGCTTAAAAATGAAATGCATGATTGGGCAAAAACAATCATCAAGGAAAGTGAAACCGATCATTTATTCCATAAAGATGTGTTATATCGCTTGTTAGAAGAGCATTGTGCCAATAAAGCGGATCATAGCCGCAAAATTTGGACGGTGCTAGTATTTATGATTTGGCATCAAGTCTATATTGAAAAAAAGTATGATTTTTTTCACCTATATAAAAAAGACAGGCATTCCCAGCTTATCTAATCAAGCTGATAGGGTGATGCCTGTCTTCCTATTTGCCTCCCAACATCTTAAAAAATCGACTTTGGATGCTTTTTTATTTCATCAGTCAGCGGACCGGTGAAATAAATATCATCTTGGTCATATCCCATAATAACAACGACGTAATGTTAACCGGTCTGCTCGGCGTTTCCTATTATCATTTATCTTGCTGCAGCGATTTATAATATTGCCCTTTCTCCACATACTCGCGGCGAATTCGCTCCATCTCGCGGACATCTTCGTCAGTTAATTCACGAATGACTTTAGCGGGACGGCCAAATGCGAGCGTGTGCGGCGGAATTTTTTTTCCTTGTGGGACAAGGCTTCCGGCACCGATAAACGCTCCTTCGCCAATTTCCGCACCATCGAGAATAATCGAGCCCATGCCGATTAAAGCGTTTTTTCGGATGATGGCGCTATGTAAAATGACTTGATGGCCGACGGTTACACCATCTTCAATGATAAGCGGATTGTTTGGACTTTGATGTAAAATTGAGTTATCTTGGATATTGACGCGATTGCCGATAATCGTTGGAGCGACATCTCCGCGAATAACAGTATTAAACCAAATGCTTGTTTCTTCCCCGATAACCACATCACCGGTAATGGTGACATAATCGGCAATGAAGGCAGATTCAGCGATCTTTGGAGACTTTCCTTTGTACGGATAAATCATACGCTTCTTTCCTTTCATTTTATAAAATGGTTCAGTATTATTTATTATTGTACAGATAGTGGCACGATTCGTAAACGGAGGAGATTGACGATGTGGAAATGGGAGGCAAATGAAGGAAAAGGAACGGTTGTGATTGTCCACGGAGCCGCGGAGCACCACGGGCGCTATCAATGGTTGATCGAGCAGTGGGTGAAAAGCGGTTATCATGTTGTAGCAGGAGATTTGCCTGGACAAGGGCGGACAACGAGAAGAAAACGTGGACATATCCAATCGTTTGATGAATATATTAATGAGGTGGCCGATTGGATCACGGAAGCCAAACAATTTCATGTACCGGTATTCCTTCTTGGACATAGCATGGGAGGGCTTGTTGTTATCCGTACATTGCAAGAAAAACGCCCTTCTGTACAAGGGGTTATTTTATCTTCGCCATGTTTAGGACTTGTATCGTACCCATCGAAAGGGCTTGATATGTTATCAAGAGTATTAAATTATATCGCGCCATCCCTTTTGATCGAGTCAGGATTGTCTGTCGAACTGGCAACAAGAAATAAAGAAGTACATGAGACGGATAAACATGATGAGCTTTATGTGACGAAAGTATCTGTCCGCTGGTATCGTGAATTAGTAAAGGCGATGGAATTGGCTTCTCGCCGTATTCAGAAATTCCCTGATATCCCATTGCTGCTCATGCAAGGCGGGGACGATAAAATTGTCGATAAAACAGCTGTAAAAGAATGGTTTGACCGTTTGCCGATATCGGAAAAAATGTATAAAGAATGGAACAAATTATATCATGAAATTTTTAATGAACCGGAGCGGGAAGATGTTTTCTTATATGCAAAATCGTTTTTAGATACACAATGCCGACTATATCGCTAGACAATGTAAACATATCTGAGGTGAGCCTGTTGAAAATCCCGACACATCCGATCACTCTTATGAAAAAAGTCTATCGCGATGTCTTTCCGGTAGTGCATCGCGAATTAGCCTATTGGAAACAAAGAGCACAAAATATTCCAGACCCGGAACTTCGAAAACAAGCGTTGGCAAGTATTGAAACAAAAACGTTTCACTGTGAAGGAGGCTCCATTTTATCGTTATTAGCAGGGAAGGAAATGGAAGAGTGTATTCGTTTTATTGTCGCTTATCAAACGATCAGCGATTATCTTGATAATTTATGTGATCGAAGCACTTCATTAGATCCGCTTGATTTTCGAGCCCTTCATGAATCGATGCCTGACGCGTTATCGATTGATGCCGAAGTTTCGAATTATTACCGCCATCGTCAAGAACAAGATGACGGTGGCTATTTGCATGACCTTGTACGAACATGTCAAAGTGTTTTAAAGAAAGTGACACATTACGATAAAATTGTTCCGTTTTTGCATGAATTAGCTGGATATTATTGTGATTTACAAGTACATAAACATGTGCATGTAGACGAGCGAGTACCGCGTCTTGAGAAATGGTTTAAACAATATAAAGATCAGCTTCCACCAATGGAATGGTATGAGTTTTCTGCTTGTTCCGGTTCTACGCTGGGCATTTTTTGCTTAGTTGCCTATGCGTTTACAGAAACATTTCATGAGGAAATGGCAAAACAAATACGCAACGGTTATTTTCCTTATATTCAAGGGCTGCATATTTTGCTTGATTATTTTATTGATCAAGAAGAAGATCGTTTAGGAGGAGATTTAAATTTTTGTTTTTATTATCCCGATCAGTCCGTTTTGTTAGAGCGGCTTTGCCATTTTATCGAAGAGGCGGACCGCCATGTGAATCAATTGCCGCATGGGGAGTTTCATCGCCTCATTCATCGAGGACTTCTTGGTTTATATTTATCGGATGAAAAAGTAAAGAAACAAAAAGAACTCCGCCGCCTTGCGAAAAAGCTTATTCGTTTAGGCGGAATCAATTCTTGGTTTTTCTACTGGAACGGGAGAGCGTATCGTCTGTGGCAAAACAAGCTTTTATCATCTTCCAAACAAAAGAGGCTGTCTCTTTCCTAAAGGGACAGCCTTTTTATCGTTTTTCGATGGCAATAATAAAAGGAGGATTGTTTTTTTGATTGATGAATTCATATTTTAATACGTGAGCGCTCTTTTGATCCATTGACTTTACATAATGAAGAAGCGCATCCCGTTCGATGGCGCCTTCCGGATGGCCATGATAAACAACGAGAACGATGATCCCTTCTTTCGCCATAATTTGCATCAATTGCTCAATGGCGCGGATCGTTGAATCAGGTTTTGTTACGATTCGCTTATTACCGCCAGGCAAGTAGCCGAGATTAAACATTGCTCCGGTGATGCGGCCATGATAAATAGAGGGAATTTTTTCGATCAGTTGATCGTGGCTTGCTTGAAATAACGTTACTCGGTTTAACATATTGTGTTCTTGAAGGCGGGCCGATGTTTTCGCAATCGCCTCTTTTTGAATGTCAAACCCAAATACGTGTCCAGATTCTCCAACGCGCTGGGCTAAATAAAGCGTGTCATGCCCGTTTCCGACCGTGGCGTCGACGGCGATATCTCCTTCATTCACCGCAAGATCCATCAATGTTCGGGTAAAAGGAAGGATTTTGGCCAATTTCATTGTTTCATCACTTCTTTTTTGTAATATTTCCCTTGATAGCTGTCGCGGCGTTCAAGTTCCGCATCAATTGCATTTAATACTTCCCATTTATTTACACTCCACATTGGACCGATCATTAAGTCGATTGGACCGTCCCCTGTAATTCGGTGCACAATCATTTCTGGAGGTAAAATTTCTAACTGATCACAGACAAGGTTCACGTATTCTTCAAATGACAAAAATTTGACTAGCCCTTTTTCATATTGCTTTACCATCGGTGTTCCTTTTAACAAATGAAGCAAGTGAATTTTAATCCCTTGAATGTCCATGCTTGCCACTGTTTTTGCTGTTTCCATCATCATATCATAATCTTCAAGCGGAAGCCCGTTAATAATATGAGCACAAACGCGAATGCCATGTTTGCGAAGTTTTTCAACTCCTTTTACAAAGCATTCAAAATCATGTGCACGGTTAATAAGCATGGCTGTCTGTTCATGAACGGTTTGCAAGCCCAGTTCGACCCATAAATAAGTGCGCTCGTTCAATTCGGCCAAATATTCGACCACATCATCAGGGAGACAATCCGGGCGAGTCGCAATGGACAATCCTACAACTCCGTCTAAGTTAAGGACGGTTTCGTATTTTTCCCGCAATACATCTACGGGAGCGTGTGTATTCGTAAAAGCTTGGAAATAAGCTAAATATTTCCCATCCTTCCACTTTTTATGCATTTTTTCCTTAATGTTATTAAATTGAGTCACAAGGTCATCAGCACGATTGCCCGCGAAGTCGCCAGAACCTGCCGCGCTGCAAAACGTACATCCGCCATAAGCGACTGTCCCATCGCGATTCGGACAATCAAAACCGCCATCAAGAGCGACTTTAAATACTTTATAGCCAAACGTTTGTCGTAAATGATAATTCCATGTATGGTAACGTTTATGATCGTTTGTATATGGAAATGGGTTGAACTGTTTCAAAACAAACAGCCGCCTCCTTATTTAAAATAACATCATTTCAGCATTGTAACATGATTAGCGGGAAAAATCGACTATTGCCAATCATTAACGTGATATTCGCAAAATGAAATGTGCACATTAAAAGATGAAACAAACGATTATACGCTTGGAGGGAACATAATGGCAACGCGGCAATCGGTCGATGAATTTTTGCAGCATTGCGAAGATGTCATTCGCTATGCAAAAGAGCAATATACAGAGGCGCAAAAGCAAGAGCATTATAATGACCTTGAATATACACAAGCACAGCAAATGTTAGAGAGCGCAATCAATGATTTGGCGCATTTAGCGCTTAGCTGTAATGCGCAACAGCGCGAGCAGCTGCATCGGATGCGTTTGCAGCTTCAACAATTGCAAAATGAAATGATTTTGTTTAATCATTAAGGAGGGCGTACGTCGTGAAAAAACGTTCCAAACAAAACAATCCTGAGCAAAAGACGAGAAACGGCATCAACAATCATGATATCGAATTAGGAAAAGATGTTGATCCGGTGAAACAAGCGAAAAAAGCGTATGAACAAACAGGCGGGCAGCCGCAAAAATCGAAACAGCACGTCGAAGAGTGAAAAAGCTTGTCGACAAAGTCGACAAGCTTTTTTATTGCCTTTTTTCATCCATCTACATACAATTTACTTTGTTACTCAAATATTGAAGGAGGATTACATATGCCCCGTGCGCTTTGGATATTAATGATCGGCATGGCCATCAACGTGACAGGGGCTTCTTTTTTATGGCCGATGAATACGATTTACGTTCATGAGCAGCTTGGCAAATCACTCTCTGTCGCTGGAATGGTGCTCATGCTCAATTCCGGAGCAAGCGTGGTTGGAAACTTAGCCGGAGGGCTATTGTTTGATAAAATTGGCGGTTTTAAGTCGATGGTGATCGGAATTGTCGCGACGATGTCCGCGCTTGTTGGCCTTGTTTTCTTTCATGGCTGGCCGCATTACGCCATCTTTTTAACGATCATCGGGATGGGAAGCGGGATTGTATTTCCAGTAGCGGCTGCGTATGCGGGAGCAATTTGGCCAGAGGGCGGAAGACGGGCATTTAACGGGCTTTATGTCGCGCAAAATATTGGCGTGGCAGTTGGTTCGGCGCTTGGCGGCGTAGTCGCATCGTATTCGTTTACGCTTATTTTCCTTGCCAATTTATTGCTATACGCCGTCTTTTGCTTGCTTATCGTGTTTGGATTGCGTCATGTCCGCGCTGTCAAAGCGGCAAAATCAAAGGAGGCGGAAGCAGTGAAAGGAGAGGCGCGGGCCAATTGGTACGCGCTAGTGACGCTTTGTATCGGTTATTTTTTATGCTGGATCAGCTATGTGCAATGGCCGACGACGATTGCTGCTTATACGCAGACACTTCATATTCCGCTGCGGCAATATAGTCTCCTTTGGACAATCAACGGCGCGCTGATTGTATTGGTGCAGCCGCTCTTGTCTGTCGTGATCCGGCGATGGATGCCTTATATCAAGAAGCAAATGCTGGTCGGGTTTGCGATTTTTGTCGTTTCGTTTGCTTTATTGCTAGAAGCAGATTCATTCGTGGAATTTGCCGTTGCGATGGTCGTCTTGACGATGGCGGAGATGATCGTCTGGCCGGCGATTCCAACGGTGGCAAGCGAGCTCGCTCCTGCAGGGAAAGAAGGGTTTTACCAAGGATTTGTCAACAGCACGGCTACCGCAGGGCGGATGGTCGGTCCGGTGCTTGGCGGGTTGATCGCTGATTACGCTGGCATGAAACCACTGTTTGCCGCGCTTGTTTTCTTTTCCGCACTTTCGCTTGTCACGACGTTCTTCTATGACCGGAACTTGCCAAAGAAGCAAAGCAAAGGGAAACAAACGCTTACAGTAGGGTAGACATGTTCTCTGCTTCATTTTTTATCTGAAAAAATATGGAGGTTGACAATCCTCATCGAAAACGGCATATATGAGCTGAATCCGCGGGAAATGTGGCATAGAATAGATGAATAACACAAGCGACGCGCGGATATTGACAATCTCTATTTTCCCTACTTGCAATAAAACGACAAATTTTTTAAAATATTATACACGAACAATATCGGTAAATAACGGTGAAAAGGAGTAGTAGTGAACAAAACGGACTGCAGAGAGTTGACGGCTGGTGCGAGTCAACCGAAGTTTGTTCACGAACTCGCCTTGGAGTTGCGAACATGAGCGGCTGTGTGGTTGCCTCGTAATGTTCGCCGTGAATCTGCGTTAACGATATTGAGTGAGCATGCGCTGATGCATGCTAAGAAGGGTGGTACCGCGGGAATTTTCACCTCTCGTCCCTTTTGGGATGGGGGGTTTTTTCATACGTATTTTCGTTAACAATGATGGATATGAAAAAAGAATAGGAGGAAAGACAATGAGCTTTAATCATCGGGAAATCGAAAAAAAATGGCAAGAATACTGGGAAAAAAATAAAACGTTTAAAACGGTCGATGACGATGACAAACCGAAATTTTATGTGCTAGATATGTTCCCGTATCCTTCGGGAGCTGGGCTTCACGTCGGACACCCGGAAGGCTACACAGCGACGGATATTTTAGCACGAATGAAGCGAATGCAAGGATATAACGTGCTTCATCCGATGGGATGGGACGCTTTCGGATTGCCTGCTGAGCAATACGCTCTTGATACTGGAAATGACCCTGCGGAATTTACGGAGAAAAACATTAATACATTCCGCCGCCAAATTAAATCGTTAGGATTTTCGTACGACTGGGACCGAGAAATTAATACGACCGATCCGAATTACTATAAATGGACACAATGGATTTTCTTAAAGATGTATGAAAAAGGATTAGCTTATATGGATGAAGTTCCGGTCAACTGGTGCCCGGCGCTAGGAACGGTGCTGGCAAATGAAGAAGTAATTGACGGAAAAAGCGAACGCGGCGGCCATCCAGTCATCCGCAAACCGATGAAACAGTGGCTGCTTCGCATTACAGCGTATGCGGATCGCCTTTTGGAAGACTTAGAAGAGCTAGATTGGCCGGAAAGCGTTAAAGAAATGCAGCGAAACTGGATTGGGCGCTCAGAAGGGGCAGAAATTCGTTTTGAAGTTGATGGCCATGATGAAACGTTCACTGTCTTTACAACTCGCCCAGATACGCTGTTTGGCGCAACATATACCGTGTTGGCGCCTGAACATCCTCTTGTCGAAAAAATTACAACTCCGGAACAAAAAGCGGCAGTAGAGGCATATTTAGATACAATTAAAAGCAAAAGCGACCTTGAGCGTACGGATTTGGCGAAAGAAAAAACAGGAGTATTCACCGGTGCATACGCGATTCATCCGGTCACTGGCGAGAAGCTGCCAATTTGGATTGCTGATTATGTGTTAATGAGCTACGGTACGGGCGCGATTATGGCCGTGCCAGCACACGATGAGCGCGACTATGAATTTGCGAAAAAATTTAATTTGCCAATCAAAGAAGTGGTCGCCGGCGGCGATATTGCGAAAGAAGCGTATACGGGCGACGGAGAACATATTAACTCCGATTTCTTAAACGGTCTCAACAAAGAAGAAGCGATCAAGAAAATGATTGAATGGCTAGAAGCCAATGGAAAAGGGCAAAAGAAAGTCACATACCGCCTCCGCGACTGGTTGTTCAGCCGTCAGCGCTACTGGGGCGAACCGATCCCGATCATCCACTGGGAAGACGGTACCATGACGCCGGTGCCGGAAGAAGAACTTCCGTTAAAGCTTCCAAAAACGGATCAAATTAAACCGTCGGGTACAGGAGAATCGCCGCTTGCGAACATCGAAGAATGGGTGAATGTCGTCGATCCGAAAACAGGAAAAAAAGGACGCCGTGAAACGAATACGATGCCGCAATGGGCAGGAAGCTGCTGGTATTATTTGCGCTATATTGACCCGCATAACGATAAACAGCTTGCCGATCCGGAAAAATTGAAAAAATGGCTTCCGGTTGACGTGTATATCGGTGGGGCGGAGCATGCTGTACTCCACTTATTGTATGCGCGCTTCTGGCATAAATTTTTATACGATATTGGCGTTGTACCGACAAAAGAGCCGTTTAGAAAACTATTTAACCAAGGAATGATTCTTGGGGAAAACAATGAAAAAATGAGTAAATCAAGAGGAAATGTCGTCAACCCGGACGATATTATCGAAAGCCATGGCGCCGATACGCTCCGCTTATACGAAATGTTCATGGGGCCACTTGAAGCGTCCATCGCATGGTCAACAAAAGGGTTAGACGGGGCGCGCCGTTTCTTAGACCGTGTTTGGCGCTTGTTTGTCGGTGAAAATGGCGAGTTGAATCCGAAAATCGTTGACAATCCAGAAACAGATACACTAGAGCGAGTGTATCATCAAACGGTGAAAAAAGTAACGGAAGATTATGAAGCGCTTCGTTTTAATATAGCGATTTCGCAATTGATGGTATTCATTAATGAAGCATATAAAGCGCCGGTATTGCCAAAAGAGTATATGGAAGGATTTGTGAAACTATTATCACCGGTTTGCCCGCATATTGGGGAAGAACTATGGCAAAAACTCGGCCATAATGATACGATCGCATACGAACCATGGCCAACATATGATGAGTCAAAATTAGTTGAAGAGGAAGTCGAAATTGTTGTTCAAGTAAATGGAAAAGTAAGAGCAAAACTGCGTGTACCTGCAGATCTATCAAAAGAAGAGCTTGAACAGATGGCTATGCAAGACGAGAAAATTCAAGAACATATTGCAGGAAAAACAGTGCGTAAAGTGATTACTGTACCGGGAAAATTGGTGAATATCGTCGCAAACTAATCGCCCCTCCTTTTCTTGAGGGAGAAATGTTTGAAAAGGGGATTGGATGATGGGAGAAGTTAAAGAAATTACAGCAGCAGAAGTAAAAGAAAAACTCGAACGCGGTGAAAAACTAAATTTAGTCGATGTGCGCGAAGATGAGGAAGTGGCGCTTGGCATGATCCCTGGCGCCAAACATATCAAAATGGGGGAAATTCCAAGCCGGCTCGATGAATTCAATAAAGAGGAAGAATATATTTTCGTCTGCCGTTCCGGCCGGCGCAGCGAAATGGTTTGCCGCTATTTGCAGGAGCTAGGCTACCATGTCCGCAATATGGTGGATGGGATGCTGGCATGGGAAGGGGATACCGTTCCGAAAAAATATTAAAGGTCATTGATTATTTGTGAAGATATAAAAAAAGCGTTTGGCTATTTGGTCTGGAAATAGCTGAACGCTTTTTTCTTTAATTGTTTACGTGAAATATAACGATATAACAAATCTTAATGCGGCAGAATGTATGAAAGGTTAGGGAGAGTTCTTTCGCTGATATTCTATTTTTAGGAAAGTGAAGGAATTTCTCTTTGTAAATGGAATGAGTAAATGAGGGGAAACCATAATGGGGGAGGAAGGGAAATAAAAAAATGTATAAAGTAAAATTATTTGATGAAGAGCATGAAAAAGATTTAGAACGCGCGGTGAATGCGTTTTTGGTAGGACTAAAAGAAGGGCAGCTGATTGATGTGAAATATAATGTTGCGATGATGGAATCCGAAGGAGAGCAAATTTATTGCTTTTCAGCAATGGTTATTTATCGGACCTAACGCCATCCGTTAGGTCCGTAAAGCGATTGCGTGGTTGGCTGCGTTTACTCCGGCAAGTCTTCCAGTGACAAGGGCTGCTGTGATGTTATATCCCCCTGTATAGCCATGAATGTCCAAAATTTCTCCGCAAAAGTAAAGCCCCTCCATCAATTTAGAAGCCATTTTTTCGGATGAATTTCTTTAACGGAAACGCCTCCGCCAGTGACGAACGCTTTTTCTAGCGGCAATGTGCCGTGAACGTGAAACGTAAATTGTTTACAATGTTGAATGAACGTTCGAATTTTTTCGTGCGAAAGCATTCCGGCCGGTGTTTGCGGATCGATATAGCTTTGTTCGAGTAAAAATAATATATATCGCTCCGGTAGCAAGCCTTTCAACACGTTTTTGATCGCTTTTTTAGGCTCTTCCTTGCATAGATGGGCAATGTGCTGAAACAGCTCTTCCTTATTTTGATCAGGAAGTGCGTCAATGCTCATCATAACCGCGTCTTTGCCATGCTTTTTCAGCTCTTTTACGACAAATTGGCTGCAGCGAAGGGCGGCGGGACCGGAAATGCCGAAATGGGTAAACAGCATGTCCATTCGATGGGTAATGATCGGTTTTCCGTTTGGTTTCAGGACGCTTAAAGCGACATCGCGCAACGACAATCCTTGCAGTGTCCGCTCTTGAATAAACGGTTCGTTTGATGTAATCGGAACCTCGGTTGGAAATAGTTCGGTGATCGTATGTCCTGCCTTTTCCGCCCAAGCATAGCCATCGCCGGTAGAGCCTGTTTGCGGAACCGATTTGCCGCCAACGGCGACAACAACTGCTTTTGCGCCAATAAATTCGCCTGTTTTTAGCGTTACGCCGATCGTTTTTCCATGCTCGTATTCGACGTCGGCAACCGGTGTGTTGAGCCGAATGTCTACATGCAGCCGTTTTAATTCGTTTACTAACGCTTGTACAACAGATTGCGCGTTATCGGTCACCGGAAACATGCGGCCATGATCCTCTTCTTTTAACTGTACGCCTAACCGTTCGAAAAAGCGGATAATATCTTCATTATTAAATTCAGAAAAAGCGCTGTATAAAAACCGTCCATTTCCTGGAATATGTTTAATAATTTCCTCCACTGGAAGGCGGTTTGTTACATTGCATCGCCCACCGCCGGAAATGGCAAGCTTCCGCCCGAGCTTGTTCCCTTTTTCAATAAGAAGCACTTTTGCGCCCTGTTCCGCAGCGCCAATTGCCGCCATTAATCCCGATGGCCCTCCCCCAATAACAACAACTTCATATGTCATCTTCTTCACTATCCTTTCCTTCTGGATTATAATGGAGCGGGGGAAATTTTCTCGACCTGACCAAAAATATGATAAAATACCCGTGGTGCTAGATAAAATCAGACAAGCATAAAAATAGCCCTTGCATGAGGATCTCCTTAAAATGAAAGTGCAACCAAACATTGAAAAGGAGAATTCACATGCAAGAGCACTTTCATTTTACAACAGATCGAGCCAAACTTCAAAAACAATATGTATCGATTTTGTGTTTTGTATCAGCTCAACTATCGAGTATCCAGATTCATCTTCAACGTCGAAATCTTCATTTGTTGAAACAGAAGGACGAGGTCATCATCGCCGTCCATGTCCTTGGAAAGTTGTTAGGCTTCACTTCCGAACGGGCTTGGCACCGGTTTGTGATCGGGAATTTGTTTTCCAAGGACTTGTTCCCTGAACGTTCTCGATACAACCGTCGCTGCCGAGCGCTTGGCTTTGCGATCAAGTGGATGCGGCACCAGCTGGCCAAGCGTGGACAACACCATGCGTATGCGGTCGTGGACAGTTTGCCGATCGAGCTGTGTCATTCATCCCGAATGTATCGCGCCAAACGGTTTCGTGGAATTGCGGATATTGGCTATTGTGCTTCGAAAAAGATCGCTTTCTATGGGTTGAAACTTCATCTGCAGGTCACCGACCAAGGGCTTCCGATGGGATATGTCGTCACTGAAGCGTCTTGTCACGATCGGGTGGCCGCTGAAACCGTCATGACGCAAATTCCACATCCATATAACCTAGGTGACAAAGGGTACATCAGCCAAAAACTGCAAAAGAAGCTGTACGAAGAGCATCGAGTCGCTTTTTGGACGCCCGTTCGAAAAAATCAGCGAATTCTCCAATCCGACGCATGGAAACAGTGGATGAAACGAAAACGCAAAGTGATTGAAACCGTGTTTTCGATTTTAGTCGATTCGTATCGGATCACCGAGATTCGAGCGAACTCGGTTTCTGGATTTGAAACGGCACTGGATGGTATTTTACTGGCTTACTCCCTTGTTGTTCTTGGGCTAGTTGAGCGTTAAGACTCAACTAGCACCACGGGTATGATAAAATAACATAGTTATTATTTTCAATGTGATCAAATTAGGGAAGGGATGGTATGTCTACCTCAAAATTATTGCGCGGGACGTTTATTCTGACAGCTGGTGTTATGATTTCCCGGATTCTCGGTTTAATTTATGTCATTCCTTTTTATCATCTTGTAGGGGAAGAAGGCGGTGCGCTTTACGGATATGGATATGTGCCGTACCAAATTTTTCTCAGCCTTGCTACAGCAGGACTGCCACTGGCGGTTTCCAAGTTTGTGTCCAAATATAACGCTTTAGAAGAGTATCGTGTCGGTTATGTGCTATTTCGATCGGGATTACGATTAATGATCGTTACCGGCATCGTTTCTTGTGTTGTTTTATATACCATTGCCCCATGGATTGCTCCGTTTGTGATTGATGAACGTGCGAACGTCAATTCTACTGATGACGTCGTAACTGTTATTCGCGCGGTAAGTTTTGCGCTTATTATCGTTCCTGTCATGAGCTTAATCCGCGGTTTTTTCCAAGGCCATGAATCGATGGGGCCGACAGCGCTATCACAAGTAGTTGAACAAATCGTCCGCATCACCTTTTTGTTAATCGGTTGTTACGTTGTGTTGCGCGTATTTGAAGGTTCTCTCGTTACGGCAGTCAGTGTGGCAACGTTTGCTGCATTTGTCGGCGCACTCGGTGGGCTCGCTATTCTTATTTGGTATTGGTGGAAACGAAAGAAGTATCTGGATGATTTATTAGAGAGAGATCGTGGACAAGTCACGCTTTCCTTGAAAGAAATGTACAAAGAATTGTTTCTGTATGCAGCGCCGTTCGTTTTTGTTGGGCTGGCGATGCCGCTTTACCAGTTAATTGATCAGTTTACCTTTAACCATGCGATGGCGAACATAGGGCTTGGGAAAATTTCTGAGCATGCTTATTCTATTTTTAATATATGGGCGCAGAAACTTGTCATTATTCCGGTAACGCTCGCGACATCGTTTAGTTTGACGCTGATTCCAACGATTACAAAGGCGTATGTAGAAAAAGACCGGAGATCGTTGCGAAAATATTTAAACCAAACGTTTCAAGTCGTCATGTTTTTAACATTGCCTGCCGTTGTCGGCATGGCACTTCTTGCAGAACCAGTTTATGCCGCGTTTTATAGCTATGATCCGCTTGGAGAGCAAGTGTTGCGCTGGTATGCGCCAACCGCCATTTTGTTCGCATTGTTTTCCGTGACAGCGGCGATGCTGCAAGGCATTAATCAACAACGTTTTTCGGTCGTCAGCTTAACGATGGGACTTTTTGTGAAACTGTTACTCAATACGTTTCTTATCACAAAATTGGCGACGATTGGCGCGATACTTGCGACGATGTCTGGTTATTTTGTTTCGGTTGTATTTAATTTATGGATTATTAAAAAATACACCAACTACCAATATCAGTTTGTCATGCGCCGCACGATTTTTATTGGAATATTAACGGCGCTTATGTCAGGATTTGTTGCGATTGTGCAGCTGCTTTTGAAATCAATGCTGCATTATCATGGCGGAAGAGTGGAATCGATCGTGATTGTTGCGATTAGTGCGCTTATCGGCGCTGGGGTGTATTTCTTTTTCAGCGAACGGTCTGGGCTGCTTGCCTCGCTGTTTGGAAATCGATTTGCGTTTTTGCAGCGCAGAAAGGAAAAGAAGGCGGTCTCTTAGCCGCCTTCTTTTCTAAAAGATTAAAATTACCCGTGGTGCTAGATAAAATCAGACAAGCATAAAAATAGCCCTTGCATGAGGATCTCCTTAAAATGAGAGTGCGACCAAACATTTAAAAGGAGAATTCACATGCAAGAGCACTTTCATTTTACAACAGATCGAGCCAAACTTCAAAAACAATATGTATCGATTTTGTGTTTTGTATCCGCTCAACTATCGAGTATCCAGATTCATCTTCAACGTCGAAATCGTCATTTGTTGAAACAGAAGGACGAGGTCATCATCGCCGTCCATGTCCTTGGAAAGTTGTTAGGCTTCACTTCCGAACGGGCTTGGCACCGGTTTGTGATCGGGAATTTGTTTTCCAAGGACTTGTTCCCTGAACGTTCTCGATACAACCGTCGCTGCCGAGCGCTTGGCTTTGTGATCAAGTGGATGCGGCACCAGCTGGCCAAGCGTGGACAACACCATGCGTATGCGGTCGTGGACAGTTTGCCGATCGAGCTGTGTCATTCATCCCGAATGTATCGCGCCAAACGGTTTCGTGGAATTGCGGATATTGGCTATTGTGCTTCGAAAAAGATCGCTTTCTATGGGTTGAAACTTCATCTGCAGGTCACCGACCAAGGGCTTCCGATGGGATATGTCGTCACTGAAGCGTCTTGTCACGATCGGGTGGCCGCTGAAACCGTCATGACGCAAATTCCACATCCATATAACCTAGGTGACAAAGGGTACATCAGCCAAAAACTGCAAAAGAAGCTGTACGAAGAGCATCGAGTCGCTTTTTGGACGCCCGTTCGAAAAAATCAGCGAATTCTCCAATCCGACGCATGGAAACAGTGGATGAAACGAAAACGCAAAGTGATTGAAACCGTGTTTTTCGATTTTAGTCGATTCGTATCGGATCACCGAGATTCGAGCGAACTCGGTTTCTGGATTTGAAACGGCACTGGATGGTATTTTACTGGCTTACTCCCTTGTTGTTCTTGGGCTAGTTGAGCGTTAAGACTCAACTAGCACCACGGGTTAAAATTGTTCAAAAGGAAGCCCAAGTCGGCGCTCGACGCGTTGCAAACGGCGGTTAAGGCGATTGAGACGATCTTCATGACGCTGTAACGTCCGTTCGATCCGATTCAGTTGCTGTTGAATGTTTCCGAAACCTCCTGGGAAGCCTGGGCCAAAAGGTTGAGTAGGTTGTTGACGATAATCATCTGTCACTGGAAGATAATAATAATTCATTATGGGCAAATCTCCTTTCTTCTTTTTTCTTTCATAGTGTATGGAAATAGGAAGAATGCGGACTAGACAAACGCCTAATTGAAGCAAATTTTTTAAAAGGTGGTGAAAACATTGGGATTGCGTATTGATAAAATGCTCGCCAACATGGGGTACGGGACAAGAAAAGAAGTAAAAAAATTGCTGAAATCAGGAGTCGTCAAAATTGACGGGGTTGTGGTCAAAGATCCGAAAACACAAGTCAACCCGACGGAGCAGGTCGTGACAGTGCGGGGAAAAGAAGTGGAGTATAAAGAATTTATTTATTTAATGATGAACAAACCGCCGGGAGTCGTTTCGGCGACGGAAGATGTGGTGGAAGAAACGGTTGTTGACCTGCTAGAAGAGGAAGATCGCGTGTTTTCGCCATTCCCAGTTGGGCGTCTGGATAAAGATACAGAGGGGCTTTTATTGTTGACGAATGATGGGCAATTAGCTCATCAGCTGCTTTCCCCGAAAAAGCATGTGCCGAAAACGTATTTTGCCGTTATTGAGGGGGAAGTGACAGAGGAAGATGTGGCGGCATTCCGCCACGGGGTGGTGTTGGATGATGGTTATGAAACAAAGCCAGCGGAACTGGTGGTTTTAAAATCGGGACTTCGTTCGGATGTGGAGGTAACGATCACAGAAGGAAAGTTTCACCAAGTGAAGCGAATGTTCCGGGCGATAGGTAAACGGGTCGTTTACTTAAAACGGATTCAAATGGGACCTCTTGTGCTTGATCCGTCGCTAGATCTTGGTGAATATCGAGAATTGACGGATGAGGAAGTGGAGATGTTAAAACAATTTCGCCCATGAACCTTCCTCCCTTCACTCCGTTTAGAGGAGGAGAGACTTCTCTGGGATTAAAGCTGAAAAAAAAGGAACCGCACTTAGGTTCCTTTTATATGCAAACTAATACGTATTCTTTTTTGGCATGTTGAGGCTTATTCTTGTCTCGCTATAACCTCTCACCTTTCTCTCTCTTCTTCGCACCCATTAAGAAGATATTCGTACCTTCTTATTGGTTGTCGTCCATTTGCCTTTGCTAGGGCTGCGAACTAGGTCGTTATACGCTAACACGTTTAAATCACGCTGAATCGTTCTTGGGGTGGTGCCAAACTCATCAACAAGCTCTTGTGTCGTTACGGTTCCTTTCTCACTAATGTACATGTATACGGATTTAATTCGTGTTAGCATACGATGTGTTGAAGGTTTCAAAAAACCACTCCCTATCATTGCATAATTCGCATGGCACAACATCGCTGCTTCTGAGATGAGAGATTATATCTTGCTGTGATTTACTATCATTTTACACGAAAATAGATGAAAAATGCTACCTATTTACCGATATTAACAAAATATTTCAATATTTTTTAATAAGATATTAATATTATCGTAAAAAAAGAAAACTTTGACTTCATTTCTTCATTTATGTTACGGTTGCAGCAAGAAAAAAATGAAAAAAGAAAGGAAGAATGGAGATGAATATCGATTGGATGGAAGAGGTATTGAAGCGAAAAGAGGCGCTTATTCAAGATACGCAGGCGCTATTGCGCATTCCGAGCGTTCTCGATGAAGAGAATGCAACAGAAGAAGCCCCGCTTGGACAAGGAGTATACGAGGCGTTGCAGTTTTTATTGCAGAGGGGCCAAGAAGAAGGGTTTGCGGTAAAAAACGTCGATGGCCTCGCGGGACATCTTGAAATCGGACAAGGAGAGGAACTCATCGGCGTATTATGCCATGTGGATGTTGTACCACCGGGAGATGGCTGGTCAAGCGACCCGTTTGCTGCAGAAATCCGTGATGGGAAATTATATGCTCGCGGCGCGATTGACGATAAAGGACCAACAATGGCTGCATTTTATGCTATGAAAATTGTGAAAGAACTCGGGTTGCCATTGCAAAAACGAGTGCGTATGATTGTTGGAACAGATGAAGAAAGCAAGTGGCGTTGTGTCGAACATTATTTTAAGCATGAGGAAATGCCGACAATGGGATTTGCTCCGGATGCGGATTTTCCGATTATTTACGCGGAAAAAGGAATTGTCGATATGGATTTGCGCAAGCCATCAATAGGAACACAGGAAGAAAGTGAAATTCGGCTGCAGTCGTTCCAGGCAGGAAGACGTTATAATATGGTTCCTGACTTTGCTAAAGCGGTATTGCTCGTTCGTGCAGACCGGCAACAAGAAATCGAACAGCAGTATCGCCAGTTTCTTCATGAAACGAGCATGAATGGAAATGCTGTTGTGGAAGGCAATACCGTTACTCTTCAATTAGAAGGAATTTCCGCTCATGCGATGGAACCAGAAAACGGGAAAAATGCAGGTTTATGGCTGGCGAAGTGGCTATCAGATGTTGCGTTGGATACGCAGGCGCAATCGTTTATCCGTTTTGTGACGGACTATTTCTTTGCCGATTCTCGTGGAAAAGCGTTAGGCATTGCTTACAACGATGAGATTACCGGCGATTTAACAGTCAATGTTGGAATATTATCATATGATGCGCAAGCTGGAGGAAAGCTTGGCATTAACATACGCTATCCGGTCACCAATGATATAGAACAAACGAAGCAAAAACTACAGAACATCGCAGCGCAGCATGGTTTTGCGTTGGAACATTTTAGCGATTCAAAACCGCACTATGTTGATCCAAATCATGTACTTATAAAGACGCTTCAACGCGTATACGAAGAACAAACAGGAGAACGCGCTTCCTTGCTTTCCATCGGCGGCGGTACATATGCCCGTTCGCTGAAAGCGGGAGTAGCGTTTGGACCGCTGTTTCCGGGACGGCCGGATGTGGCGCATCAAAAGGATGAATATATCATGATCGATGATTTATTGAAAGCAACCGCGATTTACGCTCAGGCAATTTATGAATTAGCAAAATGAAAAAATTCTAAACATATGTTACGATAAAGAAAAACCGCTCTTTTTAGGGCGGTGCTTTTTCATGAAAGGATGCGGAATCAAGTATGGAGGCAGCGTTAAAACGAGGGGAATCGACTGGTAAGTCCACATTTTCGTTATTTTATTTCTTTGTATTTTTTGCATTCGGAGCATTATTTCCGCTTTTATCCGTATATTTACAAGAAGTGGTCGGTCTTTCGGGAACAGAAATTGGAGTCATTATGTCCATAAGTCCAGTCACAATGATTTTTGTACAGCCGATTTGGGGGATGATTACCGATTATACACGTAAACCGGTTTTCGTTCTGACAATCGCACTATTAGCTACTTCATTCATTGGACTAATGTATTCATTTGTGCATGAATATCATTGGCTTATTGTCATGGCTGTTTTACTGGCATCCGCCCAAAGCGCGATCGTTCCGATTTCCGACAGCATTACGCTTCATTATGCGCAAAAGAATGGCGAAAAGTATGGATCTATTCGTTTATGGGGATCGATCGGCTTTGCTGTTGCCGTACTGATTGGCGGGTGGCTATCAGACCGCATTGCGCTTGTTGTCATTTTTTATTTGTTTTCGTTTATGCTAATACTGTCCGGCTTGCTCGCCAGCCGGCTTCCAAAAGAAAGCCAAACGATGAAAGCGGAAGCGCTGCGCGGTATGGCGCAGCTGTTTCGAATTCCTCATTTTGTATTATTGTTGCTCGCTACTTTCTTTATTTTTGGTCCTATTTTAGCGAATAACTTTTATTTTGGGATATTCATTAAACAGCTTGGTGGTACGTTGACGGGAATAGGCTTGGCGTTTTTATTGGCGGCGGGAAGTGAAGCCCCATTTATGAAAATGACAGATGGACTTATTCATCGGTTTGGGATGGTTCCACTTTTAATGTTTGCTACTGCTGTATCATGTTTACGTTGGCTGTTTTATTTTTTCGAGCCGCCGCTCTTTTTCGTATATATGACAACGATTGTTCAAGGTCTTTCCGTCGGCTTATCTATTCCCGCGGCGCTTCAATACGTACGTGATGTTGCGCCAAAACAAGTAAGGGCGACAGCAGTATCCCTTTATTCCGCCGTAGGCAATGGGTTAGGCGTTTGGTTTTGTACATTTATCGGTGGATATATGCTTGAACGTTATCATATTGGGGCTATATATTTATTTTTCAGCATTTGCACGTTTGTCGGCATGCTTTCATTAGTGTGCATTCATTTGCTGAATAAGAAAAAAGCTTCGGCATAAGAAAAGGTGGAGAACGATGAAAAAAACGCATTATTTTATCGCTATCCCTATCGCTAGCGAAGTAAAAAACAGATTTCACAATGGAGAGATGGAATCGTTTCCCATTTTCCATTTCGTTCATGGGTGCATGAAGAAGATTACCATATTACATTAGCATTTTTAGGATACGTTCCACCTGCAAAATTGGACGCGATATGCAAAACAATGACGCAAGTGGCAAAGCGCCACGCTCCATTCTCATTATCCTTATCAGAAATACATACATTTGGAAATCGAACAGCGCCGCGGATTTTATGGCAAGGGGTGGAAAAAGAAGAAAAACTATTTGCCCTGCAACGCGATGTGTATACCGCCTGTATCGATATCGGATTTTCTTTAGACAAACGGCCGTTTACCCCGCATATTACGATTGCTCGCAAATGGCAAGGAAATGAAGAGTTTCGCTTAGATGCGCTTAAACAGAAATCAAGAGTAACGGCGACCTTTTCCGTTCATGAAATGGTGTTATATCAAACCCATTTAGAGCGAACACCAAAATATGAAGCGCGCGCTTTGTTCCCGCTTTTCTAAAAGTAAACTTCTTATTTGAAGGAAGTGTTGTGAGTGTGGGCCAATTAATAAAGCTTCAAGACTATATTTCTAGGTATGAAACGGATGTGTACCGCTACACAAGTGAATTTATTCGTCTAAAGAAAAAACAATGGGAGCAGACGAAAGAACAATGGGAAAACAATAGAAGGAATAATGATGCTCCTCAACCGGATGAAACGTGGGAATGGTTAATAGAAAAACCGTCATTGTTGGAGCGGATGAAAAAATGGTTTCGCCGTTCTTCCGTATTGGAAGAAGCAACAGAATCGCAAGTAAATGATTGGAACGAAGAAGAGAGCTTGTCGACTATGATTGCGGAAGCAAAAAATATAGATGAATTAAAAATTTTATTTTTGGAAAATATGTTCGAATTGCAATTAAAATGGGCAAGCTCTACGATATGGTATGAATCGAAGGTAAATAAAAAGTTTTACTATGAAGAAAGGTTGAAATATTTTTTACAGCGTTTTCCCGACACATATTTATGTTTATACAAACCCGTATTTTTGGTCAAAAGCGCTCCGGTCGAATTAGATGTCATTTTATTAAGTCCGACCACAACATGGTGTATTACGTTTGCCGAAGGGGAAAAAGATAATATTATCATAGCGTCTTCAGACCGTTTTTGGACGGAAATAACGAAGCGGGAAGAAAAGAAAAAAATCAATCCGGTTATCGCTTTGCAACGAATGGAAAAAATAGTGGCAGATATATATAAACAGTACCATATTGATTTTCCTATCAAAAAAGCAGTGGTGAATCGTTATGGCTATATCGATGATCACCGTACTTTTAGCAATGTGCAGTTTATTGACAAACGAAATTATGAACGTTGGTTTTCGTCTTTGCGGGAATTAACGATTCCGTTGAAGCATGTGCAATTAAAAGCGGCATCTTTTTTGTTGCGCCATTGCTATAGTCACTATGATATACGAACAAATTGGAATACGGATGAAGAAAAGGTGTAAAGCTAATTACACCTTTTTTATTGGCATTTACGTTACGGAATAACGCAAAAGTCCTGCGATACAGCCAGCTGCTGCATAAGCTTCATTTGCACCGTATTTCCTATGTTTCGCATATGATATAGCACACTAGTATACACAAAAGGGGGTGAATGGATTTGCACGATATACATCGAGAGTTTGAAGCATATTTAGATGCAATGAATTTGGCGACGATTTTAGTACCAAAATCGTATCGCGATGGAAAAATACAAATATTTTCGTTAGAAACGCCGCATAAAGAGCGCCATCCTTTGCAAATAGAGCGCCAAATAGATTTAGGATCAAGCATGAAATATGAGTGCATCATCGATATCCCGATAGAAATAGGAAAACGTTATCTTATTTATGATCATCAAGGTGGAGTCACTGATTTGCAAATCGGAGCGGTTGTTCGAACCGTGCCATTTGATGACAAATTTTTTTATGACGGCGATTTAGGAGTTGCGTATACGCAGGAGCAAACAACCTTCAAAGTTTGGGCGCCTACGGCAACGGAGGCAAAAGTAAAGCTGATTGACCCAAAAACAAAAAAAGCCGACTATATACCGTTAGAACGATTGGAAAAAGGAGTATGGACGGCGACTGTATTCGGTGATATGGAAGGGATCTATTACACATATGTCGTATGTGTGAACGCTGTTTGGCGTGAAGCCGTGGACCCGTATGCGGTTGCTGTTTCGGTTAACGGGGAGTATGGGGTTATTATCGATTTAGCGAAGACACGCATCGAAAAACCATCCGTCCCTCCGCTTTCATCCCCAACTGACGCGATTATTTATGAAATGCATATGTGTGAGTAAAATGTTTGTGGGAAAAATTCTTAGAAGTTCCCCGATGAGGGGGTTGGGAACGTAGGTTCGCAATCCCCCCTCATCGGGGCCACCAAGCGAAGCGCGGTAGGATCCCAAGCAGGAAACATGAAAAAAGGACTCTCTCCCTGGTAAGATGTTCATTGACCACACTACAAACAGGAGGAGAGAGTCCTATGAATATTCAACAACATCTTACCACAAATTCGTTGACATGGAAAGAGATCGAACTTGCTTTGTTTCGAGCCTTGCAAAACGCCTTCGCCGAGCTGTTTACGGCTCTGTTGGAGGACATCGACCGGCAATTGGCAGAGAATCGAGATAAGCGCCGATACCACTTGAAAGACAAACGACGCACCACGATTCAAACCCTGTTTGGCGAAGTCACCTTTGAGCGAAACTACTATTTAGACCGAGAACAAAACCGTTACACGTTTTTGCTTGACTCCTTTTTAGCGTTTGATGGATCACAGTCAATCAGCCCTTGTCTAGAAGAAACAGCGGTGGGATTGGCGGTGGAGTGCTCTTCCTATCGCAAAGCGGCTCGTACGCTTGCCCAGATGGTCGGGTATCCGGTGATGAGCCATGAGGCGATCCGCCAGTTGGTGCTCGAGGCCGAAGTTCCGCTGCACTGCCCGGTGGACCAGCGATATGGACGGGTGCTGTTGGTGGAGGCCGATGGACTGTTTGTTTCCCGCCAAGGGAAGGGAAAACGGGCCAAGGAAGACAAAATCCTGACCGTTCACGAAGGATGGAAGCGCAACGGCTCCCGGATCGAATTCGTGAATCAGCGCCATTACGTCCATGAGGGCAAGGGGGAGGTGTGGGAAGGCTTCGAGGAATTTTTGATAAATGAATATGCCTATGATCCTTGCCGGGATCTTCTTGTCATCAACGGGGACGGCGCTCCATGGATTACCGCGTGCCGGGAGTATTTCAAGGGACGGGTCTGCTTTCAATTGGATCGATTCCACGTGGCGCGTGAATTGCGCCAATGCCTCTCGGGCCATCCACGGTGGCAGGCGATTCGGCAAAAGCTGGTGAAGCAGGATGAAGAGGGGTTGCTTGTGGAACTGAACAGCGCCCTCGGTACGCTGGGGGACGAAGCGAAAGAACAACAGCTGGCTGCCTTGATCCACCGGATCGAATCGATGCCGGGATGCATCCGTGATTACCGGGAATGGCTGAAGGAGCAAGGAGTGGACACAACGGGCATGTATCCGATGGGGAGGGCTGAAAGCGTGATGAGCCAGTTGGCGTATCGGGTGAAATACCGCCGCAGTTGGACAGACAAGGGACTCAGGGCGTTTTTCAAGGCAATGATTGCCCGGATGGATGGGATTCGTCTTTTCGGACGTCGTTTCGGAGAAGAATCGTCGCATCCGGCGGAGGAAACGGCATCCACTAAACAGACGGTCGTGAACAAGGCGAAACAACGCGTCCGCCGTCTTCTTCCGGAGGTAACGCGGAATAACGTGCCATATTTACAGCAATCGTCCGGGACACCGATCTATCATGCCCTGTCTGAACTCAAAGGATGGTAAAAAAGGTATACATATCGATCTGTCATGGCAAGGGATGAGAGTTCGAAAGCGCTTACGGATAAAATTCAAAAAAATGGTTCGCCAATCTATGACTTACACCTGTTTTCAGCGAACCAAAAAAGTTCCCACAAAATCTTGACTGACTCAATGCATATCCGTGATTTTACGATTCATCCGGAAAGCGGTAATATGCATAAAGGGAAATATTTAGGGTTGACCGAACTGGAAACAAAGGGGCCAAATAATACGACAACAGGGCTTTCTTATTTAAAAGAGTTGGGCGTCACTCATGTAGAATTGCTCCCATTTAATGATTTTGCCGGAGTGGATGAGTGCCATCCATTGCAGCAGTATAATTGGGGATACAATCCGCTTCATCATAACGCTCCGGAAGGGAGTTATGCGACCGACCCGAATGATCCGTATGCTCGTATCCGCGAATTAAAGCAGGCGATTCATACGCTGCAAGCACAGGGCATTCGTGTCATTATGGATGTTGTCTACAATCATGTTTATATGCGCGAGCAGTCTTCATTCGAGAAAATCGTTCCTGGATATTATTTCCGCTATGATGCATACGGCAATCCGGCTAATGGCACCGGGGTTGGAAACGATATTGCTTCCGAACGAAAAATGGTGCGAAAATGGATTGTAGACTCGGTGCGATTTTGGGTGGAAGAATATCATGTCGATGGATTTCGCTTTGACTTAATGGGAATTTTAGATATCGAAACAATGAAAGCGGTTCGTGAAATGCTTGATACACTTGACCCGTCCATTCTTGTACTCGGAGAAGGATGGGATTTGCCGACACCGCTTCCGTCCGAACAGAAAGCAACGATGCAAAACGCAGAAAAATTGCCGCGGATCGCCTATTTTAACGATTATTTCCGTGACAGTGTCAAAGGAAGCACATTCCATCTGTTTGATCGAGGATTTGCACTAGGCAATTCCAATGATGGCGAAAAGGTGAAAGTGGCGATTAGCGGAAGCGTTCGCAAGAAACACGGACTATTTCTTCATCCAACCCAAACGATTAATTATGTCGAGTCCCATGATAACCATACGTTTTGGGATAAAATGGAGATCGCTAACGGTCATGAAGATGAACAAACGAGAAAAAAGCGGCAAAAATTAGCGACAGCGATCGTGCTGCTTTCGCAAGGAATTCCGTTTTTGCATAGTGGACAGGAATTTTATCGGACAAAGCAAGGAGTAGAAAATAGCTATAATGCTCCTGATTCGATTAATCAAATCGACTGGAAACGAAAGAGCGAGCATGAAGACGATGTCCGCTATGTTCAAGGGCTTATTCAGCTCCGAAAGTCCCACCGTGCTTTCCGATTTACTACCGAAGCAGAAATAAACAATCACCTTTTTTTCCTTGAGACACCAGCATTCATCATCGCATACCATCTTCGCGATGTACAGCAATATGGACCTTGGCGCGATATTATTGTTATTCACCATAATCAAGTAGAAAAACAATCTGTTTTTCTGCCTGATGAAGAAGAATGGCATGTCATTTGTGACGGGATTCACAGCGGAACGGTTCTATTGTTTTCCGTGCATAAACAAATAAACTTGGCTGGAATTGGAACATGGGTGCTTGTGAAACAAACATAAACATATCTTTCCTATTTTTTACAAAACACACAAAACATTTGCAAGATGTGGCGATATTTCAGTATAATACAAGTAAAATAAACGAGCAAGAACGGAAACTTGGATGTCTTTTTGTTTGCGGAAAATAAAAATGTGAATTGACGAAAAAAAGCTCTTCCATATAAAATCTAGTAAGACAGCTATTGTCTGAAAATACGAAATCAGGTGATGCTGTCTCTTATTTTTTTAAGTCGAAGGTGAACTTGCTTTGGAACAGTTACTAGGAAAGGAGTGGGACATCACTCCTGCTGGCGGCACAACTGGAGATGCGTATTTTGCGGAATATGAGGGGAGAAAGTTGTTTTTAAAACGGAATTCTTCGCCATTTCTTGCGGTTTTATCAGCGGAAGGCATCGTCCCAAAACTGATTTGGACGAAGCGAATGGAAAATGGCGATGTGTTTACCGCTCAACAGTGGTTGAACGCAAGGGAATTGAAGCCACAAGATATGGGAAGTGAACAAGTGGCGAACTTATTGCGGAAAATTCATCGTTCCAAAGATTTAGTAACAATGCTGAGAAGGTTAGGAAAAACGCCATTACTGCCAGAGATGATGATGGAAAAACTAAAAGAGCAATTCACTCCCCATTCATTTGAGGAGCCGTTGGTGGAACAGGCACTCGATTGGCTCGAACAGCATATGTCTTCACTTCAATGTGATGAGTATGTCGTCTGCCACTGTGATATTAACCATAACAACTGGCTGCTTGCTGAAGATGGAAAATTGTACTTAATTGATTGGGATGGTGCGATGATTGCCGATCCGGCCATTGATATCGGGATGTTGCTTTATTCCTATATTCCTGAAGAAAAATGGGAAGATTGGCTCGAACTTTACGGCCTTAAGTTAACCGATGATTTGCGTTTTCGCATGAAATGGTATACTATAGCGCAAACCCTTCACTCGCTTATATGGCAAAAAGAAAAAAATGCAAAAAAGGAAATGCAACAGTCGTTGCATTTCCTACGTAAGCTGATTGACCCACTCCGATAATTGCTGTTGATGGGATAAAATGTGAGAGTTTAAATCAGCGCTATACTTTCCGTTTTGTCCGTATGTGTAAATGTTTGGAAGCACGCTTTTTATTTTCGGATGCACTTGTTCATTTCCCATCAATGATTTTACGAGCCGTTCGATTTGTTCACATTCGGAGACGGTGCCGCAGCAGTCAGCTTGATGTTCCGATAAAATATCTTTTAATATGGTGATTTGATGCTCGTGATTTAGTGGCAACACTACCACCATCCTTTGAAAAAGTATGCTATACATTTATAATATGCGCAGATATAGGGGGTTTTATCATTCGTTTTTCGCAGTCGTACGCACGGCTGTGTTTTTTTATGGCGAAAAAGTTTTGTGCTAGGCATCGATAAATGAGCTTGCATATTTGTGCTTATTCATGATATCGTTGACAACGATGAACAAAGAAACAGAGGTGTCCGTATGCGTCTACGTAATAAACCATGGGCAAAAGAAAAAATTGCTGCATATCCGCAATATGTTATTCCAAATCCAGAAGAACATAAAGGAAGATGGAATGAGCTATTTGGCAATGATCACCCAATTCATATCGAAATTGGTACAGGAAAAGGAAAATTTATTACAGAAATGGCGAAAGCAAATCCAAACATTAACTATATTGGTATTGAACTGTACCCAAGTGTACTTGTCTCTGCATTAGATAAACTCATTGAAAATGAATTGCCGAATTTGCGTTTATTAAATGTGAATGCGAAAGATTTAACGAATTTTTTTGCGGAGGGAGAAATCGAACGCATTTATTTAAACTTCTCCGACCCATGGCCGAAAAAACGGCATGAAAAGCGGCGATTAACGTATCGTGCGTTTCTTGAGTTGTATGAGAAAGTGTTAGTGGATGAAGGAGAAATTCATTTTAAAACCGATAATCAAGCCTTTTTTGAATATTCGCTTGTTAGTTTTTCACAATATGGATTAGTGCTGACATACGTAAGTTTGGATTTACACAATAGTGATTTTGAAGGAAATGTGATGACGGAATATGAAGAAAAGTTTTCAGCAAAAGGAAATCGCATTTACCGATGTGAAGTAAAATATCCGCCAAAGCATCAAAAGGCTGGTCTTTGAAGAAAAGACAGCCCTTTATTTTTTTGTTTTCGAAATATTTGCAGAAATGATACACTAAAATAGCGAGGTGATGGGGAAATGGAACAATTGCAAATTGGAAAAATTAAAATGACATGGTTAAACGGAGGGGTAACACATTTAGATGGCGGAGCAATGTTCGGAGTTGTGCCGAAGCCGCTTTGGTCGAAAAAGTATCCGTCTAATGACAACAATCAAATTGAATTGCGTACCGATCCTATTCTCGTACAAGTGAACGGAAAAAATATCTTGATTGAATCAGGGATTGGCAATGGAAAATTATCGGATAAACAAAAACGGAATTTCGGGTAACGGAGGAATCAAAACTCGAACAGTCTCTCAACGAGCTGGGGCTGTCGACGGATGATATTGACATCATTCTAATGACACATATGCATTTTGATCACGCTTGCGGTTTGACAAAATGGGAGGGAAATCGGCTTGTTTCTGCTTTTCCGCGCGCGGAAATTATTACGTCACAGAGAGAATGGGAAGAAATGAGACAACCAAACATTCGCTCGCGTAATACATATTGGAAGGAAAATTGGGAGCCGATCGCCGAGCAAGTCGTTTCGTTTGAAAAAGAAAGAGAAGTAGCAAACGGGATCAAAATGGTACATACCGGAGGACATAGTGACGGGCATTCGATTATTTTGATCGAATCGATGGAGAAATGGCGATTCATATGGGTGATTTATTAGCGACGCATGCCCATCAAAATGTATTATGGGTAATGGCATATGATGATTATCCAATGACATCGATTTTCGAAAAACAAAAATGGATCCCATACGCGATCGAAAAACAGGCGTGGTTTACGTTTTATCACGATGCGTATTATCGTGCGCTAAAGTGGGACGAGAACGGAAACATCATCGCCCATGTTGATCGAAACCGCCTGTGATTTTGATCCATGTTGAAAATGGAAAGGGATGCCTCCTGTTGGGATGGGGGCACCCGTACGGTCTTAAAGCGGTTTCGTTTCGATGATGGTTCCCGTATAGGCGTCGATGACAAATTCGTATTGTTCATGATCACGGCAGACGCCTCCTTTGTACACCGTGTAGATGATATTGTTTTTTTCGTATGTTTCCGGATTTGTTTGAATCCATGAGCCGCTGATTGGCGCTTGTTGCAAAAAGGCTGCTTTGGCTAGTGAAAGTGCTTTTTCCGAAGAAATCATTCGCTGTTTTCGCTTCGTTTCAACGACGTATGCCGCGATAAATCCAACGGCCATACCAGCTATAAATTTTTTCCAGTTCATTAGTAGAGACCTCCGCAGTTTCTTGTCTACCGTTTAGTATATCCGATTTCACCAAAGAATGTAAGGAAAGTGGAAAAACGTTTACTTGTTCGTTACAATAAAAATGATTAGAAAAAAGGAGTTAAGAACGATGAATGTAGAAACGCTTCGACTGTTTCAAACATTGACCGAATTGCCGGGAGCGCCAGGCAATGAACATGCGGTGCGGAATTTCATGCGCAAAGAGCTGGAAAAGTACGCGGATGAAGTCGTACAAGACCGGCTTGGCAGCATCTTTGGCGTCAAACGCGGCGATGAAAACGGTCCTACCGTGATGGTTGCAGGGCATATGGACGAAGTCGGCTTTATGGTCACCGCTATTACCAATAACGGCATGATTCGTTTTCAGCCGCTTGGCGGCTGGTGGAATCAAGTATTGTTAGCACAGCGCGTACAAATCATTACCGATCATGGTCCAGTTGTTGGAGTGATCAGCTCGATTCCGCCGCATTTGTTGAGCGAAGAACAACGAAACAAGCCGATGGAGATCAAAAACATGCTCATCGACGTCGGTGCTGATGACCGTGAAGACGCGAAAAAAATGGGGATTAAACCAGGACAACAAATTGTACCGATTTGCCCATTTACCCCAATGGCCAATCCGAAAAAAATTTTGGCAAAAGCGTGGGACAATCGTTATGGCTGTGGATTGGCGATTGAATTGTTGAAAGAGTTGAAGGATGAGAAACTGCCAAACGTGCTATATTCAGGTGCTACTGTCCAAGAAGAAGTCGGGTTGCGCGGAGCGCAAACCGCCGCAACCATGATTCAGCCTGATATCTTTTTCGCGTTAGACGCAAGCCCGGCGAACGATATGACCGGAGACGCGAAAGAATTTGGGCATCTTGGAAAAGGGGCGCTTGTCCGCATTTATGACCGTTCGATGGTGACTCATCGCGGTATGCGTGAATTTGTATTAGATACGGCGGAAACGCACGGCATTCCATATCAATTTTTCGTTTCACCGGGTGGAGGAACGGATGCCGGAAGAGTGCATATCGCCAACAGTGGAGTGCCTTCTGCCGTGATCGGTATTTGTTCCCGTTATATTCATACACATGCGTCGATCATTCACGTCGATGATTATCAGGCAGCAAAGCAACTGCTTATTGAACTTGTAAAGCGGTGCGATAAAGCAACAGTCGATGCAATTAAGAAAAACAGCTAATCAATATGAGAAGTCTTGTTTGACAAGACTTCTCTTTTTCCGTAAAAAGGAGTGGGAAGCATTGAAAATCATTGCCATTGGCACAACGAATCAAGCAAAGGTGGCGGCCGTCCGCAGCATTTTTTCTTCGGAACATTATACCCTTGTACCAACGGATGTTCCATCGGATGTTTCCGCCCAGCCGATTTCCGACCACGAAACGCGTCAAGGAGCGATAAATCGAGCTAAACACGCGCTACAAAAAGAGAACGCGGACATCGGCATCGGTTTGGAAGGCGGTGTGATGGAGATAGACGGAGAGTTATGGCTTTGCAATTGGGGAGCGCTTGCCGACCGTGATGGCACCGTTATTACCGCCGGCGGAGCGCGCATTCCGCTTCCTTTTGAAGTGGCAAAAGGAATCCGTGCTGGCAGAGAACTCGGAGATGTGATGGCGGAATATACAGGAGAAAGAAACATCCGCCATAAAGAAGGAGCGATCGGTGTTTTTACAAACGGTTATGTCGATCGTGCCGGCATGTTTCGACATATTGTTCAGTTATTAGTCGGTCAGTATGAATTTTTTTGTCAAAATCACTGATTCGCGATATCATAAAAAAGACATAGAAAGGAGTTTTTATCAATGAAAACGATTGAAACAGCAGCACAATATGAGGAAGTGAAAAAAACAAAAAAAGCAATATTCGTTTTTTCTGCTGATTGGTGCCCGGACTGCCGATTTATTCAACCATTTTTGCCGGAAATCGAGCAGGCTTTTTCCGAATATGAGTTTTATTACGTTGATCGCGACCAATTGCTCGAAGTATGTCAGCAAGAAAACGTTTTTGGCATTCCAAGCTTTATTGCTTATGACAACGGAAAAGAGTTAGGCAGATTTGTCAGCAAAGATCGCAAAACGAAAGAGGAAGTTGAACGGTTTATCCAGAGCTTGTCATAATATAGGGGGCATATCCATGGATAGTAAACAAATGTGTGAGGAAATAAAAAAAAGGCTTGCCCGCGATGATTGGACGTTTCAATTTGACCGAAAAAAGGATACGCTCCGCATTGAAGATAAAGAAACGAAAAAAGGGGTAACGATTTCGCTTCCGGGTGTCATTGCGAAATGGCACGAACAAAAAGACGAAGCGGTTGACGAAATTGTATATTACGTTGAACAAGCGTTAAATACCATGCATGAAAAACATACGCTTTCCGGCAAAGAAAAAGATATTTACCCGGTTATTCGCTCGACATCGTTCCCGACGGAGACAAAAGAAGGCATTCCACTTCTTTATGATGAACATACGGCGGAAACCCGCATTTATTATGCGCTTGACTTGGGCAATACGTATCGGCTGATCGATAAAAAGATGATGGAACAAGAACAATGGAATGAAGAACGAATAAAAGAAATTGCTCGTTTTAATGTCCGTTCGTTGGATGTTCATGTCAAAGAAGACGAAGTAGCCGGAAATACGTTTTATTTTGTGAATACAAATGATGGCTATGACGCAAGCCGCATTTTAAACGAGCCATTTTTAGCGAAAATGAAAAAGAAAATAACGGGAACGATGGCGCTTGCTGTGCCACATCAAGATGTGCTGATTATTGCTGATTTGCAAAATGAAGTTGGATACGATGTGCTCGCGCAAATGACGATGAGCTTTTTTGCGAGTGGACGAGTGCCGATCACCGCTTTATCATTTTTATATGAAGATGGAGAACTCGAACCGATTTTTATTTTAGGAAAAAATTATCGCAAAAAATGAAGAAAGGATGAGTGGGGATGAACGTATTTTATAACCGTCAAGGAGTCGGCGATGTACTTCTCGTTTCATTAAAACCGATTCAGCCAGATCAGCGGGCGTTTGAAAAAAAAGGAGACGTTGTCCGCATCTTTGATGAAAAAACAGGAGAAACAGCAGGATATAATATTTTTCAAGCTTCTACTTATCATCATTTTGACGGTAACGGCTTATTGGAGCTGAACGAGGAGCTTGTTTCTGTCATTAACAATATATTAGAGAAAAACGGCTGGAACGAAACGATTGAAGCCGATCTTTCTCCAAAATTTGTAGTTGGTTATGTAAAAGAGAAAAAGAAACATCCGAATGCGGATAAATTGAGCGTATGCCAAGTGGACGTCGGAACAGAAGTATTGCAGATTGTATGTGGCGCACCAAATGTGGAAGCAGGGCAAAAGGTCGTTGTCGCCAAAATTGGTGCGGTGATGCCAAGCGGACTTATTATTCAGGAGGCAGAATTGCGCGGTGTTCCTTCGTACGGGATGATTTGTTCCGCGCGCGAATTGGAATTGCCAAACGCTCCGCAAGAAAAAGGCATTTTAGTATTATCCGATGAATATGAAGTGGGTCAGCCATTTACTTGGTAATGCGATGATAGTCACTAGATGGATTCTAGTGACTTTTTTTCCGAAACGAATTTAACAGAAAGAGTGATTGAGCGATGAAATGGTTAAAACGATTCGTTCGTTATTTGCTGGAAACAGAGGAAGAAGAACAATACGTTTCGTCGCAGAAAAAACAGAGGGAGAAACTTTCTTCTTCCCAATTGGACGTAAAGGTGGCATATCAATATCCAAAAGGAAACTTCCGGTTTCCGCTTATTCCAGATGAACCAACATCGAAACGCCGTCATTCATCATTTCGGAAAGAACATCATGAACACGTTTCTTCTGTATGGAATTCCGATCATTTGCCAAGGCGTGTAAAGGAAAGCCAACAAGACCATTCGGCAGATTCAGAAAAAAAACGGTTCCGGCCTTCTGATGTGCTGTCTCCTATTTATGGATATAAAAGAGTAACGAAAAAGAACGAACCTGTAATAGAATGGGAGCTGCCATCTAGCTCCATAGAACGTGCAACAGATCTATTGCCATCTGTACCGGAAGAAAAAGTAGATGACATCAATGATCCGATACCAACGCCGTCGGAACGATTAGAAACAAGCGAAAAAGAATCAGTGGACAACGCTCCTCAAGAAAAAGAAGATGGATTCCAATCACCAAAAGGAAAAGAGGAAGAACAAATCGAAACGATCGCGGCGGAAAAGGAGACGAATTTACAAGAAACGGAAGCAGCAAAAAAAGAAGAGACAAAGACGGATATGCCCGAAAACGACCATCATACGAGCAAACAATCATCCCATTCGACACGTTCTCGCATTCCATACAATGTTATTATGCTAAAACAAGATCGGAAAAAGTGGGAAGAAAAAAGACAATCTGCCGCAAGCGGGTATCAATTCCCGTCCTTATCGCTGCTAGAGAGTCCCAAACGAAGCCAAGAAAGCGATGAGCAATGGATTCGCGAGCAATGTGAACGTCTGAATCGAACATTTGCCAGCTTCCATATTGGCGCCAAAGTGGTCAACACAACACAAGGGCCAACGGTAACGCGGTTTGAAGTACAGCCGGACCTAGGGGTAAAAGTAAGCAAAATTACGAATTTAGCAGATGATATTAAGCTAAATTTAGCAGCAAAAGATATTCGGATTGAAGCTCCGATTCCGGGAAAACGCACCATCGGTATTGAAGTTCCAAACTTGAAAAGCCGGCCTGTATGGATTCGGGAAATTTTAGAAAGCAATGCGTTTCGAAACAATCCATCCCCGTTAACGGTCGCGCTTGGACTCGACATATCGGGAGCGCCAGTAGTAACAGATTTAAAAAAGATGCCGCATGGATTAATTGCCGGAGCGACCGGTTCAGGAAAAAGCGTGTGTATTAATGCAATGCTTGTCAGTTTGTTGTACAAAGCTGCTCCACATGAAGTAAAATTGCTCCTGATTGACCCAAAAATGGTGGAACTCGCTCCATATAATGATATTCCGCATCTTGTCAGCCCGGTCATTACGGATGTGAAGGCAGCAACGGGAGCGCTAAAATGGGCGGTGGAAGAAATGGAGCGGCGGTATGAACTTTTCGCCCATGCAGGTGTCCGTGATATTCAAAAATACAATGAGCTCGTGAAACAGAAAAACAGTCCAGAACATCATCTCCCGTATATTGTTATTATCATCGATGAACTCGCGGATTTAATGATGGTAGCGCCGGCGGATGTCGAAGAAGCGATTTGCCGCATTGCGCAAAAGGCAAGGGCGTGCGGAATTCATTTAGTTGTTGCGACACAACGCCCATCCGTTGATGTGATCACCGGGTTAATCAAAGCGAATATCCCGACAAGAATCGCCTTTTCTGTTTCATCCCAAGTCGATTCACGGACGATTATCGATACGAATGGTGCGGAAAAACTGCTCGGACGCGGCGACATGTTGTTTTTAGAAAATGGATCATCGAAAACGGTACGTGTTCAAGGAAATTACGTATCTGATGAAGAAATTGAGCGGGTAGTGGCCCATGTGAAAACGCAGATGGCGCCGTCTTATTTGTTTCAGCAGGACGATTTTGCCAAAAAGACGGTTGCTCATCATGAGGAAGATGAGCTTTTTTATGAAGCTTGTGAATTCGTTGTGCAACAAGGAGGAGCTTCTACGTCGAGCTTGCAACGTCATTTTCGCATCGGCTATAATCGCGCAGCCCGCTTAATAGAGATGATGGAAGAACAAGGAATCATTTCTGAAGCACGAGGCAGCAAACCGCGAGATGTATTAATTACTGAAGAGGAATTGGCGAATTTGCAAGAAAATAGTATGATATGATAGAAATGTGTTATACATCACATGAAGACATAGGCGAGGGAGCAGCGATGAAGGAAATCGAATTAAAATTGCAAGGGAAAATTAAACGATTAACGAATAAAACGTTTAAATTTGATGAGCGGATTCGTGACGGCTGGTTTTCCGCCGTTTATTTTTTAAAAACGCGTGAAATTGTCAAAGAGTTTTGTCCAAATAATATTGTTACGATGCAATTTTTTCAAAAGGAACATGCTGTATTATGTGGAACAGATGAGGTGATCGCACTCATCAAAACATTTGCTGACGAACCTGAGAAGTTAGAAATTTATTCATTAAAAGACGGGGATAAGATCAGTCCATTTGAAACCGTATTGACCATTACTGGCCCGTATCAAAATTTCGGGTTTTTAGAAGGGGTTATTGACGGCATTTTAGCCCGGCGTACGTCAGTGGCGACGAACGTTTACAATGTCGTGAAAGCGGCGGCGTTATCGGGTGTGCAAAAACCAATTATTTTTATGGGAGACCGCGACGATCATTACACTCAACAAGCCGGCGATGGCTATGCGGCGTTTATTGGCGGTTCAACGGCGCAAGCGACTCATGCGATGAATGAATGGTGGGGGAAACAAGGAATGGGAACAATGCCGCATGCGCTCATCCAGTTATTTGACGGCGATGTTGTTGCGGCGGCAAAGGCGTATTACCAAAAATATCCGGAAGATGACTTAATTGTGCTTGTCGATTACAATAATGACTGTATTACCGATGCGCTTCGCGTTGCCCGTGAGTTTGGCGATAAATTAAAAGGGGTTCGCGTCGATACATCGAGAACGATGATTGACCAATATTTTATTCGGCATCCGGAAGTGCTCGGAACGTTTGATCCCCGCGGCGTCAATCCACCGCTTATTTTTGCGCTCCGTGAAGCGTTAGATCGTGAAGGATTCCACCATGTGAAAATTGTCGTCAGCGGCGGATTTAATGAGGAACGTATTATCGAATTTGAAAAGCAAGGCGTGCCTGTTGATATGTATGGCGTCGGCAGAAGCCTTCTTAAAATTCATATCGGCTTTACCGGCGATAATGTATTGTTAAACGGAAAGCATCAGGCGAAAGCAGGAAGAAGATATCGGCCAAATCCACGCTTAGAAAGAGTCGATTTGTCGGAAATATAAAGGTTGCTGATAGAAAGACCGTCCCATTCGTTTTCTTTTGGACGTACTCATAGTTTTTAGAAGCAAACAATGTTATAATGATGAAATATGAGAATACATATGCCAAATGAAATAAATGGCAAAACTAGATGAACGTCATATACTGTCTTACAGATAGACGATTGTTGGAGGGCTTAATCATGACAGTTTACCATTTTGTTGGCATTAAAGGAACAGGAATGAGCGCTTTAGCGCAAGTTCTTCATGATATGAACTATACGGTCCAAGGTTCAGATGTCGAGAAGCGTTTTTTTACCCAAAAAGCATTAGAGGAGCGGGGAATTCCCATTTTGCCCTTTAACAAAGAAAATATTAAACCGGGCTATACGGTGATTGCAGGCAATGCTTTTCCTGAAACGCATGAAGAAATACAAGCTGCTCATGAATTAGGAGTGCCTGTGATCCGGTATCATCGCTTTTTAGGGGAATTTTTGCAAAAGTTTACAAGCATTGCGGTTACGGGATCGCACGGAAAAACATCGACGACTGGCTTGCTTGCACATGTGATGCAAGGGGTGCATCCGACATCATATTTAATTGGTGATGGAACGGGAAAAGGGATAGAAGGAAGTAAATATTTTGTATTTGAGGCATGCGAATACCGCCGCCACTTCTTATCCTACTTTCCAGATTATGCAATCATGACAAATATTGATTTTGATCACCCTGATTATTTTGCCAATATCGACGATGTATTTTCAGCGTTTCAAGAAATGGCGCTGCAAGTGAAAAAAGGGATTATCGCTTGTGGGGATGATGAATACTTACAAAAAATTCAAGCAAAAGTGCCGGTGTTGTTTTACGGATTTGGGGATGATAATGATTTCCAAGCGCGCAATGTGGTGAAAACAACAGAAGGAACAGCGTTTGACGTGTTTGTCCGCAATACGTTTTTTGCTTCGTTCGAAATTCCGCGCTTTGGCGACCATAACGTATTAAATGCGCTTGCCGTCATTGCGCTTTGCCATTATGAAGAGATGGATGTCCGCATTATTCAAGAACGATTAAAAACGTTCCAAGGCGTAAAACGCCGTTTTAGCGAAAAAGTGCTTGGCAATCAAATTTTGATTGATGACTATGCGCATCATCCGCGGGAAATTATCGCAACGATTGATGCGGCGAGACAAAAATATCCGGGGCGCGAAATTGTTGCGATTTTTCAGCCGCATACGTATACGCGAACACAAACGTTTTTGCGGGAATTTGCGGAAAGCTTGCAGCAAGCTGACCAAGTATATTTATGTGATATATTTGGCTCTGCTCGCGAGCATCATGGCAAATTATCGATTCATGACCTGCAGGCGCAAATTCCGAATTCCCGTCTCATTCAAGAAGATAATACATCTATATTAAAACAGCATGAAAACGCGGTATTAATTTTTATGGGCGCAGGAGATATTCAAAAGTTTCAAGAAGCATACGAGCGGACGGTTCACTCATAATTTGGTGCTTTTTAGTAAAAAAGAAAAACGAGCTAGGCATCCACTTGCCGGCTCGTTTTTTATCGCCAAATTTATCAGCTCACATTGTGAATAAATAAGCATGTCTCGTAGGAAATTTCACCGCCTCGATATCCTGAAGGCTGCTTATTATGACCATGCCGCGATGAATGAGCGTTATGCAATGCCCTTGTTGGAAATGGAAACATTGATTTCGCATCATTTTTTGAATGAATATACTTGCAGGAATTTGTCGGATGGATGTCGAACGTTTGAAAAGGGAAAAATGTGGAGAACCCAAAACGGCTGCTAGCAAGGAGGAAATTAAGTGGAAATCATTTTATATGCCAGCATCGCGTTGATTGCCATCTCTTTTTTCATATTAGTCATTTATATCGCAAGGACATTAACGGTATTGCAGGAAACGATCCGACGCTTAACGGCGACCATTGACCATTTAGACAAAGAAGTGCAGAGCATTACGACGGAAACGGCACAGCTGTTAAAGAAAGCGAATGCGCTTGCTGATGATGTTCAGAAAAAAGTGGAAGGATTGAATTCGCTTGTCCATGCCGTAAGTGATGTCAGTTCTACCGTTCAGTCGTTCAACCATTCGCTGCAACAATTTTCTTCCTCTGTGACAAAGAAAGTAGATGCATACCAAGAAAAAGTAGTAAAAGTAATGCAATGGGGAAATGCTTTTATGGAAATATGGGAAAAATGGAAGGAAAGGAAGCAAAAAAAGACGAAGGAGGCTATATTTGATGGCAAAAAATAATGGAGGATTTTTGTTAGGAGCGATTGTCGGCGGAATTGCTGGTGCGGTGACGGTGATGCTATTGACAAGCGAAAAAGGAAAACAATGGCTCGCTGAAATCAATGAAACAGGAAAATTAGAGCCGATGAAAACAACAGCAACAGAATGGTTAGAAGTCGCCAAAGAAAAAACGAAAGAAGTAACGAAATTTATTCCAATTGGAAAAACGGACGAGAAGCTATCTTCTTCTGAATCTACAACAACGTCGGAAACATCGGTCATCCCGATTTCGGTGCCAGCGAGCGAAAAGGATAAAGAAAATATAGAAAAATTGTTGAAAGAAGCAGAAGAAGCGTTCCATGATGCGGAGCAAAAACTGCAAAAACAAAATGAAACGGAGTGAGCAAAGTGGGAAAGAAGAAACTGAGCGATGAAATTCAGAGTGTAAAAGAGGGAAGGTTTTATTCAAACATAGTCTTACTGCCAAATAGTCAAGCAGTTCAGAGTGAAAATTGCGCGATATCCGGAAGTGATATATAGTTGTTTAAAGCAAGAGGGAAACGTTTTCCACTAAATAGTTCTAACTCCAATTAGTCACGGTTTCAAGGTATGAAAATTGCGCACTATCAAGTGGCAAATTTGTTTTCAAGCGCTGAAAACGATGAAACGTTGAAACATGATCTCCGCAAGCACTTTTGTTTGAAAATGGATCTGTCGTGTGGCATACATCGCACTGGAATATCACATATGACTCTCTAAAAAAAGAAGTAATACAAGCATGAATGGCGTCTTTGGTCGAAGACTCCATTTCTAACATATAGCTGTAAAAGACATGCACCTCCAAGCGTTTACGAAAGGATGGTGCATGTCCTTTTTTATTGTCCATTGGCGTTTGTTTCCGAGTGATTCAGACACTTTTTATGCAATTCTCATAAAATATCTTATGCAATTTCTTATAAAATACTTTATTGCTTAAAAGCGTTTAATAAATAAAGTATTTTTTGATGACAACTGCTTCTGTTTCCATTATAATAATGACTAATTAAAAAATAATAACCACAAAGTCCGTGACTGGAGTCATCCGGATAAGGTGGAAAATGGTTTTGAACTAAACTGCACGAAAGAAAGGATGGGAAAGCATGAGCAATAAGAGATTAGATGAGCTGCGGGCAAAGGTGGATGAGATTAACTTACAAATTTTAAAATTAATTAATGAACGAGGGAGACTTGTTCAAGAAATTGGAAAAATCAAGGAAACGCAAGGAACATATCGTTATGACCCAGTGCGTGAACGGAAAATGCTTGATTTAATTTCTGAGCACAACGATGGACCATTTGAAACATCGACATTGCAGCATATTTTTAAAGAAATTTTTAAAGCTGGTCTTGAACTGCAAGAAGATGATCATCGTAAAGCATTGCTTGTATCGCGCAAGAAGCATCCGGAAAATACGATTGTTGATGTAAAAGGAGAAAAAATTGGCGACGGCAACCAATATTTTGTGATGGGACCGTGTGCGGTCGAAAGTTATGAACAAGTTGCGGCTGTTGCAAAAGCGGTGAAGAAACAAGGATTAAAACTTCTTCGCGGCGGTGCGTACAAACCGAGAACATCGCCATATGATTTCCAAGGACTAGGCGTGGAAGGATTAAAAATTTTAAAACGAATTGCCGATGAGTTTGACTTAGCTGTGATTAGTGAAATTGTCACCCCTGCGGATATTGAAATAGCGCTAGACTATATTGATGTGATTCAAATTGGTGCGCGCAACATGCAAAACTTTGAGCTTTTAAAAGCGGCAGGCCAAGTGAACAAGCCAATTTTGTTAAAACGCGGGCTAGCGGCAACGATTGAAGAATTCATTAATGCGGCAGAGTACATTATGTCGCAAGGAAACGGTCAAATTATTCTTTGTGAACGCGGTATTCGCACATATGAGCGCGCGACAAGAAATACGTTGGATATTTCTGCGGTGCCAATTTTAAAGAAAGAAACACACTTGCCTGTATTGGTTGATGTTACTCATTCAACAGGCCGTCGTGACTTATTAATTCCTTGTGCGAAAGCAGCGTTAGCAATTGGCGCGGATGGAGTAATGGCAGAGGTACATCCAGATCCAGCGGTTGCATTATCGGATTCGGCACAACAAATGGATATTGCTCAATTTAATGAATTTATGGAAGAAATAAGAGCGTTCCAGCGGCAAATGGTAAAAGCATAATGGAATTCAACGTCCCCCTTCAGCAATTCTCTGAAGGGGGAATTTTCTGTTTACTGCCATTTGGGTTGTGATGTTTTTTGGAATGTACGTTTCGCTTTCCAAGATGTAACGCGGATTTCCTGAACTAATCTTCGTGAATGCATTATTTTATGAGAATTTGCGTTCGGTTGCAAAATATATCGGAAACGGAATGGAAATGGACCATAAAGTTATCATTGTTCATAGGTTGGGTATGATATACATAGAAAGTTTTCCTCAATATTAGTGAATTGTTTGTGAAAACATTTGCAAAATAGTTGCCAATTCGTTGCGATTCAGCCATAATGTATCGTATGATATTTTTGCATAAACGGATATTTGTTGTTATGAAAATAACAATCGATGTTTATTTATAAAAAAGAGGAGTGAAATCAATGAATGTAACGATTTACGATGTGGCACGAGAGGCAAACGTGTCGATGGCGACCGTGTCTCGTGTCGTGAATGGAAACCCAAATGTGAAGCCATCAACAAGAAAAAAGGTGTTGGAAGCGATTGAACGTCTAGGCTACCGGCCAAATGCGGTTGCACGGGGACTTGCTAGCAAAAAAACAACGACCGTTGGGGTTATTATTCCTGATATTTCTAGCATCTTTTTCGCGGAATTGGCACGTGGAATTGAAGATATTGCCACGATGTACAAATATAATATCATTTTAAGCAACTCTGACCAAAATAAAGAAAAAGAATTGCATTTGCTCAATACGATGCTCGCTAAACAAGTGGACGGCATTTTGTTTATGGGTGGAAACATTACCGAAGAGCATGTCAATGAGTTTCAGAAATCACCTGTGCCAATCGTGTTAGCCGCAACGATTGAACCAAATAATACCATTCCATCAGTCAACATTGATTATGAACAAGCTTCCTTTGAAGCGGTTACTTATCTTGTAGAAAAAGGAAACAAGCGGGTCGCCTATGTGACGGGACCGACGGATGATCCAATCAATCAAAAGAAATTGGCGGGCTACCGCCGCGCTTTAGAAACGCATGGAATAGCCTATGACGAAGAGCTTGTAATTGAAGGAGATAACTCCTATGATTCCGGCATTGAGGCATACGAAAAAATCGCTGAATTAGCCGAGAAGCCAACCGCTGTTTTTGCTGGAACTGATGAAATGGCGCTTGGCATTATCCATAGCGCGCAAGATCATGGCGTTCGCATTCCGGATCAATTAGAAGTGGTCGGTTTTGACAATACACGGCTTGCGACAATGGTTCGTCCTCGTTTAACGACGGTAGTGCAGCCGATGTATGACATCGGTGCGGTTGCGATGCGTTTATTAACTAAATATATGAATAAGGAAAACGTCGAAAACCATATCGTCGTGCTGCCGCACCGTATTGAATATCGTGACTCAACGAAATAACGAAAAGGGGCTATCGTTTTTACTAAGCCCCTTTTTGTTTTTTATGAAGATGATAAAATATCATTTATTAGAAATAGTTTGATCGGTTGATTTTTGTCGCTGACTGCGAATTGGATATAACGCTTTTTCTACCGTTTGAGCATTTTTTTCGGTAATTTCCGCTTTTCGTGGAATCGGTGGATATAGTGGTTCCGGATCATCCCATTCTTGCGGCAATGGGACAGGAGAACGCGATTGCCATTTATCAAGCCATGGCTTCGGTAATTTTCCGGAAATATTCGATTGTTCTGTCATTTCTAGCCAAATAAGCGCCCATGCCCGAGGAACAACGCGCCAAATATCGTAACCGCCGCCGCCAACTGCGATCCAACGCCCGTCACAATATTCGTGAGCGATTTGATGGGCGAGTTTCGGGATTTCACGGTATGTTTTCATCGTTACGGACAAATGAGTAAGCGGATCGTAATAATGAGCGTCCGCTCCGTTTTGCGTGAAAATCACATCGGGCCGGAAAAATTCCGCAATTTCTCGAAGCGCTTGTGTATAAGCGTCAAGCCATGATTCATCTTCTGTAAACGCATCTACTGGAATGTTAAATGAGTACCCATATCCTGCCCCGTGTCCGCGTTCATTCACACCTCCTGTTCCGGGAAATAGGTAGCGGCCTGTTTCATGAATGGAAAACGTACATACATTTGGGTCATCATAAAATGCCCATTGGACGCCGTCTCCATGATGGGCATCCGTATCGACGTAAAGAACGCGGAGTCCGTATTTTTCTCGAATATACTTAATGGCGACAGCGCTATCATTGTAAACGCAAAAACCGGATGCTTTGCCGCGAAAGCCGTGGTGAAGCCCTCCGCCTAAACTTAACGCATGCTTTGCTTTTCCGGATAGCACATAATCGACTGCAGTTAATGTGCTTCCTACCAACAAAGCGCTTGCCTCGTGCATATTTGGGAAAATTGGCGTATCTTCTGTCCCTAGTCCGTAGTTTAAGGCTGCCTGTTCAGGCAACTGGCCTTTTCCAGCTGCTTTGACCGCTTCAATATATGATTGATCATGAATTAAGGTAAGTTCTTCGTCCGTTGCGACTCTTGGTGCGACAATTTGTTCATCTTCTAATGCATTCATCGCGCGCAATAAATCGTATGTGAGTTTAACGCGAAGTTGGTTAAACGGGTGCTCATCATGAAATTTATACCGAAGGAAATCATCACTGTAAATAAATACACAATCTTTTTTCATGACGAAACCCCCGGTAAGTTTGGCCATAACACCGTATAGCCAGCATTTTTTAGATCGTTAATAATTCCAATCGGATTCATTGTCTGCACGCGGAAGACAAGAATTTGGTAGTTTTCGTCTTCGTCAGGATATAAAAGAACGCTGGAAATATTCGTATGTCTTTTGGCGATAATAGCGGCCGCTTTGCTTAACATGCCGCTTTCATTAGGCACTTTCACTTCAATTTGTGAACTAGGTTGATGTGCCCCCGTAAGCTGAATAAGCGTATATAATAAATCTGTTTCCGTCACGATGCCGACAAGTTTGCCGTCTTGGACGATAGGTAAACAGCTGATTTTATGCTCGTAAAACAGCGCCGCTACTTCTTCCACAAAATCGAGCGGATGTCCGACGATGACGTCTGTTTTCATAATCGTGCTGAGCGGTTTTTGTAAATCTTCGAGATGTTCGTGAAGACGAAAAATAGAAGGGCTTGCATCGCGAAGATCTCGATCTGTTACAATGCCGATAACATGGTTTTCGGCATCAACAATCGGAATATGGCGAATGCGCAGTTGTCGTACTAACTGAATCGCTTCTGCAATCGTATTTGTCGGCTGGAGTGTAACGACAGGAGTTTTCATAATTTGTTCGACAATCACTGATTCCTCTCCCCTTTGTTGTCAAGAAAGATTTTTAATACATGTACCGATTCATAAAGCGAAGGCGATCGAATTTTTGGATAGATTCTTGATCGACCCGTTTGCCGATGCGAACCATTAAGCAGTTAGCCGGATGGGAACAAATTTCAGGATCATCCGTTGCATACCAAACAAGCCCGCCGGCGTTCATCATTTTCTCCATTAATTTCCGGTATTCCCATACATTTAACCCCGTCCCTTTTAAATCCCAATGCCAGTAATATTCTGTTGTAATAATAATGTAATCTTCCATTGCATCATCCATCATCGATACAATCAATAAATTTTTTCCTACCCCATAACCGCGAAACTCCGGGATGACTTCAATTGCGCCTAACTCGATTAAATTTTCCATGTTTCCTTGTGACCAACGTTCAAGCGGGTCGGGATAAAGAAACGTAACATAACCAACAATGGTTTGGTTATGACGGGCGATAATGATTCTTCCTTCTGGCAGCTTTGCGATTTCAATGAGTGCTTTATGTTGCTGCGGCGGCTGGCGGAATGATGTCAAATCGTGATGAAATTCGTAACTTGCTAGTTTTTCAGCAGATACTGGCCCCTCAATAATTAATGTCCCTTTTGGGGTTTTTAATTCTTTCGCATTATACGTTTTTTTATGTTCCATAGAGCACCACCTAGATTTGTCTTTCTGCTAACATTATACATGAAAAAACGACTGGAAGCCCGGTTTCAAAAAAAGTTCACAAAAAATAAAAAGAAAATTTTTAAAAAATTGAGAATTCGGAAGAGATATACTATAATAGGACTGTAACCACTTACATAAGGGGGAGTCGGAGAATGAAAACGGAAGTACTACCGGTCATACAAGGGGACTATAATTTAAAAAATTATGAAGAAACATATAAAAATTTTGATTGGAAAGAAGTAGAAAAGGAATTTTCATGGTTTGAAACAGGCCGGGTCAATATGGCGTATGAAGCGATCGACCGCCATGCGGAAACGTTTCGAAAAAATAAAGTAGCTCTCTATTACCGTGATGCATCGAGAAATGAAAAGTATACATTCAAAGAAATGAAAGAAATGTCCAACAAAGTTGCAAACGTGCTAAAACAAGTAGCAGAGATTGAAAAAGGAGACCGCGTATTTATTTTTATGCCGCGCTCTCCGGAATTGTATTTTTCTGTATTAGGAATCATTAAAACAGGCGCGATTGTTGGTCCGCTGTTTGAAGCGTTTATGGAAGGAGCGGTGCGCGATCGGCTTGAGGATAGTGGAGCGAAGGCAATCATCACGACACCGGAACTGTTGCCGCGGGTTCCAGTCAATGATCTGCCTGAGCTGAAATACGTTTTTCTTGTCGGGGATAACATTGTGGAAGAAGGTCCGTATATTGACTTAAAGAAACGAATGAACGAAGCGAGCAAACATTTTGACATTGAATGGGTAGATCGCCAAGATGGACTTATTTTGCATTATACATCTGGTTCTACCGGCAGACCAAAAGGGGTTTTGCACGTTCACAATGCAATGATTCAACATTATCAAACAGCAAAATGGGTGCTTGATTTAAAAGAAGATGATATTTATTGGTGTACAGCTGACCCTGGTTGGGTAACGGGAACGTCATATGGTATTTTCGGTCCTTGGTTGTGTGGCGCTTCAAGCGTCGTTATTGGAGGACGTTTTAGCCCGGATGCATGGTATCAAGCGATTCAAGATTTCGGCGTAACAGTGTGGTATAGTGCACCAACGGCATTTCGCATGTTGATGGGAGCCGGCGATGAAATTGTCAAAAAATATGATTTAAGCTCACTTCGCCATATTCTCAGTGTTGGAGAACCATTGAATCCAGAAGTCATTCGCTGGGGATGAAAGTATTCGAGCGACGCATTCATGATACATGGTGGATGACAGAAACAGGCGCTCATCTTATTTGTAACTATCCTTGCATGGAAATTAAGCCGGGGTCGATGGGGAAACCGATTCCTGGTGTAAAAGCAGCCATTGTTGATGATCAAGGAAATGAGCTGCCGCCATATCGTATGGGCAACTTAGCGATTAAAAAAGGATGGCCGTCGATGATGAAAACGATTTGGAATAACCCACAAAAATATGAATCGTACTTCATCGGCGATTGGTACGTTTCCGGCGATTCCGCCTATATGGATGAAGACGGATATTTCTGGTTCCAAGGTCGTGTCGATGATGTGATTAATACATCTGGGGAACGTGTTGGTCCATTTGAAGTAGAAAGCAAGCTAGTGGAACATCCAGCGGTGGCGGAAGCCGGGGTTATCGGTAAGCCAGATCCGGTGCGCGGGGAAATTATTAAAGCGTTTATTTCGCTTCGGGAAGGATATGAACCATCAGAGGAATTGAAAGAAGACATTCGCCAGTTTGTCAAAAAAGGATTGGCGGCACACGCAGCGCCGCGGGAAATTGAATTCCGCGACAAACTGCCAAAAACGCGAAGCGGAAAGATTATGCGTCGCGTCTTAAAAGCTTGGGAACTCAACTTGCCGACAGGGGATTTATCGACAATGGAAGACTAAGAAAAAAGCTGATCGATATGATCAGCTTTTTTTTTAATGGTTCTTCGAAGGGCTATCTGATGTTTTCTTTTTTCCTTGATTTGGTACAGCGGCATTTTGTTCAGAAATGATGTTCGATGGCGGGGATTCATTGCCGCTTATATCTACTGCTGTCACATAATATGTTGCTTTTGGCTGTAGATTAGAAAATGTTAAAGATTTTCCAGCTTTAACGATAGAGACAACACGAAACGGCGCTCCTTTTTGTTCCGCACAATATACACGATAGCCAATGACGTCGTTTTCGTGGTGCGGCTTCCAAGTTATTGCTTCATTGGTGAGTTGGACGGTAGGCGGGTCTGGACGTTTTCCGTTTTCTTTCATTTCGCTAACCAATAATGTTCCGTTCCACTCGGCGGAGTTTATATTGTAGATTCCTAGTTCTTTGAGCAATTTTTTATTAAGTATGACCCCGCTTGAAACAAACTCGCTCGGCGTTGTATTAAGCGCGATGTACCGTTTGCCGTTGACTTCAACAAAGCGTCCTTCGATTAAATATTGGTCCTTACTTTGCTTTGGGGTGAATTTTGTATTATATAAATCATAGTTGACTAATCCAGCTTTTTCGCATAAATCAGATGGAACGAACCCTGAAACTGTACAATATGCACGACGGACGATGCCGCCTGGCATATTGAATCGCGTTTTTGGAGCGATTAGCTGCGGCTTTACATCATAAGCCGCATTCATTAGTTGTGCCCATAATAGCTGGGTTCGTTTGCTATAGGATAACCCTTTATATTTTAGCTGCAGCGGTGCCGGAGTATCATATCCCATCCAAACGCCAAATGTAACGTTCGGATTTGTTGCAACAAACCATGAGTCCTGATTATTTTGTCCTGTTCCCGTTTTCCCAGCCCAATCCGCTTGGAATTTTAAATAATACGGAAGAGAGGACGCTGTGCCTCGGCGAATAACGTCTCTCATCATATCAATCATTAAATAGGATGTCTGCGGAGAAAAGACGGGAACGGGCTTACTTTGATGTTCGTAAATGACTTGTCCATCTTTCGATACAATTTTTTCAATTAAATACGCATCGATAAATGTTCCGTAATTCGCAAATGTGGCATAGGCGTTGACATTTTCTTCTACTGTCACTCCTTTATTCGTTCCTCCGATCGCCAAGGCGACGTGGTTTTCTTCTGTTTTTGCCACACTGGTAATGCCCATTTTGTGCAAATATTGTACTGGATGTTGATTCATGATCTTCATATATGTTCGAATCGCAGGAATGTTATAAGAATACTGCAAGGCGCGTCGAGCGGTGACTAAACCGTGTGTTTTTCGGTCCGCTTTTTTTGGAGTGTAATAACCTTTACCTGTCTTGATGTGTAATTCTGTGTCTGGGATGATGGAACCGGGCTGAATAATGCCCATTTCCATTGCTGGCGCATATACGAGCAGCGGTTTCATTGTCGAACCGTTTGATCGATATGCTTGTGTGGCGTGATTGAGCTGCTCTCGCCCGTAATCTCTGCCGCCGACAAAGCTAATAATTCTCCCTGTCTTATTTTCAATAAGGATTGCACCGACTTCGACAGGTTCCCGCTTTGCAACCGTTTTGCCCGTCTGTTGATCTTTTACGTATTGAATAATGTCGTCGCCGTAATATTGATAATTTGCAACTACTTTTTGCATGCGATCGTAAATATTTTTGTCAATCGTTGTGTAAATGTTATACCCGTTTTGGCGAAGCTGTTTTTCTGCTTTTGCTAAATAGCGTTCATAAAGAGATGCGTCTTGCCATAACTGCTGTTTCTCATACCCATCTTTTTTGGCTAAAACTTCCGCTAGCGCTTCTTTCGCACGCTTTTCAATTTCCATCGTGAGCCACGGATATTTCTCAAACGGTGATGGCTTCGGTGGCGCAAAATGTTTGGCGATATCATATTGCAGCGCTTCTTTATATTGCTTTTCGGAAATATAGCCTTCCTGTTTCATGCGTGTTAACACCGTTTTCATGCGATGCAATGCTGGGGATAAATCTTTTTTCACTTTTCCATCGCTTGTAAATGGCGTATAAACGAAAGGGCTTTGCGGAAGGCCGGCTAAAAATGCTGCTTGGGCTAGATTTAAATCTTTCGCATTTACTCCAAAAACGCCTTGGGCCGCTGCTTGGATGCCGGCAATGTTGCGCCCGGATGAGTTTCTGCCGAATGGAACGACATTTAAATATGCCTCTAAAATTTCATTTTTGCTAAAAAATTTTTCGAGGCGAAGCGCAAGCAATATTTCTTTCGCTTTCCGTTCAAACGACGCTTCATTGGTTAATATTTGATTTTTCACAAGCTGTTGCGTTAGCGTGCTTCCGCCTGTTTGCATTGCAGAGTTGGTAGCTTCTTGAAAAAGCGCCCGGATAATTGCTTTTGGAACAATACCGTGATGTTCGTAAAAATATTCGTCTTCTGTTGCGATCAGTGCTTTTATGACGTAAGGGGAAACATCTTTCAATTTTACTTCTTCTCTCTCTAAATCCGTGCGGAAATTTCCAAGATAAACGTTATTGGCGAAGTAAATATGCGTTGTTTCCTCATAGTTGTAAATATCTGTTTTCATTTCTTGATACGAAGGAAGCGGCATATCTTTTACTAAAAAAGCAAAATATCCGGCGCCAAGACCGACCGCAAAGCAAATGGCGCATAGTGCGAAAATAAGAAAAATAAGAAAAAGATTCCAACATACTTCATATGTAATGAGAAAATAGCGCCATGCTTTCTTTAGGGAAAACGTTTGTTTTATATGCTCCATGGGCATTCCCCCTATATAAACAACAAATAAATGTAAACACAGTATATCATATTTTTTGTTGAATATTGCGGCTTTTGTCATTTTTCTTTCATTATAAATGCGATCTGATTCGGTTTGACAAATTTATGAGAGTATGATAAAAACATGTATATCAAAAACGATATACATAAAAGCGATGACAGGAACGAGTAGTGTTTATCTCCCTGTTTCAGAGAGCTAGTGGTTGGTGTGAACTAGCACATAGATAAACACGAATTACCTCCTCGAGCAGCTTTTGCGAACGGATTGTCCAAGTAGCAAAAGACGGCATTTGCCGTTATCGAAATGAAGTGAGAAAGCGCTATGCTTTCTAAGTAGGGTGGTACCGCGATGTCAATCGTCCCTTCAGTTTAAGGGGCGATTTTTTTATGAAAAAATAAAAAAAGGGGTGGATCAAATGGACTTGTTGCAAGAGTTGGAATGGCGCGGATTAATTAACCAAGTCACGGATAAGGAAGGGCTTCAGAAATTACTAAATGAGGAAAAAGTGACGCTATATTCCGGATTTGACCCTACGGCGGACAGTTTGCACATCGGACATTTATTGCCGATTTTAACGCTGCGCCGATTTCAGCTAGCTGGCCATCGTCCAATTGCGCTTGTTGGCGGTGCGACCGGGCTAATCGGAGACCCAAGCGGAAAAAAAAGCGAGCGTACATTAAATGCAAAAGAAACGGTGCAACAATGGAGTGAACGCATTAAAGAACAATTGTCAAGATTTTTAGATTTTGATGCGAAAGAAAATCCGGCGAAAATCGCCAACAACTATGATTGGATTGGTTCGCTTGATGTGATTACTTTTTTGCGCGATGTTGGAAAAAACTTCGGGCTAAACTACATGCTGGCGAAAGAATCGGTGCAATCGCGCATCGAGACAGGCATTTCGTTTACGGAGTTTAGCTATATGATTTTACAATCATTGGACTTCTTAAAACTTTATCAAAACGAACAATGTCGTTTGCAAATTGGCGGCAGTGACCAATGGGGAAATATCACAGCAGGATTAGAGTTAATCCGAAAAACGGAAGGAGATGCAAAAGCATTTGGATTAACCGTTCCGCTTGTTACCAAAGCAGATGGAACAAAATTCGGGAAAACAGAGAGCGGAGCCATTTGGCTTGATCGGGAAAAAACGTCTCCATATGAGTTTTACCAATTTTGGATTAACACAGACGACCGTGATGTCATTAAATATTTAAAATACTTTACGTTCTTATCGAAAGAAGAAATTGAAGAGCTAGAAAAACAATTGCAGAAAGCTCCGGAACAGCGTGCGGCGCAAAAAGCGTTAGCTGAAGAAATGACGAAACTTGTCCATGGAGAAGAAGCCTTGAAGCAAGCGATTCGCATTTCGGAGGCGCTCTTTAGTGGAAGTGTGTCACAATTAACAGCAGAGGAAATTGAACAAGGGTTTAAAGACGTTCCTTCTTTTGAATATAAGGGAGAGGAAGTTCCGTTAGTGGAACTCCTTGTCATGGCGAAGATTGTGCCATCGAAACGGCAGGCGAGGGAAGATATTACAAATGGAGCGATTTACATCAATGGCGAGCGCATACAAGACGTCAATGCAGTGATTACAAAAGAAAACCGCATCGAAGGACGTTTTACCATCATTCGCCGCGGAAAGAAAAAATATTATTTAATTCGCTACCAATAAAAAAACCCGGGAAGACCGGGTTTTTTTATTGGTAGATGATCACAAGAAAAAAATCCCTCCAGAACCATATCTGAAGGGATGCGGCGCATTAACGAGAGTAGAACTCAACGATTAATGCTTCGTTAATTTCTGATGGCAATTCGGAGCGTTCAGGTAAACGAGTATATGTGCCTTCAAGTTTTTCAGCATCCAATGTTAAATAATCTGGTACGAAGTTGTTCAATTCTAATGCTTCTTTAATGACTTGAAGGTTGCGAGATTTTTCGCGGACAGAAATCGTTTGGCCAGGTTTCACGCGATAAGATGGAATGTTTACACGGTTTCCGTCAACTAAAATATGGCCGTGCGTTACAAGCTGACGAGCTTGGCGGCGAGTACGCGCAAAGCCTAAACGGTAAACAAGGTTGTCTAAACGTGATTCTAAAAGAATCATAAAGTTTTCCCCGTGTTTACCAGGCATTTTGCCAGCTTCTTCAAACGTTTTGCGGAATTGACGTTCGTTTACGCCGTACATATGGCGAAGTTTTTGTTTTTCTTGCAATTGCAGACCATATTCCGAAAGTTTTCTGCGTTGACTTGGACCATGTTGACCTGGTGGGTAAGGACGTTTTTGCAACTCTTTACCTGTACCGCTTAAGGAGATTCCTAGGCGGCGAGAAATTTTCCACGTTGGACCTGTATAACGAGCCATTCAATGCTCCTCCTTTTGCTTTTATTTCGGGTAAAATAAAAGCAGGCGTGCGTCAACAATTATGGCCATTTTGTTTTCATGTATCCTCGCTCTAGCAGCTAAGAGTTACACGATACACCTCGTTATCGAGGAACAAAATGGAACCATAAAGGTGAGCACTAAGGCTGCTATATTTTACACAAAGGGTATTATATGACTTTTATAGGGCAAAGTCAATATTTTTATTTTCCTTATTTCGAGATAATATGATATAATAAAAGATGTAATTTTTTGAAAAGTTTTGTATATACTCCATTCTAAAACTAACTGGAATGAGAACATCAGTTTAGGTGAAAAGGGCGATGAAATTAGAAGAAGAAAAAGTGTACGGAGCCTTTAAACAGAAATTTTTTCATTGGTTTTTATCGTATGATGATTATGAGAATTTTTCCAATGTGATCACAGAATTGCTGTTACTACTCAAACAGGAGCTTATGATAAAGCAAGCTGCTTTTTTTGTGTTTGATCCTTTAAATAAATCGTTTTATCCGGAAGCAATCACGAAATCAGAAGAAAGTCACTCTCCTTTCTGTCATCAAATTCTGCCTGACAATATAAAAGCAATGGTAGATGATGAGCAGCAGACGATACAAATTCATGAAGATGAAAAGTATATAACCGCGCAAATTTTCCTTCGTCTTTCCGAGGAGTTAATCGGGATGTTGCAGCTAGTGTATGATCGCCAGCTTTTCATAAGCAGAAGGCTGCTAAAAAAAATCAAACAAGATTTTTCAACGCTTTTCCGAAAGTTCAGGATGATATCCCAAGGGCTTAGCGATGAAAAACGTTATGAACAGCTTCATCGGTTTGCCGCGAAAATTCATTCATCGATGAAGATTGATGATGTGCTCGAGGAAATTATTAACACTCTTAAGCAAGTATATCCGTCCTTTACATACCATTTGCTTTTGTCGCACGATAATCAGCATCACGGGCATTTGCCAATCAAACCGCTTGTTTTTGATGAAAGCGGCGAAAATATGGCAGCGATGCAGGCTTTTTTGACGGGGAGAATTCAGTTTGAAGACTCCATTTCGCTGCATCGTTCCGTTTTGTATGCGCCGATTAAAGGAGCGCAGGGCGTTTACGGTGTTATTGAAATTATGGCCCCTTACATTATGGAGTTTCCAAAAAGGGAAATCAATTTTATTTCTTTGCTTGCCAATACGGCGGGAAGCGCGTTGGAAAATGCGAAATTGTATGAGCAATCCCGTCGTCTCGTTGCGGATTTACAGCTAATTAATGAAACGATACACCAGTTGAATGCAAATTTGCGTCTTCAAGATGCCATTGAATTTATGGTAAAGCAAATTAAGCAATCGTTTTGTGCGGATGAAGTCGGTTTTTTCTGGTTTGAAGGGAGGAAACGAAAGCTATTACCTGGGAGCACACCATTTTTTCAATCCTGTAAATCCAAAAAGTATATTGAATTTGTGGAAAAGAAAATGAAAACGGAAAAGGATATCGTCTTTGTTGGAGATGCAAAAATTCATGCTTCTCTTTCCGTTCCTGTCTATCACTCTCTAATGGCTGCTCCTATGGTTCAAAATGGGGAGCTAAAAGGAGTTACGATTGTTTTACATCGCGAACCATACCATTTTACGTTTGAAATGTTTAAACTGTTGCAGTCACTGATTCAACATTCCACCCTCGCATTTACGAATGCGATGTTAAGAGAAGAGCTTGAAAAGCACGTTGTTACGGACTATTTGACGAAATTGTATACAAGACGCTATTTAGATGAACAAATCAAAACATCGATGCTTCATGACGAATTTGGAACGTTTATTTTAGTCGATATTGATAATTTTAAACAAGTAAATGATACATATGGACATCAAATCGGGGATCATGTGCTCGTTCAGGTTGCCAACATCATTCGTTCCAATATTCGCGCTAGTGACATCGGCGCTCGTTGGGGCGGGGAGGAACTTGCCGTCTATTTGCCGAAAGTGTCATTAGCCGTAGGAATTTCGATTGCGCATCGTCTTGCTGAAAAAGTAAGAAAGGAAACACATCCTCCTGTAACGATTTCATGCGGCATTTCGTATTGGAAAAAAAATCGTCCCGAAGAAGCGAAAGATTTATTTAAACGGGCTGATGAGGCGCTTTATGCGGCGAAAAGAACAGGAAAGAATTGTATTTTTGTGAAAGATTATGTTCGTCAATATAAAGTGTAAAAAGGAATCCGTTCATTCGGATTCCTTTCTTCTCGATTATTGTTTTCTATCCTATAATGTCGCTATAATGACGTCGACGAACTTTTCCAAATATTTTTGATCTGTTTCATCAAAACGATTTTTGATCGGACTATCAATGTCTAGTACACCGATTACATTCCCATCTTTTATCATAGGCACGACAATTTCTGATTGCGATGCAGCATCACATGCAATGTGCCCTGGAAACAGATGAACGTCAGGAACGATGATGGTTTTTTTGTTTTTTGCGGCGGTGCCGCATACACCTTTGCCAAACGGAATGCGTACACAGGCCGGAAGCCCTTGAAACGGACCTAACACAAGCTCATCGTTTTCCGTTAAGTAGAAACCAACCCAATTGATTTGTTCGAAAAAATGATTTAATAAAGCGGAAGCGTTGGCTAAATTAGCGATGAAGTTTGATTCTCCTTCAATTAACGCGCGCAGCTGTTGAATGACAAGTTCGTAGTTTTCTTCCCGTGTTCCGTTATAAGCGACAGCATGAAACAATGTTTTTCCGCCTCCTTTGTCCATATGAGGATATTCTATGGTGGTTATAGAAACTTTGTCAATCGAAAAACGCTTCTTTTAGCATAACGTCCGTTCCTTGATGTAAATCGTTTGCGCTATGTGCGTCTGAACCATATATAATACGGATGTTTCGCTTCATTGCCTCGCGGATTACCCAGTTTGGCGGATACGGCTGCAAACAAAGCGGTTTTCTAGCACCTGCACCGTTATAGTCAAGCTCATAATCGCGGAGTTTTATTTCATCGAGAATCCGTAACAGCGGCTCCGTCATCGGTGAAGAACAAGGGAAGCGTTTTTGAAATTTATGGATAAGCGTCATATGGCCAATGCGTTTCGGTTTATACGGGCCAAGATTTGCGCGAATCGATTGCAAAACTGTGTCGTAATACGCATTGTACACATTGTCGATCGAGCCGAATAATGTTATGATATCGGCGAACATTTCAGGGCTGTAATCGATACAGACGTACTGTCCTTTGCAATAGAGAAAATGTACAGATAAAATGCCGTCATCTAACAACGGTCCGACATCTTCTAAAAATCGTGCTGTTTTTTCTTCGAAACCGAGAATAAAATCGACTTCAAGACCGATGTGGATGATAATATCATTTTGATAACGTGCTTTCAAATCGGTTAATGATGCGAAATAATGATCGATTTGTTCGCGACGCATTGCGCTATCTTGATATGGTGTCGGATCGGTAAATCCTTCTGGAAGCGGGGCATGCTCTGTAAAAGAAATTTCTTTATAGCCAAGCATAATGGCCCGTTCAACGTATTGTTCTAGTGAATCGCCGCTTCCGTGCGGACAAAACGGGGTATGGATGTGCCCGTCACGCAAAATGACTCACTCCTTCCTTAATATAAGAAAAATGAAGATTTCTGTGAAAAAAATAAAAAATTTGGTCAAAAAATGTCGTTAACATGGTATCATAAAAACATTGAAAAAACATTACGCAAATTTGCCTTCTCGGTTAACCTCATTTTCTTTTGTGACTAACTCGGGTGCAAGGGGGCTATTTCTTGATGGAAATCGCAGTTATCGTTCTACTCCTTCTTGGCGGAGTAATGATATATAATCATGTGTACCGAAAAAAAATGTATAGCGAAATTGATCGACTGGAAGCGTGGAAAATTTCGATTATGAATCGACCGGTGCCCGATGAACTTTCGAAAGTAAAACAATTGAATATGACGGGAGAAACGGAACAATTGTTTGAGAAGTGGCGGCAAAAGTGGGACGATCTCGTAGCTGTTAAATTGCCTGACGTGGAAGAAAAATTATTTGATACAGAAGAATTGCTTGATAAATATCGTTATGCAAAAGCAAAAGCGGTGTTGCGTGAAATCGATCAGCTGCTGCGTCAAGCGGAAGAGGAAGTTCAACTCATTATTGATGAAGTGCATGAATTGATCGGCAGTGAGGAGCAAAACCGTACTGAAATAGAAGAGTTAAGAACAATGTATCGTGAAGCGAAAAAAACGTTGTTGGCTTATCGGTATACGTTCGGAGTTGCAGCGGCAAAGCTAGATGAAAAATTAGAAGAGATCGAATCAAAATTTAAACAGTTTGAGGAATTAACAGCATCAGGAAACTACTTGGCTGCGCGGGAAATCGTTCTTTCATCAAAAGGGGAACTAAACAAAGTTACAGAGATGATGAGCGATATTCCAGAATTATTAACAGAGTGTCAAACAACGATTCCAGCCCAGCTGGAGGAGCTTTACGATGGATATAAAGAAATGAAGCAGGAAGGCTATATCCTTGATCATTTACAAATAGATCGGGAAATAGTGCAAAAGCGGGAAAAAATTGAACAGTGTATGCAAATGATTGGCGATTTGCAAGTAGAAGAAGCAAAACAAGGGATTACTGAAATAAAAGAAGAGATTGATACATTATACGATTTATTGGAAAAAGAAGTAATTTCCCATCACTACATAAAAACAGAAATGTCTCGTATTGAAGAAATGTTGAACGAGCTCAACGAAGAAGCGAAAGAAACAAGTGAAGAAACATTGTTTGTACAGCAAAGCTATCGGTTATCGACAAAAGATCTTGAAAAATATCGCAGCATTGAAAAACAAATCCATCAGTTAATGAAGCGTTTTGAAATCATTCAAGCCCGCATTTTAGAAGCGAAAACCGCTCATTCGCTTTTAAAAGAAGAATTAGAGCAGCTGTTGGCGCAAATAGAAATGATGAAAGAAGAGCATGAGGAGTTTCGCAAGATGTTGCAAACATTGCGAAAAGACGAGCTAGTTGCCCGCGAAAAACTAGATGAGATGAAGAAAAAGCTGTCGGAAGCAATGCGGCTTGTGCAAAAAAGCCGGTTGCCAGGGCTTCCAAAATCTTACGAATTGCAATTGTCGGAAGCAAAAGATAGTTTGATGAAAGTCGCGGTGCGTTTGGAGGAAAAACCGCTTAATATGTCTGCTGTCCATCAAGCGTTGGAGGAATCCGGAAACATGGTTCAGCGCGTATATGAACGGACGGTGGAAATGATTGAGCAAGCATCTCTTGTCGAAAAAGTGATTCAATATGGGAACCGCTACCGCCGTCGCTATCCTAGCGTAAAAGAAGGATTGGAAGAAGCCGAATTTCTATTTCGCCATTACGATTATGAACAGGCGCTGGAGCAAGCGGTAGCGGCTTTAGAAAAAGTGGAGCCTGGTGCGCTTCAACGCATTCAACAAATTTTTCGTGATGAACGTTCCAAGGAAGAATAAACGATTCGCAAGACCGATAAATATCACTGGATAGATAGAGATATTTATCGGTTTTTTTGCGAATAATGTAAGTATAATATGTTTCGGTTGATGTTTAACGGCTTTCTTTATTATAATTACTTACTAGTGTACAATTTGTTAACGATAATCGGAGGATGGACGTGATGATTTATTTAGATAACAGCGCAACAACAAAACCGTTTCCTGAAGTGGTGGATTCGTTTGTCACTGTGGCTACAAAGTATTTCGGAAATCCGTCCTCTCTTCACGAATTAGGAATGAAAGCGGAGCGGCTATTAACGCAAGCTCGTGAACAAATTGCCGCGTCATTGCAAGTCAAACCGAGCGAAATTATTTTTACATCTGGAGGAACGGAAGCAAATAATTTTGCCATAAAAGGAGTTGCCTTTCAATATCGCCATCGCGGCAATCATATTATCACGACGGCGATTGAGCATCCATCTGTATCAGAGGCTTGCCATCAATTGGAACAATTAGGATTTGAAGTGACATATTTACCGGTGAATGAAAATGGTGTCGTTACAGTTGAGCAAGTAAAAAAAGCGCTGCGCGATGATACGATTCTCGTTTCGATTATGCATGTCAATAATGAAGTTGGCGCTATTCAACCTGTAGAAGAGATTGGTGAGCTGCTTTCGAGCTATCCGAAAACGATTTTCCATGTCGACCGAGTGCAAGGAATCAGTAAAGTACCGCTTGATATGAAAAAAGCGCATATTGATTTATGTACAATGTCGGCTCATAAGTTTCATGGGCTGCGTGGTGCGGGAATTTTATACGTTCGCCAAGGAATTCAGCTTTCGCCGTTGTTAGCGGGCGGAGGGCAGGAAATGCAGCTCCGTTCTGGGACCGAAAATGTTCCGGCAATTGTAGCAATGGCAAAAGCGTTGCGGATGTCGTTAGAAAAATACGACAAACAAATCGATTATTTACTTGAAGTCAAGCAAGCTTGGCTCAATGAATTAAAAGAGATTCCCTTTATTCAAATAAATACGCCATTAGAGCATTCCGCCCCGCATATTATTAACTTTTCTTTAGATGGCATTAAACCGGAAGTGTTTGTTCATGAATTGGAAAAAAACGATATTTTTGTTTCCACTACATCGGCGTGTTCTTCGAAAAAGAAGGCGCCAAGTAAAACATTATTGGCGATGGGAATGGGGGACAAACGGGCGGAAAGCGGCATTCGCATTAGCCTTTCCTTTGAAAATACGCTCGAAGAAATTCCGATTGCTATCGCCGTGATGAAAAAGGCAATCGAAAAATTAAGAGAGGTAACGAGGTAATTGCTATGAAATATGACCGTATTTTAATTCGCTATGGAGAAATGACGACAAAAGGTCGAAATCGAAACTTGTTTGTTCGCCGTTTAAAAGATAATGTCGCTAAAAAACTTCATGCGTTTCCGAATATTAAAATCGAATATATGCGTGATCGCATGTACATTTTACTAAACGGAGAACCGCATGAACCGATTATTGACAAATTAAAAAATGTATTTGGCATTCATTCATTTAGTTTAGCAATGAAATGTCATAATGAATTGAACGAAATAAAAGAAACAGCATTGGCAGCTGTTAAGCAGCTTCCTCATGAAGGAAAAACGTTTAAAATAAGCGCTCGAAGAGTGGACAAGCAATTTCCGTATGGAAGCAGCGAGTTAAATTATGAAATTGGCGCTCATATTTTGCGCAATACAGACGGGTTAACGGTAAATGTACATGATCCTGATATCGATGTCCGCGTGGAAGTTCGCCAAGAAGGCACATATATCACGTGTCACGATATTCCAGGTCCCGGGGGCTTGCCGGTGGGATCGAGCGGCAAAGCAATGCTCATGCTTTCCGGTGGAATCGATAGCCCAGTTGCCGGGTATTTGGCAATGAAGCGCGGATTGGAAATAGAAGCGGTTCACTTTTTTAGTCCGCCGTTTACAAGCGATCGGGCAAAACAAAAAGTGATTGATTTAGTGAAAAAATTAACCACGTACGGAGGAAAAATAAAACTTCACATTGTTCCTTTTACAGAAGTGCAGCAAGCCATTTATACACAAGTGCCAAACGAATACTCGCTTATTTCAACAAGAAGAGCAATGCTAAAAATTACTGATGCGTTGCGTCAGCGGCATCGCGCACTTGCGATTGTGACAGGGGAAAGCCTTGGACAAGTTGCCAGCCAAACTCTAGAAAGCATGTTTGTCATTAATGATGTCACCACAACGCCGATTTTGCGGCCGCTTGTATCGATGGATAAAATAGAAATTATCGACATTGCTAAAAAAATTGACACACACGATATTTCGATTCTTCCATATGAAGATTGTTGTACCATTTTTACGCCAAGATCGCCAAAAACAAAACCAAAAAAGAAAAAGTGGTTCATTATGAAAGTTTTGTTGATTTACAACCATTAATAGAGAAGGCGATCGCAAATACGGAAACGATGGTCATCGACGAACATTCCGCAACGGAAGATGAGTTTGAACAGTTATTCTAAATCCCGAAATTTACCAATGAGATAAATGCATGAAGCCATATGTTTTCACACATTCTATAGGTACAAGGAGGTGAAAACATATGGCACGCAACAACAATTCGAATCAATTGCTTGTTCCAGGAGCACAACAAGCTCTTGAACAAATGAAATACGAAATCGCTCAAGAATTTGGCGTAAAATTAGGCGCTGATACTACTTCTCGCGCTAACGGTTCTGTTGGGGGAGAAATCACAAAACGCCTTGTTGCTATGGCGCAACAACAATTAGGCGGTACTCAACAACAATTTTAATTGAATATATATGGCTACGAAGGCGGGTTTATCCCGCCTTTTATTATTTTTTAAAAATATTCAAAATATATAAATTATTTTGTATAATGTAAGTAGCATGCGCTAAATTGGCACCTATCATATTGTAAAGGGGAGTTGGAGAAAATGAAGCGGGAAAATTTCATCGCGCCGGAACGCTATAATTTAACGTCTGAGATCGAAAAACATGCGATGGTTAATCCGAATAAGCTTGCTTTAAAATGGGAAAATGAACAAGGGGAAACACGGGAGATTACATATGGCGATTTAATCAAACACGCCAATCAAATTGGAAACGCTTTATTAAAACGTGGGCTTGAAAAAGGGGATAAAGTGCTTGTTATGGTGCCCCGCTTAATTGAAGCGTATGAAGTATATTTAGGAACATTAAAAGCGGGGCTGGTAGTCATTCCGAGTTCGGAAATGCTCCGCACAAAAGATCTGCAATACCGTATTTCCCATGGTGAGGTAAAAGCGATTATTGCGTATGAGCCATATGTGGATCAATTTGAACCGATCGGAAACATTGACCATATTATGAAATTCGTTGTCGGAAAGACGAAACCGAGCGGTTGGATCAATTTAGAGGAAGCGATGAAGGCAGAAAGCGATGAGCTTGTTGCTGCTGACACATCCCGTGATGATATGGCGTTTTTATCCTATACATCGGGAACGACCGGAAATCCGAAAGGGGTCGTTCATTCGCACGGGTGGGGGTATGCGCATTTGCGCATCGCTGCGAAAAATTGGTTATGCATCGAAGAAAATGATCTTGTCTGGGCGACTGCCGGTCCAGGATGGCAAAAATGGATTTGGAGCCCGTTTTTATCAACGCTCGGTTCAGGCGCCACTGGGTTTGTGTATTATGGCCGGTTTGATCCAGAAAAATATTTACAGCTTTTAAGCAAGTACGAAGTAAATGTGCTTTGCTGCACGCCGACGGAGTATCGGCTAATGGCAAAAGTGCCAAATATCGGCGATTATAAGCTTCCGCATCTCCGCAGCGCCGTATCAGCCGGAGAGCCGCTTAACAGGGAAGTGATTGATACGTTTGAAAAATATTTCAACATTCAAGTCCGGGATGGATATGGACAAACGGAAAATACATTGCTTGTCGGCGTTATGAAAGGTATGAAGATCAAACCAGGCTCCATGGGCAAACCGACGCCGGGAAACATCGTTGAGATTATCAATGAAAACGGGGAACCTTGCGCCGTCGGCGAAGTTGGCGATATCGCCGTCCACGTCGACACTCCAACGCTGTTTAAGTATTACTATAAAGATCCGGAAAGAACGGCGATGCAATTCCGCGGTGATTATTATATTACAGGGGATAAAGCGAGAAAAGATGAAGATGGGTATTTTTGGTTTGAAGGGCGTGGAGATGATATTATCATTAGCTCCGGTTATACAATCGGACCGTTTGAAGTAGAAGACGACCTTGTCAAGCACCCTGCGGTAAAAGAGTGTGCTGTCGTCGCTAGTCCAGATGAAATACGCGGTTATGTTGTGAAAGCGTTTGTTGTTCTTCGCGAAGGAGTAGATAAAAATGATCCGGCGCTGATTCCAAAGCTGCAGGAGCATGTCAAACAGCTGACCGCACCGTATAAATACCCGCGTAAAATTGAATTTGTCGATGATTTGCCGAAAACGCCGTCAGGAAAAATCCGTCGCGTGGAGCTGCGCGAACGCGAGATGCGCCTTGCAAAGTAGCAATAAAAAAGTAAAAAAAGGACTGTTTCAAACAGGAAACAGTCCTTTTTTGCTCTTAAACGGCATTGTGGGCGAAAGACTGTCTCCAGACTGACTTGTCTTATCAAAAAGCTAAATCACAACAAAAGCAAGAACACCCCAGCGGGCGAAGAACGGTTTACTTCCAGAGAGAGTTTTCTTATAAAAACACTCGTTTTACTTTGTCCCAGAAAGAATTGTCTTTTAAACGGACGGTTTTAATCACTCTGTCGCTTAAGATGACATCAATTTTTTCAATATGTTGAATGCTTAATGCTTCATTATCTAAACCAATGATTGGAAAATGGCTTGTTTCATCGGACATTTTTAAAGTTAATTTTCGCTCTCCGCTTAAAATAAACGATGAACCGAGCGTCCGGTAACGGTTATTATTGAGTGAAGCTAACTCGCTTACTTGAAAGCAAGGAAGAAGCGGATCAACGACAGCGCCGTTTACCGATTTATTATATGCCGTACTTCCTGTCGGTGTCGAAATGATGATTCCATCTCCACGAAACGTTTCAAAGTGCAGGTCGTCAATAAATACGTCCATCGTTAATGTTTTAATAATTTGCGAGCGAATGGAACATTCGTTTAAACAGAAAAATGAAGCGGTGCCATCAATGGTAACTTGAATAATTGGATATTTTCTTACTTCCAGCTGTAAATTTTTTATTGCTTCTGCCATATGATCAATGTCATCAATTTGAAAGTCGCAGTAAAACCCGCGTGACGGAAGTGTGGAAATCCCGACATATAAGCAATCGTTGCGAAATCCTGTTTGACGCACCGCTTGTAAAAACGAGCCATCGTCCCCGATGCTGACGATGATATTCGCTTTTTTATGATCATCGACTACCACAAACGGACCTTGTTTTGCAAGCGTGATCAGCGGTTCTACACGTTTCATCAGTTGTTCATCACGCTTATAAAAAAAATAAAGATGATTGCGCTCGTCTGCCATTTAAAACCCTCCCATTGTCTCGTTGTCATATTTTAGTCAATTGGTAATTATGGTACAATAAGTGAAGTATACATAATTTAGTGTAACACTTTTACACGAAATCTAAAAATAAGTTGTTTTCATAGGGGGAAGAATGATGAATCGAAAGCGATGGATTGCGTTATTGATTGCTGTTGTATTATTTGTTTTTTCCGCCTTAGTAAACGTTATTACTACACTGTTAACAAGCGATGTGGAAAAATGGTCGGGAAATTGGCTTGCATTAGTGCAGAATGAGTTCAGCGAAGAGGTTCTTGAAGATGGCGATGAATTGCAAAAAATCGTTGTTCTTGAAGTAAATGGAGTCATTCAAGATGTAGGAGATACGGGGGCGCTATTTGCTGCAGCAGGATATGATCATCAATCATTTTTGCGAATGATTGAGCAAGCAAAAAATGACGATACGGTAAAAGCGATTGTGCTAAGAGTAAATTCACCTGGGGGCGGCGTCGTGGAAAGCGCGGAGATTCACGACCAACTGCTGGAGCTAAAAAAAGAAACGAAGAAACCAATTTACGTTTCAATGGGATCGATGGCAGCTTCGGGAGGATACTATATTTCGACGGCAGGGGATAAAATTTTCGCAAGTCCTGAAACGATTACCGGTTCGCTGGGGGTGATTATGCAAAGTTTAAACTATGAAGGACTTGCTAAAAAGTATGGAGTAAAGCTTGTCACGATCAAAAGCGGACCGTATAAAGACATTATGAATCCGACAAGGGAAATGACGGAAGAAGAAAAGAAAATATTGCAGCAACTAATTCAAAATTCTTATGAGGGATTTGTGAAAGTGATTTCCGAAGGCAGACATCTTCCGGAAAGCGAAGTTCGAAAAATTGCCGATGGGCGAATTTATGATGGAAGACAGGCAAAACAATTGCATTTGATTGACGAATTTGGTTATTTGGACGATACGATCGCCGCATTAAAAAAAGACCATCGTTTGTCGGACGCGCAAGTGGTGAAATATACAAATGAATTTTCATTTAGTTCCCTATTTCAAATGGCGTTCAATCGAAACGCAACGCCAAAGCATGAAGCAACCGAATTAATAAAATTGCTTTCTAAACCTTCTTCACCGCGCTTAATGTATTTATATGCTGAATAAAGGAAGTGGAAAAATGACCGGAGAGTATCTGCCAGTTCCAGTAGAGGCAAGAAACGAAACTGGCGCAAATGTATCTTCTCATGTACGATATGCTGGGTTTTGGATGCGATTTTGGGCATATTTGCTCGATTTGCTTGTTGTCTCCAGTTTAAACCGTTTGCTTATTTTTCCGCTCTTTCATCTGTTGGATATTTCTGTCGATCGGACGAATATGTTTGCGCCAGCAACGATTGCTACGACCTTGACATTTTATGCATATTTTGTATTGATGACAAAATTCTTTCAACAAACATTAGGAAAAATGGTATTTGGATTAAAAGTGATTGATGAGTCAGGAAAGCCATTAACATGGACGACCGTCTTATTTCGTGAAGTGATCGGAAAGTTTATCGCGAAAACGATTTTATTTATCGGATTTCTTTTTGTCGCTTTTTCAGAAAAGAAAAAAGGGATGCACGACCAGTTTGCTGATACACTTGTCATTCATGAATAAACCTGTCATATTGGCAGGTTTATTTTTTTGCGCATATGGTGACAATGGTATGTTGAAGGGGAGTGCTGATGTTGAAAATTGCGGTAAGTATAGTTGTCGCTCTTTTTCTATTGATTTTTGTTTTATCGGTGATGAAGTTGTCGATTACAATTCTTTTTCAACATGCACAAGATGATGATGAATGGAAAATTACGTTTCGAACATTATTTGGGATTATTCGATATACGATACATATACCATTAGTAAAAATAGAAACAGAATCGCCGGGCATTGTCGTTGATCATAAAGAAACAGTAAAAAATATTTCTGAAAGCAAGCCAAACCGAAGCAAGTATACGCTAGAGGATATTATCGATAGCTTTCAGAAAGCAAAGGAGTTTGCCAGACATGTCGTACGACTGAATGCAATTATAAAAAAATTCCTTCGTCATATATCCATTACGAAATTCGAATGGCAGACGAAAATCGGAACAGGAGATGCAGCGGCAACAGGGATGATTGTCGGATTAGGATGGTCGTTGAAATATAGTTTGGTTGCATTATTTAGCAAATATATGAAACTACAAACGTCACCTTGTTTAATGATTACTCCATCTTTTCATGAAGCAATTTCCGAAACGAAATTCGTATGTATGATTCATTTTCGAATCGGGCATGCTATGTTAGCAGGAATACGAGTTGTGAAATATTGGCGTGACTATCATTTGTCAGAAATAAAAACATTTGTCACCCAGCAAACAAATGAAAGCTACTAGGAGGAATCTTGCATGAGCAATCATCCAATTCAAGGGCTTATGACAACAGCGATGGAAAATTTAAAACAAATGATTGATGTCAATACAATTATCGGTGATCCGGTCGAAACGCCAGACGGAAGTATCATTTTAACGGTTTCCAAAGTAGGTTTTGGATTTGCGGCGGGTGGTAGTGAATTTATGATGGATGGCAATGGCGCTAGTCAACAACAGGCTAGTGAGCATCCATTTGGCGGCGGAAGCGGCGGCGGTGTTTCCATTACGCCTATTGCCTTTTTGATCGTTAACTCTTCGGGAGTAAAACTGCTTCATCTTGACGAAAGCACTCATTTATATGAAAAGATATTGGATGTGGCACCGCAGGCGATTGAGAAAATTCAAGAGATGTTAAAGAAAAATAAAAAGGATTCGCCAACAGAAAAACACGATTTTGATATTTGATAAGTTGAAACCATTGAAATTTTTTGGTATTCCCTTTATGATGACAGTAGTACATATTTTAAGGGGGGAAGACCAATGGCGCAAGTTACATTTAAAGGACAACCGGTAACATTAGTTGGTAATGAAGTGAAAGTGGGAGACAAAGCACCTGATTTTAAAGTATTGGCTAACGATTTATCGGAAGTCACGCTCGCTGATACGAAAGGCCACGTCCGCTTGATCAGTGTTGTTCCGTCGCTGGATACAGGCGTTTGTGATGCGCAAACACGCCGGTTTAATGAAGAAGCAGCAAAATTGGATAATGTGAAAGTATTGACGATTAGCGTTGATTTGCCGTTTGCGCAAAAACGCTGGTGCGGGGCGGCAGGTGTGGAAAACGTACAAGTTCTTTCTGACCATCGCGATGTTTCCTTTGGGCAAGCGTACGGCGTGCTGATTAAAGAATTGCGTTTACTGGCACGCGCGGTGTTTGTCATTGACAGCAACGATATTGTAACATATGTGGAATATGTGCCGGAAGTAACAAATCATCCGAACTACGAAGCGGCCATCGAAGCGGCAAAAGCAGCAAAATAACCGAAAAGACCTCGACTTGTTCGAGGTCTTTCCTATTTTATCGACACAGGCTTGCGATCGGCAAATGTTCGTTTATCCTTCTTGCTATTGGATTGTGCACATCGTACAATAAAATATTGGACACTTACGGAAAGGTGGAGGAACAATGGCAACTCCAGTAGAACGTTTGTTTACATTATTTGATGAAACAGCCAAAATTTTGCAAGATGAATTACAATGCACCTATTTAGAAGCGGTGGCAGAAACGGGAGAAAATGTGTTTCACGGCGATGTCCTTCAAGAAGAAGTGAGCGAAGTCAACGCGAAACGTCTCAAAAAACAATATGCCGACATTCAACTCGAACGGTTTACGAATGAAGAAATAAGAAAAGCATTTCAGCTTGCGGTGTTAAAAGGAATGAAGGAATATACACAACCGCATCATCAAATGACCCCGGATGCGGTTAGTTTATTTATAAGCTATTTAGTCAATCAATTTACTCGCCAACATCTGGCGCTTACCATTCTTGATCCTGCCGTCGGTACCGCGAATTTGCTGACAACGGTGCTTAACCATCTTAAAGGGAAGCAAACGAAAAGTTACGGTGTGGATGTGGACGATGTATTAATCAAGCTGGCATATGTGAACGCGAATTTGCAAAAACACGCGATTCAGCTTTTTAATCAAGATGGGCTGCAGCCGCTATTTGTAGAGCTTGCAGATGTAGTCGTGTGTGATTTGCCTGTCGGTTATTATCCACATAAAGAAAATGCTTCTCGCTTTGCATTAAAGGCGGAAGAAGGACATTCATACGCCCATCATTTGTTCATTGAACAAAGCTTGTATTATACAAAAGAAGGCGGCTACTTGTTTTTCTTAATTCCAAATACATTATTTTCAAGTGACCAAGCGGCAAAATTGCATGAATTTATTAAAGAGCATGCGGTTATTCAAGGATTGTTGCAACTGCCGCTATCGATGTTTAAAACAGAACAAGCAGCAAAAAGCATTTTTATTTTGCAAAAGAAAGGAGAAAACGTAAAAGCACCGAAAAAAGCGTTGTTAGCGGAACTTCCCCGTTTCTCCAATAAACAGGCGATGCAGGCGATGATGAGAAAAATTGATGAATGGGTTACAGAAGAAAAAGGGAAGTAAAACAGTTCCCGTGATAAGTGGGAACTGTTTTTATTTTCAGAAGATAGTAATTATTTTTATTTTCGAAAGATAAAAATATAGGCTTGTCACCAAATTATCACAAATAATTTGCTTGAAAGGGTGGATGAACAATCATACAATGAAAAAGTATAGTGAAATAATTAAAAACCGAACAAAATAACGATAGCGATAAATTAAAGGAGTTGTTTGAAATATGTCCAAAATTTTAGCGATTAACGCGGGTAGTTCATCCTTAAAGTTTCAATTATTTGAGATGCCGAACGAAACCGTTCTAACGAAAGGAATCGTGGAACGAATCGGTTTTGACGATGCGATTTTTACAATTACGGTCAACGGTGAAAAAATCCAAGAAGTGACAGCGATTCCAAACCACGCGGTAGCTGTGAAAATGCTGCTTGACAAGCTAATCAGCCACGGTATTATTCGTTCGTTTGAAGAAATTGACGGAATTGGTCATCGCGTTGTGCATGGCGGGGAGAAATTCAGTGATTCCGTGCTGATTACTGATGAAGTATTAAAGCAAATTGAAGAAGTATCTGAGCTTGCTCCGCTTCATAATCCGGCAAACATCATCGGTATTAAAGCATTTCAAGAAGTATTGCCAAATGTGCCTGCCGTGGCGGTGTTTGATACGGCTTTTCATCAAACGATGCCGGAGCAGTCGTTTTTATACAGCCTTCCATATGAGTACTATACGAAATTTGGCATTCGCAAATACGGGTTCCATGGTACGTCTCATAAGTATGTAACACAACGTGCTGCCGAATTGCTTGGCCGCCCGATTGAACAGCTTCGCCTCATTTCTTGCCATCTTGGAAATGGTGCCAGCATCGCGGCAGTAGAAGGAGGAAAATCGATCGATACGTCCATGGGCTTTACGCCGCTCGCTGGTGTAGCAATGGGAACGCGTTCAGGGAACATTGACCCAGCCCTTATCCCTTACATTATGCAAAAAACGGGAATGACTGCGGATGAAGTGCTTGAAGTATTAAATAAGAAAAGCGGAATGCTTGGAATTTCCGGTCTTTCTAGCGATTTGCGCGACCTTGAAAAAGCTGCGGCAGAAGGAAATAAACGTGCTGAGCTGGCGCTTGAAGTATTTGCTAATCGCATTCATAAATATATCGGTTCTTATGCGGCGCGCATGTGCGGTGTAGATGCGATCATTTTCACGGCTGGAATTGGCGAAAACAGTGAAGTGATCCGTGCGAAAGTCTTGCGCGGCCTTGAATTTATGGGAGTATACTGGGATCCTGCATTAAATAAAGTGCGCGGCAAAGAGGCGTTCATTAGCTATCCACACTCCCCGGTAAAAGTGTTAGTCATCCCGACGAACGAAGAAGTCATGATTGCGCGGGATGTTGTCAGACTGGCGAATATTGGTTAATATGGAATAAAAGCAGCCTTTTATGAAGGCTGCTTTTTTATAAAAAATTTTAATCAAATAGGTGATCGATATGAGCGTTACGGAACATAAAAAAGAAGCACCGCACATCGTCCGCTGTAAAGTCATTACGATTAGTGACACAAGGACAAAAGACACGGATAAGAGCGGAAAATTAATGATGGATTTATTAAAAGAAGCTGGTCATGAAGTTGTCAGTTATGAAATCGTAAAAGATGAAAAAGAAGCGATTCGAGAGGCGATTTTGCACGGATGCGAACAGACAAATATTGATGTGGTGCTAACAAACGGCGGCACAGGCATCGCTAAACGGGATGTGACCATTGAAACAGTAAAAGAAATCATCGAAAAAGAAATCGTTGGCTTTGGCGAGTTGTTTCGCATGTTAAGCTACACGGAAGATATCGGTTCAGCCGCGATATTATCGAGGGCGATTGCCGGCGTAGCGAACGATACAGCGATTTTTTCCACCCCAGGGTCGTCGGGAGCGGTGCGCCTTGCGATGACAAAATTGATTTTGCCGGAGCTTGGCCATGTGGTGCGGGAAATAAGGAAAGATTTACGATGAAAGCAAAAAAGTGTCCGTTCAAGGAATCGGACACTTTTTTGCCTGATTAGGTGTTTTTTTGTTTTTCGACTTCTTGATTGCGTAGGATAAATCGCTGGATTTTTCCACTAGGCGTCTTAGGCAGTTCCGTTACGAATTCCACTTCGCGAGGGTATTCGTGTTTTGATAAACGGTTTTTCACGAATAATGATAATTCTTGCGCTAGTTCGTCTGATGGAGTAAATCCATCTGCCAATACGACGAAGGCTTTGACGATTTCCCCTTTTAACGGATCTGGTTTTCCAACGGCCGCTGCTTCCACTACCGCTGGATGTTCGATGAGACAGCTCTCTATTTCAAAAGGCCCGATGCGATATCCGGCACTAGAGATGATGTCATCGGCCCTGCCTTGGAACCAAAAGTATCCGTCCGCGTCTTTCGTTGCCAAGTCTCCAGTGAGGAACCAATTTCCCATCAATCTCTCCGCCGTTTTTTCAGGATCTTTCCAATAACCTTTGAACACGTTTGGAATGGAATTCGTGTTAAAAGCAATTTGTCCAACATTTCCGTCCTCTACCGGAACGCCTTCTTCGCTGAGCAGCGCGACTTCAAATCCCGGCAGCACCCATCCCATCGAACCAGGGCGTATCTCCATGTCAACCGCGTTGAAATTGCCGATCAGCATTAACGTTTCCGATAGCCCATATTGGTCGTGGACAGTAACCCCTAAATGTTTTTGGAAAAAGCGGATCACTTCCGGATTAAGCGGTTCTCCCGCGGAACTCATTGCCCGCACGCGGATATTGTATTTATTGATTAATTCTGCTCCTGCTGCGACCATCGCGCGATAAGCGGTCGGTGCGTAAGCGAAATTCGTTACATGATATTTTTCCATAAGAGAATAGTACGTTTCTGGTTTAAACGGTCCTTCGTAAAAGACGATTGGCACGCCAAAGCACATTGGCGCAAATGTGCAAAAGATCAGCCCGTAAGCCCATCCCGGATCGGCTCCTCCTAAAAATACATCATCATCCCGTAAATCGATGGCGTATCGCATATAAGGATATATGTTAATGAGCAAGTTGTGCGACCACATGGCTCCTTTAGGCATCCCCGTCGATCCGGATGTGTATTGGATAGCTAGTAAATCGTCCACAGTTGTTTCTTCGGTCTGATGATCGACAGACTCTTTTGAAAGCGTTTCCCAAAATGATAAATCATTATGGTCATTTGTTTCATCAATGACAAAAATATGCTCTAATGTTGGCATTTTTTCTCTTGGAGGTAATTTTGAACGTTGTTCTTTATTCGTCAAAATCACTTTTGCTTCAGAATGATTAATCCGATATTCAATCGCCTGTGGACCAAACGCTGTAAATAATGGAACATAAACCGCGCCAACTTTCCAAGCAGCTAAAATATAAACGACCAGAGCAGGATTTTTAGGCAGAAGAGCGCAAACTCTATCTCCTTTTTTTACTCCAAGTTTGCGAAATACATTCGCCATTTGGTTCGACCAATCCCGCAATTCTCGATAGGTGATGGCTCGCTTTTCCCCTAAATGGTTTTCGTAAAACAGAGCAATGCGAGTTGGATCTTCTGCATAGCGGTCACATACTTCATGGCGACATTGAAACGTTCACGTGGATTCCAGTCGTAATGTTGAAACACGGTCTCCCAAGAAAAAGAAGTGGTTAATGAAGAATGGGACGTTTTATTTGGCATTTATACCCCTCCACTGTTGTAAAAGGTAGAATCAATATCAATAATAATTGCAAAAGAAAAAATATTCAATATATTATTTAAAAATAAAATAGTATATTGTATCCAGAGGCAAAAAAAGAAGGAGCATTTTTCTGCCATCTTTTCGCTCCTTCATTGTTTTATTGATGAGCGCGCATCGATACCGTTTGATTCATCCGATACCAAATCCATAAATCGTTGATGATCGAGGCGAGTTCGGCTATTTCCGAATTTAACCGGCATGATCGCTCAAAATCGTTTTCATCACTCAACTGATCTTGTTTTTCGTTAATAATTTTTTCTAATTCGGCAATACGGTCGGGAATGGTTCCACGAATATTTTCCCATCGCAGCAAAATTGCGTGTTGTTCGTCTTCGCTATAATCCTCCCAGTCTTTTTCAAGTTTCGGCAATGGAATGCCAAGACGTTGATCATAAATGAAATATTGCTCCATGCTTCTCCCTCGCTTTCCCTTATTTTCTATTTTATAAAAAAGAACAGAAAGAACCAACTTTCAGTATTTTTATACTTTTTTATGAATAACTATTGAAAAACCTTATAAAAACTGATAAAGTGATAATATACTTAGTGAATATTTATTTATGTGCAAGTATATTTATGTGAAAGGGAAGGGGAATACAATATGACGAATCCGAAACTTGTGCTGGCGTATTCCGGTGGTTTAGATACATCTGTTGCGATTAAGTGGCTGCAAGAGCGAGGTTATGATGTCATTGCTTGCTGTTTAGACCTTGGAGAAGGAAAAGATCTTGATTTCGTGAAAGAAAAAGCGTTAAAAGTCGGAGCGATTAAGTCATATGTTATTGATGTCAAGGAAGAATTTGCTGATGAATATGCGCTTATTGCATTGCAGGCACATGCGCTTTATGAAGGAAAATATCCGCTTGTCTCCGCCTTATCGCGCCCGCTTATTGCGAAAAAATTAGTGGAAATTGCGGAATTGGAAGGGGCGGTTGCTGTTGCGCATGGATGTACAGGAAAAGGAAACGACCAAGTTCGCTTTGAAGTATCCATTAAAGCGCTAAATCCAAATTTGGAAGTGATCGCGCCGGTTCGCGAATGGAGCTGGTCGCGTGAAGAGGAAATCGAGTATGCGAAAAAACATGGCATTCCGATTCCAGTCGATCTAGACAGTCCGTTTTCGATTGACCAAAACTTATGGGGCAGAAGCAACGAGTGCGGTATTTTAGAAGACCCTTGGGCGGCTCCGCCGGAAGAAGCATACGAATTAACGGCAGCGTTGGAGAATACACCGGATGTGCCGGAAATCATTGAAATCGGTTTTGAACAAGGCGTGCCGAAGACATTAAACGGCAAGCCGTATTCGCTCGCTTCGCTAATTTTGGAGTTAAACGCCATTGCCGGAAAACATGGGGTTGGACGCATCGACCATGTCGAAAACCGCCTAGTCGGCATTAAATCGCGCGAAGTGTATGAATGTCCTGGAGCGATGACGTTAATTAAGGCGCATAAAGAATTAGAAGACTTAACACTTGTAAAGGAAGTAGCGCATTTTAAACCGATTATCGAGCAAAAATTAGCGGAAGTCATTTACAACGGTTTGTGGTTCTCACCAATTAAAGACGCGCTTGTCGCTTTCTTAAAAGAAACGCAAAAGAACGTAACTGGCGTGGTGCGTGTGAAGCTGTTTAAAGGGCATGCGATTATCGAAGGGCGCAAATCAGAGTTCTCCTTATACGACGAAAAGCTTGCGACATATACGGCGGATGACCAATTTGATCATCAAGCGGCCGTTGGCTTTATTTCCTTGTACGGATTGCCAACGAAAGTATACAGCATCGTCAACAATCAAAAGAAGGTGAACGTGTGAAAAAGCTTTGGGGAGGACGTTTTAAGAAAACAGCGGAAGAGTGGGTCGACGAGTTTGGAGCGTCGATCCCATTCGACCAAGAGTTAGTCGAAGAAGACATAGAGGGCAGCATCGCTCATGCAACGATGCTTGGCAAATGCGGAATTTTGCCAAGTGAGGATGTGGAGAAAATCAAGGCCGGACTGTTTACGCTGCTAGAAAAAGCGAAACAAGGCAAGCTCGAATTTTCTGTTGCCTACGAGGATATTCATTTAAATATTGAAAAAATGCTTATTGATGAAATTGGCCCTGTCGGTGGGAAACTGCACACAGGAAGAAGCCGCAACGACCAAGTGGCAACCGATATGCATTTATATTTGCGCAAACGCGTAACGGAAATCATCGCGCTTATTCAAGAATTGCAAAAGGTGCTTGTCGAAAAAGCGGAGGAGCACGTGGAAACAATTGTACCGGGATATACACATTTGCAGCGGGCGCAGCCGATTTCGTTTGCCCATCATTTGCTTGCGTATTTTTGGATGCTTGAACGCGACCGCGAGCGATTCCGTGAATCATTAAAGCGCATTAATAAATCACCGCTCGGGGCAGGAGCGCTCGCTGGAACAACGTTTCCAATTGACCGTCATTTGACCGCGGAGCTTCTTGGCTTTGACGGCATCTACGAAAACAGTATCGATGCGGTGAGCGACCGTGATTTTATCATTGAATTTTTAAGCAACAGCTCCATGCTGATGATGCATTTATCACGTTTTTGCGAGGAGCTTATTCTTTGGTCAAGCCAAGAGTTTCAATTTATTGAAATTGACGATGCGTTCGCCACAGGAAGCAGCATTATGCCGCAAAAGAAAAATCCGGACATGGCAGAATTAATTCGCGGAAAAACGGGACGGGTATACGGAAATTTATTAGCGCTTTTGACAGTGATGAAAGGAACGCCGCTTGCGTACAACAAAGATATGCAAGAAGACAAAGAAGGCATGTTCGATACGGTGAAAACGGTCACTGGATCGCTGAAAATCTTCGCTGGTATGATTAAAACGATGAAAGTAAACGTCGATGTTATGGAAAAAGCGACAAAACAAGATTTTTCGAATGCAACGGAGCTTGCCGACTACTTAGCCAACAAAGGGGTACCATTCCGCGAGGCGCATGAGATTGTTGGCAAACTCGTGCTAATTTGTATTGAAAAAGGCGTATTTTTAGCCGATTTGCCGCTGGATGTCTATAAGGAAGCGTCACCGTTGTTTGAAGAAGATATATATGAAGCGCTTAAGCCATACACCGCTGTTAACCGCCGCAATAGCGCGGGCGGAACAGGTTTTTCCGAAGTAAGAAAAGCGTTGGAAAAAGCTAAAAAAATAGTGAACACTCCGTAGCGGATGCTGCGGAGTGTTTTTCTTTATTCTTTTTCGGTTCGCACGACAAGCACATCGCACTTCGCATAGCGGGTGATATGTTCGGAAACGCTTCCAATTAACAGGCGTTCGACTGCGTTTAATCCTGTTGCTCCACAGATGATCAAATCAGCTTTATATTTTTGCGCTACATCTTTAGCGATTTTTACTTTTGGGGAGCCAAATTCAATGTCGATGACCACATCGTTTAATCCAGCGTCCAACGCTTGTTGTTGGTAACCGTTTAAAAGCTCTTTTGCGTATTCTTCAGACCGTTTAACGGCGGTGCTGTCATATAATTCAAATGGGGCGGCAAAGCTCCGTAAATCAATGACGTGAGAAAGAATAAGTTTCGCATTATTACGTTTAGCAATTTGGATCGCTTTTTTGAATGCCCATTCCGCTTCTTTGGAACCATCAATGGCAACAACAATCGTCTTATACGTCATTGTCATTGTTCTCCACTCCCTTTGGATAAAAGTGCTATCTCTATTATTAGTATACCTGCTACAAGTAATGAGAAACTACCATATGTATGATATTTCTATGAACGAGGAGGGATATAATTATGGAAAAAAACTATAGAAAAGATTTCGATTATGATGAAGATGCAGTAAAAATGGTTAGCGAGCAAATTATGGATGCATATCATAGCGGGGTTGTTGATCGTGATGAACTTCACTATAATCCAAAGCGTGAAGTTGGTGAATAATTTCCACTACATCATGGTGTTTATGCGCCATGATGATTTTTTTAAGCGAGATAGATGCGTTTAGACATATCTTTATAGTAAAGTAAAGACAGGAAGTTGTTAAGGTGAGGAGGAGTAGATGTGCGACATGCCCTCATCACAGCCGGAGCGAAAGGGCTGGGGAGAAAAGTAACGGAACTGTTGTTAGAAAAAGGATATTCGGTAACCGTCAATTATCGGAGTGATGAAACAGCGGTACAATCACTGCAAGAAAAGTATGCCCATCTAAAAGAGCGACTTCAATTTGTTCGCGGTGACGTCACAAAAAAAGAGGATTTATCTGCGCTTGTGGACGCGGCGTTAGATCGGTTTGGGCGGATTGATTTTTTAATTAATAACGCAGGGCCGTATATTTTTGAGCGAAAAAAATTAGCTGATTATACAGAAGATGAGTGGTACGAAATGATTGAAGGAAATTTAAGTGCGGTATTTCATTTATTGAAAAAAACGATTCCAGTGATGAGAAAACAGCGATTTGGCCGCATTATTACATATGGTTTTCAAGGTGCGGCAGGAGCGCCGGGATGGCCGAACCGATCCGCGTTCAGTGCCGCAAAAGTCGGGTTAGTGTCATTAACGAAAACAATCGCGCTAGAAGAAGCGGAATATGGCATTACAGCTAATATGGTTTGCCCAGGCAATATTGTTGGAGAGATGAAAGAAGCGACGATCGCCTATTCGCGTACAATAAAAGACAATGAGACACCAATTGGGCGCTCGGGAACAGGGGAAGATATCGCTCGTGTTGTTGCTTTCTTATGCGAAGAAGATTCAGACATGATTACAGGAGCGATCATCGATGTGACAGGAGGAGTAAATGTTATTCATCGATACTGGACATAAGCGCATTTTTCCAAAAATCACCTTGCTCGATGCAGTGGGGTGATTTTTCTGTTTTTCTATGTTCCATTGGATGTGAAAAAAAACATTTGATAGATAAAAGTGATCGTTTATTTAAGTGAAAATAGGAGAAAGATAAGTAATGATGATCTCACCTTTTATTAACAAAATAATATGTTATAGTAAGCAAATGAACTAGGAGGAATTCGTTGCAATGAAAATCGGTGTTCCAAAAGAGATAAAAAATAACGAAAACAGAGTAGCGATCACACCGGCCGGAGTAATGACATTAGTGAAAGCAGGACATGAGGTATATATAGAAAAAGGAGCGGGGCTTGGTTCAGGATTTTTCGACGAAGAATATGAAAAAGCAGGAGCAACGATTGTTTCATCGGCGCAAGAAGCGTGGTCGGCCGAAATGGTCATGAAAGTGAAAGAGCCGCTTCCACAAGAGTATTCTTACTTTCGCGAAGGTCTTATTTTATTTACGTATTTACATTTAGCGGCGGAAGAAGCGCTAACGAAAGAATTAATCGAAAAAAAAGTAGTCGGAATTGCTTACGAAACGGTGCAGTTGCCAAATGGCTCGCTTCCATTATTAACTCCAATGAGTGAAGTGGCGGGGCGAATGTCCGTACAAGTGGGAGCGCAGTTTTTAGAAAAACCGCATGGCGGGAAAGGAATTTTATTAGGAAGTGTACCAGGAGTGCGCCGCGGAAAAGTAACGATTATCGGCGGCGGGGTTGCTGGAACCAATGCGGCGAAGATGGCAGTTGGTCTTGGAGCGGAAGTGACGATTTTAGATATTAATCCAGATCGGCTCCGCGAGCTCGACGATTTATTTGGGGATCGTGTGACGACGTTAATGTCAAATTCGTATAATATTGCCGAATCAGTGCAACAGTCTGATTTAGTGATTGGTGCGGTGTTAATTCCAGGAGCGAAAGCGCCAAAACTTGTCACAGAAGAAATGATTCGTTCAATGTCACCAGGTTCTGTTCTTGTGGATATTGCTATTGATCAAGGAGGAATTTTTGAAACGACCGATCGCGTTACAACCCATGATGATCCAATCTATGTGAAACATGGAGTTGTTCATTACGCAGTAGCGAATATGCCTGGTGCGGTGCCAAGAACGTCAACATTTGCGCTGACAAACGTTACCGTACCTTACGCGCTGCAAATCGCTAATAAAGGATATCGAGAAGCTTGTTTGCAAAACGAAGCGTTGTTGAAAGGAATTAATACGTTGAACGGTTATATTACGTATGAGGCGGTAGCGCAGGCACATGGATTGCCTTATAAAGATGCGAAAACATTGCTGCAACAATCATAATCTTGTTTTCGACAAAAAGAGCGGCCTTTTCGGCAACATCCCGAAAGACCGCTTCTTTTATTTATCTGTCTTTAAACGATTATAAGCTCTTTTGGATATTTCGTTAAAATTTCTGCACCGTTATCGGTGATGAACACATCGTCTTCAATACGCACCCCGCCGACAGAAGGAACATAAATGCCAGGTTCAATGGTAAACGTCATACCGCGCTCTAGCGGCATCGTATTTGTTGCATTCATAGATGGATATTCATGTAATTCGATGCCTAAACCGTGGCCGACGCGATGTGTAAAATATGGACCATATCCTGCCTGTTCAATAATCGATCTTGCGGCTCGGTCGACATTGCCGATTTCCACGCCTGGTTTAGAGGCATCAATCGCCGCAAGCTGCGCGCGCAGAACCGTATCATAAATCATTTGCTGTTCCTCTGTCGCTTCACCGAAGACAACCGTTCTTGTAATATCAGAGCAGTAGCCGTCCACAATGACGCCTAAATCAAATAGAACAAAATCACCACGTTGAATAGCTGTCAGTCCCGGCACACCGTGTGGGTTAGCGGTGTTTTTGCCGGTCAGTACCATCGTGGCAAACGACATTTCCCGTACGCCTTTTTTCTTCATTTCGTATTCGATGGTTGCGATAATATCTAGTTCTGTTTTCCCTTCGGCAATTGCGTTTACTCCTACTTCGACGGCATAGTCTGCAAGTTCTGCCGCCTGGCGCAATACGGCAATTTCTTTCTCCTCTTTGATCATTCGCAATTGCCGCAGCTTTTCTTCCGCGTTTATCCATGAACGCGCTTGGAAATAGGTATGAAGCAGTTCGTATCGTTCGAGAGAAAGATGGCTTTTTTCGACAGCAATTCGCTCTACAGCAATATTTCTTGAGCGAACATGATGCTCAAGCAGCTGCCATGGATTGTCTGTATCGGTGTAATCAATAATTTCGTATGTCCATCCAGCTTGTTTTACGCGTGCCGTTTCCATTTGCGGGCAAATTAATGCCGGCTCTTCTTGCGGAAAGATGAGCAACGCTAAAAGCCGCTCGTGAGGGTCGCAATAAAACCCGCTTAAATAAAAGACGTTCGGACTTGACGTAATAAGCGCAAATGAAATATGTTGTTCTTGAAGCCACTCGGAAAATAATTGAAGTCGTTTGTTCATTCTGCACCCTTCCTTTCTATATACTTTGAGAGTAGCAGGAATATAAGAAAATGTAAATGTTTATAAGCGTATGGGCAGGGAAATGCATCCACCACCGCGAATAATAATGATGAAAGGAGAGGATGATCATGAAAGTAACATATCATGGACATTCCGTCGTAAAAATTGAAACAAATGGGAAAACGATTTTTATTGATCCATTTATTACAGGTAACGGCGCGACAGATTTAAAATTGGAAGATGTGAAAGCAGATGTCATTTTGCTTACTCATGGTCATGGCGACCATGTTGGGGATACAGTGCAGCTGGCTAAGAAAAATAACGCGCTCGTCATTGCTCCTTTTGAATTAGCTACATATTTAGGATGGCAAGGAGTAAATACCCACCCGATGCATATCGGGGGAGCGCATCAATTTGATTTTGGAAAAGTGAAATTAACGCAAGCGTTCCATGGTTCCGGTTATGTGACAGAGGACAAGCAAATTATTTATTTGGGTATGCCGGCTGGAATTTTATTCACCGCCGAAGGCAAAACGATTTATCACGCTGGAGATACGGGGTTGTTTTCGGATATGAAACTGATCGGTGAGCGCAATTCTATTGATGTCGCATTTTTGCCGATCGGAGATAATTTCACAATGGGGCCGGAAGATGCTGCGGTTGCGGCGGAATGGCTTCGCGCGAAAATAGTCGTGCCGATTCACTACAATACGTTCCCGGTCATCGCCCAAGATCCGCACCAATTTGTTGCGCTGCTTCCTGATGGCGTAGGACGTGTATTAAAACCAGGAGAAGGTATTGAATTATAAATGAAAAAGCGTCTCTTATGGAGGCGCTTTTTTAGGAACAAGTGTGTTTGGTCGTTTCATTGAATTGAATTTGCTCCACCCGTATAATGAAAATAGGAGACTATGTAAAGGGTGAAGAAACTTGGCGATGACAAAACACGAACAAATTTTGCAATATATTCATAGTTTACCGGTCGGTGAAAAAATTTCTGTGCGGCAAATTGCGAAAGAAATGGGGGTAAGTGAAGGAACCGCCTATCGCGCCATTAAAGACGCGGAAAATAAAGGGTATGTGAGCACGATTGAACGGGTCGGTACGATTCGGATTGAAAAGAAGAGGAAAGAAAATATTGAAAAACTTACGTATGCAGAAGTGGTAAACATTGTTGATGGGCAAGTGTTAGGCGGGCGCGAAGGATTGCACAAAACGCTGAACCGGTTCGTTATTGGCGCGATGCAGTTGGAAGCGATGATGCGCTATACGGGCGCTGGCGATTTGTTGATTGTTGGAAACCGTACGAAAGCGCATGAACGGGCGCTCGAAGCCGGAGCAGCCGTATTAATCACCGGCGGATTTGATACGGAAGACCATGTAAAAAAATTAGCAGACGAATTACAGCTCCCGATTATTTCGACAAGCTACGATACGTTTACAGTAGCGACGATGATTAACCGAGCGATTTATGACCAGTTAATTAAAAAGGAAATTGTTCTTGTCGAAGATATTTTAATACCGCTTGAAAAAACAGCATATTTATATACGACCGATCCGATTGAACGTTGGTATGAGCTCAATCGTGAAACAAGACATAGCCGGTTTCCGGTTGTGGATCAGCAGTTAAAAGTACAAGGAGTTGTTACTACAAAAGATGTGCTTGATTTTGACCGAAAATTGCCGATTGAAAAGGCGATGACAAAGCACCCGATCACGGTAAAAGGAAAGACATCGGTCGCCTCCGCTTCCCATATCATGGTATGGGAAGGCATCGAATTATTGCCAGTTGTTGACGAACATAACCGGCTTCAAGGAATTATTAGCCGCCAAGACGTATTAAAAGCGCTTCAGATGATTCAACGCCAGCCGCAAGTTGGTGAAACCATTGATGATATTATTACAAGCCAATTTCAGGAAGCCAATAGTGACGGGAAAGAGGAGATGTTTCGCTGCACGATTACTCCGCAAATGACGAATCATTTAGGAACACTATCGTATGGAGTATTTACAACGATTGTGACGGAAGCGGCTACGCGTGCGCTTCGGGCATATAAACGCGGAGATTTAGTGATTGAAAATATTACGATTTATTTTATTAAACCAGTGCAAATCGAAAGCACGATCGATGTGAAAGCGAAACTGCTAGAAATTGGACGGAAATTTGGAAAAGTCGATGTGGAAGTGTATAACGAAGGTGTCGTCGTTGGAAAAGCGCTAATGATGTGTCAATTAATTGACCGTTAGAAGTCGTATCAAAACGGGACGCGATTTACGCCCCGTTTTTTGCTGTTTGTTTTGCTTCTTCCAAAACGAGAGGCAAATAATGCTTATAGGCGCGATAGCCCGCCCACGCGCTTCCGGCGCCAATTAGCAAGAAAATAGTACCGATAATATAGGTGATGGTGGAAGAATGGAGAAAAAACTGATTTAATCCGAAAAAGAACACGAATAGACCGAGAGCAATGCTTGATTTGGCGGAAAGCCAACGTCGTTCCATCGGACGGTGGGAGCGAAAATACTTTATTTTATAATAGACGTAAAAAGAAAAGGAAAATATAATGAAAATCACGAGTGTTGGCATAAATAGAACCCTCCATTATTTCTTTCTACCTTATTGTACATAGAAATGAGGAAGAATTCTAGCAATGACCTTTCTTGTTCGCGTATAATGAAAAAAAATACAGCCGCAAAAAAGGGGAAGAAAGATGAAAGAGAAATGTTTGGAAATTTTAAGAGCGATCCATCAATTTGATACGATCATCATTCATCGCCACGTGCGCCCAGACCCTGATGCGTATGGGTCACAAGGGGGATTGGCGGAGATTTTGAAAGCCTCTTTTCCAGAAAAAACGGTGTATACGGTTGGGAAGGAAGAAGAGTCGTTGCAATTTTTACGGCGGATGGATGTCATTGAAGACAAAACATATGAAAATGCGCTCGTGATTGTTTGTGATACGGCAAATACAGATCGGATTTGCGATGATCGTTATCGGCTTGGCAAACAATTGATTAAAATTGACCATCATCCAAACGAAGACCCATATGGAGACATATTATGGGTAGATACAAACGCAAGTTCCACAAGCGAAATGATTTATGAATTTTATTTAGCTGGTAAAGAAGAAGGACTTGTGATGACAAAAGAAGCGGCACGTCTTATTTACGCGGGGATTGTCGGAGATACAGGCCGTTTCCTTTTCCCAAGAACGAGCGAAAAAACGTTTCGTTATGCAAGCGAACTGATTCAATATGGATTTTCATTGACGGAGCTATATGATGGATTGTATCGTACGAAGTTGAATGTGGCGCATTTAAGTGGATATGTGCTGCAAAATTTTACGGTATCGAAAGAAGGAGTGGCAGCGATAAAAATGCCGAAATCGCTGCTTGAGCAATATGGCGTTACTGCTTCCGAAGCATCGCAGTTAGTTGGCCTTCTTGGCAATATCGAAGGAGTTGTCGCATGGGTATTTTTTATCGAGGAAGAGAAAGAAATTCGCGTCCGCCTTCGTTCCAAAGGCCCAATTGTCAATGAAGTAGCGAAAAAATATCGCGGCGGCGGCCATCCGCTTGCCGCAGGCGCTTCGATTGATTCTTGGGATGATGCGGACCGCGTCATTGAAGATTTGAAAGCAGCGTGTCTTTCTCAATAAAATGAAGGAATGTCCCGGTATGGCAAGATCCGGGACATTTCCTCTTTATGAGGAAGGCAGCGGTTTTAATTTTAGTTCAATCGATAAAGTAGTAAAGACGAACATCTGATAAATTTCCAGCTTATACGGTTGCTCGTTGATGGTGTATGTTTTATTTTCAATAGCCCGCTTTAGCAACTCCCGGCTGTTATAAACGGTTTCGATATCTTTTGCTTTTAAGTGGGAAACATCCTCCTTTACGCTTTCTTCAATGCGAAACGTCGTATAAGAGTCAAGTTTATATTGCTCCGCGTTGACGAGGTGGACAGAAATTTCTTGTACCATTAATTTTTTTTTGTTTATTTTATTCTGTTTGACGTAGTCTTCTTGCCAAATGCGGATTTCATCTTCCAAATCGGCAATTTTGTCTTGAAGTTCGATGATTTTTCGAACTTGTTTTTCTTGCAAGACGCCGAATAAATGTAAAAAAACAAACCAGCTGATGAGCGCTCCGATCGCAACGCCGGCAAAAAAACGCTGCCATGTTGGATAGTTGTAATGAGGCGGGATTCTCATGAAGAAATATGCTCCTGTGTCAGCCAAGTAATAATGGTAACGCCTGTCTGCGCGCCTCCCATCGCGGAAAGAATGAGAAGAAACTGTTTAATAATGTCGCGAGTTTCCCCAAAAAAGAATCCCCGTTCTACCATATAAAACGTATCGAACGTTCCTCCAATGGCAGCAACCACAGCCCAAATTCGCAAATCACCGGCAAATCGATACATTGCCGTAAGCGGCTGTTCTCCGCTTAAAAACGCGCCGAGCGCCCCGATCATCGCACCGCCTAACAGCACGCCGACAGCAATAAAATAACTTTGAATAAAAGCAGGCAAAAATGGCATCTTTTCGCTCATACTCGCCCCACCCTTTCTTTTACTATGTATATGGACGATCGGGGAAGAGTATGTTTTGCAATGAAAAAGTTTTGTCCACTATAATGGAGGAAAAGGAGGGGGAGATTGTTGTCGTTTGTTCACCTTCACGTTCGCAGCTGTTACAGCCTGTTAACAAGTCCAGCGAAAATCAGCGATTTGGTAAAAAAGGCAAAAGACCTGCAATTTTCTGCACTGGCATTAACAGATGAAAACGTATTGTACGGAGCAATTCCTTTTTATATGGAATGTAAACGTTACGGCATTCGGCCGATTATTGGGATGATCACAGACATTGTGCTGGAGGGGGAAAGCACATATCCGCTCGTTTTATTAGCAAAAAACGAAACAGGCTATCAGCATTTAATAAAAATAAGCAGTACGATTCAAACGAAAACACAAGAAGGAATTCCAGAAAAATGGCTATGGCATTATCGTGGCGGATTAATTGCACTAACCCCAGGAAAAAGCGGGCAAATTGAAACATTGCTTGCCCATAACGAAATAACAAAGGCAAAGCAAGTGTTAGAACGATATAAGCAAATTTTTGGAGATGATTTTTACCTTTCCGTACAGCGAGGAGAAAATAAGCAGCAAGAACCATATGAGCAGCAGTTGATTCATTTAAGCAACGAAACCAATACCCCGCTTGTGGCAACAAACGATGTTCAATATATTGAAAAAGAAGATGCGTTTGTGCAGCACTGTTTATTAGCGATCAAACAAGGCGCGGTGATAAAAACGGGGATGGCGACAGATGGAGAACGATATTTAACATCGCCAGAGGAAATGAAAAAGCGGTTTTCTGATTTGCCCGAGGCGGTGGAAAACAGCAGGAAAATCGCGGATCAATGCCATCTTCATATCAGCTTGGACACATTAAAGCTGCCGAAATACCCTGTTCCAGAAAAGGAAAACGCAGATCATTATTTGCGGCGCCTTTGTCTGAAAGGACTATATGAACGAGTTTCGTCCCCTTCTGATGCTTACATCAAACGGCTTGAATATGAACTCGATGTCATTCAGCAAATGGATTTCAGTGATTATTTTCTTATCGTTTGGGATTTTATGAATTTCGCTCGAAAAAAAGGGATTGTTACGGGTCCAGGGCGAGGGTCGGCAGCAGGATCGCTTGTCGCGTATACACTTTATATTACAGACATCGATCCGATTCAATATGGTCTATTATTTGAGCGGTTTTTAAATCCAGAACGGGTGTCAATGCCGGATATTGATATTGATTTTCCCGATGACCGGCGTGGAGAAGTTATTCAATACGTCGCCAATAAGTATGGACAACAATATGTGGCGCAAATCATTACGTTCGGTACGTTTGGCGCTAAAGCGGCCCTCCGGGACATTGGCAAAGTGTTACAGATTGATTCGAAAGAGATGGAAAACATCATCAAGTATGTTCCTAACAAACATGGAATAACGATTCAAGAAGCATATCATCAATCATTTGCTTTTCGCCAAGCGGTTCAAGCTTCTTCCTTGTTGAAACAATGGATTGCAATCGCAATGAAGGTTGAAGGACTTCCGCGCCATACTTCGACACATGCGGCGGGTGTGATTATTAGCAGTGAGCCGCTTTCCCAAATCGTTCCACTGCAGCAAGGCCATGGTGAATTGTATTTAACGCAATACCCGATGGACGCATTAGAGCGGCTAGGTCTATTAAAGATGGATTTTCTTGGCTTGCGCACGTTAACATTGCTTGAACATATATGCCGTCTTATTCAGCAACAAACTGGAAAAACCATCGATGTGCGTTCCATTCCGCTTGATGACCGCAAAACATACGAGCTGGTCAGCAAGGGAGACACCAATGGAATTTTTCAGTTAGAGTCGGATGGGATGAAGCAGGTATTAAAGCAATTGAAGCCGTCACAATTTGAGGATATCGTGGCGGTGAACGCGTTATATCGGCCTGGACCGATCGATTACATTCCTTCGTATATAAAGAGAAAGCACGGAGAAGAAAAAGTTTCTTATCTTCATCCAGATTTAGCGCCGATTTTAGCGCCGACATATGGTGTTCTTATTTATCAAGAACAAATTATGCAAATCGCTGCGAACATTGCCGGTTTTTCGCTAGGAAAAGCAGATTTATTGCGCCGGGCAGTCGCGAAAAAGAAAAAAGAAATTTTAGATCAACAGCGGAATGAGTTCGTACAAGGCTGTATCGACCAAGGTTATGACGAAGGGTTTGCAAATGATGTATATGATATGATTGTCCGTTTTGCTAATTATGGGTTTAACCGAAGTCATGCCGTTGCTTATAGCATGCTTTCCTACCAACTTGCTTATTTAAAAGCCCATTATCCGCTTTATTTTTATACAGCATTATTAACGAGCGTGATCGGAGACGAAGAAAAAGTATCTTTATATATTTATGAAGCAAGACGAAAACAGATTGAATTATTGCCGCCTTCGATTAATCAAAGCCGTTATTCTTTCTCAGTGGAGCATGAAAAGATTCGCTACAGTTTAGCCGCGATTAAACATGTTGGAATAGCGGCAGTCAAAGCGATTGTACAAGAGCGAAAAAAGGGGCCTTTTGCGGACTTTTTTGATTTTTGTGTTCGCTTATTCGGAAAAGGCATCAACCGAAAAACGATAGAATCTCTTATTTTGTCAGGCTGCTTTGATGAATTTGGAATCGAAAGAGCATCATTATTAGCAAGCGTCGATGTTGCTTTAGAACATGCGCAGCTTGTTGGTCCGTATGTCGAAGAAGGATTATTTTCAGATATATCATTGAAGCCAAAATATGTAGAAGCACCTTCTTTGTCATTAGAGGAAAAGTTAATGTACGAAAAAGAATTGCTCGGTGTTTATGTTTCTCCTCACCCAACATCTGCTTATCGGAAGGTGTTCCGTTTGGATGGTGTCCGCTCAGTCATGAGTGTAATAAGGGAAAAAACGGACTTTCCTGTTAAAGTGGGTGTATATATTGTGGAAGAGAGAAAAACACGTACGAAAACAGGAGAGGAAATGGCTTTCTTTACGGTTAGTGATGAAAGCGGGGAAATGGATGTGGTTGCGTTTCCAGATGTATATCGTCGTTATTCTTCAGTTTTAAAAAAGGGAACAGTGCGGTTATTAGAAGGAAAAGTAGAGGTTCGTAAAGGAAAGCGCAGCTGGTCATTCGCAAAGCAGACGTACCTGCGATGGAGGCGCTTTATGTAAAAATTCGTCCGGAACATATAGCGTCTGGAAAATTGTTTACGCTAAAAGAGCTGCTGCAAAAATATCATGGAAAAACGCCTGTCTTTCTATATTACGAGCAAGAGCAAAAGATGGTGAAGCTTACGGAAGAATATGATGTCGCTTTAACAGATGAATGTATCGCTTCATTGAAAGCGCTGCTAGGGGATGAACATATTGTAGTAAAATAATTTATTTCTTTACTATTTTTCAATTTTGTTATATCGTATAAGCATTAAGTGGTCAGACCAGTGATGGAAATTGGAGGAAAGAAATACATGATTTCATTAGAATTTCCTGAACAATGCATAGAGCAAGCATGCAGGGAGGGGTAACAAGTAAAAGACGCAAAAGTATACATTGAAACGCTCGAACAAATCCGCCGGATCATTCGCGAAGACGGACTTGTCGCCGGCGATAAACTACCTTCTGAACGAGAATTATCAGAGCGTCTGCAAGTCGGTCGCTCTTCTGTGCGCGAGGCGTTAAGAGCGCTTGAATTTCTCGGCTTAATTGAAACGCGAAGAGGAGAAGGAACGTATATCAAAGAAGTTGGGAATCATCAGCTTATTAATTTACTCGGAATGTTTATTTTACAAGATGAGCGAGCAAAAGAAGATTTAGCGGAAACGAAAAGGCTTATAGAACAGCTTTGTTTGCAGCTTGCTTGCCAACGATGGACAGAACAGGAACTGGCTCAACTTGAAAAAAGCGTTCGACAAAAAATGATCAGTTATGAGCTTTTTTTCAAATGGGTGACAGTAGCTTCACAAAACTATTTGCTCGAACGGATTTGGCGCGTGCTCCATAACTTTTCGCAAACAATCTATGATGAGGATGCATTTCCAGATGAATTTTATGAACAGATGCTAAAAGCGTTTGCGAAGCGGGATGTTGCCGCTGTGGCGAAAATTTGGGAAACATATACGCAACATCGATTGTCGAAAGAAAGATGACACCGTTTTACAAAAAATATTACTCATTTCCGATACAGTAGTAATGATAGAGTGAAAAAGTGGAGGAGGGAGCACCTCATGTGGAAAGACTTATTTACAAAAAAGAAGAAATATGCATCGATTCCTTCCGAAAAAGTGAGAAGCGAAGTTCCAGAAGGAATTATGACAAAATGCCCCAAGTGCAAAAAAATTATGTATACGAAAGAACTGGTAAAAAATTTGAGGGTTTGCATGAGCTGCGGCTATCATCATACGATGCCGTCCCGTGAACGAATTAATAGCTTGTTAGACGAAGGAAGTTTTCATGAATATGATGCGGATATGGTGTCAGTGAATCCATTGCAGTTTCCAGGATATATAGAAAAACTCGAAGAAGACCGCCGCAAATCGAACCTAAACGAAGCGGTCATTACTGGCGAAGGAACGTTAAATGGATACCCGATTGTGATCGCTGTGATGGATTCGGCGTTTCGGATGGGAAGCATGGGTTCTGTTGTTGGTGAAAAAATTACGAGAGCGATTGAAAAAGCGAGAGAGCTCCATGTACCATTTCTTATTTTTACGGCTTCCGGAGGCGCGCGCATGCAGGAAGGAGTATTAAGTTTAATGCAAATGGCCAAAACAAGCGCCGCTTTAAAATTGTTCAGCGATGAGGGCGGTCTTATTATTTCGGTGATGACACATCCGACTACCGGAGGGGTATCCGCAAGTTTTGCCTCGCTGGGAGACTATAATTTTGCAGAACCAGGAGCGCTCATTGGCTTCGCGGGCCGACGCGTGATTCAACAAACGGTAAGGGAGGAACTTCCAGAAGACTTTCAAACGGCAGAGTTTTTATTAAAACACGGGCAGCTTGATGCCGTCATTCATCGCCATGATTTAAAAGATACATTAACGACCGTGCTTGATATTCATCAAGGAGGAGGGGGACACGGATGGTGGCAGAGTTAGAATTTGAAAAGCCGCTTATAGAATTGCGCAAAAAAATTAGTGAGTTAAAAGAATTTATGAAAAGCACAGATGTAGACCTTTCATCGGAAATTGAAAAATTGGAAGCGCGCCTTGCAAAATTGGAAAATGACATATATGCGAATTTAACTCCATGGGACCGCGTTCAAATTGCGCGTCACCCGAATCGTCCGACAACGCTTGATTACATTGAGCGGCTGTTTACTCATTTTTTGGAATGCCATGGTGACCGCTGTTTTGGAGATGATGAGGCAATTGTTGGAGGGATCGCCAAATATGACGGTCTGCCTGTGACAGTCATTGGTCATCAGCGCGGAAAAGACACGAAAGAAAATATTCGACGTAATTTTGGAATGCCGCATCCAGAAGGATATCGAAAAGCATTGCGTCTGATGAAACAGGCGGAAAAATTTCAACGGCCAATCATTTGTTTTATTGATACAAAAGGGGCATATCCCGGAAAAGCAGCGGAAGAGCGCGGGCAAAGCGAAGCGATTGCCAGAAATTTATTTGAGATGGCAGGACTTACGGTACCGATTGTTTGCATCGTTATTGGTGAAGGGGGAAGCGGCGGCGCGCTTGCGCTCGGCGTTGGCAATCATATTCATATGCTGGAAAACTCTACTTACTCTGTGATCTCTCCAGAAGGAGCCGCTGCGATTTTATGGAAAGATGCGTCGCTTGCCCAACGCGCAGCGGAAACGATGAAAATTACAGCGAATGATTTAAAAGAACTTGGGGTGATTGATGAAATTATTCCGGAGGTCCGCGGCGGTGCCCATCGCGATGTGGACCAACAAGCGGCGGAAATTGATAAAGTGCTGAAACGATCGCTAAAGCAGCTCTTAAAGCTTGATGGGGAAACGCTTGTTCAACAGCGATATGAAAAATTTAAACAGATCGGGCAATTTGCGTTTTCTCGTGATGACATTTGGGTAAGATAAAAGCAAGGCTGTCTCATTCTATGGGGCAGCTTTGTTATATTGTAAGCCGTTTCAATAAACTTGTCTATTGTGTTCTGTTATGCTTCGTGTTATTTTATAGATGTGTTTTAAAGGTATGAGGTCAGACGTTTTTAAATGTTTTGTGAAACAATGAGCGAATGAGGTGGCAACATGAAACGTATAGGTGTGTTAACAAGTGGCGGAGATTCACCAGGTATGAATGCAGCGATTCGCGCTGTCGTCCGTAAGGCGATTTATCATGGAGTAGAAGTATTTGGAATTTATTATGGGTATGCTGGCTTGATTGCTGGGAAAATTAAAAAATTAGAAGTAGGGGATGTCGGCGATATTATCCATCGCGGAGGTACAATACTGTATACGGCGCGCTGTCCGGAATTTAAGACAGAAGAAGGGCAGTTAAAAGGGATTGAACAATTGAAAAAACACGGGATTGAAGGATTAGTCGTCATCGGTGGAGATGGTTCTTATCAAGGTGCCAAAAAATTAACAGAGCACGGATTTCCTTGTGTCGGGGTGCCAGGAACCATTGACAATGACATTCCTGGAACAGATTTTACGATTGGTTTCGATACGGCTTTAAACACGGTGATTGACGCGATTGACAAAATTCGTGATACTGCTACATCGCATGAACGAACATATGTGATTGAAGTAATGGGGCGTCATGCTGGGGATATTGCGTTATGGTCAGGGCTTGCTGGAGGTGCAGAAACGATTTTGATTCCAGAAGCCGATTACGATATGAATGATGTTATTGCACGGTTAAAGCGTGGTCATGAACGAGGCAAAAAACATAGTATTATTATCGTTGCTGAAGGTGTCGGAAGCGGAGTCGAGTTTGGAAAGAAAATTCAAGAAGCGACAGGATTTGAAACGCGCGTCACAGTGTTGGGACATGTTCAGCGCGGCGGTTCTCCAACCGCGTTTGACCGTGTGTTAGCCAGCCGCTTAGGTGCACGGGCAGTAGAGCTATTGTTAGAAGGCAAAGGCGGCCGCTGCGTCGGCATCCAAAATAATCAGCTTGTCGACCATGATATTGTGGAAGCATTAGCAAACAAACATACCGTTGACCAAAAAATGTATTTGTTATCGAAAGAGCTATCCATCTAATATATTTCCTGTGGAAAGGAAGAAGAAATGATGATGCGGAAAACAAAAATCGTCTGTACGATCGGTCCTGCAAGCGAAAGTGTGGACAAGCTTGTAGAATTGATCCATGCCGGGATGAATGTAGCGCGCTTAAATTTTTCTCACGGTGACCATGCTGAGCACGGGCGTCGCATTCAAAACATTCGGGAAGCGGCAAAACGAACGGGAAAAACGGTAGCGATTTTATTAGATACAAAAGGACCGGAAATCCGTACGCATAATATGGAAAACGGGGCAATTGAGCTAAAAGAAGGAGAACAGCTGATTATTTCGATGGAGGAAGTGCTTGGAACACCGGAAAAAATTTCAGTTACGTATGAAGGACTGGTCGATGACGTCACTTCTGGTGCAAAAATTCTCCTCGATGATGGTCTAATCGGATTAGAAGTGATTTCAGTCGATAAACAAGCGCGCGAAATCGTGACGAAAGTATTGAATGGCGGTGTATTGAAAAACAAAAAAGGAGTCAATGTGCCTGGTATCCGCGTCAATTTGCCAGGTATTACGGACAAAGATCGCCAAGATATTTTATTCGGTATTGAGCAAGGTGTTGATTTTATTGCTGCTTCCTTTGTGCGGCGCGCTTCCGATGTATTAGAAATCCGTGAATTGCTTGAGGCAAACAACGCGCTTCATATTCAAATCATTGCGAAAATCGAAAATCAAGAAGGCGTGGATAATATTGATGATATTTTAGAGGTTACAGATGGACTAATGGTGGCGCGCGGCGATCTTGGGGTGGAAATTCCAGCCGAAGAAGTGCCGCTTATCCAAAAAGCGCTTATTAAAAAATGCAATATGCTTGGTAAACCGGTTATTACAGCCACACAAATGTTAGATTCGATGCAGCGAAATCCGAGACCGACGCGGGCCGAGGCAAGCGATGTCGCGAATGCGATCTTTGATGGGACAGATGCGGTGATGTTATCTGGAGAAACAGCGGCAGGGCACTATCCAGTAGAAGCAGTAAAAACCATGCATCAAATTGCGCTGCGTATCGAACAAGCGTTGCAATACCGGGAAATATTAGCACAGCGGACAAAAGAAAGCGCGACGACAATCACAGATGCAATTGGGCAGTCTGTTGCGCATACGGCTTTAAATTTAGACGTGGCGGCAATCGTAACGCCAACAGTAAGTGGAAGAACGGCATATATGGTGTCAAAATATCGTCCAAAAGCGCCAATCGTTGCTGTTACTGCCAGTGAATCTGTATCGCGGAAATTGGCGCTCGTATGGGGGGTATATTCGCAAGTAGCTCCACAAGCGAACACAACCGATGAAATGCTTGATATTGCCGTGGAAGCTGCGGTAAAATCAGGAGTAGTAAAACACGGTGATTTAGTCGTCATTACCGCGGGAGTTCCAGTAGGAGAAACGGGGTCGACGAACTTAATGAAAGTGCATGTCATCGGTGACATTATCGCAAAAGGGCAAGGAATCGGTCGTAAGTCTGCTTTTGGAAAGGCGATTATTGCGAAAACGGCAGAGGAAGCAATCAATAAAATGGTAGAAGGCGGAATTTTAGTAACATGTAGCACAGATGCGGATATGATGGAAGCATTGGAAAAAGCGGCAGCGATTATTACCGAGGAAGGCGGATTAACAAGCCACGCTGCAGTCGTTGGTTTAAGTCTCGGCATTCCTGTTATTGTCGGTGTAGAAAATGCTACATCGATTTTAAAAGATGGGCAGGAAATTACAGTTGATGCTGGATTTGGAGCTGTTTATCAAGGACATGCAAGCGTGCTGTAAGGTATAATAAAAACAGAGAAGAAATTTTCTCTGTTTTTATTCTTTTTTCTGAAAGGAAGAAGAAAGAAATGAAATGGTTTATCGGAATGTTTATCGTTATTCCTGCCTTGGAAATCGGGCTGTTTATTCTTTCCGGCAAACTTATTGGCATTTGGTCAACGGTCGCATTGATCATGCTGACTGGAATGATAGGAGTGTGGCTTGCAAAACAACAAGGGCTAGCCGTTGTTGAAGAAGCCAAACGGGAGTTTTTCTATGGACGTCTTCCAAGCGGAGCGATACTCGATGGCATTTGTGTGCTCATCGGTGGAGTACTTCTCATAACACCAGGCTTTTTTAGTGATATCGCTGGGGTCTTTCTTCTTCTTCCTGCTACCCGGTCCATGATTAAGCCGTATATCGCCCGTTGGTTAAAATCATTGTTTGATACAAAAATGTTTTTTCGCATTTATAGATGAAAAAAGAGCCTTTCCGTGTGTTGAAAGGCTCTTTCTCTTTGATTGTGTTTATGTTGTTGGCTTTCCGATAATAAAATTCCAAATATCACGAAATACGTTGGCGCTGTGCAACGTACGGATAATGACAAGTGTAACAGGTCCAATAATTAATCCTAGAAACCCGATTAATTTAAATCCGACAAATAATGCTACTAATGTAGCAAGCGGGTCAAGTCCGATTGATGACGATAATACTTTTGGCTCCATGATTTGTCGTTGAACGAGGACGACAATATAAAGTACGCCCAACCCGATGGCAAACGGTACATCACCGCTTACCGCCGCATAAATAATCCAAGGAACAAAGACAATTCCCGTTCCTAAGTACGGCAAAATATCTACAATCCCAATAATAAGCGCAATGGTAATCGCATAATTGACACGAAGAATTAACAATCCAATCAAAACGATTACCGTTGTAATCGAAATAAGCGTAGCTTGAGCTTTAATAAAACCAAATAATGCTTTCTTTAAATCGAGAAATACTGTTTTTCCACTCTTGCGTGCTTTTGCTGGCAAAATTTTTTGGGCGATTCCAGTAAGCCGATACCAATCTTTGCTAATGAAGAATGTAGCTAATAGTGAAAAAATAAAGACGGTAGCAGCGTTTGGAAGCCAAGCGAGCAGCAGTGGAATGTTCTGAAGCACATGTTGAATAAATTGCCCGACCGTTGTTGCTATTTGTGTACCTACCGCTTGGATATTATTTATAATCGTATCTTGCTGGCTAGCATCTAAATTTTTAAATAAAACAGCTAAATCATTATAAAGAGGAATGATTTGTTGGGCAACTAATGTTTCCATATACGTAATTAATTTTTGGAAATTCTCTGGTACAACATTTGCCAAGTATTGTGTACCTGAAACAATTTCCGCAATCAGTAAAGTAACAAGACCGGCAACGATTGCGAATAGTACAATTAATGTTACAATCACTGCCAGCCATCTTGGCATTTTCGTTTTTGTTTCTAGAAAATCGACTAACGGATTGATCAAGAAAGCAATAAAAAACGCAATAATAAATGGATATGTAACGGTGGATACATAATAAAGAGCCATTGATCCGAATATAACTACAGCGATCACAAACAAAAAGCGAAGAAAGCTATATAAGTGATGGCGGGACAATGTTTCACCTCCATAAATTTTCCATAGTTATATAATACAGATTTCATTACGTATACGCAAAGAAGAAGGTTTCACGCTCTGAATATTTTAATTAAAGAAAGGAAGAGAGTTAGTGAGCGAACCAATATTGTTTTTACTTATTTTATTTATTATCGGATTTATTGCCAAAAACCAATCATTAATGATTGCGGTTGCTATTTTATTAATTATTAAAATGGTCGGGATGGGAGAAAAGTGGCTGCCTATCGTCCATGAAAAAGGAATTCATTGGGGAGTTACGGTGATCACGATTGCTGTATTGGCGCCGATTGCTACGGGAGAGATTGGTTTTAGACAATTAATCGCATCACTGCAGTCGCTTTCGGCTTGGATCGCGCTATTATCAGGAATCTTTGTCGCATTAGTCGCGAAAGGTGGAGTCACATTATTGGCAACGGACCCGCATATGACGGCTGCTCTCGTATTTGGGACGATTATTGCAGTGTCGCTTTTTCATGGCGTTGCTGTCGGTCCACTAATCGGTGCGGGGATTGCTTATATGGTGATGAAAGTGATAGAATATTTTTAAATAGTTATTTAAACCGAATTTATTTTTTTGTAATAATATTTAAAGAATAAGAGGTTTTGGATTCACAAAAGTCAGATAATTGTTTATAATATAGACGTAAGCCTATTTAGCGACATCCCCGCTGCCGCTTTTTATTCTAGCAAAAGGCGGCGGACAACAGGGAATATATTATAAAATGTAAGCACTTTCTACATTAAACTTTTTTTACTTTTATTTCGAGCAAGCGCTCGCTCTCATATCGTATAAATTGCAATTGAGAGAAGGGGAATTTTAAAGAAAAGGAGAGATCACGATGACAGTTACACGCGGTCTAGAAGGGGTTGTGGCAACCACGTCAAGCATTAGCTCGATTATTGATGACACGCTAACATACGTAGGCTACAACATCGATGATTTGGCAGAAAACGCTTTGTTCGAAGAGGTTATTTATTTGCTTTGGCATCGTGAACTTCCGACGAGACAACAGTTGGAAGAGCTAAAACAGCAATTGGCGGAAAATGCGGCAATTCCGAAAGAAATTATTGAACATTTTAAACAGTATCCAATCGACAAAGTTCATCCGATGGCAGCATTGCGGACAGCGATTTCTATGTTAGGGCTATACGACGAAGAAGCGGATGTAATGACAAAAGAAGCAAACTATCGCAAAGCGATTCGTTTGCAAGCAAAAATTCCTACAGTTGTTACAGCATTCGCCCGCGTCCGCAAAGGGTTGGAGCCTGTCGAGCCAAGAAAAGATTTAGGATTTGCAGCTAACTTCCTTTACATGTTGACAGGCAAAGAACCAAATGAAACGGCTGTTGAAGCGTTTAACAAAGCGCTTGTTTTACATGCGGATCATGAATTAAACGCATCGACATTTACTGCGCGTGTTTGCGTAGCGACATTATCAGATGTTTACTCTGGTGTGACAGCGGCGATTGGAGCGTTGAAAGGACCGCTTCACGGCGGCGCAAATGAAGCAGTTATGAAAATGTTAAAAGAAATTGGAACGATTGATAATGTAGAATCATATATCTACAAAAAGTTAGAAAATAAAGAAAAAATCATGGGCTTTGGCCATCGCGTTTACCGAAAGGGCGATCCGCGTGCGAAACATTTGAAAAAGATGTCGGAAAAATTAACGAAGCTTGTTGGTGAACCACATTGGTATGAAATGTCAGCGAGAATTGAAGAAATTGTTACTTCCGAAAAATCACTGCCACCAAACGTTGATTTTTACTCGGCATCTGTTTATCACTGCTTAGGAATTGATCATGACTTATTTACGCCGATTTTTGCAGTAAGCCGTATGTCTGGATGGCTTGCCCATATTTTAGAACAATACGATAACAATCGTCTCATTCGTCCGCGCGCGGAATACACAGGTCCGGCAAAAAGGGCATATGTGCCGATTGAACAACGCGGCTGATTATGTTTATAGTTTATAAAAGGTGAGAAGATATAATTATTCTCACCTTTAACAAAATATATTTGGAGGTTGTTATGGTGGCGCAAGGTGAAAAAATTACTGTAACAAATGGTGTGTTAAATGTACCAAACAATCCAATTATTCCATTTATTGAAGGGGATGGGACAGGTCCAGACATTTGGGCTGCCGCATCTCGTGTGTTGGAAGCAGCAGTAGAAAAGGCGTATAAAGGGGAAAAGAAAATCGTTTGGAAAGAAGTTCTCGCAGGGGAAAAAGCGTACAAACAAACCGGCGAGTGGCTTCCACAAGAAACCATTGATACTATTCGGGAATACATAATCGCGATTAAAGGACCGTTGACGACTCCAGTCGGCGGAGGAATTCGTTCATTGAACGTAGCGCTTCGTCAAGAGTTGGATTTATTCGTTTGCTTGCGTCCTGTCCGCTATTTTAAAGGTGTTCCTTCTCCGGTAAAACGTCCAGAAGATACAGATATGGTCATTTTCCGTGAAAACACGGAAGATATTTATGCTGGAATTGAGTATGCCAAAGGGACACCAGAAGTGAAAAAAGTGATTGATTTCTTGCAAAATGAAATGGGCGTTCGCAAAATCCGCTTCCCAGAAACTTCTGGTATCGGCATTAAGCCAATTTCCGAACAAGGAACGAAACGGTTAGTGCGCGCCGCAATCAACTATGCGATTGAACACGGACGAAAATCGGTTACGCTTGTTCATAAAGGAAATATTATGAAATTTACGGAAGGCGCGTTTAAAAATTGGGGCTATGAATTAGCAGAAGAAGAATTCAGCGACAAAGTATTTACGTGGGCGCAATATGACCGCATTGTCGAAACAGAAGGAAAAGAAGCAGCGAACAAGGCGCTGGCGGAAGCAGAAGAAGCCGGAAAAATTATTATCAAAGACGTCATTGCCGATATTTTCTTACAACAAATTTTAACGCGTCCGCGCGAATTTGATGTGGTTGCAACGATGAACTTAAACGGCGACTATATTTCTGACGCGTTAGCAGCACAAGTTGGCGGCATTGGTATCGCTCCGGGAGCAAACATTAACTACGAAACAGGGCATGCCATTTTTGAAGCTACTCACGGAACGGCTCCGAAATATGCAGGATTGGATAAAGTGAACCCATCATCGGTCATTTTATCTGGTGTGATGATGTTTGAGCATCTCGGCTGGAACGAAGCGGCAAAACTCATTGTCAAAGCAATGGAAAAAACGATTGCCGCAAAAATCGTTACATACGATTTTGCTCGTCTCATGGAGGGCGCTACGGAAGTAAAATGTTCAGAATTCGCTGACGCACTCATCCGGAATATGGAATAAAACTGGGAGAGGATGGGGAAAAATGACAATGAAACGCAAAAAAATCTCAGTGATCGGTGCGGGATTTACCGGAGCAACCACCGCATTTATTTTGGCGCAAAAAGAACTAGGAGACGTCGTTCTTGTCGATATTCCACAATTAGAAAATCCGACAAAAGGAAAAGCGTTGGACATGTTGGAATCAAGTCCAGTGCTAGGTTTTGATGCAAATATTATCGGCACTTCCGATTATGCGGATACTGCCGATTCCGATATTGTTGTTATTACAGCAGGGATCGCGCGCAAACCAGGCATGAGCCGCGACGATCTTGTTACAACAAACCAAAAAATTATGAAACAAGTAACAAAAGAAGTCGTCAAATATTCGCCGAATTGCTATATTATCGTATTGACGAACCCTGTTGATGCGATGACATATACGGTATTTAAAGAATCTGGATTTCCGAAAAACCGGGTAATCGGTCAATCTGGCGTATTAGACACAGCTCGTTTTCGCACGTTTGTTGCACAAGAGTTGAATATTTCTGTGAAAGACGTTACTGGTTTTGTATTAGGAGGACATGGTGATGACATGGTGCCGCTCGTTCGTTACTCCTATGCTGGCGGCATTCCGCTCGAAAAATTAATTCCGAAAGACCGCCTAGACGCGATTGTGGAACGCACTCGCAAAGGCGGCGGTGAAATCGTGAACTTATTGGGCAATGGAAGTGCTTATTACGCTCCTGCTGCATCGCTTGCAGAAATGGTGGAAGCGATTATTAAAGATCAACGCCGCATTCTTCCAGCAATCGCTTATCTTGAAGGCGAATACGGTTACGAAGGCATTTACTTGGGTGTGCCGACGATTTTAGGCGGAAACGGCATTGAAAAAGTCATCGAACTAGAGCTTACTGAAGAAGAAAAAGCGGCGCTTGCCAAATCCGTCGAATCTGTCAAAAACGTGATGAGAGTATTAGAATAATGGCAAAGGCAAAAATTCGGGAATCCCCCGAATTTTTGCCACATATTTATTGAAAGCGCTTTCTAAACAAAGGGTGTTTTAAGTGCTGAGAAAACGAAAACTAGGGAGAAATATATCAGAAATCACGGTCGGGGAAAAATTAGTAATTAACGCCAAAATGGAAGATAAAGATTTATTGCTTTATCTTGGATTAACAGATGATGCAAATCCGTTATACATTCAACACGATTACGCTTCACAGACACCGTTTAAAAAGCCGATTGTTCCAGCGGTGATGCTGACAGGTATGATCACATCGGCTATTTCGAAATATTTGCCGGGACCGGGAAGCCATATTACAAAGCAGGAAATTCATTTTCTGAAGCCGGTTTACCATTATGAACAATTGCAATTTTTGTTTGAAGTGACGGAAGTAGATGAAGAATGCCATCATATTGCGATTGCTGTCGAAGCGATACGTCAAGAATCAGAAAAAGTGTTAGAAGGTACTTTATCCGTCTGTCCGCCGTATGCACTGCCAACATTGGATAGCTGGGCATTAGAAAATTTTTAAATGAAAAAACCGCCTTATTTGAGGCGGTTTTTTGCATGTTTATGGTATGATAAAAACGAATAATATTATTGATGTGGTGGGGCGTATATGTGTAAAAAAGTATTAGTCGTTGATGATGAGCAATCGATTGTCACACTTTTAACATACAATTTGGAACAAGCGGGTTTTACGGTTGTGACCGCAAATGACGGCGAGGAAGCAATAGAAAAGGTAGATTTCGAACAGCCAGCATTTATTATTCTTGATTTGATGCTGCCAAAGCTCGATGGGGTGGAAGTATGTAAACAATTGCGCCAGCAAAAAGTGATGACACCGATTTTAATGTTAACGGCGAAAGATGATGAATTTGATAAAGTGCTTGGGCTTGAACTCGGCGCTGATGATTATATGACAAAGCCGTTTAGTCCGCGTGAAGTAGTAGCGAGAGTAAAAGCGATTTTGCGGCGCACGCAGCTTTCTAATGGAGAAATGGAAACAAAAGAAATAGTCATCGGAGATTTAAAGATTCTTCCTGACAGCTATGAGGCATATTTTCGTGGGGAGCGTCTTGAGCTGACTCCAAAAGAATTTGAACTGCTTGTTTATTTAGCAAAACATAAAGGTCGAGTATTAACGAGGGATCAACTGCTAAGTTCGGTATGGAACTATGATTTTGCTGGGGATACTCGTATTGTCGATGTTCACATCAGCCATTTGCGTGAAAAAATTGAACAAGATACAAAAAAACCTATATATATTAAAACAATAAGAGGGCTTGGATATAAACTAGAGGGGCCAAAACGGAATGACTAGCTTCCGATCGCGTCTATTGTTTGGGCTTGTGACATTAATTGTCACGGTATTGATTTGTCTCGGTATATTGCTTGGGCAGTTGTTTAAAGACTTTTATGTGGAAACTATGAATATACGAATGGAAAAGGAAGCAAAAGCAGTTGCCATTTTATTAAAAAATGAATCACTTGATCGAATTCGCCAAGATTTACAAGAGATGAGCGAAGCGTTATCGTCACGTATTACCATATTAGATAACCATGAAAAAACGTTGTTTGATACAGGACATGTTGCTCATATTAGCGATGAAGACCATGAACAGATCATTCGCAATATTTTGCGGAGAAACCAATTAAATCAATTTTCCGTTATTGAAAAAACAGATGATGTCTATTACTATATCGTTCCTTTTACAAAAAACGGGAAAAACGCGGGATATGTCATTTTAAGCTCCCCGACCAATTCGTTAAAAAAAGTGACTCAGCAAATTTGGGGGGTATTAATTAGCAGTTTAGGTACAGCACTTATTGTCATTATTTTGTTAGGGCTAAAAATAGCTGATCAATATATGAAACCGATCGAAGCAGCAACAAAAGTGGCATTTGAATTGGCAAAAGGGAATTATAAAGCGAGAGTTCCGCATGTAAAAAATAATGAAACAGGAATGCTCGTCCATTCTATTAACCGGCTTGCCCGCAATTTGCAAGAGATAAGCAAGGCGCGGGAAATGGAAACAGACCGTTTGCATACACTGATTGAAAACGTTGGAATTGGGCTCATTTTGATCGATAGCCGGGGATATATCAATTTAATTAACCGCGCCTTTAAAGAGAGTTTCCATATTCATCCGGTTGATTATTTATACCGGCCGTATACAGAAGCGTTTGCCCATAAAGAAATTGTTCAACTTGTAAATGAAATTTTTATGAAAGAAACAAAAATTCGCAAACAGCTGTTGCTGACGATAGGGATCGATCGAAAGCATTTTGAAGTATACGGTGCCCCAATTATTGGAACGAATGATGAATGGAAAGGGATTGTTCTTGTTTTCCATGATATTACTGAACTGAAAAAACTAGAACAAATGCGCAAAGATTTTGTTGCGAACGTATCCCATGAATTAAAAACACCGATTACGTCGATTAAAGGGTTTGCTGAGACATTGCTTGATGGCGCGATGAAAGATGAACAAACGCTGGAGTATTTTTTGTCGATTATTTTGAAAGAAAGCGAACGATTGCAAACGTTAGTGCAAGATTTGCTCGATTTGTCGAAAATAGAGCAGCAAGGATTTCGACTTCATTTGGAAACGGTGGATCTTGCGGATCTTTTGCGTGAAATTGCCGTCATGTTTCAACAAAAGGCCGAAGAAAAAGGGATTGATTTTTATTTGCATGCGCCAAAATCGGTATATATGGAAGGAGATGCGAACCGCATTAAGCAAATATTTATTAATTTAATTACAAATGCTTTAACGTATACACCGAAAGGCGGAAAAGTGGAATTAATGATAGAGGAAAAAGAAAAAGAAATTCTTGTTCACGTAAAAGATACAGGGATCGGCATTGATGAACAGGAGATCCCACGCATTTTTGAGCGGTTTTACCGTGTGGATAAGGCAAGAGGCCGCAACTCCGGCGGGACTGGTTTGGGGCTGGCCATTGTAAAACATTTAGTGGAAGCACATCACGGTCATATTACGGTAAAAAGCACGGTCGGAAAAGGAACGACATTTACGGTGCATTTTCCGAAACAAATGCAGTTCGATTAGTGGAAAGATGAGGACGAAAAAATGTTCTCGTCTTTTTTATTTACAAAGCAAATCATGTTACAATAAGAACAAGAGTGTTGGAGGAGGGAATGTTTTGAAGAAGAAACTCGTACTCATTGATGGAAATAGCATTGCGTACCGCGCTTTTTTTGCGCTGCCGCTTTTACATAACGATAAAGGGATTCATACGAATGCGGTGTATGGATTTACGATGATGTTAATGAAAATCTTAGAAGAAGAAAAGCCGACACATATGCTCGTTGCCTTTGATGCGGGAAAAACGACATTTCGCCACAAGACGTTTGAAGAATATAAAGGAGGACGGCAGCAAACGCCTCCGGAATTATCCGAACAGTTTCCACTATTACGGGAGCTGCTTGATGCGTACCGAATTCGTTTCTATGAGTTGGAAAATTATGAAGCGGACGATATTATTGGTACGTTATGCACAAAAGCGGAAAAGGAAGGATTTGAAGTAAAAGTTATTTCCGGAGACCGCGATTTAACACAGCTTGCGACTGATTATGTAACGGTAGATATTACAAAAAAAGGTATCACCGATGTGGAATCCTATACTCCAGAAACAGTGCAAGAGAAATACGGATTAACACCGGAGCAAATTATTGATTTAAAAGGATTGATGGGAGATAAATCGGACAATATTCCAGGGGTGCCGGGAATCGGCGAAAAAACGGCATTAAAGCTGTTAAAAGAGTTTGGCACGATTGAAAACCTGCTGGATTCCATCGAGCAAGTAAGCGGAAATAAATTGAAAGAGAATTTAGCAAAATATCGTGACCTTGCTCTTATGAGCAAACAGCTGGCAACCATTTTACGCGATGCTCCAGTCGATCTTTCGTTAGATGATATAGAATATAACGGATATGATGTTGATAAAGTGATTGCTCTATTTAAAGAACTTGGTTTTAACTCGCTTCTTGAAAAAATGGCGGCCCCGCAAGGCGAAGAAGAGACGGAGGTTGCGCTATCGGACATCGATTATACGATCGTCGATGAGGTAACGGAATCCATTTTGTCCGATAAGGCGGCCCTCGTTGTCGAAGTGTTGGAATCAAACTATCATAAGGCGCCGATTTTGGGCTTTGCGATCGCCAATGAGCATGGAAACTTCTTTATTCGTACAGATACCGCGTTGTCGTCTTCTTTATTTACAACATGGCTGGAAGATGAATCAAAGAAAAAAAGCGTTTTTGATGGCAAGCGGGCAATCGTTTCTTTAAAATGGCAAGGAATACAGTTGCGCGGTATTCAATTTGATTTATTAATCGCTTCGTATTTGTTAAATCCATCCCAATCTACAGAAGATGTCGCTTCTATTGCAAAAACGAAGCAATATATGGACGTTCAGTCCGATGAAGCAGTATATGGAAAAGGCGCGAAACAAAAAATTCCGGATGAGCCAGTTTTAGCGGAACATCTCGTGCGTAAAGCAGCGGCGATACGCGCATTAGAGCAAGATTTTATTTGTGATTTACAGGAAAATGAGCAATATTCTTTATTCACTGATTTGGAATTGCCCCTATCTTCCATTCTTGCGGAGATGGAGTTTACCGGTGTGAAAATTGATGTCAAGCGGTTAAAAGAGATGGGCGAAGAATTGACGGAACAGCTAAAAGAAATAGAACAAGAAATTTACGAATTAGCTGGTCAAGAGTTCAACATCAATTCACCAAAACAGTTAGGTGTCATTTTGTTTGAAAAGCTGCAACTGCCTGTATTGAAAAAAACGAAAACAGGCTATTCCACATCGGCGGAAGTGCTCGAAAAACTTGCGCCACAACATGAAATTGTCGAGAAAATTTTGCATTACCGCCAATTAGGAAAACTGCAATCAACGTATATCGAAGGGTTATTAAAAGTGGTGCATCATGACACGAACAAAGTTCATACGATTTTTAACCAAGCGCTCACCCAGACAGGACGGTTGAGCTCTACGGAACCAAATTTGCAAAACATCCCGATTCGTTTAGAAGAAGGGCGAAAAATCCGACAAGCGTTCGTTCCATCAGAACCGGATTGGGTGATTTTTTCCGCGGATTATTCGCAAATTGAATTGCGTGTGCTTGCCCATATTGCAAATGATGAAAATTTAATTGATGCGTTTCGTCACGATTTAGATATTCATACGAAAACAGCAATGGATATTTTTCATGTGAACGCAGATGAAGTGACGCCAAACATGCGCCGGCAAGCGAAAGCGGTAAACTTTGGCATTGTTTACGGCATCAGCGACTATGGGCTGTCGCAAAACTTAAATATTACTAGGAAGGAAGCAAGTGAATTTATTAAACGATATTTTGAGATTTTTCCAGGGGTAAAGCAATATATGAAAGATATCGTCCAAGAGGCAAAACAAAAAGGTTATGTTACTACGCTTTTGCATCGTCGCCGCTATTTGCCGGACATTACAAGCCGAAACTTCAACTTGCGCAGCTTTGCGGAACGAACAGCGATGAATACACCGATTCAAGGGAGCGCTGCCGATATTATTAAAAAAGCGATGATCGATTTATCGAATCGGTTGAAAAAAGAAAACATGAAAGCACGAATGTTGCTGCAGGTGCATGACGAACTCATTTTGGAAGCGCCTAAAGAAGAAGTAGAACGATTGCAACAAATTGTTCCGGAAGTAATGGAAAATGCGGTGCAATTACGGGTACCGCTTAAAGTGGATTATCATTTTGGACCAACATGGTATGACGCAAAGTAAAGGAAGGGATTACGTATGCCAGAACTGCCGGAAGTCGAAATCATTCGTCGCACTCTTATTCCATTAACCGCCGGTAAAACCATTGCCGATATCCAAGTATTTTGGCCAAAAATCATTAAGTATCCGGCAGATGTTACCGAATTTATTGAAACAATGAAAGGACAAACAATTCGTGATATTCATAGACGGGGGAAATTTTTAAAATTTATTCTTGATGAACATGTGCTTATTTCTCATTTGCGTATGGAAGGACGTTATGCGGTTTGTAAAAAGGAAGATCCTATCGAACCGCATACGCATATTATTTTTCGATTTATAGACGGCACAGAACTTCGCTATCGCGACGTAAGAAAATTTGGAACGATGCATCTTTATCGAAAAGGAGAAGAAGATGCGCGGCTGCCTTTGTCACAGTTAGGTCCTGAACCGTTTTCGGAAACATTTACTGCCAATTTTCTTGCACAGCGGTTGCGAAAAACGAACCGTACGATCAAAACGGCACTTCTTGACCAAACGGTTGTCGTTGGGCTCGGCAATATTTATGTAGATGAGTCACTATTCCGTGCTGGAATCCATCCTGAACGTATCTCATCGTCATTAACTGACGAGGAAGTTGCTCGCTTACATCGCGAAATGGTGACAATATTACAAGAAGCGATTGAAAAAGGAGGAAGCACGGTAAGGTCATACGTTAACACAAATGGAGAAGCAGGAACGTTTCAACTGCAGTTATTTGTGTACGGACGAAAAGGAGAGCCGTGCCAACGCTGCGGGCAGCCGATTCAAAAAACGGTTGTTGCCGGCCGGGGGACTCATTATTGTGCATTTTGTCAGCATTAATATAAATGCGACTTGATATGGCTGACGTAGGCAAGTCAATGACTTGCCTACGTCCCGCAAAGCGCACACAAATTTATTATTCTGCACTTTTAGGGAGAGGAAAATATGACACTTACGATCGGATTAACAGGCGGCATCGCGAGCGGAAAAAGCACAGTAACGGAGATGATTCGCGGTCTTGGCATACCCGTTATTGATGCCGATCAAGTTGCTCGCGATGTCGTCAAAGTGGGAGAGGAAGCGTACGAACAAATTATTAAGACGTTTGGACAGGACATTTTGCAGGAAAATGGGGAAATTGACCGAGCGAAATTAGGAGCGATCGTTTTTTATAATGAGCAGGAACGAAAAAAGCTGAACGCCATCGTGCATCCGGCTGTCCGCCGGCGTATGCTTGCTGAAAAAGAAGCGTACGTTCAAAAAGGGGCAAAAACGATCGTTTTAGATATTCCGCTTTTATTTGAAAGCGAACTTACTCACTTGATTGATAAAATCATTGTTGTATATGTTGATAATGATATCCAGCTTGAGCGCTTGATGAAACGGAACGGTTTTTCCGAAGAGGAGGCTCTTGCAAGAATTCGATCGCAAATGCCGCTTCATGAAAAGGTGAAAAAAGCGGATGCGGTCATCAACAATAACGGAACAATTGAAGAAACCAAACAACAACTTTTGCAAATTTTAAAAGAATGGAACGCCCTATAAAAAAAGGGCGTTTTTTTTTATTATTTTGATGATTTTTTTCTCCACATATCATAAAAATATGATATACTTTTTATGTACAAATCGGTTAATTAGTATAACATATATATGAGAGGAGAACATAAATGAAAGCGAAAGTGGCGATTAATGGGTTCGGACGAATCGGGAGAATGGTATTCCGCAAGGCGATTTATTCCCCGGATCTGGATATCGTAGCGATTAATGCGAGTTACCCATCCGAAACGTTAGCGCATTTAATAAAATATGATTCGAATCATGGGAAATTTGATGGTGAAGTGGTCCCACTAGAAGATGGGCTTCTTGTCAACGGTAAAAAAGTTAAGCTGCTCAGTTCGCGCGATCCGAAAGAGTTGCCGTGGAAAGAGTTGGATATTGACATTGTGATCGAAGCAACAGGAAAATTTAATTCCCGGGAAAAAGCAAGCCTTCACCTAGAGGCAGGAGCCAAACGAGTGATTTTAACAGCACCTGGGAAAAATGAGGATGTAACGATTGTCGTTGGCGTAAACGAACATGTGCTTGACATTGACCAACACTTTATTATTTCCAACGCCTCTTGTACAACAAACTGCCTTGCTCCTGTTGTGAAAGTTCTTGATGAGGCGTTTGGAATTGAAAACGGTTTAATGACGACCGTTCATGCATATACGAACGACCAAAAAAATATTGATAATCCGCATAAAGATTTGCGCCGTGCGCGCTCTTGCGGGCAATCGATCATTCCAACAACGACCGGTGCGGCAAAAGCGTTAGGATTAGTACTGCCTCACTTAAAAGGAAAATTGCACGGAATGGCGCTCCGCGTTCCGACGCCAAACGTATCGTTAGTCGATTTAGTCGTGGATGTGAAAAAAGAGGTAACAGTAGAAGAAGTAAACGAGACGTTTATTCGCGCAGCAAACGGTCCGCTAAAAGGAATTCTTGATTTTACAATGGAACCGCTTGTTTCCATCGACTTCAACACGAATCCACACTCAGCGATTATTGATGGATTGTCCACGATGGTGATGGAAGGGCGCAAAATCAAGGTGTTAGCCTGGTACGATAATGAGTGGGGTTATTCTTGCCGCGTCGTCGATTTAGCGAATATGATAGCAAATAAAATGAAGGAAAAGTTAAGCGTAAACGTATAATAAAAAAGCTGGCCATTGCGGCCAGCTTTTAGCTTTGGTGCGCCCCGAATCAGTCTACAGGAAGGAAAGCACGGAATTCGTTTAACAGTGTCCGCTGTTTTTTCAACACGGTCAATCATATGCCGGTTTACACGGCGATTCATATTTCCCTGCTGGAAAATCATGCGTGATCATAATGACCCTTTGATATCATTATAAAATGCGTTCCGTTCGGAAACAGTAACATGTAGATGGCAAAAAATACTCTCTTAATAACGTAAAAATACAAAAAAGGATATTGAAAAAAATATGTAAACAAAGTATACTATGTCTCGTGAACTTCTTAAAGGCAACGGTAATGTGACTACTTAAAGGGTTAGGACCTCTTAGGACTAACTTTCCCCCGTGGTAGTTATACATGCCATATTGCAAAAGAGTTTCATGCTTTATTTTTTAAGAAAATTTGTTTGAAGGGGGATTAATGGAATGGACACAATGGGTCGTCACGTTATCTCAGAATTATGGGGATGCGATTTTGATAAGCTGAACGACATCGAATTTATTGAGAAAACGTTTGTTGATGCTGCGTTGAAATCTGGAGCAGAAATTCGCGAAGTCGCATTCCACAAGTTTGCGCCACAAGGTGTTAGTGGAGTTGTTATTATTTCTGAATCGCACTTGACTATTCATACGTTTCCAGAACATGGCTATGCAAGTATCGATGTTTACACATGTGGACACTTAGATCCGACAATTGCGGCGGATTATATCGCCGATAAACTTGGAGCACAAACGCGTGAAACGATTGAACTTCCGCGTGGCATGCGTCCAATTGAAGTGAAAAAAGCACAAGCATTATAATTAACGAGCGAAATTAAAAGAGGTGCGAAAGACGCGCCTCTTTTTTACTTGTCTAATATACATCTTAGTCAAAAATGATGATATGATAATAGTAATTACGGAGCGTTATAAACAGAAAAATAAGGGGAAAGTAATGATGAGTGTTTGGAAAAAGCTAAAATATGCGTTAACCAATCATTGTGAAACGAGAGAAAATCATGAGGACGAACAGTTGCGGAGCCGTTACTATAAGGCGACAAATAATACTGTAATCCAGACGGTAAAAGAATTGTTCACTTCTTCACCTGATTATGAATTATTATCTGTTTCTGAAGAAAGAGGAGAGTTCAGCGCGACAACTCGCCGTGGAAAAAAAGTATTCATTGTGGTTACTGTCATTTCCGTTCGCCCGCTAGAGACAGCGGTCGATTTTTCGGTCACAACGGAAACAACCTTTTTGCCATTTGATTTTGGGCGGAGTCGGCAGGTCATCATTGATTTATATCGAAAATTGGACCAACGCCTTCCATACATTGGGTCGGGAATGAACGCATAGCGAAACAACTTGCCCGCTGTTATTTGTTCCGTTATCATAAAGATAAGAATAAAAACGGAGTTGGTTATATGAGATGCCCATCATGCCAGCATCACGGCACAAGAGTCCTTGATTCGCGTCCGGTGGATGAAGGACGTTCGATTCGGCGCAGACGGGAATGCGAACAATGCCACTATCGCTTTACAACATTTGAAAAAGTGGAAGAAATGCCGCTGATTGTCGTGAAAAAACAAGGAATGCGCGAAGAATTTAGCCGTGATAAAATTTTGCGCGGTTTAATTAAAGCGTGTGAAAAGCGTCCTGTTGCTTTAGAAGAACTCGAAAAAATTACGCAGGACATTGAAAGGGAGCTTCGCAATCAAGGAGTAGCGGAAGTGAAAAGCGAAACGATCGGTGAAATGGTGATGGAACGTTTATCGAAAGTGGACGAGGTTGCTTACGTCCGTTTTGCTTCCGTGTATCGCCAATTTAAAGATTTAAATGTATTTATTGAAGAACTAAAAGAGCTAATTAAAAAAGAACAACGTTAAAAAGGGCTTTTTGCGCAATAGATAATAAGCCCTTTTTTTCATCGTTAAAACTTAATACGGAAGGTCGAGAATAATGGAACATCATTGGAAAGAATTAATTCCTGTTGACCGTTATACGGTACGGAGCAATGGAGTGTTGCATGATTTTGACCGAAAAGTGCTCACTCTCCTTTATCAACCGCTAATAGGCCATCGGGCATTAAGTCTTTATATGACGTTATGGTGCGAGCAGGAGCTTCTTTCGGAAAAAGAAACGACCCATCATAGTTTAATGGTGCTTATGCAATGCAGTTTGCGAGAAATCTATGAAGAACGTTTAAAATTAGAAGGAATTGGGCTATTAAAGACGTATGTCAATAATGAAGAACCGAAATTGTTTATTTATGAGCTGCAGCCGCCGCTTACACCAGAGCAATTTTTCATGGATGGAATGCTTAACGTTTTCCTCTATAACCGTATCGGCAAACATAAGTTTCAAGAGCTGAAACAGTTCTTTTCCACCCCATCCATTGACCAAACGAAATTTTCTCCTATTACTCGCGCGTTTCATGATGTATTTGCGTCTGTGCATGTGGAACAAATGGTTGCTAATATGAATGAAGAAACGCAAGAAGATTTGCGGCTTGTTGATGGGTATGAGTATATCAGCAGAAAAGAGAATACGTACGAACTTAGCGATGATGTATTTGATTTCGAACTATTTTTTGCCGGTTTATCTAAACATATGGTGCCAAAGCGGGCGATTACGGCAAAGGTAAAAGAAGCGATAAAAAAATTAGCCTTTTTATACGGTGTTGGACCGCTTGACATGCAAAAAATTGTCATGAGTGTGATTGATCCGTCTAACCATATTGATATCGATGCATTGCGGAAAGCCGTTCATGAGTGGTATGAATTTGAACGCGGAGATTCTCCTCCTAACTTAAGTTCGCGAGTGCAGCCGCTTCCGTATCGTACGATGACGAATGTCGAACCAAAAACGAAAGAGGAACTGTTGATAAAGCAGCTTGAAACCATTTCCCCCCGCCAATTGTTAATAGAAATATCTGGCGGAGCCGAACCATCGATGAGCGATTTGCAGCTGATTGAGGACATTATGTTTCAACAGAAATTGCTTCCGGGTGTTGTGAACGTATTAATTTATTATGTGATGTTGCGTACAAATATGAAACTATCCAAAGCATATGTTGAAAAAATTGCCAGTCATTGGGCGCGGAAAAAAGTACGCACCGTCAAAGAGGCAATGGAGCTGGCAAAGCAAGAAGCAAAAACATATCAAAGCTGGGCAAATGAAAAAAGCAAAAGAACAAACAGAAAAGCAGTGCGAAAAGAATTGTTGCCAGAATGGCTTAATATGGATTATAGTCAAAACGATGATCAAGACAAAGAGGAAAATATCAATATCGAAGAAAAGCGCCGGGAATTAGAGGAACGATTAAAAAAATACCGCAATGAATAATAGGATGTGGAAATGATGGAACGAATGGATCAACTGTTAAATCGACTGCTTCATAAAAAAGATTTTCAACAGCGCTATGAACAAATGAAACGACAAATTTTGTCACACCCAGAAGTACAAGCATTTTTACGTGAACACGAGCGGGAAATTACAAAAGAGATGATAGACCGCAGTTTAATGAAGCTGTATGAGTTTATGGAGCAAAGCAAAAACTGCGCACAATGCCCTAGTTTAGATCAATGCAAAAACTTTTTAAAAGGATATCATCCTCATCTTGTTATAAAAGGAACTGTCATTGATGTCGAGTATGACCGCTGTCCGGCAAAAATAAAATATGATGAACGAAAACGGCAGGAATCACTGATTCAAAGTTTGTTTGTTCCGCGTGAAATTTTGCAAGCTTCGCTGTCTGACATTGATCTTACCGATGAGGGACGAATGAAGGCGATTGAACTTGCCGATCGTTTTGTTTCGGAGTATGAGCCGGGAAAAAAGATGAAAGGACTTTATTTATATGGATCATTCGGCGTCGGAAAAACGTATATTCTTGGCGCGATCGCCAACGCGCTTGCGCAAAAAAACGTTTCGTCCCTTATCGTGTATGTGCCGGAATTTTTCCGTGAGTTAAAAAGCTCGCTGCAAGACCAAACGATTAATGAAAAACTCGATTATGTCAAAAAGGTGCCGATTTTAATGCTTGATGATATCGGCGCGGAATCAATGTCAAGCTGGGTGCGCGATGACTTATTAGGTCCTATTTTGCAATATCGGATGTTTGAAAACTTGCCGACATTTTTTACGTCGAACTTTGATTTACAGCAATTAGCGCATCATTTGACCTATTCGCAGCGCGGGGAAGAAGAGCAGATGAAAGCTGCGCGCATTATGGAGCGGATCCGTTATTTGGCACATCCAGTAGAAATAAAGGGAAGAAATCGCCGGCTTGAATAGGATATTTCCTTAGTGGAAATATCCTTTTTTATTCTAAACGACCGTTTGTCCCCATATATATAGAACAAGCATTTAACTCGTAAAAGGGGGGACAACGTTTGATTGAAATTTATTTTGAACAAGCCAATGATGCTGAAAAGTTGTTTTGTTTGCTGAAAGAAAGGCAGAAAAAAACAATGAATCTGCTCTTTCAAGCAACATACAATGGAGATTCCCTCGTCACGATTTACATATATGACAACACCGATCAGGTTATTTTATCAGATTTAATACCAGCAATGACAAAATTTATTCTTCGTTTTATCGAAGATCGGCTATTATTATCGATTATTTCTGGCACGTTTTATTTTCAAGATAAAGAAGAACAACATCAAATTTTACAGCTTGCCCATTCCTTTCTCGATGGGGAGCGATATGATTATCGAAAGGGAAAGCAATCTTCCATTTCACGGGAAACATTGATTGCGAACGCGCTACAGCACTTTTTAAAAGATGGTCTTTCCTTTTCCTTTTCATCCTTTATTACGTTTCGCCTGAAGCCATATATGGAACGGCTCCAACACTACGTCGAACTTGCTATTGATGAATATAAACTAGAGCAGGAATATCAAAATTTTGTGCAAATGTTGCGTGACTGTGTGTCATCCAAAAAGCCGAAATTATCCGTCATTCATTTAGTCCACAAGCCGCCATCTTTTCTTTTTTTTGATGAAAAGTTATGCGAAATAACAGCGAGTGAATTAAAACAAATGATCGACCGTAATTTGATCATCTGCCAGCCGATGTACATTGATTCTTCCATATTAGCACCGCTTGTGTCTATTGCACCGAACATCATTTATTTGTATACAGACGATATCGATGATGGGATGATTCAAACGATTCAAAATGTATTTCAAGAGCGGATTTTCCTCTGCAGCCAAAGCGATTTTGCAAAATATCGAGCCATCGGCGCAAAACAAGATAGATGAACTTGATTTTTTCCTATACTCATTCTATAATAACGTACATAAAAGAAATCCGGAAAAGTGATGATGAGGACACGGGTGTATTTTTACGGTTTCCAGAGAGGGAAGGCATCGGCTGCAACCTTCCTAACACGAAAAATACACTTACCACCTCGGAGCTGCGGCAGTGAACGACGTAAGTCTAGTAATTGTCGACGGTACGACCGTTATTCTATTCGAGCCATCGCCAGAGGCGAAGTATGTCTTTTTTGCCAGCGGTGGGAAGAAGGGTGGAACCACGAAACAAACTCGTCCCTTTGTTGAGGGAGGAGTTTTTTTATTTTCAACACGAAAGAAGGAGGAGGAAAAGTGTATGTCGGAAATGATTCGCATTACATTCCCTGATGGAGCGGTAAAGGAGTTTCCAAAAGGAACAACGACAGAACAAATCGCTGCATCGATTAGCCCGGGATTAAAGAAAAAAGCGATTGCCGGCAAACTAAACGATCGTTTTATTGATTTGCGCACACCGATTCAGGAAGATGGATCGATTTCGATCATTACGCAAGATATGCCAGAAGCGCTGGACATTTTGCGCCATAGTACTGCCCATTTAATGGCCCAAGCGATTAAGCGTCTGTATAAAAATGTAAAACTTGGCGTCGGTCCGGTCATTGAAAATGGTTTCTATTACGATATCGATATGGAAGAATCATTAACGCCGGAAGACTTGCCGAAAATTGAACAAGAAATGCGGAAAATTGTGAAAGAAAACTTGGAAATTGTCCGGAAAGAAGTGAGCCGCGAAGAAGCGATTCGCCTTTACGAAGAAATTGGCGATGATTTAAAACTGGAATTAATTAACGATATTCCAGAAGGAGAAACGATCTCCATTTACGAACAAGGCGAATTTTTTGACCTTTGCCGCGGTGTCCACGTTCCATCGACAGGAAAAATTAAAGAGTTTAAGTTGTTGAACATCTCAGGAGCGTACTGGCGCGGAGACAGCAATAATAAAATGCTGCAGCGCATTTACGGAACGGCGTTCTTCAAAAAAGAAGATTTAGATGAATATCTTCGCCAGTTGCAAGAAGCAAAAGAACGCGATCATCGCAAATTAGGAAAAGAGCTTGAATTGTTTATGACTTCGCAAAAAGTCGGACAAGGGCTACCGCTTTGGCTGCCAAAAGGGGCAACGATTCGCCGCATTATCGAGCGGTATATTGTGGACAAAGAAATTGAATTAGGTTATCAACATGTTTATACACCAGTGCTTGGCAGTGTCGAATTATATAAAACTTCCGGCCACTGGGATCATTACAAAGACAACATGTTCCCGCCGATGGAAATGGACAACGAACAGCTTGTGCTGCGCCCAATGAACTGTCCGCATCATATGATGATTTATAAAAACAAGATTCATAGCTATCGGGAGCTTCCAATTCGCATCGCCGAACTTGGAACGATGCATCGCTATGAAATGTCTGGAGCGCTTTCCGGCTTGCAGCGCGTCCGGGGCATGACATTAAACGATGCTCACATTTTTGTGCGTCCAGACCAAATTAAAGATGAGTTCAAACGCGTCGTTAACTTAATTTTAGAAGTATACAAAGACTTTGGCTTGGATGAATATTCGTTCCGGCTTTCTTACCGCGATCCACATGATAAAGAAAAATATTACGATGATGATGAAATGTGGGAAAAAGCGCAAAACATGCTGCGTGAAGCAATGGATGAATTGGGATTAGAGTATTATGAAGCCGAAGGGGAAGCGGCGTTTTATGGTCCGAAATTAGACGTGCAAGTGCGCACAGCGCTTGGAAAAGACGAAACATTGTCAACGGTGCAGCTTGATTTCTTATTGCCGGAACGCTTTGATTTAACATACATCGGCGAAGACGGCAAACCGCATCGCCCGGTTGTCATCCATCGCGGGGTTGTTTCCACGATGGAACGTTTCGTTGCGTTTCTGATTGAAGAATATAAAGGCGCGTTCCCAACTTGGCTTGCCCCAGTGCAAGTCGAAGTGATCCCTGTGTCGCCAGCAGCGCATCTCGACTATGCGTATAAAGTGAAAGAAGCGTTGCAATCGCAAGGATTCCGCGTCGAAGTCGACGAACGCGATGAAAAAATTGGCTACAAAATTCGTGAAGCGCAAATTCAAAAAATCCCTTACATGCTTGTCGTCGGTGACAAAGAAATGGCAGAAAATGCCGTCAACGTCCGTAAATACGGCGAACAAAAAAGCGAAACGATGTCTCTCGACGATTTTATTGCCGCTCTGAAAGCGGAAGTGCGTCGAAACTAGGCAATACGAAAACCGTGAAGTTCTTTCTTCACGGTTTTCGCATTTTCACTTGCCAAACTGCCAATGATTCGCTATAATGAAAGACGTTGTTTGTCAATCAAGAAAACCGCCTTGACATGCCACTTCCAAGGTGATATATTGTATAGAGTGAATAGAATACTTGTTTGTGACTAAAGCAGAAGCACCCCGCTTCTCACCTGGTTGACGCCGGCATGGCTGTTGACAGGTCGTTACGGTTCGCGATATTGTTTTCGAACGTAAGTAGTGTGGGTGTCGTATGCATCCACACTTTTTTGTTAGCAGGAAAAGGCTGATGATCGGCTGTTTTTCCGGAACCGCTCAAGTTGGGTGTGCGATGCGACAAACAAGTAATTCGGAAAAAACCTTGGAGGTGGCTGGTTATTAGCAAAGATTTTATTATTAATGAAAATATTCGTGCACGCGAAGTCCGTTTAATTGACCCAAATGGTGAACAATTAGGAATTAAATCTCGACAAGAGGCGCTTGAAATTGCTGCAAGATTAAATCTTGATTTAGTTCTTGTAGCACCAAATGCGAAACCGCCGGTATGCCGCATCATGGATTACGGCAAATTCCGCTTTGAACAGCAAAAGAAAGAAAAAGAAGCGCGTAAAAAACAAAAAGTCATCAACGTCAAAGAGATTCGCTTAAGTCCAACGATTGAGGAGCACGACTTCAATACAAAGCTCCGCAACGCGCGCAAGTTCCTTGAAAAAGGCGACAAAGTAAAAGCGACGATTCGCTTTAAAGGACGGGCGATTACGCATAAAGAAATCGGTCAACGCGTATTAGAGCGATTCTCCGAAGCGTGTTCGGATATCGGCGTTGTCGAAACTGCGCCAAAAATGGACGGACGCAGCATGTTTTTAGTACTGGCACCGAAAAATGACAAATAATCGAGTGAGGAGGAACACCCTATGCCAAAAATGAAAACTCATCGTGGCGCTGCAAAGCGTTTTAAAAAGACTGGTACTGTAAATTAAAACGCGGTCATGCTTATACAAGCCATTATTTGCAAGAAAACGCAAAACAAAAACGTAAACTTCCAAAGCACGCTTGTATCTCCTGGCGACTTTAAACGCATTCGTCAATTGCTTGACAACTTGAAATAATGGAGACATATAGGAGGGAATATATATGCCACGTGTTAAAGGTGGAACGGTAACGCGCAGACGTCGCAAAAAAGTGCTGAAATTAGCAAAAGGTTATTTCGGAGCGAAACATGCTTTATATAGAGTCGCAAACCAACAAGTAATGAAATCGTTAATGTACGCGTATCGCGACCGTCGTCAACGGAAACGCGATTTCCGCAAACTTTGGATTACGCGCATCAACGCAGCAGCACGCATGCACGGTCTTTCGTACAGCCGTTTTATGCACGGTTTGAAATTAGCGGGTGTAGAAGTAAACCGCAAAATGTTAGCGGACTTGGCGGTAAACGACCAAGCAGCGTTTGCACAACTTGCAGAACTTGCAAAAAGCAAACTTCAATAATGAATGAAGCAATGGCCATTCTCGTTTATGGGGATGGCCATTTTTTCATAGAAAGGAAATCAACATGGTACAATATATTGTGTTCATCAATCTCATCGGTTTTTTCATCATGGCAGCTGACAAATATAAAGCGAAACATCGAAAATGGTGCATTGCCGAAAGTACGATCTGGTTCATTTCTATCATTGGCGGTGCGATCGGCACAACGGCTGGCATGCATTTGTTCCGCCACAAAACGAAACACCGTTCCTTTCGTTACGGATTGACGCTTATTGCCGCCATCGAAGCAATGACATGCATTATTTTTTACTTATAGGAGGAGAAAAATATGGATTTATCGTCACTTTACTCGCTGCAGCGGCAGTTGGATGAGCGCATTGAAGCGCAACACAGATTACAGGAGGAAGATTTGTTTGATAAAAAAATACTTGCTTTACTTGTCGAAATTGGCGAACTTGCGAATGAAACACGCTGTTTCAAATTTTGGAGTGTGAAGCCGCCGTCTCCGCGAGAAAAGGTGCTCGAAGAATACGTCGATGGCCTTCATTTTATTTTATCGCTCGGCTTGGAGAGTGATTTTCTATATTCCGAGATTCCGCCGCAATTGGCTACTTTGCCGCTTGTCGAGCAATTTCTCGTTGTTTTTCGAGCGGCGGATGAGTTTAGAAAAACGAAATCACGGCAAAGCTATAACCGACTGTTTACCGAGTATTTGCTGCTTGGCGGACAGCTAGGCTTTTCTATGGAAGAAATCGAACAAGCCTATAAACAAAAAAATCAAGTTAATCATGAGCGGCAAAATCAGAATTATTAACCAATTTTGTACATTCCTGTTGTTTCGTGTATAATAATGAGGATGAAAAAGGAAAGGGGTTTCATAATGGCAAAGCTAGATGAAACATTAACGATGCTCAAAGAATTGACGGACGCGAAAGCCGTTCCAGGAAACGAACGGGAAGCGCGCGAAGTGATGAAAAAGTACATAGCTCCTTATGCCGATGAAGTAACGACAGACGGTCTTGGCAGCTTGATTGCGAAAAAGAAAGGCGATAGCGACAGCCCGAAAATTATGGTCGCTGGGCATTTAGACGAAGTTGGTTTCATGGTGACGCAAATCGATGAGAAAGGATTTATCCGCTTTCAAACGTTGGGAGGCTGGTGGGGACAAGTGATGCTGGCTCAACGCGTGACGATTTTAACGAAAAAAGGCGAAATTACAGGTGTGATTGGCTCGAAGCCGCCGCATATTTTGCCTCCGGAAGCGCGAAAAAAACCGGTTGAAATCAAAGATATGTTCATCGACATCGGAGCGACAAGCCGTGAAGAAGCAATGGAATGGGGCGTTCGCCCGGGTGATTCGATCGTTCCATATTTTGAATTTACCGTGTTGAATAATGAAAAAATGCTGCTTGCGAAAGCATGGGACAACCGCATCGGCTGTGCGGTTGCGATCGAGGTGTTAAAACAACTGAAAGATACGGGTCATCCAAACGTCGTGTACGGTGTTGGAACGGTGCAAGAAGAAGTTGGTTTGCGCGGAGCGAGAACAGCGGCTCATTCCATTCAGCCGGATATCGCTTTTGCTGTGGACGTCGGCATTGCCGGCGATACGCCAGGGGTTTCAGAAAAAGAAGCGATGGGCAAGCTTGGGGCAGGACCGCACATCGTCTTATACGACGCAACAATGGTATCGCATCGCGGTTTGCGCGAATTTGTGATCGATGTCGCTGAAGAACTCAACATTCCGTATCATTTTGATGCAATGCCAGGCGGCGGCACCGACGCCGGCGCAATCCATTTGACGGCAAGCGGAGTTCCATCGCTGACGATTGCGATTCCAACGCGCTACATCCATTCTCATGCTGCGATTTTGCACCGCGATGACTATGAAAATACCGTGAAGCTGCTTGTCGAAGTCATCAAGCGTTTAGATGCGGAAAAAGTTAAACAAATTACATTCGAATGATCAGCGAAGAAAAGCCGGCAAATCAATGTCGGCTTTTCTTTTTAGCGAAGGGATTACAGAAGTGAAAGATAGAGATGCGGGAATGAAAAAACATATATTAGCATAACAAACTTAGGGGGAAGAGAAATTGGTTTCTGTGAATGTATGGAATGCGGATGCATATGATGAAAAGTTATCGTTTGTGTCTGAGTTAGGGATGGCGTATGGATTGCGGATTATAAACGGATTCGAATGATAGCGGTGAAGGAGAAAAGGGAAGCGAAAAAACTTCCCTTTTATGCATGTTGTTTGACTGCTTGTTCCAGTGTTGTAAGCATTTCCTCTTTTTGCTGCTCGCTCGAATGTTTCCAAATCTCTTCAAAGAGGACGCCGAGCCCCGGCAAATATTTTTCCTCTCCACGCTGAATCGCATCAACAATCGTATCTTCCAATTGCTCCTTCGTGTTATTGGCGATATTTTGTATAACCGCATGGCGCAAGTTTAAATCCATTCCATTCACCCCTCTATATATAGTACAAGCTTATTTTTAACGGGAATTTTTCTGAATATGTATGAGAAATGCAAAAATGAAAACAAATTGTTTGTTGATTTGATTTGTTTGGTGTTTGATCGCTGTAATTTTTGCTATAATGAAAAATACGATTTTACATGGAGGAGAGAGAAACATGGAAAAAGCAACATTTGCCGGAGGCTGTTTTTGGTGCATGGTCACTCCATTTGAAGAACTCGATGGAATATACGGCATTGTTTCCGGCTATACGGGCGGACATGTCGAAAACCCGACATATGAACAAGTGAAAACGGGAACGACAGGGCATTACGAAGCGGTGCAGATTACATTTGATCCAAACGTTTTTCCATACGAACGATTGCTTGAACTGTATTGGTGCCAAATTGATCCGACCGATGACGGCGGACAGTTTCATGACCGCGGCCCGCAATATCGGACAGCGATCTTTTACCATAATGAAGAGCAGCGGCAAAAAGCGGAAGCATCAAAACGGGCGCTTGAGGAAAGCGGGAAGTTTTCCAAGCCGATCGTCACGAAAATTTTGCCGGCAACAAAGTTTTATCCGGCCGAGGAATATCACCAAAACTACCATAAGAAAAACCCAAAGCATTATAAAGAAGACCGCGCCGCATCAGGACGCGATGAGTTTATTGCCAAGCATTGGGGCGTAAAGGGGAAGTGAACGTTGAAACGAATCCAGTCCACCAAAAATCCGCAAGTGAAAGAATGGAAAAAACTGCTCACGAAAAAAGGCCGGGAAAAAATGGGGTTATTTCTAATTGAAGGTTTTCATTTAGTCGAAGAAGCGCTAAAGAGCCATGCGCCTCTTGTTGAACTGATTGTTGACGAAAAAAAGGAGATTCCTCCAAGCTGGAATGCGGGTCACCTTCCTGTAACGATCGTGACAGAAGAAGTGATGAAAGCGATCAGTGATACGGAAACGCCGCAAGGCATCGCGGCCGTATGCGAACAGTTTTCCTATGGCGATATAGACTGGACGCAGGCGAATGTGCTTCTGATTGACGCCGTACAAGACCCGGGCAACATCGGCACAATGATCCGCACCGCCGATGCGGCTGGAATCGATGCCGTTATTCTTGGCGAAGGATGCGCTGACTTGTATAATCCGAAAGTCATCCGCGCTACCCAAGGTTCGCTTTTTCATCTGCCGATTATTCGCGGAAATCTCCGTGAATGGATCGAGCGTCTGCGCGAAAAAAATGTCGCGATTTACGGAACAGCGCTGGAAAATGGGGAAGATTATCGTCATATCAAACCGGCGCGTCCGTTTGCCTTGCTTGTCGGCAATGAAGGAAGCGGGGTTCATAAGAAATTGCTGCAAATGACGACGAAAAATTTATACATTCCGATTTATGGACAGGCCGAGTCGTTAAATGTTGCCGTCGCTGCCGGGATTTTGCTTTATCATTTACGGGACGCAAAAGCATAGGCTGTTTTCATATAGATTGTGTGTGTTGCGCGATGTTCGCCGTTTGCTTATAATATAATACAGCATTATTTATCTGAACATATGGGATATAAAGATAATATAAAAATAGGGAAATATAGAAAACAACGATGAAAGAGAAGAGTAGCTTGCCACTCGCCATCCAGGGAGAAAACGCCGTAGACTGGGAGCGTTTTTATGGTAGAAGCAAGTGAATTCACCTCTGGAGTTGACACCGGGACCATTCCGCGCTTGCGGAATGTAAAGGTGTTCCGGCCTATGCCGTTATCACAATGAAGCGAACAGTGCCTTTTTGCGCTGTTAACAAGGGTGGTACCGCGAGTGCACTCGTCCCTTATGGTAAGGGGCGAGTTTTTTTATAGAACATACTAGTGTGGATTTCACGTAAAGATATTCGAAAAGTGTTGCTTCATGAGCATCAATCATGGGCAGTAGAAGAAGCATTCGTTTATTTGATTGAAGAAAAGGAGGAGTTTTCTTATGAAAGAACGGTTGCAGCAGCTTCAACAGGAAGCGCTCGAAAAAATTGAACAAGCCAGTGACTTGAAAGCACTCAATGAGGTGCGCGTCGCTTATCTTGGCAAGAAAGGCCCGATTACCGAAGTGCTCCGCGGCATGGGGTCATTATCGCCAGAAGAGCGTCCGGTAATAGGCGCGCTTGCCAACGAAGTGCGCCAGGCGATTCAAAGCGCGTTAGAAGCAAAGCAAGCAAAGCTCGAACAAGAGGAAGTCGAGAAAAAATTAGCAGCGGAAGCGATTGATGTCACGCTTCCAGGCCGTCCGGTTAAAAGAGGAAATCATCATCCGCTCACGCGCGTCATTGAAGAAATCGAAGACTTATTCATCGGCATGGGCTATACGATTGCCGAAGGACCAGAAGTCGAGAAAGACTACTACAATTTTGAAGCGTTGAACTTGCCAAAAGGCCACCCGGCGCGCGATATGCAAGATTCGTTCTATATTACCGAAGAAATTTTGCTTCGTACTCATACGTCACCGGTGCAGGCGCGCACGATGGAAAAACATCAAGGGCGCGGTCCGGTGAAAATCATCTGCCCGGGAAAAGTGTACCGCCGCGACAATGATGACGCGACTCACTCGCATCAATTTACGCAAATCGAAGGGCTTGTTGTCGATGAAAACATTCGCATGAGCGACCTGAAAGGAACGCTGCGCGAGTTTGCACGCAAAATGTTTGGCGAAGGCCGCGAAATCCGCTTCCGTCCAAGCTTTTTCCCATTCACCGAGCCGTCAGTCGAAGTCGATGTATCCTGTTTCCATTGCGGCGGACATGGCTGCAGCGTATGTAAAAGGACAGGATGGATTGAAATTTTAGGCGCCGGCATGGTCCATCCAAACGTATTAGAAATGGCCGGATTTGATTCGAAAAAATATACTGGTTTCGCGTTTGGCATGGGACCAGAGCGCATCGCGATGCTCAAATACGGCATTGATGACATCCGCCATTTCTATCAAAATGACATTCGTTTCTTACAACAATTCCATCGTGTGTAAAAGGGAGGTTTGACCGATGTTTGTTTCTTATAAATGGCTGCAAGAATATGTAGACCTTACGGGAATAACAGCAAAAGAACTAGCCGACCTCATCACCAAAAGCGGCATTGAAGTCGAAAGTGTGGAAGTATTGAATAAAGGGGCAAAAGGCGTTGTCGTTGGACATGTGCTTGAGCGCGAACAACATCCAAATGCCGATAAATTGAGCAAATGTCTCGTCGATATCGGAGAAGGCGAGCCGGTGCAAATTATTTGCGGCGCCCCGAATGTTGCCAAAGGGCAAAAAGTAGCGGTTGCGAAAGTCGGTGCGGTTTTGCCAGGCAATTTGAAAATTAAACGGGCAAAACTGCGCGGAGAAGAATCAAACGGCATGATTTGTTCCTTGCAAGAGCTCGGTGTTGAATCAAAATTAGTTCCGAAAGAGTACGCTGATGGCATTTTCGTCTTTCCAAGCGACGCACCGGTTGGCGCCGATGCATTGGAATTATTAAATTTAGACGATGAAGTGTTAGAACTTGGACTTACGCCAAACCGCGCCGATTGCTTAAGCATGATTGGCGTCGCATATGAAGTGGCGGCGATTTTAGGGAGAGACGTGAAACTTCCAACCATTGAGCTTCAAGAAAATAACGAAAATGTCCATGATTATATTTCTGTGCGCGTCGATGCGCCCCAAGACAATCCATTATATGCAGGACGCATTGTGAAAAACGTGAAAATCGGCCCGTCGCCGCTTTGGATGCAAACGCGCCTGATGGCGGCAGGAATCCGTCCGCATAACAACGTTGTCGATATTACGAACTACATTTTGCTGGAGTACGGCCAGCCGCTTCATGCGTTTGACTATGACCGTCTCGGTTCGAAGGAGATTGTTGTCCGCCGCGCGAAAGCAGGCGAAACAATTGTCACATTGGATGATACGAAGCGTACGTTAACGGAAGACCACCTTGTGATTACAAACGGTACGGACCCAGTGGCGCTGGCTGGCGTCATGGGCGGTGCGAATTCCGAAGTACGAGATGACACTACAACGGTGTTTATCGAATCGGCTTATTTCACGAGCCCTGTCATTCGCAAAGCATCGAAAGATCACGGCTTGCGCAGTGAAGCAAGCACGCGCTTTGAAAAAGGCATTGACCCGGCACGGACAAAAGAAGCACTCGAACGCGCCGCCGCGTTAATGGCAGAGTACGCTGGCGGTGAAGTGGTTGGCGGCATTGTTGAAGTCAATACGTTAAAAGAGAAAGAAGTGACGGTCACCATTACGTTGGACCGCATTAACCGCGTGCTCGGCACGATGATTACGAAAGACGAAGTCGCAACGATTTTAACGAACTTGCAATTTGCGTTTACCGAAGATAACGGAACATTTACGATTACCGTTCCATCACGCCGTCGGGATATTTCGATTGAAGAAGATATTATTGAAGAAGTAGCGAGATTGTACGGCTATGACCGTCTGCCGGCAACCTTGCCAGTCGCGGAAGCAAAACCGGGCAAATTGACCCCTTATCAAGCAAAACGCCGGCAAGTGCGCCGTTACTTAGAAGACGTTGGCCTGTTCCAAGCGATTACGTACTCTCTGACAAGCGAGGAAAAAGCGATGATGTTCGCGTTAGAAACGGCGGAACCGATCCGCTTGGCGCTGCCGATGAGCGAAGAACGAAGCGTCCTTCGTCAAAGCTTGCTGCCTCATCTGTTGGAAGTAGCGAGCTATAACCGCGCGCGCCAAGTCGAAAACGTCGCCGTCTATGAAACAGGAGCGGTATATCTCGCCAATGGCGAAAAGAACTGCCAAGCGAAAAAGAACGTCTCGCCGGAGTCTTAACAGGCGTATGGCACGCCCACTTATGGCAAGGTGAGAAAAAAGCGGTTGATTTCTATGTAGTCAAGGGCATTTTAGACGGATTGTTCGAATTGCTAGGCTTAACGAACCGCATTGAATATAAACAAGCAAAACGCGAGCATATGCATCCGGGACGCACCGCTCATATTTTGCTAGATGGCAAGACGATTGGGTTTGTCGGTCAGCTCCATCCGGTCGTGCAAAAAGAATATGATTTAAAAGAAACATATGTCTTTGAACTTGCCTTGACCGACTTGTTAAACGCGGAAGTCGAGGATATCCGCTACTCGCCGATTCCGCGCTTCCCGTCGATCACCCGCGACATCGCCCTTGTCGTCGATGAAAACGTCGTCGCCGGCGAGCTGCAAAAAGCGATTATCGAAGCGGGCGGCGAGCTATTAAAAGAAGTATCCATTTTCGACGTCTACCAGGGTGACCGCCTCCCAGACGGCAAAAAATCGATCGCCTTCTCGCTCCGTTATTATGATCCGGAACGCACATTAACAGACGAAGAAGTAACCGCCGTTCATGAAAAAGTGATCCAAGCAGTGGAACAGCAATTCGGCGCGACATTGCGCGGATAAATAGAATCCCTCGTCTTATGCGGAAACATAAGGCGGGGGATTTTTTGCAAAGAGGGGAGCTTCATGTAGCAGCGAAGAAAATATACCTTATTGTTTTGTTATGATCGCTTATGGGAATAGCATGGAGGAAGAGGAAAGAAAATGTCCTATTTTATTGGCGAATCCAGGCCTAGACCATATTTATGGCAATTCCTTAGCGCCGCGGGCCTTCTTTACGGATATATTTTTTTGGCAAGTTTTCTTTTTGGCAATGTAGAGGAAAGCGGTGATCTCCTTTTCTATATTCCGTTTCGTACTTTTTCTTTCATCGGGTGGCCGTTCCTGTTTAGCTGGAGCATCACGCTATTTTTCGTTCAAGAGGCTATGGCGCGTGCGTTTCCGCGGCTTCGTGGGAACAAGCCGTTTATTGTTTTGACGTTAGTTACGGTTGTTTGTTTCGATATTTTTTATTTTCACGCGTCGCTTTTCAGTTTTCCCAATTTCATCATGTTAGTGGGGATTATTGTGTTTTGGCTCGGAACACGTCTTCGTTCCCGCCTCGCTGCGTGGACGATAGTGGGGCTATCCGTCGTGGGATGGCTGTCGTTGATGGTGCTTCCACATATCTGGTAGTGTTTTTTGTTTTATACTCGAACAGACGGGTATGGTATTACGAACTCGCTGGAAGAGGAGAAAATGTGTCTTGTTGCCGTAAAAAATTGGTTGACGTTTTATTTTGAATTAGTGTACTATTTAACTAGAGCACTAATTCACTGTTATTGGAGGGATAAGAATGAATCCGTGGATTGGCTTATTAAAAAAAGAATGGCGCATCTCGAAACTGTGGATATGGACTACGGTTGGAATCGTGATCGCCGTTAATATAGTGGCATATTTATTCGCTCTAAAATACGATGAGCCGATAGCGATGTTCGTTCCATCATTGATTGTCACATGCTTGCATGCTTTTTATATGTTGATATTTATGGCTCTCAGCTTGCAAACAGAAACGAAGCGGCTTCATTTATGGCTTCACACCCCGCAGCCGGTATTTCGATTGGTAAGCGCCAAACTGCTGATCGCGTTTGGCAGCCTGCTTGTTTCCCTGTTTGTTTCAGTGCTATTTACCTACATTGCATCGCTTGGAATAAAAGAGAGGTATTTCCATGAGGAAATGTGGAATCATGAGCTTTTTATCCAAAGCGGTGTGCTGGCGGTTCTGTCTATTGTGCTGCTATCTGTCCATATGGCGGTCTTGTGTTTGTTTTATTGGGTGATTTACCGCATCTGTAAACAAATGATTCCAAAACTCTCGGGGCTGATCGTTGCGCTTATTTATTTTCTGTTAGGCTGGCTATTTTCGCAGTTTATGAAAACAAACATATTCGAATGGTTAACGGGATGGGGAAAAATAGCAGTGCCGGGGATTACGTTCAAGTACAATACGACTGAGGGCTGGATAATGATCCAAAAGATTGAAACTATATCAATAGGAGCAGGCGTTTTTTACGGTATTATGGCTATTCTCGTATTTTGCTCTTCTATTTGGTTAATTGACAGAAAAGTTGAGGTGTAAGCATCGTGGTAGAAGAGTTTGATACAACGAAACCTATTTATATACAAATAATGGAAAAAATAAATAAAAAAATTGTACGAAACGAATGGAAAGCGGGAGATAAGTTGCCGTCTGTCCGCGAGATGGCAGTGGAAACAGGAGTGAATCCGAATACGATACAGCGCACATATAGTGAACTGGAGAGGATGGGGATTGTGGAAACACGGCGCGGTCAAGGAACATTTGTGACGGAAAATGTGGAAGTCATCGAACGGTTGCGTGAACAGATGAAGCGAGATGTTGTGACTGACTTTATCCGAAACATGACAGAGCTTGGATTTACGCTGGACGATATGATTACCTCATTGAAAAACTACAGGGGGGAGAGCAATGATTCAGTTTGAGCGCGTGACAAAGAAGTTTGGCAGCGTGACAGCGCTGGAGGATGTTTTTCTAAGCCTGGAAAAAGGAAAAATCATCGGCGTCCTTGGCGCAAACGGCAGCGGTAAATCGACTTTTTTGAAATTGATTGCCGGGCTCGTTTTTCCTACGAAAGGAAAAGTGCTAGTGGATGGGATGGAAGTAACGAGAAAAATCAGCGGCAAAGTCGCGTATTTATCAGAATTGGACGTCTATTATGACAGCTTTACGGTTCAGAATATGCTGGAGTTTTACTCTTCGCAATTTAACGATTTCCGTACAGAAAAAGCGTATGACATTTTAGAGTTCATGGAAATCCAGCCTGATAAAAAGCTAAGACAATTATCGAAAGGTGGACGCAGCCGCGCGAAAATCGCTTTTACGTTAGCGAGGGAAGCGCCGATTTTACTGATGGATGAACCGCTGTCCGGCCTTGATCCGATGGTGCGCGAATCCATTGTCAAAGGACTTATTTCATTTGTCGATCTAGAATGGCAGACAATTGTGATGACGACTCATGAAATCGATGAAGTCGAACCATTGCTAGATGAGGCGATTTTCCTCCGCAATGGAAAAGTGGCGGAGCGCGCCCGCGTTGATGAATTAAGAGAAACAAGCCGTGACAGTGTAGTAAACCGGCTGAAAAAAATTTATAAAGGAGAGGAACGACCATGAATCCGCTTTTACAGTTGAAAAATGCCAGGAAAGATATTGGCAAGAAAACGATTATCCATGATTTGTCGCTTGAGGTATTTCCAGGGGAAGTGTTTGGGTTTCTTGGACCGAACGGCGCCGGAAAAACAACAACGATTCGCATGATCGTAGGACTGATGGGAATTACCAGCGGCGAAGTGCTGATTAATGGAATCAGTATTCAAAAAGACTTTGAAAAAGCGATTCAGCATGTCGGCGCTATTGTCGAAAATCCGGAGATGTATAAATTTTTAACCGGATACCAAAATCTGCTACATTATGCGCGCATGACAAAAGGGGTCACCAAAGAGCGCATCAATGAAGTTGTCAAGCTAGTCGGCTTGGAAAAACGAATTCATGACAAAGTGAAAACATATTCGCTCGGCATGAGGCAGCGACTAGGACTGGCGCAGGCATTGCTTCACCGGCCATCTTTGCTTATTTTGGATGAACCGACAAACGGGCTCGATCCCGCCGGCATCCGCGAAATCCGCGACTACTTGCGCAAGCTGGCGAAAGAAGAAGGGCTGGGGATCATCGTTTCAAGCCATCTTCTGTCGGAAATGGAAATGATGTGCGACCGCTTTGCGATTATTCAACATGGAAGATTAGTAGGAATTGAATCGGTTCAAGAACTGTCCAAACAAGCTCAAAAAGTGCTGCTAACAGTAGAGCCGGTGGAACAGGCACTAACTGTGATCAAAAACATCTATCCTCATATGAACATCACACCGGCAAAGCAAGGAATTGAAGTTTCCATCGATTATAAGGAAATACCAAGCTTGAATGCCGCCTTAGTGTCAGAAAATATCAAAGTATATGGCATTCAAGTTCTTACGAAATCGTTGGAAGAAAGATTTTTAGAAATGACGGGAGGGAATGAAATTGTCTAGCATTCTTTCATTAATTCAAAACGAAAATATGAAAATTTACCGCCGTATTGGCACATGGTTCATGATCGGGCTTCTTGCCTTGTCGGCATTAGCGGGAGCGCTGATTACAAAAGCAACATATAAAGAACCGGCAAACTGGAAGGCAGAAGTTGTTTCGGAGATAAAGGGAATTGAAGCCCAGCTTTCTGAAGAAAAGGTGCCAAAAATGTATAAAAATCATCTCGAACAGCAGTTGAAAATCAATGAGTATCGTCTAGTGCATAATATAAAACCTGTGGCGTCCAATACGTTCTGGGGATATTTGGTGAATTCTGCAGACATTATTGCGCTGATCACACTGTTTACGATTATTGTGGCGGCAGGAAGCGTAGCCAGTGAATTTTCGTGGGGAACAATCAAGCTGCTTCTCATTCGTCCTGCCAGCCGCACGAAAATTTTGCTTTCGAAATACATTGCCGCCTTGTTGTTTGCGCTCTGTATGCTGCTATTATTATTTGTTTTCTCAGCGGTCATCGCCGCGATTGTTTTTGGAATCGATAACATCCGCGAACCATATTTAGCGTACCAAAATGGAACGGTTGTGGAGAAAAACATGCTTCTTTATGTGATGCAAGTATACGCACTCAATTGCGTTGATCTTGTTATGATGACGACCTTTGCGTTTATGATATCCGCGGTGTTTCGCAATCACTCGCTTGCGATTGGACTGGCGACTTTTGCACTCTTTGTAGGGCCGCAGATTACGGCGCTTCTTGCCATGAAATTTGACTGGGCAAAATATTTATTATTTGCCAATACAAACTTAGCGCAATATATTGATGGAACGCCGCTTGTCGAAGGAATGACGATGACATTTTCCATGATGATGCTGCTTGTTTATTTTGTTATATTTAACGCACTTACATGGTTTATTTTTCGAAAACGGGATATTGCGGCGTAATGCTTCTTATCGTGGATTACGAAACGAAAAAGGATGTCACTTATTCCGTTGGGAAAAATATAGAACTAACTTCAACTGTCAAGTCAGGAAAAACGAATGACGTTAACTGTTGCTCTTTGCCAAATACCTCTCTTTTTTTGAAAAAACCGTCTTCGAACCCAAATACTTCGATCGTTTGGTAAACCGGATCAACAATCCAGTATTCTTGGACGCCAAATTTTTCATATAGCTTGAATTTTTCGTTTCTGTCTTTTAATGCCGTTGATGGGGAAAGCACTTCGATAACTAGCGTTGGGGCGCCTAAACAGCCATTGTTCGTTAATTGATGTTTATGGCAAATAACAGAGATGTCGGGCTGAACGACATGGGGTGCCCGCTCGTAATCGTCATCGTTTGAAAATCGAACATCAAACGGAGCAATCGCTACATAGCAATTTTTATTTTGAAAATACGAACGCAATATAAATGACAGCTCTACTATGGCGAATTGATGCTCCCACGTCGGAGATGGGCTCATATTATACGCTACGCCGTCAATGAGTTCCCAACGCCCTTCCCACTGAAGGTAATCTTGATACGAATACGGTTCGGACGGTTCTCTTTTCATTTTCGATTCCTCCCGTACTTTCCTTCATTATATCATTGTTCATTGGAAAAAAGAAAATCTTCTCCGTTGACTTTTTTTCTAGGAGATTGTTACATTGTTAAATAGTTAAATAATTGAACTATTTTTTACAAAGAGGAGTGATAGCTTGCGGTGCGGAAACATTCACGATTTAGTAGAACGATATTTGTCCGTTTCCTTTATCGTGATGAGAAAAGCGGCGGCGCTTGTGAAATGCGAGCTCGATGAGGATATGACAAACGACCAATATTACCTGCTTCGCTACATAAAAAAGAAAGCGAAATGCACATCGACAGAACTTGCGTCCATGTTTGGCGTAAACAAAAGCGCGATTACGGCGATGACAAACCGTCTTGCCGAAAAAGGCTTGCTTCAGCGCGCGCGCGATAAAAATGATCGGCGGGTTATCTATTTAACGTTGACTAAAAAAGGAGATGAGTGGATTGCGAATGCGGAAGAAAAAATTCATAAATTAGTCGAATCGTTCATAACCAAATTTTCGGAGAGAGAAATTGAATCGTTTATTCAAACGTATGAAAAACTTGCCCGTATTTTGCAAGAGATGGAGGGACATCGTGAGAGGAATCGTCAAAGGAAAGTGGTTCGTGCTGTTGGCGTGGATTGCCGCTCTTGTCGTGCTGATGGCGACGGCGCCGAACATGGCCGATCTTGTCCGCGAGAAAGGGCAGCTTAACGTGCCAAAAGGCTACTCGTCTTCGCTTGCGATCGATATTTTAAACGAAGTGCAAAAGAAGGAGAACAAAGGAAGCGAACTGTCAACAGCACTTGTGTTTTACCGCAAAGGAGGGCTGACGGCCAGCGATTGGAAGGAAGCGGAGCACGCCGTTAAACAGTTGGAAGCGCAAAAAGAGAAACTCGGAATTACCGAGATTATCTCCCCGTTTAAAGAAAAGGAATTGAAAGATCAACTTGTTTCTAAAGATGGCACGACGATTTTAACGTCCGTGAAGCTGGAGCGGAACGGAAGAAGCGCGAAAGAAATAAGCAAGGCGCTTTACAAAGCGATTGATGACATTTCTGTCGAACATTATTACACGGGTGGCTGGATGATTGACGAAGACGTTGTCGTCAGCTCGCAGAAAGGGTTGAAAAAGACGGAAGGCATTACGGTTGTGTTTATTTTAGTGGTGTTGCTTGTCGTGTTCCGTTCGTTTGTCGCGCCACTCATTCCGCTTATCACCGTTGGGATGACGTATTTAGTGTCACAGTCGATTGTCGCTTTTCTCGTGGATCAAGTGAATTTTCCGCTCTCTACGTTTACGCAAATCTTTTTAGTTGCCGTGCTGTTTGGAATCGGAACGGACTATTGTATTTTGCTGTTAAGCCGGTTTAAGGAAGAACTTTCGCAGCACGAAAACCGCACGGATGCGATTGTCGCCACGTACCGCACAGCTGGAAAAACGGTATTGTTCAGCGGAATTGCGGTGATGATCGGGTTTGCCGCAATTGGATTATCAACGTTTAAGTTATATCAATCGGCTGCCGCGGTGGCGGTTGGGGTAGCGGTGCTCCTCGTTGCGCTGATGACGTTGGTGCCGTTTTTTATGGCGGTGCTTGGTCCAAATTTGTTTTGGCCGGCGAAAGGAAATTTAGAGCATAAACAAAGCCGCTTATGGGATGCCGCGGGACGGTTTGCGTTTGCTAGACCGCTCATTGCGTTAGGCATCGTTGCGGTCATTACCGTTCCGGTGTTGGCGACGTATGATGGGGATTTGTCATTTGATTCCCTTGAGGAAATTGGTGATGACTATGCGTCCGTCAAAGCGTTCAACATTATCGCTAAAAATTTTAATCCTGGCGAAGCGATGCCAACACAAATCGTCATGAAAAACGATGAAGCGATGAACTCGCAAGAATATTTTGCCCTTATTGAAAAAATCAGCCGTGAAGTCGAAAAAATCGATGGTATCGACAAAGTGCGTTCTGTTACACGCCCGACTGGGGAGCCAATTGAACAATTGTTTGTCACCGAGCAAGCGAAAAGCTTAAAAGATGGTCTTGGACAAGGAAAAGAAGGGATTGAGAAAATCAGCTCTGGACTAAGTCAAGCGAGCAAACAGCTTTCCGCATCCGCGCCAAAATTAAAACAAGCGACAAACGGTATGGAAGAGCTTGCATCAGGAACAGAGCGGCTCAAAATGGGCGTTAGCGACCTTCAAAAAGGACTTGCGCAAATTGAACAAGGCATTCGCAGCGGTTCGATGGGAGCTGGCGAAATCAAAAAAGGATTGGCAACAATCAAGGATAATGCGAAAAAGTTAAAGCGAGGCGCTGAGCAGTTGCTGCAAGGATATGAAAAGGCGGGTGCCGGGCTCTCTTCGCTTATCAGCCAGTATGAACAACTGCAAGACGGCATGAACACCTTATCGGAGCAATTATCCTCGGTGAGCGTATCGTTGAATCATATAGAGCAAACACATCCAGAGCTGCAGCAGGATCCGGAATATCAGCGAACAAAAATGATTGCGGCGGGATTAGCACAACGATCCCATCAAATGACTGCAGGTTTTACGCAATTAAATACCGCACTCAAACAGGCAAGCGCTGGAGTCCGTCAAGCGAACGGCTCGTTTGCGCAGCTTATCAGCGGCCAAAAAGCGTTGGTTGATGGGATGACCAAACTGATCGCCGGGCTTGACGAACTGCAAAAAGGGATGGATAAAGCAGCAAATGGACAGCGTCAAGTAATCGGGCGTCTTCCGCAGCTGTCGAATGGATTAAGCGAAGTGAACGCTGGGCAAGAACAGCTGCTGCGAGGATTTTCCCAATTAGACGGGCAAATGAGTCAATTAATTACAGGGCTTGATCAAAGTGCCGACGGTCTTCGGAAAGTATCGAAAGGCCTAGGTTCCGCAGAAAGCTATTTATCCGAGCTTGCGTCTTCGCCAAACAAAGAAATGACAGGCTGGTATTTGCCGAAACAAGTGCTTGAAAGCAAAGAATTTGCCAAAGCGCAAGATGCGTATATGTCCAAAGACAAAAAAGTCGTGACGTTTGATGTGATTTTCGATGAAAACCCGTATTCCACATCGGCGTTGAACAAAATCGATGATATTAAACAAGCAGTTGAGCGTGCGGTGAAAGATACGAAACTCGAAAATGCAAAAGTTGCCGTTGGCGGAGTGACGAGCATTTATTCCGATTTGCACACGATTTCGTCGAATGACTACTCCCGCACCGTTGTGTTGATGCTTGCCGGCATTGCGCTTATTTTAATCGTTTTGCTTCGTTCGTTGATTATGCCGATGTATTTAATTTTATCGCTTATTTTGACGTACTACACATCGATGGCAGTAACCGAGCTTATTTTTGTCAATGGACTTGGCTACGCCGGTTTGAACTGGGCGGTATCGTTTTTCGCGTTTGTCATCTTAATCGCGCTTGGCATCGACTACAGCATTTTCTTGATGGACCGCTTCAACGAATATCGTGACAAACCGGTGCAGGAAGCGATGCTGTTGGCGATGCGCAATATGGGAACGGTTATTATTTCGGCCGCTGTTATTTTAGGCGGGACGTTTGCGGCAATGTATCCGTCCGGCGTCTTGTCGCTCTTGCAAATCGCGACGATTGTGCTGACTGGATTAATTTTATACGCGCTTGTTGTACTGCCGCTGTTCGTGCCGGTGATGGTCAAAACATTCGGCAAGGCAAACTGGTGGCCGTTTATGAAGTAAAGGAGGGGCTCTGGCAAGGAGCCCGCTTTTTTTTGAGCATATTTATTGGTGCTTTTGTGAAAGGTAATCTATGATAAAATTACGAATTCGATACAAGGAGGAATAACCAATGAGCAAGCGTGTGCTGATGGTGGTTACCAACCATACAACGATAACCGACGATCATAAAACGGGGCTTTGGCTTGAGGAGTTCGCCGTTCCATATCTTGTCTTTAAAGAAAAAGGATATGACGTGAAAGTGGCAAGCATCCAAGGCGGGGAAGTGCCGCTTGATCCGCGCAGCATTGAAGAAAAAGATCCAGCTTGGGCAGAAGCTGAAAAAGAGTTGAAAAATACGGCCCGCTTAAGCGAAGACGATGCAACTGGATTTGATGCGATTTTCCTTCCTGGCGGTCATGGGACGATGTTCGATTTTCCAGATAATGAAACATTGCAATACGTCCTGCAGCAATTTGCCGAAGATGGAAGAATCATTGGCGCTGTGTGTCACGGTCCGTCCGGGCTTGTCAATGTAACATATAAAGACGGAACACCGCTTGTCAAAGGAAAAACGGTAACCGCATTTACAGATGAAGAAGAAAGAGAAGTGCAATTAGACCAATATATGCCGTTTTTGCTTGAATCAACGTTGCGCTTAAGAGGCGCCAATTTTGTCCACGGTGAAAAATGGACGGACTTCTCCGTACGTGATGGCAATTTAATTACAGGGCAAAACCCGCAATCAAGCAGAAGCACGGCGGAAAAGGTTGTTGAGGCGCTGGAGGAGAGAAGCTAACCGGCAGCGGGAGCTAAACTTACTCGTCTATGTATGAACAAAGAGAGGCTGACTCAAAAGGTCGTTAATAACGATCTTTTCGAGCCATCCTCTTTTTATGTTTATTTTTTAGCAATCCGCGCTGCTTTTTCGGTATTAGCAAAATGAAGCTTCGCGCACATTTCGAGAATGGCAGGCCCATGCGTTTGGATAAGATTGGCGGCGGCCTGATCGACTTGCGCTCCCGCTCCTTTTGGCAATGTCATGCCCACTTCTTTGCTTAATCGCTCCATTTCCTGCAAAAATACGTAGCGGGCGATTATCGAAGCAGCGGCCACTGCAACATGAACCGTTTCTGCCTTCGGGTAGCAATACACATGATCGCGGACGACATTTGTTTCGTTTTCGAGGTAGCGAAAATATAAGTCCCGTTCAATAAATTGGTCAATAATAATCGCTTCCGGTTCTATAGGGGAAAGCTGTTTGACAAGCTTTCCAATCGCTTCATTATGCAGCAACGCTTTTATTTTCGTTTGCGGCATTCCGCTTCGTTGCCAATCATTATACATTGGATTGGACAGTATAACCGTTTGGTTCGGGATCATGTTCATAAGCGACGGGGCGAGCCGTCGGATGGCTTCATCCGTTAATAGTTTCGAATCTTTTATTCCCATTGCTGTGATCGCATCCATTTGGTCTTTGGCAACATATGCGGCGGCAACGACAACTGGTCCGAAATAATCTCCGGTTCCGACTTCATCGGAGCCGATTGCCGATGCGGCAGCCAAGGGGGGCTGGGAGACTGGCGCTTCCTTTTGATCCGATTCTTTCATCCATTTTGCCGCTTCTTGTTCTGCCTCTTTTCCTTGAAACAGCACTTTTCCCGTGCGGTAAGCGGTAATCGTGCAGCCGGACCGTTTGGCAACGAACAAAGCACCTGCAGGAAGGTGTCCGGTTATATCGGAAGCGTAATGATTCCGCATTTCTTCAAGCATCGTCGCTGTTGCTGTGATGACGTGATTTGCCATGGCCATTCACTCCTAATCACTATCGTTTTTTCTTTTGCATATCATAGTAGTCGTATCTTTTCATTATATCAGCATTCATGTTATGATAAACAATAGGATTTTGAGGAATGGGGGAAATCATTTGGCGGAGCAACAAAAAACGCGGGTGACAGTCGATATATACGGACAGCAATATACGATCGTTGGCACAGAAAGCTCAAGCCATATTCGTTTAGTGGCATCCATTGTCGACGATAAAATGCGGGAGATTAGCGAGAAAAATCCGACATTGGATATTAGTAAACTAGCGGTACTGACAGCCATTAACATCGTTCATGATTATATAAAATTAAAAGAAGAATATGATCGGCTTTTACAAAAACTACATAAAGAAAAGGATGAGTAACGGAATGGTCGATCTTCTTTTGCTCTTTATCCTTTTAATGGGGTTTATGATTGGTCTAAAACGGGGATTTATTTTGCAATTTATTCATATGGCCGGCTTTATCATCGCTTTTGTCGTCGCTTATCTTTATTATGAAAAATTAGTGCCTCCGCTGCGTCTGTGGATTCCGTATCCGACGTTCGGCGATCCGGAGACGGCCAAACTGCTGTTTGAAAGCACGCATTTGGATGAAGCATACTATCGAGCGATCGCATTTGCGATTTTATTCTTCGCAACGAAAATTGTGCTGCAAATCATCGGTTCGATGCTTGATTTTGTGGCGCAATTGCCGATTCTTCGCAGCATTAACCGCTGGGCTGGCGGAGCGTTGGGATTTATCGAAGTGTACTTAATCGTATTTTTACTTTTATACGTTGGTGCGCTTATCCCAATTGAAAGCATACAAACGAAGCTTCAACATTCTTTTATGGCAATGGTGATTGTGAAGCACACTCCGTTTTTGTCTGATATGTTGAAGCAAATGTGGATTCATTATATGGCATAGTAACTTCTCTATATTCATAGGGAAGTTTTTTTGTACTTTTTCATAAAAAACTTGTATTATGTTTCGTAGTGGGTTGTACGGATAGGTGGGGATAAAATGAAAGGAAATAAAAAAGATGTCATTCGTCTGCTGGAGACGATTGCGTTATATATGGAAATCAAAGGAGAAAATCCGTTTAAAATTGCGGCGTTTCGCAAAGCGGCAAGCGCATTGGAAACTGATGAACGAAGCATTGCGGAAATAGACGATTTCACCGCGATTCCCGGCATCGGAAAGGGGACGGCAAGCGTCATTCATGAATTTTTGGAAACAGGAACGTCCAGCGTTCTCGAACAATTGAAACAGGAAATTCCAGAGAGCTTGCTTACCCTGCTTCGGCTTCCCGGACTTGGCGGCAAGAAAATCGCAAAGCTATATCAAGAACTGGGCATTGTGGATATTGCTTCATTGAAAGAAGCTTGCCTCGAGCAGAAAGTACAGCAGCTTCCAGGCTTCGGAAAGAAAACGGAAGAAAAGCTTTTAGCCGCCATTGAAGAAATCGGCTCTCGCCCGGAACGGCTTCCGTTAGCCTTTGTGCTGCCGATTGCCGAGGAAATAGAAAATCAGCTTAAAAATATGGAAGGAATCGTTCGTTTTTCTCGTGCCGGCAGTTTGCGGCGAATGAAGGAAACAGTGAAAGATTTAGATTTCATTATCGCAACGAACGATCCGCAGCTTGTGCGGGAACAGTTATTGAAGCTAGCGAATGTCTCAGATGTGATTGCAAACGGTGATACGAAAGTGTCCCTAGAGCTTCGCTATGAGTATGAAATTGCTGTTGATTTTCGTTTAGTGACACCGGAGCAGTTCGCCACGACGCTCCATCATTTTACGGGATCGAAAGAACATAATGTCCGCATGCGGCAGCTGGCAAAAGAGCGTGGTGAAAAAATTAGTGAGTATGGAGTAGAAAATGTGAAAACGGGAGAAGTGAAAACATTTTCTAATGAACAAGCGTTTTTTGCCCATTTCCAGTTGCCGTTTATTCCGCCGGAACTAAGGGAAGATGGAACCGAAGTCGACCGCTATCGCGACGACTATTCGCTTCTTTGCCTTTCCCACATTCAAGGAGATTTGCATATGCACTCTACTTGGAGCGACGGAGCGTGCTCGATCGAGGAAATGGCGGAAGCATGCCGGAAAAAAGGCTACCGTTATATGGCGATTACCGATCATTCACAGTATTTGAAAGTCGCAAACGGTTTAACAGTGGAGCGGCTTCGCAGACAGCGGGAAGAAATTGAACGGTTAAACGCGAAATATGATGATTTTACAATTTTGGCTGGCATAGAAATGGATATTTTGCCAGATGGGACGCTTGATTACGATGATGACGTTCTCGAAGAACTTGACTTTGTCATCGCCGCGATTCATTCAAGTTTTTCCCAGCCGCGTGACGTGATTATGAAGCGTCTTGCTGCTGCGCTTCGCAATCGTCATGTTGATTTGATCGCTCATCCGACAGGGCGGTTAATCGGAAAGCGAGACGGATATGACGTAGATATAGACATGCTTATCGAATTGGCGCGGGAAACGAATACGGCGCTTGAGTTAAATGCGAATCCGAACCGTCTCGATTTATCATATTCCTATTTGAAAAAAGCGCAAGATGCTGGAGTAAAAATCGCGATTAATACAGATGCCCACCATTTGGACATGCTTGACCATATGGAAATAGGGGTCATAACCGCACGAAAAGGATGGATTCGCAAGGAAACGGTGATCAATACATGGTCTCTTGAAGAGTTGCGCAGCTTTTTGCAGCGCAATCGGTAAACGTATTCGGAATCGAATTGGTTGACAATTTTCAGATGGAGGTTTTTCATCCGTGCATACAAGAGTGCTTCACGTATTAGAATTTGATAAAGTAAAAGAGCAGTTATTAGAACATGTATCTTCGTCATTAGGAAAAGAAAAGGTAGAAAAACTATTTCCTTCTTCGCATTTTGCCGAGGTCACAAACTGGCAAGAAGAAACAGACGAGGCGGTAGCCGCGCTTCGTCTGCGCGGGCACGTTCCGCTCGGCGGCATTTTTGACATCCGCGCAAGCCTCAAGCGTGCGAAAATCGGCGGAACGCTTAGTCCGCATGAGCTTTTAGATATTGCGAGCACCATTTCTGCAAGCCGGCAATTGAAGCAGTTTATTGAATCGCTGCATGAAGAGAAAGAAGAGTTTCCTCATTTGGCAGGCTATGCGGAAAAACTTGCTGCGCTTCCGGAAGTGCAACAGGCCATTGAACGCTGTATTGATGATCATGGTGAAGTGATGGATCATGCGAGCGAACGGTTGCGTTCTATCCGCCAGCAGCTTCGAACAACTGAGGCGCGGGTGCGCGAAAAATTGGAGAATATCATTCGTTCGCAGTCGGCGCAAAAAATGTTATCTGATGCGATTATTACGATTCGCAACGACCGCTACGTCATTCCAGTAAAACAGGAGTATCGCGGTGTTTACGGCGGCATCGTCCATGATCAATCGGCTTCGGGAGCAACATTGTTTATTGAACCGCAAGCAGTGGTAGAATTAAATAACCAGCTCCAAGAAGCGCGTGTCAAAGAGAAACGAGAAATTGAGCGGATTTTAACGGAGTTGACAAGCATTGTAGCCGAACACGCGGAAGCATTGCTCGAAAATGTCGACATATTGGCACAGCTCGATTTTATTTTCGCCAAAGCAAAATATGCCAATAAATTGAAAGCGACAAAGCCTGTGATGAATGATCGCGGCTATATCCGGTTATTACAGGCGCGCCATCCGCTCATTGACCAAGACGTTGTTGTTCCGAATGACATTGAGCTTGGCAAAGACTATACAACGATCGTTATTACCGGTCCAAACACCGGCGGGAAAACAGTCACATTAAAAACGATCGGATTATTGACATTGATGGCGCAAGCAGGCTTATTTATTCCTGCGCTCGATGGTTCTGAATTAGCAGTATTCCGTTCCGTCTATGCGGATATCGGGGATGAGCAATCGATTGAACAAAGTTTAAGCACATTTTCTTCTCATATGGTCAATATCGTTGATATTTTACGCAACGTTGATCATGAAAGTCTCGTTTTATTCGATGAATTAGGTGCGGGAACCGATCCGCAAGAAGGCGCGGCGTTGGCGATCGCCATTTTAGATGAAGTGCACGGGGCGGAGCACGTACGGTGGCGACCACCCATTATCCGGAGTTAAAAGCATACGGATACAATCGTGACGGCGTGATCAATGCAAGTGTCGAATTTGACACCGAAACGCTTCGTCCGACGTATAAGTTATTGATTGGCATCCCAGGGCGAAGCAATGCCTTTGAAATATCGAAGCGGCTTGGACTCGATGAGCGCATTATCGAACGGGCAAAATCGCATATTAGCGCAGAAAGCAACAAAGTGGAAAATATGATCGCTTCGCTAGAACAAAGCAAGAAGCGGGCGGAAGAGGAAGAGAAAAAAGCAAAAGAAGCGCGCATGGAAGCGGAAAAACTCCGCAGCGATTGGGAGCAAAAATGGGAAGAACTTCATGAAAAACGCGATGAAATAATAGAAGAAGCGAAACGGAAAGCAGCCGACATCGTCCGCGCTTCCCAGCAAGAGGCCGAGCGAATTATTCGCGAACTTCGCCGAATGCAAAAAGAAAAACAAGCGGAAATTAAAGAGCATGAACTGATTGAGGCGAAAAAACGCCTAGAAGAAGCGATTCCAACATTAGAGAAGAAGAAAAAAGAAAGAAAAAAACAGACGCAGCACGCCTTTCAGCCTGGCGATGAAGTAAAAGTGACAAGTTTAAATCAAAAAGGATATCTTGTGGAAAAGGTTTCTGATGATGAGTGGCAAGTACAGCTCGGCATTTTAAAGATGAAAATCAACGAACGGGATTTAGAATATATCGGCAGTGCGCCGAAAACGGAGACAAAACCGCTCGCTACCGTAAAAGGAAAAGACTATCATGTCGGATTGGAGCTTGACTTGCGCGGGGAACGGTACGAAGATGCGATAGTCCGTTTAGAAAAATATATTGATGATGCGCTTTTAGCGGGATATCCTCGCGTTTCGATCATTCACGGAAAAGGGACAGGAGCGCTTCGCAAAGGGGTGCAAGAATTTTTGAAAAAGCACCGCTCTGTGAAAAACTTCCATTTTGGTGAAGCAAATGAAGGAGGAACAGGGGTAACGATTGTCGAATTGAAATGACGAGGAGAGAACGTGATGAGTTCGTTTTGGGAAAACGAAATCGTAAAGATTGCCGCCAATTTTAGCGTGGCTGTTTTATGCATGGTCGTGTTTTTAACTATATTTGAGCTAGTGACAAAATATAAAAATTGGGAAGAGATTCAAAAAGGAAATGTCGCGGTGGCGATGGCAACAGGTGGGAAAATTTTTGGTATTGCCAATATTTTTCGCTATGCTCTTCGCCATCATGAATCACTGCTGGCGATGATCGGCTGGGGAGTGTATGGCTTTATTTTGCTACTCGTTGCGTATTTTATTTATGAGTTTCTTACTCCAAAGTTTAATATCGACGAAGAGATTGCGAAAGACAATCGGGCGGTTGGGCTGATTTCCATGGTTATTTCCATCGGCTTATCGTTTGTTATTGGAGAAGGAATTCGGTAAAGGGAGTTAAAAGATGGAGACATTAGTAAGAATGTTGCTTGTTTTATGTGGAATTTTTTTGATCATTGGCATCGTCTATTTAGCGTGGAAAAACAAAACGATGGAAACATTGGCAAAATTATTGTTTATACTATGTGTGTTTTTTGTTCTTATCGGCGTCATCTATTTGTTTTTTTAACGCCCTATGAGATAGGGCGTTTTTTTTGATGTAAAATTCGAAAAAGTGTAATAAAATAAAAATAAACCATCTGAAATTTTTTGATATGGGGGAGTACGATGGAAAAACCATGGCTTACTCATTATCCGCCAGAAATTCCGCATCACCTTGACTATCCTAATAAAACATTGCCTGATTACTTGCGGGAAACGGCGGCGGAATTTGGCGAGCATGATGCGATTTATTTCTTCGGGAAAACGCTTACATTTCGTGAAGTTTATGAACAGGCGCTCACATTGGCAAATTATTTGAAACAAATCGGACTGCAAAAAGGGGATCGTGTGTCGATTATGCTGCCAAACTGTCCACAAGCGGTTATCAGCTATTATGGTGTGCTGTTCGCGGGCGGCATTGTCGTGCAGACCAATCCGCTTTATACAGAGCACGAATTGGAATATCAGCTAAACGACAGCGGAGCAACGGTGCTCATCACATTAGATATGCTTTATCCAAAAGCAGCGAAAGTAAAAGTAAATACAAAAGTGAAACATCTTATTATTACGAGCATTAAAGACTATTTGCCAACGATAAAAAAATGGCTATATCCATTCATGCAGCGGAAGCAGCAGCCAGTGATTGTCAAAGTGGAAGAACGGAGCGACCAGCATCTATTTTCCAAAATAATAGCCCGTCCGAACGCAATGGAGCCAAATGTGGAGATCGACCCTGTTGAAGATGTCGCGTTATTGCAGTATACCGGAGGAACAACCGGCGTTCCAAAAGCGGCCATGCTTACGCACCGAAATTTAATCGCCAATACGTTGATGTGCGCTCATTGGATGTATCGATGCGGAAAAGGAACGGAGTCGATTTTGGGAGTTTTGCCGTTTTTCCATGTATATGGCATGACAACGATCATGAATTTAGCGATTATGCAAGCGTATAAAATGATTCTTTTGCCGAAATTTGATGCGGAAACAACATTAAAAACGATTGAAAAACTAAGACCAACGTTGTTTCCTGGAGCGCCAACGATGTATATTGCGCTTTTAAATCACCCGAATTTATCGCGCTATGATTTGTCATCGATCAAAGTATGCATTAGCGGATCAGCACCATTGCCAGTGGAAGTTCAGGAAAAATTTGAAAAATTGACTGGCGGAAAACTGATTGAAGGATATGGGTTGACGGAAGCATCGCCTGTTACTCACAGCAATTTTGTATGGGACGGGGAACGGGTAAAAGGAAGCATCGGAGTGCCATGGCCAGATACGGAAGCGAAAATTATATCATTGGAAACAGGGGAAGAAGCAAAAGCCAATGAAATTGGTGAACTTATTATTCGCGGACCGCAAGTGATGAAAGGATACTGGAATCAGCCGCATGAAACAGAGAATGTTTTACGTGACGGATGGTTATATACGGGAGATGTTGGTTATATGGATGAGCGCGGTTATTTCTATATCGTCGACCGGAAAAAAGATATGATTATTGCAAGCGGCTACAACATTTATCCACGTGAAGTGGAAGAAGTATTATATGAACATCCAAAAGTGCAGGAAGCAGTAGTTATTGGCGTTCCAGATGAATATCGTGGAGAAACGGTAAAGGCGTTTGTCGTTCTTAAACAAGGAGAACAATGCACACAAGAGGAATTGGACCAATTTATGCGAAGCCGATTGGCGGCATATAAAGTGCCGCGAATGTACGAATTTCGCAAAGAACTTCCAAAAACAGCGGTTGGGAAAATTTTGCGAAGAGCATTGCTGGAGGAAGAAATGAAGAAAGGATGAAGATTGTTGAAGCTTTTGCAAAAGATCATCTTGACAAAATAAATAAGGAGTCCTTAAAATGAAAACATGAATGAACGATCATTCATGTTTTTTGTAAAGGAGAATGAATGTTGAGGAGAGATAAGCCAAAATTTAAACAAATTATCGATGCAGCGGTGGTAGTGATTGCTGAAAATGGATACCACCAGGCGCAAGTATCAAAAATCGCGAAACGAGCCGGGGTCGCAGACGGCACGATTTATCTTTATTTTAAAAATAAAGAAGACATTCTTATATCGGTGTTTGAGGAAAAAATGGGCTCCTTTATTGAGAAAATTGAACAAGAGATAGCAGGAATTTCGAGTCCTTTAGAGAAATTGTACGTATTAGTAAAGAAACATTTTGAATCACTGGCCGCAGATCATCATTTAGCCGTCGTTACTCAACTGGAATTGCGTCAATCGAACAAAGAATTGCGACATCGCATTAACGATGTGTTAAAAAGATATTTGCGCATTATTGACGAAATTGTAAAAGAAGGAATCGAAAAAGGCGAGTTTCGCCGTGATTTAGATATTCGGCTTGCAAGGCAAATGATTTTTGGAGCGATTGACGAAACGGTGACGACATGGGTAATGAACGAGCAAAAGTATGATCTAGTCGCATTAGCAAATCCAGTGTATGAATTGTTAACAAAGGGTTGTGCATCTTCGTAAGACAGCATATTTGTTTAAAGGGGGAGAAGAGGAGATGGAATTTTTTCGTATCCATAAAGAAGAGTTTGTCGCGGACGTAACGTTTTCTCGTCCGCCGGCAAACGCTCTTTCATCCGCTTTATTGAAAGAGCTTTCAGCCTTGCTCGATGAGCTGGAGGCGGATGATAACGTCCGTGTTGTGCTTCTTCACGGCGAAGGAAGATTTTTCTCCGCAGGAGCGGATATTAAAGAGTTTACTTCTATAGCGTCCAGCGATGAAGCGACAGCGCTGTCGCAAAATGGACAGCAAGTGTTGGAACGAATCGAGCGCTTTCCAAAACCAGTGATTGCGGCCATCCATGGCGCAGCGCTAGGCGGTGGACTGGAGCTGGCGATGAGCTGCCATATCCGCATTGTTTCCGAAAACGCCAAACTCGGCCTGCCAGAGCTGCAGCTTGGCATCATACCTGGCTTTGCCGGCACGCAGCGGCTTCCTCGCTACGTCGGCTTCGGCAAAGCGGCTGAGATGATGTTGACGAGCGAGCCGATTACCGGAGCAGAAGCGGTGCAGTGGGGATTAGCAAACAAAGCGGTGCCAGAAGAACAATTGCTCGAGGAAGCAAAAAAACTGGCGAAAAAAATCGCGCAAAAAGGCCCGATTTCGGTTCGCGCTACATTGCAGCTTTTAAATTCTTTTAAAGAAAAACCATTCCAAGAAGCAATGCGTGAGGAAGCGGAGCTGTTTGGAAGCATGTTCACAACAGAAGACGCGAAAGAAGGAGTGCAAGCGTTCATTGAAAAGCGTCCGCCGGTCTTTCATGGTAAATAATGTTTTTAATTGACGGAATCTTTAAAACTGAAGTAATGTTTAATCAAAACAAGGAGGGACTCACATGAACATTTTCGTCTTAATGAAGCGCACATTCGATACAGAAGAAAAAATTACGATTGCAGATGGCAGAGTAAACGAAGAAGGAGCAGAATTTATTATCAACCCGTACGATGAATACGCAATTGAGGAAGCGATTCAAGTACGCGACAAACATGGCGGTGAAGTAACAGTTGTGACGGTGGGCAATGAGGATGCGGAAAAAGAATTGCGTACGGCGCTAGCGATGGGATGCGATAAGGCGGTGCTCATTAATATTGAAGAAGATGTTGAAGAACAAGATCAATACACAACGGCGAAAGTTCTTGCCGAATATTTAAAAGACAAAAACCCTGATTTGATTTTGGCAGGAAATGTCGCCATTGACGGCGGTTCGGGACAAGTTGGTCCGCGCGTAGCGGAATTGCTGGGAATCCCGTATGTGACGACAATTACGAAACTAGATATTGACGGCGATAAAGTAACGATCGTCCGCGATGTGGAAGGAGACGAAGAAGTGATCGAAACGTCGCTTCCACTGCTTGTGACAGCGCAACAAGGACTTAACGAGCCGCGCTATCCTTCGCTTCCAGGCATTATGAAGGCGAAAAAGAAACCGCTAGATGAATTGGAATTAGATGACTTGGATTTGGATGAAGACGATGTTGCGGCGAAAACGAAAACGATCGAAATATTCTTGCCGCCAAAAAGAGAAGCGGGAAAAATTCTTCAAGGTGAAATCGCTGATCAAGTAAAAGAGCTTGTTCAACTTTTACGTTCAGAAGCAAAAGTGGTGTAATTTTTCATAATAGGGGGACTGAAAGATGGCACGCAAAGTACTGACGTTAGCAGAAGTTCGTGATGGATCATTAAGAAACGTTTCGTTTGAGGCGATCGCAGCGGCAAAAACGATTGCCCAAGGCGGGGAAGTCGTATCCGTCCTTGTCGGCGAAAGCGTCCAATCGTATGCCAATGAGTTATTTTTCCACGGCGCCGACCGCGTCGTTGTGGTAGAGCATCCAAATTTAAAAAATTATACATCTGACGGCTATTCTCAAGCGCTGAAAGCAGTGATTGACGCGGAAAACCCAGAAGGGATCGTATTGGGCCATACCTCATTAGGAAAAGACTTATCGCCGAAATTAGCGGTCAAATTAAACTCTGGCCTTGTTTCCGACGTGGTGTCTGTGGAAGAAGCTGGGGGCAACCTTATCTTTACACGTCCGATTTACTCTGGAAAAGCGTTTGAAAAGAAAATCGTTACAGACGGCATCATTTTTGTCACTGTTCGTCCGAACAACATTCAACCGTTAGAACGTGATGAATCGCGTTCCGGAGAAGTATCGAACGTTTCTGTCGACATTAAAGATTTGCGTACAATTGTAAAAGAAGTCGTTCGTAAAACAGCGGAAGGAGTCGACCTATCTGAGGCGAAAGTCATTGTTGCCGGCGGACGCGGTGTGAAAAGCGCGGAAGGCTTTAAGCCGCTGCAAGAGCTTGCCGAAGTATTAGGCGGTGCGGTCGGTGCATCACGCGGTGCGTGCGATGCGGGATATTGCGATTATTCGCTTCAAATCGGCCAAACTGGGAAAGTCGTTACGCCAGACCTTTATATCGCCTGCGGGATTTCCGGAGCGATTCAACATTTAGCTGGTATGTCGAACTCGAAAGTCATCGTAGCGATTAACAAAGACCCAGAGGCAAACATTTTCAAAGTCGCTGATTACGGTATTGTCGGAGATTTGTTCGAAGTTGTTCCGTTGTTAACAGAAGAATTTAAAAAATTAAAAGTGCATTCGTAAATTTTTTACGAAACGGGCAAAGCGAATTGCTTTGCTCGTTTTCTGCTGTCTGCTCGAAGGCATAATTCCTGCCAGAAAGCGAATATTAGAAACGAAGCAAAATATTCGCACTAAACTCCATTACGTGATATACTTTGCTTACAGTATCATAGCGAATAGGAGGAATTTAAAATGGCGATTGTAAATGCGACAGATCAAACATTTGCGGCAGAAACGAAAGAAGGCCTAACATTAGTCGATTTCTGGGCGCCATGGTGTGGACCTTGCCGCATGGTTGCGCCGGTTCTTGAAGAAGTAGATCAAGTAATGGGCGACAAAGTAAAAATCGTAAAAGTAAACGTCGACGAAAACCCAGAAACAGCGTCTAAGTTCGGCGTGATGAGCATTCCAACATTGCTTGTTTTCAAAAATGGCGAGCTTGTCGACAAAACGATCGGCTATCAGCCGAAAGAAGCGCTTGTTCAACTATTGGAAAAACACGTATAATTCATTTTTCTTCAAAAAGATTCAGGCAATATATTGTCTGAATCTCTTTTTATTTATTTACGGTAACTAAAAATATAAAAAATAATTGACTGAATTTATAAAATTGTTTATATTTATAATCAATAAATCCTATAGGTAAACTATGAATTAAAAACCGCTTTCACGACGTTTTGTTTTTTTGACTTAATCATAGTTAACCTATAGGAATAGTTAAATTTATAGAGAGCAACTACGATAATTCTTCTTCATTCCAATCGAACGAAAGAGGAGGCGGTTCTATAGGGCATAGTCATTTACAGTATTTTCTTCAAACATTTGCAGAAAGGGGGAAGACAACGAAGTGAGCATACGAATTGATATTAAGAATAAAAGTTTTTTCCAAGGAAAACAGGAAATTTATGTACTCCAAGATGTTCAACTAGAAATAGAAAATGGAGAATTTACTACGGTCATTGGTCCAAGTGGATGTGGAAAAAGTACATTGCTAAAAACTGTAGCAGGGTTGGATACCGATTATAACGGTACGGTAGAAATAGATGGAATCCCAATTCAAGGTCCAGGACTCGAACAAGGCTTTATTTTTCAAGAACATCGTTTATTCCCATGGTTAACCGTGGAAGAAAATATCGCAGCAAATCAATCATTGAAAAACGTAAATGTCCGGAAAAAAGTGGATGAGCTAATAGAGCTTGTCCGGTTAAAAGGCTTCGAAAAAGCTTACCCGAAAGAATTATCAGGAGGAATGTCACAACGCGTGGCAATTGCGAGAGCATTGCTGCGGGAGCCAAAAATATTATTGCTCGATGAACCGTTTAGTGCACTTGATGCCTTTACAAGAAAGCATTTGCAAGATGTTTTACTGGAAATATGGCAAAATAAACAAATTACGATGATTCTTGTCACTCATGACTTAGATGAAGCGGTTTATTTAGGAACGAAAGTAGTGGTGATGAAAGCAAAACCAGGACGAATCCGTAAACTCATTCCCGTTCCGTTGCCATTTCCACGGCAGCGCGCCCATCCATCTTTTCAAGAAATGAGGCAACGTATATTACGTGAATTTGAAACAGCGGAAGACTCTCCTTTGCTGGAGGGACTAGGAATTTAAGGGAGGAGGATCCTCTTATGAGGAAACATATATTGTTTTTGCTTATAAGCTTGTTTATCGCATTGATGTCTGGCTGCGGACAGGAAGCAACGACAAGTACAACAGCGAAAGGAAAAGAAAAAAACATAACGATTCGCATCGGCATTCAGCAAAGCCTTGGACCGCTTTGAGTCAGTCAAGACTTTGTGGGAACTTTTTTGATTCCTGAAAACAGATGTAAGTCATAGGTTAGCGAACCATTTTTTTGAATTTCATCCGTAAGCGCTTTCGAACTCTCATCCCTTGCCATGCCAGATCGATATGTATACTTTTTTTACCATCCCTTGAGTTCAGACAGGGCATGATAGATCGGTGTCCCGGACGATTGCTGTAAATATGGCACGTTATTCCGCGTGATCTCCGGCCAAAGACTGCGGACGCGTTGTTTCGCCTTGTTCACGATCGTCTGTTTGGTAGATGCCGTTTCCTCCGCCGGATGCGACGATTCTTCTCCTAAACAACGTCCGAAAAGACGAATCCCATCCATCCGGGCATCATTGCCTTGAAAAACGCCCTGAGTCCCTTGTCTGTCCAACTGCGGCGGTATTTCACCCGATACGCCAGCTGGCTCATCACGCTTTCAGCCCTCCCCATCGGATACATGCCCGTTGTGTCCACTCCTTGCTCCTTCAGCCATTCCCGGTAATCACGGATGCATCCCGGCATCGATTCAATCCGGTGGATCAAGGCAGCCAGCTGTTGTTCTTTCGCTTCGTCCCCAGCGTGCCGAGGGCGCTGTTCAGTTCCACAAGCAACCCCTCTTCATCCTGCTTCGCCAGCTTTTGCCGAATCGCCTGCCACCGTGGATGGCCCGAGAGGCATTGGCGCAACTCACGCGCCACGTGGAATCGATCCAATTGGAAGCAGACCCGTCCTTTGAAATACTCCCGGCATGCGGTAATCCATGGAGCGCCGTCCCCGTTGATGACAAGAAGATCCCGACACGGATCATAGGCATATTCGTTCATCAAAAATTCCTCGAAGCCTTCCCACACCTCCCTCTTGCCCTCATGGACGTAATGGCGCTGATTCACGAATTCGATCCGTGAGCCGTTGCGCTTCCACCCTTCGTGAACGGTCAGGATTTTGTCTTCCTTGGCCCGTTTTCCCTTCCCTTGGCGAGAGACAAACAGTCCATCGGCCTCCACAAACAGCACCCGTCCATATCGCTGGTCCACCGGGCAGTGCAGCGGAACTTCAGCCTCGAGCACCAACTGGCGGATCGCCTCATGGCTCATCACCGGATACCCGACCATCTGGGCAAGCGTATGAGCCGCTTTGCGATAGGAAGAGCACTCCATAGCCAATCCCACCGCTGTTTCTTCTAGACAAGGGCTGATTGACTGTGATCCATCAAACGCTAAAAAGGAGTCAAGCAAAAACGTGTAACGGTTTTGTTCTCGGTCTAAATAGTAGTTTCGCTCAAAGGTGACTTCGCCAAACAGGGTTTGAATCGTGGTGCATCGTTTGTCTTTCAAGTGGTACCGGCGCTTGTCCCGAGTTTCCGCCAATTGTCGGTCGATGTCCTCCAACAGAGCCGTAAACAGCTCAGCGAAGGTGTTTTGCAAGGCTCGAAACAAATCAAGTTCGATCTCTTTCCATGTCAACGAATTTGTGGTAAGATGTTGTTGAATATTCATAGGACTCTCTCCTCCTGTTTGATGGTGTGGACAATGATCATCTTACCAGGGAGAGAGTCCTTTTTCATGTTTCCTGCTTGGGATCCTACCGCGCTTCGCTTGGTGGCCCCGATGAGGGGGGATTGCGAACCTACGTTCCCAACCCCCTCATCGGGGAACTTCTAAGAATTTCTCCCACAAACATTTTACTCACACCGTTATCCTGCTTTTTTTGTATATGATGGCATGGACAGCAGCGATATGGCGGTCAAAGAAATCCCTGTTTCCGCACTGGCTTCTTGTTTCTGGGTTTGTTTATTTTCTTTGGGCGCTATTTGCGCAAAACGTTGAGAAACCTCGTCACATTCTCCCGCTTGTTCATCTTGTTTTGCTGTACGGATGGATCCGTTATGTCCGCAATCATATGTCAATGTATCGATGGATCATAGCAATGGTTGTGTTAGCCGTGCAATTCGTAACGGGAGCGTGGCATATGCGCGAACAAGCATTACAGTTGCCAGCAACCTATCAATTAGCGTATGATTTACAAAATAGTAAAGAGAAATTTGTTCTGTATACATGGGAAGAAACACGCGTGCTGCAATACCTCGATGTGGACTTTCCGCATAAAGACGTGCTGCATTTTTCATTTTTTTTACAAGACAAGAAGAACTATCGACATGTTAAAATTTATATGACAGATCATGTGGTCAAAGGCTTTCAAGCGCAAGGGATTTCCCTTTCCCGCCATGTGCGGAAAGTGAAAACATATCGTTCCAGCACACTCGCAGATCCAGTGTACGGAAACATTACGCTGTATGAATGGATGAATTAATTTGATGGAGTGATTATGATGCATGATCACTTAAAAGAAAAATTAGCTGTGCTCCCGGAGCAGCCGGGATGTTATTTGATGAAAGATAAAAACGGTACGGTCATATACGTCGGCAAAGCAAAAGTGCTGAAAAACCGCGTGCGTTCGTATTTCACCGGCACGCATGACGGAAAAACGCTGCGGCTTGTCAACGAAATTGCCGATTTCGAATATATTGTCACTTCTTCGAACATCGAAGCGCTCATTTTGGAAATGAACTTAATTAAAAAGTACGATCCAAAATATAACGTGATGCTTAAGGATGACAAAAGCTATCCGTTTATAAAAATTACCGCGGAGAAGCATCCTCGCCTAATCATTACGCGAAAAGTGAAAAAAGACGGTGGAAAATATTTCGGGCCGTATCCGCATGTACAGGCGGCAAACGAAACGAAGAAACTGTTAGACCGCATTTATCCGTTGCGCAAATGCTCGACCATGCCGAACCGTGTTTGTTTATATTATCATATGGGACAATGTCTTGCACCGTGCGTGCATCCGGTGTCCGAACAACAAAATAAAGAAATCGTTGAACAAATCGTCCGCTTTTTAAACGGCGGGTATAAAGAAGTAAAAGAAGAGCTTGCAGAAAAGATGATGAAAGCAGCCGAAGCGCTCGAATTCGAACGGGCAAAAGAATACCGTGATCAAATTGCCCATATTGAAGCAACGATGGAAAAGCAGAAGATGACCATGAACGATTTCGTTGATCGCGATGTGTTCGGTTATGCCTATGACAAAGGATGGATGTGCGTACAAGTATTTTTCATTCGTCAAGGGAAGTTGATCGAGCGCGATGTATCGATGTTTCCGATGTATCAAGACCCAGATGAGGAATTGCTGACGTTTTTAGGACAGTTTTATACCAAAGCGAACCACTTTAAGCCGAAAGAGGTCATTTTGCCTGCTGACATTGACGGCGAACTTGCCGAGCAGCTGCTGGAAGTAAAGATTGTTCAGCCGAAAAAAGGAAAGAAAAAAGAACTGGTTGATTTAGCAAGCAAAAATGCGGCAATTGCTTTGAAAGAAAAATTTTACTTAATTGAGCGGGATGAAGAACGAACGATCAAAGCTGTGGAAAACTTAGGAAAAATATTAGGAATTCCGACCCCGCATCGCATTGAGGCGTTTGACAATTCCAATATTCATGGCGCGGATCCTGTTTCAGCCATGGTAGTTTTTATCGATGGAAAACCGGAGAAAAAAGAGTACCGCAAATATAAAGTCAAAACCGTAGAGGGACCGGATGACTATGAATCGATGCGCGAGGTGGTAAGAAGACGTTATACTCGCGTGCTCAAAGAAGGCCTCCCACTTCCCGATTTGATTATTATTGACGGAGGAAAAGGGCATTTAGCTGCGGTAAGGGATGTGCTTGAAAACGAATTAGGACTTGATATTCCGCTCGCTGGGCTTGCCAAAGACGACAAGCATCGCACATCCGAGTTAATCATGGGGGATCCGCCGCAAGTTGTTCCATTAGAAAGAAACAGCCAAGAGTTTTATTTATTGCAGCGCATCCAAGACGAAGTGCATCGGTTTGCGGTTGCCTTTCACCGGCAAACGCGTGGAAAAACGATGTTTCATTCTGTGTTAGATGACATCCCCGGCGTTGGGGAAAAGCGAAAAAAAGCGTTATTAAAGCATTTCGGATCCATTAAAAACATGAAAGAAGCAACGGTAGAAGAATTGCAAAAAGCAAACATTCCGCGCTCTGTTGCTGAAAAAATTTATAAGAAATTGCGAGAATAATATTGTCAACAATACGAAAGTTTGATATGATTGCAATAAATTTCATATTTATACACTTCCAAACGCCGAAGTGAAGATAGAGGTGCGAACTTCAAGAGTACACATTCGGAGGAAAATGAGTTCCGATGATGAGTGTGGAAAGGGGAGCGTCGCCGAAGTGGAAAAAGTCTCATTGCTTTTTCCGCTGGTCCTGCGTTTAAGAAATGTAGGACTGTCAAGATGTGATTCATCTTGGAGAGCTATCTCACTGTGCGGGGCGAATTCGCTTTTTTCGCTTTCGTGATGCACAGCAATGAGATTTCTCTCATTGCTGTTTTTATTTGCAAACAAATAAACGATATTCATGGTAAAGGGTGAGACGAATTGGGAATCATTGTACAAAAGTTTGGCGGAACGTCTGTTGGTTCCATCGAAAGAATTCAACATGTGGCGAATCGGGTCATTGAGGAAGCCCAAAAAGGAAATGAAGTTGTCGTTGTTGTTTCGGCAATGGGAAAAACGACTGATGAGCTTGTCAACTTAGCAAATCAAATTTCCAATCATCCTAGCAAACGGGAAATGGATATGCTTCTTTCGACAGGGGAACAAGTGAGCATTGCGCTTTTGGCAATGGCGCTTCACGAAAAAGGATATAAAGCTGTTTCATTGACAGGATGGCAAGCGGGAATTATGACGGAAGAAATGCACGGCAATGCCCGAATTATGAACATGGATACGACGAGAATCCACCGCCACCTTGATGAAGGGGCAATTGTGATCGTTGCGGGGTTTCAAGGAGTAACGGAAACAGGGGAAATCACCACGCTCGGCCGCGGAGGTTCCGATACAACAGCGGTGGCGCTAGCGGCAGCATTAAAAGCGGATAAATGCGATATTTATACAGACGTAACCGGCGTGTTTACAACAGACCCGCGTTATGTGAAAACAGCAAGAAAAATAAAAGAGATCTCCTATGATGAAATGCTTGAGTTGGCCAATTTAGGGGCAGGGGTATTGCATCCGCGTGCCGTGGAATTTGCGAAAAACTACGAAGTGCCGCTGGAAGTGCGTTCGAGCATGGAAAACGAAAGAGGAACGATGGTAAAGGAGGAAGTTTCGATGGAGCAGCATTTAATCGTACGAGGAATCGCGTTTGAAGATCAAGTAACGAGAGTAACGGTGGATGGAATCGAAAATAGTTTATATACATTGCCGACCATTTTTACGGCTCTTGCGAACCGTGGCATCAATGTAGATATTATTATTCAAAGCGCGGCAAATTCCGAAACAACGTCTGTTTCTTTTTCGATTCGCACGGAAGATCTGCAAGAAACGCTCCAAGTATTACAATCGTTAAAAGGAGCAAATGTGCAATATGAAACTGGTTTAGCAAAAGTATCGATTGTCGGCTCCGGTATGATTTCTAATCCGGGAGTAGCTGCGCAAATGTTTGAAGCGCTAGCGAATCAAGGCATTGAAATAAAAATGGTCAGCACGTCAGAAATTAAAATTTCCACGGTCATTGACGAAAAATATATGGTTTCGGCCGTCGAGGCGCTTCACGAAGCATTCGGGCTTGCCGAAGAAACCGTAGCGCTGCGCTCATAAAAATGGCAAAAGCCTGCATTCGCAGGCTCTTAGCTATTTATTTCATCTTTGCGATCCCATTTAATGGTGATTAACACTTTATTAGCACGTTTCTTTTGTTGTTCGAACGCTTCGGCAACGCGGCGTTTTTGATGCTCAATTTGTTGGGCTAGAAATCCTGCTTCCAACTGAAATGTACAATTTTCGTGAAGAGCAAATCGCGCGGCGATGATCGGACCTGTCAACTCAACGTGAAGCTCGTCCTTTCCTTCTTCCAAAACGGAAAGGATTCCCCATCCAGCTTTTTCAAAAAACGTGATGATATCGGATATCGTTTCTAGCGGATAATGGCGCGCCAAGCTTTTACCAGCCCAGTATAAAATGCTTGCTGTTTCTTTTCCGAGCAATTCAGGAAGAAGAATTTGCCGAATCAGTTCAGAGCCAAATGCGGAAATATGAATGTCTTCTAATGCTTTATATTGTTCTTCTAGCGATGGTAGTTTCACATGCTTCCCCTCTTTCTATCTACTCTAACATTATAGCGAAATGGAGGGGAGCATGCATTATCTTTCTTATGATTGGATGTTGTTTAAATATTCAAATGTTTGAACATTTTATGACTTTGTTTTCTTGACGCTTGTACAATGTGAGAGTACAATGAATGTGACAAAATGATTATGGTAATGGAAGCAATTACATTCTATGAATCATTACCTTTTCATTTTTGTGGATGGGGAGCGCATTAATTTTTCATCGTTATTATTCAAAGGGGGTTTACATATGGCAGGAAATCGCGAATTTTATTACCGTCGGCTCCATTCGCTGTTAGGAGTCATTCCAGTAGGGATCTTTTTAGTACAACATTTAGTCGTAAACCATTTTGCGACAAAAGGACCGGAAGCGTTTAACCGTGCTGCTTCCTTTATGGAGAATTTACCATTTCGTTATTTTTTAGAAATATTCGTCATTTTCCTTCCACTGTTGTTCCATGCCATTTATGGACTTTATATTGCTTTTACGGCGAAAAATAATGTCGTCCGTTACGGATATTTCCGCAATTGGATGTTTATGCTGCAGCGATTAACGGGAATTTTTACGTTAATTTTTGTGACATGGCATGTGTGGGAAACACGTGTTCAAGCCGCTCTTGGTGCGGAAGTAAACTATGAAATGATGGCGAATATCGTCGATAATCCGGCTATGCTTGCATTTTATATTGTCGGAATTTTATCAACAGTATTCCATTTTGCGAATGGTTTATGGTCATTCTGTGTAAGTTGGGGTATAACGGTATCTCCTCGTTCACAACAAGTTTTCACCTATGTGACAATGCTTATTTTTGTCGCGCTTTCCATCGTCGGCATTCGTGCCATTTTGGCATTCGCTTAATCTACAACTAGCAATCTTTTAGGGAGTGAGTAGCAATGAAAAAAGGAAAAATCATAGTAGTTGGTGGCGGTCTAGCTGGTCTAATGGCAACGATTAAAATCGCGGAAGCAGGCGTACCTGTAGAATTGTTCTCGCTCGTACCTGTTAAGCGGTCTCACTCTGTCTGTGCACAAGGTGGGATTAACGGTGCGGTAAATACGAAAGGGGAAGGCGATTCTCCTTGGGAACATTTCGACGATACCGTATATGGCGGTGACTTTTTAGCGAACCAGCCTCCGGTAAAAGCGATGTGTGAGGCAGCGCCAAGCATCATTTATATGCTTGACCGCATGGGAGTCATGTTCAACCGTACTCCTGAAGGGTTGCTTGATTTCCGCCGCTTCGGTGGAACGCAGCATCACCGTACTGCATACGCAGGGGCAACGACAGGCCAGCAGATATTATATGCGCTTGATGAACAAGTGCGCCGCCATGAAGTGGCTGGACTTGTCACAAAATATGAAGGATGGGAGTTTTTAGGCGTTGTTTTAGATGATGAACAAATTTGCCGAGGAATCGTTGCGCAAGATTTAAAAACAATGGAAATTAAAGCGTTTCCTGCGGACGCGGTCATTATGGCGACAGGCGGACCAGGAGTCATTTTTGGAAAATCGACGAACTCGATCATCAACACAGGTTCAGCAGCGTCTATCGTCTATCAACAAGGCGCGTACTATGCAAACGGGGAATTTATCCAAATTCACCCGACGGCGATTCCGGGAGACGATAAACTGCGTCTCATGAGTGAGTCAGCCCGCGGGGAAGGCGGAAGAGTCTGGACATATAAAGACGGAAAACCTTGGTATTTCCTTGAAGAAAAATATCCGGCTTACGGAAACCTTGTTCCTCGTGATATCGCGGCTCGTGAAATTTTCCACGTTTGCGTTGATTTGAAGCTCGGCATCAACGGCGAAAACATGGTATACCTTGATCTTTCTCATAAAGATCCGAAAGAACTAGATATCAAACTTGGCGGTATTATTGAAATTTACGAGAAATTTATGGGTGAAGACCCTCGCAAAGTGCCGATGAAAGTATTCCCAGCTGTTCACTATTCGATGGGCGGCTTATGGGTTGATTATGATCAAATGACAAACATTAAAGGATTGTTTGCCGCTGGCGAATGTGATTACTCGATCCATGGCGCAAACCGTCTAGGAGCTAACTCCTTATTATCAGCGATTTACGGCGGCATGGTTGCTGGACCAAATGCGGTTAGATACATTCGCGGTTTGGAAAAATCGGCAGACGCAATGCCATCATCGTTGTACGACCGCTATGTGAAACAAGAAGAAGAGCGTTGGAACAACATCTTGTCCATGGATGGAACAGAAAACGCGTATGTGCTTCATAAAGAGTTGGGCGAATGGATGACAGCGAACGTTACAATCGTTCGTTACAACGATAAGTTGTTGAAAACAGACGAGAAAATCCAGGAATTGTTGGAACGCTATAAAAACATCAGTGTTACAGACACGTCGAAATGGAGCAACCAAGGCGCAACATTTATTCGTCAGTTATATAATATGCTTCAACTAGCGCGGGTAATTACGCTAGGCGCTTACAACCGCAACGAAAGCCGTGGTGCACACTATAAACCGGAGTTTCCAGAGCGCAATGACGAAGAGTGGCTCAAAACAACGATGGCACGCTATACCCCAGATGGACCGGCATTCCACTACGAAGATGTCGATGTATCGTTGATTAAGCCACGCAAACGCGACTACACGAAAAAGAAAGAGGAAGTGAAATAAACGATGAGCGAGAAAAAAACGGTTCGATTCATTATAACACGTCAAGATCGTCCTGATTCTGCGCCATACGAAGAAGAATTTGAAATTCCATATCGTCCGAATATGAACGTCATTTCTGCGCTGATGGAAATTCGCCGTAATCCGGTTAACGCGAAAGGGCAAAAAACAACCCCAGTTGTATGGGAAATGAACTGTTTGGAAGAAGTATGCGGCGCTTGCTCGATGGTTATTAACGGCAAACCGCGTCAAGCATGCACAGCATTAATTGATAAATTAGAACAGCCAATTCGTTTGGAACCAATGCGTACGTTCCCGGTAGTTCGCGACTTGCAAGTAGACCGCAGCCGTATGTTTGACTCGTTGAAAAAAGTAAAAGCATGGATCCCAATCGACGGAACGTATGACTTAGGTCCTGGTCCGCGTATGCCAGAACGAAAACGCCAATGGGCATACGAGCTTTCAAAATGTATGACATGCGGTGTATGTTTAGAAGCATGTCCAAACGTCAACAGCAAATCGAATTTCATCGGTCCAGCACCGCTTTCCCAAGTACGTCTATTTAATGCCCATCCAACAGGCGCGATGCATAAAGCGGAGCGGATGAAAGCGATTATGGGTGATGGCGGTTTAGCGAACTGTGGTAACTCGCAAAACTGTGTGCAATCTTGTCCAAAAGGAATTCCGTTAACCACTTCGATCGCTGCGCTAAACCGTGAAGCGACGATTCAAATGTTCCGCAACTTCTTCGGAAGTGACGAAGTATAATGATGAAAATCCTCTTCATGGCTTTCATGAAGAGGATTTTTATTAGGGGGATATGTAATGAAGCAGATTGATTACATTGATCAATGGGAACAATGGGAAAAGTCGTTTACCTTCTTTCAAAAAGCGTTCCTTGGAGCGATGAGATGAGACAAATGCTCCAACAGTCCCAAGCAACGGCAATTGTTTAGAAAAAATACCTATTTTTCTATTAGATAAGCGAAATTCCGTCACCGTAACCCTTCTTTCACATACTATATGGTGAATAATACCCATCCGGTAGTTCAGGTCTAGTGAAAGCAAGGAGGGTTACAATACTTGAAGGATAAATCATTTCAACCAAAGCCGTTGCTAACGAAAAGAGAGAGAGAGGTATTTGAATTATTAGTTCAAGATAAGACGACGAAAGAAATTGCCAGAGAACTGTTTATTAGTGAAAAAACGGTTCGCAACCACATTTCGAACGCAATGCAAAAACTTGGGGTAAAGGGGCGATCCCAAGCAGTTATTGAATTGCTTCGAATGGGAGAACTTGAACTATAAGAAATGCCGGCTCACCTTATTTTAAGGTAGCCGGTTTGTTATATTTTAAAGATGAAATTTAGTTTTAAAAATAAAAACGATTTACTCATTGATTATGTGGCAAAGTGGAGTAAAATGGAATATATCAAACATTGTCGAATAAAATAAAAAGTTGTATTTTTTTGTTGCATTTTTGTAGAAAAACATTAAAAATAATAAATGCACCGTTGTAGAGGAGATTGTATGTCTTTTGATGAAAAGACTGTTGCAGAGCTAGATCGATATATTGCCGCAAATTTAAAACAACGAGACCGTGAAATTTTAGCGTAGTATCCAATCACACCGCCGCAATTCGCCACACTAAAATAGCTATTGGAAGAAGAGGACTTGACGATCGGCGAATTATTGAACAAAATGTATCTGGCATGTAGCACAACATATTTAGTAGACAGAATGGAAAAATACGGGCTCGTTGCTAGAGTAAAAGATCGGCACGACTGACGAGTTGTACGCATTCGTCTTCTCGAAAAAGGGAAACGAATGGTCGAAGAAGTGATAAAAAGCGTCAACATGATTTGGTACAAGTGTTGCAAAATTTTTCTAATCAAGAAATTGTCTTTTTAGAAAATACTTACGAAAACTACATCAAGAAATGAAAAAAAGAATGAGGCGGATCAATTGGAAAGAGCAATTGGTGTTATTGACTCAGGAGTTGGTGGATTAACTGTTGCAAAAGAAATTATGCGACAGTTACCAAAAGAACGGATTGTTTATCTTGGGGATACAGCTCGTTGCCCATATGGGCCACGCCCTAAAGAGGAAATTCGTCAATTTACATGGGAAATGACGAATTATTTATTGCGGTATAATATTAAAATGCTTGTTATTGCTTGTAATACGGCAACAGCTGTCGTATTAGACGAAATTCGGGAACAGCTCGATATTCCGGTATTAGGAGTGATACATCCTGGAGCTCGCGCGGCGTTAAAAGCGACGAAAAACGGGCATATCGGTGTGATTGGTACAATTGGTACAGTAAAAAGCGGTGCGTATGAAAAGGCGCTAAAATCCATTAACCATCGAGTTCGTGTAGAAAGTTTAGCATGTCCAAAGTTTGTCCCGCTTGTAGAGAGCGGAAACTTCGAAGGAGAGGAAGCGAGAAAGATAGTCGCTGAATCGCTTGAACCGTTTAAATCGAGCAATATGGATGTCCTTATTTTAGGATGCACTCACTATCCTTTGTTAAGTCCTCTTATTAAAGAATATATGGGAAAACGCGTAAAACTAATTTGTTCCGGTGATGAAACCGCACGTGAAGTTAGTGCGATTTTGCATCATAGCCATCTTCTTTATACAGGGCAACGAGAGGCTGAACATTTATTCTTTACGACAGGATCAAAGGAGCTATTCCAAAAAATTGCTTCCAAATGGTTTGGAAAGCCAATTGAAAATGTTCAAACGATTGAATTATAAAAAAATCCTTTAGCGTAAAAGCTAAAGGATTTTTTATTCTATTTTCAAAAAAGGCTCGTATACATAGATAGTAGTACAAACTATGAGTAGGAGGGAAAATTCATGTTTCATCGAGGAACGTGGAAACTAGCTGCATCCGTTGTTACATCGCTGTTATTACTTAGTGGTTGTGGGTTATTTGGAAAGGATGAAGCTGTTAAAGAAATTGACCCGCCACAGGATGTGAGCTATTTAAAAGATGGGCAATCATTACAAGAAACAACTGGAAAACAAGGGGGAGAAAAAGACGAGAAAAAAGCAACCGAAACAGTAAAACGCGAGCTTTACTTAATTGATAAAAATGGATTTGTCGTGCCGCAGACCGTAGAACTGCCGAAGACAGATGCTGTGGCAAAGCAAGTGCTCGAATATTTGGTGGAAGATGGCCCTGTTTCGGAATTGTTGCCAAACGGGTTTCGCGCTGTATTGCCAGCAGATACAAGGGTATTAGGAGTGAAGCTGGAGAAAGATGGCACCATTATTGCTGATTTCTCACCAGAATTTGCAAATTATAAACCAGAAGATGAAAAGAGAATTTTGCAAGCCATTACATGGACGCTGACACAGTTTGATAATGTGAAAAGAGTAAAAATTCGCATTAACGGTTATGATCAAGATGTCATGCCAGTCAATAAAACACCTATTCAAGACGGTGTCAGCCGCGCTGATGGAATTAATATTGATGCCAAAGGTGTTGCGGATATTACAAATACTCACCCAGTTACCGTTTATTTTGTCGCGCAACAAGGAAACGATACGTACTACGTTCCAGTAACGCGCCGCGTGTCTAATAAAGAAAAAGATGATATTGTCGCTGCGGTTAACGAATTAATTAAAGGACCAAGCTATGGCAGCGGTCTTGTAAGTGAGTTTCAGCCAGATACTCAGTTAGTTGGAAAACCAAAATATGAAGATGGAAAAGTGACATTAAACTTTAACGAAGCCATTTACGGCAGCAATAAGAAAAATGTCATTTCGGATCATGTATTAAATTCGCTTGTTCTCTCACTAACGGAGCAAAAGGGAATCGAGAGTGTCTCTATTATGGTAAATGGAAAAGCAAATCTTGTTAGAGAAGATGGAAAACCGTTATCCGAACCAGTGGCAAGACCAGAAAAAGTGAATACAGAAAGCTTTTAAGCGATTATTTTCAAAAATGACAATGCAACAACAGAGTAGCTAGCAGTTTGATGCGATATTATGATATAAAAAAGAGGTAGACGGTGTGCTACCTCTTTCTGTTTATGTAAAGGAGGATTTTTATTATGAGGATAGATGGCAGAGAAAACAAACAGCTGCGTCCTGTACATATGGAGAAACATTTTATTAAACATGCAGAAGGGTCGGTATTCATTACAGTTGGTGATACGAAAGTGATTTGCACAGCAAGCATCGATGACAAAGTGCCGCCGTTTATGCGTGGCGGCGGAAAAGGATGGATTACTGCGGAATATGCGATGCTGCCGAGAGCGACAGAACAGCGAAATGTGAGGGAATCTAGCAAAGGAAAATTATCAGGGCGAACAATGGAAATCCAACGTCTTATCGGAAGAGCGCTTCGTTCTGTCGTTAATTTGGACAAGTTAGGCGAGAAGACGGTATGGATTGATTGTGATGTGATTCAAGCGGACGGAGGAACGCGGACAGCGTCGATTACAGGAGCGTATGTAGCGATGGTGTTAGCATTCGCGAAATTGATGGAAGAAAAGAAACTCGATGAACTTCCTGTGAATGATTTTCTAGCTGCTACATCTGTTGGGATCGATCCAGAGCACGGAATTATTCTTGATTTAAACTATGCGGAAGACGCGCGGGCAGAAGTCGATATGAACATTGTGATGACAGGAGCTGGCCGCTTTGTGGAAATTCAAGGAACAGGAGAAGAAGCGACATTTTCGCGAGAACAATTAAATGAATTGCTAGATACAGCAGAAGTAGGGATTCGACAGCTTATCGACATTCAACGGAAAACGTTAGGAGAACTTGCAATGCAAATTGATATAAAGAGAAGCGAGGAAAGTGGGGATACATGATGAAACAAGTCATTATCGCGACGAAAAACGTCGGAAAGGCGCGAGAGTTTCAAGAACTCCTTGAAAAAAAAGGAATAGAAGTAAAATCGCTTCTAGATTTTCCGAATTGCCCAGATGTTGAGGAAACGGGAAGCACGTTTGCTGAAAACGCGGTATTAAAAGCGGAAGCGATGGCCCATTATTTTCATGCGATCGTGATCGCCGACGACTCCGGCCTATCGATTGACGCTTTAGATGGAAGACCAGGTGTATATTCCGCCCGATACGCTGGAGAAGAAAAGAACGATCAAAAAAACATTGCCAAAGTATTGGAAGAGTTGAAAGGAGTTCCTTTTGAAAAGCGAACGGCGCGTTTCCATTGCGCGCTTGCTGTCGCGGCTCCAGGGCGCCGCACAACCGTCGTTGAGGGAACGTGTGAAGGATACATTACAGAAGTGCCAAAGGGTGAAAACGGATTTGGGTATGATCCAATTTTTTACGTTCCGCAAAAAGGAAAAACGATGGCGGAATTATCCAAAGAAGAGAAAAATCAAATCAGCCATCGAGCAAAAGCGTTAGCGAAATTAGAAAAGCAGTGGGATGAAATCATTAACGATAAGGAGTAAAGAAACATGAAAGTGTTAATTGTTAGTGATAGCCATGGATTAACGAATGAACTAGAAGAAATCGTGGCGCGTCATCATCATGAAGCAAATGCGCTGATTCATTGCGGAGATTCTGAATTGCCTTTTGATCAAAAAGAAATTGCCCGTTTTTTGGTAGTGCGCGGAAATTGTGATTTCACCACGCAATTTCCTAATGAACGAACCGAAGAAATTGAAGGGGTTCGCTTTTTCATTACTCACGGTCACCTCTATAATGTGAAAACGTCGCTAATGAATCTTTACTATCGTGCGAAAGAAGTAGAGGCAAAAGTGGTATGTTTTGGTCATTCTCATATCGCTGGTGCTGAGATGATCGACGGTATTTTATTTATTAATCCGGGAAGCATTTTGTTGCCGAGAGCGCGGAAAGAAAAAACATACGCATTATTGCAAATAGAAGACAGAAAAGCAACGGTTCAATTTTACGAACTCGATGGAAAAGAAGTGGCATCACTTACGAAAACATTTACCCTATGAGCGAGATTTTTCTCGCTCTTTTTTATCTTGACTTTATCGAAAAGCTTTTCTATAATATAGACTGTCTTTGGAAAACGAGCAACACTTCCATGAATCGACTGCGAGTTGTCTCGATGCACTAAGCTTCCTTGAATCAGCTGGTAGAGGAAGAGACAGGATATCAAGGATGAAAATGTGAAATTGAATAGTGTGAAATACATGTCCCAGTAGCTCAGCTGGATAGAGCAGCGGCCTTCTAAGCCGTCGGTCGGGAGTTCGAATCTCTCCTGGGACGCTAAAACCTCCTTTTCCACAACGGAAAAGGAGTTTTTTTTATTGGGCAACGAAAAAATTTTTTTAACATGAAAATTCATTGATTCTATCAATATGTAAGCGTATACAAATAGTTTAATCAATCTAAATATTCAAAAAATAGTATTGACTCTCTTTTGTTTTAGGATTATTATAATTTTCAAATAAATCAAACGCATGAACAATAACAGCAATGATCAATACAAACGAGAGACTGTACTTACCAGGGAAGAGGGGAACAAAATTGAGTGAACAATGGATTTTTTTAAACGGTGAATTTGTGACAAAAGAAAATGCGAAAATCTCGGTATACGATCATGGTTTTTTATACGGCGATGGCGTATTTGAAGGGATTCGTGTCTATAGCGGCAACGTGTTTCGATTAAAAGAGCATATAGATCGTCTCTACAATTCAGCAAAATCGATTTTATTAACGATTCCTTATACAAAAGAAGAGATGACAAATTATGTTATTGAAACGATACGAAAAAATCAATATCAAGATGCATATATTCGTCTTGTTGTTTCACGCGGAGTCGGCGATTTAGGGCTTGATCCGTATAAGTGCAAAAAGCCGCAAGTCGTTATTATTGTTGAGCCGTTAGCGCTTTTTCCAAAACATTTATATGAAACTGGAATTGAAGTGGTAACGGTTGCCACTCGAAGAAATCGTTCTGATGTCCTTAGCCCAAAAGTAAAGTCACTCAACTATTTAAATAACGTTCTTGTCAAAATTGAGGCACATCTCGCTAACGTAAGCGAGGCGTTGATTTTAAATGATCAAGGATATGTAGCCGAAGGATCGGGAGATAACGTCTTTATTATTAAAGACGAGGTAATATATACACCGCCTGGATATGTAGGAGCGCTGGAAGGAATTACGCGTCAAGCTATTATCGAAATTGCTCAAGAACTTGGGTATGTCGTAAAAGAAGAGCCGTTTACGCGCCACGATGTTTATGTTGCCGATGAAGTTTTTTTAACTGGAACAGCTGCTGAAGTGATTGCAGTGGTGAAGGTGGATGGACGCGTGATCGGTGAAGGCGTGCCAGGAAAGCATACAAAACGGCTGCTTGAAGAGTTTAGACGCCGTGTTGTTTCTGAAGGAGTAAAAGTATATCAAACCAACGCAAGTGTTAGATAATGCACAATGAAAGTTTTATATATGTGAAAGCGTTGACGAGGATAAGTAGTCAGCGGGGACAGCATCCACAGAGAGCCGGGGGAGCTGGGAACCGGTGATGCTGCCGCTTGACGAACTCACCTCTGAGCGCCAGCCTGAACGTCATATGGCTAGTAGGGTTGGACGGGTGGAGAACAATTGCTTCACTCGTTACTAAAAAGAGCGGTTGGCTGATTTGCCAATCGCTCATGAGGTGGTCGTAATGGCCACGAAGAAGGGTGGTACCGCGAAAAGTGAACCTTTTCGCCCCTTTGACCGAACCAAAGTAGGTCATTGTGGGTGAAAAGGTTTTTTTCATAGCGATGAAAAATGCGAGGGAGGATGGATGATGGCAAGGATGAAAGTAGAGGAAAAAACGTCCGAAAAAACGAAAATGAGCGGAGCGCTAATGTTAATTGAGGCGTTAAAGGCGGAAAAGGTAGAAGTTATTTTTGGATATCCGGGTGGAGCGGTGTTGCCGCTTTACGACAAGTTATATCAATCAGGAGTGTTTCACGTATTAACGCGGCATGAGCAAGGGGCCATTCATGCCGCAGAAGGATATGCGCGTATTTCTGGAAAGCCGGGCGTTGTGATCGCAACATCAGGGCCTGGAGCGACAAACATTGTGACAGGTTTAACAGATGCAATGATGGATTCGCTGCCGATCGTCGTATTTACAGGTCAAGTTGCAACGAGCGTCATCGGTTCAGATGCGTTTCAAGAAGCGGATGTTCTCGGAATTACGATGCCAATTACGAAACATAATTATCAAGTTCGTGATATAAGCGAGCTTCCGAAAATTATTAAAGAAGCGTTTCATATTGCCACAACAGGAAGACCTGGTCCTGTATTAATCGATATCCCAAAAGACATTACCATAGCGGAAGGAGAATTTGATTACGAACAAGAGGTTCATTTGCCAGGGTATCAACCGACCACTCACCCAAACCATTTGCAAATTCGCCGCCTTGTAGAAGCGGTTAGCCAATCGAAAAGACCTGTCATTTTAGCGGGAGCAGGCGTATTACATGCGAACGCTTCAAATGAACTACGGCAATATGCTGAACAACAAAATATTCCAGTTGTTCATACGTTATTAGGCTTAGGCGGATTTCCAGCCGATCACCCATTATTTTTAGGAATGGCTGGCATGCACGGTACGTATACAGCAAACATGGCGCTATATGAATGTGATTTACTCATTAATATTGGGGCAAGATTCGATGATCGTGTTACGGGAAATTTAAAATACTTTGCACCAAAGGCGACGGTGGCACACATTGATATTGATCCGGCGGAAATCGGCAAAAATGTGCCTACGAAAATTCCGATTGTCAGCGATGCGAAAGCGGCCTTGCAAGAATTAATTCATCAGCAAGGAAAGCCAGCGGACACAAGCGCATGGCTTGCCCAGTTAAACGAATGGAAACGGCAATTTCCTCTTTATTACGAAGACGATGAACAAACGATTAAGCCGCAAAAGCTGGTGGAAATGATTTATGAATTAACGAACGGAGAAGCCATTATTACTACCGACGTTGGCCAGCATCAAATGTGGGCGGCGCAATATTACAAGTTTAATAGACCGCATCGATGGGTTACTTCCGGCGGGCTTGGAACGATGGGATTCGGCCTCCCGGCGGCGATCGGAGCGCAGCTTGCGGATAGAAATGCTGCGGTCGTTTCCATTGTTGGTGATGGTGGCTTCCAAATGACATTCCAAGAGTTGTCTGTCATCCAAGAGCTTCAATTGCCGATTAAAGTGGTTATTGTGAATAACCAAGCGCTTGGTATGGTTCGTCAATGGCAGGAACTTTTCTACGAAAAACGATATTCCCATTCTCTCATTCCAAATCAGCCGGATTTTGTAAAACTAGCAGAAGCATACAATATTCCGGGCTTCCAGGCAAAAACGGAGGCGGAAGCGATGGAGGTACTAAAGAAAGCATTTGCGATCGACGGTCCGGTTTTACTTGATTTCCATGTAAAAGCGGATGAAAACGTCTATCCAATGGTTGCACCTGGAAAAGGATTACATGAAATGGTGGGGGTGAAACCGTGCGGCGAATTATCACAATGACAGTCAATAACCGTCCAGGCGTTCTCAACCGAATTACCGGGTTATTTACGAAACGGCATTATAACATTGAAAGCATCACGGTAGGACATACAGAAGTAGAAGGAGTTTCCCGAATGACATTTGTCGTCAATGTTGAAGATGAGCGGACGGCCGAGCAAATTATTAAACAGTTAAACAAGCAGATTGATGTGCTGAAAGTAAATGATATTACCGACCAAGCGATTGTTGCGCGGGAACTGGCGCTGGTGAAAGTATCCGTGACACCGGCGCTCCGCCAAGAGATCTATACGCTTATTGAGCCATTCCGCGCTTCGATTGTCGATGTAAGCAAAGATAGTCTTGTTATTCAAGTAACAGGCGAATCCGAAAAAGTAGAAGCGCTCATTGAGTTATTGCGGCCTTACGGAATTAAAGAAGTGGCGAGAACAGGCACAACAGCGTTTACACGCGGCTCGCAAAAAACAGCCGCTACACATAAAACTGCTTTCATTATCTAAAAGACTATGAGAAAAGGAGAGATGGACAATGGCAAAAGTTTACTATAACGGAGATGCAAATGAAAAATACTTACAATCAAAAACGGTGGCAATTATCGGTTACGGTTCACAAGGCCATGCACATGCACAAAACCTTCGCGACAGCGGCGTGAACGTTATTGTTGGGCTTCGTAAAGGAAAATCATGGGAACAAGCAGAAAAAGACGGTTTTGCCGTATATAGTGTTCGCGAAGCAACCAAACAAGCGGATATCGTCATGGTTCTTCTTCCAGATGAAAAACAACCAAATGTATATAAAGAAGAAATCGAACCAGAGCTTCAGCCAGGAAACGCATTAGTATTTGCCCATGGGTTTAATATCCACTTTAATCAGATTGTTCCTCCTGAACATGTCGATGTATTTTTAGTTGCACCGAAAGGTCCGGGTCATTTAGTGCGCCGCACGTATACAGAAGGAGCTGGCGTTCCTGCATTAATTGCAGTGTATCAAGATGTAACAGGGGAAGCAAAACAAACAGCGCTCGCGTATGCAAAAGCGATCGGTGCGACAAGAGCGGGAGTGCTGGAAACGACATTTAAAGAAGAAACAGAAACAGACTTATTCGGCGAACAAGCTGTATTATGCGGAGGATTAACATCGCTTATTAAAGCAGGATTTGAAACGCTTGTCGAAGCAGGGTATCAGCCGGAAGTAGCCTATTTCGAATGTTTGCATGAAATGAAGCTGATCGTTGATCTTCTGTATGAAGGCGGTCTTTCTTGGATGCGTCATTCGATTTCCGATACGGCGCAATGGGGAGATTTCATTTCTGGACCGCGCATTATCAATGACGCGGTGAAAGCAGAGATGAAAAAGGTTCTTCATGATATTCAAACAGGAAAATTTGCAAAAGGCTGGATTTTGGAAAACCAAGCAAACCGTCCGGAGTTTAATGCGATCAACCGCCGTGAAAATGAACACCTTATTGAGATTGTCGGCCGCGAATTGCGCAGCATGATGCCATTTGTGAAAGAAAAACAGAAAGAAGTGGTGGTCTCCAGTGCGAAAAATTAATATTTTTGATACAACGTTGCGCGACGGTGAACAGTCTGCTGGAATCAATTTGAATTTACAAGAAAAACTTGAAATTGCCCGCCAGCTTGAACGGCTCGGTGTAGATATTATTGAAGCAGGCTTTCCTGCCTCATCGAAAGGAGATTTCCAAGCGGTAAAACAAATTGCCGAAACGATCAAAACATGCTCTGTTACCGGGCTTGCTCGCTCGGTACAGAGCGATATTGACGCCGCATGGGAGGCGTTAAAAGGAGGAGCAGAGCCTCGTCTCCATTTATTCATCGCCACATCTCCGATCCATATGAAGTATAAATTGCAAATGACGCCGGAACAAGTCATTGAAACAGCGGTAGAGTCGGTCAAATATGCAAAACGCTATTTTCCAATTGTCCAATGGTCAGCGGAAGACGCCTGCCGCAGCGAGCTTCCATTTTTGGCCAAGATTATTACAGAAGTGATTAAAGCGGGGCGACGGTCATTAATATCCCAGATACAGTAGGGTATATTACCCCGAAAGAGTACGGGAATATTTTCACATTTTTAAGCAACAATGTTCCGAATATTGAAAAAGTTTCTCTTTCTGCCCATTGCCATGACGATTTAGGAATGGCGGTTGCAAATTCACTGGCAGCAATTGAGCATGGCGCAACACAAATCGAAGGGACGATTAACGGAATCGGCGAACGCGCGGGAAATGCGGCATTGGAAGAAATTGCTGTCGCGCTTTACATTCGCAAAGATTATTATCAGGCAGAAACACGCCTTAACCTTCAAGAAATTAAGCGAACGAGCAATTTAGTAAGCAAATTGACAGGTGTGGTTATTCCGCCAAACAAAGCGGTCATTGGCAAAAATGCCTTCGCTCATGAGTCAGGAATCCATCAAGATGGTGTATTAAAAGAAAAAACAACGTATGAAATTATTTCACCAGAACTTGTTGGTGTTCAATCAAACTCCATGGTGCTTGGAAAACATTCGGGACGGCATGCGCTGCGCAATCGTGTTGAAGAGCTTGGATACACATTATCAGATGAAGAAGTTAATAAATTATTTGTTCGATTTAAAGAGTTGGCAGATAAGAAAAAAGACATTACCGATGATGATTTAGTCGCGCTTATTTTTGAAGAAAAATTTGATCACTTTAAAGATTTTTATCAGTTATGCTCGCTTCAAGTTCAGTATGGCACAAACCAAATTCCGACCGCTGTTGTCGTCTTAAAAGACGGACAAGGAAATGAGATTCAAGAAGCGGCAACGGGAGCAGGAAGCGTCGAAGCATTGTATAACACGTTAGAGCGTTGCTTTAAGACATCTGTTACTCTTCTTGATTACCGTATTGAATCCGTGAGCGGTGGTCGTGACGCGCTTGCGCAAGTTTTCGTGAAAGTGCGTGTCAATGATATAGAAACTAGCGGTCGCGGTACGGCGCAGGACGTGCTGGAAGCATCCGCAAAAGCGTATATTAATGCAGTCAACCGCGTGTTTATGATTGAAACGATGCGTGCTGAGAATCAAAAAGTAGCGATGCAATAAAATCAATGGAGGGAAACAGCATGGGAAGTTATCGGATTGCCGTATTGCCGGGTGATGGAATCGGAAAAGAAGTGACGAGGGGAGCTGTTGAAATTCTAAAAACAATCGAAACCCGTTTTGGACATCAGTTTGAGTTCGAATTCGGGCTTATTGGTGGAGCGGCGATTGACCAAAAAGGTACGCCGCTCCCAGATGAAACGCTTGCCATCTGTCATGAAAGTGATGCGATATTGCTTGGGGCAGTCGGTGGTCCGAAATGGGATCGAAACCCTGCACATTTGCGTCCGGAAAAAGGGTTATTGCAAATTCGTAAAGAGATGAATTTGTTTGCCAATTTACGGCCAGTAAAGTTTTACGACAGTTTAATGGATTCGTCACCGCTGAAGAAGGAAGTGATTCAAGGTGTCGATTTGTTAATCGTTCGTGAATTAACAGGAGGACTATATTTTGGGAAACCGAGCGGACGGATGGTAGAAAACGGAGAAGAAAAAGCAGTAGATACGCTTCTATATAAAAAAGAAGAAATTAAGCGGATTGTGAAAGCAGCGTTTGAACTTGCGCGTAAACGGAAGAAAAAAGTGACATCTGTTGATAAGGCGAATGTGCTCGAATCAAGCAGAATGTGGCGGGAAATTGCTGAAGAAGTGGCGCAAGAGTTTCCTGATGTAACGCTTGAGCATATGCTTGTCGATAATGCGGCAATGCAGCTAATTCGCTCTCCGCAACAATTTGATGTCATTGTTACGGAAAACATGTTTGGCGACATTTTAAGTGATGAAGCTTCGATGTTGACCGGTTCGCTCGGGATGTTGCCATCCGCAAGTTTATCGACATCAGGGCCTGGTTTGTATGAGCCAATTCACGGTTCTGCGCCTGATATTGCGGGTCAAAATAAAGCAAATCCGATTGCAACGATTTTATCAGCGGCAATGATGCTTCGATTATCCTTTGGGCTTTCGGAAGAGGCAGATGCAATTGAAAAAGCGGTTCAGCAAGTATTGGCAGCTGGATTGCGAACAGCAGATATTGCACAAAAAGGACAACAAGTCGTTTCCACTGATGAAATGGTAAGCGAAATTAAAGCGACGATTTTAGATAATGAAGCAATTTTCCATATTATGACTGTTTACTCATGAAAAATGAGAGGTGAAAGCAGTGAAACCGAAAACGATTATTGAAAAGATTTGGGAAAATCATGTCGTATATCGCGAAGATGGAAAACCAGATTTGCTCTATATCGACTTACATTTAGTGCACGAAGTCACCTCTCCGCAAGCGTTTGAAGGATTGCGGCAAAAGGGGCGGAAAGTGCGCCGCCCAGATTTAACATTTGCGACGATGGATCATAATGTTCCAACAGTAAACCGTTTTGTGATTGAGGACGAAGTGGCAAGAAATCAAATTGCCGCGTTGGAACGAAACTGTCGGGAATTTTCGATTCCGCTAGCTGATTTGCGTAGTGAAGAACAAGGAATTGTTCATGTGATTGGCCCAGAGCTTGGTTTAACACAACCTGGAAAAACGATTGTTTGCGGGGACAGCCATACGTCGACACATGGAGCATTTGGAGCGCTTGCGTTTGGAATCGGAACGAGCGAAGTGGAACATGTGCTTGCGACACAAACGTTATGGCAGCATAAACCAAAAACGCTGCAAATTCGCATTAACGGAAAATTAGGGGAAGGAGTTACCGCCAAAGACGTCATTTTGGCCATTATCGGCCGCTACGGGGTTGATGTTGGAACAGGATATATTATCGAATTTACTGGAGAAGTCATTCGTAACATGTCGATGGAAGAGAGAATGACGATTTGCAACATGTCGATTGAAGCAGGCGCACGTGCTGGTTTAGTAAGTCCAGATGAAACGACGTTTGCTTATTTGCGAGGTCGCAAATATGCGCCGAAGGGAGAAGAGTTTGAAAAAGCGGTAGAACGCTGGCGGGCTCTTGCGACAGATGAAGGCGCGGAATACGACAAAACGATTGAAATAGATGCGTCGACCATTGCCCCAATGGTGACATGGGGGACGAACCCATCGATGAGCACATCGATCGAAGGAACAGTGCCGTATCCAGAGGATTTTTCAAGCGAAACGGAACAAAAGGCAGTACGACGCGCTTTGGAATATATGGGATTAGAACCTGGCACTCCGATTACAGAAATTCCAGTGCAGCACGTTTTCATCGGTTCCTGTACGAACTCTCGTATTAGCGACTTGCGTGAAGCCGCGAAAATTGTCAAAGGAAAGAAAGTGGCAAAAGGCGTGCGTGCGCTTGTTGTCCCTGGATCGCAACAAGTGAAAAAACAAGCGGAAGAAGAAGGATTAGCACAAATTTTTATCGATGCGGGATTCGAATGGCGTGATTCCGGCTGCAGCGCATGTTTAGGAATGAATCCAGACATTATACCGGAAGGAGAACATTGCGCTTCCACATCGAATCGAAATTTTGAGGGACGACAAGGAAAAGGGGCAAGAACGCACTTAGTTAGCCCGGCGATGGCTGCCGCTGCTGCAATTTATGGGCATTTTGTTGATGTTCGACAATTGCAGAAAGAACCGGTCCATTAAGGGGGGAAACGAATGAAGCCATTTACTGTTCATAAAGGGAAAGTAGCGGGCATCGACCGCGCCAACATCGATACAGACCAAATTATTCCAAAACAGTTTTTAAAGAGAATCGAGCGTACGGGGTTTGGGAAGTTTCTGTTTTACGACTGGCGCTATATCGATGGAGAAAAACCAAATCCGGATTTTGAATTAAATCGACCTGAAAATGAAGGGGCAACCATTCTTGTCGCTAACGAAAATTTTGGCTGTGGATCATCGCGCGAACATGCCCCATGGGCCCTGCAAGATTACGGATTTCAAGCGATTATTGCCCCATCATTTGCAGATATTTTTTATAACAACTGCCTAAAAAATGGATTATTGCCAATTCGTTTAGCTAAGCAAGATGTCGAATATTTATTGAGAGAAAGCACGAAAGCAGATTATGAATTAACAATTTCTCTAGAAGATCAACGGGTGTATGATGATAGCGGATTTGAGCGGACGTTCGACATTGATCCATACCGAAAACAACTGCTTTTAAAAGGTTGGGATGAAATCGATTTAACGTTCGTTTATGAACCGTATATTGCAGAGTATGAAAAAAAACATTGCCCAATGTCGTAAGTGGAAAAAAAGCCGTTTCCGCCTCAAAATGCTGGAACGGCTTTTTCTTTTTTCTGCTTATTTTGCTTGTATTTTGGAGGAAAAATTGTTACACTTGTGTAAAAATTTTATTGGGGCGGGCGAACATGGAGCGAAAAAATAAAAATATTATTTTGTTTCCTCGTGTCAAGGAACGCCTTGTTGAAGAGGGAATGGAAGCACTGCAGGCAAAGCGGTACGATGAAGCGCTTCATTTTTTCCATGAAGCAGAACAGCTTGGTGAGAATAGTTTCCATGTAGCACTTAGCATTGCCGTTTGTCACTGCGAATTAGGTGATTTTCTTGAGGCTGAACGCCGTTTACGCATGTTGCTTCAAGAACATAGAGACGATATCGAACTTTTGCAAATGTATGTATCTATTTTGATGCAAATGCAACGATATGAGCAAGCAGAAATGGTGATACGTGATGCGTTGCACCGCCGCCATCTTTCTCCTTCGATGCGGGAGCACCTGTTGCATCTGCTTCATTTCAATCAAAAAATGAGCAAAACTGCTTTGCCGCTTGCTGAACAAGATAGCATTCAGCAGCTGTTTGAGTCGGACGATATTACCGAGCATATGAAAGTGATCAAGCAGTTAGAAAATGAAGATATTGCTCCTGTTCTTTCCATTTTAAAACAATATTTAATGAACGAATCAAAAAACCCAATAACCAAAACAATGATTTTACGTTTGCTTACATTAAAAAATGTAACCGATGTTGTCACAATCGAAAAGTTTGGAGAAAGAATGGAAGTAATACCGGCAAATCTAAACGAACAGGCACAAACGGCGTTTGCATCACACGTGTTACGGCAGTTAGAGAATACGTTAGCAAGCGAAAATCCAAGCTTATATGAAGTAGCTGTAGATATTTGGCTTCGTTATACGTACATTCTTTACCCGTTTTCTCCAAAACCGGCTACATGTGAAGATTGGATTGCAGCGCTTCATTTCATTGCCTGTCAATTTCAAGGAATACCAGCGGCTTTAGAGAAAATTGCCCGCATGTATCATGTTCATGCCGAAAACATGGATTTTCTTTGCAAAAAGCTTTATGAAGTAGAGAAATTTTCCTATTTTTAATCATCTTATTCGTATTGAAACATCATTGTTGTATGTTATAATATAATGGTTGTATTGCGTATATGTTTTATACTTTTTATTACATATATGAGAATAATAAAAAGATAATGAAAAATGGAATCGTTTCATTATCTTCATCCTTAAATTATAATGAATGATTTTTAAGTGGAGGGAATATTATGTCAGTAAAATGGGAAAAGCTTGAAGGTAATGAAGGCGTTCTTACTGTTGAAGTGGACGCGGAAAAAGTAAATGAAGGATTGGATGCGGCGTTTAAAAAGGTAGTGAAAAACATTGCTATTCCAGGATTCCGCAAAGGAAAAGTACCGCGCGTCATTTTTGAAAAACGCTTTGGAGTAGAAGCGTTATATCAAGATGCACTTGATATTTTATTGCCAGAAGCTTATGCAAAAGCAGTAGAAGAAGCAGGAATCGAACCAGTAGATGTTCCAAAAATCGATATTGAACAAATGGAAAAAGGAAAAAGCCTTATTTTTACAGCAAAAGTTACCGTAAAACCAGAAGTAAAACTTGGGCAATATAAAGGATTAGAAGTGGAAAAAATGGATGATACTGTCACAGATGAAGATGTGGAAAACGAATTAAAACGTCTTCAAGAAAACTACGCGGAGCTTGTTGTAAAAGAAGACGGCAAAGTTGAAAACGGCGATACAGCAGTGATCGATTTCGAAGGTTTTGTTGACGGCGAGCCATTTGAAGGCGGAAAAGCGGAAAATTACTCGCTTGAAATCGGTTCAGGCACATTCATTCCAGGATTTGAAGATCAATTGATCGGCATGCAAGCAGGAGAAGAAAAAGAAATTGAAGTGACATTCCCTGAAGAATACCACGCAAAAGAATTAGCGGGCAAACCTGCGACATTCAAAGTAAAAGTACATGAAATAAAAGAAAAACGCCTTCCAGCATTAGACGATGAATTCGCAAAAGATGTAGACGATGAAGTGGAAACATTAGAACAATTAAAAGACAAAATCCGCAAAAGACTTGAAGAAATGAAAAAGAATGAAGCGGAAGCAGCACTTCGTGACGCGGTTGTTGAAAAAGCGGCAGAAAACGCGGAAATTGATATTCCAGAAGTAATGGTGAAAAACGAAACAGACCGCATGTTGCGTGAATTTGATCAACGTTTGCAAATGCAGGGACTTAATCTTGAGCTTTATTATCAATTCTCGGGCCAAGATGAAGCAGCATTGCGTGAACAAATGAAAGAAGATGCGGAAAAACGCGTTCGTGTTGCCTTAACAATAGAAGCGATTGCAAAGGCAGAAAATATTGAAGTAACAGAAGAAGAAATAAATGAAGAACTAGAAAAAATGGCGAAAGCATATAATTTAGAAGTGGAAAAACTAAAAGAGCTATTAGGAAATCTTGATGGTGTAAAAGAAGATTTGAAATGGCGGAAAACGATCGATTTCCTTGTAGAAAATAGCAAAGTTGCGGCATAATATATAAAGAGCAAGGCGCGAATGTTCGTGCCTTGTTCTTTCATACAAAAAATGAAGCGTGATAAAAAATTTTCTAATTTTTCTAACACATTACAATTTTTTTATTAGCTTTTTGGAGATCATTTATGATAAAATGACCAATACATACGTTTTGTCGTCGAAGTTTTGCGAGGAAAATAAAATACATATGAAGTTGTGCGATTTCGTGGCAAGGGGTGAAGTTGATGTTTAAATTTAATGATGAAAAAGGACAGTTAAAGTGTTCGTTTTGCGGAAAAACGCAAGACCAAGTCCGCAAGCTTGTTGCTGGTCCCGGTGTATACATATGTGATGAATGCATCGAGCTATGCACGGAGATCGTGGAAGAAGAGTTAGGAAACGAAGAGGAATTTGAATTTAAAGATATTCCAAAACCAAAAGAAATTCGGGAAATTTTAGATGAATATGTCATCGGCCAAGATGAAGCGAAAAAATCGTTAGCGGTTGCGGTTTATAATCATTATAAGCGGATTAATTCTGGCAGTAAAATCGATGATGTAGAATTATCGAAAAGCAATATTTTAATGATTGGACCGACGGGAAGCGGAAAAACGCTGCTGGCGCAAACATTAGCCCGCATTTTAAACGTGCCGTTTGCGATTGCGGATGCAACATCGCTTACGGAAGCTGGATACGTCGGTGAAGATGTAGAAAACATTTTGCTCAAGCTTATTCAGGCAGCCGACTATGATGTGGAACGGGCTGAAAAAGGAATTATTTATATCGATGAAATCGATAAAATCGCCCGCAAATCGGAAAACCCATCCATTACGCGCGATGTATCTGGTGAAGGAGTGCAGCAGGCATTATTAAAAATTTTAGAAGGAACGATTGCCAGCGTTCCGCCTCAAGGTGGCCGCAAGCATCCACATCAAGAATTTATCCAAATTGACACAACGAACATTTTATTTATTTGTGGCGGTGCGTTTGATGGGCTCGAACCGATTATTAAGCGCCGCTTAGGAAAAAAAGTAATCGGGTTCGGCGCCGATATTCAGCAGTCGGATGTAGATGAAAAGAATTTATTGTCAAAAGTGCTTCCGGAAGATTTATTAAAGTTTGGACTTATCCCAGAGTTTGTCGGTCGTCTTCCGGTCATTACGACTTTGGAGCCACTTGATGAGCAAGCACTTGTCGATATATTAACAAAGCCGAAAAATGCGATTGTAAAACAATATCAAAAAATGCTTGAACTTGATGGGGTGGAGCTTGAATTTGAAGAAGAAGCGCTGCGGGAAATTGCGAAAAAAGCAATTGAACGAAAAACCGGAGCGCGCGGTCTTCGCTCGATTATTGAAGGAATTATGCTCGATGTCATGTTCGAGCTGCCATCTCGTGAAGATGTGCAAAAATGTATTATTACCGTAGAGACGGTTCGTGGCAATAAACCGCCAAAACTGATTCGCCACGACGGAACAGTGATAGAACAAGAGAGAAAAACATCAGCGTAATGTTTGTAAAACTGCCTTAGTCATAAGGCGGTTTCTTTTTTGTTTATTCCTGCCTTTTCACGGAGATACTATCATACTACATACTATTTGAAGGCAGGAGGATTTCAGAGAATGAATTGGGCAAATGCAGTACTATTGATACAACTATTTTTCGGGATTATTATTGGTCTTTATTTTTGGAATTTGCTTAAAAACCAACGGATCCAAAAGTTTCGATCGATAAGGAATCCCGAAAAGAAATGGAACAGCTTCAGAAATTGCGATCCATTTCGTTAACCGAACCACTTGCGGAAAAAGTAAGACCGAAAAGTTTTGAAGATATTGTCGGTCAAGAAGACGGAATTAAAGCGTTAAAAGCGGCGTTATGCGGTCCGAACCCTCAGCATGTCATTATTTACGGACCACCAGGCGTTGGGAAAACAGCGGCGGCTCGTCTAGTTTTAGAAGAGGCGAAAAAAAATCCGCTTTCTCCTTTTAAAAAGAATGCGGTATTTGTTGAATTAGACGCAACGACAGCACGGTTTGATGAACGTGGAATCGCCGATCCGTTAATTGGGTCTGTGCACGATCCAATTTATCAAGGGGCTGGAGCGATGGGACAAGCAGGCATTCCGCAGCCAAAGCAAGGTGCGGTAACGAATGCACATGGTGGAGTTTTATTTATTGATGAAATTGGAGAGCTTCATCCGATTCAAATGAATAAATTACTGAAAGTGCTCGAAGACCGTAAAGTGTTTTTTGAAAGTGCTTATTATAGCAAGGAAAACCCGCAAATTCCGAGTCATATCCATGACATTTTCCAAAATGGGCTTCCTGCAGATTTTCGCCTTGTTGGAGCGACAACGAGAACGCCAAACGAAATTCCTCCGGCTATTCGCTCGCGTTGTTTAGAAGTGTTTTTTCGTGAACTCGATCAGGATGAAATTGCGCTCATCGCAAAAAAAGCAGCGGAAAAAATACGTTTAAAAGTATCGGAAAACGGAATTCGTATTCTTGCGTCTTATGCGAGAAACGGGCGGGAAGCAGTAAATATCATGCAAATTGCTGCGGGAATTGCTATTTCTGAAAAACGTGAAACGATTTTAGATAAAGACATTGAATGGGTCATCCACTCAAGTCAATTGTCGCCGCGATATGAAAAGAAAATCTCTCATGCATCGATGGTTGGTCTTGTGAATGGATTAGCTGTATACGGTCCGAACACCGGAGCGCTTTTGGAAATTGAAGTAACTGCTTTGCCAACAAAAGAAAAAGGAACCATTAATATTACTGGCATCGTTGAAGAAGAAAGTATTGGAAGCCGGGAAAAATCTATTCGCCGCAAAAGTATGGCAAGAGGTTCCATTGAAAATGTCATTACTGTATTGCGTGCAATGGGAGTTCCCGCTGATCGTTATGATATTCATATTAATTTCCCAGGAGGCATTCCAATTGATGGTCCGTCTGCAGGAATTGCGATAGCAACCGGAATTTATTCAGCGATTTATCAAATACCGGTTGATTGTACGGTAGCGATGACAGGAGAAATTAGTATTCACGGTTATGTCAAACCAGTGGGTGGAATTTTTCCAAAAGTAAAAGCGGCGAAACAGGCTGGGGCGAAAAAAGTGATCGTTCCGTTGGAAAACATGCAATCCCTTTTACGAGAGATCGATGGGATCGAGATTATTCCTGTCCAACGTTTAGAGGAAGTGTTTCCAGTTGTATTTGGAAAAGATTTTGCGCAACACGATAGCGCTATTCCAGCCGCTGCCGATCGCTCCGAAAAAAAATCAGTGTAGTAGCAAGCGATACGACTTCGACGAAAAAAGGATGTCGAAGTCGGTTTTTCTTTATATTATAATTCATAAGCAAGATATAAAAAACGTTTCCCTTTGTCTGTATCATGTCATTTTACAAATTGTGCTACGGTGCTATACAATAGACGAATAGAAGTGAGATATGGAGGTGTTCGTGGTGAAGAAAAAAGAGCTTGTCGTTCCTCTTTTGCCACTAAGGGGGCTGCTTGTGTTTCCAACGATGGTCTTACATTTAGATGTGGGGCGGGAGAAATCGGTAAAAGCGCTTGAAACAGCAATGGTGGAAGATCACATCATTTTGTTGACATCGCAAAAAGATGTTTCCGTTGATGAACCTGATATGGATGATTTATATCAAATGGGGACACTTGCGCGCGTAAAACAGTTGCTTAAACTTCCGAACGGAACGTTTCGCGTGCTGGTGGAAGGAATCGCGCGTGCAATCATTACCGAGACAGTAAGTGAAGAACCGTATTTTATGGTAAAAGTAGAAAAGTTTGTAGATCGCACAACGAAAGATTTAGAGGACGAAGCGTTGAAACGGACGATGCTCGAATACTTTGAACAATACATAAATTTATCAAAAAGATTGTCAGCCGATATTTATGCTTCCATTGCAGATATCGATGAGCCGGGACGAATGGCGGATATTATCGCTTCCCATTTGCCGCTTAAACTAGAGGAAAAACAACGCATCCTTGAAACGATCGATGTGAAAGAACGCATTCATAAAATTATTCAAATCCTGCATAATGAAAAAGAAGTGCTGCAGCTTGAGAAAAAGATTAGCATGCGCGTCAAGCAATCGATGGAACGTACACAAAAAGAATATTACTTGCGTGAACAAATGAAGGCAATTCAAAAAGAGCTTGGTGAAAAAGAAGGAAAAGCAGGAGAAGTCGAAGCATTAAAAGAAAAAATCGAAGCAGCCGGCATGCCAAGTCATGTGAAAGAAACGGCGCTTAAAGAACTCGACCGCTATGAAAAAATACCAGCGACCTCAGCGGAAAGCGCGGTGATACGCAACTATTTAGACTGGCTTATTGCGCTTCCGTGGTCAACTCAAACAGAAGATATTCATGATATCAAACGGGCGGAAGCGATATTAAACGAAGATCATTACGGTCTAGAAAAAGTAAAAGAACGAGTGCTCGAATTTCTATCTGTGCAACAATTAACGAAATCATTAAAAGGTCCGATTCTTTGTTTAGCAGGGCCGCCAGGAGTTGGGAAGACGTCGCTTGCTCGTTCGATTGCCAAGTCGCTAAACCGCCGATTTGTTCGCATTTCGTTAGGTGGTGTTCGCGATGAATCAGAAATTCGTGGCCACCGTCGCACATACGTCGGCGCAATGCCTGGACGAATTATCCAAGGGATGAAAAAAGCGGGAACGATTAATCCGGTATTTTTATTAGATGAAATTGATAAAATGTCGAGTGATTTTCGCGGCGATCCGTCTGCGGCGCTTCTTGAAGTGTTGGATCCGGAACAAAACCATACGTTCAGCGACCATTATATTGAAGAACCGTATGATTTATCGAAAGTGATGTTTATTGCGACAGCAAATAACTTAGCAACGATTCCACAGCCGCTTTTGGATCGTATGGAAATTATTACAATCCCAGGCTATACGGAAGTAGAAAAATTGCAAATCGCTAAACGTCATTTGCTTCCAAAACAATTAAAAGAGCATGGATTAAAAAAATCATCGTTGCAAGTACGTGATGACGCGATGATGAGTATTATTCGCTATTATACACGAGAAGCAGGTGTGCGCGAATTGGAGCGGCAGATCGCTGCGATTTGCCGAAAAGCAGCACGTCTCATCGTTTCTGAGGAGAAAAAACGCGTCATCATTACAGAGAAAAATATAGAAGAATTTTTAGGAAAAAGAAAATACCGTTACGGCCAAGCGGAATTGGAAGATCAAGTCGGCGTGGCGACAGGCCTTGCCTACACAGCGTTTGGCGGTGATACGCTATCCATTGAAGTATCGCTTGCACCGGGAAAAGGGAAGCTTGTGTTAACAGGAAAATTAGGCGATGTCATGAAAGAATCCGCACAAGCAGCATTTAGTTACGTGCGTTCTCGAGCTGAACAGCTTGGGATTGACTCTGAATTTCATGAAAAATACGATATTCATATTCACGTACCAGAAGGCGCCGTGCCAAAAGACGGACCATCTGCTGGGATCACGATTGCGACTGCGCTCATTTCCGCGCTAACAGGCCGGCCGGTAAACCGATTTGTTGGCATGACGGGAGAAATTACATTGCGCGGCCGCGTGCTTCCAATTGGCGGATTAAAAGAAAAAACGTTAAGCGCCCATCGCGCCGGTTTGAAAAAAGTAATTTTACCAAAGGACAATGAAAAAGATTTAGAAGATATTCCAGATGTGGTAAAAAATGATTTACAATTTGTGCTCGTTTCCCATTTAGATGAAGTACTACAACATGCATTGGCAGGGGATCAACAATGAACGTGACAAAAGCAGAAATCGCCGTCAGTGCGGTGAAACCGGAACAATATCCAGATGGTGCGCTGCCGGAATTTGCACTCGCCGGTCGTTCCAATGTTGGCAAATCTTCCTTTATTAATAAAATGATTAATCGAAAAAATTTAGCGCGCACTTCATCGAAACCAGGAAAAACGCAAACATTAAATTTTTACCTTATTAATGAATCGCTTTATTTTGTTGATGTGCCGGGATATGGATTTGCGAGGGTCTCAAAGAAAGAGCGGGAAGCATGGGGAAAAATGATGGAAACGTATTTTACGACAAGAGAACAGCTGCGCGCAGTTGTTTTGATCGTCGACTTGCGGCATCCGCCGACGAAAGATGATGTCATGATGTATGAGTTTTTAAAACATTATCAAATCCCGACGATTATCATTGCGACGAAAGCAGATAAAGTTCCGAAGGGAAAATGGCAAAAGCATTTAAAAGTTGTCCGTGAAACGTTGAACATCATGGAGGATGATAAACTTATTCTTTTTTCGGCAGAAACAGGCCAAGGAAAAGAAGAAGCATGGGCAGCTTTAGAACGATTCCTATAATCGAAAAACACCAGCATGAAATGAAGCTGGTGTTTTTTGTATGGGTTATTTCCTCTTTACCAATAATATGTATATACCCGCAAGGATTAGCCCAAGCGGCCAAAACTTCCAAATCGATGCAATGCCTGTTTCGACAATATAAAACAGCGGCTGAAAATGTTCGGAAAACAGCATAATAAAGGCTAATGCTAAAAAAAAGATGCTTTGGCCAAGGCCGCTTTTTACTTTTCGGGAGCTAATGAAAAACGCTATCGCAATGATAAAGAAAAAGACGCCGATATGATTTGGCCATTGTTTGAACCAATGGACAAGTAAAATGTGAAGTCCGAATCCAAACAAAATGATGCCTGGAAATAGGTGTTGGTATTCACGGGCGGAATACGCCTGGCCGATCAGCGCCGCCCCGAGAATCATTAACAGTGCTGGCCAGTCTTGAAAAAGATGGGCAAATGAGGAGTGAAGCTGATTGGCAAAAAAGTAAACGCCCAGTCCAACAAGAATAATGCCAGAGAACGCAGCTTGTTTTTTCATCGGTTCCTCCCAGTTTTTCGACAAACTTTTTTATGATACACTTATACTGTATAAAGTTTATCATATGCTTTCTAGCATGTTCACACTTTTTTCATAAAGTAGAAAGACATATGTGCTATAATAAAAAAAGATATTTATGTACTTGATTAAGGGGGTATAAAGGAAGTGCATATTGTTGTTGTTGGCGTAAACTATAAAACGGCCCCTGTTGAAATCCGTGAAAAACTCACGTTTAGTGAGTCGGAATTGGTCGATGCAATGAAGCAATTGCAGCAGCAAAAAAGCATTTTAGAAAATGTGATTGTTTCTACATGCAATCGTACCGAAGTTTATGCAGTTGTTGATCAGCTGCATACCGGTCGTTATTATATAAAATCATTTTTGGCCAATTGGTTTCATATGGAAATCGATGCGCTTACACCTTATTTAAACATTATGGAAAATGAGGCAGCGGTCGAACATTTATTCCGTGTTGCTTCTGGTTTAGATTCGATGATTTTAGGAGAAACACAAATTTTAGGTCAAGTAAAATCAAGTTATCTTCTTGCTCAAGAACATGGAACGATTGGTACAATATTTAATCAGTTATTCAAGCAGGCGGTCACATTTGCAAAGCGCGCCCATTCCGAAACAGAAATCGGCGCAAACGCCGTTTCTGTAAGTTACGCGGCAGTAGAATTAGCGAAAAAGATTTTCGGGGATTTATCTTCGAAACATGTTTTAATTATCGGCGCTGGCAAAATGGGAGAATTGGCGGCGCAAAATTTATATGGAAGTGGCGTAGGAAAAGTAACCGTTGTCAACCGAACGCTCGAAAAAGCAGAGCAGCTGGCGAAAAAGTTTTCAGGTACGGCAAAATCGCTTTGTGAGCTATCCTGTGCGCTTCTGGAGGCGGACATTGTTATTAGCTCTACTGGAGCAAAAGATTATATCATCACGAAAGAAATGATGGTTCATGTAGAAAAAATGAGGAAAGGACGCCCGCTATTTATGGTCGATATCGCTGTTCCGCGAGATTTAGACCCAGCGCTTGCCGAGTTAGAAAGCGTCTTTTTATATGATATTGACGATTTAGAAGGAATCGTGCAAGCGAATTTAGAAGAGCGCAAAAAAGCGGCAGAGCAAATTGAACGTATGATCGGAACAGAGCTTGTTGCCTTCCAGCAATGGCTTCATACGCTCGGCGTTGTGCCTGTTATTGCGGCGCTTCGTGAAAAAGCGCTGGCGATTCAAGCGGAGACAATGCGGAGCATTGAACGGAAATTGCCGCATTTATCGGAACGTGACCGGAAAGTATTGAACAAACACACAAAAAGCATTATTAATCAATTGCTGCGCGATCCGATTTTACGCGCAAAAGAGTTGGCAGCTGAACCAAATGCCGAAGAAGCGTTGCAATTGTTTATGAAAATTTTTAATATCGAAGACGAAGTGAAAGCACAAAAGCAAGCAAAAACGGATGGTCAACGCGCCGCTATGCCGTCTCTACAGTCATAAGAGAGGATTTTGGCATATGTTAGAGATGACCATGCCCCGGTTATATGAGCTGTCTATTCTTTTGTACGTATTGTCTATACTTTTATATTTTACTGATTTTCTCCAACGTAACCGGAAGGCGAATCAAGTCGCTTTCTGGTTACTTTCTATTGTTTGGATGTTGCAAACATTTTATTTATTGTTTCGCATCATACAGACAGGGCGTTTTCCAATTTTAACGATGTCGGAAGGCCTCTATTTTTACGCATGGTTGCTCATTACGTTATCTCTTATCATTAACCGGTTGATGCGCGTTGATTTTATCGTCTTTTTTACGAACGTGCTAGCGTTTTTAATTTTGGCGATTCATACGTTCGCGCCAAATCACCATCAGTCACCGGCTGTTGCCGAAAAGCTGATTTCTGAATTGCTAATGATTCATATTACAATGGCATTATTGGCATATGCGGCGTTTTCGCTTTCGTTTATTTTTTCGGTATTGTACATGTTGCAATACAGCTTATTGAAGCGGAAAAAATGGGGAGAACGGTTATGGCGGATGGCTGATTTAACGAAATTAGATTTTATGTCTTATGTTTTAAATTTAATTGGATTGCCTATGTTGTTATTAGGATTGATTCTTGGAGTGATTTGGGCCTATATCAAAGTGGAAGATTTTCATTGGTATGATGTAAAAGTGTTAGGTTCGTTTGTTGTACTTGCAGTGTACAGTATTTACTTTTACAAGCGCATTGTCCAGCAAGTGCAAGGAAAAATGATTGCACTATGGAATATCGGCTCGTTTTTATTTTTATTGGTAAACTTTTTCTTATTCGGTAGTTTATCGAAATTTCATTTTTGGTATTCGTAGTGGAGGAATGAAAGATGCGAAAAATCATCGTTGGATCGCGCCGCAGCAAACTTGCGCTCACCCAGACGAACTGGGTCATCGAGCGGCTTCGGCAATTAGGAGCGCCGTTTGAATTTGAAGTAAAAGAAATTGTCACCAAAGGGGACAAAATTATTGATGTAACGTTATCCAAAGTCGGTGGCAAAGGATTGTTCGTAAAAGAAATTGAACATGCAATGCTAAACGGCGAAATTGATATGGCAGTACATAGCATGAAAGATATGCCCGCTGTTTTGCCTGATGGTCTTATCATTGGCTGCGTGCCGCCGCGTGAGGATCATCATGATGTGTTGATTAGTAAAAACAAAGAAACGTTTGCGAATCTTCCAAGTGGAGCGATCGTTGGGACAAGCAGTTGCGCCGTTCTGCACAAATACTGGCAAAACGGCCGGATTTAAAGATCAAATGGATTCGCGGCAATATCGATACGAGACTTGCGAAGCTGCAAAACGAAGATTACGACGCCATTATTCTTGCGGCGGCCGGATTAGTGCGCATGGGTTGGGCAAGAGATGTCATTACGGAATATTTATCAACAGATGTATGTCTTCCTGCTGTTGGACAAGGAGCGTTGGCGGTGGAATGCCGCGAAAATGATGAAGAATTGCGGGAATGGCTGCAAAAATTAAACGATGTTCACACCGAGCGGGCTGTTTTGGCCGAACGTGCATTTTTACAACAAATGGAAGGCGGCTGTCAAGTGCCGATTGCGGGATATGCATATATTGACGATCGCGAGGATATCGTTTTAACCGCTCTTGTTGCTTCTCCAGACGGAAAAGAGATATATAAAGAAACGGTAAGCGGATCGAATCCGGAAGAAGTCGGAACGAACGCTGCGAAAATGTTAATAGAGCGTGGCGCGAAAGCATTAATTGATCGTATTAAAGAGGAGATGAATCGACAGTGAGCGGTCCGTTGTCGGGAAAAACGGTGCTTGTGACAAGAGGAAAAGAACAGGCGAAAGCGTTCTCTGAAAAACTGCGCAAAGCAGGAGCAACGCCGATTGAAATTCCGCTTATTTCGATTTCTCCTTCTTCCCATCGTGAAGAAATTGAACGATGTGTGCGCCAGCTTCCCAATTATGATTGGCTCATTTTTACAAGCGCAAATGGTGTCCGTTTTTTCTTCCCATTTGTCAAAAAGGAAACTCCGCTTCCAAAAGTGGCGGTAGTCGGAAAGAAAACGGCGGCGGCTTTAAAAACGTATGGCGTTTCTCCTGCTGCCATTCCTAGCGAATTTGTCGCCGAAGGGATGATCGAGGCGCTAAAACCGCTTGTTAAGCCGCGCGACCGCGTTCTTTTAGTGAAAGGAAATTTAGCAAGGCCGGTATTGCGTGATGCGCTGATCAATATGGGAGCAGACGTAACGGACCTTATTGTGTATGAAACGTTGATGAATGAATCAGGAAAAGAACAATTGTTATATCTGTTGCGGGAAAGAAAACTGGATGTGATCACGTTTACAAGTTCCTCTACCGTACAAAGCTTTATACGGATGATGGAAAAAGAAGATATCGCTTCACTACTTAGCGGCTGCGTGATCGCCTGCATCGGTCCGATTACGAAGGAAACAGCAGAAAAAGCGGGACTTGCCGTGCATATTTGTCCAGACGAGTATACGATTGATGATATGATAAAAGAAATGGAATTATATTTTGCAAAAAGGACGATGGAGGGAAAAATAAATGGCAACATTACAATTTGATCGCCATCGCCGCCTGCGGCAATCCGCGAATTTACGAGCGATGGTGAGAGAAACACATCTTCATGTAGACGATCTTATTTATCCGATTTTTGTCGTCGAAGAAAAAGGGGTAAAACGGGAAATACCATCCATGCCAGGGATCTATCAATTTTCTCTTGACCGTTTAAATGAGGAAATGGATGAAGTCGTCCAACTAGGCATTAAATCGGTAATCATTTTCGGTGTGCCGGCAGAAAAAGATGAAGTCGGCTCACAAGCATATTGTGAGCATGGGATCGTTCAGGAGGCGATCCGCCAAATCAAAGCAAATTATCCAGATGTCGTTGTTATTGCGGATACATGTTTATGTGAATATACAAGCCATGGACATTGCGGTGTAGTCGAAAACGAGCAAGTGTTAAACGATCCGTCGCTTGAATTGCTTGTAAAAACAGCCGTCAGCCAAGCGAAAGCGGGCGCGGATATTATCGCACCTTCTAATATGATGGACGGTTTTGTTGCTGCGATTCGCCAAGGACTCGATGAAGCCGGATTTACGAATGTGCCGATTATGTCGTATGCGATTAAATATGCGTCCGCATTTTACGGTCCGTTCCGTGATGCTGCGGACAGCGCGCCGCAATTCGGCGACCGGAAAACATATCAAATGGATCCGGCCAATCGCCTCGAGGCGTTCCGCGAAGCGGAATCGGATGTGCGTGAAGGCGCTGACTTTTTAATGGTAAAACCAGCGCTCGCTTATATGGATATTATCCGTGACATTAAAAACCATTTCCATCTCCCGCTTGTCGCCTATAATGTCAGCGGTGAATATTCGATGGTCAAAGCAGCGGCGCAAAACGGATGGATTAACGAAAAGAAATTGTCATGGAAATGCTTACCGGCATGAAGCGGGCAGGCGCCGATTTAATTATGACGTATTTTGCTAAAGATGCGGCTCGCTGGCTAAATGAATAGAAAGGAGAACCGTGAATGGTGCGAAGCTATGAACGTTCAAAAGCAGCGTATGAGGAAGCGGTCCGGCTGTTGCCAGGCGGTGTCAACAGCCCGGTGCGCGCGTTTAAATCCGTAAAAATGACGCCAATTTTTATGGCGCGCGGCAAAGGTTCGAAAATTTACGATATCGACGGCAATGAATATATTGATTATGTGTTGTCATGGGGTCCGCTTATTTTAGGTCATGCGAATCCTCGCGTTGTCGAAGCGCTAAAAAAAGTGACGGAAAACGGCACGAGTTTTGGCGCCCCGACATTGATTGAAAACGAGTTAGCGAAATTAGTGATTGAACGGGTGCCATCCATCGAAATTGTTCGCATGGTAAACTCCGGAACGGAAGCGACGATGAGCGCGCTTCGGCTGGCACGCGGCTACACTGGACGCAATAAAATTGTTAAATTTGAAGGATGCTATCACGGCCATGGCGACTCGTTGCTTATCAAAGCCGGTTCAGGAGTAGCGACGCTTGGGTTGCCGGATAGCCCTGGTGTTCCGGAAGCGGTGGCGCAAAATACGATTACTGTTCCTTATAATGATTTAGAAAGCGTCCGCTACGCATTTGAACGGTTTGGCGAAGATATCGCCGCTGTCATCGTTGAGCCGGTTGCGGGAAACATGGGTGTCGTTCCGCCGGTTCCAGGATTTTTGCAAGGGTTGCGAGATATAACAAAACAATATGGTGCCCTTCTTATTTTTGATGAAGTCATGACAGGCTTCCGCGTCGATTATCATTGTGCGCAAGGCTATTTTGGCATTGAACCGGATTTGACGTGTCTTGGAAAAGTCATCGGCGGCGGGCTTCCGGTCGGAGCGTATGGCGGAAAAGCGGAAATTATGGAAAAAGTCGCTCCTAGCGGCCCGATTTATCAAGCCGGCACCTTATCGGGAAACCCGCTCGCCATGACGGCCGGATATGAAACATTGATTCAGCTGACGCCGGAAACATACGATGAATTCCGCAAAAAAGCGGATCGATTGGAAGAAGGATTGCGCGAAGCGGCGGAAAAATACGAAATCCCGCATACGATTAACCGCGCTGGCTCCATGATTGGTTTCTTCTTTACGAATGAAGAAGTAACAAACTATGAAAAAGCGAAAACATCGAATTTAGAAATGTTCGCGGCATATTATCGCGAAATGGCGGAACAAGGAATTTTCCTTCCTCCGTCGCAATTTGAAGGATTATTTTTGTCCACGGAACATACGGATGAAGATATTGAAAAAACAATCGCCGCTGCAGAGCGCGCGTTTGCGAAAATTCGCGAAGGGAAGTAAAAGAAAGGGTTGTCCATCTTTTGATGGGCAGCCCGATTTTTTTATTCATATTGCTCGTTCGTCCTTCATACAATGGGTAATGTCATAGAAAATTTTGTTGGTAAGGGACGGAAGGAGGAGTTTGGATTGGAGCAATCGTATTTGCGGTTTTCCCTTGAGGAATCGATCTGGTTTAGAAAAGGACAGGAAGTCGCCGAATTTCTCTCTATTTCGCTGGACCCGATTGTTTCGGTTGATGAATATGAACAGTATATTACGATTCGCGGAGCGTTAGAATTAAGCGGAGAATATCGGATGGCGGGAGGGGAAGAAAGCAGCGCAGATCCTTTTGATTTTGCAAGCCATCGATTCGTTCAGCATATTTCTACGCGCGAAGACGGCATTAGTGAATTATCGCATCGTTTCCCAATCGATATTACGATCCCGAAAAACCGCATTCAACATTTAGAAGATGTGTATGTGACGGTAGAATCGTTCGATTATGATTTAGATGAAAATGGAAGATTGCTAGTGACAGCGGATATTTCGATCAGCGGAATTAGCGAAGCGCCGCTAGATGAACCTTATGAACCTTCGTTAGTAGAGGAAGAAGACGAAGATCTGTTGTTTGAACCGTTTGAAGTTGTCGCGCGCAAAGAAGTATACGAGGAAGAACAAAGAAAGCAACAATCAGAAGAAGAGACATCTTCTATTTTCAACCATGCACTGCAGGAACAAAATGAAGACGAAGCACAAGAAATGACGGCTATCCATCGCGAAGAAACAGAAGAAGAAACAGCCGTGCCGCTAAATAACAATGAACAGCTGGAAGAAACAGTCGAGCGGCTAGAAAAAACGAAAGAAAAAGCTGCACAGCTAGAAAAACCAGAAGAAAAAGAAGAAAAATCCGCACAGCTAGAAAAACTAGAAGAAAAAGAAGAAACAGCCGCGCAGCTGGAAACACCGGAAGAAACAGCCGCACAACTAGAAGAAAAGGAAGCGGTGAAAGCAGAAGAAGAAAACGTTGCTCCACAACAAGAAGCAAAAGTATCGATTGGATCGATGAAAGAAAAAGATGCTGATGAAATGAAAGAAGAAATAGATGAAAACGAAAAACAAAAAGTAAAGAGTGAAAATGCATTGTACTTAACGAAACTATTTGCGAAGAATCAAGAAGAGGAATTTACGAAAGTAAAAATTTGCATCGTTCAGCAAGGAGATTCGTTGGACAAGATCGCCGAGCGGTACGATATAACCGTCCAGCAGCTGCTTCGTGTCAACCAATTGGAAAGCCCTGAGGAAATCCATGAAGGGCAATTGTTATATATACCGGCACTAGCGGGAAGCCGCTCTTCGTAGTGAGGGAAACATGATTCCTCACTTCTTTTTATGGAGGGGGTCGTTTCATTGAACAGAGAACGCATCGAAATGTATACGCCCATTTTACAGCAATACGGGTTAAAGCCGTTTCGCGTCGATGATTACGGGAAAGTAAAAAAAATCCATACGAACGCTGGTCTATTTGCTTTAAAAGAAATAACGAACGCCAGGGAAATGGCAGCCATTCAACAATCATATTTTTTTTATGGAAAACAATCTGTTCCTCTTTACTTGTCAAAACAAGGTTTTCCGTTTGTATCGTATGGCCGGCATTATTATTTAATGCCATGGATTTCATCCGATGAGAGAAAAGAAAAACGAGAACATGTCCGCTCTTTTTTTCGCGACCTCGCTTATTTACATCAAAAGTCACTCAAACAAATAGATATTAACGAAGAAGAGATAAGAAATTACTATGAGAATAAAAAAAGAGAATGGGAAAGGCAGCGCGCCTTTTTGCAATCATATGTGGAAAAGTGCGAAAATGCATGGTATATGTCTCCGTTTCAGCTGCAATGCTGCACGTATTTTCATGAAACAATGCAAGCGTATTGGTTTGCGGAAACGGAGCTAGAGAAATGGTATGAAAAAATGAAAGAAACAAAAAAATGGAGAATTGCCTGGATTCACGGAAAGGCACGGCTTTCACATTATATAGAGATGGAAAATGACAATCGTTATTTTTTTAGTTGGGAACGCGCCAGTTGGAACTCTCCGCTTTTCGATGTAATCATTGCGCTTCGTTATCATATGCGCACATTTCCGCCGATCGGTGATGAATGGGTGGAAGGAATGGAAGAATACGGAAAAACGTTGCCGATGTTAGAAGAGGAATGGTCCTTTCTTTTCAGCCATCTTGCGCAGCCGCATTTTTTATATCGCTGCATTTATGAGTATGAGATGAAGCGGCAAAACAGAAAAAGTGAACGGGAATATGTTTCCGAACTGCAGCGCCGTTACTTTACAATGAAAAATATGGAGTATGTCGTCATGCGCCTTGTCCAGCGAAAAGAAGCAGAAGAAGCTAAATCCACTCCAGATGAAACGCCACCGCAATAAGCACAAAAATGGCCAATAAGATGACATCAAACGTCGTGGGTAAAAAAATGGTGCGAATCGCTTGAAAAATCGTGATTGGAATAATCACTTGCGCACAAACGGCACGAATTTGCCGAAGCCATGGCGGCCATGAATAATAGTTAAATCGTTTCATCGAGCATTTCCTCCCTCGTGCATGTTACTATTAAAATATGATTGGATATTGTTTTTGTCACCAAAAACGAAGAAATGGAATAAATAAATAAAAACTTGGCAAAGATGATTGACGATGAAACAAGTTTTTCGTAGTATAATAAACAGAAAAATAATAAAAAAGCGAAGACAGGGAAGAGTACAACGAATAACGCCTTCAGAGAGGGAAATCAGTAGCTGCGAGATTTCCTAGGACGGTTATCGTTGGAAGGTCGCCCTGGAGCTGCTTCTTTGAACGGTGTTTGCCTAGTAGAGGAAGCCGGTCGCAGACCGTTATCGCAATGAAGTGCTTAAGCAAATTCTTTTTGCTTAAGAAAAAAGGTGGTACCGCGAAAGAGTCTCCTTTCGTCCTTTTTAGGATGAAAGGAGTTTTTTATTGATAAGAAGGAGGGAAAACAAAATGGAACAAAAAGATATTACAATGTCTACGAAATACGACCATAAAGCCGTAGAAGCCAATCGATATCAATGGTGGCTTGACGGAAAATTTTTTGAAGCGACGGGCGATCCTGATAAAAAGCCGTTTACGATTGTCATCCCACCGCCAAACGTAACAGGGAAACTCCATTTAGGACATGCGTGGGATACGACGCTGCAGGATATTATTACACGCATGAAGCGGATGCAAGGCTATGACGTTCTATGGCTTCCGGGAATGGACCATGCCGGAATCGCCACACAGGCAAAAGTAGAAGAAAAGCTTCGCAAGCAAGGACTTTCCCGCTATGATTTAGGACGGGAAAAGTTTCTTGAGGAAACGTGGAAATGGAAAGAAGAATACGCGAGCCACATTCGCCAGCAATGGGCAAAATTAGGGCTTGGCCTCGATTATACGCGTGAGCGCTTTACGTTAGATGAAGGTTTATCGAAAGCGGTGCGCGAAGTGTTCGTATCGCTTTACCGAAAAGGGCTTATTTATCGCGGCGAATACATTATTAACTGGGATCCGGTAACAAAAACGGCGTTATCGGATATTGAAGTGATTTATAAAGAAGTAAAAGGCGCGCTTTATCATATGCGCTATCCGCTTGCCGACGGCTCCGGGTATATCGAAGTGGCAACGACCCGTCCGGAAACGATGCTCGGCGATACGGCGGTTGCCGTTCACCCAGATGACGAGCGCTATAAACATCTCATTGGCAAAACGGTTATTTTGCCGATTGTCGGCCGCGAAATTCCGATTATCGCCGATGAGTATGTCGATATGGAATTTGGATCGGGTGCGGTGAAAATTACACCGGCACATGACCCGAATGACTTTGAAATCGGCAACCGCCACAACTTGCCGCGCATCCTCGTTATGAACGAAGACGGCACGATGAATGAAAACGCGATGCAATATCAAGGGTTGGACCGTTTCGAATGCCGCAAGCAAATCGTCAAAGATTTGCAAGAACAAGGAGTGCTATTTAAAATCGAAGAACATGTGCATTCAGTTGGGCATAGCGAACGCAGCGGAGCGGTTGTCGAGCCGTATTTGTCGACACAATGGTTTGTCAAAATGAAGCCGCTCGCGGAAGCGGCCATTCAGCTGCAAAAAACGGAAGGAAAAGTGCACTTCATTCCGGAACGCTTCGAAAAAACGTATTTGCATTGGTTGGAAAATATTCGCGACTGGTGTATTTCCCGTCAATTATGGTGGGGGCATCGCATTCCGGCTTGGTACCATAAAGAAACAGGAGAAATTTATGTCGACCATGAACCTCCGGCTGATATCGAAAACTGGGAGCAAGACCCTGATGTGCTAGATACGTGGTTCAGCTCTGCCCTATGGCCGTTTTCAACGATGGGCTGGCCGGATACAGAGGCACCGGATTACAAACGCTATTATCCAACCGATGTGCTTGTCACTGGATATGACATCATTTTCTTCTGGGTATCGCGCATGATTTTCCAAGGTCTTGAATTTACCGGGGAAAGACCGTTTAAAGATGTATTAATCCACGGCCTTGTTCGCGACGCACAAGGAAGAAAAATGAGCAAATCGCTCGGCAACGGCGTGGATCCGATGGATGTCATCGACCAGTACGGCGCTGATTCGCTTCGCTTCTTCTTGGCGACAGGAAGCTCGCCTGGACAAGATTTGCGTTTTAGCACGGAAAAAGTGGAAGCAACGTGGAATTTTGCCAATAAAATTTGGAATGCATCCCGCTTCGCGCTGATGAACATGGGCGGAATGACGTACGACCAGCTTGATTTAAGCGGTGAAAAAACGGTTGCCGACCATTGGATTTTAACGCGTTTAAACGAAACGATTGAAACGGTGACAAAACTTGCCGAAAAATATGAATTCGGTGAGGTCGGCCGCGTGTTGTATAACTTCATTTGGGATGATTTATGCGATTGGTATATTGAAATGGCGAAGCTTCCGCTTTATGGGGATGATGAAGCAGCGAAGAAAACGACTCGTTCTGTATTGGCATATGTGCTTGACAATACAATGCGCCTGCTTCATCCGTTTATGCCGTTTATCACCGAAGAAATTTGGCAGCACCTTCCACATGAAGGAGAGTCAATTACGGTAGCGAAATGGCCGGAAGTTCGTCCAGAGCTTTCCAACCACGAAGCGGCGGAAGAAATGCGTTTGCTTGTGGACATTATCCGCGCGGTTCGCAACATTCGCGCCGAAGTGAACACACCGTTAAGCAAACCAATCAAGCTGCACATTAAAGCAAAAGACGAGCATATTCAAGCGACATTGGAAAAGAACCGCGTGTATTTAGAACGGTTCTGCAATCCGAGCGAACTGTTGATTGCAACTGACATCCCAGCTGCGGAAAAAGCGATGACAGCGGTCGTTACTGGTGCGGAATTAATCTTGCCGCTTGAAGGGCTCATTAACATCGAAGAAGAAATCAAACGGCTCGAAAAAGAACTTGAAAAACTCAACAAAGAAGTCGAGCGCGTGCAGAAGAAGTTAAGCAACGAAGGTTTCCTTACGAAAGCGCCTGCGCACGTGGTGGAAGAAGAACGGAAAAAAGAAAAAGACTACTTAGAAAAACGCGAAGCTGTTCGCGTGCGCCTTGCCGAATTAAAAAAATAGACAATGCATCGCCGCTTCTTTTATCATGAAGACGAATCCAAGCATTTGGATTCGTCTTTTCTCATCATCTTATGCTAGTAAGGGGGAGAAATATGATGATTCGTACATATGAAGAGGCGCTAGAGTGGATTCACGGCCGATTGCGTTTAGGAATAAAACCAGGGCTAAAACGGATGGAATGGTTGATGGACAAGCTTGGACATCCAGAGCGCCTTGTTAGAGCGATTCACGTTGCTGGAACAAACGGAAAAGGATCAACGGTAAGCTATTTGCGTCATATTTTACAAGCGGCAGGTTACTCTGTCGGAACGTTCACTTCCCCGTATGTGGAGCAATTTAATGAACGAATAAGCGTAAATGGAAACCCAATTCGTGACAAGGAAATCGTTGAACTCGTGCAAGTAATCCAACCGCTTGCAGAAGAATTGGAAAAAACAGAACTTGGCGCGCCAACGGAATTTGAAGTCATTACGGCGATGATGCTTTATTATTTCGGGAAAAAGAATATTCAAGACGTTGTGCTTATTGAAGCCGGACTTGGCGGCCGCTTTGATTCGACGAACGTCATTTATCCGCTTCTTTCCATTATCACCAACATCAGCTATGACCATATGAATTTTTTAGGAGAAACATTAGAAAAAATTGCCTTTGAAAAAGCGGGCATCATTAAATCAGGCGTTCCGGTGATTACAGCGGTAAACCAGCCAGAAGCATGGACGGTTATTTCAGAAAAAGCGAAGTCGCTCAAAGCGAAAACATATCGATTAGAAGAAGACTTTTTTATTGTTCATCATGAGTCAACAGAGGATGGCGAACATTTTTCAATGGAAACAATATTTTCGCAATATCCCGATTTAAAAATAACGATGTTTGGAGAACATCAAGTGCAAAATGCGGCGCTCGCGGTGATGGCAGCGGAGTATTTGCGGATGTGCTATTCGTTTTTGATTGAAAAAGAGCATATTTATGAGGGGATAGAGAAAGCGAAGTGGATCGGACGATTTGAGCGGGTAAGCAATAAGCCGCTGATTATTATTGACGGCGCTCATAACGCGGCAGGTATTCATAGTCTTGTTAATACGGTACGTTCGCACTATCCAAACAAAGATGTTCATGTGTTATTTGCTGCGTTAGGGGATAAACCGCTTGATCAAATGATTCCGCCGCTTGCCGAAATTGCCAAAACGATAACGTTTACTTCGTTCGATTTTCCGCGCGCAGCGTCGCCTGAGCAGCTTGCCGCCTTGTGCAACCATCCGCACAAAGCAACGACGGACGACTGGAAAGGCTGGGTCAAAGAAAAGAAAAAACAAAAACGAAGCGATGACCTTTTCTTGATTACCGGATCGCTTTACTTTATTTCAGAAGTGAGAAAGTTTTTAAAAAAGTAATGACATTGTCATGAAAACCATTGGTATAATAAAAGAAAAATAGTACTTTGGAAGGGGGAGGGGAGGCGTGTGGCATTGTGGCGAAAATTCATATCATTCATCGGAATCTTCGTGATGATCGTAGGCTTTTTTCATATCGGCGCGCAGCCGGCGCGGGCGGATGACAAAAAAGAAGGCAAGATTACTTTAGTAACGGATAGGAAAATCGAAGGATGGGCGACATCTCCGGGCGAAGGGAACGGAAAAGGAAACACGATCACCCATTTTGTTGTCCGCGTTAGCGTAAAGGGACAGGAAAACACAACGGTAAAAAGCTATCGCGTAGATGCGGTCGAACTCCCGGCTGACCGAAACGGCGAGAAAAAATATACGTTTTCGCTCGATATGACCGGCAATTGGCCGGCGGTGCAAGGAGAAACGGTGACGTATAAAATTGTCGTTGTTGCCTATCGAGAGAACGGGGAATATTTTTCTTTCCCATCTGTCCCTTATGAATATGTGAAAAGAAATTCCCAAAGCAGCGCATATTTAGATTTTGCGTTTACATCCCCGCAAAGCGAATACGCGAAGCCGCCGAACGGAGATGCGCAAGGGAGATTGGATGTAACGTTAATTCCTAAAGGAAGAGTGGACAACATCGTTCGCCCGCCGATTGATGTCGTGTTTGTGTTTGACGTGTCAGGATCGATGACGCTGATGAAGCTCCAAAGCGCAAAATCTGCGCTTCAGTCTGCCGTCGATTATTTTAAGGCGAACGCCAACCCGAATGACCGATTTGCTCTCGTTCCGTTTTCTGATACGGTAGAAAACATCGTGCCTTTTTCGGCGAAACAGGATGTGAAAGCGCAATTAGACTTTATTGCCAGCACGGCGAAAAGCCTTACTGCTGGTGGAGGCACGAACTATTCGGCGGCATTGCAAACGGCGCAATCGTTTTTTAACGACTCGACCCGGAAAAAATATATCATTTTTTTAACGGATGGAATGCCGACAGTGTTAAGAACTAGAGAAAAAGTTACGTTTGATTTTTTGGGAATTACATGGACAGAAATGGCAGATGTTGAGTATGTACTACTAGCTGACGGACGAACTGCTGTGCGAACAGCTTATTCGCAATATGGAATTAAACAATTAAGATATGTAAATTATCAAGACACAGAGGAAAAAATTCGTACGGACGCAATCAGTGTTGCTAGGAATCTCGGCATGAACAATATTGTGCTCTATTCTATCGGCTTCGGTAATTATCAAGAAGTCGACATGGGCTATTTAGAAAAGTTGTCATCAACAGCAGGCGGGCAGGCGAAGCAAGGAACACCGCAAAACTTAACGGAAATTTTCCAGCAGTTTTCGAAGCTCGCTAATGATCCGGTGTTAAGCGGAACGATAAAAATTCCGCTAACCTCGTTTGGCGGAAACGTGGAAATTGTCGAGACGGATCACGTTTGGCTCGATGATAAGAAAGAAAACGCCTATATCACGCTTTCGATTCCATATAAAGTAGGACAGCCGGCACCACCGCCATTTACCGTTTCAATTCCGGTGCGTTTTAAAGCAAAAGGGGAGTATACGTTTACTGCGGAATTGGCGTATCGTGATGTATATGGAATAGAACAGGCACCGATTACGAAATCAGTTAAGGTCGTTGTCAAAGACGAGGTGCCGCCATCGTTTGACGGAACGGTGACGCTTGAAGGAATCACAAGGGACGTAGACGACTTAGTGAAATTCGGCAATGCGGATGGTGATTCGAACCGATTCAAGGCACGTTATTCGCTAACTGCTATTGGCTATGTCGGAAACGCGTCCGGAAACATCAGCAACATTAAATTGATTCAGCCACTTCCAGACGGGATTACGGTTGTTCCAACGCCAAACGTGACTGTGCGCACGGAAAACGGCGTCCAGTACGCTGAGATTGCGTTTCCAAATACGGTCATTGACTATAAGCAGCTAAATAACAACGAGATTACCGCTGAAATGACGCTTCAAGCAAACTGGGCGATGGAAGGGGTGCAGCTGCCGCCGGCTGTTGTTTCTTTCCAAGACAGCAAATACGGCGCGCGGAAATCGTCATTAAAGGCTTCTTCCCAACGGATTGGAATGAAAGTCCGCTTGCGTGAATTTCCTGATATGTATTATGAAGGAGACAGCCGCGGCCTTATTACGAAATGGCAAGAGTTTGATTCAGCAACCAATTTGCTTGGAACGACGAAACATCCAAACGATTATGGATTGCTTATGCTTCCAGTAAAGGCGCTGCAATTTCAGGAAGGCGATGATTCTATTCTTCTTGTCACGTACAATAATGATAAGACGGTAGCGCTATATTTAAAACCGCGCGTTGCAATTATAGCTGAAGACGGCCAGCCAATCTCAAGCGGCGCGACTGTTACCCAACCGGTAACCGTTAAAGTAACAGGACGTGTCGCAGGAGAGGGAGTCACGTACGAATATAAAGTCGAAAATCCAAAGCAAAATAACGCTTGGAAGCCGCTCGATTCGCCATATGAAATTCCGGTCACTTGGGATGGAACGTCGACGATATCCATTAAAGCGGCAGGAGGATTGACAAAAGGAGACGGCATTACCACTGTATCGCTGACATACATTAAGCGTGTTCGCCAATTAACATTAGACTATAAACAAACGATGGAAGTTGGCGAAACGCAGACGATTTCGGTAACGATCGAACCAAGCGATGCGACAAACAAAACATTGCAGTGGATTTCAAGCAATTCGGACGTCGCGGAAGTGGAGGACGGAAAAGTTACTGCCAAAAATCCGGGAACAGTTGAGATTACGGTGCGGGCAATGGACGGAAGCAACGTTTCGGCGACGGCGACGATTACGGTGATCGATCCATTTGTTCCATTAGAAGCGATTCGTTTCCAACAGGAAGTTTTATATATGACGGTAGGAGAAGAGCTTGACATCGAATCGCAATTAACCTTTATTCCAAGTAATGCGACAGATAAACGCCTTGACTCTGTACAATCATCCGCTCCGGAATATGTCGAAGTGCGCCCGCAGCAAGGAAAATGGTATATCGTAGCCAAAGATGTTGGATATTCAACGATTACCGCGATTGCCAAAGCGAAAACAAAGGATGGACAGGAAATTAAAGATTCAATCACGGTGATTGTCCAAGAGAAATCGTCTTCAGGAAGCGATGGAGAAAGCGGAAAGAATAGATGGTAAAATAAAAAGGATGCCTAAACATTCGCTTTAGGCATCCTTTCTTTTTTGCTTTCTTTTTACTTTACGATTAATTTGTCAACAACAAGAGACAGCTTTTTCACAAACGGCAATCCTTCCCCACGATTGATAAATACCGATTTATCATGGCGGATGACAAAGCGGGACTGTTCAATATCGTTTGACTGGGTGAAGGAAAGACGATTTGGCCGATCGACTTGTCCGCGATAAGCGTTGATCACAAGCCCGGAGACGTCAAAGTCCGGTGCTGTGCTTGACGTGTCGCCGCGCGCGAACAAACCGCCTTCAATATTGATATATGAGCCGACAGCATAGACAGTCGCGTTGCTTTCAGTATAAAAGTATCCTTTTAAGTTCGGCGGTTCCAGAGAAAGATTGTTTTCAAACTCATTGATTCGCGCGATTTCCAACCGCCCCTTGGAAAGGAGCACGACTTCTTTGTCATCCCAGCCGGCTATGTTAGCGTTGTAAATCAACGTGCGCCCAAAGACGTAAATCGTCGAATCAAGCTCAATATCACCGCTGATTGTCAAATTGCCAAGCACGATGATATTTCCCCGAACTTTTGTTGACTTGTCGACACTATTCCCCAAAAATAAATCGCCATTGACAATCAGCCATTTTTCTTGTAAATCAAGCTCTCCTTGATCAAGGAAAAATAACGGAGAATCTTCTGATTGAAGAATAATAGATTGATTCGTTGAATCGATATTTTCTTGTAATGACGAAACACTGTCAAAAACGGCAAAGCGGTCCTGCAGCTCATGGAAAAGTTGGCTTATGCTTTTATCAATATCAATATAAGTTTCATATTCTTGGCTGAATGTTTCTATTCCCGCCGCGTTTAACAACTTATCTTTTACGGTCCATTCGAAATCCACATCAATAAATTCCTCTCGTTCTTTTTGAATGGAAGGAGCTTGGGATTGAAAACGAACGTCATTAGAATAGTTCGCCACCAGGCGTTGAAAATAGTTGTCCGCAATGTTGTAACAAGTGCGTGCCCCGTTTTCATGGTCGCAGGAATAATAACTTCCATTGACAAACAATACACTTGTTTTGCTTGTTGTTGGAAATGATGTTTGTTCCATATATTTTTTGGAGTTATCAATGTAATTTGCTACATTTGTAACGTAGGCATTTCCTCCAGCATAGATATTCCCATCAATATACGCCCCGCCGTTTAAAATAACGTCTTTTGTCGACCCGATCGCGTATTTTAGAAAGCTTGGCGTATTTGTCAAAATCACCCGTCTTTCCACCGTTTTGTTACCGTACGATTTGGAAAGCAAAAAAACTCGGGTGAACAATTTATTACGATTGATATTGTAATCATCCGTCGACGTTACGTCCTGAATCTTTACTCCATAGCGATTTTCTAAATCAGGGAGCAGCACAGCCAATTGTGTATCCAAATTTCCAGGAGTAGACAGTTCAAAAGAAGGTTTCGAAATAGCTACCTTCATTTCCGCGATCGTTTCTTCAATCGCTTGCGTTGCTTCGTGAAGCGACTCCACGTCTTCCACGCGCACTTCCGTAAATCGCGCTTGGTAAATTGCAACAGATAAAATCGTTAAGCCAAGAATGAAAAAAATAGTGATAATCAGAAGCGTGACTACTAAACTATATCCTTTTTCGTTCATGCGCCCACTTCCTTTAAAAGCCGAATTCGGTCTTTAATGTAAATGGTTTGATATACAGCAAGTCATCCGGATCATCATGGTCGCGGTCTTGGACGGCAAGCTTAATGGTAACGACGCCGCTGCGGCAAATATTTTCTTCTTGTTTGGCGCAGGTGTAGGAAAACCCGGATTCTTCCGCAACAATTTTTAAACGATCCGAATGCAGATGTTCGCCATCGATGGCAATCGAGCCATCCTGCAAGGCAACGGTAAGCGTTTCAGGAGTTGGTTCTGGTTTTTCTTCAACAAAGCCGTAAGGATCGATATCTTTTCGTTTATCGTTTACAAATATGATTTGTGCATTTGTCGTTTGGCCTTTATCCATCTCGATCCCATCCGGCGCAAACGCGTAAAGTTTATTCATAATGGTGGCGACAATATAATCGGCTTCGCTGCGCAGTTGATTTTCGATATGGATTCGTTTGTATGCGTTAAGTCCGCTGAAGAACACTCCATAGATGGAAGCGAGTATAAGCGAGGAGATTGTAATTGCCGCCAACAGTTCCACAAGCGATAATCCTTTCGTGTTATTAACGTATCGTTTCATTGGCAATCACACCTTCTAGCCATTCCGAATCATCGACACGATCTCCCCAGCGGACAATCACATAAATTTTCAGCAAATAGTCTTGTAATTTTGGATCTGGATTTTTTATCCTCTCTTCGCTAATTTGTTTTTTTAAAGATGCCGGAAATTCTTCCGGAGGAGATTTTTGCAATTTGTCCCACACTTCACTGTCATTATAAGGAATGAGGAACACATGAATGCGTGTTTCATCATACGTAACGTTATTGATGGTCGGCCGAAGAATCGCCTCACAAACTTGTTTGTCGCCAAACAGCGGCAAATTGCAGAATGAAGCATCCATTTGGGCAAACGGTTTGTCCGTATTATGTATTTCGTTGTCAACGTATTGTTTTAATGCTGTAAAATCAAGACGCTCCATATACGCCAATACGCCGCGGGCAATGTTGATGGCGACCGTTTTTCCTTGGTTGTAGGTTGTATATTTCATGGCGTTCGTAAAAAAGGAAAACATTCCTATTGCAACAGCGGACAAAATGGTGATGGACAATAGCACTTCAATTAAGGTAAACCCTTTTGAATGATGGATCACAAAAAATTTCTTTTGCTCCATTTGACATGCCCTTCTTTCAAAATATGTAACTTTATTATACAATATGTTAGAGTCGATATTGCGTTATTTTTAGGAAAATTGTCTTATATAATGGTGCGGGGAAACGGGGTGAAACATTGAAACACGTTATATTTTTGATCATTGCTTTTATCCTTGCCATTCCGATTTTGCTTATTCTTCCTATAGGATTAAGTTGGAGCGGGAAAATCGCAGCACTCATCATTGCCTTGTTTCTTTCTCTTCTTGCCTTAGTAGCAAAGTCCTTCTTTCCGATGTGGAAGCTTGCTCTATTATTAGGGTTGCTTATGGCTGCGGTGACATATTTGCTTCATCGTCAATTTGCACATGTTTTTTATGCAGCAAACAAAATGGACGAGGATGAATTCGAAGACCAAGATGAACTTAGCGAAAATACGGACGCGTTGCATGATGAAGAAGCAGTGCGAGTCAATGAAGAAATAGTGCCGCAAAATGTTTCACAAAAAAGCACGGAAGTAGAGCAAGATGAAATCATTACGGTCGATGAGCTTCCATTAGAGATCGCTGCCGATATAGAGCAAATCGAACAAATCGAAACAACGGCAAAACAGGAATTTCCATGGGAAAATGAAAAGAACCCTGAACAAAGCGAAATGGTGGAAATAAGCGAGCTGCCGCCTACTGTGGCCACAGATGAAAAGCAGGACGAGGATATGTCCGAAAGTGATCTCCCATGGGAGACAGTGGAAAATGACAATATAAACGAGACGGACAATTTCAATGAATGGCCGTTGGAAATGGAAATAAATATCGAACGAAATACGGATATGCCGTTTGATGAGTTGCCTCCTACCATAACGCCAGAAATGGAAGAAAATTTGGGTGTTGTGTCCGATGGCACACAAGTGATGGCAGCGCGCGATGGCGAAGAGAATCGATTACATATTTCACCAGAAGATTGGAGCATGCTGACGCAGCCTTCAGCAATGGAAGAGAATGAACAGGCGGCAGAAATAGAACCGGATAGTTTCGAATGGGACGATATTCTTTCCGAGAAAACGGAATCAAAGGAAGCTATTTCTTCACAGGCAAAACAATCATTCTCTTTGGAAAACGAAAAGATGCTGCAGGAAAAATTAGATGGAAAAGCACAAGAGGCGCAAATAGCGGGATGGAATGACAATGAACGGCCACAAGAGAATGAGAGTGATTTGGGCGCTAAAGAGCAAGCCATTTCTACCAAGGAAAACGATGTTAGTCTATTGGAAAGTCTCATTGCTACTAGGCCGGTTCAGTCCGAAATTTTGCAAACCATAGTTACTGAGCTTCAGTTAAACCGCAAGCATATAGATCCATTAGAATATGAACAACGTATTATTCAATGTTTGCAAACCCCGTTACCCGATTATGACTATTACGTGTTTGCGTGTTTGTTAATGGAACATTATTTATTAGAGAAACAATACGGTAAACTTGCATCGTTGCTTGCCGAGCTGAAAGAAAAATTTCGCTCCTATCCAATCATACAAGAGGAAATTCAATTTCTTACACATACATTACAGAAATTATAAAGAACAGGTGTGGTGAAAATATGAAAAATAGTGCACAAATCATCAGTCTTCCAATTATTAGTATTTCTGATGGCACGCAAATAGGAACCGTAAAAACGTTAGTCATTAATCCAGAGAAAGGATCCGTTGATTTTCTCACGGTTGAACAAGAAGATGTTCAGTTAAGCTTAAAAGCGATCCCGTTTAAAAAAGTGGTCGGTATCGGCGAATTTGCCGTAACGGTGGAAAGCTCTCACGATATTATTGATTTATCGGAAATTCCGATTGCCAATCAGCTTGTCAATAAACAAATTCGCATCAAAAACACGAAAGCGATGACGAGAAAAGGACAGCTGCTAGGTGAGGTAACCGAATTTTTTGTCGATGAAGAAACGGGAGAAATTATTGGCATTGAATTGCACGTCGGTGACCGTCAGGCAGTGTTATCATCGGAATTTATATTAACATATGGAAAAGATATTTTAGTTGTCCATGACAATGCGCCATCTTCTTTGCTTGATGAGGCACATTTGCTCGTTTCTGCAAAAGATCAAAAAGACGAGGAAATGGCGGAAAATGTTTCGCGAAATGAACAAACATCGACTGAATTGGCCCATGATGTGCATGATTGGCATGCCAATATCGAAACAATGGTGGAAGAAGCGGAAAACAGAGAAGCGCTTCAAGCGCTGCGCGAAAAGCAAGTGGAGCTTTTGAAGGGCAAACGTGTGACAAAAGATATTTTTGATAAAAACGGGAATAAATTCATTGAAGCTGGTACCATTTTGACAGAAGAACATATTCAAAAAGCACAGGAAGAAGGACCAAGCGTGATCGTCGATATATCGATGAACGTCGAGGCATAAGCAAAAGGGGGAGGTAGGCGGTGAGACAGGTTGCTGCGGTAAAATTGTTTTTCGTTATTGCGATTTGTACGATTTATTTGATCAGCTTTTCGCAAATTGGCGCTTTAGCCTACGAAACGTTTTTTAAAGAGACAGACCGCCTGCCCGCAGGAACGATGGTTGGGCCTATTTCTGTAGCGAATAAAACAAAACTAGAAGCGCTGCAAGCAATCGAAAAAAGAGTGAATGAATGGAAGGCGAATGCGACGATTCCTGTGGCGTATCAAGAAAAAAAAGGAGAGATTCCTGCATCATTGTTTACGTTCCAAATCGAACAAAGCGAAAGGCAAATGGTTGCGGGACGGCCGTCCCCACTTCTTGTTCAATTCGACGTGCAGGCATTTTCCAAAACAATAAAAAAATTGCTTCCCCCTTCGCTCGCATCTTCTATTAATCTCGAAAAATTACAAAATGATGTAACGAATATCGCAGCCAGTTTACAGATACCGTCCCAGCCGGTTGATCTTGCAGCATATGTTTCCCGTTCCAATGAAACGATGCAGCCGGTTAGCACGGCAACACTGAAATTTTGGAAAAGACCAGCACCATTGCTAGAATGGATTTCTGCCAATCCGACCATTGAAATTAAAGGAAAAAGCATTTTTTCGCTTGCTGAATATGTCAAGGAGACGAGCGGGTCGCTTTCTTCCGAAGAGATGAGCATGATTGCCTCAGCGATTTATCAAACGATTTTGCCGACGAATTTTACGGTATTGGAGCGGCATACAAGCCGCGAACTTCCTGATGGAATAACGATTGGCTATGAAGCAAAAGTAGACGGCGGCAATCGTGATTTGCAGTTTTATAATCCGAATACCACTGCTTATACGCTAAAGTTCCGGGTAGAAAAAAACCGTTTGCATGTCACGCTTTTCGGACTGCCATTTGCCTATAAGTATGTGGTGAAAGTTGGAGATATCGAATATTTCAAACCGAGGACGGTTGTTCAATATAGCCCTCTCCTTCGTCCTGGGGAACGTCAATTAAAGCAAAGTGGAAAAAGAGGAATGCTTGTCAAAGTGAAAAGGGAAACGTATGATGAAAACCATCTTGTACATGTGGAAACGATTGCCGAAGACTTTTATCCGCCATCGTACAACATTGAACTTCGTGGATTAGAACTTGGGGACAGCAATTCTGATGTAAATGAAACTCCATCTTCATCAGAACAGTCAACAGAGGATGAAAAACAAACAGATAATGAAAGTAAAAATGATGAGCAACCGAAAGAAAAGCAAGACGAAAATAACGGTCAATCTGAAGAAAAGCAATCCGAAAAAGAAACACCTTCCACAACGAATGACTCTAGCGGCCAGCAAAAAGGCCATGATCACGAAAAGCAGGGATGAACGATGAAGAAAAAACAAGAGCGGAAACGTTTAGGAGATTTATTAGTGGAAGCGGGGCTCATTACGGAGGAACAGCTGGAGGAAGCGTTAAAAGAAAAAGCTCCCGGCCAAAAGCTGGGCGATGCGCTCTTGCAGCGTGGGTATATTACGGAGCAGCAATTAATTGAAGTGCTTGAATTTCAGTTAGGCATCCCGCATGTCAGTTTATATCGCTATCCGATCGATCCAAAGGTGACAAATCTCATTTCAAAAGAATTTGCCAAGCGGCATATGGTGATGCCTTTAAAAATTGAGGGAGAACGCTTGCTTGTGGCAATGGCTGATCCGATGGACTTTTTTGTCATTGATGATTTGCGCCTTTCGACAGGGTTCCATATTGAAACGGCGATTGCCTCGAAAGATGATATTTTGCGCGCCATTAATAAGTATTACGACATTGATGAATCGGTAGAAGATTTTTTGCAAATGGCTCCCGCAACGGAAACGGTCGAAGAGGAACGAATAACCGAAGAGGATTCTCCGATTGTCCGGCTTGTGAACCAAATTTTGCAGCTCGCCGTTGAACAGCGGGCAAGCGATGTCCATATTGATCCACAGGAAACGAAAGTGCTTGTCCGTTATCGCATCGACGGTATATTGCGGACAGACCGCGCGCTTCCAAAACATATGCAAAGCATGCTGACAGCTAGAATTAAAATTTTAGCGAATATGGATATTACCGAACATCGCATTCCGCAAGATGGGCGGATTAAAATGAACATTGACTTCCATCCGGTCGATTTGCGCGTTTCCACATTGCCGACGGTTTACGGTGAAAAAATTGTGATGCGCATCCTTGATTTAGGGGCGGCATTAAATGATATTCATAAGCTCGGATTTAATCAATTGAATTTACAGCGGTTTATTGAACTGATTGAGAGACCAACCGGAATTGTGCTGATCACTGGCCCGACTGGGGCGGGGAAATCATCAACGCTATATGCGGCGCTAAACCATTTAAACAGCGAAGAAGTAAATATTATTACGATCGAAGACCCGGTCGAATATGAAATTGAAGGCGTCAATCAAATTCAAGTCAATCCAAATGTCGGATTGACGTTTGCGCAAGGATTGCGCTCCATTTTGCGGCAAGATCCAAACATTATTATGGTCGGAGAAATCCGCGACCGTGAAACGGCAGAAGTTGCGATTCGCGCGTCATTAACTGGTCATTTGGTGTTAAGTACTCTTCATACAAACGACGCGCTAAGCACGATCACGCGCTTGATTGATATGGGAATTGAGCCGTTTCTTGTGGCCGCCTCTTTAGCCGGCGTTGTTTCCCAGCGGCTCGTCCGCCGCGTCTGCCGCGATTGTCAAGAAGAGCAGGAGCCGACAAAGAGGGAAATCGAAATTTTTGCCAGCCGCGGCATGAAAATCGATAAGCTCGTTCGCGGCCGCGGCTGCCCAACATGCAATATGACAGGTTATAAAGGACGAATCGCCATTCATGAACTGCTTGTGATGACCGATGAGATGCGCCGCGTGATTTTAAATAAAGAGCCATTTTCGAAATTGCGCGAGCTTGCCATTAAAAACCGAATGATTTTTTTGATTGATGACGGATTATTAAAAGTAAAACAAGGGCTAACGACGCTAGAAGAGGTATTGAAAGTGGCGATTTTAAGTTAAAGGTGAGAAAAAATGAAGCAAAGATTGGACGCTCTTTTACGTGCCGCGTTTGAACTAAAAGCTTCTGATGTTCATTTAACGGTCGGGGTGCCGCCGATTTTTCGCATCAATGGCGAATTAAAAAGGTATGGCCAAGACATTTTGCGGCCGGAAGATACGGAAGGAATGGCAAAAGCGGTCATTCCGTCTAGCCTTTGGCCGCAATTTGAAGAAAATGGGGAATTGGATTTTTCGTACGGAATTCCCGGCGTTTCCCGCTTCCGCATCAATACGTATAAACAGCGGTCGTGCGTGTCGCTGGCGATCCGCATCATTCCGACAAAAATTCCAACGATTGATGAACTGCGCCTTCCTGAAGTATTAAAACAAATTGCGCAAAAACCGCACGGGCTTGTGCTAGTGACAGGCCCGACGGGAAGCGGGAAGTCGACGACGCTTGCCGCGATGATTGACTATATGAACAAAACGATGCGGAAACATATTATTACGCTGGAGGATCCTATCGAATATTTGCACAAGCACGGCAGCTGCATTATTGACCAGCGCGAAGTCGGCTTTGATACGAACAATTTTGCCAACGGTCTGCGCGCGGCGCTTCGTCAAGATCCCGATGTTATTCTAGTCGGGGAAATGCGCGATTTGGAAACGATTCATACCGCCATTACGGCGGCGGAAACGGGGCATCTCGTTCTTGGCACATTACATACATCGAGCGCGCCGGCGACGATCGATCGGATTATTGACGTGTTTCCGCCTGCCCAACAATCGCAAATTCGCATTCAGCTCGCGTCCGTTCTTGTCGCGATTATTTCTCAGCGTCTTTTTCCAACACCGCAAAAAACAGGACGGGTCGCTGCCACGGAAATTTTAATTAATAACACGGCAGTCGCCAATTTAATTCGCAATGAAAAAGTCCATCAAATCATTAACGTTATGCAAACAAGCCGCTCCCTTGGCATGCATACGCTGGCGATGAGTATTAAAGAGTTAATGCAAGCCGGGCTGATCCTTCGCGATGCGGCTGAACCTTATCTTGTACAGGAGCGTGGCGGCTAATATGCCTCAGTTTAAATATGAAGGCCGAAATATAAAGGGGAGAAAGCAAACAGGTACGATTGTCAGCGCGTCAAAGCGGGACGCGATCCTAAAATTGCGGCAAAAGGGGATTAAAGTCATCGAAATTGCCGAAGTGCCGCAAACGTTGTTAAACAAAGAAATTACATTTGGAAAAGCGGTAAAGCTGCAAGATTTCGTCATTTATTTGCGCCAGTTCGCGACATTGCTAAAAGCGGGAGTATCGGTCGTGGACTCCACGCGCATTTTAGCGAGCCAAACAGAAAGCAAGGCATTGAAAAACGCGCTGATGGAAGTGGAAGAATCGCTTCGTGCCGGGAACCCGCTCTCTGCTGCCGCGGCGAAGCATCCGCGTATATTTCCGTCGATATTTGTGAACATGGTAAAAGCGGGAGAAGCGGGCGGAAATATGGATGAAACGTTAGAGCGGCTTGCCGATCACTTTGAAAAGATCCACCGCACAAGACAAAAAATAGTCTCAGCGCTTGCCTATCCAATAGCGGTAGCCATTATTGCCGTTGCGGTCGTCATCTTTTTATTAGTTACTGTTGTCCCGACATTTGTCGCCATGTTTGCTGACTTTCATGCCGAACTGCCGACGATCACCAAGTTCGTGTTGCGCGCAAGCGAAGTGATGCAAACGTATTGGTGGCTCGTTGTCATTGTGTTCATAGCGATATATGTTTTGTTTTTATTCATGAAAAAACAAAAGAAAACAAAATATTACCTTGACTATGCCGCAATGCGCATCCCTATTTTTGGAAAGCTCGTGCAAAAGGCGGCATTAGCGCGCATGACGCGGACGTTAAGTTCGCTGTTTTCCAGCTCTGTTCCGATTTTGCAAGCATTGTCGATTGTAGAAAACGTCGTCGAAAATGAAGTCATTGCCAAAGTAATGAGGCAGGCGCGCGATTCGCTTGAACGAGGACAATCGCTTGCCGAACCGATGAAAAAGCATTGGGCGTTTCCGCCGCTTGTGACGCAAATGATTACGATCGGCGAAGAAACGGGATCACTCGATGCGATGCTTTCCAAAGTCGCCGACTTTTACGAAGCAGAAGTGGACGCGGGAGTCGACCGGCTGAAGTCGCTGATCGAACCAATCATGATCGTACTTTTAGCAGGAGTCGTCGGGACGATTGTCACCTCGATTATCGTGCCGATGTACGATATTTTCAACCATATTCAACATTGAACTACCCCCACTTACCGGCTAATGCCGGTGGAAGTGGGGGATTCTTGTTTCCTCTGGCCATAGTTGCTCAAAGGTTCCAAGACCCCCCTCCGTTCAACGAGAGGAGTAGCCATACAAGATGTCCGAAGTATCCTTTCGGGACGACCAGCTATATGCCTATGAAAGCACATATAGAAGGTACACCATCTTCCATTCGTATGGCATCCAAAGAACGCATTGCAATGCACCCAGCTCCTAGAATCGCCATCTGCTCCGGTGACGAGAGTAAGAGACTGGTACAATGCGTTCTTCTGTTCTAAAACTTCAAGAAATAATGATATTCTAATAGTTTATTACGATAAAGCTTTTATTAATTGACGTTTTTCTTCTTCTAACAACGATGGGTGAAATACATCTATTCCTTGGTGTGGTTGGTTCACATTGAAAAGATGATACAGCGTATGTGTCCGAACAGAAAACTTTTTATCTAAAATAGACCAATGCTTCCAATGATGCGAAGTATTTTTCGGGATATATTTTTTCAGCACCTTTGGAGTTTTTTCTTTATATCCTAATCCTCGACGGCCAATCGTAAATGCAGCTGCTTGGTGGATAGAGATACCGAATTTGCGCATATATTTCAGTTTCCCAGAGACAGAAGTAAAAGCCGGATTCACTTCTATAACAGCAACTCCCATTTTGTCGGCACGGCTTTTGATCGCTTGTATCATTTTTCGATACGCGAACATACTCTTCATTCGATTTGCTTTTTTGTTGCCGTATCGATTCCCTGTTTTGGATAAGGTGGTATCCAACTTTTCCAAAACAATAGGTTTTTTCTTTCGAACCGCAATATCCACTAAAGCAATGGCTTCTGCTTCCATGATTTTTGTAATCTGGCCCGAAGTTTTCCCTTCTATCGAAAACGTTAATTTTCCACTTTCCAAAAAGTTTCCGTCTTTCGAAACATTTGTCCAAGCAATGTGATTGTAATTGCAATCTACTCCGATCACTCCGTCAGAGGTAGAAAAATGAATATATGGATTCGATTCTACATCCACCAAACATTTGATAATATAGTATTCCCCGTGATCTTCGATCGACCAAGAAATCGGTTTACCATACTCTTTTTTGTTTTTACATTGGATTTGATCTGTCACCGCTTTATTTACGATCTCTTGCCCGTATGGAAACACCACTTCAGGAAAAGTGATTACCTTTCCTGTTACAGAGGTCATATGTAGTTCATTGGTTTCTCGATTATAATGGAATACAAAGTTTCCAGAACCGGCATCTTTCCGGCCGGAGATGATCATTTCTTTATTTCGCGCAGCTAAAAAGAGTTTTCTCCAAGATTCGTGGTCCTTTATAAATTCTTCTTTCGTAAATTGCTGTTTAAACAACTTTTTGCCTCCGAACACGACACTTGGGATATACTCTTTTAATTTCGTTTTCTTTTGTTCTAATCGATACAAACGATGGGTTAAACGGCCAATTTTGGCTTTGGTTCGTTTGATTTCTACATCGAGATAGCAATGTTCAAAAAGATATGTGTTCATCCAAATGAAAGAACGGTCTTTTAATCCTAAAGAAATGATTCCGCTTTTATGCAAAACAAAGTTTGTGTTTTTTGGAAAACGTAAGTTTCCTTTGATACAACTTTCTTTGATTTTGCGTAATTTCGTAAGTTTGGTTCGTTCTGTTTTCAGTTTTTTCTTCACATCTTTTATTTTTTCTTCTGTCTGTTGAACATGTATTTTATTTAATTCCATTAGAGAGGAGAAAAGAGCATTTGCTTCTCGGACGGCACTGTTGGCAAAATAGTCATTCAGTCCGTATTTTTTCTTCACAACGATATGCAGGCTTTCTTCATTTAATTTTCGTCCCCATCGCTTTTCCCGGATCAGTGTTTGAAAGGCGAAACGTTTCGCTTGATGGAATAACTCTAATGCATAAGATGTTTCCGTCACATGAAGAATATCCATTTCGGATTTATACAATCTTCTCGAAAAATAAGCTTTTTTCATCTTTTCTTCACCTCTAACAGAACATAAGTTCGGTATATTTATTTATATTTTATGACAGAAGAAGAACGTTTTTCAACTATTACGATTACTAAAAAACAAAAAATGCCGATTCATCCCCCACCTATGCTCCGCTTAGAGGTGAGGGTCTTCTCGGCAAAAAAGATAAATTGTAAGGAATATATTCTCATAGATCTATAAATCGTGGTAAAATAGTTAGGAAAAAAGTGTGATAAACACAAAAAAATAGGGAGAGGGGTATTACAATGATAAAACGATTAGTGAAAAACGAACGAGGACTCACGTTGATTGAATTGCTTGCCGTCATCGTCATTTTAGGGATTATCGCGGCGATTGCGATTCCGGCGATTGGCGCCATTATCGACAACTCGAAAAAGGATGCGCATATCGCGAACGCCAAACAAATGGCAAGCGCGGCGAGACTGGCATTATCTTCTGGAGCATTTGATACGACAAAAACTTCATTTACAATGCAAGAATTATATGAAGCTGGATATCTAGAAAAAATCCCAAAATCACCAGGAAATAAAACAACAGCATACGATACCAGTAAAAGTATAGTAACCATTGATAAACAAAAACTTACTAATGATGATAAAAGTGATAAGGGAGGAGAAAGTGTAACTTATAAGGTAACGCTAGTCGGTAATGATTCAGGAAAATTTAAATATATCAATAATAAAGATGTTGATAGCTTAACAAGAAAAGATGTAAAACTTGAATAGCAATATGCACGCTATCATAGTATTTTTATACTCCCTCCTCCTCGGCTCGTTTTTTAACGTTGTTGGTCTTCGCGTGCCGGTGGGAGAGTCGATTGTGTTTCCTCGTTCGCATTGCCCGCGCTGCAAGCGGCAGCTTACGGCGCGGGAACTTATTCCTGTTGTGTCATACGTGTGGCAAGGCGGAAAGTGCCGGGGATGCGGGGAGCGAATTTCTTTGCTTTATCCGTTTGTTGAGCTGTCGACAGCGATTCTTTTTACGATTTCGCCGCTTTTGGTGGGATGGTCAAAAGAATTGATCGTATGCTGGACGCTCATTTCGTTATTAATGATTATCTTGGTTTCCGATGTTCGCTACATGATTATTCCCGATAAAGTGCTGCTTGTATTTGCGGCGATATTCTTTTAGAGAGGCTGTGGATTCCGTTCATACCATGGCGGGATGCGCTTGTTGGCGCGGCGGCTGGCTTTTTGCTGCTTTTCCTCATTGCCGTCATCAGCAAAGGCGGCATGGGCGGCGGCGATATTAAATTGTTTGCGCTGCTTGGATTTGTGCTTGGATGGAAAACGGTGTTGCTTGCGTTCTTTTTTTCCACGTTTTATGGAACCGTAATTGGGCTTATTGGCATGGCGCTTGGCAAAGTCCGGCGCCGGGAGCCGATGCCGTTCGGTCCGGCGATCGTTCTTGGGTCATTAACGGCCTATTTTTTTGGACAAGACATCGTCGAATGGTATAAGCAAATGATTTTCTTTTGATATGAGGGGAAAACATGAATATGTTTACGCTGTTTCAGCCAAGGCATAAAGTCGCGAATCTAGTAATAAAAGACCATGTCATTCGATATGTAGAGACAAAGACAAACGACCCATTATCCGTTCATAAATGGGGAGAGCACCATCTTCCAAAAGGAATTATTCATGACGGAAAAATCATCGATCGCGAGACATTAGAAATGATTTTAGAAGAATGTGTTGATGAATGGAAATTAAAAAAACGCCGCGTTCGTTTCATTGTGCCAGATCCCTTCGTTATTATTCGTCGAATTCCGCTTCCTGCTGATTTGGAAGAAGATGAAATTCGCAGTTATTTGTTTATGGAATTAGGAACAACGATTCCGTTGCCGTTTGATAATCCGGTGTTTGACTACATTGTTTTGGAAAAGACGCAGGAAGCGACCGTTGTTTTGTTATTCGCTGCTCCAGAACATTCGGTGTTAAGTTATGCGCAGCTTTTAGAAGATGTAAAACTTCGCCCGATAGCTGCTGATGTTTCTCCACTATGTGCATATCGTCTTTTTTATATGGCCGATCAAGTGAAGAAAGACGATCATATTTTGCTTATTCAGTTTGATCAATCTTCTGTCAATGTTAGCGCATTTGATGAACATAAACCTGTTTTTATGCGCCATCTTTTGCTGGAGCAGTATGAAGAAATAAATATGGAGAAAGATCAACAGCTCGTTGATCCGTTTGAAGATATATATAAAGAAATGGAACGGATGATGAGCTTCTATTCCTTTTCCATCCATCAAGGAAAACAGCAAATTACCCGTGTATTTCTAATGGGGGATCATCCGCGTTTGTCCCATATTTATCAAGCGCTGCAAGAACGGCTGGACGTTCCTGTAGAACAGCTTTCGGCTGCGATGGCAAGTGCAGTGGATGCGCGCTATCATCTCGCATGGGGACTTGGATTAAAAGAGGGAAATGACGATGATCGTTGAGATAAATTTACTGCCAAAAAAAGAACCGAAAAATGTTGTCTTTCTTTTTATCACAGTGATCATAACTGCGATTGTCTTGATTGCCGCGGCTGTTTTTTATGTTCTTATCGACAGAGCGGAGACGCAAATCGACTCACTAGAAAAAGAGCTGAAACAGACGCAGGCGCTTCAAGCGATCGAACAGCAGAAGCTTGCGGATATGCAATCTGTAAAAGAAATAGAAGAATTAGATAAAACAGTGCAATGGGCGAAAGATTACCCGCTTAAAATGGTGCCTCTTTTGCGCAACATGACGAAATTGCTCCCAGAACGCGGATTTATCATGAACTTTTCCTATGCTGAGGATGGAACGGTAACGGTTTCGGTGCAATTTGATACAAGCGAGCAAGCGGCCTATTATTTAAAACGGCTGTCGGACGCAAAATTTATTGCCGATGTGCAACTGAAAAGTCTTACTGCGGTGAATGCAAACGAAAAAAGCGATGAACAAGGGACAACCGAAGAACAAGTAGTACCGCGTTATCTCGCGCAATATGAAATGCATATTCGTAAACAAGCGCTAGAAGAAAAGGAGAAACAATCATGACCGTACGTTTCTCAAAACGACAGCTTTTCGTTTTTGTTCTTATGCTTACAGTTCTTGGCGCTGCAATTATCGGCCTTTATTTTTATCTGCTTTATCCGCGTTACCAACAAATTGAAGAGTTAAACAATACGGTGGCAAGTGAGAAAAAAATATTGGCTGCTACAAGAGCAGAGATTGCCAAACAAAAGTCCAGTTTGCCGGAAAGTGTCGTGGAGCTTCAAAAAAAGATACCGGTCAAGCCGCTTACAGAACAGCTATTACTTGATCTGGAAAAAGCAGAAGTAGTTTCAGACAGCACGATTTCTAGCATGACTTTTAATGAAGAGGAAAATGCAACAGGAGAGCAGCAAAAAACGGATGCATCATCAAAGACAGAACAATCTTCTTCTAGGCTGCCGGACGGATTAAAAAAAGTGACGGTGCAATTGACGGTGCAATCCCCGTCATACTATCAGCTTGAGCGTTTTTTACAGACGCTTGAAAATCTTAACCGCATTGTGTCGATTGAATCGCTGTCTTTTACTGGAAATCCGGAATTGACATCGGTAGATACAGAAGTGAATCCGTTAACCTATTCGGTAACGGTCAGCGCATTTTATTATCCGAAATTAGCAAAATTGCAAAATATGCTGCCGCAAATAGACGTTCCCCCTCCGAGCAAAAAGCGGAATCCACTAACAGAAATCATTCCTGAGGGGCAACCGTCGCCGCAGCAGTAATGGATGGCGAACAGCTGTGCACTTATTCGGAGCAATCGCCGGAAGTTCCTGTCGAAGCATTGTCTGTTCAGCAAATACGTGACCGATAATAGCAAAATTTGCCGAAATTATCCGAGAACAAGACGACAAATGTCTTGTTCTTTTTTTCTTTGTTTATGATAAGATAGGCGAGAAATGAAAGAATAAGGATGGTGACATAATGGACAAGCATGGGCAAGAAATTACGGTGAAAATTAACGGAAAAGAGCAGCCGTTTACTACGGATAAGCCGAAACATATAGAGAGTGTTTTGGAAAAAGAAAAGGAGGCGGAGTCAGGGGCATTTGTTTCTTTCCAACCACAAAAGAAAAAGAAACGTAAACAGCGCTCGCCAATTACTGGCGCGTTCAACGCACGGGTTAAATCTGCTATTTTTTCAATCGCGATGGCGATCATTATTGGAACATGTTTTGGATTCATCGTATTAAATGTGATTCCAAAGCAAAAAACTCATTCACCGCAAACGATGGAAACGGCGCTGCCGATTCCGATAGAGTCCAAAACTTCGACAAATCCAGCCACGAAATCTGCTAATGAGACTGCTATTTCTCCATTTACGGTCAGCGTGATTCAAGCAGGAGTATTTACGGATCGAGAAGCAGCGGCTGCCTATGCCAAAAAACTCCAATCTTCCTCCATTCCTGTTGTAGCTGTTGGAGAAAAACCAGTTGCTTTGTTTATTGGTGTTGCAAATGATAAACAACAATTGCAAGCGGTAAATGAATTGTATAAACAGAAGGCACAAAGTACATACGTAAAATCGCTATCGTTTGTAAATAACAGCGACCAACGCAAGCCAGTAATAAAAGCAGGCGAAACGTTATACGCGCAAATGGCTGCTATTTCCGCTATTTTGTTGGGAAAAGGAGATGTAAACACAGATAATTGGAAAAAGCTAGAGAATGATTATCAACAATTTATATCCAAAACGGTTCCTAACGACGATCATATAAAGCAATACGTTTCTCACATGAAAAAAGCATATTATTCATTAACTGTTTATAAAACAAGTAAACAAGAAGCGATGCTGCAGAAAACGCAACAAGAATTGTTAAAAGCGTTAAAATCGTATATTGCCATTTTCCCATTGCGAAGCTAGCGGGCTTCTTTTTTTTCGCGTTTTTTCGACTTGTGTGAGTAAAATGTTTGTGGGAAAAATTCTTAGAAGTTCCCCGATGAGGGGGTTGGGAACGTAGGTTCGCAATCCCCCCTCATCGGGGCCACCAAGCGAAGCGCGGTAGGATCCCAAGCAGGAAACATGAAAAAAGGACTCTCTCCCTGGTAAGATGTTCATTGACCACACTACAAACAGGAGGAGAGAGTCCTATGAATATTCAACAACATCTTACCACAAATTCGTTGACATGGAAAGAGATCGAACTTGCTTTGTTTCGAGCCTTGCAAAACGCCTTCGCCGAGCTGTTTACGGCTCTGTTGGAGGACATCGACCGGCAATTGGCAGAGAATCGAGATAAGCGCCGATACCACTTGAAAGACAAACGACGCACCACGATTCAAACCCTGTTTGGCGAAGTCACCTTTGAGCGAAACTACTATTTAGACCGAGAACAAAACCGTTACACATTTTTGCTGGATTCCTTTCTCGCGTTTGATGGATCGCAGTCAATCAGCCCTTGTCTAGAAGAAACAGCGGTGGGATTGGCGGTGGAGTGCTCTTCCTATCGCAAAGCGGCTCGTACGCTTGCCCAGATGGTCGGGTATCCGGTGATGAGCCATGAGGCGATCCGCCAGTTGGTGCTCGAGGCCGAAGTTCCGCTGCACTGCCCGGTGGACCAGCGATATGGACGGGTGCTGTTGGTGGAGGCCGATGGACTGTTTGTTTCCCGCCAAGGGAAGGGAAAACGGGCCAAGGAAGACAAAATCCTGACCGTTCACGAAGGATGGAAGCGCAACGGCTCCCGGATCGAATTCGTGAATCAGCGCCATTACGTCCATGAGGGCAAGGGGGAGGTGTGGGAAGGCTTCGAGGAATTTTTGATAAATGAATATGCCTATGATCCTTGCCGGGATCTTCTTGTCATCAACGGGGACGGCGCTCCATGGATTACCGCGTGCCGGGAGTATTTCAAGGGACGGGTCTGCTTTCAATTGGATCGATTCCACGTGGCGCGTGAATTGCGCCAATGCCTCTCGGGCCATCCACGGTGGCAGGCGATTCGGCAAAAGCTGGTGAAGCAGGATGAAGAGGGGTTGCTTGTGGAACTGAACAGCGCCCTCGGTACGCTGGGGGACGAAGCGAAAGAACAACAGCTGGCTGCCTTGATCCACCGGATCGAATCGATGCCGGGATGCATCCGTGATTACCGGGAATGGCTGAAGGAGCAAGGAGTGGACACAACGGGCATGTATCCGATGGGGAGGGCTGAAAGCGTGATGAGCCAGTTGGCGTATCGGGTGAAATACCGCCGCAGTTGGACAGACAAGGGACTCAGGGCGTTTTTCAAGGCAATGATTGCCCGGATGGATGGGATTCGTCTTTTCGGACGTCGTTTCGGAGAAGAATCGTCGCATCCGGCGGAGGAAACGGCATCCACTAAACAGACGGTCGTGAACAAGGCGAAACAACGCGTCCGCCGTCTTCTTCCGGAGGTAACGCGGAATAACGTGCCATATTTACAGCAATCGTCCGGGACACCGATCTATCATGCCCTGTCTGAACTCAAAGGATGGTAAAAAAGGTATACATATCGATCTGTCATGGCAAGGGATGAGAGTTCGAAAGCGCTTACGGATAAAATTCAAAAAAATGGTTCGCCAATCTATGACTTACACCTGTTTTCAGCGAACCAAAAAAGTTCCCACAAAATCTTGACTGACTCTTTCGACTTTGAGAAATTGTGTTGAATCGCAAAATTTGGTACGATACATGTGTATCTTCCGATTTGAAACGAATGCAAAAGGGTGATATGGATGAAACAGTTGATTTTAGCCTCAAGTTCCCCTCGTCGAAAACAGCTGCTTGAATTAGCTAACCTCCGCTTTCAAATCCTCGCTAGCCACATTGATGAGCAAATTCATGAAGCCAAGTCCCCGGAACAAGCCGTACAGCTGCTTGCCTATCGTAAAGCAAAAGCTGTTGCCGATCACTATCCTCATTCGTACGTCATCGGGGCGGATACGGTCGTCGTTTATCAAGATAACATTTTAGGAAAGCCGAAAACAGAAGAAGAAGCAGCGGCCATGCTGCGCATGTTGTCAGGCAATGAACACCATGTACTAACAGGAGTAGCCATTCTTTCCCCAAACGGTCAATCATTGTTTGTGGAAAAGACAAAGGTGTTTTTTTGGGATTTAACAGAAGAAGAAATTTTCGATTACATTGCGACGGGAGAACCGATGGACAAAGCGGGAGCGTACGGTATTCAGGGACGCGCTGCTTTATTTGTCAAACGTATTGAGGGAGATTATTTTAACGTTGTCGGGCTGCCGTTGTCACGGACAGTGCGTGAGCTGAAGCGCCTTGGTTGGTAACTTTTTTCGGTTGATAAAAAGAAAAAAAGGAGTGAATATAAAATACGATGACGTTTATGATTCGCGATGTGCCAAAGGATGCCCGCCCACGTGAACGGCTTCTTTCTTCTGGTCCGGAAAGTTTGGCTGATCACGAGCTGCTTGCCATTTTGCTTCGGACAGGAACAAAGGAAGAATCGGTATTGCAGCTTGCTCATCGCTTGCTTAAGCATTTTGAAGGACTTCGGCTGTTAAAAGATGCTACGATTGAAGAAATAACAAGCATTAAAGGAATTGGGACAACGAAGGCGGTTCAAATTTTGGCGGCAATCGAGCTCGGCAGACGAATTAGCCGCCTTAGTTACAATGGGAGATATGTGATTCGTTCCCCAGAAGACGGAGCAAAATATGTCATGGAAGATATGCGTTTTTTGTCCCAAGAACATTTTGTCGCTATTTATTTAAATACAAAAAATCAAGTGATTCATCGAAAAACAATATTTATTGGCAGTTTAAACGCCTCTATCGTTCATCCGCGTGAAGTGTTTAAAGAAGCGATCAAGCGATCTGCTGCCTCGATTATTTGTGTGCATAATCATCCCTCCGGCGATCCAACTCCAAGTCGAGAAGATATTGATGTGACGAAACGCCTTGCCGAATGCGGTCGGATTATTGGGATTGAATTGTTAGACCACCTCATTATTGGTGATCAAAAATTCGTTAGTCTGAAAGAAAAAGGATATGTGTAGTAGTTCTCATTTTTTGTCGAATAAGTTATAATAACAACTATGAGTTTTTATCATGTTTTGGGCGGTGTCGTACAAAACATTGAAACAACAACATGGGTAAATTCGACAAATTTAGCGGATCGTTATAAAAGCATTTCGTTTCAGAAAGGAAGATATAGAGTATGTTTGGATTTGGGACAAGAGACCTTGGCATCGATTTAGGAACAGCAAATACGCTCGTGTATGTAAAAGGAAAAGGAATTGTTGTTAGAGAACCATCTGTTGTTGCGTTGCAAAAAGATACGAAACAAATTGTCGCTGTCGGTAATGAAGCGAAAAATATGATTGGTCGGACTCCTGGAAATGTCGTCGCACTTCGTCCGATGAAAGACGGGGTGATCGCTGACTACGAGACAACGGCGACGATGATGAAATATTACATTAAACAAGCGACAAATAAAGGATTTTTTGCAGGGAAACCGTACGTGATGGTATGTGTACCGTATGGGATTACCGCTGTAGAAGAGCGCGCTGTCATCGATGCGACGCGTCAGGCGGGAGCTCGTGATGCCTATACGATTGAAGAGCCGTTTGCTGCAGCGATCGGTGCAAACCTTCCAGTATGGGAACCAACGGGAAGCATGGTCGTTGACATCGGCGGTGGTACGACAGAAGTTGCGGTTATTTCTCTCGGCGGCATCGTCACGAGCCAATCGATTCGCATCGCTGGTGACGAGATGGATGAGGCAATTATTCACTATATCCGCAAAACGTATAATTTAATGATTGGCGAACGGACAGCGGAGGCGATTAAAGTCGAAATCGGCTCGGCAGGGGATGCAGAAGGAATTGGAAAAATGGAAATCCGTGGCCGTGACTTATTGACAGGACTTCCGAAGACCATTGAAATTAGCGCAGAGGAAATTGCGGAAGCATTGCACGATACGGTTTATGCGATTGTTGATTCCGTAAAAAATACGTTAGAAAAGACACCGCCGGAATTAGCTGCCGATATTATGGACCGCGGCATCGTGCTTACAGGCGGAGGCGCATTATTGCGCAATCTCGATAAAGTCATCAGCAAAGAAACGGATATGCCTGTTATTATTGCTGAAAATCCGCTCGATTGTGTAGCAATTGGAACAGGAAAAGCGTTAGATCATATCGATTTATTTAAAAACAAAGCGAGAAGCCATCGCTGACGGTAAGAGGGTGTCAACATCATGCCACAGTTCTTTTTAAACAAACGGCTCATTTTATTGCTTGTCAGTATTATTATCCTCGTGGCATTGATTGGTTTTTCCTTAAAAGATCGCAATGAACTGACATGGTCTGAGCAGTTTTTAAAAGATACAACCGGTTTTGTCCAGCTAATTTTCCATAAGCCCGCACAACTCGTTGCGGGCTTCTTTGAGAATGTGAATGATATAAGGAATACATATAAAGAAAACAAGCTGTTAAAAGAACGCCTCGAGGAATATGTATCCTTAGAAGCGCAAGTGCAAACATTGAAAAAAGAAAATGAAAGGCTTCGTGCTCTTTTAAATAAAAAAGAAAGCTTGCGTGATTTTGTTCCAATTCAGGCGACTGTTATTGGAAGAAACCCAGACCGTTGGCAAGAAACGGTCATCGTCAATAAAGGCCAGCAGCATGGTGTAAAGAAAGATATGGCGGTGATTACACCAGAAGGGCTAGTAGGAAAAGTGCAGCATGCCGCCCAATTTACTTCCACGATTCAATTGTTGAGTGCATCGGATCAAAAAAATCGAATTTCTGCATATGTACAAGGAAAGGAAAATGTCTTTGGATTAATCGAAGGATATGATGAAAAACGAAGAGCGTTGTTGTTAAAAGAAATTCCTTTTGATGCAAAAATCAAGAAAAAACAAAAAGTGTTAACATCCGGCCTCGGCGGAATTTTCCCAAAAGGCCTTGTCATTGGCGAAGTGATGGAAGTAGTGCCAGATCAATACGGGCTGACAAAAATGGTTTACGTGAAACCAGCAGCTAATTTTTATGACATTGATGACGTGATTATTGTAAAAAGAAAAATTGATGAGACATTTGAGGAGAGGGAGGAAGCAAAATGAAAAAATGGGCGCTTCCTTTCCTTGCCGTTTTATGTTTTGTTAGTGAAAGCATTTTTGTTGATTTGTGGCCAAAGAACGAGCTGTATATGCATTATTTTTTTGTACCGCGCTTTTTCTTGTTTTTCTTGTTTTCACCACTATTTATATAGGAAAAACGCGTGCGATGGTTTACGGGTTTATTTTTGGCGTGCTTTATGATTGTGTATATACGGAATTGCTTGGGGTTTATGCATTTGCATTTACTTTCATCGCTTACATAGTATCGAAAGCGATGAAAGTGTTTTATCAACATTGGTTAATCGCTTGTTTTCTTAGTCTTCTTTCTATCACCATTCTTGAATTATATGTATATGGAATTCAACTGCTCATTGGAAGAACCGATATGCCTTTTGAAGCATTTTGTTCTGAAAGATTATGGCCAACGTTGTTGTTAAATGCCGTGTTTCTTATTTTACTTTCATACCCATTGAAACAATGGTTAGTAAAAATCAAACGTTTTGAGCGGGAAGAGTAAAAAAGGAAAATGAATGTTTTTTGTAGAATTATTCGTTGAGGTGAACGTTGTGACGAAACCAAAACAATATATAACGATTAAAGGGACGAAAGATGGACTAACGTTGCATCTCGATGACACGTGTTCCTATGATGATCTATTAAAAGAACTGGAAGAAAAACTAACGGTAAGCGAAAAGGCAGAATCGGACGGTCCGCTCGTTTCTGTTCATCTCAAAGTTGGAAATCGTTATTTAACTCCGGAACAAGAAGAAGAATTGCGCACATTAATTCGCCGCAAAAAAAATTTGGTCGTCGAATCGATTGAAAGCAATGTGATAACGAAGAAAGAAGCGCTAGAGTGGAAACGGAAAACGGAAATTGTGTCAGTTTCAAAAATTGTTCGTTCGGGTCAAGTGTTGCACGTAGAAGGAGATCTTTTATTAATTGGCGACGTCAATCCAGGAGGAACCGTTATTGCTGGCGGAAATATTTTTATTCTCGGAGCATTGCGGGGAATTGCTCATGCCGGATATTACGGAAATAAAGAAGCGGTCATCGCCGCATCCATTATGAAGCCAACACAACTGCGAATCAGCGATGTGATGAATCGGGCGCCCGATTACAAAACGGATGAGCGGAATGAAATGGAATGCGCATATATCGATGATCATAATCAAATTGTTGTGGATCGCTTGCAGCTGCTTATGCATTTGAGGCCGAACTTGACGCGGTTAGAAGGGAGAGTGTAACAGTGGGAGAAGCTATCGTCATTACATCAGGCAAGGGTGGCGTCGGAAAAACGACAACAACTGCAAACGTTGGAACAGCGCTGGCCATACTTGGAAAGCGAGTTTGTCTTGTGGATACAGATATCGGGTTGCGTAACCTCGATGTTGTAATGGGGTTAGAAAACCGCATTATTTATGACCTGGTTGACGTTGTGGAAGGCCGTTGCACCGTGCAAAAAGCGCTAGTAAAAGATAAACGATTTGATGATCATCTCTATTTATTGCCTGCCGCGCAAACAAGCGATAAATCCGCGGTCACTCCAGAGCAGATGAAACAGTTGGTGGATGAGTTAAAGCAAGACTATGATTATGTGTTAATCGATTGCCCGGCAGGTATTGAGCGAGGTTATAGAAATGCCGTGGCGGGAGCGGATGAAGCAATTGTTGTAACAACGCCGGAAGTATCGGCAGTGCGTGATGCTGACCGGATTATTGGTTTACTAGAAAACGAGGAACATATAAAGCCACCAAGGCTTATCATTAACCGCATTCGCAGCCATATGGTAAAAAACGGAGACATGCTTGATGTCGACGAAATCGTCATGCACTTATCCATTGATTTATTAGGAATTATTGCCGATGATGAAAACGTCATCAAAGCTTCCAATAAAGGGGAGCCAATCGTTCTTGATCCGAACAGCAAAGCATCGATTGCGTATCGCAATATTGCGCGAAGAATTCTCGGAGAGTCCATCCCGCTGCAGCCGCTGGAAGATGAGCAAAAAGGAATTTTCTCGAAAATTAAAAAATTATTTGGCGTACGTTAATCCCTGCTGATCAAAATAGCAGGGATTTTTTATTTATCATATCTTCCAAGGTTGTCTAATAAACTAGTACAAACTATGTTTGGAAGGGATGGTGAGGAATAATGAATCGACGCGCTCAAGAAATCCGTAAGCGAATTGAAAAACGGAGAAAAGAAAGGCAGCATTTTGGGACATCACACCAGGAATTGTGGGCGATCACAGATGAAGAACGATACGGTCAGCCAGTAGTGACGTATGATCGCTATCCATTTGATGAAGAGAAACATCCAATCTTTAACAAAGAAACGTTTATTTTGAAAATGCTTCTTTCCGCCTGTCTTGTTTTAGTAACAGCCATTTTATTTAAAAATCCATCTGATTCGTTAGAACCAGCCCGTCAGTTTGTGAAAAATACGATGGAGAAAGAATTTCAATTTGCTGCCGTTTCAAAATGGTATGAAAAGCAGTTCGGCGAGCCGCTTGCGCTAATTCCTACAGAAAAACAAACAAAAACAATGCCAAAACAATATGCCGTTCCTGCATCAGGACGAGTTCTGGAAAGTTTTAAGAAAAACGGTCAAGGGGTTATGGTAGAGACAGCTAGCAATGCGAAAGTGGAAGCGGTGAATGAAGGAATCGTTATATTTGCTGGCACCAAGGAGAAGCTTGGGAAAACCGTAATCATTCAACATGCAGATGGAAGCGAGTCATGGTATGGCAACTTAGGTACGATTGCCGTAAAACTGTACGATTTTGTAGAAACGGGCAAGGAAGTCGGAACAGCGATGACGAACAGCCATGATCAAACAAAGGCGGTATTTTATTTTGCCATTAAACAAGGAGATCATTTTATTGATCCGATTCAGGTGATTTCCTTTGAGTAAGTATGTCGCATTGTTTACAAAAATTCATATACATCCGCTATTATGGCTGTTTGGTGGTATTGCGGTGATCACCGCGCATTTTAAGCAATTGTTTCTTTTATTTCTTATCGTGTTGATTCATGAGCTTGGACACGCTGTTGCTGCTGCTTTTTTTTCATGGCGCATCAAACAAATTTTACTGCTTCCGTTTGGGGGGGTAGCCGAAGTAGAGGAACACGGAAATCGTCCGTTTCATGAAGAACTTATTGTAACGCTAGCTGGACCAGTGCAACACCTTTGGCTGATGGGTATTGCGTTTTTTTTATGGAAAGCGGGTGTTATGACGGACGAAGGATGGAGTTTATTTGCTCATTACAATGTCGCGCTTCTTTTTATTAATCTACTGCCTATTTGGCCGTTGGATGGGGGAAAGCTGCTATTCCTTGCATTGACCCGCTACTTTCCTTTTAGTGAAGCGCATAAAAAAATGATCATTCTGTCATTTGTAGCACTTATGTTGTTTTTCAGCAGTGTTCTATTGTTGCAGCCGCAGCAATTTGATTTGTGGATCATGATGATATTTCTCTTTATTTCGTTATGGAAAGAGTGGAGACATCGCCATTATGTGATGATGCGGTTTTTACTCGAGCGCTATTACGGAAAACGAGGAAGCTATGCGAAATTACGGACTATTCATGTTTCTGAGGAAGAGACGATTATTCAAGTGCTGCAAAACTTTTACCGTGGCCAGAAACATTCTATTGTTGTTACAAAGCGCAATCATGAGCGAGTAACATTAGATGAAAATGAGTTGCTTCATGTATTTTTTTCTGAAAAACAATCAAACGAGAAACTGGGAAATCTTGTTTATATATGAATGATTGATGAACCTCTCTCACCTCCATTCCTTTAGAGGTGGGAGATTTCATGGGAAAAATGTTAAATGTATTGACAGTTCTAGTTGTATTATGGTACTATTTCACGTGTTGTAGACAATTTTGTACCGTTCGCGAAAACGGACAAAAGACGGTGCAACGTATTTTTAGCACCCGTACTACAACCGCTCAGCGCGGGTTTATAAAGCGTTCGGCATCCCGAACCGCCTTGTCGCTGGCGAGTCTGAGTCTATATAGGGAGGTGCAATTCATGTACGCAATTATCGAAACTGGCGGTAAACAAATTAAAGTAGAAGAAGGACAAGAAATCTACATCGAAAAAATCGATGCCCAAGAAGGCGAAACGGTAACGTTTGACAAAGTATTATTCGTAGGCGGCGAAACAGTAAAAATCGGCAACCCTACAGTAGAAGGGGCAACGGTAACGGCGAAAGTACAAAAACACGGCCGTCAAAAGAAAATTATCGTTTTCAAATATAAGGCGAAAAAGAACTATCGTCGCAAACAAGGCCACCGTCAGCCTTACACAAAAGTAGTAATTGAAAAAATTAATGCATAAAGGCATTTGGGATGATTAAAGTAGAAATTGAGCGCACAAAGGAAGGCAAAATTCGCGCATTTACGATAAAAGGACATGCGAATTTTGCAAACCATGGGCAAGATATCGTTTGTGCTGGAGCATCTGCAGTGTCGTTTGGCGCGGTCAATTCGATCATCGCGTTAACGAACGTTCAACCGCATATTACACAAGGAGAAAATGGCGGCTATCTCCGCTGCGAGCTTCCTGTTATTGAAAATGAAGCAACGGCAGAGAAAGTTCAGCTCCTCCTTGAAGCGATGCTCGTTTCTTTACAAACGATAGAACGTGATTACGGAGAATATATTCGCGTTATTCAACGATAGCGGGAGGTGACAGATATGCTAAGACTAGATCTCCAATTTTTCGCATCGAAAAAAGGGGTAGGTTCGACAAAAAACGGACGTGACTCCATTGCGAAACGCCTTGGCGCAAAACGCGCTGACGGCCAATTCGTCACTGGCGGTTCGATTCTTTACCGTCAACGCGGTACGAAAATCCATCCAGGATTGAACGTTGGCCGCGGCGGCGATGATACGCTTTATGCGAAAATTGACGGCATCGTTCGTTTCGAACGTCTCGGCCGTGACCGCAAAAGAGTAAGCGTATATCCTGTTAGCAAAGAAGCATAAGCAAATGGGAAGGAAACTCTAACCTTGTCTTGGTTAGAGTTTTCTTTTTGTTTTTTCAGAAAAGCGTGAAAAAGCATTCACGTTTCTTGTAGAAAAATGCTATAGTAAAGATAAATGGACGATCGATCAAGTTGCGTGATTGATGAATAGGCTACGGATGGAAAAACAGTGGAGGATAGTGGAACACGAATGGAAAAGCAATGGAGAATAGTGGATGTATTGCGTCATTCCCGCCACGACTGGCTGAATAAAATTCAGCTTATTAAAGGGAATTTGACGCTAAATAAAATAGAGCGAGTTTACGAAATTATTGATGAAATTATTGGCGAGATGCAGCAGGAAACGAAGCTTACCAATTTAAAAGCGGTACAATTTGCGGAATGGATGATGACTTATAATTGGCAAACACGGCTTATTTCATTAGAATATGAAGTGCTTGGGGATGAATGTGATTTATCCTCTTATGACGAAGATTTAACAACATGGAGCAGCAATTTTTTGAATTTAATGGAACAACAAGCGGATACGCATGACGAAAATCATATGAGCATTTCCATTGAAGTGTTAAGCGAGGAAGTAAAGTTGTTTTTTGATTACAGCGGAACGATAAAAGATAAGGATATCATTGTTCAATGGCTTCGTGAGCATCGACAGCAAGCGGCGATCCATCTCGAATCTTTTGATATACATAATAATGAGATGACCGTACTTATAAAAATTATCCTTTGACGGCATTCGTGATGGAACAGGTGGCCGCGGTTTACTGAATAGATATAATAAAAGCTACTTATTTTTATCTTAATTAGGCGAGAAGACTCCCACTTCAACGAAGCGAAGCGGAGTAAGTGGGAGATGAATCGCCTTAACTATATTTTGCTGAAAATAGGATAGATTCAGTAAAATATAGTATCATATAGTTAGATGGGAGGTGAAAAAATGTATTTTTGTATCAAACAACAGCTAAATGGTTTGACCAAAGAAGAATACTTGACTCTTCGAGAACTGTGCCATATTGCCAAGAACATGTACAACGTCGGATTGTACAATGTCAGACAATACTATTTTGAACACAAGGAATTTCTTAATTATGAGAAAAACTATCATCTTGCCAAAACGAACGAAAACTATAAGCTGTTAAACAGCAACATGGCACAGCAAATTTTAAAAAAGGTTAATGAGGCTTTTAAATCTTTCTTTGGCTTAGTAAAACTAGCCAAACAAGGCAAATATGACTACAAGGCTATCAGTATCCCAAAATATCTTAAAAAAGATGGCTTTCATTCACTAATCATTGGTCAAATTCGTATAGACGGCAACAAATTTACGATACCGTATTCTCGCCTATTTAAAAAGACTCACAAGCCTATCACGATAACGATTCCGCCTGTGTTACTTGACAAAAAGATTAAGCAGATTGAAATCATTCCTAAACATCATGCCAGGTTCTTTGAGATTCAGTACAAATATGAAATGCCTGAAGATCAAAGAGAATTAAATGACCAAAAAGCACTGGCGATTGATTTAGGAGTGAATAATCTTGCCACTTGTGTCACATCAGACGGCAGATCGTTTATCATTGATGGGCGGAGATTAAAAAGTATTAATCAATGGTTTAACAAAGAAAATGCCAGACTTCAAAGCATAAAAGATAAGCAAAAAATCAAAGGTACAACCCGTAAACAAGCTTTGCTTGCTATGAATCGCAATAATAAAGTGAATGATTATATCAACAAGACTTGCCGTTACATCATAAACTACTGTATTGAAAATCAAATTGGCAAACTTGTCATTGGCTATGCGGAAACATTGCAGCGCAATATGAATCTAGGAAAAAAGACAAATCAAAACTTTGTCAATATTCCTCTCGGTAATATAAAAGAAAAACTAGAGTATCTTTGTAAATTTTACGGCATTAAATTCTTCAAACAGGAAGAGTCATATACGTCTAAAGCCAGCTTTTTTGACGGGGATGAGATTCCTGAATATAATGCCGACAATCCAAAAGAATATAAGTTCAGTGGCAAACGTATTAAGCGAGGTTTGTATCGAACAAAGTCCGGCAAACTAATCAATGCTGATGTAAATGGTGCATTAAACATCTTAAAGAAAAGTAAAGCTGTAGACCTGAGTGTCTTATGCTCTAGCGGCGAAGTGGACACGCCTCAAAGAATAAGGATTGCTTGAAGCAGTCAAACTTCTTTGGAAGCCCCCACTTCAAATTTTCGCTAGAAAATTAAGTGGGGGTAGTTCACTAGTGGATGGATGCAACATTTTTACTGAGAGCATCAAGCGTTTGCTTGCCGACCTTGTGCGCTATTTTACATGAACAGAAACGATCGTGTTCCTATATAAGACACTATTATTTCTGGTTTTTGTGCAAAATAATAAACAGTCATGGCATCAAGAATAGATCGGAGGAAAACAAGATGTTTGTCGACCAAGTGAAAATTTACGTAAAAGGCGGCGATGGCGGCAACGGAATGGTTGCGTTTCGCCGTGAAAAATATGTTCCAAAAGGCGGACCTGCCGGCGGTGATGGCGGAAAAGGCGGAGACGTTGTCTTCGTCGTTGACGAAGGATTAAGGACGCTCATGGATTTTCGTTATCAGCGTCATTTTAAGGCGCCAAGAGGCGAAAATGGCATGTCGAAAAATCAGCACGGAAAAAACGGTGAAGATTTGATCGTCAAAGTACCGCCGGGGACGGTTGTCATCGATGCGGACACCAATCAAGTATTAGCGGATTTAACGGAAAACGGTCAACGATTTGTCGTCGCAAAAGGCGGACGCGGCGGACGAGGAAATACACGTTTTGCCACGCCGGCAAACCCTGCACCGGAAATCGCGGAAAACGGGGAGCCGGGAGAAGAACGCAATGTCATTCTCGAATTAAAACTGCTCGCTGATGTCGGCTTAGTCGGTTTTCCGAGTGTTGGAAAATCAACGCTTCTGTCCGTCGTTTCTGCGGCGAAGCCAAAAATTGCCGAATATCATTTCACTACGCTTGTTCCTAATTTAGGCGTGGTCGAAACGGATGATGGCAGAAGCTTTGTCATGGCCGATTTGCCTGGGCTGATTGAAGGCGCCCATCAAGGCGTCGGATTAGGCCATCAATTTTTGCGCCATATCGAACGGACGCGCGTCATCGTCCATGTCATTGATATGGCGGCGACAGAAGGGCGGGATCCGTACGAAGATTACCTAGTGATCAACGAGGAGTTAAAACAATACAATTTGCGGTTAACGGAACGCCCGCAAATTATCGCTGCCAATAAAATGGATATGCCGAATGCCGAAGAAAATTTGCAAAAGTTTAGAGAAAAAATCGGGGACGATGTGCCGATCTTTCCGATTTCCGCGGTGACTAAACAAGGGGTGCGCGAACTGCTATTTGCAATCGCCGACCTTTTAGAAACGACGCCGGAATTCCCGCTTCACGAAGTGGAAGAGCCAGCGGTGCAGCGCGTCGTCTACAAGTATGAAAAAGAGGAGCCGCCATTTACGATTACAAGAGGCAGTGATGGAGCGTTTATTCTATCTGGAGAAAAAGTCGAAAAGTTATTTAAAATGACTGATTTTTCAAGAGAGGAATCCGTTCGCCGTTTCGCCCGACAGTTGCGGGCAATGGGGGTCGATGATGCGTTGCGTGAGCGCGGTGCGAAAGATGGAGACATTGTAAGGATTTTGGATTATGAATTTGAGTTCGTTGATTAACGCTTAAAGGGGCAGGGGAGGGAGGCACGATGGATAAAAAATTTTACTTAGTTCGTGAAGACGTATTGCCAGAAGCGATGCGAAAAGTGCTTTTAGCAAAAGAATTGCTAGAGCGAAAAAAAGTTGATTCTGTCGCGGAAGCAGTGCGGTTAGTGGATGTCAGCCGGAGCATATTTTATAAGTATCGTGACGCGGTATTTCCGTTTCAAGCGGTAGTGAAAGAAAGTATTGTTACATTATTTTTCATTTAGAAGACCGCTCCGGCACCCTTTCCCAACTGCTTAGCGTTGTTGCGGCAGCAGGCTGCAACGTGCTGACGATTCATCAGACGATTCCGCTTCAAGGTCGTGCAAATGTTACTCTATCTATTAGCACAAACGAGATGAAAGAAGATATTGAGGAGCTGCTTGCGAAGTTGCGGCGGCTTGAATTTATCGAAAAAGTTGAAATTGTTGGCTCGGGAGCGTATTAAAGTAAGGGAGAGGCAATAAAATGAAAATTGGTTATTTAGGGCCAAAAGCAACATTTACCGATTTAGCGGTAACAACGATGTTTCCTCGCGCAGAAAAAATTCCATACCATACCATTCCAGAATGCATTGATGCGGTAAGCAATGAAGAGATTGATGCTGGGGTAGTACCGCTTGAAAATGCGTTAGAAGGCTCGGTTAATTTAACGCTCGATTATTTAATTCATGAACAATTGCTTCCAATCGTTGGGGAAATTATCGCACCCATTCAACAGCATTTAATGGTCCACCCATACCATGCGCATCATTGGACGGAAGTGAAAGAAATTTATTCTCATTCGCATGCGATTGCGCAATGTCACAAATTTTTGCACGCTAATTTAAAAAAAGCAAAGCACGTATATATGACATCGACAAGCGCAGCTGCGAAATTCGTCAGCGAACGTCCGCACCTTCCGATTGCGGCGATTGCCAACCGGCTGGCGGCCGAAGAATATGGGCTTACGATCGTGCAAGAAAATATTCACGATTATGATTATAATCATACCCGTTTTATTATCGTCCGCAAGCAAAACGAACCGCTGAAAATCGATTCGCCGCTGTATGCTGGGGATAAAACGACATTGATGGTGATGCTTCCGAAAGATCAGCCCGGCGCTCTTCACCAAGTGCTTTCCGCGTTTGCGTGGCGCAAATTAAACTTGACGAAAATCGAATCCCGCCCTGCGAAAACGGGATTAGGAAACTACTTTTTTATCATCGATATTGACCAAAAGATGGATGAAGTGTTAATTCCAGGTGCGATCGCTGAGCTTGAAGCGCTCGATTGCACCGTGCAAGTATTAGGGAGTTATCCGTATTATATTATATAAACCTCTCTCCCTATATTTTCGCTTAGCGGAGGAGGCTGCGATAAAAAATAAGCCGTCCCTAACCTATAGCGGCGGGGATGGCTTTATATGTTTCTCTATGACGCGGCAATGGCTTTGGATCATTTGTTCTGGAAGCTCGTTAATTGGAAAAAACCTCACATCTAATGATTCCTCAGGATTTGCGCGGATTTCTCCGGAAAATTCATTCGTTTCATACACGATTGTAACGGCATAAAATTCATCTCCATTAGGAACTTTCACGTACATGTCTGGTCCGGAAAGGACATCGAGGAGCCGGCAGCTTCCGATGGTGAGTCCTGTTTCTTCCCATACTTCCCGTCTTGCTGTTTCCTCGGCCGATTCCCCAAGCTCCATTAATCCGCCTGGGAGCCCCCAATATCCTTTAGGTTGTCTGCGCTTTTGCAGCAATACTTCGTTTTTTTCATTTTTGATGATCGCCAGTGCGCCAACTAAAATGACGGGGCGATGGCCGATAAGGGCGCGCAGTTCTTCAATGTAACCCATACCATTCTTCCTTTCAGTTGTTTCGAAATTATTGTAAGGGGCGAATCTCTACGACTCAATGAGAAACCCGGCTTTTTGGAGAGCATGACAGGCAGCGTCGAGCTTGGCGGTCGAATCCGCTTCAATCGTATGAAGATGAGTGCCATCTGTCAGCTGCAGCAAATACGATGCCTTCGTTTCTTCAATTTTTTGAATGAATTGATCGACTTCCAGCCGATTGCTGACCATCACGGAAGCGGTTAAATCCCCATATACGGGATGCTCGATTTTCACATCTTTGACAGTGACGCCGTGGTCAACGAGAATATATAATTCTTCTTTTGTTTGTTCAGGCGTATGAAAGCACGCGATGGTGCGCGTATATGTTTGTGCTGGAATGTTTGGCGGCAAGTATAAATATCCTTGGCTCGTGGCGATAATCGGTTCATTGCGCGCTTTTAATAGTGAAATATCTTGCACGATTACTTGGCGGCTGACGTTTGTTTTTGCGGCGAGCTCGGCGCCGGTGATCGGCCTTTTGCTTTCTTTTAGCCACTGCAAAATGAGCTGGCGCCGCTTTTCCCCGAGAATTTTTTTCTCTTCTTTCAATTCATTCAAACTCCTTTCTTTGCTGACTGATTCGCTCAAGGGAAGACACAAGTTGGTCAATGTCTTTTTCCGTCGTCCATTTCCCGAATGAAACACGTATAAACTGTTTTGCTTCTTCTACAGATTTTCCAACTGCCAACATCGTCCGCGAAGGAGCTTGTTTTCCAATTTGACACGCACTTCCAGTGGAAATGGCGATGTTATCACGGTTGCATTCCAACATGACATATTGCCCTTCAATTCCATGAACGCAAAGCCGATAATATGTGGCAGGCGAACGTTAGGATGCCCCTCTGCCGTAACGGGCAAGCCTTTTTCACGAATAAGCGCCAGCAAGTAACGGCGCAGCTGCTCGAAACGAGTTTGTTCGGCATCTATATTTTCGCAAATGTGCTGTGCCGCGGTGATAAAAGAAGCGATTCCAGGCACATTGACTGTTCCCGGGCGAAATCCGTATTCATGAGTGGCGTTAGGAAAGCATGGCTGCCAGTTGATGCGCGGGTCAATATATACCGCACCGACCCCTTTTGGTCCATAAATTTTATGGGCAGAAATCGAAAGGCTGTCAACGAACATCTTTTTCACATCTATTCGTATTTTACCAAAAGTTTGGACACAATCGCTATGAAAGATTACCCCATGACGCCGAAGCAGCCGTCCAATTTCGTCAATTGGCTGTATTGTTCCGATTTCTGAATTGGCGTGTTGAATGGAGGCAAGAATCGTTTTTGGTGTAATCGCCCGTTTTAAATCGCCGATATCAATTTGTCCAAAACGGTTAACCGGTAAATAAGTGACCTCAAATCCTTCTTTTTCTAATTGTTGGAATAGATGATAAAGGGAAGCGTGTTCAATCTCGGTTGTTATGAGATGATTTCCGCGGTGGCGATGCGCGTTAATAAGCGAATGAATAGCAAGAATATTGGATTCTGTTCCACCGCTTGTAAAATAAATCCCTCGTTCCTCGCCGCCAATAAGCGTGGCAAGTTCTTTTCGGCAAATAGTTAACAGTCGTTCGGCATTGCTTCCGATATCGTGTAAACTGCTTGCATTTCCAAAGTAAGCGTCAGCTGCTTCTACATAGGCATTTAGCGCTTCTTTGCTCATCGGTGTTGTAGCGGCATAGTCAAGATAAATCATCAAAATCATTCCTTTTGTTCACAAAATGTTAACAAAACTCTTGTCATTAGTTTAAATATATGTAAATATAGGTGTCAAGACAGTATGAAATTAGGAGGCAATTTTATGCCAGAAAATGGAGTTATTATCATCGGAAGCGGCATTGCGGCGTTAACCACTGCCTATTATTTGCATGAACATAAAAATGTGACGATTTTCACAAAAACAAAAAAAGAAGAAAGCAATTCATGGCTGGCACAAGGTGGTGTCGCTGCGTCCGTTTCACAGGAGGATGATTGGCGTTGTCATTTTGATGATACGATGACTGCTGGCTGTCATCATAATGACGAAAAGGCGGTTGAACTGCTCGTTCGTGAGGGGCCAAAACGAATTCGCGAATTAATAAATGCAGGATTGTCATTCGATGTCAATCAGGATGGCATCCTACATCTTGGACAGGAAGGGGCGCATAGTAAACGGCGGATTTTGCATGCAGGAGGAGACCAAACAGGGAGAACCATCGTCTCGTTTTTGTTAGAAAAGTTAATGGGATGCGTGACGATCGTGGAGGGCGAGTATGTCATCGAACTGCTTGTTGAAAATGGCCGCTGCGTCGGAATTAAGACGAAAAATCAATTAGGAGAGATTTCGTGCTATTATGCAAGCGCCGTCGTGCTCGCAGCGGGAGGATGCGCGGGGATGTATGCTTTTTCTTCGAATGCTTCAACGGTTACAGGGGATGGGATTGCATTAGCTTATCGCGCCGGCGCGGTTATTGCCGACGTCGAATTTATCCAATTCCATCCGACGATGTTGTTTGTCGATGGGAAAGCGGTTGGCTTAATTTCAGAAGCAGTACGTGGCGAAGGTGCGGTGTTAGTGACAGAAGACGGGCGGAGAATGATGGAACATGTCCATCCACTAAAAGACTTGGCTCCCCGCGATATTGTAGCCCGTGCTATTCATGACGAAATGAGCAAGGGACATCGTGTCTATTTAGATATTTCAGCGATTCCGAGTTACCGCGAACGATTTCCGACGATGGCAAATCTATGCGCGGAACATGGTATTGATATGGAAACAGGCAGGCTTCCGATTGTGCCAGGCGCTCATTTTTTGATGGGCGGCGTTTTGGTTAATGATTGCGGACAGACTTCCATACAAGAGTTATATGCCGTCGGAGAGGTGGCATGTACAGGTGTTCACGGGGCAAATCGGTTGGCGAGCAATTCGCTGCTGGAGGGAATTGTGTTCGGAGCGCGCGCTGCAGAGGCGATCCGAAGAGAAACAGCGCAGCCGACACCATTACGTAAAAAAACAAATAATATACACAGTATCAAAAGGGGCGTGAACGATTTACCAGAAATACCAACCATTCAAACCATCATGTCAATATATGCGGGCATCGTTCGTCATGAACAAGGCCTGCAACGTGCAAAACAGTGGTTTGAACAATTTCCGTTGTCTGACTTTGTGAATGGTTCGCTTGATGATTTTTCCATCGAGGAAATTACGGTTATTCATATGCTGTTAACCGGCTGGCTTATAACAACATCGGCGCTAGAGCGTACAGAAAGCCGGGGCGGGCATTATCGCACCGATTATCCGTTTGAGAGAGAACAATGGAGACAACGGCGTATTCGGCGGACAAAAAAAGAGCTGACCGTAACGGTATAACAATTTGCTGGAAGAGCGGAGGGACACGATGAATACACTCAAATTGCAACAGCTATTGCAGCAATTTTTCATTGAAGATATTGGTGAACACGATATTACGAGCGAAATGATTTTTCCAGAGAATGAATGGGCGACAGGAACGTTTACGGCGAAGGAAGATGGGGTGTTAGCGGGGACAGATATTATTACTATAGGATATCGTCTATTGCATCCAGGCATCGATGTAACGCTTTATAAACGTGATGGCGAACAAGTAAAAAAAGAGGAGACGATTGCCGTTGTATCTGGGCCGGTTATTCCGCTATTGACAGGGGAGCGCGTTATATTAAATTTGCTGCAGCGAATGAGCGGCATCGCTACGTTAACACATCAAGCGGTAATGATACTAAACAGCAGTCATACGCGCATTTGTGACACGCGAAAAACAACGCCGGGCTTACGGATGTTAGAAAAGTACGCCGTTGTATGCGGAGGAGGCTATAATCATCGTTTTGGTTTGTACGACGGTGTCATGATTAAAGATAATCATATCGCTTTTTGCGGTTCGATTACGAAAGCGGTACGGGCGGTGCGCGCAAAGCTTGGTCATATGGTCAAAATCGAAGTGGAAACAGAAACGAAAGAGCAAGTGTTAGAAGCAGTGGAGGCGGGGGCTGATGTCATTATGTTTGATAATCGTACTCCAGAGGAAGTGCGCGAGTTTGTCTCGCTAGTGCCAAAGCCGATTGTCACCGAGGCGTCTGGCGGGATTACATTAGAAAACCTCGCTGCGTACGGAACAACTGGCGTAGATTATATTTCGCTCGGTATGTTGACACATTCTGCTAAAGCGCTAGATATTAGTTTTCATTTGCAAGGATGGAATAGGGGGAGAAAATAATGAACGTGCTAGAAATAATGAAGCGGCTTGACGATATGCCGGAAAGTTATAAAACGATGAGCATGGAAGAGATGGAAGTACGTGTTCGGGCAATAAAAGAGCGATTTGGAAAAAGATTGTTTATCCCGGGACATCATTATCAAAAAGACGAAGTGATTCAATTTGCCGATGCGACAGGCGATTCGCTGCAGCTTGCGCAAGTAGCGGCGCAAAATAGTGAAGCGGAATACATTGTATTTTGTGGTGTACATTTTATGGCAGAAACGGCAGACATTTTAACGGGTGACCATCAAAAAGTCATTTTGCCGGATATGCGGGCCGGATGCTCGATGGCTGATATGGCGGACATTACACAAGTGGAGCGAGCGTGGCCGATATTGCAAGAGCTGTTTGGTGACACGATTTTGCCGTTAACATACGTGAATTCGACGGCGGCGATTAAAGCGTTCGTTGGACGCCGCGGCGGCGCGACCGTTACTTCCTCGAACGCGAAAAAGATGGTCGAATGGGCGTTTACGCAAAAAGAGAGAATTTTCTTTTTGCCAGATCAGCATTTAGGCAGAAATACAGCCTATGAGCTTGGAATTTCGTTAGACGAGATGGCGGTATGGGATCCGCATACGGATCGTTTAGAATACAAAGGCGATATAAAGAAAGTAAAAGTGATTCTTTGGAAAGGACATTGTTCCGTTCACGAAAACTTTACTGTCCGTCATATTGAATATATTCGTCGGACAAAGCCGGATATGAACATTATCGTTCATCCGGAGTGCAGCTGGGATGTTGTACAGCAAGCCGACTATGCTGGTTCCACGAAATACATTATTGAAACGATCCGAAACGCTCCTTCCGGAAGCAAATGGGCGATTGGCACGGAAATGAATTTGGTGAACCGCCTGATGCACGAACATCCAGATAAAGAAATTATTTCGCTAAATCCGTATATGTGCCCATGTCTCACGATGAACCGCATTGACTTGCCACATTTACTATGGGCGCTTGAATCGCTTGAAAGAGGGGAAATTGTTAACCAAATTACCGTTCCCCCGCTAATTGCAAAAGATGCGGCGCAGGCGCTTGCGCGGATGCTGGCGCTGGCGTAAAGGAAAAAGTGAACTAATCATCCTGTCAGACAGTGATATTCCGCTGGGCAGGATGATTTTTTTATCATAAAACAACGGCTTTTATCATAAATTGTGTTGAAGGATGATGGTGACAACAAGCGGAAGCTGAGATACAACGTTAATAGTTTCGGGTTAGGAGGGGAACGGAGTGAAAATCCATATTGTCCAAAAGGGCGATACGCTTTGGAAAATTGCGCAAAAGTATGGGGTCGATTTTGAACATCTAAAGAAAATGAACGGTCATTTGAGCAATCCAGATATGATTATGCCGGGAATGAAAATTAAAGTACCGACTGCGGGAGTTCCGGTAAAAAAAGAAGCGCCGAAAAAAGAAACAAAAATTAATCTGGCTCCGAAAAAAGAAGAAAATATAGAGCACCCGTATGCCCATACAAAGCCGTTTGCATCGGTGAACATTGAGGCGGAGTTTTCGGAGCCTATAAAAGAAGAAAAGGTAAACAAGGCTCCCGAGGCAGTGGTGAACGAAGCGCCGAAAGCGCCGATCAAGGAAGCGCCAAAGGCACCGATCAAGGAAGCGCCAAAGGCACCGATCGAGGAAGCGCCAAAAGCGCCGGTGAACGAAGGGACGAAATCAGATAATGCCGCACTAGGTTCTGAGGAAAAGCAGTTCAACATTCCACCGTTATCGCATACGATTCCACCAGTAACGCCAAACGTAAATATTAACTTTTCTAATGCGATTTCTAATGTTCCGCCGATTCCGCCAAAACCAGAAAATATTTTACCAGGAATCATGAAACAAGAATTAGAAAGCCCTGCTGAGGCGGTAGAAGAAAAAGAATTAGCAGCGGATGATGATACACCACCAGAACTTCCAAAAGCTCCATACGTTCCGATGATGCAGCAGCCATATGCGATGGGAGGAGCGCCTGTTGCACCAATGCCACCACAGCCGTGTGGTCCGGTAACTCCTATTTTACCAGGTGCGGGATATTATTTTCCGCCTATGCCAACCATGCCAGTTAACTATCCAACATATCTACAACCATCAACATATGGGGATGCGGAAAGTGGTTCTCATCCATTTCCTGGTATTGAAGAAAGCAGCGGTGAATCAGGTGAAGTGCCACTAATGCCAGGGCATACATCACCAACAGTAAATCCGGCATCGGCAAATATGCCACCATTTCCTTCATATTCACCTGCTTCTTCTTATCCGATTATGCCATGTGCACCGATTTTACCAGTAATGCAAGGATATGGATGGCATCCAGCGTTTTATCCATACATGCCGCCGGCGTCGTACGGCTACTATCCGCCAGCTGCACCTGCTCCTTATCCATATCCGGCGGCAGGGACGGCATATCCATTCACACAAGCACCAACCACTTCAGCGTTTCCTCGTACGGAAGAACAATTATTTACAGAACCGCATGACGAGGAGAGTAATGATTATTGGTGAACAATAAGCAAAAAAGAGACGATGTAGCAGGTCGTCTCTTTTTTCTTCTGCAAAACGAATACGGCTTACGTGTGAAAAATATAAAAACAGTCAAACATAACGTATGGGTAGTTACAGCATACGAAGGATATTGGGTGATTAAACGGTATCGAACCTTTTTCGAAGCGATGAGACAAGCGCTATTTATGCAATCGCTAAGAAAGGCGGGGTTTGTTCATGTTCCTGCCATATATACCACTTTGGGACAAAATGGTGTATTTTTCTTTGAAGGCGCCTTTTGGGTGATGCAAACATATATTTCCGATGCAGAAAGATTATCATTCGCTCGTCAACAAGATATCGCCGATGGACTGGAATTGTTACAAACATATCATTCCATCGCCAGGCTGTTAATAAAAATTCCGTTGTTTCAAACGATTGTTCCGTACTACCATTTATATGGCATGTGGCAGCGCCGCTATTATGATTTTTATGCCCATCTATCATTAATCGAACGAATAATGGATAAAGAAGATATCGCTTGGACGATTCAGCATGCGGAATATTGTCTTGCCACATTCGCAAGCTATATGCCGTCGTTAGCAGCGGAGCCTGTTACGATTATTCATGGTGATGTGCTTCCCATAATTTTTTGCGGACAAAAGAAGGAATGATCTATTTAATCGACTATGATACGATTGCCATTGCTTCGCCAGGCATCGATTATTTGCAGTACGCGAATCGTATTTTGCCCTATTTGCAATGGTCTTTTTCACAATTATATCGATTTCCTGTCTTTTCATTTTGGCTCACGAAACCGTGGTTTTTACACGCTCTTTTATTTCCGGCTGATATTATGCGTGAATGGCGCTTTGCGTTACAGCATAACAAGCAACTTTCTGTTGCCGCAAAGAACGTAAACAGTTTGTCCGCGAAATTATCGATATGATAAAATGAATATACGGAATTTTTTCGTGAAAGGAAGCTGAAAAAAGATGAAGGAAAAAATTGAAAAACTTATTCAATGGCTGCGCGACCAAGTAGCGGATGCCGGATTAAATGGGGCAATTGTTGGAATTAGCGGCGGCATTGACTCAGCAGTTGTCGCCCACTTAATTAAACGTGCATTTCCGGACAACTCGCTCGGATTGATTATGCCATGTAAAAGCAATCCGAAAGATATGGAAGATGCATTAAAAGTGGTGGAAAGCTGCGGCATTAAACACTTGATCATTGATTTAACCGAAACGCATAACCTGTTATTTGGAGAAGTGGAAAAACAACTGAAAGAAAAAGGAGAATGGAATGAAGAAACAGCGCGTTTAGGTGATGCGAACACAAGAGCGCGCCTTCGCATGACAACATTATACGCGGTTGCCAATAATTACGGATATATGGTAGTCGGCACTGATAATGCAGCGGAATGGTATACAGGGTACTTTACCAAATATGGGGACGGCGGAGTCGATCTAGTGCCGCTCGTTCATTTTACGAAAGGAGAAGTGCGCGAGATGGCGCGCATTCTCGGCGTTCCGAACGAAATTATTACAAAAGCGCCAAGCGCAGGATTATGGGAAGGGCAAACAGATGAAAATGAAATGGGGACAACCTACGAGATGATTGATAAATATTTAAAAGGAGAAGAAGTTCCGGAAAAAGACCGGCAAATTATTGAGCGTTTGCACAAGCGTTCACAACATAAACGCCAGTTGGCGATTGCACCGCCAAAATTCTAATTCTACCGTTAACTGACAGCGATAAAACCCTCTTTCCTTCGCCAAGCTAATAATAAGGCCGGAATATGTTTTTTGGCCTGGTGCGAGCGAAGGAAAAAAGGGGGTTTTTCCATGAAAAACGCAATGAAAATCATCGGGGCTGTTTCTGTCTTGAGCGCGATGGCTGCATGCGCCAATTACGCGGACAACGATGATAGACGCTACAATGATGCGACGCGTCCGATTGGGTACTATTCCACGGAGCGTTTTGATGATGACTTCCGTTACGGACGCTATGGCACAAATGCGACTAATTATGATAACAACTATATATTAAGCCGTCGCGGACCAGCGGCCGATTTTTTCGATACAGACAATAACCGTGCACGTATTCCGGGAATTACCCGTTTTGATACGGATACGCCTGCGCTTCCGCTCGATGCTGATTTCAGTGATGCGGACCGCAACTACCATGGGCATTTAAATTCGATGGAAAGTAAAACAACTCCTTCTTACTATAGGAAGTATGACGGACGATTGGCGGAAACGATCTCCCGCCGCGCCGCTGCGGTAAGAGGAGTCAACGATGCCCGGACGCTTGTTTACCGTGATCATGTGCTTGTTGCGATTTCGACCAATTCCAAATACGCAGATCACGTGAAGCGTCTTGTCGCCCAAGCGGTTGCACCGCATACGAAAGGCAAACATGTGCGCATCGTTTCCAATCCTAGCATGTACAACCGCGTCCGTACGATCGACAACGACATCCGCCGCGGCCGGCCAATGGAAGAAATCGAACGTGATTTAAAAACGATTTTTATTGATGGAAAAATTAACGAACGTCCTGCAAATACACGTTAATGTGAAAAAGTGGGGACACCTAAAAAGGTGTTCCCACTTTTTTGTAAAACATAGCCGAGAAGGCTTCTTCTTCAACGAAGAAAATCGGCTGTGTAGGAGAAGAATCCGCCTATTTTTGTTATATGACATTTTCCTGTTTTTTTGGTATAGTAATATCGGAAATTTCGTTGCGATGAGAGGAGAAATTTCGATGGCTGGACATTCGAAGTGGAAGAATATTCAACGCCGTAAAAATGCGCAAGATGCAAAGCGCGGCAAATTGTTTATGAAATTGGCGAAAGAAATTTATGTAGCGGCTAAAACGGGCGGAGGCGATCCAGCATCCAATCCAGCCTTGCGCCTTGTTATTGAAAAAGCAAAGGCTGCGAACATGCCAAACGAAAATATTGAACGTGCAATAAAAAAGGCGACAGGAACACAAGAACATACGAACTACGAAGAAGTTCGCTATGAAGGATACGGACCTGGCGGCGTTGCCGTGATGGTCGTTTGCTTAACCGATAATAAAAACCGTACCGCTTCGAACGTGCGAGTAGCCTTTTCAAAAAATGGCGGCAATTTAGGGGAAACCGGCTGCGTTTCTTATTTGTTTGACCGAAAAGGACTTCTTGTCATTGCCCGCGAAGGACTTGACATCGATGAAGATGACATGCTTCTTCAAGCGATTGAAGCAGGAGCGGAAGAAATGGAAACAACCGAAGATTCGTTTGAAATTTATACAACACCGGAAGCATTTGAAGAAGTAAAAGAACAATTAGAGAAAAACGGCTTTACGTTTGCTAGCGCTGAAATTACAATGATTCCACAAACATATACGACGCTTGCTGGCGATGATCTAAAGAAAATGCTAAAACTGATCGATACCCTTGAAGATGACGACGACGTCCAAGAAGTGTACCACAATTTGGACGAATCGGTGTTGGAAGAGCAATAATTGAAATAATGCCCTATGCTGGCTGCATAGGGCATTATTTTTTGGCGTTTGTCACAATAATAACGGCGGAAAATAGAGAAATGCGGAATCGGTGCAAAGGATAAAACTTCTCACATTGGTGAAAATAGAAATAAGCATATTGTTTATTTACCTAGAAAGAGAGGAAAAGGAGATGCGAATTCTTGCCACTTTCTTCATTATGATCGCTTCCTATGTATTGTTCATCCAGGCTGCTTTTGCTGCGCCATCTTCCGTAAAAATGACGATTATTTTAGAGCAGCAATATTTAGACGGAGAAGTGAGCCAAGAAACAAAAGAAGAAACCGTTGTTTCCATGAAAGATATATGGAAAAAATATAAAGACTGGCAGCTTGTGAATATGGATGATCAAACGATAGTATTTCGCAAAACAGTGAATGATATTTCCCCATTATTAAAGGCGAACGGTTATTTTGGAATCACCGAAGACGGAACATTATCTATTTTTGAAGGCAAACCTGCTCATTCCACACGGGTTATTCAATCATTTTTTCAAATTGATGTAAAAAAACTCGAAAGCCGCCAGCATGAGCAACTGAAAAAAGGAATTCGCGTCGTCTCCAAGTCACAGTATAAAGATATTATCGAAACATATCGTCATTTTGCTTTAATACGTTAGAAAGACTTATCGCTAGGGTAAGTCTTTTTTGTTTTCTAAATAGGAACTGTAGATGAGCAAATTCGCTAACATAAATTTACAACCAAACAAAAAAAGAGACATGAACCCGATTCCTTGATTAGAATAGATGTGTCACCAAAACTATTCACAAGGAGGTTCATGTCTCATGAATAGATTAGCACATCATCAAGGAATCCACAAGTTTTTCACGATGTTAGGGTTGGCACTTTATTTTTCAAAACCTGTCATGAAGCATCTCGTTCATATCGTGGATGCGCTGACCACCAAAGGATTTGCGGGAACATTGACCGATCTTCATCATTGGAGCTTTCATCCGAACCACCGCACGACACTCAGCCATTTTTTCACGAAAAGCCCTTGGGATGAAGAGACGCTGCTTCGCAAACTTCAACAGTGGATCCTTCGTCGTGTCGAACGCATCGCCAAACAGGAGAATCAACCCCTTTTTGTTTCGATCGATGATACGATTTGCCAAAAACCAAGCCTTCGTCACAGGCAACGCACGCCATTCAAGGGTGTGATTGGCACTATTCTCACACAGAGAAAAAGTCGATCTGGGGACATTCTCTCGTTTGGCTCATGGTTCATACGATGACCCAGGCTTTTCCCTTTGCGTTCCGCCTCTACGACAAGGCGGCTGGGAAAAGCAAAGGGGGAACTCGCGATCGAGATGCTTTCTTCGTTGGATGTACACCGTCCTGTTTATGTGCTGATGGACTCTTGGTATCCATCGCAAACGCTCGTGGAAGCTTGTCTGAAAAAGGGATTCCACGTAATCGCAATGCTCAAGGCCAATCGGCTTCTTTATCCAAAAGGCATTGCGGTTCAGGTGAGGGAGTTTGCCCGCTACATCGAACCGAAAGACACTCACCTCGTCACGGTGGGAGAAGAGCGTTATCGGGTTTATCGCTACGAAGGCTCTCTCAAAGGTCTCGATGATGCCGTGGTGCTGCTCGCTTGGAAAGCCGATCAGCCGATGACATCGGAACATCTTCACTGCGTCTTGAGCACCGACCGGGATCTAAGCGATGAAGAGATCTTGCGCTACTATGCCCAGCGTTGGTCGATCGAATGTTTTTTCCGTCAAGCGAAAGACCAGCTGAAACTCGATGGATACCGCGTTCGCGGACGTCGGGCGGTGAAACGCTACTGGATCTTGGTGCAGCTTGCTTACGTGTACAGCATGTTCGAGTCGAACAGCGATTTTTCTGATGGGCTCGATCTTCTGCGCAAGAGAAAAGGACATAGCCTCGTGGAGTTCATTTACCGTGCAGCGAAACAAAATATTCCCATTGATACCGTGAAAAAACAGCTCCACGTGGCATAAGGGGTACCCTGTTTGTCTCTTTTACATGGTAATTATTGTAATTAAAATTGCTCAACTACAGTAGGAATATACATTCGCTTTTTGTTATAATGTAATGGTATGGTACAATGAAAGGCAGGAAAGAAAAGGAGTGGAGTACAGCGTTGATTGAATTTGTCCGCGGATACGTTGATTATGTTTGCCCTGAATATATTGTGATCGACAACAACGGCATTGGGTATCAAATCTTTACACCCAATCCGTTTTCGTTTCAAGAAAGCCGTGATACAATCGTAACGGTTTATACATATCAATACGTTCGCGAAGATGTGCTTGCTTTGTACGGATTTCGCACCCGTGAAGAACGAACGTTGTTTGCGAAACTATTGCAAGTTTCAGGAATTGGCCCAAAAGGCGGATTAGCGATTTTAGCAGCGGGTCGGCCCGAGCAGCTTGTCGAAGCGATTGAACAAGAAAATGAAGCGTTTTTATGCAAGTTTCCGGGGGTCGGAAAAAAAACAGCGCGGCAAATGATTCTCGATTTAAAAGGAAAGCTCACAGCGGTTACTGCTAAAACATTTCCGGATTTATTCCATTTGCAAGAGGAATCCGCACGGCCGCATTTATCGGCTCTTGAGGAGGCGATCGAGGCGTTAAAAGCGCTCGGCTACGCAGAACGGGAAATTCAAAAGGTAGTACCGTCGTTAATGAAAGAAAACTTATCGACAGATCAATATGTGAAACGTGCGCTTCAGCAATTGTTAAAATAGGGAGGGGAGAAAAGTGGAAGAACGCCTTGTTTCCGGTGATGTCCACCGCGAAGACGTTTCGCTCGAATACAGTCTCCGCCCGAAGTTTTTGCATGAATATATTGGACAAGACAAAGTGAAAGATAATTTAAAAGTATTTATTGAAGCGGCGAAAATGCGTGAAGAAACGCTTGATCATGTGTTGTTGTACGGTCCTCCTGGGTTGGGAAAGACAACGTTGGCAGCGATTATTGCGAATGAAATGGGAGTTCATCTTCGCACGACTTCCGGGCCGGCGATTGAGCGCCCAGGCGACTTGGCGGCAATTTTAACTTCTTTGGAGCCAGGAGATGTGTTATTCATTGATGAAATTCATCGGTTGCACCGTTCGGTTGAAGAAGTGTTATATCCGGCAATGGAAGATTATTGTTTAGATATCATCATTGGCAAAGGACAAACTGCTCGATCCATTCGCATTGATTTGCCGCCGTTTACGCTTGTCGGTGCTACGACAAGAGCCGGTGCTTTATCTGCTCCGCTTCGTGACCGTTTTGGAGTGATTAGCCGATTAGAGTATTATACACCTGAACATCTTACGCAAATTGTGATGCGAACAGCAGAGATTTTGCACGTGGACATTAAGGCAGAAGCCGCGTTGGAAATCGCTCGGCGCTCGCGAGGCACACCGCGCATCGCGAATCGTCTTTTGCGACGCGTTCGCGATTTTGCTCAGGTGCGGGGAGACGGAACGATCACATTTTTGTTAGCGAAAGAGGCGCTGGAGCTGCTGCAAGTCGATCGACTAGGACTTGATCATATCGATCATAAATTAATCAAAGCGATTATGGAAAAGTTTGGCGGTGGACCAGTTGGCATTGATACGATTGCTGCAACGATCGGCGAAGAGGCGCAGACCATTGAAGATGTATATGAGCCGTACTTGCTGCAAATTGGCTTTTTACAGCGCACCCCGCGCGGCCGTATCGTTACCCCTATTGCTTACGAACATTTTGGAATGGAGGTTCCAAAACAATGAATAGCCTGCCTAAGCTTATTATGATGATTGGGGTTGTTCTCATTATTATCGGATTTCTCATGCAGTTTATTAAACTAGGGCGGCTTCCGGGAGATATTATTATTCGGAAAGGGAATACGACTTTTTATTTTCCGGTTGTTACGTCTATTTTGTTAAGCATTGTTTTATCGCTCATTTTTTATGTGCTTGGACGATTTCGTTAAACAATAAGGAAAGGTGAGAAAAATTGAAAATAGATTTGTTTGACTTTGAGCTGCCAGAAGAGTTAATTGCACAAACACCGCTGCCAAACCGCGATGCATCGCGGTTAATGGTGCTCGATAAAAAAACCGGTGAAATTCGTCATGAAACCTTTCGCAATATTTTATCGTATTTGCATGAAGGAGATTGTCTTGTTTTGAACGATACACGTGTGATGCCGGCGCGGCTTTATGGGGAAAAAGAAAATACTGGCGCCAATATCGAGGTGCTGTTATTAAAACAATTGGAAGGAGACCGATGGGAAACATTGGTCAAACCAGCAAAACGAGTAAAAGTTGGCACGGAAATTACTTTCGGCGACGGACGGCTGAAGGCGACATGTGTCGATACGCTTGAGCATGGGGGGCGTATCTTGGAATTTTCTTATCAAGGCATCTTTTATGAAGTGCTTGAACAGCTTGGGGAAATGCCGCTTCCACCGTATATTAAAGAAAAATTGGATGACCCGGAGCGTTATCAGACTGTATATGCCCGTGAAGTGGGTTCAGCGGCGGCGCCGACAGCCGGCCTTCACTTTACGGAACAGCTTCTTGATGATATACGGCCAAAGGAGTGCATATTGCGTTTATTACTCTCCATGTTGGACTTGGTACATTCCGTCCAGTCAGCGTCGAAAACATTGAAGAACATGATATGCACGCCGAATTTTATCAAATGACAGAAGAAACGGCGCGATTGCTGAACGAGGTCAGACAGCAAGGAGGACGCATTATTGCTGTCGGTACAACGTCTACACGCACGTTAGAGACGATTGCGTCAAAACATAACGGTGCATTTGTGGCGGAAAGCGGTTGGACGGATATTTTCATTTATCCAGGCTATGAATTTAAGGCAATCGATGGATTAGTGACGAACTTTCATTTGCCAAAGTCTACGCTTATTATGCTTGTCAGCGCTCTTGCCGGCCGCGAAAATATTTTGCGGGCATACAATGCGGCGGTGAAAGAGCGCTATCGATTCTTTAGTTTTGGCGATGCAATGTTGATTATTTAAGAAAGGGGATCGTTGGATTGGCATCACCGATTCGTTTTGAGCTCATTAAAACGTGTAAACAAACGGGTGCGCGTCTTGGAATTCTTCATACGCCGCACGGTTCGTTTGAAACCGATGTTTATGCCGGTTGGGACATTAGCAACTGTGAAAACATTATCGCCGGAAGAATTAAAAGAAATGGGTGCCGGCATTATTTTGAGCAATACGTATCATCTATGGCTGCGGCCGGGACATGAAATCGTAAAAGAAGCCGGCGGCCTTCATTCATTTATGAATTGGGACCGCGGCATTTTAACGGATTCCGGCGGTTTTCAAGTGTTTAGTTTAAGTGAATTTCGGAGAATTGAGGAAGAAGGCGTATACTTCCGAAATCATTTAAACGGAGATAAGCTATTTTTATCTCCGGAAAAGGCGATCGAAATACAAAATGCGCTTGGTTCAGACATTATGATGGCGTTCGATGAATGTCCCCCATATCCGGCAACATATGAATATATGAAACAGTCCGTGGAACGAACAAGCCGTTGGGCGGAGCGCTGTTTAAAAGCGCATAAGCGCCCGAATGAGCAAGGATTGTTCGGGATTGTGCAGGGCGGGGAATTCGAAGATCTTCGCAGACAAAGCGCGCAAGACTTAGTGTCGTTAGATTTTCCGGGATATGCTGTCGGCGGCTTATCTGTTGGTGAGCCGAAAGAAGTAATGAATCGTGTGCTCGAGTTTACGACCCCGCTTTTGCCGGCGAATAAACCGCGTTACTTGATGGGAGTCGGTTCGCCGGATTCGCTTATCGACGGGGCGATTCGCGGCATTGACATGTTTGACTGTGTGCTTCCAACACGTATTGGCCGCAATGGAACAGTAATGACGAGCCAAAGGGAGTGTGTCATAAAAACGCACATACGCCGCGATTTTTGCCGCTTGATCCTAATTGCGATGCTATACGTGCCGCAATTATACGCGCGCATATATTCGCCATCTCATCAAATGTGATGAAACGTTTGGAATTCGTTTAACTTCTTACCATAATGTCTATTTTTTGATAAAATTAATGGAGCAAGTGAGACAAGCGATTCGTGAAGATCGTCTTGGGGACTTTCGCGATGAATTTTTCGAGCGATATGGCTTTAATAAACCAAATGCGAAAAACTTTTAAAACATAGAGGGGAAATAATGTCAGCAGCGATTGCTTAATTTCTTCAATTATTTTGTTTTTTGTCATTTTTTATTTCTTGCTGATTCGGCCGCAGCAAAAACGGCAGCGTGAGATTCAGCAAATGCAGGCTAATTTAAAAAAAGGGGATAAAATCATCACCATTGGCGGACTGCATGGGATCATCGATTCGGTCGATGAAGATAAAGTTGTCATTCGTGCAGGCGATGGCACGCGTCTTACATATGACCGCTCGGCGGTGCGCGAAGTGGTGACGGAAAAAGAGAATAAGTAAACGATGACGGCTACCTTTCCCAAGTAAAGGTAGCCGTCATCGTTTAATTGCGTGATGCGGCTAGGTTTACACCGACAATGCCGCCAAGCGCCGCTGCGACAAAAAAGATGAGATGATATAACCATTGTTCAATAGTGAATGCTTTTTCCAATCCCAAAAATTGAAATACTAATACGATGAATGTAAATAATAAACTTGTTCCCCCGCCAATGAGCCAGCCTCTTTCTTTTCCTTTTCCACCAGCTACAACCCCGCCAATGAACATGGAAAGAAGCGACCCGGCAAAAATAATCCATGTTAACGAAGGTTCTTGCACGTTTGTCCATTTTAGTATGAGAGATAAAAAGAAGCTAATGAGAGCCGCCAATAAGAAAATAGTTACAACCCCATAAACAATAGCTGTTCCCCATTTTGTCATCTCATTCCCCCCTGTCGCCTGATAAATAAGTTTCACCAAAATATATTCCTATTCGGACATGTTTAGAAGTTTATTTGCGATTTTTTTTCGCAAAAAAAGCACCAATTGCCGGAATATGTGCAAGCTCTTCTCGTTTGACCAATTGAAAAATAATCAGCAGAAGCAAGTAAACGATGGCGGTAACGGTAATAGAAGCCAACGTTCGTATAGGCAGTGGCAGCATGATGAAAGAATAGTGGAATGATACGTACCCAGCAACACCTGCTATAGTGATGGATAAACAAGCCTTGACATATTCGAGTGGATAAATAGAATAAGATACTACTTTTATAATCGTTGCAAAATGAAGCAATGTGACTAACACAGTGTTGATCGCAACGGCCAATGCTGCTCCCATAATTCCTAAGCTCGGTTGGGTTGCTAAGGCGAAAATACAGACAATTTTTACGGCTGCGCCAATTAAGCTATTTGTCATCGCTGCTTTCGCTAAATCAAGGGCCTGCAATACTGCCTGCAGCGGACCTTGAAAGTAATAAAATAGAAAAAATGGTGCCATCACTTTGACAAAAATAGTCGCTTCACTTGTACCGTACATCAGTTGCATGAGCGGTTCTGCAAATACATATAAGACGACGACAGAGAGCCCGCCTGTGACGAGAGAAAGACGCATTGCTTGCTGAATGCGATGTTCAACCAATAATGTTTGTTTTTGTGCCATTGCTTCACTGATTGCTGGAACAAGAGAGGTGGATAGTGAATACGTAATAAAAGACGGCAGCATTAATAATGGAAGAGCATAGCCAGTCAGCTGACCATATTGTTTTGTAGCTAGCGTTGTTGCGACTCCGGCCATTGCCAAGCTGTTTGCAACGACAATCGGCTCCAAAAACCAAGAAAGAGAGCCAATTAAACGGCTTCCTGTCGTTGGCAAAGCGATGCGCATTAAACTTGCAAACGTTTCTTTTCCTGCCTTGACATATTGAATAAACTTTGTTCGCAGCTTAATGGATTTTTTTAATTTAAACATGTAAAGCAAATATAATAATGACATGAATTCACCAATAACAGATGAAAACATCGCACCTGCAGCAGCATATTCAATGCCATACGGCAATAATGCTTTTGTACAATAGGCAATCAAACTAATGCGAACGATTTGTTCTAAAAGCTGTGAATATGCGTACGGCTTCATTTGCTGTTTTCCTTGGAAATAACCGCGTAACACGGAAGAAACCGCTATGATTGGGACGACAGGAGCAATAGCGATTAACGGATAATAAGTGCGTGGGTCAGTAAATAATGTTCGTGATAAAAATGGTGCAAGCAATATCATAGTAGGGAAGAAGATAACGCTAAGTATACTTGTAATCGTTAAAGAGACAACAAGAATTTTTTTCACTTTTTGTCGATCGCCAACCGCTTCGGCTTCTGCAACTAGTTTCGAAATGGCGACAGGGAGCCCCATTTGCGTGATCGTAATGGCTAACACAAGCGTTGGCATCGCCATCATGTACAATCCAACGCCTTCCTCGCCAATAACGCGGGCGACGACAATGCGGTTGACAAATCCAAGAATCCTTGTAATCAAACCAGCAACGATTAAAATCATCGTTCCTTGTAGAAATTTAGACATCTCGTCTCCCTACCTTCTCAAATGTCATGATCTTTTATACAATTAACTATATGCAATACATATAAACAAGCATGACAAGTTTTCAGAGGGAGAAGGCGAGAGAATGGAAAAGGAAAAACAAAAAGAACTGCGAGAACAGCTGATGCCCGCATTACAATGCAAGTATGATGAATTTCGCCTGCTTGGTTATAAACAAGTGACGATGGATCAAATATGGGATTGTCTAGTTCAAAAGAAATGGAAAAATTTTAAAGAAGAAAGAAAGTTATTTGAGCTTGTCAACGATATTTTATCGTTACAAATCGGCGAGTACATGTCATTTATTACGATGCAATCATATAAAGAACAGCACTGTTCTGGAAATGATGATTTAGAAGCAGTGTTAAACGAATTATTATAGTGATGTAGAAAATTGACAGTTTCCGTTAACTGTTTCATAATTGGATTATTGAGAAAAAACAAGCGCTCGCAAGCATTGTTTTTCGGTGTAAGAGAAGTTTTCTTTTTTTCGAAAATTAGTCTAGCAAGTAATTTCTAGATGAGTGACAATCATGAGAAGTAAGTGGTAAGACGAGTTGAAGGAGGACTTTTTTATTATGGTAAAACGCAGTCGCATTGTCGCGTTTTTCCTGTTGCTTTTGCTTTTTGCAGGAGTGATGGGGCCGACGATTCAAGGAATTTTACATAACATTAAATTAGGTCTTGATTTGCAAGGCGGCTTTGAAGTGCTGTATGAAGTAAAGCCAGCGAAAAAAGGCGATAAAATTGACAAAGAAACATTAAAAAGCACGGTGAGCGCGCTAAACAAACGGATTAACGTGCTCGGTGTGAGCGAGCCAAACATTCAAATAGAAGGAAAAAATCGGATTCGCGTGCAGCTTGCGGGGATAAAAGATCAAAATCAAGCGCGCGAGATTTTATCGACGCAGGCAAAATTAACGTTCCGTGACGTGCATGATAACGTGTTAATGGATGGAAGCGATCTTGTTCAAGGCGGAGCAAAGCTGTCCTTTGACGAAAACGGGAAACCGAGTGTTGCCATTAAATTAAAAGATGCGGATAAATTTAAACAAGTGACAGAAAAAGTATATAAAATGGGACCGCCAAATAACTTATTGGTCATTTGGCTGGACTTTAAAGAAGGAGAAGATTCCTACGCGAAAGAAGCGGGAAAAGCAGATCCAAAATTTATTTCCGCGGCAGCGGTAAACCAAGTATTTGCCCAAACAGATGTCTCCATCGTAGGCAATTTCACCGTTAAGGAGGCACAGCAATTAGCTGACCTGCTTAATGCTGGCGCGCTTCCAGTCGAGTTAAAAGAAATTTACTCGACATCGGTCGGGGCACAGTTTGGCCAAAATGCCCTGCAAAAAACAATTTTTGCCGGCATTGTAGGGGTTGCCGCGATTTTCCTCTTTATGATTTTGTTTTATCGTTTGCCAGGGGTTATCGCTGTCATTACATTAACTGTTTATATTTACCTTATTTTGCTTATCTTTGATTGGATGAACGGCGTATTGACATTGCCGGGAATTGCCGCTCTTGTTTTAGGTGTCGGGATGGCGGTTGATGCCAATATTATTACGTATGAGCGGATTAAAGAGGAAATTAAGCTAGGCAAGTCGGTTATGTCGGCATTCCGTTCTGGGAATAGAGGATCGTTGGCGACAATTGTGGATGCGAACATTACGACGATGATTGCCGGTATTGTTCTCTTTATTTACGGGACAAGCTCAGTAAAAGGGTTCGCAACGATGCTGATCATCAGCATTTTAGCAAGCTTCATCACCGCGGTGTACGGCACGCGCCTGTTGCTTGGCCTGCTTGTCCATAGCCGCTGGCTGAACAATAAGCCAGGCTATTTCGGTGTAAAAAAATCGGAAATCTTAAATATCGCCGAAACAACGGATCATACGGAAGTACCGACAAAATTTGATCGTTTGGACTTCGTAAAACATAGTAAAAAGTTTTTCATTTTTTCTGGTTTGCTAACGGTGATCGGGATTATTGCCTTATTAACGCTGAAGCTTAATCTTGGCATCGATTTTACGAGCGGCACGCGCATAGAAGTAATGAGTGATAAACCAATTAATGTTCAGCAGTTAAAAGAAGAGTTTCAAAAGCTTGACTTAAAACCGGAGGACATCGTATTATCAGGCGAGCATAATAATATCGGTGTTGCTCGTTTGATCGGCGTGTTAAGCAAAAAAGAAATTGCGGAGCTAAAAGCACATTTTAAACAGCAATATGGTTCAGAGCCGAACGTCAGCACGGTATCTCCGGTTATTGGAAAAGAATTGGCGCGTAACGCATTGATCGCTGTGCTCATTTCGTCCATTGGGATTATTATTTATGTGACGATTCGTTTTGAAATATATATGGCGCTTGCCGCGATCGTGGCGCTTCTTCACGATGCGTTTGTCATCGTCACCTTTTTCAGCTTGACTCGTTTAGAAGTTGACTTAACGTTTATTGCTGCGGTGTTAACGATTATCGGTTATTCGATTAACGATACGATCGTTACTTTTGACCGCATCCGTGATTTACTGAAAAAACGCAAAGTGAAAACGGTGGATGATTTAAAACATATCGTCAACAGAGCATTGCAACAAACGCTTACTCGTTCCATTAACACGGTGTTAACGGTCATCTTTACCGTTGTTGCTCTCTTGATCTTCGGCAGTGAAGCGATTCTCAACTTTAATATCGCCCTTTTCGTTGGTTTAATATGCGGGGTTTACTCTTCTTTATTCATCGCCGCGCAATTATGGATTGTTTGGAAAGGCAACCAATTGAAAAAAGGAAAGACGAAAAAACGTTCAGAAAAAGAATTGGAACCACAAGTATAACGAAAAGCGGAAGGCAAAAAATGCCCCATGTTTTTATGGGGCATTTTTGTTTTATGTCTTATATTATCGATTGGACGAATAAATGGTTAGCCCGCGTATCATTCAAAAAAAACAGTAACTTCATTGCTCACCCTTTTTTCCTTTTTGTATAATAGGAAGAGTTGAGGTGGGATACATGTTAATAGCAAAAACACGTTGGGATGTGAAACGTCCTGACGAAAATATCGTAACGCATTTAGTAGAACAGTCGCATATGGATCCGTTGATTGCGAAGCTTCTTGTTCATCGTGGAGTTCGTACGGTAGAAGAGGCGAACGCGTTTTTATATCCGCTGAAACAACCGTTTCATGATCCGTTTTTGCTAGATGGGATGGAACGGGCAATTGAGCGGATTCAACGGGCGATACAACATGGAGAGCATATTTTGGTATATGGTGATTATGATGCTGACGGCGTAAGCAGCACGACGGTAATGGTTAGTGCTCTGAAGGAAGCTGGCGCCATTGTGGATTTTTACATTCCCAATCGATTTACCGAAGGATACGGTCCGAATGAGAATGCATTTCGTTGGGCAAAGGAGCAAGGATTTTCACTGATTATCACGGTCGATAACGGCATTGCTGCAGTGAAGGAAGTGGCGCTTGCCAATGAGTTTGGTATGGATGTCATTATTACAGATCATCATGAAGTGGGACCGGCGTTGCCGGAAGCATATGAAATTATTCATCCGAAAAAGCCCGGCAGTACATACCCGTTTCGTGAATTAGCAGGCGTCGGAGTAGCATTTAAAGTTGCCCACGCATTGCTTGGGGATGTGCCGCGTCATTTTTTAGATGTCGTAGCAATTGGAACGATCGCTGATCTCGTTTCCCTTACCGGAGAAAATCGGCTGTTGGTTGCACAAGGGCTTGAACAGTTGCGAAATACGAAACGTATTGGATTGCGTGCATTGTGTAAACAATGTGGAATAGAAGCAAAAGAAATTAACGAACAGACGGTTGGGTTCGTTATTGCGCCGCGGATGAATGCAGTTGGCCGGTTGGGAGAAGCAACCCCTGCTGTCAGATTGTTAATGACGGAGAAAGAAGAGGAAGCACAAAGACTTGCGAAAGAAATGGATGATTTAAATCGGGAGCGGCAGCAGCTTGTCGCGAAAATAGCGGAGGAAGCGGCACAAATAGTAAATGAACAATTTCCGCCATCCGAAAATAAAGTGCTTGTGATCGCAAAAGAAGGATGGAATCCAGGGGTCATTGGCATTGTTGCTTCCCGATTGGTTGAACAATTTTACCGTCCGACGATTGTTTTGAGCATTGATTCCGAGAAAGGAATTGCAAAAGGTTCGGCGCGAAGCATTCATGGGTTTGATATGTTTTCAAGCTTATCGACATGTCGCGATATTTTGCCACATTTTGGCGGGCATCCAATGGCGGCGGGAATGACATTATCGGTTGATCATATTGATGAATTGCGTCAGCGTCTCAACGCACTTGCCGATGATATGTTGACAGCCGATGATTTTACCCCAATTACACCGATTGATGCAGTTTGTTCCGTATCTGATTTAACGCTTTCGGTAGCCGAACAGCTTGAAAAGTTTGCTCCGTTTGGTGTAGATAACGCAAAGCCTCTTTTTTTAATGGAAAATGTATCAGTGGAAACGATCCGACGCATCGGGGCTGACCAGTCGCATTTAAAGGCTGTTTTCGCCCAAAATGGCGCTGCGATTGATAGCGTCGGGTTCGGCTTTGGTTATTTGTGCGATGAAATCGCTCCAGATGCGAAAGTGTCCGTGGTTGGCGAGTTAATGGTGAATGAGTGGAACAATCTTCGCAAACCGCAGCTAATGATTTGCGATGTAGCGGTGCATGAATGTCAATTGTTTGATATTCGCGGTATGCGCGATGTACGGCCACTGATTGCGTCTCTTCCGAAAGATAAGCGGATGTTGATTATGTTTCGGGAAGGTACGGCAGATGCATTAGGGCTTGAAGCATATAAAGAAGAGATTTACTACACGGCCTCAGTGGAAGAAGCGTCGCGGCTTTGTTTAGATAACCGGTACGTTGTGCTGTTAGATATGCCAACGTCTTTGGAAATCATAAAAATGTTGTTACGTTCTAGTTTACCTGCGCGCATTTATGCGTTATTCTATCAAAGGGAGACTCATTTTTTTCGCACGTTGCCAACGCGTGATCATTTTAAATGGTTTTATGCGTTTTTGAGAAAAAAAGGTGTGTTTAACTTGGCTAAGTATGGTGGCGAGTTAGCACGTGCGCGTGGATGGACAGAAGAAACTGTCCGGTTTATGGCAAAAGTATTTCTCGAGCTGGAATTTATTACGCAACAGGATGGAGTTGTATCGCTTGTTCCTCAACCGGCTAAACGCGATTTAAGCGAATCGCCGACTTATCGCTTTAAACAAGCTCAGTTTGAGCTTGAAAATCTATTTTTGTATTCAACATATGAACAATTAAAGCGTTGTCTTTTCGAAATGAAAGGTTCGCAAACATACGAGGAGGCAAATGTGTAATGGACTTGAAACAATATGTTACAATTGTTCCAGATTTCCCTAAACCTGGGATTATGTTTAAAGATATTACCACATTGATGGATAAAGGCGAAGTATATAAATATGCGACAGATCAAATTGTGGAGTACGCGCGCGAAAAGAAAATTGATATTGTTGTTGGACCTGAAGCGCGAGGATTTATTATTGGCTGTCCTGTTGCGTATGCGCTTGGTGTAGGATTTGCTCCGGTGCGCAAGGAAGGAAAGCTTCCGCGCGAAGTAGTTCGTGTGGAATACGGATTAGAATATGGAAAAGATGTATTGACGATGCATAAAGATGCGATTAAACCGGGACAACGCGTGTTAATTACAGATGATTTATTGGCGACAGGCGGAACGATTCGCGCTACGATTCAACTTGTCGAACAGCTAGGCGGTGTGGTAGCTGGCATTGCCTTTTTAATAGAGCTTACCGAGCTTGAGGGACGCAAAAAATTAGAAGGTTATGATATTTTAGCACTTATGCAATTCTAACCATCGACATAGCTGTCATATTTCGTTACAATAAATAAAAAGGGCACTCTAGTGAGTGCTCTTTCTTATTAGTTTCTAATGGTGGTAATTGTTAACATGAGGCAGCAAGCGTTACATAACTCTTTACATTATAAAAAATTTTCATGATAATAGTAATCAATACATGATTTTATTATACGTAAAGGTGATTTGATCCTATGGCCAACGAACAGGTATTAACAGCGGAACAAGTCTTTGAGCAGGCAAGCTGCTATTTGTCTGAAAGAGATGTCGAATTTATTAAGAAGGCGTATGAATTTGCTAACCACGCTCATCGCGATCAATATCGCAAATCGGGAGAACCATACATTATTCATCCGATTCAAGTTGCCGGCATTTTAGTAGATTTAAAAATGGATCCTGCCACGATCGCAGCTGGATTTTTGCATGACGTTGTCGAAGATACGGAGGCAACGAAGGAAGATTTGGAACGGGAATTCGGCAGCGAAGTGGCGATGCTCGTAGATGGCGTGACAAAGTTAGGAAAAATTAAATATAAATCCCAAGAAGAACAGCAAGCGGAAAACCACCGGAAAATGTTTTTGGCAATGGCGCAAGACATTCGTGTCATTCTCATTAAATTAGCGGATCGCCTCCATAATATGCGGACACTGAAGCATTTGCCGATCGAAAAACAGCGGAGAATTGCAAATGAAACGTTAGAGATTTTTGCGCCATTGGCACACCGCCTTGGAATTTCCAAAATTAAGTGGGAACTGGAAGATACCGCCCTTCGCTACTTAAATCCGCAGCAATATTACCGCATCGTAAATTTAATGAAGAAAAAACGGGCCGAACGCGAGCAATATTTGGAAGAAGTCATTCAGGAAGTGCGTGAACGGCTGAACGAAGTTTCTATTCCGTGCGAAATTTCCGGAAGACCGAAACATATTTATAGCATCTATCGCAAAATGGTCATGCAAAATAAACAGTTTAATGAAATTTACGATCTGCTTGCTGTCCGCATTATTGTTAACAGCATTAAAGACTGCTATGCCGTATTGGGCATCATTCATACATGTTGGAAGCCGATGCCGGGGCGTTTCAAAGATTATATTGCGATGCCAAAACCGAATATGTATCAATCGCTTCACACAACGGTGATTGGTCCAAAAGGAGAACCGCTAGAGGTACAAATTCGCACGTTTGAAATGCATCAAATCGCTGAGTTCGGAATTGCCGCGCACTGGGCATATAAAGAAGGAAAGACGATTAAACCAAATTCGTTTGAAGAAAAATTATCATGGTTCCGTGAAATTTTAGAATGGCAAAACGATGCAAGCAACGCCGAAGAATTTATGGAATCGCTGAAGATGGATTTATTCTCCGATATGGTGTTTGTGTTTACGCCAAAAGGAGATGTCATCGAATTGCCGGCCGGTTCGGTGCCGATTGATTTCGCCTATCGCATCCATTCGGAAATTGGCAATAAAACGATCGGCGCCAAGGTCAACGGCAAAATGGTGCCGCTCGATTACAAGCTGCAGACAGGCGACATTGTCGAGATTCTGACTTCGAAGCACTCGTACGGGCCAAGTCAAGATTGGCTGAAGCTGGCGCAAACGTCCCATGCGAAAAATAAAATCCGTCAGTTTTTCAAAAAGCAAAGACGGGAAGAAAATATTGAAAAAGGAAGAGAGCTTGTCGAAAAAGAAGTCCGCAGCCTCGGATTTGATGTCAAAGAAATTTTAACGGCGGAAAACGTCAAGCGCGTTGCGGAGAAATTTAATTTTTCCAACGAAGAGGATATGTACGCCGCGGTCGGTTATCATGGGATTACCGCGGCGCAAATTGCTCACCGTTTAACAGACAAATGGCGAAAGCAGCGTGATTTGGAAGAACAACAGAAAAAATTGACAGAGACAATACCAGAAACGAAAATACCAACTGCAAAGAAACGTGATTACGGCATTCGTGTGCAAGGAATGGACAACTTGCTTATTCGTTTGTCGCGTTGCTGTAATCCAGTTCCTGGGGATGAAATCATCGGCTTTATTACAAGAGGACGCGGAATATCAGTTCATCGTGCTGATTGTCCAAATGTGCAGACAGAAGAGGCATTAGACCGCTTAATTTCGGTGGAATGGGAAAGTGATGTACAATCAAATCGCGAATATAACGTGGAGATTGAAATTACTGGTTTTGACCGCCGCGGGTTGTTAAACGAAGTGCTGCAAGCGGTAAATGAAACGAAAACGGACATTTCGGCTGTTTCAGGAAGATCCGATCACCGCAATAAAATCGCAACTATTCATATGACGATTGCCATTCGCAATATTAGCCATTTACAAAAAGTGGTCGATCGAATTAAACAAATACCAGATATTTACTCAGTACAGCGAATCATGAATAATTAGAAAGGAAAAGTGTGATGAGAGTAGTAGTACAACGGGCAAAACATGCAAAAGTGACAGTGAATGGGGAAGTTGTCGGTTCCATTGACCATGGTCTTGTTCTTCTGGTTGGCGTCACTCATAGCGATACGGTTGAGGATGCAGCGTTTATTGCAGATAAAATCGCACATTTGCGCATTTTCGAGGATGAATCCGGAAAAATGAATCTCTCCGTGCTGGACGTTGGCGGAGAAATTTTATCCGTATCGCAATTTACCTTGTATGGCGATTGCCGAAAAGGCCGGCGCCCGAACTTTATGGAAGCGGCGAAACCGGATCATGCATTGCCAATTTATGAAGCGATGAACGAAGCGCTTCGTCAAAAAGGCATCCGTGTTGAAACGGGAAAGTTTGGAGCGATGATGGAAGTGGAATTAATTAATGATGGTCCTGTCACTTTGATTGTAGAAAGTAAGGAAAAAGCGGGGAACAAATAATGTTCGCCCGCTTTTTTTTTATCCTTTCAAAGCGGCCAAATTCTTTTTTATTTTTTATCTAAATGGGAAAAAATAAAAAAGAATATAGCACAGAGGAAGGATGAGCAAAATTGCGGCATAGCGCGAAAGGAGAGTTTGCGCATCGAAGAGCAAGTGAACTGTTTCATATTGATTTTCACGAATTTATGAGAAAAGAGGCGGAACATACAGCATTTGAATTAGCGTCAGAGTTTGGATTGACGCTAAGAGACGTACAAAAACTAAAAAAACAACTGTTTCGTTCTTGAAAAGTGTCATTTTCTCCTTGACAAAATGAATTTTCATTCGTAAGATAGGTTATAAAAATTGTATATAATAACAACCAATGACGGAGAAAAGTAGTTAAGAATACACATGGCCAGAGAGGAAATGCCTTAGGCTGGAAGCATTTCTCCATGATGACTTAACGAAAGACACTCCGTAGGTTTCCCTTTGAACGCGTCATTTGCGCCAGTAAAAGGGAACGCGAATCTCGCGTTATCGGTAATAAGTGGAAGCTTTTTGCTTCAATTAGGGTGGCACCACGGGAACAACGCTCTCGTCCCTATTTATAAGTAGGGAAGAAGGGCGTTTTTATTTTTGGAGAAGGAGGGTTTGTTTATGGCTTTTCAAATTCCGCGAGGAACGCAGGATATTTTGCCTGGTGAAGTAGAAAAGTGGCAATATGTTGAAAAAATAGCGCGTGATATTTGCAAACGTTACAATTACCATGAAATTCGCACTCCGATCTTTGAACATACCGAATTATTTTTGCGCGGTGTTGGCGATACGACGGATATTGTGCAAAAAGAAATGTATACGTTTGAAGACCGGGCGGGAAGAAGCATGACGCTTCGTCCGGAAGGGACTGCGCCGGTTGTGCGTTCGTTCGTTGAAAATAAAATGTACGGCAATCCAAATCAGCCAATTAAGTTATATTACATAGGTCCGATGTTCCGCTACGAACGGCCGCAGGCAGGGCGGTTCCGTCAATTTGTTCAATTTGGTGTGGAAGCGATTGGAAGCAATGATCCGGCGATTGACGCGGAAGTTATTGCAATGGCGATGGAATTGTATCGATCGTTAGGATTAAAAAAATTAAGACTGGTCATTAACAGCCTAGGGGATGTAGAAACCCGAAAAGCGCATCGTCAAGCGCTGATCGATCATTTTAAAAGCCGGATTCATGAACTTTGCGAAGATTGCCAGGTGCGTCTGGAAAAAAATCCGCTTCGCATTTTAGATTGCAAAAAAGACCGTGACCATGAATTAATGGCAACGGCGCCATCGATTCTCGATTATTTAAACGATGAATCGCGGCATTATTTTGAAAAAGTAAAAGCTTACTTAACGAAATTGGGAATTCCATTTGAAGTAGATCCTCGCCTCGTACGCGGATTAGATTATTATCATCATACGACGTTTGAAATTATGAGTGATGCAGAAGGATTTGGAGCGATTACAACGTTATGCGGTGGAGGTCGCTATAGCGGGTTGGTGCAAGAAATAGGCGGGCCAGAAACACCTGGGATTGGATTTGCGCTAAGTATTGAGCGGTTGCTCGCCGCTTTAGAGGCAGAAGGGATTACATTGCCGATTAGCGAAGGCATTGATTGCTATGTTGTCGCTGTTGGCGAAAAAGCAAAAGATGAGTCCATATTACTTGTTCACAAGCTGCGAAAAGCTGGAATTGTCGCTGATAAAGATTATCAGGACCGGAAAATAAAAGCGCAATTAAAATCGGCAGACCGCTTGAACGCCAAGTTTGTGGCGATTCTCGGCGACGATGAACTCGCAAAAGAAGTAATCAATATAAAAGAGATGAGCACAGGAGAGCAAACAGAAGTACCGCTACATTCTGTCGTCGATTATTTAAAAGAAAGATTGTCATAGGAGGGATGAGAGCGTGTTTGGAAGGACATATTATTGCGGTGAAATCACCGAAAAAGCGATTGGGGAAAAAGTGGTTTTAAAAGGTTGGGTACAAAAACGCCGCGACCTTGGCGGGCTGATTTTCATCGATCTTCGTGACCGGACGGGAATCGTGCAAGTCGTGTTCAGTCCGGAAGTGTCAAAAGAAGCGCTGAATGTGGCAGAAAAAGTGCGGAATGAATACGTATTGAGTGTGGAAGGCACCGTTGTTGCCCGGGAGGAGGAACGATCAATCCAAATCTTCCGACAGGAAAAATTGAAATTCAAGCAGAGCGTATAACCATCATTAACGAAGCAAAAACACCGCCGTTTGTCATCACGGATCAAACGGACGTAGCTGAAGAAGTGCGTCTTAAATATCGTTATTTAGACTTGCGCCGCCCGGTTATGTTTCGTACTTTGCAATTGCGGCACCGAGTGACAAAGGCTATTCGCGACTTTTTAGACGGAGAAGGCTTTTTGGAAGTGGAAACGCCAATTTTAACGAAAAGCACGCCGGAAGGGGCGCGTGACTATTTAGTGCCAAGCCGCGTTCATCCAGGCGAGTTTTACGCGCTTCCGCAATCGCCGCAAATATTTAAGCAGCTCTTAATGGTAGCGGGATTCGAACGATATTATCAAATTGCTCGTTGTTTCCGTGACGAAGACTTACGTGCAGACCGTCAGCCAGAGTTTACCCAAATTGATATTGAAACATCGTTTATGAGCCAAGAAGAGATTATGCAGCTAACGGAACGAATGATGGCATATGTCATGAAAATGGCGAAAGGAATCGACATTTCCTTGCCATTCCCGCGCATGTCTTACGATGAGGCAATAAGCCGTTATGGTTCGGACAAGCCGGATACGCGCTTTGGTCTAGAACTTGTCGATGTATCGGAAATCGTGAAGAATTCTTCCTTCAAAGTATTTGCAGGCGCCATTGCAAACGGAGGACAAGTAAAGGCGATTAATGTAAAAGGAGCAGCAGATCAATATTCGCGCAAAGACATCGATGCGCTAGCTGAGTTTGTCGCGCGTTACGGGGCAAAAGGACTGGCGTGGTTGAAAGTGGAAGAAGATGGATTGAAAGGACCAATCGCTAAATTTTTCACAGAAGAAGAACAAAACGGACTGATTCGAACGCTTGAGGCAGAAGCCGGCGATTTATTGTTGTTTGTTGCCGATCATAAGACGGTGGTTGCCAATGCGCTTGGCGCGTTGCGTGTAAAACTTGGAAAAGATTTAAATTTAATTGATGAAACGAAATTTAATTTCCTTTGGATTACAGACTGGCCACTGTTAGAGTATGATGAAGAAGACGGGCGTTATTACGCGGCGCATCATCCGTTTACCATGCCAGTGCGTGAAGACTTGCCACAATTAGAGACAAATCCAGAAAAAGTACGGGCACAGGCATATGACCTTGTGTTAAACGGCTATGAACTCGGCGGCGGTTCGATGCGTATTTTTGAGCGGGAAGTTCAGGAAAAGATGTTTCGCGCACTAGGATTTACGGAAGAAGAAGCGCGTAAGCAGTTTGGTTTCTTATTAGAAGCATTTGAATATGGCACCCCGCCGCATGGAGGGATTGCGCTAGGCTTGGACCGTCTTGTCATGTTGTTGGCAGGACGAACGAACTTGCGCGATACGATCGCATTTCCAAAAACAGCAAGTGCAAGCTGCTTGCTAACAGAGGCGCCAAGCCCAGTTAGTGAACAACAGCTAGAAGAATTACATTTAGTTGTTAACTCGGAAAAAAAGAGTGAGCAATATTAGTTGTTTCGTTGAAAAGATGTAAAATGTATGATAAAATCTAAATAAAGAAGCATAGTCCTGATGTGTTCGTCGTATAACCTATTGTTTTGACCGAACAATAAGTTATACGGGAGCCCGGAGTTTCCAAGCAGCGTACATGCCTTTGACGAGGGAGGAAGTGCAAACCTTGGAACAGGGCACCCACCTGCTTGGAGCGGGTTCAAAACGAAGGCATCGACGGCACGATTGGGACTTATACGTTAGTTTATTGTTATATATCGTTTGAAAAACTTCCCTATGTAAAGATTGCTCTTTACATAGGGATTTCTTTTGTTTTACCAAAAATTTAGATTGAAATTTAGGGAATTGTTATTGTAGGATAAAAAGCGTTATGGAAGCAATATTTATGTGACGGGGGATATACATGTTACACCAATTTTCGCGGAACGAATTAGCAATAGGAAAAGAAGGATTGGAAAAATTAAAAAATGCAACGGTTGCCGTTCTTGGCGTCGGCGGAGTCGGTTCCTTTGCTGTTGAGGCGTTGGCGCGTTCCGGCATCGGACGCCTTGTTCTTGTAGATCGGGATAATGTTGATATTACAAATATTAACCGGCAAATTCATGCGCTTCTTTCCACCATTGGCCGTCCGAAAGTGGAATTAATGAAAGAACGAATTGCTGATATCAATCCGGAATGTGAAGTCATCGCTTTGCAAATGTTTTATACAGAAGAAACATATGAGCAATTTTTTAGCTATGATCTTGATTTTGTTATTGATGCTTCCGATACGATCATATATAAAGTCCATTTAATGAAAGAATGTTTAAAGCGCAATATCCCGATTATTTCGAGCATGGGCGCAGCCAATAAAATGGATCCGACACGCTTCCGCATCGTGGATATTTCGAAAACCCATACGGACCCGATCGCAAAGATAATTCGCTCCAAATTGCGCAAAGAAGGGATTCGGAGCGGTATTCCAGTTGTGTTTTCTGATGAAAAGCCAATTATTATTCGCGAAGATGTCCGTAAAGTGGTAGGGAATGACCAATCTCCAATTCGCAAAGCGCAAATGCCGCCATCTTCGAATGCATTTGTTCCATCGGTAGCGGGACTTATTATGGCTTCATACGTTGTACGTGAACTATTGAAAGATATTAAAATTTATCGGGTTGGCGAAGAATAAAAACGTCGCAGAAAACATTCTGCGACGTTTTTATCAGGATTGGGCGATGTGTTCTAGATTTCCGTTTTTATCCATTCGGAAAATATGGGCTGGCTGTACACCGTATTCTTCATCTACGATCAGTTTGCGAGCGCGTTCCATAATTTTTACTAATGCCTCGTAATCTTCTTTAATAGTGGATTGTTGTTCTTCAAGACGCTCTAATTTTTTTTGCAGTTCCTCGTTGCGCGTCCGCAATTGTGCATTTTCATTATTTAACCGTTTGTTTTCCATTTGGATCGTTTCGGAACGCTCATAATCAGATTTTAATGTCTGTAAAAAAGCAATGCATTGTTCGAGCGTAATGGAAGGTTCTGTAAGAAAAGCGGATGTTTCTTGTTGGAAAGAGACGAAATTGGTAGAAAGCGGCTGTGCTTTATTTTCTGATTGCTGCATTTTTTTCGCTTGTTCTAATGCTCGCTTCCGTTCTTTTCGCTGTTTTTTTGCTAATTCAATTGCTTCCACGTATCGCTTTCGTACTTCAGCGTTCCAGCGGAATCCGCATGCTGCCGCTGTCCGATTCAGGCGATCTCCAACTTCTTCAAACGCAGCAAGTTGTGTTCCCCCTTCACGAATATACCGCAATACCGTTTCCGCCAATATAACGTCTTCTTCATGTGTCCAAGCATCTTGTCGTGTTTTCATTTCCCTACACCCCGCAATCGATGTTGATAGATGATATTCTTTCCTCATACTGGAAAATTTAAACTTTCTATATATTTTATCCAAGTCAAAAGTTTACTAATCATTTTTTTATGGATCTGCATCATGACAACTCGGGGATTTGCTGGTTGCTTAGAATATTCATTCCTGCCATCATCGAAAAAGGCACCAGATTTTTCACTGGTGCCTTTTTGCATGAATTATTCTTCTGTTTCTTGGAATTTCTTTCTTCTAAATCTGCTTAATGATTCATATACGATTGGGACAATTAACAGTGTCAGCAATGTGGAGCTTGTTAATCCGCCCATAACGGTCACCGCCATTCCTTTCGAAATCAATCCGCTGCCTTCCATTCCTACTGCTAGCGGTATTAATGCCCCAACTGTCGCGAGTGCTGTCATTAAGATTGGACGCAGGCGAGTTGCTCCGGCTTCGAGTAAAGCTTCTCTTGTGCTTAGTCCTTCTTTTTCTTTATGAATCACACGGTCGATTAATACGATCGCATTGGTCACGACAATACCGATCAGCATAAGAGCACCGATCATCGCTGAAACACTAATGGTCTCACCTGTTATGAAGAGAGCCAATAATGCCCCAATAATGGTAAACGGCAATGAGAATAGGATGACAAATGGCGTAAGTGCGCCGCCAAATGTGACAACAAGGACAAAATAGACGATCGCAACCGCTGCTATCATCGCTAATCCTAGTTGAGTAAATGTTTCGGTAATATCTTCGGTTACGCCGCCTGTTGATATTTCAACATTTTTAGGCAGCTTAATCTTATCCACTTCTTTTTGCAAGCTTGCCGCCACTTTGGATACGTCTTTTGTTTTTACTTGGGCGCTAACCTCTGCGTAAATTTTTCCATCCCGGTGGGTAATTGTATCGGACGTTTTCCCTTTCTTTACTTCCACTAACTCTTTAATTGGCACTTCAAATCCGAGTGGAGACTGAATCTTTTGATTGGTTAAATCATTGATACTTTCATGGTTTTGTTCTTCTATTTTAAAATACACATTCAATTCTTTTCCGTCTTTTTCAATTGTTGTTACAACTGGATTCTGTCTTGTTGGCATTAGTTCTAAGCCAATTTGTGCTGCTGTTAAGCCAAGTTTGCTTAATTTTTCATGATCAGCAACTAACGTAAATTCATCATAGGTTTCGGAAATACTGGAGTCGATTTTGGTTAAATCTTTTTCCTTTTTCATAAGGTCTTGGATTTTATTAACGATTGGCTCCAGTTCTTCCCTGCTTTCCCCATACACATAGTATACTAGTTGATTACTGCCTGCATTACCGGAGAAATCTTGTTGCTGCCATTCTCCTTGTTTTACTTTTCCTTGAAGGTCTTTAATCACTTGTTCTTTTTCTTTTTCAAAATTTGGTGTGTCATCATCATAAGCAACGAACATCATTGCACTGTTTGTATCCCCAGGATTCATTGGGTTTTCGCTGCCAATTGAAAGCTGTACTGTTTTCACATTCTTTTTGTTTAAGAAATATTTTTCAGCCGCAAACGTATATTCTTTTACTTGCTCAAGCGTTTCGCCCGGAGCCGGTTTGTAGGTAATGACCATCATTTTTTCTTCATCAGCAGGCAAAAAGCTAACACCGATCACAGGGACGAGAAATACACTTGCAACAAGAAGGAATACGGCAATGAGGCTTGTTACAATTTTATGGTTTAATGACCAATTTAAGATTTTCTTATATTGCTCTGCAAGTTTTCCATGTTTTTCTTTTTTATGCTCACTTTGTCCTTTTAATTCTTTTTGAAATAAAGTGTGTCCCATTAAAGGAACAATCGTAATGGCAACAAGTAATGAAGCGAGCAAAGCAAAAACAATGGTTAATGCAAAAGGCAAAAATAATTCTCCGACCATCCCTTTAACCAGTCCGAGAGGAAGGAACACAACTATCGTGACAATGGTGGATGACATGATCGGAATAAACATTTCTTTTGTTGCTTCTCGGATTAACTGTTTTCCTTTTAATTTTTCCTCTTTTAAATGCAGTCTTCGATAAATATTTTCAATAACAACAATCGAATCGTCTATGACGCGGCCAATCGCAACCGTCATTGCGCCTAGCGTCATCATATTTAGTGTAATATCTAATTGCTTTAATACGAGTAAAGCAATTAAGACAGATAGTGGGATGGAAATCACGGCAATGAGAGTTGAGCGAATGTTTCTTAAGAATAAAAGGATAATGATCGCTGCAAATAGAGCACCAAATAACGCTTTATCGACCATTGTTTTGATCGATTCTTCGATTGGTGTTGCCATATCAAAACTTGTTATGATTTGTAATCCATCTATTTTATCTGCAAATTTATCTAATTCTTTTTTTATTTCATTGACGACCGTTACTGTGTTCGCATCTGCTGCTTTAACAATTTGAAGGCCGATCGCTTCCTTTCCATTCGTTCTTGAGATCGATTCCGCTTCTTCAACGACTTGAATATCAGCAATCTCACCTAATTTTACTGTAGGAAGGCCTTGTGCTTGCTGGCTTAAGCCATTTGCTTGGTTATTTCGCGCGATCGTTTGGTTGCCAGTGTTATGGTTTGGCGTGATTGCTGAATGGTTGGCGTCGGGCGCCGGTTGGCCTCCTTGAAGATCCGGGCCTCCAGCATTTGCATTCATTCCATTATTTGGACTGCTGGCTTGTGGGATGATCGGGATTTCTAAATTCTTCAAATCTTCCAATGTTGTTATATTGCCATCTACGACAACGGATTGCTCTTTATCGTTAAACGTGTATAAACCGAGAGGAAAGGATACATCGGAACCTTTGATTACATTTTGCACCGTTTCTTTATTTAAACCGAGCTGTGCCAATTTTTTGTCATCCAAAGCGATTTGCACTTCTTCGATTTGTTGGCCAGAAATTTGCACCGAAGAAACGCCGTTAATTCTTTCCAATGATGGGACAATCTCGTCTTCCACCATTTTTGTAAGATCAGCTAGCGACGCCTTTTTATCCGAAATGCTTAAAGCCATTACCGGAATAGAATTAAAGCTTATTTTCGAAATCTTTGGTTTATCCACACCTTCAGGAAACTGTATCGACGTTAATGCTTCTTCTAATTCTTTTTTCGCTTCATCCATATCTTTTTCATAATCATATGTAATTTGTACAGATGAGGCATTTTGAAAAGAAGAGGAAGTAACAATATCTACCCCGTTTAAATTTTTTACAGCTTTTTCAATCGGTATCGTCACTTTATTTGCCACTTCTTCTGGGGTTGCTCCCGGATAGGCCGTCACGACACTAATCACTGGTGTGTTAATATTCGGTATGGTTTCAAGTTTCATCGTCATTCCTGAATATAAGCCTGCTGCCATAACAATGATGGTGAGCAGCCAAACAGCAAATTTGTTTTTTAAGGAAAAATGAATAATTCGGTCTAGCATTTTTTCAACCTCCCGCATAAAATGTATGTGGAAACCACACAATTTTATAAATTATCTTTAATGGACATTTACGGAAAGCAAATTGAACCATTTATCGGTGATTTAATCATCATTTTACATGGCATTTTTCAATCATATATGCATTGGACGTTATTTCAGAAAAAAAAGATCGATTATTATAAACTGGCAACATTTATTCTCCAACGGATGGATGATCTTGTTAAAGGTTTATTGAAAAACGGTAAAGAAGCAATCGTGCCATTTGAAGAGCTGGATCAAGGGTTCTTACATATTAACCAATTAACAAAAAAGCTCCATAAAAAGGATCTGCTTCACCAAATAAGAAAAATCAAAAAGCAGTATTCTCATTCCTCAGACCTCTATATAACACTAGACGTACTGGAGTCGGAAATCAGCAATGAAAAGCCAAGAATCCCGGTCATCCAAGGAATGCTCTCCAATTTAAAAGATATAGAAGATACCTTGCCTTTACAAAGGCAAATCAAAAAATATTTTCATTTAAAAGAAAAATAATATAATCAATTGTACCTTTTGCTTAGTTGATGTCCCCATCCTTTTCAGCAATGCTGACTTTCGCAGCCGGATCGCATCATCTTCGCATCCAAAGGCTTCCTGAAACCGGGAAGTCTTTTTTGCCCTTAAAATGGATATCTCGCGAATGATTCCATTTTCTCTCTGCTATCTGGCAGATAAGCAGCACCTTCCTTTGAATTCACCAGTTTGAAGCAAACTCACATCAGCTCAATCGGATGGCTTAAGCAAACAGCTATTGCCATAATTCAGCTTGCATGTCTGTTTCATGCCGATATGAAGGACGGCTCGTTTTACGAGCTCTCTTTTTCATTACGTTATAGTTGGCATAGTTGTTTCATTTTTTTTCAGAAAAAAATCCATTATAATAACAAGGAAAAGATATTGGAATATAGGCTGTATAAATAGTGGGGCAAAAAATCTTGCCGCATTGCTGCAGAAATTACCGGACAGTACAGAATGGTGAAAAGGCACAGCTTGAAAGGAAATCGAAAGTTGCTGTTTCTGTTTTTCATGAAGCGGTTTTGCCGAGATGAAGAGGGACAGAAGATGAATCAACAAATAGTAATGCTGTCAGACGAAATGAGGGATGCCTATGCTGTTTGCTTCAGAACCGCTTTCTGTTCGGATGAGACCGAGAAACATTGACGAGATTGTCGGGCAACAACATATTATCGGCCCGCATACCGCATTATATAAAATGATTAAAAATGGGTACGTTCCTTCGCTGCTTTTATATGGTGAGCCGGGGGTAGGAAAAACATCGTTGGCGCATGCGATTGCTGGAACCGTTCAGCGTGATTTTTTCGCGGTTAATGCTACGACTTCCGGAAAAAAAGAGCTGGAAGAAGTAGTGGAAACAGCGAAACTGACGGGAAACGTTATTTTATTTATCGATGAAATTCACCGTTTTAACAAGGCGCAGCAAGATTATTTGCTTCCCCACATCGAGCAAGGGCTGATTACGCTCATCGGCGCTACAACGGAAAATCCGTTTCATGAAGTGAACCCAGCCATCCGCAGCCGCTGCGGGCAAATAAAGCAGTTAAAGCGTCTTGAGCCTGCCGATATTCTTATACTTTTACAGCGAGCTTTGCATGATCGTGACAGAGGATTAGGAAAACTTTCGATTGACATGGAGGAACGTTTGCTTTCCATGATTGCGGAATCGTCCGGTGGGGATGCCCGTTTAGCGTTGAATCTGTTAGAAGCAATTGTATATGCTTCGGAAAACGACGGTCAAATTCGTGTTGCTGAACAAACGGTAAGAGAATTTGTGGAAAATCGAGGATTTACCCATGATAAGAAAGGGGATGTGTATTATTCGCTTTTATCCGCGTTCCAAAAAAGTGTTCGTGGCAGTGACGTGGACGCGGCGCTGCATTATTTAGCTCGTTTGCTGGAAGGAGGGGATTTGGCGGCTGTTTGCCGGCGGCTTCTTGTTATTGCGTACGAAGATATTGGGCTGGCAAATCCGATGATGGGAGTGAAAGTACAAGCGGCGATTGAAGCGGTTGAACGATTAGGGCTTCCTGAAGCGAGAATTCCACTTGCTGTGGTTACGATCGAGTTATGTTTAAGCGCGAAATCGAATTCTGCCTATAAGGCGCTTGATGCCGCGATTGATGATGTACGCAATGGAAAAATCGGAGATATTCCTGATCATTTAAAAGATGCTCATTATAAAGGGGCAAGCGTGCTCGGACATGGAAAAGGGTATCAATATCCGCATGATTATCCAAATGGTTGGGTTTTTCAACAATATTTGCCAAATGAATTGGCAGGAGTGAAATATTACTCACCGAAGGAAAACGGAGAGGAAAAATATTATGCGAAAGTGTATGAACGGTTAGAACAGTTAAAACAACGAAATAAATTCCGGCAATGAAGGAAACGAAATTTTATGATATAATGACAATCGATTTGCTTATTTCATTTATGATGGGGTGAGAATATGGCCCATTCTCATCGCGAATATGCATCTATTTTCCGATGGGCTATTTATTTTATCGGGCTATTGATTATGTCGTTCGGCATCGTATTAACGATTAAAGCGAATGTCGGGTGCGCGCCATGGGATGTACTGCATATCGGATTATACCGGAATTTTGGATTGACGATTGGAACGTGGTCGATTATTGTCGGCCTTGTGGTTTTAACGATTTCTGCTTTACTTTTAAAACAACTTCCGAGAATTGGCGCTTTTCTCAATATGATTTTCGTCGGTATATTTATTGATTTGTATATGATGATTCCGTATTTACAAGTCCCAAATACATTAATCGGCAAGTTTGTTATGCTGCTTGTTGGGATTGTTATTACGGGTTATGGAATGGGAATATATATTTCAGCTAATATAGGAGCAGGTCCGCGTGACAGCTTAATGCTTGCATTGACGGAATTAACAGGGTGGAAAGTGCAATATATACGGATTGCGATGGAAGCATTTGTTCTTTTTATGGCTGGATTTTAGGCGGGCCAGTATCGATTGGAACATTAATATTTTGCATTATGATTGGGTCTGTAGCCGGCGTTGCTTTGCCGCAATGCCGGCGTATGGCAGAATGGATATTAGTAAGACGAGTTGATATTGAAACACATGGTTTATAAATCGTTAGGGGGAGTAAGATGAAGATTTCAACAAAAGGTAGATATGGATTAACGATTATGATTGAACTCGCAAAAAAGTATGGAGATCGCCCAATTTCGTTACGCTCCATTGCAAAGGCGAACAATTTATCTGAACATTATCTTGAACAGCTTGTTACACCGCTGAGGAATGCCGGGCTTGTCAAAAGTATCCGCGGAGCATATGGCGGGTACGTGCTTGCAGATCATCCGGCTAAAATTACTGCCGGGGACGTTATTCGTGTATTAGAAGGGCCAATTACTCCTGTGGAAGAGCTAGATGAGGAAGAACCGGCAAAACGCGAATTATGGATTCGCATTCGTAATGCCGTAGAGGAAGTGTTGGACAACACGACATTGGAAGATTTAGCGAAATATAGTGAAGGCGATGAGGGTGCATACATGTTTTATATTTAAAGTTGAAAGGAGAATGATCATTGGATCGAATTTATTTGGATCATGCCGCTACCTCTCCTGTTCATCCAGATGTAGTGGAGCGCATGATTCCGTTTATGACCGAAGTGTTTGGAAATCCGTCAAGCATTCATTATTTCGGAAGACAAAGCCGTCAGGCAGTCGATGAAGCAAGAACTGTAGTAGCAAAAAGCATCGGTGCGAAAGAATCAGAAATCATTTTCACAAGCGGAGGAACGGAAGCGGATAATATTGCGCTCATCGGAACGGCGATGGCGAATCGTCATCGAGGACGCCATATTATTACAACGATGATTGAGCATCATGCTGTATTGCGCGCATGTGAGTACTTAGAAAAACAAGGGTTTGAAGTAACTTATCTCCCTGTTGATGAAAAAGGGAATGTTTCATTGGCAGATGTAAAAGCAGCGCTCCGTGATGATACGATTCTTGTATCCATCATGTTTGCCAACAACGAAGTAGGCGTGCTGCAGCCTATTGGCGAGATTGGCGAATTATTAAAGGATCATCAAGCTTACTTTCATACAGACGCGGTGCAAGCGTATGGACTCGTTCCGATTGATGTGAACGATTATCATATTGATTTGTTGTCTGTTTCTTCCCATAAAATAAATGGTCCTAAAGGAATTGGCGCTTTATATGTCCGTGAAACGGTAAAACTGTCCCCGCTTTTTTATGGCGGAGAACAAGAGCGGAAGCGTCGCGCTGGAACCGAAAATGTAGCCGGCATCGTTGGATTTGCTAAAGCGGTGGAAATTGCCCAAGAGACAATGAACCATAAGCAACAGGAGTACCGTTCGATGAGAGAGGCGATGCTGTCTATTTTTGCGGAGTCAGGCATTTCTTATTATGTTAACGGAAATCAAGATCATTGTTTGCCACATATCGTCAATGTCGCATTTCCTGGAACGAACGTGGAATCCATGCTTGTCAATCTTGATTTGGCGGGGATAGCAGCTTCAAGCGGTTCTGCATGCACTGCTGGTTCGATCGATCCATCGCACGTGCTTGTGGCGATGTTTGGCAAGGAATCGGAACGCATTCGTTCTTCCGTTCGCTTTAGTTTTGGTTTAGGCAATACGAAAGAACAGATTGAACGTGCGGCATCGGAAACAGTAAAAATTGTGAAGAGATTAACAAATGAGTAGATAAGGTGGTGAATAAAATGAACAAAGCCCCAAAAGATACGCGCGTTGTTGTCGGCATGTCAGGCGGCGTTGATTCATCGGTAGCGGCGTTGCTTTTAAAACAACAAGGATACGATGTCATCGGGATTTTTATGAAAAACTGGGATGACACAGATGAAAACGGTGTTTGCACAGCGACAGAAGATTATGAAGATGTTGTACGCGTCTGCAATCAAATTGGAATCCCATATTACGCTGTTAATTTTGAAAAACAATATTGGGATAAAGTGTTTACGTATTTTTTGGATGAATATAAAGCTGGACGCACTCCGAATCCCGATGTCATGTGCAACAAAGAAATTAAGTTCAAAGCATTTTTAGAACATGCGCTATCGATCGGCGCTGACTACGTAGCGACCGGGCATTACGCGCGAGTGGAGTATCGCGACGGCGAATATAAAATGTTGCGCGGTGTTGACCAAAATAAAGATCAAACGTATTTTTTGAACCAATTAGGGCAGTCGGTACTATCGAAAGTGATGTTTCCGATCGGGCATCTCGAAAAAGCGCAAGTACGGCAAATTGCTAAAGATGCTGGGCTTGTCACAGCGACAAAAAAAGACAGCACGGGAATCTGCTTTATCGGCGAACGCGATTTTAAAGAGTTTTTAAGCAATTATTTGCCGGCGAAGCCAGGTATTATGCAAACACTGGACGGTGAAGTGAAAGGAAAGCATGACGGAGTGATGTATTATACAATCGGGCAGCGCCACGGTCTTGGCATTGGCGGAAGCGGCGAGCCATGGTTTGTCGTTGGCAAAAATGTAAAAGAAAATATTTTGTACGTTGCACAAGGATTCAACAATGAATATTTATATTCGACTTCGCTCATTGCGACAAATGTTAACTGGGTATCGGACCGCAAACCGACAAATTCATTCCAATGCACGGCAAAATTCCGTTATCGTCAGCCAGATACAGGTGTTACTGTTCATATTATCGACGATGACAAAGTAGAAGTCGTCTTTGATGAGCCGGTTCGCGCTGTTACGCCGGGACAAGCTGTTGTATTTTACAATGGTGAAGAATGTCTCGGCGGCGGAACGATAGACGAAGTATTCCGCAATGGAGAAAAACTTTGGTATGTTGCCTAGACAAACGAAAGGCGGTTTGTGCAGCTAAGAAAGCTGTGGACGAAGAAAATAGAAGCAATCCAAACAGCCAAAAAAAGCCTCAACTCTATTGTGGGTTGGGGTTTTTCTATAAATTGATAGAAAATTACGAACATATGTGCTATAATTGATATAAGGAGTGAACGGAAAATGGAAGATAAAAATCAAATAGGAATTTCCCATATGCAAAAAGGAAACTATGAAGAAGCGATAAAATGCTTTCATGATGCGATTGAGGAAAATCCGGATGACCCGATTGGCTACATTAATTTTGGAACAGTGTTAGCCAGTGCTGGAGAAGAGGAAAAAGCGCTCCATTTTTTCAAAAAAGCGATTGAGCTCGACAACAACGCGGCGACCGCATATTACGGGATAGGATCTGTATATTACAAGCGTCAACAATTTGCGCAGGCGAAGGATATGTTTGAACAAGCTATTCAAAAGGGGCTAAACAATGGAGACGCCTTTTTTATGCTTGGAATGTCGTTGATGCATTTAGAGGCACCGCGTCTTGCTCTTCCGTATTTACAGAGAGCGGTGGAGTTGAATGAACAAGATACCGAGGCGATATTTCAGCTTGGGCTATGTCTTGCGCAACTCGAATTTGTTGATGAAGCGATGAATTATTTTCAGAAAACGATTCAGTTAGATAGCAGACATGCAGATGCGTACTATAATTTAGGTGTTATATATGCTTATAAAGATGATATAAAGACAGCGATGGAAATGTTTACGACCGCTCTTCAGATCCAGCCGGACCATCTGTTGGCGGGATATGGGAAAAAGATGATGGAAAAAGCGTTAGGAAATAAAGGGTAGGGGATTCCCATTGCAGCAACAAGAATCGTTTGTTTTAGGGGAAACATCGTTTATTAAAGGGTCATATATTTCTACGATTTTTCATAATGAAGCAAATTTATATTCCGTCGTTCGCGTTCGAGTGGTGGAAACGAACGAAGCATATGATGAACAAGAAGTTGTTGTAACTGGATATTTCCCCAAAATGAATGAGCATGATACGTATATTTTTTATGGAAAATTTCACGACCACCCGAAGTTCGGGCGGCAATATGTTGTGGAACATTTTCGTAAACAATTTCCAAACACAAAAGACGGAATCATTCATTACTTATCAAGCGATTTGTTTAAAGGAATTGGGAAAAAAACGGCAAAAGCGATCGTCGAAGCGCTCGGCGAAAATGCTATTTCGAAAATTTTAGCGGATCCTAGCGTATTGGACGATGTTCCGAAATTGTCAAAACAAAAAGCAAAAGAGTTGTATGATACGTTGCGTGCCCATGAAGGGTTAGAACAAACGATGATTGCTCTTTCTCAATTTGGTTTTGGTCCGCAATTGTCGATGAAAATTTACCAAGTATATCAAGATGAAACCCTTTCTGTTATTCAGCAAAATCCATACCAGCTTGTCGAAGATGTGGAAGGGATCGGATTTGGCCGTGCCGATGAATTAGGATACCGTCTTGGCATTTCCGGCAGCCATCCTGCGCGCATTCGTGCAGCTTGTTTGTTTGTGTTAGAGCGGGATTGTCTTCAAGAAGGGCATGTTTATGTGACGAAAGAACAGCTTATGACAAGCGCGAAACAGCTTTTGGAGGCGAAACGGAACGAAGCGATCAGTGAGGAAGCCATCGAGCAAATGCTGTTAATGCTTGCGGAGGAAGGAAAATTAATCAATGAAGAGGAAAAATTTTATATTCCATCCCTTTATTTTGCCGAAAAAGGAATCGTAACCAATGTAAAACGTCTTTTGCAACAAACAGAAGCAGTGATGACGTTTCCGGAATCGGAATTTTTATTAGCGCTCGGAAGGCTGGAGGAACGTTTATCCGTTCAATATGCTCCATTACAAAAAGAAGCCATTCGACAAGCGATTTCTTCCCCGTTATTTATTTTGACGGGTGGTCCTGGCACAGGAAAAACGACGGTGATTAAAGGAATCGTAGAAATTTTCGCTGATTTGCACGGTCTTTCTCTCGATCCGAAAGATTACACGAAAGATCACCCATTTCCGATTTTGCTTGCCGCGCCGACAGGAAGGGCGGCAAAGAGAATGAGTGAAGCGACGGGATTGCCTGCTGTTACGATTCATCGTTTGCTTGGCTGGAATGGCGCGGAAGGCTTTACACATGATGAGGATGAGCCGATTCGCGGGAAGCTCTTAATTGTTGACGAAATGTCCATGGTCGATACGTGGCTGGCCAATCAGCTATTTAAGTCGATTCCGGACGGCATGCAAGTGATTCTCGTCGGCGACGAAGATCAGCTGCCATCCGTTGGACCTGGACAAGTGTTAAAGGATTTATTACAAGCGGGTGTCATCCCGACCATTCGGCTAACAGAAGTATATCGGCAAGCGGAAGGTTCATCGATTATTGAATTGGCGCACCAAATGAAAAATGGTGTCATCCCCCCGGATTTAACAGCACAAAAGGCGGATCGCTCATTCATTCGCTGTCAGACAGGGCAAATTGCTGAAGTCGTCCGGCAAATTGCTGATAATGCGCGAAGAAAAGGCTTTGCAGTAAAAGATATTCAAGTGCTTGCGCCAATGTATCGCGGTCCTGCCGGAATTGACCGCCTTAATCAAGTGTTGCAAGATTTGTTTAATCCAAAATCAGAGAAAAAGCGGGAACTTTCTGTCGGCGATGTAGTGTATCGGGTTGGCGATAAGGTTCTGCAGCTTGTCAATCAGCCTGATGACAATGTATTTAATGGTGATATCGGTGAAATTGTCGCCATTTTTTACGCGAAAGAAAATACGGAAAAACAAGATTTAGTCGTTGTTTCTTTTGATGGCATTGAGGTAACGTATTCGCGGCAAGATTTGTCGCAAATTACACATGCGTATTGTTGTTCCATTCATAAATCGCAAGGAAGCGAATTTCCAATTGTCATTTTGCCGGTTGTAAAAAGCTATTATCGCATGTTAAAGAGAAATTTATTATATACTGCGGTGACAAGAAGCAAACAGTTTTTAATTTTATGTGGGGAAGAAGAAGCGTTTAAGTTAGGCATTGCCCGCAGTGATGATGGGGCTCGGCAAACAACGTTAACGGAAAAGTTGCAAAGATCTCTTGCACCGATTACAGAAGGAGAACTGCCGATGGAGGATGCGAACATCGGAATGGAAAACGTTTCACCGTATGATTTTATGAACGACTAGCCAAGCTAAACATGTCTGGAAAGGTGGAGAGATCTTTGCGGACATTTTCACATCTAAAAGGTCTTCCCGTATATGAACAAAAAACGGGAAACACTGTTGGAAAAATAAGTGATATTTGTTTTACCAATATGGGGAAAGTTCAAGGATTTATCGTGGAAAGCAAAGGATGGCTTGCGCGCCATCGATATCTTCCGCTTGACGGCATCCAAGCGATCGGAGCGGATGGAGTTGTCGTTTATGATGCTGCGCTTTTACAATCGTTCTCCTCTTTCCAAAATGGCTACTCTCTTTACGGCGAGCGGGAATTGCCGGAAAACCGGTGATTACCGCGGATGGGAAAAAACTCGGATTATTAGAAGATGTATATTTTCATGGGCAATTGGGCATAATCGGAGGATATGAGATCACAGACGGTTTTTTTGCCGATTTGACGGAAGGAAAAAAGCGAGTAGACGCTGTCCCTTTTACGGTAGGGGAAGAAGCGGTTATTGTAAACACGACCATGTAAGGAGAGTGGCTGTTTGTGCTCATTTGCCCAAATTGTAAAAGTAAAAATTTAGGGAAAATTGGTGTCAACCAATATTATTGTTGGGATTGCTTTATCGAGCTTTCTGTTTCGAAGGGAATTATTCATGCTCATCAAGTCGAGGAAGACGGAACGTTAAGCTCGCTAGATGACTTGTTTGATGAACATGAGCGCACGATCCAATTTTAGGAGGGAACGAGCATGAATCGCACAATGACCTCTTTGTTAGCGTTAGGATTAGGAGTTGCTGCTTACCAATTTGCACAACGCAACGGTTTGATGAACAATCGTGCCATGAAAAAAATGCGCCGCCGTGTGGCGAAAGCCATTCGTTAGCAAGAAGTACAAAGTGCCGATTCCCGATATTTCTTACGGGAGTCGGTGCTTTTTTGTATAATTCCGTTTTCTGCACCCACACTAACGATAGGGGGGTGTTGCCATGGGAGAGAAGCAATGGCTGTCCATCATTCGTGTTGGCAAATGGCTGTTTGTTACGATCATTATTTATTTAGTTATTCGCATGAAAGAAGTATGGCTGCCGGTTGTTGATTTATTCGCTACTGCACTCATTCCGTTTTTTATTGCCGCGTTTATTACGTATTTATTGCATCCATTGGTGGAATACATTCATGAAAAAGGCATTCCGCGCTGGGCGGCTATTTTGTTCATTTATTTTCTTTTTTTCGGTGGAATTGGGTATGGGCTTTATAAAGGAATTCCGCTGTTTATTCAACAGCTAAAAGATTTAAGCGAAAGTTTGCCGGCATTGATAGAGACATATCGGAACTGGACAAAACAAATTCATAATCAAACATCGGCATGGCCAATGGAAATTCACACAAGAATTGAAGCGATGCTTACACAGCTGGAACAAACAGCAGCGAATGCGTTAACAATGGTGATCAATGGCGTAAAAGGGATTGTAAATTCCGCGATGTTGTTTTTGCTCATTCCGTTTATTGTTTTTTATATGCTCAAAGATATCGATCAATTGAAAAAAGCAGTATGGTACATTACTCCAAAACGATGGCGCGAACCAGGGATCGCATTTTTAAAAGATGTAGAAGAATCTCTTGGCAACTATATACGCGGACAATTGTTCGTAGGATTAGTAATTGGAAGTGTTGCCGCATTTCTTTTATGGATTGCTGGTATGGATTATCCGCTTTTACTTGGGTTTATTATTGGGGCAACGAATATTATTCCATATTTTGGACCAGTGATTGGGGCGATTCCCGCCGTGATTTTGGCAGCTACCGTTTCGCTAAAAATGGTGCTTATTGTCGCTGTCATTATTTTTCTTCTTCAATTTTTAGAAGGAAATATTTTATCGCCGCTCATCGTCGGAAAAAGTTTGCATATGCATCCGCTCGCGATTATGTTTGCTTTATTTTTTGGCGGGGAAATCGCAGGAGTGCTTGGCCTTATTGTTGCTGTTCCGCTTCTTGCCGTATTAAAAGTGGCTCTTCTTCATTGGAAAGAACATTATCAACCACATTGACAAATAAATGCAGCTTGTCTATAATCTTCAATGAAAAAGCGAATACATAACGCGATGACGGATCGAGTATGTTACAGTCCATCTTAAAGCGCGTGCTCGCGCACAGAGAGGAATTTCCGCGGCTGAAAGAAATTCCAGATGAAGGGTAACAGAACGCTAATCCGGAGCGCAGGCAAAACCTGACGTAATAGCCACGTTACGGCGTTTGAGGTGATGAACGGCTTGCCGTTCATAAACAGGGTGGTACCGCGAGCGTAACTCTCGTCCCTGAAGGGGATGAGAGTTTTTTATATTCAAGTTCAATACGGCGAAGAAAGGGAGGATCATGATGAAAAAGCTTACTTCCGCACAAGTAAGGAAAATGTTTTTAGATTTTTTCAAAGAAAAAGGCCATGCGGTTGAACCGAGTGCATCGCTCATTCCTGTCGATGATCCGTCATTGTTGTGGATTAACAGCGGTGTTGCTACATTAAAGAAATATTTTGATGGCCGCGTAGTTCCGGATAATCCGCGCATTTGTAACGCACAAAAGTCCATCCGTACAAACGACATTGAAAATGTCGGAAAAACGGCACGCCACCACACATTTTTCGAAATGCTCGGAAACTTTTCGATTGGCGATTATTTTAAGCGAGAAGCAATTCATTGGGCGTGGGAATTTTTAACAAGCGAAAAATGGATTGGCTTTGATCCGGACCGGTTGTCTGTAACGATTCATCCGGAAGACGATGAAGCGTTTGAAATTTGGCATAAAGAAATCGGCCTTCCGGAAGAACGCATTATTCGTTTGGAAGGAAATTTCTGGGATATCGGGGAAGGACCGAGCGGACCGAATACAGAAATCTTCTATGATCGCGGCGAAGAGTTTGGAAATGACCCAAATGATCCAGAGTTGTATCCAGGCGGGGAAAATGACCGCTATCTAGAAGTCTGGAACTTGGTATTTTCGCAATTCAACCATAACCCAGACGGCACGTATACACCGCTTCCGAAGAAAAATATTGATACAGGCATGGGACTAGAGCGGATGTGTTCGATTTTGCAGGGAGTGCCAACCAACTTTGAAACAGATTTATTTATGCCAATCATTCGCGCGACAGAACAAATTTCCGGGGAAAAATACGGTGTCGATAAGGAAAAAGACGTAGCATTTAAAGTGATTGCCGACCATATTCGGGCGGTCACGTTTGCGATTGGCGATGGAGCGCTTCCATCTAATGAAGGCCGTGGATATGTATTGCGCCGTTTGTTGCGCCGCGCGGTTCGTTATGCAAAACAACTTCATATTGAACGTCCGTTTATGTATGAGTTGGTGCCAGTTGTTGGCGAAATTATGAATGACTTCTATCCAGAAGTAAAAGAAAAAGCGGCGTTTATCCAAAAAGTCGTCAAAAACGAAGAAGAGCGTTTCCATGAAACGCTTCATGAAGGATTGGCGATTTTAGCAAGCGTCATCCAAAAAGAAAAAGAGCGCGGAAGCAATATCATTTCCGGAGAAGATGTGTTCCGCCTTTATGACACTTACGGCTTTCCAGTTAAACTAACGGAAGAATACGCGCATGAAGAAGGAATGGAAGTCGACCATGACGGATTTGAACGGGAAATGGAACGTCAACGTGAGCGCGCTCGCGCTGCTCGCCAAGATGTTGATTCGATGCAAGTACAAGGCGGTGTGCTTGGCGATATCAAAACAGAAAGCGAGTTTGTCGGTTACGATCAGCTTCATGCGCAATCTACTGTCGCCGTTATCGTAAAAGACGGCCAGCTTGTCAATGAGGTGAAAGAAGGAGAAGAAGCGCAAATATATTGGATGTAACCCCGTTCTATGCGGAAAGCGGCGGTCAAATCGCTGACCAGGGATGGATTGAAAATGAAACGACAAAAGCGTTTGTAAAAGATGTCCAAAAAGCGCCAAACGGGCAGCACCTGCACCATATCATTGTCGAAAAAGGAACGTTGAGAAAAGGAGAAACATATACAGCGCAAATCGATGAGGCGAAACGGGCGAGCATTATTAAAAATCATACGGCGACCCATTTGTTGCATCAAGCGTTAAAAGACGTGCTCGGGCCACACGTCAACCAGGCAGGATCGCTAGTCGCCCCAGACCGCTTGCGCTTTGACTTCTCGCATTTCGGACAAGTAAAACCAGAGGAGTTAGAACGCATCGAAGCGATTGTCAATGAAAAAATTTGGCGCAGCATTCCTGTCGAGATTTTCTATAAGCCGCTTGCGGAAGCAAAAGCGATGGGGGCGATGGCTTTATTCGGCGAAAAATACGGGGATATCGTCCGTGTCGTGCAAGTAGGCGATTACAGTTTAGAGCTTTGCGGAGGCTGCCATGTGCCAAACACTTCGGCAATCGGTTTGTTTAAAATCGTTTCTGAATCGGGTATTGGCGCAGGCACTCGCCGGATTGAAGCCGTGACAGGCGAAGCGGCGTATCGCTTCATGAATGAACAAATCACCTTGTTGCAAGAAGTCGCACAAAAATTAAAAACGAATCCGAAAGAGATTGTTAACCGCATTGATGCATTAATGAATGAGATCCGCCAATTGCAGCGTGAAAATGAATCACTGGCGGCACGCCTCGGAAACATGGAAGCAGCCAACCTTGTAAACAAAGTGAAAGAGGTAAACGGAATTCCTGTGCTCGCAAGCAAAGTAAATGCCAATGACATGAATCATTTGCGCACAATGGTGGATGAACTAAAACAAAAATTAGGATCGGCGATTATCGTATTAGCAGCTGTACAAGGGGAAAAAGTAAACTTGATCGCCGGAATTACAAATGATTTAATTGAAAAGGGATATCATGCCGGAAAATTGATTAAAGAAGTTGCCGTTCGCTGCGGAGGTGGAGGCGGCGGCCGCGCTGACATGGCGCAGGCAGGCGGAAAGGACCCAAGCAAAGTCGGAGAAGCCTTGCAATATGTCGAACAATGGATAAAATCCGTTTGATAATTGGCAAAGATAGTGTACAATGGATGTAAGATAGGGAGATGCCAGAACGGAGAGAGGTGGAACGGTGAGCTCATTTGACCAAACTATGCAGTTTCATTTTTCTGAAGAGCCGGCCGAAACGAATATTCGTGAAGTGTTGTTAACGGTGTATGACGCTCTTCAAGAAAAAGGGTACAATCCAATTAACCAAATTGTCGGTTATTTACTATCTGGCGACCCTGCTTACATCCCTCGTCATAAAGATGCCCGGACGTTAATTCGAAAAGTGGAGCGCGATGAATTAATTGAAGAATTAGTGAAATTTTATTTACAAGGACAGCGAAAGGATTAACGTATGCGTGTATTAGGACTTGATTTAGGCACAAAGACGCTTGGGGTGGCCGTTAGCGATGAATTAGGCTGGACTGCGCAAGGCATTGAAACGATTTCGATTGATGAGGAACGCGGAGAATATGGATTAAAACGGCTCCGGGAAATTATTGATGAATACGAAGTCGATACGATCGTCGTTGGATTTCCAAAAAATATGAATGGTACAGTCGGACCGCGCGCAGAGGCGAGTCAGCGCTTTGCCAAATTATTAGAGAGCGAATTTTCGCTTCCTGTTATATTGTGGGACGAACGTTTGTCCACAATGGCAGCGGAGCGGATGTTAATCACCGCTGACGTCAGCCGGAAAAAACGAAAGCAAGTCATCGATAAAATGGCGGCTGTCGTTATTTTACAGTCATATCTTGACAGCAAACAGTAAATGGAGGAGAAAATATGGAACACGGAGATCGACATATTACTGTTGTCGATGAAAACGGCAACGAACAATTGTGTGAAATATTGTTTACGTTTGAATCAGAGGATTTTGGAAAATCTTATGTGTTTTATTATCCGGTAGGCGCAGAATTTGAAGATGAGGAAGAAACGGAAATTCATGTGTCGGCATTTATTCCAGGAGAGGGAGAACAAGAAGGAGAATTGTTGCCGATTGAATCAGAAGAAGAATGGGAAATGATTGAAGAGGTATGGAATACGTTCTGCGCCGAACAAGATGAAGAATAAGAAAATACAAAGATGGCCGATGATAGATGGGCCATCTTTTTTTGTAGAAAAAAGCAGGAGGATAGCGAAAAATGTGAAAGTTTGTAGTATAATATCACGAGTGAAAGGAGGTTTTCCATGTATAATGACCAATTTTTTCAAAAAGATGCACAAATTGTACGAAAGATTGTGTTGATTGTTTGCATCGCTGTTTTTATCGCATGCATCGCTATAGCAGGAGGAAGCTATTTCTATATAAAATCAGCGTTACAACCCGTCGATCCGGATGACCGCACTCCTGTTCATATATCGATACCGATCGGCTCTTCTGTTAATGATATTGCCAATATGTTAGAAGAAAAACAGCTAATTAAAAGCTCATTGGTGTTTCGCTATTACGTGAAGTTGAAAAACCATGTTGGTTTTCAAGCGGGAGAATACCGATTAAATCGATCCATGTCGATGGAAGATATTATTGCCGTCTTAAAAATGGGAAAAGTAACAGAAAAAAAGGGGTTAAAGCTGACTATTCCGGAAGGGACGCAAATTACGCAAATTGCTGCTATTATTGCGGAGAAAACAGGGTATAAGAAAGAAGAAGTGCTTCGACAATTAAATGACCGCAAATATATCGAAAATCTTATTCAAAAATACCCGTCCATTTTATCCAAAGATATTTTAAATAAAAATATACGCTACCCACTAGAAGGTTATTTGTTTCCTGCTACTTATTCCTTTCATGAAAAAAAGCCTTCTATTGCGGAGATTGTGGAAACGATGTTAAGAAAAACAGAAAAAGTATTAGCAAAGTATGAACGTGATAAGAAAGAAATGAACATGACGACACATCAGCTTTTAACCATGTCTTCCTTAATTGAAGAAGAAGCGACAGAAAAGGCAGATCGCGAAAAAATCGCGAGCGTGTTTTACAACCGTCTCCGTATAGGCATGCCGTTGCAGACAGACCCTACTGTCTTATATGCGCTTGGTAAACATAAAGATCGCGTCTATTATAAAGATTTAGAAGTGAAATCTCCTTATAATACGTATATTCATAAAGGACTTCCTCCCGGACCGATTGCGAACGCTGGGGAAATGTCGATTCGAGCGGCACTGAAACCTGCGAAAACCGATTATTTGTATTTTCTTGCCACACCAGCAGGGGATGTCATTTTTACAAAGACATTGGAAGAACATAATCGCGAGAAAGAAAAATACATTGGAAAACAATAGAATGATATGTGAATCGCTGGAGCAGGAGCAAAAATATTTCGCATTTCGCATGTTTTATGGTAGTATATATAAAGTTATCAATCACCACCCTGTAATAAGAGTCCTTATGTGACTCTTATTTTTACGAGGAGGGGCTCTTTTGATATCAAAAGAAGTAGCACATTATCTTGAACAGTTTATCCCTGAACGGGATGAGCAAATAAAAGAGATAGAGCGTTACGCCAAGCAGCATCATATTCCGATTATGGAGGTTGTCGGAATTGAAATGATGCTGCAATTATTAAAAATTGCTAAGCCGAAGCGTATTTTGGAAATCGGCGCTGCTATTGGCTATTCCGCCATTCGCATGGCAAAAGCGCTTCCTGATGCAAATATCGTGACCATTGAGCGGGATCAAGGGCGATATGAACGCGCGCTTTTTTATATAAACAAAACGGGGACAAGCGAGCAAATTCGCGTAATTTTCGGCGATGCGCTGAACGTATACAACGATGTCGCAAAATATGCCCCGTTTGATGTCATTTTTATCGATGCGGCGAAAGGGCAATATCAGCGTTTTTTTCAAATGTATGAGCCGCTATTGCAAGAAAACGGCCTAATCATTACGGATAACGTATTATTCAAGGGGCTTGTCGCAACCGAAGAACCGGTTGAAAATAAACGGATTCGCCAGTTAGTGTCGAAAATTCGCCGCTACAACGAATGGCTTATCGGGCGGTCTGATTACGAAACAGTCATTCTTCCGATCGGCGATGGGATCGCCATATCACGAAAAAGAGGTGAAAAGCTATGAAAAAACCAGAATTATTAGTGACGCCGACGAGCGTTTCTCATATACATGATTTAGCCAATGCCGGCGCTGATGCGGTGATGATCGGCCAGCAGCGTTACGGTCTGCGCCTAGCGGGAGAGTTTTCCCGTGCGGATGTGGCAGAGGCGGTGAAGATTGCCCGTTCATATGGCATGAAAGTATATGTTGCGATGAATGCAATTTTCCATAACGACAAGGTGGACGAACTTGGTGATTATATAAAGTTTCTCTCTGATACAGACGTGGATGCGATTGTTTTTGGCGACCCGGCGGTTTTAATGACTGTACGTGAAGTGGCCCCTCATATGAAATTGCATTGGAATCCAGAAACGACGGCAACAAACTGGTATACGTGCAATTATTGGGGGCGGAAAGGAGCGAAACGTGCTGTCCTCGCCCGGGAATTAAATATGGATGCGATTTTAGAAATTAAAGAGCACGCCGAAGTAGAAATTGAAGTGCAAGTGCACGGGATGACTTGCATGTATCAATCTAAACGCTCTTTAATTGGAAACTATTTCGAATATCAAGGAAAAGTAATGGAAATCGAACGAAAAAAATATGAAAAAGGCATGTTTTTGTATGATAAAGAGCGCGATAGTAAATACCCGATTTTTGAAGACGAAAACGGCACACATATTATGAGCCCGAACGATATTTGCATTATTGATGAGCTTAGTGAGATGGTGGATGCAGGCATCGACAGCTTCAAAATTGATGGAGTATTGCATCAGCCAGACTATATTACGGAAGTGACAAAGCTATATCGCCGCGCCATTGATTTATGTGCCGAAAATCGGAAGCAATACGAGGAAGAAAAGGATGAGCTGCTGGCGAAAATCGAAGCGATCCAGCCAAAACATCGCCCGTTGGATACCGGATTTTTCTTTAAAGAAACGGTTTACTAATACAAACAGAAAAGGAGGAGCAGTCGGATGCTGTTAAAAAACGATAAAATTTCCGAGGTCATTAACGGCAAGCGCGTGATTGTGAAGAAGCCCGAGCTTCTCGCTCCAGCCGGCAACCTAGAAAAGCTAAAAATCGCCGTGCATTATGGAGCAGATGCGGTATTTATCGGCGGACAAGAATATAGCTTACGCGCCAACGCCGACAATTTTACGCTTGAAGAAATTGCGGAAGGAGTGCGTTTTGCGAACCAATATGGCGCAAAAGTGTATGTGACAGCGAACATTTATGCACATAACGAAAACATTCCCGGGCTCGAAGAATATTTGCAGGCGCTAGAACAAGCAGGTGTTCACGGCATTATTGTCGCTGATCCGCTTATTATCGAAACGGCGCGTCGGGTGGCGCCGAAATTAGAAGTGCACTTGAGTACGCAGCAGTCGATGGCAAACTGGAAAGCAGTTCAATTTTGGAAAGAAGAAGGATTGGAACGCGTGGTGCTCGCACGCGAAACGACCGCGGAAGAAATTCGGGAAATTAAAGAAAAAGTCGATATTGAAATTGAGGCGTTTATTCATGGGGCGATGTGTTCCGCGTACTCCGGCCGCTGTGTATTAAGCAACCATATGACAGCACGCGACTCCAACCGCGGGGGATGCTGTCAATCATGCCGCTGGGATTACGATTTATACCAATTAGAAGGGGATAAAGAAATACCGTTGTTTGATGAAAATGATGCACCGTTCGCGATGAGCGCAAAAGATTTGAATTTAATTCGCGCGATTCCAACGATGATTGAATTAGGCGTCGACAGCTTGAAAATCGAGGGGCGGATGAAATCGATCCATTATGTGGCGACAGTCGTGAGTGTTTATCGCAAAGTAATCGATGCCTATTGCGCCGACCCAGACAATTTTGTCATTCGCGAAGAATGGATAAAAGAGCTTGATAAATGTGCAAACCGCGATACGGCTCCATCTTTCTTTGAAGGAATGCCGGGCTATACAGATCATATGTACGGTTCTCATAGCCGAAAAACAAGCCATGAATTTGCCGGTCTTGTACTGGAGTATGATAAAGAAACGAAGATCGTCACATTACAACAACGCAACTTTTTTAAACCAGGAGATGAAGTCGAATTTTTTGGACCGGAAATTGAAAACTTCACACAAGTAGTGGAAAAAATTTGGGACGAAGATGGAAACGAGTTAGATGCTGCACGCCATCCATTGCAAATTGTCAAGTTTAAAGTAGAGCGAGAAGTCTTCCCATACAACATGATGAGAAAGGAGATCTAACATGGGGAAGAAGCCTGTTGTCATCGGTGTTGCTGGCGGGTCCGGATCGGGGAAAACGAGTGTGGCCAGGGCGATTTATGAGCATTTTGGCGATCGCTCGATTTTAGTGCTTGAGCAAGATTTTTACTATAAAGATCAAAGCCATCTCCCGTTTGAAGAGCGGCTGCGGACGAATTATGACCATCCGCTTGCGTTCGATAACGATTTGTTGATCGAACATATTCACAAATTATTGCGGTATGAGCCGATCGAAAAGCCAGTTTATGATTACAAGCTTCATACGAGATCCGATAAAGTTATTCACGTTGAGCCAAAAGATGTTATTATTTTAGAAGGGATTCTTGTATTAGAGGATGAGCGATTGCGCAACTTAATGGATATTAAAGTATATGTGGATACGGATGCGGACATTCGCATTATTCGCCGTTTGCTCCGTGATATTAATGAGCGTGGCCGTACGCTGGAGTCGGTGATCGAACAGTACGTTTCCGTCGTTCGCCCAATGCATAATCAATTTGTGGAGCCGACGAAGCGTTATGCCGATATTATTATTCCAGAAGGCGGCCACAATCATGTAGCCATTGATTTAATGGTTACAAAAATTCGCACAATTCTTGAACAAAAATCGTTTTTATAATAACATAACATAAACAAAATAAATATTTATAATAACAAGTAAGCGTACGAGCAACTTTTTTTGTTGTTCGTACGTTTTACATAAACACATTTTTTGCATCATAACAACAATAAAGAAAGTATATAGAGGAGTGAAGCATGATGGCAAACGAAAAGCAATTTCCAATGACAAAAGAGGGAAAAGAGAAACTGGAACAGGAACTTGAGTATTTAAAAACAGTAAAGCGAAAAGAAGTAGTAGAACGCATTAAAATCGCCCGTGGATTTGGTGATTTATCGGAAAACTCCGAGTACGATGCGGCAAAAGATGAACAAGCATTTGTAGAAGCGCGAATTCAAACGCTTGAAAACATGATCCGCAATGCGGTTATTATCGAAGAGGACACCGAAAATCCAGATGTGGTTTCGCTAGGAAAATCGGTTACGTTTATCGAACTTCCAGATGGGGAAGAAGAAACATATACGATTGTCGGAAGCGCAGAAGCGGATCCGTTTGAAGGAAAAATTTCCAACGACTCTCCAATTGCAAAATCGCTTCTTGGCAGAAGAGTTGGGGAAGAAGTTACGGTACAAACGCCAGGAGGCGAAATGCTTGTCAAAATTGTTGCAGTAAAATAGGTTTTAAAACGAAACACCTCGTCGAAAATGAAGATGAGGTGTTTTTTTATGTGGAAAAAACGAACAATGGTTATACTTTCTATTATTCAAATTGGAATTTTTCTTCTTATCGGGCGGCTTGTTCAAATTCAACTGATTAGCACAGAGTCGTTTTCGAATAAAAAAGTCAACTTGATCGAAAAAAGCATCGAACAACGAACACAAGAAATGGTCATTGATAATGGAAGGGGAACGTTTATTGATCGGCACGGAAAGCCGCTTACGAATGAGTATATTCCTTCTCTTGTTTTGTTTCCTTTTTTAAAGAAGATGGAGTGGCCTGTCGAAAAATTAGCAGAAATCCTCCATATTTCTCCTCATATCATTATCGATCAACTAGAAAAGGCAAAAGAACCGTTTATTTTTACCATTGATGGTACTCCATTTGTGTTGAAAGAAGAACAAATGGAAAAAATTAATCAATTACATATTCCTGGTGTGTTTGCGGTTCAAAAACAGCATCCGCTTGAGAAAACATATGCACAACATTTAATTGGTTTTACCCGCACGGACACCCAGCTTTTGCGTTCCCGTTATCCAAAACGGAATCTTTCGCCACATACTGAAGTAGGAATTCATGGGTTGCAAAAGGCGTTTGACGAATTTTTAATCCCGGAGGGGGAAACGAAACTGTTGTATCATGTCGATGCGGAAGGCGGCCCTTTATTTGGGATTAATGTGAAGTATAGTGATCCTGGCAATCCATTTTATCCTGTTTCTGTTCAAACGACGATCGATCGTGATTTGCAGCAAATCGCTGAAACCATTGTTCGAAAGCATCATTTGAAAAAAGGCGGCATTGTATTGTTGGACATCGAAACGAATAGTGTGCTTGCCATGGTTAGCCGCCCTGATATGGATCCTCGAAATCCATATAAAAATCACGGAGCGGAAAATCAAATGATTTTGCCGCAAACCCCTGGATCGATATTTAAAACCGTTGTTGCGGCAGCAGCGCTAGAAAAAGGAATGGTTTCCAAACAAACAACGTTTGATTGCAGTAAAAAAATAGACGGAGTGACGCCTGATGATGCTCATTCTTACGGAATGCTAGGATTTGAAGAAAGTTTTGCCGCAAGCTGCAACAACGCCTTTGCGACACTTGGAAAAAAACTCGTTCAACAAGACCCTGACATTCTTGAAATATATGCAAAAAAGCTGGGATTATATCCGCTTTCAGGATGGCAAGGAGATGTATATCATGAGACCAATTTTGAGCAATTTCCAGAAGAACGAAAGGGAACGATCTGGCACGATGCCAAAGATAAGCGTATACCGCTTGCTGTGGCACAAACGTCGATCGGGCAAAAAGATGTACGTGTATCGCCGCTTGCGGTTGCCAATATGATGGCCACCATTGCGCGAAATGGCGAGGCAAAGCAAGTGAGAGCAGTAAGTAAAGTTTTATATAAAAACGGCACCACCTTTTTTACGTTTCCACAGCAGCCTTTTTCCGATGAACAGCCGATTTCTCCTGTCACTGCGAGTAAACTGCAGCAATTATTGAGAAAAGTGGTTGTTGATGAACGCGGCACAGGACGCCGATTTCAGTCACTTCCATATGCGGTAGCCGGAAAATCGGGAACGGCGGAAACAGGGAAAATGTCCCATAATGAAGAGTTGGTTAATAAATGGTTTGCAGGCTATTTTCCTGCCGATGAACCGAGATACGCGCTCGTTGTCGTAGAGTTAGACTGCCCTGGCTCGCAGACAGTGACAAACGATGTATTTTATGATCTTGTACAAAAAATATATGAATTGGACAATTGGGACAAAAATTCGCAATAACAACGAAACAGTTTATTAGGGGAGCATCATCTGATACAATAAGAACAGCTATACGAAGGAGGGGTGAAACGGTTGGCAAACGAAATGGGCCAGCGTTTTGCACAGCGGGCAAAGCGCCGTAAAATCAATCGTATTCTCAATACAGCGATTGCCATAGTAGTTTTGTTCATTATCGTTGTCGCATGGAATTTGTTTTCCAATGACGACCGATCGAGCGAACAAGCAGCAAAGCCACAACCAAAGACAGAAGTCAAAAAAGATAGTGACGAAAAAAAAGTGGAAGTAGAGATTAATGAACAACAAGAGAAAGACGAAGAAAGCGAGCAAACAGATCAGGAAGAAACGAGCGAAGAAGAGCAAGAAGTGATAGAAACTCCAGGGCCTCCTGGGTCGAATATAGAAACAGAAATTGTGAATCCTGCATGGCAACCGATTGGTACGACGCAGTCTGAACCACATGTCACCCAGTTTAAGAAAGATTCTGTGGATTGGAAGGAAATGTTAGACGCCGTTAGCTATGCGACCGGCCTTTCCCAATCCGATATGATTGTTTGGTTTATCGGCAACAACGGACCGAATAAAGCTGTAGCAACGATCTCTACTAGAGATAAAACACAGTATTACAAAGTATATATTGAATGGGTGGAAAACCAAGGATGGAAACCGACGAAAGTGCAGAAATTAAGAAAATAAGCGGATTTCCTTTTTACAGGAAATCCGCTTATTTTTTCGCCTTAAAGTGAACCACTGCGCTGTAAAACCGCTTTCCGTTTTCCGCCATATGCATTTGGTGGGAAACGTGGTGGACATGAAGCAATAGCGCTTTATTATGTTCAATTTGTTCGTTAATTTTTTTCTCTAGTGTCTGCAAATCATCTGCTTCAAAAAATTCGATTTTATCTTCAATGAGATCAAGGGAAATATTCATATCCATCATTCCTCCTTTCACCGCCAAGTGTAGCAAACTTCAGCAGCATTATCTATAAATTCTGCTTCTTGTGATCTATTTTTTCGACTGTCGGTAACCGAACAACAACCCGTTATGCGGACAAATGTCATTTGTCCGCTACGGTGTTGTTCGGTCATCTGTCACGCTTATGCGTGACGAAGGCAAGTCATCGACTTGCCTCCGACAGTCGAAAAATTTCTTGATAAAAAGTGCAAAGAACCATAATTTTTCGATTGTCGGAGACTATAAGCTTGTTGCATTTTATATTTTCATTGAAGAAAATAAAAACTTATGATACATTGAGAACAGATTTAAGACAAAAACCATAGTATATTCATAGGAATTATAAAAATTATGGGGTGTGACATCAAATGGGGAGAGAATTTCTTGATTTGTTTGAAGAATGGGCAGATTCCTATGACCAATCTGTCGAAGGATATGATGAAGAATATCGTGAAGTGTTTGCGAATTATGAAGATATTTTAAATACAGTTGCCAGCAAAGCGGGAAGCGTTGTACTTGAATTTGGCGTCGGAACGGGAAATTTAACGAAAAAGCTGTTGGAACAAGGAAAAACGGTATACGGCATTGAGCCGTCTGAACCGATGCGGAAAAAAGCGCGTGAAAAGCTTGGAGACAACGTATCGATTATCGACGGGGATTTTTTACAATTTCCTCTTCCTCCTAAGCTGATTGATACCATTGTTAGCACTTATGCATTTCATCATCTCACTGACGAGGAAAAAGGGGAGGCAATCGCCAAGTATGGCAATCTATTAAAAAAAGGTGATAAAATAGTGTTTGCCGATACGGTATTTCGCGATCGCCAAGCATTTCAGCGCACGGTGGAAGAGGCAAGGGAGCGCGGATTTCATCATTTAGCAGATGACCTAGAACGGGAGTATTATACGACGCTTGATGTATTAACAAAACTATTTGAGGAAAATGGCTTTACCGTCGCGTTTACGCAAAAGAATGCGTTTGTATGGGTGATGGAAGCGGTGAAGCAGTAAAAAAAGCAGAAAGAGGGAGATAAATGAAAATAGCGATTATTGGTGCAATGGAAGAAGAAGTAACGATTTTGCGCGACAAAATAGAAGATCGGGAAGAAACGGTGATCGCTAATTGCGAATTTTCAAAAGGACGCTTAAACGGTGCCGATGTCATTCTGTTGAAATCGGGAATCGGAAAAGTAAACGCAGCGATGTCAACAGCGATCTTATTGGAGCGATTCCGTCCAGATTATGTCATTAACACCGGTTCAGCGGGTGGCTTTTTATCCACGCTAAATGTTGGGGATGTCATCATTTCCAATGAAGTAGTACATCATGATGTTGATGTGACGGCCTTTGGCTATGAGTATGGCCAAGTGCCGGGAATGCCGGCGCGTTATAAAGCGGATGAAACATTAGTAAAGATCGCGGAGCAAAACGCGAAGCAAATCAAGGATATTCAAGTAGTAACCGGACTCATTGCGACCGGCGATTCGTTTATGAACGATCCGGCGCGCGTTGAATTTGTCCGCGGCAAGTTTCCGGATTTATGCGCTGTTGAAATGGAGGCGGCGGCAATTGCCCAAGTATGTACGCAATTTGCCGTTCCGTTTGTCATTATTCGGGCGTTGTCCGATATTGCCGGCAAAGAATCCGATGTATCATTTGAGCAATTTTTAGATACTGCCGCCAAACATTCAGCTGATTTAGTCCTGTCCATCGTGTCATCGCTGCAAAAATAATCGAGGAAGGAATTCCTTCCTCGATCTATATTTGTAAAGAAATGGAGTGACAAACATGCGAGTGGCCAAAAATGTGCATGAGCTGATTGGATATACGCCGGTGGTGGAAATTACGCAAATTCCGTTGCCCGAGGGTGTTCGCATATTTGCCAAATTGGAATATTTCAACCCGGGAGGCAGCATTAAAGACCGGCTTGGCCAAGAGTTATTGCGCGACGCATTAGAGACAGGAAAATTAAAAGAAGGCGGAACGATCATTGAGCCGACGGCGGGAAACACTGGCATTGGGTTGGCGTTGGCGGCGATTGGCAAAAACATCAACGTGATTTTTTGCGTTCCCGAGAAATTCAGCATCGAAAAGCAGCAAATCATGAAAGCGCTAGGAGCAACGATTGTCCATACACCAACGAGCGAAGGAATGCAAGGAGCGATCCGCAAGGCGCAAGAGCTTGCCCGTGAAATCCCTAACTCCTATTGCCCGCAGCAGTTTGCCAACCCGGCCAACCCAAGAACATATTATAAAACGCTCGGCCCGGAACTATGGGATGACCTTGACGGACAAATCGATATATTTGTCGCCGGGGCCGGTTCAGGCGGAACGTTTATGGGAACGGCAACGTTTTTAAAAGAAAAAAACCCAAACATTAAAACAGTCATTGTCGAACCAGAAGGGTCGATTTTAAACGGCGGAGAGCCGGGGCCGCATAAAACAGAAGGAATCGGAATGGAATTTTTGCCGAATTATATGGATCCAAGCTATTTTGATGCGATTCATACGATTCGCGATGAAGACGCGTTTAAGTGGGTAAAAGAACTTGCCGAAAAAGAAGGGCTGCTTGTCGGAAGCTCTTCAGGCGCTGCGTTTCATGCCGCGTTGCTTGAGGCCAAAAAGGCGAAACCGGGAACGAATATCGTTGTTATTTTCCCGGATAGCAGCGAGCGATATTTAAGCAAAAAAATTTATGAAGGTGGGATTTAAATGAGACGAAAAACAAAACTGATTCACGGCGGCATCCCGGGTGATCCGCATACGGGAGCGGTTTCTGTTCCGATTTATCAAGTCAGCACGTATAAACAAGAAGGAATCGGCGGCCATAAAGGCTTTGAATATTCGCGTACCGGCAATCCAACCCGCCACGCATTAGAAGAGCTGATTAAAGATTTAGAAGAAGGTTATGCCGGTTTTGCGTTTGGCTCCGGAATGGCGGCGATCACGGCGGTCATGATGCTGTTTAACAGCGGCGATCACGTCATTTTAACGGACGATGTGTATGGCGGCACATATCGCGTCATGACGAAAGTGCTAAATCGCTTGGGGATTGAATCGACTTTTATTGATACAAGCGACCTTTCCAACATCGAGAAACATATCCAGCCGAATACGAAAGCGCTTTACATTGAAACGCCAACCAACCCACTCTTAAAAATTACGGACATTCAAGCTGCTTCCGCCATCGCCAAAAAGCATGGCTTGCTTACGATCGTCGACAACACGTTCAGCACCCCGTATTGGCAAACGCCGCTTGCCCTTGGCGCCGACATTGTTGTCCATAGCGCGACGAAATATTTAGGCGGCCATAGCGATGTTGTTGCTGGATTGGCAGTTGTCAATTCGGAAGAGTTAGCAGAAAAACTGCATTTTATTCAAAACTCTACCGGAGGAATTCTCGGCCCGCAAGATTCATGGCTTTTAATGCGCGGCATCAAGACGCTTGGCGTGCGCATGGAGGAGCATGAAGAAAACACGAGAAAAATCGTTGGATTTTTAGTGAACCATTCAGCGGTCCAAAAAGTGCATTATCCAGGATTGGAAACACATCCAAACTATGAGGTTGCCAAAAAACAAATGCGTGGATTTGGCGGCATGGTCTCTTTTGATGTCGGAAGTGCGGAGAAAGCGGATCAAGTGTTAAACCGTGTGCGCTATTTTACGCTCGCAGAAAGCTTGGGAGCGGTTGAAAGCTTAATTTCGCTGCCGGCGAAAATGACGCACGCATCCATTCCGAAAGAACGCCGCGAACAATTAGGCATTACTGATGGGCTGATCCGCATTTCTGTCGGATTGGAAGATGTGGAAGATTTAATCGAAGATTTAGCCCAAGCATTGCATGGTTAAAATTACATCCCCACATTTGCTGTCCCATATGGTACAGTTAAGGATGGAAAGTGGGGGATACGATGGAACAACAAAAACAGCATTGGAAGGAAAAAGCGGCTGATTATAAAATGTTTGCTGGTGTATTGCTGGCATTAAGCGTCTTTTTGTATATTGGCACGCTTCTTCCTACAATTGCGCCAGAGAAAAAGGCGTATTTGCTTCCTTTCATTGCGATATTGTTAATCGGCGCGTTTTCCTTTTTTCAACGAGCGATCAAATATATTCGGCTTTTGCGTGAAATAGATGAATAAACACCTGCTTCTTCGTTTAGAAGAGCAGGTGTTTTTCTTTAAAAAGTTTCATAAAATGTTCAAAACCATGCAAAGAAATGCATTATTTTCACATGTAAAATAATAGTTAAAGAATGATAGGGGAGGAATATTGGGATGTTCGCCATGGTGATGGGGATTGTGATTACTGCAACGATAGCATTGATTATAACGGCGGAAGTAAGTGTGGAAGCACAAAATTAATCTGTAATATCAGGCAGTTGGGTTATCCGGGAATATCTACAGACTATATTTACTATTTAAGGAACGCGACCATGGAATAGCACGATTTGCCTAGCAAGTGTTGAACTCTAGTATACGAAAGAATCCATTTTAAAGCACAGATAACCTGTTAGATGAGAATATGAGTATAAATTTTTTAGTTTTTTAATATTTGCATTATTGTTTGGGAGAACCATTCAATATTACACAACTGCGAATCGACATGATGCGGCTGTTGTACTCGAATTATTTCCGACTATAAAGGAATGGGATATTGTGTTTGCACTTGGATTAAACAGAAAAAGGAGCAATCGCCTGACATTGCTCCTTTTTCTTTACGAAAGTATGAGGCTATCTCCGCTTTTCCTTTTCATTCCGATAAAACTCATGAAACATTTTCATCAATGCGCGCTTTTCGATGCGCGATACATAGCTCCTTGAGATGCCGAGTTCTTTTGCGATCTCCCGCTGTGTTTTTTCCCGCTGCATATCAAGGCCGAAGCGGCTGATAATCACTTCTTTTTCCCGTTCATCGAGCACATCGATATATTTTTTCACTTGTTCGAGTTCCATATTTAGCTGAATTTCATCGATGATATCGTTTCCTTCCGATTTCAAGACATCGATCAGGCTGATTTCATTTCCTTCCTTATCTTGCCCGATCGGCTCGTGCAACGAGACATCTTTTCGTGTTTTTTTTAATGAGCGCAAATGCATTAAAATTTCGTTTTCAATGCAGCGAGCTGCATATGTCGCTAATTTTGTCCCTTTGCCAGGAGAGTAACTCTCGATTGCTTTAATAAGACCGATGGTGCCAATGGAAATTAGATCCTCTACATCTTCGCCGGTATTTTCAAATTTTTTTACAATATGTGCAACGAGGCGTAAATTATGTTCAATTAAAATATTACGAGCTTGTTCATCTCCTTTCGCCATAAGCTGTAAGTATTTTTCTTCTTCTTTGGCGCTTAACGGTTGGGGAAATGCATTGTTTTTAATGTATGATACTAAAAACACTAATTCCTTAATGAGGAATGTGAACGCAGATAAAATGCCTGACATCGTGTTACCCCCACCTTTATTGTTTTAGGCGATTGCCTATTACTTATGTATATGATGAAGCGGGGTTGTACGTGTTTGGACACAAAAAAGAAATTGGAATTCAATGACAATATTATATGAATATTCTTGACATAACGAAAATATGATAGTAGAATAGTTTTGTCTCTTTTTGTCTAAAAATGTCATAAAAGAAGGGGGCGAATGAATGAGAAAAATTGGATTAGCTTGGCAAATTTTTATTGGTCTCATTCTAGGGATTATCGTGGGAGCCATTTTTTATGGAAATCCGAAGGTTGCCACTTATTTACAGCCTATTGGGGATATTTTCCTTCGTTTAATCAAAATGATTGTCATTCCGATTGTTATTTCTAGCCTTGTAGTTGGAGTCGCCAGCGTTGGGGATTTGAAAAAGCTTGGAAAATTAGGCGGCAAAACGATTATTTATTTCGAGATTATCACAACGATCGCGATTGTCGTCGGTTTATTGGCAGCGAATATTTTTCAGCCAGGGACCGGCGTTAATATGAAATCATTAGAAAAAACCGATATTCAAAGCTATGTTGATACAACAAACGAAGTGCAGCATCATTCGATGGTAGAAACTTTTGTTAATATTGTTCCAAAAAATATTTTTGAATCGTTAACCAAAGGGGATATGCTGCCGATCATTTTCTTCTCTGTTATGTTCGGTTTAGGAGTAGCGGCGATTGGCGAAAAAGGAAAGCCAGTTCTTCAATTTTTCCAAAGTACAGCAGAAGCGATGTTTTATGTAACAAACCAAATTATGAAGTTTGCGCCGTTCGGCGTGTTTGCGCTGATTGGTGTAACCGTTTCTAAGTTTGGGGTAGAGTCGCTTATTCCGCTCAGCAAGCTCGTCATTGTTGTTTACGCAACGATGGTGTTCTTTATCTTTGTCGTGCTTGGCGGTGTTGCTAAGTTATTTGATATAAATATTTTTCATATTATAAAAATTTTGAAAGATGAGTTAATTCTTGCTTATAGTACAGCAAGTTCGGAAACCGTTCTTCCGAAAATTATGGAGAAAATGGAGAATTTCGGTTGTCCAAAAGCGATTACATCCTTTGTCATTCCGACAGGGTATTCCTTTAACTTAGACGGTTCTACGTTATATCAGTCGTTGGCGGCCATTTTTATCGCGCAGTTGTACGGTATTGACATGCCGATTTCTCAACAAATCTCGCTTTTGCTTGTGTTAATGGTGACTTCGAAAGGAATCGCTGGGGTGCCGGGTGTATCCTTTGTCGTGCTGCTTGCTACGTTAGGCACGGTTGGGATTCCGATAGAAGGATTAGCATTTATCGCTGGAATCGACCGTATTTTAGATATGGCGCGCACAGCAGTGAATGTTATTGGCAACTCGTTAGCAGCGATCATTATGTCAAAATGGGAAGGCCAATATAACGAAGAAAAAGGAAAACAATACATCGCGCAATTGCAGCAAAGTGCATAAATGCTGAAAAAGCTGTCCTGCTAGAAAAGGACAGCTTTTTCAGTGCAAGGACTTATTTTTTTCTTCCACGTAGTATAGTATAATTTGGTGCTGAATAAGGTTGTAATGGGATGCTTGGCTAAGAGTACATAATACATAGGAGGAAGAACCATGCACGAATTCATACAAAGTATTTTTACATTTTTAGCGGATTTAGGCTATATCGGAATTGCTTTAGCATTAATGATTGAGGTGATTCCAAGTGAAATTGTGCTAGCATATGCGGGGTATTTAGTATCACGTGAGGAAATATCATTTGTTGGAGCGGTGATAGCTGGAACCATCGGCGGAACGATAGCCCAGCTTTTTCTATATTGGATGGGATACTACGGGGGAAGACCGTTTCTTGATAAGTATGGAAAATATTTATTGATTAAAAAGAAACATCTCGATTTATCAGAGCAATGGTTTGAAAAATACGGCTCGGGCGTCATTTTTACCGCGCGCTTTATTCCGGTTGTGCGCCATGCCATTTCTATTCCAGCTGGTATCGCAAAAATGTCATGGAAGAAATTTACCTTTTATACAACATGTGCGGTTATCCCATGGTCTATTTTCTTTATTTTTTTAGGGGAACGGCTAGGAAGCCACTGGCAGGAAATTGATGAGATTGCCCGGCCTTATTTGCGGCCGGTGATCATCGTTGCGATTGTGGTTACTGTCATTTATATTGTGCTTCAAGTTTATCGTCGAAAACGAACATAATTGTTTTTAAGGGGAATGTTGGGGGAGAGAACGATGACAAAAATAGAGGCGTTTATTTTAGGAATGATTCAAGGGCTTACGGAGTTTTTGCCAATCAGCAGTACGGGACATTTATATTTGGGGAGACATTTGTTTGGGCTTGATGAGGCGGGGTTATTCCTTGATACTATGCTTCATATCGGCACCCTGTTAGCCGTGTTTGTCATTTACAAAGAGGAATTGTCTATATGATTCGCAAGCCGTTTAGCAAGCTAACGTTTTTGTTAGTGATAGGGACGATTCCAGCAGTTGTTGTCGGGCAGTTGTTTATTACTTTGAAGAAATTTCTAAGACAGGGGAGACTATTGGATGGGAATTTTTAGTAACTGGCTTATTTCTTTGGATAGCTGATGGTGTAAAGCATGGGTATAAACGAATGGATGACATTACATATACCGATGCGTTTGTGATCGGGACGGTTTCTTCGGCGTTATTTGGCTATATTGCAGTGCGCTGGATGATTAACTATTGAAAGCGTCATTCATTAAAAGGATTTGCGATGTATGTATGGTTTCTTGGATGATTGTTCTCGTTTTCCAAATAGCAGGGAGATTTTAATGTTGTTGATTGTCTTTACTCCATTCGCTATATTTATAATAGAAGTTGCGAAGTAAAATCAAATTGAATGGGGTATGATAGTGAAAAAGTTTATTATTATTGCCTTCGTGATTGCAATAGGTTTATTTTTGCTGCCGTATAGCTTGCCGCTTGTCTTTGCATTAGCGACAGCATTATTATTAGAGCCAGCAGTAAAAAATTTGCAGAACAATTACCGGCTGAAACGGGTGCATGCAGTAACGACGGTTTTTTGTTATTTCTTATTATCGTTGGCTTTGCGTTTTATTTTCTTATTGTCATACTTGTGCAGCAAATTATGACATTTTCGCAAAAACTGCCACATTTTTTGAGTGAAGCGACAGAAGTTTTTAATAAGTTTATTCAAACATGGGAATCATATTCGAGTTCGATTCCAAAAGAGATTATCGCTTCGTTGGAAAACAGCATCGAAACGATACAACGTTTGCTTTTGGAATTTGCGACGAATTCGACGCAGTCGATTGTTCATTTTATCACGCTTATTCCCGGCTTTCTTATTCATTTTTTAGTATATTTAGTAGCGCTGTTTTTAATTAGTTTAGATTTGCCAAAGTTAAAAAAGAGGCTCAAAAAATATTTGTCTGAACGTACACATCAGCGGTTAGCGATGATTGTGACGCAATTAAGCAAAGCTGGCATCGGGTTTATTAAAGCGCAATTTTTGTTAAGTCTCATCACTTTTTTTCTTGCATTGGCCGGTTTATTGTTGTTGAAAGTGGATTATGCGGTTATTATGGCACTGCTAATTGTTGTTGTGGATATTTTGCCGATTTTAGGGACTGGCTCGGTGTTAGTGCCATGGGGGATAATAAGTATTGCGAATGGCAATAGCGGCCTAGGGGTCGGTCTCATTGTATTATTTGTGATTATTACGGTAGTGCGTCGTATTATTGAGCCGAAAGTTTTCTCAACCAATTTAGGCATTTCCCCTTTGGCTGCATTAGTGAGCGTTTATTTAGGATTTCAACTGTTAGGTTTTATCGGGCTGTTTATTGGTCCAGCATTTGTGATTTTGGTGGAAACAATGGTAAAAGCAGGAGTGATTAAATTTTCTATTAAGCTTTAGCATAAAAAGGCTGGCAAACATCTGCCAGCCTTTTTCATCAATAGGGAGAGAGATGGAAACGTCAAATTATTGACGGGAAGCTTTGGTTTTTGGCAAAATTAAGATTTCAACGCGCCGGTTTTTCATCCGCCCTTCAGGAGTATTATTGGGCGCTACTGGTTTAAATTCTCCGTATCCTTTCGCGCTAAACCAACGCGGATCGAGATTTGGATTTTCCAATAATACTTTCATAAAATTGACAGCACGCATGACGCTTAGTTCCCAGTTTGAGGCAAATTGTGCATTGTGAATCGGTACGTTATCGGTATGCCCGCTAATAATAATATGGCGCGGTGGATTCATGACAAGCAGTTGGGAAATCTCTTTAGCTAGCTTTCGATCTTTTGGTCGCACTTCTGCACTTCCTGAATCAAATAAAATATCGTTTAAGATCGTAATCGCCAGCCCCTCATCTGTTAAAGAGGTTTGTAATTTCCCGTTTAAGTGTTTTTTTGTGATATATGTATCAATTTTTTCTTGCACGTCATGCAGCTCTTCTTGATCTTGTTTATTTAGGGCCTCTTTATTATTTTGTTGCTGTTTAGGTTCTTGTTTTGATGGCGAAGGCGGAATTTTCTGTTCGATTGGGCTTTCAAAATCAAGCACACCTGTTCCGCCAGCCAATGCTGTATTAAATGACCGGGCGATTTGCTGGAATTTTTTTTGATCGATTTGGCTGCTTGCAAACAAAACGATAAAAAGAGCGAGTAATAACGTTAATAAATCAGAGTACGGAATAAGCCATGACTCGTTAATATGCTCTTCTTGTTTTTGTTTTTTTTCTTACTCATTTCTTTTTTCTCCCTGTTCTACAATTTTCTTGCGTTCAGTTTCCGGAAGATAGGAAGCAAGTTTTTGTTCAATTGTCCGCGGTGCTTGTCCTTCTAGAATGGAAAGGACCCCTTCAATCATGACTCGCCGTATTTTCGCCTCTTCTTTTGATTTTCTTCTTAATTTATTGGCAAATGGATGCCATAACACGTACCCAGTGAAAATTCCCAGCAGTGTTGCGACGAATGCCGCGCTAATTGCTTTGCCGAGCTCGCTAATGTTATCGATATTGCCTAATGCCGAAATTAGCCCGATGACCGCTCCTAGCACCCCAAGTGTTGGCGCGTATGTACCTGCTTGCGAAAAAATGGCTGCATTCGCTTCATGCCGTTCTTCCATCGCTTCAATTTCCTCTGTCATTACATCGCGAATAAAATCTTGTGTCTGCCCATCAATTGCCATGCTCAAACCATTTCGTAAAAATGGATCATCAATTTCGTCTAATTTTGCTTCCAGTGCGAGCAATCCTTCCCGTCGAGCCACGTTCGCCCAATCGACGAACAATGGAATTAATTCTTCGATGGTTGGGATGTTTTGTTCTTTAAAAAGCACGCCGAACAGTTTTGGCACTTTTTTAATTTCGCGAGTTGGAAAAGCGATGGTAACAGAAGCGATAGTTCCAACGATAATAATTAAAATCGCTGCAGGGTTAATTAATACGCTTGGATTGACACCTTTAAAGTACATTCCAACACCTACAGCGATAATACCAAGAAGAATGCCGATAATGGATGTTTTGTCCAAATGAAATCCCCCGTTATTTCTTAAAACACCATATTCATATGTTATTTGTACTTTATAATGAATTCACATTTATCATATAATTAATAATAAGGATTGAAAAGAGAAAATGGTGTGAATAGAAAATAAAAAAGGCTGCCCAATCCATTATGACTTCATTTTGGAAAGGACAGTCTTCCTATGTTTGTTTTATATTTTTTTCAATTTAAATGTTCCAACCATTAAAAACGACAATGTAATCATAAGGAAAATGAAAAATTGCGGAGGAAAATAATGAATCGTTAAATAGCTTAATGTTAGCAGTACTCCCGCAGCTGTAATTGGAAGTCCCGAAAAATAGCCGCTGTTTTCTGTAATGTTAAAACGAGCAAGACGAAAGGCGCCGCAGCCGATGTATAAAATCGTAAAAAACGCACCAGGCGCGCCAAATTCATGCAGCAGGCTTTGATAAATTAACAACGCAGGAGCTACTCCAAATGATATAATATCACTCATGGAGTCCAATTGTTTTCCGAGTTCTGATTCAATATTTAATTTGCGGGCAACAGCCCCATCAAAGCGGTCGACTAAGGCTGCTAAAAAAACGAGAAGCAAACTGACATTAAGCTGCCCTTTTAACGTCGTTAAGACGGAAAAACCACCTAGTGATAAATTGGTCATCGTTAAAATATTTGCCATATTTGCTTTTAGCTTTTTTAATGTGTAATCTAAATAATCCAATAAAAACATTCTCCTCACTCCTTTTCGCTCTAAAACGCGGCAAACAAAGTCTACTACAATTATACTCATTTTATTTATAATATGAAAAGTAGTAAAAAACATGACCGCCATAAATTGGAGGGAATATATTTGTTAAAATGGTTGTATCGTCTTATGATTGAATTGACGAATCATTCATTTTCATCAAAAATGATCGCAATTTTTACAAAGTCTCGTTTAAGTGCATTACTTATTCCATCGTATGCAAAAATTTATGATATTAATCAAGAAGAGATGGAAAAAAATTTAAAAAATTATAAAACGTTGCAACAACTATTTATTCGCAAGCTAAAAGCGGGGACAAGACCGATTGATCAAACGAAAAACAGTGTTATTAGCCCTGTTGATGCGATTATTGAAGATATCGGTGTGATCCGTGAAAATAGCGAAATCGTCGTTAAGGGCAAGACATATTCGATTGCAGAAATGCTTGGAAGCGGCGAAGCGGCAAAAAAATATTTAAACGGATTATTCATTATTTTGTATTTAAGCCCAAGCCATTATCATCGCATCCATAGCCCAATATCTGGAGTTGTGCAAAAACAATGGGCTCTTGGAAAAAAATCGTACCCTGTCAACCGCCTTGGCTTAAAATATGGAAAGCGGCCGTTATCGAAAAACTATCGCATGATTACAGAAGTAGCTGCAAACGGAAAACATATCGCGATTGTAAAAATAGGTGCGATGTTTGTCAACAGCATTGAGCTTACCCATGTGAGCAAGCATCTTACGAAAGGGCAAGAAATTGCCTATTTTTCTTTTGGATCTACCGTCGTTTTATTGTTTGAAAAAGACAGTATTGAGCTTGATGAACGAATTGTGGTGCCGATGGGAGTGAAAGTAGGGGAACGGATTGGCTATTTAAAATAAAAAAAGCCCTGGAGGCTATTATGATGAAAGCTTAATTTTATGTTCTAACGAACGGCGGCGAATTTCTTTTTCAATTAATTCAATAAACTCCGGGCTTAATTTTAATTCTTTTGCTTTATAATATGATTCGATTAACAACTCATCAGATAGATGTTTCATGCTGAAAACCCCCTTCAGCAATGGAATATGATTTGCAGTCAATACATATAATGGTAAGTTACTTTAACTGTACCATGATTTCCGATGTAGAACAACCGTTCTGTTATCCACAACAACAAGTGGATAACATGTGGAAAACATGTTTATAAGGTTGTCGGGATCTGATTTTATGCTTGTGAATGATGTGGACAAAACTTATCCACAATTTTGGGGATAACGAACTTTGTCGAAAAAATTTTTGTGATTGTATATATTTGTCAAAGTTTGTTTTGAAAGACTAGTGAAAATTAGGTATGATGGTTAAAGGCAGAAAAGCCGAAAGTCAGTGCCTAAAAAGGTAAGGTGATGGACATGCTTCATTATTTTTTGCCAAGCCAGTTTGTCAAACGTGTACTGGATATTACTCCTAGTGAGTTAAAAGAAAAAGGAATTAAAGGAATCATTACAGATTTAGATAATACGCTTGTCGAGTGGGATCGTCCAAGCGCCACTCCGGAGCTAATGGAGTGGTTTGAGAATATGAAGCAAGAGGGCATTAAGGTGATCATCGTATCGAATAATAATAAAAAGCGGGTGCAATCTTTCGCGGAACCGCTTGGCATTCCGTTTATTTTCGAAGCACGGAAGCCGCTGACAAGCGCTTTCCAAAAAGCGTTATCGATGATGCAATTGAGGAAAGATGAAGTTGTTGTCATCGGTGATCAATTGCTAACCGATGTGTTTGGAGGAAACCGGTTAGGATTAAATACCATTTTAGTTGTACCGGTTGCGCAGACAGACGGGCTTTGGACCCGATTGAACCGAAAGATAGAACGGATAATTTTAAATATGATGCGTAAAAAAGGCATGATTTATTGGGAGGAATGATGGTGGAACAACAAATTCGCTGCATTGGCTGTGGAGCGCTAATTCAATCGGAAGATGAGACAAAACCTGGGTATGCACCAAAAAGCGTTTTAGAAAAAGAAAAAGAAGAAGTCATTTGTCAACGCTGCTTTCGCTTAAAGCACTATAACGAAGTGCAAGATGTAGCACTGACAGATGATGACTTTTTAAAAATTTTACACCGCATCGGACAGTCGGAAGCACTTGTCGTAAAAATTGTTGATATTTTTGACTTCAATGGAAGCTGGCTTCCAGGATTGCATCGGTTTGTCGCGAACAACCCGATTTTGCTCGTTGGCAATAAAGTGGACTTGCTTCCAAAATCGGTGAAATATCCAAAGCTTATTCATTGGATGAAACAATCGGCAAGCGATCTCGGCTTGAAGCCAATTGACATATGTTTAGTGAGCGCTGTCAAAGGAATCGGAATGGCGAAAGTAATGGAGGCGATTGAAAAATATCGGTTTGGGAAAGACGTTTATGTGGTTGGCTGTACGAATGTTGGAAAATCAACGTTTATTAATCGTATTATTCAAGAGGCAACGGGGAAAGGAAATGTAATTACAACATCCTATTTTCCGGGAACGACGTTGGATATGATCGAAATTCCATTAGATGATGGAGCGGCGATTTATGATACGCCGGGAATTATTAATCACCATCAAATGGCGCACTTTGTGGACAAAAAAGATTTAAAAATCATCACTCCAAAGCGAGAAATCCATCCGAAAGTGTATCAGCTGAATGAACAACAAACGTTATTTTTCGGGGGGCTCGCCCGGCTTGATTATATAAAAGGGGGACGACGGTCTTTTGTATGTTATTTCTCCAATGAGCTGCTCATTCATCGGACGAAGTTAGAAAAAGCGGATGCGTTATATGCCAATCAATTAGGTGAACTTCTTTCTCCTCCGCGCAAACATTATATCGACCAATTCCCGCCATTAGAGGCGCATACATTCACCATAAAAGAAAGAAAGACAGACATTGTATTTTCCGGACTTGGTTGGGTGACATGCAACGAACCAGGAGCGCAAGTGGTTGCGTATGCACCAAAGGGAGTCGACATCTTAATAAGGAAATCATTGATTTAATTCTTTTGTAAGTAAAATAGGGGAGAAGAGAAAATGGAAAAATTATATGCGTTATTTGGTTGCCCTGTTCACCATTCCCTATCGCCAATTATGCATAATGATGCATTTCAAAACATGAACATTGCCGCACACTACCATGCATTTCATGTAGAGCCGGAACGCTTGAAGGATGCTATTGCCGGGGTAAGGGCCCTTGGCATTTCGGGGGTAAATGTAACGATTCCTCATAAAACAGCGGTGATGCCATTGCTCGATGAGGTGGATCCAACAGCGCGCCGCATCGGTGCGGTCAATACGATCGTGAATAGAAATGGACGATTGATCGGCTATAATACAGATGGTCCTGGATATGTTCGGGCGCTAGAGGAAGAAATAAACGTCGATATAAAAGAAAAGCGCATTTTGCTTATTGGAGCTGGTGGAGCAGCAAGAGGCATTTACGTTTCTCTTGCCGATCGCGGTGCAAAACAAATCGATATTTGCAATCGAACGGTATCCAAAGCAAAACAGCTTATTGATGAATGTAATGCTTCTGTTTCATCAGTTGTATACTCGTTAAATGAAGCGGAAGAGCGTTTAGGAGAATATGATATTCTCATTAATACGACGTCTGTTGGAATGTATCCTAATATGGAAGAAATGCCGCTTTCTCTTGCAAATATGAAAGAAGGAACGATCGTTTCTGATATTATTTACAATCCATTAGAGACAAAATGGTTGAAGGAAGCACGAAAAAGAAATGGAATTATCCAAAATGGAGTCGGGATGTTTGTATATCAAGGGGCGTTAGCATTTGAAAAATGGACAGGAATATTCCCGGATGTCCAACGTATGAAAAAAATAGTGATCGAACAGCTTAGGGGGTAACATAACATATGTTAACAGGAAAACAAAAACGTTTTTTGCGGGCGAAAGCCCATCATTTGAAACCAATTTTTCAAGTTGGAAAAGGCGGAGTTAATGAAAATATGATTAAGCAAATTATCGATGCGCTCGAAGCGCGTGAGCTTATTAAAGTGAGCGTGCTGCAAAATTGTGAGGAAGATCGCCATGTTGTCGCCGAGCAACTTGCACAAGGAGCGGGCGCGGAACTTGTACAAGTAATTGGGAATACCATTGTATTGTATAAGGAGTCAAAAGAAAATAAGCAAATTGTGTTACCGCGCTAAACGGCAAAGTTGCGCATATGCATGGCGGAGGGAAGAAAATATGAGAAAAATCGGGATTTTTGGAGGGACATTTGATCCACCGCATTACGGGCATTTATTAATGGCGAATGAAGTGCTGCATGCTCTTCAGTTGTCAGAAATTTGGTTTATGCCGAACCGCATCCCTCCACATAAACAACATGAACAAGTGACAAAAAGCGAAGATCGCTTGCGCATGCTTGAATTAGCGATTGCTGATCATCCGCGCTTTCATATCGAAACGATTGAACTAGAAAGAGAAGGACCGTCGTATACGTATGATACAATTCGTCAACTGCTTTCTATGCACCCAGATCATGAGTTTTATTTTATTATCGGTGCAGATATGGTGGAATATTTGCCACACTGGCATAAAATTGCTGAATTGGTCCAGTTAGTGACATTTGTAGGTGTAAAACGACCTGGTTTTTCCACTAAAACATCTTATCCGGTTATAGAAGTAGAAGTACCGCAATTTGCGGTATCTTCTTCGATGATTCGTGATCGGGTAAGAAAAGGACAAACAATCCGATATTTAGTGCCGGAATGTGTAAGACTTTATATTGAGGAGAGAAAGCTATATGGAGCGAGAAAAAGCGTTAACTCTCGTTAAAAAACAATTGACAGAACATCGCTATCAACATACAATTGGCGTTATGGAAACGGCAATCGAGCTTGCGGAGCAGTATGGAGCGGATGTGAAAAAAGCGGAATTGGCGGCTATTTTTCATGACTATGCGAAGTTCCGTCCGAAAGAAGAAATGAAACAAATCATTTTAGAGCAAAATATGCCAAAAGACTTGCTTTCTTACAACTCGGAACTTTGGCATGCTCCAGTCGGTGCTTACTTAGTAAGGACGGAAGTTGGAATCGAAGATGAAGATATATTAAACGCGATTCGTTATCATACATCAGGACGAGCAAATATGACATTATTGGAAAAAATTATTTACCTTGCCGATTATATTGAACCTGGGCGGATATTCCCAGGAGTAGATGAAGTTCGTGATCTGGCCAAACAAGATCTGAACAAGGCGTTAGTAAAATCGTTACAAAACACCATTCAATTTTTGTTGAAAAAAAATCAGCTCATTTATCCAGACACGATTCACACATATAATTCGTTGATGATGGAAATAAAGGGGAATGTGAAGAATGACAGAACAGGAAATATTGCAATTGGTTGTTCGAGCAGCCGATGACAAAAAAGCGGAAAATATCGTTGTCCTAAATATGAAAGGAATTTCTCTTGTCGCTGATTATTTTGTGATTTGTCATGGAAATTCGGAGAAACAAGTACAAGCGATTGCGCGGGAAATAAAAGAGAAAGCAGAGGAACACCATATTCCGGTGAAACGGGTAGAAGGGTTTCATGAGGCAAAATGGGTTTTAGTCGATTTAGGCGATATCGTCGCCCATATTTTTGATAAAGAGGAACGCAATTATTACAATTTAGAACGTTTATGGGGAGATGCGCCGTTGGAAGATGTGGAGAGCGTGTTGCAGCAATGACGTATGAGTCATTTGCTTATTGGTATGATAAATTAATGAATGAAGCGCCGTATGATGCATGGCAGTCGTTTGTGCAAAAAAAGCTAAAGCAGTATGGACGTCAAGGTGCAAAACGCATTCTTGATGTCGGATGTGGCACAGGAGAATTAGCTGTTCGATTGGCGAAAGAAGGATTTTTGGTCACAGGTGTCGATTTGTCTGAAAATATGCTCGCTATTGCACAAGCGAAAGCGGAAGCGCAACAGGTTACCATTGAATTTTTTCAACAAAATATGACGGAATTAGAAGGATTTTCGTCGTTTGATTGTGTCACTATTTTTTGCGATTCACTCAACTATTTATTAGAAGAAAGTGAAGTTCGGCAAACTTTTTCCCGCATTTATGAACTGTTAAAAGAAGACGGTTTATTGTTATTTGACGTTCATTCGACGTATAAAATGGATCATATTTTTCAAGATGCGATATTTACAAGCAATGACGAGGAAATCAGTTATATTTGGTCTTGCTATCCGCTTTCGTTGCCGCATAGCGTTGAGCATGAATTAACGTTTTTCGTCCGTGGCGATGATGGAAAATATGAACGGCATGATGAACTGCATCGACAGTGCACCTATGAGATTGATCAGTATAAACAATGGCTGACGGAAGCGGGATTTACAGTGCTGGAAATAACCGCGGATTTTACAGATGAAGCGCCAAGCGAAACGTCGGAACGTGTTTTCTTTGTTGCGAAAAAATGAAAAACAGCGGCGCTTCCCTCTTTTTAAAGCTTTATGCTTTTCTGCCAAAGCCCGTTAAAGCGATTACACGCTGGCTTCGGCAGAAAAGCTATTGATTGATTTTGACTTCGGTACGGAATAAAACATTTTTTGTTGCTAAGCAGGATTTTTTCTTTTTTTAACGAATAATTAACTACCGAATTGCTTTTTTATTTTTTCGATGTCATCTTTAAATTTTTCATGTGTTTTATCAAATACGCGTTCAAATACCCCTTCGATTTCTTTTTCAAGCACCGCAATTCCTTCTCCAGTAATACCGCCTTTCACGCAAACTTTTTCTCGCAGTGTTGGAAGTGTATAAAGATTCTTCTTCAATAATTCCCCTAATCCAATAATCATATTGCTTGTCAATTCTGTTGCTTGTTCTTTTGTAATCGATGTTTTTGCGGCGGCTGCCTCAATAAATCGTTGAAGCAAATAGCTAAAAAAAGCGGGACCACAACTAGCGATATCAGAAGCGATTCGCGTAATTTCATCATTAATATAGCAAGGAGCAGAAATTTGACGAAATAGCGTTTCTATATAGTTTTGATAGTGTGAAGAACAGCGCTGTCCAACCGTGATTAGCGTGCTTCCAGCAAACGCCCGGTTTGTAATGCTTGGAATAACGCGCACTACGTGGCAAGGGACGGCAGCTTCAAGTTGTTGTACACTAATCGGGCTTGTAATCGATACAAGACAATGTTCCTTTGTCCAAAAGGAAGACAATTGTTGCAAAAGGGGGTGAATATCTAACGGTTTTACACATAAAAACACAATCGTTGCCTTCTGTACCACTTCTTCCGCGCTGGCAGCAACATATATGCCCGGATAGCGGCGCTGGATGTCGAGCGCTTTTTCTAACGTACGATTCGTGATAATAAGCTGGTCTTCTTTGACGGAACCAGATTCAAGAAACGCTTCAATTAAAATCCTTCCCATATTTCCTGTCCCAATCATTCCGATTTCCATGCTTCACTCCCCCCTCCCTGATTGCAGTACGTATAGTCTTTTCAACGATATGTATGAGCGTTTTCTTTATTTTATGACTAATTTGAAAGGATGATGGACATGTGGGAAGCAATAAAAAAGTATGACAAACGATGGTATATTCTGCTCTTGGCAGTGTTCATCGTTGCGGTGGTCATTTTATTTAGAAACAATGAAATGATCGAAAAGGAACAAGGTTCTATACTAGCTTCGGAACAAATGATGATGGAAGTATCGGAGAAAAAGGAAGAGAAAGTGCAATCCAAAACAATTATTGTCGATATAAAGGGAGCAGTTGCCCAACCGGGAGTATACGAAATAAAGGATACGGCGCGTGTCAATGATGTGGTAGCAATGGCTGGCGGATTTACAAAAGAAGCGGATCAAACAAAGGTCAATTTGGCGGCAAAAGTACATGATGAAATGATGATTTATGTACCGGAACGCGGGGAGACGAACATTCCTTCCATAGATTCTTCTCTTGTTTCCTCTAATGATTCCAAGAAAATTTATATTAATACAGCGTCGGAGGAAGAAATATTGCAACTTCCGGGAATTGGACCGACTAAAGCGGCAGCCATTATTGCCTATCGCGAAGAGCATGGACCGTTTCAAAAAGCAGAAGATTTATTAAATGTTACAGGCATTGGAGAAAAGACGTTGGAAAAAATAAAAGAACACATTGTTGTGCCATAATGTCGTTGACGCTTTGCTGGCTCGCCCATTACACTAAAAATATGTGCACTTTCTGAAGGAAAAATCAATTTGCGATGGACAAGCGGGGGAGGAAGTATGGAACGGATTACATGGGATCAATATTTTATGGCACAAAGCCATTTGTTGGCATTGCGCAGCACTTGTACACGATTGGCGGTTGGCGCCACCATTGTCCGAGATAAACGAATTATTGCCGGGGATATAACGGTTCCATTGCCGGCGGCGCTCATTGCATTGATGAGGGATGTTATGTTATTGACGGGCATTGTGTTCGCACCATCCATGCGGAAATGAATGCGATTATTCAATGTGCGAAATTTGGCGTACCGACAGAAGGAGCAGAGATGTACGTAACTCATTTTCCTTGTCTACATTGCTGTAAGGCGATTATTCAAAGCGGAATTCGCGCTGTATATTATGCGCAAGATTACAAAAATCATCCGTATGCGCTTGAACTTTTTGAACAAGCGAAAGTCCGGGTAGAACACGTACCATTTAATAAAGAAATATTGTCACTTCTGCAAAAATAATAAATCACGCCTACGGAAAGGGGCGCAAACCATGCGGGGGAATATTGTTTATATAGCGCTTGCTGCTGTTTTTGGGATCATCGCTGGGTGCGGGAGGCCAAACATTTCTTTGGTGTTTATCGTGCTGTATGCTATATTTCTTTTCACGCGAAAAAGGCGCCTCTTTCTTTTTTCTATCATAACGATTTGCCTTTTTTATATGTATTTCGTTTATATCGACCATCATAATAAGACGAAACTGTCTGGCAACATGACGTTATTTACTATTCGTTTTATTGCTCCCATTTCGGTGGATGGGGATCAACTAAAATCGATTGTCAAAGTGGGAAAAGAAAAGCTTCAGCTTATTTACTACATAAAATCGGCACAGGAAAAACAAGAGCTTTCTTCTTTAACTCCTAAAGCAGTATGCACGGTGAAGGGAAGGCTTGAACGTCCGGCGCTACCGCGAAATCCTAATGCTTTCGATTATCGTCGTTATTTACGATTTCATCATATTCATTGGATTCTCAAACCCCAATCAATCTCCTTGCAAGACTGCCACAACACATCCCCAACGTTATATGAATGGCTTCTTTCGCTTCGTGAAAAAGGGCTGCACACGGTAGAAACACATTTTCCATCGGAAACGGTTGGAATTGTCCAAGCACTTTTATACGGAGAACGAGGGCAATTAGACGAGACGCTTTTGGAAGGATACCAAAAACTCGGATTAATCCATTTATTAGCCATTTCCGGGTTGCATGTCACGTTATTAGTCGGAGCCATGTTTTCCATATTGATTCGCTTTATCACCAAGGAAACGGCAACGATAATCCTATTGATTTTCCTTCCCATTTATATTGTGCTAACAGGTGCTTCTCCTTCCGTTATTCGCGCCTCCTTTACAGCAATGATCTTTTTAGTTTCCGATTACTGGAAATCGAAGTTATCGCCGCTCGATGCATTAAGTATAACGCTAGTCATGATGCTGCTTTTCGATCCGTATATGTTATGGGATGTCGGATTTCAGTTATCGTTTATTGTAACATTTGCTCTTATTTTATCTTCCCAAATGATATTGTCGCATGATTCTGTCTTTTGGCGCCTCTTTTTTACGGCTTTTATTGCCCAGTTGAGCGCCCTTCCGTTTCTTTTATACTATTTTTTCGAAGTTTCGTTATGGAGCATTCCCCTAAATATTATTTTTGTGCCGCTTTATTCCTTCGCCATTATGCCGCTTTCGTTTGCAGCTGTAGGCACGCATTATATACATTCGCTTCTTTCTTTTCCTTTTATTTGGCTGTTGCAAAAAATTATCGTAATCTCTAGCGATGTTGTTGCATTTTTCTCATCTAACCATTCGTTGTCACTCGTTCTAGGCCGGCCTTCTTTCTTTTTTCTTATCTGTTATGCGGCCGCGATTTTTGCTGCATTTGTACAAATGGAGAAGCGGCGTTACTTTAGTATAGGATGGGTCGCCTTCGTTATTACGCTTCATGCATGGAGCCCATATATGGATCGTTACGGTGAGGTCAATTTACTCGATGTCGGGCAAGGGGATTGTATATACATTGAATTGCCGTATCGAAAAGGAGTATATCTTATTGACACAGGAGGAACACTTCCACACCAAAGACAGCCATGGCAGGAACGAAAGCGGAAGTGGGATGTAGGAAAAGACGTTGTCGTTCCATTTTTAAAATCAAACGGAGTGAGATATATCGATAAACTTATTGCGACACATGGAGATTTGGACCATATTGGAGCGGCAGAAGAAATCATTCGGCATTTTTCTGTCAAGCAAATGGTCATTGGCAAAGGAGAAACAAAAAATTCGATACAAGAAAAACTTGTTCAACTTGCTGAACGACAAAATATAGAAGTGGTGAAAATATCAAGGGGTGACAGATGGATAGAGGATGGAATTTCATTTTATGTACTTCATCCATGGAAAACGCATCGTGATGATAATAACCATTCGATTGTATTGTATACAAAGCTCGGTGGATTATCCTGGTTATTTACGGGTGATTTAGAGGAAACGGGGGAAAGGGAGTTAATCAGCGTTTTTCCGCGCTTAGAAGCCGATGTGTTAAAAGTGGCCCATCATGGGAGCGATACGTCTACAACAGAGTTATTTTTAGAAAAAGTACAGCCGAAGATTGCACTTATTTCCGTCGGCAAACATAACCGTTACCATCATCCTTCCCCATATGTTATCGAACGGCTCCGGAAAAGGAATGTCATTATTTTGCGGACAGACCAGCATGGCGCGATTCGCTATATTTATTCGAAAAATCGTGGAACCTTTTCCGTCATGCTGCCATAGCATAACTAATAAAGAAAAGAGACTGCTTATGTAAGCAATCTCTTCACGAACCGAAAAATTTAATCAATGTTGCGATAATAAACATTGTTGCAAAAAAACCGAATGAAACGATAAAACCAACGGCAGAGTCAACAGCATCATTTCGTTTGCATTGTACATCTTTTTCAAATACGTTCATCGTTTACCCCTCCTCGTGCAATCATTTTTAGTATAGACGAAAAAGAAAAAAAAATCTATATCCTCCTTATTCATTTCCTTCATTGACAACAGTTAACACAAATACTTTTTTGCGACCGGGAAAAGATAAAGATAACCCGTTGACAAATAAGGTCCTAGGACTTATTTGTCAACGTTTATATAAAGGGGAATCGGTTTTCCCGCTAACCGATTCCCTTGTAAAAATAAGAAAAACGTTGTATCTTTTCAACATAGAAAGACTGCAGACAGAATGGAGAAGAGAAATATGGTGGTGGACTTTTGGGGAAAAATTAAAAAACGACGTTTGTCTTCCCTTTATTTATTATATGGAACCGAATCATTTTTATTAACGGAAACGTATGAACTTCTCGTTCGTACGGTATTAACGGAAGAAGAGCGGGAATTTAATGTATCTGTGTACGATTGCGAAGATACTCCTGTGCAAACTGCGCTAGAAGATGCGGAAACATTTCCGTTTTTAGGGGAAAAACGAGTGATTCTTATTAAAAATCCTTATTTTTTTACAGCGGAGAAAGAAAAAGAAGTGGAGCATGACTTAAAAAAATTAGAATCGTACATAATGTCCCCTTCCCCTTTTTCGATTGTCGTCTTCGTTGGACCGTATGAAAAACTAGATGAACGCAAAAAAATAACAAAGCTAATGAAGGAACATGCGGAAGTTTTTGTCGCATCTCCGCTTGCCGAAAAAGAGCTGCGCGAATGGATTGTAGAAAGAGCAGGACAAAGTGGTGTGATGGTGGAAGAACATGCGATTGACACTTTGTTAAAGCTGGCAGGAACGAATTTAATGACACTTGCGAACGAATTGGACAAGCTCATTTTGTTCGTTGGGCCAGGCGGAATGATTCAGCAAGAGACCGTCGAAAAGCTTGTATCGCGTACGTTGGAGCAAAATGTGTTTGTATTAGTGGAGAAAGTGACGAAACGGCAAATCGTGATGCACTGCAAGTATTTTATGATTGCTGGAGAATAATGAAGAGCCGCTGAAAATTTTGTCGCTTCTTGCCGGTCAATTTCGTCTTTTATATCAAGTAAAATGGCTTGCGGCAAAAGGATATGGGCAGCAACAAATTGCTTCCATCTTAAATGTGCATCCGTTTCGGATTAAACTTGCCATGGGACAAGCGGCACTGTTTTCAGAAGAAGAGCTTACGACAGTGATGAGCAAATTGCTGAGGCTGACTATAAAATGAAGAGCGGAACAATGGACAGGCAGCTTGTTATGGAGCTATTGTTGATGAGATGGAATGAAGGGATCACAAACAATATCCAATGAGACAATTTTATCAGAATAAGAAAAACGACCTGCTGCCAGGTCGTTTTTCTTAAGATGCAATAATGCTGTTTAGTTTTTTCGCTAAGCGGGATTTTTTGCGACTTGCTGTGTTTTTATGAATAAGACCTTTTGTTACTGCTTTGTCTAATTTTTTGGAAGCAATGATGAATGCTTCTTGAGCTTTTTCCACATCTTTTAATTCAACAAACGCTTCAAATTTTTTGATCGCCGTACGCATTGCAGATCTCATTGAAGCGTTATGAGCGCGACGTTTTTCACTTGTTTTTGCACGTTTAATTGCAGATTTAATGTTTGCCACGTTCTCTCACCTCCGTCATCTTGCCATCTCTGTCCTTGGTTGATCATTTCCGTTATTAGGACATGTAAGAACAAGTGTTATTCTATCAAACGAGGTTAAATTATGCAAGAGTATTCAAGCAAAAATACTTTACTGATTGCGAAAATGTTTGCGCAAAACGAATGGAAAATGCAAAAAGCGGTGAAAATAAAGGAAAAATGATACGTTTTAGGAGGAACGATATGAACCGCTCAATCGATTTAAGCATGTATTCGGTACGAACCGATTTAGCGATCGAAGCTCATGAAATAGCTGTGGAAGAGCGTCTCCAACAAAAAAGGGAAAGCTCTTCCCCTATTGAAGGAGTCATTATTCACGATCGCGAAATAGACGGGATTAAATTGTCGCATGTAGAAGTAACGGAAGAAGGAGCAAAATCGATTGGTAAAAAACCGGGAAATTATTTAACCATTGAAGCACAAGGAATTCGTGAACATAATACGGAGTTGCAACAGAAAGTACAAGATATATTTGCAAAAGAGTTCAACGCATTTTTACGAAAATTGGACATTAGAAAAGAATCAAGCTGCCTTGTTGTAGGATTAGGTAATTCAAATGTGACACCGGATGCGTTAGGTCCGCTAACGGTGGAAAATCTACTTATTACAAGACATTTATTTCATCTTCAGCCGGAGAGCGTAGAAGAAGGATTTCGTCCAGTAAGCGCGATTGCTCCAGGTGTGATGGGGACGACAGGGATTGAAACAAGCGATATTATTCACGGAATTGTGGAAAAAACAAAACCAGATTTTGTGATCGTCATTGATGCGTTAGCGGCACGATCGATTGAACGGGTCAACGCAACGATTCAAATTTCTGATACGGGAATTCATCCAGGTTCAGGTGTAGGGAATAAACGAAAAGAATTAAGTAAAGAAACGTTAGGTATTCCTGTTATTTCTATCGGTGTTCCAACGGTTGTCGATGCTGTATCGATTACAAGTGATACGATCGATTTTATTTTAAAACATTTTGGAAGGGAAATGCGTGAAGGGAAGCGGCCGTCTAGTGCTCTCGCTCCAGCGGGATGGACGTTTGGCAAGAAAAAGAAGCTTACAGAGGAAGATATGCCATCAACGGAGCAACGTTCGACATTTCTTGGCATAATCGGCACATTAGAGGAAGAAGAAAAACGCAGACTCATTTATGAAGTGCTTTCTCCACTCGGTCATAATTTAATGGTTACTCCGAAAGAAGTCGATATGTTTATTGAAGATATGGCAAATTTATTAGCGAGCGGATTAAATGCTGCATTGCATGAACAAATTGATCAAGATAATACCGGTTCTTATACACATTAATGAAATAAAATAGAGAAAAAAGAAGTTCTATCTTTCCCGGCTTGCCCATACGTTAAATTAGTAGACAAGCTGGGAAAGGGTGAGAACATGAAAAAGTGGCGTTCTCCGCAAATGATGGTTACGGTACAAGGTGCGAGTCTAAAAAAAGTGATTATTTTAGCGGTATTAGGATGTATGATGATGTTTATGCTAGTAGGAGCGATTACGTCATTAAAACCGGAATACCGCATTTCTTCTTCCTCTGTCAACAATATGACGAACCATTTTTCACAAGAAACGTTTATTCATTTATTTAGTTTTGAAAATCATTATTTTTCGCAACTGTTGCCAAAGGAGCGGCAAAAGCCGAATTATTCAGCATTATTGTTTCGCATGGCCACAAGCATCAACCCCGACGACCCGCGCAGTTTGCTTGGCGGCGAGCTCCCGGGATTTGCGCTGTATGACAGCAAAATTATCGTAGCAGGGAAGGGACGGATTATACAAACATGCCGTACGAATCTGCTCCGCCGCTGGAGGTAATGCTAGCAGAACGGCAAGCTTCTTTAGAGAACTTGGAAGAAGCAGACAAAAAGAATAATGAAAAACAAATTCCTCCACCGTCCCAAACGACAGGAGGAAAAAAAGTTGTATATATTTATCATACACATACACGTGAATCGTACTTGCCTGCCTTAAAAGGAGTTACAGATCCTGATTTAGCGTTCCATCGTACGGTAAACGTCACAAAAGTGGGAGAAAAACTAGCGGAAGAGATGGAAAAACGAGGAATTGGGGCGGAAGTAAGCACCATTGATATTGTAGGAGAGTTGCAGAAAAAAGGCATGAAATATTACCAAGCGTACGATATGTCTAGAAAAACAGTTGTCGAAGCAATGAGCCGCAATCATGATTTGCAATATTTGATCGATATTCACCGTGATTCACGAAGACGGAAATATACGACCGTTACGATTAATGGAGTGGATTATGCCCGCGTTGCGTTTATTATCGGAGGGGAAAACGCGAAGTACGAAAAAAATTTGCAGCTTGCCACACAGCTCCACCATTTGCTGCAAAAGAAATATCCTGGGCTGAGCCGCGGGATTATCGAAAAAAAAGGAGCGGAAACGAACGGAAAGTTTAATCAAGATTTATCGGAAAATGCGATTTTAATTGAGTTTGGTGGAGTCGACAATACGTTTGAAGAGCTATTCCGGTCTGTATCTGCTGTTGCCGATGTTTTTAGCGAATATTATTGGCAAGCGCAAAAAGTTCAAGCACCCGCACCGGCAGAAAAACGGTAAAGGAGCGGAGTGGTATGGTTAAATTTACGGTTAAATTTTTTTTAGCGGTGATGATTCTTTTTTTGGAGTGTTGCTCGGCATGGAGCAGGCAAATGAAGGATTGCAAAAGATGAGAGGATATGATGATTCATCGTTGCCTTCTGTATTTCATATTTCAAAAGGCAAAAACGGAGAAGTAGAAGCATCCGTATTAGGAAACAAAGTGATGGCGGAAGATTTGCAAGAAAAGAAAGAAAAAATTGAAAATATGAAAACATTCAATCTGTTTTCCGAGCTTGGCAAACAATTTGCCGGAGCGGTAAGATCATTGATGGAACAGGTGCTTTCCTTTTTCGAAAAATGATAGGAAAACAGCGTGTTATCGGCATGTTTCTATGTGATCAAAAATAAATAGAAAGATGGCGTGAGAACATTGGCGGAATAGTACAAATTTTCGCCAATGTTTTTTCTTTATCATCATGAAAGTTTGCAAAACTATGTCATTGAATCTTGCTTGTTGTGTTGCTATAATCAAAGCTAGTGTAGTTTCGGGAAATAGTGGGAGTGAGAAAATGATGAATCGGGAAGAGAGATTAAAACGACGCGATCGAATTCGCAACTTTTCCATTATCGCTCATATAGATCATGGAAAATCGACGTTAGCAGACCGCATTTTAGAAAAAACCGGAGCGCTTTCGGAGCGGGAAATGAGAGAACAAACGCTAGATTCGATGGAATTGGAACGGGAGCGCGGAATTACGATTAAGCTGAACGCCGTTCAGTTAAAGTATAAAGCAAAAATGGCGAAGAATATATTCTTCATTTAATCGATACACCTGGGCATGTCGATTTTACGTACGAGGTGTCGCGGAGCCTTGCCGCTTGCGAAGGGGCGATTCTTGTCGTCGACGCAGCACAAGGAATTGAGGCACAGACGCTGGCAAACGTCTATTTAGCGATTGATAATAATTTAGAAATTTTGCCGGTCATTAATAAAATCGATTTGCCAAGCGCTGAACCGGAACGCGTTCGTCAAGAAATTGAAGAGGTAATCGGGCTTGACGCATCGGAAGCAGTACTTGCCTCCGCGAAGGTCGGCATTGGCATCGAAGAGATTTTGGAACAAATCGTTGAGAAAATTCCAGCACCGTCGGGTGATCCGGATGCGCCGTTAAAAGCGCTTATTTTTGATTCGATGTACGATTCGTATCGCGGTGTAGTTGCATATATTCGCGTGATGGATGGAACAGTAAAGCCTGGGCAAAAAATTAAAATGATGTCGACAGGCAAAGAATTTGAAGTGGCAGAAGTCGGTGTGTTTACACCGAAACCGAAGCTGGTCGATGAATTAACGGTGGGCGATGTCGGCTTTTTAACTGCGTCCATTAAAAATGTGAGCGATACGCGCGTCGGTGATACGATTACCGATGCGGAAAATCCGGCAGCAGAACCGCTGCCAGGATACCGTAAGCTAAATCCGATGGTATTTTGCGGCATGTATCCGATTGATACGGCACGTTATAACGATTTGCGCGAAGCGTTAGAAAAATTGCAATTGAACGATGCTGCTTTGCACTTTGAACCGGAAACATCGCAAGCGCTTGGGTTCGGCTTCCGATGCGGCTTTTTAGGATTATTGCATATGGAAATTATTCAAGAGCGCATTGAACGCGAATTTAACATTGATTTAATCACAACAGCGCCAAGCGTTGTATATAAAGTATATTTAACGGATGGTACGGAAGTCCAGGTGGACAATCCGTCCAATATGCCGGATCCACAAAAAATCGATCATGTCGAGGAGCCGTATGTAAAAGCAACCATTATGGTGCCGAACGATTATGTCGGGCCAGTGATGGAGCTATGCCAAGGAAAACGCGGCAACTTTGTTGATATGCAATATTTAGATGAAAAACGAGTAACATTAATTTATGAAATTCCATTGTCGGAAATTGTGTACGATTTCTTTGATACACTAAAATCAAGCACAAAAGGATACGCATCGTTTGACTATGAACTGATTGGTTATAAACCGTCGAAACTCGTGAAAATGGATATTCTTCTTAACGGTGAAAAAATTGATGCGCTTTCTTTCATTGTTCATCGTGATTCTGCTTATGAACGTGGGAAAGTGATTGTAGAAAAATTGAAAGATGTAATCCCTCGGCAACAGTTTGAAGTGCCTGTGCAAGCAGCAATCGGCAATAAAATTATCGCTCGTTCCACGATTAAAGCGTTGCGCAAAAACGTCTTGGCGAAATGTTACGGTGGAGACGTATCACGGAAACGAAAGCTTCTTGAGAAACAAAAAGAAGGAAAGAAACGAATGAAGCAAATCGGTCGGTGGAATTCCGTTTATGGCGATCTTAAAAATCGACGATAATAAAAAGTAAGGAAGATCGTATACAAGGCTGTCTCTTCGCTTTTTTGGGATAGCCTTGTTTATTTTTAAGAAAGGATGTTTATCTTGGTAAAATCAGCTTATTTCCATATTCCGTTTTGTGCGCAAATATGTTATTACTGCGATTTTAATAAAGTATTTTTTCATGGACAGCCAGTCGATGAATATTTAGAAGCAATGGAAAATGAAATGAAATGGACGGTGGAAGCATTTCCAACGGATCGGCTTGATACGTTGTTTGTTGGCGGGGGAACCCCGACTGTTTTAGAAATGAAGCAGCTCGACTTTTTCCTGCAAAACATTTATAAGCATTTCCGCTTTTCTATTCATGAAGTAGAGTTTACGTTTGAAGCAAATCCGAATGAGCTTTCCAAAGAAAAACTACAGTTGTTAAAAGAAGCAGGGGTCAATCGCTTAAGTTTCGGTGTTCAAACGTTTGATGATTCATTATTAAAAGCAATTGGACGAACTCATCGTTATGAAGATGTCATGAAAACGATTGCCTTAGCAAAAGAAATTGGTTTTGAAAATATTAGCATTGATTTAATGTACGGACTGCCGCAACAGACGTTAGCACAGTTCCAAGCGGATTTAGAGATCGCCTTTTCTCTTGACATTCAACATATTTCTGCTTATTCACTCATCATTGAACCGAAAACCATTTTTTACAATTTGATGAGAAAAGGAAAACTGCTATTACCAACAGAGGAAGAAGAAGCGCAAATGTATGAAGAAGCGATGCGGCAAATGGAAATACACGGGTACCACCAATATGAAATTAGTAATTACGCGCGTCCTTCCTTTGAAAGCCGCCATAACTTAACGTATTGGAACAATGAAGAATATTATGGAATTGGCGCGGGCGCTCACAGCTACGTAGGCGGCGTTCGGCGTGCGAATATCAAACCGATCAATAAATATATTGAGACAGTTCAAAAAACAGGTTTCCCGTATTTGGAAGTTCACCATGTAACGGTATCGGAACAAATGGAAGAAGAAATGTTTTTGGGGCTAAGGAAAACGGAAGGAGTATCTAAGCAGCGCTTTCTTGAAAAGTTTGGGATGAGCGTCCATGATGTATTTGGCCGAGCGATCGCTGCGGAAAAACAAAAAGGGCTGCTCGAAGAAACACAAACACATATTCGATTGACTCATCGGGGGAAATTGCTAGGAAACGAGGTGTTTCAAGCGTTTATCGCGGAATCTAAACATTGACATTAGCATATGGATTTGATACTGTAATAATAGATTTAGCACTCGGGCTGTCTGAGTGCTAACAGAGGTGATGAGCGTGTTAACGGATCGCCAATTGCTTATTTTACAAGTTATTATCGATGATTTTATTCGTTCGGGACAGCCTGTCGGTTCGCGGACGTTATCGAAAAAACATGAAATTGCTTTAAGTTCGGCGACAATCCGCAACGAAATGGCTGATTTGGAAGAACTTGGATACATCGAAAAAACGCATGTTTCATCAGGCAGGGTACCGTCGGAAAAAGGCTATCGTTATTATGTCGATCATTTGTTGTCCCCGCAACGTTTGACACAGGAAGATATTCAAAAAATCAAATCTATTTTTGCTGAGCGAATTTATGAACTAGAGAAAGTGGTCCAAAAATCAGCGCAAATTTTATCTGATTTAACGAATTATACATCGATTGCCCTTGGGCCAGCTGTGAAAGAGAATAAGTTAAAACGAATTCAAATTATTCCGCTCAATCAACAAACAGCTGTAGCCATTATTGTTACAGATACAGGACATGTGGAAAACCATGTGATTACCGTTCCTGCTTCTGTAAACCCTTCTGACCTCGAAAAAATGGTCAATATTTTAAACGAACGGTTAATCGGGGTTCCGCTTATAGATTTGAAAGATAAAATTTATAAAGAAGTGGCGGACGTTTTGCGAACGCATATTCATAACTATGACAGCATGTTGAAAACCATTGTAGATACGCTTGACATACCGCAAGAAGAAAAAATGTTCTTTGCCGGGACAACGAATATGTTAAACCAGCCTGAATTTAGCGATATTCAAAAAGTCCGTTCACTAATGAAAATGATTGAGCAGGAAAAAGATTTTTACCGGTTGTTGCGCAAACATAATCGAAAAGGAATTCAAGTAACGATTGGCCGGGAAAATCAATTAAGCGGAATGGAAAACTGCAGCCTCATTACCGCTACGTATTCGATTGGCAATGAACAGCTGGGGACGATCGCTATCCTTGGACCGACACGAATGGAATATTCACGTGTCATTACCATTTTAAATCGTGTCGCTTCTGACTTATCAACCGCATTGACAAAATGGTATCAAAACAATTAACAATGGTCATATTGGATAATGGATGGATTTGCACAATCCATCCTTTCCTTGTGACTATTTATACATAGAATAGGCCGCTTTAAAGGGAGGTGAAACCGATGGAAAAAGAGCAGAAAGCAGCACAAGAACAGGCTACATACGAACAGGAACCGTTAAATACGGAACCGCAAGAGGAAAAAGTAGAGCAACATGAAGTAAATGAACATCAAGAGGAAATCGAAATAGAAGAGCAAGAAAAAGCACAAGAAGAGCAAAACGATGAATTGGCGGCGGCAAACGCAAAAATTGCTGAACTGGAAGCGAAAATAAAAGAAATGGAGAACCGCTATCTTCGTTTATACGCCGATTTTGAAAATTTCCGCCGTCGTACAAAAATGGAAATGGAAGCAGCTGAAAAATATCGCGCCCAAAGCTTGGTTAGCGATCTTTTGCCTGCTTTGGACAACTTTGAGCGTGCGTTAAAGATAGAGGCTGATAACGAACAAGCAAAATCGATTCTGCAAGGAATGGAAATGGTGTATCGCTCCGTGTTGGATGCGCTGAAAAAAGAAGGAGTAGAAGCGATCGAAGCGGTTGGCAAACCGTTTGATCCGAACTTGCATCAAGCCGTGATGCAAGTAGAAGACAGCAATTATGAGCCGAATACAGTTGTGGAAGAATTTCAGAAAGGTTATAAACTGAAAGATCGTGTCATTCGTCCAGCAATGGTGAAAGTAAGCCAATAAAGTAGTAGGAGGGTGATGTTTATGAGTAAAATTATCGGTATTGACTTAGGTACAACCAACTCATGCGTCGCTGTGCTAGAAGGCGGCGAACCAAAAGTAATTCCAAACCAGAAGGAAACCGAACCACTCCTTCTGTTGTGGCGTTTAAAAACGGCGAACGTTTAGTCGGAGAAGTCGCCAAACGTCAGGCAATTACCAACCCAAACACCATCATTTCGATTAAACGCCATATGGGAACGGATTATAAGGTAGAAATTGAAGGGAAAAAATATACACCACAAGAAATTTCGGCAATTATTCTACAATACTTAAAATCATATGCAGAAGACTATTTAGGCGAACCAGTGACAAAAGCGGTAATTACCGTTCCGGCGTACTTTAACGATGCGCAACGCCAAGCGACAAAAGACGCAGGGCGCATCGCTGGATTGGAAGTAGAACGGATCATTAACGAGCCGACAGCAGCAGCGCTTGCGTACGGTTTGGATAAAGAAGAAGATCAAACGATCCTCGTTTACGACTTAGGCGGCGGTACGTTTGACGTATCGATCCTTGAACTTGGTGACGGGGTATTTGAAGTAAAAGCGACTGCCGGCGACAACCATCTTGGCGGCGACGATTTTGACCAAGTCATCATCGATTACTTAGTAGAGCAATTCAAACAAGAACACGGCATCGATTTATCTAAAGACAAAATGGCGGTGCAACGCCTTAAAGATGCTGCGGAAAAAGCGAAAAAAGAACTTTCCGGCGTAACGCAAACGCAAATTTCATTGCCGTTCATTAGCGCAAATGAAACGGGGCCATTACACTTAGAAACGACATTAACAAGAGCGAAATTTGAAGAGCTATCCGCCCATCTGGTTGAACGGACAATGGGACCGGTACGTCAAGCGTTGCAAGATGCGGGATTGACGCCTTCGGATATCGATAAAGTGATCCTTGTCGGCGGTTCGACGCGCATTCCAGCGGTACAAGAAGCGATTAAACGCGAGCTTGGAAAAGAGCCGCATAAAGGCGTTAACCCAGACGAAGTGGTAGCGATCGGCGCGGCGATTCAAGGCGGTGTCATTGCCGGTGAAGTAAAAGACGTCGTTCTTCTTGACGTAACGCCGCTATCGCTTGGAATTGAAACAATGGGTGGCGTATTTACAAAATTAATTGAACGCAACACAACGATTCCAACAAGTAAATCACAAATTTTCACTACGGCAGCCGATAACCAAACAACGGTTGACATTCATGTGCTGCAAGGCGAACGTCCGATGGCTGCTGACAACAAAACGCTCGGCCGTTTCCAATTAACAGATATCCCACCTGCACCACGCGGCGTACCGCAAATCGAAGTAACGTTTGACATCGACGCCAACGGTATTGTCCATGTTCGCGCGAAAGATTTGGGCACAAATAAAGAACAATCCATTACGATTAAATCTTCATCCGGTCTTTCTGAAGAAGAGATTCAACGAATGATTAAAGAAGCAGAAGAAAACGCGGAGGCGGACAGAAAACGTAAAGAAGCGGCCGAACTTCGCAACGAAGCCGACCAATTAGTATTCACGACCGAAAAAACATTAAAAGAGGTAGAAGGAAAAGTAGACGAAGCAGAAGTGAAAAAAGCGCAAGAAGCAAAAGACGCGTTAAAAGCTGCGCTTGAGAAAAACGACATCGATGACATTCGCAAAAAGAAAGAAGCGCTTCAAGAAATCGTACAGCAGCTTTCCATCAAGCTATACGAACAAGCGGCAAAACAAGCACAAGCTCAGCAGCAGGCAGGAGCCGGCGGCGCTGAGAAAAAAGACGAAAATGTTGTCGATGCAGAATTCGAAGAAGTAAAAGACGACAAATAATAAATCTAAAAAAGTCAAAGTCAGGCCTGTCTTGGCTTTGACTTTTTTGCTAATAAGGAGATGCCGGTTAAATCTATTGCAATAAAAAAGAGATAAATGTAAAATAACCCTTATGTGAGTGAATCGGGAGTGGATGATCATCATGGCGAAACGAGATTATTACGAAATTCTCGGAGTGAGCAAAAACGCGACAAAAGAAGAGATTAAAAAAGCGTACCGAAAACTTTCGAAAAAGTATCATCCAGATATTAACAAAGAACCAGATGCGGCAGAAAAATTCAAAGAAATTAAAGAAGCGTATGAAGTATTAAGCGATGATCAAAAACGTGCGCATTACGATCAGTTTGGGCATGCGGATCCAAATCAAGGGTTCGGCGGGTTCCGCAGCGATGATTTTGACTTTGGCGGTTTCAGCGGCTTCGGTGGTTTCGAGGATATTTTCAGCACCTTTTTTGGCGGCGGCCGCCGGCGCGATCCAAATGCGCCAAGAGCTGGTGCCGATTTACAATATACGATGACATTAACATTTGAAGAGGCGGCATTTGGAAAAGAAACGGATATTGAAATTCCACGGGAAGAAACGTGTGACACATGCCATGGCACGGGAGCAAAACCGGGAACGAAAAAAGAAACATGTTCATATTGTCATGGAACAGGTCAAATCAGCACAGAGCAGTCCACACCGTTTGGCCGCATCGTTAATCGCCGCACATGCCCATATTGCGGCGGGACAGGGCAATATATCAAAGAAAAATGCACAACATGCGGCGGGACTGGCCGCGTGAAAAAACGGAAGAAAATCCATGTCAAAATCCCAGCTGGAATTGATGATGGACAACAATTGCGGGTCGCTGGCCAAGGAGAACCGGGAATTAACGGCGGACCTCCGGGAGATTTATATATCGTTTTCCATGTGGAGCCACATGAGTTTTTTGAGCGTGATGGCGATGATATTTACTGTGAAATACCGCTTACATTTGCTCAGGCTGCGCTCGGTGACGAAATCGAAGTGCCGACGCTTCATGGCAAAGTGAAGCTGAAAATACCAGCAGGCACCCAAACAGGAACAAAATTCCGCTTAAAAGGGAAAGGGGTGCCGAATGTACGAGGCTATGGCTATGGCGACCAACATGTGATTGTCCGCGTTGTGACGCCGACAAAACTGACAGAAAAACAAAAGCAATTATTGCGCGAATTTGATCAATTAGGCGGTTCAAGCATGCATCAAGGACCATACGGCCGCTTTTTTGACAAGGTAAAAAAAGCGTTTAAAGGGGAATCATGAATTTTATGAAATGGTCAGAAATTAGTATCCATACGACGCACGAGGCAGTGGAGGCGATTTCGAATATTTTGCACGAAGCAGGTGCTGGCGGGGTAGTCATTGAAGACCCTAATGATTTAATAAAGGAACGAGATGCTTCTTTCGGCGAAGTTTATGAATTAAATCCAGACGATTATCCGGAAGAAGGAGTAATTATTAAAGCATATTTACCGGTTAATAGCTTTCTTGGTGAAACAGTTGAGGCGATTAAACAGGCGATCAATAATTTATTATTGTATGATATTGATATTGGAAAAAATAAAATCACCATTAGCGAAGTGAATGAGGAAGAATGGGCAACCGCCTGGAAAAAATATTATAATCCTGTCAAAATATCAGAGAAATTTACGATCGTTCCAACATGGGAAACATATGAACCGGTGTCAAGCGATGAGTTAATTATTGAGCTGGACCCAGGCATGGCGTTTGGCACAGGAACACATCCAACGACAGTGATGTGTATCCAAGCGCTTGAAAAATATATGAAACCTGGTGATACAGTCATTGATGTCGGCACAGGTTCGGGAATTTTAAGCATTGCTGCGGCGATGCTCGGAGCAAAATCCGTCCGTGCACTTGATTTAGATCCGGTTGCTGTCGATAGCGCGAGACTAAATGTAAAATTAAATAAAGTGCAGCATATTGTTACCGTTTCTCAAAATAATTTACTCGATCATATTGAGGAACAAGCGAACGTAATTGTTGCGAATATTTTAGCAGAAATTATATTGCGCTTTGTCGATGATGCGTATCGTCTTCTTGAAAAGAACGGATATTTTATCACCTCGGGAATTATTCAGGCGAAAAAGCAAGAGGTAAAAGAAGGGTTAATGAAAGCAGGGTTTGCTATTGAGGAAACGTTAGTGATGGAAGACTGGATTGCATTTATTGCAAGAAAAGCATGAAAAGAAGGTGTCGCTTTGCAACGGTATTTTGTTTCGGACGACCAAGTGAAAAACGACCGTCTTATTATTCAAGGGGATGATTATCATCATATTGTCCGTGTCATGCGTATGGAAAAAGGAAGCGAATTGATCTGTGTTCTTCCTAGCAATAAGGCAGTATTGTGCAAAATTGAACAAATTACCAATGAGCATGTGATCGTTCGTGTAGTAAAATGGATAGATGAACAAACAGAACTGCCGATTCAAATTTATATTGCTCACGGGCTGCCGAAAGGGGATAAACTGGAGTTTGTTATTCAGAAAGGAACGGAGCTTGGCGCTTCATCGTTTATCCCTTTTGTGGCGGCTCGCTCTATTGTTAAATGGGACGCAAAGAAAGCAAATAAAAAGCTGGAGCGTTGGAAAAAGATTGCAAAAGAAGCGGCGGAACAATCACATCGTGGAAAAATTCCTGATGTGCATGCGCCGATGACGATACACGAACTTATAGAATTTGCAAAGACGGTCGATTACCGGGTTTTTGCTTATGAGGAAGAAGCGAAGCAAGGAAACCATCAAACGCTCGCTGCCGTTTTTCAGCAAATGAAGCGCGGACATTCTCTTCTTGCCGTGTTTGGCCCGGAAGGAGGATTTTCCGATGAAGAAGTTGAGCTATTTAAACATCATGGCTTTTTTTCGTGTAGCCTTGGGCCGCGGATTTTACGGACAGAAACGGCGCCGCTTTATCTTTTGGCAGTTGCTTCGTATCAATTTGAACTACAGTGAGGTGAAAACGAATGCCAACAGTTGCATTTCATACGCTTGGATGTAAAGTAAACCATTATGAGACAGAAGCAATTTGGCAGTTGTTTAAAAAAGCCGGTTACGAACGTAAGGATTTTGACAGCCGTGCGGATGTATATGTTATCAATACATGTACAGTGACGAACACAGGCGATAAAAAAAGCCGGCAAGTCATTCGCCGCGCGATTCGAAGAAATCCAGACGCCGTTGTTTGTGTAACAGGATGTTACGCTCAAACATCCCCGGCGGAAGTGATGGCAATTCCGGGTGTGGACATTGTGATCGGTACGCAAGATCGTGGAAAAATTTTGGAATATATCGAACGGTTCCAACGCGAACGCCAGCCGATTAACGGGGTCAGCAACATTATGAAAACGCGCGTATTTGAAGAAATGGACGTTCCGGAATTTACGGATAGAACACGTGCATCGTTAAAAATTCAAGAAGGCTGCAATAACTTCTGTACATTTTGCATCATTCCATGGGCGCGCGGGTTAATGCGTTCCCGTGATCCGAAAGAAGTTATTCGCCAGGCACAGCAGCTAGTCGATGCCGGTTATAAAGAAATTGTGTTAACGGGCATTCATACAGGCGGTTACGGCACCGATTTGAAAGACTATAGCTTCGCCGCGCTGCTCCGCGATTTGGATGAGCAAGTTGTCGGTTTAAAACGGCTCCGTATTTCGTCCATTGAAGCAAGCCAAATTACAGACGAAATTATCGAGGTGTTGCAACGTTCAGATAAAATTGTCCGTCATTTGCATATTCCGCTTCAATCCGGTTCGAATACGGTGTTAAAACGGATGCGCCGCAAATATACAGTCGAATTTTTTGCAGAGCGGCTTCAACGTTTGCGCGAAGTCTTCCCGGAACTTGCGATCACATCAGACGTGATCGTTGGTTTTCCTGGCGAGACGGAAGAAGAATTTATGGAAACATACCATTTTATTCGCGAACAACGTTTTTCCGAACTTCATGTCTTCCCGTATTCAAAACGGACAGGCACACCGGCAGCGCGTATGCCAAACCAAGTGGATGAAGAAGTAAAAAATGAACGCGTACACCGTTTAATTGCATTGTCCGACCAGCTTGCAAAAGAATATGCATCGCAGTTTGAAGGACAAGTGCTCGAAGTCATTCCGGAAGAACGAGATAAAGAAAACCCTGAAAGCGGGTTGTACATCGGGTATACGGACAACTATCTGAAAGTGAAATTCCCGGCTACGGAAGAAATGGTTGGGGAAATCGTAAAAGTGAAAATTACAAAAGCCGGATATCCGTATAATGAAGGGGAATTTGTCCGCGTTGTTACCGATGACATCCCACAATCCGTAAAATTAAGCTCATAACCCAGCTCGTGCAGCTGGGTTTTTGTTTACAATAAGAAAATTGTGTAAACTAGTTTTTTTGTTAAAATAATGGTATGATGATAGATGTCAGACTTCTATGCTGCTAATGAAAGGAGATTTGTTAAAATGGAAAATAACATTGCAAAAATGATTGATCATACGTTATTGAAAGCGGATGCAACAAAAGCGCAAATTGTGAAGCTATGCGAGGAGGCAAAACAATACGGGTTTGCTTCTGTTTGTGTCAATCCGACATGGGTGGCAACCGCTGCTGAACTATTAAAAGGCACGGACGTGAAAGTATGTACGGTGATCGGCTTCCCGCTCGGAGCGAACACACCGGAAACGAAAGCATTTGAAACAAAAAATGCAATTGAAAACGGGGCGGCGGAAGTCGATATGGTTATCAATGTCGGCGCGCTTAAAGATGGAAATGACGACCTTGTCGAACGCGATATTCGCGCCGTCGTCGATGTGGCAAAAGGGAAAGCGCTTGTGAAAGTGATTATTGAGGCGTGTCTGCTTACCGAAGAAGAAAAAGTGCGCGCTTGCCAGCTCGCCGTTAAAGCAGGTGCGGATTATGTGAAAACATCGACTGGATTTTCAACAGGTGGTGCTACGCCGGAAGATGTCGAACTTATGCGGAAAACGGTCGGACCAAACATCGGTGTGAAAGCTTCCGGCGGCGTCCGTGATATGCAAAGCGCAGAGGCGATGATTCAAGCGGGAGCGACGCGCATTGGGACAAGCTCCGGCGTATCGATCGTCGAAGGAAAAACGGCACGTTCTGATTATTAAGGACGCCGGCCGTGGAAAAATAATATAGCCGCTTCGATCCAGCGGGTAAATGGCAGCGCCGCCAGCGAACAAATAACATTAAACAGGACGCTGACATGGGCTAACTGTACATCCGGAGCAGAGCTAAGCTTTACAGCAGCAAAGGCAAGTGGATCGATCAGGAAATAAAAGATCATGACTCCGATAACATTAAACCATAAGTGAGTATAAGCGGTTAATTTCGCTTCATACGTTGAACCGATGCTTGCCAGAAGACGGTTACGCATGTGCCGATATTCGCGCCAAGCAAAATCGCAATGCCAGCTGGAAGTGTGAGAATATGTTCATTCAGAAATCCCATCGAAATCCCAATTGTTGCTGCGCTTGAATGAATAATGGCTGTAAGGATCATGCCGATCATGATTCCGATGAAAGGAGAATGATTCGTTTTTTGCAGCCATTCGTCAACAATGGGATATGTAGATAGCGGTTTTGCGAGTTGACTAAATCCATTCATGGCAAAAAATAAAGAAGCGAGTCCAACGAAGATCATGCCGATGCTATAAGCAGGTCGGTAATGCCCGAAAAACACGAGAATTGCCCCAATGAAAAGCATCGGAATAACGTTGTCTCCAAGGTCAAGAGTCATAATTTCTGTTGTGATCGTAGAGCCGATGTTGCTCCCTAAAATAATACCGATGGATTGTCGAAATGTAAAATAGCCGGTAGAGACGAGGCCAACTGTAATGACCATCACTGCGGTACTGCTTTGCAACAATGCGGTAATAATCGTTCCGGTAAGAAATCCTTGTAAAGGAGTGTTTGTAAAGCGCAGTAACCATTGTTTCAAGCGGTGACCGGATAAAGCATAAAGCCCTGCTTTCATCATGAACATACCGAGAAGGAAAATGCCGGTATAAACGGAAAACCAAATTATTAGCTGTACCACTTGTCCTTTCCCCCTTTCATCATATGTGTATGGGAAGGAAAGGAAGACGATGACAGTTTTTTTATTGACCTGTTAGGCAGCCATGTATTATAATTGACGAGTACACGCATAGTATAAAATGTAATGGTTGTTGCTCGGAGGGAGGGAAGTAGGATGTCAAAAACAATCGTTCGTAAAAACGAATCCATTGACGACGCTCTTCGTCGCTTCAAACGTGCCGTTTCGAAAACGGGTACATTGCAAGAAGTAAGAAAGCGTGAATTTTATGAAAAGCCAAGCGTCAGACGGAAGAAAAAGTCTGAGGCGGCTAGAAAGCGCAAGTATTAAAAGAGGGTGTATATATGAGTCTTCTTAATCGTTTAAATGACGATATGAAGCAGGCAATGAAAAACAAAGAAAAAGATAAACTCTCCGTTCTTCGGATGTTAAAAGCGGCGTTGCAAAATGAAGCGATTAAACTAGGAAAAAGCGAATTATCAGAAGACGAAGAGCTAACCGTTCTTTCTCGTGAATTAAAACAGCGTAAAGACTCCCTCCAGGAATTTGAAAACGCTGGTCGTGCGGACCTTGTTGAAAAAACAAAGGCAGAAATCGAAATTGTTCAATTATATATGCCGAAACCATTGACAGAGGAAGAACTTCTAGAAATTGTCAAACAGACGATTGCAGAAGTAGGAGCTTCTTCCAAAGCAGATATGGGTAAAGTGATGGGAGCGATCATGCCAAAAGTAAAAGGAAAAGCGGATGGCTCTCTCGTCAATAGGCTTGTTCAACAGCAACTTTCACAATAATGACAAACGGGTGTTCCGATTCAATCGGGCACCCGTTGTTTTTGCCGTTTGGGAACAACAAGTGGTGCTAGAACCCCCTTTCTTCTCATACATATGAGATGAAAGGGGGTTCTTTTTATGGTGAAAAAATGGCGACAGCATATGAGAAGATGGCTTACAGATAAATTGGAGCTTCCCGCCGACATAGTGATGGACCTTCCCCGAATTACGATGGTTGGGCAAATACATATTTATATCGAAAATCATCGTGGTTTACTGACGTTTAGTGATAAAGAACTGCGCCTGCTCTTAGAGCAAGGGCAGCTTCTTGTTCGCGGTGAAAATTTTGTTATTAAGATGATTTTGCCAGAAGAAATTTTACTCGAAGGAAAAATAAACCAAGTGATTTATATAGATGAATAACGTTTCATAGGAGGAAATACGATGAAAAACCAATGGATGAACTTATTGGTAGGTAGCGTAAGGGTGAAAGCGCAAGGAAAAGGGGTAGAACGATTGATTAATGCGTGTGTGCGCAACGATATTGCGATTTGGAATGTAAAAAAGCATGGCGATCATATTGCGACGTTTTTTATTTTACTAAAGGATGTCAGACGATTGCGCGTTGTCGCCCGCAAAAGTGATTGTAAACTTTATTTTGTTGGAAAAGCGGGATTTCCGTTTTTTCTAAAAAAAATGCTAACGAACTCAGGATTTTAGTCGGAGTATGCTTCTTTTTTGTTATCGTTTTTTCCTTTCAAATATGGTATGGGGAATAGAAATTAAAGGCGCAAAACCGGAGACGGAATACCGCATATTGAAAGAACTAAAACAAATGGGAGTGGAAAAAGGAGCATTGCAATTTCTCATCGATGATCCGGAAACGATTCAAAAGAAATTGACCGATCGTATGGATGTCGTTACATGGATCGGTGTGGAACTTAAAGGGACGACGCTTTATTTTCAAGTTGTGGAGAAAAATCAACCGAAAGAGCCTGAAAAAATTGGTGTTCGCCATTTAGTGGCGAAAAAAAAGGCGGTTATTACGGACATGTTTGTTGAAGAAGGGCAATCACTTGTTTCGGTGAACGATCATGTGACAAAAGGGCAGTTATTAGTATCTGGAATCATTGGGAAGGAAGGGCAAACAAAACTTGTGCCAGCGCGAGGAAAAATTTTTGGCGAAACATGGTACAAGTCTACCGTTGTTCTACCGCTTCATGCAAAGTTCGGAGTATTAACGGGAAAATATATGGAAAAACATTATATAGCGATGAAAAATATTTCCATTCCGATATGGGGATTTCAAAAGCCTGCATTTCACTATTATGAAATAGATCAACAGAAAAGGCCACTCCGCTTTTGGAAATGGGACTTGCCTATTTATTATGAACGCGTCATCTTTCGGGAAAAGGAGGAAGTAGAGCGCAACTATACATGGGAAGAAGCGTTCGCAAAAGCAAAGGAACTTGCTCGCGAGGAATTAAAGGCAAAATTGCCGGAAGATGCATCGATTAAAGGAGAAAAAGTTTTGCATCAGACGAAAGAGAATGGTAAAGTAAGGGTAGAATTGCATTATCAAGTGATTGAAAATATCGCAATACCACAACCAATAGTTCAAGGAGATTGAGAATGTCAGAGGAGTTTGTAACAATCAGTCAGCAATTAGAAAATGCGAACGAAGCGATTGCACTTTTCGGCATTCATGATGCCCATCTAAAACGGATGGAACAAGAATTGGGAGTGTCCATTGTAACACGAGGAGAATCGGTGAGCGTTTCTGGTACCCCCGAACAAGTACAGCTTGTTGATGACCTGCTGCGCCACTTGTTGATCATTGTCCGGAAAGGCATTTCCATTAGTGAACGAGATGTGATGTATGCGATTCAATTAGCGAAAAAAGGAGCGCTCGACTATTTAATTAATTTGTACGAGGAAGAAATCACAAAAAACGCCAAAGGAAAATCCATTCGTGTAAAAACGTTAGGACAGCGCCATTATGTTACCGCCATTAAACAGCATGACCTTGTTTTCGGAATAGGACCTGCCGGAACAGGAAAAACGTATTTGGCGGTGGTGATGGCTGTCCGTGCGTTAAAAAACGGTCAAGTGAAGCGTATTATTTTAACTCGCCCGGCGGTAGAAGCAGGAGAAAGTTTAGGATTTTTACCGGGAGATTTAAAAGAAAAGGTGGATCCATATTTGCGCCCTCTTTACGATGCGCTGCATGATGTATTGGGAGTAGACCATACGCAGCGGTTAATTGAACGAGGAACGATTGAAATCGCGCCGCTAGCATATATGCGGGGGAGAACGCTCGAAGATGCTTTCGTCATTTTAGATGAAGCACAAAATACGACACCGGCACAGATGAAAATGTTTCTAACAAGATTAGGCTTTGGCTCCAAAATGGTCATTACCGGTGATATTTCGCAAGTCGATTTGCCAAAAGGCGTGAAATCAGGACTTGCCGTCGCAAAAGAAATATTGACGGCGGTCAGCGGTGTATCCTTTGTCTTTCTAGAACAAACAGATGTTGTGCGTCATCCGCTAGTGGCTAAAATTATTGAAGCGTATGATGAAGCTGGCATATAGAGAGAAAAGACCCGTTTTCAAAGGGTCTTTTCTTTAAAGTGAGGGGAAAAACCGTTGGAAAGGATTCGTTTTTTTCTGGAGCATGTTAACCATGTTCGTTTTGTTCGTTATCTTTTGTTTCTGTTTTTAGGGCTTTTTCTATTTGCGGTGTTATATGATCAAGCAAAACCGCATCAATATGAACTGCGCCTGTTCGATATTGCCACCGAAACGATTCGTTCGCCAATTACGATTGAAGATAAGGAGACGACAGAAAGGCTAAAAAAGGAAGCGGCAGATAAAGTAACGGATATTTATACATTAAAAAAAGAATATGCCGAAAATCGTGTTGATTTAATTTCGTCGCTATTTACAACCATTGTTGAAATTCAAAATGAAATCAAGGAAGAAAAAAAAGAGCCGACGAAAATGATGGATGCGCTAAAGGAACGTCTGCCGCAAGAATGGTTTTCTTATTTGTCCGCAGATGAATGGGAAAAGTTGCTTCATGCAGCTCCAGAAGACATCGAAACGGCAAAAGAAGCGGCGGTAACGGCTGTCCATTCCATTATGGCCGAGCGCATTACGCAATCAGAATTGGAGAAGGCAAGGGCAAAAGTACAAGATGAATTGAAGTATGTCATGCTTTCGCCTTCATTAAAAGAAATTGTTGTCAAGCTGACAAAACAAGCAATCATTCCAAACGTTATTTACGATCGAACCGCTACAGAAGAAAAGCGAAGACAGGCGATGGATGAAGTAAAGCCGGTAAAAATTTTGCAAGGACAAGTCATTGTCGAGGAAGGACAATTTATTACAAATGAAATTTATCATCAGCTGCAGCTTGTCGGCTTATTGCAAAATGATCGCTCTTTTCAGCCTCTTATCGGTCTTTTTCTTTTCGTGTTATTATTGCTATCGCCTGTTGTTTATTACTTTGGACGAGAGCAGGCGAACAAGAATTTGTTTGTATATACGGCCATTTTTACGATTATGCTTCTTGTGATGAAACTCGTTCGTCTCATTCCGGAAAGTGATGTGTTCTCCACTGGGTATCTTGTGCCGGTTGCTTTCGGCACCATGCTCGTCCGTATTTTCATCGGGGAACGAATCGCAATTATGACAAGTATTCTTTATGCCATATGCGGAAGCTTAATGTTTAACGAGGGAATGGGCGTAAATGGCACTATTCAAGTTTCGTTAGCGATTTATTTGGTGACAAGCGGGTTAGCAGGAAGTTTCTTTTTACATAAACAGCTTCGAAGAGCAAAAATTTGGCAGGCAGGAGTATTTGTCGCTTTCATTAATATGGTTGTTATGCTAGCATTAACCTTGCTTAAAAATGGCCATTATTCGTTAACAGAGATCGGCATGTTTCTGCTGATGGCGTTTGCTTCTGGCATTTTCTCAGCGATTTTAACTATTGGGCTTTTGCCGGTTTTTGAGGCGTGCTTCGGTATTTTGTCATCGATGAAATTAATTGAATTATCGAATCCAAATCATCCATTGCTTCGCAAAATTTTAACGGAAGCTCCTGGGACGTACCATCACAGCATCATGGTTGCTAATTTAGCGGAAGCGGCTTGTGAAGCGATTGGAGCAAACGGTTTATTAGCGCGTGTTGCTTGCTATTATCATGACATCGGGAAAACGAAACGGCCGCAGTATTTTATTGAAAACCAAATAGGCGGTAATCCACATGATCACTTATCGCCACAGTTAAGCAAAAATATTATTCTTGCCCACGTGTCTGATGGGGTGGCCATTTTAAAAAAACACCGCATGCCGAAAGAAATTGTTGACATTGCTGAACAACATCATGGTACAACATTATTAAAATATTTTTATCATAAAGCACTTGAGCAGACGGGCTATGTGTTAGAGGAAGAATTTCGCTATCCTGGCCCGAAGCCGCAAACGAAGGAAGCGGCGATTATTAGCATTGCGGATAGCGTGGAGGCAGCGGTACGATCGCTTTCTAATCCGTCTCAGGAGGAAATTGGAAAAATTGTCCGCAGTATTATTGCGGAGCGATTGCAAGATAATCAATTGAACGAGTGTGATATTACGTTAAAAGAACTTGAAATGGTTGCAAGATCGCTTTGTGAAACACTAAATGGCGTATTCCATTCACGGATTGAATATCCAGAAATTCGAAAGGAAAAGGTGAAACACGCATGATTCTCAACATCGATTTTATCGACGAAACGAACGAAGTTACAAAAGAGCAAATGAATATCATCGAACAGTTGTTAAACTACGCGGCAGAAATCGAACATGTCCCTAGCGGAGCGGAAGTGGGCATTTCGTTTGTAGATAACGAGCGGATTCGCATCATCAATCGCGACTATCGGGGAAAGGATCAGCCGACCGATGTTATTTCCTTCGCTCTCGAGGAAAAAGGCGAAGGAGAGGTGGAGATTGTCGATGCGGATATTCCCCCGCTGCTTGGCGATATTATTATTTCAATTCCAAAAGCAAAAGAACAGGCGAAGGAATATGGGCATTCGTTCATGCGCGAGCTTGGATTTTTGGCGGTGCACGGTTTTTTGCATTTGTTAGGATATGATCATAAAACAGAAGAAGAAGAAAAAATAATGTTTTCAAAACAAAAAGATATTCTAGAACGATATGGGTTAACGAGATAAAATATGAACTGGAAGGACGAAAAAAAGCGGTTTGCTTGCGCATGGGCAGGAGTGATGGCTGCGGTAAAGGAAGAAGTGCATATGCGCATCCATATTGCGCTGGCTGTTGTTGCGATTATTGCTGCAGCAATCTTTCACATTTCCAGGATGGAATGGCTTATTCTTTTGTTAACGATCGGAAGTGTCATTGCTTTGGAATTAATCAATACGGCAATTGAACGTGTAGTTGATTTAGTGACGGCCGACTTCCATCCTTTAGCAAAAGCAGCAAAAGATATCGCTGCAGGCGCCGTTTTGGTCGCTGCGATTGTTGCTGTTATTGTTGGAATCACCATCTTTCTGCCATATCTCGTATAATCAATGAGTGAGAAAATTCTAATTTTTCTGTTATATTTTCATCAAGAATGATGAAATTTACAAAGATTTTTTGTAAAATAAAAGTAAGGAAGCTTATTGCTTCCCAAGTTGTGAAAGGAAGAGAAACATTGAAAATAAACGAACTCATAGAAGAAGCAAAAAAAGCAAGAGGATACGCTTATGTTCCTTATTCAAAATTTAAAGTTGGCGCCGCTTTGTTAACAAAAGACGGCAAAGTGTATCGCGGCTGCAACATTGAAAATGCTGCTTATAGCATGTGTAATTGTGCGGAACGAACTGCGCTTTTTAAGGCGTATTCGGAAGGGGATAAAGAATTTGCTGCACTTGCTGTTATTGCTGATACGCCCCGTCCGGTACCGCCGTGTGGTGCATGTCGCCAGGTTATTTCTGAGCTATGTCCAAGTGATATGAAAATAATATTGGCAAATTTAAACGGGGATATCACCGAACTAACAGTGAAAGAACTACTACCAAATGCTTTTTCAGCGGAGGATTTGCATGAATAAGGAAGGATATAAATCAGGATTCGTTTCTATTGTTGGTAGACCGAACGTTGGAAAATCGACATTTTTAAATCGCGTCATCGGTCAAAAAATCGCTATTATGAGCGATAAGCCGCAAACGACGCGCAATAAAATTCAAGGTGTTTACACGACAGATGATGCACAAATTATTTTTATTGATACGCCAGGAATGCATAAACCAAAACATAAACTTGGCGATTTTATGATGAAAGTAGCGCTGAACGCGTTAAGAGAAGTGGACCTCATATTATTCATGATTAATGCAGAAGAAGGGTTTGGACGCGGCGACGCATTTATTATTGAACAGCTTAAAGCAGTAAATACTCCAGTGTTTTTAGTCATCAATAAAATTGACAAAGTTCATCCAGATGATTTATTGCCGCTAATCGATCAGTATAAAGACCTTTATCCATTTGCTGAGATTATTCCGATTTCTGCATTGCAAGGAAACAATATCGAAACATTAGTGGAACAAATCAAAAAATATTTGCCAGAAGGTCCGCAATATTATCCACCTGACCAAATAACAGATCATCCGGAACGGTTTATCATTGCCGAGTTGATTCGCGAGAAAGCGCTTCATTTAACGCGTGAAGAAGTTCCGCATTCCATTGCTGTCGTGGTAGAAACGATTGAGCGGCGCGAAGATAGCGATACAGTGTATGTCGGCGCGGTGATTATTGTAGAACGTGATTCGCAAAAAGGAATTATTATTGGAAAACAAGGACGAATGTTAAAAGAGATCGGGCAGCGAGCACGTATGGATATTGAAGCGCTTCTTGGGTCAAAAGTATTTTTAGAACTATGGGTAAAAGTACAAAAAGATTGGCGCAATCGGTTAGCACAGCTGCGTGATTTCGGATTCCGGGAAGAAGAGTATTAATTAGAAAATTTTATGCAACATAAACGTTTCCTAGCGTGGTCAACCTATAATTAGACGGGAAAACAAGCAATGCTGCGGGCGGAAAGAGGTGTGGTTCCATGCTTGAATTTACTTGGAAGTTATTTAGTCAAACCGGCAACATCGACACCTATCTTCTTTTTAAAGAGCTAGAAAAAGAACAGCAACCTAGTGGCGATGAGCAAGAAACGGAACTAAAGGAAGTCGATCAACCTATTTTTTGATTTGTGTTTTAGGGTCGGTGGTGATACGATTGTTTGAAAAATGTGAAGCAATTGTCATTCGCGCAATCGATTATGGCGAAACAAATAAAATTGTCACATTCTTCACGAGAGAATGGGGAAAGGTGGCTACGATGGCACGCGGAGCAAAAAAGCCAAGTAGCCGCCTTTCTGCCGTTACACAACCGTTTACGCATGGCTATTACTTAATTCAAAGAAGCCGCGGTGTCGGTGTTTTACATCAAGGAGATATTATCGATTCGATGCGAACGATCCGCGAAGACATTTTCACTGCAGCATATGCCTCTTATATTGTGGAGATGACAGATAAAGTAACAGAAGAACAGCAGCGCAATCCGTATTTGTTCGAGCTGCTTTTGCAGACATTACAATATATGAATGAAGGGCTCGATTTAGAGATTCTTGCTTGTATTTATGAAATGAAAATGTTATCTGTAATGGGGATTCCTCCTAAATTAGACCATTGCGCTGTATGCGGCCGGACAGAAGGAAAGTTTTCTTTTTCCATAAAAGAAGCTGGATTTCTTTGCCACCGCTGCGAGAAAACCGACCCGTACCGAATTCCGCTTTCCGCAGCTTCTGTAAGGCTATTGCGCTTATTTTACTATATAGATTTATCAAGGCTTGGTACAATTTCTGTAAAAGAGGAAACAAAAAAAGAGCTTCGCGCCGTTCTTTCGTCCTATTATGATGAATATTCGGGATTGTCGTTAAAAACAAAGCGATTTTTAATGCAAATAGATGAACTAAAAAAGATTGGCTATCCTTATCAAAATCAAACGGAAAATGGAAGCGGCGGATGAAAAAGCGGTCATTAGTTGTCTTTATAAAAGGTGTGAGTAAAATGTTTGTGGGAAAAATTCTTAGAAGTTCCCCGATGAGGGGGTTGGGAACGTAGGTTCGCAATCCCCCCTCATCGGGGCCACCAAGCGAAGCGCGGTAGGATCCCAAGCAGGAAACATGAAAAAAGGACTCTCTCCCTGGTAAGATGTTCATTGACCACACTACAAACAGGAGGAGAGAGTCCTATGAATATTCAACAACATCTTACCACAAATTCGTTGACATGGAAAGAGATCGAACTTGCTTTGTTTCGAGCCTTGCAAAACGCCTTCGCCGAGCTGTTTACGGCTCTGTTGGAGGACATCGACCGGCAATTGGCAGAGAATCGAGATAAGCGCCGATACCACTTGAAAGACAAACGACGCACCACGATTCAAACCCTGTTTGGCGAAGTCACCTTTGAGCGAAACTACTATTTAGACCGAGAACAAAACCGTTACACATTTTTGCTGGATTCCTTTCTCGCGTTTGATGGATCGCAGTCAATCAGCCCTTGTCTAGAAGAAACAGCGGTGGGATTGGCGGTGGAGTGCTCTTCCTATCGCAAAGCGGCTCGTACGCTTGCCCAGATGGTCGGGTATCCGGTGATGAGCCATGAGGCGATCCGCCAGTTGGTGCTCGAGGCCGAAGTTCCGCTGCACTGCCCGGTGGACCAGCGATATGGACGGGTGCTGTTGGTGGAGGCCGATGGACTGTTTGTTTCCCGCCAAGGGAAGGGAAAACGGGCCAAGGAAGACAAAATCCTGACCGTTCACGAAGGATGGAAGCGCAACGGCTCCCGGATCGAATTCGTGAATCAGCGCCATTACGTCCATGAGGGCAAGGGGGAGGTGTGGGAAGGCTTCGAGGAATTTTTGATAAATGAATATGCCTATGATCCTTGCCGGGATCTTCTTGTCATCAACGGGGACGGCGCTCCATGGATTACCGCGTGCCGGGAGTATTTCAAGGGACGGGTCTGCTTTCAATTGGATCGATTCCACGTGGCGCGTGAATTGCGCCAATGCCTCTCGGGCCATCCACGGTGGCAGGCGATTCGGCAAAAGCTGGTGAAGCAGGATGAAGAGGGGTTGCTTGTGGAACTGAACAGCGCCCTCGGTACGCTGGGGGACGAAGCGAAAGAACAACAGCTGGCTGCCTTGATCCACCGGATCGAATCGATGCCGGGATGCATCCGTGATTACCGGGAATGGCTGAAGGAGCAAGGAGTGGACACAACGGGCATGTATCCGATGGGGAGGGCTGAAAGCGTGATGAGCCAGTTGGCGTATCGGGTGAAATACCGCCGCAGTTGGACAGACAAGGGACTCAGGGCGTTTTTCAAGGCAATGATTGCCCGGATGGATGGGATTCGTCTTTTCGGACGTCGTTTCGGAGAAGAATCGTCGCATCCGGCGGAGGAAACGGCATCCACTAAACAGACGGTCGTGAACAAGGCGAAACAACGCGTCCGCCGTCTTCTTCCGGAGGTAACGCGGAATAACGTGCCATATTTACAGCAATCGTCCGGGACACCGATCTATCATGCCCTGTCTGAACTCAAAGGATGGTAAAAAAGGTATACATATCGATCTGTCATGGCAAGGGATGAGAGTTCGAAAGCGCTTACGGATAAAATTCAAAAAAATGGTTCGCCAATCTATGACTTACACCTGTTTTCAGCGAACCAAAAAAGTTCCCACAAAATCTTGACTGACTCTTATAAAAGACAAAGTTTCCTTCTTTAAAACAGAGTGTAGTATAATAAAATAATAAATGGATGAGAAGATAATATGATCCAGCTTTTCATAAGGTGGTGAGCAGCGATCGAACTGAATAAACGCCAAGAACAAATTTTGCAAATTGTCAAGGATCATGGTCCGATTACAGGTGAAAGTATCGCTGAAAAGTTGAATTTAACAAGAGCGACATTACGCCCGGATTTAGCGATATTAACAATGGCTGGTTATTTAGAAGCACGACCTCGAGTAGGGTATTTTTATACAGGAAAAACCGGATCTCAACTGCTTGCCGATAAAATAAAAAAGATAAAAGTAGGTGACTATCAATCTATCCCGGTCGTTGTTAATGAAAATGTCAGTGTATATGATGCGATTGTCACCATGTTTCTTGAAGATGTCGGCACATTATTTGTCATCGATGATGAATCGCTTTTAGTTGGTGTTTTATCGAGAAAAGATTTATTGCGTGCAAGTATTGGCAAACAGGAGTTAACAACGATTCCTGTCAATATTATTATGACGAGAATGCCGAATATAGCGGTTTGTTATAAAGACGACCCGCTTATTGAAGTAGCGGAACAATTAATTGAAAAACAGATTGATGCGATGCCGGTAGTGCGAAAAACAGAAAAAGGATATGAAGTCATTGGGAGAATAACGAAAACAAATATGACAAAAGCGTTCGTTGCGCTAGCGAAAGACGATTTGTTATAGGACAAAAAGGAGGAGGAAGATGAATCAGCGCCTTGTTTATGTTGTTTCCGATTCAGGAGGGGAAACGGCGGAACTCGTAGTGAGAGCAGCGGCAAGCCAGTTTTATAATTCTCACATTCAATTAAAGCGCGTGCCGTATGTGGAAGATAAGACGATGCTAGCGGAAGTGGTTGCATTAGCAAAAATGAATCAAGCAATTATTGCGTTTACACTAGTTGTTCCGGAAATGCGCCAGTTTCTTATTGAGGAAGCTGCACGCGAAGGAGTAGTGGCGTACGATATTATTGGACCGCTTATTGAAAAAATGAGCGATTTATTTAAGTTGACGCCACGATATGAGCCGGGACAAGTGCGTGTGCTTGATGAGGATTATTTCAAGAAGATTGAAGCGATTGAATTTGCCGTGAAATATGATGATGGACGTGATCCACGGGGAATTTTGCGTGCTGACATTGTGTTAATCGGTGTATCGCGCACCTCTAAAACACCGTTATCCCAATATTTAGCGCATAAGCGATTGAAGGTGGCAAACGTGCCGATCGTACCAGAAGTCGAGCCGCCAGAACAACTTTTTAAAGTACCTCCCGAAAAATGTTTCGGATTAAAAATCAGCCCGGAAAAACTGCTTTCGATTCGCCGTGAGCGCCTAAAATCGCTCGGATTGAACGACCAGGCTATTTATGCGAACATGGATCGCATTAAAGAAGAACTTGCTTATTTTGATGGGATAGTGAAAAAAATTGGCTGTGATGTTATCGATGTAACCAATAAAGCAGTCGAAGAGACAGCAAACATTATTATGAAAAAAAGAAGATTATAGCACATTCACGATAATGTGAACTGTGCTTTTACTTTTTTATAGCATATTTTCGCCATTTGTATTATAATAAAAAATTGCGAGAAAAATGAACAATGCAGGTTTAGAGTGCATAAAGAACGAGTAAACTATTTATAGCCAACTTGTCAATAGGAAAGAAGAAATCTTTTTCGACAAAATTCGTTTATTATATAGGAGAAAAAGAAGGATTTTCGAGAACGGTGTAGAATAATAGGAGGTGTGAATCTGATTGCTCGATTGACTTTGATCCGAAGCGGAGCTGGCAATATGATGACAGCAATCAGATCTGGACATTGAGACCGACCGTTTTTGTGGACGCGGATGCTTGCCCAATAAAAAGTGAAATTTTCTCGCTTGCTTGTAAATATAATATACCAAGTGTGTTTATTTCTTCGTACAATCATTTTTCTCCCTTCCAGAAAATGAAATGGGTATATGTCGATACAGAAAAAGAAGCGGTGGATTTATATATTTTGAATCATGCCACAAGAGGAGATGTAGTTGTTACTCAAGACATCGGGTTGGCAAGCATGCTTGTTAACCGTGGTGTACATGTGATTTCTCCGCGTGGAAATGTGTACGAAGAAGGAGAGATGGATAGCGCTCTTTATCATCGTTATCTTCAAGCAAAACAGCGAAGGCAAGGTGTATACCCAAAGGGAATGAAGCGGTTTTCTGATCGCGATCGTCGCCTTTTTCTGCAAAATTTCGAAAAAATTTTGTCGAAACTCGAAGGAAAATAGACATAGGTCGAGAATAATAAGATACGGAGTTGTTTATATGGGATACCGTATTCCCGAGGAAACGATTGAAGCGATTCGTCGTGCTGTTGATATTGTCGATGTAATTAGCGATTATGTCCAATTGAAAAAACAAGGACGTAACTATTTTGGATTATGCCCATTTCATGGGGAAAAGACGCCATCGTTTTCGGTTTCCCCAGAAAAGCAAATTTTTCATTGTTTCGGCTGTGGGGCCGGTGGAAATGTATTTTCGTTTCTAATGGATATTGAAGGAATTTCCTTTATTGAAGCAGTAAAACGATTAGCGATAAAGGCAAACGTCGATTTAGCGGATTTAGAGCTGGACGACGCGAATAAACAAAGCCGTGCTGATACGGGCGAAACAAAAATAATGGTAGAAGCGCATGAGCTTCTGAAAAAATTTTACCATCATTTGCTTGTAAATACAAAGGAAGGACAGGAAGCTTTTGATTATTTACAGGCGCGTGGATGGACAAGGGAAATTATTGATCAATTTGAAATCGGCTATGCCCCTGATTCATGGGATTTTGCCGTCAAACTTTTATCAGGGCGCGGTTTTTCGCTCGAGCTGATGGAAAAAGCCGGGTTAATTATTCGAAAAGAAAACGGCGGTGGCTATTTTGACCGTTTTCGTCATCGAATTATGTTTCCGATTCATAATCATCATGGAGATGCTGTTGGTTTTTCGGGCAGACTTCTTGGAGAAGGTCAGCCGAAATATTTGAACAGTCCGGAAACACCCATTTTCCATAAAGGAAAAATTTTATACAATTTTCATCAAGCGCGTTTACATATCCGAAAACATCAAGAAGCCATTTTATTAGAGGGATTTGCTGATGTCGTTTCCGCTGTGCAAGCAGGCATTGCCCATTCAGTAGCAACGATGGGAACAGCGTTAACGGAAGAGCACGCGCGTATTCTTCGACGCAATGTCGATACCGTTATTATTTGCTATGACGGTGATGCTTCAGGAATAGAAGCGACATTCCGCGCAGCGGAGCTGTTAGCAGATGCAGGCTGTCATGTGAAAATTGCAACAATTCCCGACGGTCTTGACCCAGATGAATATATAAAGAAATATGGTTCAGATCGATTTCGCCGTGATATTATTGATGCCAGCAGTTCGCTGATGGCGTTTAAAATGATGTATTTTCGCAAGGGAAAAAACTTGCAAAATGAAAATGATAAAATTCGCTACATTGAAGAAGTACTTCAAGAAATTAGCAAATTATCGAATCCCATCGAGTGGGATTACTATTTACGGCAGTTGGCTGACGAGTTTTCCCTTTCGTTATCTGCTTTGCAAGAGCAGTTGAATCGTCATCGAAATAATAAAATACATTCTAACAATGCGCAAAGCAAAGAGGCGCCGAGACCGCCGCTACAAAAGAAGCTTCTTCCTGCCTTTCAAAATGCTGAACGAATGTTGCTTGCCCATATGCTTCGCAGTCGTGATGTGGCTATGATTGTTCAGCAGACGATTGCAGGGGCATTCAATATCGAAGAACATCGGGCGATTGCTGCTTATATTTACGCATTTTACGAAGAAGGGAATGAGCCTGATGTCAGTTTGTTGCTTTCGCGTCTTCCTGATGATTTGAAACCTCTTGTGACAGAACTGTCGCTATTGTTGATCACTGATGAAATTTCCAATCAGGAACTGAACGATTATATGCGGCATGTGTTGAATTACCCAAAATGGTTAAAGCTAAAGGAAAAAGAACAAGAAAAAATTGAAGCAGAGCGAAAAAAAGACTTTTTAACTGCTGCGCGCATTGCAAAAGAGATCATCGAAATGAAAAAGATGTTATCATCTTCGTAATATTATGTTATAAGTTAAAGGAGGTAGTGAAATGGCTGAAAAACCAGCTCGTTCAAAACAAGCCGATGCAGACGTAACATTTGAACAAGCGAAAGAACAGCTGACAGAGCTTGGTAAAAAACGCGGTATTTTAACATATGAAGAAATTGCTGAACGTTTATCCGGTTTTGATCTTGATTCTGACCAAATGGACGAATTTTACGAATACTTAGCTGATCAAGGGATCGAAGTCATTAGTGAATCTGATTTAGACGCTGATCCTGATATCGATGATTTATCAAAAGAAGAAGAATTTGATTTAAATGATTTATCGGTTCCTCCTGGCGTAAAAATTAACGATCCTGTGCGCATGTACTTAAAGGAAATCGGGCGCGTTCCACTACTGTCTGCTGAAGAAGAAATTGAACTAGCGAAACGAATCGAACAAGGCGACGAAGAAGCAAAACGCCGCTTAACAGAAGCAAACCTTCGTCTTGTTGTTAGCATTGCTAAACGTTACGTCGGTCGCGGCATGCTATTTCTTGACTTAATTCAAGAAGGAAATATGGGGCTTATTAAAGCAGTCGAAAAGTTTGATTATCGTAAAGGATATAAATTTAGCACTTATGCAACATGGTGGATCCGTCAAGCAATTACGCGTGCGATTGCTGATCAAGCACGGACCATTCGTATACCAGTGCATATGGTGGAAACCATTAATAAGCTTATTCGCGTGCAACGGCAATTACTTCAAGATCTTGGACGTGAACCAACTCCAGAAGAAATCGCTGAAGAGATGGATTTAACTCCAGAAAAAGTGCGCGAAATTTTAAAAATCGCCCAAGAACCAGTTTCTCTTGAAACGCCAATTGGCGAAGAAGATGATTCACATTTAGGTGATTTCATTGAAGACCAGGAAGCGACATCGCCATCCGAGCATGCGGCCTACGAGCTGTTAAAGGAACAGCTAGAAGATGTATTAGATACACTTACAGACCGCGAAGAAAACGTGCTTCGTTTGCGTTTTGGGCTAGACGACGGTCGTACGCGGACGCTCGAAGAGGTCGGAAAAGTATTTGGTGTTACCCGCGAACGCATTCGTCAAATTGAAGCAAAAGCGCTTCGCAAGTTGCGTCATCCAAGCCGCAGCAAACGGTTAAAAGACTTTTTAGAGTAACCACTTTCTAAATAGTTTACTTCTTGTACTATTTGAGAAGTAAACTATTTTTCCTTTCCTTTTCGAGAGGCCGATTAATTATGAACAAACAAAGGCGCGAAATTATTGTACGGGAAATTGAATATTGGAAACGTTCTCGCCTCCTTCCAGAGCAATATTGCGATTATTTGCTGGCATTATATACGGAGGGCGAGTATAAAAAATGCCCAAGCGACATCCTCCGAACTCGTCAACGGGGGATGATCCGTTTCCTTTTAGTGGCATTCATTTGTCTATTGTTGCCAGCAAATGCTCTTGTCATTTATTTTACTGAATTGTCATTCGTTTTGCAAATGCCCCTTTTATTTCTTTTTTTCTTTATATGCGTCATAGCTGCATGGATGTGGAAGGGACAAGGAAATATTGTTCATATCCCGCTTATTAGTGGTGCGTTCATTTTTCTTATTGCATCGATCGAAGTTGGCGAATATTATTTTCCGAAACAAAAAGCGGTTATTGCATCGATTGTTTTCGTAAATTGTTTATTATGGATCTTCGTAGGAAAGCGGTTCCGTTTTCTTTATTTGTTTATATCCGGTGTAATCGGAATAGGAGTTTTAATTGTTTTTCTTTTATTTTAACTTTTTGGCAATTTTGTCGTAGAATGAGATTAGGGGCTTTTCCTTTGCGGTAATTTACAGTAAAATAAAATTGTTTGTAGCGGTTACATTTGCTGAACAATGGTTATACATAAGGGAGGTAAAAAAATGAATCGAAATCCGTTAATCCCATTTTTCATCATTATGCTGATTGGGATCGGACTTACTCTTGGGCTTTCATTTAAGGGGCTCGGCGATGCAAAGGAACTTGCAAAAGAGAAAAAAGGCGGCGAGAAAACAGAGCAAACGGCTGCGGCAAATCCAGAAGAACTTTATCAACAAACATGCAGCGGCTGTCATGGACAAAATTATGAAGGCGGTGCTGGTCCGGCATTAAAAGGTGTGGGCCAACGGCTTTCAGTAGACGAAATTAAAAACGTGATCCAAAATGGCCGCGGCGGCATGCCTGGAGGCCTCGTTCCGCCGGACAAAGCGGATGAAATGGCAAAATGGCTTTCTAAGCTGAAATAAACAAAAAATCCCTTTGCCTTAGGTGAAGGGATTTTTTGTTTATGATACAATATACAGAAGAGTGAAAGGGATGTGAATAGAAAAGGTGAATGAATTTCGTCTGTCCAAACGTCTTGAAACAGTTGCCTCTTTCATTCCAAAAGGTGCAAAGCTAGCTGATATCGGTTCAGACCATGCATATTTGCCGTGTTATGCATATTTGCATGGATATATTACAAAAGCGGTAGCGGGCGAAGTAGCAGATGGTCCGCTTCGCTCCGCCAAACAACAAGTCGAAAGGACAGGACTTAAAGACGTCATTTCTGTGCGAAAAGGCGATGGATTGGAAGTGATTAAACCTGGCGAAGTGGACTGTATTACGATTGCCGGTATGGGAGGCACATTGATTGATAACATTTTAGAGGCTGGAAAAGACAAGCTTCTCGGCGTAAAGAGGCTGATTTTGCAGCCGAATGTCGGCGCGCATATTGTGCGCAAATGGCTGCTGGACCATGACTGGGAACTGATTGCGGAGCGCATATTGGAAGAAGAGGGGAAAATTTATGAAGTTCTTGTTGCTGAAAAAGGCGATGGAAAAAGGCCATATGAAAATATAGAGACGGAATTATTGTTAGGCCCGTTTTTATTGAAAGAAAAAAATGATGTGTTTTTAAAAAAATGGCGTCATGAACTTGCTCACTGGAAACAGATTTACCGCCAATTAAATGAAAAGGCAGAAACAGAGTCTGCCATCGCAAAAAAACGAGAACTAGAGAAAAAAATGAAGATGGTTGAGGAGGCATTGCGGTGAACAAAATTCCAAGCGGTCATGAAATCATTCAATTATTTGAGCAATTTGCACCAAAACATTTAGCGATGGAAGGCGACAGAATCGGTTTGCAAATTGGAACGTTAAATAAACCAGTCAAAAAGGTAATGATTGCCTTGGATGTTTTAGAAGAAGTAATCGATGAGGCTGTAGCGGAAGAGGTAGATCTTATTATCGCGCACCATCCACCGCTTTACCGTCCGCTAAAGCAGATCATTACTGATCAAGCGCAAGGACGTATCATTGAAAAATGTATGAAACATCATATTGCCATTTATGCTGCTCATACGAATTTAGATATCGCCAATGGAGGGGTAAATGACTGGTTAGCGGAGGCGTTGGGGCTGGAGCATGTAGATGTATTGATTCCGACGTATGAAGAGCCGCTGAAAAAACTAGTCGTTTATGTTCCGGAGACACATGCCGACCTTGTTCGTGAGGCGATCGGTAACGCGGGGGCAGGCCATATCGGCAACTACAGCCATTGTACGTTCAACGGCCGCGGTATCGGTACTTTTTTACCGCTAGAAGGGGCGAATCCGTTTATCGGGAAATCCGGGACACTGGAGCAAGTGGAAGAGGTGCGTATTGAAACGATTGTCCCGGCTTCCTTGCAAAACAAGGTTATTTCTGCGATGTTAAAAGCACATCCGTACGAAGAAGTGGCGTATGACATATATCCGCTTGAAAATAAAGGAAAAGTATTCGGATTAGGAAGAATTGGCCGCTTGCCGGAAGCGATGACACTTGGGGAGTTTGCAGAGCATGTGAAAAAAGCGTTGGACGTTCCGGCGGTGCGCGTTGTTGGCCATTTGCAAGATACGGTTCAAAAAGTCGCAGTGGTTGGCGGTGATGGAAATAAATATATCTCACAAGCAAAATTAGCCGGCGCTGATGTTTATGTGACGGGGGATGTATATTATCATGTTGCGCACGATGCAATGATGCTTGGGCTAAATATCGTGGATCCGGGACATAATGTGGAGAAAGTAATGAAACAAGGGGTCGCCCGCTTTTTAGAAAATGCGTTTGCTAAACATCAGTTTGCAACGACCGTCTGCATTTCGAAAGTGCATACCGATCCATTTACGTTCGTATAAACATATAGCCGATATTCGCTAAACGAATATCGGCTATTGTTTTATTCTTTTTTTGCTTTTACTTTCGGTAAAATTTTTTGCAGCGGTACTTTCCGCTCGCGTTTCCATGTATTAGGATCATTTGGATCAAACTGCTCTAAAAAATCGATTACTTCTTTTGTAATTGGGGTTGGTGTTGAAGCTCCTGCTGTAACGGCTACTTTTTTTGCGTCTTTAATCCAATTAATATCAATTTCTGTTACATCGGCAACGCGGTACGCTTTCGTGCCAGCAATTTCTTCCGATACTTGCGCAAGGCGATTGGAGTTGTTGCTTCTTGGATCGCCAACGACGATTGTGACATCGGCGTCTTTTGCCTGTTCCGCCACTGCTTCTTGGCGGAGCTGGGTTGCCATGCAAATTTCTTTATGCATTTCGACATGTGGATATTTTTCTTTTACTTTTGCCATAATATCGGCAACATCCCATTGGCTCATCGTTGTTTGGTTTGTCACCATGATGCGGTCGTTTTCAATCGTTAGACGTTCCACATCTTCCATCGTTTCGACAAGATGGATGCGCGTCGGATCAATGCCGACCGCTCCTTCTGGTTCGGGATGGCCCTTTTTGCCAATATAAATAATTTCATATCCGTCCGCCAGCTTTTCTTTAATTAAGTTGTGGGTTTTTGTCACGTCTGGACATGTCGCATCGATCGTGACAAGCCCTTTTTCGCGGGCGCGCCTTTTCACTTCGGGCGATACGCCGTGCGCAGTAAAGATCACTGTCCCTTTGTCAATTTTTTCTAGAATCTCTAATCGGTTTTCTCCATCGAGCGTAATAATTCCTTCCTCGGCAAATGCGTCGGTAACATGTTTATTGTGAACGATCATTCCGAGAATATAAATCGGTCTTGGCAACGTAGGATCTAATGCTACATTTCTTGCGATTACCATCGCATCAACAACCCCGTAGCAGTAACCGCGAGGGGTAATTTTAATCACTTCCATATTGGTTCCTCCTAAACTCCGACATACGGAGAGACTATCTCTTTCTTTTACATTATATCGGAGAAAGAGGAAGAACACAAAGTATAACACATTTTAAACATATAGTTTTGGCGTAGATGGCTTTGGTGTTTTTGTAGATTGGGATGATTTATTTTCGGATGTTTTCACTTTCGGTACAGTGCGTTTTTTGGATGAAGATGATGTTTTTTTCTTATTTTCCGGAATGTTTTTTTCTGTTTTGTTCTCTTCTTGCTCGGTTGTTTTTAATTCTCTAAATATTTTTATCATAGCTGGAAGGTTTTTTATCAGCGGTCCGTATTGCTGCACCATTGGCATGACGTTTGTGGCGACGCCTAACATTTTTTGGATGTTTGTCAACATGCCGATAAAGCCCCCGCCTGTGTTTGCGCCAGCGCCCGTAGTGGCAGCGGCGTGACGAATCGCAGGTGTTATCCACGGAGATGGAGAAGCGATCGGCCGTCCCCTTGAAAATAATTGCGATAAGAAACCGCCAAAGCCCGGGCGGGGACCGGGTGTTCTCATCATAGGAAAGGAAGGCGGCATTCCTGAAAAGGAGCGTGGCATCGGGGAAAAAGGAAATATCGGTGGCCGGTTGTAAATCATCACATTTTCCTCCTTTCTAGGCTGAAGTAAGAGAATATCTCTTTCATAAAGTATGCGAAAAAATGGGAAATGTTTTTCGTTTACGGTCTAAGTTGCAGCCTTGTGCAAAAATCAGATATAATGATGAATCGAGTTATTCGGATTTGGTCGTTAAATTGAAGCAGAAGGGAGTAGTGGCGAATGAAGGAAACGTTATTTGAGAGATTTTCATTTCAGCCATTTATTATTGAAGCGATTAAGGCGCTTCGTTTTTATAAACCAACAGAAATTCAGGAGCGCATCATTCCGAGCATTCTTCGCGGCGAAAGTGTGATTGGTCAGTCACAAACAGGAACAGGAAAGACTCACGCCTATTTATTGCCGATCATTGAAAAAATTGACCCGGATCACGAGGCGGTACAAGCGGTTATTACCGCACCGACGCGGGAGCTTGCAACGCAAATTTACCATGAAATTTTAAAAATTATAAAATTTTGTCCGAGTGATAGACAAATTACGGCACGTTGCTTTATTGGAGGAACAGATAAGCAAAAAGCGATCGAAAAATTGAAAACACAGCCCCATATCGTAGTTGGGACTCCAGGAAGAATTAACGACCTCATTCGCGAACAAGCACTGAATGTTTGGACAGCAACTACACTTGTCGTTGACGAAGCAGACTTAATGTTAGATATGGGATTTATTGTCGATGTCGATCAAATTGCAGCACGCATGCCAAAAGAACTGCAAATGCTCGTCTTTTCTGCGACAATCCCGGAAAAGTTAAAACCATTTTTGAAAAAATATATGGAAAATCCAAAATATGTTCATGTTGCACCAAAGCAAGTCACAGCGGAAAAAATTGAGCACGTTCTTGTGCCGCTTCGCAGCCGTGATAAAGCGAAGCTGCTGCACGAAATGTTAGTTGCGTATAATCCGTATTTAGCAATTGTATTTACCAATACAAAAAAAATGGCGGATGAAGTGGCAGATAGACTGATCGAAAAAGGGATGAAAGTCGGGATTTTACACGGTGATCTAACTCCGCGCGAACGTAAAAAAATGATGAGGCAAATTCGCGATTTGGAGTTTCAATATATTGTTGCTACCGATCTAGCTGCCCGCGGCATTGATATTGAAGGAGTAAGCCATGTCATTAACTACGAACTGCCAAAAGATTTACAGTTTTACATTCATCGTGTCGGCCGCACTGCGCGCGCTGGTTACACAGGAATTGCGACGACGATTTATGAACCATCGGATCAAGATGCAATAACCAAATTAGAAAAAATGGGAATTGAGTTTCTTCATCGCGATCTTATCCGTGGAGAATGGGTAGATTTGCCGCCTTGGAATCGGCGAAGCAAGCGGGCCAAGCAAGATGGGGAAATAGAGCAGCTTCTTGCGAAAATGAAAAAATCGAAACAAATCAAGCCAGGTTATAAGAAAAAGTTGCTTGCCGAAATAGAAAAACAAAAAAAGCGGTTGCGGCGTTTAAAGAAACAATAACATGTTAAACAGGAAAGGGAGAAGAGAAATGTTAAAAATTGGATCACACGTGTCAATGAGCGGAAAAAAGATGCTGCTTGCAGCAAGTGAGGAAGCTGTTTCCTACGGAGCAAATACGTTCATGATCTACACGGGGGCTCCGCAAAATACACGGCGTAAAAAAATTGAGGAGCTGAATATTGAAGCAGGGCTTGCCCATATGAAAGAGCATGGCATTGAAGAAATTGTTGTACACGCTCCATATATCATTAATATCGGCAACACAAAAAATCCGGACACGTTTGCTCTCGGTGTAGAATTTTTGCGATCTGAAATCGAACGGACCGAGGCGATTGGCGCAAAACAAATTGTTCTTCATCCTGGAGCGCATGTCGGGGCAGGCCCGGAAGCAGGAATCCGCAAAATTATTGAGGGGTTAAATGAAGTATTAACGCGTGAACAAACGGTGCAAATCGCATTAGAAACAATGGCGGGAAAAGGTTCGGAATGCGGCCGCAGCTTTGAGGAACTCGCCCAAATTATTGATGGTGTCACCCATAACGAAAAATTGTCGGTTTGCTTTGATACGTGCCATACGCATGATGCCGGTTATAACATCGTCGATGATTTTGATGGGGTATTGGAAGAATTCGATCGAATTATCGGGTTAGACCGGCTTAAAGTGCTCCATATTAACGATAGCAAAAATCCGCGCGGAAGCCGGAAAGACCGCCACGAAAACATCGGTTTTGGACATATCGGTTTTGCCGCATTAAACTATATCGTTCATCATCCACAGCTTGCCGACATTCCGAAAATTTTAGAAACACCGTATGTCGGAGAGGATAAAAACAATAAAAAACCGCCATATAAGCACGAAATTGCCATGTTGCGCGCGCAAGTATTCGATGAAGAGTTGTTGACAAAAATTATGAATGATGAATAAAAAGGGCAAAAGTCAGATGCCCTTTTTATTGATAAATTTTAAAAATAGTTCATTTGCTTTTTTAGCGGTTTGCGGTGATGTAATTTTGGCAAGTTCTTTCACCCATTTTTTTCGTTCTTGTGGATCAAACACATTAATTTTATTCGTTCGGGCGATATGGAGAATTTTTTTCGCTTGTTCCACCGTTAATGGAATGTCGTAATCATGACTATATGAAACAAGCTCCTCGGGGGTGATCGTTTTTATTTTTTGCTGAATCAGCTGTTGATAAAGGTTCATTTTCGACTCCTCCTCTTCCATAGGCATCATATGAAATGAAGAGCCAAAACGTGTATTGTAATGAAATAAAAACAAAAAAGAAGGGTGTTTTTTGGCACAGAAACAACATAAAAAGGAGGCTCTCAGCCATATTTTTTCTTTATTTTTTTGGGAGCTTCCCTTGCGGCATTTTCGATCGAGCAGCTTTTAATCCCAAACCGAATTATTGATGGTCGGGTTATCGGGAGTTCGCTTATTTTAGATTATTTAATTCCAGATTAAATCGGCGATTCATTAACATTTACAAATGCCGTTCGATCGGTTATACTACGTTCGTAGTTAAATCGTAATTATTCTGAATTAGCAGGGGAGAACAGAATGAAAACAGAATATGTGTTGAAAATCGAACATGTCTCATTTCGGTACGAAAGAGAGAACGTGTTGGAAGATATCAATTTGGCCGTGCCTAAAGGTGCGTTTTTAGGGATCGTTGGTCCGAATGGATCAGGGAAATCGACGCTTTTAAAATGCGTATTAGGCGTATTAAAACCGCAGCAAGGCAATATTTATTTGTTTGGGACGCCAATCGAGTCGTTTAAAGATTGGCACCGCATCGGCTTTGTATCACAAAAGGCAAACAGCTTTAATACCGGATTCCCTGCCACTGTGTACGAAGTTGTCGCAAGCGGATTAACGGCTAAACGCGGAATGTTTCGCTTTTTTACAAAAAAAGATAGACAGGCGGTATTGGAGGCAATTGAAGCGGTTGGGATGAGCGATTTTTCCCGCCAAAACATCGGAGAATTATCCGGCGGGCAACAGCAGCGTGTATTTATTGCCCGGGCGATTGTCAGCAAACCTGAATTGCTTATTTTAGATGAGCCGACTGTTGGTGTTGATATTCATCACGTACAAAGTTTTTACAACATGCTTGATGTGCTAAACCGGCGCCTTGGCATTACGCTTGTACTCGTCACGCATGATATTGGAACCATTACCAAAAAAGTGACGCATGTTGCATGTCTAAATAAACATTTATATTTTCATGGGAAAGCCGAAGAATTTGAGAAGCTCGAGGAGCAGGCATTGTCGCAATTTTACGGGCATTCACTTCATGTGCTTTCTCATCAACATTGATGGAGGAATGGCACGATGATTGAAGCAATATGGCAATACGAATTTTTACGCAACGCGTTTATAGCTGGAATATTAATCGGCTTGGCTGCTCCGCTCCTCGGTGTATTTATTGTTGTCCGTCGTCTGTCGTTAATTGCCGATGCGCTCAGCCATGTGACGCTTGCCGGTATTGCGGCAAGTTTGCTGTTGGGCAAAAGCTTTGCTTATTTTACAAACTGGAATCCGCTTTATGTGGGAATGGGGTTTTCCGTTTTAGGTTCACTGTTTATTGAAAAATTGCGAGCAATATATAAACATTATCAAGAATTAGCGATTCCGATCATTCTTTCTGGTGGAATTGGTCTTAGTGTAATTTTTATTTCACTTGCCGATGGATTTAATACGGATTTATTTTCCTATTTGTTTGGCAGTGTAAGTGCAGTGAGCCGTCAAGACGTATGGACGGTATTTATCATTGCTTGTGTTGTCATTGGCATTATTTTATTGTTATATAAAGAATTATTTCTCCTTTCATTTGATGAAGAGTATGCGGCGATCTCTGGCATTCGTGCGAAGCTTATTCATTTTATATTTATCGTTTTAGTAGCGCTCGTGATTGCTGCATCAATGCGGATTGTCGGCGTATTGCTTATTTCTTCGTTAATGACGCTTCCTGTGGCGGCGAGCATTCGGATTGCAAAAGGATTTAAGCAGGCGATTGGTTATTCGATTTTGTTTGGTGAATTATCTGTTATTGCTGGTTTGCTGCTGTCATATCAGCTTGATTTGGCGCCTGGTGGAACGATCGTTATGCTTGCTGTTTTCATTTTGCTTATCGTAATCATGTGGAAAAATTGGAAAAGGGGATGAGGAGCGATGAATGTTGAGGAAGCAATTCGCTTAATGAAAAAAAAGGGATTTAAACACACTGGCAAGCGGGAAGATATGCTGCAGCTATTTGCTAACACCGATAAATATTTAACTGCCAAAGATGTATTAGAAGCATTACGGGACGATTATCCGGGATTAAGTTTTGATACGATTTATCGCAATTTATCGCTATTTGTAGGACTTGGTATTTTGGAAATGACCGAGTTATCAGGAGAAAAACACTTCCGTTTTACATGCAGCGCACCTCATCATCACCATCATTTTATTTGTATAGAATGTGGAAAAACAAAAGAAATTTCGGTTTGCCCAATGGACGATTTAACAGGGCAATTGCATGGATATGAAATATCCGATCATAAATTTGAAATATATGGGAAGTGCCCGGAATGCCAAAGGGATATCTCAACATAAAAGGAGATATCCCTTTGGTCATTTATAGAAGCCGTTCAATATGTTGCTTTGCTTCCAACCAGTCTTTGACGCGAATCACTTGCTTAGGAAGGGGGCCTTGATTATACGGCGTATCAAATAAAATGACGGGAATATTGCATTCTTCGGCAATATCGCAGGCATTGTCGTATTTGTCTTCGAAAAAGGCGGAAATATGATATGTTTTTACCGCTTCAATTTTGTCGTGTGAACCAATTAATTCAATATGATGATAATGAATGCCGTTTATTTGAAACCATCGTTCAGTCAGATCATATAAATGTCTGCCTCGGGCGCTTATATAAAATAATTCATATTTGTTTTTCCAGCTATTGATGACTTCAAGCGCATGTTCCGCCAGCGGAGCACATTCGTAAATCATTGCCTCGTATTTTTCCATCCATCGATCCATTTCTTCTTCCGTTGTATCATACAGTGGAGCTAAATTATATTGGGTAATGTCATTCAGTGTTAAATTTTTCTGAAAAGATTGGTTCAAATATGGAATAAAAGTACTCGGACAAGTAACCGTCCCATCAATATCAATACCAAGCCGCTTTTTCATATTTATTTTTGCACTCCTTTAATCCAAACATCCATGTATATTGTAGCACCATTAGGACAAGTATGCATTATTTTGTGTTCATGATCCGTTGTACAGAAGTAAAGCCCACAGTAATTGTCAGAAAAGATATGGATGGCGATTTGGGACAAATCCAATGCTTCCTATTCGCTTTTTGCCATAGAAAATATTCACATTTATAATTTCGCATAACCGTCTCATACTAATTAATGCTCCTTAATTAAGGAAAGCGAGGGAAGCACATGGTTGAAGATCGCAACCGCACGTATAACGAAAGCTACGTGCAATCAATAGGAAAAGAAGAACCAGAACGTGATTTTATGGAAGAAACGGCGACAGAAATAGCAGAACCAGTTCGCCGCTATGATGAACGGGACGAAAAAGCAGCAAATGGAGCAGGATTAGGCTGGTTAGCGCTTGCTCTTTCGATTATTTCCTTATTTATTTGGCCTGTCTTATTAGGAGCAACAGGCATTATTGTCGGTTTTATCGCACGCCGGCGTGGTGCGGAAACGCTAGGTGCATGGGCCATCGGTATTGGGGTTGTAGCGATTATCGTCCGTCTGTTCATCATGCCGTTTTATGATTAATGTAAAAAGCTTGGCGCATGAAGCGTCAAGCTTTTTGTTTTGCGAAGTATTCTTCCGCTAATTTGTCGACTTCTTTTTTCAATTCTTCAACCATCTTTTCTTCTGGAACTTTACGGACGATTTTGCCATGACGGAATAGCAAGCCTTCGCCGCGTGCTCCGGCGATGCCAATATCCGCTTCGCGCGCCTCGCCAGGCCCGTTGACGGCGCACCCGAGCACCGCGACTTTAATTGGTGCTTTAATTTTTGAAATATATTCTTCAATCTCGTTAGCGATGCTGATTAAATCAATTTCAATGCGTCCGCACGTTGGGCAGGAAATTAATGTAGCCGCATTGGACGCTAATCCGAACGCCTTTAATATTTCTTTTGCGACTTTTACTTCTTCGACCGGGTCGGCGCTAAGCGATACGCGAATCGTATTGCCGATTCCTTTGCTTAAAATGGCACCGAGCCCAGCCGCGCTTTTTAACGTTCCGGCAAAAAGCGTACCCGACTCAGTAATACCAAGATGAAGCGGATAATCAAACGCCTGTGCGGCTTTTTCATATGCTTCAATCGCCAAGCGAACATCGGACGCTTTTAACGAAACGATAATATCGTGGAAATCAAGTTCTTCTAAAATGCGAATATGGTATAACGCGCTTTCGACCATGCCGTCAGCGGTAGGATAGCCATATTTTTCCAAAATCCGTTTTTCCAACGATCCGGCATTGACGCCAATGCGAATCGGCACACCGCGTTCTTTTGCTGCTTTTACGACCGCTTCTACTTTTTCACGGCGTCCAATATTTCCAGGATTGATGCGAATTTTGTCTACTCCGCCTTCAATTGCTTTCAGCGCTAACTTATAGTCAAAATGAATATCCGCCACCAGCGGAATGTTAATGCGCTTTTTAATTTCTGGAATGGCGTTGGCCGCTCGCTCGTCTGGACAAGCAACGCGGACGATTTGGCATCCCGCTTCCTCAAGCCGCTTTATTTGGGCGACTGTTGCTTCTACATCATGTGTTTTTGTTGTTGTCATGCTTTGAATAATAACCTCGTTATTTCCGCCAATTGTTAAATTGCCAACGCGAACAGGACGAGTTTTTGAACGATGAATAATTTCACCCACGAGAAATTCGCTCCTTTAAGAAACAAGTTCATGCCGCTTTCTGAACTATTGTAACAATGTTTATCGTCACTTGACAAGAAATTCGCAGCTTAATGTTTGTATACCGGTATTTTATATTTTTTTCCAATTTGTAATGTTTGTGCTTTTTCACCTGGATTTAATGCTTCAAAATCGGTGATCGCCTTGTCAATAGGAACGGGAATCGACCCGTTTTGCAGCTTTTCCATAATGGACAATAGCGTATCTCCCGGTTTGACGGCTACCATTTGATACGGGATATGAACGTTTGTTTTTGCGTCTGCAGTATGTTCCGGGGGTGCTGTTGCTTTCGTTGAAGCGATCAATGTCCCTGTTGTTACATCGTAATAAATGATATAGATGGCGAGACATAGGACGAAGGCGCTGATTGCTTTTTTCACCTATTATTCCTCCAATGAACGTTGTTAGTAACTATGTATGCTCGTCCCGAAAAAAATATGTAAAATATGCTTGTCTTCTTTACGTAAACTTAACATTTGCTTAATAAAGGCATAAAACTCGTTCGTTACAATGAACATGTACATGGGCAACAGAAAATAATTGGGAGGGTCAATCGATGATGCGGAAGAAACCAATCAGATTCGGAATTGCTGCATTGTTAATAACGGGGATGCTTGCGGGGTGCGGAAAATCGGATAACACAACAGGGGAAAATTCCGGAAACACAGAAACAAAGCAAGAAGAATCGTATTCTGGAACGATTACGTTAGCTGGATCAACCGCTCTTCAACCGCTTGCTGAAGAAGCAGCAAATCAATTTATGGAAAAATACCCTGATGTTTCGATTACTGTACAAGGGGGAGGAAGCGGAACAGGCGTTAACCAAGTTGCTGCTGGTGCTGTACAAATCGGAAACTCGGATGTTCCATCTGCAGAAAAGCTGGAAGATAAATCAAAAGCTGGAGAGCTTATCGATCATAAAGTAGCAGGAATTGCTTTTGCCCTTGTAGTGAATAAAGATGTCAATGTTGATTCTTTAACAGTACAACAAATTCAAGATATTTTCTCTGGAAAAATTACAAACTGGAAAGATGTTGGCGGAAAAGACGAAAAAATTAACGTCATTAATCGTCCTGCTTCCTCTGGAACACGTGCTACTTTTGAAAAAACGGTGATGAAAGACGTAAAAATAAACGAAGCGATTGGAACTGTTCAAGATTCCAATGGTGCGGTCGAACAAGCGATTAACTCAACGCCGGGATCGATTAGTTATGTTGCGATGTCCTACTTAATCGGTGAAAAGAAAGATTTAAAAACGTTAAAAATCGATGGTGTAGAACCAACGATCGAAAATATCAAAACGGAAAAGTATCCTTTCTGGTCTTATGAATACATGATTACAAAAGGCGAGCCGAAAGATGCAGTGCGCGGATTTATCGAATACGTGAAAAGCAAAGAATTTGCTCCGAAAGTAAAAGAAATGGGCTACATTCCTATGCCTGAATTAGAGTAATTCCATTAAAGGCTGGCTACATCGTTTAGCCAGTCTTGTGCTTCATGAGGTGATGGAAGAATGAAAGAGAAAAGAAAGCTCAATTATTGGAAAAACGAATATATAGGAAGGATCCTAGTAACTTTTTGTGGTCTCTTGATCGTTATTACTACTCTTTCTATTATTGCGTTTATTTGTGGCAAAGGAATCCAGTCATTTACGGAAAGAGGAATTTCTCTGAAGGAAATGCTGTTCTCGACAGAGTGGAGGCCAAGTGATTCGCAGCCGAAATATGGAGCCGTTATTTTTATCGTTGGGTCAACGCTTGTATCGATTGGAGCGGTGTTGTTAAGCACGCCGATTGCGATCGCTCTTGCTATTTTCATGCATTTTATTTCTCCAAAATTCGGTTCGTCCGTATTAAAACCAGTATTGGAGCTGCTTGTCGGCATTCCGTCCGTCGTTTACGGTTGGTTAGGTGTTACGATTCTTGTTCCGCTTCTTCGTGAATGGTTTGGCGGCGTGGGATTTAGTTTGTTAGCTGGAATTATCGTATTAAGTGTAATGATTTTACCGACGATCACAAGCATCACGTCAGATGCGCTGAACAGTGTTCCGTTTTCTTACTTGGAAGCGTCATACGGACTTGGTTCAACGAGATGGCAGGCGATTAGCCGAGTCATCGTTCCCGCAGCAAAAACGGGAATTTTAACTGGCATCGTCCTTGGGTTAGCGAGAGCGTTCGGCGAAGCATTAGCGGTGCAAATGGTGATCGGAAACACGGTGAAACTTCCTTCAGGATTATATAGCCCAACAGCGACATTAACCGGAATTTTAACGATGGATATGGCTAATACGATAAACGGTACTGCTTGGAACAATGCGTTGTGGACATTGGCGATGATTTTGCTGCTTATTTCCTTTTTCTTTATTGTGCTTATACGAATGATCGGACAAAGAGGGGAACGATAATATGAGATCGAGAGTGGTCGATAAAATTTGGACGGGCATATTTTATGTGATTGCTGCTTTCGTCATTAGTTTGCTTATCTTCTTTTTTGTGACGGTTTTGTCAAAAGGCTGGGGATTTTGGCAGCCAGATTTTCTGTTTGGAAAACCAAGCAATACGCAAGCAGGTGGAGGAGTTGGTCCTCAGCTTATTAACTCGCTTTATATGCTTGTTATTACGTTATTGATTTCTGTTCCATTAGGATTAGGAGCGGGAATTTATTTGGCGGAATATGCCAAACAAGGAAGAATGCTTAATTTTATTCGGTTGTGCATCGAAACGATGGCATCTCTCCCATCGATTGTCGTTGGATTGTTTGGATTATTGGCGTTTGTGACGCTAACAGGATGGGGCTACACGTTAATTGGCGGCGCGTTGGCGATTACCATATTAAACTTGCCAGGATTGACGCGTATATGTGAGAATGCGATTTTAGATGTTCCCTCGAGCATAAAGGAAGCTAGTCTTGGGTTAGGAGCGACGCGGTGGCAAACGTTAGTGAAAGTAATTCTTCCGGCTGCGCTTCCGCAAATCATGACAGGGGTCATTTTAGCAGCGGGGCGAATTTTTGGCGAGGCAGCCGCATTAATTTATACCGCAGGATTAACGACACCGTTATTAAACTTTGCTGCCGATTTATCGAGCAAAGCACACCCATTGAATGTTTTTCGGCCGGCAGAAACGTTAACCGTACACATTTGGAAATTAAATTCAGAGGGAATTGTTCCAGATGCGAAAATAATTGCGGCGAAATCCGCAGCGATACTTGTTATTATGGTTCTTTTGTTTAATATTACCGCTCGTTTTGCCTCCGCTGCATTGCAACGCTATTTTTCGGGGAGTCGCCGAACCAAAAAAAAGATGAGTAACGCTGCATAAAAAGGCCACTATCGTTGCCGATAGCGGCCTATTCGTTTTGCGGTTTTGCGGAAGGAACTTCTTTCATTGCCAAAAATAGCACGGCAATCGAGACGAACCAATGAATAAATGGAGCATATGGCACAACGGTTTGCAGCGCCTCCATAACCGTGAAAAACACCGTTGATAAAGTAACGGCATATGCTGACATAATCCAAGTATGGCGATATTGTAGTTTTTTATCAAGAGTGCTGCGCAAAATTAATCCGAAGAAGGCGAGAATACAGATGCCAATAAATTTGCTCGCGCTTGCGAATAAATAAATAATAAGAAGCGACAACGGAATGAAAACAGGCAGCAGTGACTGCAAGGTTTCGATAAAGGAATGGACATCTTCGTCTGTTATTTTTATATCTGGAAACGTAGAATAGCTATAATATTGTGGTTGATGATTGGCGACTAATACAGCTTCGTGTTTTAAAAGCCCGATGGCGTTGCTAAAGCGCTCTACGTCTTCTTTTGTTACTTGGCCGGTGCTGTCAAAAATAATGGTAAAGCCGTGCTGATCAATATGAATGGGCTCTTTTGCAGAAGAATGCAATTGACCGTTTTCAATCGTAAACGAAGGGAGTTCATTTTGTAAAAGAGCGCTTGTATTACGAATTCCTTCGACAAAAGAAGTGGTTAAGTAATAGGCCATCGGCAGGATTGAAAGAAAGGTTAACAAAAATACATATCCAATGGTTTTTCCAATTCCTTGAAAGCGAAAACGTGCGATATCTTTCGGGGAATATAAACTTTTCCATAGCTGCGCAAACATATTCATCCTTGACACATCCTTCCTGTCCTCCATTGTTCATTGTATATTGTGCGCGTTGATAATTCAACTAAAGACGCACGTATAAAAAATCTCCCTAGGAACGTTTCTGTTCCTAGGAGTTACAAGCAAATAAATTGAAACATTGTGGCAATTTTGGTAAGCTAATTTTAAACGAACGCACAGTGGTTATACTATATTTTGCGTTCGGATACATAAAAACAAAAAAGGAGGAGTTAATATGGCTTTCGAATTACCGCAATTGCCTTATGCTTATGATGCGTTAGAGCCACACATTGACAAGGAAACAATGAACATTCACCACACAAAACACCATAACACTTATGTCACAAACCTAAATGCCGCTTTAGAAGGACATGCGGACTTACAAAACAAATCGATTGAGGAACTGCTCAGCAATTTGGAAGCACTTCCAGAAAGCATTCGCACAGCAGTTCGCAATAATGGCGGCGGACATGCTAACCACTCTCTATTCTGGACGATTCTTTCGCCAAACGGCGGCGGTGAGCCAACAGGCGAACTAGCAGATGCGATTAACAAAAAATTTGGCAGCTTTGCTGCGTTTAAAGAAGAATTTACAAAAGCAGCTGCAACTCGCTTCGGTTCTGGTTGGGCTTGGCTTGTTGTCAACAACGGTGAGCTTGAAGTGACAAGCACTCCAAACCAAGACTCTCCATTAATGGAAGGAAAAACGCCAATTCTTGGTTTAGACGTTTGGGAGCATGCATATTACTTAAAATATCAAAACCGTCGTCCAGAATACATTGCCGCATTCTGGAACATTGTCAACTGGGACGAAGTAGCAAGACGCTACAGCGAAGCAAAAGCGAAATAATGAACTGCTGAAGCGTACGGACTGGGCTAAAAGTAGAGGATGCTTTTAGCCCGGTTTTTTTGTTTTTGCAAGGGATAAGTGCTTTTTCCGTCCCCGATGCATAGAACAACGAAAATTTGCAACACTACCCTTTAGACGAAAAAGGGGAGTTTATCATGGCAATCATCAAAAAAATTACTGGTCAAGAACAAATTACTCGGGACTTAGTGTTGCTGCTGTGCATCGGCGGATTTTATGCATTGAGTGTTGCGCTTTCCAATACGTTTGTCAATGTGTATTTATGGAAACAGTCTGGGGAGTTTCGTGATTTAGCGCTATACAATTTGTCCGTTGTTACATTGCAGCCGCTGACGTTTATTTTCGCTGGAAAATTGGCTAAAAAAGTGGACCGCATTATTGTATTGCGTTTAGGCGTATCGTTTTTGGCGATTTTTTTTATTACCGTGTTGCTTGCCGGAAGTCGCGCCCATAACTACTTGATCGTGCTGGGTGCGCTTTTAGGTATCGGCTATGGATTTTATTGGCTTGCTTTTAATGTATTGACATTTGAAATTACCGAACCGGAAACTCGCGATTTTTTTAACGGGTTTTTCGGGATTCTTACTTCTATGGCTGGAATGATTGGCCCGATCGTTGCGGGATATATTATTTCTTCATTGGCAAATACGAAAGGATATACGTTTATCTTTTCTATTTCACTTGGATTGTTTGTTATTGCTGTCATTTGCAGTTTTTTTCTCAAACGACGCCCCGCGAAAGGAAATTATTTATTTCTTCGCATTTTAAAAGAACGGCGTTATAATAAAAATTGGCGGTTGATTACGAACGCTCATTTTTTCCAAGGGTTGCGCGAAGGAACGTTTATGTTCGTTATTTCCGTATTAGTGTATATCACTTCGAAAAGTGAGATGGCATTAGGAAAATTTGGCTTCGTGAACTCGCTGACATCATTTATTGCCTACTATATTGTTTCCAGGTTGATGAAACGGAAATATCGAAAAAAAGCGATTTTATGTGGCGGCTTATTGTTATATGGGGCTGTTTTTCTTATCGTTTTTCATGTCTCCTATCCGCGCTTGATCTTATATGCGATTGCGATTGCCATCGCTTATCCTCTATTGCTCGTTCCGTATTCGTCATTGACGTTTGATGTGATAGGGAGAAGCTGGAAATCGGCAGAAATGCGAATTGAGTATATCGTTGTCCGCGAGTTGTTTTTAAACGGCGGGCGTATCGTATCCATTCTCGCTTTTTTAACTGCGATTACATTGTTTGACGAAAGAACAGGAATATCGATTTTAATGTTAATACTTGGCGCAGGGCATTTCATCATTTATTTATTTGTACGACATATTCATTTAGATGGCAGAGGAACGAATGAAGAAAGGCATCCGTTTATTTCACCAAAGTTGGCGAATGAAGAAGGGGGCTCTCCAGCATAGGCAGCCCTCTTTTCCCATGGTTTTTTTCTAGAAAAGTTGCCATCTTTCTTTTACAATAAAAAGCAAGTGCTAAAAGAAGAGGAGGAGGCTAGTTGAAAAAGAAAAAAAGAGCACAAGTGCCGTTTCGATTGAACATACTTTTTTTTGTTGTGTTTTGCTGTTTTCGGCACTTATTTTACGGCTTGGTGTCGTACAAATCGTTTATGGGGAATATTACCGGAAAGAGGCAGAGCGTACGGAGGATGAAATTGTCAGCACCCCAGTGCCACGCGGAAAAATTTACGACCGTTTTCATCGCGTCATTGTGGATAATATTCCGAGAAATGCCATTACATATACGCGTTCCAAAACGACGAAACCAGAAGATACGCTCGAAGTTGCACGCAAATTGGCTAAATATATCAACAAACCAGTTGACAAAGTTACGGAACGTGATATGAAAGATTATTGGATTTTAACACGAAAAGAAAAAGCAGAGAAAAAAGTAAGTAAAAAAGAACGAGAACGATTAGAAAAACAAGGATTGTCACAAAAAGAAATCGATAAAAAAATATATGAGCTCACATTAAAACGAATTACACCAGATGATTTGCGCGAGATTACAAAAAAAGAATTAGAAATTATCGCAATCAAACATGAGATGGACAGCGGATATGCGCTAACTCCGCAAATGGTGAAGAATGAGGGCGTAACGAATAGAGAGTACGCTGTTGTCAGCGAACACCTCGAGGAGCTTCCAGGGGTAAATACCACGGTTGACTGGAAACGACATTATGTGTATGGCAATACGTTTCGTTCTGTACTAGGCAATGTGACGAAAGATGATGAGGGAGTTCCGCGCGAACGGCTCGACTATTTTTTGGCGCGTGACTACAGCCGCAATGAACGCGTTGGGAAAAGCTACCTTGAAGCGCAATTTGAAGGTGTATTGCACGGCAAAAAGGCAAAAATCAAAAATGTCGTCGACAAGTCCGGCAATGTGACTTCGATAGAGCAAATATATGACGGAGAGCGCGGGAAGGATCTTGTACTGACGATCGACATCGAACTTCAGAAGCAGGTGGAAAACATCATCGAGGAAGAAATCATGGCGACAAAGCGAAAAGGAAATTCTCCTTTGCTTGACCGGGCGTTTGTGGTGATGATGAACCCGAAAACGGGAGAAGTTTTATCCATGGCCGGAAAACTGCTCACAAAAGGTGAAAATGGAAAAACACAATTTGTTGATTTTGCTATTGGCAACATCACCTCGGCATATGCCATGGGATCGGCAGTAAAAGGTGCGACGGTGCTGTCGGGCTTTCAAACAGGAGTATTGCGTCCAAATACTTACATCCATGACGAACCATTATATATCAAAGACACGCCCGTTAAAAAATCGTGGCAGACGATGGGGACGATCAATGAGTTGACCGCGCTGCAGCGTTCCTCGAACGTATATATGTTTAAAACGGTGATCGCCATCGGCGGCGGGAAGTATCGCCCACACCGGCCGTTAAGCGTTAATCCGGAAGCGTTCACGACCATTCGCAAGTATTTTAGCCAATTCGGGCTGGGAGTGAAGACGGGAATTGATTTGCCAAATGAGCTTAGCGGTTTTCAGGGAAAAGAAACGGGAGCCGGGAAATTACTAGACCTTTCCATCGGCCAATACGATATGTACACCCCGCTGCAAATGGCGCAATATGTATCAACGATTGCCAACGGCGGCTATCGGATGAAGCCGCAAATTGTTAAAGAAATTCGCAAGCCGACGGATAACGCAAAGGAATTGGGGCCGATTGTCCAACACTTTGAACCGGTTGTATTGAACCGGATCGATATGAAGACGGAGTATATTAAACGGGTGCAGGAAGGATTCCGCCGGGTGATGCAGGAGCCGAAAGGAACAGCGTATGCGTTTTTTGCCGATGCACCATATAAGCCGGCCGGAAAAACAGGAACAGCGGAAGCTTTCTATGACGGACCGATCCAAAGCAGACGAAATGATCCAACATATAATTTGACATTAGTCGGATATGCTCCTTATAACGATCCGGACGTTGCATTTGCTGTTGTCGTTCCTTGGGCGACGCAAGGACAGAGCGACGGCATTAACAATAGAATCGGCAGACGAATCTTAGATACGTATTTTAAGCTAAAGGCTGAGAGAGCAAAAGGAAATGTTGCAAACAATACGACAAGCGGAGATATAGAGACAAACACGGACGAAAATGAATAACAACAATGAATCGGAAAAGAAGGCACTGTTTCGTATGGTGCCTTCTTTTTTAAAATTTTCCTTAACAAAAGCTTAACATTTAATTAAAATGCCGTTAATAGTTCCGGTGTATCCTAAGTTTAGAGGCTTAGTGAAAATAAGTGAGCGATAGAAACGTTTTTAGTGAAAACGATAGTGAATTAAAGGCGGGTTTTACCTTTTTATAGCAAAATAAAAGGGGAGACATTTATGGGTGTAACAGTAATAATGGAACGGCCTCATATGAATATAAGAGAAACCGCGAAAAAGGAGATGGTATATCATACAAACCAACTAAACGTATGGTACGGAGAGCATCACGCTTTAAAAAATATTAACTTATCTTTTTATGAAAACGAAATTACGGCAATTATCGGTCCATCTGGTTGCGGCAAATCCACTTACGTTAAAACGTTAAACCGAATGATTGAATTATCGCCAAATGTCCGCATTACTGGGGAAATCAGCTATCGCGGCCGCAATATTTTTGATCGTTCTTACCATGTTGAAGAATTGCGCGCGAGCGTCGGAATGGTTTTCCAAAAACCCAAACCCGTTCCCTAAATCCATTTATGATAATGTTGCTTACGGTCCACGCATTCATGGAATACGAAATAAAAGCGTGTTAGACGACATTGTCGAGAAAAGTTTACGTGCCGCAGCGCTTTGGGATGAAGTAAAAGATCGCCTTCATGAGCATGCGCATATGCTTTCGGGAGGACAGCAACAACGGCTATGCATCGCTCGCTGTTTAGCGGTTGAGCCGGATGTTATTTTGATGGATGAGCCTACTTCCGCATTGGACCCAGTGTCAACGGCGAAAATTGAAGAATTGATGCAACAGCTGAAAGAAAACTATAGCATTATTATCGTTACTCATAATATGCAGCAAGCGGCGCGTATTTCGGATAAAACGGCATTTTTCCTAAACGGGGAAGTCATCGAATTTGGAGATACGCACCAATTGTTTTCGAATCCGAGAGATAAACGAACAGAAGATTATATTACAGGACGATTTGGATAAAAATCGAAAATGGGGTTATTCCCTTGTTTTAGGGAGTAACCCCATTTTTATTTGGATTTGTTCGTGATTAGATCGCCTATTTCTTCGTAACTCATACCGCTATGTACTTTGTAAGTGCCGGCGCGAACGTAGCGAGTCAGCCCATGTGTTTCTAAATAGGTTACAAATGCGTTAGCATCGGAAATAATATGAGCATCTTCTAACTTTTGTGCGAAGTCGTTTGGCACTTCGCCTTTTTGAATCGTAAGAAAGTAAACATATATGGTTTTGGATGAAGGTGGATGGTCGGAAACAGAAGCAGGATTATCCTGTTTAGCTGCTTCTTTTAACCTTTTATATTCTGATTCACTGATTGCAATCAGCCCTTCTTTTTTCAGTGCGTCATGAAGTTTTGTCGCTGTCAATGTGTCGAATTCCATGTAGTAAGCAGCGCCGATTACGGAAGTGGCAAATAACATTCCAAGAGCAATCGCGCGTATTGTCTGCTTCGTCATCATCGTGCCAGTCCCCTTAAAATCATGCGCACTTCTTCTGTTGTAAGGGCGGTTTCGCGGGCGATTTGTTCATAAGAAAGACCTTGCTTATAGAGCGTAAATACACGATTTTTGGTTAAAGTGGATCGATCGCTGTCATGAGCCGAAGCGATATGCGTCGGATTTTCATGATGAATTAACAATTCTTCTTCTAATACTTGCAATCGTTTTTTCAATTGATATGATTCTTGTGCGAATGATAGTGTAAGATGATCAAGCTGTTCTTCCATTTGTTTTATATTGTCTTTTGCGAGAAAAGAAATAAAAAAAAGAAAAATAGAGAAGACGATAAGGCCTATCATGATGTATTCCATTATGCTCATCACCCCATTTCACTATATCATAGGTTTGTTTTTTCGATAAATACTTAATTGATAATTTGTAAAAAGCGTAAATTAGATGTGGAAATCGACATAAAAAAATGCTATCATAGAAAAGTCTGATTATAAGTTATTATAGTTTGGAGGGAAGAAACATGCGTGTTAACGTTACACTAGCTTGCACAGAATGCGGTGAACGTAACTATATTACATCGAAAAATAAACGCAATAATCCTGACCGTCTCGAATTAAAAAAATATTGTCCAAGATGCAAAAAGGCGGTACCTCATCGTGAAACGAAGTAAGCAGTAGGAAATTGATTCCTGCTGCTTTTTGTCTTTTTCTGTTTCATTATACTAGGCGGATGGATGCCGGTGAAGGAGGAAAAGGAGATGGAGGAAAAGAAGCAAATTCGCAAGATGATAAAAGCAAAATTGCAACAATTAACCGATGAAGAAAAACAAGCATATGATAAACAAATCGCGGATAGATTGTATAGGCTTCCGTTATGGAAAAGCGCAAAAACAATCGGCATTACTATTTCCAAGGAAAAAGAAGTGGACACAAAACCAATTATTGAACGAGCATGGCGTGAAGGCAAAACGGTGGGCGTACCGAAATGCGATCCGGCAACAAAAACGATGGTATTTCGGAAAATTCAATCTTTTTCTCAATTGGAGTCTGCTTATTTTGGCCTGTGGGAGCCGATTGAAAAGATCACGGACGAAGTCAAAGGAAATGATATGGATATAATGGTCGTTCCTGGAATATGTTTTTCAAAAAATGGCTATCGCATTGGATATGGAGGGGGGTATTATGACCGCTATTTGCGGCATGTATCCGTTCCAACGATTTCATTAGCTTATTCATTTCAAGTGATGGACTCTCTCCCTGTAGAAGAACATGACATCCCTGTTCAATTGATTATTACAAACGAAGGAGTTATAAGATGTAATGAATGAATGGTTATACGTATTTGCTTCCGCTATTGTGGCGATTGGCGGCTATTTTATTCGTTCCCTTTCCATTTCCGGCGCAATAGCAGCAGTGCTTGTTGGAACAATCGTTGGAAAAGGGTTTTCCTGGAAAGGAATGATATTATTAGGTATATTTTTCGTTAGTTCTAGCATCTGGAGTAAGATTGGCAAAAAGAGAAAACAGCAACTGATGGAGAAAGTAGAAAAAGGAGAATGTCGCGACTATATACAAGTATTTGCAAACGGGGGAGTTCCCGCACTGATCAGTTTTCTTTCCATTTTGAATCCATCGCCGCTTTGGCTTAACCTCTTTATTATTTCCATCGCCGCTGCAAACGCGGATACGTGGGCATCGGAAATCGGCAGTTTAAGCCGGCAAGCTCCGAGGTTATTGCCGAATTTCAAAAAAGCGGAAGTCGGAACATCGGGCGCGGTAACGTTATTAGGTACGATTGCCGCTTTTTTGGGAGCTGCTTTTATCGGCTTTGCAAGTGCTTTTCAATGGGACAACATTTCCATTATGACGGTAGCGTTTTTTGGATGGCTCGGCAGTTTTTTTGATACATTGTTCGGCGCGGCTTGGCAGACTGTTTATCGCTGTCCGGTATGCGGTCTCAAAACAGAACGAAAGGAACATTGCGGGCAAAAAACCGTGCACATAAAAGGGAGCCGCTTTGTAAACAATGATGTTGTAAATGTTTTATCGATTGCATGTTCTACGATTATTTATGTTTTTGTTATTTATCTTGGCAAATGATCAAAAACGGTCCATTTTATGGCCCGTTTTTTGCTATTTTATAGTGATTTCATAATTTACAAGCGAATGGGAAAAAACAATAAAGAGGAATTTTGGTAAGGAAGGAGAAAGAGAATATGAACAAATTTGTTTATTTCGTGTTGATGTTTATAGGTAGTATAGTGGTGTATCGCTGCCGCTACCGGATTGTGAACACTATATTGCGTGTTCGCCTTTTACAACAATGGCTTGTACGCTTTGCAATGAATATCCCGCTTGTCCGCAATACAATCATTTCTCAAGTATTTCAATAAGTGTGGTACAATGAAACAGTGGGATGTTTTAATCTCAAGACATATTGGCTATGAGCGGACATTTCGTGCTGCCATTTCCCATTGTTTTGCGATATTTTTTCGAAACGAAGTCATAGTTTCGTGCATTCCAATGGTTTTGTAGCCAAAAGGAATTATAGGGAGTTTGATTTTGTGGAACGAAGGGAGAGGGGACTTTGAATGGAAAAATGGAATTATTATTTTGGCAGCTTGTTTATTTTTTTATAAAACAGCGTTATCGTATAATTCAGCTGTCCAATCATTCACATGAAATTTGGCTGGAGTCGCTTGAAAATAAACACGTTCCTATTGTTCGGGTTGTGCGTTATGACATCGATTGGAGCCAATGGTTGAAGCGGGATATGGAATATGCTTGGCGCATTGCCGAACAAATTCAAAAACGGCGGATAAGAAGATTCAGGGAAATTGTCAATATTTATGTTTCCACATACCCTCCTGTTGACGATTGGGAGTTTCTTATCGAGAAGCCGCTGCCGCTTTCACAAAAGCGAAATGCTGTTTTTCGAACATTTCTTATTCATTCCGGAAACGTAAATATGTCATTGCAACAGTTAACGGAAATTGTCCAAACACCTATTGTCCTTCCGACAGTAGTGAATGATATTGATCCATTTTTTGAAGCGGAGCGGCTGAAGCAGGATATTTTACGGGAAGCGAGAGAACAGCATGAAAGAGAAAGACGATTGTTTGAATACGGGAAGCCTGTTTTTACATATATTTTTATCGCATTGCAAGTGCTCGTCTTTCTGTTAATGGAATGGAGTGGAGGCAGCACGAATCCGGCGGTTTTGATCCAATATGGCGCAAAATTTAATCCCCTTATTCAAGAAGGGGAGTGGTGGCGCTTTTTTACACCGATTTTTTTGCACATTGGCTTTTTGCATTTATTGATGAATACGTTCGCCCTTTACTATTTAGGTATGACGGTCGAACGTCTTTACGGATCGTGGCGCTTTTTCTTTATCTATCTTATTGCGGGGTTTTTTGGGACGCTGGGCAGTTTTTTATTTACTACTTCTCTTTCCGCAGGAGCATCAGGCGCCATTTTTGGTTTATTCGGAGCGCTTCTTTATTTTGGCACTGTATATCGGCATCTATTTTTCCAAACGATCGGAACCAATATTATCGGTTTGATTATTATCAACCTGTTATTTGGGATAATGGTGCCTGGAATTGATAATGCCGGGCATATTGGCGGATTAATTGGCGGATTTCTCGCTTCGGGTATTGTCCATTTGCCAAACCATCTTGATTGGAAGCGGCAAGTGCGAACATTGCTAGTGACGGTGAGCGCTGCCGCCTTAGGTTTATATATCGGATTCTAACTGGAAATTTGCTGGATCAGCTGAATTTTTTCTCCATCTTTTGTCTCAGTGAGAACAATTAAGTGGGAATAATCTTTGCTTATTAAAATAAGCGGTATTGTACTGCCGATTGGCGAGAGGATGGATCCATCCTCTTTTTTTATGCCGAGAAAATAAGATTTATATATTCCTTCCCAAAGTTTCCCAAGTATTTCTTGCGTTTTTTCCATAGAAAGGTCAGGCAAAGGTTGTTCATTGTAAATAATTAAATCAGGCAAATAGAATGAATAATATTGTTGGCTGTTTATAGAGAAGTGAGATAAGAGCGATTGTGCTTTCTGCTGAAGAAATTCGTTTGTCGTTTTGTTTAATACTTTTTGCCACTCTTTTTCATCCCTTGTTGTTGCACGGTGAAAGGAAGCAAGCGGGCTGTACGGAGAATCGATCACGTACAAGTAATCGCTTGTCATTGTTTGGCTGCTTGTTATTGCATTTCCTTCATGAAGTTCTCCATGGTGAAAAGAAATCGTTTGAAAAAGATGGCTATCTTTTGCTGTCACTTTTTTTTCCTGCACTAATGTTTGGACATTATTCTTCCATTTTGACAGACGATCAACAAGACGCCCATCTGCAAAAAGCAAGGAAATATCTTGACGCAAGTAAGCGTTCCGGTCTAATGAAGACGATGTTGACCAAAGCAATGAATACTTTCCTTCCCGTTTTCGCGGCTGCAATTGAAGCTTTGTTTTTGCATCATGAAACTTTACGTGCGGATTAATCGGGAAAAAGATGATCGTTTCTTTCGTTGGTCGATGGAAGGAAAATGGAAACAATGAAATAATGCATAAAAACGCTGCTATAATCATTGTGATTGGAACTAATTTTCTCATAATAGCCCCCTACACGGACAAGTTTGTCACCAATATATGCACGTAAAGGGGAAAAGATGTATGAATTTGTTTTCCATTGTCCATGATGCGTTCAAGTTTTTTCCTTTCTTGACGAAAATGGACGTTTCTTTATACATTTATATTGAGTAAAAAATGTGCAGGTGAAACAATGAAAACGGTATACGATGTGCAGCAACTTTTAAAACAGTTTGGAACGATTATATATGTAGGGGATCGTTTAGCAGATTTAGAGCTGATGGAGGAAGAATTAAAAGAACTATACCAGTCGCAGCTGATTGATGTGAAAGATTATCAAATGGCGCTTTTTATATTAAGACATGAGGCGCAACTCGAAAGAGAAAAACGAATGAAAAGGAATGACGAAACATGACGGAAAAATGGCTTGTTGGAGTGGATTTAGGCGGAACGACGACTAAAATGGCGTTTGTGACAACAGATGGTGATATCGTACATAAATGGGAGATCGATACCGATATTTCGAACAAAGGGGAAAACATTGTAAAGCATATATCACGATCGCTAGAGGAGACGTTACATCACCTTGGAGAAAGCAAAGATCGGCTTTTAGCCATTGGGATCGGCGCGCCGGGACCGGTGCATATGGAAACAGGGATGCTTTATGAAGCGGTGAATTTAGGGTGGAAAAATTACCCATTAAAAGAGCGGCTTGAGCGAGAAACATCCCTTCCTGTAGCGGTGGACAATGATGCGAATATTGCCGCCCTCGGGGAAATGTGGAAAGGAGCTGGAAGTGGCGCGCGCGACCTTATTTGTGTCACACTTGGTACCGGTGTCGGAGGTGGGGTTATTGCCAATGGTCGAATTGTGCACGGCGTAAACGGTGCCGGTGGAGAAATCGGCCACATGACAATGCTTCCAAAAGGCGGTGCGCCGTGTAATTGCGGTAAAACCGGCTGTTTGGAAACGATTGCTTCTGCCACGGGAATTGTAAGAATCGCAAAAGAAAAATTATCACATTGGGATAAACCGACTTTGCTTCGCGATGAAACCGTAACTGCCAAAGCGGTATTTGACGCGGCGAGAGCGAATGACGAACTAGCGCTCGAGGTTGTGGATGAAGTGATGTTTTACCTCGGACTGGCATTGGCGAATGCAGCGAATGTGTCAAATCCGGAAAAAATCGTTATTGGCGGCGGTGTGTCAAAAGCAGGTAATATATTAGTAGAACGTGTCAGTACTTATTTCCGTCGTTTTGCGTTTCCGCGTGTCGCGGAGGGAGCCACGATTGTATTGGCGACGCTTGGCAATGATGCGGGAGTAATTGGCGGTGCATGGTTGGCAAAAATGTCACTGTCTGTTTGATTAGAAAGTGAATATGCAAGAGGTAAACGATTCATCGAAAGGACATCTGCCGATGAATCGTTTTTTATTTTTCATTTTCTACACCATATGCTCATATGTTGAAGGTAGAACATCTAGGAAGGAGAGACCGCTTTGAATATATATGCTTCTCTAGGTGATACGCTAGCGATGTATAGCAAATGGTTTTCCGTTCCTTACGAATTGTTGGCAGACTCTAATCCACATATAAAAAAGGATGAACTAGAACCAGGTGAAGTTGTACGTATTCCAGGATATGAAACCGTTCATACGTGGGAAGAGTTGGCTAGTTTTTTCCCTGTGCATGAAGAAGCATTGCAACGGATGAAAGGAACGCCTGAAATTATCAGCGGATCAGTGCAGCTGCCAAAGAGAGTGATTTCCCGCGTTGTTCAAGGGCAGAAAACATATGATTTTTCCGCACTACAGCAAGATATTGAAGCACTTTGCCGCTGTTATCCATTCGCGCGAACAAGAACGATCGGATATAGTGTGCTCGGATTGCCATTAATCGAAATAAAAATTGGTCAAGGGCCGATTCGCGTTCATCTGAACGGTTCGTTTCATGCGAACGAATGGATTACAACGGCGATTATCATGACGTTTCTCAACGATTACTTGCTAGCAGTGACAAACAGTGAGCCGCTTCGAGGACATCATATGCTTGATTATTATAAAAAAGTGACATTATCTGTTGTGCCGATGGTGAATCCAGATGGCGTCGACCTCGTTTTACACGGTCCCCCTGAGCAAGAACCGTATCGTAGCGAAGTGATTCGAATGAATGGAGGATTCTCCGATGACTTTTCACAATGGAAAGCGAACATTCGCGGCGTTGATTTAAATAATCAATTTCCGGCGAAATGGGAAGTCGAACGAGCCCGTAAAATTCCAAAAGCACCTGCTCCCCGTGATTTTCCGGGATTTGCACCGCTTACTGAACCGGAGGCAAAGGCGATGGCTGCATTAGCGGAAGAAAGTGATTTTGACATGATTTTAGCGTTTCACACGCAAGGAAAAGAGATATACTGGGGATATGAAGGATTTGAGCCATCTGAGGCGGAAGAAACGGTAAAGGAATTTGCGAAAACGAGCGGTTATCAAGCAGTAAAGTATATTGACAGCCATGCGGGATATCGCGATTGGTTTATTCAAACGTGGAAGCGAAGAGGGTATACGGTGGAATTAGGCGAAGGAGTAAATCCGCTGCCAATTGAACAGTTTACAGAGATTTATGAAGATAGTCTTGGCATTTTTCTAGCAGCGCTGTATATGGCTTGAGGAAAATCGTAACATATAAAAAACGCAAGAGGCTTGTAAATGCCTCTTGCGTTTTAATGCGTGCCTGTTGGAATACCATGGTGCAATACGGTCATGATGGTAAACCAGCCAAATACAGCGACAGCCCCAAGTCCGAAAAGAACCCCGAGTATATTTTTGTCACGCAATGAGCGTACAACTCCGTAAAGCGCTAACAGTGCAACTAATGCAAAAATAATGACTGTACCCATTATGTTTCCCCTCCTTTTCGAAATAATCCGTATACAAGATTATGTAGAAAACCGACTAATTCCTTTTCATTGTAATCATTTTTTATTTATTTGTCGAGGATGAAAATATGAATCATCACATGACCATTATAACATGCCTTTTGAAAATATGTAAGCGAATCCACTAACCAATGGCAAATCGATAAATGTTAAGATAAAATAAAAATGATGATGCGATAGGAATTTACTTGTAAATGTACGAAGCGCTTTTTTGTTGAAGCTGGAAAAGTGGATAAACGGTCCGCTTCTTTATCTGCCGCTATCTTCTCCAATGGATTTTCTTCAATTGTAATCATGTCTAATTATAGGGAGGAATCATGATGGAATGGAAACGTATTCCAGTTGGGCCGATTCAGGCAAATGCGTACATTTTATCGCATGATGATGGAACTTGTGTTATTTTTGATCCGGGAGGCGAAGGGGATAAAATTGTACGCCATATTGAAGAACAAGGATTAACACCACTTGCGATTTTGCTGACACATGCACATTTCGATCATATCGGCGGCATCAATGAAGTGAGAAAGAAATGGGAGCTTCCAATTTATATTCATGAAAATGAAAAAGAGTGGCTGACTGATCCTGATTTAAACGGATCTGCTTATTTTGGCATCGGTCAAGTGGTTGTTCATCATGAACCGACTTGTTTGCGAGGAGAACAAACATTGCAAATTGGAGACTTTGCTTTTGAACTTTTGGAAACACCTGGACATTCTCCAGGAAGCATCTCTTACTATTGTAAAGAGATTGAAGCGGTGTTTTCGGGAGATGTCCTTTTTCTAGGAAGCATTGGACGCACTGATTTACCAGGTGGAAATCATGAACAGCTATTGCGCAGCATTCACGATAAGCTGCTTACATTGCCGGAAGAAACAGTCGTATTGTCTGGGCATGGGCGCGAAACGACAATTGGAGCAGAAATGGATACAAATCCATTTTTGCATGGATTTTAACGCTCCTTCTTTTCTTTGAAGGGAGGAGATTTTTGACTTTTCAATAGGAAAAGAGGAGAAGATGGTGAATGAAAAAGCAAACGTGTCGAATTCTCTTTAACTACTGCAAAAGCGGCACGTTTTGCTTTTTAAAAACAAAAAACCCTTCTTTAAGAAGAAGGGTTTTTGGGGGATGTTCTATCCATATAATGGGAGGGGATATAGTTAAGCTACTATCTATAACAATATAACAGTATTTTTACTATGTCAATAGTGAAAACAAAAATAGGAGAAGGAAATATGCGAGTGGTGAACCCGATTTATGAAGCAATCAAAACTTCGGAGCTGCGGCGATTATCGTATGCAGATTACATGCAACTTGCTTTATACGATGAACGGTGCGGTTATTATATGCGCAAAAAAACGAAAATAGGAAAAGAGGGGGACTTTTTTACAAACAGCCATGTTTCTGATGTGTTTGGCAAGCTGTTTGCTTCTTTTTTTCTTCGTCTAGTAGAGAGGCAAAATGTGCCGCCGCATATTTGTGAACTTGGGGGTGGAGATGGCAGATTCGCTCGTGCCGTGTTAAACGAGTGGAAAGCAAAAAGTCCAAATACATACAGGCAGCTAACATATACGATGATTGAAACAAGTCCTGCCCATCGGGTAAAACAATTGGAAACACTTGGCGATGTTGCTGAAAAAGTGAAGCAATATAAAGATATAAAAGAATTCCAACAGCATGTATCCTCGTTTTCGGGAATCGTTTTTAGCAACGAGTTTTTTGATGCTTTTCCCGTTCATGTCATCACAAAGGAGAACGGAACAGTGTATGAGTTGTTTGTTACTGTTGATGACCACAAGTTGGTAGAGGAAAAATATCCGTTAGAAAATGAACATATTATTCAATATTTGCACGAAAGACAGCTTTCTTTAGCGGACGGGCAACGTTTAGAAGTGCCGCTTGCGCTGAAAACATTTCTTTTGGAGACAGCCCCATTTTTTCGTCATTGCGTGATGTTTACTATTGATTATGGTTATACGGATGAAGAGCTGCAATTGCCGGCAAGACGGCAAGGAAGCTTGCGAGGGTATTATCGCCATCATCTAATAACAAATCCGCTTATGTATCCTGGAGAAATGGATTTGACTGCTCATATTCAGTGGGATGCGTTACGAATGTATGGCAAACAAGCAGGATGGCAATATGTTTCTATGCTAAGGCAAGACCGCTTTTTGCTCGCTGCAGGAATATTGCTATATTTAGAAGAACATAATGACTCGAATCCATTTTCCGAAAAAAGCCGGCAAAATCGGGCGATTCGTTCATTGATCATGGATGGAGGGATGAGTACGGATTTCCATGTAATGATCCAACAAAAAGGAGTTCGTATTCATTGGGATGATATATGGGTACAGCCAGAGTTTTTATCATTTGCCTGATTGGTCACAAAAAATGAGCAGGAGAAATTATCCTCCCGCTCATTTTTCTTATTCTCCCATGCCAGGGACCATCATAAATGTTGTCCAATACGTAAATGCAGCGAAGAAAATTGTTAAGTATGCTCCGAAAATATAAATGTACATTCTTTCCGTCAATTTCAAAAAACCGAGAAATAGGAAAAACACTGTTTGACCAAAGAAAATTAATGAGGTCGTATGCATATGTCCGAGATAAAACATGACTGCAAAAATGCCGGTCCAAAATGCTAAGACGCGGAACATTCGATCCATTATGTATCCCTCCTTTTTATGACCAAGTCCCTATCTTTAATTATTATAATGTACAATTTATGAGAATGTAAATAATGCTTTCAATAATAAGTCGATACACTGAAAACAAGATGGACCGCTGTGGCCATAAAAAATGCTTTTCTGCCGATTTCGGCAGAAAAGCGATGATCATCTGCATAAGCGCTTACTTTACTAAATTCGCCCGATATGAACAATAGTTGCAGCCTTTCATCATGTTTTCCATTTCGACTAGCTCGACGTTTGGAAAGAGAACTTCAAACATTCCGTGCAAAAATGCATAGTGCATTTGGCAAATGATTTCTGGTTCTTGAAAGGGCGATTTCTTTAAATGGACAATTGAAAACTTGTAAATATATTTTACCTCCTTTTTCATTATATTCAAACGTTGGATAAAGTCCCGCCGCTTCTGCTGCTTCTTTCACGATTTCCGCTTTTTCCGCAAACGTTAATTCTTGCACAGATTGGTCATGAGGGATTCGCTGGGCAACGAGTTCTTTTCCGAAATTTTTTCCTGTTTCATATAGCGCTTGCTTTCCAACATCACCAAGCTTTGCCATTGTTTGAATGGCGATTTTTGAGAGAAGTTGGTAATCCCGAAATGGAAAATGAAGTTGAATTACTTTGTCAGATAGACGATAAAGCCGGCTCGGCCGTCCTCCTTTTCCTGTTTTTTGTGTTTCCGAAACGATCATATTTACATCCTCAAGCTTTGTTAAATGAAGGCGGGCGACATTTGGATGGATGTTAAACGCTTCTGCAATTTCTTGGACAGATACCTTCTTATGCTTTTTTGTAATGTATTCATAAATATGGTAGCGTGTTGGATCTGCCAATACGTTTGTAATTTTTAATGTTTGTTCCATATTCCATCACTCCTAGACGGATAAATTACTAAGTTCATTATAATACAACGGCTTTTTCAGAAGAAATGATATTTAGCACTATCATCATAAATATCGTGAAAATTTCATTAAATGTTCATGAAATTTTTTTATTTTTGAAGCAGGAAAATAAAAAAGCAAGTCGAATACATAAACGGAGAAAGGGGGAATAGGATGAGCAAATGAATGAAATTGAATATGTTGCCGATCGTCTCATAAAAGAAGCGAGTTTGCTTCATGTATCTGACATTCATATCGTTCCGCGCAAAGACGATGCGATTGTGCGTTTCCGGTTAGATGGATTGCTGATGGAAAAGGAAGCGCTGACAAAAGAAATGTGCGAGCGGCTTATTACGCATTTTAAATTTTTAGCAGGGATGGACATTGGCGAACGCCGCCGTCCGCAAAGCGGAGCGATGGAAGCAAGGCATCAGGAAGAAATCATTCACTTACGCCTCTCCACATTACCGACATCGTATGATGAAAGCCTCGTTATCCGGCTTCTTCCGCAGAATTTTTTTATTCCTCGATCACAACTTTCTCTATTTGCAAATGCCACGAAAACGTTACTTTCCCTTTTTCGGCAGCCCCAAGGATTAATTATTTTTACAGGACCAACTGGATCAGGCAAAACGTCAACATTATATACGTTATTGCGCATTTGTCAATATGAGTGGCATCGCAATGTCATCACATTGGAAGACCCTGTTGAAAAGCGAATCGACAACATATTGCAAGTGCAAATTAATGAGAAAGCGGGAATTACGTATACAACCGGTTTAAAAGCTGTTTTGCGCCATGATCCGGATGTGATTATGATCGGCGAAATTCGCGACGCCGAGACCGCAAAAATTGCGGTACGCTCAGCAATGACGGGACATTTGATTGCTACGACCATGCATACAAAAAACGCTGTTGGTGCGATTTACCGTTTGCGTGAATTCGGGATTCCGCTTGGAGATATTGAGCAAACATTGCTCGCCGTTGTCGCACAGCGGCTCGTGGACTTAGTATGCCCGTTTTGCGGTGAACATTGCTCCATATTTTGCCGTAAATATCGCCCCATTCGCCGCGCTGCTGTCCATGAATTGCTGTATGGGAATGCTTTGTCGAACGCCATTCAATCCGTACAAACAAAGGAAAAGACGCATCACTACTATACGTTGCAACACGTTATTCGAAAAGGAGTTGCTCTTGGATTTTTGCCAGCACACCTTCTTTACAGGTAGTGTCAAAAGTTTGATAAATAAGGAATTTGGTGGAGAAACGAGGGACGCCATCGCCTCTTGACATTCCATCGGAAAAGGCTAGGGGGGGAGAAAATGAATAAACGAAAATGGCCGCTGCGTCAGCAAGGAGCATTTTTAGTACGGCTTGGAGACTTGCTTGAAAAAGGGTATTCATTATCTCAAGCCATTGAATTTCTAGAAATTCAGCAGCCTCTTTCCCGCCGCAGCGACTTACAGCATTGTCTTTCCCATCTTCGTTCTGGACTGCCTTTTTATCAATCGCTTGCCCCGCTTCATTTTCATCGGGAAGCAATCGGCTATTTGTTTTTTGCCGAACAACATGGCGATTTGTCACATGGAATCGCGGAAGCAGGGAAAATGCTGTTGCACAAGGCTGAATATTTACAAAGGTTTCGGAAAACCAGCAGCTATCCGCTATTTTTGCTTTTCTTTATGGTATTGATGTTAGCGATCGTGCAACATGTGCTCCTTCCTCAATTTTTTCAGTTTTCCGCATCGTTATCTTCTTCTTCCATTACCTCTATTTTTATTCAAGTTGTTTCGATCATTCCCAATATGTTTGGCGTTTTAGGTGTTTTCGCTATTGCTTGTTTTCTTTTATACATTAGCTGGTTTCAAAAACTCGAAATACCTACACAGATCAACATAATAATGAAAATCCCTTTTATTCGTTCCTTTGCGAAGCTATATTTTACGCATATGTTCGCAATGCAATTAGGCCATTTATTACAAGGTGGTTTATCTATTTATGAATCGCTGCAAATATTTGAGCGGCAAGAGAAACTCCCTTTTTTACGTGAGGAAGGAAAAAGAATGAAACAACAGCTTGTCAAAGGAATATCGTTAGATGCCATTGTCGCGTCACGTGAGTACTACGAACAAGAGTTGGCGCTTGTCGTTCGTCACGGGCAATCAAACGGAGAATTGGCAAAAGAATTAAGCCATTATAGCGAAATTGTTTTTCAAACAATGGAAGATCGTATAGAAACATCGATGAAACTCGTTCAACCGATCTTGCTTTCCTTTGTGGGCATTCTCGTTATTTGCATGTATTTAGCGATTTTGCTTCCGATGTTTTCGATGATGAACAATTTATAGGAGGGAAAATGCCAATGAATGAAAAAGGGTTTACGTTAATCGAAATGTTAATTGTATTAATGGTTATTTCTATTTTATTGCTTATTGTCATTCCAAATATAACGAAACACAATGGAATGATTAATAACAAAGGATGTGAAGCGTTTGTGAACACCGTCCAAGCCCAAGTGAAGGCATATGAAATGGAACATAAACAAATTCCGACAATACAGCAGCTTATTGATGGAAAGTATATTAAGTCAGACCATTGTCCAAACGGACATAAAATTCAAATTAATAGCAACGGGGAAGTAAGTGAAAGTGGCGCGTAATGATGGCTTCACCTTTATTGAAATGCTTCTTGTTTTAACCGCCATCACGGTATTGATGGCGGTGTCTTTCCCTTCTTTAAACAGCGTTGCGAAACAGAAAACAGAAATGTATATCATTACACAGCTCCGCAATGATTTGTTGTATGCACAACAATATGCAATGACCCATAAAACATCGGTAGCGGTTACGTTTTCGGAAAATCACCCAGAGTATCGTATCACGGAAATAACATCAGAGAAAACGATTTTAAAACGATCGATCTCTAGCGAATGGAAATTTCAGCTGACTACATTGACGATGCCGCTCATTTTTTTAGAAAACGGAAATATCAATAAAGCGGGATCGCTATTGTTAAAAAGAAAAGATAGAACATATAAAATCGTATTTTTGCTAGGAAAAGGGAGGTTTTATGTGCAAAAACTGTAATGGCTTTACCTTAGTGGAAGCGGTTTTTGCTTTGGCGTTATTGCTCGCTATTACAACAGTATTGTTGCCTTTGTTTGCACAAATAATGATGGAGCGTCAAAATATTGCTCTAAAAGCAAAGGCGCAACAAATATTGGATGCGGCATTATACGAAGAAAATATCCACAAAGAAATGACGGTAGTAGATGGACGAACAACATTTGTGATTCATTCGGATTACGAAGAAAACGATATGTGGAAAGTATGCGTACGTTGGACTGACTACGCAAACCGCAGCGCAGAAAGGTGTGGATATGTAAAACGATGATCGGTTCGAAAAATGGGTTTACTTTTTTAGAAATGCTGATCGTCTTGTTGATCGTTTTACTGATTACATCATTGTTGCCGCTTCTTTTAGATGCGCGTTTATTCACATATGAAAATGTTAATGGATTTCATCGTATCGAGTGGGAAATTTTTGTACAGCAGCTCAAAAGGGAGTTAAATGAATCGAAACAATGGAAAAGCAATGGTACGACGCTATATTTAGAAAAATTTACAGGGGATCAAGTCAGTTTTGACCTATACCGCTCATCGATTCGCAGACAAGTAAACGGCACAGGCAATGAAACGGCGCTGCAATTTGTCGAAAATGTCACATATACATTGACCAATCACGGAATTTTTCTTCATGTAAGAGCGACGGACGGAAAAACATATGAAGCGTTTATTTCTCGACTTTTTTAGCAAGGTGGCGTTTGTGATGCGAAATCAAAGCGGTATGATTTTTCCAATTACAGTCGTGGTTTCTTTTTTCTTTCTGTTAGCATTTTCTCATGTGCTCGAATTGTATCAGGTGGAAATGGAATCAATCGCGTACGAGCAACAATCGTATGAAGTCGATTCGATTATGCAAATGGCGGTTTTTGATGTCAAAAAACAGATTGCATCTTTTCCCGATTTACAAGGGAATGAGGGGGTTTTTGTTTACCCGATTGGCAAAGCAAATTATAAGTGGGAAAAAATTGATGAAACGAAAGTAAAAGCTTTGATTTTTGCCCGTTCCGATGGAGGAATTCGCTATAGCGCTACGTTTATCGTTTTATTTCCATCCCTTGATATTATCGAATGGACGGAGAATAATTCGTGATAAACGGTTTGTGATTCATTATTATCCGTTACTTCATTTTGATGAATTGAAAAATTACTCTTCCTTATTATCGAGAAGAAGATATAAGCGTCAGTACAACCAATCGAACGGTGGAGCAAAATGGCCGAAAAGATTGCAAATGTGATTAAAGTAGAAAAAGAATGGAAAAGCTAATGGAAAAGGGGGTGGCATGTATGTCGACAAACGATTACGTAAAGTTTGTCACCCAACAGCTTGTAACCTATATGGATTTGCCGAAAGAAGAGCGCAAGAAAAAGCGGATGCAGCGCAAACAGGAGAAGCCGCCGCTATTATACCGTTGGTTTGGAATGATTCCTATCTCTCTTCGTCTCTTATTTCGGCGCCATTCGTAAAGGAGCGTTCCCATGACTGAAACGCTCCTTTTTCAATAGCAGTTAGCGAAAACAGAACGATTAGGAACGGGGATGCAAGTAAAATAGTCCTCCGTTAATGACGGAAACGATAATTCTTGGTTTATACTGCTCTTCAAGCGCTTCTTTTTCAATATAATAACATTCTGGTTTTTCTTCCATCCCTTCATAAAAATGATCAAGAAGCGCCAAATCTTCTGCCCATCTTTCTTTCGCTTTTTCCGCCCATGTGTGATCATCTTGAAAGATGTGTCTACGAATGTATTGTTCTAAACGTCCAATACCGCTTTTTGGTTTGATGAGCGGGGAAATCGTAAAACAATAATCAGGTATTTTCGGGGTAAGCTTCAGTTTCTGTAATCGGTCATGAAATTGCTCGATAATTGTTCCGCTGATTAAGTGCAATCCGAGTGACAAAATTTGATCTTTCGTTCTGTCACACTGGTAAGAAATTTTCACGTTTAATCCAAGCCAAGGATGAAGTGGAATGTGTGATTGCTGGTAAGTATCTACTTCCTCATACAAGCGAATGAAGCCGCCGCGTTTTTGCGCGGAGCGGAAAATTTGATGCAATCTAGGTGAACCAAAATGCAGCCGTTCTCCTTCTAGTGAGTTTGTTTTCTCCGTTTGTTTTGTAATAAGCGTTAGTTGCATCGGCGCAGGCGTGCCGCCGGTTCGCTCAATATAATGCCAATAAAACGGGCGATTCATTAACTCTTTATCCATTTCAATCGACAATTGCACTTTTATATATTCGTCATCTGCTTCGAGAATGTCGCATTCATTGGCGCGAAAATATCGTTCTAAAAATTGGTGGATCTCATGTTGCTGCATATTGTTCCCCTCCTTTAGTGAGCTGGTCTGCTAGCTCAATCATTGCGGTAATATTCTCCATTTTAATTTTCATTTCTCCTTCGCTTCGAGAGTTCAGGAGTGCGTCTTGCAAATAATGTTCCAAATTCGCGAAGTTCATTTTTGCCAAAATGTCATCCAATTGGCCAACTACCCGTTCAAATAGACGAATTTTTTCATATAACAGCGTTAAAATATGTTCTTCCACTGTATTTTTTACAGCGAAATTGTAAATGTACACATCGCTTGTTTGACCGAGCCGGTGAACGCGTCCAATTCGCTGTTCGAGCCGCATCGGATTCCAAGGCAGGTCATAGTTGATGACATGGCGGCAAAATTGTAAGTTAATTCCTTCTCCGCCCGCTTCTGTTGCGATAAAAACTTGCGCATGATTTTTAAATAACTCTTTCATCCAATCTTTTTTTCCACGTTTAAATCCGCCGCGGAACGGGACGGAAGAGATGCCATGCTGCTTTAAAAACCATTGCAAATACAGCTGGGTCGACCGGTATTCGGTAAAAATAATGACTTTGTCATTAATGGATTGAATAAGCTGCAACGCTTTTTCTGCCTTCGAATTGGTTGTAACGGCATTTATTTTTTCCATTAGTTTGTGGAAAGAATCTGGAACCTCTCCTTCGTACTTGTCCATCATGTTTTTTACGGTGAGAAATAGCGCTTCGCGGCTGCTGCACGCTTCCCGCAACATGGTGATAAGTGAAAATTGATTGCCGAATAACAGTGATCCATCATATTTTAACGCTTGTACCGCCTCATACAATTCTCGTTCCTCTTTCGTAAACTCAATAAGCACGGTTTTTACGTGGCGTTTGGACCATTCGATGCCAGTGTCAACGCGGCGGTTGCGAATCATGACTTTATTAATAAGTGCTTTTAAATGTTCATTTGTTTGTAAAGAGCGCGTTTTTCCGTACGTTTTTGCAAAATATTCTGCGTTTCCTAAATGACCGGGCTTTAGTAGGGAAACGAGGTTAAAAATTTCTTCAATCCGGTTTTGAATCGGCGTCGCTGTTAGGAGCAAGCAAAACTTCTTTTTTAAATTTTGAACAAACTCATAGTTTTTTGTTTTATTGTTTTTCAGCTTGTGCGCTTCATCAATGATGACCATGTCGTATTGCTGTTTGTAAATAATTTCCCGATGCGGGCTTTTTTTTGCCGTGTCGATCGAGGATACGACGACATCGCATTGTTCCCACACATAGCTTTTTTTCTGTTGCACGGCAGGAATAAAAAACTTTTCGTTTAGCTCCTTTACCCATTGCGATACAAGAGAGGCAGGGACAAGAATCAGCACTTTTTTTACCAATCCGCGGATCATATATTCTTTTAAAATAAGGCCTGCTTCAATGGTTTTTCCAAGACCGACTTCATCGGCAAGAATCGCTTTTCCATTCATGTTTTCGACGACTTGCCTTGCAACTTCAAGCTGATGAGGAAGCGGAGTCAAGTGTGGCAAATGTTTTGGCGCTTGCAGACCGTCAAACTCAGGTACGCTTAAATGCGCAGCAGCCTCGAGCGCTAATTGATACATTTCCCAGCTCGCCCAAGGCCCGTCCTTTTCGATTCGTTCGATAAATTCTTCCTTCCACGTTTCATCCATCTCGATGTCCATCATTGCATCCAACTCCTTTATTTTCACGAACATTTTATTTATAATTTTTATTAATATACGTATATTATTTGTTTTTTGTTGTTTAATAACATTAAAAAGTTCGGTTATTTTTTTATTTTTTTATTGCTCTTTTCCATTTTTTAATGGTAGTATAATAGTAAAGTTAGAAAGTTAAAATTTATTTTGCGATTTTTTACTAATAGTGTGCCCATTTTCTTGAAAATTATATATGGACGCGGATGAGAACAAGGGGAGAGACTACGTAATGTAGCGCCGAAGGAGCAAGCGGAAACGCGAATCTCTCAGGCAAAAAGACTCTTGTTTGACGCAGCTCTGGAGAGTGTTCACGACCTTGTGAACCACCAAAGAGGAAACCTATTTTACAATAGGGAAACTTTCAGGTGCCAGGACAGAGCCTCCACTCATCATGGTAGGGAGGAGTCTGTCCTTTTTGCGTTTATGTAAAAAATTAGGAGGGGAAGAAATGCTAAAACGCACGCCGTTATTTGCTGTTTACGAGCGTTATGGTGCCAAAACAATCGATTTTGGCGGATGGGAGCTTCCTGTTCAATTTTCCAGCATTAAAGAAGAACATGAAGCAGTGCGTACACGTGCTGGCTTATTCGATGTATCACATATGGGAGAGTTTGTCGTTAAAGGGGACGACAGCCTTGCGTTTTTGCAAAAATGATGACGAACGATGTATCGAAATTGACAGACGGCCGTGTGCAATATTCGCTTATGTGTTATGAAGATGGCGGAACGGTGGATGACTTATTAATTTATAAAAAAGCGGATGGCCATTATCTCCTTGTTGTCAATGCCGCCAATATTGAGAAAGATTTTGAGTGGCTGCATGACCACTTATTTGGCGATGTGGAACTTGTAAACATTTCTCAGGAAATTGCTCAACTTGCTTTGCAAGGGCCGCTTGCAGAACAAGTGTTACAAAAATTAACGAATACCGATTTATCGGCAATCAAATTTTTCTCGTTTCAAGATGATATAAATATTAACGGCGTAAAAGCGCTTGTTTCCCGTACCGGTTACACTGGGGAAGATGGTTTTGAAATTTATTGCCGAAAAGAAGATGCAGTGACGCTCTGGGAATCCATTTTAGAAGCAGGGAAAGAAGAAGGAGTGCTTCCATGCGGACTCGGTGCGCGCGATACGCTTCGTTTTGAAGCGACGCTGCCGCTTTACGGACAAGAGCTATCGAAAGACATTACCCCGATTGAAGCCGGTCTTGGATTTGCGGTGAAAACGAACAAAGATGCCGATTTTATCGGAAAAGATGTATTGAAAAACAAAAAGAAGAAGGAACAGCGCGAAAACTGGTCGGGATCGAAATGATTGACAAAGGCATTCCGCGCCATGGCTATAAAGTGTTTGCCAATGGAGAAGAAATCGGATTTGTCACGACTGGAACGCAATCACCGACATTGAAGAAAAATATCGGCCTAGCGCTTATAAAAACAGAATTTACCGAGATGGATACGGAAGTAGAAGTCGAAATCCGCGGTAAACGTCTGAAAGCGAAAGTAATCGCAACTCCGTTTTATAAGCGGGCAAAGTAAAGAAAAAAAAGGGGAGAATGGACGTGCTTCATCGTTATTTGCCGATGACAGAAGAAGATAAGCGGGAAATGTTGAAAGTAATTGGCGTTGATTCGATTGATGATTTGTTTGCAGATATTCCGGAAAGCGTACGCTTTCGCGGCGAGTTAAACATTAAAAAGGCGAAATCGGAGCCGGAACTGTTCAAAGAACTGTCCGCGCTTGCAGAGAAAAACGCGGATACGAAAAAATATACGTCCTTTTTAGGTGCAGGAGTGTATGATCATTATATTCCTGTGATTGTGGATCATGTTATTTCACGTTCTGAATTTTACACAGCATATACTCCATATCAGCCGGAAATCTCGCAAGGCGAACTGCAAGCGATTTTCGAGTTTCAAACGATGATTTGTGAATTGACAGGAATGGATGTAGCGAACTCTTCCATGTACGATGGAGGCACAGCGCTAGCGGAAGCAATGCTATTAAGTGCTGCGCATACGAAAAAGAAAAAAGTATTGCTATCGAAAACGGTTCATCCGGAATACCGCGATGTGGTGAAAACATACGCAAAAGGACAGCGGCTTTGTGTCGTAGAAATTCCGTTTCAAAATGGCGTAACCGACTTAGAGGCATTAAAGATGGAAATGGATGAGGAAGTTGCTTGTGTTATTGTTCAATATCCAAACTTTTTCGGACAAATTGAACCGCTAAAAGACATCGAACCGATCGCCCATAGCGGAAAAAGCATGTTCGTTGTTGCGAGCAATCCACTTGCTCTTGGCATCCTTACTCCGCCAGGACAGTTTGGCGCAGATATCGTTGTCGGCGATGCCCAGCCATTTGGCATTCCAATGCAATTTGGCGGACCACATTGCGGCTATTTTGCCGTCAAATCAGCACTAATACGCAAAATTCCTGGACGCCTTGTCGGACAGACGAGCGATGAAGAAGGACGACGAGGCTTTGTGTTGACATTGCAGGCGCGCGAGCAACACATTCGCCGCGATAAAGCGACGTCCAATATTTGCTCGAACCAAGCGCTAAACGCGCTCGCTGCTTCTGTTGCGATGACGGCGCTTGGCAAAAAAGGTGTGAAAGAAATGGCGGCGATGAATATACAAAAAGCGCAGTATGCGAAAAATGAATTCGTCAAACATGGGTTTGATGTGCCGTTTACCGGGCCGTTTTTCAATGAATTTGTTATCCGGCTTCGCAAGCCGGTGGCGGAAGTGAACAAACGCCTTCTTGAAAAAGGAATCATCGGCGGTTATGATGTCGGCCGCGATTATCCGGAATTGCAAAATCATATGTTAATTGCGGTAACCGAATTGCGAACAAAAAAAGAAATCGACACGTTCGTGAAAGAATTGGGGGATTGTCATGCATAAAGATCAGCCGCTTATTTTTGAATTAAGCAAACCTGGGCGCATTGGCTATAGTTTGCCGGAGTTAGATGTTCCGGCTGTCCATATCGAAGATGTCGTACCGGCCGATTATATTCGTACGGAGGAGCCGGAGCTTCCAGAAGTGTCGGAACTCGATATTATGCGCCATTACACCGCATTGTCCAAACGGAATCATGGCGTCGATTCCGGCTTTTATCCGCTCGGTTCTTGTACGATGAAATACAATCCGAAAATCAATGAAAATGTCGCACGTCTCGCTGGATTTGCTCATATTCATCCGCTTCAGCCTGAGGAAACGGTGCAAGGTGCGTTAGAATTAATGTATGACCTGCAGGAGCATTTAAAAGAAATCACCGGGATGGACGCCGTTACGCTACAGCCGGCGGCGGGAGCGCACGGCGAATGGACAGGGCTGATGATGATTCGTGCGTATCACGAGGCAAACGGCGACTTTCACCGGACGAAAGTGATTATTCCTGACTCCGCTCACGGAACGAATCCAGCTTCCGCAACGGTAGCCGGTTTTGAAACCGTTACTGTCAAGTCGACAGAAGACGGGTTAGTGGACTTAGAAGATTTAAAACGCGTCGTTGGCCCGGATACAGCGGCATTGATGCTTACAAATCCAAATACGCTCGGCTTGTTTGAGAAAAATATTTTAGAAATGGCCGAGATTGTGCATGAAGCTGGCGGAAAGCTGTACTATGACGGCGCTAATTTAAATGCTGTATTAAGCAAGGCAAGACCGGGAGATATGGGTTTTGATGTCGTGCATCTCAACTTGCATAAAACATTTACTGGTCCGCACGGTGGAGGCGGTCCAGGCTCCGGTCCAGTCGGGGTGAAAGCGGACCTTATCCCGTTTTTACCAAAGCCGGTCGTTTCAAAAGGGGAAAATGGCTATTATTTGGACTATGACAGACCGCAAGCGATTGGACGCGTAAAACCTTTCTACGGCAATTTCGGCATTAACGTCCGCGCTTACACGTATATTCGCTCCATGGGTCCAGACGGTTTAAAAGCGGTGACGGAATATGCCGTGTTAAATGCCAACTATATGATGCGCCGTCTCGCGGAATATTACGAGTTGCCGTACGACCGCCATTGCAAGCATGAATTTGTCTTGTCGGGCAAACGGCAAAAGAAACTCGGTGTCCGCACGCTCGATATTGCTAAGCGTTTGCTGGATTTCGGCTTCCATCCGCCGACAGTATATTTCCCGCTTATTGTCGAGGAATGTATGATGATCGAGCCGACGGAAACCGAATCGAAAGAAACGTTAGACGCGTTTATCGATGCGATGATTCAAATCGCTAAAGAAGCGGAAAGAAATCCAGAAATCGTGCAAGAAGCACCGCATACGACCGTTGTCAAACGCCTCGACGAAACGACAGCTGCGCGCAAGCCAATCTTGCGCTACCAAAAACAATAAAACGAATAAAACAAGCGATTCATTCCGCTGGGAATGGATCGCTTGTTTTTGTATATTAATTGTAGACAGAAAAATAAGAAAATAATGAAGGAAGTGAAAAGATGCTCATCGGTTACATACAGGAAATCATGCGCTATCCTGTCAAATCGTTTCAAGAAGAACGTGCACAAAAAACGAGAGTGATGGACTGATGAAGTGTATCTTTTAGTTAATGAAAAGTAATGCCCATACCACAAACACATAGTTCCTTTCTCTGCAAAGAAGATGAATTCATCTGTTTTTTATTGACATAAAAACTATGTTAGTTTAGTATATAAACTAATGTTATTAAACAGAAGCAATAAGTCGTTTTTGTATTGTACATCAAAGATGGAATATAGGAGACTGAGGAACAGCGATTAGTAGTGGGTGAAATCAGTTTTGGCCGCAGGGATCGTGGGAAAAAGTAAGCGATGAAGAATTGCTGCGTGCGTTTGCATATGTCATGGCTCACGAGATAAACTTTTTTCATACAGCCGCTGGCGATGGATATTGATCAGAGACTCATCCGCCTATTCGCGCGGCATACTAAAAAAGGTTGCAGAAGGAATGACCGTATATGGTGCGAACAGGAAATATAGGACTCGTCAAAAAAATCAATAAACAGATCGTATTAAAGCTGATTCGCGAAAAAAATAATATTTCGCGGGCGGAGATCGCCAAAATCACCGGATTAAACAAGGCTACGGTATCAGCGTTAGTCGATGAATTAATTTCCGAACATTTTGTCAGCGAAAGCGGAATTGGCGTTTCCACCGGTGGCCGCCGGCCGCTCATGCTCCGCTTTAACGAAGCGGCTGGCTCACTAATCGGCATAGAGTTGGGGGTCAACTACATTTATGCCGTGTTAACGGACTTAAACGCCGAGATCATTTGGGAGAAGATGTGCCATTTTCGTGCCAATGAAAAGCAGGAAACAATCATCGAAAAAATGATCGCGATGATTCACGAAGCCATTCGCCAGGCGCCGACTACTCCGTATGGAATAATGGGCATCGGCATTGGCGTGCCAGGGATTGTGGATGCGGAAGAAGGGCTTGTTGTATTTGCGCCGAACCTTCATTGGGATCATGTTTCCCTTTCTTCCATTCTTCAAAAACAATGGCCAAATTATCCGATTATTATTGAAAACGAAGCAAAGTTGGCGGCGCTCGGTGAAAAATGGTTTGGCGCCGGCAAAGAGTTTGCGAATTTTGTATATGTCAGCGCCGGGATCGGGATCGGCGCCGGAGTCATCATTCACAACCAGCTATACCGCGGGATTGATGGCATTGCCGGCGAAATCGGCCATCATGTCATTGACGTTCACGGCTTTCGTTGCAGCTGCGGCAATAACGGATGTTGGGAGATGTACGCGTCAGAAAAGTATATTCAGCGTCGGCTCGAGCAGGAACATTATCATTCCATGTTAGAAGGCTTTTCCGTAGAGAAAGTACGCGCATTAGCTGAAAGCGGCGACAAGCAAATGGCGCAAATATTGGCGGAGGTCGGCCATTACCTGGGGATTGGCATTTTACATATCATTTATGCGTATAACCCGGAAGCCGTTATTGTCGGCAGTACGATTGGCAAGGCGGGCAAATGGGTGCTGGAGCCGGCACGGGAAGAAGTCGAAAAAAGGATATTAGTGAAAAATGGGAACGGTCCGTTCATTATTCCATCACAGTTATTGGAAAAAAGCTGTGCGATCGGCGCCGTGGCTTCTGTACTAGAAAAAGTAGTGATGCCTTCGGAGTTAGAAGTCATTTCCTAGCAGTCTAAACTGGGTGCCCTAAACGTTTTTTGGGCACCTTATTGCATAATAAATCCTTCACTTTGGCAAAAAGTAAAGCGGAGCCTACTGTTTTCTTTATAATTGACGATGAGAAAAAAGGATAGATGAAAGCGTTTCGCGGCTTCCATCTATCCTTTCTAGCTGCCTTAAGCCTTTTTCTTGATTTTCCCCGTCCATGTTTTAAAACCGCCTTTTAAATGGTACAAATCGCGGTATCCTTTACGGTACAGCATTTGCGCGGCGCGGCCGCTGCGCAGCCCGTTTTGGCAATATAAATAAATTGGCTGATCCTTTCGCAACTCTTTCATGCGCATGCGCAGTTGGGTCAAAGGAATATTGCGCGCTCCTAAAATATGTCCAGCCGCAAACTCATCCGGTTCGCGGACGTCAATTAATTGCGCTTTGCGATAACCGGCGCGGAATTCTTCTTCTGTTAATGCTTTTACTATTTTTCGCTGCATGAGATAGGTGACAACAGAATAGATGATGATTGCGCCGAGAATAATAAGCAATATTTCCACAAGTAGCGCCCCCTTTCCGTTCATTTGCCAACTTCTATTATATAAGCGTTGCTTTTGATAAGCAAAATATTTTCGAAGAGTATAACAGCGTTTTTTCTTTCCATGATTCGGATTGTTTGTTAAACTAGTAGACGCACGCAAACTTTAAAATTAAAAGAAGGGTTGAAAGATGGCAAAAGAAATTTGGCGCTTTATCGACTCCGGATACTGTTCTCCTTCGTTTAATATGGCGCTAGATGAGGCGCTTTTAGACTGGCATAGCGAAGGCAAAATTCCGCCGACGATTCGCTTTTATGGTTGGAATCCGCCGACGTTATCGATCGGGTATTTTCAAAAAGTGGAAAAAGAAATTGATTTAGAAGCGGTAAAACGCCATGGTCTCGGGTTTGTGAGACGGCCGACAGGAGGACGAGGCGTTCTTCATGATAAAGAGCTGACGTATAGTGTGATTGTTTCCGAAGAACATCCGGATATGCCAAAAACGGTGACCGAGGCGTATCGGGTGATTTCGCAAGGAATTTTAGAAGGATTTCGTTTTCTCGGCTTAAATGCCTATTTTGCCATGCCAAAAACGGAAGAGGAGAAAGCGGATTTAAGAAGCCCAAGATCTGCCGTCTGTTTTGATGCGCCGTCATGGTATGAGCTTGTCGTCGAAGGCCGCAAAATTGCCGGCAGTGCGCAGACGCGGCAAAAAGGGGTTATTTTGCAGCACGGCTCGATTTTGCTTGACTTGGATGAAGATTTGCTTTTCAGCTTGTTTAAATATCCAAACGAACGGGTAAAAGAGCGCCTGCAACGCAATTTTAAAAACAAGGCGGTGGCGATTAACGAATTGACCGACCGCAAGATTACGATCGAAGAAGCGAAAGAAGCGTTTTATAAAGGATTTGAAAAAGGGCTTGATATCGTGCTGGAACCATATACGTTATCGTCGGAAGAACTAGAATATGTTCATGAGCTAGCACGAACGAAATATGAAAGCGATGAATGGAATTTCAAACGCTGATTGGCAACATGGAAAATCATTCATTTATCGGCAAAAAAGGCGTAATTTTTTCGTTTCTCTCCTTTTTTCGCCGTTTTCTATTATTTTTTTTATTTGACAAAATGAAAAACAGTTGACCAAAACACAATATATAGTATGTTTTTTGTTAAAAAACATACTATATATTGTTTTTTTATGGTTAATATGGTAAGGTAGAAAAGACAGAACACGCAGGCAGAAAAGTAATAAAAAAATAGAAAGAAGAGGAGAGATTGGAGAATGACGGTCGCGTCTTCGGAAAAAATGAAAATTAATATCGAAAAGTTGAATGAGGATATTCGTCTTTTTCCGCAAGTGCATCCAATTACGGAGGATATGAAAATTACGCATAAAGGCGTTTCTCGTTTAGTGATGTTGGATCGCTACTCATTTAAAGATACAGAAAAATTGACGCTGGGAGTCGGCGATTTTGTCGTATTGACGATTAAAGAAGATCCGAAATTCCCGGCTCGCGGCTTGGGCTTTATCGTCGATATTGATTGGGAAGCAAAAAAAGCGAAAGTGCTCGTTGAGGAAGAATATCGACACGTACTCGAAGGAGAAGAAGCAGAGACGGGAACCGTCGTCCGCTCGCTTGATGTGATCGACAAACCGCTCGAAATCTTTTACGAACAAATCGCGAAACGAAATGCAACAGGCTTGGCAGCGGTGGAAAAAACGGAGGAAAAACGGAAAGAGTGGTTTGAAAAGTTTTATCAAGAGCTTGTCAGCTTGAACTTTGTTCCAGCGGGCCGCGTATTGTACGGCGCAGGATCCGGGAAAGATGTGACGTATTTCAACTGCTATGTCATGCCGTTTATAAAAGATTCTCGTGAAGGGATTTCCGAGCATCGCAAACAAGTAATGGAAATTATGAGCCGCGGCGGCGGCGTCGGCACGAATGGCTCGACATTGCGTCCGCGCAACACGTTAGCGCGCGGGGTGAACGGAAAATCGTCCGGATCGGTCTCCTGGCTTGACGATATTGCGAAATTAACCCACCTTGTCGAACAAGGTGGCTCCCGTTAAAAAGCGCCATGGCGGGAGTAAAATCTCGTGAATTGCTGGAACCCCCTAAAGCCAACTTGACCACAACGTGGCCGGCAACGGCGAGCGTGATGGTTTGAAAACAAGTTGGATGTAACAATGGGCAACCAGCAGCCAAGCATCTCTGGAAACGGAGATGAAGGTTCAACGACTATTGAAACTTCCTACAGCTCCCAATATAATTAAATTAAAATTATAATATTAATCAAGGTGGTTGTTATATTGGGGGCCATGGAAGGAGTAAATCGTAACGCTCGGCAACGACGTTACGAGGCACGAGACAAAGAAGAGATGATGACACATTCTCTTCTTTGATGATATAGTCTGACCTCCGTTCGAAAGACGGAGAGCTAGGCAGAAATGACCTAGCCCGCTCCATCATATGGAGTGAGTAACAAATAGCGTGGCGCGCAAATGATTATGCTGGCAGACTGGCATCCGGAAATTATCGAGTTCATCGTCTCAAAAATGCAAAATCCGCGCATTTTGCGCTACTTAATTGAAAATATGGAAGACGAAGGAATTAAAAAAGCGGCGCAAGATAAACTGAAATTCACGCCGCTTACCGAACGGGAACGAGCAATGTACCAAGCAATCGTCAACTACAAAAACGTTCCGGGCTACGGCGGCTTCAGTGAAGAAATTATTAAAGAAGCAGAAGAAAAATTACGTACAGGCGGCACATACACGGTACATAATCCGGACTTTTTAACAGGAGCAAACATTTCCGTCTGCCTGACAAAAGAGTTTATGGAAGCCGTCGAAAAAGATGAAGAGTACGAACTGCGCTTCCCGGATGTAGAAACTTACTCAGAAGAAGAAATGCGAATTTACAACGAAAAATGGCACGAAGTCGGCGATGTACGCGAATGGGAGAAAATGGGATACCGCGTGCGCGTGTACCGCAAAATTCGCGCCCGCGAGCTTTGGAAGCTGATTAATATTTGCGCGACGTATTCCGCGGAACCAGGCATTTTCTTCATCGATAACGCCAACGAAATGACGAACGCCCGAGCGTACGGTCAAAAAGTGGTTGCGACAAACCCGTGTGGGGAACAACCTCTCGCACCATATTCCGTCTGCAACCTAGCAGCCATTAACCTGGCGAATATGGTCGATAAAGAAAAGAAAGTCGTCGACTATGAAAAATTAAAACGCACCGTCGAAATCGGCGTGAGAATGCAAGATAACGTTATTGACGCAACGCCGTATTTCCTAGAAGAAAACAAAAAACAAGCGCTCGGGGAGCGCCGCATCGGTCTTGGCGTTATGGGACTAGCTGATTTGCTTATTTACTGCGAAAAAGAGTACGGTTCCGAGGAAGGAAACAAACTTGTCGATGAATTGTTTAAGACGATTGCGACGACCGCTTATCGCGCATCAATTGAACTAGCGAAAGAAAAAGGCAGCTTCCCATTCCTTGTTGGGGAAACGGAAGAAGAAACGCAAAAACTGCGGGAAGCGTTTATTAATACCGGCTATATGAAACGAATGCCGGAAGATATTCGCCAAGATATTTTGAAATACGGCATTCGCAATTCGCATTTGCTTACGGTCGCTCCGACTGGATCCACTGGAACGATGGTTGGGGTTTCTACAGGGCTTGAACCATATTTTTCCTTCTCTTACTACCGCAGCGGCCGCCTAGGCAAGTTTATTGAGGTGAAGGCCGATATCGTTCAAGAATATTTGGACAAACATCCGGAAGCGGATCCGAACAACTTGCCGCATTGGTTTGTCACGGCGATGGATTTATCGCCGGAAGCGCATGCGGATGTGCAATGCATCATTCAGCGCTGGGTCGACTCCAGCCTTTCAAAAACGGTAAACGCGCCAAAAGGATATACCGTTGAGCAAGTGCAAAAAGTATATGAACGCTTATGGCGCGGCGGCGCAAAAGGCGGTACGGTCTATGTGGACGGAAGCCGCGATGCGCAAGTATTGACACTGAAAGCGGAAGAAAATACGCCCGAAGAGCAGCTCGAACTGCTCCCGGAAGAGGAAGAGGACAAAGAAACAAAACGCGCCGTTGTTCTCGTTGATACGATTCAAGATTTGCGCGCAACTGATGTAACGATCGGGTCCGAAGTCGGCAACATTTGCCCGGTTTGCCGTGAAGGTACGGTCGAAGAAATCGGCGGCTGCAACACATGCACAAGCTGCGGCGCGCAGCTAAAATGCGGGCTGTAAGCAAGGCAAATCAATAAAACGGAAAAGCTGGCTTAGTCAACTGACTGAGCCAGCTTTTTTCATTCATAAGAGCAGAAAAACGAAAATATAGTAGCATGAGGTGTAATTATTGACTGGGGGAGGAAGACGATGCTGATCCATATTGTGCAGAGAGGGGAAAACTTATGGGCGATTGCTCAACGCTACGGGGTGATGCTGGATCAAATCATTGCGGCTAATGGTCTCAAAGATCCCAATCGTCTCGCGGTCGGGCAGGCGCTCGTCATTCCGGTTCCATATCGCTATCATACCGTTCGTCCGGGAGAAACATTATGGGCTATCGCTAGGCGATACGGCGTTTCAATGGATGCGATTGTTCGGGCCAACCGAATCAGCAACCCTTCCGTTCTTTACCCAGGAACGGTTCTTCTTATTCCGCCAAGAACACACACGGTGCAGCGGGGAGAAACGTTGGCACAAATCGCCGCGCGGTATGGGATGACCGTGCAAGACATCCTGCAAGTCAATCGGATTGCCGATCCAAACGTAATTTTCCCCGGCATGGTATTAACGATTCCTCATTCTAAGCCGGTCATTGAAGTGAATGCATTTACGATTGATCCGGGGGAAAAAGGGGCGCAGCAAGTCAGGGAAGTAGGCCGCCATTTAACGTACGTATCTCCGTTTGCGTATACAATCAGAGCAGATGGCGGGCTCAATCCGTTCAATGATGCAGCCATCATTCAGGCTATAGCGGCAGAAAGGGTCGTTCCAATGATGGCGATCACCAATTTTACGTATAAAGATCCGGGATCCAGATTGGCGCAAACGATCCTTTCCAATACACAATTGCAAAACCGGCTGCTTGATAATGTTGTCCGTACGATGCGGGAAAAAGGATATCGCGGGTTGAACATTGATTTTGAAAACGTCTATCCGTCTGACCGGGAGCGGTATAATCAGTTTTTGCAACGCGCTGTGGAGCGCCTTCATCAGGAAGGCTATTTTGTATCCACTTCTCTTGCTCCAAAAACAAGCGGGGAGCAAAAAGGACTGTTATATGAGGCGCATGATTACCCAGCCCATGGGAGAATTGCCGATTTTGTCGTGCTGATGACGTATGAATGGGGATACCGGCTTGGCCCGCCGCAGGCGATTTCCCCGGTTCATCAAATTAGAAGGGTGCTCAATTACGCGGTCAGCGTAATACCAAGAAATAAAATTTTTATGGGGTTTCAAGTTTACGCGCGCGACTGGGTTCTTCCGCACGTACAAGGGCAAGAGGCGGAAACGTTCAGCCCGCAGGAAGCAGTAGAACGCGCCATTCGTTATGGAGCAACGATTCAATACGATCCAATCGCCGCATCGCCGTTTTACCGCTATGTCGACAACCAGGGGCGGACGCATGAAGTCTGGTTTGAGGATGCCCGCAGTGCCCAGGCAAAATTTGAGTTGGTGAAAGAATATCAGCTAAGAGGCATTAGCTATTGGGTGCTTGGTTATTCTTATCCGGAAAATTGGGTGCTGTTAGAGGACAATTTTCAAATTCGCAAGCGATGATAAATGGCCTTTTCCAACGAAGGTGCGTGTAAGCGGGTCACTCCGACAGCACGCGCTTTTTTTCGTTTGTGGGGATGGTTGTTTATAGCTGCTGTAATTCGAGCCGTTTCTTTATTTGATGAATTTCCGCGTCATGTTTTCCGGTTTTTGCGCTTAAATAGTCGATGTCGATTTTCGCATTTCTCCAGTCATTGGAAAGTAGCTCAAACATCCGGCGGTGCTCAGCCAATTCTTCTTCGATTTTTTTGAAATGACTTCTTGTTTCAATAAGGAAATTGTCTAGTTTTTCTTCCCAACGTTGTTGCCGCTCTTCTAACCGCTGCTGTTGCTCTTCCAATCGTTGTTGCCGTTCTTCCAATCGTTGCTGTCGCTCTTCCAATCGTTGTTGCCGTTCTTCTAACCGTTGCTGTCGCTCTTCCAACCGCTGTTGCCGTTCTTCCAATCGCTGCTGTCGTTCTTCCAAACGAAGTTGATTTTCTTCGAGCCGCTGTTGTCCCTCTTCGAGACGACCAAGCCGCTCATGAACCGGCTGCAGCTCTTCTTTTAAAACGGAACGAAATAATTCGATTAATTCTTGCGCCATTTTATGTCCCTCCTTTCTATTGACTCCATTGTACCATTGCCGGAATGGAATGTCATGATGGATAATGGGAGAAAAGAAGTTTTTGACGAATAGAAAACGAGAGGAGAAGATAAAGATGTCGCTAAAGATTATTTCTGAGCGGTTTCGCCGTTTTGCCATTCGTGAATGCCGTGGGTCTAGTGAACTGTACGAACAGCTGTCATTAAACGTTGCCGAAGATGAAGAGATATTGCGCCTTGCTTCAGCTGCCCGAAGCGGCCAGCCGATTCCGAACTTGTTATTTGGAGCGGTGCACTATTTATTGCTCAAAGGATATACGCACGAGCTGCGTGAATTCTATGGAAGTATAGTCGACCGGCCACGAAACCCGCAACACGCTTTCCCTTATTTCCGTGATTTCTGTATCCACTATCAAGAAGACATTACAGCGATGTTGACAAATAAACTCGTGCAGACGAATGAGGTTCGGCGTTGTGCGTATTTGTATCCGAGTTTTTGTTTTATTTATGATATGGTCAAAAAGCCTTTATCGCTCATTGAAATTGGCACGAGCGCCGGTTTGCAGCTGGCGTGGGACAAGTACCGATACGATTACGGTTCGCACGTGACATACGGAAACCCGCATTCCAATGTTTTGATTGCCTCCGAAGTTCGTGGAGAGCGCTTTCCATTTTTGCTGCCGAAAAGTCCTCCGATTGCGGAGCGTATAGGGATTGATTTGCATGTGAATGATTTGCAAAACGAGGAAGATTGTTTATGGATGCAAGCGCTTATTTGGCCGGAGCATAAAGAGCGGCGCGAATTATTTCAAAAAGCCGCCCGCTGCCTGCAGCAAACACCTGTTCGCTTCATAGAAGGAGATGGAATAGCGCTCTTACCTAACATAGTAGCTACAATTCCAGAAGATACTATTATTTGCGTGTTTCACACCCATGTGGCGAACCAAATTCCTGATAAAGCAAAACAGCTTCTTATCAAACAAATTCGGGAGATTGGCCAAATGAGGGATATTTTCCATCTATATAACAATATGTGGGACACAAAGCTTCATCTTGACTACTTTATCGATGGCATCGAACATAACGAAATTGTCGCAGAAACAGATGGACATGCCCGTTGGTTTCGCTGGGAGCTTGATCACAGCTAATTTAACATGTCCACCGAGAAGTCTCCCACCTCTAAACAGAGTGTAGGTGGGAGAGGTTCATTGAAAAGGCAGAACAGCGTCATTCCAGTCTATGTGAATGAAATATGAACAAAGATTTGCTATATTGTTGTAAGGCAATATCATATCTGTAACGATATTTGGTACCGTCAAGAAGTTGGATTCGAGAAAAGCTGGACATAGTACTCCTTTGTGCATCATTTTACACTCATTTGGTTAAAGTAATTTATATCATAAAGGATGAGGGAAGCATGATATCTAAAAAGTCAAAGCAACCAAAGAAATCAAAGCGATTAGCTAGTTTTTCGCTTGTTGTTATGGGAACCGGCTTTGTCGCAACCATTCCTTTCCAAGGATCGTTTCTAGGCGGATTACTACAAGGAGGCTTTGAGGCGGGGCTTGTGGGTGGATTAGCCGACTGGTTCGCCGTTACTGCCTTATTCCGACATCCATTGGGGCTTCCCATCCCCCATACAGCTCTTTTGCCTAAAAATCGGGAAAGAATGACAAAAGCACTCGTTTCTACACTTGAAAATGATTGGCTTTCAAAAGAAAGCATTAGGGATAAAATCAAACAAATCCATTTTACAGAGAAAATGTTGCCCGTCCTTGAGAAAATGCTTCATTCAGACTCAGTTAAAAAAGGGGCTGTGTCACTCGTCGTACAAATGATCAGTCATATCAATCTTGAAAAAATTACCCCTTTTGTTGAAAAAGAAATAAAGTCTTCTTTTTATTCCATTAAAATGTGCACTGTTCTTCAGTCTGCCATCAATCAAGCGCTCATTCGTGAATATGATGAGAAGGCGTTAGATTATCTTCTTGGCAAGGCAGAAGAATGGATAAGGAAAAGTACCACAAAGAATCAACTCGGAAATCTGGCAATACGGGCGCTTGACAATATAAAGTTAGACGGTTTTCTGCAGTTTGCGTTAAAGTCTTTTCAGAATCTATTGAATGAAGAAAAACTCGGCAGCATACTACAAAACTTCCTTCTTAGTGTTGTAAGCAGTTTGCGCCAGACTGATAATCCAAACAGGAAGGCTTTGCTTTTGCATGTTCGTACGGAATTGAAAAACATAAAGGACAATAAGGAACTGTTGGAAGAAATCGAAAATTGGAAGAACCATCTTATTGCTGATTGGGAGCCAGCTGAAAAAATAACAGGAATTTTGCAGAAAGCTCAGCAGAAAGCATTGGCCTTTGTTCAAGACAGCAAGTTTGTGGATATGTATCTTCTTCCCTTTTTAACACGCTTTCTGAACAAACTAAAAGAAGATCCAATAAAAATCAATATCATCGAAAATTGGATAAAAAAGGGAATTAACAGCCTTGTTGAAGAGAACCATTCAAAAATAGGCAAGCTGGTACAGGAGAATTTGGATAAGCTGGATGATGAAACGCTTATTCATATGATGGAAAATAAAATCGGAAAAGACCTGCAATGGATTCGGGTGAATGGAGCTATTTGCGGTTTTATTATCGGGATTTTTTTAACGGGAATCAAAGCGCTGATTTAATGGTTCTAGCGCCAAAAGAATCGGATGGCAAACGAGGAACATTCTGTTCGTAGTGGAAAATTTTATGACAAATTTTTAACAGATGAGCGATATATTGACGAGTTTTTCCCTGAAGAGGAAGTCCAATCTTGTCATTTTAAGCCCTCATGATATAATAATACTGATTGTTATTTTTTTCTTACAATGGTTTTATAGGAGGGAACAGAAATTGCCGACACCAAGTATGGAAGATTATATTGAACAAATCTACATTTTAATCGAAGAAAAAGGATATGCGCGAGTATCAGATATAGCTGAGGCATTGTCCGTACATCCCTCCTCTGTCACAAAAATGGTGCAAAAATTGGATAAAGATGAGTATTTAGTTTATGAAAAATACCGCGGTTTAGTGTTAACGGCGAAAGGAAAGAAAATCGGAAAAAGACTTGTATACCGCCACGAATTGTTAGAACAATTTATGCGCATTATCGGTGTGGATGAGGAAAACATTTATCACGATGTCGAGGGAATTGAACACCATTTAAGCTGGAACGCGATTGACCGCATCGGCGATTTGGTGCAATATTTCCAGGAAGATCCAAAGCGCATCGAGACGCTTCGTAACATTCAAAAACGGAACGAACAAGCAGAAGAGTAAGGGAAATCTTACTCTTTTTTATTTGGCGTACTAAATTGGGTTTCTCCCTCTTACATATATACAAACGGCAAATAAGAGGGGGAGGCAGCATGGAGATTGACATCGTATTTTCTGGCGGTGGAATAAAAGGGTTTGCGCTCATTGGTGCTTACGGAGCAATTGAAGCAAAAGGACTTCGCTGGAGACGGCTTGCTGGGACGAGCGCAGGATCACTCATTGCCGCATTGATTGCCGCGGGATATACAAGCAAGGAAATGACCGATTTGTTGGATGAATTGGAGCTAGAGCGTTTCCTTGATGAACGGAAATGCCCGTTTCCATTTCCAGTATGGAAATGGGTGAGGCTTTATTGGCGGATGGGACTTTATAAAGGGGATGCATTTGAACAATGGTTAAAGGAAGTATTGGCAGCACGCGATGTCAAAACATTTGGTGATTTGCCGAAAGAAAGTTTATATATCATTGCGTCAGATGTCACCAATGGACGAATGTGTATTTTGCCAGATGATTTGCCGCAATACGGAATCGACCCAGCAACATTTTCTGTTGCCAAAGCGGTTCGAATGAGCATTAGCATCCCATATTTTTTTGAACCGGTCAAATTACAGACGAAGGAAGGAAAATATATCATTGTAGACGGAGGTGTGCTCAGCAATTTCCCACTTTTTTTATTTGATGAAGAAAAGAAAGTGAAAAAACGACCTGTTCTTGGCATACAGTTAAGCGCGAAGCTTACGGAAAGGCCAAAGCGAAACATTAACAATGCCATCCAATTGTTTGAAGCTCTTTTTAGCGCAATGAAGGAGGCACACGATACCCGCTACATTTCCCGGAGACATGAAAAAATATCGTGTTTCTTCCCGTAGAAAATGTTTTTTCCACCGAATTTTCCCTCACCCCAGATATTAGAGACCGCTTAATTCAATACGGAAGAGAAAAAACCGAACAATTTCTCACAAAATGGACGTATTAACTAGAAAAGCGGAGGCACCCCAATTTCGTCTAAAAGCGGTCCGCGTCGTTCGGGCGGCGAAATGTCGCCATTCTGGCTTCGTGAAAAATAGAAGAAAGGCGTCAAAGCGTAATTGATATAGTTTTTCAAAAATAAAAAGAATCAAGCTAAAACGATGCTCGATTCTTTTTTTTGCCTTTTTTTCCTTCGATGACGGTTAAATGAGTGGTTCGTTTTCTTGGCAGGCGTTTCATTTTTAGATTCGTACTTTTTGTTTTTTGTTTTCGAACCGCTTGGGGATGGAGTTTTTTTCGATTGGCGAACCGCTTTTAAATACGCGATATGATCTTTATTGACACGTCGTCTGAAAACAAAATGATAGATAACATATATTCCCGCAATCATAAGAGCAATGAACATCGCTTTTCGAAACAGAGCGGTCGGCTGTTCGAAAATGGCGTATATGAAACCGAACACTCCGAAAAAAAGGATAATCCCGACAAGCGGATGAATGGCACCGCGCCGCAATGAATCCACCCCCTTACATTATTACTGAACTGCTTTTGTTTCTGTTTCCACGTTTTTCTCTAAACGAAGCAGCTCTTGAAAGGAAGCAATCGCAACTTCGACTTGGTCATCTGTCGGTTCTTTTGTGGTAAGAAGCTGTAGCCATAAACCAGGGTAACCGAGCCAGCGTAAAACCGGGATATTACGCAATTTATTCGTAAACTGCAATACCTCAAACGAAATGCCAAGTACAACCGGAATAAGAGCAAGCCGGTTGACTACTCTTAACCAGAGAGGGTCTGTTGGAACAAACATATATACAAATAAGCCGACGATGACAGTAAATAAAATAAAGCTACTGCCGCAGCGATAGTGAAGCCGGGATGAACGCTGGACGTTCTCTACCGTAAGAGGAAGTCCTGCTTCGAACGCGTTGATTACTTTATGTTCCGCGCCATGATATTGAAAAACGCGTTTAATGAGTGGGGTTAAAGAAATAAAGTAAATATAAGCTAGCAGCAAAGCAAGCTTAAACGCTCCTTCTACAAAAATTTGTGCCATTTTTGTAGGAAATAACGGTTTTAAGGATGCTGCTAAAAATACAGGAACAAGCGTAAAAATGGTTTTAGCGAATAAAAAGGACAATACCCCGATCACTGCGACGCCAAGTACGAGGGAAAGTTTTGACGAATCCGTTTTTGTTTTTTGCAAAGCTTGTTCTTCGTTTGGATCTAGTTCATAACGCTCGCTGGCAAACTGCAAGTGTTTCGCCCCGTTTGCGCTCGCTTCTATAATCGCGACGATTCCGCGAATAAACGGGATTTTTTTGAGAAACGCAACTGTTGGATTTGTTTGGCGCGGCAAACGAAAGTATTCAATGGAATGATCTTTGCGGCGAATTGCGGTAACAGAATATATTTTTCCAGCAAACATGACCCCTTCTACCACTGCCTGGCCGCCATACACTGGTTTTGTTATGTTTTTCATTGTTGACACCAACCTATTTTTTCTTTACTAATTTTATTCTACAAGAAACATCTAGAAACCTCTAGATTGGTGCAATAATTATTATTTCCAAAAATTTCAATATTTACACATACGATGTTGTGCTTTTTTTATCGTTATATTCATGACTTTATTGATAATCGGTCATACTACCTATAAGGAGGTGCAAAGCGAAATGGCAGAAAATCAGGCGCAGTATGAGCAAAATAAGAAGGAGCGCTCGATGTCTATTCTTATGAAAGTCGTGATTACTGGGTTTGTCGGTGGAGTATTTTGGAGTCTATTAGGATATTTAGCTTACTTTTTTCACTTTACGGAAATTAGCCCAAATATGATTTTGTTCCCATGGGTTGCCGGTGACTGGAAATACGGAAAGCTTGGAAATTACATCGCCATTTTTCTCATCGGATTATTATCCATATTAGTCGCTCTTATTTATTATGTTGCCTTAAAACAAATTAAAGGAATGTGGGGAGGAATTTTGTACGGCGTCGTTTTATGGCTTATCGTATTTTATGGGTTAAATCCGCTTTTTCCGAATTTGGAAGCTGTTTCACATTTAGAGCGGAATACAATTATTACGACACTTTGTTTATACATTTTATATGGAGTTTTCATCGGATATTCGATTTCATTTGAAATGCAAGAAATGAATCGACAAACACAAACGAAAACAGCAAATAAGTAGTGTGAGGCAGTGCGCTTTTATGATAAAATAATGAATGTTTAAATATTCTTTCGATGATTGAAGCATATGAACATAGCGCATCTTCTTCTCATTAACGGTCCGAACTTGAATCTTCTTGGCAAGCGGGAACCGTATTTTATGGAAGCACAACGCTCCATAACTTAGAACAGGAATGAATATCGTTTGCTGAGGAGCGCGCTGGGTGCAACGTTAACTTGCTTTCAGAGCAGTATTCATGAGATGGAAGGAAAATCATTTTAAATGTCGGTGCATCTACACATTATAGCTATGCAATTCATGGCGCGATTGCTAATGTTAGCGCCCCAGTGGTGGAAGTACATATTTCCAATATTCACGCGCGTGAGCCGCTTCGTCATTAGTCTGTCACTGTTTTAATTTTGCCTTTGGATTAGCAGGGTAGCGGATAGCCATTTTAGCGTTATTAGACATATAGGAAGAGGAGAGTGGATATGGAAAAATTAGTAAAATTACGTGCATCGTTTGCCGAACATGGCATTGACGGAATGCTTGTAACCAATCCATATAACCGTCGTTATATTACCGGTTTTACGGGTACGGCAGGCGTCGCTGTCATTAGCCAAGATAAAGCGGTATTTATTACTGATTTCCGCTATGTCGAGCAAGCGTCCAAACAAGTGCAAGGTTTTGAAATTATAAAACATACCGGGCCGATTATAGAAGAAGTCGCTAAGCAAGTTGCCCGCCTCAACATTCAAAAACTCGGTTTTGAGCAAGAAGACATTTCTTATGCAACGTTTAAAGCATATGAAAAAGAGGTTAACGCGAAACTCGTCCCGACTTCCAATGTGATTGAAAAGTTGCGCTTGATTAAGTCGGAATCAGAGATTAAGATATTAAAGGAAGCGGCGGAAATTGCCGATGCGGCATTTGAACACATTCTTTCCTTTATTCGTCCAGGCGTAAAAGAAATTGATGTGGCGAATGAGCTGGAATTTTTTATGCGCAAACAAGGTGCGACTTCCTCTTCATTTGATATCATTGTCGCATCTGGCTACCGCTCTGCATTGCCGCATGGAGTGGCAACTGATAAAGTCATTGAAAAAGGCGAGCTCGTCACCCTTGATTTTGGCGCCTATTACAAAGGATATTGTTCCGACATTACAAGAACAGTCGCAGTGGGCGAAATTAGCGACGAGTTGAAAACGATTTATGACATTGTGCTCCAAGCTCAATTGCGCGGCATGGAAGGGATTAAGCCCGGAATGACCGGAAAGGAAGCGGATGCGCTTACTCGTGATTACATTACAGAAAAAGGGTATGGAGAGTATTTTGGGCATTCGACTGGTCACGGGATTGGATTGGAGATTCATGAAGGACCGGCGCTATCAGTTCGTTCCGATGTTGTGCTCGAGCCTGGAATGGTTGTCACCGTAGAGCCGGGCATTTACATAGCGGGACTTGGCGGCGTGCGCATTGAAGATGATACGGTTGTCACCGAAAACGGTAATGAATCGCTGACTCATTCGCCAAAGGAACTGATCATTTTATAAATTTATCGTGTGGGAGGATTTTAACGGATGATTTCAGTAAACGATTTTCGTACAGGATTAACGATTGAAGTAGATGGCGATATTTGGCGTGTTATGGACTTCCAGCACGTCAAACCTGGTAAAGGTGCGGCATTTGTCCGTTCAAAACTTCGCAACCTTCGTACAGGTGCGATTCAGGAAAAAACGTTCCGCGCTGGTGAAAAAGTAAACCGCGCGCAAATCGATACGCGAAAAATGCAATATTTATATGCCAACGGCGATCAGCACGTATTTATGGATATGGAAACATACGAGCAAATCGAACTTCCGGCGAAACAAATCGAACATGAATTGAAATTTTTAAAAGAAAACATGGAAGTTTACATCATGATGTACCAAGGTGAAACGATTGGGGTAGAACTTCCAAATACTGTTGAATTAAAAGTAGTAGAAACAGAACCGGGCATTAAAGGCGATACCGCTTCTGGCGGTTCGAAGCCAGCGAAGTTAGAAACTGGTCTTGTTGTTCAAGTTCCGTTCTTTGTCAATGAAGGAGACACGTTAATTATCAACACAGCAGATGGCACATACGTTTCCCGTGCCTAACGTTGTTTGCCCCTTGCGCTTGGCGCAGGGGGTTTTTTGTTTTTCTTTTCGTATAAAAAAGATGCACTGATGAGCATGACGCCAATGAAGACATAATTAATCGATGTCGATATATCTCTTGCTAGCAAAAAATTATGGAACAGACCAAAAATTCCGGGAACTGCAAATATACATCCAATCCAAAAGGTAATTTTCCCGAATGTAGAAAGTTTCCACATAATTTTCCCCCCTTCGTTTTCGATGATTATTTACCATCCCCCTCTTCTTCCATTATAAAACTGTTTTTGAAAATGTGTCCATATACCTCTTCTTAAGAGTTCATTGTCGCAAAAAAATCTCTTCTGAAATTCCCTGTTACGGCATACGCTTGTACTAACCATCTCATTTTTATATTAGGAGGAACAAATGAAACGGTGGCTGCAATTTATCGAACCAGCTGTTTTGTCAATGGCAGGAATGCGGTTGCTGTCGGCTGCGATAGAGATGATCGCTGCTCTTGTCATGCTGCTGTTCAATGATGTCAAAAAAGCGTTGGCCGTCAATGCAATCCTTGCAGTGGTTGGACCGACTATTTTTATCATCACGATGACGATTGGCCTGCTTTCTTTAGCAGACGAGCTTTCTTTTTCGAAATTAGGTTTTATCGCTTTAGGGGTCATTCTTATTCTCATCGGTATTTATAAGTAAGTCATAAATTCGTTTTCTATCCCATACATATGAACTAGTCCATCAGGAAGGAGGAACAAAATGCAAGCCGTATGGGATATACTTCCAAAAACGATTGCTGCGATATTGCAACAACTGCCTCCTTCATGGCATGAGCAAATCGAGGAAATTCGGGTGAGAGTTCTTCGTCCATTAGAAGTGATCGTAAAAGGGAAAGCACATTTTTTGCCATATCAAGTGACTTCCGAAGATGGCATACATTTGCTCAATAAACTAAGCCAATATTCGATTTATGCCATAGAAGAAGAGCTCAAGCGAGGGTTTATTACAGTACAAGGAGGCCATCGTGTTGGACTAGCAGGAAAAGTAGTGACAGACGGCGGAAGCGTGAAAGCGATTCGCCATGTTACTTCTTTTAACATTCGAATTGCTAAGCAAAGAATCGGAATTGCCGAGCCTCTCCTTCCGTATGTGTACAATGGCCGCTGGTATAACACGATGATTATCGGTTCACCGCAAACAGGAAAAACGACACTGCTTCGTGACGCGGCGCGAATGATAAGTATGGGAATTAATGAGAAACACATTCCATCACAAAAAGTTGGCATTGTCGATGAACGTTCTGAAATTGCGGGATGTGTGAAAGGAATTCCGCAATTTGAGCTCGGAAACCGTGTTGACGTACTCGATGCATGCCCAAAAGCAGAGGGAATGATGATGATGATTCGCTCGATGAGTCCAGACGTACTAATCGTGGATGAAATTGGCCGTGCCGAAGATAGTGAAGCAATTTTAGAAGCAGTAAATGCAGGGGTATGTATATGGACAACTGTACACGGTAGAAAATGGAAGGATGTGTTTCAACGCCCCACATTGCGTCCGATTATTGAACAAGGTGTATTTGACCGATTTGTGGAATTGACAAACGAATATGGGCCAGGAACAGTAAGGCGCATTACTGATGCAAATGGGGTGGTGCTGTATGAACAGGCGGTGAGGAGCAGATGAAACTTGTCGGTGCGCTTCTTATTCTGCTGACGACAACATGGGCTGGATTTGAGGCAGCAAGAATGTTGCATGAACGCCCAAGACAGCTTCGCCAGTTAAAGGCGGCCCTGCAAGCATTAGAAGCAGAAATTATGTATGCTCATACTCCTTTATCTGAGGCAGCATTACATATTAGCAGGCAAATATCATCGCCGCTGTCCAAGCTGTTTGCACAATTCGCTGCTAAGCTGCAAGTCGGCGAAACGAGTGTGCATCAGGCATGGGAAGAAAGCCTGCAGGCGGTATGGAAGGAGACTGCGTTAAAGCAGGGGGAGTTAGAAATTATGAAACAATTCGGAGAAACGCTTGGACAGTATGATCGCCTGACACAACAAAAACAAATTGCGCTGGCGCTCGCTCATTTGGAGCGCGAAGAGGCGGATGCGCGCGAAAGGCAGGCCCGCTATGAAAAAATGGCGAAAAGTTTAGGGGTTCTTGCGGGATTGTTACTAGTGATTTTATTGATTTGAACTTTTGCTTCATAGAAGTGGGAGTCTTCTCGCCTATTTAAGATAAAACAGGAGGCAGAACAAAATGGGCATTGACGTGGATATTATTTTTAAAATCGCCGGGGTCGGGATTGTTGTGGCGTTTTTGCATACGGTGCTGGATCAAATGGGGAAGAAGGAATACGCTCAATGGGTGACGCTTCTTGGTTTCATTTACATTTTATTTATGGTCGCCTCGATTGTCAGCGACTTGTTTCAAAAAATTAAAGATGTGTTTTTGTTTCAAGGTTAGGGGGGAGCGGCGATTGAAATTTTGCAAATTGTCGGCCTTGGCTTAATTGCAACGTTTTTAGTGGTGTTATTGAAAGAACATAAATCAAGTGTGGCGTTTTTACTGACGGTATTTGTAGGATGTGTTATTTTCCTTTTCCTCATCGATAAAATTAGCGAGATTTTGCGTATGTTACAAAAAATGGCATCTGATACAAAAATAAATATGATTTATTTTGAAACGATTTTAAAAATTGTTGGTATTGCTTACATTGCCGAATTTGCCGCCCAAATTTCGAAAGATGCTGGTCAGGGAGCAATTGCTTCCAAAATCGAACTTGGCGGGAAAATTATTATTTTGGCGCTGGCCATTCCGATTTTGACAGCCATTATTGAAACGGTAATCGGTTTAATTCCTTCGTCATAACGTGAGAATGGGAGGTGATGGATTGAAAGAAAAAGTAGTCATGGTCGTCGGCTTATTTTTCTTCTTTTTATCGCCATTTGTTGTACAAGCTTCTTCGCCGAATGATCAACTTGTGCAAAAGCAAATGGAACAGCTGGATATAAGTGAAATTCGTCAATATTGGGAAGATATTGTGACAAAATACGGAGGATTTTTGCCAGAAAGCCAAAAAGGGTCGATTGCCGAGTTTTTAAGCGGGGAAAAACAATTATCACTAAAAGAATGGCTGATCGCGTTTGGAAAATTTCTTTTTTATGAATTACAAGCAAACGGAAAGCTGCTTGGTACCTTAATTTTATTAACGGTATTTAGCATGGTGCTGCAATCATTGCAAAACGCATTTGAACAACAGACCGTCAGCAAAGTTGCCTACGCGGTTGTTTATATGGTGCTCCTTATTATTGCGTTAAATAGTTTTCGGGTGGCGATGGATTACGCATTGGACGCTGTCCAGACGATGAGTCATTTTATGATCGCGATGATTCCGCTGTTGTTGGCGCTGCTAGCTTCTTCAGGGGGAGTAATATCCGCGGCATTTTTCCATCCCATTATTCTTTTTCTGATGAATACGACGGGAACGATTGTGGAATACGTAACGTTGCCTCTTTTATTTTTAGCTGCGCTTTTAAGCATTGTCAGTACGTTAACCGATCATTATAAAGTAACACAGCTTGCTGAATTGCTCACGAAAGTTGGGATTGGAATACTTGGTGTGATTTTGACGATTTTTCTTGGTGTCATGTCTGTGAAAGGAGCAACGTCAGCGATTGCCGATGGCATTGCATTGCGGACGGCAAAATTTGTGACGGGGAATTTTATCCCGGTCGTTGGAAAAATGTTTACCGATGCAGCGGATACGGTAGTGACAGCTTCGATGTTATTGAAAAATACAGTTGGCATCGTCGGTGTTGTCATTTTATTTATCATCGCGGCGTTTCCGGCGCTTAAAATTTTTGCCATTGCGTTTATTTATAAGGTTTCCGCAGCGGTGATGCAGCCGCTTGGAGGGGGACCGGTCATTTCTTGTCTTAGTATTATGAGCAAAAGCATTGCGTATGTTTTCGCTTCTCTTGCGATCGTATCGCTTATGTTTTTCCTCAGTTTAACTATTATCATTACAGCAGGAAACATCACGATGATGGTTCGTTAGAGGGGGAAAGCAATGCAAATTGTGATCGAATGGGTTACAAATATTCTTATTTTCATTTTATTTGCTACGATGATCGATTTACTGCTTCCATCTAGCAATATGCAAAAATATGTAAAAATGGTCGTTGGACTGATTTTGCTTTTGCTTATGTTGTCTCCGATTTTAAAATTGTTGTCCATCGATCCGGATCGATGGTTCGCCTCGATTATATCAGAAAAGGGGAGTCAACAAGAAATGATGAAAAATGAAATTGAAATGAAGAAAAAAGAAATACAAGCCTCACAACGTGCATATATTTTAGAACAAATGGCTGTCCAGATGAAAAACAAGGTGGATGAGGAGTTGATGAAAGAATATGGATTAAGCGTGGAGGACGTCTCTCTTCAAACAAAAGAAAAAGAGAATTTACAAATTCCAAAAGATATTGAAACGATTGAAGTAGTGCTGACAAAACAGGAGAAGCTGGGAGAAATTCAGCCTGTTATTATTGACACATCAAAGCCGATCAATGAACCAAACAATGATCACCAACTTGAAAAAGAAATACGCACATTTTTAGCAACAACATGGGAAGTAGATGAAAATAAAATTGCCGTGCAAGTAAAGGGGAGGGAATGGGGGGATGCTCGAGGTCATTAAACGATTGTTTTTGTCCACCAAAAAAGAAGCTGGAGAACAGAAGCGAACGCCGTTTTCGTATGTGTTTCTCTTATTATTAGCAGGGATTGCATTAATGGTGATGAGCCACTTCTCTAAAGAAGAAGTTACGCCAACAATCAAAGGAAAAGTAGAAGAGCCGCAACAAGCAGAACCAGTATTTGGACAAAAACAAGATACGAAATCAAAAATCATCGCCGCTTATGAACAACGTTACGAAGAACAGCTGAAAACCGCATTGGAAGCTATCGAAGGGGTTGAAGATGTGACCGTCGTCGTCAATATTGACACAACGGAAACGAAAATATTGGAGAAAAATCGCGTCACTCAACAACAAACAACAGAGGAAACGGATCGCGAAGGTGGAAAGCGAAAAATTGAAAACCATTCTACTAATGAACAAGTCGTTATCGTTCGCGATGGGGAGAACGAAACGCCGATCGTACTGACAACAAAAAAACCGGAAATTCGAGGGGTATTAGTAGTGGCGAAAGGCGCTGATAACTTACAAATAAAAAAATGGATTGTTGAGGCAGTGACGCGCGTTTTAAATGTTCCAAGCTATCGTGTTGCTGTATTGCCGAAAAAATAATACGTTGTGGGGAGGATGGTTGTATGTTAAAGAGACAAACCGTTTGGCTATTAACGATGCTAAGTTTAGTCGTTGTGTTATCCGTTTATTATGTAACGGCCCCGAAAGACATGAATGACGATATGGCTTTTACGAATAATGAAAATGTGACAAAGCAGCAAGTAAATGATAAAGAAAAGGCAGACGTAGCGGTGGAAGAAATGGAAACAAAAGATGGGAAAGTCACTTCCAGCGTTTCAAGCGATGATGTATTTACTGCTCTTCGCATGCAAATTGAGGATGAACGAAGCCGGTTGCGCGACCAATTAAATGATATTGTTGCTTCCGCAAACGCAACCGCACAGCAAAAAAGCGAAGCAATGGATAAAATTGAAAAGCTAGAGGCGTTAGCGGAAAAAGAGGCGACATTAGAAACATTAATCAAATCAAAAGGTGGGTATAATGATGTATTGGTGCGTGCTGAAGATGATCAAGTGCGTGTGACAATTAAAGCGAAAAAGCATTCTGCGCAATCTGCCAATGATGTTATTCATATGGTAAAAAGTGAAATTCCGGAAGTCGATAATGTGACTGTCGAATTCCAACCAGCTGGATAATGAAAAACAGCTGCTCTACAAAGGGCAGCTTATTTTTATGATAAAAAAAACCGTTTTATTGTATAATCATTATGTGTATAATCGTTATGAATGGATTTTATAATAACGAATTCATAATCTGAACAACGGAAAGAAAGGTGTGGAGAAAATGAAAATCCAAGAAATTCGCGAACTGATTCGTCTCATTGATCAATCAAACATCGAAGAATTTGTTTACGAACATGATGGAACAAAAGTACATATGAAAAAACCAACCAAAGAAGCACTGGTTCAAGCGACGGTTCAACCAGCAGTGGAACAAGCAGCAAAGCCGGTAATAGAGGAAGTAAAACCGCAAGCGTCAACACAGCCAGTTGCTTCGCCAACAGAAGTGAAACAACAAGAATCACCAAAACAAGAAGTAAAAAATACAGAAAATTTACATAAAATCACTTCGCCGATGGTTGGCACATTTTATGCAGCTCCATCGCCAGACGCACCTCCATACGTGAAAGTGGGCGATAAAGTAAAAACAGATACGGTCGTGTGTATTATTGAAGCGATGAAGCTATTTAACGAAATCGAAGCAGAGGTAAATGGAGAGATCGTTGAAGTGCTTGTTGAAAACGGGCAGCTTGTTGAGTATGGACAACCTCTATTTCTTGTGAAACCGGAATAAGGGAGAGAACGAGCGATGATTAAAAAAGTATTAATTGCCAATCGCGGAGAAATCGCCGTTCGAATTATTCGTGCTTGCAAAGAGCTTGGAATTGAAACGGTTGCCGTTTTTTCAGAAGCAGATCGCGATGCGCTTCACGTACAGCTTGCGGATGAAGCGTATTGCATTGGTCCGACAGCATCAAAAGATAGTTATTTAAACTTTACCAATATCATGAGTGTGGCTACGTTGACGGGTTGCGACGCGATTCACCCAGGGTACGGGTTTTTAGCCGAAAATGCCGCGTTTGCTGAGCTATGCCGCGAATGCAATATCACGTTTATCGGTCCAAGCCCGGAAGCGATTACAAAAATGGGAATTAAAGATGTTGCTCGTGAAACGATGCGGGAGGCTGGCGTACCAATCGTTCCAGGTTCGAAAGGAATTATTGAAAGTGTGGATGAAGCGATTGCTTTAGCGAACGAAATCGGCTATCCGGTCATCATTAAAGCGACAGCAGGCGGAGGCGGAAAAGGAATTCGCGTGGCAAGAAACGAGCAAGAGCTTGTTAAAGGAATTAACATTACACAGCAAGAGGCAGCCACAGCGTTTGGAAATCCAGGTGTATACATAGAGAAATACATTGAAGACTTCCGTCATGTTGAAATTCAAGTGCTTGCTGATTCATACGGAAATGTGATCCATCTTGGGGAACGCGACTGCTCGATTCAACGCCGTCTGCAAAAGCTTGTTGAGGAAGCACCATCGCCGGCGCTTGACGAGGAAACGCGTCAAAAAATGGGACAAGCAGCAGTGCAAGCGGCGCGCGCCGTCAATTATACCGGCGCTGGTACGGTAGAATTTATTTATGACCATAACGAGAAAAAATTTTACTTCATGGAAATGAATACACGCATTCAAGTGGAGCATCCGGTCACAGAGTTAATTACCGGAGTAGATTTAATTAAAGAACAAATTCGCATTGCTTCAGGAGAAAAGCTGTCGCTTACCCAAGATGAAGTGACGTTTAACGGATGGGCCATTGAATGTCGGATCAACGCGGAAAATCCAGAGAAAAACTTTATGCCATCACCTGGAAAAATCAATATGTACTTGCCTCCAGGCGGTTTAGGTGTACGGGTTGACTCCGCGGCATATCCAGGCTATACGATTCCGCCTTATTACGATTCGATGATTGCCAAATTGATCGTACACGCCCCTACCCGTGAGGAAGCAATCGCCCGCATGAAGCGAGCATTAAGCGAGTTTATCATTGATGGTATTCATACAACGATTCCGTTTCACATAAAATTATTCGAGCACGAAAAATTCGTAAAAGGCGAGTTTAATACGAAATTTCTGGAGTTATATGATATTATGAAATCATAATAACGGGAGGTGTGTACGATGTCAGAACATATTTTTGAGATGGAGCAAGAAGAAGGCGGATTAGGAAAAGTGGAAATTGCGCCTGAAGTCATTGAAGTCATCGCCGGCATCGCTGCAAGTGAAGTAGAAGGAATTGCGCAAATGCGGGGGAACTTTGCTGCCGGTGTTGTCGAACGCTTTGGAAAGAAAAATCATGGAAAAGGCGTAAAAGTGGATTTAAGAGAAGAAGGTGTTGCGATCGACATTTATTGTCTCATTCAATTTGGCGTTTCGATTCCAAATGTAGCGAAAAAAGTTCAAGAAAACGTTCGCCAGGCTCTCTTTAACATGACAGGGCTTGAAGCGAGCGAAGTGAATGTTCATATTGTTGGAATTCAGTTTGATGGAGGAAAAGAACAAGAAGCAGAACAATAAGAATGCAGGGCACATTCGCTTAGCGATGGTGCCCCTTTGTATTTTTGCTGAAAGTTTGTTATTGTAATGAACGGGCCTTTTTTATGGAGAGGAAGATGCAGGAAAAAAGATGATTGCCCAATGAAAAACTTCCATTTTGACATAGGAACGATCGGAAAATGAACCGCTAAAAAATGGAGCTAATGATTTGTGTAAATAATAGTATCGTTTATCCGAAAAATATGATATGATCATCATATAAATGTTCGTGTTTGAGGGAAGGAGGCGAAAATGATGAAGCGGCATGAAGCGAGAGAAAAGGCGTTGCAGGCGCTATTTCAAGTTGATGTAGGGCATATACCTCCAGAGGAAGCGCTGCAAAACGTAACAGGTGGCAAAGAGGTCGACCCATTTTTACGTCATCTTGTCATTGGTGTTACAGAGCATCAAGAAGAAATTGATGCATTGCTGCGCGCTAATCTTGAAAAATGGACGTTAGAGCGTGTTGCCAACGTTGACCGGGCGATTTTGCGGATGGCGACATATGAAATGAAATATGTCGATGATGTTCCGGTTAAAGTGAGTTTAGATGAGGCGGTCGAATTAGCGAAAAAATTTGGCGACACGAAATCAGGCAGTTTTGTAAACGGTGTGCTTTCAAAAGTGAAAGATGCGTTACATATTCAAGAATAGAGAGGGGAAATGGAAACGATGACAGCACAAATCATTAGCGGTGCAGAATTGGCAAAAGAAAAACGGATGCAATTAGCCAAAGAGGTAGAACAGCTTAAACGTGAAGGAATCGAACCAGGATTGGCAGTGATTCTTGTCGGCGATGATCCTGCTTCTCATTCATATGTAAAGGGGAAACAAAAAGCGTGTGCGGAAGTCGGAATTCGTTCTACATTGTTAACATTTCCAGCTACCATTACAGAAGAATTTTTATTGGAGAAAATAAAAGAATTGAACGAAGATCCTTCTGTACACGGCATTTTAGTGCAGCTTCCGCTTCCAAAGCATATTAACGAATTAAAAGTAATTGAAACGATTTCACCTGAAAAAGATGTAGATGGGTTTCATCCTATCAATGTAGGAAGAATGATGGTTGGGCAAAAAGCGTTTCTCCCCTGCACGCCACATGGCATTTTAGTGATGGTAAAGTCCATCGGAGTGGATATCGCTGGAAAACACGTTGTGGTCGTTGGCCGCAGCAATATCGTCGGCAAACCGGTCGGACAATTATTTTTGCGCGAACATGCGACTGTCACGTACTGCCATTCAAAAACAAAAGATTTAGCGTCTATTACGCGCCAAGCAGATATTTTAATTGTTGCTGTAGGCAAAGCGCGTCTTATTGGTGCGGAACATGTGAAACAAGGGGCCATCGTCATTGATGTTGGCGTCAACCGGTTAGAAAACGGAAAACTTTGCGGAGATGTCAACTTTGATGAAGTAAAGGAAGTGGCAGGCTATATCACGCCGGTTCCAAAAGGGGTCGGACCGATGACGATTACAATGTTGCTTCATAACACGCTCGAAGCGGCAAAAGAACGTGCGCATCGGGAAGTTCACTAATAAGCGAGGGTTATGCTTGTGGCAGAAGTAAAATATGTAACCGTTGGAGCGTTGACAAAATATATTAAGCGCAAATTTGAAGTAGATCCGCATTTACGCGACTTATGGATCAAAGGGGAAATTTCTAATTTTAAATACCACTCGCGCGGACATATGTATTTTACGTTAAAAGATGAACAGGCCCGCATTCAAGCGGTCATGTTCGCTGGATATAATCAATATTTAAGCTTTCGTCCGGAAGATGGCATGAAAGTGCTCGTTCGCGGCGAAATTTCGGTGTACGAGCCGAGCGGAAACTATCAAATTTATGTGAAAGAAATGCAGCCAGAAGGAATCGGAAATTTATATTTGGCGTACGAACAACTAAAAAAGCGGCTGGAGGCAGAAGGACTGTTTTCGCCAGAGCATAAAAAGCCGATTCCTGCGTTTCCACGCTATATTGGTGTGGTCACTTCCCCGACCGGCGCGGCGATTCGCGATATTATGACGACGATTCGCCGCCGCTACCCAATTGCGACAGTGATTTTATTTCCGACGCTCGTTCAGGGGGAACAAGCTGCAGAATCCATCGTTCGCTCTATTGAAAAAGCAAACGAGCTTGGTTACATCGATGTGCTTATTGTCGGACGTGGAGGCGGTTCGATCGAAGAGTTATGGGCGTTTAATGAAGAAATAGTCGCCCGTGCGATTTTTGCTTCCGAAGTGCCGATTATTTCCGCGGTTGGACACGAAACGGATTTTACGATTGCCGATTTTGTTGCCGATTTGCGCGCCCCAACCCCAACCGGTGCTGCGGAACTGGCGGTGCCGCATATTGCGGAATTGATGGAACGGATTTCACAACGAAAATTGCGGTTAATGCGCGCGATGAAAGAAAAAATAGCGACAGAATCCGATCGTCTTTTGCGCTTGCAAAAATCGTATGCGTTTCGTTATCCAGAAAAACTATATGAACAAAAGGAACAGCAATTAGACTCTTTGCTAGAACGTCTCGAACGTCATACAGAACGGCTTTTTGATAAAAAACGCGAACGGCTCGAGCAGCTTCGCTTGAAATTGTTGCGGCATCACCCGAACGAACAGTTATCAAGAATGAAAGAAAAACACGAATCTCTTACTAAATCATTGGAAAAAGAGATGCGCTCCCATATTCATCATCAACAGCTTCGTTTTACGTCTCTCGTTTCACATTTGCATGCGCTTAGTCCGCTCAAAATTATGGAGAGAGGTTATAGCTTAGTTTATAATGAAAAAAAGGAACTTGTAAAAAGCATTCGCCAGCTTCAACTAGGAGATACGATTCAAGTGCGTTTGCAAGATGGGCAAATTGATTGTCATGTATGGGGAATGGAGGAGAAGCAGTTTGTTAAACCTCTATAAAATTATGTAAATATCTCCTGTTATTGAACGTAAAGAGGTGGATGTTCTCCATCTTTTCCATCGTCCCTTGTCTTTTAATAAAAAATTCCCTCCCCCTTCCGTATGTAAAAAAGGAAATGAAGAAAAGTTGGCGAATATATGTTCTTAAGTATCCAAACGAAGGGGGAAGGCAAGGGGATGAAAACGGTTCGGGGTATGAAAATCGTTTCTCATGATGAATTACAACTTCGTTCATTAGATGAGTTAATGCGCGTCTTTGGTTCCGCGAAGCGATATGCGTTTAATCGTTTGCTGGAGGGAAGGAACGCAAAAGACATCATCCAGCACCTTCCGCGCCAATTTCGGCTCAACAAACGGTTTGCCGAAGATGCGGTCTTGCTTGCTCAATCGCTGATTTCTTCCCAACGTGAGTTGCTTCCAATGCGCTTGGAGGATGTGCAGGCGAAAATTGAAAAAACCGAAAAGAAAATCGATGAGTACCAACATGGACGAAAAACACCGAAAAAAGTCGATCTTCCAACATGTTTAGCCGGATTACACCGACGATTAGAAAAACTCAAATCCAAAGAAGAGGAGCTAAAGCACCATCTCGACCATGGAACGATTCCACGTGTGATTTTTGGCGGAAAAGAGAACTTTTATAAGCGTCTAAAAGGAAAAATCACGAACGAAGAATGGAAAGATTTGCGTTCCAATCAGTTGTACGCCAGAGGCGATAAAAGCAAAAAAGGGAATTTGAATATTCGCCTCACCTATGACGACAAGACGTACCAATGTTATGTAGAAATCGCCAATCCACTTGGACAACAGGAAAACAAAACCGCTCCCCGTTTACGATTCCCTGTGTCCGTTCCTGAAAAATATGAAGAGGAAATCATGGATCTCGTCATGGGAGAACAAGTCGGGGTGAATGCAAAAGGAAAGCCGATCATCGAATATCGACCATACACTGTCGAAATCCAACGCAAAAACGGGGAATATTATGTTCATCTCATCTATGAAGAAGAGGTATATGGCAGGGAACTTGCCTATGATGAACCGATTCAAGCGGAACGAATCGCAGGGATGGATATCAATATTGACCGCATCGCTGTAAGCATCGTTTCGAAACAAGGAAACTTCATCCAATCAAAAGTGTTTTACTGCCATGAACTCGAATATGTGAAAGCGAATAAACGAAACAACATCGTTGGAGAAACCGTACGAGATGTGTATGACTGGCTGCTTCAAGAGAATGTGGGGGCAGTGGTCATCGAAAACATTCAACTAAGACAGCGGCACGATACGGACAAACGATTCAATCGCTTGACCCATAATTTCAACAAGAAAAAACTGACTGATACTATCATTCGCCGTGGGATGCGGCTTGGGTTTCGCATCAAAAAAGTGAATCCGGCGTACACCAGCGTCATCGGTCGTTTCAAGTATATGAAGAAGTATGGGTTATCCGTCCATGAAAGCGCCGCTTTGGTGATTGGCAGACGGGGATTAGGGTATCAGGAACGGTTGCCAAAAGAACTCATTCACATCATAAAAACGAAAGTGAAAAACCATTTGATTGCGGTGCTAGGGTCAATGGAAGAATCCTACAAGCAATCGAAAAGCGGCAAGAAACAACGCCAATATATCGCGATGATGTTACGCAAAATCGAGAATTTCAAACAAGAGCATGAATGGTCGTTATGGAATATCTTGCACAAATGTTGTTGGCTGAACCAGGACCAAATTCAACTGAAGGAGGTGTAGACCTGGTTACTAAAATCGTTGTCGTGTACTGACCGAGGGAAGGAATGGTGCACGACAGGTGCCGTCGCTGACAGCGAGCCACGGGGTGTCTTTCACAATAGATGAATGACAAGGGAAATTCCCTTCCTGATGGAACTCGGTGAGAATCCGAGCGGCAAGCGGTGTTTCCTGGTTCCATCGCGATGAGTCGATTTTTATAGATTTTAGTAACCAGGAGAAGCATTTACATGAGTGAGGAAAAAGAATTGACGTTTGAGGAAGCAATGCAAAAGTTAGAAGAGATCGTCGAAAAATTAGAAGAAGGAAATGTACCGCTTGAACAGGCGATTTCCTTTTTCCAAGAAGGAATGAAGCTTTCCAAACTTTGTCATGATAAATTGCAACATGTGGAAAAACAGATGGAATACATTTTACGAGAGGATGGGCAACTCGCTCCTTTCTCGATTCAGGAGGAGGAATAGCCTTGAACCGGGCGGAGGTAGAGCAATTTTTACAACAACAAAAACAGCGTTTAGAAGAATCGTTGCCGCACTATATTGCAAGGCTGAATGCTCCTGGAACGATTAAACGGGCGATGTCTTATTCGCTGGAGGCAGGCGGGAAGCGCATCCGTCCGCTTCTGTTGTTTGCGACGCTGCATTCGTTTGGAAAAGAACCGGATATCGGGCTTCCAGTTGCGTGTGCTATTGAGATGATTCATACATACTCATTGATCCATGATGATTTGCCAAGTATGGATAACGATGATTTGCGACGAGGGAAACCAACGAATCATAAAGTGTTTGGAGAAGCGATGGCTATTTTAGCGGGAGACGGATTGCTCACTTACGCGTTTCAAGTGATTGCGGAAATGAGTGATGCGCGCATCGTTCCGGCGACAAAGATTCGTTTAATCGAAGAACTGGCAAAAGCGGCTGGACCGGAAGGAATGGTGGCAGGGCAAGTTGCCGATATCGAAGGAGAAGGAAAACAGCTGTCGCTTGAACAGCTGGAATATATCCATCGTCATAAAACAGGGAAAATGCTGCAATACAGCGTATTGGCAGGAGCGTTGCTCGCAGATGCGAAAGACGAGCAGCTGCACCATCTCCATACGTTTGCATCCCATCTCGGTCTCGCTTTTCAAATTCGCGATGACATTCTTGATATCGAAGGCTCAGAAGAAAAGATTGGCAAACGGGTTGGCAGCGATATAGAAAATAAAAAAGTGACATATCCATCGCTTTTAACGATTGCTGGGGCGAAAGAAAAGCTATCTTTTCATATCGCAGAAGCAAAACGTTATTTGCAAAAAGCAGAAATAAATGACAGTGTACTAAGTTATATTTGCGATTTAGTCGCTACGCGCGACCACTAAGGAAACGCTCATTGCTGCTTTTTTGCGAATATGTTATAGTGAAATAATAGAGAGTTTTTTCTTGCATGCCGTTATCACAGTTGTGTTAGCGGCTCTTTTTTCTCTTTTTAACGGAAATCGATTTTTTATGTTTAATCATGTATAATAATAACTAACTTCTGTATTATATCAGCTATAACAAAAGAGAACGATAAAAACGAAAGCGAGTGATCTCGTTTGGATGTTACCAAAATTAAAAATCCGCGCTTTTTAAAAAATATGTCAACAAAGCAGTTAATCGAATTAAGTGCTGATATTCGCAAATTTTTAATTGAAAAGCTGTCGAAAACAGGCGGGCATATCGGCCCAAATTTGGGCGTTGTCGAACTGACCATTGCGCTTCATAAAGTGTTTGATAGTCCGAAAGATAAGTTGATTTGGGATGTCGGCCACCAATCATACGTCCATAAAATTTTGACGGGGCGTGCATCCGAATTTGATACATTACGTCAATATAAAGGTTTATCGGGATTTCCAAAGAGAAGCGAAAGCGAACATGACGTGTGGGAAACCGGTCATAGTTCTACATCCTTATCTGCGGCGATGGGGATGGCAATTGCCCGCGATTTAAAAGGAACGGATGAATACATCGTTCCGATTATTGGCGACGGAGCATTAACAGGCGGCATGGCGCTTGAAGCATTAAATCATATCGGACATGAGAAAAAAGATATCATCGTCGTTTTAAACGATAACGAAATGTCCATTGCTCCAAACGTTGGCGCGCTCCATAATGTGTTAGGACGGTTGCGGACAGCGGGCAAATATCAATGGGTGAAAGACGAGCTGGAATTTTTATTAAAAAGAATTCCAGCTGTTGGCGGAAAGTTAGCGGCAACGGCAGAGCGCATTAAAGATAGCTTAAAATATTTGCTTGTTTCAGGCGTTTTTTTTGAAGAATTAGGGTTTACGTATCTCGGTCCTGTTGATGGACATAATTTTGACGATTTGTTTGAGAATTTGCATTATGCCAAAAAAATAAAAGGTCCTGTACTTCTTCACGTTATTACGAAAAAAGGAAAGGGATATAGTCCGGCGGAAAATGATAAAGTCGGAACATGGCATGGTACCGGACCATACAAAATTGAAACAGGTGATTTTCTAAAACCGGTGGATACTGCTCCATCATGGAGCGAACTTGTTAGCGAGACGGTGCGAAAATTAGCTCGCACAGATAAACGGATTGTCGCAATCACACCGGCAATGCCAGTCGGATCAAAATTAGAAGGATTTGCAAGCGAATTTCCTGACCGAATGTTTGATGTCGGAATTGCGGAACAACATGCAACAACGCTTGCTGCGGGGCTTGCGACGCAAGGAATGAAGCCATTTTTAGCAATTTACTCGACATTTTTGCAGCGGGCGTATGATCAAGTTGTTCATGATGTTTGCCGGCAAAATTTAAACGTTTTTTTCGCCATTGATCGAGCAGGGCTAGTCGGCGCGGACGGTGAAACACACCAAGGTGTGTTTGATATCGCCTTTTTGCGCCACGTTCCGAACCTTGTCATTATGATGCCAAAGGACGAAAACGAAGGGCAGCATATGGTGTATACGGCGATTCAATATGATGACGGACCAATCGCGCTTCGCTTTCCGCGCGGCAACGGACTTGGCGTCAAGCTCGATGAAGAATTGAAGAAAATTCCGATAGGAACGTGGGAAGTATTGCGCGAAGGCCGAGATTTAGCGATTTTAACGTTTGGCACTACGATTTCCATGGCATTAGAGGCCGCAGAGAAGCTTGCTAAAGATAATATTTCTGTAAAAGTAGTGAACGCTCGTTTTATTAAACCGATGGATGAGAAAATATTACATGATTTGTTAGAAAGCAATATCCCAATTTTAACGATTGAAGAAGCGGTGTTGCAAGGCGGCTTTGGCAGCGCTGTTTTGGAGTTTGCCCACGACCATGGCTATCATCAAGCGGTGATTAACCGAATGGGCATTCCTGACCGCTTCATTGAACACGGCAGTGTCAAAGAGTTGTTAAATGAAATTGGTTTAACGACAGCACATATTATTGATCGTGTAAAAACTATTTACCAAGAAAACAAAAAAGGGCATGAGAGATGAAAGGGAAAAAAGAACGTCTGGATGTATTGCTTGTTCAACGAGGTTTAATAGAGACGCGTGAAAAAGCAAAACGCGCGATTATGGCTGGGCTTGTGTATTCGAATGAAATTCGATTAGACAAGCCTGGAGAAAAGGTGCCTGCAGATATCCCGCTAACGATAAAAGGAGACGTGCTTCCGTATGTAAGCCGCGGAGGATTGAAGCTGGAAAAAGCGTTGCGCACGTTTGATGTCAGTGTCCAAGATAAAATTATTTTAGATATCGGGGCATCTACGGGAGGATTTACAGATTGCGCGTTGCAGCATGGGGCAAAATTATCATACGCGGTTGACGTCGGCTATAACCAACTCGCATGGAAATTACGCCAAGATGATCGTGTTGTTGTGATGGAACGGACGAATTTCCGCTACGTCACGCCTGATTATTTTACGAAAGGGCTTCCACAATTTGCGACGATCGATGTCTCATTTATTTCATTGAAACTAATATTGCCTGTATTAAAGACCGTGCTTATCCCTGAAAGCGATGTGATCGCTTTAGTCAAACCGCAATTCGAAGCCGGCAAAGAAAAAGTCGGCAAAAAAGGCATCGTTCGCGACCCGAACGTGCATGAAGAAGTGTTAACGTCCATTATCGACTTTGCGCTTTGCGAAGGATTTGATGTCATGAACTTATCGTATTCCCCGATTACCGGCGGGGACGGGAATATCGAATTTTTGCTTCATCTTCGCTTCCAAGGCGGCAAAGAAATGGGAGAAAACTTCTTATCGCAATCGGTAAGCGCGGTAGTGAAAGAAGCTCATTTGCAGCTGAAAAGCAATTCTACTTAAGAAAGGGAATAACGGACATGGTTATTCCCGTTTTTACCGTGAATTTACTTGTGAGAGGTGTCGAATTTGAATAAAGGACAAAGGCATATTAAAATTCGCGAAATTATTATGAGCCACGACATAGAAACACAAGATGAGCTCGTTGATATGCTTAAGAAAGCAGGGTTTAATGTCACGCAGGCGACGGTGTCAAGAGACATTAAAGAAATGCAGCTTGTCAAGGTGCCGATGGCAAATGGCCGTTATAAATATAGCCTTCCTTCCGATCAGCGTTTTAATCCTGTTCAAAAATTAAAACGCGCTTTAATGGATGTGTTTATCAAGCTTGATGGTGCTGGCAATTTGCTCGTTTTAAAAACATTGCCAGGCAATGCGCATGCCATTGGTGTTTTGCTTGATAATTTAGACTGGAACGAAATCGTTGGAACGATTTGTGGAGATGACACTTGTCTTATTATTTGTCGAACAGCGGAAGATGCCGAGAAGGTTTCCAAACAATTATTAGAAATGCTTTAAATGAAGGTGGTGATTCCACTTGCTAGCGGAATTATCCATAAAAAATTTTGCGATTATTGAATCATTGTCCATTTCGTTTGAAAAAGGACTGACGGTGTTAACTGGGGAAACGGGAGCGGGAAAGTCGATTATTATTGATGCGATCCATCTGCTGATCGGAGGACGGGGTTCGGCAGAATTTGTCCGCTACGGAGAAGACAAGGCGGAAATAGAAGGACTTTTTTTACTAGATAATGAAAACCATCCATGTTATGACAAATGTGCCGAAGTCGGCATTGACATTAGCGAAGGCATGGTTGTTTTGCGCCGTGAAATTTTCGCAACTGGAAAAAGCGTATGCCGCGTAAACGGAAAATTAGTGACGACGGCTATATTGCGCGATATCGGTTCTACGCTTGTCGATATTCATGGGCAACATGAACATCAAGAATTAATGAATCCATCTCGGCATCTTCCGCTACTTGATGAATACGGCGGGGCGGAAATTGCGGAGGCTCTTGAGGAATATCGCGCCGTTTATGAGAAGTATGAGCAATTGCGGAAGAAACTAAAAAAGTTAAATGAAAATGAGCAGCAAATGGCGCATCGCCTTGATTTATTAACATTTCAGCTAGATGAAATTCAAAAAGCGAATTTACAGCCAAACGAAGATGAACAGTTGATGGAAGAAAAAGTAAAAATTATGAACTTCCAAAAGATTTACGAAGCGCTTAAACATAGTTATGAGGCATTATCCGGCGAGCAGCGCGGTCTTGACTGGATTGGTTTGGCAATGAGCCATTTAGATGATGTCGCTTCTATTGACCCGGCATTAAAAGAAGCGTATGAAACGATTGCGAATAGTTATTATTTATTGGAGGATATTACGTATAAATTACGCGATGAACTCGAACAATTGGAATATGATCCAGCCCGCCTTGATTTTATTGAAAGCCGCCTTAGTGAAATCAATCAATTAAAACGAAAATACGGATCGACCATCGAAGATATTTTGCAATATGCAGAAAAAATTACAGAAGAAATCGATACGATTCAACATCGCGAAACCCATATTCACGAACTGCAAAAAGAATTGAAATCGGTGACGGAAGATTTATTAATCGAAGCGAAAAATGTGACGAATGTTCGCAAAAAGTACGCGAAAACATTAATTAACCATATTCATCAAGAATTAAAAGAGCTGTATATGGAAAAAACACAATTTGATATCGTATTTACGAAACGAGAAGGATCGCTTGATGCACCGCTGCTTGATGGTGTACCAGTGAAATTTCATGAAGATGGTGTCGATGATGTGGAATTTTATATTTCCACAAACGTTGGCGAACCGTTAAAACCGTTAGCGAAAATTGCCTCTGGCGGGGAATTGTCGCGCATCATGCTTGCATTAAAAAGCATATTTTCCAAACATCAAGGAGTTACATCGATTATTTTTGATGAAGTCGATACGGGGGTTAGCGGCCGGGTTGCACAGGCGATTGCCGAAAAAATTTACCGCATCTCCATCGATTCGCAAGTGCTTTGCATTTCCCACCTGCCGCAAGTAGCGGCGATGGCTGATACGCATTTGTTTATTGCGAAAGAAACAGATGGAAGCCGCACAAGAACGTCAGTCAAAGAATTATCGGACGAAGAAAAAGTAAAGGAAATCGGCCGGATGATTTCTGGTGTAGAAATTACAGAACTGACGAAAAAACATGCAAAAGAGTTGCTTGAGCTAGCAACAAAAATCAAAGGATGAAACGCTATCCATTATGGGTAGCTTTTTTTATGGGGAAAACGATTATATTTCCACTGTTTAAGGCAAAATTAAAACTGTAGCCGCTTTTTGGAGGGTGTAGGTGGGAGCGAGGAGAGTGACAAAGATTGAATACAGAGGCAATCCGAAAAATAATGGGGGTTTTTCTCCTTGTTTCGTTCATCATGATCGGTATGTCGAAACCGGTTAAAGAATATTTTCAAATTCCAAAACAAATCGTGATGTTTGAAGGTGAAGCGATGCGATTTTCTACTGCAGCGCTTCCAGTCCAAGCAACGGTGAAAGACGCTCCCAAATCGATAGAAGTTCACAAACATGCTGATTCGTTTTCCGTAAAAGCAAAACAAAGTGGAGAAAAGAAAATGGTATTAGAAGTTGCCGGAATGCCGGTAAAACAGGTAGATGTAAACGTTTTGCCGACTTTGAAAGTCATCCCTGGAGGGCAATCCATTGGTGTTAAGTTAAATACAGTAGGAGTTCTTGTGGTTGGCTACCATCTCGTCGAAACAGAAAAAGGAAAAAAATCACCAGGCGAAATTGCTGGGATTAAAGTAGGAGATATTATTACAAGGATTAATGGCAAAAAAATTGAAAAGATGAGTGACCTTTCTCCTTTTATTGAGGAAGCAGGAAAAACAGGAAAACCGCTACATCTTCAAGTTCTTCGCGACAAACACTCTTTTACGACGAAATTAGTTCCGTTAAAGGATAAACATGATCATGCTTACCGCGTTGGATTATACATTCGGGATTCTGCCGCTGGTATCGGGACGATGACGTTTTATGACCCTGTTTCCAAAAAATATGGAGCACTAGGTCATGTCATTTCCGATATGGATACGAAAAAACCGATTGTTGTTCAAAATGGCCAAATTATGAGATCAACTGTGACATCAATTGAAAAAGGAAGCAGCGGCAGCCCTGGCGAAAAATTAGCACGGTTTTCCGATGAGGAAGAAGTGATTGGGAATATTACGAATAACAGCCCGTTTGGCATTTTCGGAAAGTTGACGGAACCGGTAGACAATGGAATTATGAATAAACCAATTCCAATTGCCTTATCGAACCAAGTAAAAGAAGGCCCCGCAAAAATGTTAACCGTTGTGGAAAACGATAAAGTCGAGCAATTTGATATTGAAATCGTAAGCACTATCCCGCAAAAATTTCCAGCAACAAAGGGACTGGTCATTCGTGTTACGGATCCGCGCTTATTAAAAAAGACGGGTGGCATCGTTCAAGGAATGAGCGGAAGTCCAATTATTCAAGACGGGAAATTAGTTGGCGCAGTTACTCACGTATTTGTCAATGATCCGACATCTGGCTATGGCGTCCATATCGAATGGATGTTAAATGAAGCAGGAATTGATGTATATGGAAAATCAAATAAAAAGGCGAGCTGACATGTAGCTCGCCTTTTCCAATTTTTTATGTAAAAAATTTCGTGAAAAACGTCAATAAATTCAGCGTTTTTGCATAGATATTTGGTGAAACATCATATAAAATGAATGTGTAAAGATTTTTCGACAAAAATGTGGCAATATTTATATTAAAATTGTCCAATCAACTCAATTTCTGTTATAATTTCATGAATTATTTGTTTTTTTAGCATTTTTGAAAAAAGTAAAAGGATTTTTCATCATATTGTCGAATTGTCTTAATGGAATTTTCTACATAGTGAAAATAAATAAATTGGGAAGTAAGGAGGAAGATTTTCTTGAAAATTAAAGTATGTATCGCAGATGATAATCGTGAATTAGTGAGCTTGCTGGAAGAGTATATTTCCAGCCAAAACGATATGGAAGTGATCGGGACTGCCTATAATGGGCAAGATTGCTTATATATGCTTGAGGAAAAACAGCCGGACATTTTGCTGCTAGACATTATTATGCCGCATTTAGATGGGTTGGCTGTATTGGAAAAAATCCGCACAAAGCTAGAAAAACAACCAAACGTGATTATGTTAACGGCATTTGGCCAAGAAGACGTGACGAAGAAAGCGGTTGAACTTGGCGCCTCCTACTTTATTTTAAAACCGTTTGACATGGAAAATTTAGTACATCATATCCGCCAAGTGTATGGAAAAACAACACCAATGGTGAAAAAAGCATCGTCTTCCTACCAAGCACGGGATAACAAGCCGAAAAACTTGGATGCAAGCATTACGAGCATTATTCATGAAATTGGCGTTCCGGCGCATATTAAAGGATATTTATATTTACGTGAAGCAATCGCGATGGTATATAACGATATCGAATTGCTCGGTTCCATTACGAAAGTGCTTTATCCAGACATTGCGAAAAAATACAACACAACCGCCAGCCGTGTAGAGCGGGCGATCCGCCATGCGATTGAAGTTGCTTGGAGCCGCGGCAACATTGAATCGATTTCTTCCTTGTTCGGCTACACGGTCAGCATGTCCAAAGCCAAACCGACAAACAGCGAATTCATCGCGATGGTGGCGGATAAGTTAAGATTGGAACATAAAGCTTCTTAAACATTATGGCCTAGAAGATCGCATTATTTTATCGTCTTTTAATCATAATAGTATGGCGCTTTGTCGCAGTCTTGCGCCAAATATAGAAACGGCTTTATTATATATGGAGTCTTTATACGATCCGTGGAAATATGTTCGAGTGATGAGAGCGGATGGGTTGCACCCTTATCATCGAACGGTGACGGAGCCGTTTGTTCGCCAAGCTCGTCATTATCAAATTGCCATCCGTCCATTTACGATTAATCAAGAGCCACTAATGGAAAAAATGTTCCAATACGGAGTGGATGCCATTTTTACTGATTATCCGCGCAATGCGAAGAATATTCGGGAAAATAAAAAAACGCCCTAAGCGCGAGAACCGTTTAAGGCGTTTTTTTCTTTTTTTGAAATCGTGGTTGGACTTTATTTCGTTTTCGGTCACGATGTAAAATAAACCCCCCGATAAAAGACAAGCCGGCTGCAAACAAAAGAAAGCCGCCCAAAAATTGCAGTGAAAGGGACGGAAATGGAGAATGCAAAATACCAAATAGTGTATCACGCATCCATTTAATGCCTAGTGCGGCTAACAAACCAGGAATGACTAAAATGAGCAGAGCGATGATCCGTACCATTATGATCATGATCCTTTCACAGAGAAAAAGTTGTTTCATCCCTCATCATAACGGTTCCGTTTTATTTGTCAAGCAAAGAAAAAATAATTATGATAAAAATACCTGCAAAAACTTGCACATTGAAAAGAGCGGTGAATAAAAATGAAAAAGGTATTGATTATTGGAGCTGGAAATGGAGGCACAGCACTATTAAAGCTGCTGGAAAAAACAACAATGTTTCAAATTGTCGCAGTAGTTGATATCAATGAGAAAGCTTGCGGTATAAAACTTGCGAAAGAAATGAATATTGCTACTGGAACCGACTGGCGTGCTTTTACGAGTGAAGAAATTGACCTTATTATTGAAGCGACAGGAAAACAGGAAGTGTTGGATGAGATCCGCAAACATTGTTCGCCGAATACGATTGTCGTGCCAGGGACAGTTGCTCATATAATGGCCGAACTTGTTGAAGAAAAAGAAATGTTGATTGCGAAACTGAAAAGCGAAACAACAAGGCGTGGTTTGATTTTTAATTCTGCGCATGACGGAATGATTGTCGTTGACGAGTTTGCTTATATTACGGATATCAATAACAGCGCCGCGGAAATGATTGAAGTGGATAAAGAGGAAGTCATCGGAAAACACATTTTAGAAGTCATTCCAACGAGCGGCCTGCCGCGAGTGTTAAAAACAAAACAAACAGAATTTCATCAAGAATTAAAATTAGAAAATGGCAAAAAAATTATTACAACGAGAATTCCAATGATTGATGAAACAGGTAAACTGTTCGGTGCATTAGCTGTTTTTAAAGATATTACGGAATTAGTAAAGCTAGCGGAGGAAATTACCGACTTGAAAGAAATGCGCATGATGTTGGAGGCGATTATTCATTCTTCAGAGGAAGCTATTTCCGTTGTTGATGAGCATGGAAACGGCATTTTAATTAATCCCGCTTATACGCGCATTACCGGCCTGACGGAAGAAGAAGTAATCGGCAAGCCGGCGACCGCCGATATCGCCGAAGGGGAAAGCATGCATATGCAAGTGCTCAAAACGCGACGGCCCGTCCGCGGGGTGCGCATGAAAGTCGGGCCGAAAAACCGCGACGTGGTCGTGAATGTAGCGCCGATTATTGTCGATGGAGTGCTGAAAGGCAGCGTCGGGGTGATTCATGACGTATCCGAGATCCAGCGGCTGACAGCGGAGCTTAATCGGGCAAGGCAAATTATTCGTACCCTCGAAGCGAAATATTCGTTTGCCGATATTATCGGTACGTCAGAGGGAATAAAGGTAGCAATTGAACAAGCGAAAGTAGCCGCAAAAACGCCGGTGACGATATTGCTGCGTGGCGAATCCGGCACAGGAAAGGAATTATTTGCTCACGCGATTCATAATGCAAGTGATAGAAAATATAACAAATTTATCCGTGTCAATTGTGCGGCCATTCCTGAAACACTATTAGAGAGCGAGCTGTTTGGTTATGAAGAAGGGGCATTTTCCGGGGCAAAGCGCGGCGGCAAACGCGGCTTGTTTGAAGAAGCGAACAACGGCAGCATTTTCCTGGACGAAATCGGTGAGCTTTCTGCGAATACGCAGGCGAAACTGCTTCGCGTTTTGCAAGAAGGGGAAATCGTCCGCGTCGGAGGCACGAAGCCAATCCCGATTAACGTCCGTGTCATTGCCGCCACGAATGTCAACTTGGAAAAAGCAATCGCAGAAGGAACGTTTCGTGAAGACTTATACTACCGGTTAAATCGCATGCCAATTTATATTCCTCCATTGCGGGCGAGAAAAGAAGATATACCCGCACTATGCCAGCATTTAATTCAAAAACTTAATCAAGACTACGGACGCAATGTCGAAGGAGTCACTTCGGCCGCGCTTGACCTCCTGCTTGCTTACGATTGGCCGGGAAATGTTCGCGAATTGGAAAATGTATTAGGCCGGGCGATGATTTTTATGAAGTTTAATGAAGTGATGATCGATGTTCATCATATTCCGCCCCTTGATATTTCGCGAGCCGATTCTTCTCCCCATAAAAATGAGAAGGAGACGGAAATCCGTCCGCTTGAGGAGATGGTGGAGCAATATGAAGCAAGCATCATCAAGCAGGCGCTGCGAAAATACAACAACAATAAAACGGCGACAGCGCGGGCGCTGGGCATTTCGATTCGCAATTTATATTACAAGTTGGAGAAATATAATATTGACAAAAATAGCATGCAATAATTTGCACACCATGCAAATTATTGCTTATAATCAGCAAAAAAAATAAAGCGCTTTCAAGTTTTTGGGGTTGGCACGTTTTTTGCATACTAATAAAGGTGCCTCCACAAATTTCATAAAGAGGTTGGTGCATAAGATGAAGCTGCAATCGTTGATCGATCATGCAACCAAATATACCGATATGACGGTAGCCGTCGCGGCAGCGGAAGATGAAGAAGTAATTGATGCCGTAACGATGGCGATCGATCGCCATTTCGGAAAGTTTGTGTTGTATGGAGACCGTGAACAAATTGTGCAACTGTTGAGGCGAAAAGGCTATGAGAATTCCAGACATATTGAAATCGTCCATGCCAATTCCACTGTGCAAGCCGCTGAGCTGGCGGTAAAAGCCGTTCACTTCAATGAGGCAAATGTCTTGATGAAAGGGAACATCCCGACCGCTACGCTTTTAAAAGCGGTGTTAAACAAAGAGTATGGTTTGCGCACGGGAAAGGTGCTTTCCCATGTCGCGGTATTTGAAGTACCCGGCTATGACCGTTTCATTATTGTGACGGATGCCGCGATGAATATTTCACCTGATTTAGAACAAAAAGCGCAGATTGTGGCGAATGCCGTTGCCGTAGCCCGGTCAATTGGCATTGACGTGCCGAAAGTGGCGCCGCTTGCGGCGGTGGAAGTAGTCAACCCAGCGATGCCGGCTACCGTTGATGCGGCAGCGCTGACCACGATGCAAAAACGCGGACAAATAAAAGATTGCATCATTGATGGACCGCTTGCCCTCGACAATGCTGTTTCGGCTATAGCGGCGGAGCATAAGCGCATTGACAGCGAAGTGGCGGGAAGGGCAGATATTTTGCTTGTTCCTGACATTGAAGCGGGAAACATGCTATATAAGTCACTTGTTTATTTTGCCAATGCCAAAGTCGGGGCCGTCATCGCTGGGGCGAAGGCACCGATTGTCCTTACATCACGCGCCGATTCGGCGGAAAGCAAATTATATTCGTTAGCGCTCGCGGTTTGTTCCGCGTCCAAATAAACCATTAGGGAGGAAGTTATCATGGAACTGTTTAAATACATGGAAAAATACGATTATGAACAATTGCTGTTTTGCCAAGATAAAGAATCGGGATTGAAAGCGATCATCGCTATTCACGATACAACGCTCGGACCGGCGCTAGGCGGTACGCGCATGTGGATGTATAACTCGGAAGAAGAAGCGATTGAAGATGCGCTCCGCTTAGCCCGCGGCATGACGTATAAAAACGCTGCGGCAGGGCTCAACCTTGGCGGCGGAAAAACGGTCATTATCGGTGACCCGCGCAAAGATAAAAATGAAGCGATGTTCCGCGCGTTCGGCCGCTTTATTCAAGGCTTAAACGGCCGCTATATTACAGCGGAAGATGTTGGTACGACGGTGGAAGACATGGATATTATTTATCAAGAAACAGATTATGTCACAGGAATTTCCCCTGAATTTGGTTCTTCCGGAAATCCATCTCCCGCAACCGCCTATGGTGTTTATCGCGGTATGAAAGCGGCGGCAAAAGAAGCATTTGGCAGCGATTCATTAGAGGGAAAAGTCGTTGCTGTGCAAGGGGTCGGCAATGTCGCCTATCATTTATGCCGTCATCTTCATGAAGAAGGGGCGCAACTTATTGTTACTGACATTAACAAAGAAGCGGTGCAGCGCGCCGTTGAAGAATTTGGCGCCAAAGCGGTAGATCCGAACGATATTTACGGCGTCGATTGCGACATTTTTGCTCCATGTGCGCTTGGCGGGATTATTAACGACCAAACGATTCCGCAATTAAAAGCGAAAGTCATTGCCGGTTCGGCGAACAACCAGCTAAAAGAGGCAAGACATGGCGATATCATTCATGAAATGGGCATCGTGTACGCGCCAGATTATGTCATCAATGCCGGCGGCGTCATTAACGTTGCCGATGAGTTGTACGGCTACAATCGCGAGCGTGCAATGAAAAAAATCGAACAAATTTACGACAATATCGAAAAAGTATTTGCGATTGCCAAACGTGATGGTATTCCAACATATAAAGCGGCAGACCGCCTTGCGGAGGAACGGATTGAAACGATGCGCAAGTCCCGCAGCCAATTTTTACAAAACGGCCATCACATTTTAAGTCGACGTCGCGGTCGTTAATTACAACACATGGAGGCGGGAGAATGATTCCCGCTTCCATGGTCAGAAATGGAGGTTACAAACGTTGCAAGAGCAGAAGTTTCGCATTTTAACCATTAATCCTGGATCGACCTCGACAAAAATTGGTGTGTTTGAAGATGAACGCTCCATTTTTGAAAAAACGATTCGCCATGACGCGGAAACGCTGCAGCGCTATCCATCGATTATTGATCAATATGAGTTTCGTAAACAAACGATTTTAGACGCGCTTGATGAAGAAGGCATCAATCTTTCCAAATTAAGCGCTGTTTGCGGCCGCGGCGGACTTTTGCGCCCGATTGAAGGCGGAACGTACCGCGTCAATGAGCAAATGCTGGAAGATTTGAAAAAAGGCTATTCTGGGCAGCACGCTTCCAATCTTGGCGGCATTTTGGCGCATGAAATTGCTTCGGCGCTAAATATCCCTGCGTTTATTGTTGACCCTGTTGTTGTCGATGAACTGGAACCAATTGCCCGCATTTCGGGATTTGCGCTGATTGAACGAAGAAGCATTTTTCATGCGCTAAACCAAAAGGCGGTAGCACGCCGTGTCGCCAAGCAGCTTGGCAAACCATATGAAGAACTGAACCTGATTGTCGCTCATATGGGCGGCGGGATTACCGTCGGCGCTCATAAAAAAGGTCGAGTGGTGGATGTGAATAACGGTTTGGACGGGGAAGGACCGTTCAGCCCAGAGCGAGCCGGTACGGTGCCTGCGGGAGATCTCGTTTCGCTATGTTTCTCGGGAGAGTATTATCGTGATGAGGTAATGAGCATGCTCGTTGGAAAAGGCGGGTTAGTCGGTTACCTTGGCACGAATGATGCCGTGAAAGTCGAAAAAATGATCGAAGCGGGAGATGAAAAAGCAAAGCTTATCTATAGCGCAATGGCCTATCAAGTGGCGAAAGAAATTGGTGCAGCAAGCGCCGTATTGGCGGGAAAAGTCGACGCGATTATTTTAACAGGAGGACTTGCATACGGAAAACAATTTGTGAAAGAAATTATTGATCGTGTGAACTGGATTGCCGATGTGTTTGTCCACCCGGGTGAAAACGAGTTGCAAGCGCTTGCGGAAGGGGCGTTGCGCGTGTTGCGCGGCGAAGAAAAAGACAAAGTATATCCGAGCGGGAATGTGGCACACACAACCGTTTTGCGATAGAAAGGAGAAAACGATATGGCAAAAGAATATGATCTTGTCATCCTTGGCGGCGGCACCGGAGGATATGTGGCAGCGATTCGCGCTTCCCAGCTAGGGCTAAAAACAGCCGTTGTCGAAAAAGGCAAGCTGGGCGGAACGTGTCTGCATGCCGGCTGCATTCCAAGCAAGGCGCTGCTGCGAAGCGCGGAAGTATACGCACAAACGAAAAACAGCGAAACGTTCGGAGTCATGGCAAGCGATGTACGCCTTGACTTCGCCAAAGTGCAGGCGCGCAAAGCAGCCATTATCGAACAGCTCCATAAAGGCGTTCAGCACTTAATGAAAAAAGGAAAAATTGACGTTTATGCCGGAACTGGGCGCATTTTAGGCCCATCCATTTTCTCGCCGATGCCGGGGACGATTTCCGTGGAAATGAATGACGGTTCGGAAAACGAGATGCTCGTGCCGAAAAATGTTATCATCGCCACAGGTTCGCGTCCGCGGACGCTGCCAGGCCTTGACATTGACGGCAAATTGGTCATGACATCCGATGAAGCGCTGCAAATGGAAACACTTCCTTCTTCCATTATTATCGTCGGCGGCGGTGTCATTGGCATTGAATGGGCATCGATGCTGAATGATTTTGGGGTGGAAGTGACGGTATTGGAATACGCGGAGCGCATTTTGCCGACGGAAGATCATGACGTCTCCAAAGAAGTGGAAAAGCTTTTAAAGCGCCGCGGCATTACGATTGTCGCAGGGGCAAAAGTCTTGCCGGAAACGTTGGAAAAAGGAAATGGTGTGACGATTAAAGCGGAATATAACGGCGAGCAAAAAACGTTTACCGCCGAAAAAATGCTCGTTTCCGTCGGCCGCCAGGCAAACATTGAAGGAATCGGCTTAGAAAATACCGATATTGTCGTCGAAAAGGGATTTATTCAAACGAACGAGTTTTACCAAACGAAAGAATCGCATATTTATGCGATTGGCGATGTCATCGGCGGCTTGCAGCTAGCACATGTAGCATCCCATGAAGGCATCGTTGCTGTCGAGCATATTGCCGGCCAAAATCCATCACCGATCGACTATACCATGATTTCGAAATGCGTCTACAGCCGTCCGGAAGTCGCAAGCGTCGGCTTAACGGAAGAAGAAGCGAAAGCAAAAGGATATGATGTCAAAGTCGGAAAATTCCCGTTTAAAGCGATCGGCAAAGCGCTCGTGTTTGGCGAAGCGGAAGGATTCGTGAAAATCGTAGCCGATCAAAAAACGAACGACTTGCTTGGCGTTCATATGGTAGGACCTCACGTTACCGATATGATTTCCGAAGCGGGACTCGCTCGCGTGCTGGATGCGACGCCGTGGGAAGTCGCGCATACGATTCATCCGCATCCAACGTTATCAGAAGCGATGGCAGAAGCGGCGCTTGCCGTGGATGGAAAAGCGATTCATTTTTAAGCGAATAAAGGGAGGTTGTTTCGATGGCTGAAAATCGTCACCAAGCGCTAGGCTTAAGCGATGAAACGGTATTGCAAATGTATGAAACGATGTTGTTGGCTCGTAAAATCGACGAGCGTATGTGGTTATTAAACCGCGCTGGAAAAATTCCGTTCGTTATCTCCTGCCAAGGGCAGGAAGCGGCGCAAGTCGGCGCGGCGTTTGCCCTTGATCGTACGAAAGATTATGTTTTGCCTTACTACCGTGATATGGGCGTTGTTTTAACATTCGGGATGACGCCGACGGAATTAATGCTTTCCGCGTTTGCGAAAGCGGAAGATCCAAACTCCGGCGGCCGGCAAATGCCAGGCCACTTCGGGAAAAAGAAAAATCGCATCGTAACCGGCTCATCTCCAGTAACGACGCAAGTGCCGCATGCGGTTGGCATTGCGCTGGCGGCAAAAATGGAGAAGAAAGATTTTATCGCGTTTGTCACGTTTGGGGAAGGTTCATCAAACCAAGGCGATTTCCATGAAGGAGCGAACTTTGCCGGCGTGCATAAATTGCCTGTTATTTTCATGTGCGAAAATAACAAATACGCGATTTCTGTGCCAATTTCAAAACAATTGGCGTGCGAAAAAGTATCGGACCGCGCCATCGGTTACGGTATGCCGGGCTATACGGTAGACGGAAACGATCCGCTTGAAGTGTACAAAGTCGTGAAAGAGGCAGCTGATCGTGCCCGCCGCGGTGAAGGACCGACATTGATTGAAACGGTTTCCTATCGTTTAACCTCGCATTCTTCCGACGACGATCAACGCGCATACCGGTCCGAAGAAGAATTAGAAGAAGCGCGTGCCAAAGACCCGATTATTTCGTTTGCGAAATATTTAAAAGAAGCCGGTGTGTTAACAGACGAACTAGAAAAAGAAATTCATGACCGCGTCATGAAACAGGTGGACGAAGCGACCGATTATGCGGAAAAGGCGCCATACGCGGAACCAGAACATGCCTTAAAGTACGTATATGCAGAGAAGTAAGGGGGAATGGACGATGCCAGTGATTTCCTATATTGATGCTGTGACGATGGCGATTCGCGAGGAAATGGAACGCGACCCGCGCGTCTTCGTATTAGGAGAAGATGTTGGAAAAAAGGGCGGGGTGTTTAAAGCGACACAAGGATTGTATGAACAGTTCGGCGAAGAACGTGTCATTGATACTCCGTTATCTGAATCTGCGATCGTTGGGGTCGGAATCGGTGCGGCGATGTACGGATTGCGCCCAATTGCTGAAATTCAATTTGCTGATTTCATCATGCCTGCGGTCAACCAAATTATTTCGGAAGCGGCGCGGATTCGCTACCGCTCCAATAATGACTGGAACTGTCCGATCGTCATCCGTGCTCCATACGGCGGCGGCGTTCACGGCGCCTTATACCATTCGCAATCAGTGGAAGCGATTTTTGCGAACCAGCCAGGTTTAAAAATTGTCATGCCATCGACACCATATGATGTAAAAGGGTTATTAAAAGCGGCGATTCGCGATGAAGACCCGGTGCTTTTCTTTGAACATAAGCGCGCGTATCGTCTGATTAAAGGAGAAGTGCCGGAAGGAGATTATGTATTGCCAATCGGCAAAGCAGACGTTAAACGCGAGGGCGACGATATTACCGTTATTACGTATGGATTATGTGTTCATTTTGCGCTGCAAGCGGCAGAACGGGTAGCGCAAGATGGCATTTCCGCGCACATCCTTGATTTGCGTACGGTATATCCGCTAGATAAAGAAGCGATTATCGAAGCGGCAAGCAAAACAGGAAAAGTGCTGCTGATTACGGAAGATAACAAAGAAGGAAGCGTCATGAGCGAAGTGGCCGCCATTATCGCCGAACATTGCTTGTTTGATTTAGACGCGCCAATTATGCGCCTTGCCGGCCCGGACGTCCCGGCGATGCCATACGCACCGACGATGGAAAAATTCTTTATGGTGAACCCGGACAAGGTCGAAAAGGCAATGCGCGAGCTAGCGGCGTTTTAAGCAGACGGATTTTTGCGATTCAAAATGCAGATTTGAACGGAGATAGGAGGTTATCCCACGTGGCAATTGAACAACTTACCATGCCCCAGCTCGGGGAAAGCGTCACCGAAGGAACGATCAGCAAATGGCTTGTATCTGTCGGCGACAAAGTAAACAAATACGATCCGATCGCCGAAGTCATGACAGATAAAGTGAATGCGGAAATTCCTTCGTCATTTACGGGCGTGATCAAAGAAATTATCGCGAATGAAGGAGAAACGCTACCGGTTGGCGCCGTGATTTGTACGATCGAAGTGGAAGGCGAAGGAACAGCAACGGAAGCGAAACAAGAGGAAGCACCGAAAGCAGAAGAGACAAAAGGAGCAGCTGCTCAAGCGCCAAAAAAAGCGGATCGGGCCAATAAAGGCCGCTATTCGCCAGCTGTTCTTCGCCTCGCTCAAGAACATAATATTGATTTAGAGCAAGTGCAAGGAACGGGACTGGGAGGACGGATTACGCGCAAAGATTTGTTAAAGCTCATCGAATCTGGAAATATTCCGAAAGCCGGTGGGCAGTCGGCCGCTTCGTCCCAGCCTGCACCGCAGCCAACACCAGTGCAAGAAGCGCCGAAAGCAGAACCCGCAGCTGTTCCAAAACAGGCGGCGACAAGCGTTCCTGTTCATGCAGGCGACATCGAAATTCCAGTCACCCCTGTGCGCAAAGCGATCGCCACGAACATGCTTCGCAGCAAACACGAAGCGCCGCACGCATGGACGATGGTCGAAGTCGATGTGACGAACTTAGTGGCATACCGCGACTCGATCAAAGACGAATTCAAAAAACGCGAAGGCTTCAATTTAACATATTTTGCCTTTTTCGTCAAAGCGGTCGCGCAAGCATTGAAAGAATTCCCACAGATCAACTCGATGTGGGCAGGCGACAAAATTGTCCAGAAAAAAGACATCAACATCTCGATCGCAGTGGCGACAGATGATGCGTTATTTGTTCCAGTCATTAAGCACGCCGACGAAAAATCGATCAAAGGCATCGCACGCGAAATCGCCGAGCTAGCCGCAAAGGCGCGCGCTGGCAAACTTCGCCCGGAAGATATGCAAGGCGGCACGTTTACGGTGAACAACACCGGTTCCTTCGGCTCCGTGCAATCGATGGGCATTATCAACTATCCGCAAGCGGCGATTTTGCAAGTGGAATCGATCGTCAAACGCCCGGTTGTCAAAGACGGCATGATTGCCATCCGCGATATGGTCAACTTATGTCTATCCCTTGACCACCGCGTTTTGGACGGCTTAATCTGCGGCCGCTTCCTTGCGCGCGTCAAAGAAATTTTAGAAAACATATCCAAAGATAATACGCCGATTTATTAATAGGAAAACCTCACCACAGCTTCGTTTGTGGTGGGGTTTTTCGTGTTATAATACTCCTAATACAAATCTTTTCTAAGAAGGGTTTATCGATAACTACAGCGGAGCTTTTAGAAAGCGGGGATTGCATTGGACCAGCTCTTCCTGATATTTGCCGTTTATTTTGATAAATTATCAAAAGACGGATTGTGTTTTGTTCATTGCTAGAACTCTCCTCATATATTACAATAAAAATATCAGCAATATTTTTAAAAATGAAAAAAGAAAGCGATTTCTAAAGGATGGGAGAAAAGATATAAGGGGGAGAACGCAGTGAGCGATATTTCAGCGATGAAGCAGCAGTCGTTTCCCATTCCAAGCTTCGAGGAATGGAAACAGGAAGTCGAGAAGTCGTTAAAAGGGAAGCCATTCGAAAAACTTTATTCGACTACATATGAAAATATCACGATTAAACCCATTTATACGCGTCAGGACATAGAGTCGCTTGCTCATGTCGAACAGTATCCAGGTTTTCCGGGCTATGTTCGCGGAACCAAGCCGAACGGATATATTCGCGAGCCGTGGAAGGTCAGCCAGGAAATTTCAGCTAGCAGTCCGACGGAGTGGAATGAAATCGTTAAACACGATTTGGAAAGAGGGCAAACGGAAATCCATATCGTGTTGGAACGGCTAGGTTTTCCGGTAACATCGGTTGACGATATCGAAGCCATGTTTTCCGGCATTTCTTTGGATAAATATTCGCTTCGCATCGATGCGGGGGTACAATCGCTTTCATTTTTGGCATTGCTTGCCGCCTATTTGCAAAAACAGCAAATACCATTTGACGCAGTGCGCGGAACGATTGGGATGGATCCAGTCGGTGCACTTGCGGAAAAAGGCCAGCTTTCAACCCCGCTTGCGGCATTGTATGACGTGATGGCCGATGTGACGAAATGGACAAAAGAAAACATGCAGGGTGTAAAGACGGTCATTGTCCGCGGCGAACCGTACCATAACGGCGGGGCAAACGCGGTTCAAGAATTAGCGTTTGCGTTCGCAACAGCGGTGGAATATATTCGTGCATGCTTGGACAGAGGATTGGTGATTGATGCCATTGCGCCGCAAATCCACTTTTCGTTTGCAATCGGTTCGAACTTTTTTATGGAAATCGCAAAGCTTCGCGCAGCAAGACTTGTTTGGTCCAACATCGTACAGGCGTTTGGCGGCAGCGAATCATCGCAAAAAATCGCGATGCATGCGCGCACGTCTTATTTTACGAAAACGGTTTACGATCCATATGTAAACATGCTTCGGGCGACGGCGGAAGCGTTCGCCGCAACCATTGGCGGCGCCGACAGTCTTCACGTCTCTCCGTTTGATGAAGCGATTGGACGCGCGGACGAATTTTCTCGAAGAATCGCCCGCAATACACAGCTTATTTTGTTGGAAGAAGCGCATATCGCCAATGTCATCGATCCGGCCGGCGGTTCGTACTATGTCGAAACATTGACGGCGCAAGTGGCGGAAGAGGCGTGGAAGCTGTTCCAGCAAATCGAAGAAAAAGGCGGTATCGTGAAAGCACTTCAAGACGGTTTTGTACAAGCAGAAGTGGAAAACGTCGCCGAACAGCGAAAAAATAATGTGAAAAAACGGAAAGAAAAGATTGTTGGAACGAACTTTTACGCCAACTTAGCGGAAGCGCCTGTGCAAAAAGCGAGTGAAAACAACGAAAACGATGAAAAACAACTATCTTCTTCCGCGCTAAACGAAGAAAACGTCGCACAATTGCAAGCGGGATTCGGTGAAAAACGATGGATCGAGACAGCTATTTTTATGGCAGTTCGTCGAGCAACCGCTCAGGAAATCGAAGCGGCATTAAAAGCAGATGAAGCATCCGTAAGCGTCAAGCCGATCAAACAATGGCGCTTGGCTGAACCGTTTGAACAACTGCGCAAAGCTTCGGAAGCTCATCTTGAAAAACATGGAGCGCGTCCGACGGTGCATTTAATTAACATTGGCTCCATTCCAAACTATAAAGCACGCGCCGATTTTATTACCGGCTTTTTGAAGCCGGCGGCATGGCAGTAGTGAAAAGCGAAGGGATACATACCGCTGAGAAAGCGGTGTCGGAAGCAATAAACGCAAACGGCACGCATTATATTATTTGCGGATCTGATGAAAGCTACACGGACATCGTTCCTGCCATCGCGAAAGCGTTAAAGCAAGCGAATTCAAATGTAAAGCTGTACGTGGCTGGAAAGCAAGCGCCGGATGTGGAACAATCATTCGTGCAAGCTGGCGTGGATGGTTTTATTCACATCGGTTCGAATTGTTATGAAACGATTGTATCGTTTATGAAGGAAATGGGGGTGGACCTCAATGAGTAAAAAGGTAGATTTTACAAATATTTCGCTGCGCATGCCGAAAAAAACGGCAGATGAACAGCAATGGAAGCAGGCGATCGAAGAAAAAGTGCGCGCGTCCATCGATGACTTATTGTTTCAAACAAATGAACATATCACCGTAAAACCGCTATATACGAAAAAAGATATCGAAGGCTTTGATTTTCTTGATTATATGCCGGGAATTCCACCGTATTTGCGCGGACCGTATCCATCGATGTACGTGAATCGGCCGTGGACGATCCGGCAATACGCAGGGTTTTCGACGGCGGAAGAAAGCAACGCATTTTATCGACGCAACTTAGCGATGGGGCAAAAGGGGCTGTCCGTTGCGTTTGACCTTGCGACCCACCGCGGCTATGACTCCGACCATCCGCGCGTCGTTGGTGACGTCGGCAAAGCGGGAGTGGCGGTCGATTCGATTTTAGATATGAAAATTTTGTTTGACGGCATTCCGCTTGATCAAATATCGGTATCGATGACCATGAACGGCGCGGTGCTGCCAATTATGGCATTTTATATCGTCACCGCCGAAGAGCAAGGCGTCACGCAAGATAAGCTTTCCGGAACGATTCAAAACGATATTTTAAAAGAATATATGGTGCGCAACACGTATATTTATCCTCCGGAAACGTCGATGCGCATTATCGCTGACATTTTTGAATACACTTCCAAATACATGCCAAAGTTTAACAGCATCAGCATTTCCGGATATCATATGCAAGAAGCGGGAGCGCCGGCGGATATTGAATTGGCGTATACGCTTGCGGACGGATTAGAATATGTTCGTACAGGATTAAAAGCAGGAATTGATATTGACTCGTTCGCGCCAAGATTGTCATTCTTCTGGGCAATCGGCATGAACTATTTCATGGAAGTCGCGAAAATGCGTGCGGCGCGCATTATGTGGGCAAAAATGATGAAAACGTTCAATCCGAAAAATCCAAAATCGCTCGCATTGCGGACGCATTCGCAAACATCTGGCTGGAGCTTAACCGAGCAAGATCCATTTAACAACGTTGTGCGTACATGTATTGAAGCGCACGCCGCTGCGCTTGGGCATACGCAGTCGCTTCATACGAACGCGCTCGATGAAGCGATCGCGCTTCCGACTGATTTCTCCGCGCGCATTGCCCGCAATACACAGCTTTACTTGCAAGATGAAACAGGCATTTGCAATGTCATTGACCCATGGGCAGGTTCTTACTATGTGGAAACGTTAACGAACGAATTGATGAATCGCGCGTGGAAGCATATTGAAGAAATCGAAAGCCTTGGAGGCATGGCGAAAGCGATTGAAACGGGGCTTCCGAAAATGCGCATCGAGGAAGCGGCGGCAAGACGCCAAGCGAGAATCGATTCTGGTGCGGAAACGATTATCGGCGTCAACAAATATCGCCCGGAAAAAGAAGAACCAATCGAGATTTTAGAAGTCGACAATACGGCGGTTCGGATGCGGCAAATCGAAAAATTAAAACAGCTGCGCGCTTCCCGTGATGAACAAAAAGTGCAGGAAGCGCTTGACGCGATTACAAAAGCAACGGAAACGGGAGAAGGAAACTTGCTCGAGCTTGCCGTACAGGCAGCGCGCGCCCGCGCGACATTAGGCGAAATTTCGTACGCGATCGAAAAAGTAGCGAAGCGACACAAAGCGGTCATTCGCTCGATTAGCGGGGTGTACAGCTCCGAATTCACAAATGAAGAACAATTCGAGCGAGTAAAGAAAATGACTAATGAATTTTATGAATTAGAAGGCCGCCGTCCGCGTTTAATGGTAGCGAAAATGGGGCAAGACGGCCATGACCGAGGAGCGAAAGTGATCGCCACTGCCTTTGCCGACTTAGGATTTGACGTCGATATTGGTCCATTGTTCCAAACTCCGGAAGAAACGGCGCGTCAGGCGGTCGAAAACGACGTCCATGTCGTTGGGATCAGTTCGCTTGCTGGCGGGCATAAAACATTATTGCCGCAATTAGTGGAGGAATTGCGGAAGCTTGGACGCGAAGACATTATTGTCGTCGTCGGCGGCGTTATTCCGCCGCAAGACTATGAATTTTTGTATGAGCATGGAGCGGCGGCGATTTTCGGACCAGGCACGGTCATTCCAACCGCAGCGGAAAAAGTATTGAAAGAAATTTATAAACGTCTCGGCTACGAGGAAGTGAGGCAATGAACGGCGAATGGACGCATCGCCCTGAATGGGTGGAAAAAGAGAGAGAAAATGAGTTTGCGACCGCTTATGTGAAAACCACTGCTTCCGCTTCGCCAAAACGTTGGGTGAAGCGGAAAGAAAGGTCAGTAAAAGAATATGTCGAAGGCGTGTTGAACAATGACCGCACGATTTTAGCCCAGGCAATCACCCTTGTTGAGAGCAATGCGCCCAAGCATATGGACATTGCCCAACAAGTGTTAAACGAACTGCTTCCACATGTCGGAAAATCGATCCGCATTGGCATCACCGGCGTGCCGGGAGCAGGAAAAAGCACGTTTATTGAAGCGTTTGGCACGTTTTTATGCGAACAAGGGCACCGTGTTGCCGTATTAGCGGTTGACCCGAGCAGTTCTTTAACAGGCGGCAGTATTCTTGGCGATAAAACGCGGATGGAGTCGTTAGCGCGCCATCCGCGTGCATTTATCCGTCCGTCGCCATCAGGAGGAGCGCTCGGCGGTGTGCATCGAAAAACGCGTGAGACGATGATGCTTTGCGAAGCGGCAGGATATGATGTTATTTTGGTAGAAACGGTCGGTGTCGGGCAAAGCGAATTTGTCGTACGCGGCATGGTCGATTTCTTTTTAATGCTTGTTTTAACAGGCGCCGGTGACGAACTGCAAGGAATAAACGCGGAATTATGGAATTAACGGATGCGATCGTCATTAACAAGGCGGATGGGGACAATAAGCCAAAAGCGCTGGCAGCGCAAAAAGAATATAATCAAATTCTTCATTATTTGCGTCCGGCAACACCTGGATGGGAGACAAAAGCATATACATGCTCGGCGCTTTTAGGGGAAGGAATCGAAGAAATTTGGCGCGTCATCGAGAAGTTTGTGGAAACGACAAAACGGTCAGGCGTGTTTGACATGCGCCGGCGCCATCAGCAAAAAGATTGGATTTACTCGATGATCAAAGATTATTTAGAAACGAGTTTCTTTTCCCATCCCGCGGTAAAAGAGAAGCTGCCGGTCATTGAAAATAACGTTATTTCTGGAACCCAGTCCGTTACTTCTGCGGTACGGGAACTGATTGCGTTGTATGAAAGTAGGTCTTAATGGAAAAATGTGATACGATAAAAAAGGAGGTGTTTAGCATGTTTCAATTTCCACTATTTAATGATATTGTGGAGCAAGCACGTCGGGAAATCGTTGAGGCCGGCTTTGAAGAGCTGCGCACTCCTGAAGAAGTCGATGCCGCATTTAAGCGTCCAGGCACAACGCTTGTAATGATTAACTCGGTATGCGGCTGTGCGGGGGGCATTGCCCGTCCTGCAGCGGCGCATGCAATTCATTATGACAAACGTCCGGATCATCTTGTGACCGTATTTGCCGGACAAGATAAAGAGGCGACAGCGCGAGCAAGGGAATATTTTGAAGGACAGCCGCCTTCTTCTCCATCTTTCGCTTTACTAAAGGACGGCAAGCTTTGTACGATGATTCATCGTCATGAAATCGAAGGGCACGAGCCGATCGAAGTCGTCCAAAAGCTGCAGGCGGCGTTTGATCAATATTGCGATGAAGTATAACGGAGCTGAATTTTTCAGCTCCGTTATTTATTTTGTTATTCTCAAAAAGCAAAAATAATTTATTTATAATTAAAAAATAGATTGCATAATTATTACTATGTGTGTTAATATACAAAACATAGAATATATATTCAAAAAAACAAGTATGTATTTTATTAATCTTCAAAACTTATTTCGCAATATTATAAAAATTATTTAAACTTTTGAGAAGAGAGGGAGAGACACCGTATGAAAAAATCATTGTTGCTTTTTATTGCTAGCATTTTATTAATTGGTTTGCTCTCGGCATGCGGCACAGGCGGAGAACAGAAAAACGGAAGCGGAGAACAAAAGAAAGTGTTAAGAATGGGTACTTCCGCCGACTATGCGCCATTTGAATATATCGATACCACAAAAGGCAATGAAATTATCGGATTTGATGTCGATTTGGCGAAAATGATTGCGAAAGAATTGGGATATGACGTTCAAATTGTTGATATGGATTTTAGCGGTCTTATCCCAGCACTGCAGTCAGGAAAAGTAGATTTTGTATTAGCGGGGATGACTCCAACGAAAGAACGCAAGAAAAACGTTGATTTCTCGGATGTGTATTATGTAGCGCGAAACATGATCGTTTCCAAGAAAGGAAGCGGCATTAAAACAGTTGAGGATTTAAAAGGAAAAACGGTTGGTGTTCAAACCGGCTCGATTCAAGAAGGAGAAGCAAATAAAATTGCAAAAAAAGTTGACATGAAAATTGAAAGCCGCAACCGCATTCCGGAGTTAATTCAAGAGATTCAAGCAGGGCGCTTTGATGCAGCAATTATCGAAGATACAGTTGCAAAAGGATATCTAGATAGCAGCAATGGCAAACTAGAAGGTCATACAATCCCGACAGACAAAGAAAAATCAGGATATGCGATTGCTTTTCCAAAAGGAAGCAAGCTTCGCGATGAGTTTAATAAAGTATTGCAAGAAAAGATCAAAAACGGCGAAGTGGACAAGTTGATTAAAAAATGGTTTGACCAATAATTTGTAATGCGTTCAAAAAGGGGGGGTCCTTTTTGAACGTTTTCACTATGTTGCAAGGAAGGATGAAGGGTCGGTGAACTTAGATTTTTCACAAATTGTTCCATCAATTCCATTTATATTAGCAGGAATTGCAGTTACATTAAAAATTGTCGTTTTCGCGGTGTTGTTAGGGTTTGTGCTTGGAGTTATTTTAGCGTTAATGAAAATTGGTAGAATGAAGGTTTTGACATGGTTTGCCGATGCGTATACATCCGTATTTCGCGGCACGCCGCTTGTGTTGCAGCTTGTCCTTATTTATTTTGGAATACCGCAGCTTACCGGTGTTGAAATTGACGCATTTCCCGCAGCGGTCATCGCGTTCGGGCTAAACTCTGCCGCCTATGTTTCTGAAATCATCCGCGCCGGCATTTTAGCCGTTGATAAAGGGCAGCGGGAAGCGGCGCTGGCGCTTGGTGTTCCGTACAAGCTAATGATGCGTGATATTATTTTGCCGCAAGCGCTGAAAAATATTTTGCCGGCATTGATGAATGAATTTATTACATTGACGAAAGAATCTGCCGTCGTAACGGTAATTGGAGCGATGGATGTCATGCGGCGTGCTTACATCGTTGGCGGACAAGTGTATCGGTATATTGAGCCGCTGTTGATTGCCGGGCTTATTTACTACGTTTTAGTCATGCTTCTTACGCTGCTTGGCAAAGCGTTAGAAGGGAGATTGAGAAAAAGTGATTAAAGTAGAAGATTTGCATAAATCGTTTGGCAAATTAGAAGTATTAAAAGGAATTACAACAACGATTAAGCAAGGCGAAGTAGTGGCGGTTATCGGTCCATCTGGGTCAGGAAAATCCACGTTTTTACGCTGCTTAAACTTGTTGGAAGAACCGACAAGGGGGAGAATTTGGATCGGTGACGAGGAAATTACAGATAAAAAGACAAACATCATGAAAGTGCGCCAGCATGTCGGCATGGTGTTTCAGCATTTCCATTTGTTTCCGCATATGACCGTGCTTGAAAACGTCACGTATGCGCCGATTAAAGTAAAAGGAATGACAAAGGCCGAAGCGGAAGCGAAAGGAATCGAACTGTTGAAAAAGGTCGGATTGGAACAAAAGGCAAACGAATATCCAAGCCGGCTGTCGGGAGGCCAAAAACAGCGCGTAGCGATTGCGAGGGCGCTTGCCATGTCGCCGGATGTAATGTTGTTTGACGAACCAACGTCAGCGTTGGATCCGGAAATGGTCAAAGAAGTGCTTGAAGTCATGAAGTCGCTTGCCCATACGGGAATGACGATGGCGATTGTTACGCATGAAATGGGCTTTGCCCGCGAAGTTGCCGACCGGGTGTTGTTTTTAGACGGCGGCCAGCTCGTCGAGGACGCGCCCCCGCAAGAATTTTTCACATCTCCGAAAAGCAAGCGGGCTCAAGAATTCCTTGAAAAGATGCTATAATCAAGTACAATAAAAAGATGGTCCCTTGGATCATCTTTTTACTTTTTTAAGCAGGAGAGTAAAAAAATGGTGAAGATTGGATATCGCACAGCGAAAACAGCAATAGGCACCGCGCTTTCAATTAGCATCGCTCAGCTAGCGGGATTACATAATTTTGCTTCTGCCGGCATCATTACGATTTTATGCGTTCAAGTAACGAAAAAAAGATCGTTAAAAGCCGCATGGGCTCGTTTTGTCGCATGTGTTGTCGCGATGCTGTTTTCATATATTTTCTTTCAAGGAATTGGGTATTATCCGTTTACCGTCGGATTGATGCTGCTCTTTTTTATTCCAACAACAGTGTGGTTAAAAGTAAATGAAGGGATTGCGACAAGTTCGGTTATTATTCTCCATTTGTACGCAGCAAGGAAGTTTACGTGGGAAATTATTTGCAATGAATTGTTGCTTATTTTAATCGGCATTAGTGTTGCCTTATTAATGAATATGTATATGCCAAGTGCGGAAAAGCAATTAAAGGAATATCAGCGCATTGTTGAAGATTTATTTCGCATTATTCTGAAGGAGATCGTTCGTTATTTGCGCACCAATGAAATCGATTGGGATGGAAAAGAATTGACGCTAGCAGGAGATATTTTACAAAGGCAAAACTGCTTGCGATAAGAAATGTTGAAAATCATATGCTGCGAAGTGAAGAAGGATATTATCATTATTTTCTAATGCGGGAGAAGCAATTGGAAATTATTGAACGAGTATTGCCGCTTGTCACATCACTCACTTATACGGTGGAGCAACGCAACATTGTCGCCGATTTTATCGACAAATTAAGCGATGCCGTTCATCCGGGAAATACGGCAGACCGCTTTCTTCGTGAACTTCATCGTATGAAAAAAAGGTTTGAAACAATGCCTCTTCCAAAAACGCGAGAAGAATTTGAGGAACGGGCTGCTTTGCTGCACTTGGTGAAAGAACTTGAACAATATTTGATTATAAAAAGTCAATTTCGTGTTTCAGAAGGAAAAAAACGGGCTTCTGCTGCCATGTAACAAATATGTATGCCCACTCCCCTTTTGCCTCACACTATAACAAAGAAAAACAAAGGGTGTGGGAAATATGCGCTTTATATTAACAATGATGCTTATGTTATTTTCATTTTTATCCATCCCCGCTTCCGGGACGGCAGAAACAAAACCGTTTATTATTATCAATAAGGCGGTCAATCAACTCGCCTTTATTCATAACGGAAAAATTGAAGCCGTATATCCTGTCGCCACTGGTTTTAATGAGTCACTAACGCCAGAAGGATTGTTTATGGTTACTGTCAAGGCGGAAAACCCATATTATCGCAAACAAAATATCCCGGGCGGTGCGCCGAACAATCCGCTTGGAACACGGTGGGTTGGATTTAATGCTAGAGGAACGGACGGACGCATATATGGGATTCATGGAACGAATAATCCATCATCCATCGGAAAATATGTATCGAAAGGCTGTGTGCGCATGTACAATCGCGATGTCGAACAATTGTATGAAAAAATCCCGATTGGCACAAAAGTAGTGATTGTTCGCAGCAACGAATCGTTTTATGCAATTGCCAAACGGTATGGCGCACTATGACTATAAAAGGGCAAGCTCCGCAATAATGAAGCTTGCCCTTTTTGCATCTACAAAAAAGTGTTTCGCAAAGCCAAGAAGGCAACATTCACCACACGAAGGATATGGGCAGCCTTTAGGCGAAATTGGGCCGCCTTCGCTTTTCTTTATTGTCTAGCTTCGGGCGCCATCGGCTCGCGACGCTTCGGTCCTGCTGTGGCGGCGACAGCCTCCTCGCAGGCCCTCCAGCGCGTTTCGCCGATAAGCAGTCGCCCTTCGCTTTTCTTATTGTCTAGTTTCGGCGGCTAGCTCTCTTGTGCGAAATAACCTTCGCCCTTGAAGTGCAAGCACTTCTGCGGGCGAAGAACATTTCGCTTCGAGAGCTAATCGCGCCGCCTTCGCTTTTCTTATTAAACCCACATGCTGATGCCGGTTAAAATCGTTGTGATGAGCATAGCGATCAGCATTAAATAAACGACTAATTTTTGTGTTTTTTTGCGGGACATTTCCGTTCCTGGTTACTAATATAAAAATCGATTCATCGCGATGGAACCAGCAAAACTGCTTGCCGCTCAGGAAACACCTGGGTTCCATCAGGAAGGGAGTCCTTATGTCTCACCTGCTGTGAAAGATACCCCGTGGATCGCTGTCAGCGACGGCACCTGTCGTGCACCATTCCTTCCATCGATCAGTACACGACAACGATTTTAGTAACCAGGTCCACACCTCCTTATTACAAACGTTCCTGTCTATCATTGTACCGTGATGAAAACAGGGGGACAAGGGAAAAACTTGTCCATGATTGTAAGAGAAAAAGCAGGATTTTTTGTCGAAATAGCGAATATACTTAATGTTCGCAACATTCTACAGCAAAGGGGATTGGACAATGGATGTAAAAAAAGTAGACCATGTTGGAATTGCCGTTAAGTCTATCGAGAAAGCGTTGCCATTTTATGCCGATATTTTGCAGCTGAAGTTGCTTGGCATCGAGGAAGTGGAATCAGAAAAAGTAAAAGTCGCTTTTTTAAAGGCAGGAGAGACAAAAATTGAATTATTAGAGCCGACGTCGCCAGATAGTGCGATCGCTAAGTTTATCGAAAAACGAGGAGAAGGAATTCATCACGTTGCACTTGGTGTTGATCATATTCAAGAACGTATTAATGAATTAAAGGAAAAAGGAATTCGCATGATTCAAGATGCACCAAAACGCGGCGCTGGCGGGGCGCTCGTTGCGTTTATGCATCCGAAATCAACAGGAGGCGTTTTGTATGAACTTTGCGAAAAGACGGATGCGGAGGTGCAGCAATAATGGCAAATACAACAATAATGACAGACATGTATGATAAAATTAATGAGTTATACGACCGCCGCCGCGAAATCGAATTAGGCGGCGGTGACGATAAAATTGAAAAGCAGCACGCCAAAGGAAAACTGACAGCCCGTGAGCGTATTGATTTGCTTCTTGATGAAGGAACATTTGTGGAACTGAATCCATTTATCGAGCATCGTTGTACCGATTTCGGTTTAGATGGAAAAAAAGGCCCAGGAGACGGCGTTGTGACCGGATATGGGAAAATCAACGGCCGCACCGTATTTGTCTTTTCCCAAGATTTTACCGTATTCGGCGGTGCGCTTGGAGAAATGCACGCGAAAAAAATTGCGAATATTATGGATTTAGCCGCAAAAACAGGCGCACCTGTAATTGGTCTCAACGATTCAGGCGGGGCGCGCATTCAAGAAGGGGTCTTGTCGTTAGATGGTTATGGCCATATTTTCTACCGTAACTCGATTTATTCCGGTGTCATTCCGCAAATTTCTGTAATCATGGGGCCTTGTGCGGGTGGTGCCGTATATTCGCCGGCGATCACCGATTTTGTCTTTATGGTGGAAAAAACGAGCCAAATGTTTATTACAGGACCGAAAGTGATCGAAGCGGTGACAGGGGAAAAAATTAGCGCCGAAGATTTAGGCGGCGCCCGCGTCCACAACACGATCAGCGGCAACGCTCACTTTTCCGGTGCAACCGAGGAAGAAGTGCTTAATAAAGTGCGGCAGCTGTTAAGTTATTTGCCGCAAAACAATCAAGAAAAACCGCCGTTTGGCCCGATTCCAAACGGAGACGATTATCGGCCTGATTTAGCGGATGTTGTGCCGATTGACGCAGTCCGTCCGTATGATGTGCGCAACGTCATTTTGCAGGTCGTTGATGAAGGTTCGTTTATGGAAGTACAAAAAGATTTTGCTAAAAATATTGTCATCGGTTTTGCTCGCATTAAAGGCGAAGTCGTCGGGCTTGTGTGCAATCAGCCGAAATTTATGGCTGGCGGTCTTGATATTGATTCATCGGATAAAGCGGCGCGATTTATCCGCTTCTGTGACTCATTTAACATCCCGATTATTACATTTGAAGATGTCACTGGCTTTTTCCCGGGCGTCAAGCAGGAACATGGAGGCATCATTCGCCACGGAGCGAAAATTTTGTATGCGTATTCTGAGGCGACCGTCCCGAAAATTACCGTCATTTTGCGGAAAGCATACGGCGGCGCGTATGTGGCGCTCAACAGCAAGTCGATTGGCGCCGATGTCGTTTACGCGTGGCCGAATGCGGAAATCGCCGTCATGGGTCCGCAAGGAGCGGCGAATATCATTTTTGCAAGCGAAATCGAAAACAGCCCAAATCCGGAAGAAACGCGGGCGCAAAAGATCGAAGAATATCGCAGTAAATTTGCCAACCCATACGTTGCGGCGAAATACGGCATGGTCGATGATGTCATCGATCCGCGTGATACGAGAATCAAACTCATCCAAGCGCTCGAGATGCTTCGGAATAAACACGAGGAACGTCCGAAGAAAAAACATGGAAATATTCCGTTGTAAAACAATGAAACCCGCTGTCACGATCATCTGTGGCGGCGGGTTTGATTGATTCGAATCGTTTTTTATTTTTCAAAAATAGAAAGAGTCACCGCTAACTATTGGCATATTTATGCCGCGAACATTAAAGTGCGTTCCATCTTTTTAGAACGTGATTTGACAGGAGTGTGTTTTTCAGGCTGTCAAGGGGCATCGGCATCGATCATGGAAACTGGGCTTTTTTTATTCTTCAAAAACAATTTTTCGCAATCGTTGGTTAAATCGGGTATACTTTTAAATGAGTACATAAGTAGGAGGAAGAACGAACATGATCAATCAGCAACGTTTAGTCGACGAATTTTTGGAACTCGTGCAAATCGATTCGGAGACAAAGCATGAAGGAGAAATCGCCAAAGTATTAAAGCAAAAATTTGAAGCGCTTGGACTGCATGTCATTGAAGATGATGCAGCGGCGAAAACCGGACATGGCGCTGGAAACTTAATTTGTACGTTAGAAGCGACAAAAGAAGGGGTAGACCCGATTTATTTTACGTCCCATATGGATACCGTTGTTCCTGGAAAAGGAGTGAAGCCGTCCATCCAAGATGGATATGTCGTGACCGATGGAACGACGATTTTAGGAGCGGACGATAAAGCGGGATTGGCGGCGATGTTCGAGGCGATTCGCGTCTTAAAAGAGCAAAACATTCCGCATGGCACGATTCAATTTATCATTACGGTCGGGGAAGAATCTGGCCTTGTCGGAGCGAAAGCGCTCGATCCGTCATTGATTCAAGCAAAATTTGGCTATGCGTTAGACAGCGATGGCAAAGTCGGAAACATCGTCGTTGCCGCGCCGACACAAGCAAAATTGAAAGTCGTTGTTTACGGAAAAACGGCGCATGCCGGCGTCGCTCCTGAAAAAGGCGTATCGGCAATTACGATCGCCGCAAAAGCAATTGCTCAAATGCCGCTCGGCCGCATTGATGAAGAAACAACGGCAAACATCGGCCGTTTTGAAGGTGGAACGCAAACGAACATCGTCTGCGACCGCGTCGATATTTTAGCAGAAGCACGATCCTTAGTGCCGGAAAAGATGGAAGCCCAAGTCGCAAAAATGAAAGAGGCATTTGAAACGGTTGCCAAAGAAATGGGAGGACGCGCCGAAGTAGATGTCGAGGTGATGTATCCAGGATTTAAGTTCGGCGACGGCGACCATGTTGTGGAGGTTGCAAAACGCGCCGCGGCAAAAATCGGGCGTCCGTGCGAATTGCTTCGCAGCGGCGGCGGCAGCGATGCGAACGTCATTGCCGGTTTTGGCATTCCGACAGTGAACTTAGCAGTTGGCTACGAAGATATTCATACGACGAATGAACGCATGCCGATTGAAGAGCTTGTCAAATTAACGGAAATGGTTGTCGCAATCGTTGAAGAAGTGGCAAAATAATAACGGAGCATCCATTGTTTGGATGCTTCTTTCTATATAGAAATAGAGTAGAGCGATAGACGGTGAGGGGAGACGGTCGAATGAAAAAATTTGTCGTTTTTCAATTGGAGCGTGAACAATATGCGATACCGGTTGAGCTTGTCATTTCCATTGAAAAAATGATGGCTCCAACAATCGTTCCGCAAATGCCAGATTATATGGTCGGAGTCATTCGCATTCGCGGCGAGTTGGTGCCGGTGCTTGATACGCGAAAACTGTTGTACGGTCGTCCTTTTGAAGAAACGGGTAGGACGCGTCTTGTTGTCACCAAGGCCGAAGATATTTCCGTTGCGTTTATTGTCGATGAGGCGAAAGAGATTCTCGATATTCCGGAAGAAGCAGTAAAGCAAGTGAATATGCTTGCGTACGAGCAAACACCATATCTTGTCGGGATCGCCAGCTTGCCGGAGCGGTTGATTACATTAATTGACCCAAACCGATTATTTGCCCATTTGGAAGGGACGAAAGCGATTAAGGAGCATATTTATAGTGCGGCTTTTTCCTTAGAAACGGAGAGAGTCTAATGAATCATGATTTTCAAACCATTGTCCAATTTCTTGTAAAAAAAATAAATCCTTATGTCATCTATCTTTTCGGTTCTGAAGCGCAACAACAAGCGCGGCAAGATAGCGATATTGATCTTGCTTTTTTAAGCGAACGAACATTAAGCCATTACGAACGGTTTATGATTGCCGGGGAGCTTGCGGCAATCTTGAATTGTGACGTTGACTTAGTTGATTTGAAAGAAGCAACGACCGTTTTTCAAGCGCAAGTTGTTGGGAAGGGGAAAGTGCTGTATTGTGCCGATGATGATAAAAAGCACAATTTGAGATGAAAGTGTTCAAGGAATATGCGAAATTAAACGAAGAGCGGGCAGAAATTCTCGAGCGGATTCGCAAAAGGGGAGCGGTGTATGAATAATGATGTCATCCTCAACAAAATTAGCGTTATTGAGCGCTGCATCAAAAGAATAAACGAAGAATATGATAACAATCCGAAAAATTTACAAAACTATACAAAACAAGACTCCATTATTTTGAATATACAACGGGCATGTGAGGCAAGCATCGATATCGCTATGCATATTGTGGCAGAAAAAAAATTAGGCATTCCACAAACAAGCCGTGACGCGTTCGAATTGCTTTACAAAAATCATATCATTACTGAATCGGTTATGAAGAAAATGAAAGCAATGGTCGGTTTTCGCAATATTGCGGTCCATGATTATCAGGAAATTAATTTGCAGATCGTTCAAATGATTGTCGAAAAACATCTTGATGATTTTCGGGAGTATGTGAAGCAAGTGCTGGCACAAGAAGGCACGGAATAACGAGGAGAGGCTGCTGTACGCGGCCTTTTTGTTTTTGATGCATTTAGGATTTTTGCCCAGACATTTTTGTATTCCACACATATCCTAGAAAAAGGAAGGAACGATTTCATTCGTTTCCTAATTGTTATCACGTGGAATATCAAAGGAGGAATCTTAAATGGACGACAGACAATTTGGAATGTATCCGACTGGTGGATACTACCCGCATCATCATTACCCGCATCATCATTACCCGTATTATCATTATCCGCATTATCCTTCCTATCCGTATTACCATCATTACTACCATCACTTTCCGCACTATCCGCACTATCCATACGGCCATCAATACGGCGGATATTAAGATGATCTTACAGAGTCCTGGTTTTAGGACTCTTTTTTTATTATGAAGAAACATCGTGTTGCGTTACGTCTGCGGCAAGCTTTTCTAAATTGCTCTAAATGTAATTCAAAACTTGATATGGTAAAATGAACTGTGGTATGTTCTTTCATGAACAAAATAAAAAGTTTATAGAAAGGAACGTTTGACGATGGCAAAACAACAAATTGGCGTCATTGGATTAGCAGTAATGGGAAAAAACCTTGCGCTAAATATTGAAAGCAAGGGATATTCAGTTGCCGTGTATAATCGTTCCCGTGAAAAGACGGACGAATTTTTAAAGGAAGCGCAAGGAAAAAATATTGTTGGTACATACAGCATTGAAGAATTTGTCAATGCACTTGAAAAACCGCGGAAAATTTTGTTAATGGTGAAAGCGGGCGCACCGACGGACGCAACCATTGAACAATTAAAACCATATCTAGAAAAAGGTGATATTTTAATCGATGGCGGCAATACGTATTTCAAAGATACACAGCGCCGCAACAAAGAATTGGCTGAACTTGGCATTCACTTTATCGGCACGGGTGTTTCGGGCGGCGAAGAAGGCGCGTTAAAAGGTCCATCCATCATGCCTGGTGGCCAAAAAGAAGCGCATGAACTTGTTCGCCCGATTTTCGAAGCGATTGCGGCGAAAGTAGATGGCGAGCCGTGCACGACGTACATCGGTCCGGACGGTGCGGGACATTATGTGAAAATGGTTCATAACGGCATTGAATACGGCGATATGCAGCTTATTGCCGAAGCGTACTTCTTGTTAAAGCATGTGCTCGGCTTAAACGCCCAAGAGCTGCATGAAGTGTTTGCCGAGTGGAATAAAGGTGAATTAAATAGCTATTTAATCGAAATTACGGCAGATATTTTTACAAAGATCGATGAGGAAACGGGCAAGCCGCTTGTCGATGTTATTTTAGATAAAGCCGGTCAAAAAGGAACGGGAAAATGGACAAGCCAAAATGCGCTTGACCTAGGAGTGCCGCTTCCAATCATCACGGAATCAGTGTTTGCCCGCTTTATTTCGGCGATGAAAGACGAACGGGTGAAAGCGAGCAAACTTCTTTCTGGTCCTGCGGTCAAACCGTTTGAAGGCGATCGTGCCCGCTTTATCGAAGCGGTGCGCCGTGCGCTGTACATGAGCAAAATTTGTTCGTATGCCCAAGGTTTTGCGCAAATGAAAGCGGCGTCTGATGAATATAACTGGAATTTGCAGTACGGCAATATTGCGATGATTTTCCGCGGCGGCTGCATCATTCGCGCGCAATTTTTGCAAAAAATTAAAGACGCATACGATCGCGATCCACAGTTGCCAAACTTATTGTTAGACCCGTATTTCAAAGAAATTGTGGAAAATTATCAAGAAGCGCTGCGTGAAATCATTGCAATCGCTGTTATGCGTGGCATTCCAGTTCCGGCATTCTCAAGCGCGTTAGCATATTATGACAGCTACCGGATGGAAACATTGCCGGCGAACTTAATTCAAGCACAGCGCGACTACTTTGGCGCGCACACATATGAACGTGTAGACAAAGAAGGAGTTTTCCATACAGAGTGGTTGAAGAAGTAAAAAAATTCCCCTTATTGCCTCGCAATAAGGGGAATTTTTTTATTGCATGTTTTCAAATAAAATAACACGCGCCGGCGCGGCGTCCGTGCCGACAAGTTTAAGCGGTGCTGCGACCATAAAGTATGAGCCTTCTGGAACGTCTTTTAACCGCAGCCCTTCGATCACGATCACACCTGCGGAAAATAACGTTTTATGCGTCGGATGCCCCGGCTGGCTTCGTTCAATGCCTAGGGCGTCGATGCCGACACCACGAACTTTTTTATCGGCAAGATACCGGGCCGCATCTTCAGCAACATAAATAAATTCAAAATTAAAGGCATCTTCTAGCGAGTTTTTCGTTTTAAACAATACAAAATCATTTTCATGAATATCTAATGAAGCGATATCCTCTTTCGAAATTTTATCGCTCACATGCGTAAGATCGAATAGTTTGCATGTGCCAACAAGGCGGTCGAGAGAAATCGTTTCAAACGTTTCGCCGCCTTTGACCATATGAAGCGGCGCATCGATATGGGTCCCGGTATGTACATCCATGTCAATACGGGATTCCGTGACGTAATCATTTGTCACGCTCGTTAGTTTCGGTTGCTTTTCCGGTTTATTTTTATAGACAGGCATTCCTTCAAAAATTGGTGCGGTCACGTCATAAAATTTCATCGTTTCATTAGCTCCCTTCGTTATTGTTTAGGGTGGCAAATCGGCCACCAATGGAATCCATCTTTTTGCAGTAATTCATCTGAAGCTTTCGGTCCCATCGATCCGGCTTCATAGTTTGGAAAATCGATAGCTTTTGTATTTTCCCATACTTCGGAAATAGGGTCGACAAACTGCCATGAAGCGGCTACTTCATCCCAATGCGTAAAGTTTGTCGCATCACCGCGCATGCAGTCATATAACAATTTTTCATACGCTTCTGGCGTGTTAATGCCATCGATGCAGTTGTTGCAGTAGTCTAATTTAATTGGTGTTGTTTTCATATATTCGCCGCTTTTTTTACCGTTTAAATGAAGGGTGATGCCTTCATCCGGCTGAATATGAATAATCAATAAGTTTGGCTGGATTTTTTCATTTGTCCGATAATACAAGTTCATTGGCACATCTTTAAATTGGACCACAATTTTTGTTGATTTTTCTGTCATGCGTTTGCCTGTGCGAATATAAAACGGCACGCCGGCCCAACGGAAATTATCGATCATCAACTTTCCAGCTACAAACGTTTCTGTATTGGAGTTTGGATCGACGTTATTTTCCTCACGGTAGCTTACGACTTCTTTTCCGTTGACGATTCCTCTGCCGTATTGTCCTCGTACAAAGTATTGGTCTACTTCCTCGTGAGAAATTGGCCGAAGCGCGCGAAGCACTTTTATTTTTTCGTTGCGGATGTCATCGGTTGTCAGTTTAATCGGCGGTTCCATCGCCAAGAGCGCGACCATCTGAAGCATGTGATTTTGCACCATATCGCGAAGCGCTCCGGAATGGTCGTAATAGCGTCCGCGGTCCTCGACACCAAGCGTTTCACTTGACGTAATTTGAATGTTAGAAATAAACCGGTTGTTCCAAAGCGGTTCAAAAATTGCGTTCGAAAAACGGATTACTTCGATGTTTTGCACCATTTCCTTGCCAAGATAATGGTCGATGCGGTAAATTTCATTTTCCGAAAACGATTGACGAATTTCTTCATTTAGTTGTTGTGCGCTTTGAAGGTCATGACCGAACGGTTTTTCAATGACGAGCCGCTTCCAGCCGTTTGTCGCGGTAAGACCTTCCGATTTTAAGCGGGACGTAATCGTGCCAAAAAATTCTGGCGCCATCGCTAAATAAAAAATGCGGTTTCCATCAACATGATATATTTCATCTAACTGTTGAAGCAATGACTTTAATTGCTGGTAAGAAGCCGTATCGGTTACATCGAATGGATGATAATAAAAATGAGATACGAAGCGCTGATCGCTTAATTCTTGATTAAGCGCATTTTCCACTGATTGACGGACATAGTTGCGAAACTCATCATTGGATAACGGTCGTCGTGCGACACCGACAACGGCAAATTCTTCGGACAGTTTTCCTTTTTCATATAATCGGTAAATAGAAGGAAATAACTTGCGTTTTGCTAAGTCACCAGTTGCACCAAAAATCACAATTAATGATTTCGGATCCATGTTGTTCACGATATGTACCTCGCTTTAGCCAAATTTGTCTCTTCAAGTAATTAATTGTAGAGATTTATGGCGATGAACGCAAACATTTTATGTTTTTGTAAAAGAGTGTTGAAATAAGACACGAAACATTGATACGCTAACAACAGACAAAAGTTGCTTTACATAAGGAGTGGGTGCGTTGGAATTATTGTTTTTAGGTACAGGAGCTGGAGTACCGGCAAAGGAAAGAAACGTATCATCGATTGCGCTGCAGCTATTAGAAGAACGCGGGGCAACGTGGTTATTTGATTGCGGAGAGGCGACACAACATCAAATTTTACATACGTCCATTCGTCCGAGACGAATTGAAAATATTTTTATCACCCATCTTCACGGTGATCATATTTTCGGGTTGCCGGGATTGCTTGGCAGCCGCTCTTTTCAAGGCGGTGATACACCGTTAACCATATATGGCCCGAAAGGAATTCAAGCGTTTATCGAAATATCGCTTTCCGTTAGTTACACACGTTTGAAATACGACCTGCAAGTTGTCGAAATCGAGGAAGGAACGATTTTTGAGGACGAACGATTTTTAGTGATTGCCAAGCAGCTCGATCACGGCATCCCTTCCTATGGCTTTCGGGTTGTGGAAAAAGATTTGCCTGGCACACTTTTAGTAGATAAATTGAAGGTGCTCGGCATTCGTCCTGGTCCTATTTATCAACAAATTAAGCTAGGGAAAACGGTGCAGTTAGACGACGGTACGGTCATTGACGGGCGCGATTTTGTCGGTCCTCCACAAAAAGGGAGAATTGTCACGATTCTTGGCGATACACGCTATTGCGAAGCGAGCGTGGAACTGGCGAAAGAAGCAGATGTGCTCGTTCACGAAGCAACGTTTGCGGCAGAGGATAGCGCTTTAGCCTATGATTATTTTCATTCTACCGCTGTCCAAGCGGCGGAAGTGGCGAAACTCGCTGGAGTAAAGAGACTGATTTTAACTCATATTAGTTCCCGCTATCAAGGAGTGTTAAGTGAAGAGCTGCTAGAACAGGCAAGAAAGTTGTTTCCGAATACGGAGTTGGCATCCGATTTTTCTTCCTTTATCATTCCGCGAAAAAAATAAAGCTGCCGGAAAATCGGCAGCTTTAGAAACGCCATCCCCGCTCATATTGTACTGGGGCGGAAATCGCAGTTCCCAACTCTTTTGCGGCGGCGTATGGCCAATATGGGTTGCGTAACAGTTCGCGCGCAAGAAATACTAAATCGGCCCGGCCGTTTCTTAAAATTTCTTCCGCTTGCAGACCGGAAGTAATGAGACCGACTGCGCCAGTTGCAATATTCGCTTCGCGGCGAATCGTTTCCGCAAACGGAACTTGGTAGCCCGGATACACACGGATCTTTGCAGGAACCACTGCTCCAGAGCTTACGTCAATAAGGTCGACTCCTTGTTCTTTCATGCGTTTTGCATATGGAACATAATCTTTGACCGTCAAGCCTTCCGGGTGGTAATCAGAAGCGGAAATGCGCACAAAGAGCGGTCCGTCCCATACTTCTCTTACGGCATCGATAATTTCTCCTAAAAAGCGGTAGCGGTTTTCTGGTGAACCGCCGTACTCGTCTTGCCGCCTGTTCGACAGCGGCGACAAAAATTCGTTAATCAAATAGCCGTGCGCACCGTGAATTTCGATGATATCAAAACCGGCTTCTTTGGCGCGGCGCGCCCCATTTTGGAACGCTTGAATCGTTTCTTCGATATCTGCTTTCGTCATTTCTTTCGGGGTGCGTGTTTTTTCACTGAATGGAATTGCCGAAGGAGCGATAATTTCTCCATCTACTTCCGATTTGCGCCCGGCATGGGCAAGCTGGATGCCGATTTTGGCCCCATGTTCTTTGACGAGCGAGACTAATTCACGCAATCCATCTACATGCTCATCGCTCCAGATTCCTAAGTCGCGTGACGAAATTCTTCCTTGAGCAGCAACGGCAGTCGCTTCCACGATAATAAGACCGACTTGGCCGACAGCACGTGTCGGATAATGAATTTTATGCCAATTTCGTACTTTTCCATCTTCTGTATCGCAAGAATACATACACATAGGAGACATAACAATCCGGTTTTTGATAGTAACCCCGCGTATCGTATACGGTGAAAAAAGCATCGTTTCCATTGGCCGTTTTCCCCCCAAGCATGCGTTTTCAATTTAAATGATAGCACGTTTATTATGAAGAAAAACGATGTGTTTGCAAAAGAGGAATTCACTTGCAATATTAGCGAGATGGAGCGGAGCTCGAAAAAAGGAAGAAATAAGCGTTTTCCTAATTCTTCAGATCGCTCCGTTGCCCGTTTGATACATGCAACAACCGCTTCTTGGTATCGGTAACGCTCCAGCACTTGAATGCCAGCTTCGGTCGTTCCGCCCGGACTAGTTACTTCTTTGCGCAAGATAGAAGGATGTTTGTTGTTGTTGCAACATTTGTGCCGCGCCGATAATCGTTTGTAAAATCAATTCTTTTGCGACAGTGCGGTCAAGTCCGATTTCTTCCGCCGCCTTTTCCATTGCTTCCACTAAATAATAGACATAGGCAGGTCCGCTTCCGGAAAGTGCGGTAACGGCGTGCAAATCATGTTCAGGAACGACCGTGACAATGCCCACAGTCTCAAACAAAGTTTTTGCCACAGCTAAATGCGCTTCGCTGGCAAAACGACCTTGGGAGATGGCGGTAGCTGACTGACCGATCGTTGCTGATGTATTTGGCATGGCACGAATCACGGCAACATTTTTCCAATTAGTGAAACGATGGTTTCCGTTGTAACACCAGCCAGCACGGAAATGATCAGCTGATGTACATCAATCATCGGAGCAATGGAAGTGATGCCTTCTACCGCATCTTTCGGCTTCATCGCTAAAATGACAATATCCGCTTCTTTTACCGCTTTTCCTTTATTTGTTTCGATCCGGACTCCGTATGTTTTTTTCATATATTCAAGACGCTTTTGATCGCAGCGATTTGTCACAATAATTTGCTCAGGCCGGTACAACGTTTTTGTCATTCCAGAAATAAGCGCTTCTGCCATCGCGCCGGCACCAATAAACGTAATTGTCGTTTCTCGTTTCACGGCGAATTCCTCCTTTTGATCAAATAAAAAAGACCTTGCATCCTAAAAAGGACGGAAGGTCTTGTTTCCGCGGTACCACCTTTTTTGACTCTTTTGCCGACAAACGGCCAAAAAAGAGTCCACCTCTTCACCGATAACGCCGGTTGAGCGTTTAGGTTTTCCTAACAGCTCATGGGGTAGGTTCAACCATGAAGAGGGTAATGAAACCTTCCAGCCTATGGGTTTCACTCTCTGGATACCATTCATGGTTTACTGGCCCCACTCATTGCCCGTTTGCAATGTTTAATTTTGTTTGCAATTATGCAATGAAAACAGGTGTGTTGTCAATAGGAAAAGATAATTTTTTTGTGAATTATTCGAAAAAAATGACAAACCGATAAAATCGGTGTAAACTGTTAAATATCATTATTGTCGATTTATTTTATAAATATATCATTAGAAGGGGATCGTCGATGATGAATGAACATATTTATCGCATCGTCGTGCCGACGCCGTTTCCGGTTGGAAATGTAAACATGTACTTGATTAAAGGAGATAGCTTGACTCTGATTGATGCCGGTGTGAAAACAGAAGAGGCGTGGCGCTCGTTTCAACAGCAGCTTCGTCAAATTGGATATGCTCCTTCCGACATTGATCAAGTTGTCATTACCCATCACCATCCTGACCATGTCGGCTTGCTCGATTATTTACCAGATACAATTCCGGTCATTGGCCATCAGAAAGCAGATCGCTGGCTTCGCCAGGACGAAACATTTTTTCAACAACATCAACGATTTTTTGAACAGTTTTTGTTAGAGTGTGGCGTGGATCGTTCGTTTCTCGCAGAACTTCCAAATTTACGGGGCTCGCTCCGCTATGCATGTCATCGTCCGCTTACCGCTGCGGTCAAAGAAGGTGATTCGCTGCCGGGCTTGCCGCATTGGAAAGTAATTGAAACACCGGGACATGCCCAAAGCCATGTTGTGTTTTACCGCGAAACGGACGGTGTGATGATTGGGGGATCATTTGCTTTTGCATATTTCTCCAAATCCGTTGATGGAGCCGCCTTTTCCAGGGAGACGGAGCGCCCGAAACCATTAGTACAGTATAATGCTTCATTGCTTAAAATGCGTGATTATGATATTTCTTTTGTAATGACTGGACACGGAGAAGATGTGACTGACGTATCGGAGTTGATTGAAAAACGGCTTCGCAAACAACGGGAGCGCGCCGAGCAAGTGCTCGATATGCTCAAGCAAAGACCGCATACGGTATTTGAAGTTTGCCAAAAGCTATTTCCTACTGTATATCAACAAGAGTTTATATTAACGATGTCTGAAACGATTGGGCAGCTTGATTACTTAGAAGAGAACGGCGCAGTGAGAAAGACAAAAGTAAATGATTATTACATTTATGAAGCGATGGAGGGATCTATTTGCGGATAGAAGGCAAACATATCGTCATTACTGGAGCGTCAAGCGGCATCGGTGAACAGATCGCCTATGAAGCGGCACGCCAAAAGGCGCTGCCGGTGTTGCTTGCCAGAAATGAAGAAAAGTTGAAAGCGGTGGCAAGACAAATTGAACATACATATGGCATTTCGCCACGTTATTATCGGTTGGATGTGAGTGATACAGATGCGGTAGAAACGGTGTTTCAACAATTATTTCGTGATGTCCAAACGGTTGATGTATTAGTAAATAACGCAGGTTTTGGCGTGTTTCGCAATGTGGAAGACATCGATCTAAAGGAAATGAAAGACATGTTTGCTGTAAATGTGTTTGGTTTAATCGCTTGTACAAAAATTGTATATTTACATATGCAAAAAAGGCGGAGCGGCCATATTATTAATATTGCTTCACAAGCAGGAAAATTGGCAACTCCAAAATCGAGCGTATACGCAGCTACCAAACATGCGGTTCTTGGGTTTACGGACAGCTTGCGGATGGAAGCGGAACAGTACGGGATTTTTGTTACTGCTGTCAATCCGGGACCGATTCGGACGAATTTTTTTCATGTAGCCGACCAATCGGGAGAATATGTAAAAAATGTGGAACGATGGATGCTCTCGCCGGAAAAAGTAGCAAAACAGGTCGTTTCGATTATGATGACGCCGACAAGGGAAGTAAATATGCCACGCTGGATGAATATTGGCAGTCAACTCCATCGCTTATTTCCGTCGATTGTCGAGAAAGTGGGAAAACGCGCATTCTTCAAAAAATAACACTCCTTGCCAAGACAAGGAGTGTTATTTCGTTATATATTCGTAAATGACGTCATTGACAATTTCGTACATATCCATTTCTTCATCGTTTATTTTTGCAGATAAAATTTTTTCGCGCAACTGTCTCCATTCCGAATCGTTAAGCGGAAACGATTCCGTGTCATATCCGTATTGCAGCAAGCAATTGCGAACAAGTTTTGCCAGCCATTTTTCATCCATGGCGTCACTTCCGATCATTGCGATTCAGACGGAGTGGCACGGACAACAGAGTGGAATTTTCCTTTATGCGTGCCGTCGCAAAATGGCTTATTGTTGGACAGGCCGCATCGGCAAAGCGAAAACGTCTGCTTTGTCACAAATTTATTTCCTTCCGCGTCAATGAGCTCCACATCGCCAGTGACGCGGTAGGAACCGTTATCGTTGACTTTAATTTGCACTTTTGCCATCATCCATTCCTCCTTTTTATTTTTGACAGCAACTTGCCTATGTAGGTAAAATAGGAGCTGAAACAAGAGGAAAAGGAGCATCGTGTAGCGTGAATATTTCTTTTACAGATAAAGCAATCAAACAGCTTACTCCTATTTTAACGGAAACAGGGCGAATGTTAAAGCTGAAATATGATACAGATGGATGTGGATGCCTTGTAAGCGGTGTTATTTCGTTATGGTTAGTCGATCAAGCCGATGATGACGATATCGTTGTCGAGACGAATTTCGTTCCCGTTCTTTTGGAAAAGTCCCGTCTCGTCTTTTATGACGATACGATGGCGATTGACGTTGTCGAAGGGACGAGCAGTTTTTGCTGAAAAGCCCTGGACAAATTTTAAGTCCACGCATGCCGCTTGTAGAAGTGAGTGAGCAACATGAAAGATAAGCTGAAACAAATCGCCAATGTAGCGAAGCAAAAAACTTGGGTATCATTTTTGCATGAAAACGATCCATACAGTTTGCTGCATTGGTCGATTGCCGGTGTATATCATGAGCCAAAAGACGTCTGGCTTTTGCAGAATGAAATGACGTTTGAGACAAAAGAATTTGCCACACTAGATGAAGCAATAGCGTGGATGGATGAGCATATGCCTAATATTACGGAAATCTTATAAAACCGTAACCCACTTCGGTTACGGTTTTATCATTCATTTTGTTTGCGCCTTCCGCTTTTCGTTATTGCGGGGTGTTTTGGCGTTTTGTTGGATGGATCGCTTTTTCTAATTCTTCTTTTGCGATTGTTTGTTTTACGGTATCAGCAGTTGGTTTTCCTTTTTGCGCTCTGTTTTTTGCCATTTCGTTTAACTCCTTTTCTTGAAAGTGTTTGTTTTTATCATGGAAGAATGAACAACGTTTTATACATTGGAGGGATAGGTGTGAACAAGAAACAAAAAAATCGAGCAGACGAATTGCTTACGCTGAAGGATCGTTTAAATGAGGAATTGTTCGCTAAGCTGAAGGAGAAAAAACGGGAATTGGAACAACAAGAACAGCGACGAAAAGAGGAAGAAGAAGCACGGAGACGAGAGGAACAGCGCAAACGCGAACAACAAAAAACATTTGAAGAGTTGCTGAATGAGAGCAATTTGGATTGGCGGAATTTTAAGTAAATCGTTGAATGGAGATATCCTGTTTTATGGGAGAGCGGAGAAATCCGCATACAAAGCGTGATTTTTCTTGCGGCGAATTTTCGGATGCCAATCACGCTGTTTGTTCGCTGTCGGATGTGTATTTGCGGAAAGAGAAAGTTCTCTTTCCGCATCATTGTAAGTATCCTATCGATGCATTTCGTATACGGAAGATTTCGTATGCTGACGGAGCCATTCATATTCTTCCTCTGTTAAGCGTGGGGCGGAAGCGGCGTTTATGTTTTCGATGAGCTGCTCAACGCTGCTCGCTCCTGGAATGACGGCGGCGACAACCGGGTCATATAGGCAAAACTGCAGCGCCGTTGCGGTGAATGAACGTTTTTGCGCTGTTTTCGCTTTTAACTTTGGAAGCAGCGTCTGCAATTCCTCATATGTATAATCAAGATAACCGTTTTTCTTGACGGAATCGCTCGCCGCCTCCAGCGGCCGCTCTGTGAGCAATCCTTTCGCAACAGGCCCGCGGGCGATGACGCTGATGTTGTGTTCGCGCAAAAGCGGAAACCACTCTTCTGGTCGGCGGTCAAGCAGGCTGTATTGCATCATGACGCTGACGATATTGGAACGTTTTACATATTCACGAATAACGTTTGGGCGAATGGAAGAAATGCCGTAATAGCGGATCACTCCTTCTTGTTTTAATTCCTCGAACGCTTCAATCGTTTCGTCGATCGGGTCATCGATCGTACCGCCGTGAAGCTGATATAAGTCAATGTAATTCGTTTGCAGACGGCGCAAGCTTTCTTTTACTTCCGATTTAATGTATTTTTTGGACGGATCCCAAAACCAGCCGTCTTTTCCGTCTTCCCAGCGGTTGCCCACTTTTGTTGCAAGGATGACTTGATCGCGTTTTCCTTTGATTGCTTTTCCGACAAATTCTTCATTTAGTCCACGGTCATAAAGGTCGGCCGTGTCTAAATAGTTAATGCCCCGTTCTAACGCCTCATGAATAATGCGAATCGCTTTTTTTTCGTCCGTGCCAAGCGACATGCAGCCGAGCCCGATTTCGCTGACATATAAATCCGATAAGCCGATGCGACGCTTTTGCATGATGCGGATCCTCCTTTAATTAAAATAATCATTTTTTTCATTGTACACCCGAAAGTAAAACTTGCTCAAATGATGTAGTACAATAAGTTGGGAAAGATATTATTAGATGGGAGAGAAGAACATGGACCATTTAGTGGAAAAAACGATTCGCAAAGAAAAAATATTTAGCGGCAAAGTAGTTCAATTGTATGTGGAAGACGTACAGCTGCCAAATGGGAAAACGAGCAAACGGGAAGTTATTAAACATCCAGGAGCGGTGGCCATTATCCCAATTACAAAGGAAGGAAAACTAGTGCTCGTTCGCCAATACCGAAAAGCACTGGAACGGGTATTAGTAGAAATTCCGGCGGGCAAGTTAGAAAAAGGGGAGGAGCCGCTTGCCACAGCACAGCGTGAATTAGAAGAGGAAACAGGCTACCGTTCTCATTCGCTGCGCCATATCGTGTCATTTTATACATCGCCGGGATTTGCCGATGAGCTGATTCACTTATATATGGCGGAAGGGCTAACGAAAGTGGAAAACGCCGCGTCGCTCGATGAAGACGAATTTGTCGACATATTGGAAGTGACGTTAGAGGAGGCGCTGGAAATGCTTGAAAAACGCGAGATTTATGATGCCAAAACAGCATATGCGCTGCAATATTTACAATTGCGTCGTGTCCTAGGAGAAGAAAATGCATAACTATTATGTTGATTTACATATCCATATCGGCCGCACCGCTTCTGGCCGGCCGGTAAAAATCACAGGTGCAAAAACGTTAACGCTCACAAACATTTTACACGAGGCAGCGCATGTAAAAGGATTAAATATGGTCGGCATCATTGACTGCCATGTTTCGGAAGTGCTCGATGAAGTGGAACGGGGAGTAGAAGCGAAAGGATGGAAAGAACACGATGATGGCGGTGTTGCGGTTGGTTCTGTCACGTTATTGTTAGGAAGTGAACTCGAAGTATATGACGAACATTGTCAAGGACCTATTCATGTGCTTGCGTTTTTGCCGACGATCAGTGCAATGCGTACGTTTTCTGTATGGCTAAAAGAGCGAGTGAGAAATATTTCTCTCAGCTCGCAGCGGATCTACGGAACAGGGCGTGAGTTGCAAGCGATTGTTAAACGGTTGGGCGGTTTGTTCGTTCCGGCTCATGCGTTTACTCCGTTTAAAAGCTTGTATGGCAAAGGAGTGAAAAAAAGCTTAACCGAAGTGTTTGACCCTGATGGCATTGACGCGGTAGAACTAGGGTTAAGTGCGGATACCGAGATGGCTGACCAAATCGCCGAGCTGCATCGTTATCCATACCTTTCCAATTCGGATGCCCATTCGCTGCGAAAGCTGGCGCGTGAATATCAAGTGATCCGCATGAAGGCTCCGACGTTTGCCGAATTGAAAAAAGCGTTGCGAAAGCAAGAGGAAAGAACCATTGTCGCTAACTACGGCTTAAATCCGAAACTAGGGAAGTATCATCAGACGACATGCGAACGATGTTTCAAGCCGATGGATCCTCGTGAAAAATATTGCCCGGATTGCGGACATCACCGGCAAATAAAAGGGGTATTTGACCGCCTTAAGGAGCTAAAAACGGGCGGCGTTCCTCCCAAACGCCCACCGTATATTTATCAAGTGCCGCTTGAGTTTATTCCAGGGCTTGGACCGAAAACATACGAAAAATTGCTCGCCCGTTTCGGTACAGAAATGTACGTACTCCACCAAGCGACAGAAGAAGAACTAAAACAGAGCATAGGGGAAAAACTGGCAAAACTCATTATTCTCGCACGCAGAGGAGAGCTTTCGATCCAAGCAGGGGGCGGCGGAAAATACGGCAAAATCGCTTCGGAATAGAAGCGATTTTTTTGTATTTATGGAGGTTATCTTCTCTTTCTTTTCTTGCAAATCAGTCATACATCGAAGAATATTTCATACAATCTACTAAGAGGGTCAACTACCCAACGGCTAAAGCCGTGGGCTTGCAGCTAGCCTAATTGGCTGCCGCGTTCGGCTGGTTGACAGCAGCCCTGCGGATGTTTTCCGCAGCCACGTTGTCGGCAGGGGCAGCGTACCCACAAGCTCGACAACAAAACTGATCCCTTGACGGTCTGTTTTCTTTGGCCACATGTCCGCAAACCGGACAGGTGCGGGAAGTATTTTTTGGATGAACCAATACCACCGGCACGCCAGCGATCGCCGCTTTATACTCAATAAACTTTCTCAACTGATAAAAAGACCAAGAAGAGTGTTGACGACGCTGTTGCTTTTTAACCGTTTTCTCGGTGCGTTGGCGGATGCCCTTTAAATCTTCAAGGGCAATGCCGCATCCGAGTGCCTTTGCCTTTTCAACAATCTTCTTGCTAATGCAGTGGTTCACATCACGGGCAAATAGTTTTTCCTTCTTGGAACGCTTTTTCAGCAGGCGTTTCGCTGACTTGGTGCCTTTCTTTTGGAGTTTGGCGCGAAGTTTCGCATGGCGGCGGCGCAGCCCGTTGACCTTCGAGCCGGAAAATACCTCACCGGTGCTATCGACGGCGATATTCATGATGCCAAGGTCCACACCGATAAATCCGTTTTCGGAATTGGGCTGGCCTTCGGGAACGTCCACCACGAGCAGTAAATAAAAAATACCGTTTTGAAGGACTAAATCGGCTTGACCCCGAACACGGTTGCCGCACAGCAAACCTTGATGGTAGCGGCTAATGACCATAGGGATTTCCATTCTTCCTTGCAAGGTAAGTATGGAAGCATACTCTAACCCTTTAAAGGACAGGATTCTTTCATCATACACGATGGCACCGGTTTCTTTAAAGTTATGCAAGGTTTTTTTATCCAAACGATAGCTTTCCGACACTTTGCCGATGGCACGAACGGTCATTTGGGCAGAGAGGCCAAATTTTTCCCTGACGTCATAGTAGCAAAGCCGCTGGATTTTCGTTTTGGAAAAGGTTCTGGAGCGAAAAGCAATCTCGCTAATATAGTTGCATGCTTGGTTAAACCGTTTCATTGTTTCCAGCAGCGCATGAAACTGTTCAAGAGTTGGCACTAATTTAATCTTGAGAGTGCAGAGCATTCTTGATTCACCTACCTTTCTAAATCCAGTGTACTTATATTGAACGAAAAATTCAATATATACTAAAAATATAAACCCCGCCTTCCTCCCACAGCTAAAGCAGTGGGAGGAAGGCGGATGTTCTCGTGATAGGGGGAAGAAAAAGATGAGAAGACATCCGGTAAAATCAATGATCGCTGTACATATGCGCGAGCATGCTCCTGTGTATTTATTTGTGATTGTGCTATTTTTAATGGGAGTGATTTTTGGAGCGATTGTTGTCAACAGTTTAAACTTTAGCCAGAAACAAGATTTATACTACTATTTAACGCAATTTTTTGGACAAGTATCAAAAGGAAATATTGCAAGCGCCCACGATATGTTTCAACAAAGTTATTTTCATAATTTAAAATATGTCGCTTTAATGTGGGTGCTGGGCATTTCAATTATAGGATTGCCTATTATTTTAATTTTGCTATTTTTAAAAGGAGTTGTTGTCGGATTTACTGTCGGATTTTTGGTGAACCAAATGGGATGGCAAGGGTTTTTATTATCTTTTGTGTCTGTAATGCCGCAAAATTTGATTATCATTCCAGCTTTTGTAATCATGGGAGTGATTTCTGTTTCCTTTTCATTGCAAATGGTGCGCAATCAATTTATGAAACGGGGACATGAACCAATTTTTCCGATGATTATGCGCTATACGATGGCGATGATGTTGATTAGTGTGAGTCTGCTCGTTTCCTCATCCCTAGAGGCATACGTATCACCGTTATTTATGAAACAAGTAATCGAGATGGTCGGACATAAATAATTATTTCTATTATATAATAACCATTTTTGTTCTTTTATAATAATAATTTTATTTTGATACTTCCCTCTTTCTTTTGTTATAATGGTAGTTGAATGACGTGGGAGGGAATAAAAGATGGAAGATCGAGTCGACCGAATTAAAAAGCAATTGCATACCGCCGGTTATAAATTAACACCGCAGCGGGAAGCAACAGTACGTGTCTTGTTAGAACATGAGGAAGATCATTTAAGCGCAGAAGACGTCTACCTCCTCGTTAAAGAAAAATCTCCAGAAATCGGATTAGCTACTGTATATCGTACACTCGAGCTGTTAACCGAACTAAAAATTGTCGATAAAATCAATTTTGGGGATGGTGTATCTCGCTACGATCTGCGCAAAGAAGGAGCAGCTCACTTTCATCATCATTTAGTTTGTATTGAATGTGGGTCAGTAGCGGAAATTCAAGAAGATTTATTAGAGGAAGTAGAAGAAATTGTGGAACGAGACTGGAAGTTTAAAATTAAAGACCATCGCCTAACGTTTCATGGCATTTGTTATCGTTGCCAACAAAAACATGAGGAAGAACAAAATAAAAAGTAAAAAACCTTTTCCGATGGGAAAGGTTTTTTTATGGTATAAAAGAAAAAAAACATGGCATATCCTCATAGTAAGCATGATTGGAAATGAGGAGGAACGGCCATGAAAACGATATGGCAGATGATAAAAGTATTTCTTTTATTTACGGGTTGTACAATTTTATTTTATTATAGTCTTATATGGTTCAATCGAGAATACGATAATTACCACCGTTATGATGAACCACAAGGATCAGCGGTGAAAGTTTCAGCCGTCGAAAACTCGACATTGGAATGGATGGATCGACTATTATTTTTCTATCGCAATGGGGAGTAGAGAAATGTTGGAATATGAATTGAAAGATTTTCTGCATTATTTGACAGTAGAGCGAAATTTGGCAAAAAATACGATTATTTCTTATGAAAGAGATTTAAAAAAGTATGCGCATTATTTGCGCCACGTCGAGCAAATTCAATCGTGGAATGACGTGACGCGCCTTCATATTATGCAATTTTTAAAGTTTTTAAAGGAAAAAGGAAACTCTCCAAAGACGATTGCGCGCCATATTGCATCGATCCGTTCGTTTCATCAATTTCTTCTTCGTGAAAAAGTAGCGGAACAAGACCCATCGGTGCATATCGAATCGCCGCAAATGGAGCGGACGTTGCCAAAAGTGCTGTCGCTCGAAGAAGTCGAGGCGCTCTTAGAAGCGCCGAAAACGAATACACCAATCGGCGTTCGCGATAAAGCGATGCTAGAATTATTGTACGCGACCGGAATGCGTGTCAGCGAGCTTGTGAACTTAAATCTTTCCGATGTGCATTTGACAATGGGGTTTGTCCGCTGTTACGGGAAAGGGAAGAAGGAGCGCATCGTGCCGGTCGGCAGCATGGCGTTAAACGCATTAAAAGTATATCTTGAAACCGCGCGTCCGAAGCTAATCAACTCGAAAAAAAGGACAACCGATGCATTATTTTTAAACCATCATGGCGAACGTTTGACACGGCAAGGTTTTTGGAAGATTTTGAAGAAACTCGCGAAAGAAGCAAACATCGAAAAAGAGCTGACACCGCATACACTAAGGCATTCATTCGCCACCCATCTCCTTGAAAATGGCGCCGATTTGCGCGCCGTGCAGGAATTATTAGGCCATGCCGATATTTCAACAACGCAAATTTATACGCACGTTACGAAAACGCGTTTAAAAGATGTGTATAAGCAATACCATCCACGTGCATAGCTTTCTGTTGCTTGCAAGAAACACCCGCTTGTGGCGAGCGGGTGTTTTGTTTTGACAATTTTCGATTTATAACAATAGATTTGTATATTATCCTAGAGATTTTTTGCACGATTGGATTTGGATGTCTCCTCATCTCTGTTTCTCATTGTGCTCTTTTCTGTTTTTTTATTGCGCATAATTATGAAAACGTTTTATAATATGGTTGTCAGACTTCTGACCAATATAATGTTGATGTGTGAATAAGTGTTTTGGGAATGATAAAAAAGATAGATCATTTGATGAAGACAGGAGGCATAATAATGGGTTATACATACAAACGGGTATTTTTAATTGTCATGGACTCTGTCGGCATTGGAGAAGCGCCAGATGCCGAAAAGTATAATGATAAAGGTGCGGATACGCTTGGACATATTGCTGAGTATCGCGGCGGATTGCATATGCCAAACATGGCGAAGCTCGGCTTAAGCAACATTCGCGAAATTAAAGGCATTCCGAAAGCGGAAAAACCGCTAGCCTATTACACAAAAATGCAAGAGGCATCCGCCGGAAAAGATACGATGACGGGTCACTGGGAAATTATGGGACTCCATATTGACAAACCGTTCCAAGTGTTCCCAAATGGTTTCCCAAAAGAATTGATTGACGAATTGGAAAAACGAACGGGCCGAAAAGTTATCGGAAACAAACCGGCAAGCGGTACGGCGATTATTGAAGAGCTTGGCAAAGAGCATATGGAAACAGGAGCCATCATCGTTTATACTTCGGCGGACTCCGTATTGCAAATCGCTGCTCACGAAGAAATTGTTCCGCTTGAAGAGCTGTATAACATTTGTAAAATTGCCCGTGAATTAACTCTTGATGAAAAATATATGGTCGGCCGTGTCATCGCGCGTCCGTTCATCGGCACGCCGGGCAATTTCAAACGTACAGCGAACCGGCATGATTATGCGTTAAAACCGTTCGGGCGCACAGTAATGAATGAATTAAAGGACGCGGGATATGAAGTGATCGCGATCGGAAAAATTTCCGATATTTACGATAATGAAGGAGTTACGCAATCGCTGCGGACAAAATCGAATATGGATGGCATGGATAAATTAGTCGACACGCTGAAAATGGACTTTACGGGGTTAAGCTTTGTAAATCTCGTTGACTTTGACGCAATGTATGGCCACCGCCGCGATCCAAAAGGATACGGGGATGCGCTCGAAGAGTTTGACGCTCGTCTGTCCGACGTGTTTCCGCTTTTGAAAGATAATGACTTGCTCATTATTACAGCGGACCATGGAAATGATCCGGTCCATCACGGTACGGATCATACGCGTGAATATGTGCCGCTTCTTGTCTATAGTCCAAGCATGGACGGCGGAAAAGAGCTGCCGCTTCGTAAAACATTTGCCGATGTTGGCGCAACCATTGCAGAAAACTTTCAAGTGAACATGCCGCAACACGGAACAAGCTTTTTAGCAGATTTGAAATAGGAGGATGGAATCATGAATAAACAGGCGATTGAAAAAGCAGCTCGTTATTTGCAAGAAAAATTTCCGACACCGCCTCGCATTGGTTTAATTCTTGGATCGGGTCTTGGCGTGCTCGCTGATGAAATCGAACAAGCGGTAAAAATTCCGTACGAGCAAATTCCAGAGTTTCCTGTGTCCACTGTGGAAGGACACGCCGGACGGCTTGTTTATGGCCAGCTTGAAGGTGCGACGGTTGTCGCCATGCAAGGCCGTTTTCACTACTATGAAGGATACCGCTTGGATCAAGTGACATTCCCGGTCCGTGTGATGAAAGCGCTCGGCGTCAAAGAGCTAATCGTAACGAACGCGGCAGGAGGGGTGAATGAACGGTTTCAGCCGGGGGATTTAATGATTATTACGGACCATATCAATAACATGGGCACTAACCCATTAATCGGTCCGAATGACCCTGAGCTTGGTGTCCGCTTCCCGGATATGACAGAAGCTTATAGCAAGCGGCTGCGCAGCATTGCAAAAGAGGTAGCGGCGAAGCTTCACATTCCGATTCAAGAGGGAGTTTATGTAGCGAATACCGGTCCTTCTTATGAAACGCCAGCGGAAATCCGGATGATTCGCGCGATTGGCGGTGATGCGGTCGGCATGTCGACCGTGCCGGAAGTGATTGTTGCACGCCATGCACAAATGGAAGTATTGGGTATTTCCTGCATTTCCAATATGGCGGCAGGGATTTTAGATCAGCCGCTTACGCACGATGAGGTCATAGAAACGACGGAAAAAGTAAAGGCAAACTTTTTGCGGTTAGTCAAAGCGATTGTCGCCGAAATGGCAAAAAAATGAAAAAAGGTGATATTGTATGAGAATGGTGGATTTAATCGCCAAAAAAAGGGATGGCCACGCTCTTACAAAAGAGGAAATTGAATTTATCATTCGCGGCTATACAAACGGGGATATTCCGGATTATCAAATGAGCGCATTTGCGATGGCGGTGTTTTTCCGCGGCATGACCGAAGAAGAAACGGCGGCGCTGACGATGGCGATGGTTCATTCGGGAGATGTCATTGATTTATCGAAAATCGAAGGAATTAAAGTCGATAAACACTCAACCGGCGGTGTCGGAGATACGACAACGCTGGTGTTAGGTCCGCTTGTCGCTTCCGTCGGTGTGCCGGTCGCGAAAATGTCGGGCCGCGGCCTCGGCCATACAGGCGGGACGATTGATAAATTAGAATCAGTTCCTGGTTTTCATGTAGAAATCGATAATGACCAATTTATTGAGCTCGTTAATAAAAATAAAATCGCGATTATCGGACAGACAGGAAATTTAACGCCGGCCGATAAAAAGCTGTATGCGCTCCGCGACGTCACAGCAACAGTAAACAGCATTCCGCTCATCGCTTCATCGATTATGAGCAAAAAAATTGCCGCTGGCGCGGATGCTATTGTTTTAGATGTAAAAACAGGCGCTGGTGCATTTATGAAAGATTTGGAAGGGGCAAAACAACTCGCAACAGCAATGGTTGAAATCGGCAAGCGCGTCGGCCGGAAAACGATGGCGGTTATTTCCGATATGAGTCAGCCGCTCGGATACGCGGTTGGCAACGCGCTAGAAGTGAAAGAAGCGATTGATACGCTCAAAGGAAAAGGTCCAGAAGATTTACAAGAGTTATGTTTGACGCTTGGAAGCTATATGGTATATTTAGCGGAAAAAGCATCTTCATTAGAGGAAGCGAGAGAGTTATTGGAAAATTCGATTCAAGAAGGAAAAGCGCTAGAAACGTTTAAAGTGTTTCTCGAAGCGCAAGGCGGCGATGCATCGGTCGTAGATGATCCATCGAAACTGCCGCAAGCAAAATATCAATGGGAGTTGGAAGCGCCGGAAGATGGATATGTCGCCGAAATTGTCGCCGACGAAGTCGGAACAGCCGCGATGCTGCTTGGAGCAGGACGGGCGACAAAAGAATCGACCATCGATCTCTCTGTCGGTCTCGTTTTGCGTAAAAAAGTCGGCGATGCGGTGAAAAAAGGGGAATCGCTTGTTACGATTTACAGCAATACGGAAAATATCGAAGAAGTGAAACAAAAACTTGCTAAAAGCATCCGAATCTCCCAAATTCCTGTTGCCAAACCAACGCTCATATATGAAACGATTTCATAAAAGGAGGCTGTGATCAGCCTCCATTTTTTTTGGACAAAATCTGCTGAAATTCATTGCTTCTATTGTATAAAAATATCTTATTTGGAAAAAATGGCATGTATAAAGAATGGAGGTTTGGGAGATGAAGAAGCTATTTATTCGCTTACTTCTTTTTGCGTCTATTTTCATATTGCCAATTTCCGCAAACATCCATGCGGAAGAAAACAAGACAAACACACGAGGGATTCAGCTTGCCAATGATGCAAAATCGGCTATTTTGATTGAACGGGATACCGGAACTGTCTTGTATGAAAAAAACGCCCATAAAAAGTTGCCGCCGGCTAGTATGACAAAAATTATGACAATGCTTCTCATTATGGAAGCGATTGATAAGGGAGAGCTTTCTTATAAGGAAAAAGTGCGGGCGAGCGAATATGCCGCATCCATGGGTGGATCGCAAATCTTTTTAGAGCCTGGGGAAGAAATGACGGTGGATGAACTATTGCGTGGAATTGCAATCGGTTCAGGCAATGATGCGTCAGTCGCCATGGCCGAACGAATCGCGGGATCTGAAGAAGCTTTTGTCGAGATGATGAACAAGAAAGCGAAAGAACTTGGCTTGAAAAACACTTCGTTTCAAAATTCGACAGGGTTGCCTGCCGAAGGACATTATAGCAGCGCGTATGACATGGCGATGATGGCGCGAGAATTGCTTAAATATGAAGATATTACGAAGTATACCGGAATATATGAAGATTATTTGCGAGAAAACACGGATAAAAAGTTTTGGCTTGTCAATACAAACCGGCTTGTGAAATTTTATCCAGGAGTGGATGGGTTAAAAACAGGATTCACAAGCGAAGCGAAATACTGCTTAACCGCGACGGCGAAAAAGAATGGCATGCGCGTCATTGCTGTCGTATTTGGGGCATCGACGCCAAAGGATCGCAATGCGCAAATTACGAAAATGCTCGATTATGCGTTTAGTCAATACAAAACACATCCAGTTTATAAACGGAACGAAATCATTGCTCGTGTCAATGTAAGTAAAGGAAAGAAAAAAGCGATTGCTCTTGTTACATCAGAGCCAATCTCTGTATTAACGAAAAAAGGACAATCTATCGATCAAATAGAAAAAGTGATCCAAACAAAAGAAAACGTAAAAGCGCCAATTAAAAAAGGAGACGAGCTTGGTGTACTGATTTTAAAACAAGATGGAAAAGAACTGCTGCGGAGTCCAATTGTTGCGAAAGAAAATGTAGCAGAAGCAAGCTGGTGGGATTTATTTAAACGGACGTTGCAAAATTTTACGAAATCCGCATAAACATTGTCAGCTTTTGTAGTAGGTTTTCTACATTTAGCGAATCGACACTAGTTTTGTCATCAAGCAGGATTTTTATCGGAATGTAGCGAAACTTCTCCCTATCCGAAATGAACAAGGGGGAAAACGCTGTGAGTCTGATGATGGACTTTGAAGTAAAACAAGACGTATTAATCATTCGACTTTCAGGAGAGCTTGACCATCATACAGCCGAAGAACTTCGGGAAAAAGTAACGGATACGATGGAAAGAGAGTCGATTCGCCATATTGTGTTTAATTTAGAACATTTGACGTTTATGGATAGCTCCGGACTTGGAGTGATTTTAGGACGTTATAAACAAATCAAAAACCTTGGCGGAGAAATGATTGTATGCTCCATTTCTCCAACGGTAAAACGCCTGTTTGAAATGTCTGGGCTGTTTAAAATTATTCGTTTAGAAAACAATGAACAATTCGCATTAGAGACATTGGGGGTGGCATAATGCGAAACGAAATGCACCTCCAATTCTCCGCACTTAGCCAAAATGAATCGTTTGCCCGCGTTACGGTCGCTGCGTTTGTGGCACAGCTTGATCCGACAATGGATGAACTAACGGAAATCAAAACCGTTGTCTCTGAAGCGGTGACCAACGCGATTATTCACGGATATAATAACGATCCAAACGGAATCGTATACATTTCCGTTGTGATTGAAGACGGAGTCGTACATTTAACCATTAAAGATGAAGGGGTTGGCATTGCCAATATTGAAGAGGCGCGCCAGCCATTGTTTACAACAAAGCCAGAATTAGAGCGATCTGGAATGGGATTTACCATCATGGAAAACTTTATGGATGAAGTCGTCGTGCAGTCGGAAGTGAACAAAGGCACAACCGTTTATTTGAAGAAATATATAACGAAGAGCAAAGCCTTATGTAACTAAGGGAGACATGCCTATGGATGTCGATGTCAAGCAAGATCAGACGCCAATAAAAGATCACGAAATGAAGGAGCTTATTCGCCGCAGCCAAGAAGGCGACCAAGAGGCGCGCGATGAAATTATTGAAAAAAACATGCGCCTCGTTTGGTCGGTCGTCCAGCGCTTTTTAAACCGCGGCTACGAGCCGGACGATTTATTTCAAATTGGCTGTATCGGCTTGTTAAAGTCCGTCGATAAGTTTGATTTATCGTATGATGTTAAATTTTCCACATATGCCGTACCGATGATTATCGGCGAAATCCAGCGGTTTATTCGCGATGATGGAACGGTAAAAGTGAGCCGTTCTTTAAAAGAAATGGGCAATAAATCCGAAAAGCGAAAGATGAGCTCTCGAAAAAACAGGGACGAGCACCAACAGTTACGGAAATTGCTGATTATTTGGAGATTTCTCCGGAGGATGTAGTGCTTGCCCAAGAGGCGATCCGTTCGCCTGCTTCCATTCACGAAACAGTGTACGAAAACGATGGCGATCCGATCACACTTCTTGATCAAATCGCTGATTCGGATGAAGTATCATGGTTTGATAAAATCGCGTTAAAAAAAGCGATCGAAGAACTAGACGAACGAGAACGGCTCATTGTATATTTACGCTATTATAAAGATCAAACACAATCAGAAGTGGCATCTAGATTAGGCATCTCTCAAGTGCAAGTGTCCCGGCTTGAAAAAAAGATTTTACAGCAAATAAAGGAGAGAATGGATGGGTAGACATCCATTCTTTTTTATTTTTATGAAATTGCTGGTAAACATTGTATCATCGTATGATTCCTTTTTTGCTCCAACATACTAAAGAAAAGCAATATGCTTCGCCTTTTTACACATATGAAAAAACTACAAGGTTAAGGTGTGAGGCAGATGGAAAAAACCGTCTTTATTAAGCTCCGGCATCGTGTTCAAGTGAAGCCGGGAGATGTTGTTACGATTGGCGATGTTGCGCAAATCATCGCAAATGATCGCGATGTAGCGGAGCAATTAAAAATAATTCCGCTATATAAAATTCAACCGAGTGATAAAAATATCGTCATTATTGATGTGATGAAAGTAATGCAAGCAATGATGGAAAGGGTTGGTTCATTAGATGTGCAAACAGTTGGACCATCGCAAACCATTATTGAAGTCGTTTATCAAAAGCGGCGTTTTTCCACTCCTTATTTTCTGCTTATATGGCTGTTGCTTTTCGTCGGATCCGCAATGGCCATTATGAATTTTCATGAAGATGTCAGCATGCAAGAAGTGCATCAACGTCTTTATGAGATGATGACCGGAAAAAAAATCGATAAGCCTTTGTTGCTGCAAATTCCTTATTCACTCGGATTAGGGATCGGAATGATTTTGTTTTTTAATCATGTGTTCCGCAAGCGAATTAATGAGGAGCCCAGCCCTCTTGAAGTCGAGATGTTTAATTATCAACAATCGTTAGATCAATACGTCATTTTACATGAAAACAAAGAGAGTATGAGAAAAATTGATGACGATTGAGATTTTAACCGTTATATTTGTCGGCTTCGCGGGAGGGCTCGCTGTTGGAACAGGATTTGTAGCGTTTTTAGTCGTTCTTGGCGTTATTCCCCGCTTAACGCAATTAACAAAAACGATGAAGCGGATTCGTGCTTATGAATGGAGCGCAGTAACTGGCGCGGTGGCAGGAGGATGGCTGAGCATGCGCCACTCTGTTTTATATATATCAAAATATTGGCTGATTCCAATTGGCTTACTGCATGGGGTATTTATCGGAATGCTCGCCGCCGCGCTGACGGAAGTGCTTAACGTATGGCCGATTTTAGCGAAACGCATTGGCGTTGATGATAAAATTGTCATTTTATTGATGGCGATCGTATTTGGAAAAATAGCTGGTTCGTTATTTCAATGGATCTATTTTGTTGATTATTTGCGATAAGGGGGAGAGAAAAACATGAATTTAAAAAAAAATTATCGCCAAGCGGTGAAAGCATTCCAGCCTAAACCCCCATATGTGTTTAACAGCTTAAAAGCGTTTGTTGTCGGCGGCGCGCTTTGTGCGATGACCGAGCTGTTCGCAAATTGGTACAGCCGTTTTCTGTCTATGCCGTTGCTTTCTGCTCAGCAGCTGGCGGTGATGACAATGATGTTTTTGGCGATTGTCCTCACGGGGGCGGGAAAGTATGACGATTTTAGTCAATTTGCGGGTGCAGGCGCTACTATACCGATGACTGGCTTCGCGAATGCGTTAGCAAGTGCCGCGCTCGAGCATCGAAGTGAAGGATGGACGGCGGGAATTGCCAGCCAAATGTTTAAATCAGGCGGTGCGGCGATTGTTTATGGCATTGTCGTTGCTTATCTACTTGGAATTTTATATTACATCATGTTTTAAGAAGAAAGAGGGATTTCCCATGAAGCTCGTTGGAAAGCAAACGTGGGTGTTCGAACATGATATTTACATTCAGGAAACTGGAACGGCAGTAGGACCGTTGGAAGCGGAAGGTCCGCTTCGAGCCAGCTTTGATATTACGCACGATGACTTATATTGTGGGGCAAAGACGTGGGAGTTGGCAGAGCGGCGTTTAATGCAAGAGGCGATTGTCGTTTGCTTGCAAAAAGGAAATATTTCATTCAACGATATCGACATTTTCCTTGCCGGAGATTTGCTGAATCAAAACGTCACTGCCAACTATGTCGCCCAAACGATTCCCACTCCGTTTTTAGGTATGTTTGGAGCTTGTTCTACTTCCATGCAGACAGTAGCTGTCGGCGCTGCGTTAATTGACGGCGGGTTTGCTGAAACAGTATTAGCGGCAACAAGTAGTCATAATGCCACGGCAGAACGGCAATTTCGTTATCCGACCGAATTGGGAGTACAAAAACCGGAAACAGCAACGTTTACTGTGACAGGTGCGGGAGCATTGGTCATGGGACGGAAAAGGGGAAGATGGCGCATTACTGCTGCTACAATCGGAAAAGTGATTGATGAGGGAATGACGAATCCTTTAGATATGGGATCGGCGATGGCACCGGCCGCCGCAAGCACGATTGAACAACATTTTATTGATTTAGGCGTTTCTCCCGAAGATTATGACTTAATTGTAACAGGGGATTTATCAAGAGTAGGAAGCGTTATTGTTAGACAGCTGCTTGCTGAATCAGGCTATGATGTAACGAGCAATTATAACGACTGTGGTTTAATGATTTACTGGCCGGATCAAAAAGTATTTGCCGGAGGCAGCGGATGTGCTTGCTGCGCGGTAGTAACATACGGGCATTTATTGAAAGAAATGGAACGCGGCGCGTTTCAAAAAATTTTCGTTGTCGCAACAGGAGCTCTATTTAGCCCAACGATGATGCAGCAAAAACAGTCGATTCCAGCTATTGCGCATGGTGTTGTGATTGAAGCGGCAAAGGGGGAATCATGATGGATTATGTAATGGCATTCATTGTTGGAGGAGCGATTTGTGCCATTGCCCAATCTTTAATGGATATTGGAAAGATTTCGCAAATAAAAATGATGAGCTTGCTTGTTGCGGTTGGCGCCATTTTGGGAATCAGCGGAATTTACGATCGACTTATTGCGATTGCCGGGGCAGGCGCTTCTCTTCCTATTACCGGTTTCGGTTATTTTCTCATTAAAGGGGTATTGGTACAAAAAGAGTCAAACGGATGGCTGGCCATTGGTGCAGGGATGTTTCAATTTGCCGGCGCCATTTTGTCATTTACCATTGTACTTTCATTTTTTACCGCTCTTATATGTAGGCCGAAAGGGTAATCGATTATGAAAAAAAGGCGAGTCATATTAGTAACAGACGGCGATGAGTTTGCATGCCGGACAATTCAATATATTGCTGAACAAATCGGGGGACGATGCATTTCTCGCTCCCATGGCAATCCGACAAAACTAACCGGTGAAGAACTCGTTGAACTTATTTTACAAACACCGTATGATCCCGTATTCGTCATGTTTGATGATTGCGGAGCCATTGGCGAGGGAGTGGGCGAGCAAGCGCTGAAATATGTGGCAACGCATGAACAAATTGAAGTATTAGGAGCGATTGCCGTTGCTTCCAATACTCATAAACATGAATGGACCAAAGTGCATATAAGCATCGATCGTGACGGAAACATGACGGAATATGGAGTGGATAAAGAGGGAATTCGCGAGCTAGAAATAAGCCGTATTAATGGAGATACTGTATATTGTTTAGACCAATTAAATATTCCTGTTATTGTTGGAATCGGTGATATTGGAAAAATGGGATATCGCGATCATATTAAGTACGGATCACCAATTACACGACAAGCAGTGGAGTTAATCCTTGAAAGGAGTGAGTATCGTGACAGCCAACACCAATAAAGTTCCCATTTCGGAAAAGCTCGTCGACAATGAAAAATTTTTTAAGGAGAAAATTGGAGTTGGAACTAGTTTTGATTTAGGGGTAAGGAAAATTCATGTATTAAATAGGGAAGTACATATTTATTATTGCACCGGCTTATGTGATACGCAATTTTTAATTGAGCTATTAAAACAAATTGTCCGTATTAATGACAACGAACGGCAGACGGCACAGGCAAAGCAAATTATCGAAAACCGCCTCGTTCATCAACAAGTAAGCACTGTCAATAATTTAGATGAGGCTGTTGATCGGTTGTTATCAGGGTTAATCATCATTTTAATTGAAGGAGAATCGACGGGGTTTATCGTTGATGTACGAAGCTATCCGGGGCGGCAGCCGGAAGAGCCAGATACGGAAAAAGTGGTGCGCGGGGCGCGTGATGGTTATGTAGAAAATATTATCATCAATACGGCGCTAACGCGGCGCCGCATTCGTGATGAGCGGCTTCGTTTTGAGATTTTACAAGTAGGGGAACGTTCAAAAACAGATATTTGTATTGCTTACATTAAAGATGTCGCCGATCCAGGGCTTGTTGAACTTGTAAAAAAAGAACTTCAACAAATTAATATCGATGGACTGACAATGGGAGATAAACAATAGAGGAATTTTTAGTGAAGCAAGGATATAATCCGTATCCGCTCGTCCGTTATACCGAGCGTCCAGACGTTGCTGCCACTCATTTGCTTGAAGGACATGTATTAATTATGGTAGATACGTCACCAAGCGTGATTATAACTCCTACTACGTTTTTTCATCATGTGCAACATGCCGAAGAATATCGGCAATCTCCAGCGGTCGGGACATTTGTACGCTGGGTGCGCTTTTTAGGCATTTTGACATCACTATTTTTATTGCCGCTTTGGGTGCTGTTCGTACTGGAACCATCTTTGTTGCCGGATAAATGGGCGTTTATCGGGCCAAACAAACAGACGAATATCCCAGTTATCATACAAGTTTTAATAGCCGACTTTGGAATTGAGTTTCTCCGCATGGCAGCGATTCATACCCCAACGCCGCTTTCTACCGCAATGGGCTTAATTGCCGCGGTGTTAATCGGAGAAATTGCGATCAATGTCGGATTGTTTGTCCCGGAGGTAATTTTATATATTTCTGTTTCCGCCATCGGTTCGTTTGCGACACCAAGCTATGAGTTGAGCATTGCGAATAAAATATCACGATTGTTTCTTGTCATTGCGGTGGCATTGTTTAAAGTGCCAGGGCTTGTGATCGGCACAACGGTTTATTTGCTTCTGCTGATTCGAATTCGTTCATTAAACACGCCGTACTTATGGCCGTTTATTCCGTTTGATCCGGCCGCATTTATGCAAATTATCGTCCGTCGTTCTGTAGCGGGAGCAAAAGTAAGACCGAGCATCGTCCATCCGCAAAACCGCCGCAGGCAACCATCATAAATTTGCAAAAAGCCGCTCAAAGGACCGATTATTATTGGCTCATCAACACGCTTAGAAGTTGCAACTTTTTATAATTATGATACTTTATACGTAATCTTTTTTCTTCAAAAGACAGTTATACCTCATGCTAACTGTCTTTTTTTGCTTTCTGCATGCATAAATTAATGCGGTTTGATAATTTTTATTTTGCGGGAATGAGGGGTTCGTATGTTTTTTCATGGAACAAGCCGTGTCAATGACAAGGGGCATTTAGAAATTGGCGGTGTCGATACCGTTGATTTAGCGAAAGAATATGGAACACCATTGTATATTTATGATGTGGCACTCATTCGTGAGCGTGCGCGGGGGTTTAAAGAAGCGTTTCAAAAACATGGCATCAAAGCACAAGTTGCCTATGCAAGCAAGGCATTTTCTTCCATTGCGATGGTTCAGTTAGCAGAAGAAGAAGGATTATCGTTGGATGTAGTGTCAGGAGGAGAGCTGTATACAGCATTGCAAGCGGGATTTCCGCCAGAACGCATCCATTTTCATGGAAATAATAAAAGTCGCGACGAATTAATGATGGCCCTTGACCATGGAGTCGGATGCATTGTTGTCGATAACTTTTACGAACTGGAATTGTTGGAACAACTAAGCAAGCAGTACGAAAAAAAACGGCGATTTTACTAAGAGTCACCCCTGGTGTGGAGGCGCATACGCACGATTATATTTTAACCGGTCAGGAAGATTCAAAATTTGGGTTTGATTTGAACAATGGCCAAGCAGATGAAGCGCTGCAAAAAGCGCTATCTTCCCCGCATTTTTCCGTAATGGGAATTCACTGCCATATCGGTTCGCAAATTTTCGAAACGACAGGATTTGTGTTGGCGGCACAAAAAATTTTCCAAAAAATTGGTCAGTGGAAGGAAACGTACGGATTTATTCCAACGGTTGTCAATCTTGGCGGTGGATTTGGCATTCGCTATACGAGTGATGACGACCCGATTCCTGTCTCGGAATACGTTGACCAAATTGTAGAGGAAGTAAAAAAACAAGCAAGCGAAAAAAATATTCCAATGCCAGAAATCTGGATTGAGCCGGGACGCTCCCTTGTCGGCGATGCGGGAACGACGATTTATTCGATCGGTTCGCGCAAAGATGTGCCGAATGTCCGTCATTACGTTGCGGTAGACGGAGGGATGAGCGACAATATCCGCCCGGCGCTATATGATGCGAAGTATGAAGCGGTGTTAGCGAATCGAGTGTTGGACGAAAAAAATGAGATTGTCGCCATCGCCGGGAAGTGTTGTGAATCAGGAGATATGCTTATTTGGGATTTGCCGCTGCCAAAAGCATCCCCTGGCGATTATTTAGCCGTTTTTTGCACTGGGGCGTATGGCTATTCGATGGCGAACAACTATAACCGCATTCCACGTCCAGCTGTCGTGTTTGTGGAAAATGGAGAAGCACAACTCGTTGTTAAACGGGAAACGTATGAAGATTTAGTGCGGCTTGATGTACCGCTTAAAACAAAAGTGAATAAGTAAGTTTGCAAATAAAAAGCGCCCAAAAAACGTTTGGGCGCTTCCTTATTGATTGTTTTGCGGCTCGGAAGAAGTAAACGCTGATTTAATGGCGTTCCAAATTTCTTTTAAAATGTCGATAATGTTTTGAATAAATGTTTTTCCTTCTTCTGATTGAAGGAACGTGGATAATTTATCTTTCGCTTTGCTTAATTGATCATTGACTTGATTCCAATCGATATTAGCGTTTTTCATTTTATTGAATAACGAAATTAAACTGTTTATTTCATCTTCCGTTAACGTAATTCCGAGGTCTTTTGCGATTTTTTCAATAAGCGCGCGCAAATCGGCATCCGTTTGCGGCGGATTATTTGCGATTTCTTCTTTAATTTTCGCAAGAAGGGCAACCGCTTTATCCGTTCCGATAGATTCCCCAAGTTTTGCGGTTTTGACCATTTCCTCCGTAGCCACTTTTTTTACATCCTCAGGAATGACTTGATCGGAAGAGACTTCGTATGCCTTCATTAATCCGGTTAACGCAGCCGTACCGGACACTGCAAACGGAGCAGTGACATAAATTTTCGCATCTTTCACTCCCGCTGTAATCAGGGCGTTTGTGTACATTTCTTCTGTTACCCATGTGATATTATGAGTTTCTACGTCCAACCCAGAGCCTTTCGCACCGATCGTAATCATCGATGAGGAGATTGCTCTCGTTCCGATTTGCGCTTTTGGAATAAGACCATCGAGATATTATGTTTTCGCAGAAAAACGCAAAGATACTTTGGGCGCTTCATTTATTTTTTGCGGCTCTGATGACGTGATTAATGCGTTAAATTTCTTTTAAAATGTCACTAATGCTTTCGACAAATTTTCTCTTGCATGAGGAAATGTGATAAGTACTTGCCGGATCCATTACATTCTTGTTCCAATGATATACCTTTCTATATACCTTTTCAAAACGAAATAATGTTATATTCTTTCCTTAGTAAACCAGATGTTATAGTCGATTTTTTCCAATAGGCAAGCCGTGCTGCACGTTTGGCGATTATTGCGATTTCTTCTTAATTTGCAAGAGGCCCGCGTTTTCTTCCGATAGCATCCCACGTTGTCGGCGGTGTACCATTTACTCGACCAATTTTTACCCTTCGAAGCTGTTGTCTAGGCCATGTCCGCATAACCGGTAACGGGAGATTTTTCGGATAACCAAACGGAGCAGGACTAAAGTTTCCGCTTTACTACGTAATAGGCTTTTGTCATTCTTCTGTAAAAAACCAGAAGAGTTTGAGTTCGTTGTCTTTTAACCTTTTTCGCACGTCGATCCCTTGAGAATTTCTCGTTCCAGTTTGCGCTTCGGAGTAAGCCTCGATTTAATTTCTTCCGCTATGCAACGTTAATCCGGTGCATTGTGAGTCCTTCTGACCTTTTTCAGCAGCTTTATTGTGCTTTGTGTTTTCTTTTAGATTTTCGGCCAAGTTTCCATCGCGCGCGCCCGTTGCCTTGCGAGGCGGAAAATAATCACGCGATGCAAGCAGACCTAATTCTGATGCCAAGGTCCCACCTTCGTTTAGATTGTCTGCCATTCGGGAACGTACCACACTGTAATTAGAAAATACGTTGAATGGACTAAATCGGCTGATCCTGAAAACGGTTGCTGTCTACAGCAAAAACGATGTTTAAGGAAATGGGAAAAGAATTTCAGTTTCTATTTCCAAGGTGAGGCCGATTACTCAACTTTCAAAGATTAGATTGTTTACTAACGGTTGCGCACCGGTTCTTAATTCCAGGTTTTTTTATCCAAAGAGTGCCTATGCACGAACGGGATGGGCTTACGAACGGTAATCTGTCACAGACGCATAAGCATGTGTCCGGTGCGATCGTATGGTCAGCAGCCTGATACAGGAGTTGCTTTTTAAGGTTCTGAGCGAAACGCACTCGCTAAATAGTGCTGGTACACCGTTTATGGTTTAAAGTACACGGGATGGAATGTTCAATAAGTTGATTGATTCTGAAGAAGTCAAAGCTTCTTGATTCACATGAATAAAGCTTAATTTATTAAGAAATTTTCAAATTAAACAACATCTCGAACGCCTGCCTCAAGAAAGCGGGTAAAAGGTATTTTTTCTTTTATAGGACAAGTTGTATGGGGATTATATTTTTCTTTTTAGTGCGATATATTAAACATCGTTTAATGCATCGTTTTTTGCAATCTAATAATGAAAACGCTTTTGTGTGATAATTCACATTTATTTTCATCCTCGGGAAGGAAATTTCCGAGTGCGTGATGAATGATCAACTTCCATGTCGTCTCGGGCAGGTGAAATAGCACCGCGTGATGAGTGGTCAATCTACCGGAGCCGTATAGGCACGATCCGGTGCAATTCCGGAGCCGACAGTATAGTCTGGATGGGAGAAGGATCACAAGATGCACATGGCCGTACTATATTAGATAAGGAGCGGTTTCGTTTGTCGCAACTCCGCTTTCCAAAATATAGAACGCGATATTTAGCGGGGATAGCTATGTGGAGTAGCGAATAAATGGCGTTTTCGCAATATGTGAGTTATTTTTTCCATATTTCAACAAAGAAAGCTGTCTAAGTTATTTTTTGGATAACGTGTCTTTGTATGAATTGTGGCTAAAAACAGACATATTCTTTCACACAACTGAAAAACTTGCTTCCCCGCTTATATAATGCCGTTTTTTAGTACGCAAAAATGTAATCATTGTGATTCTGCATAATCCTGCCCTAGGACTTTGGACCTAGGGTTTTCTTTATGCCAAAAAAGGAGGCAGCGCCATGCGAAACGATGAACAGTATATGCGCCTAGCAATCGAAATCGCCAAAGCAGGAATTGGACAAACGTCTCCTAATCCGGTTGTCGGCGCTGTTGTGGTGAAAGATGGAGAAATTGTCGGATTTGGCGCCCATTTGAAAGCAGGGGAGCCGCACGCGGAGGTACATGCCATCCGTATGGCGGGAGAAAAAGCGAAAGGATCTACCGTTTATGTAACGCTGGAGCCGTGCAGTCATTATGGGAAAACGCCCCCTTGCGCCGATTTATTAGTGGAAACAGGTGTTCAATGCGTTGTCATTGCGACGACAGATCCGAACCCGCTCGTAGCCGGTAAAGGCATCGAAAAACTAAGAGTGCGGGAATTGACGTGAAGCTTGGGGTGCTGAAAGAGGAAGCGGATGAGTTAAACCGCGTGTTTTTCCACTACATTGCGCAAAACGCCGTTTGTGACGCTAAAATATGCAAGCAGTCTTGATGGAAAAATTGCAACGACAACCGGAGAAAGCAAATGGATTACATCCGAAGCGGCCCGGGAAGATGTGCATCGCTATCGGGCGGTGCATGATGCGATTCTTGTTGGGGTAAACACCGTTATTGCGGATAATCCAAGTTTAACCGTAAGGCTTCCCGAAGGTGGAAAAAATCCGATACGCATCGTTTTAGATACGCATTTGCGCACGCCGCTTGATGCAAACATTCTCAATGATGGCCAAGCGGAAACGTGGATTGTTGTCGGCAGTGAAATCAGCGTTGAAAAAAGGAAGCGGTATGAGAAAGAAAATGTACAAATTATTTCCATGAAAAAGCCGCATATTGATATAGATGAATTGCTGCGCGTACTTGGTGAGAAACGAATTACTTCCCTTTTTGTTGAAGGCGGATCACACGTGCATGATAGTTTCGTGCGCGCCAAGGCAGTTAATGAAATCGTCGCATACTTTGCTCCGAAGATCATTGGCGGAAAACAAGCGCCAACGCCAATAGGGGGAATTGGTTTTGCCGGCATGGCTGACGTTATGCAGCTAGAAATTCGGCGAGTAGAGACGATCGGGCCAGATATAAAAATCGTCGCAATACCAAAATAAAAGGGTGAGTACACGATGTTTACAGGAATTATTGAGGAAGTCGGTACGATCGAGCAAATGAGACAGTCAGGCGAAGCGATTGTGATGACGATTGGAGCAAAAAAAGTTTTAGAAGACGTTCATCTTGGGGACAGCATCGCGGTCAACGGAGTTTGTTTGACCGTAACGTCGTTTACGGACCGATCGTTTACCGTTGATGTGATGCCGGAAACGGTAAGAGCCACATCGCTGCGCACGTTAACAAAAGGTTCGAAAGTGAATTTAGAACGGGCGATGGCAGCAAACGGCCGTTTTGGCGGTCACTTCGTTTCCGGACATGTCGACGGCATCGGTGAAATCATTCGTAAATGGCCATCGGCGAATGCGGTGTATTATGAAATTAAAATCCCGCAGGAATTGCGGAAATATATGATTTTAAAAGGGTCTGTCGCTGTCGATGGAACGAGTTTAACGATCTTCGGACTCACCGATGACACGTTTACGATTTCACTCATTCCGCATACGCGCACGGAAACGATTTTAGGCGATAAACAGCCAGGAGATATTGTCAATATCGAATGTGATGTCATCGGAAAATATGTTGCCCAGTTCATGGAAGGAAAAAAAGAAGAACCGAAGTCGGCGATTACGCTTGAATTTTTAGAACGGCACGGTTTTAAGTAAGCAATAAAGGAGGAGCTGACGATGTTTGACACGATTGAAGAAGCGATTTATGAATTGATGCAAGGGAAAGTCATTATTGTATGTGATGACGAGGATCGTGAAAACGAAGGAGATTTTGTCGCATTGGCGGAAAAAGCGACCCCAGAAGTGATTAATTTTATGATTAAATACGGCCGCGGCCTTGTTTGCGTTCCGATTACGGAAGAATTAGCCGATAAGCTTGATTTAGCCCCAATGGTCAATCATAATACGGATTCTCATGGCACTGCTTTTACGGTTAGCATTGATTATAAATCAACGACAACAGGCATTAGCGCTTATGAACGTTCGATGACGATTCAAGCGCTGTTAGATCCCAATGCGAAAGCGAGCGATTTTAAACGTCCTGGGCACGTTTTTCCACTTGTGGCGAAAAAAGGAGGCGTATTGCGGCGCGCCGGCCATACGGAAGCGGCGGTCGATTTAGCGCGATTATGTGGCGCAAAGCCGGCCGGTGTGATTTGCGAAATCATTAAAGAGGATGGCACGATGGCGCGTGTTTCGGATTTAAGAAAAATCGCTGATGAATTTGATTTGAAAATGATCACGATTAAAGATTTAATCGAGTATCGGAGCCGAAAAGAAAAATTAGTGAAACGCGAAGTAGAAGTGATGCTTCCAACAGAGTTTGGCAAGTTTAAAGCAATTGGCTATACAAATATTGTTGATGGAAAAGAGCATGTTGCTTTAGTCAAAGGCGAAATCATTCCAGATGAACCAATCCTTGTTCGGGTTCATTCCGAATGCTTAACAGGCGATGTGTTTGGCTCCTGCCGTTGTGATTGCGGACCGCAGCTTCATGCGGCGCTCCGCCAAATTGAAGAAGAAGGCCGCGGCGTTTTATTATATATGCGTCAAGAAGGCCGCGGCATCGGGTTAATCAACAAATTGCGCGCGTATAAGCTGCAAGAGCAAGGCTATGATACGGTGGAAGCAAATGAAAGGCTTGGATTCCCTGCCGATTTGCGTGACTATGGGATTGGCGCGCAAATTTTAAAAGATCTCGGCGTGACGAAAATGCGACTATTGACAAATAATCCGCGGAAAATCACTGGATTAAAAGGACACGGCCTTGAAGTCGTCGAGCGTGTTCCACTGCAAATGCCGGCGAACAAGGAAAATGAAAAATACTTGCGGACGAAGTATGAAAAATTAGGACATATGTTGCATTTTTAAAAAACATGTTCGCCATTTTTGCTTTTTTGTATTATGATGAATACGGTGGGCGGAAAAGATAGGAGGATTTGCGATGAAAGTAATGGAAGGAAATTTAGTCGGTACAGGATTAAAAATTGCCATTGTCATTTCCCGTTTTAATGAATTTATTACGAGCAAGTTATTATCTGGCGCCATGGATGGCCTCAAACGGCACGGGGTCAATGAAAACGATGTGACAGTAGCATGGGTGCCAGGAGCGTTTGAAATTCCGCTTATAGCGAAAAAATTAGCCGAATCGAGGCAATATGATGCCGTCATTGCGCTTGGCGCGGTCATTCGCGGGGCGACAAGCCATTACGATTACGTATGCAATGAAGTAGCAAAAGGGGTTTCCCACGCAGCTTTATCAACGGGAACACCGGTTATATTTGGAGTATTAACGACAGATACGATTGAGCAAGCGATTGAACGCGCCGGAACGAAGGCGGGAAATAAAGGATGGGAAGCTGCGGTAAGCGCCATTGAGATGGCAAATCTTCTTCGCACGTTTGCTTAATTGGAGTAAAAATGCATGAAAGAGTTCACAATATAACTAAGAACGTTTATAATACGTAATGAGAAAATGACGGAAGCACTTTTCTATTTTGGAAAAGTCTTTGTCGGTAATGAGGGAGTTTTTATGCTGATTCGTTATCGAAAAAACTATGAAAAAATTGCCATGGGTCTTCTGTCGTTCATGCCGACAGAAAAAGACTTAAAAAAACTGCAGCAAACGATCAAACAGTACGAAACAAACGATGATTGGCAACTGTTTTTATGGAAAGAGAACGATGATATTATTGGCATTATCGGAGTGCTGTTGCGAGACGAAGACGTTGTCGAAATTCAACATATTAGTGTAAATCCTTCGCACCGTCATCAAGGTATTGGAAAACAAATGGTAAAGGCGTTAAAGGATATGTATCCTAATCATCGACTGCAGGCAAATGAATTTACCGCGTCTTTTTTGGATAAATGTGAGTTTTAACGAAAGAGCTGCCGTTTATTGGTTTGGCAGCTCTTTACTCTTTTTCTTTTCCTCTCGTGCCGCGATCACATCTGAGCGATCGCGCAATTTATGTTTGTGAATTAAAAATACATCACTCATATCGCTTGCTTTTCCCCAAGAAAGCCCGCGCTCATCGCATATCGCTTGACACATTTTCCGCAATGTTTCATCGCAAACAGGCAGCTCGATGCTTTTATAAGCCTCGTTTTGTGCTATACGTTCGATATAATGTTCCAGCTGTTTGGCAAGCCGCTGTTCATCTAACCCTAACTCGCGAACCGCTTTTTGTTCTTTTGTAAAAGTGATAGCGCTTTTCGCATCATACGCAGCGCCCCCTGACCGTTGCCGCGGCGATGATGGTACAGCGCTACGGCAATTTGAATAAGCACGACCCATACTTTTTTGTAACCGTCTTTTTTCCAATGTTCTTCTAATATTTCATGACATTCAAAATAATCACGGTCTGTATGAAAATGAATTAAATAGCGGATATAAGCGTCAGGATACATCGTTTCACAACCTTTCTATTGTTGTATCCGTATTGTATCAATTGTATCATATTAGACGTGAAAAATTTGCTTGGACAATGTTAGATGATCGTCTATACTTAACGATAGCGTAATGAAAATGGTGGGATGAACGTGCAATATAATGTGAAAATTGATGCGTTTGAAGGTCCACTCGACCTTTTGTTGCATTTAATTAATCGTTACGAAATCGATATTTATGATATTCCTGTTGCGCAAATTACCGAGCAATATATGGCATATATTCATGCGATGCAAGAATTGCAGCTGGATATCGCAAGTGAATATTTGGTGATGGCGGCAACGCTTTTGGCGATCAAAAGCAAAATGTTGCTGCCAAAACATGAAGAAGAAATATTGGATGAAGGCGTGGAGCTGCCTGAAAGCGATCCGCGTGAAGAATTAATGCAGCGGTTGTTAGAATACAAAAAATTTAAAGAAGCGGCGCAAGCATTGAAAAAGAAGGAAGAAGAGCGAGCGCTTTTATTTACAAAGCCGCCGAGCGATTTAAGTATGTATGCAGACGAAAAAGAAATGATGAAGCGGCCGCTCGATGTAAATGTTTACGATATGCTTGGCGCGCTGTCAAAACTATTGCGCCGCAAAAAATTGCAAAAACCGCTTCACACGAAAGTTACCCGTCAAGACATTTCGATCGAAAAGAGGATGGAGGAAATTTTGGAGGAGCTGAGGCGTACAAAAACGAGAAAAAATTTTTATGATTTATTTCCATATTATGACCGTGGACACATTGTGGTGACATTTTTAGCGATTTTAGAATTAATGAAAAAAAATGCGATTATTATTGAGCAAGAGCGAAATTTTGCCGATATTTTCATCTCTAGCAACGAAAGGATGGAACAACATGGAGATGAATGAATATAAAGCGATTGTCGAAGGACTGCTATTTGCTGCAGGTGATGAGGGATTGTCGCTTCAGCAAATTGCCGCCGTCTTAGAAATTGAAGAAGAACAAGCACAGGCGATCATTCATATGCTGAAAGAGGAGTATGAACAGCAAAAGCGCGGCATTCAGCTTATTGAATTAGCAGGAGTATTTCAACTGGCGACAAAAAAAGAACATGCCCCATATTTAAAAAAGCTTGTTGAATCGCCAAGTTCGACTTCGTTGTCGCAAGCGGCGTTAGAAACATTGGCGATTATCGCTTACCGCCAACCGATTACAAGAGCGGAAATTGAAGAAATTCGAGGGGTGAAAAGCGATAAACCGATACAAACGCTAATTGCCAAAGCGCTTATAAAGGAAGTCGGGCGTGCGGAAGGAACGGGGCGCCCGATTTTATATGGCACGACGAAGGAGTTTCTTGACTACTTCGGTTTGAAAACGTTGGAGGAACTGCCTCCGCTTCCGGAATTACAGGGAGATGATGAGGTGGAGAAAGAAGCTGATTTGTTTTTCGAAAAATTTGAAGAAAATTTTAACGAATCAACATGAGTATGATAAGATAGGAATAACTTTATATTTTCGTTTTTTTGGCATGATAAGGGGGCTTGTTGTATGTGGATTTGCCGCTTGCAAGGATATGAGCTGGAAAAATCGAAGCCGAATACGTTTGAAGATTATTTCAGCCGCTCGGAAGTAACGTTTCGCGAAGATGGGGTTGAAAAAACGCTTCACGTTCTATATTTGCGCTATTTTGAGGAATCTATTTCATCGTTTACGCCGTATGAACAAAATCCGATTTTTACTGTTTTAGGGCGTGACGTCTATTTCCGCGATATCGTTGCTTTCGTATGTTTATTGCAAAATCCGGCTTTCCGGCACCGTAAGCGAGTATATATTAATGAGGAAGAAGAATTTCGCCGCTATTTTGCGCATATGGAATTTACGAAGCTTCCAGACATATTTGCATCATTGCAGACAAATGGCGAATATCATTTAACATCACCGCTTCTTTTTATTCGCCAGCCATCTTAAAACCGATATGGGGGTCTTGTGAATATGGGGAACTCAATGGCTTTGAATCAAACGAAACAAGTAGAAGCCTTTTTGCAAAAAACCGTTCAGACGATTTCCAATTATTTAAATGAAACAACATTGACCAAACTATTGGCGGAACAAGAAGGAGGCGACAAAGCCTATTATGAATTATTGCTTTCGAATTTACGCCGCCTCGTTGTATATTGCGAGGAGGGGCTTGAGGCGTGCCGTATCATATTAAATGATGAACCATTTCGTAAAGCGGCGGCGGAAAAAACGTTGTATCGTGTCTATCATCTATGTATTGCCGAATATTTTACGCCAAAAAGCGATGCGTGGTATGAAGATAGCCGTTCCGCTTATACGGGACGCAACTCGATTAAGTTTCGTCAAACCCCTCCGCCTTCGTTGAAAGCTTTGTTGTTATCGCTTGAAAGCGAGTTTCAGACAATTCGTGAAGAGCTGGAATTTTATGAAACGGATTATCGGACGAAAATGATACAATCCAATTGAACGCAAGCTGTCCCACATCTGGGGCAGCTTTTTTGATGTTCATCATTCTGTCCTTGGTTTTGTCGGGTCGCAGGCAGGCGGTTTTACTTCATACGTCGTTTCAGCTAGTTTTTGCAAATAATAACATTCTTCTCGTGCCATATGGTTCGCCATAAGCGGCGTCAGGACGCCAAGCACTTCTTTATTTAGCTCCATTTCTTCCAATTCGCGCAAAAAACATTGAAAAATAACCATTTCTAATTGAATGCCCCGGTGAAAGCGATGTAAAGCAGGGAAATCGTATACGTTTGTTCGTAAATATTGTTCCAATGTGTTTTTCACGAGAACATCCGCTGGAAGCCCACTGCTTTAGCTGTGGAGGAAGGCGGGGGTTATATTTTCAATATATATTGAATTTTTCGTTCAATATAAGTACACTGGATTTAGAAAGGTAGGTGAATCAAGAATGCTCTGCACTCTCAAGATTAAATTAATGCCAACTCTTGAACAGTTTCATGCGCTGCTGGAAACAATGAAACGGTTTAACCAAGCATGCAACTATATTAGCGAGATTGCTTTTCGCTCCAGAACCTTTTCCAAAACGAAAATCCAGCGGCTTTGCTACTATGACGTCAGGGAAAAATTTGGCCTCTCTGCCCAAATGACCGTTCGTGCCATCGGCAAAGTGTCGGAAAGCTATCGTTTGGATAAAAAAACCTTGCATAACTTTAAAGAAACCGGTGCCATCGTGTATGATGAAAGAATCCTGTCCTTTAAAGGGTTAGAGTATGCTTCCATCCTTACCTTGCAAGGAAGAATGGAAATCCCTATGGTCATTAGCCGCTACCATCAAGGTTTGCTGTGCGGCAACCGTGTTCGGGGTCAAGCCGATTTAGTCCTTCAAAACGGTATTTTTTATTTACTGCTCGTGGTGGACGTTCCCGAAGGCCAGCCCAATTCCGAAAACGGATTTATCGGTGTGGACCTTGGCATCATGAATATCGCCGTCGATAGCACCGGTGAGGTATTTTCCGGCTCGAAGGTCAACGGGCTGCGCCGCCGCCATGCGAAACTTCGCGCCAAACTCCAAAAGAAAGGCACCAAGTCAGCGAAACGCCTGCTTAAAAAGCGTTCCAAGAAGGAAAAACTATTTGCCCGTGATGTGAACCACTGCATTAGCAAGAAGATTGTTGAAAAGGCAAAGGCACTCGGATGCGGCATTGCCCTTGAAGATTTAAAGGGCATCCGCCAACGCACCGAGAAAACGGTTAAAAAGCAACAGCGTCGTCAACACTCTTCTTGGTCTTTTTATCAGTTGAGAAAGTTTATTGAGTATAAAGCGGCGATCGCTGGCGTGCCGGTGGTATTGGTTCATCCAAAAAATACTTCCCGCACCTGTCCGGTTTGCGGACATGTGGCCAAAGAAAACAGACCGTCAAGGGATCAGTTTTGTTGTCGAGCTTGTGGGTACGCTGCCCCTGCCGACAACGTGGCTGCGGAAAACATCCGCAGGGCTGCTGTCAACCAGCCGAACGCGGCAGCCAATTAGGCTAGTTGCAAGCCCACGGCTTTAGCCGTTGGGTAGTTGACTTGTTCCTCATCTCGATTTATATGTAGGAAAATGGGTGAATGCGGACAAGAACGAGTTTTAGGTAGTGGGCATACGATATGGTGATAAAAATTAAGGGAGGTTTTTCAAGATGAATGAACAAGAACGAATTCAACAATATGTGGCGGAAGTAAAAGAATGGGGAAAACAAGTCGAGCAAATTTTGCTTCAGCGGGGGGAGGACGGCGGCGATTGCCGCGTTGATTCATTGCTTTCCTACATCGAACATCATGGCGACGCATGGACAGAGGACGCCATTTATGAACTTCAGCGCATGGTGGACGAAGTATATGAAAAAGCGCTGGTGTTTCAGCAAAATGAACAGTCGGCCATCAGACAGGAGGAAAGAGAAATAGAAGAAAGACAACAAACGTCCATCGAACAGGAGGAAAACGGGATAGAAGAAAGACAGCAAACGGTCGTCAGACAGGAGGAAAGCGGCACAGAAGAAAGACAACAAACGGCCAGCGAACAGGAAGAAGAAAGCGAGGCAGAAGAAAGACAACAAACATATGTGGCAGCAGGAAGACACGTCCTTCCGCCGCTTCCATACAGCTACGATGCGCTTGAGCCGCATATTTCCAGAGAAATTATGCGGCTGCATCATACAAAGCACCATCAAAGCTATGTGGACGGCTTAAATAAAGCGGAAAAAATGATGAAAAAAGCGCGCGAAACAAATGACTATGAACTGTTGAAGCATTGGGAGCGGGAAGCGGCGTTCCACGGTTCTGGACATTATTTGCACACGATTTTTTGGAATAATATGCATCCAAAAGGCGGCGGCCAACCGCGCGGTGAGTTGCTAGAACAAATAAAACGAGATTTTGGAAGCTTTGAAAGGTTTAAGCGCCATTTCACTGAGGCGGCAAAAAGCGTCGAAGGAGTCGGCTGGGCGCTGCTCGTTTGGTCACCGCGGTCGCACCGCTTAGAAATTTTACAGACGGAAAAGCATCAATTCATGACGCAATGGGATACGATTCCGCTTCTTGTGTTAGACGTTTGGGAGCATGCCTATTATTTACAATATAAAAATGACCGTGCAGCATATATTAACAACTGGTGGAATGTTGTTCATTGGCGCGATGTGGAAGAACGGTTTGAGCAGGCAAGAAAATTGCGCTGGAAACCGTTTTAATGAAAGGCGAAGGGGCATCCTTCGTCTTTCTTGCGTTAGCGTCATCTACAAGCGAAAGCTATCATGTTTTTCGTTCGTTAACAAGGCGGATTTGTATACTTGCAAATGACGTTTGTGCTGATGAACTTGTACATTTTACAATCATATCTATATTTTTTGGCGCATACACTTGTACAAAACAGCAAAAGGGATGGGGATTACATGAAGATACGGAAACAAATTGCACTGTTCATCGCAGCGGTGATGATGCTTTTTTCATGTATTCCGGATCGGGCAAAGGCAATGAACGGAGTCAGTGCGCAAAGCGCCATTTTGATGGAGCAGAATTCCGGACGCATATTATTTGAAAAAGACGCGCATACGAAGCGGCGCATTGCAAGCATTACCAAAATTATGACGGTGATTTTAGCGATCGAATCAGGCAAAATGGATGACACGGTAACGGTAAGCGCCCGCGCTGTTCATACAGAAGGGTCGTCGATTTATTTAAAGGAAGGAGAAAAAATAAAGCTTCGCGATCTTGTCTATGGGACGATGCTGCGTTCCGGAAATGACGCGGCGGTGGCGATTGCCGAACATGTGGGTGGCAGCGTGGAAGGCTTTGTTTTTTTAATGAACCAAAAAGCAGCGGAAATCGGCATGCGCAATACCCATTTTGCCAATCCACACGGATTAGACGATTCGGAAAATCACTATTCCACTGCCTATGACATGGCGCTTCTTATGCAGTATGCGATGAAAAATAAGGAGTTTCGCAAAATCTCCGGAACAGAAGTATACCGGGCTCCTGCTTCTCCCGGAGAAGATTGGGATCGGGTATGGAGGAATAAAAATAAGCTGCTCACTAGTTTGTATGAGTATTGCACCGGAGGAAAAACCGGCTATACAAAACGGGCAAAGCGAACGCTTGTGACTACCGCTTCCAAAGGCGGAATGGATTTAATTTCGGTAACATTGGATGCACCGGATGATTGGAATGACCATATTGCCATGTATGAATATGGCTTTGGCCATTATATGATTGCAAAAGTAAACCGAAAACGAATGGTGAAAAAAATTCGTGATTCCTTTTACAGAAAAAACATACAAGCAAGCCGTGATTTGCGATATCCTGTGACGGAAGAAGAAATCAAAGAACTGCACGTAAAAATTTATCTTCTTCGTCCGAAAAAAGATTGGAAGAAAGACGAAAGGGGCATTCCGACCGTCGTTGGGAAAGCGGTGCTGTATTTAGGGGATCAAGCGGTGGATGAAGTTCCGCTTTTGTATAAAAAGAGCGTAAGCAAGGAAACGAACCATTCCATTTGGAACGCATTTCATTTTTTAGGTGTGGGAAGCGATGGTTAATCTTATTTGGGTAGCGATGGCCATTATTGGAATTGTTTTTGCGATGATAAACGGTACGATGAATGAAGTGAATGAAGCGATTTTTAAAAGCGCGAAAGAAGCGGTCACAATCAGCATCGGCATGATCAGCATATTAGTGTTTTGGCTTGGATTAATGAAAATTGCCGAGGAAGCCGGTCTTCTTGAGAGGCTTGCTGCTTTTTTCAAACCGCTTGTCCGCCGTTTGTTTCCGGAAGTGCCAGCAAACCATCCAGCGCTTGGCTATATCGTCTCCAACATGATTGCCAATATGTTCGGGCTTGGCAACGCCGCCACTCCAATGGGGATTAAGGCGATGGAAGAATTGAAAAAGCTCAATGGCCATAAAGACGAAGCAAGTCGTTCGATGGTAACGTTTTTAGCAATTAACACATCAAGCATCACCCTTATTCCAGCGACGGTCATTTCGATTCGCATGACATATGATTCGGCATCGCCTGGAGAAATTATTGGGACTACGCTCGTCGCTTCAACCATTTCGACGGTTGGCGCGGTTTTCATCGACCGTTATTATTATTGGAAACGCATGCGGAAAGGCGGGAAGCGGTAATGGCGTTCATCCAACTCCTTTCTACTTGGCTTATTCCAGTAACCATTGCGTTTATTCTTTTATACGGAACCGTAAAAAAAGTGCCAACTTATGAAGCGTTTGTCGAAGGCGGAAAAGAAGGGATACAGATTGCCTTTTCGCTTATTCCGTATTTAGTCGGCATGCTTGTTTCGATTGCCATTTTCCGCGCGTCTGGCGCGCTTGATTATATGATGAACGGGATTAAACCGCTTGCTGATGCGATCGGTCTTCCGGCTGAAGTGGTGCCGCTGGCGATGATTCGCACCATTTCCGGCACCGCTGCGCTTGGGATGACAACCGATTTAATTGCTACATATGGTCCCGATTCGTTTATTGGCAGGCTTGCATCCACCATACAAGGAAGCACGGAAACAACGTTGTATGTTTTAACCGTTTATTTTGGCGCCGTTGGCATTAAAAAGATGGGAGATGCGCTCAAAGTAGGGATTTTAGCAGATATTCTCAGCTTTATCGTTTCCTTTTTTATTGTGCTGTTTGTCTTTGGAAGATAGCTCGCCTATGATTAGGCGGCTTTTTTTGTCGTTTTCTATCGATATAACTTTTGTATTTGTCGAAAAAGGGCGAGTATGATAAAAATAGTGAGAGAGCATGCTTGTATCTTTTGGATCGAAAGAGTAAGATGATGAAAGAGGTGAAACAGTGATGGAACGATTGCAAAAAGTTATTGCTCGTGCAGGAATCGCATCAAGACGGAAAGCAGAACAGCTCATATTACAAGGAAAAGTAAAGGTAAACGGAAAAGTCGTTACCGAACTTGGCGTGAAAGTAGGTCCCCAAGATAAAGTGGAAGTAGACGGGATACCGGTAGAAAAGGAGGAGCCAGTATATTATCTTCTTTATAAACCGCGCGGGGTTATTTCAAGCGTAAAAGACGATAAAGGCCGGAAAGTCGTAACCGATTTTTTCAAAGATGTCGATAAACGCATTTACCCGATCGGCCGTCTCGATTATGACACGTCCGGAATTCTTTTGCTTACGAATGACGGGGATTTTGCCAATTTATTAATGCATCCTCGTTACGAAATCGAGAAAGTATATATCGCAAAAGTGAAAGGAATTCCGACACGGGAACAATTAAAGCAGCTTGAAAAAGGAATTATGCTTGAAGACGGCATGACCGCGCCGGCAAAAGTAAAACTGCTTTCTCACAATAAACAAAAACAAACAGCCATTATCGAAATTCGCATTCATGAAGGACGGAACCGCCAAGTTCGCCGCATGTTTGAGGCAATTGGCTGCAGCGTGTTGAAATTGAAGCGGGAGCGGTACGCTTTTCTCGATTTAAAAGGGTTAAACCCTGGTGAATATCGTGAACTTAAACCGCACGAAGTAAAGCAGCTGCGCGCGCTCGCGTTATCGGGCGGCGGAAAATAAAACGGTTACATTGTCACATAACGTTCATATAATATCAATTTGTACGATAAAAAACACTGTTATAATGAAAAATGGGATATTACAATTTTAAGGGGTTTGAAAAATGAAAAAACAACAGCGGCTTGTTATGAGAATGGTGATTTTGTTACTGTTATTGGCGGCGGTTGGATACACGATTTATTCCAATTTTTTCACAGAAAAAGCAAGGGTAAAAGTTGGCTCAACGGCACCGGATTTTGTCTTGACAGATTTAAATGGAAAAGAACACCGTCTTTCGGATTATCGCGGCAAAGGGGTGTCTTGAACTTTTGGGGAACGTGGTGCAAGCCGTGCGAAAAGGAAATGCCGTACATAAACAGGCAGTATGGCGTATATAAAAAACAAGGGGTCGAAGTATTGGCGGTCAATGTTGGCGAGCCGAAGTTGAACGTGCAAAAATTCGCTGACCGCTTTGGCTTGACGTTTCCAATCATGATTGACCGCGAAGATCAAGTCATGAACGCATACGATGTTGATCAATTACCAGCAACTTTTTTGATCGACAAAAACGGCAAAGTGAAAAAAATCATCACTGGATCGATGACAGAAGAAATGGTCAAGCAATATATGGAAAGCATTAAACCGTAAGGAGTTTTGCCAAATGGAACATGTCAAATGCGAATGCGGCCATGTGAATCCGCACGGGACTGCTTTTTGCGAATCATGCGGAAAACCGCTTGAGGAAAACACGGAGAAAAAGCTTTTGGACATGCGCTATGAAGGAAGCGCGCGCCGTTCCCAAACATATAATAAGACCATTATCGATAAAATTTGGGCGTTTTTCTCTTCCGTGAAGGTCGGAGTGGCGCTTATTGTTATTACACTCATCGCCTCAGCGATCGGAACGATTTTTCCACAGGAAATGTACATTCCGCCGAACGTTAGCCCGGCTGAATATTATGCCGATCAATACGGATGGGCAGGAAAATTATATTATAAGCTCGGATTTAATAACTTGTATAAGTCATGGTGGTATATGCTTTTAATTGCGTCAATCGGCGTATCGCTCGTCATTTGCAGTTTAGACCGTGTGATTCCTCTTTATCGCGCGTTGAAAAAACAAGGCGTCACAAGACATCCGAACTTTTTTCGGAAGCAGCGGCTATTTAGTGTTTCGAAAGTCGATGATGTTGATGATGTGCTAAAACGCGTGAAAGAAAAATTGGCGCAGCGCCACTACCATATCCGTGAAGAAAACGGCAATATTTTAGCGGAAAAAGGCCGTTTTTCCCGCTGGGGTCCGTATGTCAACCATATTGGATTAATTATTTTCTTAATCGGGGCGATGCTTCGCTTCGTTCCGGGCATGTATGTGGATGAAGTGTTGTGGATTCGCGAAGGAGAAACGAAAGAAATACCTGGGACAAATGGGAAGTATTTCTTAAAGAACGAAAAGTTCATTTTTGAAACATATGAAAAAGGAAAGGAAAATGAAGTGTTTAATGAGGCGATTGATCGCGTCGGCAACGGCACGGTAGCGAAAAACTATCAAACGAACGTCGTGCTTTATAAACGCGTCGGCCCGGTTGTCGCCGGCGCAGAACCGAAGCTGAAAAAAATAAAAGAGTATAAGATTCGCGTCAACGAACCGTTGAAATATGATCATTACGCGCTATATCAAGTCGATTTTAAACAAAACGAGCCGTATAAAATGGCGTTTCAATTAACCGATAAAACGTCGGGAAAATCGTTTGGCACTGTCGTTATTGATTTGCACAATCCGAAATCTTCCTACAACCTTGGCAACGGTTATCGTGTAGAACTATTAAGCTATTTCCCTGATTTTTATTTTGATGAGGAAGGGAATCCGGCTACAAAATCAAAAGTTCCAAACAATCCGGCGTTCGTGTTTAAATGTTTACCCCGGACAAGCCGAAAGGGGAAGTAAGCTTTGTGGCCATTCAGCAAACGATTGAACCGTTCGGGGATAACAAGTATAAAATGGAGTTTGCTGGATTAGAGACGAGAAACGTATCAGGACTTACTGTACGCCGCGACTTTACGCTTTGGATTTTAGGCGTTGGCGGAGCGATCTTTATGATTGGTCTCATCCAAGGAATGTATTGGAACCATCGCCGCATCTGGCTGCAGCGCGTCAATGGCGAAGTATGGCTTGCTGCGCATACGAATAAAAACTGGTTTGGTTTAAAAAATGAAATTCGCCGCATCCTTGACGGAACCGGATTAGCGATGCCGGTCGATCAGGCGGATGAGGAGACAAAAGCGGGACAAGGAGGGCAAATGCATGGCGCAGCTCAGTAGCACGTTACTATATATTGCTTTTATTCTTTACTTAATTGGAACGTTTTTTTTCGGCGGCGCGATTCGCGATAAAAGAAAGGAACGAACGGGAAAAAATCGCTGGTCACAACTTGGAATTATCACGACGATTATCGGTTTTCTGTCTCAATTATGCTACTTTATTACACGGTGGATTGCAGCGGGACATGCCCCGGTCAGCAATTTGTTTGAGTTTACTACCTTTTTTGGAATGATGATTGTCGCCGCCTTTATCATTATTTATTTTATTTATAAAATAAGCATTCTCGGCTTATTCGCACTGCCAGTCGCCTTATTGGTGATCGCTTACGCCAGCATGTTTCCGCGCGAAATTACGCCGCTGATTCCTGCATTGCAAAGCGACTGGCTACATATCCATGTGACCACTGCCGCGGCGGGAGAAGCAATTTTGGCTGTTAGCTTTGTTGCCGGTCTCATTTATTTAATCCGTGTCGTGGACCAGTCCAAGCCAAGCAAGCGAACATTTTGGCTGGAAGTCGTCATGTTCTGCTTAATTACGACGCTCGGCTTTGTGCTTGTATCAACAGCATTCAGCCTTGCGGACTATGAAGCAAAATTTACATGGATCGATAAAAACAAGCAACAGGCGGAAGTCGTTTATCATATGCCTGCATTAGTCGGGCCGCATGAAGGAAAGCTAGTGAAAGAAAGCGCCGATCGTTTTGAGCCGCTTGTTTATATGCCGGCAATTATCAATGCGAAAAAATTAAATACGGTGATTTGGTCGCTAATCGGGGGCGCGATTTTATATGCATTGCTCCGTCTCGTGCTGCGGAAGCGGATCGCCGCTGCCTTGCAGCCGCTTGTCAAAAACGTAAACTTAGATTTAACGGATGAAATCAGTTATCGAGCGGTCGCGATCGGATTCCCCGTATTTACGCTTGGAGCGCTCATTTTTGCAATGATCTGGGCGCAAATTGCGTGGACTCGATTTTGGGGCTGGGACCCGAAAGAAGTATGGGCGCTTATTACTTGGCTGTTTTACGCCGCGTTTTTGCACCTTCGTTTGTCAAAAGGATGGCACGGTGAAAAATCGGCATGGCTTGCGGTCATTGGTTTTGCGATCATTATGTTTAATTTAGTCGCAGTTAACTTAGTGATTGCCGGGCTGCATTCATACGCCGGAACATGACGAAGCAGCGTAACTGGGATAAAAGGATGCCCCGAGGTTTGGGCATCCTTATTTTACAATAATGTGGATAAATGCCATGAATTTTTGTACAATAGTGAACAAGGGAGGATGTTCTATGGATAAAGATCAACAAGTCAAAATTTTAGTAGTAGATGATGAAGAACGCATTCGGCGCTTACTAAAAATGTATTTAGAGCGCGAAAATTATATCATTGATGAGGCCGATAACGGCGATGACGCGCTCGAAAAAGCGCTCGAAAACGACTATGATGTCATTTTGCTTGACCTCATGCTGCCAGGGAGGGACGGCATTGAGGTATGCAAAGGAATTCGCGAAAAGAAAGCAACCCCGATTATTATGCTGACAGCAAAAGGGGAAGAATCGAACCGTGTTCAAGGGTTTGAAGTGGGGACAGACGATTATATTGTTAAGCCGTTTAGCCCACGCGAAGTCGTATTGCGCGTAAAAGCGCTGTTGCGGCGTGCAGCGAATACAATGTATGTTCTTGCTGACACGACCGCAAAAGATGTGCTCGTTTTTCCACATTTAACAATTGATAACGATGCCCATCGCGTAACGGTTGACGGTCAGGAAGTGAATTTAACTCCGAAGGAATACGAGTTGCTTTTATTTTTAGCAAGATCTCCAGATAAAGTATTTGACCGTGAACAGCTATTGAAAGAAGTATGGCATTACGAATTTTTTGGCGATTTGCGCACGGTAGATACACATATTAAACGTTTGCGTGAAAAGTTGAATAAAGTCTCCCCAACGGCGGCAAAGATGATCGTAACCGTTTGGGGGGTTGGCTATAAATTTGAGGTAGTGAATGACTAATGTGGCTTTTTCGCAGCGTAGTCGGGAAATTATGGGTTACTATATTATTGCTCGTTTCGTGTGTGTTATTTGTTCTTACGATTCTTTTATTGAAATTTTTTGAAAATTATTATGTGCAAGAAGCGGAAAAAGAATTAACTCAGCTAGCAACAAAAATATCGGAAGTAATACATGATTACGAAGACGAAAAACTGGCCCGTTCCATTGCATGGACGCTTGTCGGTAATATGTCTAAAGCTGTTATTTTTGTTGATTCATCGCATTACTGGTATTCTCCTACAAACGATGAATTGCGGGATCTGCCGTTATCATTCATTAAGCAAGATAAAGATTTGCGAAAAGTATTGACAGAAGGAAAAAACGTAAAAAAGAAAACCTATTTGCCAAACGTACAAACCGGCAGAAGTCGATATAGCAGTGATGTGATTATTGTTGGCGTGCCGCTTGAAATGGCAAATGGAAATCGGGGCGGAGTATTTATTTACCAATCATTGCAGGCAATTGAAGATACAACAAGGCAAACGAAAAAGTTAATTTTTCTTGCGGCATTTATCGCCATTGTGTTAACAACATTTTTTGCCTTCTTCTTATCGACCCGTATTACCGCTCCATTGCGGAAAATGCGGCAAGCAGCGTTTGAAGTGGCGCGAGGCAAGTTTGATACAAAGGTGCCAATTTTAACGGATGATGAAATTGGCGGCTTGGCGATGGCGTTTAATCAGATGGGCAGACGGCTGCAGTTTAATATTAATGCCCTAAATCAGGAAAAGGAGCAGTTAGCAAGCATTTTAAGCAGTATGGCCGATGGAGTTATTACATTTAATCGCGATGGCGAAATATTAATTACGAATCCGCCTGCGGAGCGGTTTTTGCAAGCATGGTATTTTGAGCAAGGAAACGGTGCGGAAACGATGGCTCCGCTGCCGCCGCAAGTAAAAGAGTTATTTATTCGTGTTGTCCGCGAGGAGAAAGAGCAATCGATTGAATTGTCGCTACAAGGACGGACATGGGTGATTTTGATGACGCCGCTTTACAGCAAAACGACTGTACGCGGTGTGGTAGCGGTGCTGCGCGATATGACGGAAGAACGCCGCTTGGATAAACTTCGCAAAGATTTTGTCGCCAACGTTTCCCATGAGCTGCGCACGCCGATTGCGATGCTTCAAGGGTATAGCGAAGCGATTATTGATGATATTGCGGCAACGGATGAAGAAAAGAAAGAAATGGCAAAAGTGATTTACGACGAATCGTTGCGCATAGGCCGTCTTGTCAATGACTTGCTTGATTTGGCGCGCATGGAAGCGGGGCATATTACATTAGATTACGAAACCGTTCAGCTCGTTCCGTATATTGAGCGGATTATTCGCAAATTCCAAGGGCTAGCAAAAGAAAAACAAATTGATTTGTCGGCGGAGTTTAAAAATGAGGATATCCAAATTACGATGGATCCAGACCGGATCGAGCAAGTTTTGACGAATTTAATTGATAATGCGATTCGTCATACGGATAAAAACGGAATGGTCAAGATCATTGTTGAGCGAAGCGGAGACGGCGTCACGATTCATGTCCAAGATTCCGGCTCCGGCATCCCAGAAGAAGATTTGCCGTTTGTGTTTGAACGCTTCTACAAAGCGGATAAGGCGCGTACGCGCGGCCGCTCGGGAACGGGATTGGGCCTTGCCATTGCGAAAAATATCGTTGAGGCCCATAAAGGGACGATTTCCGTTCATAGCAAGCTTCATGAAGGAACGACGTTTACGTTTTATTTGCCAAATGGTCCGCATGAAACATAATATGCCCCCTTGCCTAAGCAGCGGGGGCTGTTTTTTTTGATGGCAGAGCGAAAAAGAATAGGGAAGCTAATGAGTAATGATGCGTTTATTTCGAACGATACAAAATATAGAGTGGTATAGACAACTAGATGATATGATGTTAATATAATTATATAGAAAGAAGGTGCAATAATCAGTGAAACGATGGTTGCTTAAAAATGCGGTTATATATGCGGAAACAGGAAAAATCGAGCAAGGATATGTGCTGACAGAGGGAGACAAAGTGATTGAAGTAGGGCCGATGTCCTCATGCCCAGCTTCTAGTGAAGCGGAGGTGATAGAGCTTGACCCAAGCTTCTCCGTTGTACCAGGGTTTATTGATGTCCATATCCATGGGGCATCTGGAGCCGATGTAATGGATGCGACAGACGAAGCGTTGCGCACAATGGCAAAAACATTGCCAAAGGAAGGCACAACGAGTTTTTTAGCGACGACGATGACCGCACCGATTGCGAATATTGAACGTGCTTTGCAAAACGTTTCGCAATATATATATAGCAGCAATCCACCCGGAGAAGCAGAGGTGCTTGGCATTCATTTAGAAGGTCCATTTATTTCTCCAAAACGAGCGGGAGCGCAGCATCCAAAAAATATTATTGAACCAAACATCGAACTATTTCAAAAATGGCAGAACATCGCGAATGGACATATTCGTCTTGTCACGCTGGCGCCGGAAGAAAAGAATGGATTGGCGCTTGCGGCATACTTAAAAGAAACTGGTGTCGTCGCCTCGATCGGTCATTCCGATGCGGTTTACGAACAAGTAACCGCCGCCATTCAATCAGGAGTGACCCATGCCACTCATTTATTCAACGGCATGCGCGGTATTCATCATCGCGAGCCGGGAGTTGCCGGAGCGGTTCTTATGCACGATGAAGTTGTATGTGAACTAATTGTCGATGGAATTCATGTTGCGCCGGAAATGGTCCGCTTTGCGTACAAAATGAAAGGCTGTGATGGTCTCATATTAATTACGGATGCGATGCGCGCGAAATGTCTCGGCGCCGGTATATATGAACTTGGTGGCCAAGACGTCATTGTTCAAGGAGAAAAAGCAACATTACGAGATGGCACATTGGCTGGAAGCATCTTAAAATTAGGCGATGCGGTGAAAAACATCATGTCTTTTACAGGCTGTACGCTGGAAGATATTATCCGCATGGCTAGCTGGAATCCGGCAAAGCAGTTAGGCGTTTCAGACAAAAAAGGAAGCATCCGCGCCGGGAAAGACGCTGATCTTGTCGTATTAGACGAACAGCATCATGTTGTGATGACGATATGCCGTGGTAAACTTGCCTATTCAAAATAAAAAAGGGGGATCGGACGATGAAATTAATTGAAGCAGCCAACTATGAAGAGATGAGCCAAAAGGCGGCTGACATCATTATTGCCCAGGTAAAGGAAAAACCTGATTCCGTTCTTGGTCTTGCTACGGGATCGACAATGCTTGGCACATATAAACAATTAGTCGAGGATCATCGCCAAAATGGAACATCTTATCGAAACGTTCGTACGGTCAATTTAGATGAATATATTGGTTTGTCACCCGATCACCCGAACAGCTATCGTTACTATATGAATCAACATTTATTTTCCCATATCGATATCCCGCTTTCGCAAACATATATTCCAAATGGAGCAAGCGATGATGTGGAGGCGGAATGTCGACGCTATGAACAGCTAATTGAAAGTTTGGGAGGAATTGATTTACAGCTGTTAGGAATTGGAAGAAATGGACATATCGGTTTTAATGAGCCGGGGACATCGTTTTCGGCACCGACGCATGTAGTCGAGCTGGCGCCATCAACACGGCAAGCGAATGCCCGCTTTTTTCCATCTTTAGATGATGTACCGCGCCAAGCGATTACAATGGGAATCGCAACGATTATGAAAAGCCGTCATATATTGCTATTAGCGTCAGGAACGGCGAAAGCGCCAATTATGGCGAAGCTGTTCGAAGAAACCGTGACTACAGATGTGCCGGCATCGGTGCTTCATACTCATCCGAACGTCACGGTAATTGCTGATCAAGATGCATTGTCGCTTGTACCAGATGAAAAACGAAAGGTGTATGCAAAATGATTAGCAAAAACTCACCGCTTCCTATCTACTATCAATTAGAGCAAGGAATTAAAGAAATGATCGAAAAAGGGCAGCTCAAGCCGGGAGAAATGATTCCGTCCGAGCGGGAACTGGCAGAAACATACGACATTAGCCGAATGACTGTTCGACAGGCGATCAATAACTTAGTGAATGATGGATATTTAGTAAGAAAACGCGGCAAAGGAACATTTGTTGCCGCGACAAAAATCGAACAGCCGCTGAAAGGGCTTACAAGTTTTTCGGAAGATATGCGCGCGCGTGGCATGGAACCTGGAACAAATGTGCTCGATTTCAACATTGTTCCTGCCAGTACGTCGTTAGCACAGCTGCTCGACGTCCGCGAAGGAGCGGATCTTTACGAAATCCGCCGCGTTCGTCTTGCCGATGGGTTGCCAATGGCGCTGGAAACGTCTTATATCCCATGCTCGCTTGTTCCAGCATTAACGCGTGAAATTGTAAGCGGTTCCGTCTATGAGTTTATCGAAAAAAATGCAGGTTTGTCCATTCGCTCCGCCGTGCAAGTGCTGGAGGCATCTGTTGCCCGCAAGATGGAGGCGGAGCTGCTGCAAGTGAAAGAAGGCGCGCCTGTGTTGTTAATGCTGCGCAGAAGCTATTTAGACAACGGGCAGCCGTTAGAAGTCGTCAAATCGGTTTATCGTGGCGACCGCTACAAATTCACGATTGAGATGGAACGCGCAAAATAAAAAGAGGGGGAGTTTCTATGTTGGGATTTTTACAACGGCTTGGAAAAGCTCTAATGCTGCCGATTGCTGTTTTGCCGGTAGCGGGGTTGTTGCTTCGGCTAGGACAGCCAGATTTATTGGATATTCCGTTTATCGCGGCGACAGGGGATGCCATTTTTTCGAATTTAGCGCTTATTTTTGCGATCGGGGTCGCTGTCGGGTTCGCGAAAGACGGAAGCGGCGCCGCGGCGCTTGCCGGCGCGATTGGCTACTTTGTATTAACGAAAGGAACAGCGGCCATTGATAAAGACATCAACATGTCTGTACTAGGCGGGATCCTTTCCGGTGTCATTGCCGGTCTGTTATATAACCGCTATCATGATATCAAGCTGCCGGATTGGCTTGGCTTTTTTGGCGGGAAGCGATTTGTTCCGATTGTCACGAGAACATCCGCCGGAAGCCCACTGCTTTAGCTGTGGGAGGAAGGCGGGGTTTATATTTTCAGTATATATTGAATTTTTCGTTCAATATAAGTACACTGGATTTAGAAAGGTAGGTGAATCAAGAATGCTCTGCACTCTCAAGATTAAATTAATGCCAACTCTTGAACAGTTTCATGCGCTGCTGGAAACAATGAAACGGTTTAACCAAGCATGCAACTATATTAGCGAGATTGCTTTTCGCTCCAGAACCTTTTCCAAAACGAAAATCCAGCGGCTTTGCTACTATGACGTCAGGGAAAAATTCGGCCTCTCTGCCCAAATGACCGTTCGTGCCATCGGCAAAGTGTCGGAAAGCTATCGTTTGGATAAAAAAACCTTGCATAACTTTAAAGAAACCGGTGCCATCGTGTATGATGAAAGAATCCTGTCCTTTAAAGGGTTAGAGTATGCTTCCATCCTTACCTTGCAAGGAAGAATGGAAATCCCTATGGTCATTAGCCGCTACCATCAAGGTTTGCTGTGCGGCAACCGTGTTCGGGGGCAAGCCGATTTAGTCCTTCAAAACGGTATTTTTTATTTACTGCTCGTGGTGGACGTTCCCGAAGGCCAGCCCAATTCCGAAAACGGATTTATCGGTGTGGACCTTGGCATCATGAATATCGCTGTCGATAGCACCGGTGAGGTATTTTCCGGCTCGAAGGTCAACGGGCTGCGCCGCCGCCATGCGAAACTTCGCGCCAAACTCCAAAAGAAAGGCACCAAGTCAGCGAAACGCCTGCTTAAAAAGCGTTCCAAGAAGGAAAAACTATTTGCCCGTGATGTGAACCACTGCATTAGCAAGAAGATTGTTGAAAAGGCAAAGGCACTCGGATGCGGCATTGCCCTTGAAGATTTAAAGGGCATCCGCCAACGCACCGAGAAAACGGTTAAAAAGCAACAGCGTCGTCAACACTCTTCTTGGTCTTTTTATCAGTTGAGAAAGTTTATTGAGTATAAAGCGGCGATCGCTGGCGTGCCGGTGGTATTGGTTCATCCAAAAAATACTTCCCGCACCTGTCCGGTTTGCGGACATGTGGCCAAAGAAAACAGACCGTCAAGGGATCAGTTTTGTTGTCGAGCTTGTGGGTACGCTGCCCCTGCCGACAACGTGGCTGCGGAAAACATCCGCAGGGCTGCTGTCAACCAGCCGAACGCGGCAGCCAATTAGGCTAGCTGCAAGCCCATGGCTTTAGCCGTTGGGTAGTTGACGTCTTAAATAGCTTCGTATGGTTTGTGTTTGGCGAGTATAACGGAAAAACAGGAGATTTATCTTAATTAGGCGAGAAGACTCCCACTTCAACGAAGCGAAGCGGAGTAAGTGGGAGATGAATCGCCTTAACTATATTTTGCTGAAAATAGGATAGATTCAGTAAAATATAGTATCATATAGTTAGATGGGAGGTGAAAAAATGTATTTTTGTATCAAACAACAGCTAAATGGTTTGACCAAAGAAGAATACTTGACTCTTCGAGAACTGTGCCATATTGCCAAGAACATGTACAACGTCGGATTGTACAATGTCAGACAATACTATTTTGAACACAAGGAATTTCTTAATTATGAGAAAAACTATCATCTTGCCAAAACGAACGAAAACTATAAGCTGTTAAACAGCAACATGGCACAGCAAATTTTAAAAAAGGTTAATGAGGCTTTTAAATCTTTCTTTGGCTTAGTAAAACTAGCCAAACAAGGCAAATATGACTACAAGGCTATCAGTATCCCAAAATATCTTAAAAAAGATGGCTTTCATTCACTAATCATTGGTCAAATTCGTATAGACGGCAACAAATTTACGATACCGTATTCTCGCCTATTTAAAAAGACTCACAAGCCTATCACGATAACGATTCCGCCTGTGTTACTGGACAAAAAGATTAAGCAGATTGAAATCATTCCTAAACATCATGCCAGGTTCTTTGAGATTCAGTACAAATATGAAATGCCTGAAGATCAAAGAGAATTAAATGACCAAAAAGCACTGGCGATTGATTTAGGAGTGAATAATCTTGCCACTTGTGTCACATCAGACGGCAGATCGTTCATCATTGATGGGCGGAGATTAAAAAGTATTAATCAATGGTTTAACAAAGAAAATGCCAGACTTCAAAGCATTAAAGATAAGCAAAAAATCAAAGGTACAACCCGTAAACAAGCTTTGCTTGCTATGAATCGCAATAATAAAGTGAATGATTATATCAACAAGACTTGCCGTTACATCATAAACTACTGTATTGAAAATCAAATTGGCAAACTTGTCATTGGCTATGCGGAAACATTGCAGCGCAATATGAATCTAGGAAAAAAGACAAATCAAAACTTTGTCAATATTCCTCTCGGTAATATAAAAGAAAAACTAGAGTATCTTTGTAAATTTTACGGCATTAAATTCTTCAAACAGGAAGAGTCATATACGTCTAAAGCCAGCTTTTTTGACGGGGATGAGATTCCTGAATATAATGCCGACAATCCAAAAGAATATAAGTTCAGTGGCAAACGTATTAAGCGCGGCTTGTATCGAACAAAGTCTGGCAAACTAATCAATGCTGATGTCAATGGCGCATTAAACATCTTAAAGAAAAGTAAAGCTGTAGACCTGAGTGTCTTATGCTCTAGCGGCGAAGTGGACACGCCTCAAAGAATAAGGATTGCTTAAAGCAGTCAAACTTCTTTGGAAGCCCCCACTTCAAATTTTCGCTAGAAAATTAAGTGGGGGTAGTTCACGGCGGTTCTTTGCGGGCGATCCAGATGCCGGTATTTTCATGGCAGGATTTTTCCCGATTATGATGTTTGGTCTTCCAGCAGCGGCGCTTGCAATGATTGCGGCGGCAAAAAAAGAGCGGCGCAAAGCGGTAGCCGGAGCGCTTCTTGGAGTGGCGTTCACATCGTTTTTAACAGGAATTACCGAGCCGATTGAATTTTTATTTATGTTCTTATCCCCGCTTCTTTATGTTGTTCATGCCGTGTTAACAGGTCTTTCGATGGCAGTTGCGACGATGCTCGGCATTCATCATGGATTTACTTTCTCAGCCGGTGCGATTGACTTTTTCTTAAACTACGGAATTGCGCAAAAACCTTATTTGTTAATCGTTCAAGGACTCATTTATGCGATTGTCTATTTCGTTGTATTCTATTTCCTTATTACGAAGCTAGATTTGAAAACGCCGGGACGCGAAGATGAGGTAGAGGGCGAGTTTATCGGCAGCGGCGTGTCGCAATCGGGTGCAAAATACGAAGATCTTGCGGCAAAATATATGGAGGCATTAGGCGGTAAAGAAAATCTTGCGCAAATTGACAATTGCATTACACGCTTGCGCTTAAAAGTAAATGATATGTCAAAAGTCAATGAAGCTGAATTGAAGCGTTTAGGAGCGAAAGGCGTACTCCGTCTGAATCAAACCGATTTGCAAGTCGTTGTTGGTACAGATGTCGAATTTTTAGCAAATGCACTGAAAAAATTATAAAAAAGTAAAATGGACGGCCCATTCCTTTATTGGAATGGGCTAAATGCTAGCATACGAGGATCATAATACAATAAGGGGAGTGTTTCCATGAAACGGCTGTTGGACTGCAGCGCTTCTGATTTTCGCAAGATGACTGGGAAACAATTAAAACAATCGATTCAAGCGTCAGAAGGAAGGGTAATCGTCGCGGAAGTCATTGGAGCCTTTGCGCCGCTTTATCCAGCGGTGACAAATGCAGAATTGGCGGCCGCGTTTGGGGCGGATTTGCTATTGTTGAATATGTTCGATGTGTTTCAGCCGGTTGTGAACGGTTTGGATACGAATGAGCCGAATCAGATGGTGGAACGTCTAAAGCAGCTGACAGGACGTCCAATTGGCGTCAATTTGGAGCCTGTTGACCCGAACGCGAGGCAGTTAGAGAGTCTTGCTTCTCTTCCAAAAGGAAGGATGGCAACAGAAGAATCACTGCAAGAAGCAAAACGTCTAGGTTTCGATTTTATCTGCCTAACCGGAAATCCGAAAACAGGTGTGACAAATAATGAAATTATCCGCGCGATCGAAACCGCACGTGCCGTTTTTAGAGAAGACGGTCTCATTATCGCGGGAAAAATGCACGCAGCTGGAGTGGCCGGCGAAACGGGAGCTAGCATTGTATCCGAAGAAATCGTTATGCGTTTTATTCGTGCCGGAGCTGATGTAGTTCTTATGCCGGCGCCAGGAACTGTACCAGGTGTGACCTTAGAAAAAACGGAAACGCTAGTTCAGGTTGCCCACGAACATGGCGCGCTCGTTATGCTTACGATCGGCACAAGCCAGGAAGGAGCGGATGAACATACGATCCGCCAAATCGCGCTCGCAAGCAAAATGGCAGGAGCCGACCTGTATCATATCGGAGACGCCGGTTATCATGGCATCGCCATTCCGGAAAACATTATGACGTATTCGATTGCCATTCGTGGCAAACGCCATACGTATATTCGTATGGCAAGATCGCCGCTGCGATAAAATGAACGACATTTTTATGCCATGAATGAAACTTGTGGTTCTTTTGTTACGTATATTTTTAATAAGAATAAAAAGGAGGAAAATCACATGTTTTCCCGGTCTCCAACTTGTTACGTCTGCGGGAAGCCGATAGAAAAAAATGAACCGATCTATGTGCGCATGAGGTATCCGGTGTACAGAGGAATGGTAGAAATTAAGGCTTTCCTTCAGCAAGAAGGGACCATTATTTGCGATGGGTGTTTCTCGCAAAAAACAAATAATCATGAAAAATGAGAGGAGCTATACTATGTTTGGAAAAGTCGCTGCCGATGTGCTTGGATTAAGCGATATCGGCTCGGTTATTAAACCGGAAAACTATGATAAAGTCGATGCCGATGATTACGTGATGCATGAAGACGGGGAAAGATTTATTTCTTAATTAAATCGAAGTCGGATGAGTATTGCTTTACCAATAAAGCGCTTATTCATTTGGATGGCACGAGCGCAACAAGCAAAAAACGCGTATTGCGCCGCTATGATTATTACAAACATACGATTTCCGACGTGTCGCTCGAAACGGCAGGCACGGTCGATTTAGATGTGGAGATTAAGTTTAAAATCGGCGCCCATGCCTATTCGATTGACGTCCATAAAAAGCATTTAGAAGAACTAAAAGATTTATATAAATCGCTGCTCGCCATCTCTGAGCTTTGCCATGAAAACAAAACGAAGCTCGAGTACGCGCATAAAAGTTTGGAATTGACGGCAAACGTATTCGGGCAAGTGAAAAGTGACACAAATAATTTCGTTGCCGATTTCAAAGCGGTGAATGAACTTGCGTTTCAATGGCTCGTTGACGCGAAAACAAAATATACGGTGAAAGACTTCGGCTTTGTGTTTGAACGGTATATTAATAATTAATTGCATTGTAACCCCCGAATCGCTAAAAGTTCGGGGGTTTTAATGAATTGAAAACAATGAAACTTTGAATTTTTTATTGCCAAACGATCTTTCTTCCTTTAATATTATAACTGTCAATTGTTCGACAATTTTATACAATAGCGGCAAGGTGCCGAATGGAGCGATTCGCTCCTAATGGCTTAATAGGGAATCTGGTGAAAGTCCAGAACTGTCCCCGCAACTGTAAATGCTGACGAAATGAAATCGCCACTGTACGGTGGAATGGCAAGCGCCGTTTGCCGTATGGGAAGGTTCAGAGTAGGATGAAGCATGAGTCAGTAGACCTGCCTTGTTCGCTTATAGTTTCCTATCTTCGGGGGGTGAGATGAGGAAACGGCAACGGTGGCTGCCTTCGTGTATACATATTGCCGTTTCTCGCTCATTCCGAGTTAGGAATGAGTTTTTTTATTTTACATAAAGAAGGGGGAACAAAAAATGAAAAAATGGAAACAGTATGTCATGTTGCTCGTATTCATCCTTACATTTGGCTTCTTGTTTGGATGTAATGGAGAGAACGCAAGCAAAGAGCCTGCAAAAAAAGAAGAACCGAAAACGGAACAAGCGGCGTTTCCGGTAACGGTAAAAGATGGATTAGGCGAGGATGTAACGATACAGTCTGAGCCAAAAAAAATCGTTTCCTTAATTCCAAGCAACACAGAGATTGCCTATGCGTTGGGATTAGGAGACAAAATCGTTGGCGTCAGCGATTTTGATAACTATCCGGAAGATGTAAAAAATAAGGAAAAAATAGGCGGCTTAGAGTTTAATGTAGAAAAAGTTATTTCGTTGAAGCCAGATTTAGTACTTGCCCATGCGTCTAGCGCACATAACTCGAAAGATGGGCTTCAGCAATTAAGAGATGCGGGTATTGCTGTATTGGTTGTCTATGACGCGAAAACGTTTGATGATGTATATCATTCCATCGAATTAATTGGCAAAGCGACAGGAACTGCGGACAAAGCACAAGAAATCATCCAAAATATGAAAACAAAATTAGAAGCTATAAAAGAAAAAGCAAAGCAAATTAAAGAGGAAGATCAAGCAAAAGTATGGGTCGAAATATCACCAGCTCCAGAAATTTATACAGCTGGAAAAGGAACGTTTATTGATGAGATGCTCCAGGCGATCTCCGCGAAAAATGTCGCCGGTGATTTAGAAGGGTGGCCGATGGTTACGGAAGAAAAAGCGGTCGCGTACAAGCCGGATGTCATTATTACAACATACGGCGGAGCGAAGCAAGTGTTGGACCGTCCTGCTTGGAAAGATGTCCCGGCGGTGAAAAACAAACGGGTGTATGATGTAAATACAGACTTAGTAAGCCGTCCAGGTCCACGTTTGATCGAAGGAGTAGAGGAACTTGCAAAAACAATTTACCCGGATATTTTTAAGTAATATATGGATGTATGCAGTTGCAATAACGGTCGTTATTACTTCGCTCTTGCTGGGGATATCGATAGGTTCTCTATCGATTCCCTTTTCTACTATTATCAAGATTATTTTTTCGATCTCGTTTGGGTTGCCGTTGCCCGGCGATGTTCCCGATGATCTCGTGCAAATCGTGATGGCGATCCGCCTTCCACGCGTTGTGCTTGCGTTTCTTGTCGGGGCATCGCTGGCGGTCGCGGGAGCTGGGTTTCAAGGGCTGTTAAAAAATGCGCTTGCCGATCCGTATACGCTCGGCGTGTCGTCAGGTGCTTCTGTCGGTGCTGTTTTTGTCATTTTCTTCGGTATTCAATTACCGTTATTTGGTACATTTACGCTTCCTATTGTCAGCATTATATTTGGCCTTGTGACGCTCGTGCTTGTTCTTTTATTTACACGAGCGGTGGAGCGAAAAATGTCCGTAGAGACCATCATCCTAGTTGGAATTATGTTCGGGGCGTTTTTCAGCGCACTTATTTCCTTAATGATTGCACTAACCGGAGAAGAATTGCGGCAAATTATTGCATGGCTGATGGGGAGCGTAGCGATGCGCGGATGGAAATATACGATGATGATGCTTCCGTTTTTTCTCATCGGAGTGATCATGCTGCTTTTTAATGCGCGCGAACTGAACGCTTTTGCGTTTGGGGAGTCGGCCGCTATGCATATCGGGGTCGATGTGTTGAAGCGAAAAGTGATGATTTTAACCGGTGCTTCGCTGCTAACCGGCGCGGCGGTGTCTGTTTCCGGAACGATCGGTTTTGTCGGATTGGTCGTTCCACATATGGTTCGCCTCGTCTGTGGTCCGAACCATCGTCTTCTGTTGCCGCTTTCCCTATTGTATGGCGGTGCCTTTCTCGTTCTTACTGATTTATTGGCACGCACGATTATTTCGCCGAGAGAATTGCCAATCGGCGTAATTACCTCATTGATTGGCGCACCTTTATTTGCACTACTATTTTTTCGAAGAATGCGAAGAAAGACGTGATGAATGTGCTTGAAGTAAACCATGTTTCTTACCACTATCATCGTAAACAAGTGCTTCATGATGTAACGTTTACCGTAGCAAAGGGAGAAGTATTTGGGATTTTAGGGCCAAATGGGAGCGGGAAAACGACCTTATTGAAACTGTTAAGCAAGGAGTTGTTATTACAAAACGGAAGCATAACAGTAAACGGCCGGCCGCTTCGTTCTTTTTCGCAAAAAGAATGGGCTCGTTTTGCCGCGGTGCTTCCGCAAACGGTTGATGCGGCATTCGGATATACGGTAAAAGAAACAGTGGAACTTGGAAGATATGCCCATCAAAGCGGTCTATTTCCGACATGGACGGAAGAAGATGAACAAGTGGTGAAAACAGCAATCGAAGAAGTTGGGCTAATGGAAAAAGCAGAAGAAGGGATTGACCGTTTGAGTGGGGGAGAACGTCAGCGTGTTTATTTAGCAAGAGCGCTTGCGCAGCAGCCTCAGCTTTTATTGCTAGACGAACCGACCAATCATATGGACATTACCCAGCAAATGAAGCTATTGGACCAGCTTGTCCGCTCGGCGAAGGAAAAAGCGTTAACGGTTATTGCGATTTTTCATGATATTAACATCGCTAGTTTATATTGTGACAGGCTTTTAATGTTAAAAAAAGGGGAGGTAGTCGCGCTAGGGACGCCGGAAGAGCTGATGGAACCTGAGATTTTCCGTTCTGTATTTCACGCGTCCGTAAGCAGGCAAGCACATCCGACCGTCTCTAAACCGCTTATGGCGTTTTTACGGGAATGGCAATTTCCGATATTACAACATAACGAACTGCGCGAACGATTCGCGTGGACAATGTTGGAGGACTGCGTCGTTGTAACCGCAACCGAGCCGCTTAAGGTGTTATCTTCCGCGCTTGTCGGATCAGGCTTTCAATGGGCGACTCATTTTGTCAATCGTCAAGTTTCAAAAGATTATGATTGCGAAGATGCGGAAACGGAAATGAAACATTATTTACGTCGCCGCGGCTTTCCCGTCCAAAAAACGATTGGAATGATGACCGCTGTTTCTGTCGAAGATGCCGTCTGCATGTATGAGAAACATGATGCGTTTTCTGTATGGACCGTTGTTACCGCTGGAGTAGGAAATGCCGTTGATGCCGCACAAGCGTGGAAACGAGAGGAATTAAGCCAAAAAGTCGGCACGATTAACATTATGGTATTTATCGACGGAACGTTGACGGATGCCGCTTATGTGCAGGCTTTAATGACGGCGACGGAAGCAAAAACAAAAGCATTATACGATGAAAAAATTGTCGATCCTGAAACAAGCACCTATGCAACAGGAACATCGACGGATTGCATTGCGATTGCCGCGACACAAACAGGAGCAACGTTTCCTTATGCTGGCACGATCACACCGATTGGAAAAGCGATCGGGCGAACCGTTTATGAAGCGACAAAGGAAGCCCTTCGCCGTTATAAACAGCGGAGGGAATCATTGTGAGTCATCTTTTGGCGATTGCTCTGGCGCTTGTGTTGGATTGGTTGTTTGGCGATCCTCGTTGGCTTCCGCACCCCGTGCGTGGAATCGGATCATTCATTTCCTTTTTCGACAAACGGCTTAATCAAGGGCGATATCGGCGCATGAAAGGGATTATTACCGTCGCGGCCGTAGCAGGAATGGTTTACTGCCTGGCGTCTCTTGTTGTATATATCAGTTATTCTCTTTCATGGATATTTGGCGTTATGATGGAAGCGGTCCTTATTTTTACGACGATTGCGACAAAAAGTTTACAAGAAGCTGCCTGGAATGTACTCATTCCTTTAGAACAAGGAAAAATCGAAAAGGCCCGCCGCGAATTAAGCATGATTGTTGGCCGGGATACAGAAAATCTTGACGAACCGGAAATTGTGCGCGCTTGTGTAGAAACGGTGGCGGAAAATACGAGCGATGGAATTACCGCGCCGTTGTTTTACGCTTTCATCGGCGGGGCTCCATTGGCGCTTTTTTATCGGACCGTAAATACGTGTGATTCGATGCTCGGCTATAAAAATGAGGCGTATCGCGAATTCGGTTGGGCGTCAGCGCGCTTGGATGATGTGGTCAATTATGTGCCTGCTCGTCTTACGGCGATGGTGATGATATTTGTCCATAGCGGAAAGCGACTTCGTTATTGCTTGCGGGTGCTTTTTCGCGATGCTCGCAAACATCCAAGTCCAAACAGCGGATGGCTAGAATCGGCGATGGCGGCGCTTTTAGGCGTGCAGCTTGGCGGAACGAACACATATAACGGAATCGTTTCGCACCGGCCGACGATCGGCGATCCGCTCGTTCCGCTAAAAAAAGAACATATTCGCCATGCAGTGCGGATTATGCTCGTTACGGTTTTATCGTTTGCGATATTGCTGTTCGTAGGAGGGATATTGATTGAATTTGCCAGCACATGGAGCAAATCCCCGCCAATTATATGAGCATCTTGGGATTCCAATTCCAGAAACTTACGTTGATTTTAGTGTCAACACAAATCCATATGTATTGCCGCTGTCGCTTTGGCCGAAACAAGCTGATTTTTGCGGTTGGACGATGGAATATCCAGACCCGGATGCTTCTTTATTAGTTGATTTACTTGCGCGTATCGAAGGAATCGCACCAGAGCAAGTGCTGATTTCCAACGGCGCTTCGGAATGCATTCATTTGCTAGGACAATTATTTTCACGAAAACGAATTGGAATTGCGGAACCGACGTTTTCTGAATATCGCCGCGCTTGTGAGGCGCACCATTGTAAGATCGTTTCGATTGTCTCGAATGAGGAAAGCAACTGGAAATATAATCTAAGTGAGTTAACAACGTTATTAGGGGATGTTGATGCTTTCTTTTTATGCCATCCAAACAATCCAACTGGAACGGTGATGACGGAAGAAGATCTATATGCGTTGCTTGTGGCAGCGGAGAAGGCAGAGACATTTGTTGTCATCGATGAAGCGTTTTATCATTTTTGGATCGATGGCTTTACCGCATTGCAGTGGGTGAACGACTTTTCCCATCTGATCGTTTTGCGTTCATTAACGAAAATCCATCATTTAGCCGGGGCGCGTATCGGCTATATGGTTGCCAATAAGGAAGTCATTGCGCAAGTAAAAGCATTGCAGCCGCCATGGAGCGTAAGTAGACTTGCCCAGCAGCTGGCGTTGCATTTTTTGCCGATGAACGAGTTTGTCGCACAAACAAAGCGGATGATTGCCAGTGAACGGGAGCGAATAACGACGATATTAAGCGAATATGGGTATTATGTTTCGCCATCGGTCGTTAATTTTTATTTATTACGGTTGCCAAACCGTTCCACAGAAGCGCTGCTTTATCATTTATTACAAAAAGGGATTGTACCGCGCCATACGATGAATTTCCGCGGCCTTGACGGCCATTATTTGCGTTTAGCGGTGAAGACGAAGGAAGAAAATGATCAATTGCTGCATGTGCTGAGGCGGTGGGCGCAATGATCGTGTTTATTAGCGGGGGTGTCCGAAGCGGAAAAAGCCGAATTGCTGAAACTTATGTACAAAAGCTGGCAACTCCAGAAAGTTCTTTACACTATATCGCAACGGCACGAGCGTCTGATGACGAAATGAAACAGCGGATTGATCATCACCAAAAGCGGCGAAAGAAACAACCGATGAAGTGGATCACATGGGAACAGTCGGTGCGGCTTGATAAACTGATTCCTGTTTTTACAAAAAGCGACGTTGTTTTGCTTGATTGTATAACGAACTGGCTTGCTAACGAATTGTTTGCTGATGAAAGCTGGCAAAAGGAAGCGAACTGTTTTCATAAGGCAAGACAAATGTGGATTGTGTTACAGCAATTAGAAAAAGCGTGCAAGGCGTTAATCATTGTCTCGAATGAATTATTTTCTGGAGGAGTCCGGATGATTTAGGGACATATCATTTTATGAAAACGCTTGGGTGGCTTCATCAACAAATTGTCGCAAACGCTCAAATCGCCATTTTGGCGCAGAATGGCATAGCTGTTGTGAAAAAAGGAGAATCATTGTCATGAAAGCGGTTTGGAGCGGGTTTTTATTGTCTGTTCAATTTTTAACGGTGATTCCTATTCGGAAGCAGATTGATTGGAACGCTGCCACGGCACGCTGGTCTGTCCGCGCATTTCCGCTTATCGGTGCGCTGATTGGCGTTATTGAAGCTGTTACGTACTTCATGTTTTCTTCGTTTTCTTCTCTTTCGCCATTGTTTCTTGCGCTTTCCCTCATGTGGCTATCTATTTGGATCGCAGGCGGATTGCACGCGGACGGTTGGATGGATGTAAGCGATGCGTTTTTTTCGTATCGGGATGTAAAGCGGCGTCAAGAAATCATGAGCGATTCGCGTGTTGGAGCGTTTGCGGTATTATCGATTTTGTTTTTGCTTTCATTTCGCTTTTTATTTATGTTTGAAACAATATGTTCCGATTTTGATATATTCCTTATTGCCGTTATTCCGGTGTTGTCGAGAACGGCGATGGCATGGCTGCTTATTTATGGAAAACCAGCAAAACAAACTGGCATGGCCGCTGCTTTTCGGGAACATGCCGATCGTTACGATGCGCATGTTGCAATGATTATTGGCAGCTGTTTGCTCGCGTGTTTATGCGCCGCCCATTTTTCTGTTTGGAAAACCGTTATATTTTTAGCGTGTGGGACAATATTTGCTGTTTTCGTTGCGCGTTTGTTTTTTGAAAAACAATTTGGCGGCATTACCGGTGATGCGCTTGGGGCGTTTGTCGAAGGAGTGGAGACGTGGCTATGGTGTATGATTTGGCTATTACGTTCATACGTCATGGTATGACGCCGGAAAATGAAGCAAGACGATATATCGGGCATACGGATGTACCGCTTGCAGAGCAAGAAAAAGCGCGGCTTCTTAAAGCAGACTTGCAGCTTTTTGCGCCTGTTGATTTGCTTGTATCAAGCGATTTGCTGCGGTGCCGGCAAACGTGTGAGCTGTTGTTTCGAAGTTATTCCGGCGCGAAATTCGAAATGGCGCAATGGCGGGAAATGCATTTTGGCGACTGGGAAGGAAAAACGTTTTTGGAGTTGAAAGAAATAAAAGAGTATCAAAAATGGTTGAATTCCCCGCTTTCGACTGTTCCTCCCAACGGGGAAGGCTATCAACAATTTCAAACAAGAGTGGAGCAAGCGTTGGAACAAACGATCATACTTGCCGAGAAAACAAATGCGAAACATGTCGCCGTCGCCACGCATGGCGGCCCGATTCGTTACGTATTGGAGCGCTACGCTCCGCAAGAACGGTCGTTTTGGGAATGGGCGGTGCCATTTGGCGGCGGGTATACACTGCAATCGACGCTCGAGAGGTGGAAGGAGAAAAAACGATGCATTTCATTGTCGGAGGTGCTTTTCAAGGAAAACGAAAATGGGCGTGCACTTACTACCGAATAACAGAACGGAAAGATGTCGTTTGGTATAACGGATATGAATGCGAATATGGCGAGCCAGATGCGAATATACTCGAACGAATCGTTGTGATGGAAGGATTGGAAGCAGCGATTCGGTGTATTCCAGATTTAGCTTATTGGAAACGCATGTTTCAAATATGGCATGAGTGGGAACGACAAAGTTCCGGACGAACGGTTGTGTGGATTGGTTCTGACATTACACAGGGGGTTGTCCCGGTGGAAAAAGAAGAACGATTATGGCGCGATGTAACCGGCTGGTGTTACCAGCAATTGGTTCAGCTTTGCGACCGCGTCGATCGTGTTTGGTGCGGATTAGCAGAACGAATGAAATAAGGGGGAGAAACGATATGAGACTATATACGAGAACAGGTGACAAAGGAAAAACGAGTTTAATCGGCGGACGTGTCGATAAAGATCATCTGCGTGTGGAGGCGTACGGGACGCTAGATGAAGTAAATTCATTTGTCGGGCAGGCGATGACGCTGTTAAATGATGAGAAATTTCAAGACATTTACGCTGAATTGCAAAAAATTCAACATGAATTATTTGATTGCGGCGGCGACTTGGCCATTGTGAATGGGAAGATTCCGTACAAAGTAACGGCAGATATGGTGACATTTTTGGAAACGCGCATCGATGAATATGTGAAAGAAGCTCCGCCGCTTGAAAAATTTATTTTGCCTGGCGGTTCTAAAGCTGCGGCGGCGCTTCATGTCGCCCGCACGGTAACAAGAAGAGCGGAACGGTGCATCGTGTCATTAAGCAAAGAGGAGCCGATTAATGAAATTGTATTGCAATACGTGAATCGTTTATCTGATTACTTTTTTGCTGTCGCCCGCGTCATTAATGCGCGTTTGGGAGTAAAAGACGTCGAATATGAACGGAGCGCGATCGTGTTTCGGGATAAGGAGGGGAAAAATGATAGGAAGCCGGAAACAATTTGCCGCGACAATTGTGTTGATTAGTTTATCGGTGATGGGTAAAGCGTTTGTTTTAGCGATTATTCCTTCTTTGGCTATTGCAACACTTGCAAACATCATCGTTTCCTCACTCGTTATTCCGGTGCTTTGGAGATGGACAATCATGGAATCGGAGAAGATGCCACGTGCGTGATGTATTGTTTATACCTTTTTATGATGGCATAGAGTTAGTGGTTGCGGCGGATGGTTCGGCAGCAATTGGAGAGAAAGAGAAGGATGTTGTACACGCTCCATATGATGTCGTTTCGTATTTTGCTGCGCGCGTTGCATTCATGGAAGTATTGAGTGTTGGAGCGAAGCCGCATGCCGTGGTGCTGCAAAATTTTGTGCATGATGAAGCGTGGGAAACACTTTGCAATGGCATCCGCAGGACGTGTCAAGAATTGCATATAGACATTCCGGTCATCGGGAGCAGTGAAACGAATTTTCCAACGTTGCAGTCCGCTGTTGGAATAACGGTTGTCGGTACGGTACAAACAGAGCGAAAACGGGTCGGAATAACACCAAAAGATGCAAAATTTGCGGTAATCGGCGAGCCGCTTGTTGGAGATGAAGTATTGAAGCGTAAGGAACGTATGCTTTCTCTTTCGTTATTTCAAGCACTATTGAGACAAACGTATGTTTATGAAATTGTTCCGGTTGGTTCAAAAGGAATTTATTATGAATTGCAACAGTTGCTTCAGGACAACGGTCTTTCCTCTTTCTCTTGTTCCTGCTTGTTGCCGCTTTTTGCTTCATCCGGTCCGGCTACTTCTGTATTAATAAGCTATGATCCTCATATGGAAGAAGAAATAAAGAAGATGGTAAAAGATTTATTTTTTTCGATCGAATTGCGCTTATAGATTAGTAGAGATGAAAGGGAAGAATATTCCGTAAATATTCTTCCTTTTTTTGCGAAGAAACTTTATGATAGTTGTAACGAAACGATTGTTCTATCGACAGATGTAGTAGAATGGGAGGAGAAAGGATGGACTCCGTTTTTGAGGAGTTGTACGAAAAGTATCATGATGACATTTTTAATTTTTTATTTTATATGGTACGAAATCGAGAACAGGCAGAAGATCTTGTTCAAGAAGTATACATAAAAGTATTGCGTTCGTATAAGCGATTTAAGGGGGAAAGCAGCGAAAAAACGTGGCTGCTATCGATTGCTCGCCATGTGGCAATCGATTTTTTTCGCAAACAAAAAAGCTGGCGGCGGAGAGTGTCAGAAAAATTCGATTGGAACGATGATCAGCTTTGTGATATGCAGCCACTCCCGGAGGAAATTGCGATTCAAAAAGAAGAAATTCAACGGATGTACCGTTGTTTAGAGCGTTGTACCATTGATCAGCAACTTGTCATTGTACTCCGCTTTATTCAGTCACTATCGATCGCAGAAACAGCAGAAACGTTAGGATGGACGGAAAGCAAAGTAAAAACAACGCAACACCGGGCATTAAAAGTATTAAAAAAGTATATGGAGGAAGAAGCGGCGAAAGGAGGAAAACAACATGAAAAAATTTCGGTGGAATGACGAATGCCTCCAATATACGTTGCAACAAATGCCGATGATCAAAGATCATCGTTCGAAAGAAGAAGTGTACCGACAATTGATGAAAGCAAGAAAAACAGCACGTTTGAAAGCGTGGTTTCTTCCATCGTTTGCTTCGATCGTTGCAGTCATAATCGTTGTTGTCATTAGTGTGCACAGCCTCCCGTTTACCAAACAGACAGAAGAAAAATCGGATAAATCTGTCATTACGTTGCAAGCTGATCAGCGTTCCAATATGAGTCAACCGCTTTTGTCAGTAAACCAATACAGCGAGTTTCCATCGCACATTGTTACAAAAGAAGCTTTGAATGATCAAGATGTTGCTGTACTAGGGCTTCCCGACCAGCAGTCTCAAATCGTGATTCCGATTAGCGTGCCAGTCCCAAAGCATGAGTCGGTAAAACGGCAGCTAGAAACGGCCAAAACACAAATTGATGAACAAAAATGGGGAGTCTCGAAACATTTGCTTAATGGGGTAACGATGGTGCCTTCTCGTGAAAGCAAACGAGTTTGGCTTGTTTATGTTTCGAAACAACATCCGGTTTTTTTGGAAGGAAGAGTGAGTGAGTCGCTGTTTTTATACAGTATTGAAGAAACCATTCGATGGATGGGTGGCAAGAAAATTCGCTTTTTTACGGGAAATAAAGAAGGGATGAAACTAAGTCATAAAGGATATATAGAATCGATGGAAATTCCAAAAAAGAAGCGGGCGTATTATTTATATCAGCTCAGTTCGTCGCATCCTGTATATCTCGTTCCGTCCCCCCAACATTTCCCAACATTTCTCAAAGCGTTAAGACAAATGCAAAAAGATGCTAGTGCATCACTGCGATCAACGATTCCGCGGGGAGTGCAAATTGAGAAAGTAGATGTGCAACAGGATCACGTCGTTGTTCAATTTACTGAGGATTCAAAGCTTGATATATCGCCATCGTTATGCTGGATGGTGGAAGCAATTTTACTTACCGCTAAGGAGTTTGGTTTTCGCTCGGTGACGTTTATGGGGGGAAATGTAAAACAGATCGGTCCATATATATTTGGCAAGAAGATTGATGTACCCGTTGGCCCAAATCCGATGATGGCGACTTTGCATACAAGATAAGGGAGGGCAGTATTTTTTAATGTGAATGAAGTTCTATTTGTTTTTTTTTTGACATAATACTATATGGTGTAAAAATAACAAGGAGGGATGAGCGACGATGGGTGATGTGGTGAGACGATTGCTTGTAGTGGCGGGAATGGCCGTTTGCATTCGGTTATTATTTATGGTAGGGTTAACTGGTTAACGTTTCGAAAATTCGTGAAAATCGTTGTCCTCTCGCATTTTCATACGATATAATGATAGAAACATAGTGGGAGGCGATTTGTGAATGTTAACAGACTACCATAACCATCTAGAACGCGGAACGCTGACATTGGACTATTTGCGGCAATTTACCGATGAAGCGGCGCGGAAAGGAATTCAACATTTCGGTATATCCGAACATGCCTATCATTTTTATCAAACGAAAAATATTTTATCGAATCCATGGGTAGACGAACGTCGCTATTATGATATGGCAGATTATGTCCGTCTTTTCCATGAGGCGTGGGATGCCGGAATTGATGTAAAAATGTCTATCGAAATGGATTATACGCCAGGAAAACATGAAGAGATGGCGGCGTTTATTCGATCATATGAGTTTGATTATGTCATCGGTTCCATTCACTGGATCGATGATTTCGGCATTGACTTAGCGGAATATCGAAAGGAATGGGAACGCCGGGATTTGTACGATACATATCGCAAATATTTTGACCAAGTCGTTACTTTAGCCGAGTCGAACTTATTTGATATTATCGGTCATATAGATCTGGTCAAAATATTTAAATATGTTCCGGAGGATGAAGAATTTTTATTAGAGCAATATGATCGTGCCACAACAGCGCTTGCGAATTCCAAAACATGTGTGGAAATCAGCACTGCTGGACTCCGCAAGCCAGTCGGTGAGCTATATCCAGATAAGCGGCTGTTGCAAATGTGCTATGATAAGGGAATTCCGATTGTGCTTTCGTCTGATGCGCACGTTCCAGAGCACGTGGGGGCGGATTACGACAAGGCGATTGCGCTGGCGAAAAGCGTCGGCTATACGGAGCTGATGACGTTTCAAAAAGGGGAGCGTAAAGCGGTGCCGCTTGGATAAGAGAACAGCAATGGAAAAAGGAATGGGAAATTCCCATTCCTTTTTTGCTTATGAAACTTCTAATCTTTTTACCGTTTCAATATCTTCAATTTCAGCTAATTTCTCAAGTAAAGCGTCATCAATCGGTTTATCTAACGAAAGCATCATAATTGCCTTTCCACCTGCCTGCTCGCGTCCGACTTGCATTGTAGCGATATTTACTTGATGTTCGCCGAGGACGTTTCCGACCTTTCCGATCATTCCTGGTCGGTCTTGATGCTGGATGTAAAGAAGATGTCCATCTGGTGCAAAATCAATCGTAAATCCATCGAAGTGAACGATGCGGTCGCCATAGTTTGGAATGTGCGAGCCTTTAATCGTAAACGTTCTGTTTTCCCCGTGTACGGTAAGGGAAATGCAATTTGCGTAACCATGTGTTTCATCGGAAAATTTTTCTCCATACGTAATGCCGCGTTCTTTTGCGATCATGGCGGCATTCACTTCGTTAACCGTCGAAGCGACGCGCGGCCGTAAAAATCCAGCGAGCAAGCTGCGAGTGATATATGTTGTTTCTAAATCGGCAACCGTTCCCGCATAGGTTACGGATAGTTCTTGGACAGGAATATTCATATATTGTGATGCGATCGTGCACATTTTTTTCGCTAAATTGTAGAATGCTTGAATTTTTTCATATACGTCTTTAGACAATGTTGGTAGATTAATAGATGATGTAACTGGTTTTCCTTCTAAAAAGTGTAATATTTCCTCGGCAACTTGTGTAGCAACATTGAGCTGCGCCTCTATAGTCGAAGCGCCAAGGTGAGGGGTGACAATCACATTATCAAACGCAAAAAGCGGATGATCGCCTGGCGGTTCTTGTTCGAATACGTCGAGAGCTACCCCTGCAACATGGCCGCTTTGAAGAAATGGAATTAATGCTTGTTCGTCAATAATACCGCCGCGGGCACAGTTGATAAGGTATACGCCCTTTTTCGTTTTGGCCAAATTTTTTTCGCCAAGAAGCCCTTTTGTTTCTTTAGTTAATGGAGTGTGTACGGTAATAATATCAGAGCAAGCAAGCACTTCATCAAGTGTATGGATCGATACACCAAGTTTTTCCGCCCGCTCTTTTGTTAAAAATGGATCATATACGTGAACCGTCATGCCGAATGCGCGCGCGCGTTTGGCTACTTCGGATCCGATGCGGCCAAATCCGATAATTCCTAAATGTTTTCCTTGCAACTCTGTTCCAACGAACGCGGAACGATTCCACTCCCGGGATTTCACAGAAACATGTGCTTGCGGAATATGGCGCACAAGCGCAGCCATCATAGCAAATGTGTGTTCAGCAGCAGAAATCGTATTTCCGTTTGGAGCATTAATAACGACAATCCCGCGCTTCGTTGCTGCTTCCACATCAATATTGTCAACTCCCACACCAGCGCGCCCGATGATTTTTAAATTTGGCATTTTGGAAAGGAGTTCTTCTGTCACTTTCGTAGCGCTGCGAACAAGCAAGGCGTCAAATTCATGAAGTTGTTCTTCTACTTCTGTTACCTTTTTTTGTACGATTTCAATTTGTTCGGATTTTCGTAGTGGGGCTAATCCTTCTTCGCTAATTGCGTCGGAAACTAAAATGCGAAACACGGTGGTGAGCTCCTTTCTTTTTTCAAGGATTTTAAATTTCTGATAATTTAACATAATAAATTACCATCTGTCAATGATATGATAAGAAGTCATACCAATGTAAACGTTTTTATTATGAAATGTTCGGATTTTCCTGAATAAGAAACGCCCAAGTCGTCAACCGTTCACTTGGGCGTCTTTTCTGTTATTTATTTTTTTGTTCGTTGTAGCGAGCGATGCATTCATCAATTAGTTTAGCGGCAGCTTCTGGACCTTCCCACGAGCCGATTTCCGTCCGTTTCCCTTCCAAGTCTTTATAGCGTTCGAAGAAATGGGCGATTTCTTTTAATTTATGCTGCGGAAGATCTTCGATGCTGCGTACTTCATCGAAACGCGGATCTTCGACAGGAACACCGATTAATTTCGCATCCTCTTCACCGCTGTCAATCATATTTAAATAACCGATGACACGTGTGTCGATCACACAGCCAGGGAACGTTGGATTTGTGGTGATGACTAAAATGTCAAGCGGGTCGCCGTCTAAAGCGAGCGTGTTTTGCAAATATCCATATTCTGCCGGATAAAACATTGGAGAGTATAAGACGCGGTCTAGTTTGAAAATGCCCCGTTCTTTGTCAAATTCGTACTTGTTTTGGCTTCCTGTCGGAATTTCGATAAATGCTTCGACAACTTTATTTTCAAATGCCACAACATTTTCCTCCCTTTATATGTATGTATGTGTTTCTATTATAGAATAGATGGTAGAAGTATAGCAACTATGTAAATATAACTCAATGTTTCGTTCTTTCGATCAACAAATTTTTCAACAGTCGACAAAATCTCATTAAAATATGACGGTGGATTTCAGCAAAACATGATTGGATGATCTTGTTTTTGTGCAGGAGCGGGTAATCGATCCGTTATTGCTTAAGTGGACGGCAATAGAGGCTTCATTCAGATCATTTCCATAAAAAACCCTCTTGCATTTTGCATACAAGAGGGTGTATTTTTATTAATCAAATTTATTTGGATCGCCATCAAACGGTTCGTCTGCAACCTTAATCGATTCCGTTGGGCAGCCTTCGAATGCATCCATCATGTCATCGATAAGAATTTCTGGCACTTCCACGATGCCTTGGTTGTCATCTAGTGTTACGTATGCAATGCCATCTTCATCGTAGTCATAAATATCCGGAGCTGCGGCACCGCACGCACCACATGCAATACATGTTTCCTTATCAACAATCGTATATTTTGGCATAAATAAAAACCTCCTCAAATTCTATTTCAAACGGACTGTCATCTCCGTGTTGCATACTCGGAAATGAGCTTTCACTTCTTATAATAAGACTGTTTCCACAACTTTTCAATACAAAAAATATTACACCGATATTTTTAAACATACATTTCCCATTATGCATTTTTTCTAGATGAGAAAAACTTTGTGTGAGAAACGAAGAGAGTATTTCTGCTACAATGGATGTATATCAAAGTGTTTCAATAAAGGAGCGGCGCGAATGAAAGGTGGGTATGCTTCGTTTCTTGTTTTATTTTGTTTGCACCGTTTCAGAGGGAGCGGTCTTTATCCGCGATATATCATCTATTTACCGGAAAAAAGTCGTCACAAACGTTACAAGATAGTAAATGGTTTCAGTTAGAACCATTTTTCGGAGTGTGGAAAGAAGTTACGTTAAACGATGTCGAGGCAGCAGCGCAACAGTTGTTCGAAAACGGCTTGATTTCCCCTGTACAAAACCGTTCTTATATACTGACGGAAGCTGGAAAAAAGCAGTTAGACGAACAGTTGCATCAAGTGTTTTTTCCGGTTCATATAAACGGATGGCGGTATCACGCCACAGAAAAAACGTTTTGGTATCGGTTGTCCTTGCTTGTTCAAACGTTATCGAACGTGCTCCATCGAACCCGTTTTGAACCGATTCATCGCCATGAGGAAACATTGATTTGGGTAAAGAATTACTTATTATCGCAAAAAAGGACAGTGCATGAATTAGCGCAAACGCTTTATAAAGAAATATATGACATTCTTTCTTCCGTTTCGGAAGAAGAGGCGACGGTGTTTACATTGCGCTTAACGAGTTTTGAGCGAATTGGCTGGACAAATGAGCAAATCGCTTCCTATTTGCAAAAAGATCCAGTATACGTTCGGTTTCAATTCCAAAATGTATTGCATTATATGATGGCTAGAGCGGAATCAAAACGTTCATCCGTTTTATATGAATTGATGCATGATTTATCGCTGCCGATACCATTAACGTTTTCGACACAAAAAACGTATGAATGGCTATTGCGTGGAAAATCGATCGAAGAGATCGCTAAGCTGCGCCGTTTAAAAAGAAGCACCATTGAAGACCATGTGGTGGAAATTGCGGCGAATATTCCTCATTTTTCTATTCAACCGTTCATCAATGAGAAAAGAGCGGCAAAAATTATTGAAACGGTACGAAAATTACGGACGCGGAAATTAAAGGTGATTCGTGACGCTATCGATGATGATGTCAGCTATTTTGAAATCCGCCTCGTATTAGCAAAGGAAGGAGAAATGTGGTGACATTAGAACAGTTGCTTCAAGAAAAATTCGGCTACTCCTCTTTTCGAAAAGGACAACGGGAAATTATTGAAGACATTTTGCGCGGATATGATGTATTAGCAATGTTGCCGACTGGTGGGGGAAAATCACTTTGTTATCAGCTTCCCGCATATGTATTGCAAGGCAGCGTGTTAATTATTTCGCCGCTCGTTTCGCTGATGGAGGACCAAGTGCAGCAGCTTCGCCAACGTGGAGAAAAGAGAGTCATCGCATTTAATAGTTTTTTAGAAACAGAAGTAAAGATCAAAGCACTTGAGCGGCTTCATGAATTTCGGTTTATTTATGTTTCCCCGGAGATGCTGCAGTCGGAACGATTGCTTCGCGCTTTAATGAATATCCGTATTTCCTTATTTGTAGTTGATGAAGCACATTGCATTTCCCAGTGGGGTTACGATTTCCGTCCTGATTTTTTAAAGTTGGGAGAAATTCGTAAGCGTCTTGGCACTCCAACTTGTCTGGCGTTAACAGCCACCGCACCGCCTGAAGTGATGGATGATATTGTACATATTTTGCAGCTCCAGCCTCTTCGGCGGCATATTCATTCTGTTGACCGGCCTAATATCGCCATCAAAGTGGAGAAAACGGACTTTATCCATGAGAAAGTAAGCAGGCTGCTTGATTATGTAAAAATGCTAGAAGGACCTGGGTTAATTTATTTTTCAAGCAGGCAATGGGCGGAAACGATGGCGCAGAAGCTGCAAGAGGAAGGAATTGAGCGAGTCGCCTATTATCATGGAGGAATGGATTCCGAACAGCGAATGCTTGTTCAGCAACAATTTTTACGTGACCAATTGGAAATTGTATGCTGTACGAATGCATTTGGCATGGGAGTAAATAAAGAAAATATTCGTTTTGTCATTCATTTTCACATGCCTGGTCAGATAGAGGCTTATTTACAGGAAATCGGCAGAGCCGGCCGCGATGGAAAAAAGAGCATTGCCATTTTACTATATACCAATGGTGACGAGAGCATGGTACAATCTCTTATGGAAACGGAATTGCCGGACGATGTGCAAGTAAAACAATTATGCGAAAGCTTATTATATGGTGTAACTCCGGATCGTTTAGAACAGCAAATGAATGCATGCTCGTTAACAGATGTGCAAAAACGGATTTTAACGTATTTTTTCGAAGCGGAAGGAATCATTTCTTCCAAGCGGTTGCTTACGGAACGGGATGTTGCCTGTTTATATCAGACATTGATGAAGTATATCGAGACGCGCAGGCAATGGAAGCGAAAAAAGCTGCGGGAAATGATGAGTTGGGTGTTGCATCGTTCATGCCGGCGTGAGGCGATCGTTCAGGCGTTTCAACAGTCATTGGAGAGAAAGCCAGATTTATGCTGCGACCGATGCGGATTTCCGCTCGAGAGCTACTTGCGCATGGAGAAAGAGGATAAAGATCTGCATTTCCATGGCTGGAAAGCGGAATTAAAGCGAATTTTCTTTTAAAGCGAGGCGTGTCTAGAATGAGGCGGCAAAGTGAACAAATCCGCATGATGGACGATCGTGAAGTACTCATTCATTTATATTTTACTCAGTTATTGTTAATTGTCGTATCAGCAATCATCGGATTTTTTCTTTTTGATCTTTCGACATTCCGAAAAATTTGGCATTTTGATGTTGCCACGGTGTTAAAGTATGGCGGCGGAAGTGCAATGATTGTATTGGCCATCGATTTTTTATTGATGCGTTATTTGCCGGAACATTGGTATGATGATGGAGGAATTAACGAAAAAATTTTCCAAAACCGGTCGATTCCGCATATCTTTTTTTTATGTTTATTGATCGCTTTTAGTGAAGAACTATTGTTTCGTGGAGTGATCCAGACGCATTTTGGCTTGTTTATTGCCAGCATCGTGTTCGCTTTGTTGCACGTGCGCTATTTAGAAAAGTGGTTTTTATTTGGGATGGTCGTATTGTTAAGCTTTTTTCTTGGATATATTTATCAACGGACAAACAGTCTTTGGGTCACCATTTTTGCTCATTTTCTTATTGACTTTATCTTGGCGATCGATATTCGTCTTCATTATGTCCGCAACATGAAAGAGGGAGACGGGAGTGATAATGTGTGAATCATGATCAAGCAGAATCATTGCGCGAATTAGTGGAACAAAGAGACGAAATGGTGCAGCAAGAAGATGTATTATCACTTCCATCGCGCAGAGAGGTGCATAGACAAAAGAAATCAAAAAAACGGGTGAAATGGAAGTTAAAATATCCGCTTATTCGCTTGTTAGCACTATTTTTTATTTTACTTCCGATTTCGATGTTAAGCATTTATTATGCAAATGATGATTCAAAAACAGTGACTGTTGTAACACGCAGTGAGACGGGCAGCTACGAACAAATTGACATTGCTCCTGCTGAGGAAAAGGCGGCGCCGCCATCAAGCGAGCCAAGCTCGCAAAAAAAAGATCGGCCTGAATCAGACGCACAAAAAGAAAATAAAGCTTCGGATAAGCAAAAAAAGCAAAAGATTATTACACATACAGTCCAAGAAAATGAAACATTGTACAGCATTGCGATGAAATATTATCAAAGTGATAAAGGAATGGAAATGATAAAAAAATGGAATCATTTAAAGAGCGCACAGCTTCATAAAGGACAAGTGCTGCAAATTCCGGTGATGGACGCTGAAAAGTAAGGAGGCGTACCATCACTTTTTTGTTCTACCTAAATGGGCTCGTACATACGTTTATAATAGAGGTCAGTGAAAAAACGAGGGGATCCGGCCGTGAGCAAAGTATTTTTCGAACAGCTTCATATTGATGAAGTAACAAAACAAATGCTGCTTGGAGTGATTGAAAAGAAGCAAAAATGGGAACGTTTGAAGAAACGGGTCCTGTCTTTGCAGATTGTCACTTTAGGTGGATTTGCGGTATTTTTCGTATATGTTTTATTTTATCTGATTTTTCCCAGCGGTACATTGACTGCGTTTATTAAGATGTTTTTAGAAAAAACAGTGCATTTGTATATATTATTATTGTTGTTTACATTGTATTGGGCCATTTTATATTACAAAAAAAAGTGCGATAAAGCAGAAGAAGAATTTCATTCGCTTCGCTGTGAAATCATTCAAAAAAGCGCCGATTTATGGAAAGAAGAGCAGCAATGGAAAGAGCGCCATAAATTGTTTGAGATCATGAAAAAGGAGTACGACATTAATTTGTATTTTGAAAATAGCTGAATGGTACTCCATTCAGCTATCTTTCGATTAAAAAAATTTCTTGCGGTCGCGCTCTTCTTTTAAAATTTCGACTGCTTCGCGAAAACGCTGGGCATGAATGATTTCACGTTCACGTAAAAAGCGAAGCCCATCGTTTAAATCTGGATCATCGCTCATATTAATAATCCATTGATAGGTTGCCCGCGCTTTTTCTTCGGCAGCGATATCTTCATATAAATCGGCAATTGGGTCTCCTTTCGCTTGAATGTATGTCGCCGTAAATGGAACTCCAGCGGCATTATGATAAAATAAAGCGCGGTCATGATCGACATAGTGTGCGTCAAGACCTGCTTCTTTCAGCTGTTCTAGGGTGGCGTCTTTTGTTAATTTGTATACCATTGTCGCAATCATTTCCAAATGAGCTAATTCTTCGGTTCCAATATCTGTGAGCAAACCGACTACTTTATCAGGGATGGAGTAGCGTTGATTTAAATAACGAAGCGCAGCGGCGAGTTCTCCATCCGCACCTCCATACTGTTCAATTAAATATTTCGCCAATTTTGGGTTGCATGTGCTGACACGAACAGGATATTGCAATTTTTTTTCATAAATCCACATCGTCATTTCCTCCCTTTACAGCGAGTTGTTTTTGCTATACTTGCCAAGGCCAAGGAGAATCATTCCAATTCCACGGATAATTGGAATAGCTGTTTCCATATTGCTGAAGTGGACCATAACAGGATTCAAACTGTTTTTTCAGTTGTTTCCGTTTTTGCGCAAGCTGGTTAAATTGCTGGATGGCTTGGTAGTCAGTAGGATGGGTGTCGAGGTATAACGTTAAGTCGACGAGGGCAAAATCAACCGCTTGGAGCTGTTCTAAAAGTTCATAGTATTCTTTTGGCAACTGTTTCATTGGTAATCACCTTTAGTTTTCATTTCATAAGGACCATAATATGGATCATAAAAAATTTTCCAAAGGGTTCCTTTTTTTAACGCTTCATGCAATGGGAATTGCGGCAAGTTTGGCGGCTGAAATCCGACATATTGATTTGGAGCGGTGACATAGGTTTTGACGCGAATTGGCGGGCAAGGGTCAAATGGGCTTACATAAGGTTCGTATTGCTTTCGTGTTGTGAACATAAGAAACCTCCTTTTTGGGCAGAACTTCAGTCTATATTTATGACCATTGCGTTTTGTTCATGACTTCTTTTTTCGGTGAATACATGTAAGAAAAAAGGGAGGAAACAGGTTGTGTTTTATCTGTTATATATTGCTGTCGGATTTTTATGCGGGTATTTTATGATTCATTGGATGCCGCCAGTGACTCCGTTTGATTTTGCCTATTTTATCACTGAACTTATTTTTAATCCTTTGCGGACGTTTTTAGCAATGATTTGTTTTTTTATTGGTTTTTTAGCCAATGCAGTAGTGATCCGCACCGTCATTGAAGGAGTGATTTTATGCTTGCAGCGAAAGCAGGTGCGTTGGAAGGAATGGTTTATTTGCTGCGGGGGGATGGGAAGCTTTTATTGGCTATTTCAATGGGAAACGAGGCTCGCTGCTTTATTTTTTATTTTCTCTTTGATTTATGGTATGATATCGGTGGATTTGGATCGTTCTCGTCAATATAATCGAAACTTATAGGGGGAGTTATATTGATTTGGATCATTTTTTTTGCTTTTTTTTGTATATTGGCTTATATGTGGTGGGAAGCGCATCGAAACCGCGTTGTTCACATTGAATTGACCTTTCCTCAGTTTCCAAGTAGTTTTCGGGCGTTTTCCATTTTTTTTATTTCTGATCTTCATCGGCGGGTATTGGCAAAAAGAATTGTGGAGGAGATAAAAGGAAAGCGGATATTGTTTTAGTTGGCGGGGACCTTACGGAAAAAGGGGTGCCCGTCGCGCGTGTCAAGGAAAATATTCGCCGTTTAAAAATGATTGGACCGGTTTATTTTATTTGGGGGAATAATGATTATGAAACGGAATATGATTTGCACTCGCTTTTAGTGGAGGAAGGAGTGCATATATTGGAAAATAGCGCTGTTATGTTGCAATCCCCGAATGGGGAGAAGCTTGCTCTCATTGGAGTGGAGGATATGAGCAAACGGCGCGCAAGATTGGACCAAGCGCTTCAAGGGGTGGATGAGGATGCATTTCGCATCCTTGCTTCGCATAATCCGAAAATCGTCGGTCGTCTTCGTCCCGAACATCATATTTCGCTTGTGATCAGCGGTCATACGCATGGAGGGCAAATTCGTTTCTTTTCGTTTGGGCTCTATGAAAAAGGCGGTTTAAAAAATGTGAACGGAACAGCCGTTTATGTCAGCAACGGGTACGGGACGACAGCCGTTCCGCTTCGCTTTGGAGCCCCTGCGGAAACGAATTTGATCACCATTTGTTCACGGAAAGAAGATAAAGAAAAAATGCTTGTCTAAATGACTATAAACGATGTAAACTCATTAATAATAACAAACGAACCATTTATGAATTATTTCATACAATAAACATAAGAGATGGCTGTGTAGGTAAGGAGGGGTGTTGATGCGTCTTGAACGCTTAACCCACAATAAAATCAAAATTTTCCTTACGTTTGATGATTTGATGGATCGCGGTTTAACGAAAGAGGATTTATGGAAAGATACGTTTAAAGTTCATCAATTGTTTCGCGATATGATTGAGGAGGCAAGCGAGGAGCTCGGCTTTGAAGTAAACGGGTCGATCGCAGTGGAAGTATACTCTTTACCAGCACAGGGAATGGTTGTTATCGTAACAAGTGAGGGCGAATATGACGACATGGAGGAAGAATTTGCTGACGATTATATTGAAATGCAAGTAACGCTCGATGAGAGCGATGACATATTTTATGAATTTCAGACGTTTGAAGATGTCATTCAGCTCGCTCATCGTCTTTACTCGATCGGTTGTCTAGACGGAACCCTCTACTCCTACCAAAATCGTTTTTACTTGCATGTCGCTGAGGAACCGCCGATCCCAATCGATAACTTTGTTGCTTTATTAGCGGAATTTGCCAGCCCTTCAACGATAACGATACATCGTGTGCAAGAATATGGTAAGAAGCTAATTGAACATCGAGCCATTGAACAACTTGTTCGTTATTTTCCAGTGCGTTAATGCTTTATCAGACCCCGTCGTATGGACAAGGGGTCTGGCTTTTTATTTTTTCCATATGTTAGATGACAAGGAAAATAAATATATACTAAGGAAAAGACAGCTTATTGACATAAAAGCGATGTAAATGGTTGTAAATAGCCGTAAATCGCTTGGCATTTTATTTTTTTTCCTTTGCATAAATAAAAAGAAAGTGTATACTATGACATGAAAGGTGACAATATCAAATATTATAGCGAATTTATAGGAGGTTTACGTATGGTAGCCGACAAGCATACCAACGAAGAAAATCTGGAAGAAAAAGCGGAAAAATATGATGTATTAACAGCAACACAAACTGTTATACATAGAGCATTGGAAAAATTAGGGTATCCAGAAGAAGTATATGAGTTGCTCAAAGAGCCGATTCGCATGCTGACAGTGAGAATTCCTGTGCGCATGGATGACGGTACTGTAAAAATTTTTACCGGCTACCGTGCCCAGCATAATGATGCCGTTGGTCCAACTAAGGGGGGCGTTCGTTTCCATCCAAACGTAACAGAGCGTGAAGTGAAAGCGCTATCTATTTGGATGAGCCTAAAATGTGGCATTGTCGATTTGCCGTATGGCGGTGGAAAAGGCGGAATTGTATGTGATCCGCGTACGATGTCATTCCGTGAATTAGAACGATTAAGCCGTGGTTATGTTCGCGCGATTAGCCAAATCGTTGGTCCGACAAAAGACATTCCTGCACCAGATGTCTTTACGAACTCGCAAATTATGGCATGGATGATGGACGAATATAGCCGCATCGACGAATTTAACTCTCCTGGATTTATTACAGGAAAACCTTTAGTGCTAGGCGGGTCACACGGGCGCGAAACCGCGACGGCAAAAGGGGTTACGATTTGTATTCGCGAAGCGGCGAAAAAACGCGGTATCGACTTGAAAGGAGCACGCGTGGTCGTTCAAGGTTTTGGAAACGCGGGAAGCTATTTAGCAAAATTTATGCATGATGCCGGTGCGAAAGTCATTGGCATTTCCGACGTATATGGAGCTCTTTACGATCCGAACGGTTTAGATATCGATTATTTGCTTGAGCGCCGCGACAGCTTTGGTACGGTAACGAAATTGTTTAAAAATACAATTACGAACAAAGAATTGTTAGAGCTTGATTGCGATATTTTAGTTCCAGCCGCAATTGAAAATCAAATTACGAAAGAAAATGCGCCAAATATTAAAGCAAGCATTGTCGTGGAGGCGGCAAACGGTCCAACGACGCTAGAGGCGACGGAAATTTTAACGGAACGCGGCATTTTGCTTGTTCCAGACGTATTAGCTAGTGCCGGCGGTGTAACGGTATCCTATTTTGAATGGGTGCAAAATAACCAAGGATATTATTGGACAGAAGAAGAAGTCCAAGAACGATTAGAAAAAGTGATGGTAAAAGCGTTTAACAACGTATATGAAATGGCGCAAACCCGCCGCGTAGATATGCGATTGGCTGCTTATATGGTCGGCGTTCGAAAAATGGCGGAAGCGTGCCGTTTCCGCGGATGGGTATAAAGAGCATGCAAAACATATTTACAACATGCCAAAAATCCCCTATCATATGATAGGGGATTTTTGGATGTTTAAGGAGTGAACCGGATGAAAGAAGAAAAAATCATTATTGTTGGCGGTGGTCCTTGTGGGCTTGCTGCGGCGATCGCTTTGCAAGATGTCGGTTATCGTCCGTTAGTAATAGAGAAAGGAAATATCGTTAATTCCATTTATCATTTTCCGATTCATCAAACGTTTTTTAGTACGAGTGAGCGTCTTGAAATTGGCGGGGTTCCGTTTATTACGGAAAATCGGAAGCCAAAGCGAAATCAAGCACTCGCTTATTATCGCGAAGTAGTTACGAGAAAACAAGTGCGTGTACAAACGTTTGAAAAAGTGGAGCAAGTAGAAAAACAAGAAGATGGAACATTTCTTGTCCAAACGACAAAAGAACAATATCGCGCCCAATACGTTATTATTGCTACCGGATATTACGACAATCCAAATTATATGAACATACCGGGAGAAGATTTACCGAAAGTAACGCATTATTTTAAAGAAGCGCACCCGTATTACAACACCGATTGTGTTGTCATTGGCGGAAAAAATTCTAGCGTGGACGCAGCGCTGGAACTTGTCAAGGCGGGAGCACGTGTCACGGTATTGTACCGGGGAAGCGGATACTCTCCAAGCATCAAACCTTGGATTTTGCCGGAATTTGATTCTCTCGTCCGCAAGGGAATTATTAAAATGGAGTTTAACGCTCATGTAAAAGAGATTACGGAGGATGCCGTCATTTACGAAGTAGGGGGCGAAATCAAAAAAATTAAAAACGATTTTGTATTTGCGATGACAGGATATCATCCTGATCATGAATTTTTGAAAAAGATGGGAGTCGGGGTCGATCCAGAAACGGGCCGGCCGCTTTATGATCCAGAAACAATGGAAACGAATGTACGCGGAATTTTTATCGCAGGTGTCATTGCGGCAGGAAATGATGCCAATGAAATTTTTATTGAAAACGGGCGCTTTCACGGTGTGCAAATCGCTGCTTGTATCGCAAAACGGGAAAAGGAGAAAGGGCAATAACAGAAGGAGGCTGGTTTTTTCAGCCTCTTTTTTATCATTCCATAAACATTTCTTGCAGTTTCTGCGGATCGTTTAGACAGTCTATTTTTTATTTATCGACAACCATTATTTTGTGTTGTAATTCATTTATGCTATTATGTTTCTAAAGAGGTGACATTAATGAAAAAAGTGGCACTAATTACTACAGGTGGAACAATAGCAAGCAAAAAGACAGAAGAAGGCAAATATGTTTCAGGGGAAATGACGGGAGAAGAATTAGCACAAATTTGCAATTTACCTGATGATATTAGAATTGAAATACATTCTTTATTTCAACTGCCGAGCATGCATATTACATTTGAGCATTTATTAACCTTAAAAAACAAAATCGAAGAAATTTATCAAGATAAAACAATTGATGGCATAGTTGTTACACATGGAACAGACACACTCGAAGAAACCGCATATTTTTTAGATTTAACGATTTCAGATGATCGCCAAATCGTTTTAACAGGCTCACAACGCTCTCCAGAACAACAGGGAAGTGATGCTTATACAAATATTCGCCATGCGGTTTATACGGCTTGTAATGACGATTTAAGAGGTGTAGGAACGGTTGTAGTATTTAATGAACGCATATTTGTGGCCAGACATGTGAAAAAAGTACATGCTTCTAATTTACAAGGCTTTGATGTTTTTGGATATGGGTATTTAGGGATTATCGATAATGATAAAGTATACATATATCAAAAGCCAATTAGAAGGGAAACATACAAAATAAAAAATGAAATACCTGAAGTAGATATAATCAAATGCTATTTGGACGCTGACGATAAATTTATAAAAGCAGCCATAAACGCTAATGTAAAAGGAATTGTTTTAGAAGGGGTAGGCAGAGGACAAGTATCACCAAAAATGATGGGCGCAATAAAAGAAGCTGTATCGAAAGAAATAAAAGTTGTAATTACAACAAGTGCAGAAGAAGGGGAAGTATATACGACTTATGATTATTTAGGCAGCGCTTATGATCTTGTTAAAAATGGAGTTATTTTAGGGAAAGATTTAGACAGTAAAAAGGCAAGAATAAAATTAGCGATTGCTTGCAGCATGAGAAATTTAAGAAGGGAAATTCAGTATATAAATGGGCACAAGGACAGTGTAGTTAACACACTGTCCTCTTTAAATAGGGAATATCTGGATGAGGTGAGCCGCATCATAATATATACACTTTATACTCAAATATTCTCTATATCGAATTTTAAATTCATTAGCAGAATTGATCCATCTCTAGATTGTGCGAGTGAGTTAGTGAGACAAGGGTTCCTAATATATTTGTATAATAACGTAGAGTTGTCAACGTTTATAGTCATTCGTCAGTGAGTAGACAAAATCTTTTTTATCGACGCACATCTTACCGGTATCTTGACAGAGAAATATTATCATCTCTTCATGTAATTCAGAACATGCCTGTGTGAATATCGGGACTATTTCGCAGTTTACTCCTTCGGAAAATTCGTATGATGTAATATAGAGAATTCAAATATTCTTGAAAACAGAACAAAAAATCGGAATAGAAACGATGGATGAAATTTTAAAAGGTCTGAATTGCGCTGTGTTGCTGTCTGGCTTAGTATATTAAAAAGAGCAAATATGACTACGAAGGCTATCATGTGTTGAGAAAATTTTTGTTCAAGTGGTTTCATTATGTTTATTCAATGTGTTTCAGTGTAAGAATCGCACATCTAAGATACCCGCCTTTTTTTGTCGGATTATAGGAAGAGTTGTATAGTGGAACGTTTCGCTGTTTTTATAAAGAACACACGAATTGTGAGCACATGCTAGATACAGCGCAGGTTCTTGGATTTTGCGACGATGCGAAATAATTGATTAATGCAAACGAGAGACATGCCGAATGATTTTACTGTCAAGACATCTTATTTGTCCATCATTATGGGGTTTATATTGGAAGGCAAGATTAAAAAAGCTATTATTTTTCATTGTTTTCTGCCATAAATTGCAGACTTCAAGATGCATAAATAGTTAACAGAAAAATAGAGTGTAAATAACATGTTGCGTTCATGATGTAATTATGGTCGACTTTGAAAATAAAACTTAGCGAAGATTACATATTAACATGGATTGCAACAAAAGCAGAATACTTGTTTTTGTTTTGCGTGACATAAAGAACGCAAATATCTAGAAAAAGAAAAAAAATTCAAAGTCACTACGAGGTCGCTATATAAGAAAAAATGATTATGTTTGCGTATGGTTCTGTTGATTTCTTGGAAAACCCGGGAAGAAGTTAAAGCGTTTTTATGCAAAGATGAGGGCCGGTTAAGATGCATCGAATACAAAACTATGCAGAACGATTTTACATGGGCATTGATGGAAAGTTGCTGGAATACATATTAGCAGTGGCAATTTCGCATATGAATATGGGCTTCAGCGAAGGCTTGACTGAGAGTACATAGCAACTAGAAAGGTTCGAATACACGCCAAATTTGTAAAGGAGCATTGCAAAGGCAATTTTCCTGTAAGGCCCACTCTAAGTCGCAAGAAAATTAATGAAGGTGCGGCGGAAACATCGAAAAGTCGAAAAGCATGCAATGTCAATTTTCAACAAAACGATATTCATTGAGGCAAAGCCGTATGGAAAGGGCGGAGAGCCTTATATCGCCTGCTTGCCCAGGTGTTGCGCTGCTTAGTTATTTTTATTTAAAAGATGAATATGAAACCGAACCGCTATCCATTGTGTTGAGAACATTTGTTATTGGGGCGCTTCTTGTGTTTCCCATTATGTTTATTCAATATGTGTTTCATGTGGAAGGAATCGCAGCCTCTAAGATAGCTCGCGCCTTTTTTTTGTCGGGATTATTGGAAGAGTTTGTGAAGTGGTTTATTGTCTATTTTTTTATTTATGACCACCACGAGTTTGATGAGCCGTACGATGGCATCGTATACAGCGCAAGTGTATCGCTCGGTTTTGCGACGATGGAAAATATTTTGTATTTATTGGCAAACGGTGTAGAATTTGCCGTAACAAGAGCGTTTTTACCTGTCTCAAGCCATGCTTTATTCGCGGTCATTATGGGGTTTTATTTTGGAAAAGCAAAATTTACTATAAAAAAGCGGCGCTACTTATTTCTTTCTTTTTTTCTGCCATTTCTATTGCACGGGACGTATGATTTCATTTTGTTGACACAGGAAAAATGGAGTTATTACATGGTTCCGTTCATGCTGTTATTATGGTGGTCTGCTCTTCGAAAAGTAAAACAAGCGAAAGGATTACATGATTACGATAGAATCCCTTCAGCAAAAAGCCAAGCATAATACGCTTGGTTTTTTGTTTTTTTTGCATAAAAAGGCAAATTCGAAAGAAAATAGGGATAAAACAACAGAAGTAATACGGGAGGGTTCGCGTATGATAAGGAAAATAAAGTGGCATTTATGGTTTGCCGTATTGGTTGCTTGTTTGTTTATCTGTGGAAAACCAGCGGAAGAAGTAAAAGCGTTTTCGAATCAAGTGATTCAGCGTGGGGCGGTTGGAGATGATGTCATTGAATTACAAGCACGATTGCAGTATATCGGATTTTACAAGGGAAAAATTGATGGAGTTTTTGGCTGGAATACATATTGGGCAGTGCGCAACTTTCAATATGAATATGGGCTTCCAGTCGACGGGCTTGTCGGTGAGAGTACAAAAGCAAAACTAGTAAAGGTATCGAAATATCATGAGCAATTTGTGAAGGAGCAAATTCGCAAAGGCAATTCGTTTACCCATTACGGGGGCATTCCGTTAAGCCAGCAAGTAAAAAGAAATGAAAGGGGCGGCGGAAACAGCTCGGCAAAAACAACAGCATCCAATGTGCCAAACGGTTTTTCACAAAACGATATTCAATTGATGGCAAATGCCGTATATGGAGAAGCGCGCGGAGAGCCTTATATCGGCCAAGTCGCCGTGGCAGCCGTCATTTTAAATCGCTTAGAACATCCTTCGTTTCCAGATACGGTGGCGGGAGTGATTTTTCAGCCTGGGGCATTTACTGCAGTAGCCGATGGGCAAATTTGGCTGACGCCGAATGAAACGGCAAAAAAAGCGGTGCTAGATGCGATTAACGGTTGGGATCCTACCGGTGGAGCCATTTATTATTTCAACCCGTCGACAGCAACGAGTGCATGGATTTGGAATAGGCCGCAAATTAAGCGGATCGGCAAACACATTTTTTGTAAATAATGCAGGAGGTGAACAAAAAAATGATACGAAATTTATTAATCGGAGTACTGTCACTTGGAATTGTCGGAACAGCGTATTGGGGATATCGGGAACACCAAGAAAAAAACGCGATATTAATTCATGCTGAAAATAACTATCAGCGTGCTTTCCACGACTTAACCTATCAAATTGACTTATTGCATGATAAAATCGGCACAACGCTTGCCATGAATTCCCGTGCATCACTTTCTCCGGCTTTGGCTGAAGTATGGAGAATCGCCTCAGAAGCCCATACAAGTGTCGGACAATTGCCGCTTTCTTTACTCCCGTTTAACAAAACGCAAGAGTTTCTTGCCAAAATAGGGGAGTTCAGCTATCGGGCAGCGATTCGCGATTTAGAAAAAGAACCGCTTACGAATGAAGAATATCGCACGTTACAAGCCCTATATAAAAATGCGGCAAATATTCAACAAGAACTTCGCAATGTTCAACATTTAGTTTTAAAAAACAACTTGCGTTGGATGGATGTGGAATTAGCGCTTGCTACAAACGACAGCCCTGACGATAACATTATTATTGATGGGTTTAAATCAGTCGAAAAAAATGTAGATACTTTCTCGAGATCATCAGAATTTAGCCCGACATTTATTGGGTTGAAGAATAAAGAAAAAGGTTTTGTCCGTGCGAAAGGAAAACCAATTTCAAAAACAGAAGCGAAACAAATTGCTCGTTCTTTTCTTGGGTTAAAAGGAACAGAAAACATAAAAGTGACAACAAGTGGAAAAGGAGCAGATGAGCGCTTTTACAGTTTGACGATCCGCGATCCAAAAAAGAAAAGCAGTATTTATATGGACATTACAGAAAAAGGCGGTTATCCGATTTGGGTAATCGATAGCCGTCCAATAAAAAAACAGGCGATTAGTTTGCATGAAGCGGCAAATAGAGGGATGAAATTTTTGCAGAAGCACAAGTTTAAGAATTTAGAGCTATATGATAGTTCCCAATATGATAACGTAGCTGTATTAACATTTGTGACAAATGAAAACGGAATTCGCATTTATCCGGAAGCAATTAAAATGAAAGTAGCTCTTGATGATGGAACGATTGTCGGCTTCTCTGCGCGTGATTACTTATCTTCTTCCGTTAAACGCCCACTGTCAAAACCAAAATTGACAGCAGAACAAGCGAGGAAAAAAGTAAATCCAAATTTAAAAGTAATGGAACAGCGCCAAGCAATAATTGTAAACGATATGAACGAGCAAGTGCTCTGCTATGAATTTTTAGGAACACTTGGAGAAGACACATATCAAATTTTTATTAATGCAAACACAGGAATGGAGGAAAAAGTCGAAAAGCTGCAAAGCGTCGAACAAAACTATAGTTAAAGGATATGTTTGTATAGGTGCAAATCCTATCTCTCCCTTTACCAAAGGAAAAGCTTGATGCAAGCTTTTCCTTTTTGTTTTAATAAACATGAGAAGAAAATGAGAGGGAGAGACGATGTTAAAAATAGGGGATACGATAATGTTAGAACCAGCAGGCGGGGAAGAGGAAAAATATAAAAGCAAAGTGGCAGAAATAAGTGACGGTTATATACATATTAACTATCCAATTAATGTAAAAACAGAAAAAACCGTGTTTTTATTAAATGGAATGCAATTTAAAGCAAGTTTTGTTGGGCCGGATCATTGTCTTTATTTATTTGAAACAGAAGTAATTGGAAAAGTGCGTCAGCCGATACCAATGGTTGTTCTTTCCTATCCAGGAGTAGATAAGTTAGTGCGCATTCAGCGTCGCCGATATGTAAGAGTGGAAGCGAATACGGATGTGGCGATTCATCCTCTCCATCAAGAATTTATGCCGTTTACAACGATGACGACTGATATTAGCGCTGGCGGAGCCGCGATCGTATTGCCAGAGCATAAGCAAAAGCAGCTGCTTCCTGGAATGGTGGTAGAGGCATGGTTTGTACTTGCTATGAAATCAGGAGAATATCATTATTTAAAAGTGAAAGCAAAAATCGTTCGTATATTTCAAGCGGAAAACAGTGATATATATAAAGCGTCCTTACAATTTTTGGATGTATCTCCGCAAGATCGCGTACGATTGATTCGATATAGTTTTGAACAGCAGTTAGAGATAAGAAAAAGAGAGGAAGATATTGCGAATAAATGGCGAAAAAGCGTGGAATAATGGCTATATAAAAAACGGAAAGCGGGCTGTTGGTTCCAATGAAACGAGTGGAATCTATTTTACTAAAGCTTGTTATTATTCAGTTTGTTTTTTTAATCATTGCTCAATGGCTCATTTTATATACTCCACTTAGCCCTTATTTAGGAAAAATTTATGAATATGAAGGCGTTAGCAGACAAGAAAAGACAAAAACAATCGAAACAATCATCGACCGCTAGCGGCCTATATGGTAAAATGGCATCGAAGCACGCAGGAGTTTCCTGCTTTTTTCTTTGAGATTAGGGTATCAGGAACGGTTGCCAAAAGAACTCATGGACATCATAAAAACGAAAGTGAAACGCCATTGGATTGCGGTGTTAGGGTCGATGGAAGAATCCTACAAGCAATCGAAAAGCGGCAAGAAACAACGCCAATATATCGCAATGATGTTATGCAAAATCGAGAATTTCAAACAAGAACATGAATGGTCATTATGGAACATCTTGCACAAATGTTGTTGGCTGAACCAGTACCAAATTCAACTAAAGGAGGTGTAAACCTGGTTGCTAAAATCATTGTCGTGTACTGACCAATGGAAGGAATGGTGCACGACAGATGCCGTCGCTAACCGCGATCCACGGGTTGTCTTTCACAGCAGGTGAATGACAAGGGGATTCCCTTCCTGATGGAACTCAGGTGTTTCCTGAGCGGTAAGCAGTTTTGTTGGTTCCATCGCGATGAGTCGATTTTTATAGATTTTAGTAACCAGGAATTATGAGCAAAAAAATCAGCATTGCCATTGATGGACCAGCTGCAGCGGGGAAAAGCACTGTTGCGAAAATTATAGCGAAACGGCTTTCTTATATTTATATTGATACTGGCGCGATGTACCGGGCACTAACGTACGTGGCGCTGCAACAAAAAGTTGCGCTTGATGACGAACAAGCATTAATTTCTTTGTTAAAAAATACATATATTGAATTAAAATCATCTGAACAAGGGCAGCTTGTATTTGTCAATGGAGAAGACGTTACAAACATTATTCGCAGTGAAGAAGTAACCAATGCAGTATCGCTAGTCGCAAAACACCCGTCAGTGCGGGAAGAAATGGTGGCGCGCCAACGCGCTCTCGCAAAAAATGGCGGTGTCGTAATGGATGGCCGTGATATTGGCACATATGTTCTTCCGAATGCAGAAGTAAAAATCTTTTTGAAAGCATCTGTGGAAGAAAGAGCAAAGCGTCGTCATGCGGAAAACATTGCTAGAGGATTTCCATCTGACTTAGAAACGTTGAAAAAGGAAATTGCACGCCGTGATCAAATCGATTCGGAGCGTGAAGTAGCACCGCTTAAGAAAGCGGAAGATGCGATAGAAATTGATACTACGTCACTGTCGATTGAAGAAGTGGTGGATCGCATTATGGAAATTGTAAACGAAAGGATTGGGTGACGGTGGATTTTTATTCGTTTGCCAAGGGAGTTGTAAAAAGCATTTTAACCCCTCTTTACCGTATTGAGGTGATAGGGGCGGAGAAGTTTCCGAAAGAAGGAGGAGTACTTCTTTGCGCAAACCATATTAGCAATCTCGATCCGCCAATCCTTGGAATTACTGCTCCAAGACCGATTCATTTTATGGCGAAAGAGGAATTGTTTCGTGTTCCGCTCTTAAAAAACTTAGTTACGACTTTGCATGCGTTTCCGGTAAAAAGAGGAATGAGCGATCGCCAAGCATTGCGAACCGGCTTAGAAGTGTTAAAACAAGGGCATGTGTTAGGCATTTTCCCAGAGGGAACACGAAGCAAAGATGGAAAATTAAAAAAAGGGTTGCCTGGCGTCGGTTTTTTTGCGCTTCGAACAAGTGCCGCTGTTGTTCCATGCGCCATTATTGGTTCATATCGTCCGTTTGTGCCGCTTAAGGTTGTTTACGGATCACCGATTGATATGACGCCACTAAGAGAGAAAAAAGCATCACCGGAAGAAGCGACAGCTTATATTATGCAACATATCCAAGCGTTATTAGATCAGTATCGATAAGCATTCAGTTACATGTCTATTGAGAAAATATGGTATACTAAATAGAAAAACGGTCCTATTGTACATCATGGTTTGGATTGATATAGCGATGATGTAGGTGGTGCTTTCTTATGGAGGAAGCACGGACCGTCAGTCGATTAAGGAGGGTTTAACATGGCAGAGGATATGAATTTAGAAGTGAATGTATATAAGGTAGGTGATATCGTCCGAGGCAAAGTGGTAAAGCTAGAAGATAAACAAGTGCTTGTCGATATTGAAGGAAGCAAACAAAGCGGGATTATTCCAATTAGTGAATTATCTAGTTTGCATATTGAAAAAACAAGTGATGCTGTCTCTGTCGGCGATGAAGTGACGGCGAAAGTCAAAAAAGTAGAAGAAGGCGAAAACGAAGAGGATGGATTGTTAATTTTATCAAAAAAAGCGGTAGACGCAGACCGCGCTTGGGAAGAGTTAGAGAGAAAATTTTCCAGCGGAGAAACGTTTGATGTCGTCGTAAAAGACATCGTCAAAGGCGGGCTTGTTGCTGATGTAGGAGTGCGTGGATTTATACCCGCTTCTCTTGTAGAGCCTCACTATGTTGAAGACTTTTCTGATTATAAAGGGAAGACGCTTGCAGTAAAAGTGGTAGAGCTTAACCGTGAAAAAAATCGCATCATTTTATCACATCGTGCTGTTGTGGAAGAAGAGCAAGAACGCAAGCACAAGGAGGCGCTTAGCCGTTTAGAGCCGGGACAAGTGCTTGAGGGAACCGTACGCCGCGTCACCGACTTTGGCGTGTTTGTTGATGTTGGCGGCTTTGATGGACTTGTACATATTTCGCAGCTTTCCCATACACGTGTCGCCCATCCGTCTGAAGTCGTAAAAGAAGGAGAAACCGTAAAAGTAAAAGTGCTTGCGGTTGACGAAGAAAATGGCCGCGTCTCCCTTTCGATCAAAGAAGCAATGCCGGGCCCTTGGGAAGGGATTGCTGAAAAAGTCGCCCCTGGCGATATCGTCACTGGCAAGGTAAAACGGCTTGTACCGTTTGGCGCGTTCGTTGAAATTTTCCCAGGCGTCGAAGGTCTTGTCCACATTTCACAAATCTCTAATAAGCGCATCGGCACCCCTCATGAAGTGCTAAAAGAAGGAGAAGAAGTAAAAGCGAAAGTGCTTGATGTAAACGAAGCGGAGCGCCGCATTTCGTTAAGTATGCGCGAGCTGATCGAAGAAGAAACAGCACCCGAAGAAGATTATAGCCAATATACAAAGCCGTCTAATGAAGTAAGAGGTTTTCAAATTGGCGAAGTCCTCGGGGAACAGCTGAAAAAATTAAAATAACGAGGATGAAGCAATGAGCAGAGCACAGCGGAAAATCGAACATATTCAGCATGCGCTCTCTACTGCCGATCAAGGTGCAAGCGGATTTGATGACATTACGTTTGTTCATCAAAGTTTACCTGATGTACGCATGAACGATATTCACTTGCATACTGCTTTAGGCGAACTTTCGTTAAGTTCGCCTTTCTTTATCAATGCGATGACCGGCGGCGGAGGAAAACAAACGTTTGAAATTAATAAAGGATTAGCGGAGGCGGCAAAACATTGCCGAATAGCGATGGCCGTTGGTTCGCAAACATCAGCGCTAAGAGACAATAAACAGCGAGGAACGTTTGAGATTGTACGAAAAGTAAATAAAAACGGCATTATTTTTGCGAACATTGGCAGTGAAGCAACTGTCGATGATGCGAAGCGTGCTGTAGATATGATTGAGGCGGACGGTCTGCAAATTCATTTAAATGTGGTGCAAGAGCTTGTGATGCCGGAAGGAGATCGTGATTTTACGGGAGTACTGCTTCGCATCGAACAAATTGTTCAAGCCGTTCAAGTCCCTGTTATCGTAAAAGAAGTAGGATTTGGCATGAGCAAGGAAACTGCTTCGCGCTTAGAAGAAGTAGGCGTGAAAATCGTCGATGTTGGAGGCTTGGGCGGCACCAATTTTGCCCGTATTGAAAATAAACGACGTTCCAACATAATAACGTATTTTAATGATTGGGGGATTCCAACGGCGGCATCAATCGTAGAGGTAGCGCAAACCTCTCCTTCTTTAGTTGTGATCGGCAGCGGCGGTGTCCGTACAGCGTTGGATGCTGCGAAAGCGATCGCCCTAGGAGCATCCGCGGTTGGAATGGCGGGACCATTGTTGCGAACGCTTGTCGAACAAGGAGTGGAAGCGTTAGTCGCCTATATCGAGGAGCTTCATCACGATTTAACGTTGATTATGGGAGCGCTGGGGGCAAAGACGATCGATAAGCTGCAGCGTGTGCCGCTTGTCATTCGCGGCGATACGCATCATTGGTTAACGGAAAGAGGCTTTGACACGAAAGTATATAGTTGCCGATAAATTCACCCTTCATCCCGATGACCAAAATCACGGGACGAAGGGGTTTTTCATTAACCCCCTCTGAGTAAAGTGGGGAGATGAATCGCGGTGTTTTTTTATTCTTTAAATCGAACATATATTCTATAAAAAGATCAACAAAATCTATGCTCCATGGACAAAAAAGGTTCTTTCGCACGCCGAAAGCTGGCCTCGTTTGGCTGTACACCTGCAACCGTGAGTTGGAATAAGTGCCTCCGGCTAGCGAAGGAATGATTTTTTCATGTTTTAAATAACTTTATTGTCAAAAAAGGGGTTATCGTATTTTAAAAATGGAAAAAATAAAAGTTGAGAACGCCTGCTTGTTAGAAAGAAGGGGAATTGGATGTTTTTTTTTAAAGAAAGGAAGAAAAGAAAACAAATCATAAAGAAACAAGAACAAGACCAAAAACAACAGAACCAAAATCAGCAACAACAGGACTTTCTTTCTACCGACTTAAATAAAAATCTGCAAAAACTGCAAAATATCTATCAAAATTGTATGGATGTCGTTTTTCGCCCATTTCAAATTGGCGGAAAAACAAAGGCTGCCCTTATTTATATCGACGGTTTAGCTAACATCGAAGAAATCGATGCGGGCGTGCTCACCCCTTTGATGAAAGAAAATAATGCCAAGGAGAATACCGATCAGTTCATTCATGTCAATCATATACTAGAACAAAAATTGACCGTTTCTAAGGTAAAGAGAGTACAAACAATAACAGAGTGCATTGAACAGATCTCTGGTGGAAATCCGGTCTTGCTTATCGATCAACAAAGCGAAGGATTCGCTTTAGGTTTGCCACATTGGGAAAAACGTTCCATCGAAGAACCGGTGGGGGAATCCGTGATAAGGGGGCCGAGGGAGGGCTTCACCGAATCATTAGGGACTAATCTTGCTTTGTTGCGCAGAAAAATAAGAAGCCCGCAGCTGAAAACAAAATCAATGAAAATTGGGGAGTACACCCAGACTGAAGTAGTCATCTCTTATATTGAAGGGATTGCTGAGCAAACGTTAATCCAAGAAGTAGAGGCCCGGCTTAACCGTATCAAGGTAGATGGCATTTTGGAAACGAGTTATATTGAAGAGTTAATTGAGGACAATCCTTACTCTCCGTTTCCTCAAGTTTTGGATACCGAACGGCCTGATGTGGTGGCGGCAAACCTGCTTGAAGGACGAGTAGCGATTTTTCAAGATGGCACTCCTTTCGTTTTGATTGTGCCGGTTTCTTTTTATTCCTTGCTGCAATCAAATGAAGATTACTATCAACGATCCTTAATGAGCACGGCAACCCGCTGGCTGCGTTACATATTTCTTTTGATATCTCTTTTACTGCCGTCGTTGTATGTGGCGCTCCTTACTTTTCATCAGGAAATGCTTCCTACTACACTTTTGATAACCATTGCTGCTTCTCGGGAGAAAGTTCCCTTTCCGGCGCTGGTCGAAGCGGTGCTCATGGAATTAGCATTTGAGGCCATACGTGAAGCGGGGGTGAGGCTTCCTAAACAAGCGGGTGCCGCGGTTAGTATCGTTGGCGCGCTGGTGATTGGGCAAGCTGCGGTTCAAGCAGGCCTCGTTTCTGCTCCACTGATCATGGTAGTTGCTTTGACAGGGATTGCTTCTTTTACCGTCCCGCGCTATACGACTGGAATGGCATTAAGGTTGCTGCGCTTTCCGATGATCTTCCTGGCAGGGACTTTAGGGCTTCTCGGGATTATGCTTGGGCTGCTTATGATTGTTACTCATATGGCGACACTTCGTTCTTTCGGCGTTCCCTACTTATCTCCGATGGCTCCAATACAAGGGGGCGAAATGAAAGACGTGCTGCTGCGCGCGCCTTTGTGGAAGTTCAATACACGCCCTCATTTAACGGGAGCGGATAATAATATCGAGCGGCAAGGTCCGGATCAGAAGCCGAATCCTGATTACGGAGATAACGAGACGAGTAAAGGGAAAGGAGGGTCATGATGATGATCGAGAAAGGAAAAATATCTGCGGCGCAAATGGCGATGATGATGTATCCTACGATTATCGCAACAGCCATTCTCTTAGTCCCTGCAATCACCGCCCGGCATGCGAATCAGGATATGTGGCTCTCTCCTCTTTGGGCTTCTCTCATCGGTTTTTGATAGTTCATATTGCCGTTCAGTTGCATCAGCTTTATCCAGGAAAAACCCTTATCGAGTATAGCGAGGATATTCTTGGCAAGTTTCTGGGGAAAGCGGTTGGGTTGATCTTTTTATTGTTCTATTTGCATATAACTGGAATTATTATCCGAGAGTATGGTGAATTTGTTGTAGGCAACTTTCTTTTTCATACTCCATTAATTTTTATAATGGGAAGTATGATCCTAGTGTGCTCCTTTGCTGTCCGCGGTGGTGTAGAAGTGATAGGCAGGCTTGCGGAATTGTCCGTACCTGTTGTGGTGATCTTTATATTGATCATTATTATCCTTTTGATCCCGGATATGGAAGCAAAGAATATGTTTCCAATTATGGAAAAGGGAATAATGCCCTCGCTCATGGGCGCGATAGTCCCGCAAGGCTGGTTCAGTGAGTTTCTTCTTATCGCTTTTCTCCTTCCTTATGTAGCCGATCAAAATAAAGGAAAGAAATGGGGCATGATCTCGGTCACTGCGGTCATGTTGACTTTATCTTTCGTCAACATTGCCAGCCTTTTCGTTCTAGGAGGAATCACCGACCATTTTGTTTATCCCGTAGCGAGCGCCGTCCGTTACATTAGCATTGCGGATTTTCTTGAACACCTTGAAGCCTTCTTAACGGCTCTTTGGGTAGTGGGTGTATTTTTGAAAATTTCTGTTTTTTATTATGTTTTGGTGTTGGGAACGGCGCAATGGTTGAATTTGTCGGATTATCGCCCGATCGTTTTTCCCATGGGATTTTTCATACTGTTATTTGCCGTCTGGTCGGCGCCGAATTTAATAGAATTGACCCGCTTTCTAGGAGGTTCTTCCTTGTTTTACCGGTTTTCGATTCAAACGGGACTTCCTCTCCTTCTCCTATTGATCGCAAAATGGCGCAAAAGAACCAATAACCAAAAATTAATAGGATAGCATGAAACAAGGGGAGAAAGGAGATAAACAAAAATGGGCATCTTGCAAAAAGCAGCAAAACTTCTTTTCGTTTGTGTTCATCTTATTTTGTTAAGCGGCTGTTGGGACAGGAAGGAAGTCAACGATTTAGCGCTAATCGTAGGATTAGGGATTGATCAAACAAAAGATGGGAAAATCATGCTTACAGCGGAAATAATCGTCCCGAAAGCTGTCGGTGGAGGAGGTCAGATGATAGGTGGCGGCGATGGCGGTGGCGGTGGCGGGGCTGAAACGATAGTAAGATCGGGAACGGGTACCACCGTGGCTGATGCGATCTCAAACCTGCAAGAGAAGCTTCCTCGACGTATTTTCTGGGGACACACGGAGGTGATCGTGTTCGGGGAGAAAGCAGCAAAAGCAGGGATTCGCCAGCATCTCGACTTTCTGGGCCGCAATCCAGAAACTCGCCTTCGTGCCAATGTATTCGTGAGTAAAGGAACCGCGAAAAGTGTGCTTGAATTGTCCCCCCTAGTGGAGCAAAGCTCAGCAGAGGTGCTGCGGGAATTGTCAGAATCGAAGCTTTTACTGCGGGTAACGGCAAAAGATGTTCTGCAAATGCTAAGCGGCGATGCCGGCGCAGCGGCTCTTCCCATGGTGAAGATTTTGCCCCCGGAAAAAGGGACACAAGAGTTGCAGACCATTGCGTTTATCCAACGTACCGCCATTTTTAAGAAGGATAAAATGGTCGGGGATATTAATGATAAATTGACTCGGGGCGTGCTTTGGCTCAGAGATGAGATCAAACACGCGGATGTCACGGTTACGCCAAAAGGGGGAAAGGGAAAGATCACGGCCACGCTGATCAGAGCGCGTACGGAACTTATTCCCAAATATGAGAAAGGCAAATGGAAGATGATCGTAAAGGCGACCGCGGAAGACGATATCATATTAAATGGAACGAAATTGAATTTGATGAATCCTAAGTATACGAAAATAATCGAAAAAGAATTGGCAAAGGAGACGGAGAAGCGTATTAGAGACACATTGAAAAAAGTACAAAAAGAAATGAAGGCCGATATTTTTGGCTTTGCAGAGATTTTTCACCGAAAATATCCAAGAGAATGGAACCGGGTAAAGGATCGCTGGGAGGAAATCTTCCCTGACGTTGAAGTGGTTGTGAAGACGAAGGCATACGTCCGTAGACCAGGCATAGGCACCACTCCGCAAGGATTGCCTGAACAAGAGGTGAAACAATAAGGTAAAGAAGGTACAAACGATGACAGATTGCATCGAACAGATTTCCCTTGGAACCCCGGTCTTGTCTATCGATCAACAAAGCGAAGGTTTTGCTTTAGGTTTGTCCAAGTGGGAAAAACGTTCTATCGAAGAACCGATTGGGGAATCCCCCGTTTAACAGGAACAGATAGCACCCGGCGGCAAGGTCCGGATCAGAAAACTGAATCCTGATTACGGAGATGACAGGGCGGGGAAAGGAAAAAGGAGGGTCATGATGATGATCGAGAAAGGAAAAATATCTGCGGCGCAAATGGGGATGATGATGTATCCTACGATTATCGCAACAGCCGTTCTCTTAGTCCCTGCAATCACCGCCCGGCACGCAAAACAGGATATGTGGCTCTCTCCTCTTTGGGCTTCTTTCGTTGGTTTTTTGACGGTCTATATTGCCGTTCGGCTGCATCAGTTCTATCCACAGAAAACCCTTATCGAGTACAGCGAGGATATTCTCGGCAAATTTTTAGGGAAAGCGGTTGGGTTGATCTTTTTATTTTTCTATTTGCATGCAAGCGGACTTATTCTTCGGGAGTATGGCGAATTTGTTGTAGGCAACTTTCTTTTTCATACTCCACTAGTTGTTGTGATGGGAAGTATGATCCTAGTGTGCTCCTTTGCCGTCCGCGGAGGTGTGGAAGTGATAGGCAGGCTTGCGGAATTGTCCGTACCTGTTGTGGTGATGTTTATATTGATCATTATTATCCTTTTGATCCCGGATATGGAAGCAAAGAATATGTTTCCAATTATGGAAAAGGGAATAATGCCCTCGCTCATGGGCGCGATAGTCCCGCAAGGCTGGTTCAGTGAGTTTCTTCTTATCGCTTTTCTCCTTCCTTATGTAGCCGATCAAAATAAAGGAAAGAAATGGGGCATGATCTCGGTCACTGCGGTCATGTTGACTTTATCTTTCGTCAACATTGCCAGCCTTTTCGTTCTAGGAGGAATCACCGACCATTTTGTTTATCCCGTAGCGAGCGCCGTCCGTTACATTAGCATTGCGGATTTTCTTGAACACCTTGAAGCCATCATAACGGCTCTTTGGGTAGTGGGTGTATTTTTGAAAATTTCTGTTTTTTATTATGCTTCGGTGTTGGGAACGGCGCAATGGCTGAATTTGTCGGATTATCGCCCGATCGTTTTTCCCATGGGATTTTTCATACTGTTATTTGCCGTCTGGTCGGCGCCGAATTTAATGGAGTTGACTCGTTTTCTAGGAAGTTCGTTCCCGTTTTACATTCTTTCGGTTCAAGCAGGAATTCCTCTCCTTCTCCTATTCATCGCAAAATGGCGCAAAAGAACTAATAATCAAAAATTAACAGGATAGCAATGAAACAAGGGGAAAGAGGAGATAAACAAAAGCAGTCATCTTGCAAAAAGTAGCAAAAATGGTTTTGATTTATATTTATCTTCTTCATACGTCCATAGACCAGACATAGGCACCATTCCGCAAGGATTGCCTGAACAAGGGGTGAACACAATAATGAAGGCTGCTTTTATACTGGGCACTCTTGTCTTGGTTGCCCTCATCTTTCTATACGAATGGCCGCGAATCAACCGAACACAGAAAAAAGAAAAAGCCGTTTTTGTTGTACTTTTAAGTCTAGGAACGATTCTTGCGATAGTGTTAATATGGAATCCCGATCTTCCAGGGCCGACGCAGATGGTCGACTACATTTATAAACCACTCGGGCGAATGATGGAAAAATAAAAGTTCTTGATGTTCTGCTTTTTCAATTTGAAAGCTGACTCAATTTGTAATCATGGAGTCAGCTTTTTTGATGCTATCCTTTTTAATCTTTCTGCACTTGTCGCAGATAAATGCGGTGCGTCTACTTTTTAGTGTTGATTTCGTTCTCTTGCTGCTTCTGGGTCTTCGAGTCTTGTTGCGCCTTTGTGTTCGATAGATTGATCACGGTCGGACTCGACGCGGTGTGATTGTTTTAGCTTTTTTTCTTGCCGGTCTTTGCCCACTTTGTTTTCGCTCCTTTCTTTTTCTATGTCATTCTTTACTATAACTATTTTTTATTTTCCTTATGCGCGAATGAATGTTCATAAAAGATGAAATAATGAACATAATAAGGGGGTGGAAGGTATGGAAGGTATTTATTTTTACTCCTTTTTTTGGATAATATGGATGATCGCAACTTTTTTTATGAAAAAAACACGCCAACGGACGATGTTGGCCGCGATCGCATTGATTACCATTATCCTCTCATCTGTTTCGCTGTATATAGGCAGTTTTTGTGTAACGCTTTCTTTTTTATTTCTTTTTTTCTTATCCTGTTATTTCACGGCAAAGCAAACTCGTCGGAAGCTTCTATATTTAGTGATCGCCGCATTGACGATTGCCTTTGCCTATACATCTTTCCAATTGCTCGTTCTTTTTGACCCAGTATGGATATGGATGGATCGTACATGGATGCTTGCAGGGATGCTATTCATAATATGTTTTCTATTTTACGAAAATATTCAATCACGCTTAGTATGCTTGATCATTGGAAGCTGCCAAGGAGAAATATTGTACTCCATCATTTCCAAAAGAGTAGCGTTTTCATATATCATTGGTTCTTTTTCTTTTTTAGACACAATATCCATTAGTGCGTTTTGCTTGCTTATTTGGACGCTATTCGAGCAGATTGCAGTGTATGTCGATGGGAAAAAACAAATAAGGGGGACAAGACAGCCATGAATGAATATACTTTTCCCATTCTATATGGAGTTGTGGTTGGAGTGCTGACACGGTTATATTTATTACGGACAGACTATCGTCAATATCCGACATATTTGCACGGAAAAACCATTCACATCGCTCTTGGTGTGATTGCTGCTGGCCTCGGCACCATTGCCGTTCCGGCCATTATGGAAAAAGAATTTACAGCCATCACTTTTTTAGCGCTTGCTGCGTCGCAGTTTCGTGAAGTGCGCAATATGGAACGCAATACATTGAACGAACTTGACCAATATGAACTTGTGCCGCGCGGAAAGACATATATTGAAGGAATTGCCATTGTTTTTGAAGGGCGCAACTATTTAGTTATTTTTACTTCTTTCTTTTCCACACTTGCGTATTTAATATGGAATGTTTGGGCAGCAATGGTTGTCAGCGTGATATGTTTGTTCATTGCGCACCGGTTTATGACCGGGAATCGCTTAAAAGATATTGCAGACGTGGAATATGTAAAGCCGCATTTTGAAGGAGCGGGATTATATGTTGATAACATTTACATTATGAATATCGGGCTGCAAGCACGCCGCGAAGAGATTTTGCGATATGGGATGGGGTTTATTTTAACGCCGAAAAATTTTAATGCGCGCACAACGATTGCAAACCTGGGACAACGGCAGGCGATTTTGCATGACGTATCTTCCGCGCTTGGAGTATATCGCGATTCAGGGACGCCGGCGCTTGTGCCCCTAGCCAAACGGGATTTAAATGATGGGCGTGTGGGTATTTTTATTTTGCCGCAGGTAAATGATATCGAAAAGGCAAAAAAGATTATTGAGAATGCACCGATATTAGAAAATGCTATTCGTATGCCAAAAAAACGGCAGTTCATTCGAAGGGGAGAATAGAAGAATATGACACATGAGAAAATGATCCTAGCTGTCATTACAACCAATGCGCAAAAAGTTGCGGGAGGGGCTCCGATTTTTACATGTGAAACAAAAGAAGAAATGGAGAGGATCGCCGCCAATTTAGAAGCGATTCTTGATGGGATTGCTCATGAGCTGGCAGAAGAATTATTCATCATTGTCAAGCATTAGATTATTGTTGGCGAATGGTGTTTTTGATAAAATAAAACAGCTGTACCCTTCCTTGAAGGGTGCTTTTTTACAGTCGCCATACGTAAAGAAAGGGTGATAGCATGACCAATCCAGTCGTAGCAATTGTTGGACGTCCGAATGTTGGAAAATCAACGATTTTTAACCGAATCGTTGGTGAGCGTATTTCCATTGTGGAGGATGTACCTGGGGTGACTCGCGACAGAATTTACAGCAGCGCGGAATGGTTAAATCATAAATTTTACTTAATTGATACAGGCGGGATCGATATTGGCGATGAGCCGCTTTTAGTGCAAATTCGCCAACAAGCGGAAATCGCGATCGATGAAGCAGACGTTATTATTTTTATGGTAAACGGCCGTGATGGAGTGACAGCGGCTGATGAGGAAGTAGCGAAAATTTTACACCGTTCTAACAAACCTGTTGTCCTTGCGGTGAATAAAATTGATAATCCAGAAATGCGCGATCTCATTTACGATTTTTATGCACTTGGGTTTGGCGATCCATATCCGATTTCCGGTTCGCACGGAACGGGGCTCGGTGATTTATTGGATGCAGTAGCACGTCATTTTCCAAAACGCGGTCAAGAAGAATATGAAGAAGATGTAATTAAGTTTTGTTTAATCGGACGGCCGAACGTTGGCAAATCATCCCTTGTTAATGCCATTTTAGGAGAAGAGCGCGTCATTGTCAGCGATATTGCCGGTACGACACGGGATGCTGTCGATACAACGTTTGTGAGGGAAGGACAAGAATATGTTATTATTGATACAGCAGGAATGAGAAAAAGAGGAAAAATCTATGAAAGCACCGAAAAATATAGTGTATTGCGCGCGTTAAAAGCGATTGAGCGCTCTGATGTCGTTCTCGTTGTTTTGAACGCCGAAGAGGGGATTATCGAACAAGATAAAAAAATTGCCGGATATGCCCATGAAGCGGGGCGAGGTGTAATCATTGTTGTAAACAAATGGGATGCGATTGAAAAAGATGACAAAACATTGATCGAATTTGAGCGGAAAATTCGTGATCATTTTCCATTTCTTGATTATGCGCCAATTATCTTTGTTTCTGCAAAAACAAAACAACGCTTACATAAATTATTGCCGCTCGTTCGCATGGTGAGTGAAAATCATGCGATGCGCGTGCAAACAAATGTGTTGAATGAAGTGATTATGGATGCAGTAGCAATGAATCCGACACCAACGCATAACGGACGGCGCTTAAAAATTTATTACATGACGCAAGTGGCTGTAAAACCGCCAACGTTTGTTGTTTTTGTCAACGACCCAGAATTGATGCATTTCTCCTATGAACGCTTTTTAGAAAACCGCATCCGCGATGCGTTTGGCTTCGAAGGCACACCAATAAAAATCATCGCCAGACCAAGGAAATAAGAAAAGCGGAGGCGGCGAAGCTGGACAATAAGAAAAGCGAAGGGCGCCCGGAGCTAGACAATAAGAAAAGCGAAGGCGGCGAAGCTGAGCGAAGGCGCCGAAGCAAAAGAAGGGCCGCGTTCAGCCTTCGAAGCCAAATGTTCTTCGCCTGCAGGGGGTGCTTGTCACCCCGAGGGCGAAGGTTATTTGGCAGAAGAAGGCTAGGCGCCGAAGCTAGACAATAAGAAAAGCGAAGGGTGCCTGCTTATCGGCGACACCGAAAAGCGGAGGCGGCAAGCAATTTTATAAAAGGAAGTGAGAAACGATGGAGCAAATTACAGTGCTAGGAGCAGGAAGCTGGGGGACAGCGCTTTCCATTGTTTTAGCAGATAACAAATATCTCGTTCGTCTTTGGGGGCACCGTTCGGAGCAGATTGAGGAAATAAACACAAAACGGACGAATGAAAAATATTTGCCAGGGATTCAGCTGCCTGAAGGAATTGTTGGTTATGATGATCTTTGTCGGGCGCTAGATCATATTCAAACGGTTGTGTTAGCTGTACCGACAAAAGCAATCCGAGAAGTATTACGGAAAGTGGGCAATTGTATTCATGAACCAATCACCATTGTAGCAGTGAGTAAAGGAATTGAACCAGACACACATAAACGTGTCTCTGAAATCATTGAGGAAGAAATGGGAGAGCTTTTGCAAGATGTTGTCGTCTTATCTGGCCCGAGCCATGCCGAGGAAGTAAGCTTGCGCCATCCGACGACCGTAACCGTTTCTTCGAAAAACATGAAAGCGGCGGAGCGCATTCAAGATTTGTTTATGAACCACCAATACTTTCGCGTTTACACCAATCCGGATTTAATTGGGGTTGAACTCGGTGGAGCGTTGAAAAATATTATCGCTTTAGCTGCCGGTATTACGGATGGATTAGGATATGGGGATAATGCAAAAGCGGCCCTTATTACAAGAGGTCTTGCAGAAATTGCCCGCTTAGGCTGCGCGCTTGGTGCCAATCCGCTGACCTTTGCCGGATTAACAGGCGTCGGCGACTTAATTGTCACATGTACAAGTGTTCATTCACGAAATTGGCGCGCTGGTCATATGTTGGGAAAAGGAAAAAAGCTGGATGAAGTGCTTGAAAGCATGGGAATGGTTGTAGAAGGGGTAAGAACAACGAAAGCGGCTTATCAGCTTGCCAAAAAACTCGGAGTAAAAATGCCAATCACGGAAGTGCTTTATGAAGTACTGTTCGACGGAAAAGATCCAAAAGATGCGGTGGATTCGTTAATGTCGCGAGGGAAAACGCAAGAGATGGATGATTTAATGAATATTCTTACGGAATCGCAACAGTAAAAATAAAGAAAATAGGCGTTCGATGATACAAGTTGTTTGTACTTCGCATACAATACTACGAACAACTATAGACTTGAGCTTCCGGAACAAGGGTATTATTGTTAAACTGAAGTAAAGAAAGCCCCGCTTTACTTCAGTTTTTTTTGCGCCGTGTATTAGGTGATATGCTATAATAAGTGTCGAAAAAAGGAGGAAAAACGATGTCACCGGCGTTGGCGAAAATGTGGATTGCCATTACCTCAATGGTATTCATGTTTATTTCGGTATTTTCAATTTATATTAGCCGTTATAAAGCAAAAAACAAGATTATTCGATTTATTTTGGCATTTATCGCTTATGTCCTTATGATTTTAGCAGGAATTATTATTATTTTTGTCGTATTTAGCGGACCTACACCAGAATAGACACGGTTAAAGGATGGATTGTAAATGAAATGGATTGTTCGTTGCATGGCATTGTGCTTGATGTTATTCTCTCTCTCAGGCTGTCTGTATCCAGAAGAACGGTTAAAACAAAATCAAATTCCGTACGAAGACCAAGTGGCTGCGGTGCAATCGGCAGTTAATCAATACCGTGAAGCGACGGGAGGGCTTTTGCCGATAAAAACGCGCGATATGAAAACTCCGATTTATCAAAAGTATCCTATTGATTTTAATAAATTAATACCACGTTATATGCAGGAACCACCAGGAAACGCCTATGAAAGCGGCGGGATTTTTCAATACGTCATTGTAGATGCCGAAAACAATCCAACCGTTAAGTTGCTTGACTTGCGCTTAGCCGAACAAATTCGCGAACTGAAATTGCGTTTGAAAATGTATCAAGATCAACATAAATATCCTCCGTTTAAGAAAATGATCGCAAAAGGAGTATTTACACTTGATTATAAAAAACTCGGTTATAAAGAACCGCCGCATGCTGTCAGTCCATTTTCGGGAAACAATTTGCCATTTGTCATTGACTATAATGGAGAAATTTATATCGATTATCGCATTGATTTATATAATGCGTTAAGAAAAGAAAAACACCATTATCGCCCAGGTGATGATATTCGCGATATATTAGTGAAACATTCGTTGTTTGTGCCGGCTTACTCCCTTCCATATACGATTGATCCCAAAACAAATGAACCAATTTTTTTAACGAATTAAGTCATGAACCCTTCTCTAGGAAAATACATTCTAGAGAAGGGATTTTTTATATTTTAGTCATAAATGAATAGGACAACATCATATTCATATAGTGTCCTACAATACTAGCAAATTCGGTTGTTAACTATAACGACCCAAAGACTGGAGGGGAGTCATTTGGAAAAAGTCGATATTTTCAAAGATATCGCCGAGCGAACTGGTGGCGATATTTATTTAGGAGTAGTCGGAGCGGTCCGGACCGGTAAATCTACTTTTATAAAAAGATTTATGGAACTTGTCGTCATCCCTAACATTAAAAACGAAGCAGATAAAGCGCGTACGCAAGATGAACTGCCGCAAAGCGCCGCTGGAAAAACGATTATGACGACGGAGCCAAAATTTGTACCGAACCAAGCTGTTACCGTAAAAGTCGATGAGGGATTAGAAGTAAATATTCGCCTCGTTGATTGTGTAGGATATGCTGTTCCAGGCGCAAAAGGCTATGAAGATGAAAACGGCCCGCGTATGATTCATACCCCATGGTACGAGGAGCCGATTCCGTTTCACGAAGCGGCAGAAATCGGCACACGAAAAGTGATTCAAGAACATTCTACGATCGGTGTGGTCATTACGACCGACGGCACAATCGGCGAGATTCCGCGCCAAGATTATGTGGAAGCAGAAGAGCGCGTCATTAATGAGCTGAAGGAAGTCGGTAAGCCGTTTATTATGATTATTAATACCGTTCGCCCTCATCATCCTGATACAGAAGTTCTTCGTCGCGAGCTTGCGGAAAAATACGATATTCCAGTGTTGGCAATGAGCGTAGAAGGCATGCGGGAAGCGGACGTTTATAACGTGCTTCGTGAAGCATTATATGAGTTTCCGGTATTAGAAGTGAATGTGAACTTACCGAGCTGGGTCATGGTGCTCCGCGAAGATCATTGGCTTCGCGAAAGCTATCAAGAAGCTGTGCGCGATACGGTAAAAGACATTAAACGGCTGCGCGATGTCGACAGAGTTGTGCAGCAATTCAGCGAATATGATTTTATTGAAAGAGCCAGCCTTGCCGGCATTGAAATGGGGCAAGGAATTGCGGAAATTGACTTATATGCACCAGATGAACTGTATGATCAAATTTTAAAAGAAGTCGTTGGTGTAGAAATTCGCGGAAGGGATCATCTATTACAGCTCATGCAAGATTTTGCCCATGCAAAAGCCGAATATGATCAAATTGCTGATGCGCTGAAAATGGTTAAACAAACCGGTTACGGTGTTGCAGCGCCGGCGCTTTCCGATATGAGCCTAGAAGAGCCGGAGATTATTCGCCAAGGATCTCGCTTCGGTGTTCGGCTAAAAGCGGTAGCTCCGTCCATTCATATGATTAAAGTGGACGTCGAATCGGAATTTGCGCCAATTATCGGTACGGAAAAACAAAGCGAAGAACTTGTCCGTTATTTAATGCAAGATTTCGAAGATGATCCTCTCTCCATTTGGAATTCAGACATATTTGGCCGTTCGCTTAGCTCGATCGTCCGCGAAGGCATTCAAGCAAAACTTGCCCTGATGCCGGAAAATGCGCGTTACAAGTTAAAAGAAACGCTAGAGCGTATTATTAACGAAGGCTCTGGCGGTTTAATCGCAATTATTTTATAAAAAAGGCTCCATGTTTGGAGTCTTTTTTTACTGCCCGCATTACTATGTGAGAAAATGATAGAAACCCTTGAAAACAAGGATTTTATCTTGATAACGTATAGGACATATGATAATCTTTTATCAGAAAAAGTTGCTTTCTTTGGTGAAATGTGCCTAAATTTTATTGATTTGTTGAAAATGTGTTGAATTATAGCGATAAATTGTTTAATATTAGGCATGTCACCGAATTTTATACGTATAGAAATATGAGAAAATGTGAAGAAATGGAATTAGTAAGAAATTTTTTTACAACTCTCTTGGGAGGAGGTGAATGGTATGAATAAAACGGATTTAATCAACGCAGTTGCTGAAACTAGCGGTCTTTCCAAAAAGGACGCAACAAAAGCAGTAGATGCTGTATTTGAATCTATTACGGAAGCGTTAAGAAAAGGTGATAAAGTTCAATTAATTGGATTTGGGAACTTTGAAGTGCGTGAGCGTGCAGCTCGTAAAGGGCGCAATCCGCAAACAGGAGAAGAAATGGAAATTCCTGCGAGCAAAGTTCCTGCTTTCAAACCAGGTAAAGCTCTTAAAGATGCTGTAAAGTAAGCTTACATAATAAAGCAATCAAGAGCTTTTAAGGAAGGGTAGCGATATGCTTCCCTTCTTTTTTGCTTTTTTTTCGTTATATATGCTAGAATCGGATTACATTCAGCTTTTATGATGCAGGAGGATGTTGTTTGTATGCCACACGTGAATTATGAACAAATTGAATATGCAGTTCGGTTGATTTTAGAGGCGATTGGGGAAGATCCGAATCGTGAAGGATTGGTCGATACGCCAAAACGAGTTGCGAAGATGTATGCCGAAGTATTTGCGGGATTGCATGAAGATCCAAAGCAACATTTTCAAACCGTATTTAGTGAAGACCATGAGGAGTTAGTGCTAGTCAAAGATATTCCGTTTTACTCTATGTGCGAGCATCATTTAGTTCCGTTTTTTGGAGTTGCTCATGTCGCATATATTCCTCGCGGCGGAAAAGTCACAGGGTTAAGCAAGCTGGCACGAGCGGTGGAAACAGTAGCTCGCCGCCCGCAATTGCAGGAACGCATTACAGCGACAGTGGCTGATTCGATTATGGAAACACTCGATCCATATGGAGTAATGGTAGTGGTCGAGGCAGAACATATGTGCATGACGATGCGCGGCGTGAAAAAACCAGGAGCAAAAACAGTGACAACGGCGGTGAGAGGAGTATTTGAAACGGACCAAGTCGCCCGTGCAGAAGTGCTTTCGCTCATAAAAGGATAAAATATACGAATAACTAAAAAGGAGCATTCCCGTTAGGAGCTTTTCCGGGGACTTGATCAAAAAAAGCCCTCTTGGTATGATGCAGGGGTGTCAACCACATCACTCACCATACCAAGGAGGACTTCAGATGAATTGTACACAAAACTATAAAATTGATCAAGTTACGGAACAAACGCTTGTCGTGGGCATCGATATCGCGAAACGAACCCACTACGCCTGCTTCGTGGATGACCGGGGGCGCGTGCTTCGCAAATCGTTCCCGATCTTCCAGTCGAAAGAGGGGTTTCAGCAGCTGTATAAAGCGATTCAGGAGGCGATGCAAGCGTTTGGGAAGTCAGAGGTGATCGTCGCGGTGGAGCCGACCGGGCACTACTGGTTGAACCTGGCCTACTTCCTCGAGGAGCACGGGATCCCGTTGGTCATGGTCAACCCGGCGCATGTGTGCCGGTCGAAAGAACTCGATGACAACCTGCCGACGAAACACGACGCCAAAGACGCCCTGGTCATTGCCAGACTGGCAAAAGACGGACGATTCCTCGTTCCCCGGCTGCTGCACGAGATCGAAGCCGATTTGCGCGTGGGAAGCACGCTCAAAGAGAAGCTCCGCAAGGAACAGACGGCGGTGAAAAATGCGATCATCCGCTGGACCGACCGGTATTTTCCGGAGTTTTGGACGGTGTTTCGCGATCTGGGAAAAACGGCGCTTTCGGTGTTGGAGTGGACGCCGTTTCCGGCCGATATGGCGGGTCGGACCGCCGAGGAGCTCATCGAGGTGTACCGGCAAAGCGAAGGGCTGAAATGCCCGCAGAAGGCCAAAATTCAGGCGTTGATCAACGCCGCGAAGGACTCCATTGGGGTGACGGAAGGGACGACGATGGCCCGGTTTGAGATCGCCGCGCTCGTCCGCCGATACTGCCAATTGGAGGCGGAGATCGCCGCACTGGACGCCGAGTTGAAGGCATTGGTTCAAACGACGATGGAGTATCAATGGTTGAAAACGGTCGACGGGTTGGGAGACGCCACGATCATCGATCTGTTGGCGGAGATCGGCAGCTTCGCCCATTATCGGGACCCGCGCCAATTGGTGAAGTTGGCGGGCCTGACGCTCAAGGAGAACTCCTCCGGCCAGCGCAAAGGGCAAAAGCACATCTCCAAACGGGGACGGAAACGGCTGCGCTCGGTGCTGTTTCGGGCGATGATTCCGCTGATCCGGCACAACGAGGCGTTTCGCGAGCTGCATGAATATTACACGACCCGATCCGTCAACCCGCTGACCGGAAAGCAATCCATCGTCGCCTTGTGCCGGAAGCTGTTGAATGTGCTGTTTGCGATTTGTACGAAGAAACAAGCGTTTGACGCGGAGCGAATGAAGCAGGACGTCTTGTCCCAAGTGCAACGGGCGGCCTAAGGCCTCCCCCTGCGAACGGAAGAATCGTTGGACAACCAGATGACACCGGAGAAGCTGGCGTGATTTTATCCATTCGACCTTGAGTCCCCAAAGGAGCTTGGCCGGCCTCCGCCTGATGACGAGACCGAACGAGGGAATGTTGGCGCGAAGACGCCCGGAGACATGGGAGGGTTCGTCCTCATCAGCGACGCGGAGATCCAAAGGGTGCATCGAATACGCTTCTCCCCACGGAAGGAAAATATCCCCAGCCGTGGCCGCGAAGCGCACCCTAGGTCTGTAAGATATCCACAAAACTGAAAAAGGATGTAAGGGATTTTGTCGAAAAATATTTTTTGGACACCCCTGAGAGGCCGAAAAGCCTTGATAGATCAACATTTCTAGAGGGAGGAGAGAGTTATGAATATAAACAGCGACTATATCGTTATTAAAGCACTCGAGGATGGTGTGAACGTCATCGGGCTAACAAGAGGAGCGGATACACGTTTTCACCATTCGGAAAAGCTCGATAAAGGCGAAGTGTTGATCGCTCAATTCACTGAACATACATCAGCCATTAAAGTAAGAGGAAAAGCGTATATTCAAACGAGACATGGAGAAATTGAGTCAGAAGGAAAAAAGTAATTTAACGATTTTCTATTGAAACTAGAGCGTTTACAGAAAAATTATGTTATAATTACTCCGTTATATTGTATGCAAATTTTTGGGGCAAGGGTGATTATATTGAAAAACATCATGATAAAAATCGCATTGTTAAAAGAGCAAATTGAACGATTTCTTCACCATTCTTATTTGCTTCAGCATATACCGTCAAGACCAATCGACGAAGATCGCATTTTGCTATCATTATCCATGTTAGAAGATGCGCAAATTTCCCCAGAGAAAGCTGACCATTATATTATTCCAATGATGCTTGTCCAAATCGCCCTTGATACCCATGACGAAGTAACAAATTCTGTTTCCAACCATGAAGACGATGATTTGAAAACAAGACAACTGGTGGTCCTTGCAGGGGATTTATATAGCGGTTTATATTACGATTATTTAGCAAAGTTGAATGAAATTTCGATGATTCGTCTGTTTGCAGAGGCCATTAAAGAGATTAATGAGCATAAAATTCGATTATATCAAAAAGATATTGAACGAATTGAAACATTATTCGACAGTGTTGGAACGATTGAGTCAGCATTAATTTGCAAAATGGCAGAGCATTTTTCTGCGCCGTTATGGGTAAATTTTTCGTATGATTACTTGCTGTTAAAACGGTTAAACAAGGAAAGAGAGACGTTTATCCATTCTGGTTCTTCCGTTTTGTTTGAGCAAATGGCAAATATCGTATTTCCAAAAACAAAAACGGTGACAAAAGAGCAAAAACATTATTTGCTCCATATTTGTAATCGCTATATTGACCATTGCAAAGAGAAATTGCTAAAAATAAAATTAGAAGTCAATGAGGCGTTGCAAATCCGCATTTCCGAGTTAACTGGCGGTTTTTCAGCCATCGCGAAAAAGACGGTGGAAGAAGGGTAGAAGTATGTATCAATCAAAAGAAGAACGGGTTCATCATGTATTTGAAAAAATTTATAAACATTACGATCGAATGAATTCGGTCATTAGTTTCCGGCGTCATCTCAAATGGCGTGAGGATACGATGAAGCGAATGAATGTACAAAAGGGGAAAAAGGCGCTCGACGTTTGCTGCGGTACTGCCGATTGGACGATTGCGCTTGCTGAAGCGGTCGGACCAAGCGGTGAAGTATACGGGCTTGATTTCAGCAAAAATATGTTGCAAGTTGGCGAACAAAAAGTAAAAGAACGCCAGTTGGCAAACGTAAAACTGATTCACGGCAATGCGATGAACATACCATTTCCTGATAATACGTTTGATTATGTAACGATTGGCTTTGGTTTGCGCAATGTACCTGACTATATGACGGTGCTGAAAGAAATGTATCGCGTTGTAAAGCCAGGCGGCAAAGTCGTTTGCCTTGAAACATCGCAGCCGACGTTAATTGGTTTTCGTCAGTTATACTATTTTTACTTTCGCTTTATTATGCCTCTATTTGGAAAGTTATTTGCAAAGAGTTATGAGGAATATTCGTGGCTTCAGGAATCGGCGCGCGATTTTCCTGGAAGGGATGAGCTTGCACAGATGTTCCGCGACGCCGGCTTCGTTGATATTGAAGTCAAATCGTACACATTTGGAGTTGCTGCAATGCATTTAGGTCATAAACGATAATAGTTAAGGTGAACAGGATGAAGTTAAAAGCAATGTATTCGTTTTTGAATACGGATTTACGTGCAGTTGAAAAAGAATTAGAAAAAACGGTCCAGTCCGATTACTCGCAATTGAGCGAGGCTGCGCTACACTTGTTGCAAGCGGGCGGAAAACGGATCCGTCCCGTTTTTGTATTGCTTGCCGCAAAATTCGGTACATATGATATTGAACGAATTAAACATGTGGCAGTGGCGTTGGAGTTAATCCACATGGCTTCACTCGTTCATGATGATGTGATTGATGATGCGGAGCTAAGGAGAGGAAGAAAAACGATTAAGGCAAAATGGAACAATCGTTTTGCCATGTATACCGGCGACTATATGTTTGCCCGTTCTCTTGAACAGATGGCACGCCTTGAGAATCCGCTTGCTCATCGCATTTTAGCGAATACGATTGTCGAAGTATGCCGTGGTGAAATTGAACAAATTAAAGATAAATATCGTTTCGATCAAAACCTTCGTTGTTACTTGCGGCGCATCAAACGAAAAACAGCGCTATTGATTGCGGCAAGCTGCCAGCTCGGAGCGATTGCCGCAAACGCTGCAAAAGATGTGGCAGAGCGTCTTTACTTATTTGGCTATTATGTTGGCATGTCATTTCAAATTACGGATGACATTCTTGATTTTACCGGCACGGAAGCAAAGCTCGGCAAGCCGGCGGGAAGCGATCTATTGCAAGGAAATGTAACGCTTCCTGCGTTATTCGCGATGGAGGATAAACATGCAAGAGAGAGAATTACAGCTGTTCATCCGAAAACAACGCCAAACGAAATGAAAGAAATTATTACGTTGATTAAACAAACTGGTGCGATCGAAAAATCGTATGCGCTTAGCGACCGCTATCTGCAAAAAGCGTTTCGTGTATTAGAAACGCTGCCAAACAATAAGGCGCGTTCCACATTATATGACATAGCAAAATATATCGGAAAAAGGGATTTCTAGCGCTTTCAAGGACATTATTGCTAATGCGCGAAAACAATGGTACTATTTTGTTGGGGATCCGATTTCCTAGTACATATCACAGTAGGGGTGGAGAATTGATGATGCAAAGAACGTTTATCATGGTCAAACCTGACGGGGTTCAGCGCAACTTAATCGGCGAGATTGTTGCTCGCTTTGAGAAAAAGGGCTTCCAGCTTGTCGGTGCAAAGTTAATGCAAGTATCCCGAGAGTTAGCAGAACAGCATTATGCGGAACATAAAGAACGTCCGTTTTTCGGAGAGCTAGTAGACTTTATTACATCAGGCCCTGTATTTGCAATGGTATGGGAAGGCGAAAACGTTATTGCGGCGGCTAGACAAATGATGGGAAAAACAAACCCGCAGGAAGCAGCGCCTGGCACGATTCGCGGTGATTATGGTCTGACTGTCGGGAAAAACGTCATTCACGGTTCCGATTCCCCGGAAAGCGCTGAACGGGAAATTCGCTTATTTTTCAAAGAAGAAGAGCTTGTCAATTATTCAAAATTAATGAACGAATGGGTATATTAGAAAGAAGACCGGTCAGTGACATGGCCGGTTTTTTATTTCTAATTTTCTGTTCTCTTTTTAGCTGGTTTTACGATATACTAGGGCATAGGCGCACTCGTTTGGAAATGAGAAAAGAGAGAAAAACGAGAATGAACGACTACCAGTGGTTTATTGAGAACATCAAGCGAAAAACAGGCATTGACCTTGCTCAGTATAAAGAAGCGCAAATGAAAAGACGCTTAACGTCGCTCTATGAAAAAAGAGGATTAAAAAATTTTCAAGAATTTTTTCAAGCAATGGAAAAAGACGAGGCATTGTTTCATGAATTTCTTGACCGAATGACGATTAACGTGTCGGAATTTTATCGAAATGCGAAACGGTGGGAAGTGCTTGAAAAAAAGATTTGCCGAAACTCTTCGAACAAAACCGCCGCTTAAAAATATGGAGCGCTGCCTGTTCTACCGGAGAAGAACCTTATACGGTAGCGATGATTTTATCGAAATACATACCGCTAGCCCATGTCTCCATTTTAGCAACAGATATCGATGAAAACGCGATTGCCCGTGCGAAAATAGGGCTGTATACGGAACGGTCATTGCAAGAAATTCCGGAAGAAATGAAAAAAAAGTTTTTTAAGAAAGAAGGAATGTATTATCAAATCGACGAAAAGATAAAAAGAGCGGTGACGTTTAAAAAGCATAACTTGCTTGCCGATCCATTCGGCCGTCAATTTGATTTAATTGTATGCCGCAATGTGCTTATTTATTTTACTGAGGAGGCAAAACAACAACTCTACTATAAATTTAATCAAGCGTTGCGGCCAGGCGGAATACTGTTTGTCGGCAGCACGGAACAAATTTTTAACCCAGCCTTATACGGTTTTGAAATAGAAGACACATTTTTTTATCGCAAAATAAAATAGTTTATGAAAGAGTTCATCGGCAAGATGAATTCTTTTTTTATCAAAAACTATTTTCATTTTTTTAATTTATGATATATTGTTACTTAACCGCGTTAAAGAGTTGAAGGGAGAGAACAGGATGAGATATTTAACAGCGGGAGAATCACACGGACCACAGTTAACGACCATTTTAGAAGGAGTGCCGGCTGGGCTGACGTTGCTTGCTGAACATATTAATAAAGAGCTGGCAAGAAGACAAAAAGGGTACGGCCGTGGTCGGCGGATGCAAATTGAAAAAGATGAAGTGAAAATTTTCAGCGGTGTGCGCCACGGGAAAACGTTAGGCTCGCCAATCACGCTTGTCGTAGAAAACCGTGATTGGAAACATTGGCAAAACATTATGTCAATTGAGCCGATCGATCCAGCAGAAGAAGTAAAACGGAAGGTGACGCGTCCGCGTCCTGGGCATGCCGATTTAAATGGTGCATTAAAATACGGGCATCGTGATATGCGCAATGTATTAGAACGATCGTCAGCCCGGGAAACGACGGTGCGAGTTGCGGCGGGAGCGGTGGCAAAGCGGATTTTAGAAGAGCTTGGCATTCGCGTCGCCGGACATGTGATAGAAATTGGCGGAGTTCGTGCGGAGCGAATGGATTATCGTTCGCTTGAGGAATTGCAGCAAGTGACAGAAGAGTCGCCGGTGCGCTGTTTTGATGAAAAAGCGGCAGTCAAAATGATGGAAGCGATCGATGAAGCGAAGAAAAACGGCGACTCGATCGGCGGCATTGTGGAGGTCATTGTCGAAGGCGTCCCTGCAGGGGTCGGCAGCCACGTTCATTACGACCGGAAGCTTGATGCGAAAATTGCCGCGGCGATTGTGAGCATTAACGCATTTAAAGGCGTTGAATTTGGCATCGGCTTTGAAGCGGCGCGACGCCCGGGAAGCGAAGTACATGATGAAATTATTTGGAGCAAAGAAAAAGGATTTACGCGCCGGACAAACCGCGCCGGTGGATTTGAAGGCGGGATGACAACCGGGATGCCAATTGTCGTACGCGGGGTAATGAAGCCGATTCCAACGCTTTACAAGCCATTGCAAAGCGTGGATATTGAAACGAAAGAGCCGTTTACAGCAAGCATCGAGCGTTCGGACAGCTGTGCGGTACCAGCGGCAAGCGTTGTCGCCGAAGCAGTAGTCGCTTGGGAAGTTGCTTCGGCAATCGTTGATCAGTTCGGTCAAGACCGAATGGATCTCATTAAAGAAAACGTAGAAAAAATGCGCCGTTATGCAAGGGAGTTTTAACGATGGAACAAATCGTTATTGAAACGAAAACAAAACAGTACCCGTTATTTCTCGGTGAAGGAATCATTGAGTCTCTTCCGGGCATTCTCCGGCAATTGTCTTTTTCCAAAGGGACGAAATTGCTTATTATCACCGATAAAACGTTGGAACAATTGTATTTATCGAAACTTTGCGCATTGCTTGCCAATGATTATGATGTGTACACATATGTCATACCGAGCGGGGAAGAGGCGAAATCATTTGAGCAATACTATGCATGTCAAACCGCTGCGCTTCAATACGGGCTTGACCGCAAATCGCTTATTCTTGCCTTTGGCGGCGGAGTTGTCGGCGATTTAGCTGGATTTGTCGCTGCCACTTATATGCGCGGCATCCCATACATTCAAATCCCGACGACGCTTCTTGCTCATGACAGCGCCGTTGGCGGAAAGGTGGCGATCAATCATCCGCTTGGAAAAAACATGATCGGAGCGTTTTACCAGCCGGAAGCGGTCGTTTATGATATTGCTTTTTTGCGTTCCTTGCCGGAAAAAGAATTGCGCTCCGGTTTTGCCGAAGTAATTAAGCACGCGCTTATTCGCGACCGCGATTTTTATCAATGGCTGCGGCAAGAAATCCGCGAGCTTGCGGACTTAAAAGGGGAGCGATTGCAATATTGCATTAAAAAAGGAATTGAAGTAAAGGCAAGCGTCGTGCGGGAAGATGAAAAAGAAACTGGCGTTCGCGCGCATTTAAATTTTGGGCATACGCTTGGGCATGCGCTTGAGAATGAACTTGGCTATGGAGCGATGACGCATGGCGATGCGGTGGCGCTTGGGATGCTCTTTGCGATTTTTGTAAGCGAGCGGGTGTATAACATATCGCTGGATTACGATCGTTTTTCTTCTTGGTTTCGTACATATGGATTCCCTGTTTCCATTCCGAAACAACTAAATATAAACCGTCTCCTTGAAAAAATGAAAGGGGATAAAAAAGCAAGAGCAGGAACGGTCCGCATGGTGCTTTTGAAAGACATTGGCATGGCAGAAATAAAACCGCTCGACGATGAAACGCTGCTGGCATTGCTTCGCAAATTTCAGCGGGAGGAGGGAGAGAATGATCCGCGGAATTCGAGGTGCCATTACTGTTGAACGTAATGAAGCGGAGGAAATTGTCGATGCCACAGAAACATTGCTGAAAGAAATGATTCGCGCCAATGACGTAACCGCAAGCGACGTATCGTTCGTTCTTATATCTGTTACCGAAGATATTACCGCGGCGTTTCCAGCACAAGCGCTGCGCCGCATAGAAGGATGGACGTACGTTCCGGTTATGTGTATGAGAGAAATTCCGGTTCCCAACTCATTGCCGCGTTGCATACGTGTGATGATGACTGTTGAGACAACGAAGAAACAAGAGGAAATTTCCCACATTTATTTACGAGATGCCGTCACATTGCGCCCAGATTTGTCATTGACAAAAAAACCAGAAATGTAATATCATAGGAAACAAAAGTAATAAGCAGAGTAAGAGCAGAGCTTAGGGTAGATGAGAATGAGTGAGTTTAGTTGAGGTGAGTTTTTGTACGTGTGATGAGAAATCTACCCAAAGACATCTGTCTTTGGGTTTTTTATTCCCCTTTTTCGCCTCATAAACCCTCATTCTCCATCCGAATGAACGGAGGAGAGATAATGAAAAACTGCACAATCACCACTTTTTTGGAAGATGCGGTTCATTTCCAGACCATTCCGATTGTACGCCGCTTTTTTGCAGATGTGTTTGAACCGGTGAAAATATTTGAAAATTTAAAAAGTGAAGCGGTGTTTTTGCTAGAAAGCAAAGATGATCAATCGCCATGGGCCCGCTATTCCTTTATCGGTTTATCGCCGTTTTTAACGATTGAGAGTGAAACCGGCCATACGTTTTCTGTGATGGATGAGCGCGGCGAAGAAATGATGAAAGCTTCTTCGTTAAAAGAAGCATTTCTGTTCATTGAGCAGAAGCTGCGCGTCAAGCAGCTTGCAAGCGAGATACCATTTACCGGCGGCGCGGTCGGTTTTTTAGGATATGATTTCATTTCCGCAATCGAAAAAGTCCCAATTCATTCCAATCGCGATATTTCCTTGAAGACGGGTTATTTTACGTTTTGTGAATCGTTGATCGTGTTTGACCATCATAAGCGTGAGATTGTGTTTATTCATTATGTCCGCATATCCGACAAGGACACAGAAGAAGCGAAGAAGAGAAAGTACGGGGAAGGGTTAAAGCGAATCGAAACATTGATGAAAAAAGCAGCAAGCGGAAGGGAAGAGCCATTGTTATTGCTTCATCACGATGACGAAGAAACGCGTGTTTCCTTTCAAGGTGTCATATCCAATTATGACAAAGCATCATTTATGAGGGATGTAGAAACCATTAAAAGCTATATCGCCAGCGGAGATGTTTTTCAGGCGGTATTGTCCCAGAGATTTACCGTTCCGATTCAAGTGAGCGGGTTTCACATTTATCGAATGCTGCGTCATATTAATCCGTCGCCATATATGTTTTATTTTCAGCTAGACGGTATCGAAATTGTCGGAAGCTCTCCGGAAAAGTTAATTCAAGTGCATAACCGTCATATGGAAATCCACCCGATCGCCGGGACTAGAAGAAGAGGACGGTCGGCAGAAGAAGATGAGCATCTTCAAAGGGAGCTTTACAATGACCCGAAAGAGAGAGCCGAACATTATATGTTAGTAGATTTAGCCCGCAACGATATCGGAAAAGTAGCGAAATATGGTACAGTCGAGACGCCAGTGTTAATGGAAATTGGAAAGTTCTCCCATGTCATGCATCTGATTTCGAAAGTAACGGGTGTGTTAAAGGAAGGAATTCACCCGATTGACGCGCTGTTAGCGGCCTTTCCAGCCGGAACGGTAAGCGGTGCGCCGAAAGTAAGGGCGATGCAAATTTTACAGGAGCTAGAACCGACGGCAAGAAATTTATATGCTGGAACGATTGCCTACATCGGTTTTGACGGCAATATTGATTCATGTATCGCGATTCGCACCGCGATTGTAAAAGACGGTTATGCTTACGTGCAAGCAGGCGCGGGAATTGTCGCGGATTCCGTTCCAGAATTGGAGTGGAAAGAAACGCGCAATAAAGCGAGCGCCTTAATCAAAGCGATGGAACGTGCCGAACGATTGTTTGCGAAAGGAGAGAATATATATGTTTAAGCAACTTCTTGCCAAATGTATTGACGGGTATACGTTGACAGAAGAAGAAGCGTATGAGGCGATGATGATGATAATGTCTGGAGAAGCCTCTGCCAGCCAGATTGCCAGTTTCTTATCCATTTTGCGGTTGCGCGGGGAAACGGTCGACGAATTGACAGGATTGGTGAAAGCGATGCGCAGCCGAATGATGACGCTCGATTATGAAGAAGAAGCCATTGATACGTGCGGAACAGGGGGAGACGGGGCATCGACATTCAACATTTCCACTGCGGCGGCGATCGTCGTATCATCACTTGGTGTCAAAGTGGCCAAACATGGCAACCGAGCGGTTTCCTCAAAAAGCGGAAGCGCGGACGTATTAGAAGCGCTTCATATTGATATTCAAGCAACCCCGGAGGAAGCGAAACGAGCGCTAAAAACGAAAGGATTGGCTTTTTTGTTCGCGCCGCTATATCATTCCGCCATGAAATATGCTGCATTGCCGCGTAAAGAAATCGGGTTTCGCACTGTATTCAATTTAATTGGACCACTTTCGAATCCAGCACGGTGCAAGCGGCAAGTAATCGGTGTTTATTCGACACAATACGCGGAAAAACTTGCGGAAACTCTTCACCGACTTGGCTCGGAACACGTTTTATTGGTAACTGGAAAAGACGGACTTGATGAATGCAGCATTTCGGCGGAAACAGATGTAGTCGAACTGAAACATGGTGAAATTCGCCGTTTCACGATCGCGCCGGAACAATATGGGCTCGCGCGTGGAAAGTTAGAACACGTTCAAGTTCGTACGGTTCAACAAAGTGCTGAACTATTAAAGGCAGTAGTGGAAGGAAGAGCAAACGAAAGCGCGATCAATATCGTCATTCTTAATGCTGGCGTCGCGTTATATGCGGCGGGGAAAGCAGCGACGATTCGCGAAGGGGTCGAAATGGCAAAAGAAGCGATGATGACAAAGAAAGCCTATGAACAATTTGAGCGACTGCGCATGAAAGAGGTAGAAAAGTATGCTTGAACAAATTATTGCAACAAAAAAGAAAGAAATAGAAACACTCACATTGCCAAAGCCTTTGCAAAACGTACAGCGTCGTTCATTATCGGCGGCGCTGAAAAAACCAAACCGTTCTATCGGTCTTATTGCGGAAGTGAAAAAGGCTTCCCCGTCAAAAGGGTTAATTCGACCGGATTTTCATCCTGTGGCGATCGCAAAAGCGTATGAAAAAGCGGGGGCGGATGCGATCAGCGTATTGACGGATGAACGATATTTCCAAGGACACCGCGGCTATTTAAGCGATATAAAACAAGCGGTACAGCTTCCGATTTTGCGCAAAGATTTTATTATTGATCGCATTCAAATCGAAGAGAGCGTACGAATTGGAGCTGACGCGATTTTATTAATCGGCGAAGCGCTGCCGGCAAAAACGTTGTATGAGCTATATCAGGAAGCATACGACAAAGGATTGGAATGTTTGGTCGAAGTGCATGAGCGTAAAACGCTGGAAAATATTTTAGATATTTTTATTCCAGAAATCATTGGGATTAACAACCGCGATTTGCATACGTTTGTCACCTCTTTGGAAACGACAAGCAAGGTCATTCCGTTTGTACCAACCGCAAGCATCATTGTCAGCGAGAGCGGCATTGGCACTTCTCTTGATTTAAAAACGGTGCAAACATACGGTGCAGACGCCGTGCTCGTCGGAGAATCGCTGATGAGAAAAGACGACGTGGAAGCAGCGATTTACGAATTATTTCGGGAGGTTGAATCCATTGCCGGTCCTTAAATATTGCGGCAACCGCACCGCGTCTGATTTACAAAAAAGCGTTCGAAGCAGAGCAAATTATGTTGGGCTGATTTTTGCGGAAAGCAAACGAAAAGTGGAAGTGGAAATGGTAAAACAATGGCTCCAATATATATCGCTTGGCGGCAAACAGCTTGTCGGCGTGTTTGTCAACGCGCCAATCGATCAAATCATCCACGCGGCGTCACAACTTCCGCTTGCGGTGATCCAATGCCACGGCCATGAAACAGTCGAACACATTGCAAAAATAAAAGAAATGACAGATCTTTCCGTTTGGAAGGCGATTCATCACGATGAAAAGGCGCTCGCGAAGATGAAGCAATATGCCGGTGTTGCGGACGGATATGTAGTAGATAGTCGTGTAAACGGGGCGTGGGGCGGAACAGGAATGACATTCGATTGGGAAAATGTTCCGTTTTATTTAGAGGAAGCTGCGCGGCAAGCAGTTCCTTGTTTCATTGCCGGGGGAATCACCCCGGAAAATATTGAAAAGCTGCTTTCGTACCGTCCTTACGGCATCGACATCAGCAGCGGCATCGAAGAAAACGGAGAAAAAAGCATAAAAAAAATGAAAGAAATTGAAGAGAAGGTGGCGAATTATGTATAACGTTCCAAACGAGAATGGCAGATTTGGCGATTTTGGCGGAAAATTCGTTCCGGAAACATTAATGCGGCCGCTTGAGGAAATAGAAGAAGAGCTTGCCAAGGCACTTGCCGATGAAGAGTTTAAAGCAGAATACGTCCGAATTTTACAAGAGTATTCTGGACGTCCAACACCGCTTACTTTTGCGTCTAATTTAACGAAAAAACTAAACGGTGCAAAAATTTACTTAAAACGAGAAGATTTAAACCATACAGGCGCCCATAAAATCAATAACGCGATTGGGCAAGCATTGCTTGCAAAACGAATGGGAAAGAAAAAGATTATTGCGGAAACGGGAGCAGGTCAGCACGGTGTTGCCGCGGCGACGGTAGCGGCTCATTTCGGGATGGAATGCATCGTATTTATGGGGGAAGAAGATATAAAACGTCAGGAATTAAACGTATTCCGGATGAAATTATTAGGTGCCAAAGTCGTTCCTGCATATAGTGGAAATCGTACCTTAAAAGACGCGACAAACGAGGCGATCCGCTATTGGGTGCAACATTGCGACGATCATTTCTATATGATCGGTTCTGTTGTCGGCCCGCATCCATATCCGAAAATGGTGCGCGAATTTCAGCGTATTATCGGTGATGAGGCGAAACAGCAATTCCTCGAACGGGAAGGAAAACTTCCGGATGTGATTGTGGCGTGCGTGGGCGGCGGAAGCAACGCAATTGGCATGTTTTATCCGTTTTTAGAAGATAACGTGACGCTTGTTGGTGTAGAAGCGGCGGGAAAAGGAATCGATACGCCGCACCATGCTGCAACGATCACAAAAGGGACAAAAGGAGTCATTCATGGGTCGCTGACGTATTTATTGCAAGATGAACATGGGCAAATTATTGAGCCATATTCTATTTCCGCAGGCCTCGATTATCCAGGTGTTGGACCGGAACACGCTTATTTAGCCAGCATCGGCCGCGTTCGTTACGAAAGTGTTACGGATGAGGAAGCGATTTGGGCATTTCAATTGTTATCTCGGGAAGAAGGGATCATTCCGGCGATCGAGTCAGCGCATGCTTTAGCGAAGGCGGTTCAACTTGCGAAAACGCTTCGAAGCGATCAAACGGTGCTCGTATGTTTATCTGGCCGCGGTGATAAGGATGTGCAGACAATGATGAATGTTGCAAAAGGAGGAAACGGCATTGCAGTTGCTAACCGTAACTAAACCGATGTTTATTCCGTTTATTGTCGCCGGAGATCCCCGGCCGGATATAACGATCGAACTCGCATTGGCGCTTCAGGAAGCAGGGGCTGACATTCTTGAACTAGGCGTTCCGTATTCCGATCCGTTAGCGGACGGACCGATTATTCAACGGGCGGCAAAAAGAGCGCTTCGCCAGCAAATGACATTAAAAAAAGCAATTGAATTAGTTCCGGAAATGCGAAAAAAGGAGTAAAAATTCCGATTATTCTCTTTACGTATTACAATCCTGTGTTACAATTAGGAGAAGAATCCTTTTTTGCTTTAGCGCGAAAAAATGAAGTGAACGGCATTTTAATTCCAGATCTGCCGTTTGAAGAAAGTGAGCTGATTCGTAAACTCGGCGAAGCGACGGGAATTCCGCTTATTTCTCTCGTAGCACCGACGTCGAAAAAACGAATTGAAATGATTGCCTCCAATGCGCAAGGATTTTTATATTGCGTTTCATCGCTCGGTGTGACCGGCGTGCGTGATACATTGCCGGAAACATTAAACGACTTTTTAACCGAAGTAAAGCGGCATAGCCGCGTTCCTGTCGTTGTTGGATTTGGCATTTCGACAAGCGAACAAGTTAGCATGCTAAAAAACTATTGTGACGGGGTCGTCATTGGCAGCGCGCTTGTTCAAAAAATTGAACAGCTTAACGACCTTTTGCAAACGGAAGAGAAAAAAGAGGAGGCGCTTGCCGAGTTTCGCCGTTACGCTCGCTCGCTAACAGCACCGTTGCGATAAATACGGCATGCAATAACTGAAGGATAGGGAGTGTCATCATGGAAATTAAAACACAGTTGCGGGGGCTTCCCCCTTATCAGCCGGGAAAATCTATTGAAGAAGTAAAACGAGAGTACGGGCTTACCGATATTATTAAACTAGCATCCAATGAAAATCCATATGGTTGTTCACCTGCTGTGAAAGAGGCGGTGATGAAACAATTAGATCATCTTGCCATTTATCCCGATGGATACGCACGTCTGTTGCGCGAAAAAGTTGCCACACATTTAGGGGTCAACGAAACACAGCTTATTTTCGGCAACGGGTCGGATGAAGTCGTGCAAATTATTTGCCGCGCGTTTTTATCTCCGAATACGAATACGGTGATGGCTGCGCCGACGTTTCCACAATATCGTCATAACGCGGTGATTGAAGGGGCGGAAATTCGTGAAATTCCGCTGGTGGATGGGCGACACGATCTAGAAGCAATGCTGAATGCAATTGATGAACAAACGCGCGTCGTTTGGATATGCAACCCGAACAACCCGACAGGGACGTATGTGAACGAGCAGGAATTAACCTCTTTCCTTGAGCGAGTTCCTAGCCATGTCCTTGCCGTTTTGGATGAGGCGTATTATGAATACGCAACGGCGAATGATTATCCGCAAACCGTTCCACTTCTCCGCCAATATGATAATTTAATGATTTTGCGTACGTTTTCAAAAGCATACGGTTTAGCAGCGCTGCGGGTTGGATACGGTATTGCCAGCGAAACGCTCATTCGTGAGATCGAACCGGCGCGCGAGCCATTTAATACATCAAGCGTCGCGCAGGCAGCTGCCATTGCTGCTTTAGATGATCAAGCATTCATTCGCGAATGTGTCGAAAAAAATAAACAAGGGTTAGAGACGTTTTATCGTTTTTGTGAGGAAAATGGGCTGCGCTATTATCCGTCACAAGCGAACTTTATTTTAATTGATTTTGGTATCGAGGGAAACGAAGTGTTTCAATATTTGCTTGAGCGGGGCATCATCGTTCGCTCCGGCAATGCGCTCGGTTTTCCGACATCGGTGCGCATTACGGTTGGTTCCAAAGAGCAAAACGAACGAATCATTCATGCATTAACGCAAATGTTGAAAGAAAAGCAGCTTATATAAGGCCGTCCCGTTGCTTTTAAGCAACGGGAGCATTTTTACACAAGAAGGTGAAGCAGTTGGAAGGAAACGTCTTTGTTGTTGGACTTGGTTTAATCGGTGGTTCGATGGCGCTAGCGATAAAAAAAGCGCATCCGAACGCCGTCATTATCGGATATGATGTAAATGAGAATGAGCTGAAACTTGCTCGTTCATTAAAAGTGATTGATGAAATTGCTTCTTCCCTTGAACAAGGGTTGAGACAGGCTGATCTAATCATTTTAGCCACTCCTGTTATGCAAACGGAAAAAATCTTGGCGGAGATGCCTTTCAGTGTATTAAAAGAAAATGTAATTGTCACGGATGTTGGAAGCACAAAGCAACGAATTGTCAAACATGCAAAACAGTTAGGAAAGCAAGGAATAACGTTTATCGGCGGCCATCCGATGGCAGGTTCGCATAAAAGCGGCGTTGCTGCAGCAAGGGCGCATTTGTTTGAAAACGCCTTTTACGTTTTGACGCCGACGAATGATGTAGCGGCAAGGGATGTGGAACGGCTAAAAGAGTGGCTAAAGGGAACGAAAGCACAGTTTGTTGTGCTGTCGCCAGAAGAACATGATCGCATTACTGGAGTGATTAGCCATTTTCCGCATATTATTGCAGCAAGTCTTGTCCATCAAGCACAACAGTATGAAAAAGAAAATCCGCTTGTCAGCCGTCTTGCCGCAGGGGGTTCCGCGATATTACGCGCATCGCTTCAAGCAACCCGGAAATGTGGCGCGATATTTTTATACATAATAAAGACGAAATGTTGGCGCTATTTGATGGCTGGATTTCAGAGATGCAAAAGCTTCGTTCCATTGTGGAAGAGGAAAATAGCGAAGCGATTTACCGGTATTTTTTACAAGCAAAACAATTTCGCGACGGGCTTCCAGCGCGAACGAAAGGGGCAATTCCATCTTTTTACGATCTATATGTCGATGTTCCTGATTATCCTGGGGTTATTTCCGAAATTACCGGCTATCTTGCAAAAGAACAAATTAGCATAACAAATATTCGTATTATTGAGACAAGGGAAGAAATTTACGGTGTGCTCCGCCTTAGCTTTCAAAGCGAGGAAGATCGGGCGAAGGCGAAAGCCTGTATTCAAAGACATACGAATTACGAAACATATGAAGTGTAAACGGAGGGGGAAGATGTGCAACCGTTGCGAACCAATATTTCATCATTACGAGGAACCATCAATGTTCCAGGGGATAAATCGATTTCCCATCGCGCTGTGATGCTTGGAGCAATTGCTAATGGAACAACGACCATCGCGAATTTTTTACAGGGAGAAGATTGTTTAAGTACGATCGATTGTTTTCGAAAATTGGGAGTGTCGATTGAGCAAAACGGAAGCGATGTTGTTGTCGAAGGAAAGGGATTAAAAGGTCTTAAGGAGCCATCTGACATTTTAAATGTTGGCAATTCCGGGACAACGGCAAGATTATTGCTCGGGATTCTAGCGGGATGTCCGTTCCATTCTTGCTTAATTGGCGATGAATCGATCGCCAAGCGGCCGATGGGTAGAGTGACAAAGCCGCTAAAAATGATGGGTGCGCACATTGACGGCCGCGAGCATGGGAACTATACCCCGTTATCCATTCGCGGCGGCGAACTTCAGCCCATTCATTACGAGTCTTCTGTCGCGAGCGCACAAGTGAAGTCGGCGATTTTATTGGCGGGATTGACAACAAATGGAACTACGACAGTAACGGAACCTCATCGTTCTCGCGATCATACCGAACGAATGATTCGGTTGTTCGGTGGAAGCGTAACAGTGGACGACCTTACAGTTTCTATTACCGGACCGCAGCAGCTAATAGGCGCAAATATATACGTTCCGGGAGATATTTCGTCGGCAGCCTTTTTCTTAGTAGCTGGCGCAATTGTACCAAACAGCGAAATTACGTTAAAAAATGTCGGGCTCAATCCGACAAGAACGGGAATTATCGATGTGCTACAAAAAATGGGTGCGGAAATGACGATCGAAAACATTCGTAACGAGCAAACAGAACCGCTTGGCGATATTACCATTCGCACCTCCAATTTAACAGCGACGGAAATCAGCGGCGCTCTTATTCCGCGATTAATCGACGAAATCCCGATCATTGCCTTGCTTGCAACGCAGGCGGAAGGTACGACCGTTATTAAAGATGCGAGCGAATTGAAAGTGAAGGAAACGAATCGAATTGATACGGTTGTGACAGAGCTGCGAAAACTTGGCGCGGATATTAAAGCGACAGCTGATGGCATGGTCATTCATGGAAAATCAGCGTTAAAGGCAAAGGACGTTGTCGTTGATAGCTACGGTGATCACCGTATTGGCATGATGCTAGCGATTGCTGCCTGCATTACGCAAGGAACTGTCTGTTTAAAACGTCCAGAAGCGGTGGCAGTCTCTTATCCATCGTTTTTTGATCATCTTCATTCCTTAATGTAGAAGCAAGAAACCAAATACAGGTTTCTTGCTTTTTTATTCATATGTCTTTTCATTCCTTCATAGCTTGTCGTAAAGGGGGAATGAAGACATGCCATATGTGATTGAAGGAGCGTACGTCATTCGCCAAGAACAGCTGCAACGCTGCTCGCTCGTGATTGATAGTAATCGCATTGATTATATAAGCGAGCAGGCGGATCGGTATACATGGATGCGAATGGAAATAGGGGAGATGATCGTAACACCCGGTCATGTCATGCTCGATTTTTCGTTTCAACAGCCGCGGACGTTTTTGCAATTTAAACAATATGTTCAACAGCAATTAATCGCACAAGGATGCACTACACTGCTCGCTGTTTGCGATGTTTCTTTTGAAAGCCAGCTTGCTCCCGCGTTGCAACGCTTGCGTCAGCATTTATTAAATAGCCCCATTGATTATTTCATCGGTGTGAAAGTTCCGCTTCGTACGCTTACTCCGTCATTAATGATCGCTTGCAGACGATGGAAAGTTCCTGTCATTTTTGTCGAAATGCAAGAAAATGATATGTTGCATTCCGTCCCATGGCATTGGATCGCAGAGGTGTTAAAAACATATCGGCCTCCATTTGTGCCGTATTGGCCAAATGGAAGCCGAACGAAAAAACAAGAAGCGACGTGGCGAAAACTGCTTGCTGCTCATCATATTCCATTTATCCCATTTCCATTACAGGAACGAACGCCGCTTTCGCTTGATGTGTTAAAGAAAATTGGGATTTATCCGCAAAAAGGAGATCTTCGTATCGGTGGAGAAGTAGATTATAATTTATATAAAAAAGAATCTGTGAGCCGTTTAGTTGCCGAAACGCCTATTGTCGATTATGATAATCATGTTCCTGTTATTACGGTTCATAAAGGAAGATTGCTTAAAGCAGGAAATCAAATATACTTTTATCCCGGATTTGGCATGGAGCGGGTGATCCGCGCACCGGGAATGTTTGTTGCACATCTTCAGTAGGAAAGGGTTTATGCATATGAAACGAATCGAGGAAATCGTTCGTCTTGTGGAAAACGGAGAAGTAGACAAAGCATTAGGACTTGTGCCTGACATCAAAAAAAATGGCAGTGATGAAGAAAAATACGAGCTTGCGGATTATTTATATTCATGGGGAATGTTAGAAGAAGCGAAAGAATTGCTTGAGGAGCTATCGCTTCGTTATCCTGATGAAGGAGAAGTGCGGCTATTTTTAGCTGAAGTATACACAGAGCTGGAAGAGGAAGAAAAAGCGCTTGAAATTTTAGAACAAATCGATGAAGATGATCCCCTTTTTGCCCGTGCGTGTCTGATTGCCGCTGACTTGTATCAAATGCAAGGGCTCGAGGAAGTAAGTGAACGAAAGCTCCAACAAGCATATGAAAAAATGCCGGATGAGCCGATTATTCAGTTTGCGTTAGCAGAGCTATATTTTTCGATGGGACAATATCCAAAAAGCATACCGTTTTATGAAAAAGTATTAAAAAAAGAAAAGACGATTGCCGGTACTCACATTCCAGAACGGCTCGCCGAAGCGCTCAGTTTATGCGGGGAATTTGAGCAGGCATTGCCATATTACGACGAAGCGCTGCAAGAAAAAATCGACAGCCGGACATTATTCGGTTATGGATTTACGGCGTTTCAAGCGGAGTATTACCGAACCGCAATCGAAAAGTTAAGCGAGCTAAAAGAGCTTGACCCTGAATATGTGCCGCTTTATCTATATTTAGCCAAAGCATATGAGCAAGAAGGACAGCTTGAGAAAAGCTATGAAATTGCAAAAGAAGGGATTCACGTTGATGAGTGGAATAAAGAATTATTGTTATATGCCGGAAAAGTCGCATTAAAACTAAAAAAACCGGATGAAGCAGAGTCGTGGCTGCGCAAAGCCATCGAGATTGACCAAGGATATATCGAGGCGCTGACTACGTTATGTGCGTTGCTATTGCATCAAGAGCGATATGAAGAAGTCGTTTCCTGCTTGGAAGAAGCGATGAAACAAGGGGAGTATGATCCTCAGTTTGAATGGGATTTAGCGCGCGCGAAACATAAGCTTGAGATGTATTCTGATGCATTAAACCATTACCGGGAGGCATATACTTTCTTTAAGGATAATGTTGATTTTCTTGAAGAATATGGCTATTTTCTGATCGAAGAAGGAAATAGAGAGAGAGCGAAAGAAATATTTCAACAAATCGTACGTCTCGATCCTGGGCACATAGAGGCAGCAGACATATTGCTTCAATTGGAGGAGTAGGGGATTGCGGTGAATATCACCTCTTTCTTGGAAAACGATTGAGGGGGAAGCGCATAATGACGCATGTATCCGTGAATGAGAAAAAAGAGTTTATTCGTTGGTTTTTAAATCATTACCAGTTAAAACGCCGGGAATGTGTCTGGATTTTAAACTATCTAATGAGCCATGATCAGCTGATGCAAAAGGTTCATTTTGTGGAAAATGCCCAATATTGTCCGCGCGGCATCATTATGTCAACCCATTGCGTCGATGATGTCCCGTTCCGTTTTTATAAAGGCAATGTCATGACGACAGATGCGGAAAAATCGTTTCATGATATTCGTTTAAATCGGGATGAAGATATTTATATCCAGTTGAATTTCCGTGCTTCTTTCCATTCTCCGCAATATGTCGCAGTATTGGAAGAAAATCCATATGCTCCAAAACAAGTGCAAGTAAATGAAAACGATCGGCGGTTGGCTGAGCAATTTTTAAAAAAATCGCTTTATGAATTTCAACGAGAACGGTTAATGAAACTCATTGACGACGCGCTAGACCGTCAAGATGAAGAGGCATTTCGCCGCCTTACTGATCAGTTGAAACAGTTGTGAAACCTTGCGGAACGCAAGGTTTTTCTTTTTGCAAAAAATATGGTATGGTGATAAAGAAAATGACGTTGAAAAGAAGGGGAATGTGCATGAAGTGGGCAGCAGCAGATGTGGAGATATATGTGAAAGAAAAAGATTATATTGACACAGCTTTAATTCCGCTTATTCCGATTACGATTGCCGATGGCGCCAAAGCGGCTGCATCCGGAGGAGAGTTTGTGCAGCTAATTGTTCATGAGGCGGAACGTCAACTAAAGGGGAGGTTGTTTTTATTTCCGCCATTTACGTATTTTATGAGCGAACAGTGTGAAGAACTCATTCGGCGGCTTGGGGATTGGACAAGACAGCTGATGGAACATGGGATGAAGCATGTTTTTTATGTGACATGTGACCGCACATGGAAAGAATATGAAAATCAGCTTTCCGGCAGGCTGTGGATGGTGCCAGCGATTCCACTGCAGGATATGGATGAATCATATAAGCAAGAAGTCATTCGCGAACAAACATCTCAGTTGCTGAACTTTTTCATTTCGCAATGGGCATGAAGCAGCGTGATGAAGAAGTTGAAAGGTTAAAGCGATGACGATATTGACCTTGCACGCTGAATGAGCTATCATTAGAATGTCCTAGTTTTATATTGTGTTATACAAATACCGTCCGGTTGGACTTCATTTTGTATAGAGGGGGGAAGACGATGAGTGAAAAAAATCGCGTAACAAGACGCCAATTTTTGAACTACACGTTAACTGGTGTAGGCGGCTTTATGGCTGCTGGCATGCTAATGCCGATGGTCCGTTTTGCCGTTGATCCGATTTTAAAGGATGAAGCGGGGACGGACATGGTAGCGGTAGCGGATGTAAAGGACATTACGACCGAACCAAAGCGTTTTGATTTCAAAGTAAAAATAAAAGACGCTTGGTATGAGTCGGAAGAGCCGCGATCCGCATGGGTGTATAAAGACGAAAAAGGAGAAATCGTAGCGCTGTCTCCGATTTGTAAACACCTTGGCTGTACGGTAGACTGGAATACGGACAAGGAACATCCAAATGAATTTTTCTGTCCTTGCCATTACGGGCGTTACACCAAAGACGGTACAAATGTTCCTGGAACGCCGCCAATAGCTCCGCTAGACCGTTACGAGTACAAAGTGAAAGACGGCAAATTATACTTAGGTAAAGCGAAACCACGAGGGGAGGCGTAATACGTGTTAAATAAGCTTTATGACTGGGTTGACGAGCGTTTAGATATTACGCCTTTGTGGCGGGATATCGCTGACCATGAAGTTCCGGAACATGTTAACCCGGCCCATCACTTTTCCGCATTTGTTTATTGTTTTGGCGGATTAACGTTTTTTGTTACTGTTATCCAAATTTTATCTGGGATGTTTTTAACAATGTATTACGTTCCGGATATTAAAAACGCTTGGGAATCGGTTTATTATTTACAAAATGAAGTGGCGTTCGGACAAATCGTCCGCGGTATGCATCACTGGGGAGCGAGCCTTGTTATTGTCATGATGTTTTTACATACGTTTGCGTGTCTTTTTCCAAGGTGCATACAAAAAGCCGCGCGAATTAAACTGGATCGTTGGTGTGCTTATCTTCATGGTCATGATGGGGCTTGGTTTTACCGGCTACTTATTGCCATGGGATATGAAAGCGCTATTTGCGACAAAAGTAGGCTTGCAAATCGCTGAAGCGACGCCGATTATTGGCCCGGCCATTAAAACGTTGCTCGCAGGAGACCCGGAAATTGTTGGTGCGCAAACGCTAACAAGATTCTTTGCGATCCACGTTTTCTTCTTGCCTGCTGCATTGCTCGGCTTAATGGCTGCGCACTTCTTAATGATTCGCAGACAAGGTATTTCTGGTCCACTGTGATTCGCATAAACGCTGTTTAGTGAGAAGAAAAAGGAGGGAAACATGCAATGCATCGCGGAAAAGGAATGAAATTTGTCGGCGATTCCCGCGTGCCCGCAGTGAGAAAGCCGAATATTCCAAAAGATTATTCGGAATATCCCGGGAAAACGGAAGCGTTTTGGCCGAACTTCCTATTAAAAGAATGGATGGTTGGCTCCGTCTTTTTGATCGGTTTTTTATGTTTGACGGTCGCACATCCATCTCCATTAGAGCGTATTGCTGATCCGACGGATACGGCATATATTCCGCTTCCGGACTGGTATTTCTTGTTCCTCTATCAATTGCTTAAATATTCGTATGCATCAGGTCCTTATACGGTGATCGGAGCAATTGTGATACCAGGGTTGGCATTTGGTGCGTTATTGTTAGCGCCGTTTTTGGATCGCGGTCCGGAACGTCGCCCATGGAAGCGTCCTGTCGCTACCGGAATGATGCTTTTAACGCTTGCGTCAATAGTATATTTAACTTGGGAAGCCGTTGTTACGCATGACTGGAAACAAGCTGCTGAACAAGGAAAAATCCGCGCAGAAGTGGAAATTGACAAAAACGCAGAAGGATATAAAATTGCCCAAGCTAACACATGTACGTCCTGCCATGGTGAAAATTTATCCGGTGGTGCAGCTGCGCCATCGCTTATTGGCACAGGCTTAACACCGGAAGAAATCGCGAAAATTTCAAAAGAAGGTAAAGGCGGCATGCCTGCAGGCATTTTCAAAGGTACGGACGAAGAGTTGAAAAAACTCGCTGAATTCATTGCAGGATTAAAAGAGGAATAAACGGTTCATCGAGAAAAAAGCTGGCTATGATTAGTCAGCTTTTTTCATTCATGAAAAGTAGAGAGCAGGTGTGTATTCATGAAATGGGTTTTTCCGTTGCTTGCCCATCGTTCCGTGTTATGGCTTTTGCTTATAGTCAACGTGATCGGGACGATTTACGGATATATATGGTATCGTTATCAATTAGCGGAGACGCCGCCAATTTTTTTGCCGTTTGTTCCAGATAGCCCAACCGCAAGTTTATTTTTTGTGCTAGTTCTGATTGCGTTTTTGCTCGGCCGTCATTTTCCGCTGCTTGAAGCGTTGGCAATCGTGACATTAGTGAAGTATGGCGTTTGGGCGGTCGTGATGAACTTGTTAGTATGGAAAGTGACGGGAACGCTTGATGTCGCAGGATGGATGTTAATCATTTCTCACGGAGCCATGGCGGTCGAAGGAATATTATATGCTCCGTTTTATCGGTTTCGCTTGCCTCATTTAGCGTTCGCGGCGGTTTGGACGTTACATAATGACATCATCGATTATGTTTTTGGAATGATGCCGCGTTACAGCGTTTTAAATCAATATATGCCGCCAATCGGCTATTTTACGTTTTGGCTTAGTATCATTTCGATCGCGATTAGTTATATGTTATGTGTACGAAAAGGGAGACTTTTTCTTTCATTAAATTAATGGTCTACTCTTGTCCACTCCTTCATACATTGTAATAGTTAATGGAGGAGGGACAAGAATGAAGCGAATATGGCTATTTGCTTTTATCACGCTCATTTGTTTATTTCCATCGCATAATTACGCCGCCGAAAATGATGGCGGTTGGAAAAAACTAGATCAAATTTCTGATCAAGCGTTACAGTTGGCGAAAAATGGACGTTTCGAAGAAGCAAAGGAAGTATTGACGTATTTTTCCGATCAGTTTTTTCAAATGAACGCCCGGGACCGGCTTAAAACAGCAGATGAACTTCGCGCGATCACGATTACTCACGAAAATGCACTGAAAACGGTAACAGCATCCTCATTGCCGGAGGAGGAAAGAATTGATAAAGTAACACAGTTTCGCCTTGTCGTTGATGCGATTCATTCGACACATCAACCTCTTTGGTCAGAGATGGAAACAACAGTGATGGGGTCGTTTGATCAGCTTGAGAAAGCGGTAGAAGAAGGAAAAGAGGAAGCATTTACCGCCTCTCTGCGTCAATTTTTAAACCATTATGAGCTGATTGAGCCAAGCGTCAAAATTGATGTGCAGCCTGAGGAAGCGAAAAAAATAGATAAAGAGATTGAAATGTTGCAAACACCGGCATTTCAACAATTAAGCCAAGAAGATCAGCAAAAACATTTAAAAAATATGCGCGCAGACTTACAGACGTTATTTGACGGCGTCAAAAAAGACGAAGCCGATCCATCTTTAATATGGGTGATCATTTCTACCGGAGGAATGATTGTATTGACACTATCTTATGTTGGATGGCGGAAATATCGTGGGGAGAAAGAAAAAAACCGCACCCATGAAAATGAATAGGGAAAAGGGGGCGAGTGGCGCCCCTTTTTATTGTTCTAGCGGCTGCTTCCGTTCATCGAGTGTGAAACCTTCACCAAGCACATCATGGACGTCGGTGACAGCGACAAACGCATGGGGATCAACGGAAATAATGACGTTTTTTAAACGAGGCAGTTCGTTTTTCGCCACCACGCAATATAATACATCCCGATCGCGTTTCGTATAAGAGCCCCGCCCTTTTAAAATCGTTACGCCGCGATCCATTTCCGTTAAAATTTTGCTGGCAATTTCCTCGCTTTTTTCTGAAATAATCGTTGCTCCCTTCGCCGCATATCCGCCTTCCTGCATAAAGTCGATGACGCGGGCGGCGATAAACACTGCAACGAGCGTATACATTGCCTCGCGGTAAGAAAGGTAAAGCAATGAAAGAGTAATAACGGCGGCATCAAACGTAAACATCGTTTTTCCCATGCTAATCCCTTTATATTTATGGACAAGTCGCGCGATAATGTCGACGCCGCCTGTGGTTCCGCCGTAACGGAAAATAATGCCCAGACCGACGCCGATAAATACGCCAGCAAATAACGCCGCTAGCGTCATATCATGCTTTAGCGGCATATGAATGGCGTAACGTTGAAAAATCCAGAGGAAAAGAGAAAGGCCTACCGTTCCGATAATCGTATATAAAAACGAATTGCGCCCAAGCAATTTCCAACCGATAAAGAAGAGAGGAACGTTTAACGCTAAGTTTGTAATGGATGGATCAATGTCAAATAAAAAGTAGAGAAGCAGCGTAATTCCTGTAAAGCCGCCTTCTGCTAAATTATTTTGCATGTTGAAATGGACAAGTCCAAACGCAAAAATGGCAGCACCAAGTAAAATGAAAATAATATTTTTTATTTTTAGCCCGAAAATCATATGGCTACCTCCGTTTTCATAGTAGTCAGTGTCCTTAATTATAGATGAAGTTGTTTGTGTAAGCAATGTGCGCGCATTAGACACAAAAATATTTGTCAAAAACGTTGCTTTTAGCTAACATGAAAACATGAGAGGTGACGTTTATGCAAGAAAAGACGATGAAGCAGCTGCAACAAGAGGTAGACGAATATATTAGCCAATTTAAAGAAGGGTATTTCAGCCCGCTCGCCATGCTTGCGAGACTTACCGAAGAGCTTGGCGAATTGGCGCGGGAAGTGAATCATTATTATGGCGAAAAGCCGAAAAAACAGACGGAAAAGGAAAAAACCATTGAAGAAGAGCTAGGGGATTTGCTATTTGTCCTTATCTGTTTTGCCAACTCTCTCCATATCGATTTGCAACAAGCACATGATATGGTGATGGAAAAGTTTCGTACCCGTGATAAAAACCGCTGGACGCGAAAAGAAGAGGAGGAAGCATAATGGAGACAATCCGTATCGTCATTGCCGGTCCGCGTGGCCGAATGGGACGCGAAGCGGTTTCCCTTGTACAAAAGACCGATCATTTTCAGCTTGCTGCCGTCATTGACCGTAAAAATGACGGGGGAAATTTAGCGGATGTCGAAGGATTTTCCGGCATTCACGCCCCGATATATACCGATGCTGCCCGCTGTTTTGAAGAAATCAAACCGGATGTACTCATCGATTTAACGACACCGGAAGCAGGAAAAAAACATGCTGAAATCGCGCTTCGCTACGGAGTCCGTCCTGTCGTTGGCACAACCGGTTTTACGGATGAAGATATTCAACGTCTTACCACGTTAGCGGAAGAAAAAGGAATTGGAGCGATCATTGCGCCTAACTTTGCGATTGGGGCCATTTTAATGATGAAATTTGCGCAAATGGCGGCGAAATATTTTCCTGATGTTGAAATTATCGAATTACATCACGACCAAAAACTCGATGCTCCATCCGGAACCGCAGTGAAAACGGCACAGCTTATTTCGATGGTACGCCCGACAAAAAACAAGGCCATCCGGATGAGAAAGAGACGCTTGCCGGAGCGCGCGGCGCGACATATGACGGCATACCGATTCATAGTGTCCGCCTCCCGGGGCTTATCGCTCATCAAGAAGTGATTTTCGGCGGAAATGGACAAGCATTAACGATTCGCCATGATTCGTTCAACCGCGCTTCGTTCATGTCTGGAGTAAAATTGTCAGTAGAAACAGTCATGAAATTGCATACGCTCGTATACGGTTTGGAACACATTATCGAGTAAAACGGCCACTAAGCGGGGGTGCTATCGTGAAGATCGCGTTAATCGCGCATGATAAAAAGAAAGCGGATATGATTGAGTTTGTTACTGCCTATCAGCCGATTTTAGAACAGCATGAATTGTATGCGACCGGGACAACAGGTCTTCGCATTCAAGAGGCGACAGGACTGAAAGTGCATCGCTTTCAATCAGGACCATATGGTGGAGATCAAGAAATTGGCGCAATGATTGCCCGCAATGAAATGGATATGGTGATATTTTTCCGTGATCCGCTGACCGCGCAACCGCATGAGCCGGATGTCAGCGCATTAATTCGTTTATGCGATGTATATTCGGTGCCGCTTGCGACAAATATGGGGACGGCGGAAATTTTAATTAAAGGGTTAGAGCGCGGCGATTTTGCATGGAGAAACATTGTTCGTGGAAGAAAAGGTGAAATAAATGGATTATGAGCAATTACATATGTTAGCGTTCGGCGCTCATCCGGATGATGTCGAAATCGGGATGGGTGGAACGATTGCCAAATATGCCGAAAAAGGCTATCGCATTGGCATTTGCGATTTAACATTAGCCGAATTATCGTCAAACGGAACGGTGGAATTGCGGCAAAAAGAAGCAAGGGAGGCTGCGGATATATTAGGAGTGGCCACAAGAATAAATCTTGGCCTTCCGGACCGCGGCTTATATGTGACAGAAGAAGCGGTTAAAAGCATTGTTTCAGTGATTCGCCGATACCGCCCGCACGTTGTGTTTGCCCCTTATTGGGTGGACCGGCATCCGGATCATGGCCGCTGCGCACATCTTGTGGAAGAGGCGGTGTTTTCCGCTGGCATCCGCCGCTATAAAACAGAGCCGGACTTGCCGGCACATCGCGTTCATTCTGTCTATTACTATATGATTAATGCGTGGGAACGCCCGCATTTTGTCATCGATATTAGTGATACGATCGACAAAAAAATAGCCAGTTTGCGCTCCTATGAAAGCCAATTTACAAAAGCGGCTGGATCTGTCGATACACCGCTTACAGACGGCTATATTGAAATGGTGGAAAGCCGTGAGCGGTTATTAGGAAAAGAAGTCGGAGTGGCGTTTGCCGAAGGATTTTTTACGAAAAAACCAATAAAGATTTTCAATGATTTACTAGGAGTGTGAAAATGAAGCTAAAAATAGGGATTGTTTGTTATCCAACAGTAGGCGGCTCTGGTGTCGTTGCGACCGAATTAGGGAAATTGCTGGCAGAAAAAGGGCATGAAATTCATTTTATTTCTTCGAGCATGCCGTTTCGTCTCAATAAAGTGTATGGCAACATTTATTATCATGAAGTGGGCGTCAATCAATATTCTGTATTTCAATATCCGCCATATGATTTAGCTCTGGCAAGCAAAATTGCTGAAGTGGCGAAGCGGGAGCGGCTCGATGTGTTGCATGCCCACTATGCCGTTCCGCATGCGGTTTGCGCTGTATTGGCGAAGCAAATGGTAGGCGGGAAATTAAAGATTGTTACGACATTGCACGGAACGGATATTACGGTGCTTGGATATGATCCATCGTTGAGCGATATGATTAAATTTGGAATTGAGCAATCAGATGTTGTCACCGCCGTTTCGAATGCGCTTGTCAAGCAGACGTATGAGCTTCTTGACGTACAAAAACCGATCCAAACCGTCTATAACTTTGTGGACGAGCGTGTATATCACAAAAAAAATGCCAATCATTTAAAGAAAGAATATGGGATTGATGAGAACGAAAAAGTCATCATTCATGTATCCAACTTTCGAAAAGTCAAGCGGGTTCCTGATGTTGTGCGCGCTTTTTCTCTCATTCGCAAGCATCTGCCTGCGAAACTGCTGCTTATCGGCGATGGACCGGAAATGACTGTCGTCAGCCGCCTTGTGACAGAGCTTGGACTTAGTGATGATGTACGCTTTTTAGGAAAACAAGACAAGCTCGATGAATTATATTCGATTAGCGATGTGAAGATGCTATTATCAGAAAAAGAAAGCTTTGGTCTTGTGCTATTAGAAGCGATGGCCTGCGGCGTTCCTTGCATTGGTACGACGATCGGCGGCATTCCTGAAGTGATTGAAGACGGTAAAACAGGGTTTTTATGTGAGCTTGGAAATGTGGAAGAAGTGGCAAATAAAGCGCTTCGCATTTTAACAGACAAACATCTTCACATGTATATGGCCAAGCAGGCGGTTCAAACGGTATATCAAAAATTTTATTCGGAACAAATTGTGGAACAATATGAAGATATTTATTTTTCATTGGCAAAGGGGTGAGGTGATGAAAGAACCATTTCAAAAAGCGCTCGGCATTATTCAAACATTGCAGCAGCACGGATATGAAGCGTATTTTGTAGGCGGTGCGGTGCGCGATCTTTTATTAAATCGAGAAATTGGCGATATTGATATTGCTACATCCGCGCTGCCAGATGAAGTGATGCAATTATTTCCAAAAACGATTGATATCGGTTCGCAACACGGAACGGTAGTGGTTGTCCATAACGGAATTTCCTACGAAGTGACAACGTTTCGAACAGAAAGTGAATATGAAGATTATCGTCGGCCGGGGGCGGTTACGTTTGTCCGATCCCTTTATGAAGATTTACAGCGCCGTGATTTTACGATGAATGCGATCGCGATGGATGCAGAAGGAAAGTTGATCGATCCATTTGGCGGGCAAGAGGCGATTGCAAATCGTATCATTTGTACGGTCGGTGATCCAAAAGCGCGTTTTTCAGAAGATGCGTTAAGGATGATGCGCGCGATCCGGTTTGTTGGTCAATTAGGATTTTCCCTTGATGAAGAAACAAAGCAGGCGATTATAGAAAACGCTGCGCTTCTTGCCCATATTTCGGTGGAACGGATGACGATGGAGTTTGAAAAGCTGCTTGAGGGTCCGTTTGCCAGCCGAGCTTTGTCTTTACTAGTAGAAACAGGGTTGTTTTTATATTTACCGATGCTGCGTGACAAAGAGAATGAATTGCAGACAGCTGCCCGCTATAATTGGAGGCTGCTTGATTCACGCGGACAGCGGTGGGGATTTTTATGCTATATCCTTTGCGTCGATTCGGCCGCTGACTTTTTACGAGCGTGGAAGCTGCCGAATCGGCTGATCAAAGAAGTGGAGATGGCGTTACGGATTTTACAAACGATTCCTTCGAGCAGTGATTGGACGAAAGAACGATTATTTGAATTCGGACTTGAGCATGCGATTGCCGCGGAAACGATTCGTTCAGTGGCAAGCGGCGAAAATGTGGAGGAACATCGAAAGAAATTGAACGAATTGTTTATGTCTCTTCCGATTAAAACAAAGAAAGAATTAGCAGTAAGCGGAAACGACATCATGAAATGGTTTGGCAAACCGGGAGGGCCTTGGGTAAAAGAGATATTGACACTCATTGAACGAGCGGTTATTCATGGAGAAGTAGATAATCATAAGGAGCGGATTCACGAATGGCTCATTCATCGCAATCTGATACGCGGAGAAAATTGTTAGAGCTATTTTCAGAGGCGAATGGAGATTTTATTTCTGGACAAAAAATTAGTGAAGTGCTAGGTTGTTCACGTACGGCTGTTTGGAAACATATCGAAGAATTGCGGAAAGAAGGGTTTGAATTAGAAGCGGTGCGCCGTCTCGGCTACCGCATTGTAAAAACTCCTGATAAAGTGACAGCAAATGAAATTCAACTTGGTTTAAAGACGGAAACGTTCGGCCGCTATATTCATTTTGAAGAGGAAGTAACATCTACGCAAAAGATCGCTTTGCGCCTTGCGTATGAAGGAGCAAAAGAAGGGACGCTTGTGATCGCGGAACAGCAAACGGCGGGACGCGGACGGATGGACCGCAAATGGTTTTCTCCAAAAGGAACGGGAATATGGATGAGTCTCATTTTGCGTCCGCCAATTCCGCCGCAAAAAGCGCCGCAGCTTACTTTGTTAACAGCAGTTGCGATTGCGCAAGCGATCCAAGAAAAAGCGAACATCGTCCCGGACATTAAATGGCCCAACGATATTTTAATCAATGGAAAAAAGTGTGTCGGTATTTTAACGGAACTGCAAGCAGACCCTGATCGGATTCATTCGGTGATTATCGGCATGGGCATTAATGTCAACCAAACATTGGATCAATTTCCAGAAGAAATTCGCACGATTGCTACATCGCTCGCCATTGAAAAAGGGGAGCGCATTCAACGTGCACAGCTGGTCCAAGAAATTCTGCTGCGGCTTGAAAGATTATATCAACAGTATTTACAATATGGCTTCCGTCCCATTAAACTATTATGGGAAGGATATGCGACAAGCATCGGAAAAGAAATTACCGCCCGAACGTTAAACGGGACGATCAAAGGAATTGCACTGGGCATTACCGACGAAGGTGTGCTTATGCTTGAAGATGAAGAAAAACATATCCATTATATTCACTCTGCCGATATTCAATTATAAACATTCATCTAGAAAAAATGTAACAATTTTGTTAAAATACGAACTAACAAGGAAATGGGCAGTATCTTTTGCGAAAGAACTGCACCGGGCAAGAAGGAACAATCAAATAAAAAACGATCTGCCTTGATCCTTAGAAGGACTTGGACAGAGGGATGAACTCAGCCGATTGCTGCGATAAGCGTCCTTCTTTCTCAAGGTAGAGAAAGAAGGTTTTTTTGTTCGGTGATTCATCTCCTCTGCGACAAAAGAGGAGGGAATAGATAATGAAAACGAAAACCGATTTTTTCAAAATGAAGCAAGAAAATGAACCAATTGTCATGCTGACTGCTTACGATTTCCCGTCGGCGAAACTGGCGGAGGCGGCGGGTGTTGACATGATTTTAGTCGGCGATTCGCTCGGAATGGTCGTTTTAGGGTATGATTCAACGATACCTGTTACCGTCGAAGATATGATTCATCATACGAAAGCGGTTCGTCGCGGAGCGCCGAATACGTTTATCGTAACCGATATGCCGTTTATGTCTTATCATTTATCCATGGAGGAAGCGCTCCGCAATGCTCAACGCATAATGCAAGAATCAGGAGCGAACGCAGTGAAAGTGGAAGGCGCCGATGACGTTGTAAACGTTATTCGCGCCTTTACAAAAGCAGGGGTTCCAGTTGTTGCCCATCTTGGACTTACTCCGCAGTCCGTTGGAGTGCTTGGTGGTTATAAAGTGCAGGGGAAAGATGCGGAAAGCGCACGAAAATTAATAGAAGACGCTAAGTTATGCGAGGAAGCCGGCGCAATCGCCCTCGTTTTGGAATGTGTGCCGAAACAAATTGCCGCGGAAATAACGAAACAGTTGACGATTCCAACGATCGGTATCGGCGCTGGTGACGAAGTGGATGGCCAAGTGCTAGTATATCATGATGTTCTTGGATATGGGGTAGATCGTGTTCCAAAATTTGTAAAAAAATACGCTAATATTCAAGAAACCATTTCTCACGCGCTCGCAAATTACATCGCTGATGTGAAATTACGGCAGTTTCCAGAAGCCGCTCATATGTTTACGATGAAAGAAGAAGAATGGATTGCGCTATATGGGGAAAACGATCATGATTGTGACAACGAAAATACAGGATATGCAAACCATGATGCAGCAATATCGCCTTGAAGGAAAAACGATCGGTTTTGTACCGACGATGGGGTATTTGCATGAGGGGCATATTGCTCTGTTAAAAAAGGCGCGCGAGGAAAATGATATCGTTGCATTAAGCGTTTTTGTGAATCCGCTTCAGTTCGGTCCAAATGAAGACTTTGCGCGATACCCGCGCGATATAGAACGTGATGAGCGCATTGCAAAAGAAAACGGTGTAGACGTTTTCTTCTGCCCCAGTGTAGAGGAAATGTATCCACACCCATTGAGCGTACAAGTGACCGTGAAAGAACGCGTTGATGTGCTTTGCGGAAAATCAAGACCCGGTCATTTCGATGGAGTGGCTACCGTTTTAACGAAATTATTTCATATTGTCATGCCGACCCGTGCTTATTTTGGAATGAAGGATGCGCAGCAAGTTGCTGTTGTGGATGGACTTATTCGGGATTTTCATTTTCCGATCGAATTAGTGGCTGTGCCGACCGTTCGCGAAGAAGACGGCCTTGCAAAAGCTCTCGTAATGTTTACTTATCGCCGGAAGAACGGAAGGAGGCGCCGGCGTTATATCAAGCGCTGCAGCAGGCAAAAACAGCGATTGAGAACGGAGAGCGCAATCCAGAGACGATTTGTGCATTAGTGAAAAATTATATTCAAACACATACACATGCAGAGATTGATTATGTAGAAGTTTATTCTTACCCAGATTTAAAGCCGCTTGAAAAGCTGCATGGAAAAGTGATTATCGCGGTTGCGGTTCGCTTTGCAAGCGCTCGCCTCATCGATAATATTACACTGGACATCGTGTGATTATGATTTTGCTATTTGCTTTCTTTAGGAGGGGATTTCTTCATGTTTCGTACATTAATGAACGCGAAAATTCATCGCGCACGTGTAACAGAAGCAAATTTGAACTACGTTGGCAGCATTACGATCGATGCCGATATTTTAGATGCGGTCGGCATGGTGCCTAATGAAAAAGTGCAAATTGTCAACAATAATAACGGGGCGCGATTTGAAACATATATTATTCCTGGTGAACGCGGCAGCGGAGTATTTTGTTTAAATGGCGCAGCTGCTCGTCTTGTGCAAAAGGGTGATATCATTATTGTTATTTCTTATGCGATCGTTCCTGAGGAAAAAATTGCCCAGCATCGTCCGAAAATTGCCATTATGGACGAGAACAACCGCATTCAGCAGCTGATTGTGGAAGAACCGGCACATACCGTTTTATAAAGGGAGAGGGGGCTGTTTTGATAGCGAAAGGGAGCCCCCTTTCGTTACGCTTTTTATTTTGAGGTGACAACATGAAAGACCGTTTTGTCATTATTGATTTAGAAACAACGGGGAATGTTCCGAAAAAAGGCGACCGCATCATTCAGCTTGGCATGGTGGTCATTGAGAACGGGCAAATTGTTGATCGTTTCTCTAGTTTTTTTAATCCAGAACGAGACATTCCTCCATTTGTTCAGCAATTAACAAATATTACTGAACAAATGGTCGCGGATGCACCTAGTTTTGCTGAGGAAGCTGCAAAAGTGGCTGACATGTTGCAACAGTCTTATTTTGTTGCTCATAACGTCTCTTTTGATTTGCAGTTTTTGCAGGAAGAATTGCATATGGCAGGATTGCCCCCGTTTTCAGGACCAACGATTGATACGGTCGAACTTGCTCGCATTGTCTTTCCGACTGCCGAAAGCTATAAATTAGGAGATTTAGCAAAACAGCTGCATATTGACCATGACCAGCCGCATCAAGCTGATAGCGATGCGGAAGTGACAGCTAAATTGTTCATTGCGTTACTGAACCGTTTGCGTCAACTGCCGCTTATAACATTGCAGCATCTAAAGAGATTGTCTCCTTATCTTAAAAGTGATTTATATCCATTGTTAGACAATATCATTATGGAAAAGATGGCGTCTTTAGCGGATGAAAAGTCGTATATATTTTACCGCGGCATTGCGCTGAAAAAACCTGTTTCGATGCAAAGAAAAGAGGAAGATCATCATAAAGACGCCTCATTTGCCGCGTTTTTTGCTGGCCCGCATACGCTTCCGCTTGATCATTATGAAAGACGAGATGGGCAATGGGAAATGATGAAGCTCGTTTATGAGGCGCTCGAAACGTCTCAGCACGCTTTAATCGAAGCGGGGACAGGAATTGGCAAATCGCTGGCGTATTTAATTCCAAGCGCTTTTTTTGCATATGAACAGCAAAAACGTGTTGTGATTAGTACACATACGCTTCAGTTGCAACAGCAGCTTCTTGAACGGGATATTCCTTTTTTAAAAGAGGTCGTTCCGTTTCCGCTTCACGTAGCGGTGCTGAAAGGAAAGCGCAATTATCTTTCATTGGACAAGTTCATCGCTTTTTTGCAGGAACATCATCAAAATTACGATGTTGTGTTATTAAAATGTCAGCTTCTTGTTTGGTTGACGCAAACGGAAACGGGAGATATGGATGAATTGAATGCATCGTCCGGCGCGCGTTTATTTTGGCCGCTGTTAGTTATGGATGAGGAAGATAATGGCGGCAAATATAATTTCTTTTGGAGAGCGAAGCAGCGAGCGGAAGAAGCTCATATTGTGATTACGAATCACGCTTTTTTATTGCATGATGTTACTGCTTCTACTCCGCTTCTGCCTGATTATGAGCATATGATTATTGATGAAGCGCATCATTTAGAAGAGGTAGCGTCCCATTATTTTGGGCAGCAAGTGGATTATGTTTCGATTCGTTTAATACTAACAAGAATTGGAAAAGTGAATGAAAATGGTTCGCTCGCAAAATTAATGAAATTATTTGCCGGGCGCCATTGGAATGCGGATAATCATTTTTTACGCTGCGGGCAGCTTGTAGAAGAGCTTCAGTTTGAATGTGATGAACTGTTTCGCATGATACGCCGTTATGCATTAGAAAGGAAATCAGCGGAATCTGGACGCTGCCGCTACCGATTTGAACCACAAAAAGAAAGCGGCCGCCAATGGAGCGCAATGAAAGAATTGCTTTGGCGCATCCGCGGCCATGTTGCCAACCTTGTCGATGAAACAAAACAGTTGCAAACGTTTTTTTCAGAAAACAACATGGAATCGTCCATATCTGCCCAGCCCTATTCCTATTTTTCCGACGTTTCATCCTTGAACCAAATCATTGATACATTATACGATTTAATCGAAAGCGATGACCCAATGGTGGTCCGGTGGATTGAAGCGGAAGAAAAAGGAGCAGCTAATGCAACGGCTGTTTACTCACAGCCCATTCAGTTGGATGAATTTTTTGCCGAACGGCTGTTTATGCCGAAAAAAAGTATTGTGCTTACCTCGGCAACATTAACGATGAATGGCAGCTTTGCATATATAATATCCCGTTTTGGATTAAGCGATTTTTATCCGATTTGCCAAACGATTCCGTCTCCGTTTTCGTATAAAGAACAGGCAATGTTAATGATTCCAAGCGATTTTCCGCCGATTTCTTCTGTATCTTTGGAAGAATATGCTGCCGTAGTTGCTGAAGGGGTATCACAAATTGCCGAACGAATCAAAGGAAAAATGCTTGTTCTCTTTACGTCATATGAATTGCTCAAATTGACGGCAGCCGCGATGAAGATGGAGGAACGGAATGAAGACTATGTATTGATTGCTCAAGGGGTGCAAAGCGGGAGTGCGACAAAACTGACAAGAGCGTTTCAACAGTTTGATCAAGCCATTTTGTTTGGAACAAGCAATTTTTGGGAAGGTGTAGATTTGCCTGGCGACGAATTGTCGGTAGTAGTGATCGTCCGCTTGCCATTTGCACCTCCAGATGACCCGTTGATCGAAGCAAAAAGCGAGTATATTCGCGCTAAAGGCGGAAATCCTTTTTACGAGTTGTCTCTTCCGGAGGCTGTGCTTCGTTTTAAACAAGGATTTGGAAGACTAATTCGAACGAAAAAGGATAAAGGGGCGGTATTTGTTTTTGATCGCCGTCTTACATCTGCTTCATATGGAAAATACTTTTTAAACTCGTTACCGTCGCTTACGATTTATGAAGCATCGCTTGATCAACTTTTGCAAAAACTTGAAAAATGGCTATGATAAATGAGCGGAAAATGGCGTAATCTATAGCTAGGCTATTTTAATCCAATTACTGAAAAAAGCGCCTTGCCGCATGCGTATAAATGCAAAAGCAAGGCGCCTGTTAAAATTATGGTGTAGGTGGGCAATTTTTTATGAAATAAACAGGCAAACCTGTTATAATTAGTGAAGAAATACAACATGTCAAATTGTTGTTGTATTTGTATTGTTGCCGTTGTACCTTATTCATATAAGTAACAAAATTTGTGTCACACAGGAGGAAACAACGTAAATGGAAAGTAAAATTGAAGTGCTCGCTACCGTAAAAATCCAACATTCCGAGGACTTGTATAAAATTGTTGATTGTCTGAACCGAACATTGAAACGAGACAATCTTATGTTTGGACTAGCTTTGGATGAAAATGATAAAAAGCAGGCTATTTTTACTATTTATCGCACGTAAGATGTGATGGAAATGAAAAAATGGGGCGTTTTACTTTTCATTTTTTTATGCCTTGGAGTTTGGCAGGCGATATCCGTTTATCAAGATGCTTTGATGCCGAAACAGTCATTGGAGGAAAAAGCGTTAGAACGAGCGAAAGAAAAAATTGCTTTCACGCAGATTGAGCGCACTTATACATACTATGGCGAAAAAACTTATATTGTGTTTATCGGCAAGAATAAGCAAGGGAAAAAATATATTGTTTGGGTTCCAGAAAAGAAAGGGAAAATTGTTATAAAACGAGCGAAAAGCGGTATTACGGAATCGGAAGCGATCGCGAAATTAAAAGCGGAGCGTCATCCGAAAAAGCTCATTTCCGCTAAGCTTGGTATGGAAAAGGGCGTACCTCTTTGGGAGTTGACATATATTGATCAATATGATCGCTATTCGTTTTACTACTTAAGTTTTACTGACGGAACATTTTTAAAGAGGTACAGCTTTCAACAATGACGCAATTAGGGGGAAGAAACGATGAAACTTTCAAAAAGGGTTGCTTCACTCACGCCATCCGCGACATTAGCAATTACGGCAAAAGCAAAAGAACTAAAAGCAGCAGGCTATGATGTGATCGGCTTAGGCGCGGGCGAGCCGGATTTTAACACGCCGCAGCATATTATTGACGCAGCCGTAAAGGCGATGAATGAAGGATATACGAAATATACGCCATCAGGTGGTCTGCCAGCTCTAAAGGAAGAAATTATTAAGAAGTTCGAAAAAGATCAGCAGCTTCGTTATGAGCCGTCAGAAATTATTGTTTGTGTTGGAGCAAAATACGCGTTGTATACATTGTTTCAAGCTATTTTAGACGAAGGGGATGAAGTGATCATCCCGACTCCATATTGGGTTAGCTATCCAGAGCAAGTGAAGCTTGCTGGCGGTGTGCCAGTTTATGTCGAGGGGCTGGAAGAAAATCAATTTAAAATCACACCAGAACAGTTAAAAGCGGCGATTACGGAGCGGACAAAAGCGGTGATTATCAATTCGCCAAGCAATCCGACAGGAATGATTTATACGGAAGAGGAGTTAAAAGCGCTTGGCGAAGTTTGCTTAGAGCATGACATTTTGGTCGTTTCCGATGAAATTTATGAGAAATTGGTGTACGGAAACGCGAGACACGTATCGATCGCGCAATTGTCGCCGGAGTTAAAAGCGCAAACCGTCATCATTAATGGCTTGTCCAAATCGCATTCAATGACGGGATGGCGGATTGGATATGCGGCGGGAAATAAAGAAATTATCAAGGCGATGACCAATCTTGCCAGCCATAGCACATCCAACCCGACCTCGATTGCGCAATATGCGGCCATTGCCGCGTACAGCGGCCCACAAGAGCCGATGGAAGAAATGCGCAAAGCGTTTGAAGAACGATTAAATATTATTTACGAAAAACTGATTCAAATTCCAGGGTTTACTTGTGTGAAACCACAAGGGGCGTTTTATTTGTTCCCGAACGCTCGTGAAGCGGCGCAAATGGCTGGTTATGATACGGTGGACCAATTGGTTGAAGCACTGTTGGAAGAGGCAAACGTTGCGCTTGTACCAGGATCTGGATTTGGCGCGCCAGACAATGTTCGTTTGTCTTATGCCACTTCGCTCGATGTATTGGAAAAAGCGGTGGAACGCATCAAACAGTTTATGGAACAAAAACTTCAGCGCTCATGATCAAAAAGCGGCTTTGCTTATTGGCAGAGCCGCTTTCCTAATGAGGCGGAGTTCCTTTTCTATTGCTTCTCTTTTTGTCGAAATGTATAATATTGAATGATTGTACATACATTGTGTTGGAACAGATGTTGGAGGGAAAATGTACGTGAAAACAACGATTGCAGAGGTAAAAAATTACGTAGGACAAGAAGTAACCATTGGCGCTTGGCTTGCCAACAAGCGTTCTAGCGGAAAAATAGCCTTTTTGCAACTACGTGATGGGACAGGCTTTATTCAGGGAGTTGTCGAAAAATCAAAAGTAGCAGAAGACGTTTTTAAGATTGCCAAATCCATCACGCAAGAAACATCGTTATACGTCACAGGAACGGTGCGTGTCGATGAACGTTCTCCATTCGGTTATGAACTTTCCGTAACAAACTTAGAAATTATCCATGAAGCGGTTGATTATCCGATTACTCCGAAAGAACACGGCGTAGAGTTTTTAATGGACCATCGCCATCTTTGGCTTCGGTCGCGCCGTCAGCACGCGATTATGAAAATTCGTAATGAAGTGATTCGCGCAACATATGAATTTTTCAACAATCATGGCTTTGTGAAAGTCGATCCGCCAATTTTGACTGGCAGTGCGCCGGAAGGAACGACGGAATTATTTCATACGAAATATTTTGATGAGGACGCCTATTTGTCACAAAGCGGCCAACTATACATGGAAGCAGCGGCAATGGCGCTCGGTAAAGTATTTTCGTTCGGCCCGACATTTCGTGCCGAAAAATCCAAAACGCGCCGCCATTTAATTGAATTTTGGATGATTGAACCAGAAATGGCATTTTACGAATTCGAAGATAACTTAAAACTTCAAGAGGAATACGTTTCGCATATCGTTCAATCTGTATTGAAAAATTGCCAACTAGAGTTAAAAACATTAGGACGTGACACGACGAAGCTCGAGCTTGTAAAACCGCCATTCCCGCGCATTACATACGATGAGGCGATCCAGCTTTTGCATGATAAAGGGTTTAACGACATTCAGTGGGGTGACGATTTTGGCGCACCTCATGAAACAGCGATTGCCGAAAGCTTTGATAAACCTGTATTTATTACGCATTATCCAACCACATTAAAACCATTTTATATGCAGCCGGACCCAAATCGTCCGGAAGTCGTGTTGTGTGCGGATTTAATTGCGCCAGAAGGCTACGGTGAAATTATTGGCGGCTCAGAGCGCATTCATGACTATGAACTATTAAAGCAACGCTTAGAAGAACATCATTTGCCGCTTGATGCGTATAAATGGTACTTAGAATTACGGCAATACGGTTCCGTGCCTCACTCTGGATTTGGACTTGGTCTAGAGCGTACCATTGCTTGGATTTGCGGCGTCGATCATGTTCGCGAAACGATTCCGTTTCCACGTTTGCTCAATCGTCTTTATCCGTAAGGAAATCCCCCGAAAAAGGGGGTTTTTTTATCCCGTTATGTTATACTATAGTTGAGGTGCATCCGTATGGATAAAAAGAAAATGGCCGAATGGCTGTCGCAAGGAAGTTTTGCCATTCCAAAATTATTGTTGAGTCACTATAAACATCTCGGTTTGTCTGAAACAGAATTCGTGCTATTATTACATATGCATTCCTTTATCGAAGAAGGAATTTTATTTCCTACTCCAGCTGAGTTAGCCGAAAAAATGACGGTCACTCCTTCCGAGTGCATGGAAATGCTTCGTAAATTGCTGCAAAAAGGGTTTATTTCGATTGAAGAGCATATGGATGAGCGGGAGATTCGCAGTGAAAAATATTCGCTGCAGCCGCTTTGGGAAAAGCTTGTTCATTATTTATACGCCGAGTCGCTTAAAGAAGAAAAACAAGAGCGGCAAGAGGAAGAGGAAAGTTTGTATACGGTGTTTGAACAAGAATTTGGCCGTCCTCTCTCTCCGTTTGAATGTGAAACATTATCGATGTGGATTGACCAGGACGGGCATAGTCCGCTCATCATTAAAGCAGCGCTTCGTGAAGCGGTGTTATCAGGAAAATTGAATTTCCGCTATATTGATCGTATTTTATTTGAATGGAAAAAGAACGGAATTCGCACGATCGAGCAGGCGCAAAATTACGGAAGAAAATTCCGAAAACATCAGCAATCAACGAAGTCGATTCGTCCTGTGCAAAATGAATATAAACAAACGATCCCATTTTTTAATTGGCTGGATTCATAAGCGAGGGCATTGTCTCTCGTTTTTCTTTGCAAGGAGAAAGGAGAGGGTTTGATGCTTACGAAACAACAAATTCGCTATTGCTTGGATAAAATGGGAGAAATGTTTCCCGACGCACATTGTGAGTTAGTGCACCGCAATCCGTTTGAGTTATTAATTGCTGTCGTCTTATCCGCCCAATGTACGGACGCATTAGTCAATAAAGTAACAAAACATTTATTTGAAAAATACAAAACTCCAGAAGACTATGTATCTGTCCCTCTTGAAGAATTGCAGCAAGATATTCGCTCGATTGGTCTTTATCGCAACAAAGCGAAAAATATTCAAAAATTATGCGCGATATTAATGGAAAAATATAATGGAGAAGTGCCGAAAGATCGCGATGAGCTAATGAAATTACCGGGAGTTGGACGGAAAACGGCGAATGTGGTTGTTTCTGTCGCCTTTGGCATACCAGCCATTGCCGTGGATACGCATGTTGAGCGCGTCAGCAAACGGCTCGGTTTTTGCCGGTGGAATGATTCTGTGTTAGAAGTCGAGAAAACATTAATGAAAAAAATCCCAAAAGAAGAATGGTCCATTACACATCATCGCATGATTTTTTTTGGCCGTTATCATTGTAAAGCACAGTCTCCGCAATGTCACGTTTGTCCGCTTCTTGATTTATGCCGGGAAGGAAAAAAGCGAATGCGCAAAAGGGGGACAAATGATGCGCATACCAAATGAGTTTGTGCATCCATTGTTTTTTCGTGAAGGAGAAGTCATGAAAATAAAAGATGAGAAGCCTTTTCCGCATATGATGAAAATCGTTTATTTTTATTATGATATGATCGAACGCGAACCGTTTCCTTGGAGCAATATCGAACAATCGATTCCTGCAGTGCTTCAGTTGTGGAATGAGGAGAAAGAAATGTTAGAGGGCTGTTTTGCCAAGCGCGACCGGCGTTCTGCTCGCGCCCCAATGATTCGCGGGCTTTCTTATTTGCTTTCTTGTTTATTTTGGCTAAATGGAAGGCGAGTAAAAAACGTGCGTCATTGGCAAGAAGAAATACGTGCGCTGCCGCTGAAGCCGGTAAATTGTCCAGAACGACTTCAATTTGTTTTTGACCGTTGTGATATATATCATTCATTTATTCAGTTGAGCGAATTATTTGAGGAAACGGCAAAATTAGCGTACAAACAAATGGCAATAAACAAAAGGATGTCTCGATAGGCGAGACATCCTTTTGTTATTGTTTTTTAATTTTCACTTTCTTGTTTTATGACATTGGAACGATAAGGATTGGTTCCAATAGCGTTGTTATGCTGGGTATTATGAGTATTACCATTATTTGCCCCATTAGGAGGGGTATTGCCGTTATTTCCCCCGTTGTTAGGCGGGGTATTTCCATTGTTTCCTCCGCCATTGTTGTTATTATTTTGCGGCGGAGGAGTTGTCGGATTGGTAGATGGCGGCGTCGGGGAAGTAGTGCCATCAGAATTGCCATTATTATTGCTATTATCATTGTTATTGCTGTCCTCGTTAGTTCCATTATTATTATTTTCATTTGGTTGTTGTTCGATATTTTCACCTTGATTTGTTTGATCAGAAGGAGAAGTTTGATCTTGATTTTCCTCTCCTTGTTGGTTTTGTTCTTCCCCTGGCACTCGTACGCTAGTCAATGCTGGTCTGCTTTGGATTTTTCCATCTTTTGCGTAAACGGCGAATGTGTAAGTGCCTGGTGTTGGATTATTGACAGTAATCGCTTTTTCTCTTGTCGTAACGACATTTTGCTCGCCTTTGTCATTTTTTATACGAACTTCAAAGATGGCGTTGTCGTTGCTATAGTTCCATGAAACAGAAATGGAGTTTGTTTCCGCGTTATACGCCGCTTGCAAATTCGTTACTGATGGCAATGTTTCCGGTTCGTCTTTCGCTGTTTCTGTCGGTTCCGTTCCTCTGACGAAACATTCGTAACTAATTTCGCTTTCTGGCGTATATTTGCTTGCTAGTTTTGGCGGATTAGTGCCTTTTTTAATCGGCAGTTTTACAACGCTATTCGGCATTTTAAAATCGCTGCCGCCATCATCTACGTAGGAAATGACCTGTTTAAATAAAAGGCGTGAAATCTTCTGCTCATATTGTGATAAATCAGCGGTGCTGCTGCGTTTGCTGAATCCGGTCCAAACCGCTGCCGTATAGTTTGGTGTATAGCCGACAAACCAGCTGTCCGGTACGGCGCGTTCAGATAGACCGTATTTTCTCGCCACTTCGCTAGGATAGTTCGTCGTTCCCGTTTTGCCGGCAACATGAAGCCCTGGAACGTTCGCAAGCGTACCCGTTCCGTATTGGACAACCGATTTTAACATATCTGTAATCATGTACGCTGTATAATCTTTCATCACTTTTTTCGGTTTTGGTTTTAAGTTCATCTCTGTGCCGTCCGGAAAGACGATTTTCGTGACAGCGTGCGGCTTAATATATACCCCATTATTGCCAAAAGCACTATAAGCTCCAGCCATTTGCAATGGAGAAACACGGTTTTCCAATCCGCCGATCGCATACGCTTCATGCACTTCGTCCAATCCCATGCCGAGTCTGTTAGCAAATTCTTTTGCACGCTCTTTTCCAACAGCTTGAAGCGCTTTTAACGCTGGAATGTTGCGGGATTTTGCCAAAGCATAGCGTATGGTCATCGGACCTAAATATTTTCTATCAGCATTTCGTATCGGCTTTCCGTTAGAGTAAGAGTATGGTTCATCGACGATTTGATGGGCAGTCGACCATTTTAAGTATTCAATTGCCGGACCGTAATCTAAAATTGGCTTAATGGATGATCCAGGCTGACCGACTGGTTGAATCGCATAGTTAAACCCAAACGTTACCTTTTCGCGATGGCGTCCGCCGCCAAGCGCGCGAATTTCGCCTGTTTTTGTATCAACTAGCGCGATTGCCGACTGCAAGTCTTTTTTATCTGTAAACAACGTATCGGAATTTAATAAATCCTCCACATGTTTTTGCGCATCTTGGTCTAGCGTTGTATAAATTTTTAATCCGTCTTCAAACACGTTAACATTCGCTTGATCGGTAACTTCTTTAATAACTTCATCGATAAACGAGTCATACGGAATAGAGTTATCATGTTTTTTTCGTTCAACCAGCATCGATTTGATCGGTACTTGCTTTGCTTTTTCCGCTTCCTCTTTTGTGATAAAGCCATGTTTTGCCATTAGCGATAACACAAGATCCCGGCGCTTTTTCGCAGCTTCCGGATGGTCATATGGGTTGTAGTTGTTTGGGCTTTGCGGCATTCCCGCAAGCAAAGCCGCTTCAGGAAGCGTCAAGTCTTTTAAATCCGTCTTTCCAAAATAATATTCCGCGGCTCTAGCCACGCCATAAATGCTGTCTGAGTAATAAACTTTATTTAAATACATTTCTAAAATTTCCTGTTTCGAATACTTTTGTTCCAAACGAAGGGAAAGCCATAATTCTTGCGCTTTTCGTTTTAACGTTTTTTCCTGTGATAAGAAAGTAAGTTTGGCGACTTGCTGAGTGATCGTGCTTCCGCCTTCGGCCCCGAACCCTTCTTTTATGTTAGCAACAACAGCGCCGGCAAGCCGGATAAAATCCACGCCGTGATGCTTGTAAAAGCGAACGTCTTCTGTCGCCAAAACAGCGTTTTCTAACACTTTTGGAATATCTTTATAAGAAATATAGGTTCGTTTGTAACCGCCGAGCTCCGCCACTTTACGGCCATTCATGTCATAAACAGTGGACGATAAAGGGTCTTTAATTTTTGCTTCATCAAACGGCGGCGCATCTTTAATGAAATAGGCAAATGTAGCAATCCCCCCCACCATTCCTATCATCATGAACAATAAGACAGCAACCGTTAATTTTTTAAAGAGTGATGTACCTTTTTGTTTTTTCGCTTTCTTTTGCTTTGCTCGCTTGGATGCTTGTTTTCGTTCCACACGAGAACGATATTCACCAGACATAAGCGAATCCTGCCTTTCTTATGAAATTTACATCTGTTAATGAGAAAAGTAGACTTTTTCTACTACACTAATATAATCAATTCTCGGTTGGTAGCCAAGTGCAATGTAATGGCCGTACCGTTCGATTTCTCGTTTCGGGATGGATTTTCTTCCTCCTGATCGTTGTTGTTCCCAAAACATAATCAAATGGTTCGCATCAAGAAGATAAACTTCATTCAGTGTAGTAAAACGCAAAATGACAAAACAAATTCCCCCGTGCCGCAATACTTGTTGCATATGATGAATTTGGTGTTCATGGAAATTTTTTAATGGAAACGATGTTTTATTTTTCGTTTCTTTTGCTTCAAAATCAATGTATTTCCCACGATATACACCGTTGTAGTCAGTGGTGGATGCTTGTTTAAAATATGCTTCTTTAATGACTGCGGCACTTCGTTTTGGGTAGTCGACACGAACGATTTGCACCGGCGTCGGTTTTTTATAAATGACGGCAATCCCGTGTTCGCGGTAATATTCGTTTGTTGCATTCAAATCTTCTTCTAGCGTCATTCCCCGATTTCCGTAGTTTGTCTGAAATGGATGAATCGGCTTGTTTATTTGTTTTGTTTCATACGTTTTGCCTCCAGGATATTTAAACATAATCTTCATCTCCTTTGAATGTTTTCTATTATACCATAGGAAATCGAGAAACGGGTGCAATAAGCATCTCAATTCATCCTTTCACATACATGATTACGCAGACAATTTTTTTTCTTGACCGTATTTTACATATGTCGAAATTGTTCGAAGTAATGATTGCGGACACTTTCTTTGCCGAAATAGTTCTAGTTTTGTCATATAGGAAGGGAGTCAAGGTTTTATCGCGAATTGATTATCATCATGAAGATGGGAGGAGATAACAGTGGATCAGCGGTGGGCCAAAAAAGAGGAAGTGGAAAAACAACTATATGAAATTTTCCAATTAATACAGCAAGTAGACGCCAAAATGGAAAAAGTGATCGAAGATATCATTGAGGAGCGTTATGAACAAAACCAAACACAGTTTGAGCGATTAGAGCAACAATTGGCGAATGTCGAAGAGCAATTAGATGATTTTGCGGAAGGAGAGGATCCATCACTTCCATTTGCTTCAAAGCTTTACTTTGTTTAAGTTTTTCCCTTCAGCGTAAAAGGTATGGTATAGTAAAAAAGGACGCTTGGAGGGAAATCGCCATGGAAAAGCAGTTAAAAGTGTTGACAGAAAAGTTATTGGACTACAATAAGCAATTGCTATACATTTCTCAGCAAGCTCAAGAGCAACAAAAGGAACCGGATTTTTTTGAAGAGGTAAAGCCATTTGCTGATCAAGTAAAACAAGTAGTAGACGAATGGAAACAAATGGCGCTTTTATGGGTGAAAAAAGTACGACCAAAGCATATTTACGAAGTACAAATTGAAACGGCAGGAGAAAATATCGAAAAAATATGTGTGGAAGCATTTTATCCATCGGTCCCACATCGGCGCATCAAGCAATTTTGCCGATCGATTGAATATACGTTGTTGCTTATCGAAGAATGCTTAGAAGAGAGCGTTCAGCAATGATAGACGGAAGCTGTCTTCGATGTAAAAGAAGACAGCTTTTTTATTATAAATCTTTTTTCACCTTTACAGAAACAGGACCGCTGTTTTCTGTTGCGACGGTTCCAATTTCATATTCGACGCGCTCTGTCGCTTTTGGCGAAACATTGTTTCCATGCTTCGGTTTCTCATGGTCATGGCCTTTTAGCTTATGTTGAAAATGGACGCCTCTACCCATTGCAAACACCCCCTTGTTATTACTTTGGCAAAAAAAAGAGAAGTATACAAAAAAAGAAAGGGAAAAGCAACCCTCTCAGGATTTATAAGCCGATATATTCGTTTTTATTATCTGGTTTATAAGCACCAGCAAGTTCCAATTCACGAACAAGATCGCGGTACTGTGCAATCGTGATCTCTCCGCGCAAATACATTTGGCGCGCAAAACAAAGCAACTCATTCATATCAGTCGGTTCATAGTCTTTTACTGCGATAAATTTGTTTTTTAATTCCGCCATGTTCATCCTGCTTTCCCCCTTCCCCCTTTTATATATAAATAATAGTACCATAAGAAGATGGGATTTTTTTAAATTCGGAAAATTAAAACTTCCGACAATTCATGACATGTCCATCCTCACGTTCATCTGTTTTTGCACATATACTATGTCAGCCTAGAAATTGGGGGGAGTAGATGTATGTATCGATATCCACGTCCTTTATCCACGCCATTTTCTCCTTATGCGCCATATCACCATGCGTGGCATCCATATCAATATGCCCCGCCGTTTCCTAGCTATTTGCCGATCGGGCATCAACAACATACCGCTGTGTCTCCGTACCCTGCGCCATACCCAAAACCTGATCCTTTGTTAACACCGCCATCACCTGGTATTCAGTCGTTAATGGCACAGTTTAAAAAATCCGATGGCACATATGATATTAATAAAATGATGAACACCATGGGGCAAATGATTAATACCGTTAATCAAGTAAACGGGGTGCTTAAAGGATTAATTAACACATTTAAAAAGTAAACTCCTCCGCGGACGTTCGTGGAGGAGTTTGCTTTTTAAATGAGCAGCTCATACACTTCATTTAATTGATATACTCGCTCAAAATCGCGCTCATCCATCGCGTAGCGAATTTCATGAGGCAAAATGCGGTCTAAAAAAGCGGCTTCTTTTTGCGACAGGTCGCGGACGAATTCGCTTTCACTTTTGTATGGTTTGCTGAGCAGTTTTCTATAAATGCGGCGTGGGGTGTCATCATGGTATTCTGTATAGTTCGATAAAATTTCCCGCAAATAAGCAAGCGTCTTTTCCATTACGTTTCCTCCCCTTTAAAAAACATTTCAAATGTTTTGCTGACGGTTTGTTTTCCATGTGTGTACGGGTTTTCTTCGGTAACTTGCTTCGGATCCAGATTCGTTTTTATGACTACCATCGGTTCATCAGATGGTTCATTAATGAGCCGGTCGGTTAATCGATCAAAATCAGGCAATGACTTTTTCATCATCCGCACCTCCTATAAGTAGAGTGAGTTAACCGTGACAAAAGTATGTATGATGCATAGCGGTTAATAAAATAGGAAACAGCATAAACTAACGAAGACAGATCCGTTTTTATGGAGGTGACTGGATGTGACAAATCGCAATGACAATCGCGAACGAAAAAACAAATATCCAAACAATCGTGAAAAAATCGCGAAAGAATGGGATATTCAAAAAGACCCGACTCCTGAAATCAATAATAAATACGGAAGTAAATCACATAAAAATTCATAATATAAGAAAGGGCTGCCCATGTTTTGGACATGCCCTTTTTCTTATTCGATATCGATATATTTTCGCTTTTGCGGCAGCCGGATGATCAGTTTGCCGTTTTTCCATGACGCCTTTACTTCTTTTTCACTTACTGCGTAAGGCAATGGGATTACGCGAGCAATATGTTGATGCATTCGTCGTTGTTGATAAAAATGACTTTGTTCGTCTATTGATTCGATCATTTCATTATTTTGGATGATAAGCTGTAAATGATTATCGATAAATTCCAACTGAATTTGGTTTCGTTTTACATTAGGAAGATGAGCGATAATCGTATATTCATCTTTCGTTTCGCGAACATCAATTGGAATATAGGTGTGGGAAAGCGTTTTCTGGAAGTATTCATCGAGCGTTTCCATCATTTTTTTTAACGGTCGTTCATCAAAAAATTGGTCGACCATTTCCCATAAATGTTGGAGCGGGTTACTATTTCCCTCTTTTTTCATCGGCGGCTGAAAATGATCGCTCATTCCCCCATAGCCCTCCTTTCGCATGGCATTCCTTAGTTTAAATGTATGTGCAGTAATGGAAAAAAGTCACTCTTATTTTTACTTGATGAAACCGACAAAGAACGTTATATCCAAACAGTACGAGGCGCTGGATATGTGATGCGGTCATGAAACTTTTTCGATCGGAAAACGTCTCATTAAAATGGAAGCTTACTTTTCTTTCTGCAATCGCCATTTTTATTACTTATTTTGTTTTCACGTTTTTGCAATATCATGTGGTGAAGCAATGGTTGTTAAACGAAGAAGAAAAAGCGATGAAAAAAACGGTTGAAGAAATTGAAACTTATTATGCGGAAAAACGTATTCTATCATGGAAGGATATTCGTCAAAGCAAACAGCTGCTCGAAGAATTAAACGAAAAATATCAATTGATTCGGGTGCTTGATCGTAAAGGAAACGTTGTTGTCTCTGTTTCTAACGGCGCTTCCATTTCCTTATCGCCAAGCGGTGCTCCAAAAGAGTTGCAAATGGATTATCATTTTGTAAACGATGAACGTTTCATTATTTTACGGGAGCCTTTACATACTTCGACCTTGAATGGAACGATTGAAATTGCACGCCGTCTTGTGAAATTTCAACAAATGATGAATATACTGTTTTTCATCATGACTGTCATTGGGGTCGTGGCAATGATCATGAGCGCTTTCATCGGCAGGCTTGTTGCCCAAAATTTTGTTGGACGTCTAAAAACGTTAACAAAAACAATGATGGATATTAAAAATAAAGGGATGAAAAAGCGCATCGACGTTCCAGCTTCTAATGATGAAATGTCGGAACTAATGATGATGTTCAATAAGATGATGGACGAGATCGAGCGATTGTTTGATCAACAAAAACAATTTTTCAATTTGTGATCAATGATTTATCGAGTAAAGCGGCGCGAATTCGGATGACGAAATATCATTTTGAACAATTGTTGTTAATTGTATTAGATAATGCGGTAAAATATTCGCAACAAGCAAAACAAGTGACCATTTCGATCAAAGAAGAAGAGCGGTTTGTTACGGTTGCGGTAAGAGACTACGGGATCGGAATACCACGGGATCAATTAGAAAAAGTATTTTTGCGGTTCTACCGTGTGGATAAAGCGAGAAGCCGCGAAAAGGGCGGCGTTGGTCTTGGATTAGCCATCACAAAAGAAATGATCGATAAATACGATGGACAAATTACGATTGACAGTGAGGTCGGCAAAGGAACAACCGTTGAGTTATCGATTCCTAGAGGAAAGTAAAGAAAGGTGAGATCAAATGGAACATCTTCACGAAAGTACGATGATGCAGAAAAAAAATATCCAGCACGTCGTAGAAAAATTTCGCAAACGAGGAGTAAAAATTGCGACTTGCAAACCGCGGACAATGATGTCATTATCTTGCATGGAAGAAATCGAGGCGGAAAAAAATAGAGCATGAAAAAGGTGGAAAACGATGGATATTCGTTGTCAGAAGATCATCCCTGCGATGAAAACGATGAAAGATTTTGAGAAATTTTTAAATAGCCGCTATATTTATGGAGTGTTATTAGAAGTGCATATTTCTCAACTGAAAAGCGTGTTTCATTACGCGCGGCAGCATGGAAAAAAACTGATCATTCATACGGATTTAGTTCAAGGGTTGAGCCACGATGAGCATGCGGCGGAATATTTATGCCAAGAATTTCATCCGTACGGGCTTATTTCTACGAGGGGAAATGTCATCACCAAGGCAAGACAAAAAAAGGTGCTTGCCATTCAGCGCATTTTCTTGCTCGATTCACATGCGCTTGAAAAAAGCTATCAATTGATTGAAAAAACAGAACCTGATTGCATTGAGGTGATCCCTGGGGCAATGCCTCATATTATTCGGGAAGTAAAGGAACGAACAGGCAAACCGATTTATGCCGGCGGCCTTATTCGCACCGTGGACGACGTTGAGCGCGCGTTAGAAGCAGGGGCGGTTTCCGTAACCACTTCGAATAAAGATTTATGGAAACACTATGAGTGTTTTTTGTAAGAAACAGGAAAACAGTCATTTCAAAAAGATACCATATTTCACTAGCCAAACAAGCTGTTTTTTGCTATAATAAAAGTAAGTTAATAATAAGTCAGGAGATTAGGAGAGACCATGCATGCATGGTAAGCGGAAGCTTATCGTGTTTGCAATGGTCTCTTTTTGTCTTTTAACAATAAAGGAGGAGTTTTTTCATGACAGCGACATTGTTTTCAAGCAAACAACGTCGTCAACGTTTGGAAGAAATGAGCAAAGAATATTACGATGTATTAGTGATAGGAGGAGGCATTACCGGCTGCGGTATTGCGTTAGACGCAGTCACGCGCGGCATGAAAACAGCGCTTGTGGAAATGCAAGATTTCGCGGCAGGTACTTCCAGCCGTTCGACCAAGCTCGTACACGGCGGACTTCGTTATTTGAAACAATTCGAAGTAAAAATGGTGGCCGAAGTGGGAAAAGAGCGGGCGATCGTTTATGAAAACGGTCCGCATGTCACTACGCCAGAGTGGATGCTTTTGCCGATTCATAAAGGGGGAACGTTTGGCAAATGGAGCACATCTATCGGCTTATGGGTATATGATCATTTAGCCGGGGTGAAAAAAAGCGAACGCCGAATCATGTTAAACGCCCAACAAACATTGCAAAAAGAGCCGTTGATTAAACAGGAAGGCCTTCTAGGAGGCGGCTATTACGTCGAATATCGTACGGATGATGCCCGTTTGACGATAGAAGTCATGAAAAAAGCGGCGGAATTCGGCGCTCATGCCGTAAACTATACGAAGGTGGAAGAATTTCTTTACAATGAAAGCGGCAAGGTGATCGGTGCGCGATGCCGCGATCAGCTAAGCGGCCGCACTTACGAAATACGCGCGAAAAAAGTGATCAACGCTGCCGGGCCATGGGTAGATACGCTGCGGGAAAAAGACCATTCAAAAACGGGGAAAATGCTGCAGCTGACAAAAGGAGTTCATATTGTCATCGATCAAAAACGATTTCCGTTGAAACAAGCGATTTATTTTGATACGCCGGATGGCCGCATGGTATTCGCGATTCCACGCGATGGAAAAACGTATGTCGGCACGACCGATACGTTTTACAACGGAGATATTGCCAACCCGACAATGACAAAAGAAGACCGCGATTATTTACTGCGTGCGATTCGCTATATGTTCCCATCCGTAAACATTACCGCGGATGATATTGAATCAAGCTGGGCGGGTGTTCGGCCGCTTATATATGAAGAAGGAAAAGACCCATCGGAAATTTCACGCAAGGACGAAATTTGGCAATCTCCAACAGGGCTGATTACGATTGCTGGCGGAAAACTAACCGGTTATCGGAAAATGGCAGAAACGGTCGTCGATTTAGTTGCGAAACTGTTGGAAAAAGAAGAAGGACGAACATTCCGTCCATGCCAAACAAAACATTTACCGATTTCCGGCGGAGATGTTGGCGGCTCACAGCAATTGCCAGCCTTTATCGCGAAAAAAGCCGAAGAAGCGGTGCGCTATGGTTTTACGAAAGAAGAAGGGGAACGATTAGCGAAAATATACGGCACCAACGTCGATCAATTATTTGAACTAAGTGAACAATACGATGATTCATGCGGCCTTTCCCGCGAGCAGTTTGTTCGCCTTGTATATGCCATTGACTATGAAATGACCGCAAAACCGATTGATTATTTCATCCGTCGTACTGGCGCGCTATTGTTTGATATCGCTTCTGTTCGCCGCTGGAAAGACCGCGTCACTGCCTTTATGGCCAACTATTTGCAATGGACGGAAGAGCAGACGGCAGCCTATGCAGAAGAACTGGAAAAAGCGTTGCATCAAGCGGTTGTTCCGAGTGAACATGATTAATAAGATAAGTAAAAGCGTTTCGGGAAGCGGCGAGGTCTCACTGAGACTATTTTAAAGGATGGTGCTCAATCCTATTTTCTTGAGCACCATTTTTTTATGTATTATAGATAGCATGCAATTGTTTTTTACTGAATTTTTACTTAAAATAAATAAAAATAATGCAAGCGATTACATCTAATTATTGTTAAGTTGATGAAGAGGGGGATAAAGATGGGGATTACATATAATCCAATTGATTTTACTTGGCTGTTAGAACCAGGCGAGTCGTTTCAAACACCTGAAGTTGTCATGGTGTACTCAGATAGAGGGTTAAACGGGATGTCGCAAACATACCATCAGCTATATCGCACCCGCTTGGCGCGCGGAGTATATCGGGATCGCGAGAGACCAATTCTTATTAATAACTGGGAAGCGACGTATTTGGATTTTAATGAAGAAAAAATTTTGCGCCTTGCGAAAACAGCGGCAGAATTAGGAATTGAGCTATTTGTGTTAGATGACGGTTGGTTTGGCAAACGCGATAATGACCGCAGTTCGTTAGGAGATTGGTTCGTCAATAAACAGAAGCTGCCAAATGGACTAGAAGGGCTGGCAAAAAACATTAACCAAATGGGCATGCAGTTTGGTCTATGGATAGAACCGGAAATGGTTTCAGTGGACAGCGAGCTGTATCGGAAGCATCCAGACTGGTGCCTTCATGTGCCGAATCGTCCGCGATCGGAAGGACGAAATCAGCTTGTGTTGGACTATTCCCGCAAAGAAGTGTGCGACTATATCATTCAAGCCATTTCCGACGTGTTAGCGAGCGCGCCGATTTCGTATGTGAAGTGGGATATGAACCGCCATATGACGGAAATCGGTTCTGCCGCACTGCCGACAGAACGGCAGCGCGAAACGGTGCACCGTTACATGTTAGGGTTATATCGGGTGATGGAGGAAATCACTTCACGTTTTCCGCATATCTTATTTGAAAGTTGTTCCGGCGGTGGAGGACGGTTTGACCCGGGGATGCTATATTACATGCCGCAAACATGGACGAGTGATAATACCGACGCTGTTTCGCGTTTGAAAATCCAATACGGTACAAGTCTCGTTTATCCGATTAGCGCTATGGGCGCTCATGTGTCAGCTGTTCCGAATCATCAAGTTCATCGCATCACCTCGCTGGAAATGCGCGGGCATGTGGCGATGTCGGGAAACTTTGGCTATGAACTGGATTTGACAAAGTTAAGCGAAGAAGAAAAAGCCATTGTCAAGCAGCAAGTCGCATTTTATAAAGACATTCGCCGTCTTGTGCAGTTTGGAACGTTTTACCGAATATTAAGCCCATTTGAAGGAAATGAAACGGCATGGATGTTTGTAGCGGAAGACAAATCAGAAGCGTTTGTCGCTTATTTTCGCGTGCTGGCGGAAGCGAATGCACCGCTGTCGTCTTTGCGGCTTAAAGGGCTGGATCCAAATAAAGATTACGAAATCACCGGAAGCGGAGAAGTGTACGGCGGCGATGAACTGATGTATGTGGGACTGAATGTTCCGGAGCGCCGCGGCGATTTCATCAGCGTCATTTGGCATTTAAAAGAATCGCGTTAATAAGTTGACAACCGGTGTCTAGAACGCGGCTAGACACCGGTTTCTAGTTGAGAGAGTCTTTCTAAAATCCGCCGCTTCCGATACAGTATTTTCCCTGTTTCAGCGATATCTTTAATAAAAGCTCTATTAAACACCGCACCAAAAATAATGCCGACAATTGGAACAAATTGAAACAGCTTTTTCCAGCCGTATTGGTCACGGAATGTCATCATCACTTCGCGCCATCCTTGGATTTGGGAAAAAACTTGCCGATGCTGGTTGGAAAATGACGTAAGCTCGTCCAGAATCGCTTTTTTGCCGACAATATCAGCGGAAGCAAATTGCAAACATTTCACAATAAAAATACGTTCTTTTTTCTCTTTCGGATTATAACCGTAAATAATAGCAATTTCCTGTAATGTTTTTAACGCAAGGCCGAGCAATGCCGGAATGTCAATGGCAAGTGTCAATATACCGCCGACGCCTGTCGTTGCCCCTTGAATTTGAGCAAACGTCACGCGCGCGTCGATTAATTCATCACAAGCGCGGTCCATGGTCGCAAGCGGCAACTGCGCCACTTGTTCTAACGATGGGACGCCCAGCCTCTCCAATATTTTTTCTTCTTTCACTAAATATTGCCCGCCGCTTTGGATATAGCTGCCAAGCTCATCAAGCAGCTGCCCAACTTTTTTATGTACGATGCTCGGTGTCAGCTGATCAAGCACTTTAAACGGCAAGCGCCCAAGTCTTTCCCAAAACCATACATCTTTTTGCTCTTGTTCCCAGCGGGTGATAGTTTGCAGCTCTTGTTGTAATAATTGTTTTGTTTCCATTGGATGCCCCCCCTTATATATAAGATGATGGAATAAGTTACTTCTTATACGTTTTCCAAAAAGAAAATGTTTCTTTTTTATTGATCCATAATAAAAATTTTACTAAAATATTTACTAAAGGTATATTTAGGGGGTATCATTCATGATCACCAATTTAATAAAAACGTTTACTGAAATATTTGGAGGCGGAAATGAAGAAATTCGTATTTTCTTCGCGCCAGGCCGCGTGAATTTAATTGGCGAGCATACCGACTATAACGGCGGGCATGTGCTGCCGTGCGCTTTAGAAATGGGGACGTATGCGCTTGTGCGAAAAACGGCACATCCGTTTATCCGCTTTTACTCAAAAAACTTTCCGGAAACAGGGATCATTACCGTATCTTATGACGACCTATCCTACCAAGACAAGCACGGATGGGCAAATTATCCAAAGGGAGTTATTGCCGCGTTTCAATCGCTTTGTCCGATCGAGACGGGACTTGATATTTTGTATTATGGAACGATCCCGAACGGTGCCGGGTTATCGTCTTCCGCTTCGATTGAATTAGTTACGGCGGTGATGATGAATGAGTTATTCGAGCAGCATATCGATATGCTCGAACTTGTGAAAATGAGCCAAAAAGTAGAAAATGAATATGTCGGCGTCAACTGTGGCATTATGGATCAATTTGCCGTCGGAATGGGAAAGCGAAATCATGCGATTCTCTTAAATTGCCAAACGCTGGCATACCGCTATATTCCTGTGGCGTTCAATCATTGTTCGATTGTCATCGCAAATACGAATAAAAAGCGTGGTTTGGCCGATTCAGCGTATAACGAACGAAGATCGACGTGTGAAGCTGCGCTTTTGAAATTAAAGGAGCATCTAAATATCGAATCGCTTGGCGAGCTGACAAGCAAGCAGTTAGAACAATATGACCACCTTCTTTCTCCAATCGAACAAAAGCGAGCACGCCATGCCGTGACGGAAAATGAACGAACGATAGAGGCGGCTACTGCGTTGGGAAAAGGAGATTTGGCGCGCTTTGGCGAGTTAATGAAACAATCCCACATTTCGTTGCGCGATGATTATGAAGTGACAGGATTAGAGCTTGATACGCTTGTTGAAGCGGCGTGGAACCACGAAGGGACGATCGGCGCCCGTATGACTGGAGCTGGTTTTGGCGGCTGTACCGTAAATATTGTAAAAGATGAGTTTATTCCTTCTTTTATTGAGCAAGTAGGCAATGAATATATGAAAAAAATTGGCTATGAAGCTAGTTTTTATGTTGTGAAAATTGGTGATGGAGCGAAAGAAATAACGGGAGAAAAGGAGATGAGCGTATGATTCTTGTCTGCGGCGGCGCAGGCTATATCGGCAGCCATGCGGTATATCGCTTAATCGAAAAGGGAGAAAAGGTCATTGTTGTTGATAATTTGCAAACAGGGCATCGGGAGGCCGTCCATCCGGAAGCGATCTTTTACGAAGGCGATATTCGCGACCGCGCGTTTTTGCGCGATGTATTTCGTAAGCATGAGATCGATACGGTGATTCATTTCGCCGCCAACTCCCTTGTCGGCGAAAGTATGCAAGAGCCGCTCAAATATTACGACAATAACGTTTACGGTACGCAAGTATTGTTAGAAGTAATGAACGAGTTCGGCGTGAAACAAATCGTCTTTTCCTCAACGGCGGCGGTGTATGGGGAACCAAAACAAATTCCAATTGTGGAAACGGATCCAACGCTGCCAACCAACACATATGGAGAAACGAAATTGGCGATGGAAAAAATGATGAAATGGGTCGATCGTGCTTACGGAATTCGTTACATCTCTCTTCGTTATTTTAATGTCGCGGGGGCATACGGGACGATCATCGGCGAAGACCATAATCCGGAAACGCACTTAATCCCGTTGATTTTAAAAGTGCCGCTTGGGAAGCGGGAAGAGATTCATATTTTTGGAGATGATTACGATACGCCTGACGGTACATGCATCCGCGATTATATTCATGTTCTCGATTTAGTCGACGCCCATATTCTAGCTGTTGAAAAATTGCGAAGCGGTGCGGAAAGCAACGTTTACAACTTAGGAAACGGCAGCGGATTTACCGTAAAAGAAGTTATCGAAGCTGCCCGAAAAGTAACCGGCCATCCGATTCCGGCACGCGTCGTGGCGCGGCGCCCGGGAGACCCGGCGAAGCTTGTCGCATCCTCGGAAAAAGCAAAACGTGAACTCGGCTGGGAGCCGAAGTATACATCGATTATTGATATTGTCGCTTCCGCATGGGAATGGCATCAAGCGAAACCGAACGGATATCGAGGTGTGTGACGGTGGCAGACATTTTTGAAGCGTTAGAACAGCTTATCCAATACGGGATCGCAAACGGACTGATTCATCGTGAAGATATCGTTTACACGCGCAATCGCCTGCTCGCGGCGCTGCAGTTAGAGGAGTGGAAACCAGTGGAGGTAAAGGATGTGTCCTTTTCCTCTCCTTCACCGATATTAGAGGCCATTTTAGATTGGGCGTACGAAAATGGCCGCATCAAGACGAATACGACGACAGAGCGGGATATATGGGACGCCAAGCTGATGAACTGTTTAATGCCGCGTCCATCCGAAGTGATCCGTGAATTTTATGCCAAATACAATAAAGACCCGAAACTAGCAACAGACTGGTTTTATTCTCTTAGCAAAGCCTCCAACTACATTCACACAGCGCGGATTGCGAAAAATAAACAATGGAAAACGAAAACAGAATACGGAGAGATTGATATTACGATCAATTTATCCAAACCAGAGAAAGACCCGAAAGAAATCGCCAAATTAAAAGACGCGCCGGCATCTTCGTACCCAAAGTGCGTGCTATGCAAAGAAAATGAAGGATACGAAGGAACGTGGCATCATCCGGCGCGCTCTAATCATCGCGTCATTCCTCTTACGTTATTAGACGAGAAGTGGTATTTCCAATATTCTCCATATGTGTATTACAATGAACATTGCATCGTGTTCCATGCTGAACATGTTCCGATGAAAATGGAACGAAAAACATTCGCGCGCTTACTTGATTTCATCGAAAAATTTCCGCATTATTTCATCGGCTCGAACGCTGATCTGCCGATTGTCGGCGGCTCGATTTTAGCGCATGATCATTTTCAAGGTGGAAACTACACGTTTGCGATGGAAAAAGCTGAAATCGAAGAATATGTTTCTTTTTCTGCTTTTCCGTCACTCGCGGCAGGGATCGTCCGCTGGCCGATGTCAGTCATTCGCCTTTGCGGCAAAAAAGAGGAAGTGCTCGAAGCGGCTGATGTCATTTACCGGACGTGGCAGACATATAGTGACCCAAGTGTCGATATTTATGCCAAAAGCGGTACTACTTCGCACAACACCGTCACGCCAATCGCCAGACGGCGCGCCGGTTTATTTGAAATGGATATCGTTTTGCGCAATAATCGGACATCACGTGAACATCCATACGGGATTTTTCATCCTCATGAAGAATTGCATCATATTAAAAAGGAGAATATCGGTTTAATTGAAGTGATGGGGCTTGCCGTTTTACCTGGAAGACTTGCGAAAGAATTGGACATATTAGCACAATATCTTATTCAACATACGAAAAAAGAGGATTGGGACCCAGCGTTGTTAAAACATTGGGACTGGTATGAAGAAATTCGCAGCAAATATACAGACATTACGAAAGAAACCGTGTTGGATATTTTACAGCATGAGGTAGGGCAGCGATTTATTACCGTATTAGAACACGCTGGTGTTTTTAAACGAACCGAGAGAGGAAAACAAGCATTTCGTACTTTTTTACGGAAAGTGCAGGAGAAGTTGTCATGATTCGGGAAGGAACGTTCAAAGGACTAAAAAGCATCATTTTGGAAAACAATTATATAAGAGCCGTGTTTTTGCCGGAGTACGGCAGTAAACTCGCTTCGTTAATCGATAAAGAAACGAATAAAGAATGGTTGTTTCAAGCAAAAAGCGATACGCTCACCATACCGAGTTACGGCGCTGTTTTTAGCGACTATGATTCTAGTGGATTCGATGAAGTATTTCCAAGCATCGATGCTTGTTTTGATCCTGTAACGGGAAAGCCGATTCCTGATCACGGAGAAGTATGGGCGCTTCCGCGGGAATATCGTTTGGAAGGGGAGACGGTTGTTTTTACTGTCAAAAGTCCTGTTTTCCCATATACGATGACAAAGCGAGTTTGGTTAGAAATGAATCGACTCTGTTTTGATTCGGTCACCAATGATGGCGACACACGATTTTACTTTATTTGGACCCCTCATGCGCTTTTGCGATGTGACGAATATACAAAAATCATCGTTCCTGACAGTTTGACCAGCGTAATGACCGTCGAACATCAGACGGAACATCTTGGCGAATGGGGAACGATTCATCCGTATCCCGTTACGATTTCGCGAAAAACGGGGAAACCGTTGGATTTATCAAAAATGGAGCCGCCATCTGCGAACAACTGTGAGAAATTTTATTTTACCGAGCGCGTCCCGAAAGGAATGTGCGGAATCGTTCAAGAAAATACAGGACGCAAACTAATGTACCACTATCCAGCGGAAAAAATTCCGTATTTAGGAGTTTGGAAAACACAAGGTGGCTATCGCGGCGACTATAATTTGGCGCTCGAACCATGCACCGGAGTGTACGATAATTTGTCTGTCGCTTATGCCATTCGGAAAGTTTCATTTGTGGAAGCAAAAGGTGTATTTACATGGTGGTTTCAAATAGAAATAGGGGAAAAATAACGATGTACTTAGACGTGGCTTATTATCCGACATGACGAGAAATCTAAAGGTATGCTTGATACATGAAGAATTAGATATGAAGCGAACTTTCATACCCAGTGTAACATCAAGGACATGGAAATGAAGATATTTATTATGATATTGAGAAAATTAGAATTTACATTAGAGCAATTATATAAAAGGAAGGGATCTATTTCACCAATGGCGACGTTAAAAGAAATCGCGGAAAAAGTGGGAGTATCGGTGGCGACGGTGTCACGCGTTCTTAATTATGATACAACCTTATCGGTATCGGATGAAACGAGAAAACGCATTTTCGAAGTAGCTCAACAATTGAATTATAAAACATTGCGGGAACGCAGCCAACAAACGAAAGAACGATTTCGATTTGGGCTGGTTCATTGGTATTCGGAACGGCAAGAACTTGATGATCCGTATTACATGGCGATTCGCTTAGGGGTAGAAAAAGAATGTTTTGAACGGCAAATCGAGCTGGTAAAGTTGTTTAAACAAAACGGTTCCTATCCAGAGGAGCGGATGGAAAATTTAGACGGAATTATTGCGGTTGGAAAGTTTGGGCCAAAAGATGTCAGTGCGTTTGCGGCAAGCACTGAGCATATCGTGTTTGTAGATTGTTCGCCAGATGAGCAAAAATTTGACTCCGTTGTCATTGATTTAAGGAAATCAACGATTACCGTGTTAGACTATCTTCTTCGACTCGGCCATAAAAAAATCGGCTATATTGGCGGACGTGAATATGTAGACGGACAAACGCTTCTTCATGATGAGCGCGAAGCGACGTTTTACGAATATTTATACTTGAAAGGAATATATGATTCGCGATATGTATGGACAGGAAGTTTTACCGCTGAAGACGGCTATCGATTAATGAAACAAGCAATCTCTGCAAAAGACATTCCAACCGCGTTTTTTATCGCCAGTGATTCGATGGCGATTGGGGCGCTGCGCGCGCTTCATGAAGCGCAAATTCCAGTTCCTGATGATATATCTATCGTCGGATTTAATGATATTCCGACTGCCAAATTTATCCACCCGCCATTAACAACGGTAAAAGTGTATACAGAGTTTATGGGAGAGACGGCGGTAGAATTGTTAGTAGAGAGACTAACGACGAAGCGAACCATTTGCAAAAAAGTGGTTGTACCAACAAAACTCATTGTTCGAGAAAGCAGTCAAGTTTGTTCAAAAGGGAGCTGTTCAATGTAGCAGCTCCCTTTACTGCATTAGTGAAATTCGATATCAACGCGCTTTTTCGGACTAGATGTTGTTTTTGGAATATGGATATCGAGCACACCATTTTTATATGTTGCTTTAATGTTATCTGTTGCTGCATCCGATGGCAGCGTAATGGAACGTTGAAAACGGCCGAAAAAGCGTTCGCGGCGATGCATTTGTTCTTCTTTAATGTTTTGGTCTCGCTGGATGGTGCCGCTAATCGTTAAAATATTGTTGTGTACGTCGATGTGCACGTCTTCTTTTTTCTCTAGACCAGGGAGATCGCACGATACGACATATTCGTTTTCCGTTTCATGCATATCCATGCGCGGCATCCCGATATGGTCATCCATATGGGTGAAAAGAGAAGGGAAATCGGTTGAAAAAAATCGGCTAAGGTCCTTGCGCATTGTTTCTAAATGGCGAAATGGATCATAAGGGATTAAAGACATAAACAGCGCCCTCCTTTGGATCGTTAATATATTTGTCATCAAATAGTTTGTTTTAGGCAGCGCTGTTTTATACAAAGATTTTGTGAAAGGTTATTGTATAAAGAATGGGACTCCCAAATACGGAAGCCCCTTTACGCTTTTTATATAACCGACTCGCCCATTCGTTTTATTAGGACTAATCGAATAATGTTTTATCTTAAACGAAATGACCTTACTATGAAAAAGCCTATCGAACCGAAAAGGACTATAAGAAATAGAGCTAAATCCCAAGTCCCGAAAGCTATATCGTGTCCATATGCTATTTTTATATCTTTCCAAATGCTGTAAGATATATAAATTAGTATTTCATTTTTTACAACGTTAATCATGATACGTCCATTTTTGTATTGTCGTTCTATGTTTTCTTCTGTTAAACTGACAATATAATTATAAGCGTGAGGGAATTTTTCAAGAATAGTAGGGCCAATCCATAAAACAGCTCCCATAATCGGATGTAAAAAAATTATTCCTTTGCTTCCCCATTTATCTACTTCTCCGAAAAAGTTATAATGCATTGGCACTCGATTTGGCAAGGAAGGCCATTCCATTAATAAGTACAAAACACTTCCAATGAAAAGTAGTAATGAAATGATATTTAGAGCAATTTCTAACGGTGTCTTTTCTATTTTCAATACTGGGCGGTTTTGAATTTCGATTTTTCTCACCTCCTCCTTTTTTCTCATTATCCATTATTATAAATACGGGTAATATATTGTGTTCTCAACAAACAAGAAGCGGGAAGTCAACTACAGCTAAAGCGTGGCTTGCAACTAGCTAATTGCTGCCGCGTCGCTGTTGACACAAACCCGCGATGTTCGAGCACGTGGGCAGGAGGTACCCAATGACAACAAAACGATCCCTGACAGTCGTTTCTTTGCAATGTCCGCAACGGAAGGTCGGAAGTATTTCTGATGAACCAAACCCCCGGCACGCAGCGATCGCCGCTTTATACTCAATAACATTTCCAATGTTAAAAATGACAAGAGAGTGTTGGACGCTGTTGTTTTTAAAGTTCTGGTGCGTTGGCGGATCCCTTAACTTCAAGGCAATGCGCATCGAGTGCCTTTGCCTTTTCAACAATCTTGCAATCAGTTCACGATCACGCAAATAGTTTCTTCATAGAACGCTTTTTAAGCAGCGTTTCGCTGACTGTGCCTTATTTGGAGTTGCCGAAGTCCAGCGCGCGACCGTTGACCCGAGCCGAAAAACCTCACCGGTCTTCGCGGCGAATATGATGCCAAGGTCCACACCCATAATCGTTTCGGAATTGGTGCTTCGGAACGTCCAACACGAGCATAATAAAAAATACCGTTGAAGATAAATCGCTTGACCAAAAGGTTGCCGCACAGCAACTGTGGTACGGCGTATGACATAGGGATTTCCATTTCCTTGCAAGGTAGGGTGGAGCTATTACCCTTAAAGGAGGATTCTTCATCTACACGATGGCACCGGTTTCTTTAAAGTTATGCAAGGTTTTTTATCCAAACGATAGCTTTCCGACACTTTGCCGATGGCACGAACGGTCATTTGGGCAGAGAGGCCAAATTTTTCCCTGACGTCATAGTAGCAAAGCCGCTGGATTTTCGTTTTGGAAAAGGTTCTGGAGCGAAAAGCAATCTCGCTAATATAATTGCATGTTTGGTTAAACCGTTTCATTGTTTCCAGCAGCGCATGAAACTGTTCAAGAGTTGGCACTAATTTAATCTTGAGAGTGCAGAGCATTCTTGATTCACCTACCTTTCTAAATCCAGTGTACTTATATTGAACGAAAAATTCAATATATACTAAAAATATAAACCCGCCTTCCTCCACAGCTAAAGCAGTGGGCTTCCGGCGGATGTTCTCGTGAATCTTATGCACAAAGCATTTAAGTTTCGGATCTATCCAACGAAAGAACAAGTGTTACTCAATTAACAAATCGATTGGCTGCAGTCGTTTCGTTTTTAATTACTTCTTAGCCAAGTGGAATGAAGCCTATGAACAAACAGGTAAAGGTCTAACCTATAACATTTGTGCAATCAGTTAAACCAATTGAAAAAGGAATTGGAATGGTTAAAAGAGGTCGATTCTACCGCACTTCAAAATGCGCTAAAACATCTGGACGATTTTCAAAAAACAGAATAACGTCCACGCTTCAAAAGCAAAAAAATCCTGTTTACAACTTTGCTCTAACTAATTGTGGATATCAAAACAAAGAAGTCAAAAACCTAACCTTGCGGGTGTGGACATGTTCGAATTGTAGAACACATCATGACCGAGATGTAAACACCGCAAGAAATATCTTACAAGAAGGTATGAGATTAATCACTGCTGGACCGGCGGATTGAGCTCGGTCCATTTCTCTTCGGTAGAAGGGATTACCCAAGAATCCTCTGCCTTTAGGCACGGGGGGTGGTCAATTGTTCCATCACATTTATATGAATATGAATTAAAGATAATTTTTCTTGTTCAGATAGATTTGAGTTTATAATCCTTTTGATTGCATAATAAAATTTTATTTCAGGAGACTGACGTGTACGAGGATGAGACATTTCATCACGTATTTCTTTTGCGATCGTTTCATAAAGAAGTGATTGGCTTTCTTGTTCATTCAGTTTTTCTGTTGTTAGGGAGCGATTTTTCCATAGGCTTTGATATGCTTCTAACAATACGGAAAATGAATGTTCCATTATATATTACTACTCCTTCCTTCGAATAAATGAATGTATATACACATTGTTTGCAAAGATGTTTCGATGATTATTTATTATATTTAATGTTGAAAGCGGTTGTCAAAAATTACACGAAATTTTCTTCCAAAAAATATATTGACAAAGTATAAATAAATTTATATAATATAATCCGTCGTTTAAATCGATGCTTTTAATTGTTCAAATAAATAAACAAAAAATATTGACAACATATGATGGCGTGAATATAATCATTAATTGCTCGAAACAACAAAACTATAAAATATGAATATGAATTAGAAAAGTAAATATTTATTGACAATCTTGGATATTTAATTATAATATGTTGACAGGTAATGTTCTTTGAAAACTGAACAAAACGAAGCGTCCACAACGAAAAGCTGAAGTGCCGCGATTAGCTCTCGGAGCCAAATGTTCTTCACCCCGCTGAAGTGCTTGCACTTCGAGGGGGAAGGTTATTTGGCACAAGAGAGCTAGGCACTGAAGCTAGACAATACGAAAAGCGAAGGCGGCTTGACACCTTCGGTGTCAGTGCCGAATTAAATAAGCCAATCAACTTTCTTTTTGGAGAGTTTGATCCTGGCTCAGGACGAACGCTGGCGGCGTGCCTAATACATGCAAGTCGAGCGGACCGAACGGAAGCTTGCTTCTGTTTGGTTAGCGGCGGACGGGTGAGTAACACGTGGGTAACCTGCCCGTAAGACCGGGATAACTCCGGGAAACCGGGGCTAATACCGGATAACACCGAAGACCGCATGGTCTTTGGTTGAAAGGTGGCTTTTGCTACCACTTACGGATGGGCCCGCGGCGCATTAGCTAGTTGGTGAGGTAACGGCTCACCAAGGCGACGATGCGTAGCCGGCCTGAGAGGGTGACCGGCCACACTGGGACTGAGACACGGCCCAGACTCCTACGGGAGGCAGCAGTAGGGAATCTTCCGCAATGGACGAAAGTCTGACGGAGCGACGCCGCGTGAGCGAAGAAGGTCTTCGGATCGTAAAGCTCTGTTGTTAGGGAAGAAGAAGTACCGTTCGAATAGGGCGGTACGGTGACGGTACCTAACGAGAAAGCCCCGGCTAACTACGTGCCAGCAGCCGCGGTAATACGTAGGGGGCGAGCGTTGTCCGGAATTATTGGGCGTAAAGCGCGCGCAGGCGGTCCCTTAAGTCTGATGTGAAAGCCCACGGCTCAACCGTGGAGGGTCATTGGAAACTGGGGGACTTGAGTGCAGAAGAGGAGAGCGGAATTCCACGTGTAGCGGTGAAATGCGTAGAGATGTGGAGGAACACCAGTGGCGAAGGCGGCTCTCTGGTCTGTAACTGACGCTGAGGCGCGAAAGCGTGGGGAGCAAACAGGATTAGATACCCTGGTAGTCCACGCCGTAAACGATGAGTGCTAAGTGTTAGAGGGGTTTTCCCTTTAGTGCTGTAGCTAACGCGTTAAGCACTCCGCCTGGGGAGTACGGCCGCAAGGCTGAAACTCAAAGGAATTGACGGGGGCCCGCACAAGCGGTGGAGCATGTGGTTTAATTCGAAGCAACGCGAAGAACCTTACCAGGTCTTGACATCCCCTGACAACCCTGGAGACAGGGCGTTCCCCCTTCGGGGGGACAGGGTGACAGGTGGTGCATGGTTGTCGTCAGCTCGTGTCGTGAGATGTTGGGTTAAGTCCCGCAACGAGCGCAACCCTCGCCCCTAGTTGCCAGCATTCAGTTGGGCACTCTAGGGGGACTGCCGGTGACAAACCGGAGGAAGGTGGGGATGACGTCAAATCATCATGCCCCTTATGACCTGGGCTACACACGTGCTACAATGGGCGGTACAAAGGGCTGCGAACCCGCGAGGGGGAGCGAATCCCAAAAAGCCGCTCTCAGTTCGGATTGCAGGCTGCAACTCGCCTGCATGAAGCCGGAATCGCTAGTAATCGCGGATCAGCATGCCGCGGTGAATACGTTCCCGGGCCTTGTACACACCGCCCGTCACACCACGAGAGCTTGCAACACCCGAAGTCGGTGAGGTAACCCGTAAGGGAGCCAGCCGCCGAAGGTGGGGCAAGTGATTGGGGTGAAGTCGTAACAAGGTAGCCGTACCGGAAGGTGCGGCTGGATCACCTCCTTTCTAAGGACTGTATGTGTGTGAAATAAGGTGGGCGCTTCGGGTTTGTTCAGTTTTGAGGGAACATTACCCATTCCTTCAAACGTTTTGTGTCTGCGTCTGCTAGTGAATTCGAGGAAGCAGGATTCCTCGACACAAGGTAGCAGAGAAGTTGATTCAAGGCAGTAGCCTTGTTCAGTTTTGAGGGAACATGTTTAATGTTCTTTCAAAACAGAGGCTTTGTGTCAGAAGCAGTCTTGTGCCTGCGTCTACAAGCAGGTTCGAGGGAGTTAGGTTCCTCGGCACAAAGCTGCAGAGAAGCGAACTCAAAGTAGTAGCTTCGTTCCTTGAAAACTAGATAACCGGAAGGAAAAGCGGAGGCGCCGCGGTTAGCTCTCGAAGCCAAATGTTCTTCACCCGCAGAAGTGCTTGCACTTCGAGGGGGAAGGTTATTTGGCACAAGAGAGCTAGGCGCCGAAGCTAGACAGTGGAAGAAGCCGAGAAGCGAAGGCGGCAAGCATGAAGCTGTTTTCGCATGGTTAAGTTAGAAAGGGCGCACGGTGGATGCCTTGGCACTAGGAGCCGATGAAGGACGGGGCAAACGCCGAAACGCTTCGGGGAGCTGTAAGCAAGCGTTGATCCGGAGATGTCCGAATGGGGAAACCCACTGTCCGTAATGGGGCAGTATCCATACCTGAATCCATAGGGTATGGAGGGCACACCCGGGGAACTGAAACATCTAAGTACCCGGAGGAGAAGAAAGCAACCGCGATTCCCTGAGTAGCGGCGAGCGAAACGGGAACAGCCCAAACCAAGAGGCTTGCCTCTTGGGGTTGTAGGACCACTCATGATGGGAGTTACAAAGGAACGGGGTAGACGAAGCGGTCTGGAAAGGCCCGCCAGAGAAGGTGACAGCCCTGTAGTCGAAACTTCGTTCCCTCCCGAGTGGATCCTGAGTACGGCGGGACACGGGGAATCCCGTCGGAAGCAGGGAGGACCATCTCCCAAGGCTAAATACTCCCTAGTGACCGATAGTGAACCAGTACCGTGAGGGAAAGGTGAAAAGCACCCCGGAAGGGGAGTGAAAGAGAACCTGAAACCGTGTGCCTACAAGTAGTCAGAGCCCGTTTATGGGTGATGGCGTGCCTTTTGTAGAATGAACCGGCGAGTTACGATGACGTGCGAGGTTAAGTCGAAGAGACGGAGCCGCAGCGAAAGCGAGTCTGAATAGGGCGTTTAGTACGTCGACCCGAAACCAGGTGATCTACCCATGTCCAGGGTGAAGGTAGGGTAACACCTACTGGAGGCCCGAACCCACGTACGTTGAAAAGTGCGGGGATGAGGTGTGGGTAGGGGTGAAATGCCAATCGAACCTGGAGATAGCTGGTTCTCCCCGAAATAGCTTTAGGGCTAGCCTCAAGGGAAGAGTCTTGGAGGTAGAGCACTGATTGAGCTAGGGGCCCTCATCGGGTTACCGAACTCAGTCAAACTCCGAATGCCAACGACTTATCCTTGGGAGTCAGACTACGAGTGATAAGATCCGTGGTCGAGAGGGAAACAGCCCAGACCACCAGCTAAGGTCCCAAAGTGCACGTTAAGTGGAAAAGGATGTGGAGTTGCCCAGACAACCAGGATGTTGGCTTAGAAGCAGCCATCATTTAAAGAGTGCGTAATAGCTCACTGGTCGAGTGACTCTGCGCCGAAAATGTACCGGGGCTAAACGTGCCACCGAAGCTGTGGGATGACCGTTGGTCATCGGTAGGGGAGCAGCGCGCCGAAGCGGGACCGGAAGGACTCGTGGAGCGCTTAGAAGTGAGAATGCCGGTGTGAGTAGCGAAAACAGAGGTGAGAATCCTCTGCACCGAAAGCCTAAGGTTTCCTGAGGAAGGTTCGTCCGCTCAGGGTTAGTCGGGACCTAAGCCGAGGCCGAAAGGCGTAGGTGATGGGCAACAGGTTGAGATTCCTGTACCACCTCCTCACCGTTTGAGCAATGGGGGGACGCAGGAAGGTAGGGCGAGCAGGCTGCTGGAATAGCCTGTCCAAGCGGTTAGGCTGCCAGATAGGCAAATCCGTCTGGCGTAAAGGCTGAGCCGTGATGGCGAAGGGACCATCGGTCCCGAAGTCCCCGATCCTACACTGCCAAGAAAAGCCTCTAGCGAGGTGAGAGGTGCCCGTACCGCAAACCGACACAGGTAGGCGAGGAGAGAATCCTAAGGTGCGCGGGAGAACTCTCGTTAAGGAACTCGGCAAAATGACCCCGTAACTTCGGGAGAAGGGGTGCTCTCTTGGGTGATGAGCCCGAGAGAGCCGCAGTGAAAAGGCCCAAGCGACTGTTTACCAAAAACACAGGTCTCTGCGAAGCCGAAGGGCGAAGTATAGGGGCTGACACCTGCCCGGTGCTGGAAGGTTAAGGGGAGCGCTTAAGCCGCAAGGCTGAAGGTGCGAACCGAAGCCCCAGTAAACGGCGGCCGTAACTATAACGGTCCTAAGGTAGCGAAATTCCTTGTCGGGTAAGTTCCGACCCGCACGAAAGGTGTAACGACTTGGGCACTGTCTCAACGAGAGACCCGGTGAAATCATACTACCTGTGAAGATGCAGGTTACCCGCGACAGGACGGAAAGACCCGTGGAGCTTTACTGCAGCCTGATATGGAATTTTGGTATCGCTTGTACAGGATAGGTGGGAGCCTGAGAAGCCGGAGCGCCAGCTTCGGTGGAGGCGCCGGTGGGATACCACCCTGGCGGTATTGAAATTCTAACCCGCACCCCTTATCGGGGTGGGAGACAGTGTCAGGTGGGCAGTTTGACTGGGGCGGTCGCCTCCCAAAAGGTAACGGAGGCGCCCAAAGGTTCCCTCAGAATGGTTGGAAATCATTCGTAGAGTGCAAAGGCACAAGGGAGCTTGACTGCGAGACGGACAGGTCGAGCAGGGACGAAAGTCGGGCTTAGTGATCCGGTGGTTCCGTATGGAAGGGCCATCGCTCAACGGATAAAAGCTACCCCGGGGATAACAGGCTGATCTCCCCCAAGAGTCCACATCGACGGGGAGGTTTGGCACCTCGATGTCGGCTCATCGCATCCTGGGGCTGTAGTCGGTCCCAAGGGTTGGGCTGTTCGCCCATTAAAGCGGTACGCGAGCTGGGTTCAGAACGTCGTGAGACAGTTCGGTCCCTATCCGTCGCGGGCGCAGGAAATTTGAGAGGAGCTGTCCTTAGTACGAGAGGACCGGGATGGACGCACCGCTGGTGTACCAGTTGTCCCGCCAGGGGCACCGCTGGGTAGCTATGTGCGGAAGGGATAAGCGCTGAAAGCATCTAAGCGTGAAGCCCCCCTCAAGATGAGATTTCCCATCGCGTCAAGCGAGTAAGATCCCTCGAAGATGACGAGGTCGATAGGTCCGAGGTGGAAGCGTGGCGACACGTGGAGCTGACGGATACTAATCGATCGAGGACTTAACCAAGCGGAAAAGCGGAGGCGAGCGCTTAGCGCCAAAAGGAAAATGTTCTTCCGACGAGACATGCTTGCATGTCGACGGAGGAAGGTTATTTTCCGCAAGGCGCTGTGAGCCGGAGCTGGACAAAGCGAAAAGTGGAGGACGCTAGGAGCTAGACAACGGAAAAGCGTAGGCCGCCTACGCAAAACGGCTTCTTCCAAACAGACGGTTATCTAGTTTTGAGGGAATGAACATATATAAAATAGAAGTAATTTAGTGATAAAACGCCGTTTTGCCAAGATAGGAATCATGAATTTTAAGTTTCGTCTTTCGCTTCATAAAGTAATGTGCGCTCGTAGCTCAACTGGATAGAGCGTCTGACTACGGATCAGAAGGTTAGGGGTTCGAGTCCTCTCGAGCGCGCCATTTCGGGAAGTAGCTCAGCTTGGTAGAGCACATGGTTTGGGACCATGGGGTCGCAGGTTCGAATCCTGTCTTCCCGACCATGAGAAGAGTTTACATACATATACATAACTTTTATACATAATGTATATTAGAGTAAATACAAAAACTCTTGGCTTTAGTCATGTAGAGTTTTAAATTCCATTAGAACGGCAAGTTAAGTATTTCAGTTTATTTGGGATAGATAGGGAAGTGGATAGACTTGGAGGAGTGTAAATCCGCTCCCTTTGGATTTAGCGGTTTGAATGATATGATATAGGGGCATAGTTTAATGGTAGAACAGAGGTCTCCAAAACCTCCGGTGTGGGTTCGATTCCTACTGCCCCTGTATAAACCTTAAAATGAAGTTTAGCAAGCGATGAAATGATGATACATTGGGCTATAGCCAAGTGGTAAGGCAACGGACTTTGACTCCGTGATGCGCTGGTTCGAATCCAGCTAGCCCAGCCAATTGCGGAAGTAGTTCAGTGGTAGAACACCACCTTGCCAAGGTGGGGGTCGCGGGTTCGAGTCCCGTCTTCCGCTTTTCTTGGCGGCATAGCCAAGTGGTAAGGCAGAGGTCTGCAAAACCTTCATCCCCGGTTCGAATCCGGGTGCCGCCTCCAATTGTGCGGGTGTAGTTTAGTGGTAAAACTTCAGCTTCCCAAGCTGACGTCGTGGGTTCGATTCCCATCACCCGCTTTTTTTTCTTACTTCTAGTTGTCGCAATATCATTAAAAACTGTTAGAACATTGCCTCGATGCATCTGGCTTCCCTTGAGCCAGCTCGTAGAGGAAGAGGCAGCGAAGCTAAAGAGTGTATAACACCATGTCCCAGTAGCTCAGCCGGATAGAGCAACGAGCATTACATCTATGAATCCACTGCGAGTTGTCTCGACGCATCCCGCTTCCTTGAGTTAGCTAGTAGAGGAAGAGACAGCCAGCTAAAAATATAAGTATAATAACACTATGTCCCAGTAGCTCAGCTGGATAGAGCAACGAGCGATGCATCATTGAATCCGCTCCGAGTTGCCTCGACGCATCCAGCATCTTTGAATCAGCTGGTAGAGGAAGAGGCAGCTGTTGAAAAATAGGAGTGTAAATAATACTATGTCCCAGTAGCTCAGCTGGATAGAGCAGCGGCCTTCTAAGCCGTCGGTCGGGAGTTCGAATCTCTCCTGGGACGCTATGCAAAAAGCCAGCCGTTAAGGCTGGCTTTTTGTTGTAATTGCAAGCGATAAAGTGATAAGAAGACAACCCGGATAGTGGGGGCAATGAAAAAGCGGTCAATAGCCGCTTCTTTTTTTATCTTTTTTACCAAGAAGCCCCCACTTCTAAGCGAAGCATAGGCAATGAAATGATGATGTAATGCCGGATGAGCGCACCGCTTACTTTGGAGACGATGGTGAATATACAGCGCTGTTTATGTATGTGGCTGATAAACCGCGTGATTTGTCAGCCGACACCTTATATGCGGCGAAATTTATGCAAACAAGCGCAGAAAACGGCGGGGCCGGCAAGTTAGAATGGATTAAACTTGGATATGCTGCGGATAAAGAAATTAAACGCATGATTGATAAAGGCATTAAATTTTTCATAGAAGCGAATATTAGGGATAAACAATTAGTTCACGTAACAGTTCTAGGAAAGAAAGATCCACTAATCCTTCCAGTGAAAGAAGTACTTTGATCATGTCGATGGCGCCTGCAGATAACCTAACTCCAAACGGGTTGTATCTCAAATAAGCGTCCATCGAATATTTATCCAATTCTTTTGTGAGCTGACAAAAAGATGGCTTACTGTCATCTTATTCAGCAGGAAAGTGCAGTTATGCAAAAATGGAGCAGCATATATCCTGCTTCTTTTAGTTCTAGTGCAAGAAATCTATAAAATCAGGACATACTGATACTACTAAAATAGTATTGATGATGGAAAAACAGGTGTCAGTATTCTCAGGAGGATTATGCAGCTTTTTACATTTCAATCCAATTAATAACATAATTTAGCTGAAATTTTACACCATGATAAAAATCTGTATTGTAAATGAAAACAATTTGAAACTTTATTGCAAAAGTAAGTTTGCTAGAATATCTAAGGATAGAAACAGGAAAGTTTTAATAACTATATAATACGGTATGTAAAATATATAGGTCGGGGGGTAAACATGACGTTAGAGAATCAACTGATCAAAAAAACATTTTATGAAACATTGATGGAAGCGAATGAGAAAAATCCTGTCCGTGTGCTCGGAGAAGCTTTTCTTGCCGGGCATAAAGATCAGACAGCTGACATCTCCACCATCCGTTTTGCCCAGGGAGAAGTATATTTTCATCACAAAGATTATGAAGCAGCTATTTTCAAATGGGAAAACGTTCATAATGATTTAGAACCGTGGGCGAAGAAAAATATAGCGGATTGTTACCATGAAATCGGGCAATTATCAACAGCTGAAGAGATTTATAAATCCATTAATACGGAAAGCAGTGTCTTGCAATCGGAAGTTGCACTGCAATTATTTTCGCTTTATATAGACCAAGGCAAGCTTGAAAAAGCTGACCAAGTGATTAAAAAAGCGGTATCCTTTAATCCGGACTACCCGAATGTGACTGACATTGCTCGCGCCTTTTTCGAAAAACATAAGGATTGGAAGAGCGCAATTGAACTGGCAGTAAATGAAGCGGTCCGAACAGAATCAGATCATTGGTTTGATATTTTAAAAACATACGCAGAGCAAGGACTAACAAAAATCTTTGAACCGCATTATTTTTCCAAATGCTTAGCCGTGCTATACAGGGTGGATCAGACAAGATTTGAGCAGATCGTTCAGGCATTATGGAATAGCTATAAAAACGAGCGTTCCTATTTTTCATGGCTGAAGGAATTTAACCACCTTTTCTTCAATCTGGATGCAAGCCGGGAGCAGTCTTGGAAAGAACTGTCAGAACTTTATCAGGAAACTTATTTTGAATTGATCGATGGAAAGTATTTAATTAAAGAACTGGATGAGATTATTCCGAACATCTTAACGAACTGGCTCAAAATAGCCGATGATTCTCATGCTTTATTTGCTTCTGCAGCGGTACTGGCATGGAGCGAGAAATTTCCATCCAGCATTAGTTCAGAGGTGGTCAATGCTGCCGAAAATCTTATTTTCCATTCCCGCAATGAGACAGATGGTTTGGAATACAGCCTTACATTATTCGATTCCATCGTAAAATGGGCGGAAGCGCAGCATGTTGATCCAGGTCACCGTTTCAGATGGATCATCCGAGAACTGGTTGATTTTGAAGCACATCATTTAGTTGTTGCTGGAACTTCCGGAAATGGGAAGTCTGCTTTTATCAATTCGGTCCTCGGAGAAAATATCCAAACTGCTCCGACATCTTCCGCTATTGTATTTAAGGGGGATGATGAGACGGAGATTAGAAAAATATCCGATGAAGAATTAACCACATTTTCAAGTTTCCATGAATTCCAGGAGGCAGTAGATAGACGGCTGAATAAGGATTTTGACAATACGATTGTGGAGTTTTCTCTTCCATCGCCAATTTTGCAGGAAAACAGGCTAGTTCTTATGGATACGCCAGGATTTAGCGACCGTAATGATATGGAAGAAGCGCTAAAATATCTGCATTTTGCCGACAGTTTATTATTTGTGCTTGATGCGAACGATCCTTTTACCGAACAAGAACAAGAGATCCTAATGCTGATTCGGGAATATGCCCCTAATCTTTCAATTCATTTTCTGCTCAATAAAATCGATGAAATTTATGATGAACAAGAAGCCGCCGAAATTATTGAAGACACTCGTTCGAGAGTTCGGGCATATGTTCCGCAGGCTCGGGTGTTTGCCTATTCATCACGTTTAAGAAGCAGAAAACAACAAAATGATCTAGCCGAGTTCTTGAGAAATTTGAGCCGACCAATTGCGGAAGACGATCGAATTGAAAAAATATTAATCTTTATTCGTCAATTAATCAATCATTTATTGGATAAACGGGCAGAAATGGAAAACAGCCTGGCTGATTCGATTAAATGGAATGAAGAGATGGTCGCAAAGCTAGGTGGTGCAATCCATCAATTAACGGATTTGAAAGAAGAAAAAGCGCGAATTATCAAGAGAACGTTCCATAAAGTCTTGAGGAAATCAGATCGGATCTATCGGAAAATATTCCGAAAATTTTACGAGAAAGTTCTGATCTGATTCGAGAAGACAGTGATTTCCGTAAAATTCATCTTGAACTAAATGATGAGATGAACCGGAGAGTACATGCTTATGTAAATGATAAGGTCTTGCCTAAGCTTTATCATTCTCTTCAGGAATGGATTTTAACGGCAAATGATGAACTTCATCACTGTCAATCTTTCCTGGATGAAATATGCGATGGGTTTAATGCGATGTATGGGGAAGAGCGGCTTAAGCTGAATTGCGACTTTAAAGTGCTTGATGACTGGCGCCGGGATGCAGACCGGATGACGAGCAGCGCGCAAATTGAGAAGGTGAATATTTTTCTCCGCCGCACACCGTATCAAATTTTATTGAAAGGTGCCGGCAAGCTGTTTGGAGCATTCCAGCAAAACAATGCGATGTTATATAACAAATACAAGCAGTTTGTTGAAAATCAGGATTATTTAGACGTTACCGATATTGACAGCTTCTGAAATTCGATTGTTTGAGAAGCATGAACGAGATATTGATCTTCTCCGAAACCGTTTGACGTATTGTATTAGAGAAAGAAAGAACATAAAGAAGCTGAAAAACGATGAATAATTAATTCGAATACTATACTATCCACGAAAACCAGTACATTAGAAAAACGTTATTGAAACAAAACTGAGGTAGAGATGAAACTTAGAAGAAAAAAGAAGATTCAATGAAAAAGAAGAGAGCTGGAGGGGAAAAATGAGATCGAATCCGGGAAACGCCTATACCCGACTGGATCCGCCTACATTAAGTTTGACGAAGTGAAACTCCTCTGACCAATACAAAGTGTAATTTAGCCGATTTACTGGTTCACGGACACAAAAGGAGTTCTTCAAATAGTATAAGAAATCAGTAAGAATATTTAACGAAAAAACTCAAGTCCATAGTGTGGCCGATTTTTGCGAATTGGGAAATACAAACATACCAAAATTTATATGGAATTTGAAGATCAGAAGTCCGGATGTTATGCTGAATAAAATCAACCATACTTCGCTCATACTATCGATCCAGTGAAAAACGAAGAAACGAATTAAACTGTTCCATACATCCTTTGTGTGAAGCTTGCTTCATGGTTGGATAACGGTGCTTTAATTCAAAAAGGAGTAAAGTTGTTCAACTAACAGGGCAAGTCAGGTGAAAAAGGGGCTATTTTCCTGTGACACATTAGGATATTAACCATAATCAAAACAACAATTTGCAAGCGTCATAATGGGCAAGAATCTATACCTCTTTGAATATGGACGCATACACTATTTTAAAAACAGTTAAGGGGAGATATAAAATGGAAAGACAATTCATTGGAAGTTACGATAGTTATCCTGGTCACGGTTATCATCATGGCCACGGTGGGTATTATCCTGGCCATGGCTATCATCATGGCCACGGTGGGTATTATCCTGGTCATGGCTATCATCATGGTCATGGCGGATATTATCCTGGTCATGGCTATCACCATGGCCATGGTGGGTATTATCCTGGGCATGGCTATCACCACGGTCATGGTGGGTATTATCCTGGTCATGGCTATCATCATGGTCACGGCGGGTATTATCCTGGGCATGACAGCTTCCAACGTTAAACTATCGTAGTACCAAAGGAATGGAATTAAATTTTAAGTCAGAAAATAATGCTGGCTTTCTCTATGTATAGGAATAAATGTTAAAGCCGATGATAAAATGGCCTTGACAGTTATTTGGAATTGTAAATCTACTACTAGGGGCAATATTAGGTCTAAAATGTTTGGTTAGTACCTGCTTTCCATGTGGAAGCAGGGTTTTTGTTTTTGTAACAGGCGGCGATCATTTTACAATATTTGTATATTGTTATAATAGTTTAACTTGTGGGAAAATTTTGAGTTAGTGAAATAAATGAAGGAGTAGTCATTGATGGATATTAAAAAAGCATAAACTCTTCGAAAAGTGTTCGTTTGGTAGTAATCAGTCTCTTTTATACAATAATTGGATTCCTATTGGTTAAAGTCACTATAACATCCCATTTTAGTTCGTACTTTACTTTTTCCATAATGTCTGCTGGACAGAGTCTCAATTAATTTTGTGTTTGCTATATTAGACTTAGATAACAAAGATTATACATCGTAAGAGAGGACTCGTAATGAAATGCCCTGCTATCCGCAGAATTTTTTGTTTTTATCACTTCCACTCTCACACCTCTACCTTGAAATAACTGTGGATAGCTTTTACTGTTATTTTATCCATTGACACAGGTGACTGTTAAAGAATGTTGTTGATCCGTTGATCCATGGAAAAATAAAATTTCTTCCATCATCTGTGGTGAAGCTCGCTTCATGGGTGGCTGTGGGTGCGATGCTTCAAAAGGAGTATCGCTTTTCTTGTTGAACTAACGAGCGGTATAGCTGAAGTTACCTAAGTAAACCATTATTGTATTTTTATTTAAATATTCTTATAATCATGAAAAATGTATTTGATAAGGGGGAACTAAAATGGAACTAATTCCTGAGTCCACTGATTTGATGGATTATCTGAAGGAATTGGATGTTGTCAATTTTTCTCATCCTTTAATTCAGAAAAAAATTAATGAATTGTTTCATGAAGGGCAGTCAGAAATGGAAAAGGCTAAAATAGCATTTGAATTTGTAAGAGATGAGATTTCTCACTCGTGGGATATACAAAGCACAAGAGTTACATGTAAAGCTTCTGAGGTTCTTTACTATAAAGAAGGAATTTGTTATGCCAAAGCCAACCTATTAGCGGCTTTATTAAGGTCTCAAGGAATCCCGACAGGTTTTTGTTATCAACGGCTAATGCTATTCGATACACCTGACCAAGGTTATTCCCTTCATGCACTTAATGGCGTTTTTCTTAAATCATTAAATCGGTGGATTCGTTTAGATGCACGTGGAAACAAAAAGGGAATTGATTCCCAATTTTCAATTGACGAGGAAAAGTTAGCTTTTACTCCCCAAGAAGAATTTGATGAAAGAGATTACCCAATAATTTATGCGAAGCCACATCCAAAAACAATTGCTGTTTTAGAAGAACATACAGATGCATTAGAAATGTATAAAAATCATTTGCCAGAATATTTATAATTGTTAAGTTGACGGATGCGATAGTTAAACAAGGCAGTCTAGGGTGACGGAAGTTATTCGTCACCTTTGCCATGTCTTTCTGATTACTTAGGTGTACGGGGTGTTTTTGTTCTTTTTAGAAAAGGGATAATAGCATGGATTGTTGAATTCTGTAAGATAGGGGATGGATATATGTTGCAAAAGTTGTTGCTGACAGGAAAAAGAGTATCTCTGCGGACACCAACACACGATGATCTGCCAATTCTGTATAACCTGATATACGGTGTGGAGAATCCAGAATGGAAAAAGTACGATGCTCCTTATTATCCACTTGAATTTTGTACCTTTGAAGAGTTTTCTAAGAGAATGGAAGAAAAAATGAATGTTACGGATGTACCAAGTTAAATGATTATTGAACATCAAGGTCAAATTATAGGTATGGTTAGCTATTACTGGGAGGATGAACGTACACGATGGCTTGAAATGGGAATCGTCATATATTCTCCCGAACATTGGAATGGTGGATTTGGAACGGAAGCATTATCTTTATGGATTGACTATCTCTTTGAAAATTTAACCATCGAGAGAGTGGGGCTGACGACTTGGTCTGGAAATCCACGCATGATCAGATGCGCGGAAAAATTGGGAATGCGATTAGAAGGTAGAATGAGAAAATGCCGCTACTATAATGGCGAATACGATGATTCCATTCGGATGGGTATTCTTCGTGAGGAATGGGATGAGTTTAAAAAGAATAATCCTTTATTCAACTAAGAACGATTAGGACATTCTTCTATACACAGCATGTTAAATCAATATAGCCACGTCCTCCCAAGTATGCAGAAAGACGTGGCTAGTAAGTTATATAACTTATTTGAAGCGCAAATTTTCAGTTTTATGATCAACGTGTGGTAAACACATCACTTCCATTATTTCCATTCAAACGCCCAATTTCCGTTGCGGAAAATTGGTTCGCGCTTGCCGTCTTTCGTAACGCCATCGATGTTTAGTTCGGCAGAGCCGATCATAAAATCTTCATGGATGAGGCTATCGTTGACCCCATGTTTGTCGAGCTCTTCTTTGGACATAGCGGTGCCGTTTTGAATGTTCGTTGGGTATGCTTTTCCGAGCGCTAGGTGACATGCCGCGTTTTCATCGAACAACGTGTTATAGAAAATTAAATTCGATGTGGAAATCGGTGATTGATGTGGAACGAGTGCCACTTCTCCTAACCGGCGCGCTCCTTCGTCCGTGTCCAATAAATGCTTTAATATTTCATATCCTTTTTCTGCAGTGAAGTCAACGACTTTTCCATCTTTAAACGTAAGGGTAAATCCATCTATCAGGTTGCCGTTATAATTAAGCGGCTTTGTATTGCGCACGATTCCGTTTACTCCGTCTTTATGCGGCATCGTAAACACTTCTTCTGTCGGGATGTTCGGGTTGAAACGAACGCCTTTCTCGCTGACGGCTGCACCGCCATGCCATACATGGTTTTCTACAAGTTCGATCGTTAAGTTTGTTCCAGGCGCTTCATAGATGAGTTGTTGATATTGTTTATTGTTTAAGTAATCAACGATTTTGGCGAGTTGGTCGTTATGTTGCTGCCACGCTTGGATAGGGTCGTCCTGGTCGACGCGGGTAATGCGGAATATCGCTTCCCATAGCTTGTCGATCGCTTCTTCTTCACTGAGGTCTGGAAATATTTTTTTCGCCCACGCCGGCGTAGGAACGGAGATCAATGACCAACAGTTTTTATCCGCCATTAAGGCACTGCGATAATTGCGCAATGCTTGAGATGCGGTTTTATTTGCCGTTGCGATCCGTTTCGGATCAATGTCTTTCAATAAATCCGGGTTTGGCGAATAGATGGATAAAAACGCCGCACCTTCTTCCGCAAGCTGTTCCATTCCTTTCGCACGCCACATTGGATATTCCAAAAACGCTTCATCTGGAGCATACTTGAATTTAATGTATGTAAGATCTTCGTCATTCCATTCGACATAGACATGTTTGGCGCCAACTTCGTATGCTTTTTTCGCGATTTTCCGTACAAGCGGAGCAGCCACAAGCGGCGCGTTTACAAAGAGCGTTTGCCCTTTTTGGACGTTGACGCCGACTTGTACGGCGAGCGCGGCATATTTTTCTAAATTTTGTTCCCAGTCGCTCACTTTTTTCACCCCTTGATTTTCGTATTATGTAGGATTCTATTATATACGAGGAACTCGGAACATTCAAATATTTGGATGAATTGGTATTGTTAAAAAGGCGGGAAACAATTGGTCAGAAAGTATAAGACGAAGTTAACGTTTTTCTCAAGAAGTTTATCACCTCAAGATGGAATGTAGGTCGAAGAGGTTCATTCAATGGATTTCAACGCGAATATTATTTTGCTTTCTATCCATCATCCTCTAAAACGGTTACGGTTGGCCGAAATAACGAATCAATTAGCATCCTTATAGTCGTTTCTAATATGCCAAGCTCTTATTTTGTTTATGAAAGACGCATAATGATTGTAGATGCGGAATAATTTGAATAATAACCATGTCTCGTTGGAGAAAAGGAAATCGAAATACTGTGTAGTCTATTTGCATCGTCTTTACCGATGATGCGTTCAGTAGACATCAGCCAGTATCGTCATTGTGTGTGATGGTTTATACTGGCTTTTTGTTTTGCCGTGATGAGTTTCGTTTACGAAAGGAGGAGCATCGTCGCGAGTTATTTTTATTGTTGAAGGGCGTGCAACGAATGAGTGGAAGCAATGATAGGCAGACAGGGCTGTATGTCTATGGAGGGAGGAGAATTTGGATGAAAACAGCGGATATTATCATTGTCGGCGGAGGAGTAATGGGATCGAGTGTAGCTTTCCATCTTCGGAAAATTGGCTTTGATGGCAGAATCGTTGTTTTTGAAAAAGACCCTTTGTACGAGTTCTCGTCTACGCCAAGAAGCGCGGGAGGAATTCGACAGTTATACACGACGCCGATCAACATTCAATTAAGTCGATATAGCCTGCAAATATATAAACAATTTCCTCAAACGATGGCTATTGATGGAGAACCGGCGGAGATTCATTTTCGTCAAAACGGATATCTCTTTTTGGCTACGAAAGAAATGCTTCCATCGTTGAAAAAACATTGCTCGCTGCAAAACCAATACGGCGTTCCGTCGCAAGTATTATCAGCCCAAGAGTTGCTGAACATCATTCCCGAACTAAATATCGATGATTTAGCGGGCGGGCTTTATTGCCATGAAGATGGCTATTTAGATCCTTATTCGGTTATGCAAGGATATAAGAAAAATGCCCAGCGATTAGGAGTGGAATATATTTATAAAGAAGTAGAGACAATTACAACCAATGAAAACAAAGTGAGCGGAGTTCGGCTTGTAGATGGTACCGTGTATCACGCTTCGATCGTGATCAACTGCGCTGGGGCGTGGGGGGTATATCTTAGCGAAAAAATCGGTATTCCGTTGCCGGTTCATCCGTTAAAACGGCAAATTTTCCAATTTGATGTAGCAACACCGTTAAAAAAGGAATTGCCGCTGACCATTGATCCAACCGGCGTGTATTTCCGCCATGAAGGAAGTAAAATTTTATCGGGCTTTTCCGAAGATACAAAGCCGGGAATTGATTTCACCGTGACACGTTCCTTATTTTATGAACAAATGTGGCCGATTTTGGCGCATCGCATTCCAAACTTTGAAGCGGTGAAGGTAACAGCGGCGTGGGCAGGACTGTATAGCTTTAATACGGCAGACCATAACGCCATTATCGGAAAACATCCGTCACTGCATGGGTATTATATGGCGCTCGGATTTAGCGGGCATGGCATGCAGCAGGCTCCGGGAGTCGGTATAGGACTGGCTGAATTAATTTATTACGGAAAATATAAAACGATTGATCTCACTCCTTTGCGTTTTGAGCGGTTTGCGGAAAACGATTTAGTGTTGGAAGATGCTGTTGTGTAAATGCTGTAAGACAAGAGAAAGGTAAATTTCTATAAAAAGGAAAGGAGGATACGCAATGTTAGTGCTTGATGAAAAAGCAATGCTCGAAACCGCTTCGATGAAAGATGTCATGGAAGCGATGGAGCGGGCATACTGTCTCTATGAAAATGAACAGTACGAAATGCCGCTAAGAACTCAGCTCCAAGACAATGAAAATACGTTTTTGCTAATGCCTTCGATTGCTCATCAATCGTTTAGTTTGAAAATTGTAAGCGTTTTCCCTAATAATCGACAGCATCCTGTAACGCAAGGAATGGTTATATTAATAGACCGTCAAACCGGAAGCGCAAAAGCGTTGTTCAAATGGTTGCTTTTTCTAAAGTCGTCACAAACAAGGTGAATCATACTTTTCAAGCAGATTGTCCGACTATCTTCAAGTCTACTGGCATGGCGCTGTTTGATCTTGTTGTTGCGGAAATGATGTATGAAAGAGCAATTGCAAAGCAGACGGGCGTGTACGTCCATTTGTAAACCAGCCAAAAGGAGTGAGCTCCATTGCAAACGATCATTATGGTCGAATTTATTCTATATTGTTTATTTATGTTAGTCATTGGTTACTTGTATAGTAAAAAAGATATTAACCATTCCGATTTTCTTTTAGGCGGGAAAAAGATCCCAGGATGGGCTTTAGCATTTTCGGAAAGAGCTACCGGCGAGTCTGCTTGGCTGCTGCTAGGATATACGGGATTTGTGTTTGCGACTGGTTTATCGGGAATTTGGGTAGCAATCGGAATTTCGCTAGGAATTATCTTTTCATGGCTGTTTTTAGCGAAGAAGTTTATGAAAGAAACAAATGAATATAAAGTGCTGACATTGCCGGGTTATTTAGCTAAGCGGTTTGGAGCGCACGGAAAAATAATTTTATGGATTTCTACAATTCTTATTCTTAGCTTTATGATGTTTTATTTTGGCGCACAAATTGCAGGAGCGGGAAAAACCCTTTTCACTGTTTTTCGTATTGATCCTGTGATTGGAATGATTGTAAGCACAATCATCGTGGTTGTTTTATCGTATGTAGGAGGATTTATAAGTGTTGTATGGACGGATATGATTCAAAGCTTAATCATGCTTGCGACGCTGGTAGTGCTTCCGATTGTCGCTTTGTTTCATATTTTTAGCGGAGATTTATCCATCAGCCAGGCGCTGCAAGCCGCTGAGCCAGGGATTGATTCGTGGACTGGCGGAGTGACTGGATTTGCCTTAGGATTACTGCTGTTTAACAACTTTGCTTGGTTTTTTGGCTTTCTTGGCGGCCAGCCGCAATTAAGCGTGCGTTTTATGGCGCTGAAAAATGACAAAGAGGCAAAAACCGCCAGCATCATGGCGATTGTATGGACGCTTTTAGCTTATAGTGGCGCGTTTTTAATCGGCATTACCGCCATTACGTTGTATCAAGGACATCATTTTGCTGATGTAGAAACGGTTTTACCGTATATGACGTTAGACCTTTTGCCGCCATGGATTGCGGGAATATTGCTTTCTGGCATTCTCGCTGCCATTATTTCCACGGCAGACTCCCAACTCCTCGTTGTCACCAGTTCCATTAGTGAAGATATTATTCGAAACGCGTTAGGAATGAAATTAACGGAAAAACAATTGGTGAAAATTTCAAGAATCGTTGTCATTATCGCGGGAATAGCAGGGCTAATCATTGCGTTAACCTCTGAATCGTTAGTCTATCTTGTTGTCAGCTGGGCGTGGGCGGGAGTCGGATGTACGCTGTCGCCGGCGATCATTTTGACGTTCATTTGGAAACGATATTCCGGTATTGGTGTGATTGCGACGATCATTGCCGGGTTTGCCAGCACGATTATTTGGATTTCCTCACCTCTTGAAGCAATCATCAGCTCACGTTTTACGACTTTCTTTATTGCCATGCTCGCTGGGGTTCTATTTAGTCTCCTTTTCCCAGATAAAGAAGAAATGAAAGAAATTCCGACTGAAACAACCATATAATATTTCATAATTGTTAAAAGGAAACATCTCCATTCATCGTTGAGGAGGTGTTTCCTTTACGCAAACATTCAACACAGACAAGCGATTTATGTTATAACGAAATTAATGCTGGAAACCAATGTAGAAAAGAGATTACAATAAAATTACCACTATTTATACAATAAAAATGTTATGTTAACAATACCCGGAAGGAGAAAACAACCATGACGCAAAAGAGCCAAAAGTTGCTGCTTATTGACGGGATGGCGCTCTTATTTCGATCGTTTTATGCGACCGCGCTTTATGGGAATTTTATGTTTACAAGCGATGGGATTCCGACAAACGCGGTTTATGGATTTGTCAAGCACTTGATCGCTGCCGTTCATCATATAAAGCCAACGCATGTTGTTTGCTGCTGGGATATGGGAAGCGCGACGTTTCGAACGGAAATGTTTCCGATGTATAAGGCAAACCGAGGTGAGCCGCCATTAGAGCTTATCCCGCAGTTTGAACTAGCAAAGCACGTTGTTTCCGCGTTTGATATTCCGAACATTGGCGTACTGGGAGCGGAGGCAGATGATTGTATTGGCACGCTCACAAAGCAGTGGAAAGACGAAATGGATATTGCCATTTTGACAGGGGATCGAGATTTGTTGCAGCTTCTTTCCGAAACGGTAACGGTATATCTGCTGGACAAAGGAATTGGAAATTATCATATCTATACGCTCGAGCGGTTTCGAAAGGAGATGGAAATACTGCCATCGCAATGGGTCGATGTCAAAGCATTAATGGGCGATGCAAGCGACAATTATCCGGGGGTACGCGGCATCGGCGAAAAAACGGCGCTAAAATTAGTGCGCCAGTATGGTTCGATAGAAGGAATCCTCGAACATCTTCCTCTTTTGACAAAGTCGCAGCGGCAAAAGTTGCAAGAGCATGAAGAGATGCTGCATCTTTCTAGAAAACTAGCGAAAATTTATTGTGATCTTCCGATAGCGCTGCGAATCGAGGAGGCGAAGTGGGACGTAGACAAAGAAAAAGTGGAGCAGGCTTTCCTCGCTTTAGAATTCAAAGGGGTGGACCGTTTGTTGACATATACTTGACACTCCACACGACTCAAGTCGTGGGATTCTTGGGTCGTTAGCGTCCGCATCCATTTCTGGTTTGGACAACGCTCAAGTTCAGGGCTGTGCCATCAGCCCGTCCTACGGCAGAGCCTATAGCTCCGTAGGCTGGCAGACTATCGCTTACGCTACACCATCTGCCACAGGTGGCTCTCTTACATGTTTTTACGTCTTTTTCTTGACGGACTCCATCGGTTTTACGCTTGAAAAGTCTACCTTTTCGTTCAAGCAACCCCATACCGATGCGGTTAGAAACATCCACCTGTTTTCATTATACCAAAGCGATTCTATGTCGAGCAATTGAACTGCCCATAGGCAGTCCTTGCACGAAGCCGATTCGTCCCATAGCTAAAGTCGATGGGCTTTCTCGGCTAGATTCTGTAATCGCTATCATTCAGCATCAACCCATGTTTGGGCCCACTCTTCAATCGCTTCAATTACCGTTTGCAAAGCACGCCCTTTTTCGGTCAACGTATATTCAATACGCACTGGCACTTCCGGATATACGTTGCGGTTTACAATTCCTTCTTCCTCTAACTCTTTTAATCGTTCTGAAAGCAGGCGCCCGCTGATTGGAATCGACGCTTCGATTTCGGAAAAGCGCGTTTTTCCTTCTAACAATTGACTAATAATAAGGCCGACCCATCGTTTGCTTAATAATTTCATTGCGGCTTCGAATTTAGGGCATAAATTCGATGGGGAACAGGACGTTTGTATCGTTTTTTTCCTCATATTTCCCACCTTTAAGAATATATTGAATACGTTCACCGTTATTATAGTTCTATTTTACGATATATTGAAAAAAAGGAAAAGACGGAAAATGCTATATGGATGTAACCGCTTGCGCACGATTTCATCCTTCCCGTTTCGTTGCGAAGTTGTCAAAACTTTATTAAGAAATTGTGAAATAGTGAACAAAATCATTTTCATTCCTATAAAAAATAGTACGATATAAGTGTAAGGAACAAAAAAATGGGAGGGGATGAAACATGTTTGTAAAATGGCTGCGCGAACATGCAAGCTCTGCTGCAATACTAACATTGTTTCGCTTATATCTCGGATATGCTTGGATCACGGCAGGATGGCATAAAATAGTGGATGGATTTGACGCAACAGGATTTTTAAAAGGCGCGCTCGCAAAAGCATCTGGTGAGCATCCAGCCGTACAAAGTTGGTGGGCTGCTTTTATCGAACATTTTGCCTTGCCAAACGTCAGGGTGTTCAATGTGTTAGTGCCTTGGGGTGAATTATTAGTAGGTATTGCACTTATTCTTGGTCTTTTTACAACGTTTGCTGCGCTGATGGGAGCAGTCATGAACTTCGCATTCATGTTCTCTGGAACAACTAGCACCAATCCACAAATGATTTTACTAACTATGTTCATCCTTGTTGCAGGTGCGAACGCAGGAAGATATGGTCTCGATCGTTGGGCGATTTCTTACATTCGTAAATTTATGAACAAAACGCCTCGTCCACATCGCCCAGTCGCGTTTCATAGATAGATGGATGATCAACGGCCGTGCACTTACGGTTTTAGAAAGTGCTCGGCCTATTTTTTATTCCTGCGTATAAGCGAAATCTCCCTGAAATATATATAAAGGTGAAATTGGATGTTTCGTGTGTTGGCAGAACAAATACATGCAACGATATTTTCCGTACTTTTATATTATTATCAATTTGTTTTTAACATCGTCTTTTTGCTAGTTTAAGAGTGCGAAATACTCGCTCTTTTTTTCCTTTGGTGGTATTATAAGGATGAAAAAGTAGATATCGACAGTTTAGGATGAGGAATCTAAAAAGCTAGGGGAACGAAACGAATGAATGTACAAGGATTTAGCCATGTGACCATTAATGTGAAGAATTTGGCTCGTTCGCTTCGTTTTTATGTAGACATATTAAACATGAAGCTTGTTCATCGCGGACGAAAGGATGCATATTTAGAATGGGGAAGCGCATGGATTTGTTTGCAGGAGCGTCCGAACATGGAAGATCAGTGTCCGCAGATTGGCGTGGATCATGTTGCATTTTTCATCGATGAGCAGCATTTTTGGGAAGCGGTACAGCATTTAAAAGCAAATCATGTGCCGATTGTCCGGGAACCGACTCAGCGCGGCCGCGGCTTTTCGGTCAACTTTCCTGATCCGGATGGCACTCAATTAGAATTGCATACATCCACATTGGCGGAGCGAATGAAGGTATGGAAATAAATACGAGAGGGTAAATGCAATGATAAACACAGCGATAATTGCGGGTATGGTTACCCAGCTAGTCATTTCACTTTTTGTGCCGATTGGCTTGCTTTTATATTTTCGAAAAAAGAAATGGCTTTCGTGGAAGCCGTTTGGCATCGGCGTCCTTATTTTTGTTCTATTTTCGCAAGTGCTGGAAAAAGCGCTGCATGTTGTGATGATTGACCCGAGCGGCACCTCATTAAAATGGACGGATAGCGTAGCGTTGTTTGTCCTGTATGCGACATTGGCAGCGGGAATTTTTGAAGAAGTCGGCCGTTATATTGGTTTTCGATGGATGTTAAAAAAGCACCGCGATTATAAAGACGGGCTGTCGTTTGGATTAGGGCACGGCGGCATCGAAGCGATTTTGATCGGCGTGCTTGGCGCCGTTAACGCGATCGTTCTCGCAAGCTTGATTCAATCCGGCGCGTTCGACAAGATGATTGCACCGACGCTTCCGAAAGAACAAGCGGCGTTCTTAAAAGATATGGTGCTGCACACCCCGTTTTCTATGTATGTGTTAGGTGGTCTTGAGCGATTGTTTGCGATTGCGTTCCATATTGCGATGTCACTTGTTGTATTGCTTGGCGTGCGCGAACGGAAATTTCGCTATGTCATCTATGCGATTTTGCTGCACGCGCTAGTGGATACTGCGCCTGCGTTATACCAAGCGGGCGTTGTCGCGAATGTTTGGCTGATCGAAGCGGTGGTCTTTTTATTCGCTGTTGCGGCGTTTTTATTTACGCGTCGCATGAAAGAAACATTTGAGAGCGGGGGAGAAGGATGAAGATTCACGTCAAACGATTAGACCATGTACAAATTTGCATTCCTTTCGGCGCCGAGGATGAGGCTCGCGCCTTTTACACCGATTTGCTCGGCTTTACGGAAATTGAAAAGCCGGACTCCCTAAAAGCGAACGGCGGCCTTTGGTACCAAGTCGGCGATATCGAGCTTCATATCGGCGTTGAAGACCGTGGCGGCTACAACAGCAAAAGCCATCCCGCATTTGAAGTCGAAAACATTGATGAAGTGCGCCGCTACTTGGAGGAAAATGGCGTTCCGACCAAAGACGAGAAACCGATTCCAGGGGTGAAGCGTTTTTCGTTCCGCGATCCATTCCACAATCGGATTGAGTTTTTGTCGAGAAGATAAGTTCAAGGTAGTTTGCCATGGAAAGAAGCGCTGCTACTGAAAAATAAGGTTCATCACGAAGATGTTGAAGCATTGGCTTTTTCCCTCTCTTGCCTCTAGTTGAAGTGGGGGACTTTTCGTTCGGTTATAATAATATTGTTTAATAAAACATTTGACGAAGCGATTTTGTTGAAATCAAATCTACTTTTGTCTAGTGAATGACGAAATCGGCCTTTGCATGTATGTCATTCGTACTTGCACCAAAATAAAACTTCCCTCCTGTACATGAAGCTTTTGGCGTTACAGGGAGGGAAGTGCATCATTAAGGAAGATGAACCGTTTTTACGTGTATTATTTTCCAAAATACAGATTCCCCGCTAGCTGTTACAAGTTCAATGATGTTGTTTTTTACTTGCTTAAGCAATCCGATTTTCATTGGATGATCGCCTAAATCAAATACGATCAACTTTCCTTCAAATTTTTTTAATTGTTCTTCTAACGACCTTTGTAGTGGAATGTTGGTTGGTTTCACTGGCAGCACTTCATTGCCTAGTGTGTATGGAGTAATGTTTGTCTGATACGGGGTTAGCCATTTCAGATGGTTTAGAGAAATAAACATTGTCTTATACAATGGTGAGTAGAAAACGAAGTAATCATTTAAAACAGCTGTGACATAGCCATGGATCGATTTATTTCCTGTCACATAAATTTCGACAAAGCGCCCTTTTGCGTTGTTTAATGTTTTCCGATAGGAAATCATATCATCTTCATCAAAAGGTAATTCAGGGGTCGAATCCGATAATTCCGTATCTGGGTTTGCTGATAATCGGATGTTGTGAATGTGCAAATGAGGAATATATAAATATTCTTTTCCGTTATAAATTACAATGATATCTAACCCTACATCGACAAGTATTCCTGCCAACTGTACTTTTCCAGAGACTTCTAGTTCTACTTGCTTTCCGATTAAAGAATGTAGGTTATTCATTTTCTCCCTCCTTTCAATAGAATAAAGGAAAGTAGTAGATGCACAAATTCGTTTACACTTGTGCATCTACGAGAAAAGTGATTTTCGTGTCAGAAGCGGAAAATGACAGGAAATCGGCATTACAACAGCAATATTTATGCATGCTGCAAGGGACAGACGGTTTTAAAGCAGGGAACATGAAACGATTTATCGTTTCGGATCCCAAATATAATCAATCGTTTTAACGATTGTTTCCTTAACGATTGTTTCCTGTGGAGAGCTTCTTCGACTTGAACGCTGTTCTCTGCCCGCTGTTCTGTCATCTTCTCCAACGATTGTTTCCTGCGAAGAGCTTTTTTGACTTGTATGCTGTTCTCTGTCCGATGTTTTGTTATCTTCTATTTTGTTTGTCATAACCCAATCTTTGTTGTTCTCATTCTCAGTAGTTTCATTATTTTGTTGTTGCTGATTTTGTTGCTGCTGTTGTTGTTTGAGAAAGCCTTTTGTACCAATACTGATGCTTTTAATGTGATAAGGGTAAATCCGAATGACTTCATCATTGTTCACTAACGTATAATGTTCTCCTTCTTCTTGCACAAGAATTCCTTCTGCTGCTTCAGGACCGCCGCGGTTAATCGAGACCCATTTATAAGCAAAATAATCAAATAATTCAAGGAAGTTTTGTGCATGGATGTCATCAAAATAATTATCATAATGGATAGGGGAATTGCTGAGAGGGGTGCTTTGATCGATATTTTGATCGATATTTTGGCTTCTATTTTGCACGCTTATACTTTTGATGTGAGTTGTATTGTAAAATACAATCCCATCGTCTTCCGTTAAGAGGCCCATATAATCACCGGCAACGAGGAGCACTATTCCTTTTTTAGATTCAGGACCGCCTTTATTCACCTTGACCATGCTGCCAGTTAAATTTTTTAATAATTCTGTGAAATTATTCGCTGACACCAATTCTGGATGATTATCAAAATCGATCGACCATTCAATAGAGTTCGCTTTTGAATTTTCACTGTTTTGGGCAAGTTTTAAGTTAGATTCAACTGAGTTAGCTGTTGAATTTTTATCGATGCTTTGAACATGTTTTAAGTTAGCGATTAAATTTTCACTAATGCTTTGGACCTGTCTTAAGTTGCTATAAATATTTTCACTGATGCTTTGGACGATGTTTTGGACATGTTTTAAGTTAGATTCAACAGAGTTAGCTTTTAAATTTTCACTAATGCTTTGGACATGTCTTAAGTTATAGTAAATAATTGCGTTGTCCTTTTTTGCGTTGTTGTTATTGTTTGCGTTGTTATTTTGTTTATTGTCGTTTGATTGCTCTGGCATTAGTGCAACATAATCGGATTGAACATCTAAAAGCCTACCTTCGCAAGATTCTGGTCCCCCTCTGTATACTTTTACTCTTTTACCCACTAACGATTTTAGATAAGCATTTGACTCCATTGATTGACTATCTTTTTGTTGTCTTATCATTCATTTGTTCCTCCTTGTTATTTATCCATAATGGTTATTCGTAATGCATATATACGTATCCTATAATTTAAAAGTTATCCAACAATTGCCCAACATGAAAAAATTCCACTCCAGCCCATTTTATAGCAGGGTAGATAGCTGATTTTTTAAATAAGTGTTTCGTTTTTCGAGAAAATCGCAAATCCACTCCGGTTCACCATCAAACTGTTCAATACGGTCTTTTATATACGGATCATTGACGACATGGGGACGCAATTGCTGATAAAGTTCCTCCACTTTTGGCTTCATAAACTCCACCGTGAATTCATGATCTAATGTATGTTTCATGATGTCATGATACATTTTTCGGAAGCTCTCTATATCTAATAATCGAGCGGTTAACGTATTAAATCCTTCGATACGTACGTAATCATAATCCATTTGTTTGCCGTTAATATCCCGTCCCCAAGTAGCATCAAAATCCCACGGAATGATTTCGAATAAACCGGAATCTGGATTGCGATATAGCGCGTAATTGTGAACGAAGCCATCGAAATTTTGCGTGCAAACAACTCCTGCAAGCCAGCGCAAATATTTATTGACATCCAAAAGCTTTGACATGACAGATTCGTACTCATATTTTGGCGTTGTGTTTAATTTGAAAATGAATTCCTCCAGATATCGGTGATCCTCTCGAGTCCCCAGTTTCCTTTCATAGCCCGCATCCAAAGACGTTTTAGGGGCCTTATCAAACGAACCAATCAGCGAAAAATTAGCGTCATCATCAATCGCGTAAAAAATAGGTCCTACCGGCAATTGACGTTTTTTTAAGAAAAATTCATCCACCGATTCTAATTGAAGATAAATTCCCTCATGCTTTCCATTGATCGATAAAAGAACGTGTCGGGAGGAAGGAGAAAGGACGCCAAGTGCCGAGAAAAAATCGAGGGAAAGTTTATTTCTTATGAGAGAAGGGTCTTTATATTCCGCGTTCAAGTGAAGTTCATGGGCTCCATGAAAGAAGTAAGGTTTATAAAACGAGATAAAATAGGATTTTTTCTTAAATTTGCGAATGTGTGAGCCTCGATAGCTTATATCGATATGAAATTTTTTTTTTGAAACGTAAATGTGGCAGGAACAGGGTCATCGTTCCAGATGTCGCGGCGCAGCTCCTGTAAATCATTAGGATGGATATAAATCGCATACAGAGGCAGCTGACTAGTTGACATCTATCATTTCCTCCCTCTAGAAATGTTGATTTATCAAGGCTTTTCGGCCCCTCAGGGGTGTCCAAAAAATATTTTTCGACAAAATCCCTTACATCCTTTTTCAGTTTTGTGGATATCTTACAGACCTAGGGTGCGCTTCGCGTCCACGGCTGGGGATATTTTCCTTCCGTGGGGAGAAGCGTATTCGATGCACCCTTTGGATCTCCGCGTCGCTGATGAGGACGAACCCTCCCATGTCTCCGGGCGTCTTCGCGCCAACATTCCCTCGTTCGGTCTCGTCATCAGGCGGAGGCCGGCCAAGCTCCTTTGGGGACTCAAGGTCGAATGGATAAAATCACGCCAGCTTCTCCGGTGTCATCCTGTTGTCCAACGATTCTTCCGTTCGCAGGGGGAGGCCTTAGGCCGCCCGTTGCACCTGGGACAAGACGTCCTGTTTCATTCGCTCCGCGTCAAACGCTTGTTTCTTCGTACAAATCGCAAACAGCACATTCAACAGCTTCCGGCACAAGGCGACGATGGACTGCTTTCCGGTCAGCGGATTGACGGATCGGGTCGTATAATACTCATGCAGCTCGCGAAACGCCTCGTTATGCCGAATCAGCGGAATCATCGCCCGAAACAGCACCGATCGCAGCCGTTTCCGTCCCCGTTTGGAGATGTGCTTTTGCCCTTTGCGCTGGCCGGAGGAATTCTCCTTGAGCTCAGGCCCGCCAACTTCACCAATTGACGTGGGACGAGCGCGGCGATCTCAAACCGGGCCATCGTCAATGGGCGAAGCTGCCGATCTCCGCCAGAAGATCGATGATCGTGGCGTCTCCCAACCCGTCGACCGTTTTCAGCCATTGATACTCCATCGTCGTTTGAACCAACGCCTTCAACTCGGCGTCCAACGCGGCGACCTCAGCCTCCAATTGGCGGTATCGGCGGACGAGCGCGGCGATCTCAAACCGGGCCATCGTCGTCCCTTCCGTCACCCCAATCGAGTCCTTCGCGGCGTCGATCAACGCCTGAATTTTGGCCTTCTGCGGGCATTTCAGCCCTTCGCTTTGCCGGTACACCTCAAGAAGCTCCTCCACCGCCCGGCCGGCCATATCGGCTGGAAGCGGCGTCCACTCCAGCACCGAAAGCGCCGTTTTCCCCAGGTCGCGAAACACCGTCCAAAACTCCGGAAAATATCGGTCGGTCCAGCGGACGATCGCGTTTTTCACCGCCGTCTGTTCCTTGCGGAGCTTCTCTTTGAGCGTGCTCCCGACGCGCAAATCGGCTTCGATCTCGTGCAACAGCCGGGGGACGAGGAATCGTCCGTCTTTCGCCAGTCTGGCGATGACTAGGGCGTCTTTGGCGTCATGTTTCGTCGGCAGGTTGTCATCGAGTTCTTTCGACCGGCACACATGCGCCGGGTTGACCATGACCAACGGGATCCCGTGCTCCTCGAGGAAGTAGGCCAGGTTCAACCAGTAGTGCCCGGTCGGCTCCACGGCGACGATCACCTGCGGCTTTCCGAACGCTTGCATCGCCTCCTGAATCGCTTCATACAGCTGGCGAAAGCCCTCTTTCGACTGGAAGATCGGGAACGATTTGCGAAGCACACGCCCCCGGTCATCCACGAAGCAGGCGTAGTGGGTTCGTTTCGCGATATCGATGCCCACGACAAGCGTTTGTTCGGTGACTTGATCAATTTTATAGTTTTGTGTACAATTCATCTGAAGTCCTCCTTGGTATGGTGAGTGATGTGTTTGACACCCCTGCATCATACCAAGAGGGCTTTTTTTGATCAAGTCCCCGGAAAAGCTCCTAACGGGAATGCTCCTTTCTGATCATGTTCAATAAATCCTATGTGAATGGTAAGGCGCTTGTTACTCTAGGGCATTTATCTATTTTTGTAAAAAGCAAGACAAGTGTCTAAGTCATATATAGCCGCACAACGTACATTGTTTATAGGCAAAGATAGATGACCGCCAATTATCCATATTCTATCTTTCCAAAAACGAACATATATTGGGAGGTTAAAAAATGAGCGTTTATACGCATGATGACATTCAAAATGCCGTTGAAGAACTTGAGAAGGATGGTCTAGGAGACTTTTTATATCAAGAGCCGACAGGTCGTAAACACCGTTCCCGCCGCACAAGCGGTTGGCGCCGCACGAGTGGATGGCGTCGCACAAGCGGCTCCCGTCGTACGAGTGGTTCGCATCGTACGAGTGGTTCCCGCCGTACGAGTTGCTTCCGCCCTCGCAGAAAACGAAGATACTGGTGTGACAGCAATATGCATACATTATGGTTAGAATTAGATGATTGACATGTTATAAAATTCCATATTTTCCCATATTACAAAAATAGGCGATGATAACAAAGACGTCGCCTATTTTTACTCTCTTTTAAAAGGATTTGTAATAGCTTATATGACGAATTTTTTATTAATAAAACATTGTTCTAAATAAACAGATTAAAAAAGAAAATGATTCACTAAGATACGTTGATTTTCCATGGCAAAAATATTTCGAAGTATTGTGTAGATTCAAGGCATATAGTTATAATGTAAACACAAAAATTATTTTGGTTAACAATTGGGGGATGAGGATGAAAAAGCACATTCAGTCAGAGCTTCAACGATTAGAAGAAAAGACGCAAAGACGCATGTTGAAGAATGTATCTTCTTCGGATGGCACATGGATCGTCATGAACGGAAAGAAGATGTTAAATTTAGCGTCGAATAATTATTTAGGACTAGCGAGCGACGAACGATTGATTGAAGCGGGATATCAAGCAATGCGTACATACGGTGCGGGAGCTACTGCTTCGCGACTTATTTCCGGCAATTATGAACTATATACGAGAGCCGAAGAAGCGTTAAAAAACTGGAAAAAGGCAGAAGCAGCGCTCATTTTCAATAGCGGATATACGGCCAATCTCGGAATCATTGCGGCTCTGATTGGCCGCGATGATATTGTGTTTAGCGATTGGCTCAATCATGCGAGCATTATTGATGGAATCAGATTAAGCGGCGCGGAACGATATCGTTATTATCATAACGATCTCAATCATTTAGAGTCATTATTGAAACAAGCATCTCCGCATAAACGAAAATTGATTGTCACCGATTCGATTTTCAGCATGGATGGAGACATGGCACTTTTAGAAGGATTAGTGACGTTGAAAAAACGTTACAATGCCATACTGATGGTTGATGAAGCGCATAGCAGCGGCATTTATGGAGAAAGAGGTGAAGGTCTTGTTCACCATCTTCATTTGCAAGATCAGGTTGACATCCAAATGGGCACCTTCAGCAAAGCGTTAGGCAGCTTTGGCGCTTATGTTGTGGGAGAGCAATGGCTGATTGATTATTTCATTAATACGTCGCGTAGCTTTATTTTTACGACCGCTTTGCCTCCAGCTGTTCTTGGTGCAATTGAAAAATCGATTGAGATTGTTCAAAAGGAACATATAAGAAGGCAAACGTTGCAATTTCACGAGAACATCCGCCGGAAGCCCACTGCTTTAGCTGTGGAGGAAGGCGGGGTTTATATTTTCAATATATATTGAATTTTTCGTTCAATATAAGTACACTGGATTTAGAAAGGTAGGTGAATCAAGAATGCTCTGCACTCTCAAGATTAAATTAATGCCAACTCTTGAACAGTTTCATGCGCTGCTGGAAACAATGAAACGGTTTAACCAAGCATGCAACTATATTAGCGAGATTGCTTTTCGCTCCAGAACCTTTTCCAAAACGAAAATCCAGCGGCTTTGCTACTATGACGTCAGGGAAAAATTTGGCCTCTCTGCCCAAATGACCGTTCGTGCCATCGGCAAAGTGTCGGAAAGCTATCGTTTGGATAAAAAAACCTTGCATAACTTTAAAGAAACCGGTGCCATCGTGTATGATGAAAGAATCCTGTCCTTTAAAGGGTTAGAGTATGCTTCCATCCTTACCTTGCAAGGAAGAATGGAAATCCCTATGGTCATTAGCCGCTACCATCAAGGTTTGCTGTGCGGCAACCGTGTTCGGGGTCAAGCCGATTTAGTCCTTCAAAACGGTATTTTTTATTTACTGCTCGTGGTGGACGTTCCCGAAGGCCAGCCCAATTCCGAAAACGGATTTATCGGTGTGGACCTTGGCATCATTAATATCGCCGTCGATAGCACCGGTGAGGTATTTTCCGGCTCGAAGGTCAACGGGCTGCGCCGCCGCCATGCGAAACTTCGCGCCAAACTCCAAAGAAAGGCACCAAGTCAGCGAAACGCCTGCTTAAAAAGCGTTCCAAGAAGGAAAAACTATTTGCCCGTGATGTGAACCACTGCATTAGCAAGAAGATTGTTGAAAAGGCAAAGGCACTCGGATGCGGCATTGCCCTTGAAGATTTAAAGGGCATCCGCCAACGCACCGAGAAAACGGTTAAAAAGCAACAGCGTCGTCAACACTCTTCTTGGTCTTTTTATCAGTTGAGAAAGTTTATTGAGTATAAAGCGGCGATCGCTGGCGTGCCGGTGGTATTGGTTCATCCAAAAAATACTTCCCGCACCTGTCCGGTTTGCGGACATGTGGCCAAAGAAAACAGACCGTCAAGGGATCAGTTTTGTTGTCGAGCTTGTGGGTACGCTGCCCCTGCCGACAACGTGGCTGCGGAAAACATCCGCAGGGCTGCTGTCAACCAGCCGAACGCGGCAGCCAATTAGGCTAGCTGCAAGCCCACGGCTTTAGCCGTTGGGTAGTTGACAGTCATTATTTCCGCACTGAACTCCAAAAGTTAGGATTTGACATTGGAAAAAGCACGACGCACATTGTTCCGATCATCATCGGATCAAATGAGCAAACGGTTCAAATGAGCGAGCGGCTTCAGGAACACGGAATCGCCGCGGTAGCGATCCGGCCGCCAACCGTTCCCGAAGGCACATCCCGCATCCGCTTCTCTCTTTCTTCCTCTTTGACGAAGGAAGAATTAGATTGGGCACTGGAACGGATTGCAAAAGTGGGAAGAGAAATTGGGGTGATAACTTAAGATGATTGTTCCTCCAACTTTTGACTGATATGATGGTCATACGAATCGTCTATAAAAGTTCCATCCGCGCTCCGATGCCGCATGTTGTTTGAGTTTCTATAATCAACAATAAATAAGGCAGAGGAGCGTGAGATGATGCTGCTTATTCATGATGTCATTCATAAAATGATTTATGATTTGGAAAAGAGCTCAGATGTACTAAAATACAATCAAAAAAGCCGCTGAAAGTCCAGCGGTTTTTTTACATATCGGCCATCCAGCTGGCCATACTAACAACAGGTGATGGCAAATGTACACAAAATCGGAGTTGGAACAGTTTGTTGAACAAGCAAAACAGTATGCGCGTTATGGAAAAGTCGCCGATTACATTCCCGCTCTTGGCAAAGCGGATCCAAACGATTTGTCTATCGCTATTTACTTGCCCGACGGCAATGTCATCGATGCGGGGGATACGACTCATAAAGTGACGCTCCAAAGCATTTCGAAAATTATTGCCCTCTCCCTTGTCCTAATGGACCGTGGGGAACAAGAAGTGTTCAAAAAAGTAGGAATGGAGCCGACGGGAGATCCATTTAACTCGATTGCGAAGCTCGAAGAAATACAGCCAGCCAAACCGCTTAATCCGATGATCAACGCGGGGGCGTTAGCCGTTACGCACATGATTGCCGGCGCTTCGGTTGAGGAGCGGTTCGAGTGGCTTTTGCAGTTTGTACGGAAACTGTCGGGAAACCCGACCATCTCGTATTCGGAAGAAGTGGCCCAGTCCGAATTTGAAACGGCGTTTTTAAACCGCTCGCTCTGCTATTTTCTCAAGCAGCATGGTATCATCAATGAAGATGTCGAAGAGCTAATGGACCTTTACACAAAACAATGCGCGATTGAAATGACGTGCATCGACTTGGCGCGAATTGGTCTTGTCTTTGCGATGGACGGACGCGACCCGTTCACTGATGAACAGATTATGCCGCTTGATGTCGCTCGCATTTGCAAAACGTTTATGGTCACGTGCGGCATGTACAACGCATCAGGTGAATTTGCCATCAAAATCGGCATTCCCGCAAAAAGCGGTGTTTCGGGCGGCATCCTCGCCGCCGTCCCAGGCCGGTTTGGCATCGGCATTTTCGGTCCGGCGTTGGACGAGAAAGGCAACAGCATCACCGGCATGAAACTGTTAGAACTGCTATCCAAGACATATTCCTTAAGCATTTTTTAAAACGAGGAGGAAACAAAGAATGAAATCATTTACTGTGCAATTTCATCGCGAAGATCAAATGGAAAACATGACTGTTCAAAAGTTAAATGAACAAGACTTTGAAAAAGCGACAGAAGGCGGGACAAGACATTTATTTGAACTAGATACGAACATCGGCTATTTCGTCTTTTTTGATGCCGAGGACGCAGAGGGAAACGTTTCGTATCTCGTTTTGCAATATGAAGAAGACAATGAAGATCCAAGCGCGTGCTACGGATTTGAGCTGAAAGATTTTTACGAATTCGTTGCACTTTACTTAAATGATCTAGAATTTGGAGATGAGGAAGAAGTCGACGAAGAAGAACAATACGGTCCAATTCACCATTTGGCACATCTTCTTTATCATATTGTGGAAGAAGGAAATTCCATCGAAGTGTAACGAAACGATCCTGGATCACGTGCGATCCAGGATTTATATTGCCCGCTTTTTGCACTTTTCGACACTGTCTTTCCCTAGCCGCAGCTTAAGCCTGTCGATGATCCAATTATTTAGCGCTTCGTTGGCAAAAGTTTTTATCGGAGGCGATTGATTTCCTAAAAAAGCTGTTTTTCAAAGAGGAATTGCCAAACATGTGGTGGGCATAGGGTGAAAAAGGAAGGTGGCGAGGAGGTCTCCGTCCCTCTTTGCCACCTTATTATTGCAACTGACGTCATATCGCTTGCTTCCCATATTTTTCGACATTGCCTTTCAATAGTTTCAACTCCTGCCCATCGATGCTTAAATCAATCAGCACCCATTGAAAATATCTTCATTTGTCTTTTTATCATTCGACTGCAAATATCGTACGCGATACCACTTTTGTCCGTATTGAAAATACATATACCGCCCTTTTGCAAAGTCAAACCAAAACTTAACCCGTTCTCCGTTCACTGTTTTCCAGACGTAGCCCCATGCCCTTTTTTGAGGGAAATTTGTCATTTTTGGTCGGCCTGAATTGATGACTTTGTAGAATAGCTTGTTTTTCACATCGTACAGTATCATGATCTGCTGCCTCCTTTTATCATCTATTACTACATATATAGAAGCAGCGGCAGAAAATTAGACTTCTTTTTTAGAAAGTAGCGGCATGTATGCAGTTCCTATCAGACATGATCTCATGCACATTATCCTGTTGATTGCTCCCTTTTGTTGATTAGCTCCATAATCATGCGCACGAAAAACGATAGGATAAAGATGGTTATAAACGAATACATCCATGTCCATGTATGATAGTTAATTAAATCTGTATATTTTTCACAAAGAACCTCAATGATCGTTAAAGCAGCGGTATATAATGTGCATTGCACGATAATGCCCAGAAGGTGGGAATGATAAGAGGTTTGGTAAAAATACACACACATGATCGGATACAGAAAGTATTCAAAAAGAATGCTCGTGTCGAAATATTGGCCTAAAAACCTTACAGGGTATTCAATTAAGCGTGCTTCTGCAACAATAACGCCAAAAAATGAGGAAAAATAGGCTTTTAATAAGAACACTAAAAGCGTGTCTTTGATTAGCGGTTTTCTCAGACTAAAACAAAATAAGATAATGCCAATAACCAGCAATGCCCACAAAAGGATTCTGTCCATGGATTCATCCATCTCCTATGATTGATTTGCATATCGTTTAGTATGGCCAAGAGAAAAATGGAATATTTCTGAATACATGAAAATGCCGCTTAAGCACTGATTTGGTTGTTTCACTAACTCGTGGCTCAAATAGACAAAAGATGCGCTTATTGATCTCTAAATACGATCATGCCGCAAATCATCGGAATGATCATTAACATTGCGACGGTTAGAGTAGGTATCGGCAGCCGGTTTGCGAATATTGCACCCATCACTCCCAGAAAACCGCCTATAATAAAAGGAATGGCGGTTTTTGTCTTGTCCGCATTTGGTTTTGCGTGATACCATGCGTCCCATACGCAATAAACATAAAATCCAGGGTAAAATAACATGTAGTCAAAATGGGTCACCTCGACAGCCTGTTGATGTAATCCGTTAAAATCAAGGTGAATGGCTTCGTTTATATGTCCGAATGCATTATCAAAGTGTTCTACAATGATAAAGAAGACACCCTTTATGAATTGACCATTATATATTTGCCCAAATCCAGGCATCAGAATTGAAAATAAAGCAGCAATGTTTCTCATCGTATCCCCTTTCATTTTCTGGCAATGGAAATCATCATCGTTTGTTACTTATATTTCCTTATGAGCGAGTTCAGTATGTATATGATGTTTTGGTTTGGATACGAATTTTCTCATTCATGGATACCGCATTGATAAAAGTGCTCAACCAAACACGCTGATGGGCCATAAAAACAATTATGAACGATTCATCCCGGTTTTTCGGCAGAATATTTAGTTGCATGGACGAATGCCACGATTAAGATAATGGGTCTTGTGTTTTGGTCTTGGAGGGGGAAAGGAGAATTTGAATGGCGGCATTGTCTAGATTGGCGGTGATGTCATCCAATTTCCCAGCCCATGTGAGATTATCTTGTTTGGGAGTTGGATAAAGAAGAAGTCGCCAACTAATAACATTGATCATAAAGACAAATCCTTTAAATCGATTATCGTTTCCCAAAGACGATGATTCATTTTTCGATAGAGGGCAGAAAAGTGCACATTTCAAACAAGGGAAAAATCTTGTAGAATATGTAAAGAGAAAATAAAAATAGGAGAGGGTATCATGCCAGTATACAACAAACTTGTCCGTGATAAGATTCCACAAATTATTGAACAAACGGGAAAGACATTTACAACGAGAATATTGGAAGATGACGAATATCGTAAAGAGCTGCGAAAAAAAGCATTTGAAGAATTAGAAGAATATATGAATGCGAGTGATAATGAAACAGCGCTGGAAGAATTGGCGGATGTGCTGGAAATTATTCATGCTCTTGCCGAATGCCATGGATCGTCGATCGAACGCGTTGAACAAATTCGAGCGGAAAAAGCAGAGAAGCGGGGAGGATTTAAAGAAAAAATCTTTTTAGTCGAGGTACACGATGAGTAAGGTCGAATTAATTCAACGCAATCTTATCGAAAAGATACAGGAACATATCGAAACATCGTCAACCATATACATATTAACCTCGTTCGTGATGAAATCGGGTGTCCGCCTGCTGAAAGAAACATTGAAAAAAGCGGCGGAACGAGGGGCGGATATTAAAATTTGCGCTGGCGATTATCTCTTTGTCACCCAGCCGGAAGCGCTTCGTGAGCTGATCTCTATTCATCCGGACATCGAGGTACGATTATGGCGAAGCAGGGGAGTATCTTTTCACCCAAAAGCATATTTATTTGAAAATACAACAAGCGGCTATTTTATTGTCGGTTCCTCCAACTTGTCGAAATCGGCGTTGACAGAAGGGATCGAATGGAATATCGGGTTGGACAAAAGCATCGATGAAAACGTATTTGTAGAGGCAATGGAAGAGTTTTTGAAGCTGTTTTACGCTGATGAAACAGTACAAGTGAACGAAGAGACGTTAAAGGACTATGAAAAGCAGTATCATGACTATCACCAACGGCATCCGAATCTCGCGCGAACGTGGGCGGAAGCGGAAGAAGTCGAATTAATGCTTCCATTGGATAAAGCGGAGACGGAAATCAATGAACGTGATCATGACGTAATTTACGATCCAGCAACGGTTACATACGAAACGATTCGACCGCGCTTTGCCCAAGTGGAAGCGCTCGAACGGCTGGAAGCGACTTATGAAGAAGGCTACGACAAGGCGATGGTCGTCATGGCGACAGGGCTTGGGAAAACGTATTTGGCAGCGTTTTTTGCCCGCCGTTTTCAAAAAGTACTGTTTATTGCGCATCGCGAAGAAATTCTTCGGCAGGCAAAACGCTCGTTTCAAAGGGTTATCCCGAATAAAACATTTGGCATTTATGACAGAAATAAGAAAGATAAGGATGCCGACATTATTTTTGCCTCCATTTTTACGCTAAGCATGAAAAAACATTTAAAAGCCTTTTCCAAAGATGCGTTCGATTTAATTATCATCGATGAATTTCATCACGCCGCGGCGCGCTCTTACCAGCGGGTGCTTGACTATTTCGAGCCAAAATTTCTGCTTGGCATTACCGCAACTCCAGATCGAAATGACAACAAAGATGTATATGCGATTTGTGACGGAAATGTTGCCTACAAAATTGATTTTATTGAAGCGGTTCAACGCGGATGGCTTGCCCCATTCCGTTATTACGGGGTCTACGATGATACGGATTATTCCAAGATCAAATGGCTCGGCAACCGCTATGATGAGGCAGAACTGCTTCAAGTGCAGCTAAGGGAAGAAATGGCAGACAAGATTTTAAAGGCATGGGAGAAATATAAGAAAACAAGAACGCTTGTATTTTGTTCATCGATCAAGCAAGCCGACTTTTTATCGGAATATTTTCGGAAACGAAACTATCGAACGGTCAGCCTTCACTCTAAACAGACAGACATTCCCCGCGACAGGGCAATTGCAATGCTGGAAAAAGGAGAATTAGACGCCATTTTCACGGTGGACTTATTTAATGAAGGCGTCGATATTCCATCGGTGGATACGTTGCTGTTTGTCCGGCCGACGGAGTCGCTTACCGTGTTTACCCAGCAAGTGGGTCGCGGACTTCGGTTGTATGAAGGAAAGGATTATTGCGTCATTATCGATTTAATCGGAAACTATCGCAATGCAGATGTGAAATTATCGTTGTTTGATGCGGAACGTGGGGAAGGTAAAAAGAAAAAAGCGACACCGATCCCAACCGTTCCGACAAATTGTTCGATTCATCTTGATGTACGGGCAATTAATCTATTAGAGGAAATGCGGAAAAAACGCCAGCCGCGTCGCGAAAAACTGTTATTTGACTATCAACAACTAAAACAGGAACTCGGTTATCGTCCGACATACTTGCAGCTTCACCTCTATGGAAGAAGTGAAGCGGCTGAATATAAATCGGAATTCAAGTCGTATTTTGGGTTTCTTTATTGGGCTGAGGAACTGTCAGAACGAGAGAAAGAGGTTTTCAAAAAATATGAATCATGGCTGGTTGAGGTAGAACGCACTCCGATGTCGAAAAGCTACAAAATGGTTGTTTTACAGGCGATGCTTCAACGGGGTTCATCACGATGGCATTTGCCTATTACGCCCCAAGAGGCAGCACCATTTTTCCATCGCTATCTAACCGAGAAAGAATACCGGAAGCGCATTGATTTTTCGGACAAGGAAACAAAACGGCTATGGGTTTACGATGAAGAAAAAGTAAGCAAACTTATCGCTAGAATGCCGATGACGAAATGGAGCGGGAGTTCCAACGGCCTTCTTTCCTTTGACAACAATGTGTTTTCTTTAACATTTTCCATCGATCCGGAAGACGAAGAGATTTTATACCAATGGACGAAAGAGATTTGCGAGTATCGGTTGCATGTATATTTTGAAAGGAAAGACAATAAAAAAATAGAATAGTTTTATATTTTGCATGCTGTCTTTTAGGATGGAGTCGCTTTTTTCATTATACATTGGCAAGACAAGAGCATAACAATTTCAGGCAAATTGGAGCTAACGAAATATTAGGAGATGATTCGCCAAGAGTGTCAAAAAGCGGATGCGTAGCGACAGAAACAAAAAATACATAAAAGTAGAGTGGTTATTTTGCTCCACTCTACTTTCTATTTTCTCCTAACCCTTACACGTTGCGAAGAGTTCTTTTGTGATCATGTTGTTTTCAAATACCGTTTCAAGCAACATCACCGTTTCAAGCGTTGCTTTATAGTCGAGCGTTTCGAGTTCAGTATGTTCGTGCTCGTAGCCGACGGATAAGTTGACAGATGGAATGCCGAATTCGGCGAAGACTTTGGCGTCACTGAGGCCGCCTGGGGCCATTTTCCAATCTGGCATGCCGGCGAGTGCTCCTGCTGTTTCAAAAATACGGCCGTAATTATCGTCGCAAAATGGCATGATGCCAGCGTAAGAAGTGACGATATCGCGCATTCCGCGTCGGTCAACGACAATTGCGGCGTCGACGTCTTGTAAAAATGTTGGGTCGATATGGCGCGAGCCGAGGCAGCCGATTTCTTCTTCGACGGTAAAGGCGATTTTAAGCGTTCCCTTGAAGCGGGAATGGCGAATGAAATCAAGTATTTCTAAGATGACCGCGATTCCCGCGCGGTCATCGGCGCCTAAGATGCCGTGCGAGCTGTTTAATACCGTTCCGTTTTCGATAATCGTGCGTTTCGTCGAAAACGGGCGAACTGTATCCATATGGGCGGAAAGCAAAATCGTTGGACCGTTTCCGCAGTAGACAGCAGCAAGCAAGTTTCCGTAATCGTCGATTTCGCGCCAATCTGTTTTTTGTTGGAGCTTTCGATAGAGCATTTGCCGAATCATCGCTTCTCCGCCGCTTTTTCCGTTTATGGAAAGAAGGGAGTATAGGCGATGTTTGAATGTTTCTAAGCGATACGTCATCAGCAGCTCTGGATTTCGCCAGACATTGTATAACCGTTCAGCCATCGTCAGAAGGTCATCGATGTGTCCGCGCTGATAAAATAATGTTACTTTTCTTTTTTCCGCTCTAATTCGAACGTGTGGCGGAGTGCAAGCCCGGATGATGGCGAGCTGCTGGGCGGATAAGTCTTCGAGAAAATAAATCGTTGCCGGGCGAACTCCCTCTCCGTCGCAGCTGTAAACGGTGTAAATATGCATCATGTTCAGCCAGCGGACGATGCCGCGGACGTACGGATCGATTTGAATGAGAGGAAGTTCGTTTTTCGTCGGGTCGACCAGCGTTTCTCTTCCTGGAATGTCATCGTTGTAAAAAACAATTTGCTTGGCGGTTTGTTGGAGAGCTTCCATCCAGTCCGTTTCGGAAATGGTGTCAAGGTGCTGGTGCCGTTGGATAAGCGCTGCGAATGTTTGCGCAAGCCATTGTGATGTAATTCCTGTTTCCATATCCTCCGGATGAAATCCGTGACGAATCATCAATTTTGTCCATTTTTCCATATTATCCATCTCCTTTTCAAATTCGTTACAACACAACTATACAAATCGGTCTGTGACACCCTGTCACAAAGGAGGGAGAGTACGGAGATGGAAGAATACGAGTTTTTTCCGCATCAAGAAGAGCGCCGCTTGCTTGCGGAGTGGAAAAAAGAAAAAGATCGAAAACGGCGGGAAGAAATCGAAAACGAGTTGATTCATCTGTATGTTCGTTTTGGCGAGTATTTTAAAATGTCGAGCAACCCCGATCCGAAGCAGGCGAAAATGTATTTGCAAAAAGCGTTAAAGCGAAAGCCAAACCATCCAATTGCGAATTATCGGTTGGCACATATTTACTATAATGAAGGAAGATATGCCGAAGCGGCGTATCACTTTAATCAGGCGCTTTCGGGATCGATGGATGAATCTCTCAATGACACGCAGGAGATGTTAAGCCATATGTTTCTTGTCAATTGCGGCATTTTTCTCGCGGCGAACGCATTAAAGCAGATAGAAAAAATGGAAGCAAGGCCATATGATGAAGAAACGGTCGATCGCTATCGCCAGGCGATTTTTCTCCATCGCATTGAAGATTTTCATCGCGCGCTTTATCGTATCATTACACCAGAAAGCGACGAAATTGTAACGGAGGAAACCTATTTTTCCGAGCAGGAGCTACTTTCGCCACATGAGGTGATGCTTTGCATCAGCGAACAAGACGGCTTTGTCGTTCGTTTCGCAGGCGAGTTTGTAAAACTAGAATACCAGTCGTTTTATGTGCTTGCGACGATTCTTCATAGCGAACGGCCAATGACTGGGGAAGATATCCGAAAAACGTTGTTTCAAACGTTTTTCGGCAGAGACGTTACGGATGCTGCGATTCGAAAGATATTTGAGCGACTGCGCGCACGCATTCCGTTTTGGGATGATATCATTGAAACGACCAGAATGGGAAACAAAGTGGGGCGGAGCCGCAAACAAGGCGTTTCGTATCGGATTTTTTGCCGCGCGAGCGATATATTTCCTTGGGAGTAGGGGGATGGAAATGAACATACGAAAAAGATTGGAAAATCAAGGAATCATAGTCGAAGAATGGAAGGGAAAAGGAGAAGAATTTCGCAGGCGTTGGGAACGAGCGTTTACGGATGCCATTAGTCTGCAGGAGAAGCAATCGATTTATTTCGACCAGTTTTTATGGCATGTATTCAGTTATAAAAAACTGCCCTGTTTTGAAGGAAAAGCAGCTATGCGCGCGTTTCATGAGGAGAATCGGTTCGTCTGTTATTTGTTTTATCAAGAAAGAGAAGAAGCGTATATGCTTGTAAACGCTGAAAATTTGCGGGCGGAAGATTTGCGGCGGGAGCACGATGTGTATGTCGTCGATCCGCAGTTTACATGGACGTACGTGCAGACGCATGAAGAGTGGTGCGGGCCGTATTTTTATCGAAAATATAGACAAGAAGGTTTCCGATTCAACAAATAAATCGAGTAGGTGGCAGATAATAGAGATGACAGAGCAGGAATCTCCCACCCTAAGTGTAGCGTAGATGGGAGAGATTCTTAAAATAGGAGATGTCTGTATAACTTGCGGATTTTTCGCTCGTGTCGGGCGATTTTGCTGAAGTGAAGTTTCCGTTAGCTCAATGCGCAAGCTGGCTTTATTTTGTTTCCAGCCGGTTAAACGGTTCGTTCACTCGTTTAGTTCCGCAATTTGGGTGCGAATTGTGTGACGAAAAGATCTATTGTGTTAATCATTTCTTGCAATCGTATTTTGTACCATTTTGCCATCTTCTTAGCAATGGTGATAAATAAATGATAGAATGAAAAGAAGGAAAATTTCTCGATGATATGGAGGTAAATAGATTGATTTATCAACTAAAGGTGCAGTTAAAAGGTATTCGCCCGCCGGTATGGCGGCGGTTATTGGTGCCAGGCGATATGACGTTTGCCGAGCTTCATCGCGTGCTGCAAAAAGCGTTTGACTGGGAAGACCGGCATTTGCATACGTTTTACATCACAAAGATGCGCGGAACGGCGAAGCTGCGCATCGAAATCGGCAATGATCATAAGGAGCGGCTTTTCGATTGGCTTGTGCAGGAGGGAGACCGCTGCTTGTATATTTATGACTTCGGCGACGATTGGGAACATGAGATCGTGCTTGAAAAAATAGTGAAGCCGCAGCCAGATCTCGTCTATCCAGTTTGCCTCAAGGCGGTGCGTGTTGCGCCTGAAGAAGACAGCATGGGCGAAGGGTGGAATCCAGAGGCGATCGAGACAAAGGAATTGACAGCAATGGTCAATGCAAAACTGGCTCCACTGAGCAAAAAAGTTGGCAAGGAAATCCAAAAGAAAGCGCGAAAAGAGATGGAGAAGGGAGCGCAGGCCACACAAGGCAACGTATGGCGGGCACTGTTGGAAAAAGCGGTGGCGTTTAACCGGTTAGCGCCGTGGCAATGGATGGATGATGATGAAATTTTCCTTGTCATCGATCCGGAAACGAACGAGCGCTTATATTGTTCCGTCATTGGCGCGCTTGGCCAAGAGCATGGCATGGTCGTATATATCGGGGAGCAAGGATACAAAAGCCTGCAGCATTTATTCAAACAGCCATATACCGAACAAGATCCTGTTTATACACAGCGGGCGGTGCTCATTTCCTTTGCCGACCGAAATGAATTAAGCAAGGAAGACTATGAGCTCCTCCGCTCCCTAGGCATGACATTCCGCGGCAAAAAGCAGTGGCCGCAGTTTCGCAGCTTTGACCCAGGGTACTATCCGTGGACGATTTCTGAAGAGGAGGCGAAGTTGGCGACAGTGGCGCTTGATCAGGCGTTGGATGTCGCGCGGCGCGCTGGGGAAGGAGAACTTTCGCTTTCAGTGTTTCCGCAGGATGAAAAGATGTTTGCCCGCATCGGTGAAAAGAAGGATGGGAATGTCGTTTGGCGCGATGACCTCATTCCGCTTGCCGAGCTGGAAGTCGAGGAAAAAGCGCCGACGTATGAACTGCTTGTCGATCCGAAGTTGATTGAAATGGTGAAAAATATTGGACAAGTATACCATGGCAGCATCGAATTTGACGCGGGTATATCAACCGGCCGGTTCAAGAGAAGCGCGGGGAGCGCCCGTATTTTCCGATATTTGTACTGGCGGTGGATGTGAACACTTGGTTTATCATCCATAACGATTTGCTTCCGATCGAGAATGTGGCGATGCGCGTGCAAAAAAGCTTTTTGGACATGCTTCTGCGGCTCGGGAAAATACCGCGGGAAATCCGCATGAAAAAAGAAACGAAGCAAATGCTCGCCCCGGTGCTGCGCAAACTGCCGATCCGGACGATGGAAGTGCCGCGGACTCCTGCGTCCGAACATGTCCGCAGAACTTTTGAAATGTTTTAGGATGAGATTCAAGGAGGAGTCTAGATTTGGATGGCAAATATAAAGAATCCATTATTATATTTTGGATGACAAATATAAAGAATCCATTATTATATTGTCGTATCAATATGTGTATCGATTACTGATGCATTTGAAAAATATTATTCATGTCTTCCAGCAAATCAAAAATCCAGATGACATCACCAAAGAAGTGTACCGTGATTCGATTGTCAAAAAGTACGAAATTTTAGAGGATCAATTGTGGAAATTATTATCGAAGGTTTTTAAGTCTTGGGGACTCGAATTAAGCAATCCGCGTGCTTGTTACAGGCTAACATTCAAAGAAGGATGGATTGAAAATATTGATACGTGGAACGACATTGTAAGTTCGCGTAATGCGACGGTTCATGTCTATAATGAGGATGATTATGAAAAAATTAAAAACAAGATAATAGCACAATATGTGGGGGAAATCGAAAAGCTGCTTGAAAATATAAAAAAAGAAGTGATTGATTGCGATGTATGGAATTCATGAAGATGTATATCGAAAATTATTGGACTACTTTCAACGCGAACGTGGCATTCGGAAAGTGATTTTATTTGGTTCAAGGGCCAGGGATACGGCGCGTTATAATTCGGATATTGATTTGTGTATTGATTATGAAGGAGAACAGAAAGGAAAAATTGTTCAAGATATCGATGACATTGTCGGAATTTATTCCTATGATGTACTGTTTGCCGATTCATTAAATGAAGAAATAAAACGGCAAATTGACCGCGATGGAGTAGTGATTTACAAACGTACATAATGAGAAAGAGGGATGCAATAGTGTTAATCGCATTGGATATGGACGGGACGCTGCTCAATTCGAATGGACAGGTAAGTAGAAGAAATAAAGAGGCCATTGTGACAGCGCAAAAGCAAGGCCATATCGTGGCGATCGTGACGGGCAGGGCGTATAAAGACGCGCGCGCGCCGCTTCGGGATGCGGGGCTTGTTTGCCCGATTATGAGTTTAAATGGCGCGGTGATGACATTAGAAGATGGGACGGTGCTTGGCGATGTGCCGCTTGACAAGGAAAAGTTGATTCCAGCGCTCGAATGGGTGCGCGCGCAGCCGGATTTATATTTCGAAATTTATACGGGCGATGCCGTCTACGTCGGGCTCCATAACCGCGCCCATCTTGAGGCGATGGCCGAGCAGGCAAGCGATATCGCTCCCGAATTAAAGCGCATCGTCGAAAAGCAGTTCCAGCAGGCGCGCGTGACGTATGTTGATGACATCCGCGCCATCTGGGAAGATCGGCAAACCGTTTTTTATAAAGTGCTCATTTTTTCTCTCGATCAAGAACGTTTACAAGAAGCAGCTGCCCAGTTTGACGGCATTTCCGGCATTACTGTCACCTCGTCGCACCCAAACAACATCGAAATTAACCATGAACAGGCGACGAAAGGACAGGCGCTTGTAAAACTGGCCGCCCATTATGGCATCGATCTGAAAGATACGGTTGTTTTCGGTGACAGCCATAACGATTTATCGATGTTCGCCGTCGCCGGATACCGCGTCGCGATGGAAAATGCCGCACCGGAATTAAAAGAAGTCAGCGACATAGTCACTGCGTCACACGAGGAAGACGGCGTGGCGATCGTGTTGGAAGAACTGATCGACAAACGAAAACAGTGACGGTGGGCATCATGCTCTTTCCATCGTCTTATTCCGTATTCAATGGACTCTGTTAAGAAAAATCAAAGTTTTTCAATACGGCAAGCAGAATTTTTTGCAGCAAACGCATGTGAACAGCCAGCTCTCTATAAACAGAGGGCTGGCTGTATTTGTATGAATCCATCGCGAATATTGGTTGGAAGGATTTTCAGACTGCCTCATTTTGTTGTACTATTATGAATAAAGGCAATTGTTGCGGTTTTTGATTTATACGTCTGTTGTTATGTTCTATGTTGTGCCGCAGTTTATGTCTGAAAGTGTCATTCGTTATAGCACTGGGATTGGCGATGGCTGTGCCTATTTTCATATTAACGGTGAAGTTAAGGCATGTTTGACTGTTTTAGGTCCTACGAACCGATTCACTTCTGAAGCAATAGAGAAATAGCCAAAGAAGGGGCTAAGGCCATTTCAGAAAAGTCAGGATATCGAGAATAGGGGGATAATCATGAATATATCACAAAAAATTGTATCCGTAAGGGGCACGCAAATTGGCGGAGAACAGCCATGCATTTGTACTCCTATAGTAGGAGCGAGTATGGAACAAATTTTGTCGGAGACGGAAGAAGTATGTCGAAAGAGGCCTGATATTATTGAGTGGCGCGCCGACTTTTTTAAAGATATTTACGATCCACAAAAAGTGCTCGAAACAGCATTAGCCATTCGAAAAATTGCAGGAGAAATTCCCATTCTTTTTACGATTCGTTCGGAAAAGGAAGGCGGGAATCCTGTTCCGTTAACAGAAACAGAAAAAATCGAACTATTTACAGAAGTGTGCAAAAGCCGATTAGTGGATATGATTGATTACGAGCTGCTTTATGAAGAGGAATTGGCATCGCTTCGCCAAGTATCAAAGGAATATGGCATTCGCATGATTATGTCCTATCATAATTTCAGCTCAACTCCCCCAAAAGAAGAACTTGTCCAAAAAATGCTGCAGGCGGAATCATATGGTGCTGATATTGCCAAAGTCGCTGTTATGCCTGCTTCTCCGCAAGACTTGCTTGTTTTATTCCAGGCGACCCAAGAGGCACGAAGCCAGTTAAGCATCCCCCTTATCACCATGTCAATGGGAGGATTAGGGGTCATTACTCGCTTGGCTGGATGGATGTTTGGTTCGGCAGTTACTTTTGCTGTTGGTCAAAATAGTTCGGCACCAGGCCAAATCCCAATCGAGGATTTGAAAGAAGTCCTTCATATTGTGCAAAAGCATATGTTTCACGGCTAATGGATATGGAAGGAGCAAATAATTTTTATGATTTGTTGTAAAGAAAGGGCGGCAGATATGGGTACATATTGCAACATTCCGCTTCGGGAAAGAAATATCGTGTTAATCGGCTTTATGGGAGTAGGAAAAACAACGATTGGCCAGCTTGTGGCGAAAAAGTTGTATCGGGACTTTATTGATGTAGATCGGGAAATCGAGAAACGGCATCAAATGTCGATTCCGACCATTTTTGAACAAATGGGAGAAGACTATTTTCGAAAAGTGGAGAGGGAACTGATCATTGATCTTTGCACGAATACCCGCTTAAAAATTATTTCCCTTGGGGGAGGCGCGTATTTGCAGGAGGAAGTAAGAAAGGCTTGTTTATCCCACGGCATTGTCGTTTTCCTCGATTTGTCATGGGAAAACTGGAAAGAACGTCTTCCGTCCATTGTCCATGACCGTCCTTTGTTGAAAAATAAGACGCTCGAGGAAATCATGCAATTATTTGAACAGCGGAAACAAGCTTATTCTCAGCATCATTATCGCGTGGCGACGGATGGGCTTGATCCGGAAACGGTAGCAACTCGCGTAATGGAATTGATTCGCGAGCGGGATACGGAATAATCAGGAAAAACACCCTTTGTTTTGTACAAGGGTGTTTTCTGTTGGAATTTATGATACGTCTCTGAATCAAGGAATGTTATTTTCAGGTGATTCGTTGCCGAAGGAAACACTTAAGGAGCAGCAGGAGGAAAATGAAGAGAGGAGACGGTCATTGTTGCCGATACAACTCGCGGATTTTCCGTTCATGCTGGAGCGTTTTGCTTGAGAGGAAATCGACCGTTTCCTGTGTTTCCGACAGTTCGATGCGCAGGCTGTCTACTTTTGTTTCTAAACGGTTGAATCGCTCGTTCATTTTTTCTTCAAGATTTTCTACCATCTGTCTCATTTCTGTTCTGAGCTGATTTCCCATTTTCTGCATTTTTGCTTCTAATCGATTTTCCACTTCTTGCATTTTTGCTTCTAATCGATTTTCCATTTCTTTCATTTTTGTTTCCAAACGGTTTTCCATTTCTTGCATTTTTGTGTGCATATGGTTGGAATGAAGCTCCAATGCTTTCAAAATTTCTTTTAGCATTGTTTCCTGTTCCATTTCTCTCACCTCCCTTACTTATCTCATTATAAAAGAAGAAAGAAGAGGAGGAAAGGAAAATCTACGATGCTTACGGGAATAAAAGATTGTCGAATGAGTCCATCACTTTCATTTGAGAAAGTTTATACTCAATTTTCATCGTACTTTTATATTGATGATGTGGGAAAAAGAAACACTAGAAAAAGAAGAGAAAATGCCCGAGAAAAGGCGGCGGCTTGCTATTGTTTTTTGGATTAATGTTCTTCCATTTTTATCGTATTGACATGCTTTCTTCCTCAAGTGATGTGATATTATAATTAAAGATATTTCCTTATTCCACGGTAGCGAAATAGCCGCCGCATCTGATGGTTATACTGTTTTGTAGCTTATGCTTTAGGATTGTTGGAGATATATCGGTTGCTTATACGAGGAAGTGAAGCAACGTTCGTTATATATCGTGAAAGACGTGTGGGGAGTCGGAAATAAGCATGAAAATGCATCGTTTTGCGTGGAACAGCCGCAAAAATATTCAAACATTATGGCGTTTTTGCCTTGTTGGAGCTGGAAATACATTTGTGGATTTTATTGTCTTTTTTCTTCTTGCCTCGTTTGGCGTTTCCGCGCTGTTGGCGCAAGTATGCTCTTATACCGTCGGTGTGGTCAACAGCTATGTATGGAACAGGATGTGGACGTTTCGGGTAAAACGAAAAGCGAACATCGGAGAGTTTTTGCGTTTTATCGTGGTGAATGTGCTGTCGCTGGCAGTGACGCTTCTTCTGCTCTTTCTCTGCCGGGACGTTGGGCACTGGCCGTTGTTTGCCGGAAAACTGATCGCGACGTTGGGAGGCATTGCCGTCAATTTTGCCGGCAGCCGCTTCTGGGTGTTTGCCTCAAAACCGTCCCATTCCTAACATGGGTGTACGACAAACTTTGGATTGGTTAGAGCCTGATATTCCGAATCGGATGTGCAAAACGGTACCATATAGAACAATAGTCTTAATTTTCCATAAAAATAATGATACAATAATAAATAATAAGAAATAGGATAAACGGATGGGAGCAGGTGACTAAGTGATTTACTCTTTCGAACTGCTGTTTTTAGCAGTCGTTTCGTTTTTGCTGGCGTATTTTATCGGGGCGAAAAAATATACGTGGCTGCTGTCCGGATATAATCAGCGGCGCATTCGTGATCAAGAAAAATTGGCGAGAATCGTAGGGAAATATAATATGATCGTTGGCATTGCCGCAGCGGCTGGAAGCATGATTGACCATCCTGATATGATCGTGATTTTTCCGATTGCCGTTATTGGCCATGTGGCGCTTGCGGCTTATGCGAACGTCAAAATGGTAGAGTAAAAGCCGAATCCGACAAGCTGGATTCGGCTTTTTCCTTTAGGAGCGAATTTGCCCCGTGCCGTATACGAGCGATTTCGTCGTGGTGATCGCGCGCAATCCCATTGGACCGCGGGCGTGCAGTTTTTGCGTGCTGATGCCGATTTCCGCCCCGTAGCCAAACTGTTCGCCGTCGGTAAAGCGGGTCGAGGCGTTATGATAAAGCACGGCGGCGTCAATCGCTTGGAAAAAGAAGCGGACGTTGTCGTTTTGTTCGGAAATAATTGCCTCGGAATGTTTCGTGCCGTAGCGGTTAATATGGTCGGCCGCTTCTTTGACGTCTTGTACGAGTTTAACCGCTAAAATCGGCGCCAAATATTCGGTGCTCCAGTCGGTTTCGGCAGCCTGCTGGATAAAGGAATACGATGAAGCAAGCTGCGAATCGCCGCGCAGCTCTACTCCGCGCGCGTGCAATGTTTCGACGAGTTCGCTGATATATGGCCAGTTTTGATGAATTAATACCGTTTCCACCGCATTGCAGACGGATGGGCGTTGCAATTTCGCGTTTAGGACGATATCGATGGCCATTTGTTTTTGCGCCGATTCATCGATGAAAATATGGCAGTTGCCAACGCCAGTCTCCAGCACGGGAACGGTGGCGTTTTCGATGACGGAGCGAATCAGTCCTGCGCCGCCGCGTGGAATTAATACATCTAAGTAGCCGTTTAAACGAAACATTTGCTGGGCCGCTTCCCGGCTCGTGTCTTCGAGAAGCTGGATGGCATCGGCAGGGATGGCGGAATCGCGAAGCGCCTCCTTCATGACATGGACGAGCGCTTTGTTTGAATGAAGCGCCGATGAGCTGCCGCGCAATAAGACGGCGTTTCCTGTTTTTAGGCAAAGGCTTGCGGCATCGACGGTGACGTTCGGGCGCGCCTCATACACCATTCCGATGACACCGAGAGGCACGCGAATTGTTTGAATGCGAAGCCCATTCGGCCGCGTCCATTCTTCGACGATTTCGCCGATTGGGTCAGGAAGATCCGCAACTTGACGGACGCCGTCGACAATTTGCTCGATTCGTTCGTTTGTTAGCTGCAATCGGTCGATTAAAGCAGGAGAAAGACCTTGTTCTTTTCCAAGCGCAACGTCTTTTTCGTTTTCTTGCAAAATCCATTCTTTTTGTTTGATCAGCGCTTCGGCGATGCGCGTTAATGCTTCGTTTTTTCTTCTGTTGACAGAAGGGCTAACGTTTTCGCTGCTTGTTGAAGCTGTTCTGCTTTTATAAGCAATTCGTTCATTTTACGACACTCTCCTTTCGTAATGATACCCAGTTGTCGCGGTGGATTACTTCTGGTCGATGGTTAATCGAATATTTTCTCGCTTCATTGCTAGAAAGGCCTTTGATTTGTTCTAAGTCGCTAGCGGAGTAATATACTTGACCGCGGCCGATGACGGCTCCTTTTCGGTTGACGACCTCGACGACATCCATGGCGGAAAAATTTCCATATACCGCGGTAACGCCAGCGGGAAGCAGACTTTTTCCACGCTGCAACAGGGCGGTTTCGGCGCCTTCGTCAATTTCGATTTTTCCGGCGACCGGTGCATGGTATGCAATCCATTGTTTGCGCATTTGCATATGTCCATGAAACGGCGCGCCGATATATGTCCCGTCTCCTTTTCCTTCCAAAATATCGCAAAGTTTTTCTTTCCCCGCACCCGTTCCGACAAAGACGCTTACTCCAAATGAGAGCGCTTTTTGCGCGGCGAGAAGCTTTGATTTCATCCCGCCTGTTCCAACCGCGGAGCCGCTGCCGCCCGCCGCTTCAATCATTTCATCGGTAATATTAGGAAGAAATGCATATTTTTTCGCCTTCGGATTCGTTTTCGGATTATCATCATATAGTCCGTTAATATCCGTTAAAATAATGAGCGCATCCGCGTGCAAAAAGCCGCTGACAAGCGCGGAAAGCATATCGTTGTCGCCAAACGTCAATTCCTCGACGGACACGGAGTCGTTTTCGTTGATGATCGGCAAAACTCCGCATGCCAGCAATGTAGTGATTGTGGAAAATAAATTATGAAACCGTTCACGGCTGTAAAAGTCTTCTCTTGTTAATAAAATTTGTCCTGTCGTAATACCGAACTGTTTGAATGCGGAAATATAGCCTTGCATGAGCAGCCCTTGCCCGACGGCTGCCGCTGCTTGTTTTCCCGCGGTGGTAGTCGGCCTAGACGGATAGCCGAGCGGTCCGAATCCAGCGGCGACCGCACCCGATGTGATTAAAATGACCTCGTGGCCTAATTGTTTGATATAGGCGATCGCTTCGACATGATCGAAAAGTTTTTCATGGCAAAGAGCGCCTTTTGTATCCGTTAATGAGCTGCTTCCGATTTTCACGACGACTCGCTGCTTTTTCACGTTTTTCCTCCTTTCTATTTGCCAATAAAAAACGCTTTTTCCCTTCCTTGCAAAAGGACGGAAAAAGCGTTCCGCGGTACCACCTTTTTTGGCGCATCATGCGCCCACCTCTTGCCCGTAACGAGGGCGGACGGCTTATGTTTGCATAAGCGGCCTTTCTAGGGCAGGTTCAATCGACTTCCCGTGAGGAACCTTCCAGCCTACGGGTTCCACTCTCTTGCACGTTCCATCGATTTACTAGTCCCGTACCGTTTTCCGTATCAACGATTTGTTAGAAATTATCCATACAAATCAGAAAATTGTCAAGGGGTTTTTCTTCGACAACGATGATTAACTAGAGTAATTGCTTTGCTTAGCGCGAGATGTCTTAACCATCAGCCGGTCTAATAGACGGAACAATAATACTCCGATTGCTGTTCCGAATGTGTTTAAAAGAATGTCATCGACATCAAAAGCCCGAAACGGAATGAAAAACAATTGGACGATTTCGATGCATAAGGAAAGAAGAAATCCGACGATAACGATTGTTTTCGGACGAAGGATAGAAGAATAACAAGAAGCAAAAAACCCAAATGGTATAAACAACGTGATATTGCCGCCAATGTTTCGCAAGGGAACGAGCCAGTAAAAATGGTGAAGCGACTGCCGGATGCTCGCAAGTGGAATGAGATTGATGCCGGCATACATTTCCTCTTGTAAGTGCGGGTATATATAAAACGGAAATGGGAAAATCGTCACACTATATATAAATGCAAGGGAAAAAGCGAATAATCCATGGATGGTTTCGTGTTTGACAGAAAAGGTTCGCTTCCGTATGTACACAATACCGCGAAATAATGTCCAAATGACGACAAAACCAATCAATGGCACCTTAAAATCAAACATCATAAACTCTCCTTTTTTTAGAATTGTAATATATAACCACGTACGAATTCAAGCAGTTTCCAATTTTGACAAAGTGATAGATTTAAAGGGATAATCGCCGTTATCGAAATAAATATAATTGTCATTTTATTTTAAAAAATGGTACAATACTAAAAACATCGAGACTACAAAACTACTAACGGAGGGATTTAGATTGAGAAAGCTTCGCAGCGATATGATTAAAAAAGGATTTGACCGGGCGCCGCACCGCAGTTTGCTGCGCGCGGCAGGCGTAAAGGAAGAAGATTTTGACAAGCCGTTTATCGCCGTGGTGAACTCGTATATTGACATTATTCCGGGACACGTGCATTTGCAGGAGTTCGGAAAAATTGTCAAAGAAGCGATTCGCGAAGCGGGCGGAGTCCCGTTTGAAATGAATACAATCGGCGTCGACGATGGGATTGCGATGGGGCATATCGGCATGCGCTATTCGCTTCCAAGCCGCGAAATTATCGCGGATTCGATCGAAACGGTGATTTCCGCGCATTGGTTTGATGGAATGGTATGCATTCCAAACTGTGATAAAATTACGCCGGGCATGATGATGGCGGCGATGCGGCTAAACATTCCGACGATTTTTGTCAGCGGCGGACCGATGAAGGCTGGCGTGACGAGCGACGGGCGAAAAATTTCGCTTTCTTCCGTATTTGAAGGGGTCGGTGCTTATCAAGCAGGGAAAATTGATGAACAAGGATTGCAGGAATTAGAAAAATACGGCTGTCCGACGTGCGGCTCCTGTTCGGGAATGTTTACAGCCAACTCGATGAACTGTTTGGCGGAAGCGTTAGGGCTTGCGCTGCCAGGAAACGGCACGATTTTAGCGGTCGACCCGGCCCGGAAAGAATTGGTTCGCCAATCGGCGAAACAATTAATGTATTTGATCGAGCATGACATTAAACCGCGCGATATTGTCACAGAAAAAGCGATTGATAACGCGTTTGCGCTTGATATGGCGCTTGGCGGCTCGACAAATACCGTATTACATACGCTTGCAATTGCAAACGAGGCAGGGATCGATTACTCACTCGAACGAATTAATGAAATCGCCGCGCGCGTTCCGCATCTTGCCAAACTGGCGCCAGCTTCCGATGTCCATATTGAAGACTTGCACGAAGCGGGCGGCGTATCAGCCGTATTAAATGAATTAGCGAAAAAAGAAGGAACGCTGCATCTCGATACGTTGACCGTAACCGGAAAAACGCTTGGGGAAAACATCGCCGGCTGTGAAGTCAAAGACTATAATGTCATCCGCCCAATTGATAACCCGTATTCCGAAACAGGCGGACTTGCCGTATTGTTTGGAAATCTCGCTCCAGATGGCGCGATCATTAAAACAGGAGGCGTGCAAGCCGGCATTACGCGCCATGAAGGGCCAGCGATCGTATTTGATTCGCAAGAAGAGGCGCTCGAAGGCATTGCGAGCGGGAAAGTAAAACCAGGCCATGTTGTCGTCATCCGCTATGAAGGGCCAAAAGGAGGACCGGGAATGCCGGAAATGCTCGCGCCAACTTCGCAAATCGTCGGCATGGGGCTTGGAACAAAAGTCGCGCTTATCACCGACGGACGTTTCTCAGGGGCATCCCGCGGTTTATCGGTTGGACACGTTTCCCCAGAAGCGGCGGAAGGCGGTCCGATTGCCTTTATTGAAGACGGAGACATTATTGAAATCGATATTACGAACAGAACGATTAACGCAAAGCTTTCTGACGAAGAATGGGAAAAACGGAAAGCGAACTGGAAAGGGTTTGAACCGAAAGTAAAAACCGGCTATCTCGCACGCTACTCGAAGCTCGTTACTTCCGCGAGCACGGGCGGGATTATGAAAATTTAACAGCCTATCAAAAAACCTGTTCGCCGGCCCCATGACCAGAGCGAACAGGTTTTATTTTTGCAAAAAATCTATATGAAAACGATTACAGTTTAGGTAAAGGTGTATATGATAGAAATATAGGGGGGAATGAACAATATGAATAAACGAATGGAAACGATCATCATTCATCACGGATATGACGCGAAACAGCATCTTGGCAGTTTGGCGGCGCCGATTTTTCAAACATCGACGTTTACGTTTGACACGGCGGAACAAGGAGAAGCGCGGTTTGCTGGGCAAGAAGACGGCTATATTTATTCGCGCCTTGCCAATCCGACGGTGCGGATGCTGGAAGAAAAAATGGCGTGTTTGGAAGGTGGGGAAGCGGCGCTCGCGTTTAGCTCCGGGATGGCGGCCGTGTCGGCGGTATTGCTTGCGTTAACGAAAGCAAACGACCATATTATTTGTTCGCAAGGAGTATACGGATGTACGTTTGGTTTGCTGCAGCTGTTGAAAAAGAAATATCGCGTTTCCCACGATTTTTGCGCGATGGAAACGGAAGAGGAGATCCGCCGCCTTATCCGCCCGGAAACGGTTTGCATTTATGTGGAAACACCGATTAATCCAACGATGAAACTCATTGATTTGCAAATGGTTGTGAACGTGGCAAAAGAGTACGGAATTACGGTTGTGGTGGACAATACGTTTTGTTCGCCATATTTGCAGCGGCCGCTTGAGTTTGGCTGCGATGTCGTCGTTCATAGTGCCACGAAATATATCGGCGGCCATGGCGATGTCATTGCCGGCATCGCGGTCGGGAAAAAAGAATTGATGGAGGAAATCGCGAAAACAACGCAAAAAGATATCGGCGGCGTTCTTTCCCCGTTTGACGCTTGGCTATTGCTAAGAGGATTAAAAACACTTCCGGTGCGGATGGACCGGCATTGCGATAATGCAGAGAAAATTGTGGAACGGTTAAAAACACATCCCCTCGTTGAACGCGTTTGCTATCCTGCTGATCCAGACAATCGCGATTATCCGATTTATCAAAAACAAATGAAACGCGGTGGCGGCTTGATTTCGTTTGAAATTAAAGGCACAAAACGAGACGCCCAGCGCTTTCTCAATCATCTTCAGCTCATTCAAATCGCTGTCAGCCTTGGCGATACGGAAACGTTAATTCAACATCCGGCAACGATGACCCATTCTGTGGTGCCGGAAGAGGAAAGAATAAAGATGGGAATCAGCGACCAATTGATCCGTTTGTCCGTTGGTTTAGAGGCGTGGGAAGATATTTGGGATGATTTGGAGAAGGCGCTTTGTTTATTAGCGAGATAACAAGGCGAATGTTTGGAGAAGTGTAATTGGACTAAGGTGATTGGATTGCCCGTGTTGCCTAACTTGCCAGGACACGGGCTATACATGTATATAAGTTTAGAATAAAAAATTCATAAAGATGAAACAGCAAGTTGCATTTATTTAATGTAGTAAGAGAAAAAGTGGAGGCATAGAACTGTCAACATGTTTGTATCTCGAAAATATATTCTTAACAAATTGGGAGATAAATGGTGAATGTTGTTCCCTCACCAAGTTTGCTTACAACGTCGATTTTTCCACCATGAGCATGAACAATTTCTTTAACGATTGTTAGTCCTAAGCCATTTCCAGGTTTATAATTGGGGTCTTTAAGTCATGTGCGATATTTTCAAATATTTCACGGCGAGTTTGTTCGAGCTATTTTAGTCTTTCATTAGTTTGTTTTAAAGATTCATTAACCTTTGTCAGTTGAGCGGTCCGTTCTGCTACTTTTTCTTCTAGTTGTAAATGCAGTGCTTCGTAATTGCTGATTAGATCATCCAACTTTTTTGCCATGTTGTTAAACGAAGAGTGAAGTACATTAAATTCGTGTAACGACGGCTTTGTCATCTTGGTACGAAAATTTCCTGCACTTATTGAGCTAATTCCCTCGAGAAGTTCCTTGATTGGATTAGTAAAATGTTTCCAAATCGCGATGGAGCTGATAATTAAAATAATAGCAACGAAACATAATAAACTGATAAACTGAAAGGAAAACGATTTTTTATAATCTATTAATTTTTGTAAGGTGATTTGTTTGATCGGTACCGTCAAGAATTTTGTGTAATGTAAATGGGGTAGGGTTTCTCTGAAATGGATTTGAATTGATAGGGGACTGATTTTCTCCACACAGGAGACTGAATATTCAGTCTCCTGTGTGGAAAGGGAGAATCCCCCTATTTTGTTTATTTACAGTATTTGGTTAATGATAACGTTCTTCAAACATTCGCTCGAGGGCTTCATGCGCTTCGGCAAATCCTCGCAACTTTCGCCCTGCCCATTTCTCATTAAAATCTTGAATGGTCAAATACACGATTTTTTCAGCGGCTTCTAAACTATTCAAACTGTTCATCGGTTTTAGGCGTTTCCGAATCTCCTTGATCGTTCGTTCGATGGCATTGGTCGTGTAAATCACACTTCGAATACTGCTTGGATCATCCATAAATGTAAGGAGGACATCCAACTCATTGGCCCAAGATTGAACTTCTCTTGGATATTTGCTGGACCATTTCGACTCAAACTGTTGAAACATTTGTAACACCATCTCCTTATTCGGCGCGCGATAAATCAGCTTGAGATCCTCGGCCACTTCGAATTGGTCTTTTTTCCGAACACGATGGAGCGTGTTGCGGACTTTGTGCACGACACAACGCTGCACATCGGCTTTCCGACAAACCGCCTTAAAGGCTTCCTCCAACCCCGGTAGTCCATCGAATACGCCCAGAAGCACTTCCTTTACGCCCCTGTTGTAGAGTTGTTGAAGAATCTCCTGCCATACATAGGCGCTTTCCTGTCCTCCCACAAAGAAATCAAGAATTTCGCGATATCCTTCTTCATTCACCCCTAACACCACATAAATGGCTTCTTTCTCCACGGTTTCGCGACGAAGTTTTACGTATAAACCATCCAAATATAAGACAGAATAACGCTTGTGCAGTGGACGAGTGTGCCATTTCTCGATGTCTTCCTTCACTACATCGGTAATACGGCTGATCGTCGCTGGAGAATAAGCATTTCCTAGAATTCGTTCGATAAACTTGCCAATTTCACGTGTGCTCATGCCACTTTGATACATCCTGATGATGGCTTCCTCCAGCCAGCCCGTGTGGCGTTGGTAAGGGGCAAACAGCTGCGTTTGAAATTCTCCGTTTCGGTCTCTAGGGACCAAAAGACCTTCCATCCGGCCATATTGCGTATCTAGATTTCGTTGATAGTAGCCGTTTCTCATATTCGATGTTCCGGCTTGTTCTATTTCGAGGAAATTCTTGATTTCTTCCCGCATGATCAGTTCTAATTTTTCCTTTACAAACTGACGAATGACGCTTTCCAGTTGATTTGTCCAGTCGACATTCGGTATACTTTTAGACATAGGTAGGGTTCTCCTTTCTCTGGAATGTGTTGGTCCAAATCAGAGAATACCCTACCTTTTTCTTTTGTTCTAGCAAAATGCTTTACACAAACTTTTATACATCATCACTTATTGCTTGGCTTTTCTGAGGAAAAGCGAAAACAAATAACAGAAAACGAGCTTTTCCATGTTTGCAGGCAAGTAGGCCTACACGATGAAATTCAGAGTCTTCCTCATCAGTATGAAACGGTCATTGGCGAAAAGGGCAAATTATTTTCTGGGGGGCAAAAACAGCGTCTCGCCATTGCCCGTGGGTTGCTGCGAAATCCCGAAGTTCTTCTTGTTTTGGATGAGGCGACAAGCGGACTGGATTTTCTAGCGGAAAGGGGAATTTTTACCAGGATCGATGAATGGCGCAAAGCTCGCCCTAACCGTACTTTAATCATTATTTCGCACCGAATTGCATCGCTTGATTGGTTAGATCGCTGCTTGGTAATTGAGAATGGAAAAATTGTAGAGACAACTAGCTATGAGGAAATGATAAATAAAATCGAGGTGGCTGAACGTGCAGGGGAGAAAGGAGAGGAGCGAAGTGGAAGCGTCTATCAGCCAAGCTTGTAATTCTCAGCAAATGAAGTGAAAATTGATGTCATAGATAGCGGTGTGAATCCTTATCATTCACATATAAACGGGATTGACGGCGGCATCGCCTTGCGTGTGAACAGGGAGGGGTGGATCGAATACCACGACGACCTTCGAGACCGACTGGGACATGGAACTGCTGTTACAGCGGTGCTCAAATATCTACTCTCGGACGTCCGCATTTTTGCTGTGAAAATTTTCGATGAAAAATTGGCGACCTATCCTTCTGTTTTAGCAGAAGCCATCTATTGGTGTATTAATGAAAAGATGAATATTGTTAATTTGAGTCTTGGAATTGCGAGGGATGACAAGAAAGTGAGGGAAGCTTGCCAAGCAGCGTACGAGGCAGGAATTGTGATGGTATCCGCTTATGATGAAGGGAATCAGCTTTACTGGCCTGCGAAGTACGAAACGGTTTTAGGGGTATGTGCTGGGGAAGTTCCTCGCCATGAATGGCGGTTTGTAACGAAAAAGTTTTTCCGTGCTTGTGGCTATCCCCGTGAACTACCTATTAACCTGCAATTATATAACATTCACGGGCACAGTTTTGCCGCTGCGCATTTTTCTGCCTCAGTGGCCCGCCTTTTACAGGAGCATCAAGACTGGCAAAGCGGGGATGTATTTATGTATTTTGAAAATTTATATAGAAACAAGGAGAAGAAAAATGATTTTACATAAATTGATGTATCTTCAAGAAATGAAGGTACTGAGCTGAAGAGATTAGATTAAACGCTATTTGTTAAGTTTATCAATTACAAAATGTTGTAGTTAATGTTGATATAATATATTATATCATATATAATCTAAATATATTTAATTTTCTTAATTTTTTATAAAAGAAGGTGGGATTTTTTAAAATTATGTAATTTTAATCTTAATGGTGAAATAGTATTTGCAAATGGCAGGATAAGAAATATTGAAGGAGGGTTTTGCATGGAATTTCAATTTGGAATTCCAAGCCAAGCAATATTTGGGGAGGGAAGTATTCAAAAACTTCCAGAAGTTTTAGCACAATTTGATGCGAAAAAGATCCTATTAGTGTATGATAGCGGTGTGGAAGCAGCAGGTATTATAGATAATGTTCATAATCTATTAAGTAATGTGGAAGTGGATGTTGTTGTTTTTGATAAAGTACTTCCAAATCCACCAGATACAATCGTGGAAGAAGGGGCGGAATTAGCGAAAAATGAACAGGTGGATGCAATCATTGCAGTTGGTGGCGGAAGCACAATTGATTGCGCGAAAGCTATCAATATTTTGCTAACAAATCCAGGGCCTATTCATCAATATGATGGATTAAACCTTGTAAAAAGCCCGACAAAACCTCTCATTGCCGTTCCAACTACAGCAGGCACGGGCAGTGAAGTGACGGCATTTACTGTGATTACCGATACGATGGGTCTAAAAAAGATGGTTATTGGCGGGCAACATTGTGGAGCAACGATCGCTTTGCTAGATCCTGAACTAACTATTGGTCTTCCGCCTGCGGTTACAGCGGCCACTGGAATGGATGCTTTGACGCATGCTATTGAAGCGTACGTTTCAAAAGCTGCCTCCATCCCAAGTGATATTAATGCGCTAAAAGCGATTGAACTCATTTTCAATAATCTTGAAGAAGCTTATAAAAATGGAACAAATAAAGAAGCTCGAACAAATATGCTTCTCGGAAGCATGTTGGCTGGATACGCTTTTAATTCTGCAGTGCTTGGATTGGTTCATGCGATTGCCCACCCACTTAGCGTTCATTGCGGGTTAGCTCACGGTGTGGCGAACGCTTGCTGTTTACCTTATGTAATGGAATTTAATGCGGAATGCGAAAATGTTGCGAAAAAATACAAAGACATTGCTATTGCTATGGGGCTTAATGTACAAGGTTTATCTATTAAAGAATCTGCTCAATGTGCAATTGATGCAGTTAAAAAACTATCTAAAAGAATCGATATTCCTACTTTACGGGAGTTAGGTGTTAGAAAAGAACAATTTGACAGACTTGCAGAAGATACTTTAAAAGAGATTGCGATTTTATTTAATCCGAGAGAGGCAACAAAGGAAGATGTTTTACGTATCCTTGAAATCGCTTACTAAAGCTATGGGTAAAGGGGGAAGATGATGAAAAAGTATCAACTATTCATTGACGGAAAATGGGTAGATTCTGTTTCTGGAAAAACGTTTACGTCGATTAATCCGGCAACGAAAGAAATTAACGGAATTATCGCAGAAGGGGATGCAGCTGATATTGATTTGGCGGTAAAAGCGGCCCGCAAAGCATTTGAATCGGGTCCATGGGCTTCGATGTCTCCAAGTGAACGCGGCCGATTATTATATCGAGCTGCCCAAAAACTATGGGAGAATGTTGATTATTTAGCAGAAGTTGAATCAAATGACAACGGACTTACGATTAATGAAACAAAGCTGATCGCCATTCCAGCGGCCATTGATGTACTTGAATTTTACGCGGGAATGGCAAACAAAATTCAAGGGGATACGCTTGCGTCTCCAGCAAATCGTTTTAATTATACGCTTCGTGAGCCAGTTGGAGTAGTCGGCGCAATTGTTCCATGGAATTTCCCGATCATGCTGACAATGTGGAAATTAGCGCCGGCTCTGGCAGCCGGGAATACGATTGTGATCAAACCAGCGGAACAAACACCGATTAGTGTATTGGAACTTGCAAGACTGTTGCAGGAAGCCGGTATTCCAGATGGAGTTATCAATGTAGTGAATGGATATGGTTCTACAGCTGGAGCTGCACTTGCTTCTCATCCAGATGTGGACAAAATCGCATTTACCGGTTCAACGGCAACAGGAAGGCTTATTATGCAGGCAGCAAGTAAACATTTAAAGCCGATTTCTCTGGAATTAGGAGGAAAATCCCCAAATATCGTGTTTGACGATGCTGATATTGATGCGGCAATTAGTGGGTCATTATTTGGCATTTACTTTGCGCAAGGGCAAGTGTGTGCGGCAGGTTCAAGGCTGTTTGTACAAGAAACTATTTACGACCGTTTCGTCGAAGAGTTTGCCCGCAAAGCAGAGTCAATCCGCGTCGGCCATCCGCTTGACCCGAATACACAGATGGGTCCGCAAGTATCCGAAGAGCAGTTAAATATCATTGAAAGGTATGTTCAAATTGGTAAGCAAGAAGGTGCCACACTTGTAACAGGAGGTAAACGAAATGAAGAGTGTGGAAATGGATTCTATTATACTCCGACCGTATTTGCGGACGTTGACAACAATATGACGATAGCAAGGGAAGAAATCTTTGGTCCTGTCGTATCCATTATTCGTTTTAAAGACGAAGAAGATGCATTAAAAAAGGCAAACGAAAGTATTTACGGATTAGCATCAGGTGTATGGACAACAAATTTGGCCCGCGCCCATCGAATGGCACGCGGATTGAAAGCTGGAACAGTGTATGTTAATACGTTTAGTATGCTAGACAGCGCCGCCCCGTTTGGCGGAATGAAACAAAGCGGATTTGGACGTGAGCTTGGTATAGAAGCAATGAACATGTATACACAAACAAAACATGTGTGGGTTGATTTAAGTCAAGAGAAATTTAATTGGTATGGCTTATAAAATAACCATTACTCGTTTAAGGTCTTTCCATGTTCTTCTCAGGAAAGACCATTATTTTTGAAATTCTTCTTTTTCGCGTAAAAGCAATAAAATAACGATTGACAATTTATAATATTCTAGATATTTTTAATATAAATATAATAATAATATTCATTACGTTATATAAACGTTATATCATATAACTTAAAATGAGGATGAAATATTTTGTGATGGCATTGTTTTAGCACTTATCAGAAGAAAAGCAGATGTCGAAGTAGTTGTCTTATCCCTTCGAATTGTTTCAGGAATAGGAGAAGTGGCACAGTACATCATCCATAAAAATTAATTTTACCAAATATAGAACTATTGATAAAAAGCAATTAAGGGGGTGAGGAAGATGGGTGGCTTTATTGGGAAAATGAAGGAAGATCCCTTTGCTAATTATTTAGGCATCACTATAGAAGATGTCGGGGAAGGATATGCAAAAGTATCAATGGAAGTAAAGGAAAATTTGCTGAACTTTCATGGTAGTACCAATGGAGGAGCTATTTTTTCTTTGGCTGATGTGGCTTTTGCCTGTGCTAGCAACTCTCATAATCAAACAGCGGTTGGTATCGCGATGACAATGTATTATATGCAAGCTAGCGGAATAGGCGATAGGTTAGTGGCAATCGCACGCGAAGAAACGAAACCAAACCGTCTTGGGGTATATCGAATCGAGGTTTTAAATGACAAAGAAGTGTTAATTGCTTTAGCCGAAGGAATGGTATATCGCAAGAAAGACAAACTTGTTCCGTAAATATCAAAGAAGTGAAAATAAAGTTCAGTTTCGTGGGAGTGTTCAAAAAGCAACCAAGGTTTTGCATAGAGCAGAAAAAGTTGTCCAAATGATTATAGGAAATTCTAGGGAAGCGAACAGAGGTCGTTTCAAATTTGGTATCTTGAGTACGATGAACAGACAGGCCCAAGCAGCCTGGTACACTTGCGAATGTCACTTCGTTTGGGGAGCGCGCAGGATTAAAGTTCCAATGAGAAGTTACTGCTTCAGCCGCTCATCCCCGCATCGATCTCAAGGAGGTTTTCTCGATGCAAGTACTCTATGAGCATTTATGTGGATTAGATGTCCACAAAAACCGACCACTATTCCAATATTTTCAACTTATATATGATGATAAATATATACTACATTAAATAAACGTTATGTATATTTATTTTTTAAAATATTGATAAAAACGCTTTAAAAAGGAGATGGGAGAATGATTTTACATCGTATTGAAACGGCTTCGAGAAAGGAAATGGGAGTGTTGCAATTAGAGCGGTTGCAACAGACAGTTAAGCGGGTATACGAGCATGTACCATTTTATCGCAAAAAGTTTGACGAAATTGGTGTAAAACCGGATCATATCCGCACGTTAGATGATCTTAAAAAGTTGCCCTTTACGACAAAAAAAGATTTGCGGGATAATTATCCATTTGGACTGCTTGCGGTAAGCATACAAGATTGTGTCCGAGTCCATGCATCAAGCGGAACGAGCGGAAAACCAACAGTGGTAGCGTATACAAAAAACGATATCAACCATTGGGCAGACATTGTAGCACGCGCTATTGCAATTGCGGGTGGAGTCCCGGGAAATATTGTGCATAATGCCTATGGATATGGATTGTTTACTGGAGGATTAGGTCTCCATTATGGAAGCGAGCGGTTAGGTGCAGTGACTGTTCCGGTATCAGGAGGGAATACGGATCGACAAATTATGATTATTGAAGATTTTAAGCCAGATATTATTTGTGGTACACCTTCCTATGTATTGAACATTGCTGAACGGATGAAAGAGCTTGGCAAAGACCCGCGACAAACGTCGCTAAAATACGGGATTTTCGGAGCAGAGCCTTGGTCGGAGGAAATGCGGAGAACGTTAGAACAGGAGTTTGGAATTAAAGCGTGTGATATTTACGGATTGAGTGAAGTCATCGGACCTGGGGTTGCCATGGAGTGTCATGAAGCGCAGAACGGATTGCATGTAGCCGAGGACCATTTTTTTGTAGAAGTCATTAATCCAGATACGCTCGAGCCAGTGGGAGAAGGTGAGGAAGGAGAACTTGTCTTTACCAGCTTGACAAAAGAGGCGTTTCCAGTCATTCGCTATCGCACAGGTGATATCGCTTCAATTACGAAAGAACCGTGTATCTGTGGACGAACAACAACAAGAATGTCGAGAATTAAAGGGCGTGTTGATGATATGCTCATTATACGCGGTGTTAACGTTTTCCCATCAGAAATAGAACATTATTTATTGACAGTCCCAGAGCTTGCGCCACATTATCAAGTTCATATTTTACGAAAAGGAACGCTTGATGTCGTTGAATTGCAAGTCGAGGTAAGCGAGCGATTCTATCAAGAAATCGGAAGTGATCTTCACGATGAACGCGTCCGCGATTTGGTGAAGCGAATACAGTATTTGTTGAAAACCCACTGTCTTGTGTCTATCGACGTCAACGTCCATCCACCAAAATCCATTCCACGTTCAGAAGGGAAAGCGATTCGTATCGTAGATTACCGTAAGGAAAAAGCATTATTATAAGAAAATTAGTAATTTTATGATTGAAATATTTATAACGTTATTTTATAATTACGTTAAACAAACGTTATATAATTAATTAGGAGGCAGGAGAGAGATGCCTGTAGTAACATTGTTTAGACGGCTATCTGAAGAGGAAAAGTACGAGCGGTTTATGAAGAGAATTGAAGCGGGGGAAAAAATTGAAGCAGATGATTGGATGCCAGAAGACTATCGCATGACGTTAATTAAGCTTATTGCGATGCATGGTATTAGCGAAATTATGGGAGCGCTTCCGGAGAAGGAATGGGTTCCGAAAGCTCCTTCGTTAAGAAGAAAGCTTGGCATTATGGCGAAAGTGCAGGATGAAATGGGGCATGGTCAGCTTCTTCTCCGCGTTGCCGAAGATTTAATGGCACCACTTGGAAAAACGCGCGAGGAAATTATGCAAGATTTGTTCAAAGGAGATTTAAAGTTCCATAACGTGTTCCATATGCCTGCGCCGACTTGGGCGGATGCAGGATTGATCGGCTGGCTCGTTGACGGAGCTGCTATTATTACGCAGACAAACATGCTAGATGCTTCTTACGGGCCGTATGCCCGGGCGTTAAAGCGGATTTGTGCGGAAGAAGTGTTCCACGCCCAGCACGGCGAATCGATTATTTTGGCGCTTGCAGAAGGAACGAAAGAGCAAAAAGAGATGCTGCAAGACGCATTGAATCGTTGGTGGGAAGCATTGTTAATGTTTTTCGGTCCTGATAGCGCAGCAACAACGGGAACATCGAAGCAAGACATTACGATTAAATACCGCATACGGACGAAAACAAATGAACAATTACGCCAAGATTTCTTTACGAAATATGTGCCACGCATTTTGTCGATAGGATTAAAACTTCCAGATGAAACGATGCATTTTGATGAAGTGAAAGGGAAATGGGTTTACAAACAGCCAGATTGGGACAGGTTCAAAGAAATTATTCGCAACAATGGACCAAAATCGAAAGAGCGGCTTCGTCTTCGAGAGTTATCGTACCACAATAACGCTTGGGTTCGTGAAGCGTTAGGCGGTCAATCAGCAGCAGTGTGAGAAGTGGGGGAATGGGCAATGAGTGATAGCGGAAAAGGTTTTTATCAAGTGTTTGAGGTATTTAGTAGGAGAAATGACACAGCGCCGCTTCAGCATCAATTTAGCCTGCTTGCTCCAAACCATGAAATCGCTTTAGTGATGGCGCAAGAAAATTTTATGCGGCGCGAAACTGTTTCCGACATATGGGTCGTGAAACGATCGGACATCCGCATGATGACGGAAGAAGAAAAAGAATCGTTAAAGAGACTTGATAATAAAGATTATCGTACTACAAAAGGGTATGGATACTTGAAAAAGAAATGGCGTCAATACGAACAGAAAATGTTCGATGAAAAAGAGATTCTTTCATGGAAGGGCGAGATCCAACGATGAAAATCACGAAACCAGAGGAACTTCAGCAACATCCCGAATATAAAGAAGCGCTTGTTGAGCTATTGTTTCAGCTAGCGGATGACGATTTTATTCTCGCTTATCGCGGTTCGGAATGGCTTGGGCTCGCGCCGCACATTGAAGAGGATATCGCATTTTCTTCCATTAATCAAGATACGATGGGTCATGCGGCAATGTATTATCAATTGCTAGAAGACATTGGTATCGGAAAGGCAGACGATTTGGCGCACCAACGTCCATCGTCCGAACGCCGAAACGCAGTTTTGCTCGAAAAGGTAAACGGTCCTGGTCATTATTTGCACGAGCCCCGCTATGATTGGGCGTTTACCGTTGTTCGTCATTATTTTTACACGCAGGCGAAAAAAGTGCGCATCGACTCGTTGAAACATAGTTCGTATGAACCACTCGCTCAAGTTGCTGTCAAAATCAACATGGAACTTTATTACCACCTCATGCATTGGAGAACATGGTTCATTCAACTTACGAATGTTCAAGGAGAGGCTCGCGAACGTATGAAAAATGCGGTTGCGAAAGTATTTGAAGATTTTGGCGGGGTGCTGACGCTCGGAGCGAAAGGAGATAGAATGGCGGAATTCGAAATTATCGAAAGCGAAGAGACGTTAAAACAACGTTGGGTTCAAGCGATGAAACCGATTTTTGAAGAAGTAAACCTCGATTTGCCAAGCGAGTTCGGCATGAAGCGAGGCAACGGACGAAACGGGGAACATACGGCAGATTTAGATGAAGCGATTATGACATTGTCGGAAGTATATCGCATCGACCCTCTAGCGGCGTGGTAATCTACAAGTTTTTCAGAAAGAAGGGGGTAACGATGGTAGAAAGAATTATAGAAACATTAGATTCCGTCAAAGATCCTGAAATTGATTCGGTCAGTATCATAGATTTAGGAATGGTCGAAGACGTTCAGGTGCAACACGGTGAAGTTACAGTCAAACTGATTCCGACGTTTATCGGCTGCCCGGCACTCGATATTATTCGACAACGTGTCGAACAGACTCTTTTGCGGTTAGAAGGGATCGAGCACGTTAATGTAGAATTTATTCGCCATCCACCATGGACATCTGACCGAATTACGGAGAAGGGACGGGAAAAGTTAAAAGAATTTGGTATTGCGCCACCGCCGCGTCAAGTCGGTCCAACCGGAGAGTGGCATGTCGAGTGTCCGTATTGCCACTCCTCCTTTACAGTAATAGAAAACTTGTTTGGACCTACCGCTTGCCGAAGCATTTTCTACTGTAAACAATGCAAAAATCCGTTTGAAGCGCTGAAACCGATTTCAACATGGATGTAAAAATTTTATAGAAAAGGAGAAGAGAACGATGGTTAAGATGATTGCTCTTTACAAGCAACCAAAAGATAAAGAAAAATTTGATGAACATTATTTTGGTACGCACGCTCCAATTACCGCGAAAATTCCGGGACTTCGCAAAATGGAAGTAACGAAAATTACCGGTACGCCGATGGGAGGGGAGAGTGAATACTACTTATTATGCGAAATGTACTATGACAGTTATGAAGCGTTCAAAGAAGCAATGAAAACGAGTGAAGCGAAAGCGTCGGGAAAAGACTTAATGTCGTTTGCAGGCGATCTCGTAACATTAATGGTAGGCGAGGAAGTGAAAAATGACTGAGTTTGCGCACATTCGCACGCATGTTGATGAGAATATTGCCGTGATTGAGCTGCATCGTCCTGACGTATTGAACGCATTGAACAGGAAAATGGTAACGGAAATCGTCACAGCGATGGAAATTTACGACCGTGATGAACGCGTGCGCGTCATCGTCTTGACGGGAAGCGGTCGTGCGTTTGCAGCAGGAGCGGATATCGACGAAATGGCAAACGATGATTCCATTACGCTGGAATTGCTTAATCAATTTGCCGAATGGGATCGCCTTGCGCTTATTAAAAAGCCTACGATTGCCGCTGTACACGGTTTTGCATTAGGAGGCGGATTTGAACTTGCGCTTAGCTGTGACCTGTTATTTGCGGCCGATACGGCGGAATTCGGATTTCCGGAAGTGAATATCGGTGTTATGCCAGGTGCGGGCGGAACGCAGCGTCTCACTAAATTAATCGGCAAAACAAAAGCGCTCGAGTGGCTTTGGACAGGCGAGCGTATGTCGGCAAAGGAAGCGTATGAATTAGGAATTGTCAACCGTGTTATCGCGCCAGAGTTATTGTATGAAGAAACAATGCGGTTTGCGAAAAAGTTGGCGAAACAGCCTCCTTTATCCGTTCGCTTAATTAAAGAAGCCGTTTATAAGGCGGTAGATTATTCACTATATGAAGGCATGCAGTTTGAGAGAAAAAATTTTTATCTTCTCTTTTCGTCTGAGGATCAAAAAGAGGGAATGGCGGCATTTATCGAAAAACGGAAGCCGCGTTTTCAAGGAAGATAAAGGAGGTGCTGTCGGATTGTACGAAACGATTCATTATGAAGTGCGCGACCGTATAGCATGGCTTACGCTAAACCGTCCTGACAAACTGAATGCGTTTACCGAACAAATGAACAGGGAAATTACGAAAGCACTGAAGCAAGCTGCTAATGATGAAAACGTTCGCTGCCTTGTGATTACTGGGGCAGGACGGGCGTTTTGTTCCGGTGAAGATCTCGGCGGTGTGACGGAGGAAATGAATCACGGGGAAGTGCTAAGGACGCGCTATGCGCCAATGATGAAAACGCTCTATCATTTTGAAAAACCAGTGGTCGCCGCTGTGAATGGTGTTGCGGCCGGCGCGGGAATGAGCTTGGCGATCGCGTGCGATTTTCGGCTTGTTTCGGAGAAAGCGAGTTTTGTAGAAGCGTTTATTCACGTTGGTCTCATTCCGGATGCGGGAAATTTGTATTATTTGCCGCGTTTAGTCGGGCATGCGAAAGCACTTGAATTAGCGATTCTCGGCGAAAAAATTTCCGCGCAAAAAGCGGTCGAACTCGGACTTGCCACCGCTGTTGTTCCTGAACAATCCTGGGAAGAGGAAGTACAGCGTTTTGTTGATCGGCTTGCCAACATGCCGACGAAAGCGGTTGGTTTGATAAAACGCTATTTGCGCGAAAGCTGGCATTGCACGTTCGAAGACTATTTGGAAAAAGAGGCATACGGTCAGCGTATTGCTGGACTGACGGAAGACCACCGAGAAGGCATTCGTGCTTTCTTTGAAAAACGCTCACCATCATTTCAAGGAAAGTAAGTTAAGGAAAAGGAGTGGAAAGTAAATGACAACAGTAAAAGAACAAAAAATGGAGAAGCTCGAAACAAAACGTGAAATGTATCATCTTATTATTAACGGAGAACGCGCCGAAAGCGTTTCTGGCGAAACGTTTACGACATATAACCCTGCTACAGGGGAGCCGGTTGCGAAAGTGGCGAAAGGAACGAAAGAAGATGCGGAACGTGCAATTCAAGCGGCACGTCAGGCATTTGACTACGGCAAATGGCGCCATTTTCCTGTCAACAAACGGGCGCGTATTTTAAACAAAATTGCTTCTATTATGCGTTCTCGTTTTAACGAGCTAGTAGAATTAGAGATTTTAGATACAGGAAAAGCACTTTCCGCCGCACAAGGACAAGTGATGCAGGCAATTGAAGACTTTGAATTTTACGCCAGCGCCATTGTCGGCCATCGTGGTACGGTCAACAACATGCCAGGTGCGTTTCATAATTTTACAGAAAAAGAGCCTGTTGGGGTATGTGCGCAAATTATTCCATGGAATTACCCGTTAATGATGGCGGCGTGGAAAATTGCCCCAGCGATTGCAGCAGGCTGCTCTGTTGTTGTCAAACCGGCTTCACTAACGCCATTGACATGTATTGTACTTGCTGAAATTTGCCATGAAGCTGGTGTCCCGGAAGGCGTCGTCAACGTGGTTACCGGGTCTGGCTCTGAAGTCGGTAATTATTTAGTTGAGCACCCGCTTGTTGATAAAGTCGCATTTACTGGTTCGACTCCGGTTGGGAAAAATATTATGGAAAAAGCGTCGAAAACGCTAAAACGAGTAACATTAGAACTTGGCGGCAAATCGCCGAACATCATCTTCGAGGATGCGGACATTGATGCAGCTGTTAACGGCTCATTATTCGGAATTTTCTATAATACCGGACAATCTTGTGAAGCGCGCTCCCGTTTGTACGTACATGAGAGCATTTACGATCAATTCATGGAAAAGTTTGTAGAAAAAACGAAAAAATTAAAGCTTGGCAACCCGTTTGAACAAGATACGCATGTCGGTGCCATCATTAGCCGCGAACAACTAGAAGTTATTGACAGTTATGTTAAATCTGCCATCGAAGAGGGAGCTACGATTGTCACTGGCGGGAAAGAAGCGAAAGTGGAAGGGTTTGAAAACGGTTTTTGGTACGAACCGACCATTATCACGGACGTCAATCATCAAATGAAAGTCGTCAAAGAAGAAATTTTCGGTCCGGTTGTCGTTGTGATGAAATTTAACGATGAAAAAGAAGTCATTAAATTGGCTAATGACAGTGAATATGGTTTAGGATCGGCCATCTGGACGAAAGATCATGCACGCGCAATTCGCGTGGCGAAACAAATTCAAGCCGGTATTGTCATGATTAATAGCCCGTTCTCCGCGTTCCCAGGAACGCCGTTTGGTGGATATAAACAGTCCGGATTCGGGCGCGAGCTTTGCATCGAAACCCTCGATTTATATACGGAAACGAAAAGCATTCTTTCTTATTACGGAAGCCGTCCGCTCAATCCGTTTGGCGTGTAAACAAAAAAATATGGCAGCAAAGCACTCTATCCGGCAGGGTGGAGTGCTTATTTTCCATTGTCCAACATACATATAGAACGATTAAGGAGGGACTTTTATGGTTCACCGCATTGTTGTTGTTGGATCTGGAGTCATGGGGAGAGGAATTGCCTATGTCAGTGCCGTAGGAGGTTTTGAAACGATTCTCGTCGATGTGAAGGAAGAACAGCTGGAAAGCGCGAAACAAGAAATAACCGAGATTTTTGTACAAGCTGTCTCCCGCGGCAAGTTAACGGAAGCCGAGCGGCAGGAATCGGAATCGCGCCTGCGTTACTTCTTGGATTTAGCCGAAGTGGTGCGGGAAGCGGACTTAGTGATTGAAGCCGTCCCGGAAAAATTAGAGGTGAAAAAACAAGTTTTTGAGACGATTGACAAGTATGCGCCGGCGTCTTGCTATTTCGCGACGAACACATCGACAATGAGTCCGACGGAAATCGGCTCGTTTACGAAGCGGCCGGAAAAAGTGATCGCGATGCACTTTTTCAATCCGGTCCACAAAATGAAGCTCGTCGAAATCATCCGCGGTTTAGAAACGAGCGATGATACAGTCAACGTTATTCAGCACGTCGCGGAAAAAATGGGCAAAGAAACGGTCGTCGTGAACGAGTTTCCGGGATTTGTGACAAGCCGCATCAGCGCGTTAATCGGCAATGAAGCGTTTTACATGCTTCAAGAAGGAGTCGGAACGCCGGAACAGATTGACAAGGCGATTAAACTTGGCCTTAACTTTCCGATGGGGCCGTTTGAGCTCGCCGATTTAGTCGGGCTGGATACAAGGCTGAACAACTTAAAATATTTGCATGAAAAGTTGGGAGAAAAATACCGTCCTGCTCCGCTCCTCGAGCAATACGTGAAAGCGGGACGGCTTGGTCGCAAAACGGGAAAAGGGGTATATGATTACACCAAACAAGAAAACAAGGGGGACGAATCATGTTAAGAGAAGTCGTGATTGTCGATGCGGTGCGCACGCCAATCGGGAGATATAAAGGAGCGCTCAAAGACGTCCGTCCCGATGATTTGGCGGCGACGGTCATCCGCGCGCTCGTGGATCGCAATCCGAGTCTTCCGGTCGAACAAATTGAAGATGTAGTGTTTGGCAACGCCAATCAGGCGGGGGAAGATAACCGCAACGTCGCGCGCATGGCGGCGCTGTTGGCTGGCTTGCCGATCGAAGTGGCGGGAACGACGGTAAACCGCTTATGTGGCTCTGGGCTCGATGCTGTCAATTACGCAGCGCGTGCGATTATGACAGGAGAGGCGGAAATCATGATCGCCGGCGGAACGGAAAGCATGACGCGCGCGCCGTTTGTCATGGCAAAGCCAAGCTCCGATTTTCCGCGCGGTAATATCGAAATGTTTGATACGACGATCGGCTGGCGCTTTATCAATCCAAAAATGGAGGAAATGTACGGAACTGACAGCATGCCGCAGACGGCGGAAAATGTTGCGAAACGGTTCGGCATCACTCGGGAGGAGCAGGATGAATTTGCTTATGAAAGCCAAATGAAAGCGAAAAAAGCCATCGAAACGAACCGCTTTGCCGATGAATTAGTGCCGGTCGTCTACTATGACCGAAAAGGCAATCGCGTCATCGTCGACAAAGATGAACATCCACGTCCGGATACGACACTCGAAAAGCTAGCCAAACTGCCGACGCTGTTTGAAAACGGCACGGTGACAGCGGGAAATGCTTCCGGCGTCAACGACGGGGCAGCGGCTCTGCTACTAGTGAGCGCGGAAAAAGCAAAAGAGCTCGGGCTGAAACCACTCGTCAAATACGTCACGTCTGCCGTGGCGGGCGTAGAACCGGCCGTGATGGGAATCGGCCCGATTTTCGCAACGAGAAAAGCGCTTCGCCGCGCTGGACTGACCATCGATGACATCGGACTCGTCGAATTGAACGAAGCATTTGCCTCGCAATCGATTGAATGCATCCGCCAGCTGGAATTAGACCGCACGAAGGTCAATGTCAACGGCGGAGCGATCGCCCTTGGGCATCCGCTTGGAGCCAGCGGTGCCCGCATTTTAACGACGCTTATTTATGAAATGAAAAAACGAGGCGTGAAATATGGACTGGCAACGATGTGCATCGGTGTCGGACAAGGAATTGCCACGATCGTAGAAAATACGGAGGAATAAAGAGGGGGAATGATATGGAAATGACAATGACCAACGTATTGCTGGAAAAGAAAAACCATATCGGCTACGTGACATTGCACCGTCCGGAAGTGATGAATTGTTTCGATTACGCTACGCTATGCCAGCTTGGAGAAGCGGTTGAACGTATTCATCTTGACCGCGACATTCGCATTGTGATTTTTACTGGCGCGGGAGACAAAGCGTTCAGCGCTGGCGCGGATTTAAAAGAACGAAAGACGTTAAACGAAATGGAAGTGCGTCGCAACGTGAAAAAAATTCGCGATGTTTTTGATGCTGTGGCCAACTTGCCACAGCCGACGATTGCCGCGGTAAATGGCTATGCTCTTGGTGGCGGATTTGAACTAATGCTTGCCTGTGATTTCAGAATAGCGGTGAAAGAAGCGGTCATGGGCTTAACTGAAGTGAGCTGGGCGATCATCCCAGGAGCTGGCGGAACGCAACGGCTTCCTAGGTTAATTGGCGAAGCGAGGGCGAAAGAGTTAATTTTAACAGCCCGTAAAATTACCGCCGAACAAGCTTATGAATACGGTCTGTTAACAAAAGTAGTAGAAAAAGAAAATTTAATGCCTAGCTGTGAAGCGTTGGCACACGAGATGATGCAAAATGGTCCGATTGCTTTGCAGCAAGCGAAGTATGCAATTCAACAAGGCATGAATGTCGATTTGCAGACAGGTCTTGCCATTGAAGCGAAAGCGTACGAATTAACGATTCCGACGAAAGATCGTTTAGAAGCGTTAGCTGCATTTAGTGAAAAGCGCAAACCACAATTTATAGGGGAGTGACTCATCGCCGAGCCTCCCTCTTTTTATCCAAAATGACAATTTAACGTTTTTTTTTTGCTCGTCTTGTCATCGTAATAAAAATTTGCTACGATTATGTCTTGAAAACGAGATAAAGGGTGTCCACAATGAGCATGAATACGCGATCGATGATTTTTACGATTTACGGCGATTACATCCGCCATTACGGCAATGAAATTTGGATCGGCAGCTTAATTCGGCTGCTGAAAGAGTTTGGCCATAACGACCAAGCGGTACGCGCGGCGATTTCGCGCATGAGCAAACAAGGATGGGTCAAAGCGGAAAAGCGCGGCAATAAAAGCTACTATTCGCTCACCGAGCGTGGAGTGAAGCGAATGGAAGAAGCGGCAAAACGCATTTATAAAATCCGCCCCGAAAAATGGGACGGAAAGTGGCGCATTTTAGTGTATACGATTCCAGAAGAAAAGCGGAGCGTGCGCGACGAATTGCGCAAAGAGCTCGTGTGGAGCGGATTTGGCACGATCTCAAACAGCTGTTGGATTTCACCGAACAACTTAGAAAAGCAAGTGTACGACCTGATCGATAAATATGAAATTGAACCGTACGTCGATTTTTTTATTGCCCAATATGATGGACCGCATACGAACAAGCTGTTAGTCGAGAAATGTTGGGATTTAGAAGAAATCAATAAAAAATATGAGGAGTTTATTTCCGTCTACAGCCAAAAATACATCATCGACAAACATAAAATCCAGCGCGGAGAAATGTCCGATGCCGAATGTTTTGTCGAGAGAACAAAGCTTGTCCACGAGTACCGCAAGTTTCTCTTTATCGACCCGGGCCTGCCGGAGGAGTTGCTGCCGAACGAATGGATGGGCGGCCATGCTGCGGCGCTGTTCAGCGACTATTACAAGGAATTGGCGGTGCCGGCGAGCCGCTTCTTCGAATCGGTGTTTATGGACGGAAATGAGTTAAAGAAAAAAGATGAGGAGTACGACGTGTACGACCATCCTTTTATTGTGGAGTGATGCTTTTTTGCAGAAAAGCAGAGACGCGCTACCCCGTAAAAGCAGCGCGTTTGCTTTCCTTTCATTTGTGCTGGTTGGCTAGCAATTGACGGTACTCTTTTCCTTTTTGCACATACGTGTCAATCGATAGTTGAATCAAAGCCAAGTCTTTTTCTGTAATTTCGCGCACGACTTTGCCGGCGACCCAACGACCAGAGAGCGTGGAGGAATTTTTTTACCAGAAGGAATTAACGTGTTTGCCCCGATAATGCATTCTTCCCCGATTTCAGCACCGTCTAAAATCGTGGAACCCATGCCGATAATAGAGCGTTTTCGAATTGTGCAACCGTGAAGAATGACATTGTGACCGACCGTCACCTCGTCTTCCACAACAAGAGGTGATCCCTCATATAAATGGCATGTCGAATTATCTTGAATGCTGCAGCGTTCTCCAATAATAATCGGTGCTTCATCGCCTCGCAACACGGCGTTAAACCAAATTGTTGATTCTTTTCCAATCGTAACATCGCCGATAATATGAGCACCAGGAGCGATAAATACTGTATCGTCCACTTTTGGCATTTTACCATTGTAACAATAAAGCATTCTCATCCTCCTCAAAATATGATAAGGTTATGATAAGTATAACATAATTTTAACGGGGTGGGAATTTTATGAATGATGTTTGCCGTTTGTTACATATTCGTTACCCGATCATTCAAGGGGGAATGGGCAATATTAGTAACGCGCAGCTGGCTAGTGCCGTATCCGAAGCGGGAGGACTTGGGACGATTGGTGTTGGTACAATGTCGCCTGATGAAGTGGAAGAAATCATCATTGAAACAAAACGACGAACAAATCAACCATTTGCCGTCAATATTCCTGTTCAAGTAACACCGTATGTAGACGAAATGGTATCGTTAGTCTTAAAACATCAGGTTCCTGTCGTTTCTTTATCAGCGGGGAATCCAGCACCGCTTATTCCACGTCTTACGGAACAAGGAGTGAAAATAATTGTCGTGACCGCTTCGGTGAAACAAGCGAAAAAAGCGGAAGCAGCAGGAGCGAATATTATTGTTGCTGAAGGGTATGAAGCAGCGGGAATTAATTCGACGTTAGAGTTGACGACGATGACGTTGATTCCACAAATCACCAGCGCTGTCCGCGTTCCTGTCGTAGCCGCTGGAGGAATCGGAGATGGGCGGGGATTGCTTGCCGCGTTCGCACTTGGTGCTCAAGGAGTACAACTAGGTACGCGATTGATCGCTACAAAAGACGCACCATTTCATGAGGCGTACAAACAGTTAATCACCAATGCCAGCGAAAACGAAACAGTGATTGTTGGTCGCTCAGTTGGAAGAGTGCGGAGAATTATGCGCACTCCATATGCGGATAAATTGTTGCAATATGAAAAAGAAGGAATGCCGCTCGAAATGTTCAATGAATATACATCGGAAGACCGTCATCGCCGCGGAGCGCTTCAAGGAGATTTTCATGAAGGATTTGTCAATGCAGGGCAAATTGCCGGACTCATCGAAGACATGCCGACAGTGGCAGAGCTATTTCAGCAAATGATGGAAGAGGCGAAACAGCAGCTGCATAAATTACATACGCTTCTCCATTCATAATATTTCTTCATTGATGAATAAAGAACATCTTCCTGCCAAGATGTTCTATTTTTTTATAATTATTATTTTTTAGAAAATTATTGACTTTATATCTTTTTAATTGATAATATTTATTTAGCATAACGTTATTTTAACGTTACTAAACATTTTTATGATGTTTATTTGTAAGCGTTCCCAAATAAAGTACATAACAAGAGGAAAATTGGTACTATGTCAATTTTGATAAAAACAAGGGGGAGTAAGGATGCAAGGAGTAATCAAACGATTAGCGGCGCCTATGCTTGTTTGGATGTTAGCGCTTTCTGGATGTGCGAAGGAGGAGGCCGCGAAAAATGGTGTTAAAGGGGATGAGAAGGAGGGAAAAGCGGTCACGATTGGCGTCACGCAAATTATTCAGCACCCATCATTGGATGCTGCTTTCAACGGGTTTAAGAAAGCAGTGGAAGATGGCGGATTTAAAGAAGGGGAAAACGTCAAGTACAATGTGCAAAACGCGCAAGGAGATATGAACAATAATCAAACGATTGCTAACAATTTTGTGTCTGATGAGGTTGATCTTATTTTCGCCAACTCTACTCCAAGTGCACAAAGCGCGCTAAACGCAACGAAAGAGATTCCAATCGTATTTACGTCTGTTACTGATCCAGTCGGTGCTGGTTTAGTTCCATCTATGGATAAATCTGGTGAAAACATTACTGGAACAACAGATAGTCATCCAGATGCGATTCGAAAAACAATTCAATTTATTGATGAACAAACCGACGCCAAAACGGTTGGACTCATTTATAACGCAGGAGAACAAAATTCGGTGGCACAAATTGAAAAAGTGAAAGATGCCGCGAAAAACACTGATTTGAAGTTTGTTGAAACGTCCGTTTCTACAACAGCGGAAGTGAAACAGGCGGCAGAGTCGTTAGTTGGCAAAGCGGATGTGTTTTACATTGTAACCGATAATACGGTTGTATCGGCAATTGAGTCGGTCGTGAGCGTTGCAAATGAGAAAAAAATCCCCGTTTTTGCGGGAGAGCTAGATTCACTAAAACGAGGCTGTTTTGCGGCGTATGGGTTTGATTACTATGACATCGGTTATCAAGCTGGAGAAATGGCCGTTGCAATTTTAAAAGGAGAGAAAAAGCCATCGGAAATTAAACCGGAATATCCGAGCAAATTAAAGCTTGTTATCAATAAACAAGCAGCAGAAAAGCAAGGAATAAAGCTGAAGCCTGAGTGGGATCAAATGGCGGAATACATCGAATAAATTCGAAAGGATGAATGCCTTTGTTGACGGCGATGGTAGGTGCGATCGAATCAGGAATTATTTATGCAATTATGGCGTTAGAGTATATTTGTCGTTTCGTATTTTAGATTTTCCTGATTTAACGGTGGATGGCAGCTTCGTTACGGGAGCTGCTGTCGCGGCGACACTTATTGTCAGCGGAGTAAATCCGTTTGTAGCTACATGTCTAGCGCTCTTTATTGGGTTTGCTGCTGGATGCATGACTGGATTTCTTCACACAGTCGGGAAAATTAACGCTCTTTTATCAGGGATTTTAATGATGATTGCACTGTACTCCATCAATCTTCGTATTATGGGACGTTCTAATGTACCACTTTTAAACCAAAAAACGGTATTTACAATGATTCAAGAGTGGGGGACGAAGCTCGGTCTTGATTCAGCGGCGGCGAAAACGTGGGGAATTTTCGTATCGATGGCGATTCTTACCCTTCTGTTTAAATTTTTCATGGACTGGTTTTTACAGACGGAAGTCGGGCTTGCGATTCGGGCCACGGGTGATAACCCGCGTATGATTCGTAGCTTGTCGGCGAATACGAATTTGCTCATCGTCTTAGGTCTGGGCTTTCTAATGCAATGGTTGCATTCTCAGGAGCGCTTATTGCGCAGTACGGTTCGTTTGCCGATGTTGGCATGGGAATCGGCATGATTATTATCGGTCTTGCTTCCGTTATCATTGGGGAAGCGGTATTTGGAACAAAAACGATTGCGAGAACGACACTTGCGGTCATCGGCGGATCGATCATTTACCGCATTGTTGTCAGTCTTGCTTTGCGTGCGCAGTTTTTAGAAACAGGAGACGTGAAGCTTATCACGGCATGCATTGTCATTTTAGCGCTCGTCATGCCGCAAATCGTTCGCCAACAAAAAGAGAAAAAGCGCAAAGAGCAGAAAAGACGGGAGCGTGCGCAGGTCATCGCGATCTCCGCAAACGGAAAGGGTGAAAGCGATGTTGCAATTAAATCGGATTTATAAAGTGTTTAACGAAGGGACGCCCGATGAAAAAATTGCCCTTCAAGATATCAATTTGACACTTCGAAAAGGAGACTTTGTTACGATTATCGGCAGCAACGGCGCAGGAAAGTCAACGCTGATGAATTTGATTTCGGGTGTACTGTTTCCTGATGAAGGAACGATTTACATTGACGGCCAGGATGTGACGATGATGCCGGAATATGTTCGCTCATGTTACATTGGAAGAGTGTTTCAAGACCCAATGGCAGGAACGGCACCAAGCATGACGATTGAGGAGAATCTCGCGATGGCGTACGCGCGCAATCAAAAACGTACGCTCCGTCGCGGAGTGACGAAAAAGCGGCGCGATTTCTTTCGCGAGGTGCTCGAGACGCTTCATCTTGGATTAGAAAACCGCTTGCAGGCGAAAGTAGGCTTGCTTTCGGGAGGAGAGCGGCAAGCGCTGTCCTTGTTGATGGCGACGTTTACGGAACCGGCAATTTTACTGCTGGATGAGCACACGGCCGCTTTGGATCCGGCAAGAGCAGAATTGATTACCAATTTAACGAAAGATATTGTTAAGCAGTACGGATTAACGACATTGATGGTCACCCATAACATGCAGCAAGCCATCGACTTAGGAAATCGCCTTATCATGATGGACAAAGGACAAATCATTTTGGAAGTGGATGAACACGAAAAGAAAGGTTTAACAGTAGAAAAATTATTGGCAGAATTCCAGCGTATTCGCGGCACACAACTAGCGAGCGATCGCGCGGTGTTAAGTTGAACAATGAAAAGAATCGGATAAGCGTTTTCAAGCTTATCCCCTTTTTTCGATTTAAAAAATATAATAAATAATAAATATAACGTTTTTAAAACGTATATATATTTATAAGTTATATATGAGTATTAATAATAATGAAGAGGTGAAACAAGATGAAACCGGGAATGAAAATGGGGGATACCGCTGTGGTAGAAGCGGTTGTGACTCCTGATATGTTTGCACAATTTGAAGGGAATGTCGTCCATCCAGCTTATTCCACCGTATCGATGGTATATCACATGGAATGGGCTTCCCGCAAAATTATTTTACCTTATTTAGAAGAACATGAAGAAGGAATGGGAGTAGCTGTATCCGTGAAACATATTGCTCCAACAACGGAAGGATCGACCGTGACGGTGACAGCGACAGTGACCGAGATTCGTGACAATGTCGTCGTGACAAAAGTGGAAGCGAAAAACGAGATGCAAGTAATCGGAATCGGCGAAGTGAAACAAGTAATTTTACCGAAACAAAAAATCGCGCAAATGTTACAGAAACAGTTGCATTCATAGGAGGTTGAAAGAATATGAATACCGTCACAAGTCAGTGGAAAGCGGTTGATATATTTACGCAAATTCGTGAACATGAACAAGTCGTATTTTGTAATGATGAAAAAACGGGGTTAAAAGCGATTATTGCCATTCATAACACAACGCTAGGTCCAGCGCTTGGCGGATGCCGAATGTACCCATATGCGGCAGTCGAAGACGCACTATTTGACGTGCTCCGTCTTTCGAAAGGGATGACGTACAAATGTCTTGCAGCAGACGTCGATTTTGGAGGCGGAAAAGCGGTTATTATTGGAGACCCGCGCAAAGACAAGACACCGGAACTGTTCCGTGCGTTCGGTCAGTTTGTCGAATCGTTGAATGGTCGGTTTTATACGGGTACTGATATGGGAACGACGCCAGATGATTTCGTTCATGCGATGAAAGAAACAAACTGCATCGTAGGTGTTCCCGAGGAGTATGGTGGCAGCGGCGATTCTTCCGTGCCGACCGCGTTAGGTGTCATTTACGGTATTCAAGCTACCAACAAAGTGATTTGGGGAAGCGACGAGCTTCACGGAAAAACATACGCTATTCAAGGGTTAGGAAAAGTGGGTAGGAAAGTAGCAAAGCGCTTATTGGAAGAAGGCGCGGATTTATATGTGTGCGACATTAACGAAGCAGCGGTTGAGGAAATTGTATCGTATGGAAAAAAACTTGGAGCGGGTGTAAAGATCGTGCATGGGACAGAAATTTACGGAACGGACGCGGATATATTTGTTCCATGTGCGTTCGGCAATGTCATAAATGATGACACCATACATGTGTTGAAAGTAAAAGCGATTGTCGGTTCTGCCAACAATCAATTGCTTGATGTGCGCCACGGACAGATGTTGAGAGAGAAAGGAATTTTATACGCGCCAGATTACATCGTTAACGCTGGAGGGCTCATTCAAGTAGCTGATGAACTATACGGACCGAATAAAGAGCGTGTACTACAAAAAACAAAAACTATTTATTCGACGCTCCTTCATATTTATTCCCGAGCGGAAGCGGACCATATCACAACGATCGAAGCAGCGAATCGCTTTTGTGAAGAACGGTTGCAGCAGCGTAGCCGCCGCAATAATTTTTTTACGCACCGCAAACGGCCAAAATGGGATATCCGACGATAACGGCAAAGGAGGGATTCGATGGAATTTCAGTTTCCTATTATACAAATTATGAATGAACAAGGGTGCATTGTGCGATCTGAATATCGCGAACAAATTACAAAAGAACTGGTGATGACAATGTACCGTCATCTCATCCGCACCAGAATGTTTGATCGGAAATGTGTCAGTCTGCAGCGGCAAGGTCGCATTGGTACTTATGTTCCGTACGAGGGACAGGAAGCGTGTCAAGTTGGAAGCGCTCTTGCATTGCGCAATGGTGACTGGATGTTTCCGACATACCGCGATCACGGAGCGATGATGACGTTCGGCCGCTCCTTAACGCAAACGCTTCTATATTGGAAAGGTCGAACGGAAGGGTGTGTTCCATCTGAAGGAAAAAAAATCGTTCCGCCGAGCGTTCCGATTGCCACGCAGCTTCCGCATGCAGCAGGAGCAGCCTACGTCGAAAAGAGGAAAGGAACGAAAAATGCGGTTATCGTTTATTTTGGAGATGGGGCAACATCTGAAGGAGATTTTCACGAGGGACTCAATTTTGCAAGCGTTTTCAATTTACCTGTGGTCTTTTTCAACCAAAACAATCAATATGCGATTTCCGTGCCGATTACTCGCCAAATGAAATCGAAGACGATCGCGCAAAAAGCGCTGGCGTATGACATTCCTGGCATTCGCATCGATGGAAACGACATTTTTGCCGTGTATTTTGAAACGCAACAAGCGCTTGAACGAGCAAGAAATGGAGGAGGACCAACATTAATTGAAGCGGTCACATGGCGTTATGGCGCCCACACTACTTCCGATGACCCATCGAAATACCGCGATCAAGAAGAAAGTAAGCGAAGACGCGAAACGACCGATCCAATCAAGCGGATTGAGCGATTTATGCAGCAGGAAGGTTGGTGGGATGAACAATGGATGAATCAAGTACAGAAGGAAGTGAGCGTGGAAATCGAGCAAGCGGTAGCAGAAATGGAACGATATCCAAAAGCGAACCCAGCTGACATGTTTGATTATGTTTTTGCCCAACCGACGTGGACGATTGCCGAACAGAAAAACGCGTATTTCCAATGGAAACGGGGGATCGAAGGATGACGACAGCGGTGAACACCAAGACACTAACGCTTGTGCAAGCGGTTAATGATGCACTTCGCACGATGTTAAAAGAGAGAGAAGATGTTATTTTGCTTGGAGAAGATATCGGAAAAAACGGGGGTGTATTTCGCGCCACGGAAGGATTACAGGAGGAATTTGGCGAGGATAGGGTCATCGACACGCCGTTAAGCGAAGCAGGATTTACTGGTGCGGCGATCGGGATGGCGATCAATGGACTTCGGCCTGTCGTTGAAATTCAGTTTTTAGGCTTTATTTATCCAGCATACGAGCAAATTATGACGCATGCCGCACGGATGCGCGCGCGGACGATGGGACATTTTACCGTGCCGATGGTCATCCGCGCCCCGTATGGCGCGGGAGTTCGCGCTCCAGAAATTCATTCCGACAGCACCGAAGCACTGTTTACCCATATGCCAGGTATCAAAGTCGTCTGCCCATCTACGCCATATGACGCAAAAGGTTTACTCATTGCCGCCATTGAAGACCCCGACCCGGTGCTGTTTTTAGAGCCAATGCGCATCTATCGTGCATTTCGAGAGGATGTACCAGAAGGAAAATATACGATTGAAATTGGCAAAGGAAAAAAATTGCGCGAAGGAGACGATGTAACCGTCATCGCGTGGGGGGCGATGGTGCCAGTAGCGATGAAAGCAGCCGAATCTGCGGAAAAAAAAGGAATTCATGTCGATGTTATCGACTTGCGCACACTCTACCCACTTGACAAAGATATCATCGCCGATTCGGTTCAAAAGACGGGGCGGACGGTTATTGTGCAGGAAGCTCACGCCACTGGTGGATTGGCGAATGACATTCTCGCTGTTATTAACGATACATCGTTTTTATATCAAAAAGCGCCAGTAGAACGAGTGACTGGATTTGACGTTCCCGTGCCGTTTTTTGCTTATGAAGATGATTATTTACCTACACCAGAGCGCGTTTTGCATGCGATTGAAAAAGTAATGAACTTCTAGCGGAAGGGGTAGAAACAATGGAAGTGAAACTTCATGATATCGGTGAAGGAATGACCGAAGCTACCGTATTAAATTATCTGGTCAAAAAAGGAGATCATGTAAAGGCAGACCAACCGCTAGTCGAAGTACAAACGGATAAAATGGTAGCGGAAATTCCCGCACCAGCCGCAGGTATCATCCAAGATATTCTCGTTCCCGAGGGGGAAACGATTTCAGTTGGCACGACGATTCTTACGTTAGAAACAAAATCATCGCCACTTGCGGAAACGCCGTCCAGTCAGCCAAATGTGGCGACGGAATCCACTCGCCCGTTTGCCATCAAAGAAGAAGAGACTGTTTCCGTTAAGCGGACGATAAAACGGCGCGTGCTTGCCTCGCCGTATACACGGAAAATTGCCCGCAAACACGGAGTGGATTTGGAACAAGTTGTCGGTACAGGACCAGGCGGCCGAATTACTGACGATGACGTGTACCGCTTTATCGAAACTAACAATACGAAGCAAACGAATCATTCGTCGATCGCAGGCAGCGATGTGGAAGCTCAATCATTCGAAAAAGTGGGTGACAACTCACAATCATCTTCCATCATCCCGTTCCACGGTCGCCGCAAGCAAATCGCGAAAAAAATGGCGCAATCGTTATATACGATTCCGCATTGTACGCATTTTGAAGAAGTCGATGTCACCGAGCTCATCCGATTCCGTGAAGAGCTGAAACAGCAAAACTTCCATATTTCCGCAACGGCGTTTTTCATTAAAGCGTTGTCGCTCGCGTTAAAGCAGTTTCCAATATTTAATTCTAAGCTTGATGAAGAACGCGAAGTGATCCATCTTAAACAAGAGCATCATATTGGCATTGCCGTCGACACAAAAGAAGGATTAATCGTGCCAGTCGTCAAACATGTCGAATGCAAGTCACTGCGGGAGATTCATGAAGAAGCGAAACATCTCACGAAAAAAGCGCAAGAAAACAAATTGACGCTCCAAGAAATGACAGGAAGCACGTTCACCATCAGCAACGTAGGTCCGCTCGGTGGCAGCATTGGCGCAACACCAATTATTAATTATCCGGAAGTAGCACTTATGGCGTTCCATAAAACGAAAAAACGTCCTGTTGTCATGGAAAATGATGAAATCGCAGTTCGCTCAATCATGAACATCTCGATGTCATTTGACCACCGCGTCGCCGATGGTGCGACGGCTGTGGCGTTTACAAACTATTTTGTAAGACTGATCGAAAATCCAAAACTAATGTTAATGGAGTTGGTGTAAATGGTAGTTGGAGAACTTGCCCATGAACGAGATGTCGTCATCATTGGCGGAGGACCAGGCGGATATAACGCTGCGATTCGCGCTGCCCAGTTTGGTCTGTCTGTCACACTCATCGAAAAAGAGGAGCTCGGTGGTGTTTGCTTGAACAAAGGCTGTATTCCGTCAAAAGTGTTCACTCATGCTGCGCAGAAAATGGCAGAGCTTCCTCACATTGAGGAAATCGGGATTGAATTGGGACATGTTTCGTTTCAATTAGGAAAACTACAAAACTATAAGACAAAGGTAGTTACTCAGCTTCGTCAAGGCGTAGAAGCGCTTTGCAAAGCGAACCGTATCGAAGTCATCCGCGGCAAAGCGTCCTTTTTAGCGGAAGACCGCATCGGCGTTGAATCGGGAGAAGTGTTTGACGTGTACCGCTTTCGGCACGCCATCATTGCCACCGGGGCATCGTACGTTTCACCACCATCCATCAATATTGACCATGAACGCATTTTAAACGTGTATTCGATATATGGATTGGAAACATTACCCAATCATTTGATCGTTTACGGAAACGACTATATCGTGATTGAAGTGGCAATGAGCTTTCGCGCGTTTGGTTCGCAAGTGTCTGTCATTACGGATGATGGCACATTTGGGCTAGATGAAACGGTCGCTAATGAATTGCAGAGAATATGGAAAAAACGGAAAATCAAACTTTATCAGCATTGTAAAGTAGAAAGCGTCACGTTATTGCTGGATGCCGTTGCCGTCACGTTAAAGACAAAGACAGGAGAAACGGTGACGGTCGAGGGCTCGCATGTATTTGTGGCATGCGAAGCGAAAGCGAACATTGATGAATTAGGCATCGACCGTCTTGGCATCCAGCGTACGGAGCAAGGATTTATTGAGATCAACCATCAAGCGAGAACATCGCTTCCCCATATTTTCGCTGTGGGGGATGTAACAGGCGGGCCGATGCTTGCAGTGAAAGCAGTCAAACAAGGAAAAGTCGCCGCTGAAACAATCGCTGGAAAACAGTCCGAAATCGACCTCACCTTTCTTCCAACGATTGTACATTCCATTCCGCCGATAGCGAGCGTTGGATTGACGGAAGACGAAGCAAGAGTGCAGTATGAGGACATTCGTGTCGGAAGTTTTCCAATAACTGGAAACGGATATGCTAGTATTATTGGCCAAAAAGATGGATTGGTAAAAATCATCAGTGATGTAAAACAAGATGTGATACTAGGCGTTCATATGATCGGTGCGGGAGCGGTTGATCTCATTTCGAGCGGAATTATTGGATTGGAAATGGCCGCACGTGAGGAGGATATGAAATTTCCTTTTTACCCGCATCCGAGTAGCAATGAAAGTTTGTTAGAAGCAGTAGAAGCATTACGAGCGGAAGCAGTTCATCTCCTGCCAGCAAAGCAGAAAAAGAGCGAGAAAAAAGCAGTCTCACACTGAGACTGCTTCTGTTTGGAAAAGGTCATGGTGCTTTATTTGAAGTGTCTGTTTCAATTCGGCGAGGGAAGGAGATTTGTTTTCAAATGTATATACATCAAGGCAGACAAGAGAATATTCATTGCCAGGATCAAAAACAACAGTAATAACCTCTTCCGTTCCGCAGTCAAATTGTTGAAACACATCCGCGCTACACTGATGGATATCTAACATGTTGTATTTCTCACGAACAACGTAATATCCTTCCTTTAACTGCCCTGCAAACAAGTTTTCCGTACCAACTAACTCATGAACGATCATCATTGCACGCTCCCTAGAATATGAAATATTACCTAATCGCACTATTACTATACTACAAAATTAAAGCAAATATAATGATTTTAAGACAATGTTCGAAAAATTGTCATGAAATCATAAAGACTTGACGAGACGCTATAAAAAATTCTTGCAAAAACTTTCAAACAAAATGTTATATTGTAACACTATCGTAAAAAATGTTAATTTTTACCCTTTTCTTAAACTTTGTCAATCTTTATTTTTAAGTAATAGATGGGTAGGATTACTATTCATTACAAAAAAGGATTTAATAATAATGAAAGATAATTTTTTACAACCCTAGTTCTCATCGGGGATAGACTAGGATTTTTTTATGAAAAAATCCCTTCTTGCAGAACAATAATGGTAAATTAATGTAATTACCATATTTATCTAAAAATTTTACAAAAAACTCGTGTTATGATGTATGTGCAAGCAAGGGTGAGATTGAAGGAGGAGAAACAATGAATAAAAAAATCGTATTTTCACTTGCTGCATCTTTAGCGATTGTAGGAGCATCTTTTACAACTACAACAGCGAAAACGGAAGCGGCAGGGCCTGCCCCATGTCCGTCTATCCAAAACTATGAAGTTAAAACTGTCTATCCATCTAATATTCAAGATATCGAAAAATGGGTGCAGTTTATTTTAGATCAAACAGGATATGCAGAAGTGGCAAAAACAGCCACAACTACTGTCCAAAAACCATCAGCGAATGTACAAACTCCTGTAAGCAAGCCAGCAACGCAGGCGCCTGCACCAAGTCAAAAAGCAAATGTAAATGAAGCAGGATTAAAAGCTTATGAACAACAAGTAGTAGATTTAACGAACAAAGAAAGAGCGAAATATGGCTTGCCGCCTTTAAAGGTTGATTTAGCGTTAAGCAAAGTGGCCCGTGAAAAGTCAAGAGACATGGCAGTGAACCATTATTTCTCCCATAACAGCCCGACATATGGTTCTCCGTTTGAAATGATGAGAAAATTCGGCATTTCTTATACGGACGCTGGAGAAAATATTGCAAAAGGCCAACGGACTCCGCAAGAAGTAGTGGCGGCTTGGATGAATAGCCCAGGCCATCGGGCGAATATTTTGAACAAAAACTACACGCATATCGGAGTAGGTTTTGAAGAAAACGGATATATCTGGACACAACAATTTATAAGAAAATAAGGATCAATGATTCTGAGGCTGTCCTCAAAAGGTCGTTTTACGGCCTTTTGGGACAGCCTCCATAATTTTGTTATTTACTACTGAGTTCTGTTTTTAAAATTTCTAAAAAATGGATAGAACTTTTTGATATATAGCGATTTTTTTCAACAATAACTGCTGCTTCAGCCTGGATAGAGGAATCTATAATTTCAAGTACGGTGATTTCTGGAATCCGGAAAATGGAAACAGTAGATTTTGGTACAATTGTTGCTCCAACTCCTTTGGAAACTAGCGATAATAATATAGTAACGTCAGGGCACTCACAAATAATTTTTGGTTCAAAACCGTGACGTCGGCATTCATTAATAACGAGTTCATATTGACCTTTTCCACTGATTCGATGGAGAAGAAGAAGAGGAATATCAGTAAATTCTTTCATGTAAATATAATGGTGATGATATTTCCATTGCTTTGGTATAACAGCTACGTAAGGGTCACTTGGCAAACTAATAATTTCATATTGATTAGAATCAATTGGAAGACGAACGATACCAATTTCAATTTCTCGTTGTTTTAACAATTCGCTAATTAGAAAACTATCTCCCTCTCTTAAATGAAATTTAACATCTGGGAAATTTTTGTTGAATTTTTTTATTGTTTCAGGTAAGTAGAAAAAACAAGATTTTACGCATCCTATGGACAGTATACCTTTGATTCCTTCATTTGTTTCTCGAACTTCTAAAATGGCATCATCTAATTGCTGTAGTAACTGTTTTGCTTTATGATATAAAATTTTTCCTGATTCAGTTAATTCTAATTTTTTACCGTTTCTTTCTAGCAACGTAACTCCCAAAGTTTCTTCGAGCTGTTTTAGCTGTTGGCTTAGCGGAGGTTGAGCAATATGTAGTTTTCTAGCCGCTTTTGTAATTTGCCCTTCTTCAACAATTGTCGCAAAATATTTTAATTGTTTTATATCAATCATGCTTATTCGGTACCGTCAAGAATTTTGTGTAATGTAAATGGGGTAGGGTTTCTCTGAAATGGATTTGAATTGATAGGGGACTGATTTTCTCCACACAGGAGACTGAATATTCAGTCTCCTGTGTGGAAAGGGAGAATCCCCCTATTTTGTTTATTTACAGTATTTGGTTAATGATAACGTTCTTCAAACATTCGTTGAAGGGCTTCATGCGCTTCGGCAAATCCTCGCAACTTTCGCCCTGCCCATTTCTCATTAAAATCTTGAATGGTCAAATACACGATTTTTTCAGCGGCTTCTAAACTATTCAAACTGTTCATCGGTTTTAGGCGTTTCCGAATCTCCTTGATCGTTCGTTCGATGGCATTGGTCGTGTAAATCACACTTCGAATACTGCTTGGATAATCCATAAATGTAAGGAGGACATCCAACTCATTTGCCCAAGATTGAACTTCTCTCGGATACTTGCTGGACCATTTCGACTCAAACTGTTGAAACATTTGTAACGCCATCTCCTTATTCGGCGCGCGATAAATCAGCTTGAGATCCTCGGCCACTTCGAATTGGTCTTTTTTCCGAACACGGCTGAGGGTGTTGCGGACTTTGTGCACGACACAGCGCTGCACATCGGCTTTCGGATACACCGCCTTAAAGGCTTCCTCCAGCCCCGGTAGTCCATCGAATACGCCCAGAAGCACTTCCTTGACGCCTCTTTTGTAGAGCTGTTGGAGAATCTCCCGCCATCCATAGGCGCTTTCTTGTCCTCCCACGAAGAAATCCAGAATTTCGCGATATCCTTCTTCGTTCACTCCTAACACCACATAAATAACTTCTTTCTCTACCGTATCCCGGCGAAGTTTCACGTACAAGCCGTCCAAATATAAGACAGAATAACGTTTGGATAGTGGACGATGGTGCCATTTCTCGATGTCTTCTTTCACGACATCGGTAATACGGCTGATCGTCGCTGGAGAATAAGCATTTCCTAGAATTCGTTCGATAAACTTGCCAATTTCCCGTGTACTCATGCCACTTTGATACATCCTGATGATGGCTTCCTCCAGCCAGCCGGTGTGGCGTTGATAAGGGCAAACAACTGTGTTTGAAATTCCCCGTTTCGGTCTCTTGGAACCAAAAGACCCTCAATCCGGCCATATTGCGTATCTAGATTTCGCTGATAGTAGCCGTTTCTCATATTTGATGTTCCGGCCTGTTCTATTTCGAGGAAATTCTTGATTTCTTCCCGCATGATCAGTTCTAATTTTTCCTTTACAAACTGACGAATGACACTTTCCAGTTGATTTGCCCAGTCGACATTCGGTATACTTTTAGACATAGGTAGGGTTCTCCTTTCTCTGGAATGTTTGGGTTCAATCAGAGAATACCCTACCTTTTTTCTTTTGGTCTAGCAAAATGCTTTACACAAAATTTTATACATCATCGCTTTTTTATTTTTTTTTTTTTTTTGTTATATTAATTTAAAGATTCAGAAAATAATTCTGGTGAAAGAGGTGAGTTTTTAAACAAAAGAAATCGCTTACTATTGTAATTATACATGAAAATGGAAAAAGAATGTAGGAGGGAATAACAAATGCCAGCAAAAACAGGTAAAGAGTATATCGAACGTTTAAAAAAAGCGAAAAGTAATGTCTATATTCACGGGGAAAAAGTTGAGGATGTTACCGAACATCCAGCGTTTAAAAATGTCATTCAATCGATGGCACGTCTGTATGATCTTCAATACGAAAAGCCGGGAAAAATGTTATATACGTCACCAACAACGGGAAACAAAGTTGGTATGACATATATTCAGCCTACGACGAAGGAAGAATTGATTGCCAGACGGGAAGCAACGCAAGAATGGGCACGTACTTCCGCGGGAATGATGGGGCGTTCACCAGATTACTTGAATGCGGAAGTGATGGCGATGGGAGTAGCTAATGACTTGTTTGCCGAAGATGACCCGATGTTTGCTGAGAACGCGAGAAATTATTATGAATATGCACGCGAAAACGATATTAGCCTTACACATACACTCATTCATCCACAAATGAACCGTTCAAAAGCTCAACATGAACAAAAAGATGCAAACGTTCCTTTGCATTTAGTGGAAAAAAGAAAAGATGGCATTATCGTTGATGGTATCCGTCTATTGGCGACGCAAGGTGGAATTACTGACGAAATTTTAGTATTTCCGTCCACGGTTAAAAAAGTGGGATCAGGTGAAGATCCATACTCGTTAGCGTTTGCCATTCCAAATAATACTCCAGGTGTAAAATTTATTTGCCGTGAAGCGTTTGACTACGGCAAAAGCGTTTGGGATCATCCACTAAGCTCGCGTTTTGAAGAAGGGGATGCCATCGTTTCATTTGAAAACGTATTCGTTCCATGGGAGCGTGTGTTTGTTTGTGGGAATTCTTCCATTTGCAATCGGACGTTCCGCGAAACAAACGCAGTTGTTCATATGTCTCATCAAGTGGTAGCCAAAAATATTGTGAAAACAGAATTTATCCTCGGTGTTGTTCTTTGTATTATGGATGCAATTGGTATTGAACAATTCCAGCATGTCAAAGACAAAGGAACAGAAATTATGTTAGTGCTCGAGACGATGCGCAGCCATTTATATCGGGCGGAACATAACGCTAAATTGGACAAATGGGGAACGATGACGCCAGATTTTGAGGCGCTTGACGCTGCAAGAAATTGGTATCCGAGGATTTATCCGCGTCTAGCAGAAATTGTGCGCATTCTTGGCGCCTCTGGATTGATGGCGATTCCGACCGAAGCTGACTTCAACAATGAAGAAATCGGCTCGATTGTGCGAAGAGCGATGCAAGGGGCAAATATCGATGGATATGAGCGCGTGCAATTGTTCCGTTTGGCGTGGGATATGACAATGAGCGCCTTCGGAAGCCGGCAAACGCATTATGAATACTACTTTTTTGGTGATCCAATCCGTATGGGAATGACTTATTTTGATAACTATGAAAAAGATTATTACAAAAATTTAATTTACGAATTTTTAGGAACACCGAAGCTTGCTAATGTTTCTGTCAATACTAATTAATCAAAAAGAGGGGGGCTAAATCGTATGAAGTTTAATATTATCCGCTGTGCGAGGGCAGTGTTAAGAGTGACCGATTTAAATGCTTCACGTGATTTCTATGAACGTGCTCTAGGCTTTGTTGTGACTGAAGCAGACAACAACCATCTATATTTAAGAGGATTGGAGGAATACCATCATCATAGTTTATTGTTGAAAAAAGCGGAACAACCTAGTGTAGAAGTTATTAGCTATAAAGTTCATTCTGAAGAAGATTTAGAGGCTTTGTATCACTTTTTCCGACAAAAACAGCTGAATCCGAAATGGATAGAAGAAGGTCAACAACATGCAATTGGAAGAGCCTTCCGTGTTCAAGATATATCTGGCCTCCCATTGGAATTTTTTGTGAAAATGGATACGGTTGAACGGCTGTTGCAGCGATATGACTTGTATCGTGGTGCGAGAGTACAGCGAATTGATCATTTTAACTGCATGGTTACAGATGTGCAAAAAGCGTACGATTTTTATGTAAAAGAATTAGGGTTTGCTTGTTCAGAATATACAGAAACAGAAGATAAACAGTTATGGGCAGCTTGGTTGCATCGGAAACCGAACGTTCATGATGTTGCGTTTATGAATGGCAAAGGGCCACGTCTTCATCATATTGGCTTTTGGCTTTCCGATCAACTCAGCCTGATTCACGCTTGCGATGTGCTTGCTTCGATGGGATATGCCTCGAGCATCGAACGAGGGCCGGGCCGCCACGGGTTGTCCAATGCCTTTTTCCTTTATTTGCGGGACCCAGATGGGCATCGAATTGAATTATATACGGGAGATTATTTAACAAGTGATCCTGATTTTCAACCGATTCGTTGGGATATTAACGATCCGCGTCGCCAAACATTCTGGGGACATCAAGCTCCAGACAGCTGGTTTGAAGAGGCATCCATAGTGCTAGATGTTCATGACGATAAAACGGTAGAAGTAAAAGAACCAACTTTGCAAAAAATGAAACCTACATTCATTATTTAAAAAATAAAGGGAAGAGAGATATGAGAAAAAAATTATTTATTGATGGAAAATGGGTGAAAGCCGAAAAATACACTTCACTTCTATCTCCATATAATGAAAAAATCATTGCTGAAATTCCTGTTGCTACTTTAAACGATGTCGATCAAGCAATTGCAGCTGCTTACCATGCGCGTGAAAAAATGGCGAAAATGCCGAAACATGAACGGGCAAAAATTTTAGAAAACGTAGCCTCCTTGTTAGAACAACGAAAAGAGGAGGCTGCACACATCATTGCACAAGAGTCCGCTAAACCGCTTCGCACAGCATTAGAAGAAGTCAATCGTACGATCCAAACATACAAATTTTCATCAGAAGAGGCAAAGAGGATTCATGGCGAAACGCTGCCGTTAGATGCGGCACCTGGTGGGGAAAATCGAATTGGTTATACTATTCGGGAGCCAATTGGTGTGATCGGGGCGATTACTCCATTTAATTTTCCGATGAATTTAGTTGCTCACAAAGTTGGACCTGCTATTGCTTCTGGAAATACGATTGTCTTAAAGCCAGCTTCGCAAACACCGCTATCCGCTTTCTTTATCGCCGAACTACTGCAAGAGGCTGGCTTGCCTGATGGTGCATTAAATGTTGTGACAGGTAGAGGGAGTCTTATTGGTAACCAAATTGTACAGGATGAACGAGTGAAAATGATTACGTTCACAGGAAGTCCTCAAGTAGGAATTGCGATTCGCAACAAAGCAGGGTTAAAACGTGTCACACTTGAACTTGGTTCCAATTCAGCAGTAATTATTGATGAAGGTGTAGATTTACGTTCAATTGTTCCGAGATGTGTGAAAGGGGCATTTTCCAACCAAGGTCAAGTATGCATATCTTTGCAACGAATTTATGTGCATAAAAATATATACGAAGAATTTGTTGATCGATTTGTGTCAGAAACAAGAACATTGACAATCGGCGATCCGCTCCATGCCAGCACAGATATATCTGCATTAATCTCTAAAAATGACGTGCAGCGTGTATTAAATTGGATTGAAGAAGCAAAACAAGCAGGGGCTACGGTGGCAACTGGAGGAGATATAACAGGAAACATCGTACATCCTACGGTGCTGCTTCATACAAAGCCAGATATGAAAGTTTCCTGTCAAGAAGTATTTGGCCCTGTCGTTCTCGTCAATAAAGTAGCTTCCGTAGAAGAAGCAATTCAATTTGTTAATGATTCTCGATATGGGTTACAGGCAGGAATTTATACGAATCATATTGCCCGTGCTTTGGATGCGGCAGAGAAGTTAGAAGTAGGCGGGGTAATGATCAATGATATTCCAACATTTCGTGTTGATCATATGCCGTATGGTGGAGTAAAAGAAAGCGGGATAGGAAGAGAAGGGATTAAATATGCTATAGAAGAAATGACAGAGTTGAAATTAGTAGTGATAAACCGACAGTGATCGTGATAAAAGGAGTGAAGAAAGTGGACGATCGTACATTTAGAAATGCGATGGGGAAATTTGCAACCGGTGTTACTGTCATTACGTCCTCTTTAGACGGTCAAGTGCGTGGAATGACAGCAAATGCATTTATGTCAGTGTCATTAAATCCGAAGTTGATTCTTATTTCTGTTGGAGAAAAGGCTAAAATGAATTCAGTCATTCAACAAACAGGGAAATTTACTGTCAATATTTTATCTGATCAACAACAAGATCTTTCTATGTTATTTGCTGGACAATTAAAAGAAGAGCGGAACGTGGAATTTAATTGGATTGATGGCCATCCGATATTACCAGATGCCTTAGCCAATATTTTGTGTGATGTCGATACATCATATATCGCAGGGGACCATACGTTATATATTGGAAAAGTAACAGACATTTACATGAAAGAAGGCGATCCGCTGTTATTTTTTGAAGGAAAATACCGCAATATCGCTAGCCTTTCAAATGGGGGATGAGTCGGTGAAAGTTATTTATATAGACAAAAACACAGACTTGTCTGCCTTTAAGCCTGAACCATGTGTAATGGCGCTCGGTTTTTTTGACGGAGTACATGTAGGTCATCGAAAGATTATTGAAACGGCAAAACGCCTCGCAAAAAAGAAACAATTAACACTGGCCGTGATGACATTTTTTCCGCATCCAAGCCAAGTGATTCCGACATCTAAAAAAGTGAACTCGTATCTTTCCCCTCTATCAATAAAACAAGAGATTTTTGCAAAATTAGGAGTGGAAAAGTTTTATATTGTCAAATTTGATGAGGATTTTTCGAAACTTTCTCATAGAGAATTTGTTGATCGATTTCTTATTTCTCTCTGCTGCCGTCATGCGGTGGCAGGATTTGATTTTACGTACGGATATAAGGGAAAAGGGACAATGGAACAGCTCGAACAGGACGGAAAGGGGATATTTGAAGTTACAACCGTTCCAGAAGTGAAGTATCAAAACAAAAAAATTAGTTCTTCGATGATTCGGCAGTTATTATTGTCCGGAATGGTTCATGATGTTCCGCATTATCTTGGGGATTATTATAGTGTTTTGTGTACGATCACTAATTCAGAAGAAGAGGATAAAGAAAAGATGACTTTTCATGCCCGATTAGAATATGATTATATGATTCCGAAAATAGGTGAATATGTCGTTCAAATAGAAATAGGCAGAAACTATTATAGAGGAATCTGCAATATTTCTGCCAAAACTTTACACACGAATATGTTGAATGGAACGATTATTGGATTAAACAAAATAAACGATAAACAATCTATAAAGCTCGCTTTTATTAGACGTCTGTCAAATGAAGAAACATCTGCCAATAATAAAAAATTAAAGTCAGTTATATAGAAAAACTAGCTTACGAAATATCATATATGATTTACTCGTTGAAAACATATATAATTTTATATATAATATAATCAAATTTTAGAAAATTAAGAAATGAACAGAAATTATAGGAGGGCATATTTTATGGCTTACGAAGAGATTAAACAAAGATTAAGAGGGTCCATCGCTCCTGTCATTACACCGTTTGACAGCGAAGGGAATATCGATTTTGAAACGATGAAAAAATTAATTGACTGGCAAATTGAAAGTGGAAGCCATGGAATTTCCGTCACAGGAACATCGGGAGAACCTAGTTCCTTAACGATTGAAGAACGTAAGAGAGTAATGGAAACAGCGAAAAAAGCAGTAAATGGAAGAGTCCCATTTATTCCGGCGACCGGTTCCACGAATCATGCGGAAACACTTGAATTGACAAAGTTTGCTCAAGAGATTGGCGCGGATGCTGCTATGGTGATTGTGCCTTACTATAATAGACCATCCCAGCAGGCACTTTATAAGCATTTCAAAGCTGTCGCTGATTCGGTAGATATTCCGATTATTATTTATAACATTCCAGGAAGAACGGCAGTGAATTTAGAAGTGCGGACGATGGCGCGGCTAGTAGAAGATTGTCCGAATATTATCGGAGTGAAAGAGTCCAATAAAGATTTTGAACACGTCAATCGCGTTCTTCTTTATTGCGGCAGAAATTTTCTCTTATTCTCCGGTATTGAGTTATTATGCTATCCGATGCTAGCAATTGGTGGAGCAGGATCGATTAGTGCGACGGCAAATGTGGCACCAGCAAAAGTAGCGGAAATGCACAACGCATGGTTTGAAGGAGATGTGAAACGGGCACAAGATCTTCATTTTGAACTGATGGAGTTAAACGATATTTTATTCATAGAAACGAATCCAGGACCGGTAAAGGCAGCGTTAGGAATGATGGGAAAAATTACACCGAAGCTACGGTTGCCGCTTGATTTGCCAAGCGAAGAGATTCAAGAGAAAATCCGGCAAACGCTCGTGAAATACAATCTATTAACGGAAGTAACATCATGATTGCCGGGAGCGTGGTGGAAACAGGTGGCTAAAGCATTTTTTAAAATTGCTGGAATTTCTTATACGATGGAGTCGGAAGTAGATCCAGAGAGAAATACAGTGATCATTGATGGAACGGAGTACAATGCGAATCAACTGCAATGGGGAGCACCAGCGATGGGTGCCATTTACGGCGTACTTTTAAACTACAAAGAGGAATGGGAGCGGTTTCGGAAGCAAATGACGAAGCCGCCGTACCATCACCCTCCTAGTGCTCCGATTTTGTATATGAAACCAAGCAATACGGTAAATGTGCATGGGGGATGTATTCCATTGCCAGATGATGCGTCTGAGCTGCAGGTCGGGGCGGCGCTTGGCGTGGTCATTGGGCAAACTGCGACAAAGGTCGCAAAAGAACGTGCATTCGATTATATCGATGGATATACGATCGTAAACGATGTTACCATTCCGCACGAAACGATTTATCGTCCCGCTGTAAAGGAACGCTCAAGGGATGGATTCGCTCCGATGGGACCTTGGGTGGTCGAGAAAAAGGAAGTGGTTGACCCAGATTCGCTCGATATACGAGTGTTTGTCAATGGCCGCTTAGTCCAGCATAATAACACGAAACATTTAATGCGTCCTGTAGCGTCATTATTGGCTGATATTACTGAGTTTATGACGCTATATCCAGGGGATGTCCTACTTGTTGGTGTTCCAGAAGGTGCGCCGCTTGTGAAAGCAGGAGATCATGTACGCATTGAAATCGAAAAAATCGGAAGTTTAGAAAACACGGTTGTGCATGAAAGCGATTGGATAAAGGAGATTGGACGTCATGAAACGCGCGCGCGTAGCGTTTAACGGTGCTGTTTACGGGGCGGTAGTAGAGGAAAGTGGGCTCCTGCGATTGAATAATGGACGCACCGTGAAAGAAGAGGAAGTAACATGGCTTCCTCCTGTTGAGCCGCGGACGATTTTCGCGTTAGGACTAAATTATGCCGATCATGCACAAGAATTATCGTTTTCGGCCCCGAAAGAGCCGCTTGTCTTTTTCAAAGGGAGAAATACATTAATTGGACATCGCGGCGAAACACCAAGACCTCCCGATGCAACGTTTATGCATTATGAATGTGAGCTTGTTGTTGTAATCGGAAAAACGGCGCGGAAAGTTAAGGCGGAAGAAGCATATGAATATGTGCAAGGCTATACAATTGCGAACGATTACGCAATTCGCGACTATTTGGAGAATTATTATCGCCCGAATTTCCGTGTGAAAAATCGCGATGACTGCACGCCGATTGGTCCATGGCTGGTCGATAAGGCCGATATTGATGACCCGATGAATCTCACGTTGCGGACATATGTGAACGGGAAGTTGGTACAAGAAGGAAATACGAAAGATATGATTTTTAGTATCCCGGCACTAATCGAGTATTTAAGTAGTTTTATGACGCTGAATGCCGGCGATATGATACTCACTGGAACACCAAAAGGAGCAGTCAATGTCAATGTAGGCGATGAGGTCGTCGCCGAAATCGAAAAAATCGGCCGATTAATGAACAAAATCGTATGACAAAGGGGGCCCGTTTTCATGCCTCACTTTATTTTGGAATACACCGATAATATCGCAAAAGAAGCGAATATTCATGAACTATTGCGCAAAGTTCATCAAGTGCTTATCTCGCAAAGCGATTTGTTCCCGATCGGCGGCATTCGTTCAAGAGCGATTGAATTGAAAGAATATTACGTTGCCGACGGCACAGAGGACGATGCGTTTGTGCACGGCACGCTGAAAATCGGCGCAGGACGTTCAGAAGAGGATAAAAAAGCGGTTTGCGAGGAAATTTTTAGCGTTATGAAGGAGCATTTCTCCGCGCTTTACGAGAAGCGGTACTTGGCGCTATCTCTAGAACTACATGAATTTAGTGAATCGGGAACATACAAACATAATAATATTCATCGCCGTTACCAAACGTAATTACTCGTTAGGAGGGAAAAGCATGGCAGCCAAAATCAGCAACGTGCTCCACTATATCAATGGAGAATTTGTTGAAGGCGCATCAGGCAACTATTTTGAAAATATAAATCCATTTACGAACGAAGTCATTAATGAAGTGGCGGGAGGCTTGAAAGAGGATATTGACGCAGCTGTCCGTGCGGCGAAAGAAGCGTTTGACAATGGACCGTGGCGAACGATGTCCGTCCAAGAACGAATGACATATATTTTGCGGATTGCCGATTTAATTGAAAAACATGCGGAGGAAATTTCGTATTTGGAATCGCTTGATACGGGGCTGCCAATCAGCCAAACGAAAAAGCAGGCGGCTCGCGCTGCCGAAAACTTCCGATTTTATGCGGAAATGGTGAAAAGCCGCATGGTTGGGGAAGCGTATCACGTGGACGGACAATTTCTCAATTATACCATTTACAAACCGGTCGGTGTAGCAGGATTAATTACGCCGTGGAACGCGCCGTTTATGCTAGAAACATGGAAAGTTGCGCCGGCTCTGGCTACTGGAAATACCGTTGTGTTGAAGCCAGCGGAATGGTCGCCACTGACGGCAAACAAACTGGCAGAAATTATTCATGAAGCGGGACTGCCAAAAGGGGTATTTAACGTTGTGCACGGCTTTGGAGAAACCGCGGGAGCTTCCCTTGTCGCCCATCCGGATGTGCGGCTTATTTCCTTTACAGGTGAAACGACAACGGGTTCGGAGATTATCAAAAACAGTGCCGATACATTGAAAAAGACGTCGATGGAATTAGGAGGAAAATCTCCGGTCATCGTCTTTGCAGACGCGGACTTAGAAAAAGCGCTTGATGCGGTAGTATGGGGCATTTTCTCCTTCAATGGCGAAAGATGCACCGCCAATTCCCGCCTGTTTTTAGAAAAATCGATTTATGATTCGTTTGTCGAAAAACTCAAGGAACGAGTGAAAAATATTTCCATTGGCGACCCGATGGATCCTTTGACGGAAGTCGGACCACTCATTCACCGAAAACATTGGGAAACGGTGATGAATTATATCGAAATCGCAAAACAAGAAGGAGCGGAAGTTTATTCGGCGGACGTTCCGGAGGAGCTGAAAAAAGGAAACTTTGTACCGCCTACGCTGCTATTGAATTGTCATAACAGCATGAAAGTGGCGCAGGAAGAAATTTTTGGCCCAGTTATGGCAGTAATGTCATTCGAAACGGAAGAAGAAGTGATTCGAATGGCAAATGACGTAAAATACGGACTAGCGGCATATGTATGGACGAACGATATAAAACGAGGCCATCGCATCGCCCAATCGATCGAAAGCGGAATGGCGTGGGTAAATTCGCAAAACGTCAGGGATTTGCGCATTCCGTTTGGAGGCACGAAATACAGTGGTATCGGCCGCGAAGGCGGTCATTACAGCTTCGACTTTTATACGGAAGTGCAAGTGATTCACGTTTCTATCGGCGATCATCCGATACCAAAATTCGGAAAATTCAAACAACCTTCCGCTGCTTCCGCCCAACATGGATAAAATAGAAAAATTACATGCTTGTGAGCATATAGCATATGATATATGATAATAGTATGGAATCCAAAACAAAAAACAAAACACAAATTGCCTATGAATATATTCTTTCTCGCATCGAAAACGGCTTGTATGGGCCGGGATATCGGATCGTCATCGATCAAATTGCCCGAGAGTTAAGCTTGAGTAGCATTCCGGTCAGGGAGGCAATCCGCCAATTGGAAGCGGAAGGGTGGATTCAATATAAGCCTTACACGGGTGCTATCGTCAGCAACATTAACGAGAAAGAATATTTAGAAACGTTGTCTGTCTTGGCGGTGCTTGAAGGATACGCGACAGCGCTAAGCTCCAGTAATATGAAGGAGGGGATGATTCAACAATTAACAGAATTAAATAAAAAGATGGAGCAGGCGCTGCAGGAATTTGACTTTGAGCGATTTAGTGAACTCAATTATGAATTTCATGCGCTCATTTACAAACATTGTGGCAACGCGTATTTAGAAGAGCAAATTAAGCAAATTTGGCAGCGAATGAGGCGAATCCGCGCGTATGGGTTTACCTTTGTGCCGCAGCGGGCGAAGGAATCCATTAAAGAACATGAAGAAATTATCCGTCTGTTAAAGGAACAAGCGCCACGAAACGAAATTGAGGGCTTTGTTCGTCAGCACAAATTAAATACGGTGGAAGCTTTCAAAAATCGCTAGTATCACTTCTCCATTCAACTAAAGCGGTAATGCTTTAGTTGAATGGGATGATAAATAAGTGATTGTCATTTACGCTTTGTCATATATTATTTCATATACCGAAAATGTATAAATGCTACCTCCTATCTTACTACGACTCCAGTTTTTTGCCTCTCTTTGCATAAATAATTCGTGCCACACAGCTGTGTGTAGACTTCGCATAAATGAAAACGGTACCATTTATCAGGATTTTTAAGGGGGATTCGATGAGGGATGAGAAAGTTTTTATTGGTCATGATATCTATGTTATGCGTATTCATTCTTGCTTCGTGTGGCAAGGAACCTTCAAGCGGTTCCGAATCCGAAGTGATTAAAATTGGTGGAATATTTTCTGCTTCTGGGGGAGCTGCGCCATTAGGAAAACCGGAAATGGAAACAGTGAAGATGCTAGTCAAGGAACTGAATGAAAATGGTGGGGTTAATGGCAAAAAAATAGAATTGATTACTTATGATGATAAGTCTGATCAAAATGAAGCTGTATTATCCACGAAAAAACTTATTGAACAAGAAAAAGTCACAGCGATTATTGGTGGTACGATTAGCGGTAATGCACTCGCCATGATTCCTCAAATCGAAAAAGCAGGTATTCCATACATCTCCTTAGCAGCTAGTAAACAAATAGTCCAACCTGATGATCATTCTCCAAGAAATTGGACATTTAAAACCGCTCAAGGTGACGACATCGTGATTTCTAAACTATTAAGCTATTTAAAAGAAAATGGCCTACAAAAAGTGGCATGGCTCAATGTCGCGAACGCTTACGGAACAAGCGGACATGAGGAATTTAAACGTTTAGCCCCTAATTACGGGATAAAAGCAATTATTGAAGAAGAGTTTGAAGCAACCGTAGACGATGCAAAAGCGATGCTGACGAGAGTGAAAAAAGCAAACCCTCAAGCGATTATCGTATGGGGGACCACTCAAGAATCAGCAGTTGTTACAAAAAATATTCATCAGTTAGGTATTAATATACCAGTTATTGAAAGCCATGGAATCGGTACAAAGAGCTTTATTGATTTAGCGGGGGAAGCAGCGGAAGGGGTTATCTTCCCAATTGGACGTATTTTAGTGGCAGAACAATTGCCGGATAGTGATCCGCAAAAAGAAATGTTACTGAATTATAAGAAAGATTTTGAGAAAGCGTATAACTATGAACCAACTACATTTGGCGGACATGCATGGGATGCGTTCCATTTATTGATCAATGCGATCAAAGAAGCAGGAACGGATAAAGAAAAAATAAAAGAAAAATTGGAAAACACGAAAAACTTTATTGGAATATCGGGAATCTTTAATATGACGAAAAACGATCATACCGGATTAACAGCGGATAGCTTAGTAATGGTGCAAATCAAAGATGGCAAGTTTGTGCTTGCGGAGTAAAACCTCGTATAAGGAGGGAATTAGATGACTAATTCCCTTTCTTTTACATTAAAGAATGATTAGAAAAGGAAGTGGACAGAAGATGGATGTATGGAGTCAGTTTGTGCAGTTACTTTTTTCGGGATTGACGGTTGGTAGCATTTATGCATTAGTCGCACTGGGATTTGTGATTACCTATAGCATTACTGGTATTTTAAACCTAGCTCAAGGTGATTTTGCGATGCTGGGGGCGCTTATTTGCATTTCCTTTGTAAACAGCGGTTTTCCTTTTATTCTCTCTATATTGCTTAGTGTTGTTTTAGTGATGATCATTGGTGTATTATTTGAAAGATCTGCCATTCATCCAGCGAGGCATTCATCTACAGCTACATTAATTATTATTACGATTGGGGTAGCGTTTGTTTTTCGTGGAATCGCGATTTTTGTTTGGGGAACGCAGCCTTATGCGTTACGACCGTTTACCGGCAATGATTCCTTACAGATTTTCGGGGCTGTCATTCAAACACAAAATATATGGGCGATTGGAATTTCTTTAATAAGTTTAGCCGTTTTATATTTCTTCTTTAATAAGACCTATATGGGAAAAGCGGTGACAGCTTGCGTCGTGAATCCTTTTGCTGCTCGTCTAATGGGAATTCAACCACGAAAAATGTCATTTGGGGCCATTGTTATCAGCGCGGGGCTTGGGGCATTAGCAGGAATCATTATTGCTCCTATTTCTGGCGCTTCGTATGACATGGGAGTGATGATAGGACTAAAAGCATTTATCGCCGCGGTAATTGGAGGACTGACAAATGCGCCCGCTGCCATTGTCGGAGCTTTTATAATAGGGATTTTGGAGGCGTTTACAGAGGGATATTTTTCTTCAGGGTATAAAGATGCGATTAGTTTCGGATTACTTTTGCTTGTTTTGTTTTTTATGCCAAATGGAATTTTTGCAAAGGCGTCTGGGAAACGGGTATAAGGGGGAAAAGCAATATGGGCCTAGATTTAAATAAAGTATATAACAGAAGCACAAAAGGATCGATTCTGTTTGTTGTAATTTTGCTTGGCCTGCCACTTGTTTTTTCAACGAATAACTATTTGTTAAGCACGCTTATTATGATTGGATTTTATACGATTGTGAGCACAGGATTGACATTACTGATGGGATACGCAGGACAAATATCGCTAGGACAAGCGGCATTTTACGGAATAGGAGCTTATACGTCTGCATATTTCACTACCCACTTTGGACTTTCTCCATGGCTTGCCATGATGGTGGGAGCGGTTATCGCGGCAATGGTAGCATTTATTATTGGCATTCCTGCATTTCGATTAAGAGAACATTACTTAGCATTGGCTACTTTAGGTTTTGGTGTCATTGTATTCACTTTTTTTAAGGAATGGAAAGAAATAACTGGTGGACTAAACGGATTTTTTGGAATTCCGCCTATCAGTCTATTTGGGATTACCATTCAAACGGATTTTCAGTTTTATTATCTTGTATGGATCTTCGCATTGATCGGCATTCTTTTTGCTCGTAATATTGTTCAATCTAGAATAGGCAGAGCGTTGTTATCAATTCATGGAAGTGAAGTTGCAGCGAATTCGCTAGGAGTGAACATTACAAAATATAAGCTGCAAATGTTTATGATCAGCGCCATTTATGCAGCCGTTGCAGGCAGTTTGTACGCGCATTATGTTACATTTATTAACCCGCAATTATTTGAAATGATTACGTCTATTTATTTTTTAATTATGGTTGTAATAGGTGGAACTGGAAACGTCTGGGGTGGTTTGATTGGCGCGGCAGTATACGTATGTCTAGGAGAGCTGTTAAAAGAGATTGTCCCGCTATTTATTCCGAATGCGAGCGGGGAATTTGAGATTGTATTTTTTGGAATTTTGCTTGTTATTATTCTTATTTACATGCCAAACGGATTGTCTCATTCCATATCGAAAATAGTAAAACGAGTGTTACCTGCCTGGCGCCGAAAAAACGAGTCAATGCTTGTTTCGGAAAATGAGAATGCCAGTTCTATAGGGGGCGAACGTCTATGAAGGAAAATGTACTTTTACAAGTCCATCAATTATCAAAATCGTTTGGAGGCGTTCATGCCGTGCAGAACGTTTCGTTTCACGTTCATGATCGAGAAATTGTTGCGGTCATTGGACCGAACGGGGCAGGTAAGACGACGCTGTTTAATGTTATTACAGGTATTCTCTCGCCAACGAGCGGTTCTATTGTTTTCAAAGGGAGTTCCACCGTTGGTAAAAAACCTTTTCAGCTTGCACAGTTAGGAATAACAAGAACGTTTCAAAATCTTCAAGTGTTTGGAAATATGACCGTAATTGAAAATGTTATGGTTGGTCTGCACCCGCGGTTAAAAACGGGGATATTCAGCGCGGGGATTCGTTTGCCGCGGGTGTCAAAAGAGGAGAAACAAGCGCTGGAACAAGCATTCGCATGTCTGCAACAAATTGGAATTGAACATCTTGCTTTTGAAAAAGCAGACGTATTACCGTACGGAACGCAGCGGTTAGTAGAGATCGCAAGAGCAGCTGCCTCCAATCCTTCCCTTATTTTGTTAGATGAGCCGATGGCTGGGTTAAATCCGCATGAATCAAAAAAATTAGTCGAGGTTTTATTGACTATGAGAAGCAATGGCATGGCATTTTTGTTTGTCGAACATGATATGGAAACGGTGATGTCGATTGCGGATCGAATCGTTGTATTAGATTACGGAAAGAAAATCGCGGAGGGGAGCCCTGAAGAAATTTCACAGCACCCGGATGTCATTAAAGCGTATTTAGGGGAGGAGGAGATGATATAGATGCTGGCGTTAAATGATCTTCATGTTTATCACGGTCATTTGCACGTACTAAAAGGAATTCATTTGCAAATTGGTAAAGGGGAAATTATGGCGATTGTGGGGGCAAACGGAGCAGGAAAGAGCACGTTGCTAGGTACAATTGCAGGCATATATCTACCGAAAGAGGGCGAAATTATTTTTGAAAACGAGGCACTTCCTTATGGGAAAGTAGAACAAATCGTAAAAAAGGGGATTTGCCTCGTTCCGGAGCGCCGACAAATTTTCGATGATTTGTCTGTAAAAGATAACTTACTGTTAGGAGCGTATCATCGATATCGGCACGATTTTCAGCAAGTGATGAGGGATTATGAAAACGTGTTGGAAGTTTTTCCAAAGTTAAAAACGATGCTAGACAGACCCGGGGGCTTGTTGAGTGGAGGAGAACAACAGATGTTGGCAATCGGACGAGGATTAATGGCAAAACCGACATTGATGTTGTTAGATGAACCTTCTTTAGGTCTTGCTCCGCTTGTTGTGAAAGAGATTATGAAACTGCTCGAGCAATTACGGGATCAGCTTGGCATGACTATTTTGCTAGTAGAACAAAACGTACGAGCAGCATTGCAAATTGCAGACTATGCTTGTGTGCTCGACCGCGGTGAAATCGCTATTCAAGGCAAAGCGGATGAGCTATTGCACGATGAACGAGTAAAAAATGCTTATTTAGGAATTCAAAAAAGGACCTCATATGATGAGACAACAATATCAAACAAGTAGGAACATAACATAATTAATTAACTCCATTGAAACGCGATGGGAAAATTCGCGACAGGTGTTACGGTTATATCGACATTTTCAAGGAGAAATAAAAGGAATGGCATCAAACGCGTCCATGTCCGCTTCGCTTAATCCGAAGACAGTTCTCGTTTCTATTAGGGAGAAGGCAAGAATGAATCCAATTATTAAACAAACGGGCAAGTTCGCTGTGAACATTTTAGTGAGAGAGCATGAGGATCTTCCCCGCCTGTTTGCCGAGCAACTAAAGGAAGGGAAAAGGTAGATTTCTATGGGTAAACGGACAACCGATTTTACCTTATGTAAATACATAGCTCCTATTTATCGGGGATCATACGATGTATTTTGGCGAAGTGCGGGACATTTTGATGAAAGACGAAGCTGGAGATCCTTTATTGTTCTTTGAAGGGAAGCGAAGCACCGCGAAGGAATAATAAACGAAAAGGCTGTCCCAAAAGGTCGTAAAACGACATTTTGAGGACAGCCTTCTGCTTTGCTTTTACTTCATTTGGATATTTTTTGCTTTCTCAAAGGATCTGCTTCTTCTTATCCCTGTATGTTCTCCCTTTTTCTTTTCATTGGGTTGACGGTGGCCGCCCACTTATTCAAATTGTGGGCAGCACAAATAAGTCCCCATTCCACGGTAATTTTTGGGAGACCTCTTAACAAAAAGCGCTGGAATTGCTGGTTATGCTTGATTTGCCCAAGCACCGGCTCGTTTTCGATACGTTGCCGCTCCTTCTTCCGTGGACAGCCGTTCCCGAATTTCCTGCCGTTGTTGTTTTTTCAAAGAAACGTGGATGGTTTTTGTGTCTTTGTCTTTGGTGCATGCCGCTTGAAACGGGCATCCGGCACATATCGTACAACGATACGTCCGTTTGACGGTGACGTGCCCGTTGTCGGTCGTTTCGTTCCGTTCATACACAAACCCCAACTGTTCCACTTTGGCGCAAATCCACTCATCCAGTTCCTCATCATACGTCATGTTCTCGATTCGGCCGATCTCTTTCGCCTACGATTCGTTTGTTCTAGGCCCAGCGTGTTGTGGCGGAATCCGCAATGGCCCGTTTGGGCATTGGGCGTCCATAGGCGGCCAATTGCTCCAAATGCGGAATGAAACATCCGGCATCCTCTGCCCGTTGATGCACGCTAAACCCAATGATAAATTGGTTTTCTGTTCCTATTTGTACATTGTATCCCGGTTTTAGCTACCCATTTTTCATATGGTCGTCTTTCATCTGCAGGAATGTCGCATCCGGATCCGTTTTCGAAAAGCTGTTCCGTTCGCCTAACACTTTTTTTGTATTCTTCATATTTCTTCTTGCGAAGGAGAAGATCTTATCCCAATTGCCCGTTTGGCTTTCTTTAACGTGCGGTTCTTCGGAACTTTCTTTAAGCGTTCTTCCACTTGTTCGATCACGGCTTCGATCTCTTCCGACGTGATCGGTGAAGCCTCCAGTTTTTCTTGAAAATCCCCTTCTTGTTCCGTCTCTTCATCTTCTTTTGCCACCTGTTCGATCTAGGCAACGATTTTTCGGAATTTCTCTTCCAACTTCTGATCGTACTTTTCTGTTGATTTGCACCAAACAAAGTCGTATTGGTTGGCATTGGCCTCGATTTTCGTTCCATCCAGAAAGTAATCCTCTAGTTTGACGAGCCCTTCTTGACGCAGAAGATCGACAATGGAGAAGAATATTTCGTAAATGACGTCCTTCATCCGTTCCGAGCGAAATCGGTTGATCGTGCGGAAATCCGGTGTTTGATGGCCGGAGAGCCACATAAAGTAAATGTTTTCTTTCAACTGCTTGGCGATTTGGCGAGAGGAGTAGATCCGATTGGCGTAGGCATACAGGATGACTTTCAACATCATTTTCAGGTGATAGGCTGGGCGGCCTCCGCCAGGATAGAGGGAAACGAACAGAGCTGGATCCATTTTTTCTACTGCTAGATCCGCGATCCGGCAAAGATGATGTTCGGGAATGAGAATTCAAGATCCATGGCAAAATCGGTTATAATAAATGTACATAAAAAACTGTCCTTTCTTGGTAGGATTGTGTATACCAAAAAGGAACGGTTTTCTTCTTTTTTTGACCAAAAGCGAGTGCTATGCGAACACTTTTGGGACAGTCTCTTTTATTTTATACGACTCTTGACAACAGAATATTTGTATTAGACTCAATAGTTACAGATGAAAACAAATAGTGTTTTCGCTAAAAAATATTCCCGAAAAGATACAAACATAAAACTATATGGTATAATTGGCAGGCGATATAGTGATTGTGTCAGATATTTGTCTACTAGGATGCAGCAAAAGAGAAGGGAGGTGTGTATATGAGAATACGCGACTGGGATCGGAATTTAAAGATGCGCTTATTTGGCGAGGCGCTCGTCCATATCGCATTTTGGATGTTTTTTCCGTTTATGGCGATATATTTTACTGAGTCATTTGGAAAGGATAAAGCAGGACTATTATTGATTGTTTCGCAAATTTTTTCCGTGATCGCTAGTTTGATGGGCGGATATTGCGCGGATGTATTCGGACGCAAGCGGATGATGGTGTTGTCTGCCTATGGTCAAGGGGCAGCGTTTTTCTTTTTTGCGCTTGCTAGTTCTCCGTGGTTTACTTCGCCGTTCGTGGGGTATCTTTGCTTTACGATCGCCGGAATTTGCGGGGCGTTTTACTGGCCCGCAAGCCAGGCGATGGTTGCCGATGTGGTGCCGGAAGAACATCGCAGCAGCGTCTTTGCCGTGTTTTATATGTCCATCAATGTTGCTGTTGTGGTCGGACCGATTATTGGCGGGGTGTTTTATGAACATTATCTTTTTGAGTTATTGCTTGCTACGGCATTTTTGTTTCTGTTTCTCGCTGCGGTATTGACAAAATGGCTTCGTGAGACTGTGCCCGCGCGTGAAAACGGAGAGCTGGTGCACGGGAAATGGTATGAGTTTTTGTGGCAGCAAGTCCGTCAGTACAGCGTGATTGTGCGCGACCGAATATTTCTATTGTTTATCATTGCAGGTATTCTTGTCGCACAGACGGTTATGCAGCTGGATTTACTGATTCCTGTGTATACAAAAGATACGGTGGAGAGGCAAACGTTATTTTCCTTCGGTGATTGGTCGTTTACGCTTACTGGAGAGAAAGCATTTGGCCTTCTTATTTCCGAAAACGGCTTGCTTGTTGTGCTGTTTACCGTGTGGGTAACGAAATGGATGGAACGTTATCATGAACGGACGGCGTTTGTTGGGTCGTCCATTGTTTATGGAATTGCGATTTTTTTGTTTGGACAAACGACATCGATTTGGGGACTTATTTTGGTGATGGGATTGTTTACGTTTGGGGAGCTGATGACAGTAGGAATCCAGCAAACGTTTATTTCCAAGCTTGCTCCGGAGGAGATGCGCGGGCAGTATTTTGCGGCTGCGAGCTTGCGCTGGACGATCGGACGGGCGATTGCCCCGCTTTCGATCACGGCAACGATATGGCTCGGGTATGAATGGACGTTTTTCTTGTTAAGTATGCTTTCTTTCATAAGTGCGGCCTTATATATGATTATGTTTCAATTGCTTGAAAAACGGCAAACACACAAAGCATTAACATAATGTTCAAAACCAATGAAGGTGACAGGTGCAAGCGCCTTGTTTGTGCGCAACTAAAGAATGAAGGCTGGAAACCAACCGCATCGCCAAGTGCAAAACATTGGCATGCGGTTTTGTACACGTTTTATAATAATAAACACTAGGGCATACTGGTTGTTTTCGTAACATAGATTCCCTGATTCTGGCATAAAGATGAACTAGAAATAAAGACAGGAGAGGGGAAGCACAGTGAAACAACAGGTGTCTCTCGATGAAACGATAAGGGGGTCAAATCGTACAGAAACAAGAACCGAGGGAAGCGGCACAGCGATGTTAGCGCGCTATGAACAGAGAAAACAAGCGCGTCTTTTTATGCAAAAGCGGCGAAAAAAATATTATCGCCTCATTTGGCGCATCGCTCTCGCTGTCATGGCGGTATGGGGCATTGGAGGGCTGATTTTAAAAGGATATGGAGCCCTCAAAAATACTGCGGAGAGAAAAGTGGCGATTATGCGGTTGGAACAAGCTTTAAAAGACGAAGATATCGCCGATTTGAAAAAGTATATCCGTATTCCTGATGAGTCGCTTTCCGTCAATGAAACGACGCTTCAGCCTTTATTCGCCTATTTAAAGGATCATCCGAACGCGTATGAAAAGTTAGAGAAGGACTTTGAGAAACAGCAGAAAATGAAGCACGTATATATAAAAGGGCTGACGTCAAAACCTCCTATTTTTACCATTAAAGTATATGGAGATCGCTACGTTTTTGAACCGACCTTGTACTTTTTTAACATTCGTTTGAATGAGCCGGATGATAAAATTATCATTAATGGCAAGGAAGTAAAAGGAAAACCGACAAAAGATCCATTGGTGAAAAAGGTCGGTCCGTATTTGCCTGGGACATATACGATTACTAGCGTAAAAAAGGACGGGGAAAAACGTGAAAAACAAACAAAAAAAGTTGCTTTATTTGGCGGTTCACGAGTACATGAAGTGGATTTGACGAGAGAATGATGGAGATCCTTCACGAAGTGGAAGGATCTTTTTGTCTAATATGGGAATACGGCCTGCACTGTAGCGGTGATGATAATATCTTGCGTCTGAATCGGCGTGACTGCTTTTGAGGCGGCTAGCGTTGCGATGGAGGAAGGAGTGCGCGGAATCGATGGAGCGACACTTTCTTCTGTTACTTGGATCGGTATGTCGTGCAATGGAAGACCGAGAGTGCGGGCAATCACGATGGCTTTTTCTTTCGCGTTTTTTACGGCAAGAGAAAGTGCTTGCTGGTAGTACGGTTGTTCATTAGCGAGGCGGAATTGAATGTGGCGGGCAATATTTGCGCCGTTTTGGACAGCGGTATCGTAAATGTTGCCGACGGATTTTGGATCTTTGACGGTAATGTCGAAAATATGCTCTACTTCATAGCCGATTAAAGCGGCATTTCCGTTAGAGTAATCATATTTCGGATAAATCGAAAAGGAAGCAGTATCGATATTTTCTTCCCTCACTCCAATTGCTTTCAGCGCGTGAATCATGGCATTCGCTCGTTTTGCGTTTTCTGCGAGCGCTTCGTGTACGTTTTTATGTTCTGTTCGTACTCCGAGTGTAATGATGACCGTATCGGGTTTCGTAATGATGGTCCCTTGTCCGGTGACCGTGATCGTTTTCACGGCTGGCTTGCTTCTTTGAATCGGCATATACCATTCTTGCATCATGATTCTCCTTTCATTTTTACGCTGCTTTATTATTATCCTCATAATCGTTGATGCTCCAATAGTAAACGCGCGGCAGCCCGATATAGCACCAATATTCTTTTAATAACGTGGCACCGACAAAATATACCATTTGCCAATCAATATGTTTCATGCGGCCCAGCTCCTTTGTATATGCTTTTTGTTACAGCATATTCGTCCGTTATGTTGTCCTATGCGCGAAGAGGTGATGGATCCATGACAGCGTCACAAATTTTCCATATGAACTCTAACGATTACCAGTTAGATAAATGAAACAAAATCGGCAATTGACACGTATGAAAGAAAGTGGACATGCTATAATGAAAGTAAATAGATCAGGAGAAAGGGATGGACGATGAAACAGTTGCTTAGAACGTTATGGCGCTGGTTTGTTTCTTGGAATGTAGGTGTTATAGTGGCGGTAACAACGTTTTTTCTTGCTGATTTTCGCTTTTTTCCTTCCTTTTTATCCGGAATGGGAGCAATGCTTGCTACATCGTTCGTGATGAAAAAGAGGGATGGAAAAATTACGCCGGGAGGGCTTTTAAAAGAAGAGAAAGTGTATATTCACTCACAGCTTCATGAGGCGCGGAAAAAATGGAAACAAATGCGCATCGCTCGTTTCCGCGTTCGCTCCCTTGTCATGTGGCAAAAAATTTCGCGAATATGTACGGCTGTCGATAAAATGATTCGCGCGGTGGAACAACATCCACATCAATTTCGTCTTGCCCAATCGTTTTTCTTAAACGAACTGCCAATGGCGGTGACGATGATCGAAAAATATGTTTATTTAATCAATCAGCCTGTACGCAATCAAGAGATGAAAGAGGCGTTGTGGAAGACGGAACGGCTTCTTGATGAAGTAGCCGCTTCGGCGGAGCGGCGGTTATTGGAGATACTTTCGAATGATGTGTTTGATTTACAAGTAGAAACGAAACTGCTCGAGCAGTCGTTAGAGCAACAAAAGCTGCCAGAAACGATAAAGTGAAGAAAGGAGAACGACTATGAAACCGTCTGATCACATGCCGGCAAACGATCTTCGCGAGCAGTGGACAAGCTCGCTGGATTCGCTTTTGGAAAATCCGTTTTCCTTACCGAATGAACAAGAGGAGACGGATATTCATAAACAAACGCAGCCGACAAGACTGATCGATACGTTAAAGCCGGAACATCGCGACAAAGCACTGCAGCTTGCGAAACAAATCGATCCGCGCAACCAGCAAGCCATCATTCAATACGGGGTTGCGGCGCAGGCAGAGCTGTCGAAGTTTTCCCATACGATTTTACATCATGTGCAAACAAAAGATGCAGGGCCCGTTGGGGAAGTGATCAGTGATTTAATGACGAAAATTAAAGAAGTGAATCCGGATGACTTGCTTCCGGCGAAAAAAGGATTGTTTGCGCGGCTGTTTGGCTCTGTATCAAAATCGCTGCAAGGCATGATCGCGAAGTATCAAAAAATTGGCGTGGAAATTGATAAAATCGCCGATCAACTGGAAAAGCACCGTCAATTGCTGTTTCGCGACATTATGATGCTAGAAACATTGTACGAAAAAAATAAAGAATACTTTGATGCGCTTAACATTTATATCGCGGCGGCAGAGCATAAACTGGAAGAATTGCGGACGAAAGTGATTCCGGAAAAACGCGCCCAAGCAGAACGGTCAGGAAACCAAATGGAAATGCAAGAAGTGAATGATTTGTTGCAGTTTGCCGATCGGCTGGAAAAACGTATCCACGATTTAAAATTAAGCCGGCAAGTAACGATTCAAACCGCGCCGCAAATCCGCATGATTCAGCATATGAACCAGACGCTGGTCGAGCGCATTCAATCCTCGATTTTAACCGCGATTCCGCTATGGAAAAACCAAGTTGTGATCGCACTGACATTATTCCGCCAGCAAAAAGCGGTCGAGGCGCAAAAACAAGTAACGGAAACGACGAACAATTTGCTACTTCGCAATTCGGAAATGCTGAAAACAAACAGCATTGAAGTCGCGAAAGAAAATGAACGTGGGCTCATTGATATTGAAACGTTGAAAAAAACGCAGGAAAATTTAGTGACGACATTAGAAGAAACGTTAAAAATCCAGCAAGAAGGCCGTCTCAAACGGCAGCAAGTAGAACGAGAGCTCGTTACGATGGAAGAACAGCTGAAACAAACGTTGTTGTCATTAAAGCGAGACGAGCGATGAATAAAAAGCTGACCTCTTATCGAGTGAGGTCAGCTTTCTTGTTTGTCTTCCTCTTGGTCTGTTGCGCTTCGAACATCAAATTCTTCCGCAATTTCTGTTTGCAGCCCTCGCCGCATAGAATGTTCTTTTTTCTCATCTTGATGGCGAAGAACGATTCGATTCATATAGGCGTGAAACAATATTTCGCCTAGTGCGACAAGCAGTGCGGAAAAGAATGCGGCGTTTATAACAGCAGCACCGCCAGCATTGTAAAAAATGCCGATTCCGATCCATACGCCGACAAAAGCGAGGCCAAAATCGGCAATCACCGCTGATAAATTGCCAAAACGCGGAAGAATGTATAAATCGCCGAGCGCATAAGCCACAAGCGTCATCCATAAGCTGAACCATAACAGTTCTGCTGAGGAAACGCGTAAAAATAACGGGATTATCGCAAAAAAGACAGTGGCAAGCAACATGTATTTCCATGCAAGAGCGAGTAAATGTCTCATCGCTGAACGTCATCTTTTAGCAAACAATTATTCAGCCGGAAAATTTGGTCCTTCTAGTTTTTTATCCCCGTATCCGGATTGTTTCTCCATCTCTTTTTCCGGTTGGCGGTCTTTTTGTTGTTGTTCGATGCTCTTATTTTGTTTTCTTGTTTCAAGTTGCGTTCATCCTCTCTTATCATTCTTTATCATTAGTTTGTCTTTTTAGTGTGAACGTATACATGTAAATAACCATAAACTCCCTCTTTTTATTTTTTCTGATTGTTTCACATTAATAATGAGTAGAATGAACAAGGAGGCATGAATAATGAAAAAACAAGAAAACTTAAATATTGCGGGAAAACAATATGATCCGTCTGATTATGAACGTACTGATTCTTTATCTTCCACGTTGGCGACAACGCACGAACAAGTGAGCGATGTGTATATGGAAGGGACAGTCGATGGGGTCATTGAGGATGTAAATGGAAAAGATATTCCCCTTTCTGGACAAAATGAGCAGTAAGCAAAGGCGTCAAGGTGTGAAAATCCTTGACGTTATTTCATCTTCTCGATTTATAATAAAAGTTGTACATCGTCACCAGGGAGAGAGACAAAAGTGTGGTTGGCTGCTTCTGTATTCACCGCTGTTTGTTTCGGCATTAACAATACGCTGTTGAAGTGGAGCACGCGCCATTCGATGTCGAAACAACATATTCAGTTTTATTTTTATGTCATCGCATTTTTTATCATGGCGTTGTATGGATGGATGACGAAATCGCTGCATCCTAGTGTGGCATCGATTATTCTCGGAGCGTTCATCGGAATTTGCAACGCAACGGGAAACATTCAAATGTCCGAAGCGTTTGAAAAAGGTCCAGCTAGCTTAACGGCACCGCTCATTGCGGTGAATGCGATTTTTCCTGTGCTGGCGGCTGGAATGGTATTTGGCGAACACATTCCACTCCTGCATTGGATTGGCGTTTTATGCATGTTATGTTCTGCTGCCATTATCCAATACACTCCGAAGGCGAAAGGAAATTATGAATACATACCTTGGCTGATCCATATCGGCACGGCGATTGTTTCGTTTGGAGCGGTTGGGGTTTTGATGAAGTGGTGTTCTGTTATCGGCATCGGTTCATTGGATTTGCTGACTGCTATGTATGGCGGTGGAGGGATGTATTTATTTTGGAACTGTCGCAACACAATGATACAAAAGCGGGAGTTGCGCCTTGGGACAGCGGTGGCGCTATTTAGCGTCATCGGATTTAGCTGTTACCTTTATGCGCTGAACCAAGGTGTTGCTTCTATCGTATTTCCGATTGTTAGTTTAAACTGTTTAGTCGTAGTAGTGCTTGGTTGTTACTTATTTAAGGAAAAATTGAAATCATACCAGCTTATTGGAATTATTACTGCGTTATTCGGATTGATTTTGACAAAATTGTAGGAGAAAGAGGAAAGAAAAACAGTTCGTACTCAGCTTCCTTCCCGTCCATACTAATACTGATTTTTAACATCATAATTAAGGAGGCTGATGATCGTGAAATGGCAAAGGGCGCTTCTTTCACTGCTGAAGGAACGAAAAGATCATTCCATTGCCTTGGCGATTGATACATCCAATCGTCCGTCACGCCCGATTTTAATTCAAAACATTGTTAAGCTGTTTGAAAAAGTAAGACCGGATACATTGTTAGTACAGGCCGATTTTAAAATTCGTGACGTGTCTCCTGTCGGAATGGCGGCTATTAAATATTTTAAACATGGAAAATCGTCATATACGGAAGTATTGGAATGGGCAAAAGAACAAAAAATCGATACGCTTTTTTACATTACCGATGTAACCGGATATTTTTACGAAGAATTGGAAGTGGATTACGAAGTGTTTTGGATTGTTCCCGATGATTATACGCCGCGTGTGCCGTTTGGCAAACCAATCCGCGTGGCGTAAGCGGACAGAATGAGGCTGTCGCAAAAGGTCGTTAAACCGACCTTTTGGGGACAGCCTCTTTTGCATTACAGCGGTTTCGTTGGTGTCGGTTCCGCGTAGCCTTCTTTATATTTCTCGTCAATCATTTTCCGTATTTCTTTGATCGATTTGCCTTGGTCATATTCCGTAATCGCTTCTTTTGCGATTTCAAGGCATACACCACATTTTGTTCCGTGATCATCCCAAACGATGGAGCCATCTTTTTTCGTTTCATGAACGAAACAATCGTAGTTATTTTTATGACCCGCCGCTTCTCCGCAGCCGCAGTAGCAAGGAATATGCTCGAGCAAGTCTTTATGCTTGGCGGCTTGCTGATACAAAACAGCCATATCTTCTTCAAAATTGCTTAAAAAGGTTGGAAGATGGTCGATCGATTTTGTCGTTTCGCGGATATCCCCGGAATTGGTTGTATATGTCATGGAATGGTCATGCTTTGTTTCGCTTGCTTTGTCATCGGAGCAAGCGCCCATGATGATGCCAAATGAAAGCAGACACGCTGCCATAATGGCGGTGCGCTTCATGCCATCGTCATCCTTTCTATAATAAACTTGTACTTTCAATCTAACATAGTGCAGCGGAAGCGGCAACGTTTTTCTGCCGACAGCGCTGTTGATGGAGGCTGCTTGCACAAAAAACTGCCCTGCGTATGCAGGGCAGCTTTATTGCATTCATTGTTGTTGCAAGAAATATTTTTCGATGTCGTCGAGCATTAAATGGGCAGCGAGCACACCGCCTGCCGTGTTCCAAATCGTGTCGCTTACTTTGTACACTTTTCCTTGTTTTGCGACGTTTAAGCTTTTAAAGAGCGGATCGTTAATCCATTCTTTTTCTAGTTTGCTTGCTTCTCCGTCTCCTGTTTCATAGGTGAAGTAGAAGAGGATATCGCCGTCCATCGCCGGGATGCGTTCTTTCGTTACACGCCATTTCGGCAAAGTCGTTGACATTTTGCGATTCCGGACGGGAAAATCCTAGCTGATCTAAAATGACACCGGAGAAGGAGTCTTTATGATAAATGCGGACATCTCCTGCCATAAAGCGAACGATGGATACTTTCATTTTCAATTTATCGCCTAATTTTGCTTTTAAGTCTTCAATACGCTTGTCATATTCAGCGATGACTTCTTTTCCTTTTTCTTCTTTATTCACTGCTTTGGCATAGAGCATAAAGTTATCTTTCCAGTTACCGCGAAGCGTTTCGGAAAAAACAGTCGGGGCAATGGCTTTTAGCTGTTCGTAAATTTTTTCATGGCGCAGTTTATTGCCGATAATTAAATCCGGTTTTAATGCCGCGATCGCTTCTAGGTTTGGTTCTGCTTCCGTTCCAAGCTCCTTGACGCCTTCCATTTTGTCTTTAATGTGATCGTACCATGGGTTGCCTGTCCATGATTTGACCGCGCCGACCGGTTTGACGCCTAACGCCAATAGCGCTTCGGTTCCTTCATTCGTTAAAATGACGACGCGCTCCGGTGTTCCTTTTATTTCTGTGGTGTCCATGGCGTGTTCAATGGTATAGGTTGTTTCTGTTTGTTTTTTATTGCTGTTCGTTTGTTTTGGATCTGCCTCCTCATTTTTGCCGCAGCCGCCGAGAATGGCAAGAAGAGAGAGAACGGCGGCGATGAGAAAGGAGAGTTTAGATTTGAACATTATGTATCCCCCTTTAGTTTATTTGATAATGATTTTCATTTACACCAAAAATAATAAATGATGTCGATAATCATTGTCAATAAAAAATATGAGTGAAAATAAAATAAAAAACCATTGACGTTGAGAGTCATTATCAAATAGACTTATCGATAGAGATAGATAATATATAAGGGAGATTTACGATGTTAGCCACAAACCAGAAGAAATCGATTGGCTTGTTCCTCCTATGCTTGTTGTTGCTTGCAACCATTTGGATGAGCATCATTTACGGATATACCGATACAAGTTGGAAAAATGCGATAGAGGCATTTACAAACAATAACGGTTCGAATGCCCATATCATTATTGAAACGGTCCGTCTGCCGCGGGCGCTGATTGCTGCGGCGGTAGGAGCGAGTTTAGCAATGGCGGGAGCGCTCATGCAGGCGCTGACGAAAAATCCGCTTGCTTCTCCGGGAATTTTCGGCATTAATGCAGGTGCTGGCTTTTTTATCGTTCTATTTGTGACCTTTTTCCAAGTACATTCGCTGCAAGTATTTACATGGCTCGCTTTTAGCGGTGCCGCGCTGGCAGCGGCAATCGTGTTCATCATTAGCGCTGTTGGAAAAGACGGAGCAACCCCCTTGAAATTAACGCTTGCCGGCACGGCGGTCGCCGCCTTGTTTGCTTCATTAACACAAGGAATGTTAGCGGCGAATGAAAAGGCGCTTGAAGAAGTCTTATTTTGGTTGGCTGGTTCGGTAGCCGGACGGAAGCTGGAAATGTTAACAGCCGTTCTTCCATACTTTATCGTTGGCTGGATTGGTTCGCTGCTGTTTGCGCAAAAGGTGAACATTTTAATGATGGGAGATGATGTGGCGAAAGGTTTAGGACAGCGCACGAATGCGGTGAAAGCAGGAGCAGCGCTCCTTGTCGTGCTGCTTGCCGGAAGTTCGGTTGCTGTTGCCGGACCGATCGGGTTTATCGGCATCATCGTTCCTCATATTGCGCGTGCGCTAGTTGGCGTGGACCATCGCTGGGTATTGCCGTACTGTGCCTTGATCGGAGCGATTTTATTAATTGCGGCCGATATCGGGGCCCGCTATATTTTAATGCCGCGCGAAGTCCCGGTCGGAATAGTGACAGCGTTTCTCGGCGTTCCGTTTTTTGTTTATATTGCCCGTAGGGGGATTTTAGCGAAATGAAGAAGTATACATCGTTGCGAATTGGGAAGTCGATCTCGTTTTTAGTCGACAAAAAAGCGATAACTATTAGTTTGATACTATTAGCTGTTAATGTGGTTATATTTCTTGTCAGCATTGGAAGCGGCGAAATGTATATTTCCCCGTTGGAAATAGCGAAGACGTTGTTTGGAAATGGTTCGGATATGAACGAAGTCGTGATTTATACGTTTCGCTTGCCGCGGATTCTTGTCGCACTGTTGGCGGGAATGTTGCTTGCGGCGGCGGGAGCGATCTTGCAAGGGATGATTCGCAATCCGCTCGCCTCGCCAGACGTGCTCGGCATTACGGGCGGGGCCGCGGCAGCGGTCGTTGCGTTTTTGACGTTGTTTAGCGATGAAAACCATTCCTTGACTATTAGTATTCATTGGCTGCCGTTCGCCGCTTTTCTTGGTGCAACAATAACGGCGCTTCTTGTCTATGTCCTTTCATGGAAAAATGGAATGGCACCGCTAAGGCTTGTATTAATTGGGGTTGGAATATCGGCACTCATGCAGGCATGCACAACGTTATTGATGATTACCGGACCGATTTATCGGGCGAGTCAGGCGAACGTTTGGATTACCGGAAGCGTCTATGGCGCTTCGTGGAAACATGTTACACTGCTTGCACCATGGGCATTGATCTTATTAGCAATCAGTTTTTTATCAGTACGGAAGATGAACATTCAAGAATTAGGCGATGAATTGGCAATCGGCGCGGGAGTTTCCCTGCAAAAGCAGCGTTTTTTCCTTCTATTACTAAGCACTGCCTTAACTGGAGGAGCGGTCGCTTTCGCGGGAGGCATTGGCTTTGTCGGGTTGATGGCGCCGCATATGGCGAGAAGGCTTGTTGGTTCCTCATTTGGAGCGCTTCTTCCGGCCTCCGCGCTATTAGGAGCTATTTTCGTGATGGCCGCTGATCTTGCTGGGCGCATGTTGTTTGCGCCGATGGAAATTCCAGCCGGGGTGTTTACTGCGGCAGTTGGGGCGCCGTATTTTGTTTACTTATTATATAAAAGCCGATAATAAAAGGGGTGGAAGAACATGAACGCCTTACAAGCAAAGGAGCTAACGTTATCATATGGAAACACGATCATTATTGATGAATTAGATTTAATGATTCCAAAAGGAGAAATTACCGTATTTATCGGGGGAAATGGCTGCGGGAAATCGACGTTATTGCGCGCTTTGGCACGGCTTTTGAAACCGGCGGGCGGTGCGGTTTTGCTGGAAGGAAAGGAAATCGCGAAATTGCCGACAAAAGAGGTGGCGAAAAAGTTAGCGATTTTGCCGCAGTCGCCAACGGCTCCGGAAGGATTGACCGTGCTGCAGCTTGTTAAGCAAGGGAGATATCCGTACCAAACGTGGCTGAAACAATGGAGCGAAGAAGATGAAAAAGCGGTGCGGCGTGCGCTCGAAGCAACGAGGATGACAGAATTAGCGGAGCGTCCGGTCGATTCGCTTTCAGGGGGACAGCGGCAGCGGGCTTGGATTGCGATGACGCTGGCGCAGGATACGGACATTATTTTATTGGACGAACCGACGACGTATTTGGATATGACGCACCAAATTGAAATTCTTGATTTATTGTTTGAGTTAAACGAGAAGGAAAAGCGCACGATTGTCATGGTGCTTCACGACTTAAACTTGGCTTGCCGCTACGCTCACCATATTGTGGCGATTCGCGATAAAAAAATATATGCGCAAGGAAAACCGGAAGAAATCATTTCCTGTCAATTGGTGAAAGACGTATTTCAAATGGATTGTCAAGTGACATATGATCCGCTATTTGGAACTCCACTTTGCATTCCATATGGAAAAGGAAGATGCATTCTACAGAAAGAAGGCGTTTCATCATGATTCTTTCCGCGGAGGAAATAAAGGTATTAGAAACATATCGGATTTCAACCGTTCAAACCAATTCGCCGCTATCGATTCGCTTGGATCGTCTGTCTGAGGATAGCGTGCTCATCGATTATGTAGCAAAAGTGCGCGACAGGCTTGGCGCTGCCAATGACGCTGTCGCGGCATCGATGTTGATCAAACGATATAGCTTCCTTGTCGCGATGTCGCTTTATGCGATGTCCGTTTGGAATAAACGGCTTGTGCTGTCACCAGAGCGGATTTGGATGGAAACGGACGATCATGATGATAGGTGGCTGCCGACTTTTCGTTTTGAGGAGCCCAAGACAGAAATATGCACGGGCTGTCGTGATCAATGGCGGGAAGAGACGGTGAGACAGCTATTTGCGGTGCACCTTTTCCCGCTGATAGAAAAATTGCGGAAAATCACAAAAATATCTGCCCATATATTATGGGAGAATATCGCGATTTACATTTATTGGCTGTATGAAACGCTTATGAATGATGAAACCCTTGCCCATGTCCACGAACAGCTTTGCGATGATTTTCATTATCTCGTTCACGATGCAGATGGAGCGTTATTCGGCACTCCTCGACAAAATCCGTTAAAACGATTTTGGAAAGGAAACGCTCATCCGAGACAGCGGTCAACATGTTGCCTTTATTACCAAACAGATGGAGGAACACATTGTCAGACATGTCCTTGTATAGCTAGTCAGCGCTGTCAGGCGATCAGCTGATAACCTGATGAAGCAACATCGCAAAAGCGGTGTTGTTTCTTTTTTTTCAAGAAATTTTCGCGAATTTTGTTGATTTTTGTATATGTTTTCGTAAAAATGAAAGTATACAAGGCAGCTTTTCTTAAAAACTATCATTGAGAGGTAATTGCTTCATGACAGGTAAGTATGCTGCTTTTTTCCATCATTTTACCGAGGCAGTCGCGATTTTAAATACAGAAGGATATGTCATTTATACGAATCCTGCGTTTCAAGCACTGTTAGGTACAAATGGCAGCGGCGCGGTACGACACGCCCATTTTGAAACCATTGCTGAGATGGAAACCATCGTAGTAGAACCGTTATTGCAATCGGTTAGAAACGGGAAATCCATACATAATGTAGAATGGACGATTAAAAAAGCGGATGACCGTATCGTTCCAGTGAGTGCTGTTTTTTCGCCGATTGTAAATGAACAAGGAGAAATCGATTCGATTTTGTGCGTATGCCGCGATGTGACGAAGGAAAAGAAACTAGAACGAGCATTGGAAGAAAGCAAACAACATTTTCAACTCATCGCTGAACATTCTACGGATTATATTCTTATTTTTTCCAATAAACGTGAGCTATTATACATACCATCATCTCTTGAGAAAGTAGGCACGGCAATTCACCAATATTCGTATGAAGATATCTTACAATTTGTGCATCCTGATGATTTGCCGAACATTGTGAGGAAGTTTGATGAGCTATATCGTACATATGACACTCAAATCGCTGAATTTCGCAAGCGCGATAACGAAGGAAAATGGATATGGATGGAAGCGCAAGGGAAAGCGATTGTGAATGAACAAAATGAACTTGATTATGTGATTGTGACGGTGAAAAACATTGGCGAACGGAAAAAATACGAGGAAAAGTTACGGCAGCTTGCCTACTTTGATTCGTTAACAGGCATTGCGAACCGCAGCTATTTTGAGAGATACATAAAGCAGCTGATCGAAAGCCAAACCGATTTTGCGTTATGTTATTTGGATTTTGATAAATTTAAATGGATTAACGATCACTTTTCCCATCAAGCTGGCGACTATTTTTTGCAGGAAGCGGTAAGAAGGGTGCAAAGCGTGCTGCGCTCCGAAGATTTTTTTGCGCGCATTGGCGGAGATGAATTTGTGCTTTTGCTTCCGAACATAGCAAAAGAAGAAGTGACGAAACTCGCCGATGAGCTTGTTCAAACGTTCCATAAGCCGTTTTATTATGAAAAACAGCTTATTCAGTCTACGCTATCGATGGGAATTGCTTTTTTCCCAAAAGATAGCGACCGAATCGAGCAAGTCATGAAATACGCCGATCAAGCTCTATATAATGTGAAAAAAAGAGGAAAAAATGGTTATGAGTTTTATCGTCCGACGCAAAATCGGAAAGCGATCATTGAACAAGATTTGCCGTTTGCGATTTTGCGTGAGCAATTTTATTTATGCTACCAGCCGAAAATTAAGCTTGACAGCGGTGCAACGATGGGAGTGGAAACACTGTTGCGTTGGCGCCACCCATCGCTTGGAGAAATTCCACCGCTCGACTTTATTCCACTTGCCGAACAGAGCGGATTCATTTTTGAAATTACGTTATGGGTGCTTGAACATTCGTGCCGCCAAGTGAAAGAATGGCAGACGCAATTCCCTGGGCTGAAATTAGCTGTCAACTTATCGCCGTTTTTATTAAATCGAACGGAATTGGTTCAGCATATTGTCCATATTTTACGGGATACGCATTTTGCGCCAGAGCATTTAATTTTGGAAGTGACAGAAAGCGGCTTGATGGAAAACTTTGAAACGGGCAAGCATATTTTAACTCAGTTAAAAAATATCGGCGTGCAAGTAGCCATTGATGATTTCGGCACAGGATTTTCTTCGTTGGCGTACATTCGGAATCTGCCGGTGTCTTTATTAAAAATTGACCGCAGCTTTATTCAAGGAATTGCGGAGAACTCGAAAGATGCAACGATTGTCGATACGATTATTCATTTAGCGAAAAGCTTGGATATTCAAGTATTGGCGGAAGGCGTCGAGACGTATCATCAAGTAGCGCTTCTCCAACAGATGGATTGCGACTTTGCCCAAGGGTTTTACTTTAGCAAGTCGTTAGAAGCCGAGAAGTTGCAAAAATGGCTAGAAGAGTATATGGTATTTGATTCTCATCCCTTCTAATGAATACATTAGAAGGGATTTCCTATTATTTCCGTCCGTTTTTCATTATAAATGTCGCACACTAATAGTAACAAACGGCGATGGGGGAGTTCCATGATTCAAGAGTTTTTACCGCTTAATCAACCGATGAAAGAGCAAATAATTCGTTCACTGCGCGACATTACGGAGGAGGCGGAAGCAATCCGCCAATCGTTAATGATGGATGAGTGCTGTATATTGTCGCGTTTAGAAACATTGCAAAAGCATATCTTGGATGTACAAACAGCGGCCGCTTCTTTTTATTTGCATTCTTATTTAGCGGAATATACGCCGCATTATGACGATTTGTCCCTTGCGGCAAAACATTTGGCGGAACGCCGTCATGGTGCTCTCATCGTTATTGAGCGAAAGGATTCGCTGGATCATTTATTGCATCATGGTGTTCCTATTGGGGCAAAGGTTTCACATACGTTGTTAGAAACGATTTTTTATCCAGGCAATCCGCTTCATGATGGGGGAGCGTTAATCCGTTATGACGAAATTGTATCGGCAGGCAATATTTTGCCGCTTGCCGAGCATGTGACACCGAAGCGGAAATTAGGTACCCGCCATCGCGCCGCAATTGGGTTAACAGAGCGAAGTGATGCGCTTGTAATCGTCGTCTCCGAAGAAACCGGCGCCATCTCGTTTGCTATTAACGGACGATTATACGTACTCCGTCGATGAGAGGAGGGAGAAAGATGGAATTTGCGCCAAGAAGCGTGATTATCCATGAGTTTATTGACACGCTGCAGCCGTTGATGGATGTTTATCATTTGGACCAAGTCGGCATTTTCGAAGAAGAAGGCGCAGGAAACAAGTATTACATCGGCTATACGATCAACAAAGATGATAAAATGATTGTCCTTCATATGCCATTTGTCAAAAATGAACGCGGTGAGCTGGCATTGGAAAAACAAGAATGGACGATACGGAAAGATGGGCGGGAACAAAAAGGATATCAATTTCTGCAAGAAGCGATGGACGAAATTACTGATAGACGATAACGAAGACGATTGATGCCCTCAGGCAAGATCGTCTTTTTTCGTGAAGCAAAAAGGAAAACAAAGCGATCATCGAGAAGTAAAAATGGATGGCGCATGATGAAATAGAAAGGAAAGGAAGGCATGATTCAGGAAATAAACATAGAGGCAGACGAATGGGCGGAAGCGGTGCTGCGCCTTCAATTGCGTTCTTACGCTGTCGAGGCGCGGCTGATCGGATTTCCCGACCTTCCGCCATTGCAAGATACAGTCGCAACGTTGCAGCAGTGCGGTGAACGGTTTTATGGATATATGAAGCAAAAACAGCTGGCAGGAGCGATTTCCTATGAGCGGGCAGAAAAGACCGTGCACATTTGCCGCTTGATGGTGGATCCCGGCTTTTTCCGGCAAGGGATCGCCAGCTCCTTGATTGAGTTTGTCTGTCATCAAGAACGGAATGCGAACGAAATCATCGTTATGACAGGAAGCGCGAATATACCTGCGCTTCGTCTATATGAACGTCACGGTTTCCGCGAAGTCGAACAAATGAGGATGCCAGAAGGGATATGGATGACCAAACTCGTAAAGTGGCTGAACTGATATGAGGAAAATCATCGCGCTTGGAGGCGGCAGATTTTCTATGAAGCTGGAAAATCCGCTGTTAGATTGGTATATTTGGAGACAAGCAAAAAAGAAAATCCAAAAATTTAGCTGCCAGCTCTAAAACCAATGCGAAAGCATACCGTGTGCGCAAAACGAACAAGGAGTAGAAGAAATATATCGAAATGGGAACGATGTATTTAGGAGAAGGAGAACTAGTATGAGTGAGTATTTGATAGTGAAAAAACAAAAACTGGAGCCGGCGGTGGAACAATAAGAGACAACAGGAATGGGGGAACGAGAATGGCAACGTTATATTTAACAAGACATGGAGAAACACGATGGAACGTTGAAAAGCGGATGCAAGGGTGGCAAGATTCGCCGCTTACGGAAAAGGGGCGGCAAGACGCAATGCGGCTTGGAAAACGGCTGGAAGCAGTCGATTTGACCGCGATTTACGCCAGCACAAGCGGACGAGCGCTCGAAACCGCCCAGCTGATTCGCGGCGAGCGGCTGATTCCGATTTATACCGAAGAACAGCTGCGGGAGATTCACCTTGGCGACTGGGAAGGAAAGACCCATGAGGAAATCAAAGAATTGGATCCTATTATGTTCGACCACTTTTGGAATCATCCGCATTTATACACACCACGGCGCGGCGAGCGGTTCATCGATGTCCAAAACCGAGCGTTTGCCGCCATTGAGCGAATCATCAAACGCCACCCTGAAGGAAACATTTTAATTGTTACGCATGGGGTGGTGTTAAAGACGGTTATCGCTCGTTTCAAAAACACGCCGTTAAAAGAGCTTTGGGCTCCTCCGTATATGTATGGAACCAGCGTTACGACCGTGCGGGTAAACGATGGGAAGTTTGAATTGATTACTGAAGGTGATGTGTCGCATTTGGAAGAAGTAAGGGAAGTATGATTGACCATATCCCGCTCCTTTGTTTTCGAAAAGGAGCGGGTGTATGGTTAAATGCAGCGAAAAGACATTTTTTATCCAGCAAAATGTAATTGGAAGAGTAGTTTCCTCAGGAATAAGCAATATATTTGTTTCCGAATTGGTTCATTTATTAGGCACGATGGAAGATTATATGGAAAAAATGATTCTTTCTCTTAAACAATTAATGGCTTCTTCAGCGTTTAAAATGACCGATTGGAAACAAAACGGCCTATTTTCTGTAATTAAATTGCTTTTGAATGGTAAATTTCGTTCATTGGCCTCGACGGCAAAGAAATATATTGAGGTCAGCAAAAAAGGTGGGCGTTTACTTGATCCAATCTGGACAGATTTAGCTGAAAATTTTGTTACGTTCAAACGTTTTCTGCATTTTCTATGCGATCACGACGTGTGGAAAATACATAATTCATCATCTAACCCACGAGTATTTACATATTTTATGTAGTTATTACGTCGGAAACTGATTGAATGGAAGCGATTATCGTATTTAACGGCGAGGGGAAATTTGACAGGACGATGGGTAAACTAACTTGATTAATAGAAAACCATAAAGTTACAATCACACACAAAAATCCCCGTTCCCTCTAAACAAGGAAACGGGGATTTTTCATACAAAGCCAAACCATTTGGCAAGTTGCGCGGTGAAAAACGTGACAGCAATAGCGATGCTTGTCGGAAGCGCAAAAGCGACAAACGTCCATTTTTTGCTTTTCGTTTCTTTGTAAATATTAACGAGCGTGGTGCCACACGGATAATGAAGCAAGGAAAACAGCATCATATTGAGCGCGGTCAGCCATGTCCAGCCGTGGTCGACGAAAATTTGTTTGAGTGAGTGCAGACCATCGACTTCCGTCAAGGAACCAGTCGATAAATACCCCATTAATAAAATCGGCAGGACGATTTCATTGGCGGGCAATCCTAAAATAAACGCCATTAAAATATAGCCATCAAGCCCAAGTGCTCTAGCAAAAGGATCGAGCCAATCAGCGATATAGGCGAGGACGGTCGTATCCCCGATATGAATGTTTCCTAGTATCCATGTTAATACTCCAGCTGGAGCGGCAACCACAATGGCTCGCTTTAGCACATAAATGGATTTGTCTAATGTGGCGCGAACAATGGTATCCCATATTTTCGGGCGCCGATACGGAGGGAGCTCTAATGTGTAATGGGTGGGGATGCCGCGGAGCGCCGTTTTCGATAGCACCCATGAGACGGTAAGCGTAACGACGATGCCAAACAGCACCATCGCGACAACGACACTAGCGGTGACGAATGTTTTCCATCCGCCAGTGTAGCCTGCCGCCATAAATAAGGAAGACAGCAAGATCAATGTCGGCCACCGTCCGTTGCAAGGGACGAAGTTGTTCGTCAAAATCGCCAGCATTCGTTCGCGCGGCGACTCAATGATGCGCGTTGACATAATAGCCGCGGCGTTGCATCCGAATCCCATCGCCATCGTGAGCGATTGTTTTCCGTGCGCTCCCGCTTTTTTAAACAAGCGATCCATATTGAAAGCGACACGCGGGAGATATCCATAGTTTTCTAGCAATGCAAAAATTGGAAAGAAAATCGCCATCGGCGGAAGCATCACGCTGACGACCCAAGCAGTGCCTCGATATAACCCTAACACAAGCAACCCGTGCAGCCAGTCAGGGGCGTGCAGTGCTTGAAAGAAAAGGGTAAGATATCCTTCAAGCCATCCGAAAAAGCTTGCCAGCATGCCAGATGGAATATTCGCGCCGGCAATCGTGATATAAATAACGACCGCAAGCATCGCAAGCATGATCGGAAATCCCCATAATTTTGAAGTAAAAATGCGGTCTAGCTTTTCCGTTTCGTATTGTTTTGCTTGATTCGTATAGGTAACCGTTTCATTGCAAATCGCTTGGGAGGTGCGAAAAATAGCCGATACGATTTGTTCGCGCGTATCCGCAGGCGCCAGTGCTCGCGCTTCATTCATCAGCTCTTCAAACGGACTTTGCGGTATCGTGGCATGCATATATAGACACCTCCTTTACGGATGGAAGCGGTTGTTGTTGGAGAGCCTGAAGCAAAGACATATCTCCGTCAAGCAATCGAAGCGCGACCCAGCGGGCAGGGTACGCATCGCCAATAACCTCTTTCACGCGTGGAATGAGCTTTTCGATGCATTGTTCAATTTCTGGACTGTACCGGACGGCAATCGGGTTTGTTTTGATTTTTCCGCGCACCATCAAATCGATTGTCTTTAATAACGTGTCGATTCCTTCTTTATTGCGCGCGGAAATCGGAACGACCGGCACTCCTAATGTTGCCGCTAGTTTCTCGGTATCGATGCGGATTCCTTTCTTTTTCGCTTCGTCCATTAGGTTCACACAGACGATGACGCTGCTTGTCATCTCCAACACTTGCAAAGCAAGATTTAAATTTCGTTCCAAAGCGGTAGCATCGAGTACCACTATCGTAACATCGGGTTTTTCAAAAATAATAAAATCTCGCGCCACTTCTTCATCCGCCGAATTCGAATAAAGCGAATAGGTTCCAGGCAAATCGATCATTTTATAGCGGTTGTTATTGTACGTAAAAAATCCTTCCGCATGAACGACCGTTTTTCCCGGCCAATTTCCGGTATGCTGTCGCAATCCGGTCAAAACGTTAAACAATGTGCTTTTTCCTGTGTTCGGATTTCCCGCAAGTGCGATTGTATATTCATTTGTGGACATCGCGTATCCTCTCCCCATAAATATGGTCACTTTCTTCTTTCCGCAATGCAATCGTTGTGTTGCTGACACGATATGCGGTTGGGTCTCCCAGTGGGCTTTTTTGCAGAACACTTATTTCGCATCCTGGGACAAATCCTAAGTCAAGCAATCTTCGTTTCATTGTTCCATCTTGTATGTCAAGCTTCACAATACGGAAACGTTCTCCTTCTTCTGCCTCGGATAAACGCTGCAATTTTACTGAAGGCATAATAGTTTCCTCCTTATCAATAAATTGCGTTAAGGTTATAATTTTGCACCAAACCAAATTTTATTTTTTATCTTATTCCGCCTTCTTTGTTTTGTCAATCATTTTGTTTTTTGGTTTTACGACGAATTTCTTCATTATCTTCACAAAGTTCGTTTTCCGCTTTTGTATTCTCAATAATAGGAAAAGATGATATTATATAAATAGTCTAAATTTTCAATCGAAAAATAGGTGGGAGAGGGGTGAATTCTGCGTTTTTTCGCAGATGAATATGAAAGCGATTACGGATGGGACGGTATTATGGATGCCGACAGAGGAACATATTCAACGATCGAATATTAAGCGCTATATGAATTGGTTAAAGGAAAAAAAGGGTCTGTCATTTGAAACACATCGACAATTATGGAATTGGTCCGTTGAACAGCTAGAAGAATTTTGGGAATCGGTGTGGGAGTATTGCGAGGTGAAATCGGCGACTCCTTACCGTTGCGTTTTAGAAGAGCGGAAAATGCCGAGAGCGAAATGGTTTCCAGGTGCGAGGTTAAATTATGCGGAGCACGTATTTCGAAACGAGCGATCCGATCGCCCAGCGCTTCTTTTCCGTTCCGAGCGCGTGCCTTATCGTGAAGTGGCTTGGAAAGAGCTGAAAGAAAAAACGGCGGCAGTCGCAAACGCGCTCAAAAAAATCGGAGTCAAACCGGGAGACCGAGTGGTGGCATATATGCCAAACATTCCGGAAACCGTCATCGCTTTCTTAGCGTGCGCCAGCATTGGGGCGATTTGGTCGAGCTGTTCCCCGGATTTTGGCGCAAGCAGCGTCATTGACCGATTCCAGCAAATTGAACCGGTTGTGCTTTTTGCGATTGAAGGATGCCAATATGGCGGCAAAGAGTTTGATAAACGTCCGATTGTCGACGAATTGCGGGAAAAATTGCCGTCGCTCAAAAAAACGATTTTGCTTCCATATTTGCGGGAAGACGTACAAGCACCGGATGATTCCGTTTTATTATGGGATGATATCATTCGGGAAAAAGCGGAACTTACTTACGAATACGTTCCGTTTGACCATCCGCTTTGGATTTTGTATTCCTCCGGTACAACAGGCTTGCCGAAGCCAATCGTTCAAGGGCATGGCGGCATTTTGCTCGAACATTTAAAATCGCTCTTGATTGAAGAAAATTTGACAAAGGAAAGCACATTTTTCTGGTTTACGACAACAGGATGGATGATGTGGAATTTTCTCATCGGCGGATTGTTAGTCGGAGCGTCGGTCGTGCTTTATGACGGGAGTCCGACGTATCCGGATGGAAACGTGTTATGGGAGCTGGCGGAAAAGGCGCGCATTACCCATTTCGGAACAAGCGCAGCGTTTATTAACGTTTGTATGAAGCTTGGCATTAAACCAAAAGAATTATACGATTTTTCCGATTTGCAAGCGGTTCTTTCAACAGGTTCGCCGCTGACGACGGAAGGATTTGCTTGGGTATACGAAAACGTGAAAGACGATATTTGCCTAGTTTCGTGCAGCGGCGGGACGGACGTATGCACCGCTTTCGTTGCCGGTTCGCCAATCTTGCCGGTTCGTGCGGGGATCATCCAATGCCGTTCGTTAGGGGCAAACGTACAGGCATTTGATGAAAATGGAAATCGTTTAATTAATGAAGTGGGAGAGCTAGTCATTACCGACCCAATGCCATCGATGCCGCTGTTTTTCTGGAATGATCCAAATTACGAGCGATATTTGGACAGCTATTTCGATACGTATCCAGGAATTTGGAAGCACGGGGATTGGATTAAAATCGACGAAGAAGGCGGCTGCGTCATTTACGGGCGTTCTGATTCGACGATTAATCGCGCCGGCGTCCGCATGGGAACGAGTGAAATTTACCGCGCTGTCGAATCACTCGATGAAGTGCTCGAAAGTTTGATCATCGATTTAGAACTGATGGGAAGAAAATCGTTTATGCCGTTGTTTGTCGTGCTTCAGCCAGGAGCGTCATTAGATGAGGAACTAAAGGAGAAAATCAAAAACGAAATTCGCCAAAAAGTATCGCCGCGCTTTGTCCCAGATGAAATTTACCAAGTCGAGCAAATTCCAAAAACATTAAACGGAAAGAAAATGGAAATTCCAATTCGCAAGCTGCTGCTCGGATTCCCGCTCGAAAAAGCGGTCAATCCTGGATCGATGGCGAATCCGGAGGCGCTACAGTTTTTTATTGAATTATCAAAGCAGTTAGCAAACAGTAAACAGGATAGTTTATCTAATCATTAATCGTATTTCGCAAAGGGCTGAGCCAAAGAGTTTTGGACCAGCCCCTTCTGTTTGGTTGGAAAAGTAGTTTAAGAGTTCTGGATTGCGTAAATAGAATGCTAGTTCATGTTGTTGGTTGACAGTTATAACGAAAATGATTATCATTTTTATTGGATGTGATTTTCATTATCTTTAGAGGGGGACAACGAGATGTTGACGAGAAAAAGAAGTATCGTATTCATGCTGATCCTGGTTCTCGTTCTCGCAATGATGAGCGCTTGCGGGAATCAGAAAGACAATACAGCATCGGAAAAGGAACCGAAGACAGAAGAAAGTGCAACGAAAACATTTACGATGGCGAACGGGAAAAAAGTCAAAATTCCCGCACATCCAAAACGGGTGGTAATGCCATATGAATTTTTAGGAAACGCGCTGGCGCTTGGGGTGAAACCAGTTGGCGTCACGCAGGCAGTTATGGAGAATCCGTACATAAAAGAACAAGCAAAAGGGATTGAAAACGTTGGCAATCCGATTTCCCTAGAAAAAGTTGTTGAATTAAATCCAGATTTAATTATTGTATATTTAGAAGACCAATACAAACAGCTATCGAAAATCGCTCCGACTGTTTTCATTCCTTTTGGCCATTATAAAAACATCCAAGAAGAAATGCGGGTATTTGGCGAGCTTTTTGGCAAGCAAAAGGAAGCGGAGCAATGGATTCAACAATTTGATAAGAAGGCGGCAGCTGCCCGTGAAAAAATTAAAGGCGTCATCGGCGAAAATGAGACCGTTGGCATTTATAAACTGCAAGGAAAAGATTTTTACGCCATCGGCGACAATTTTGGCCATGCTGGTCAAATTATTTATAACGCTCTGCAGCTGACACCGCCAGAAAAAATTAAACAAGAAGTGATTCAAGGTCCGCAATGGAAATTGATTTCGCTAGAGGCGTTGCCTGACTATGCCGCTGATCACATGTTTTGGACGGTATATAAAATGGACGGAACCGAACAGGCGGAAAAAGAGCTGAAAAACAGCGCGATTTGGAAAAACTTAAATGCGGTGAAAAACCATCATGTTTACGAAATGAAGATCGAAGACATTTGGTTTTCTGATGCCATTTCACTTGAACATCAGCTCGACCTTGTTGTCGATACATTGCTTTCTGCAAATCAAAAGTAGGGTGGAATGATGGTAAGGAGAGGAAAGATGGAAATAGAGAAACATATAAAACGATCATCGCGTTCGTGGGCGGCAATATTGGTGCTAGTCGTTGGACTAAGCGCCATTCTTTTTAGCATCGCCCTGTCCATTTCGGTCGGTGCGGCGGATATCCGTTTAACGACAGTATGGGACGCAGTTTTTCATTACGATTCGCGGCAAACCGCCCATGCAATTATCCGCGATTTGCGCCTTCCTCGTTCCCTTGCGGATGTGCTTGTCGGAGCTAGTTTTGCGGTGGCGGGCGCCATCATGCAAGGAATGACGAGAAATCCGCTTGCTGATGCGGGGTTGTTAGGATTGAATGCCGGTTCGACATTGATGGTAGCGATTTGTTTTGCGTTTTTTCCTGGACTTTCTTATCAATCACTCATCATATGGTCGTTTTTCGGAGCGGCGGCGGCAGCCGGGATGGTGTATGGAGTCAGTGCGCTCTCAAGAGGCGGCGTTACTCCGATTCGCCTCGTGTTGGCGGGCGCGGCGGTAAGCGCATTGTTTACCTCGCTTAGTGAAGGAATCGCCATTCATTTTCAGCTTAGTCAAGAATTGGCGTTTTGGTATGCCGGCGGTGTCGCCGGGGTGAAGTGGAGCCAGCTGAAGCTTTTGGCGCCGTGGATTGTTGCGGCCTTAGTCGCGGCATTATTATTGTCTCGGTCCATTACTATATTGAGTTTCGGGGAGGAAGTTGCGACCGGATTAGGTCAGAAAACAAAGATCGTCAAACTAATGGGAGCGATGATCGTGCTTGTGCTTGCCGGCGGCGCAGTGTCCGCAGTCGGCCCAATCGGGTTTGTCGGTCTTGTCGTTCCGCATCTGGCCCGCTTTTTTGTTGGCGTCGATTATCGTTTGGTTATTCCATGTTCCGCGGTGCTCGGCAGTTTGTTGATGCTTTGGGCGGACATCGGTGCTAGAATGATTCATCCGCCATATGAAACGCCGATTGGCGTGTTGTTCGCTTTAATTGGTGTGCCGTTTTTCCTTTATGTCTCCCGCAAGCGGAAGGGGGAATTTGCATGAAACGCCGCGCTATTGTTATTACTGCCCTTTTTTTTCTTTTGCTTTTGTTGGTTATCATCAGTCTGAATACCGGAGCAAGCAAAATGTCTCCATTAGAAGTGGCAAAAACGCTTGCTGGCATGGGGACAGCGAAGCAGGAGTTAATTTTATTTGAATTTCGTCTTCCCCGCATGTTGATTGCGATACTAGCAGGGGCTGGGCTGGCGCTGTCCGGATGCATTATACAGACGATATCGCGCAATCCGCTTGCCGACCCTGGTCTTTTAGGCATTTCGACCGGAGCGGGTGTAATGGTCGTATTATATCTTTCGTTGTTCCCAACGGGTACGGATGCCCCTGCATTATTTCTTCCTTTTCTTGCTTTTATTGGAGGTGCGTTGGCGGCGGCGCTTGTGTTTGGCTTGTCCTATGAAAAACAAGAAGGGCTGCTTCCCGGACGTCTCGTTTTAACAGGAGTGGCGGTCGCCGCTGGATTAAGTGCGCTCATGACGGTGCTGTCGCTTCGGCTCAGCAGGGAACTGTATCAATTTGCGGCAGTTTGGCTGACGGGAAGCATTTGGGGAGCGGCATGGGAATATGTATGGGCGCTTTTGCCGTGGATTCTCGTGTTGTTTGCCTTCGTTTATTACAAAGCGCGCGTGCTTGACGCGTTATCATTTGACGAAGCCACCGCAACAGGACTCGGCGTTTCAGTGGCAAAAGAACAAATTCAATTATTGGCGGCAGCTGTCGCATTAGCGGCCGCTTCCGTATCTATCAGCGGAGGCATCGGTTTTATCGGGTTAATTGCCCCACATTTGGCACGAAGATTAATCGGCGTACATCATGTCTATGTACTGCCGGCGTCCGCATTGCTTGGCGCTTGTTTGCTGCTGGGGGCGGATACGGTCGGACGAGCAATTTTGCAGCCATCGGAAATTCATGCAGGCATCGTTGTCGCCATCATTGGGGCGCCATATTTTTTATATGTATTGGCGCGTTCTGCACGTTAAAGGCAGGCTTCAAAACGAAGCCTGCTTTTTTGTTTGCGTATTTCTAATTGCTTAATATATATAAAAATAATGTAAGGACAAAACTTTCTTGGCATCAGTTGGAGGAAAAAACGATGATTCACGTTAAGCATTTACATAAATCATTTCGCGTGCATGTCCGGCAAGCGGGCTGGCTTGAGTCGGTCCGCAGCTTGTGGAACCGCAAATATCGGATTGTAGAAGCGGTCAAAGATATTTCGTTTACGATTCAAAAAGGAGAGATTGTTGGGTTTCTAGGTCCGAATGGGGCGGGAAAGACGACGACGATGAAAATGCTTGCGGGACTCCTTCACCCTACATCGGGAGAAATTACGGTTGGCGGCTTTGTGCCATTTGAACAAAAAGCGGAATTTAAAAAGATGATGAGTTTAGTGATGGGGCAAAAAAGCCAGCTTATTTGGGATATCCCGCCGATGGAAACATTTTTGGTGAACAAAGCGATTTATGAGATTGACGATCGAACATTTCGGCAAACATTAGACGAATTAGTGGAATTGTTGGAGTTAGAGCCGCTGCTAGACAAACCGACCCGCAATTTGTCGCTCGGGCAACGGATGCGCTGTGAACTTGCGGCGGCGCTGCTGCATCGCCCGCAAGTATTGTTTTTAGACGAGCCGACCATTGGACTCGATGTCCATACACAGGAAAAGGTGCGCCGTTTTATCGTTGATTACAATCGCGAGCATGAAACAACGATTTTGCTGACGTCGCATTATATGGGGGATGTGACGGCACTGTGCGACCGCGTCATGATTATCAATTACGGAAAGCTGATTTATGATGGGGAGCTGACGGTGCTGACGGAGAAACTCGCACCATACAAGCGGCTTGAAGTTCGCTTTGCCAAGGTTCCTGACGTGCGCTGGGAAGATTACGGAGAGGTTGTGGAAATCGAAGACGGAAATGTGGCATTGCGGGTGGCGAGGGAGAAAGTAGCAGAGGTGTCGGCCCACTTTTTGCAGCATTTCCACGTGCATGATATTAACATTCAAGACCCGCCGATGGAAGAAGTAATTACGCGGGCGTTTCAGGAGGGATTGAATGCATGATTCGTAAATACATCGCCCTTCTGCGCATGAAATATGTCGAAATGTTAGCTTATCGCCTCGCAACGATTGTTTGGATGACAGGAGCGATTGTCCAGCCGCTCATTACGATGGTCGTCTGGATGAATATCGACCCGTCCCAATCGGACACGTTCATTTTTTATTTTATGGCCGTTATTTTCGTAGAACGCATGACGAGCGCGTGGGACGTTTGGGAACTCGACCATGAGATTCGCGATGGGACATTTTCCAACTATATTATTCGCCCGCTCCATCCGATTCATTGGGCCATTGCGGAAAACATCGTTTATAAAGTGTTGTTTCTCGTCATATTAGTGCCGATATGGACGGTGGCAGCGCTGTTTGTGCCCGCGCTTCGCTTTGACATGACAGGCGGACAGGCGCTTCTGTTTTTGACGGCGGTGCTAGTTGGCGCGGCGCTTCGCTTTTTGCTCAGTTATGCTTGCGGCCTGCTTGGTTTTTGGATTACGAAAGTAACGGCAGTATATAGTTTGCTCGAAGTGATTTCTTTGTTTTTGTCAGGGCGGATTGCGCCGTTGTCGATGTTGCCGCCTCTATTGCAGCAGTGGAGCGTCTTTTTGCCGTTTCGCTATATGATTGGCTTTCCGATTGACATTATTACAGGAGCGATAAATCAAAAAGAAATAATGAACGGTTTTTGGATTGCGTTCATTTGGGTTGTTTTGTTTATTATTGCCGTGCAATGGTTATGGAAAGCGGGATTAAAGAAAAATCAAGCGGTAGGTGGGTGAAAATGCGGAGATATGCGCGGATTTTTCGCGAATTTTTCCGAACGTGTTTCGTCGAAGAACTGGAATATCGAAGCGAGTTTCTCGGCAATTTGCTGTCCAGCTTTTTTGGAATAGGGATTGCGATTTTAACGGTAAATATCTTTTTTTACCAAACTGATCAATTAGCGGGCTGGACATATGCTGATGTGCTTGTCTTGCTTGGCGTCTTTAATACGCTCAGAGGGCTGATTGATTTTGCGCTTCGCCCGAATATGCCGCGCTTATTAGAACATGTCCGAAGAGGGACGTTGGACTATATTTTAACAAAACCAGTCGACAGCATGTTTTATGTCAGCTTTCGTCATTTAGTGTTTTGGCGGCTGATTGATGTTTTGCTTGGTCTTGGAGTCATCGGCTACGGATTAGTAGAAAAGCATTATATTCCGTCACTAGTGGATGTGGCCGTTTTTATCATGACGATCGCTGCTTCATTTGTGTTAATTTATTCGTTATGGATGATGTTGATGACGACATCGTTTTGGGTCATCCGCATTGATGATTTATCGTTTATTTTTGATTCGTTTTTTGAAACAGCAAGATTTCCGATCGGCATGTACCGCGGCTGGGTGCGCATCGTGCTGACATATGTACTGCCTGCCGCAGTGATCACGAACATGCCTGCATTGTCGCTGTTAGGAAAGTGGAACATTGTTACCGCGCTGATATCCGTTGTGCTCGCCGGTGTCTTTTTATGGCTGTCACGCCGTTTTTGGCGTTTTGCGCTTCGCTTTTATACGAGCGCGAGCAGTTAAGGAGGGAAGCCCTCCGTTTAGATTGACAGCAAGTAAAAAAGGGTTACAGACATTCGTCTGTAACCCTTTTTGTCAACAGTCTGAAAACAGAGCTGTTTATTATGGCTCTGTTTTATTTTTTATTGTTATCATCAAGTTATATTGCCGCGTATGGAAACATGTTTGACTAACAAGAATTGATTCTCATCCAAAAAAACGTGTTGAACTGCAATATAGAGGCGGTGTGATTGCACCATGGTATCGAAAAGTGATCGGTGCAATCGATGGGAACCAAGGCAAATCTACGACCTCAAGATTTTTTAGTTGCCAAATCCACCCGTATCGGATAATATCTAAAGTCTAAAGAAGAAGTTTTAGAAAGGGGAATTTCATGGCGGAACATTCATCCATCACTTCTTTATTAATTGTAGTAGTCGTCGCATTTTTGACGCCAATTTTATTGCATCGTTTACGGCTGCAGGCGATCCCGGTTGTTGTGGCGGAAATTATCGCAGGTATTATGATTGGTAAGACAGGGTTTGATATTGTAAAACCTGATATGTGGATTGAAACATTATCGACATTAGGATTTTTGTTTTTAATGTTTTTAAGCGGCTTGGAGATTGACTTTTCCGTGTTTGCGCGCAAACCGAAAGCGAGCAAGAAAGAGAAGGAGCCGAATCCATTTGTCGCCGCGTCGATCATCTTTATGGCGATATTCGTTTTATCGTATGGACTTTCTTATTTGTTTGTTTTAACCGGATTTATGGATAACGCGTTTTTAATGACATTGATTATTTCGACGATTTCTCTCGGCGTCGTTGTTCCAACGTTAAAAGATGCCAATTTAATGAAAACGACGATTGGGCAAACGATTTTGTTAGTCGCGGTCATTGCTGATTTGGTGACGATGATTTTGTTGGCCGTATTTGTTTCCATGAATGAGCCAGAACATGGAAGTACATGGCTGATTCTTGGATTGTTTGCATTCGGTGTTCTTTTTTATTTTGTTGGTAAATATTTCAAAAAACGTTCATTTGTTGAAACAATGGCAAAAGGAACAGTACAAATCGGCACACGTGCGGTATTTACGCTCATCATTGTGCTCGTCGCTTTATCGGAAACGTTTGGAGCGGAAAATATTTTAGGAGCGTTTTTAGCAGGCGTGCTCGTTTCGCTATTATCGCCGAATAAAGATTTAGTGCATAAATTAGATTCATTTGGATATGGGTTTTTCATTCCTATCTTTTTCGTGATGGTTGGGGTGAATTTAGACTTACGCGCATTGTTGGCAGAGCCGAAAATTTTAACGCTTCTTCCACTTTTACTGCTTGCGCTCGTTGTTTCGAAACTGATACCTGTTTCAATTTTAAAAATTTGGTATGATACGAAAACAACAGTCGCGTCGGGATTTTTGCTTGTGTCTACGTTGTCGCTTGTCATCGCGGCAGCAACGATCGCAGAGCGTATTAACGTTATCGACGAGAATATGAAAGGCGCGCTGATTTTAGTGGCTGTTATATCCAGTATCGTTTCACCTATTGTCTTCAAAAAGCTGTATGCAAAGCCGGATGATAATGAGGAAAAAATAAACATTTCGTTTGTTGGCACCAACCAATTTACGCTGTCAGTCGCAAAGGTATTAAACAAACAGCGCTACGATGTAACGCTATATCATATTCGGCAAGAAAAAATAGAGCTGCCTGTTTCCGATCACGTTTTTCCGATTGTCGATATCGAAGACTATTCGCTAGAAACGCTTGAAAAACACGGAGCGTTTACGGCGGATATTTTAGTTGCGCTGACAGGAAACGAAGAGATTAACGCAAGTGTCGCATTAGCCGCGAAAGAACGTGGAATCGAGCGGGTGATTGCTTTGGCGGAAACACCGAAGCAGGTCGAACGGCTGAAAGCAGAAGGAATCGAAATCATGTCCGCCTTATTATCGACAACGGCGATGCTGCAAGCGTTCATCGAATCACCAAGAGTGGCGCGGATGTTTATAAACAAGGATGCGACATTGCATGAAATTACGATGAATAACAATGAATATGATGGAATCCCGCTTCGCCGCTTTCCGTTTATGGGAGATTGCATTATCGTACGGATCTTCCGTGAAAATGAATCGATTGTCCCACATGGGGATACAAAGCTGCATAAGGGAGATCGCCTAATTGTCACCGGATCCAATGAGTATGTTGCCGAGCTTAGGGAGCTGTTGGAATAGTAGCGCATCTGTTACGAGAGATCGACTGACAATGAGATATAGAAAATGAATACAATGTTCCTCGCTTAGCCAATATGGTGGAGCGGGGATTTATTTGCAGGTTGAATTTTTACTATTCTTAAAATATAATAAGGCGGGAAGAGGAATGGAACTACAGCTAGAACCGCGCAGACGGACGTGGAAATGGCGGCTTTCGGCACTGATAAAAAGTTTTGAATGTATCCGGTGAATATGCGGAGAAAGTATTGGCATTTTTGCAGCAATTGCGGAAGGAGAACGACAATGAAGCGAGTTGATGTGGTGTATGTGCTTCTATACGATGAAGTGGAACAAAAGGTATTAATGGTGTACAACAAACGAGGAACATGGTCGCTTCCTGGCGGGGGAGTGGAGAAAGGAGAAACGTTGCGGGAAGCGGCGATTCGCGAGGTAAAAGAGGAAACGGGATATGACGTGGATGTTCATGATATCATTGCCCTTAATGAAGCGTTTATGGACGGTAATCATGTCTTTTTTATTACGTTTCGTGGAACGATTGTTCATGCGCCTGTGGTAATAAGTAAGGATGAAAACATCATAGACGTTCAATGGGTGGACATCGAAACAGCAGAACAACGGATGCCGTATCATCCAAATGGGATTCGCGCTTTTCTCCGGCCAACAAGCGGTGCACAATATACGATTCAACGGTAAGTAAAATAAGTTGAATAAAATTTTTTCTTGACATGAAAAATATATGGATGATTATAATAGTGAATAAATTATGCCGTTCATTGATAGATAGCCAAATTGCTAGAATGACAGTGCAGTTTGGTTATAGCCGATCGGGATGTTTCACTAAAAATAGTGGGCATGCCGTTTTTTTATGGAAAAGGGGGAACTAAGACATGCCAGTATCAAAAGGAGAAATGGAAGATCAAATTAGCCGCGCGCTTACGCAATGGGAAAAAGAATATTTAGGACGGGGGTCCGTTGCTGTTAAGACCGATATCGTTCGTAACATTATTCTCATTCAATTAAAAGGAATTTTAACGCCGGCGGAAAAAAACTTAGCAAGCACGAAGGATGGATTATTGTCAATCAAGCGCATTCGCGCGGATTTAATTGAATCGGGCAGCGACCAGCTAAAAAAAATGATTTCAGAAATTACCGGAAAAGACATCATCAGCATGCACACCGACATCAGCACCCGTACCGGGGAGCGAGTGATTGTTTTTTTATTAAACGAGAATTTAGAGGAAGAGCTGCGGAAATAACGATTTGGTGGTGATGAACTGGAGACATTTTTCAGCCATCGAAAAATGTCTCCGGTTTTTATATCTTTTGTAGAATCGTTATAGCAACAGAGGCTAAAATGAAATAAGGAACTGTTTTAAATGAAAGAATTGCTTGTGTCCATTCCGCCGTTTTGAAAAAAGTAAACATTATACTGAATCCCTTTCATATCAACATAAAACACTACGGTGCAAACGGGAAAAAGAAGAAAGCGACAAAAAATAACATGATGTAAACTGCGGCGATGTAAATGAGCGTAAAGAAGAAGGCGAAAACAAACAGCCATACTCGCGCTTCAGAAGGTGATGTCATTGTTTTCTGGATAAAGCGAAACAAAATAAGTAGAAGCAAAGAAAGGGCGAACATGAGATATGACGGAACAGCCCATTTTCCTAACGAAATTGAACCACCAGCGTTTCGCCATTCCAAGCGGCTGAGGTGGAAAAAGCCAGTTTGATAGCGAATCCATAACGAACCGATAATAAATATAGCGACCAAAACAGCAAACGTGCCGCCAATCCATCGTCTTTGCGTCGATGTTGCCCCTCGCAACAAAAGCATCACAACACCAAAGTACCCAAGTGCAACGAGTTCCATGCATATAACTCCTTTTTTAGATTATAATTCTACTTATATGAAGGAAATTCCTTTTTTATCCGTCTAAGGATAGGAGGAGATTTTTCATGTGTGGACGATTTTCATTAACAGTTGGAATCGAGCAATTGCAATCGCTTTTTGGTTTTGGCTATAGCGAAAACATCGCTCCTCGTTTTAACATTGCTCCAAGCCAACAGGTGCTAACCGTTATGGAAGAGGATGGAGTGCGAATTGGGAAGATGATGAAGTGGGGGCTCGTGCCGTCTTGGGCGAACGATCCGAAAATCGGCTGGAAGATGATCAACGCCAGGGCGGAAACCGTTGATGAAAAAGCGAGCTTTCGCCGTGCGCTCAAGCGGCGGCGCTGTTTGATTTTAGCGGACGGATTTTATGAATGGAAAAAAGAAGGAGAGAAAAAAATTCCATATCGCTTTACATTGCAAAACGAGCAGCCATTTGCGTTTGCAGGTTTGTGGGAAACATGGGACAAACATGGTGAAACGCTGTATACGTGTACGATTATTACAACAAAAGCGAACGAATTGGTAGGTACGATTCATGATCGCATGCCCGCGATTTTACCGCAAGAGTGGCATGACGCATGGCTAGACACGAAGTTAGAGGATACTGATTATATCAAATCGCTATTGCAGCCGTATCCTGCCGAAGAGATGAAAATGTATGAAGTGTCAACGATCGTTAATTCTCCGAAAAACGATGTCGCTGATTGCATAAAGCCAGTAAATGGGGGAGAAACATGAATCCGATTGTATTGTTTGATGACATTTGCTCGCTGTGCAATGCAAGCGTGCAGTTTATTATCGTGCGTGATCCACATGCCGTATTTCGCTTTGCTTCTTTGCAAAGTGAAACAGGAGCGGCGCTGCGGGAAAAGTTTGGTGTTCCCGAGGTGGACAGTCTCGTGTTGCTCGAAGATGGCCGCTATTATATGAAATCAAGTGCCGCTCTCCGCATTTGCCGGCGGCTTGCCGGCGTTTGGAAACTGTTTTATATATTTTGGCTTGTTCCGAAGCCGCTGCGCGATTATGTATATGATTTTGTCGCCAAGCATCGGTATGAATGGTTCGGAAAGCGCGATCATTGCCTGATGCCCACTCCCGACATCCGCGCGCGGTTTCTCGATGATGATTGATGACAAGCGCGATTGTTGAATGACGCATTTGTAAGAGAATTAGCTTGGCACAAACAGACACAATAAAATAGGACTGCCCTCTCTCTTTTTTTGCAAAAAATGTTGACAATCGAGGGAAAATCCTCATATTATAAGAGCAAATAGTGTAAAATTACACTAAAAGGGAAATTTGGTATAAAAGGGATGGTGGTTTTGAAGTACGGATGGTGGATTTGGGGGTTCAGCCTTCCTGTCTTTTTAGTGACGTATGTGTATTCATTCTTTCTTGCCAGCAAAATTGCCTATGAATCCCAGACGGATTGCCGACCAAAATTTATTTTTACTCCGAAAGATGTGGAATATTGCAGCGATATTTACCCCATCAATGTTTTTCTCATCTCGTTAAAGACATGCCCGCTTTCCTACCTTTGTATTGCATCAGGAATGTTCTTCATTCTGCATCCACTGTATCAGCTTTATAAAAAAAGCTTTCATATAAAACGGTATATTTGGCACTGTCATGGATCCCTGTCCCATTTCTCTTTCATTTTTTCGACTATAATCAATATATTTCGATGCGTTCGTCTGCATCTCCTGTGATTGTATTATGTGTCGCTATTATCATTGTAGGAGGCCTATCCACACAAGCGAACTGGAAAACGTTTTTCCTGATGAACGGAATCGCTGCGGTTTTGACATTGTGCCTTGCGTCGCTTGCGATCCCGAATGATCTGCATTGGTTTAAGCCTGTTACGAGAAATGTAGCTATGGTGTTTACAGCGATTGTGTATACACTTGGCCAGTTTGTCGTGCACTTCCTTGTCAGGGGCGTCATCACGCTAGTAAAGAGGGGATAATGGTGGATTGTTTAGGATGCCGGATTGCGCATGGATTAGAACCAACATATATCATATATGATGATGAGCTAGTCACTTGTGTGCTCGATATTGATCCATTCAACGAAGGGCATATGCTTATTTTACCTAAGCAACATATTCGGGAATTGGAGGAAATGGATGAGGAGCTGTCGCTGCATGTGATGAAAACATCGCAATTATGTGCAAACGTGCTAAAACAACGGTATGGGGCGGACGGCATTACCATTTGCCAAAATGGCGGTGTGTTTAACGATTTGGGGCATTATCATATGCATGTTATTCCTCGATTTATCGGGGACGGATTTACATGGAGCGAGTCGCAGTTCGATACAGGAGCGAAGCAGCGGCTTGCCGAAACAGCCGCTAATCTGAAAATCTATTTTCATCGCGTTTTAGGAAAGTCCTAATCAAGAAAAGAGAGAAGGAAATTGCGTCTCCTCTCTCTTATGTGGTAATCGTGGGAATTACTCGAGCTGCTTTTGAGCATAGCCAATAAGTGGAAAACTTAATAGCAATAAAGCCACGATAAATGTGATGACGCCAAGCCAATGAAAATGGGTCCAAAAATAGCCGCCGGCTGTGCCAGCGAGGCTGGAGCCTAAATAATAGAATAAGAGATAAAGAGAAGAGGCTTGCGCTTTATTTACGTTTGCACGCTCGCCAATCCAGGCGCTCGCGATGGAATGGCAGCCGAAAAAGCCAAAGGTAAATAACGAAAGCCCGATGATGTTGACAATGATAGACGGAACGAGTGTAACGACCGCACCAAGCACGGTCAATGCCACCGAAATGCTTAACACCAGCGCATGGCCGTGTAAATCGGCTTTTCTTCCCATATAAACCGAACTGAAACTGCCAAATATGTATACGATAAAAAGGAACCCGAGAACGGACTGGCTGAACGAATATGGCGGTTCGCTCAATAAAAAGCCGATATAGTTATACAGCGTCACAAATCCGCCCATAAATAAAAAGCCAAGTGCAATGAGAGCCATTAGCGGTTTATTGCGCAAATGAACGGCATACGCCTGCAGTGCGGTTTTGCCATTGAGCGGTTTTTTTATTGAATGTCGAGGCGTTGGGAGAATGAAAGCAAAAATCATGCTTAATAGAAGAGAAATTGCTCCAATGGAAAATAGCGCCGTCCGCCACGAAAACAAATCGGTCAGCACGCCTGTTACAATACGTCCAGCCATACCGCCGATGCTCGTTCCACTAATATAGAGACCCATCACTTTTCCAATCCCAGCCGGATGAAATTCCTCAGCGACGTAAGCCATGGCCAGTGACGGGATGCCCGCGGCCGTCATGCCAAGAAACGTGCGTGCAAGGACAAGGGAAAGAAAATTAGGGCTAAACGCCATGGCCATCGCTAATATCGATGTCAACAGCATGGACATCATCATCACATTCTTTTTGCCGATGCGGTCGGATAAACTGGCCGCTATGAGCATCATTACCGCCAACGTTCCGGTAGACGCGGAAACCGTTAAGCTGGCGGACGCCGCAGAAACATGAAACTCTTTTGAGAAAATCGGCAACAGCGGCTGCGTCGTGTATAAAATCGCAAAGGTGACAAATCCCCCGAAAAATAGTGCCAAACTTGCTTTTATGTATTCGGTGGTGCCTTTTTGGATGTACGTCAATGTTTCTCGCCTCTTTTGTTTCGTGTATTGCTATATTTTTACTATAACTCTTTTATATAATATAAGGAAGATATTCTGAAATGCCAAAGAGATAGAGGATTTAAAATTGCGAAAACAAACACGCCGCAATCAGACGGTATGTTTGCATCATTGCTGCGGTTTTCTTTCCAGCATCTATGAAAACATTTTTACAGGTGTTTTTCTCTTTCATGGAGAACAAGTTAATAAATACATATTTATAGATGAGGTGAGCACGATGCATATCGTTACAGCCGCAGAAATGTACGAAATCGACCGTGATACAATTGAACAAATCGGCATCAGCGCCGATTCCTTGATGGAAAATGCCGGGCAGGCGCTGTTTCATGTGCTGCGCGAACGCATTCCGCATTCGGCGCTTGTGGCGGTGCTAGCGGGAACAGGCAATAACGGCGGTGACGGATTTGTTGTTGCAAGAATGTTGAAAAGCTGTGGTTATAACGTGGATTTATGGCTTATTCCGCCGAAAGAAAAGATCAAAGGTGCAGCAAAGACAGCGCTAACTACTTATGAGCGTTCGGGATATGACATCAAAGAATATATCGGAAATGAACAATACTTTGCCGAACAGGTTCGTCATTATGATGTAATCATTGATGCGCTTCTTGGGATCGGCATTCAGGGGGCCGTCCGTTCTCCGTACAAAGAGATTATCGAACTTGTCAATCGTTCTAACGCAATCGTCTATGCCGTTGATATTCCGAGTGGAACTCCAGCGGACGGAGGAGAGGTCGAAACTGCCGTTCGCGCTGATGTCACGATTACGATTCAATGTCCAAAACTAGGGGCGTATACGTTCCCTACAGCAGACTATTACGGCGAACTGCTCCTTGTCGATATCGGCATTCCACCGATTGCCGTGAAGCGGAATGCTGCTCCTCGCTTCGTCTGGAAAAAGGACGATGTCATACGGACATTGCCAAAACGAAACCGGTCGTCCCATAAAGGAACGCATGGAAAGTTGTTGGTTGTTGGTGGCTCCCGTCCGATGACAGGTGCGATTACGTTAACGGCCAAAGCGGCGCTGCGAAGCGGTGCGGGATTATTGACAATGGCGGTGCCGGATGACATTTATTCCGTTGTCGCCAATTGCGTTCCGGAAGCGATGTACTATCCGTGCCCGGCGCGAGACGGAGCGTTTTCCGGCGCCGTGGATGTATCGGCGCTCGATATCGACGCGATCGCGATTGGCCCGGGGCTTGGCCGTACGGACGGCATTCGCGACCTTGTTTCCTCCATCGTGCAGCAGGAAGTGCCGATTGTTATCGATGCCGACGCCCTCTTTTTCTGGAACGAGTACGCCGCGCTAATTCGTGAACGAAAAGCGGCAACAGTGGTCACCCCGCATCCCGGGGAAATGGCGCGCATGCTTGATCTGTCTATCAATGAAGTCGAAAGCGATCGGTTTGGCGTTTCAAAACGGCTGGCAACCGAGTACGGCATCTATGTCGTGTTGAAAGGGCCATTTACGATTGTGACAACGCCAGACGGCTCGCAATACGTCAACACAACCGGGAATCCCGCCTTGGCAAAAGGCGGAAGCGGCGATGTGTTGACAGGGATCGTTTCCGCGTTTCTCCTGCAGCATCATTCTGCGCAAGAAGCCATTAGCAACGCCGTCTGGGTTCATGGAAAAGCCGCCGATATGCTTGTAGAACGCGGCCATTCACAATGGGACGTGCTTGCTGGCGATTTGATTGAAGCAATTCCAGCGGTGCTTTCGTATGTGCAGGAAAAACAATAGGGGGATATGGATTGAAAAATTGGAAATGGTGGCTGGACATTGCAATGGTTGGAATCGGCGCTTTTTTGCTTTGGAAAAGCGTGGACCTTGGTGAAGCATACGCCAATCATTGGCTTCGCAAAAGCAGGGGACATGCAGACACGGATACTTATCATATTATCTTATCCGAAGCGATTCGTATGTATCGATGGGCGGGCGCGATTTTATTCGCTATCGGCATATGGTTTCTGCGTAAAGAAGCGATGCGCTAGAGTATAGAAGCGCATCGTTTTTCTTTTTGGGAGTAGTTCAAATCTCCCATACTCGTTTTAGTTCGCGAATTCCAGCTCGGATGTCCGCCTCGCTCATTCCTCCAAAGCCTAGCAAAAGATACGGAGGCGGCGTTCCATTGTTTCCAAACCAATATTTCGCTGCCGAATAGACGAGAATGCCCGCTTGTTCTGCTTTTTGCACAAGTTCGATGGTGTCCTTGCCTTTTATTTTTACAAGAAGATGAAGCCCCGCTTTGTCGCCGATGATCGTTGCTTGATCACCGAAGTATTCGCGAATCGCTTCGATAAGCGCCTGCCGCTTTTTTGCGTAGATGGTGCGCATGCGGCGGACATGGCGTTCAAAATGGCCTTCACGCATAAAGTGAGCGAGCGCTTTTTGGACGACCGTAGCGACGGTCTGATGGTAATTGGAGCAGCGTTCATGAAACCGCTCTAGCAAATGTTCGGCAGCACCATATAACTTGTGCGGATGGCAGGGGTGAACACTTTTGAAAACGTGCCGATATAAACGACGCGGTCTTCTGTATCGAGCGCTTTTAACGCAGGGATCGGTTTGCTTCCGTAGCGGAATTCGCTGTCATAATCGTCTTCGATAATAAATCCGTTTGCTTGCTGCGCCCATTTCAGGAGCTTTTGCCGCTTGCCGATCGGCAGCACCATCCCAAGCGGCAATTGATGCGAAGGAGTGACATAAACGACTTTCGCGTTGGTTGTTTGCAGCTGGTCGATATTCAGACCATCTTCTTCCAGATCGATCGGGATAATGGAAAAATGGTGGTTTTGAAACATGGTGCGAATGACATTATAACAAGGGTTTTCTAAAGCGACCGCATCGTGCCGAAGGTCAAACAGCTGGCATAAGACGCCAATCAGTTGCGGCGTGCCAGAGCCGATAATAATTTGTTCGGCCGAACAGCGAATGCCGCGCGCGTGATACAAGTAGCGTTGGATTTCTTTGCGCAAGCCGATATCTCCTTGGCGGTCGCCATACCATAATAATTCGCTTCGCTCCGCATCGATCGCCGCGAGAAGACATTTTCGCCATGTTTTCATCGGAAAATGGTCAAGGTCAATATGACCGTAGCGAAAATTGTAGCGAATTGGCGTGCTTTTCGGAGCCTCCGGCAGAACATCGATTTGGGAAACCTGCGGTGCGAGAGGTTCTTCTAGTTCTTGCACCATAAATCCTACGCGAGGTTTGCTTTCAATATATCCTTCGGCAAGAAGCTACTGGTAGGCGGTTTCGACGGTATTTTTGCTGATGCCTAGGTGTTGGGAAAGCACGCGAATCGATGGGAGCTTGCTTCCTTTTTGGAGATGGCCGTTTGTGATTTCCTCTTTTATGTACGTATACAGCTGCATGTAAAGCGGTGTGCCGTTTGTTGGATCGAGAATGGGCTGCAATTCCACTGCGTTTTCCTCCTCTGACCCTTCTTTTTTATTTAATTCTGTCCCTGTTCATAAGGTCAGTTTTTTTCTATGATTCCATTATAAACTAGGAAGGGGGAAAATAGATGAGAAGGGATATGTTGGAATGCAAAGATGAACAAAAAATCAACCGGTTTTTGCAGGAAGCGTTGACCGGATTTTTAGGTTTGGCAGACGGTGGTGATCCATATGTCGTACCGCTTAATTTCGTATGGTGGAACGGCTGCATCTACGTGCATGGAGCGGAAGAAGGGAGAAAAATCGATATAATCCGGCGCAATCCGCGCGTTTGTTTTACCGTCAGCGAGCATATCGGGACAATGGTGCATCCCGTTCCAGCAAAAACGAGCACCGCTTATATGAGTGTGATGATATTTGGAACAGCGGAGATCGTTTCTGATCTAAAGGAGGCGACGCAAGCGCTCGACCAGTTGCTTGGCAAATATGTGCCGGGCTATTTTGACCGACCGCTTTCCGAGAAGCATGTATCATCTTATCGCTCATCGGCAGGAAGCGCGACTGTTGTCATCAAAATCGTTCCTGACCTTATTACTGCGAAAGAAAAACCGTTAGAGAAAGAGCGAAAGTTTTATAAAGGACGAACTGTGCGGGATGATATCGGCAGGGTTTTTTGATTACAAATAGATAGAAAATTTCGTTTATTGTTATTATAATGAATATACGTTTCATTTAAAACAAGGGGAAGCATGATAAATAAAATAGTTGCCTTCAGCGGGATATGATCGAACAAGAACGAAGGCGGCAATATACGGTCAGCTAGTCGGCCGCAATGGCGGTGCCGATTTTCAATGTAGTGGCGGGATTCAGTACGCTGGTTCGGGAGCATCGGTTTTCACCGGAAGCGGCCGAAAAGCGAAAGCAGGCCGCCCAGCATTGTTTTTTCAAGGAAGGGATGGCAATGGATTATACGATGTTTCCATTAAGTGAATATGCGGTGACGATTCGTTTTTCAACGAAAGTAGATGAAGCGGTGAATGACTACGTTCATCGTGTCGCTGCTTTTTTGGAACAACAGAACAAAGACGGGATTTTTGATATTGTCCCAACGTTTTCATCGGTGACGGTGTATTACGATCCGCTTGTCGTTGGAAGCTGTGAGGAAGTATGCGAGTGGCTGCGAACAGAGCTTGAGCGGGTTGAACAGGTGAAAGCGCCGCCATCACGAACCGTTGTCATTCCCGTCTGTTACGGTGGAGAGTTTGGTCCGGATTTAGAAGAGGTCGCCCGCTTTCACGGGATGACGGAAGACGAGGTCATTGCCATTCATACGCAAGGGCGTTATCGCGTTTATATGATTGGTTTCGCTCCAGGTTTTGCCTATTTGGGAGGACTGTCGCCTAAAATCGCGACACCGCGCCGCGCCACGCCAAGAACGCTTGTGCCAGCCGGTTCGGTCGGCATTGCCGGCAGCCAGACAGGGATTTATCCGCTGGCGACTCCGGGCGGATGGCAAATTATCGGAAGAACGCCGCTTGCCTTATTCCGGCCGTATGATCCGGAACCAAGCTTGCTTCGTGCGGGAGATATCGTACAATTTCGTCCAATTACCGAAGAACAGTATAGGATGTGGGAGAATGAGCACGATTCAAGTAATACATAGCGGATTTTTCACAACCGTGCAGGACGGAGGACGCTTCGGATATCAAAAAGCCGGTGTATCCGTTGGAGGAGTGATGGATTCATTTGCGAGCCGGATTGCGAATTTGCTTGTCGAAAATGACGCGAATGAGGCGACATTAGAAATTACGATGAACGGCCCGACGCTTCGCTTTGAAACGGATGCGCTCGTTGCAATTTGCGGCGGCGTGTTTCGCTGTGCATTAAACGGCAAACCAATATCGATGTGGAAGCCGCTTGTCATCCGACGCGATGATGTGTTATCGATCGGGGCGTGTCAAGGCGGCTATCGCGCATATATCGCGTTTGCGGGCGGGCTTAACATTCCGATTGTGATGAACAGCCGTTCTACCCATGTACAAGCGCACATCGGCGGTTTTCATGGAAGAGCGCTGCAGCCGGGGGATGTATTGTCCCTGAGATCCAAGACGATAACGATTCCAAAAAATCCTATTCGTTGGGGGATTGCGTTTTCTGCGAGAAATTACATAAAAGGGAAAAGAAAAATGATACGTGTCGTGAAAGGCCCGGAATATAACATGTTTACCGAGCAAAGCCTAGAGCGATTTTTTTCTTCCACGTATGAAGTGACGACGCAATCAGACCGCATGGGCTATCGCTTGCAAGGACAAGCTCTTGAGCGCAAGACGAATCAAGAAATGATTTCGGAAGCGGTCGCGTTTGGAACGGTGCAAGTGCCTGCTTCCGGCCAGCCGATTGTATTGATGGCCGATTGCCAGCCGACAGGTGGATATCCGCGCATCGCTCAAGTAATTAGCGTAGACCTTCCGATTTTGGCGCAGGCGCGTCCAGGCGATCTCATTCAATTTCAAAAAATATCGTGGCAAGAAGCGCAGCGGTTATATATCGAACGGGAGCAGGAAATCAAAAAGTGGAAATTGATCATTCGTCAAAAATGGAGGGAAATCGGCTATGCGCGTTGATTTGAATTGCGATTTTGGCGAAAGCTTTGGAATATATCGCCTCGGCGAGGAAAAAGAGATTTTGAAGTATGTCACATCGGTCAATGTCGCTTGCGGCTTTCATGCCGGCGATCCGCTTGTGATGCGGAAAACGGTGCAGATGGCATTAGAGCAAAAAGTCGCGATCGGCGCGCATCCGGGGTTTCCGGACTTGCTTGGATTTGGCCGGCGCAACATCGCGGTCACTCCAGAGGAAGTGTATGCGTATGTTGTTTATCAAATCGGGGCGCTCGCTGCGTTTGTGAAAGCGGAAGGAGGGACGATGACGCACGTCAAGCCGCACGGCGCGCTTTATAACATGGCGGCGAAAGACGCAGCGCTGGCGGAGGCGATCGCCAAAGCGGTGTACGATGTCGATCCAACCTTAATTCTGTACGGACTTGCTGGAAGCGAGCTGATTCGCGCCGGAAAGAAAATCGGATTGCGGACGGCAAGTGAGGTATTTGCCGATCGAACGTACCAACAAGATGGTTCATTGACACCAAGAAGCGACCCGCGCGCGTTGATTGTCGATGAACAGGAAGCGGTTCTTCAGGTGCTTGCCATGGTGAAAGAAAAACGCGTCCGCTCTTTGCAAGGCATCGATGTTCCGATTGAAGCGGAGACGATTTGCATTCACGGGGACGGTAAGAAAGCGGTGCTGTTTGCCAAACGTTTATATGAAGCTTTGCGAAAAGAAGGGGTGGACATCTGTTCGATAAACTAAAAGGGAAGGAGTCCCCTACTTCAACTAATGTAAGTAGGGAGAGATTAATTTTTCCATAAATTTATGATCAGATACATTGCCACCGCCCATATAATGAGAGCGGAAAGTTGATGGATGCTCGTCATCAGCGTTCCTTTTGTTTCTATAGCTATAATACTATGATAATATTTTTGAAAATTCAAATAGATACATGGAGGGAGGGGAAAACGATGCTTGAATTGCGGCGATATAGCGATTTTTCTCTGTTCAAACGGGATGTGCTGACGTTTCTTGAGCAACATGAAGGGGTTAAATAACAGTTAAAAAAATTTTGATTAACTCTTATCAAAACGTATTGTTTTTAATAAGTTTTTTTATTATCACATGAAAGACGAGATGGTAAAAATGTATGGATCCATCTAAGAAGCTGTTGGTTTTTTAGGAATTTCTATTCCTATGTGAAGAAAGTAGAAAAAGAAGGTAAATAAAACATGCCGAAGAAAATTTTAAAAAAGTGATTTTTGAAGGTGATACCATTGATCTTCAACCGTAAAATGGAAATTATTTTTTCCAAAGAAGATGAAGCTGTTTTAGATGGTCAATCGAAAATTTGCAACTGGCTTTACAATCATCTTTTGGAAATGGTGAAAGAAGATTATAAAAATGGAAATAAAAACGAATATTTAAAAGGAAGAAACTTACGGGATCAAGTTCCAAAATGGAAAAAAATTTATCCTTTTTTAAAAACCGTTCATTCCTCGCCACTGAAAAATACGGCATTACGATTAAAAGATGCCTACTCTAGAGTGTTTAAGCAAAACAATCAACCTCCCAAATTTCGCTCTTGGAAGAAAAAATGGTTTTCTTTGTATTACGATGAACCAAACAAAGGGGTTAAATTTTTAGATTCCAAAACCTTACAAATTACACTAGGGAAAAATAAAGACAATAAACAATTGTATGTCACCGGAACATTGAAAGAAAGTTTGAGCCTTCAAAAAGACGACAAAATCAAAAATTTCCGTTTGTGCAAACAACAGGGGAATCGGTTTTATGCAATTTTTTGCATTGAGCGAAACGATATAAAGCCAAAAGAGAATCAAGAAAAATGGATTTCCATTGATCCGAATCATAAAAACTTTTTTACGGCAGTTGATTTTCGTGGAGAAACGTTTGAATTTGCAAAACTGGCTATGATGAAATATTGGGATCGTCAAATTGATAAAATGAAATCGAAACGAGACAAATGCCAAAGAAAAGAAAAACAAGTAAAAACGCAATACGGAAACACGTATTCCCTTCCATCAAAAAGATGGGAAAGATTGAATCAAGCATTGGATAGAGTTTACCACCGCAGACGAGAACAGATTAAGTCTGCCTTGTATGCGATTGCTAACTGGATGGCGAAACATTACGATGTCGTTGTGATTGGAGATTATTCTCCAAGTTTAGAAACCGCTAAATACGATAACATGCACCGAAGCATGTTAAACCAAGAAGTCATCGGTCGATTTCGACACGTTTTATCTTGGGTGATGAAACGAAGCGGAAAAGAATGCAAAGTCATCCATGAAAAAGATACGACCAAAACTTGTTGTGTTTGTGGCCACAAAGAGAAAAAAGACCCTTCGATCCGGATGTTTACTTGTCCAAATTGTAAAAATGAAATTGGAAGAGATATTAACTCTGCCATGAATATCGCCAAAAAAGCAAACATGTTGCAACCAAATAGCATGATATTGAAGAATCTTTCCCACATCACCCATTTCATGAAATGGAATGTATTCCAATCCAATATCCAATTCGTTTAAAAAAAGTGTATTTGTCTGGCTCGGACCATGTGGAAGGCGCAAGCCGTACCACATGCACTGCTTCCTATGATTTAGGAGCAGAGAAATTAAATTGAAAGGGGGATACCTTTCGAGCCAAATCTGTTCAAAGGATCATATTCAATCATATTTGAACAGGTTTGGTAGAGCGGAAAACAATTTGCCGCTAGGTGTAGATCGGCTGGGTGTATAAGCCGCCGGAAAAACGAAAAAATGGATACGCTTCTGATTGTGTGGCGGCACTGACGCAGCAGCTATTAGATTCGGGATATAAAACCGCTTCCCTTTATACCGATTTAGACAACCCGACTTCGAATAAAATTTATATGGAAATCGGCTATGAGCCGGTGATGGATTCGATGTTGTTGCTGTTTCAAAAGGAGGAAACCCAATGAGCAAAATCCCTTTTGCCGTCATTTTCGATATGGATGGCACGCTGTTTCAAACGGAAACCGTTCTTGTTCCAGCCCTGCATAAGACGTTTGATCGGCTGCGCCGCGAAGGGCTGTGGCAAGGGGACACCCCAGTCAAGGAATATTTGCGGATTCTTGGCGTCCCAGTTTCAGAAGTATGGCGCCAATTGATACCGGAAGCGAGTGAAGCGGTGCGCGACCGAGCAGCCGCATGGTTTTTGGATGATATCATTGATGAAATCGAGCATGGAAACGGGCGGTTATACCCAGACGTGCTCACGACGCTTGCGGCCCTCGCTGATCAAGGAATTCCGCTTTTTGTCGCAAGCAACGGGCGTCAGCGCTATCTCGCCGCGATTCGGACCGCCTTTTTGCTCGAGCGCTATTTTATCGATTTTTACAGCCTCGATCGGTTTTCTCTGATGTCGAAGTCTGCGTTAGTCAAACAGCTGTTGAATGATTACGGGATTGAAAAAGCGGTGATGGTCGGAGACCGGCGTTCCGATATTCAAGCGGCGAAGGATAATGGGATTTGGTCGATTGGATGCCGGTTTGGATTTGCCAACGATGAAGAGCTGCGCGGGGCGGATGTGATTATACATCAGTTTTCAGAGATTGGTTCGGTATGGGTGGAAATGGTGAACAAAGCATAGAAGTTCAAAACGATGTGTTGAACAAAAATATATATGATGAAGGGAAGACTGTCTCGCACTCAAATAGCCAGCTTTTTGATGTCTACCTAGCGCTGGCGTTTGACAAAGAGACAGTCTTTTTTTGTTATCGTTTTCAACAACATTTGTTTATTTTTGCAGAATTTTTAGACAAATATTGTCGTTGTCTGAAAATTCTAACTAAGTATATCATATAAGCGTAGTGAAAATAGTAGTTAATTTAATTTTCATTTAGGAAGGTGATGGAAGATATGATGAATGGAAAGGAGTATTTGGAAAGTTTAAGGGATCATCGGGTTGTTTATTTAAATGGAGAAAAGATTGATGATGTAACAAAACACCCTGCCTATGAAAATGCTGCTCGTTCGATTGCTAGAATGTACGATGCTCTTCATGATGAACAGATGGGAAAAATTTTAACGACCACTACTGAAGAAGGTTATCGAACTCACAAATTTTTCAAAGAGCCTAAAAATGCTCAAGATCTTTTAGAAGCAAGAGATGCGATTGCACAATGGGCCAAGCTGAGCTATGGCTTTATGGGGCGCACTCCTGATTATAAAGCCTCTTTCACAGCGCATTTGAAAGCGTTTGCTGATTATTACGAAGGTTTTGAGGACAACGCGCGAAATTGGTACAAAAAAACGACAAAAGAAATTCCGTTTATTAACCATACGATTATTAATCCGCAAGTCGACCGTTCCAAGCCTCTTCATGAAAATAAAGATGTATTTGTCCGCGCTGTAAAAGAGAGGGATGACGGCATCATTGTAAGCGGTGCCAAAATGGTGGGAACGGCAGCAGCGCTAACTCATTACAACTTCGTTTCCAACTATGGAGCCCAAGATTTAGGAGACGGTGATCAAAGCCATGCACTCATCTTCTTTGTACCGATGAATGCGCCTGGTGTAAAAATGATCAGCCGCCAATCGTATGAACAAATTGCAAAAACGTTAGGTTCTCCATTTGATTATCCGCTTTCCAGCCGTTTTGATGAAAACGATGCAGTAATTGTATTAGACAATGTATTTATTCCTTGGGAAAACGTTCTTGCCTATAAAAATGTAAAAGTGGTAAACGGATTTTTTGTCGAAACGGGATTCGCTAACCGCTTTACATTCCAAGGGTGTACACGTTTTGCCGTCAAGCTTGACTTTATGGTTGGCTTATTAATGAAAGCGACGGAGGCAGCAGGTACGAAACAATTTCGGGGTGTTCAGGCGAACATCGGCGAGGTCGTAGCCTTCCGCAATATGTTCTGGGCGCTTTCTACAGCAATGGCAGCAAATTGTGAAATGAGAAATGATGTCGCGCTTCCGAATCTTCAGTACGGTGCTGCTTACCGGGTGCTCGCTCCGATGGTATGGCCGCGCGTCAAACAAATTTTTGAACAAGTCGTAGCGGGGGGACTCATTCAATTGCCTTCAAGCGCCAACGACTTCTTAAATCCGGAATTGCGTCCGTATTTGGATCGTTATTACCGCGGTTCAGGCATTGGTGCAGAAGAACGGGTGAAATTGATGAAAATGATTTGGGATGCGATCGGAACGGAATTTGGCGGACGCCATGAACTTTATGAAATCAACTATGCGGGCAACCATGAAAACATCCGTCTAGAGACGTTAAAAATTGCCGATGTAACTGGAGATTCCGAACGATTTAAAGCGTTTGTCGATTCCGCTTTGGATGATTATGACCTTCATGGTTGGGTCAATGATACCTGGGTGTCTCCGCAAAAAGAACTTATTCAGAAATAACAGCAAAGGAGGTTGTAAACATGGACGATCGCTTATTTCGTAATGCGATGGGGAAATTTGCAACAGGGGTTACGGTAATTACGACGGAGCTTAATGGGGCTGTCCATGGAATGACAGCAAACGCCTTTATGTCCGTTTCCTTAAATCCGAAACTTGTGTTGGTTTCCATTGGAGAAAAAGCGAAAATGCTGGAAAAAATTCAACAATCGAAAAAATATGCAGTTAACATTTTGTCACAGGATCAAAAAGTGCTTTCGATGAATTTTGCCGGACAGCTGGAAAAACCAGTAGATGTGCAATTCGAAGAGCTGGGGGGACTGCCGGTCATTAAAGATGCTCTTGCACAAATTTCCTGCCAAGTTGTTAACGAAGTTCAAGCAGGCGATCATACCCTTTTCATTGGGGAAGTGACAGATATAAAAATTACAGAGCAAGATCCGCTTCTGTTTTTTAGCGGAAAATATCATCAGCTTGCCCAAAACGAAAAAGTGGAAACGTCGAGCTAAAAAGAGGAGGCATTCTATTGAAAACGATCACCATTGATCATAAAAATGATCTGCATCTTATTGCCTCTTGCCCTGCCGTAGCTGCACTAGGGTTTTTTGACGGCGTTCATCTCGGACATCAAAAAGTTATTCAGACCGCGAAAAAATTGGCGGACAAAAAGGGGTTAAAAACAGCGGTAATTAGCTTTTTTCCGCATCCAAAAGAAATTATCGGCAAAACGGGAGAACGTGTCCATTATTTGCTCCCGCCTGCCGAAAAAGCGAAAAAGTTTTCTCGCTTAGGGGTTGACTACTTTTATTTAATACGATTTACACCTGAATTTGCAAGACTTGAACCGAAAGAATTTGTCTGGAAATATTTAGTTCCTCTGCAAATCAAACATGCAGTAGCTGGATATGACTTTACGTACGGTCGAAAAGGAAAAGGAAGTTTAGACACGATGGAAGAAGACAGCGGATACTCTATCACTGTCACTAAAGTAGAAAATGTGGAACGAAATGATGAAAAAATTAGTTCCACGCTTATTAGAAACAAGATTCAATTAGGATTGATGGAAGAACTTCCTGACTACTTGGGAGAATTTTACGAAACAAAAGGAAAAATGATACGTACAGATGGAAAAGACGAGTTGATTTTGGATCGGTACTATATGATTCCGCCAAAAGGATGCTACGATGTGGCGATTGATAGAGGAAAAGGATGGTTCGATGGACGCGTGCTTGTAACAGAGCAGAAAAAAATCTATTGGCTTGGTCCACCCATCCCTTCTGTATGGAATATTTTTCGAGTGAAAGTGAAATGGATTTCTAGAAACATCCATTTCATCCCAGAAATAGAAGAAAAGCAAACAAAAAATTTAGTATCCGTGCATGGATAGCGATGTTGATATAGAAGGAGGGAGCAACGTTGGCATTCCTGAAGCAAAAAAGCATCAGCAGTGACTTAGCGCAAAAAATGATTGATAAAGCAGTACAAAAGGCTACGGAACTTGGAATTAAAGTGAACATCGCCATTGTGGACCAAGGAGGAAACTTGAAAGCTTTTTGCCGTATGGACGGGGCTCCTCTTTTAAGCATACAAATTGCGCAAAATAAAGCTTATACGGCAGCAGCTTTCGGGATTCCGACCCATCAATGGTATGACATGATCAAAGATGAGCCGAGTTTGCGCCTTGGGATTGTCCATACAGAAAAGCTTGTCATTTTCGGAGGCGGTTACCCGATTTATGACGGAAAAGATTTAGCCGGAGGAATTGGAGTCAGCGGCGGTTCAGAAGAAGAAGACCGGATGTGTTGCGAAGCAGCGTTATCTTTATTGGAAACGGTTTAATGGAAAGCGTTGGTTATTGTGTTCTTTTCATAAAAATGTTGAAAGAAAGGGAGGATTGAAATGGGTGCAATTTTAAGATTAGGTCGATTGGAACTTCGTGTGCTAGATTTGGAGGAATCTGTTAAATATTATACAGATGTCATTGGACTTGAAGTGACAGGACGCGAGGAAAATCGAGTATATTTAAAAGCTTGGGACGAATACGACCATCACAGCATCATTTTACAAAAAGCCGATACGGCTGGAATGGATCATATGGCATTTAAGGTAAAAGATATTTACGAGTTGGAAAAATTAGAATATAAAATTGAACAATTTGGATGCACAATTTCTCGGATTTCCAAAGGTGCTAGATTAGCAGAAGGAGAAGCGATTCGTTTCCAGATTCCTACAGGTCATTACATGGAATTATATACTGACATCGAACAAGTGGGGACAAAGACAGGAACTCTCAACCCTCATCCATGGCCGGATGGGTTAAAAGGAATTGCTCCACATCGCTTGGATCACGCTCTTTTAACGGGCGATGATTTGAAAACGGCAACACGTTTCTTTACGGAAGTGCTCGGTTTTAAACAAACGGAGAGAATCATTACTGTAGATGGGGAAGATTTAGTAGGCAGCTTTTTGTCAGCGACTAATAAAGCCCATGACGTTGCTTTCGTGAAAGGACCGGATGGCAAATTCCACCACGCAGGATTTTATGTAGATAACTGGTATGAAGTATTAAAAGCAGCGGATATTTTAACAAAAAATGATGTTCAAGTCGAAATTACACCGACCCGACATGGAATCACACGCGGTCAAACCGTTTACTTCTTTGACCCATCTGGAAATAGAAACGAGGCATTCGCAAGCGGTTATATGAGCTATGCTGACTTCCCGACCATTACATGGACGGAAGATAAGATTGGCGCAGGCATCTTCTATCACCGAAGAGAACTGGTTGAATCATTCTCTAAAGCATTAACGTAAAAAAAAGAAGATGTGATGCGATAAAGGGGCTTGTGTCCACTGGCCCCTTTTTGAACTAACAATGCTCAGGAAGGAATGGGAATGGTCATCGCTATCACTGAATGATAACAGTGCGGTTTCAAAAATTCGCTGTCAGCGTTCGATAGGAGGTAGTTTGGTTTGCAGGAAGTGACGAGTACCCGTATCAAAACCGGAGCCTATGAGACATATTTTTATCGTGCCGGTATCGGGAGCAGTGAAGCGATTCTTTTTATCCATGGATCCGGCCCGGGAGCAACCGCTTGGTCTAATTGGCAATATGCGCTCCCTTTTTTCAGCGAAAAAGAGTTTGATTGTATAGCGCCAGACTTAATCGGTTTCGGAATGTCGGAACATCCGTCTTCACCTCCGAAAGGCATACGGTCTTGGATGAGGCTATGGGTAGACCAAATAAAACTTCTTCTTGATTCATTGGAGATCAAACGCACCCATTTGGTAGGAAATTCTTTAGGCGGGGCTATTGCTCTTCACTTATTGGCCGAGGCACCTGAACGAATTGACCGCGTTGTGTTGATGGGCCCGGCTGGTGCTCCGTTTCGATTGACTCGAGAGCTTGACCGCATTTGGGGATTTTATGAGGATCCTTCTAAAGAGGCAATGGCGCAAATGATTCGCTGGTTTGCTTATGATGAAAGTTTTATCGAAGACCAGCTTGACAACATTAGCAAAATGCGCTTTGAGGCTGCGATGAATCCTGCAGTGCGGCGTTCATATGAAGCAATGTTTCCTCCACCTCGCCAGCAGATTGTGGATGATCTCGTTCTGCCAAGCGCCACGCTGCGCCGCATTCAACAACAAGTTTTACTCGTTCACGGTCTGAATGATCCGATCGTCCCTGTCGAAACAAGTTATTATCTTGCCCAACATCTTCCGCGGGTGAAAATGATGATTTACGGACAGTGCAGCCATTGGACGCAAGTAGAGCACAGAGATAGCTTTCATTCTTTGCTTTTAAGCTTTTTCAAGGATAAAATTTAAGAATATTTTTATATTTATGTCAAAATTAGGAGTTACGATTCATTCTTTGGCTGCACCGCTTGTGCTTACAATGCTAAGTTGCATCGCGAATAAGCCAAGTACAAGGCGACAGTTTCGTTTTTGAGGAGGGAAATGATGAACATTACAGAAATCGCCGCTTTATTATTGGAAGCGGAAAAGAAGAAAAAACCTATTGACCCGCTTACCAATCTTTTTCCTCATTTGACGGCAGATGAGGCTTATCAAATCCAATTGAAGCAAGTGGAATATAAGTTGGAAAACGGACGAACCATCGTTGGCAAGAAAATCGGTTTGACGAGCAAGGCAATGCAAAATTTGCTTCAAGTATCGGAACCGGATTATGGCCATCTTCTTGACGATATGATTGTGTTGGATGGAGAAAATGTTTTTCTTGATGAGTTCATCCAGCCAAAAGTAGAATTTGAGATCGCCTTCATTTTAAAGAAAGATTTAAAGGGTCCCAATGTCACGATGATGGATGTGATCCATGCGACGGAATATGTGGCCCCAGCCATTGAAATTATCGACAGTAGAATCAGAGATTGGAAGATTCGTTTTGAAGATACGGTTGCCGATAACGGTTCTTCTGCCAGAGCCATTATCGGGGGAAAACCGACGCCGATCGAAAACGTCGATCTTTCTCATATCGGTATGGCTGCTTATCGAAATGGTCAATTGATCGATACCGCTGCCGGAGCGGCTGTCATGGGAAATCCGATCCATGCCGTCATCTGGCTCGCCAATGCTCTTAGCCGTTATCATATTTCTTTACATAAAGGGGAAATCATTTTATCAGGAGCATTGACCGCCGCTGTGCCTGTATCTCGCGGGGATGCATTTACCGTAAAATTTGCTCATATGGGTGAAGTATCTGTTTCCTTCATATAAAAATTCGCTGCACATAGCGGGAATGCCGCTTGCAAGTTGGAAAATAAAAACACGTTACATGGGAAGGGGAATGAGCATGAAATTAAAAGCAGGGATTATTGGATCCGGCAATATCGGCACGGACTTAATGTACAAAATAGAAAGAAGCAAATATTTGGAAATGAGTGTTATGATCGGGATTGATCCTCATTCGGACGGATTAAAAAGAGCAAAAGATCGGGGAGTTACGGTGATTGATAACGGAATAGAGGGGTTTTTAAAAAATCCTGACTTGGCGGATATTCTTTTTGATGCAACGACAGCGAAAGCTCACTATAAACATCATGAAGTATTAACAAAACTAAATAAAAAAATTGTTGATTTAACCCCTGCCGCCATCGGTCCTTTTGTCGTGCCGCCGGTCAACTTAAAAGAGGAACTGGATGCTCCTGATGTTAATATGGTCACTTGCGGCGGTCAGGCAACGATTCCAATTGTTCACGCTATTCATCGGGTTGTACCAGTGGAATATGCGGAAATCGTAGCAACGGTTGCGAGCAAGAGCGCTGGTCCAGGTACAAGAGCAAACATCGATGAATTCACCCGGACGACGGCGAGAGCCATTGAAAAAGTGGGAGGAGCCAAGAAAGGAAAGGCGATTATCATTTTAAATCCTGCTGAACCGCCGATTATTATGAGAAACACGATTCATGCACTTGTGGAAGAAAATGGAAAAGAAGAAGAGATCGTTCGTTCCATCGAATCGATGATCAAGGAAGTTCAAACGTATGTGCCTGGTTACCGTTTGCGGAGCGAACCGATGTTTGACGGAAAAAGAATATCGGTATTTCTCGAAGTAGAAGGAGCAGGTGATTATTTTCCTCCGTATTCTGGAAATCTCGATATTATGACCGCGTCTGCAGTAAAAGTAGGAGAAGAATTGGCAAAAATGAAAAATTCGGTAGTTTCATAGTCGAAACGAAAGGAGAGGGGATTATGGCAACACCATCCAAAATTCATTTAGTCGATGTAACGTTGCGGGATGGAAGTCATGCGATGAAACATGCTTTCACCATTGAACAAGTAAAAGAAGTGGCAAAAGGATTAGACAAAGCAGGAATTGAATATTTTGAAGTCTCCCATGGCGATGGATTAGGCGGCTCTTCGTTGCAATATGGTTTTTCCAAAGTGAATGAGATGGAACTGATTGCAGCGGCTGCTGAAGTCTGCAAAAACGCTAAAATTTCTGTTCTTCTTCTTCCAGGAATCGGTGTAAAGGAAGATTTAGAAGAAGCAGTAAAAGCGGGAGCGAAAATGGTGCGGGTGGCAACCCATGTAACGGAAGCGGACGTTGCGAAACAGCACATTGAGCTTGGAAGAAAGCTCGGATTAAAAACAGTAGGATTTTTAATGATGGCACATATGGCTCCAGTGGAAAAGCTGGTCGAACAAGCAAAATTGTTTGAAAGTTACGGAGCGGAAATTGTGTATGTGACAGATTCGGCAGGCGCATTGCTTCCACATGAAGTGAAGGAACGAGTGTCCGCATTAAGGGAGGCGTTATCATGCGAGATCGGCTTCCATGGCCATAACAACCTATCTCTAGCGATGGCGAACTCTATTGCCGCGGTGGAAGCAGGAGCCACTTATATTGACGGCAGCCTGCGCTGTTTAGGGGCAGGAAGCGGCAATACACAAACAGAAGTGATGGTTGCTGTGTTTGAACGTCTCGGATATGAAACAGGTGTAAAGTTATATCCGATTATGGATGTCGCCAATGAAGTGGTGGCCAAATTTATGCCACGGCCTCAAGAAATCACTGGTTCAAGCCTGATTATGGGATATTCGGGGGTTTATTCCAGCTTTCTTCTTCACACACAAGATGCAGCCAAGAAATTCGGCGTTGATGAACGGGATATTTTAGTAGAACTAGGCAAGAGAAAAGCCGTCGGGGGACAAGAAGATTTCATTTACGATATCGCCGCCCAGCTGGCAAAGAAAAAAACCGTAGAAACCATTAGTTAAGGAGGTGATTGGATGTTAAAAACGGAAGTTATCGATTCCATTGTCGATGAATTGTTCCTTGCCGAAAAGCATGGTAAGGCGATTCCTAAACTGGTGGATCGTTATCCCGAATTGGATGTTCATCTTGCTTACGAAGTACAAAACCGGTTAATTGAACGAAAATGCCGAGACGAAGGGACGAAAATTGTTGGCTGGAAATTAGGATTGACAAGTAAAGCCAAACAGGAAATGATGGGGGTCCACGAGCCGACTTACGGAGTTTTGTTGGAGAATATGCAGCTGAAAAGCGATGGCTCCATTTCTTTGAAAACATTAATACACCCGAAAATTGAACCAGAGATTGCCTTTATTTTTAAAGAAGAACTAAAAGGACCGGGCGTCACCGTGGCGGAAGTTTTGCAAAAGACGGCCTACATCGCGCCGGCTCTTGAAATTATTGACAGCCGTTATCAAAATTTTTCTTTTACTTTAGCGGATGTTATTGCCGATAATTCTTCTTCTTCCCGCTTCATTTTAGGAGAACGTTTTACGAAATATGATGGGAAGATTTAAGCTTAATTGGTATGGTTTTTAAAAAGAACGGGGCCATTGTTTCTACGAGCGCCGGCGCAAGCGTGATGGGACATCCGGCAAGGGCCATTGCCTGGATGGTGAACAAACTTTCCCGTTACGATCAATCGGTGAAACCGGGAGAAGTCGTTCTAAGCGGGGCGTTAACCGGCGCGGTGGAAATAAAAGAAGGAGACGTATTCTCGATGAGCTTGGACCGTTTTGGTTCGGTTGAAGCCTCTTTCACCTTTGGAAAGGAGAGTAAATAGATATGCCTTTCATTCAAGTTTATTTATTAGAAGGGCGTTCTCTTGAAAAAAAAGAGGCACTCATCTACGAGCTGACGGAGACGGTGTGCAAAGTGTTGGATGCGCCGAAAGAAAGTGTTCGAGTAATGATTCAGGAAATGCCTTTGGAACATTGGGGAATTGCTGGAGAATCCGTGAAAAAACGAAGAGAACATGAAAAGGAGTGAATGAAGTGATGAAATCGGTAGATACAAAAGTACGAGAAATTAAATTATTTATTGATGGGGAATATGTAACTTCAAGCAGCAATTCGTTATTTGAAGTGAAAAACCCTGCAACACAGGAAGTCATTGCGAAAGTACATGAAGCGACAAAAGAAGATGTCGATCGGGCGTGCAAAGCGGCAAGAAGAGCGTTTGAAGAAGGGCCATGGCGGACGATGACCGTCAAAGAGCGGTGCGAAAAAATTCGAAGAATGGCAGAAATTATAATGGAAAGAAGAGAAGAACTTGCACGCCTTGAAGCAACGGATGTCGGGAAGCCATATTCTGTAGCGTTTGAAAAAGAAATTCCGAGATCGGCTCATAATTTGAAGTTTTTCGCAGATTTTGTCGAACAATTAGGCGGCGAAGTATACCCGATGGAAGAAGAATACTTGAACTATACCCGTTACGAACCTGTCGGTGTAGCCGCTTTAATCACACCATGGAATCTTCCGTTTATGCTCACAACATGGAAATTAGGACCGTGCTTGGCCGCGGGAAATACGGCAGTCATTAAACCGGCGGAAGCCACTCCATTAACGGTTTCACTTCTCGGTGAAATTGCGAAAGAAGCTGGCATTCCAGATGGAGTGGTCAATGTCGTCCATGGGTTTGGTCCGAATTCAACTGGCGAGTTTTTGACTGCCCATCCGGAAGTAGACTTAATTTCGTTTACGGGAGAAACAACAACGGGAAAAGCAATTATGAAAACAGGCGCCGATACGCTAAAAAGAGTGTCGTTTGAGTTGGGAGGAAAAGCAGCAAATATTATTTTTGAAGACGCCGATCTTAACAAAGCGATTCCTGTTTCCATTCAAGCGGCATTCTTAAACTCAGGGCAAGTTTGCCTTGCCGGCTCCCGAATTCTTGTACAACGCTCGATTTTTGATGAGTTTGTCACTCGCTTCAAAAAAGCAGCGGAAGAATTAGTTGTAGGAGATCCGCAAGATCCACGGACAAATATGGGTCCTCTTGTCAGCGAAGAACATTATAAAAAGGTGACAAGCTATTTAGAAATTGCTAAACAAGAAAATGCTACCTTGATTACAGGAGGAAAGCGTCCTTCTAACCTGCCGGACTATTTGAAAAATGGGTACTATTTGGAGCCAACGGTTTATGTACATGAAAATCCAGAAGCTCGTATTTGCCAAGAAGAAATATTCGGGCCTGTCGTTACGCTAATTCCTTTTGATACAGAAGAAGAAGCTGTGCAAATCGCCAATAACACGCAATATGGATTAAACGGAGTGATTTGGACTGAGAATTTGCAGCGCGCCCACCGTATTTCCCATCAAGTTCGTGCCGGTACCATTTGGGTCAATTGCTGGTTCGTGCGTGACTTGAGAGCTCCATTCGGCGGTTTCAAGAAAAGCGGCATTGGTCGTGAAGGAGGAAGACATAGCTTAGAATTTTTCACAGAAGCAAAAAATATTTGTATTGCTTTGAAATAATTCATATGCCGCCGGATGACGTTATGTTCATCAACGATACAATCCGGCGGCTTCTTTTTCACTATATCTTTTCACTTTTTAGAGTGTTTCATTTCGCCTGCCAATAAAAACAAGTTCTCCTTCGAAGTCTGAAAAATCTTCAAAGCATGGCGCATAATGTGCTGCCGAGCGCATGCTTAAATTCAAAGGAGGAACAGCCAATGATATATCAAATTAATATAGGTGGAAAAGTATTTTCTTGTGGAGAGAATATGGATTTATTAAAAGCGGCGAAATCTCAGCAAGTAAAAATTCCTTATGGGTGTGCAAATGGAGGATGCGGGATGTGCAAAGTCAAAATTAAAGAAGGAGAATACAAAATTGGATTGTGTTCCAAAGGAGCTCTTTCCGATGAGGAACGGCGGCAAGGATATGTCTTAGCCTGTAAAACGTATCCGCTCAGTCACTTAATTGGGGAACTCATTGAATATTAAGGTGATCATGTATGAACAAACCAAAATCGGTACTGGATCAATTTGAATTGAAATTTGATAACGGTTACATTTATATGGGGGAGTCCCGCTCGATTATAGTGGCAGCAGATGCGCTCGGATTATTGCGCAGGGATTTAATTCGCGATATGGGTTTTGAGCGAATGAAAGGCTTTTTGTTTCGGTATGGATGGAATCTAGGAAGACAAGACGCGAAAGAACTGTTAAATCATGCAAACTGTTCGATGGAGGAGTACATCCAATATGGACCAAAGCTGCACACGATGAAAGGCCATGTGAAAGCGAGATGTACTTTTTTGGAAGTCAAAAGCGAAAATGGAAAACGCCAAGTTACAATGGAAGGATATTGGTCTCATTCCTATGAAGCAGAAGAACACGTACGCCATTTTGGAACATCATCCATCCCGGTTTGCTTTACTCTTTCCGGATATGCAAGCGGTTTTGTTTCGGAAATTGCCGGAGAAAAAACTATTTTCAAAGAAATGACATGTGAGGGGATGGGAAAAGAAGCATGCCATTGGATCGGCAAAACGGTGGACCAATGGGGAAAAGAAGCGGAACAAGAGCTGCGGTATCTTGATGAGTCCCCAATCGTAGAAGAACTGGCTGCAACATATGAAAAACTGTTGGAAGAACGAAATAATTTGAAATTTGTAACAGCTATTCATAAGAAGCTCACCGAGGAAGTCATTAAAGGAAACAATTTAGACTCCGTTGTTTGTCAAATGTTTCAATCGATGAATATTCCAGTTTTGATCGAGAACTTGCACCTTCATCCGATGGCCTATGCTGGAATCACTTCCAATGAATTAGAACAATATAAAAACGAACTCATTGACTATTTAGAAAAAAATCCTTTTTGCAAGCCCCAAGCCATTGTAACATCGACCCATCTTCTTCATCTGCGCTATCATTATCGCTTAATGACACCAATTTTTTTGCAAAATAAAATAGTAGGATATTGTTCGTTTGTTTATCACGACTTGAACCAATTCAACGCCTCGATTTCTCCCATGATTTTGGAGCGGTTGGCCTCTGTCAGTTCGGTATGTTTGCTCAACGAAAAAACGAAACTTGAATCATATGAACGGATCAAAGGGTTCTTTTTGGAGGAAATCATTAATACGAGACAACAAAGCAACTATCACGACTTAATCATGAAGGCTAGTTTAATAGGTGTGGATTTATCCAAGCCTTTTTATATCTGTGTGCTGGATTGCCGGTTTCAAGAAGATGATTTATCGAAAGAGTTAGAAATGCAAAAAGAAATTTTAAGTTTTCTCACCGCCTATGGGAATGATCAAAAACAAAACATGCTGATTGGCAAGCGTGCAAAACATCTTATTCTGTTAATTACAGAAGATCAAGTCGAAAAAGAAGGAATACAAACATGGCTGGCAAAACTTGTTGATTTGCTATCGTCTCAATTTTCTTCTGTTACATTTTACGGAGGGATCAGTTCCAAAGCAAACAATGTATCGCATGCTGGGGACGCTTATAAAGAAGCGCTTATATCCGTCAGAGTCGCATCAAAACACCAACAAATCATTTCATTCGAATCTTTAGGAGTCGTTGGTGCTCTTATTAATGAAAATAATGAACAAGAAGTGAAAAAAATGGCCAAAGCTTGCCTTGGAAACTTAAACTTGGATGATCCAAAAAACGTAGAGCTTATTCGTACGTTGTATATCTTTTTAATCAACGGCGGCAACTTAGAACAGACAGCAACAGACTTGGCGTTGTCCATCAGCGGATTGCGGTACAGGGTGAGCAAAATTGAAAGCATCCTTCAACAAGAACTGCGAAATCCTATGATTCATTATCAACTCCTTTTATCCATTCAGGCATTAATGATCATAGGAGAGATAGATATCGGGCTTAAATAAGGCAGCTACGGATTTATAGATTGTTCCAAAGTGTGGATTCCTCCATAAAACGAATCAATGGCCAAAAATTCACTGATGAATAAATAATTTACCTTTCCAGATTAGAAAATAAAGAAAGATATCATCCAGCAAAGAAGAAGATCCAATGAGCAAAATCCCGTTTTTCGCCATTCAGACGGCACCTGATCGGCGTGCCGCGATCAGGTTGCCGCACGCTTGCGGCTGGAAAACAAACATATGAAGCGGCCGCAGCGATCAAGAAAGGGGAAGCAGCATGAACAACAGAAACGTAAAAGCGATTGTCTTTGATTTAGACGGTACATTGTATGAAGAAACCCATCATTTTGAATATTACGCCGCGCAGGTCGCCAAGCGGCTGCGCAAAGAAGATCAACATCGTTTTTGGGAAGATTACCGCGCGGTTCTTTCCGGCCGCCATCCGCTTCGCATCGGCAGCGTGTATGACGCGGAGAAAGATCTTATTTTGTTTTTGCAAAACGGCATCGTTAGCGAAGCGTACCGCTAGAATGGCGATAAGCTGGCGCTGCCGAAGTAAAAACGATCTACCCCGGGCAGGTGAAAATCGATCTTGACCGCTTATTTAGCATCGGCGACAATTTGGAAAATGATATCCTCCCGGCACGCCAGCTTGGCTGCCGCACCATTTTTATCGATGTGTATAGACTGGCTAAGCACGGCGATGCCGATATCATTGTCGCTTCGATGTCGGAATGCGTCCCTGTCCTGCGCCGCTTCCTATAATGCCGGCATTGCGATGTCCTTTTATTTTGGCGCCTTGGTTAGAATAGCTTTTACGGGGAGCGGGCGGCGGGGAATTTATTTCAAATAATATTCATTCGAAAATTATTGAAATTATCAGTAGAGCGTAGTATGATAAAAGAAAACATATACATACTAACTGGTTGGTCAATAGATAATGTATAACAAGGAGTAATAGGAAGAATAACAGAAGCGTATTTTTTGTAAACGCTTTCTAAATTTGTTGTTGAGGGGGGAGAGGCGAATGAATAATCGCCATTTTCCGTATTGGCCAAAACGGTTGAGCAAAACGCTGACTGTTCCGGAAACGACGATCGTCGATCATTTAGAAACGACAGCAAGCGCTACCCTCAAAAAACCGCTATCCACTACTACGGCGCCTCTTACTCTTACAAACAATTATGGGAGCAAGTCAACGCGCTTGCCGGCTACCTGCAACAAAAACTTTCCGTCCAGCCAGGCGACAGAGTGCTTTTATACATGCAAAATTCCCCGCAATTTATCATTTCCTACTATGCGATTTTACGTGCCGAAGCGATTGTTGTTCCGATTAATCCGATGAATACAACCGAAGAGCTTTCGTTCTATATTCAAGACTGCGAAACGAAAGTGGCATTATCGGGCAGGAACTGTTTGCTAAAGTGAACCGCTATTATCTACACCCGTCTGAACATTCATCGTCGCCGCTTATTCGGACTATATTTCCGAATCTACGCCAATCGCGCTGCCAGATGAAGTCGCACTGCCGCGGCAATCGTATGACCGCGGACATGTATGCTATTGGGTCAATTGTTTAGAAGCAAATCTTGCGCCGAACCCATATCAAGGCCATGTCGATGATATTGCTGTGCTGCCGTATACATCGGGAACAACGGGGGTGCCAAAAGGGTGCGTTCATTCGCACCGGACGGTAAACGCCAACATTGTCAGCGCCTATCATTGGGCAAACGTGACAAGTGATACGGTTTGCCTCGTCACCTTGCCGCTCTTTCACGTTACCGGAATGGTCCACAGCATGCATCTTCCAATTTTTGCGGGCGCGGCGATGGTGCTGTTGACCCGTTGGAATCGCGATAGTGCCGCGCGTTTGATTGAAATGCATCGCTGTACACATTGGGTCAATATTAGCACGATGCTTATTGACTTTTTGGCCAATCCGTCATTGTCAAAATATGATATTTCTTCTCTTGCTAGCATCGCTGGCGGGGGCGCGCCGCTTCCAGAAGCGGTCGGAGAAAAATTGTTTAAGCTGACAGGAGTGCAATATATGGAAGGATATGGGCTTTCCGAAACGATTTCGCATACCCATTTCAACCCGCCGGATCGTCCGAAATTGCAATGCTTGGGCATTCCATCGTTTGACGTCGACGCCCGCATCATTGACCTGGAGACCAGAAAAGAGCTTGGCGTCGGGGAAATCGGGGAAATCGTCGTGCACGGCCCACAAGTGTTTAAGGGATATTATCGCCGTGAAAAAGAAACGGAAGAAGCGTTTATTGAAATCGATGGAAAACGGTTTTTCCGCACCGGCGACATTGGGCGGATGGACGAAGACGGATATTTCTTCATTGTCGACCGCGTCAAGCGGATGATCAATGCGTCTGGGTATAAGGTATGGCCGACCGAAGTTGAATCGTTGCTCTATAAGCATCCGGCCGTGCAACAAGCGTGCGTCATTGGTGTTCCTGATCCGCGCCGAGGAGAAACGGTGAAAGCATTTATTGTGCTTCAAGATGAGTACGTCGGCAAAATCACAGAAGAAGAAATTATCGAATGGGCGAAAACGCAAATGGCCGCCTATAAATATCCGCGCATCGTCGAATTCCGTTCGTCGCTGCCGATGACATCAAGCGGAAAATTATTGTGGCGGAAATTGCAAGAAGAAGAGTATCAAAAATTAGAAAAAGGGGCAAAAACATGAAAGTGTTTGCATAATCAGCAACATAAGGCCGCTTCCAAAAAGCAAAAGCTGCTTTTTGGAGCGGTCTTTTTTCTATGATAGAAAAGATGCATATTTTTCCTTTTCCGTTAGAAAATAAAGGAAGACATTTTAAAAATGGAGGGGGATGAGGTGCCGACAATAGAAAAGCAACTCCTGTTTTTCTCATTCCTTGCAATCGCCTTGTTTGTATCGCCGTATTTTCTGCTTGGCGAAGATGCGCATATGCGTGTGCATGATAATTTAGATTCCAATATTGCATGGTATAAAGTCGTCACAAAAAGCGGAGAGTTATTTGGTTCGGTTCATGCGGTCATCCCGCAAATTATTAACGGGTTGCCTCGAAATGCGTTCGGTACGGAATTTAGCGGAATCGTTTGGCTTCACGCGCTATTTCCATCCATTTACGCATATGGACTTAGTCAGGCGATTACTCGCGTGTTTGCGTTTATCGGGATGTACTTGCTGTTAAGGAAATATGTTGTTCCAGATGAAAAATGGGTATGGATTCGCATTGGAGCGTCGCTTGCTTTTGCGCTGACACCGTTTTGGCCATCAGGGATGCTTAGCACGCTTGGAATGCCGCTTGCGCTGTGGGCGCTTCTGAACATCCGCGCTGGCGAGCGTTCATGGGTAAACTATCTTGTGCTTACGCTATTGCCGTTTTATTCGAGTCTCGTGCTCGGTTTCTTCTTTTTCCTTAGTGCGATGGGAATATGGTGGCTTGTCGACGTCATTCGCGGGAAAGGATGGAATTGGCGCTTTTTCTTTGCCATTGTGTACATGACGGCCATTTATTTGGCGATGGATTAACGCCTTGTTCATTCGCTGTTATTTTCTGATGAACCGACAAGCCGTGATGAGTATTTTCATGCCCGCTTGCCGCTTTGGCGTGTCATACGTCTAATTTTTAAAAACTATATTCTCGGCCATACGCATGTGATGACGGTACACGGACTGATTATTTTGCCGGTGACGTTGGTGGCGTTGTATATCGTTTGGAAGAAAAAGTTATGGAAGCGGGAAAAGCTATTTGTATTTTTACACGTATTGAATTTTGCGCTGTCGACGTGGTACGCGTTTTGGTTTTATAAAGGCTGGGTCCCGTTAACAGAACGTTTTGATCTTCTGGATAAATTTAATTTTGCCCGCTATCACTTTTTGCGGCCGATGGTCATTTACGTGCTGTTTGCCATTTCCCTTAAAATTTTATGGCAGCAAGGCCATTCGTGGAAAAAGGCATGTTTTGCAGCGATTGCCGCTCAGTTAGTCGTTCTCACCGCTTTTAACGAGGAAATTGCGCATCGCAATAAGCCGTCGTTTCGCGAGTTTTATGCGGAAAAGCAATTCCAAGAAATAAAAGAGCACATCGGACTGCCGGTTCACAAATATCGTGTCGCCAGCATCGGCATTCACCCGGCAATCGCGCAATATAACGGATTTTACACATTAGATACGTATAACAATTTTTATCCCCTGTCATATAAACATAAGTTTCGCCAAATTATCGCAAAAGAGCTGGCGAAAAACAAAAAGCTGCGCGAATACTTCGACGAATGGGGCGGACGTTGCTATATTTTTGTCGACGAGTTAGGAAAACATTATATGTTTAACAAGAATTCAAAACGAACGATTAAACATTTACAGCTAAATACGAATGTATTTCGCGAAATGGGCGGCCGTTATATTTTCTCGGCATTGCCGATTGAAAACGCAAAACAAAATCAGCTGACGCTTGAAAAAGTGTTTCATTCCAAAGAATCGGCATGGACGATTTATTTGTACAAGGTGATACCGTAAGGAGGGGTTAACATGAACGAACCAATGCTTACGATTGTTGTGCCGTGTTATAACGAAGAGGAAGTATTGCCGGAAACGATTCGCCAGCTCCGCAATCTGCGGGAGGAGCTGATTGCCGAGCGCCTTGTTTCTCCTGAAAGCACGTTATTATTTGTCGATGACGGAAGCGGTGATGCGACATGGGACATTATTTATAAAGCAAGCTTGCGTTATCCGGAAGTAAAAGGGGTGAAACTTGCGCGCAATGCGGGGCATCAAAACGCGCTGTTAGCGGGGCTGTTTGCTGCGAAAACGCGTTCTGATTGCATCGTTTCGATCGATGCAGATTTGCAAGATGATATTTCCGTCATTCGCGATTTTGTCCAAAAGTTTCATGAAGGATATGAAATTGTGTATGGGGTGCGCAATAAGCGCGATACGGATACGTTTTTTAAACGCCATACTGCTCAATGGTTTTATAAACTGATGAGAGCAATGGGAGTCGATCTCGTTTATAACCATGCCGATTATCGGTTAATGAGCCGGCGGGCGGTAGAGGAACTCGAACGGTTCGAGGAAGTGAATTTATTTTTGCGCGGAATTGTGCCGCTGCTAGGGTTTCGCTCCACAACCATCTATTATGATCGGAAAGAGCGGTTTGCAGGAAAAACGAAATATCCGCTCAAAAAAATGATCGCGTTTGCCCTTGATGGGATCACTTCGTTTAGCATTACGCCGATTCGCATTATTTCGCTCATTGGATTTGTTTCCTTTTTCGTCAGCTTATTGTTTGGAGTATATTTTCTTCTTTTAAAATTTACCGGCCATACGCAAACAGGCTGGACATCGCTCATTACATCCATTTGGTTTCTCGGCGGCTTGCAGCTTATTGCGTTTGGGTTGATCGGAGAATATATTGGGAAAATTTATAAAGAAACAAAACGGCGCCCCCGATACATTGTCGATCTTGATTTATTTAATTTGCCGATGCCGCAGCCGTGGCACCAATCTTCTTCACTAAGTGAAGGATCAACGATGCCGGAAATTTCAAAACACCGTTCATAATGTGATATTTTTACTTGCAATATGTGAAAAGAAGGAGTAGACTCTTTTGTGAAAAACTATATATTGTTTTGCGGGAGCTTGCGGAAGCAGGCTGAGAGTACGGCTAATTCCGCCGTTGACCGTTCGAACCTGTTGGGGTAATGCCAGCGCAGGGAAAGTGACTGTGGGATTCGTATACACTTTGCTTGCGCGCAAAGTGTTTTTTTATTCGCAAAAAAGGAGAGGATGGGAAATGAACAACCAGGAAGCGATAAACGCATTGCAAATGGTTAGACAAGCCAATCCGCTTGTACATAACATTACGAATGTGGTCGTAACGAATTTTACGGCAAACGGCCTGCTTGCGTTAGGTGCTTCACCGGTCATGGCGTATGCGAAAGAGGAAGTTGCGGATATGGCAAAAATTGCGGGGGCGCTCGTCTTAAATATCGGAACATTAAATCCAACAGAAGTGGAAGCGATGATCATTGCCGGAAAAGCGGCAAACGAAGCTGGCGTTCCTGTTATTTTCGATCCGGTTGGCGCCGGGGCGACGCCGTATCGCACGGAGACGGCGCGAAACATTGCGAGCGCGGTCCAACTGTCTGTCATTCGCGGCAATGCGGCGGAAATCGCGAATACTATCGGCGAATCGTGGACCATTAAAGGCGTCGATGCGGGAGAAGGCAGCGGGGATGTCGTATCGCTTGCGAAAAAAGCGGCCAAGCAGCTGAAAACAGTAGTCGCCATTACAGGAAAAGAGGATGTTGTAACAGATGGAAATACGACGTATATCATTCGTAACGGGCATCCGTTGTTAACGAAAGTGACCGGAACTGGCTGCTTATTGACATCTGTTATTGGCGCATTTGCGGCTGTAGAGCGGGATGTGTTAAAAGCGGCGGCGGCGGCGCTTGTCATCTATGGAGTTGCCGCGGAAATCGCTGCGAAAAATGCAGGAGACGAAGGACCGGGCAGCTTTCAAATCGCCTTTTTGGACGCGCTTTTCCGCGTAGGAGCGGATGAGATTAGCCGATACGGTCGCATTGAACGAGGAGAATGAAGGGAGAGAAAATCATGGTATATAAAGCGTTAACGATTGCCGGTTCGGACAGCGGCGGCGGTGCTGGGATTCAAGCGGATTTAAAGACATTTCAAGAATTGCGTGTATTTGGGATGTCCGCATTAACAGCGGTAACGGCGCAAAATACACTCGGCGTGCAAGGAGTATACCCATTGTCGCCGGAAGCGGTCGCGCAACAAATTGAATCCGTCGGAACCGATTTAGGAGCGGATGCTGTAAAAACCGGGATGCTGTTTAGTGCGGAAATTATTGAAGTGGTTGCTTCGAAAGTGAAACAATTCGGGTGGGAACGCCTCGTCGTCGATCCGGTCATGATTGCCAAAGGCGGTGCTCCGCTATTGCAAGAAGAGGCGGTCAGCGCATTAAAAACGCATTTGCTTCCGCTTTCGATGGTGGTTACCCCGAACATTCCAGAAGCAGAAGCATTAACCGGCCTTACGATTCGAACGATTGAGGACCGTAAGGAGGCGGCGAAACGTCTGCATGAACTAGGAGTGAAATACGTCGTGATCAAAGGCGGCCACGACGATGATGGAGAAGAAACGGTCGATGTATTATATGACGGAAGTGAATTTTTCTATTTCACAAGCAAGCGAATCGATACAAAACATACGCATGGAACAGGATGCACGTTTGCCGCGGCGATAACGGCAGAGCTCGCAAAAGGAAAAACAGTGCAAGAAGCAGTGCAGACAGCGAAATCGTTTATTCAAGCCGCCATTAGTCATGAATTAGGCATCGGCCACGGTCACGGCCCGACAAATCATTGGGCGTACCGGGAGAAACAAGCGCGGTAGGTGAGTGGAAAGTGGCCCGAATTGCAAGCGAAGTAATGAGAGAACGATTGAAAGTATATTTTATTATGGGAAGTACAAATTGTAAAAAACAGCCATTAGAAGTATTAACAGAAGCGATTGATGGCGGAATTACGCTGTTTCAATTTCGCGAAAAAGGGAGCGGTGCGCTTGTCGGTGAACAAAAATACGAGTTCGCCAGACAGCTGCAAAATATTTGCAAAAAGCGCGGCATACCGTTTATCGTCAATGACGATGTCGAACTAGCGTTAGCTCTTGATGCCGATGGTGTGCATATCGGGCAGGATGATGAAGATGCGCGCATCGTCCGCGAAAAAATCGGCGATAAAATTCTTGGAGTGTCGGCACATAATTTGAAAGAAGCGCAAGCGGCGATCGCTGCTGGTGCCGATTATATCGGAGTTGGACCAATTTATCCAACGAAATCGAAAGAGGATGCGAAGAAAGCGCAAGGCCCTGAGATTATTCGCTTTCTTCGTGGTCAAGGAGTCGATATTCCGCTTGTGGCCATTGGAGGCATTACCGCGGAAAATGCTGGTGAAGTGATGAACGCCGGAGCGGACGGTGTTTCCGTCATTAGCGCGATTGCTTCGGCTGCATCTCCGTTTCTGGCAGCAAAACAACTCGTTCAAACGGTGTTCAACAACGATTGAACTACCCCCACTTACCGGCTAAAGCCGGTGGAAGTGGGGGATTCTTGTTTCCTTTGGCCGTAGTTGCTCAAAGGTCCCAAGAACCCCCTCCGTTCAACGAGAGGAGTAGCCATACAAGATGTCCGAAGTATCCTTTTGGGACGACCAGCTATATGCCTGTGAAAGTACATATAGAAGGTACACCATCTTCCATTCGTATGGCATCCGAAGAACGCATTGCAATGCACCCAGCTCCTAGAATCGCCATCTGCTCCGGTGACGAGAGTAAGATACTGGTACAATGCGTTCTTTTATTCTAAAACTTCACGATCAAGAGTGAATGGTTATGAAGCTAAAGCTTTTATTAATTGATGTTTTTCTTCTTCTAACAACGATGGATGAAATACATCTATCCCTTGATGCGGCTGATTCACATTGAAAAGATGATACAATGTATGTGTACGAACAGAAAACTTCTTATCTAAAATAGACCAATGCTTCCAATGATGAGAAACCTCTTTCGGGACATACTTTTTAAGCACCTTTGGCGCTTTTTCTTTATATCCCAATCCTCGACGGCCGATCGTAAATGCAGCGGCTTGGTGGATGGAGATACCGAATTTACGCATATACTTTAGCTTTCCAGAGATCGAAGTGTAGGCTGGATTTACTTCTATAACAGCAACTCCCATTTTGTCGGCGCGGCTTTTGATTGCTTGTATCATTTTTCGATAGGCGAACATACTCTTCATCCGATTTGCTTTTTTGTTGCCGTATTTATTTCCCACTTTGGATAAAGTAGTATCCAATTTTTCCAAAACAAGAGCTTTCTCCAAGCTTCGTGATCCTTGATAAACTCTTCTTTCGTAAATTGCTGTTTAAACAACTTCTTTCCTCCGAACACGGCACTTGGGATGTGTTCTTTTAATTTCATTTTCTTTTGTTCTAATCGATCTAAACGATGTTTTAAACAGCCGATTTTTGCTTTCGTCCGTTTCATTTTCACATCTAAATAACGATGTTCAAACAAATAGGAATTCATCCAAATCAAAGATCTGTTCTTTACTTCAAGAGAGATGATTCCGCTCTTCTGCAAAACAAAGTTTGTATTTTTTGGAAACCGTAAGTTTCCTTTGATGCAATTTTCTTTGATTTTGCGTAATGTTGTCAGTTTGGTTCGTTCTGTTTTCAGTTTTTTCTTCACATCTTTTATTTTTTCTTCTGTCTGTTGAATGTACATTTTATTTAATTCCATTCGAGAGGAGAAAAGAGCATTTGCTTCTCGGACTGCACTGTTGACAAAATAGTCATTCATTCCGTATTTTTTCTTCACAACGATATGCAGACTTTCTTGATGTAATTTTCGTCCCCATCGCTTTTCCCGGACCAGTGTCTGAAAAGCGAAACGCTTTGCGCGATGGAATAACTCTAATGCATAAGATGTTTCCGTCACATGAAGAATATCCATTTTTGATTTATACAATCTTCTTGAAAAATACGCTTTTTTCATCTTTTCTTCACCTATAACAGAACATAAGTTCGGTATATTTATTTATATTTTATGACAAAAGAAGAACATTTTTCAACTATCACGATGATCAAAAAACAAAAAATGCCGATTTCATCCCCCACCTACGCTTCGCTTAGAGGTGGGGGGCTTCTCGGCAAAAATAGAGCTTTTGCCCATTAAAAATTAAATAGGTAATATCTGTAACCCACTTCTCATTTGGCTTGGACGTGTGGAAATCTCGGTTTAGATAGTTATCCGAAATCACATAAGGCTCTTTCTTTCCGAAATAAGGTCGTTTCTTCCGAATCACCGCCCGGATTCCCATCTCCCTCATCAGCCTTTGTACTCGTTTATGGTTGATATCCAGTTTGTATTTCCGTTTCAGCCAAACTTTGACTCTCCGATACCCATAGATTCCTTTCACTTCTTCATGACACTCTTTGATTTTTTCCTTTAGCTGCTCGTCTTCCAATTGCTTCTGAGAAGGGCGTTCCTGTCGTTTTACCCACTTATAATATCCGCTTCGAGACACGCCTGCTATCTCACATAATGGTTGAATCGAACCATAACACCCGGCCATTTCTTGAATGATCGCGAACTTCTTATGAGCTGGTACTGCTTCCATTCCCCCTTTCACCTCTTTAAGAGCTTTTTTAGCATCTTTACTTCCGCCTCAAGGCGCTTGATTTTCGTTTCAGGATCTTCTGGGCGAGTTCTTGGTCTTCCTTTGCCTGGTCCTTTTGCCTTTCCTCGTTTTTCCTCTAGCCCTTTCATTCCTTCCTGTTCATAGCGTTTCACCCGTCGACGTACCATGGATTCATCAATCCCTAATTCTTTAGACACCGTTTTGTATCCCATGCCCTCTTTCCAATATAAATCCACAGCCTTCTTTTTAAACTTTGCATCATATGTTTTTCGTATTTTCCCCATAGAAAATCCCCTCCATAGTAGACAGATTAATTGGCTTTATTTTTTCTGTCTACTATAAGGGGATCATATCAATGTGTTGGGGGCACCTTCTTTTTTGCCATTTAAGAAACAGCCTGTTTCTTTTTCGGAAATTGCCATTCCAAAAGTGGGCGCATAATGCGTACAATCGGTTTGCTTCCAAGAACAAGCACAACGATGACGGACAATCCTAGTAATAGCGGGTAACCGTGAATGCTCATAATAAAATCTGGAAGTTTTGTTTCATGCAAGTATTTTAAAATAAACCCGTGCAAAATATAAATATAAAATGTTCTTGCGCCTAACACCGAGAAAGAAAAACGACGGTTTGGAATAAGCGAGAGAAAACTGACCATCATCAGAGTGCTTGCGCCATAAATAACCAGGCGCACGAAAACTCCTTTTTCCTCTGGTACGCCGAGCGTATCGTATGATTTGGAACCGTATAGCCATTCTTGCGGCAAATCAGGAAAACCGAAATGAATCATGATAAACATCCCGACTAGTGCAAATAGTGAAAATAAACGTACGCGCCATGTAAATAATCGTTCAATATTCTTTTTTTGAAGGAAAAATCCTAATAAAAAGAATGGGAAAAACGTAAACGTACGCGATATACTTAGCCATTTCTCTGCTTCGATCATGCCTGCTCCTACTCCCAAAAGAAGGGCAAGCAATAGTGAAACGTGTTTTGGGATTTTGGCAAAGATCCATAATAACAAATTCCAACTAAATAAGCTAATTAAAAACCATAGACTCCATTGGGGAGTGAGCAAATCGAATTCAATGGAATCTTTTTGATATAAAAAGTAATAGTAAACCGAATACAACAGTTGAAAAATAAGGTAGGGAAGCAATAATTTTTTTGTTATCTTTTTTAAATATCCTTGTTCATGAAATTTTTTAGCAAAATAACCTGAGATAAAGATAAACGCCGGCATGTGGAAAAAGAAAATCCAAATATATAAGCTATGCACCCAGAGCACATTATCGATATACGGGCGGAGAAAATGACCGAACACGACGAGAAGCATCAGTGCGCATTTTGCATTGTCAAAGTAATAATCGCGTTCGCTCATTGTATCTTCCTCCCTTCTTATCTATACCAATTCGAATAATACTTCTTCTCTTTTGAGGGGTCAATAGTATATCAATTTTTGGAAAGGTGTGATAATTTGATGGTAGAACGCGAAACGACCGATATGACCCAGTTATTAGAAATAATCAACGCGAAAGGGGACGAAGGAGAACTTGAACAAATTGTGCACCTTGTATGTAATGACGAATTGTTTTGGAAAAGTCTACATTCATTAGCGGAAGATAGCGCCAAAGCGGATGAAGAAGGGAAGGAAAATTGGTAATGGAAGTCATACGTGCAAAGCAAATCGCAAAATCGGGAAAAATCGTGCCAGTCACATACGAAGGGCAGCAGGTAATGATTCAACACGTGGATGAAGAACGGGAAATGGCGCGTATTTATAAAAAAAATCGCCCAGAGGAAGAAATGGAAGTACCCGTTCGTCTTCTGCAAGAACAATAATCGTATTCGAATGGCGCTTGCGGTTTAGGTATGGTATAATAATAAAAGAATTGAATAAGCATATGGAGTGAATCGTATGAACATCGGGTTTGGAGAAATTGCCCTTATCGTTTTTTTCGCGCTATTAATTTTTGGCCCAAAAAAATTGCCGGAATTAGGACAAGCGGCTGGAAAAACGTTGCGTGAATTTAAAAATGCGACAAAAGGAATTATCGATGATGAAGAGCAAAAAGTACAAAAATAAGGACTTGGTAATACATACCAAGTCCTTATTTTTGTTCCAAATCGCATTCATGCAACGGAACGATTTTTGTTTTTTTCACAAACTTATACCCGAGCCAGACGATAATAAAGAGCGGCAGGCCGATGTACGAAACAAGAACCCCATACCAGTCGATCGTTCCGCCAATAAAAGCCGGATAGTTTTGTCCTAAAATAACAATGGTGCAAACAATAAATGCAAAAATAGGACCGAACGGGAACCATTTCGCTTTATACGGTAAATCATCGAGGCTTTTCCCTTGAGCAATATACGCTTTACGGAATCGATAATGGCTGATCGCGATCCCGAGCCATGCAATAAACCCTGACATTCCGGAAGCGTTCAATAGCCATGTATAAACGACACCATCGCCAAAGAAAGAAGCTAAAAAAGCAAGCGTTCCTATTGATGAAGTGACAATAAGCGCATTGACTGGAACTCCGCGTTTATCCAGTTTCGCTAAAAATTTTGGCGCTTTCCCTTCACGGGCTAAATCCCAAAGCATGCGGGTAGACGCGTACATGCCGGAGTTGCCTGCCGATAATACAGCAGTTAAAATGACGGCGTTCATTACCGAAGCGGCAAAGGCAATTCCAGCTTTATCGAATACGAGTGTAAACGGGCTAACTGTAACATCGCCGTTGGCAAGTCTTTCGTCTGTATAAGGGATTAACAAGCCGATTGCCAAAATAGCTAATACATAGAATAACAAGATGCGCCAAAACACCCGGCGAATGGCGCGGGGAATGCTGTGTTCCGGATCTTCTGTTTCTCCAGCAGCGACCCCTAACAATTCCGTTCCCTGAAAGGAAAATCCCGCCGCCATAAAGATTCCTAACATGGCCATAAAGCCGCCGTGAAACGGGGCATCTCCAATGGTAAAGTTTTTAAAGCCAATCGCTTCACCGCCCATGATTCCGAAAATCATCAGGAAGCTGACAATTAAAAACACGATGACAGTTGCCACTTTAATGAGGGAAAACCAATATTCCGCTTCTCCGAATCCTTTTACCGATAAGTAATTTAAAAGAAACATAATGCTTAAGCAAAGCGCGCTCCATAAAAGCGATGGGCTATGTGGAAACCAAAATTTCATAATCATCGTGACCGCAGATAGTTCCGCGGCGATCGTAATCGCCCAGTTGTACCAATAATTCCATCCTAATGCAAACCCTAATGCAGGATCAACGAATTTCGTTGCATATGTGCTAAAAGATCCAGAAACAGGCATGTATGCCGCCATTTCCGCAAGGCTTGTCATTAAAAAGTACACCATAATGCCAATGGCTATATATGCCGCAAGTGCTCCACCGGGTCCTGCCGTATGCACTGCTCCGCCGCTTGCCAAAAATAAACCTGTACCGATTGTTCCTCCGAGGGAAATCATCGTTAAATGGCGTGTTTTTAGTTTTCGCCGCAATCCGCTCTCAGAAAGGGAAGCTGAAGAAGGAGCAACCATTGTTTTTGTTGCTGTTTTCATTAATGAACCACTCCCTTATTATTTACAAATATTATGCTAAAAATCTGAAAATTATTAATTTTTATTAATAGGATGTTCTGTGACATCCATATAATAAAAAAAGCCGTCGAAGGAGATTCGACGGCAGTGTTGAGATAACTGCATACATCAACTCTCCCATGAAGATAGCGCTCCATACCCGCAAATTCATGCGGGTATGACAGTGTTGCCCCTATTCGGTGACAACCCCAGCCTGAGCACCCAGAGAAATGCCCAGACTTCGGCAGCTTTTCCTTTCCGGTAAAGTCGTTGACGTGCTCTGCGTCTCGTTTACCGTACTCATAAAAGCTGCGACCTCTACTTCAATGGTTGAATGAGCGGCATATTCAATTATATTAATATACCTTTATTCTAATCTATTGTTGTAATTATAGCAATAGAAAATTAGAAATAAGAGACAAGTCTTTGAAATTGTTACCATATAATAACTATATCGATGTTTTTTCGATAGCGCACCAATTTTAATTGAAGTAAGCTGTAAAGAACAATGGGGTGGCGCTCTGATGTTAAAAAAAATGACTATTACTATTATTGGAAGTATGTTTCTTGCAATCGGGATTAATGTTTTTTTAGTTCCCCATCATTTGTTAGATGGGGGGATTATTGGAATTAGTTTAATCATCAAATATATTTGGCATGTAAAAGTAGGATTAACGATGGTTTTATTAAGTATTCCCCTTTATATTATGGCTTGGTTTTACTATCGCCCGTTTTTTTATAATAGCCTTCATGGTTTACTGTTTTCCTCATTGATGATTGATATATTTTCCGTGCTGCGCGGCATCATTATGCTTGATCCAATGATCAGTTCCATTATTGGCGGAGTTTTAGTCGGCATCGGAATCGGCATCATGTTGCGGGAGGAGACGAGCACGGGAGGGACGGATTTATTAGCACAATTTATTGCGAGAATGACGAATTGGAATGTCGGAATTATTATTTTTATGATGGATACGTTTATTATTACGATTGGGAGTTTCATCATTGATTCCACTTCGTTTCTTTATTCGCTTGTTGTAGTAACGATAGTAGGCATCGCGACAACTATGTTAACACAGACAGGCGGATGGAGACACTATGTTATGTAATCTCCACCCGTATCGTTAACGCCAACTGCTTGCCTGCTCTAGTGCGCGATATACATTGATTAAACCATATCCATAATACGGATCTTTTCCATTTTCCCCTAGGTCAGCAGCTGTCTTGATAATGATTTGTTTTACATCATCGTTCGTAAGATGTGGATTTAATGAACGAATGAGGCCAGCTAATGCAGTTACGTGCGGTGCAGCCATGGATGTCCCAGAAAGTGCTGCATATCGATGCTGCGAAAAAGTGCTGGCAATATTTGTTCCTGGTGCTACCACATCTAAATACGTTCCATAATTAGAATAATGTGCGAAAGAAAGATCGGGATTAACAGCACCAACGCTGATGACCTCAGGATATGCCGCCGGAAAGCTAGGCTGTGCGGTGTTATCGTTTCCGGAGGCGGCAACGAGTACGACATCGCGATCATATGCATAACGGATGGCCTCTTCTAATACAGTGGACGGCTGATAATTCCCAAGACTTAAGTTGATGACTTTTGCCCCATGATCTACCGCCCAGCGAATCCCTTTTGCCACGTCAAAGGCAGTTCCATATCCTTCTGAATTTAATGCTTTGATCGGCATAATTGCATTAAACCATGTCATTCCGGCAATACCTTCACCGTTGTTTGGCTGTGAGGCGATGATGCCGGCTACATGCGTACCGTGACCATTATCATCTTCCGGAACGTTATTATTCGCGAGAACGTTATATCCTTTTTGCAGGCGATGAACGAGATCAGGGTGATCTAAATCAACGCCGCTATCAATAATGGCAATGGTGACGCTTTTCTTTCCTCGAGACAACCGCCAGCCTGCTTCGGTGTCGATTGCTGGCAAATTCCATTGATAACGTGAATATAATAAATCATTCGGGATTTCGTTTTGCAAATAAATGTAATTTGGTTCACTGTAGGCAACCGTTGGAATTGATTGAAAGTAATAGCGTAATTCATGATATGTTTTGCTGTTAGAACGAAAGATAAAAAAATGATCAAACTGATTGATCAATTTTCCGGCGATTGCTCGTTCTATTCGTTGGAGCTCTTGTGCTGTAGGAAGCTTTCGAAACCGAACCGTAATTTCATGATTAAAATAATGGCTTTTGTCGCGGCCGTTATGATCGATTTTTATTATTTTCGGGTGGCTGTTTAACTTGTTTTTGATTTTTTTGCCCATTGCTAGACTATTCAATGTAACGACAGTCGGATGGGAACGGGGCGTCGTTGCCACATAAGGGGCTGGTTTCGGTCTTAACTGATTCGTTTCTTCATGGTGGACTGTCGGACGATATGTCGTCACAATTGCTGCAATCATAATAAAAAGAATAGCAATTCCAGCAGTGATAGCGAAAAGAGTTTGTTTATTCATCGATGTGTCACCTCACTAGTTATAGGGTGAGCCAACAGAAAAAAATTATGAAAAAAAGCTGGTCCCATAAAAGGGATCCAGCTTTTTAGTTCATCATTCGCACAAGTTTTTTCGTCAATAATAGCAAAATAAGCCCTAGTCCGATGGTTACACCGCTAATTAAGCTGAAAATTTCTAAATAGCCTAACGACTGCGTAAACGCAGCTAATTGGCCAGCCAACAATTGCGCGACACCAGTTCCCGCTAGCCATACACCCATGAGAAGCGATGCTAATCGAACAGGAGCAAGTTTACTTACCATGGACAATCCAACCGGTGATAAGCAAAGTTCACCGAGCGTGTGAAGGAAGTAAGTGAAAATAATGAATAACAAATTCGCTTTTTCAACAACATGATGTTCGTCGCTTCCTGTTTGTAATACAGCTGGAATTAGTACGGCAAATCCAAGACCAAGTAAAATCATGCCAAGACCCATTTTTGCTGGAATTGGCAAGTCACCACGTTTTGAATTCGAAAGCTTGATCCAGATTTGCGAAACAATTGGTGCCAACACGATAATAAAGAATGGGTTCAGTGATTGGAACCAAGAAGTAGGCATCGTCCAGCCGCCAATCGATTTATCGATGAATTTGTCTGTATACAATGTTAACGAACTTCCCGCTTGTTCAAATCCAGCCCAGAAGAAAATAACAAAGCATGTTAAAATAAAAATAACGGCAACGTTTTGTTTTTCTTGTTTTGTTAAAGGTGTTTTTGTTTTGTTTCCTTATTTGTTTTCACTGGTGCGCCGGTAGGTTTTTTACCGATATCTCCTAAATAACGATTTCCAAATATATTGAAAATTAATTGTCCAATAATCATACCGATCGCAGCAGCTAAAAATCCGTATTTAAATCCGTAATGGATGACGCCATTGATGTTCGTTGCGAAATATTTTTCCGCTAAATATCCGCATACAAGTGGCGCAAATAATGCTCCTAAGTTAATTCCCATATAGAAAATGGTGAATGCTGCGTCTTTCCGTTTATCGTTTGGAGCATAAAGTTCCCCGACAAGTGTTGAAATATTTGGTTTAAAGAAGCCATTACCGATAATCAATAAAATTAGGCCGATATATAGTCCTGTTTGGTTATTGATGGCAAACAGTACGATGTTACCGAGCGCCATCGTAATACCGCCAATCGTAATCGCCAATCTTCTGCCTAAAACTCGGTCAGACAAATAACCGCCAACGAGCGGGGTGAAATAAACAGCGCCAGTAAAGAATCCATAAATCGTCATTGCGACGCTTGGTTTTATTCCTAATCCGCCGCTGACAAGTTCTGTTGTTAAATAAAGAACAAGGATCGCTCTCATTCCATAATAGCTAAATCGTTCCCAAAGCTCTGTAAAGAATAATAAATAAAGCCCGGGAGGATGCTTCATTTTTGTGCGCTGACTTTGCAGCGTCTGTGTTTCCGGTAATGCACTCATTATATTTCCTCCTTGCTAATATAATGACTTTGTTAATACATTGTTAATTTTAATTTACAAAATATTTATATGTCAATAAAATTATATATAAATAGATAATTCCAAATTTTTAACAAGGTTTTCACCGTTATTTTATACAAAAGATCAAATAAAATTTTTTATTTTTCTTTTTTTTTAAAATTTAAAAATAATCAGATAGATGCAAAGGTTTACTCCTCTTTTTTACTGTAATAATATGGGTAATTTCCATTAAAGGGGGGCACACTATGCGTGTTACATATTCTTAATGGACGGTGAGAAGGAATGCGCAAAACATCTATCATCGTTATCATTTTCCTTATATTGTTAATCGGTGGAGGATTTTTTTCAACACCAATGTCGAATATGTGTTCTTTCCTGAGGTAGACGATGTAGTGAAATATGAAGCGAATAATCAAACGGGCATGGATATTTGGGGAAAATGGATTAGCGCGGAAACCGGAAAGGAAGAAAAATTATCTGCAGATGGTAAAGAAACGCCTGTTTCTGCTAAACACGGTGCCATTGTTGTTGATAAACAGCTGCTTCAATTAGGACGAGAGGTATTTTATAAAGAAACATTTGGCAATGAGGTGTTTTTGACCGATATTATGGGGATTGTGAACGGACCGTTAACCATGACGAATATCGCCAAGGCGATTATTGCTTTAAAAGGATTTGCCCGCCGTGATCTTCAATGATTTTTTTTGCAAATGTAAAGGCCAATTCCTGTTCCTAATTTTTTGGTTGTAAAAAACGGTTCGAAAATCGTTTGGACCAATTCTTCCGGAATTGCCGGACCATTGTTAGTGATTTTAATATAAACGGACTCGTTCTGACGGAAAGCGTCGATATAAATGCAGCGGGGCTTGTCTTTTTCTTTCACCGCTTCAATGGAATTTAACAAAATGTTGATGAATACTTGGCGAAGCTGATCTTTATAGGCGAAGATATGTATCGATTTGTCGATGTCCATGGATACTTCTACGTCTCCATCGACAATACTTGCATATAAAAATTCAATAATTTCCTCGAATAGACGCAAAAGCGAAAAGGTTTCTTTTTCGCTTTCTATGATTTCTTTTCTTGATGCATGAAGAAATTGCGAAATGCGGAATTTTAATTGCTGAAGTTCATGATCAATAATACCGAGATATGGTAAATCTGGATGTTCGAATTTTAATAATTGGATAAACCCCATAATGGCAGTAAGTGGATTACGAAATTCGTGTACGAAGCTCGATGACATTTGTCCAAGCAGTGTTAAGCGGTCTTTATGGGATTGGGTGATAAATAAATTTTTCTCCCGCAATTCTGCTTCTTTCAACTCAGCATATTTTGTAACGGCATAAAACAAAAATTGATCAAACAAAAGATTGATTTCGTCGATGAGAGGGCGCAATTCTTCCATTGACAATGTTGACTGAAGTGCATACTTCACGACTAATCTTCGTCCAAGATTTGTATTGTAAACAAACTCACCGATATTCATGTTTGTTTCTGCACGTTCTTTTGCAATTTTGTAAGCAAGATGCTTTATTTGATGAATAAATGTGGACAATTTTTCACAAATTTTTCAACATATTTGTTTATAATCAACTTATCAACAAAAGGACAAATGGAGGGCAGCAATGAGAGCGATATGTGTATTGCTAGCAGTGTTAGGAATATTATTCATTCATGGATGTGAACAAGAAACGTTACCTGCCGTTCCAAAGCAGATGGAAGTGTTAATAAGCGTAAATGTGAATGATGAAAGTGTGACATTTTTTGATATTCAAACAGGAAGGAAAGTCGCGGAATGGAAATTGCGGAAACGGATAAAAGGCGCTGTATTGCTTCCAGACGACAGAACGATGTTATTATATGGTAATGAGATGGATCGTGTTTATTTATACGATATGAGGACAGGGGAGGAAAAAAGCGAATGGAAAACAGGAAAAGGAATTGTTGGCGCGCTTGTGTCTAATAAAGGAAATACAGTCTTTTTGGCAGACGAACGGCAAAAAGCACTTCGGATATTTGATCTAAAAGGAAAAGAAAAAGCAAAAATCGAAGTAGGGAATAAGCCGCTAACTTTATTACAAAATAAAGCAGGCACAACTATATACGTGATTGATTTCCATAATACAAAAGCGTATGCCGTTGATGTCGACAAACGGCGTGTTATCCGTACGTTTTCTGTTCCAAAGTTTGCGTTTGGCGGCTTGCTTCGTGATGGTCGGCAGGAATTATGGATCGGGGGACACGGAAGCGGTAGTACAGTGGAAACAAACATCCGTATTTATTCTATAAAAACGGGGGCGTTAATAAAACTGATGAAAGCGCCATCGATGCCAGTGAGTTTTGTTGAAACAAACGAAGGAATATTTGCATTAAGTCATGGTTCTAACATATTACGGAAATGGGATGATTCCGGAAATTTGAAGGCATCTGTAACGATAGGAGCGAATCCTTTTATCATGATTGGAGCAAATGAACGGCTATATATCGCTAGCTATGATAGCAATGAAATCTATGTCGTTGACCAGCGTACGATGAAGATAATCGCTCGATGGAAAACAGGGAAAGGTCCATTTCAATTACTCATTCGAAAGGGGAATGACGGTGGAAAAGAAAACGGTCTTAATCGTGGATGATGAAGAAGATATGCGATTTTTAGTCGGGATGTATTTGGAAAATGCTAACTTTTCTTATTTAGAGGCGGAGAATGGAGAAGAGGCGTTACAAATTCTTAAAAACAATAAGGTGGATGTAATTTTAATTGATGTAATGATGCCAAAAATGGATGGATTTACGTTATGCGCCCGCATTCGCGAACAATCCGATGTTCCTATTTTATTTTTAACGGCAAGGGGAGATGAATGGGATAAAGTAAAAGGATTGAAGCTTGGCGGTGATGATTATATTGTGAAACCGTTTAGTCCCGGTGAGCTTATTGCCCGAATCGAAGCGATTATGCGCCGTGCATACCATAACAAACAAAAGAACGAAGATCTGTCGTTCGGGCCGCTCGTGATTGATGAAAGAGGGAGAAAAGTAACGGTGGATGGAGATCCGGTTGTGCTTACGTTAAAAGAATTTGATTTACTTTTATTTTTGGCAAAACATCATGGACAAGTGTTTAGCCGTGAAGAGCTGCTCGCAAAAGTATGGGGATATGATTATACAGGAAATGCAAGAACGGTCGATACGCATATTAAAACATTGCGCATGAAGCTAAAGCAGGCGAGTGATTTTATTCAAACCGTTTGGGGAATCGGATATAAATTTGAGGTGTCGTGAATGCAGCCAAAGTCGATGACGTTAGGGCAAAAAATTTGGTTAATGATTAGCATTGGAGTTCTTTTGACGGTTTCATTTTCTTATTTTTTGTTAAATTATTTTTATCAAAAATTGTATGTCGATAAAGTAGAGCAGACGTTAATGGAAGAAGGAAAACTGCTAGCAGCTGATTATAGGGGCGGTCCGATTACCGATGCGTTCCGCAAACAAGTCGAATGGTATAATGAAAAATCAACGGCGGAAGTACTTTTAGTTAATAATCCTCGCGAATTAAGTGCTTGTTTGCCGTTTGGAGTTGAATATGAATCATTAATTAACGGCGATGATCGATCCAAATTATTGCGCGGTGATACGGTCACGAAAATCGGTTATGAAAAGCGATTTCACCGCAAAATTATGGGGGTGATTGTACCGCTTTTAGATGAGCATCGGTTACAAGGAGCGCTTTATCTTTATATTCCGCTCGCGAGCATTAAAGAATTGACAAAAGATGTCGCTGTCATTTGGCTTCCTCTTGCCACCTTATTTGTGTTTGTCCTTCTTCTTGCCGGAAAGCGAATGGCTCGTCATATCACAGATCCGTTAAAAGAAATGGAAAAAGTAGCATATCATATGTCGCAAGGAGATTATCGGGCGCAAATTCCGGTTCGGGCGAACGACGAAGTTGGCAGGCTTGCCAAAGCGTTTAATGTGATGGCAAAAGCAATTGCTGAAGAAGATATGCGAAAACGCGAATTTTTAGCGAATGTTTCTCACGAATTGCGGACGCCGTTAAGCTATGTGAAAGGATATAGCGAAGCGATATTACAAGGGCTGGTGAAGACAGAAGAAGAGGAAAGAAAATATGTTCAACTCATTCACCGTGAAGCAGACCGGATGGAGCGGCTTGTTCGTGACTTGCTTGATTTGGCGCGATTAGAAGGAAATAATGTACCGCTGCAAAAAACACCGCTTGTATTTGCGCAAGTGATCGAAGATACGGTCGCAAAATACGAACCGTTTTTACAAAAAAAACAAATTACACTTAATATGGAATTAGATCACGATATTATTTTGGAAGGAGATGCCGACCGGCTTGAACAAGTGGTGCAAAACCTTTTAGATAATGCTGTTCGTTATACCCCAGCCGAGGGAAAGATCCATATACGACTGAAAAAAGTTAGCGATGCGAGTTGTCAACTGATCATTCGTGATTCGGGAAAAGGAGTTCCAAAAGAAAAGCTGCCGCTTCTTGGACAACGATTTTACCGTGTTGATCAAGCACGAACAAGAAAAGAAGGCGGTACGGGATTAGGTTTGGCGATTGTCAAACAAATTATTTCCCTTCATAATGGCACGATATCGTTTTTCAGCGAAGAAGGGAAAGGAATGGAAGTGGTAATTCAGCTTCCGATATACACTGAGTAGCCATCATTGAAAGGAAATGAAAAAAGCCCTATAATCATATAAGAATAATTTTTAATAAAGGTTGGGGATTTACGATGAAGCTATACAACTCTATTTTAGACTTAATCGGCAACACGCCGATTGTCAAATTAAACCGAATTCCTGATCCAAATGGCGCGGATGTGTATATGAAACTAGAATCGTTTAACCCCGGGGGAAGCGTAAAAGATCGGGCAGCGTTTGAAATGATTCGGCGCGCGGAGCAAGAAGGAAAGATTGTGCCGGGGAAAAGCACCATTATCGAACCGACTTCAGGCAATACCGGAATCGGTTTGGCGATGGTTTGTGCGGCCCGCGGCTACCGTTGCATTATCACGATGCCGGATAATGCGACGGTAGAGCGGGTAAAAATTTTAAAAGCGTACGGGGCGGAAGTATATTTAACGCCGGCGGAAAAACGGATGCAAGGAGCGATTGATAAAGCGAACCAGCTTGCCGCGCAAATCCCAGACAGCTTCATCCCGATGCAGTTTGAAAATCCGGCGAATCCAGATGCGCATCGCCATAGCACGGCACGGGAAATTTTTGAAGCGTTTGGCGGCAAACTTGATGCATTTGTGTTAACAGCTGGTACTGGCGGAACGGTGACAGGGACAGGAGAAGAACTAAAAAAACAAATTCCTCACTTACGAATTTACGTAGTAGAACCATATGGCTCTCCTGTATTATCTGGAGGAAAGCCAGGACCTCATAAAATCCCAGGTACAGGTCCGGGTTTTATTCCGAAAATTTTAAACCGCAATATTTATGATGATATTTTCCTAATTAAAGATGAAGATGCACAAATGATGGCACGCCGTCTTGCTGCAGAAGAAGGCATTCTCGTCGGCGCTTCCGCCGCTGCGAGTGCGTATTATGCGGTTGAGGTGGCCAAACAGCTTCCAAAAGGGGCTCGTGTCCTTTGTATAGCACCGGATTCGGGAGAGCGTTATTTATCATCCGATTTATTTGCGGAGTAACAAAAGGCCCGCTTAGGCGGGTCTTTTGTTTTCTCGCTATTTCCAATTCTTGTAAAAAACATAAAGCGCGCAATGAACTATCCCAACGGTCCGTAACAGAACTGGTCTATGCGAATCGGTTTGCGTAAAGACTGCCAATCCGTTTGAACGCTAACAGAAAAATCCACCGCGTATACGAATGAACATAGTTTCAAACCTTTTGTATTTTTCGTACAAAAATGCCGTTTTAACTAATGGTTGCTCACGGTCAAATATGATAAACTAAGTAGAAAAAGGAGCATTCCCGTTAGGAGCTTTTCCGGGGACTTGATCAAAAAAAGCCCTCTTGGTATGATGCAGGGGTGTCAAACACATCACTCACCATACCAAGGAGGACTTCAGATGAATTGTACACAAAACTATAAAATTGATCAAGTCACCGAACAAACGCTTGTCGTGGGCATCGATATCGCGAAACGAACCCACTACGCCTGCTTCGTGGATGACCGGGGGCGTGTGCTTCGCAAATCGTTCCCGATCTTCCAGTCGAAAGAGGGCTTTCGCCAGCTGTATGAAGCGATTCAGGAGGCGATGCAAGCGTTCGGAAAGCCGCAGGTGATCGTCGCCGTGGAGCCGACCGGGCACTACTGGTTGAACCTGGCCTACTTCCTCGAGGAGCACGGGATCCCGTTGGTCATGGTCAACCCGGCGCATGTGTGCCGGTCGAAAGAACTCGATGACAACCTGCCGACGAAACATGACGCCAAAGACGCCCTAGTCATCGCCAGACTGGCGAAAGACGGACGATTCCTCGTCCCCCGGCTGTTGCACGAGATCGAAGCCGATTTGCGCGTCGGGAGCACGCTCAAAGAGAAGCTCCGCAAGGAACAGACGGCGGTGAAAAACGCGATCGTCCGCTGGACCGACCGATATTTTCCGGAGTTTTGGACGGTGTTTCGCGACCTGGGGAAAACGGCGCTTTCGGTGCTGGAGTGGACGCCGCTTCCAGCCGATATGGCCGGCCGGGCGGTGGAGGAGCTTCTTGAGGTGTACCGGCAAAGCGAAGGGCTGAAATGCCCGCAGAAGGCCAAAATTCAGGCGTTGATCGACGCCGCGAAGGACTCGATTGGGGTGACGGAAGGGACGACGATGGCCCGGTTTGAGATCGCCGCGCTCGTCCGCCGATACCGCCAATTGGAGGCTGAGGTCGCCGCGTTGGACGCCGAGTTGAAGGCGTTGGTTCAAACGACGATGGAGTATCAATGGCTGAAAACGGTCGACGGGTTGGGAGACGCCACGATCATCGATCTTCTGGCGGAGATCGGCAGCTTCGCCCATTATCGGGACCCACGTCAATTGGTGAAGTTGGCGGGCCTGACGCTCAAGGAGAATTCCTCCGGCCAGCGCAAAGGGCAAAAGCACATCTCCAAACGGGGACGGAAACGGCTGCGATCGGTGCTGTTTCGGGCGATGATTCCGCTGATTCGGCATAACGAGGCGTTTCGCGAGCTGCATGAGTATTATACGACCCGATCCGTCAATCCGCTGACCGGAAAGCAGTCCATCGTCGCCTTGTGCCGGAAGCTGTTGAATGTGCTGTTTGCGATTTGTACGAAGAAACAAGCGTTTGACGCGGAGCGAATGAAACAGGACGTCTTGTCCCAGGTGCAACGGGCGGCCTAAGGCCTCCCCCTGCGAACGGAAGAATCGTTGGACAACAGGATGACACCGGAGAAGCTGGCGTGATTTTATCCATTCGACCTTGAGTCCCCAAAGGAGCTTGGCCGGCCTCCGCCTGATGACGAGACCGAACGAGGGAATGTTGGCGCGAAGACGCCCGGAGACATGGGAGGGTTCGTCCTCATCAGCGACGCGGAGATCCAAAGGGTGCATCGAATACGCTTCTCCCCACGGAAGGAAAATATCCCCAGCCGTGGACGCGAAGCGCACCCTAGGTCTGTAAGATATCCACAAAACTGAAAAAGGATGTAAGGGATTTTGTCGAAAAATATTTTTTGGACACCCCTGAGGGGCCGAAAAGCCTTGATAAATCAACATTTCTAGAGGGAGGAATGTATAATTGAATTATTCAACAACGTATTCATCTAGTCCCATTGCTAAACTGACAACCACATTTTTTTTAGCATTGGCAGTGGCAACAGGGGGTCTTTACATCGGTCAATGGATTCCAATAGGGATGTATTTGCCGCTTACAATACTTGAGATCATTTTATTAATGGTCATGGTGTTTGCCCGCAGCAAAAAAGCGGTCGGCTATCCGCTTATGTACAGCTTTATGCTCGTATCTGGCGCGACGCTATATCCACTCATCGGGCACTACGTTGCCGTTATTGGCGCTGAAGCGGTACTTAAGGCGTTTGCGCTGGCGGTTGTTTCGTTTTCCGGCGTAGCGATTTATGCAGCGAAAACGAAAGAAGATTTTTCGTTTCTTGGCGGTTTTTTAACATTAGGCGCATTTGCGCTGCTTGGCCTTCTCATTATCCAATGGTTCATCCCATTTTCTAGCGTTGGACAAATGGGGATTTCCGCGTTAGGAATTCTCATTTTTCTAGGCTTTACCATTTATGATATCAACCGCCTTTCCCGCCATGGTTTTACGGAAGCGGAAATTCCAATGATTGTTGTTAACATTTATCTTGATTTTATTAACTTGTTTATTTACATTTTGCGCTTTTTTTCCAGTGATGAAGATTGATCGAGCTTTATACAAAAAGGACTGTTTTCCCTGCATGTCAGGGGAACAGTCCTTTTTCATTATAAAAGCATCCTCAACCCAACGACCGTATGGTTCGTTATCCGAATCTCCAGAAGGTGCTTCAATGGATTAAACGTTTGTTCAAATAAGCAGGAATATAGCACTTCGAGCGAGAATTGTAAGCAATAATTGGAAAGGAGGAAAGAAAGAATGAATCGATTTGCCGTTAACGTATCGACAATTTTTACAGAAGTGCCGTTTCTAGAGCGGTTTCAAAAGGCGAGAGAGTGCGGTTTTTCGCTCGTGGAATGCCAATTTCCATACGAATATCCGATCGAACGCATTCGCGATGAGCTTCATCAGAACCAATTGTCTATCGTGTTAATCAATTTGCCGCCAGGAAATTGGGAAAAAGGAGATAGAGGAATCGCGATTTTCCCAGATCGGACGGCCGAGTTTCAGCGTTCCGTGGAAGAAGGAATTCGGTATGCGACCGAGTTGAACGTTCCGTATATCCATTGTATGGCGGGAGTGCTTCCAGCCGATTTAGACAGGCAAAAGGCGAAAGAAACGTACATGCGCCATCTTTATGATGCAGCAAAAGAAATGGCGAACCATTCGTTAACGCTTTTAATTGAACCGATCAATCCGTTTGATATGCCGAATTATTTTTTGACGAATATTCATGAAGCCGTTTCGATGATTAAAGAAATTGGGATGGCAAACATCAAACTTCAATACGATTTTTATCATATGCAGCGAATTCAAGGAAACTTAGCGGCGACATTTGAAACGTATTTTGAATGGATTGCACATGTACAAATTGCTGACGTTCCAGGACGGCACGAGCCGGGAACGGGAGAAATTCGCTATGAATATATTTTTCGTCATTTAGAGAAATGTGGATATAAAGGGACGATCGGTCTTGAATATATTCCATCGGGAAAAAGCGAACAAAGTTTTTATTGGCGTACGTTATACGCTTGTCATTGATTTGGAGTGAAAAACAGAAGGGGGAAGTATCGCCGCAATGGAGACGAAGGAAATGAAGGTTGGATTTATTGGCACAGGCGTGATGGGAGCGAGAATGGTAAAACGGCTGCTTGCTGCAGACTATCTAGTTACTGTATACAATCGTTCGATCGAAAAAACAGAACCGTTAGTAAAGCTGGGTGCAAAAAGAGCCGGCACAATTGCGGAGCTGGCGCAGTGTTCGAATGTCATTTGCACATGTTTATCGATGCCGGATGATGTCATCGATGTTTATTTGCAAAAAGGCGGTGTGATCGAAAGCGCGTGGCCGGGTACGATTTGCCTTGATTTTACGACAGTAGGACCGGATACGAGTAGAATGGTCGCAAACGAAGCGGAAGGGAAGGGGATATATTTTCTGGATGCCCCGGTAAGCGGCGGGCCAGAAGGAGCGGAACAAGGTACATTAACGATTATGGTCGGTGGAGTGAAATCTGCTTGGGAGCGAGTATTGCCGCTTCTTAACGTGCTTGGCGAAATGGTGGAATATTTAGGTCCGAGCGGTTCGGGAAGCGTGGCAAAACTAATCAATCAATATCTTGTTGCGGTGCATTCTGTTGCCGCTTCAGAGGCGATGGTCGCTGGGACAGCGCTTGGACTAGATGCCGAGCAGCTTTACCGAATTTTGAAAGCGAGCTACGGAGACAGCCGCATGCTTCGCAGGCATATGGAGCAATATGTTTTACCGCGCAAGTTCGAACCAGGAGGAGCGGTGAAATATGTACATAAAGATGCCCGTTTAGCTAATCAGTTAATGGGCGCAATTGGGATAAAGCGATTTTTAGGCCAAATTGCGGAAGAGGCGTTTGCTAGTGCGATGGAACAAGGATTATCCGATTTGGATATGTCCGCAGTCATCCAGCCGCTAGAAAAGCGGTGCAATGTGACAGTGAAAAAGAACGAAATGTAAACAGAATTATTCATCAATTTGAAAAATTTATTGAAAAATATGAAAATGGATGGTTTAATAATAATAAAATTATTGTACAGAGGTTCAGCTTCAGAAATTCATATATTTTTTTACAAGTTTAAAGAAACGGCGTTTCTTATTACGAAACAACAGGAGGTGCAAAGCGTGCTGCCATTAGAATGGAAAGACGATCTAACAGCGTTTCTATCGGAAAAACAAGTACAGACGGGGGAATATCAGCCACATCCGCTCGGCAACAGCGGCTATGTGACTGTATATCCACAATCAGAAGAGGAAATTTCATCCATTTTACGTTATGCAAACAGCCATGGAAAAAAAGTTTGTATTGTTGGCGGAGGAACAAAGCGAGGGTTTGGCGGACAAGTTGAATGTGTGGATATTTTGCTTTCCTTGGCAAACTATAGCGGCATTGTCGAGCATGCCGCTGCGGATATGACAGTGACGGTCAAATCAGGGACGGTGTTTCAAAAACTGCAAGATTACTTGGCAGAATACCGCCAAAAAGTTGCGATTGACCCTGTGTGGCCGCAATATGCGACGATCGGCGGCGTCATTGCGGCGAACGACAGCGGTCCAAAGCGGCTCGGTTACGGTTCCGCGCGCGATAGTGTCATTGGTTTGCGCACGGTGTATCCGGATGGAACGGTGATTCGTTCCGGAGGGAAAGTCGTTAAAAATGTGGCGGGTTATGATATGAACAAGCTGTTTATCGGTGCGATGGGAACGCTTGGTGTGATATCGGAAATAACGCTGAAACTTCGCCCGCTTCCGAAATATGAAAGCCTCGTATTGCTATCATTTCCATCAGGGAATTTAGAAGAAGTCCGTTCATTTGCGATTCAATTTCTTGATTCAATGATGGAACCAGTCTGTTTCGAGTTATTGAGTCCGTCGTTGTCGGAACGGCTCATCGGCCAGCGTGCTTATACGTTGGCGATGGCGTTTGAAGACGTCAAAAGCGCCGTTCATTACCAGGAGGAATTTGTAAAGCGTCTGCAGCCTCCTAATACAGCGATCCGTATTCTTCCACAAGAAGAAGCAAAATCGTTTTGGCAAACGTTTTATACGATCGGTCCGAATGGGGCGATGCCGTATGAGTCAGTCGGAAACGAAATCGAAGCAGCGGTGAAAATCGGTGTCGTGAATTTAGATGTTATTCATATCATTCGTGAAAGCGACTTACTGCAAGAGATCTGTCATGTTCATATAGAGGCGCACGGCGGGCTAGGACATGGACTATGTCAAGTATATATGAAAGGAGAAAGCGAGTTGATCATTGCAGCGATCGAACGGCTGCGGATGGCGGCGACAGGCTTGGGCGGATATGCGATTGTGAAGCATTTGCCGTTTTCACTGCGAAAGCGCGTTGATGTGTGGGGAGAAAAACCATCGTATTTTTTCCTGCTCGATGGAATTAAACGAAAAATCGATCCAAATCGAATATTGAACAATCAACGGTTTGTCGGAGGGATATAAGATGAGTTTGCGAGAAAGTGAGATAAAAAGCGGACCGGCATGTGCGACTGTTAGTCTTGGAAACTATCGTTTTAGTGATCCTCCTGATCCTAGCAAATGGGCTGACTGCGTTCATTGCGGCATGTGCTTAGAATCGTGCCCGACATACGAACAAACTGGTCAAGAACAACATTCGCCGCGCGGACGCGTGCATTTGATGAAATCGGTAGCAGAAGGGAAGTTAGAGATTACAGAAGATTTGATTGATCCCATTTTTATGTGCCTAGATTGTCGGGCTTGCACAACTGCGTGCCCTGCCGATGTCGATGTCGGCGGATTGATTGAAGAAGTACGCGGACAAATCCGGCAAGCGATTCCGCTGACAGGATGGAAAGCGTTTGTCAACAATTTCTTCTTAAAAGGTGTATTTCCGCATCCATCCCGTCTTCATCTGCTCGGGAGTTTGTTAAAGCTATATCAAAAAAGCGGACTGCAGACGATCGCGCGCAAGACGAAACTGCTTCACATCATGCCGAAGCATCTAGTGGAGATGGAAGCGATTTTGCCGGAAGCAGGCGTGCCGGTCCGAAAAAAATATAAACATAAGAATGTCATTAAAGCAAAAGGAGAAACGAAACATACGGTCGCGCTTTTAACAGGATGCGTCATGGATGTAATGTTCAGCGATATTAACGAGGCGACGATTCGCGTGTTGACACGAAACGGAAACGATGTCGTCATTCCGCAAAATCAAACGTGCTGCGGGGCGCTTCATGTGCATGCAGGGGACCGCGAGATGGGCCGGAAGCTTGCCAAACAAAATATTGAAGCATTTCAACATGCAGACCGCGTGATCGTGAACGCGGCAGGGGCGGCTCTATGTTAAAGGAATATCCAGAGTTGTTCCGCAACGATCCAGAGTGGCGAGAAAAAGCGGAAGATTTTTCCCGTAAAGTCGAAGATATTTCGAAATATTTGCATGATACGGGGTATGAAAAGCCGAAAGCGGAATTAAATGTGCGCATTACGTACCATGACGCTTGCCATTTGGCGCACGGCCAAGGAATTCGTCAAGAACCGCGCACGATTTTATCGAGCATTCCGGGAGTGGAAATGGTTTCGATGCCAAACGCCGACCGCTGCTGCGGAAGCGCGGGAATTTATAATCTTACCCATCCGGATATGGCAAGCGCCGTATTGGAAAGCAAAATGGAAAACGTTCCAGAAGATGTGGAACTTATTACGATGGGGAATCCCGGATGCATGTTGCAAATGGCGATGGGAGTTTTGAAATACGGCCGAAATCAAAAAGTCGTTCATACCGTACAGCTCCTAGACTGGGCATATCAAAAAGAAGACGGAAAGGAGGTACGTGTATGAGAAAAAAGGGAATACAAACAAATGATCCGCATATTCAAGCGTTAGCTCGCATTGTCGGCGGTGAAAAATCGATTTTGTACAAAAAAGAAGATTTGATTGCCTATGACTGCGACGGATTTACCGTTCACCGCCATTTGCCGAAAGCGGTTGTGTTCCCGAAAAATACGGAAGAAGTCGCTGCCATTGTGAAATATTGTCATGAGCATGATTTGCCGTTTCTTGCCCGTGGGGCAGGGACGGGATTAAGCGGCGGCGCGATTCCGTTAAACGGGGAAGTGATCATTAGCTTAGTCCGGATGAAACGGCTCATTAGCGTCGATTTAGAAAACCGCCGCGCGGTTGTCGAGCCCGGATTTGTCAACTTAAAATTAACCAACTCCATTTCCGACAGAGGATACTATTATGCTCCAGATCCATCGAGTCAATATTGCTGCACGATTGGCGGAAATGTTGCCGAAAACGCCGGCGGTGCGCATTGTCTAAAATATGGCGTCACGACCAACCACATTTTAGGGCTCGAAGTCGTACTTCCGAACGGAGAAATTATCGAAATCGGCGAAAACGGCATTCCTGATCCGCCGGGATATGACTTATTAGGATTGTTGACCGGTTCGGAAGGGACGTTAGGGATTGTCACAAAAATAACGGTACGCATTTTAAAGAATCCGGAAGCGAAACAGACGGTGCTCGCTTATTTTGACCGCGTGGAGGATGCAAGTCAAGCCGTTTCCGACATCATCGCTGCGGGAATGGTTCCGGCAGCGCTGGAGATGATGGATCAAACGGCGATCGAAGGAGTGGAGGCGGCTGCTTTTCCAGTGGGGCATCCGAAAGATATTGAGGCGCTTCTTTTGATTGAAGTCGACGGCATTTCTGCAGGAATTCCCGAACAAATCGAAGAGATTTTGCGCATTTGCCGAAACCGAAATGTCCGGGAAGTAAAAGTGGCGCAAACAGAAGAAGAGCGGGCGCGCTGGTGGGCGAACCGGAAAACGGGATTTGGCGCGATGGGCGCGATTTCTCCAGATTATTTAGTGCAAGATGGAGTCATCCCGCGCAGCAAGCTGCCAGAAGTGTTAAAAAACATTCAAGAAATCAGCAAAAAGTATGGGTTGCGCATCGCGAATATCTTCCATGCCGGCGATGGAAATCTTCATCCGCTCGTTTTGTTTGATGCAAGCAAACCAGGAGAAACAGAAAAAGCGCTTGCTGCGGGAAGTGAATGCTTGCAAGCATGCGCAGCCGTCGGCGGATCGATTACAGGAGAACATGGGGTTGGCATTGAAAAGAAAGAAGAGATGCGCTTTATTTTTAGCGATGAAGAAATTCTCGCGCAAACCGACATTCGCGACGTGTTTAATCCAAAAAACTTATTAAACGCAGGAAAGCTGTTCCCGACACCGGGGCGGTGCGTTGAGGTAAAAAAGGAGAAAAAACAAAAACAATTGTTGTAAAATGAGTGAAAATTGTTGAAATATATTTTGCTCCATGCTATGATTTTTTTAAATAATTTTAGAACATCGTTTCGTAATAAGAAACGAATAAGTTTGATATGGAGGAGAGGGAAAATGGGGGAATACGTAAAAGTAGGAAATCTTCAAGTGGCAAAACTATTTTATGAGTTTATGAACGATGAGGTACTTCCGGGAAGTGAAGTGAACAAAGAAAAGTTTTGGAAAGACTTTGAAACGCTTATTGTTGATTTAACGCCGAAAAACAAAGCGCTTCTTGCGCGGCGCGATGAGCTTCAAGCAAAAATCAATGAATGGCATAAAGAGCATCGCGGCAATTTTGATATGGAAAAATATAAAGCATTTTTAACAGATATCGGTTATTTAGAGCCAGAAGTGGATGATTTCGAGATTACGACAGAAGGAGTAGACGAGGAAATTGCCGTTCAAGCGGGTCCGCAATTAGTCGTTCCGCTTACGAACGCGCGTTACGCGTTAAATGCGGCAAACGCCCGCTGGGGAAGCCTTTACGATGCCTTATATGGAACGGACGCAATCAGTGAAGAAGATGGCGCGGAACGCGGCGATTCCTACAATCCGGTCCGCGGGGCAAAAGTGATTGCCTATGCGCGCGAGTTTCTCGATCAAGCAGTACCATTGAAAGAATATTCTCATAAAGATGTCGTACAATATACGATAGTGGATGGAAAACTAGCGGCGTCCGTTGAAGGCGGGATCACAACAACGCTAAAAGAGGAAGAAAAATTTGTTGGCTTCCAAGGAAATCCGGAAAATCCGACAGCAATCTTGTTAAAAAATAACGGTCTTCACATTGAAATTCAAATCGACCGCAACCATCCTGTCGGGAAAACGGATAAAGCAGGGGTAAAAGATATTTATTTAGAAGCGGCCGTTACGACCATTATGGATGGTGAAGACTCGGTAGCAGCGGTAGATGCAGAAGATAAAGTGCTCGTATACCGCAATTTGCTCGGCCTTGTCAAAGGGGATTTGACGTCTACGTTTACAAAAGGCGGAAAAACGATTACACGTGCGCTTAACCCGGACCGAGTTTATCGAACAACAGATGGCAAAGAAATTACGCTGCCGGGCCGTTCGCTTATGTTCGTCCGCAACGTTGGCCATTTAATGACGAACAACACGATTTTGGACGCAAACGGCGAAGAAGTATATGAAGGAATTATGGATGCGGTCGTGACAAGTTTAATTATGAAACATTCTCTTCTTGGCAACACCCGTTACTTAAATTCTCGCAAAGGCTCGATCTATATCGTAAAACCAAAAATGCATGGTTCGGAAGAGGTCGCGTTCGCAAATGAGTTATTTGACCGCGTTGAAGATATGCTTGGATTGAAACGCAACACGATTAAAATCGGTGTCATGGACGAAGAACGCCGCACGACATTGAACTTGAAAAACTGCATTTATCAAGTTAGAGATCGCATCATCTTTATTAACACAGGCTTTTTAGATCGGACAGGGGATGAAATCCATACGTCAATGGAAGCCGGTCCGATGATTCGCAAAAATGACATGAAAACATCGGTATGGCTGCAAGCTTATGAAAAATCGAATGTAACGATCGGCTTAGCTGCTGGATTCCAAGGGCGCGCCCAAATTGGAAAAGGAATGTGGGCAATGCCGGATATGATGGCGGAAATGCTGAAGCAAAAAGGCGGACAGCTAAAAGCAGGCGCGAATACGGCATGGGTGCCTTCGCCGACAGCCGCGACGCTTCATGCGCTGCATTATCATCAAGTTAATGTGGCAGAAGTACAAAATGAATTGCGAAAAGAACGGAAAGATTACCGTGATGAAATTTTACAAATCCCAGTCGCTGTAAATCCACAATGGACGCCGGAAGAAATTCAAGAAGAGCTGGATAACAACTGCCAAGGCATACTCGGTTATGTGGTGCGCTGGATCGATCAAGGTATCGGATGTTCGAAAGTGCCGGATATTAATAATATCGGGTTAATGGAAGACCGCGCGACATTGCGAATTTCCAGCCAGCATATTGCAAACTGGCTCCATCACGGCATTTGCACGAAAGAACAAGTATTAGAAACATTAAAACGTATGGCGAAAGTCGTTGACGAACAAAACGCTGGCGATCCGAACTATCGTCCAATGGCTCCGGACTATGACAACTCGGTTGCATTCCAAGCAGCGTGCGATTTAATATTTAAAGGTTATGAACAGCCTAACGGTTATACGGAGCCGATTTTGCATCGCCGTCGTTTAGAAGCGAAAGCAAAATATGCAGCTGTTCAACAATAAAAATATGTTGAACAAGGGCATTTTCATCTGGATGAATGCCCTTGTTCATAAATATCATTAAATTATTCTAAAAATTCAAAAAATAAATAAGGAGGTGCAAACCCTAGTTACTACACATGTCGCAGCACGAAAGGCAGCAATAAGGCGGCAGGAGTGGGACAAGAAAGGGTTAGTAGCTAGGTAGAGAACATGCGGAACCTTCGGGAAAAATCGCTATTTGTTCATCAACAAGCAAAAGGAAAGTTGCGTGTGGATGTTAAAGTTTCGGTAGAAAACGTCAATGATTTAAGTGTCATCTATTCTCCAGGAGTGGCGGAACCATGCAAAGCGATTCATGCAAATCCGGAATCGATTTATGATTATACGATGAAAGGAAACTTTGTGGCGGTTGTTTCCGATGGATCTGCGGTATTAGGATTAGGAAATATTGGAGCAAAAGCATCTATGCCTGTTATGGAAGGGAAAGCCGCCTTATTTAAAGCGTTTGCCGGCATTGATGCCGTGCCACTTTGTATTAACACAAATGATCCGGAACAAATTATTCAAACGGTAAAATTGTTAGAGCCGACGTTTGGCGGAATTAATTTGGAGGACATTGCTGCGCCAAACTGCTTTTTGATCGAGGAACGCCTTAAGCAAGAACTGTCTATACCAGTATTTCATGATGATCAGCATGGGACAGCGATTGTAATCGCTGCCGGATTGACCAATGCATTGAAGGTCGCGCAAAAGCGTTTGAGCGATTGTAAAGTGGTTGTAAACGGAGCGGGTGCTGCCGGAATTGCGGTCGCAAAACTGCTTCTTTCTATGGGAGTAGATGATCTCATTTTATGCGATTCAAAAGGGGCTATTTATGAAAATCGTCCGCACGGAATGAACGAAATAAAAGAATCGCTGGCAAAAGTAACGAATCGAAACCGTGTGCAAGGGTCTTTAAAAGAGGTCATTAAAGGAGCCGATATATTTATTGGGGTTTCTGTCGCAGGAGCGTTAACGCAGGAAATGGTTCGCTCCATGAACGACAATCCTATTGTTTTTGCGCTGGCCAATCCTGTTCCGGAAATTATGCCGGAAGACGCAAAAGCTGCTGGTGCTGCAGTTGTAGCAACGGGAAGATCGGATCTTCCAAACCAAGTGAATAACGTCCTTGCCTTTCCGGGTGTTTTTAAAGGGGCGTTGCAAGTGAGAGCTTCTGAAATTAATGAAGAAATGAAACTGGCTGCTGCGGATGCCATTGCCAATTTAATCAGTCCAGAAGAATTAACGAGCGATTATGTCATCCCTAATCCATTTGATAAACGCGTTGTTGATGCGGTGGCAGACGCGGTTGCGCGCGCGGCGATAAGAACGGGAGTTGCAAGAAAAACTGTTGAAATAAAGCAGGATAACGTCATTTGAAAGAAGTAATTTCCGTAGAAGGCAATATACAATCGTTATAGAAGATGACATGGAAGCCGGGGATGTTATTTTAACAGCAAGCCCAGTCGGTGCCGATGTGATTGAATGAGAAATCGGTGATTAGAACGCTTCGACTCCGTTTGTGACGGCCTGGGAGCGGATAAAACATTTAAATATGCTGCCGATTGCGACCGATCCACTATTGGGTAATGCCCGGCAATAAGTGTATAATGACAATGGATGAAGGAATATTAGAGGTGAACAAGATGGAAAGAGAAAATTTAGTGAAATCGGTAAGCCGGGCATTACATATTATCGATATCGTTAGTTCCGAAAAAGATGGATTAGGCGTGACGGAAATTGCTAAACAAATGGATATTAATAAAAGTTCTGTGTATCGTATTTTGTCAACGCTAGCTCAATATGGGTATATCGAACAAGATAAGGAAACGGAACGGTACAAACTTGGCTATAAATTTTTGGATATTAGTTCCAAATTGCTCGAATCGATTGATTTGCGGCGAGAAGCAAAACCGTACTTGCGAGAGTTGGAAAAAGAAACGAACGAAGTCATTCATCTTGTCGTATACGATCAAGGAGAAGTCATTTATATTGAAAAATTAGAAGGAACAGAAACGTTGCGGATGCATTCAAAAGTAGGAAAAAGGGCGCCGATGCATTGCACGGGGGTTGGAAAAGCTATTCTTGCCCATTTGCCTTTAAATGTAGTGCTAGAGATCATCGATCGAAAAGGATTGCCAAAACATACGGATTTTACGATTACGGACCGGGATGAGCTTCTAAAAGAACTAGAGAAAGTAAAGCAAAAAGGGTATGCGCTTGATTTAGAAGAAAACGAGTACGGAATTCGTTGTATTGCTGTTCCTATTTTTGATTATACTGGAAGCGTTGTTGCCGCGGTCAGTATTTCTGGTCCGACGATTCGCATGACAGACGAACGAATAGAAAAACTTCAGGAACGCATTCGGCATATTGGCAGGCAAATATCCGAAAGACTTGGATATAGACAAAAATAGACATATCGCTCGGCAGCAAACTGCCGAGCCTTTTTATTGTGAATAAAGTCATTTTTCTTGGCAATATCTCTATTCTTTCTATTAAAATAGAAAGATGAAATCATTGAGGTGAGCTGATATGAAGAAAAAAAGCTTATTCGAATTGATAGAACAATTGCGAAACGATCCGAATGTCGTGTATTGGCATGAAATCGAACCACAAGAAGCGAACACCGTTCCGATGCCGGAGCATCTTGATTTGCGTTTACGAACAGCGCTCGAAAAGCGCGGCATCGCTTCTCTTTATACACATCAGGCAGCCGCTTATGAAGCGGTGCAAAACGGAAAAAATATCGTTGCCGTTACTCCGACTGCTTCAGGGAAAACGCTTTGCTACAATTTACCTGTACTGCAAGCGATCGCAGAAAATGAACATAGCCGGGCGCTTTATTTATTTCCGACAAAAGCGCTCGCGCAAGATCAAAAAAGCGAATTGCACGAAATCATTGAGGAAATGGGCGTTCCGATTCATAGTTATACATATGATGGCGATACAGCGCCAGGCATTCGCCAAAAAATTCGCAAAGCTGGCCATATTGTCATGACAAATCCGGATATGCTGCATTCTGCGATTTTGCCGCATCATACGAAATGGGTGGCGTTATTCGAAAATTTGCGGTATGTCGTCATCGATGAGCTTCATACGTATCGCGGTGTGTTTGGAAGCCACGTGGCAAACGTCATCCGCCGATTGAGGCGCATTTGTCAGTTTTACGGAAGCAAGCCGATCTTTATTTGCACATCAGCGACGATTGCCAATCCGAAAGAACTAGCCGAACGCCTGACAGGGGAGCCAATGACATTGATTGATAATAACGGGGCGCCGCGCGGAAGAAAACATTTTGTTTTTTATAATCCGCCGGTTGTTCATCAACCTCTTAATATTCGCAAAAGCGCTACGGTCGAAGTAAACCGGCTAGCAAAACAGTTTTTAGAAAACGGCATTCAAACAATTGTATTTGCCCGCAGCCGTGTGCGTGTCGAGCTGATTTTAAGCCATCTTCAAGAACTTATTAAAGATCAATTGGGCGCGAAAACGATTCGTGGGTATCGCGGCGGTTATTTGCCAAAAGAAAGACGGGAAATCGAAAAAGGATTACGGAGCGGGGAAATTATCGGAGTTGTTAGCACGAACGCGCTTGAACTTGGCGTCGATATTGGCCAGCTGCAAGTATGTATCATGACAGGATATCCCGGCACGGTCGCAAGCACATGGCAGCAGGCAGGAAGAGCTGGGAGACGTCACGGCGATTCCCTTGTCATTATGGTAGCGAGCTCTAGTCCGATTGACCAGTACATTGTGCAGCATCCGGAGTATTTCTTTGGCCGTTCTCCGGAAACGGCGCGCATCAACCCAGACAACATGCTGATTCTTGTCGATCATCTCAAATGCGCTGCATATGAACTTCCTTTCCGTCAAGGGGAAAAGTTTGGCGACCTCGAAGTGGAAGAAGTGCTTGAGTTTTTAACAGAACAAAAAGTATTGCATTACCGTGCAGGTAAATGGTATTGGATGAGCGATGCGTTTCCGGCGTATGATATTAGCTTGCGTTCTGCATCCCAAGAGAATGTCGTCATTATCGATATTTCGAAAACTGGTAACCATCGCGTCATCGGCGAGATGGATCGATTTAGTGCAATGACGTTATTGCACGAAGAGGCGATCTATCTTCATGAAGGTGTGCAATATCAAGTGGAAAAGCTTGATTGGGAAGAAAAAAAGGCATATGTTCGGGAAGTGAACGTAGAATATTTTACGGATGCGAATTTAGCTGTACAGCTTCATGTATTAGAAGAAGACCGCAACGAGCAAAGACAGCTGCTGAGTCTGCATTACGGCGATGTTTCTGTTCGCGCGAAGGCTACCATCTTTAAAAAAATTAAATTATCCACATTTGAAAACATTGGCTCAGGGCCGATCCATTTGCCGGAAGAAGAACTACATACGACGGCAACATGGATCGAATTAGGAGAAGAACTATCGAAAATGGACGCGCCTATGCTCGAACAAGCGCTCGTTGGCATTTCAAATGTGCTTCGTCACCTCGTACCGATGTTTGTCATGTGCGACCGCACCGATATTCACGTCGTACCACAAATGAAAGCACCTCATTCCGGAATGCCGACGATTTTTTTATACGACCGTTATCCAGGCGGCATCGGCTTATCGGAAGCGGTTTTTGAGCGGTATGATGAAATCATGGGAGAAGTGATACATTTACTTGAACGCTGCCCGTGTGAAAATGGCTGCCCTTCTTGCATTGGGGTGATCGAGGCAAGCAATCATTCCGTGAAAAAAAACGTAATCTCATTTTTACACAAGCTTCTAAGCAAGTAAATGAAGGGATGAACACCATGTCAATGAAGCAGAAATTAGCAAGATGGAAGGAACAACTTGCATCCCGGGCTTCCGTTCAGGAAGAACGGCCCGGTGTGCTCTTTGAAGAGCAACAAGAGAAAGAGGTTCCATTTCTTGATGAATGGCAGAAAAAACATGTGCAGCCGTTCTTTTTTGATGGGGATTATTGTTTGATTCGCGAAGTAGTATATCCGTTAGATTATCAGCATGGGCGGTATCGACTTGGAGAGTTTCATCATATTCATGCCCGTTGGCAAGACGCTTCTTTTACACATCCGCTTTCGAGCAAAGGGCATGAAGCGAGCGATTTATTTTTCTTTGATACGGAGACGACCGGGCTTAGCGGCGGAACGGGACATGTCATTTTTTTGCTTGGCCATGCCCGCGTATATGAAGATCGGGTTGTTGTCCGCCAGCATTTTTTGCCGCACCCGGGAGCGGAAGTGGCATTGTATCAAAGTTTTTTATCGGAAGTCGACTATACAACGCTTGTTACGTATAACGGAAAAGCATTCGATTGGCCGAAAGTCAAGACGCGCCATACGCTGATTCGTGATGCTGTCCCGAAACTGCCGGCGTTTGGCCATTTCGATTTATATCACGCATCAAGGAGAATGTGGAAACAAAAGCTTGAGTCTGTTCGCCTTTCCAATGTCGAAAAAGAGATATTGCAAATTGAGCGAGAAGAAGATGTTCCCGGTTTTTTGGCGCCGATGATGTATATGGACTTTCTATCGGCGCCGCATCCTGATCGAATTTTTCCGGTATTTCTCCATAATGAACTTGATGTTTTATCGTTAATTTGCCTCTATATTCATTTATCGAAACAGCTGCTAGAAGCGCCGCAACTAAAAGATGCATTTGAACAGTTGGAAACAGCTCGTTGGCTCGAGACGTTAGGAGAAACAAATGCCGCGAAAAACGTGTATGAGCGCGTGATCGAAAAAGAAACAAAAGAATCGTGGCAGGCCAAATGGCAACTATCGCTGTTATATAAAAAAGAAAAACGGTACGAAAAAGCAGTGGACATATGGAAAGAATTATGGCAGCATGACAGTGATACGTGGAAGATGAAAGCCGGGGTTGAATTGGCAAAAGCGTATGAACATTATTTTCGTGATGCCCATCAGGCGCATCACTATGCGATCAACGTATATGAACGATGGAAAACACTATCTCGTTCCTATAAACAGCGGAATACTACCCAAGAGTTAGAGTTGATCAGGCGTATAGAACGGCTTCAGCGGAAATTAAATCATTAAATATTTCCGTGGAAAGCGCAGGATGCGACAGAAAATAAAGAAAATTTGATTTTCCATTTCGAATCTTGTAGAAAAAACAAAAAATATGTACAATTGCTTCGGGATAGATAAAAACAAACGAAATGGCGGGGAGAAAACGATGCGGAGCATGTACAAAAAAATTTTTTACTTGTTTTTTCTCGTGATATGTTTAACGTTTGTTGTGTTTAGAAACTTAACGTAATTTGGCTGTCCGTTACAGACGAATATGGAAAAATGGGTGTCTATACTAGTACATGTCCGCTCCTTTCATCATAGGCTGATATTGTAAAACATAAGCTTATGAAAAGAAAGGAGAATGGATATGCATTGCCCACCACATGTATTGGCACCGATTGTTCATCCGCCAAGATGTTGTGTACAACATCATTTCCAAGCAACAATCGTACCACACATTCATCCATCACATACGACACATGTCAACCATCATCTTTTCCAACATCAGCATTATTTCCCGCATACGGAGTCGGTTGTCAACCAAGTAGCAAACCAACATTGCAATTTTCCTGGTCCTGCTCCGTTCCCATGGGGATGTTAATCCCAATGAAACAGGAGCCGCCATGGCGGTTCCTGTTTTTTAGCAAAGAGAAGGAGTATAAAAACAATGAGAGTGCTTGCGATCACAGGATATAAACCGTATGAGCTGAATATTTTTTCTAATAATCATCCAGCTGTTTCCTATATTCAATTAGCGATACGTCGAAGGTTGCTTTCACTGTTAGAGGAAGGACTGGAATGGATTGTGATTAGCGGACAATTAGGGGTGGAACTTTGGGCGGCTGAAACAGCATATGACCTGCGAGAGGAATATCCTCAGTTGCAAGTTGCTATTCTTACGCCGTTTTTGAATCAAGAAGAACGATGGAATGAAATGAACCGTGAATATTATGAATGGATTGTATCGCAAGCTGATTTTGTCGACAGCATTACAAAACGGCCATACGAAAGTCCTGCACAGTTTCGCTGGAAAAATGAATGGATCGTCCGAAAAAGCGACGGTTTACTCATTGTCTATGATGAGGAAAAAGAAGGGACACCGAAATATATGTTAGAAGTTGCGAAACGAAAAGAAAATTACGCCATTTTTCCCATTACGTTTTCCGATTTACAAGCTATTATAGAAGAAGCGCAGATCAATGAAACGCAAATTGACAATCGATTTGATTTCTGAAAAAATAAAGATAATAGCGGAATGTGGAATTGGGGTGAAAAAGATGTTAGCCGGTCGTATTAAATTAACGCCAAAAGAAATTTTAGAAAAAGAATTTAAAGTAAGTATGCGGGGGTACAATCAAGACGAAGTCGATCAGTTTTTGGACATGATTATTAAAGATTATGAAACGTTCCAACAGGAAATTGAGCAGCTCCAGCAAGAGAACGCTCGTCTGAAACGGCAAATAGAAGAGCTGCAAAAACGGCCATCTGCGCAAGCGGGAACAACAAACTATGATATTTTGCAACGGTTATCTAATTTAGAAAAACATGTATTTGGCAATAAATTATACGATTAATTTTTTTGTTGGACAAATGGAAAAGATCAAGTGCTGCATGGTAAAAGTACATATAGTTCGAAAATTTTCCTATTGAAATAACATGAAAAATGAACTATACTACAATGTGCAAACGACGTTAATAATGTTCGGGTAATCGCTGCGGCAATTCATTGCCGTAGAGGAAAGTCCATGCTCGCACGGTGCTGAGATGCCCGTAGTGTTCGTGCCTAGCGAAACCATAAGCTAGGGCAGTCTGGCGTAATGCTGGGCTGACGGCGGGGAAAGAACCTAAGTCCCAAGGCCTCTCTTGGGATATGGTTCGATTACCCTGAAAGTGCCACAGTGACGCAGCTCTAAGGGAAACCTTAGAGGTGGAACGCGGTAAACCCCACGAGCGAGAAACCCAAATTATGGTAGGGGCGCCTTCCCGAAGGAAATGAACGGAGGGAAGGACAGATGGAGTTTTTTCCATCTGTAGATAGATGATTACCGCCGGAGTACGAGGCGACAAGCCGTTTGCAGTACGAAGGTACAGAACATGGCTTACAGAACATTATTAACGTCGGAGATGGTATATGGTATAATGAAAAAGCTCTCCTGCATGAAGGAGAGCTTTTTCATTGTTTAAAAAATGACTATAATCGTAATATAACTTGTAGTGATTAAGGAAAAGGGAGAGGGATATAAGTGTATGATCATGATCAACAACTAATAGATATACATACGTTCGCTGAAATTGCAAAAAATATTTTTGAATATTCTAACGAAAGCATTATTATTACAGATGCGCAAAATAGAATTTTATTCGTGAATCCGGCATTTGAAATTGTCACCGGATACAGCGCGGAAGAAGTAATTGGTAAGAATCCGCGCATTTTGCAATCTGGAATGCATGATAAACAATTTTACAAAAAAATGTGGAATGATATAAAACAACATGGAGTGTGGAAAGGGGAAATATGGAATAAGCGAAAAGATGGGGAATTGTATCTTGAATGGTTAACTATTAGTGTGGTAAAGGATCAAAAGGGAAATGTGACAAATTATGTGGCGATTTTTTCTGACATTACAGAACATAAACGAAATGTCGAGCAATTAACGAGACTAGCGCTTTATGATACATTAACAAACGTGCCGAATCGGTACTTGCTTGAAAAACGATTAGAAAGTATTATTCGAATGTCCAAAAAACATAATCAGTCATTTGCTTTATTATTTCTAGATTTAGATCGCTTCAAAAACATTAATGATACGTTAGGCCACCGTGTGGGAGATATGTTATTGAAAGAAACGGCGCAACGTCTGAAAAGAATGTTGCGAAAACAAGATACGATCGCGAGGTTTGGTGGTGATGAATTCGTCATTATTTTGCCAAATTTAAAACATATTCGCGAAGCGGTATATATGGCGGAAAAAATTGTTGAATCATTGAAGAGGCCGTTTTGCTTTAACCATCAAGAAATATATATATCTACTAGCATCGGTATTAGTGTTTATCCATACGACGGAGCAGATAAAGAAACGTTGATACGCATGGCCGATCGCGCGATGTACCAAGCAAAAAAGAATGGAAGAAATCAATATGCTTTGTATCATGACGGAATGCAGCATCATAACGGCAAACAGTTGTTTCAACTTGAAACCGCGTTGAGGAAGGCGCTTGAAAGGGGAGAATTTGAACTTTATTATCAGCCGCAATTAGATGTAAAAACGAAACAAATTCGTGCGGTAGAAGCGCTGATTCGATGGAACCATCCAGAAAAAGGATTTATTTCTCCAGGAATGTTTATTCCGCTTGCCGAAGAATCGGGTTTAATTACACCGATTAGTGATTGGATTATGATGCAAGCCTGTGAACATTTGAAACAATTACAGTTACGTTTTCCTTATATAAAAATGAGCATAAATATTTCTCCTATTTATTTTCAACAAATTGATTTTATAGAAAAATTGCAAAAAACGATCGAATCGGTAAACGTGAATCCGCGTTCGATCGAGCTGGAATTGACAGAAAGCGCCGTCATGCCTCACGCTGAAAAGTCTGTAGAAAGACTCACCATGTTAAAAACAATGGGAATAAGCATTGCGATTGATGATTTTGGAACGGGATTCTCTTCGTTAAGTTATTTGCATCGTTTTCCGATCGATATATTGAAAATCGATCGAAGTTTTATCAAACAATTATCTCGGTATCGAGAAGAATCGGCAATTGTTAATGCGATCATTATGATGGCGCACAGCCTTCAGATTCGAGTGGTGGCTGAGGGAGTGGAAACGAAGAAACAGTATCAAATACTGGAAAAGCAATCTTGTGATTTTGTACAAGGATATTATGTATCTAAGCCGCTATCAATTAGCGAATTATATGAGTTTTTAGATATGTGGAACCATCTTTATGATTAAAAGCGCCGTGCTTGCTAGTGTTTTGTTCGGATGGTTACATACAATTGCGAGAGTTTGAGGTTTTATAACATAAAAAAATAGGAGGACAAAAATGGGTTCGATTACGTTAATCGCTACGGCGGCGATGGGAGTGGAATCGATCGTCGCCGATGAAGTGCGTCGTCTCGGTTATGAGTGTCAAGTGGAAAATGGAAAAGTGACGTTTACCGCTGATGAGCTGGCGATTTGCCGCGCTAATTTATGGTTGCGCACCGCAGATCGCGTGAAATTGAAAGTCGGAGAATTTAAAGCGACGACGTTTGAGGAACTGTTTGAGCAAACAAAAGCGTTGCCATGGGCGGATTATTTGCCGGTGAATGCGAATTTTCCTGTCATCGGAAAATCAGTAAAGTCAAAGCTTTTTAGTGTTTCCGATTGCCAGGCGATTGTGAAAAAAGCGGTGGTGGAAAGTTTAAAAAAACATTACCGTGTTTCATGGTTTGAAGAAACCGGACCGCTTTATCGCATTGAAGTAGCCTTGCATAAAGATATTGCCACATTAACCATTGACACAAGCGGAGCAGGGCTGCATAAACGCGGTTATCGCACCCTCCAAGGGGAAGCTCCATTAAAGGAAACATTAGCAGCCGCGCTCGTGCAGCTGACGAATTGGACGCCGGACCGGCCATTTGTCGACCCGTTTTGCGGATCGGGAACGATTCCGATCGAGGCGGCGCTGATTGGCCAAAATATTGCGCCAGGATTTAATCGTGACTTTGTCTCCGAACAATGGGACTGGATTGGTGAAAAAACATGGGAGCGAGCACGGGAGGAAGCAGAAGATTTGGCCAACTATGACCAGCCTCTCGATATTTCCGGATTTGACATTGACCATCGCATGGTGGAAATCGCAAAAACAAACGCGCTGGAAGCCGGATTTGCCGATTTAGTGTCATTTAAGCAAATGCAAGTAAAAGATTTTCGCACACGCAAAGAATACGGCGTGATCGTCGGCAATCCCCCGTATGGCGAGCGGCTTGGCGAGCGTAGAGAAGTAGAAGCAATGTATCGGGACATGGGCAAAACGTTCTCTGCCTTAGATACGTGGTCCATTTATATTTTGACGGCGCATAAAGAGTTTGAAAAACATTATGGGAAAAAAGCGACGAAGCGCCGCAAATTATTCAACGGCTTTATCGAAACACATTATTACCAATACTGGGGTCCGCGGCCGCCGAAGGAAAAAGATATTGCCGAACGAAAATAAGCTTCTCATGTTGCTATGCTTGCAACGAATGAGAACATCCCTTTCTGCATATAATATGGATATTATGATGAACTATTTTAGCAGGAAGGTGATATACAATGAGACATTCTTCCATTGATTGGATGAAAATTTCAGAAGCGCTCGATAATACGTATGAATTATTAGTACAACAAAACATTGAAGATGAGCATTTAAAACAAATCGAAATGGCGAAAAATATGTGGAAGCAGGCTTTTACATACCGCATATCTAGTTCGATGAAAGCATAAAGCAATAAAAGTTTGCGCTCGGCTCATTGCTCATTATTGACTTCTGCTGTACGATGAATCATAATAATATCTTGTTAGACTTTTTACAGATGATTTGTCAGATGATAGACAGCGCGCAGCAGTAAAAGCATTGCGCGCTAACGTTTGTTGAATGGATTTGGACAGGCGTGAAAGTCTTATTATATTTTTGGAGGGTTTTTCGACGATGAGCCGTGAGCGCTATCCTTTTACATTAGAAAAAAACGAAAATTTCTTTGATAAACTAGGGGAATGGATTGGCGATGTCTTTTACGATATTTTGCCAGAAGCAGGGTTTGAGCTGCGGGATGAACAAATATATATGGCGTTTCAGCTAGAACGCGCGTTTAGAGAGAAAAAGGTGATGTTTGCCGAAGCGGGGGTCGGTACCGGAAAAACGATCGTATATTTGTTGTATGCGATTTGCTACGCCCGTTATACAGGGAAGCCCGCCATTATTGCCTGTGCCGATGAAACGCTCATTGAGCAGCTAGTGAAGAAAGAAGGGGATATAGCGAAATTATCGAAGGTGCTAGGTTTACATATTGACGTACGCTTAGCGAAATCACCAGATCAATATTTATGTTTGAATAAACTGGATGAAGTAGTGATGTATGATGATAAAGACATCGAGCTTTACGAACAAATTTATGACGAGCTCCCTGCGTTCGTTCACGATAATAAGCCGCTGCAAGCATTCTATCATTATGGAGATCGCAAAGAATACGCCCATTTAAGCGATGAACAATGGAAAAAAATCGCGTGGGATCCGTTCCAAGACTGTTTTACATGTGAAAAACGCCATCGCTGCGGCCAAACATTATCACGGGAATATTACCGGAAAGCGGCTGATTTAATCGTCTGTTCACACGACTTTTATATGGAACATGTTTGGACATATGAAGCGCGCAAACGCGAAGGGCAGCTCCCGCTTTTGCCGGAAGCAAGCTGTGTTGTATTTGACGAAGGGCATTTGCTAGAGTTTGCCGCACAAAAAGCGTTAACCTATCGGATGAAAGAAACAACGTTAGAAAACTTGCTCACACGGCTGTTAGAAAATGATATCCGCGAAGAGCTTGCTTATTTGATCGAAGAAACGCTGCAAATAAGCGTGCGGTTTTTTGATGAGCTAAAGTCTTGTTCAAAAGAAGTAGCCGGTTCTAACCGTCAAGAAATTACGTTTTCGGAAAAACTGCTTCGCCTTGCCAAACAATTGCATGCCAAAATTGTCGACATCGGCAATGAGCTTGTGTTTGAAAGCGAAACATATACGATTGACCATTATCAATTGAATATTGTGGATGAATATTTAGACCAACTTGAATATTCGCTTGATTTATTTATGAATAATGCCGATGCCATTACGTGGGTGGAGTCATCACGTCAAGAAACTACTCTTGTCGTTATGCCGCGCACTGTGCAGGAAGTATTGCGGGAAAAAGTATTTAATAAGCGTATTCCGTTTATTTTTTCCTCTGCCACACTATCAAACCGCAAGTCATTTCAATATATTGCAGAAAGTCTTGGAATTGATGAGTATTTATCGTTTAGTGTGGAATCGCCATTTGATTACGATAACCAAATGACGATTTTTATGCCGACGTTTACCAATGATGAAAACTTATTTTCACAAAAATATGAATATGCGTTGCGTAAAATTCGCCAAACAGAAGGACGAGCGCTTATTTTGTTCCCGTCAAGACAAGAGTTGCTGCAATTTAAAGAGCAAGCAAGCGGCGAGAAGCAATTTGCCTTTTTGTTTGAAGGAGATCAGGAAATTAGTGAGCTTGTTGCGACATTCCAAGCAAATGAAGAAACGATATTATGCTCAGAACATTTATGGGAAGGATTGGATATTCCAGGGCCATCACTATCGAACGTCATTATTTGGTCGCTACCGTATCCTCCGAATGATCCGGTATTTCAGGCGAAGCGAAAGGCATATGATGATTCATTTTGGGGTGTCGATGTGCCGTATATGCTGCTAAGGCTTCGTCAAGGAGTAGGCCGCTTGATCCGCACACGCGAAGACCGCGGCATCGTTTCTATTTTTGTGACAAATGATGAGAATGATAAGGTTATTGAAGCAATTAAAGAGGTATTGCCGACAAAAGTGAGGGAAGAATAATTTCTTTCCTCATTTTTTATCGCAAAAAAGAGGAAATCCGCTTTTGGTCATGGAAATATTATCATGCAACAAAAGATACAGGGGGAAACAAGATGATCAAAAAAATAGAAGAGCAGTTTTTACAATACGTAAAAAAAATGATGAGCTATAATGAAGCGATTCAATTAATGTATTGGGATTTGCGGACGGGCGCCCCGAAAAAAGGAGTCGAACAACGTTCAGAAGTCATCGGAATTCTTTCGCAAGAAGTGTTTAAAATGTCCACGTCAGAAGAAATGGCCGCCTTTATCGCTAAATTGTCGCCAAAACATGAACAGCTTTCGGAAGTCACTCGCTATACGTTAGAAGAATGCAAAAAAGAATACGAGCGAAACAAAAAAATCCCAGCAGATGAATATAAAGAATATGTTGTATTGCAATCAAAAGCGGAAAGCGTGTGGGAAGAAGCAAAGGCAACGGCTGATTTTGCCCTGTTTCGTCCATATTTAGAGAAATTAGTAGAATTTAACAAACGATTTATTGAGTATTGGGGATATAAAGGAAATCCGTACAATACGCTTCTTGATTTATATGAACCAGGAATGACGGTGGATGTGTTAGACGAAGTATTTCGGAAGTTGCGTGAACATATCGTTCCGCTTGTGCAAGAAGTCGCCGCCTCTCCAAATCAGCCGGAAACATCGTTTTTATTCCATCGGTTTCCAAAGGAAAAACAGCGCGCTTTTAGTCTGGAGCTGTTGCGAGAGCTTGGCTATGATTTTGCGAAAGGCCGGTTGGATGAAACGGTTCATCCGTTTGCGATTGGCCTCAATCCGAACGATGTCCGGATTACAACACGGTATGATGAACGCGATTTTCGCACCGCTATATTCGGAACGATTCATGAATGCGGCCACGCCTTATATGAACAGCATATTTCAGAAACATTGATTGGGACGCCGCTGTGCACAGGTACATCGATGGGAATTCATGAATCGCAGTCGTTATTTTATGAAAACTTTATTGCCCGTCATTATTCATATTGGAAACGAAATTATCCGCGCTTGCAGCAATATGCTCCTGAGCAATTTTCTGGCGTATCTCTCGATGCGTTTTATCGCGCGATTAATGAAGTAAAACCATCACTTATTCGGATTGAGGCAGATGAATTAACTTATCCGTTACATATTATTGTTCGTTACGAAATCGAAAAAGGATTGTTTAATGGAACGATCGAAGTAAAAGATTTGCCGGAGATTTGGAACGATAAAATATAAAGAATATCTCGGCATCCGTCCGGACAATGACGCGGTTGGCGTATTGCAAGACGTGCATTGGTCCGGAGGAAGCTTTGGATATTTCCCATCTTATGCGCTCGGTTATATGTATGCGGCGCAGTTTAAGCATGCGATGCTAAAAGATTTGCCGCATTTCGATGAATTGCTCGAAAAAGGGGAATTAACGCCGATTCGTGAGTGGCTGACAGAGAGAATCCATCGATTTGGGAAGACGAAAAAGCCGCTGGAAATTTTGCAAGAGGCAACCGGAGAGGCGTTGAATGCCGACTATTTGATCCGTTATTTAGAAGAAAAATATAAAGCAATTTACCAACTATAAAAAAATCCTCCCTCCTTTTTAGAGGAGGGGGGATTTTGTATTACCATAATTTATAACCTTTTGACCCCGGAGGAGCATTTTGAATCATATCGACAAACGGGATTGTGTAAGCGATCAAAATGAGCGCGACCGTAATACCAATCCATAGTTTCCAGTTATCCATAGCAAGTGCTACGCGTTCTTGCGGTTCTGCCGCTTCAGCGACAGGAAACTCTGTTTCTCCTTTTGGAGCGAAAAATGCTAAGTTGACGACAATAACAAGAACTAAAATAATACCGATGAATAAAATCGTTCCGCCGACCGCTTGGGCGATTTGATATGGAATCCACTCAAGCGCTTGCGGTGAGTTTCCGTAAGTGGAAAATGCCGAACGGCGCGGCGCTCCAAGCAATCCGGCAAAATGCATCGAACCGGACATAAACAACATGCCGATCGTCCATACCACCGTTTGAATAATCGCTAAACGGTTCATCGCTTTTGTCATGACGCGGCCGCTTAAATGCGGAATGAGCCAGTATGCGGCACCGAAGAATGTAAGCACGACCGTTGTCGCAACCGTTAAATGGAAGTGCCCCGTTACCCAAATCGTATTATGGACGACTTGGTTCATTTGATGGGAAGCATTAATAATTCCACCGGCGCCGGCAGGAATGAAGAATACCATTCCGATAAACGGCGCGAAAAAGCGCGCATCTCCCCAAGGCAGTTTGCGAAGCCAACCAAATAGTCCAGTTGCGCCTTTTGAGCGTCCGTATGCTTCAAATGTCGCAAACATCGCAAATGCCGTCATTAGCGATGGAACGACTACCATAAGTGTTAAGAAAACTTGTATGAATTTCCAAAACGGCTTAATACCAGGTTCAAGCAATTGATGGTGGAATCCGACAGGAATCGAGAGAAATAGGAACAAGATAAATGCTAAACGTGCTAAAGAATCAGAGAAAATTTTTCCACCAATGATTTTTGGAATGGCAACATACCAAACCATGTAAGCCGGAAGCAACCAGAAATAAACAAGCGGATGCCCGAAATACCAGAACAATGTCCGGCTGACTAAAACGTCCACTTTGTCAACGATGCCGAGCGACCATGGCAGCAATTGAAACAAAACGGTTGCGGCGACGCCTAACGTACTAACAAGCCATAAAACCATATTCGTTACCGACATAAAGGTAAGCAGCGGGCTGGCTTGGCCAGGATGCTGTTTTTTCCAACGCGCATAGTGGGCAAAGGTCGCAAAGCCGCTGATCCAGCTGCCAACAACTAAGAGCGTTAAACCAATATAAAAGCCGGCATGTGCTTGTAATGGCGCATAGAATGTGTAGAGGACTGAAGCCTGACCGGTTAAAATGTAAAATACTGTCGTCGATGTGCCGATCGTCATCGTCCAGAAGCCAACCCAAGCCCAAAAGCGGACGCGATCAGATAACGTTCCGGCCGTGCGGCTTATTGCGGCGAATTGAAATCCGATAATAAAGAATGTCGTTAATACGAGGCCAAGCAATGTACCGTGTGTCGTTAAAATCGTATAATAGCTGATGCCTGCTGGTAAATTAAATTTTCCGGAGCGCACCAGCGTTTGCAATAATCCTGCTAATCCTCCTAATGCGAGCGCGATAAATGCGACATATATATGTGCCAACGCTAATTTTGCGTCACGGCGATCTACTTTCATTGTTTCGCTCATCATTTACTCCACCACCTTAATTCGTCCAGTCATCATATGGTGACCAGCACCGCAATATTCATTGCAAAGGATTGTATATTCGCCTGGTTGATTAAATGTTTTTGTAAGAGTGTTGATATACCCCGGTTCCACCATCATGTTGACGTTTGTTCCTACTAATTGAAAACCATGGATAACATCTTTCGACGTCACATTAATCGTCACTTTCGCCCCTTTTGGAATTTCAATTTGGTTTGGCGTAAACGCAAAAGCAGATACGACAATATTAAGTTGATACTCATTATCCCCAGTCTTAACTAATCCAGGTTTGTCAAACGGCGGTGTTTGATCTACCTTCTCTGGATCAATGGTCGTCAAACAGCTTGGCGGCTGTTGGCCTTCAGCGAAGGCGCTTACACCGACGATGACCAAAAAAGCGAAGAGAACGCCGATTCCGAACACAAGCCAAATTTTTTCGTATTTGTGCATATGCATGCTATATCCCCTCTCTTATAGCTTATAAGCGATGCAAGTATAACAAATAGACGCTAACCCATGAGAGAATGATGAAAAACCCGAGAAAAAACACGGAAGCGAGCGTGCCTTTTAAAGGCGGTTCTTGCTCTTTTGTTTTGGTTTGTTGTAATTCTGTTTTCGCCATCGTTCTATACCTCCTCCCAAAAAATCATCCCAACTTCATCATACAAAATCATTTGGAAAATGGTAGGTGTATTTTACTAGTTCACAAATTGTTCATTTCTTACTTTAACACTATAATAACCTTAAAAAATTGATATAACAGTGATTTTTCTCACATATGGCAGGGAGGAAATGTGAACATATTGTGAACATCGGCCTATCAGATGTAGTTTCCGATATGTTCCCTTGCCATATGAAAATCATTTTTTGATAGACGGCGAGATCGTTTTTCCCCTGGTAACAAAGTAGATCGATTTTTAAATCATCAAGTAGATCCGCAACTGATGAAAAAGATTGGTGAAACGTTTGCGAATGCGTTTTGTCATGAAGGGGTTACAAAGGTGTTGACACTTGAATCATCAGGAATTAGCCCAGCATTGATGACAGCGTATGAATTAGGTGTCCCGTTGTTAGTGGCGCGTAAACGAAAACCGGTTACGCTTTCCGAAAATTTGTATACGGCGAAAGTGTATTCATTTACCAAACGAGAAGAAACGGAAATTTTCGTTTCCCAATCGTTTCTCCATCATCAAGATCGTGTTTTGATCATTGATGATTTTTTAGCAAACGGTCAAGCGGCCTTAGGTTTGACAGATATCATCGCGCAGGCGAAAGCCCATGTTGCCGGAATCGGCATTGTCATTGAAAAAGCGTTCCAAGACGGCGGGCAGTTGCTTCGATCACGCGGATTTCGCGTTGTGTCGCTGGCGCGCGTTGCATCCATAGATGACGGGATTTTTATATTTTTTGTATTGGGAAAAGTGCGTAAATACAGTAAAATGATTGTATATGATATTAAGGCGAGGGGTTTGAACATGGGACCAGTTACTCAACAAACATCGTTAACGACATGGCTCAAAAGAATCATCGATGTATACGATGCGTTTGTTGCTCATGGCGATGAGACAAATGCCAAAAAAGCGAAGCAGCTGCTTGAAAAAACGGCGAACGAACAATTTGCCATCGCCTTTTGCGGTCATTTTTCCGCAGGAAAATCGAGCATGATTAACGCTCTTCTTGGCGAACCGTTATTGCCATCTAGTCCGATTCCGACAAGCGCCAATCTTGTGAAAGTGAAATCAGGACAAGAATACGTGCGGGTGTTTTACAAGCATGAACCGCCGGTGGAGTACAAACCGCCATATCATCTTGAGCTTATTCGCGCTCAATGTAAAGATGGAGATGCGATTGAATTAATCGAAGTAAGCCGGCAAACATCGCGCATTCCAAACGGAATTGTAATGATGGATACGCCGGGAATCGATTCCACCGATGATGCGCATCGGCTTGCGACCGAATCGGCGCTTCACTTAGCCGATGTGGTGTTTTATATGATGGATTACAACCATGTGCAAGCGGAATTAAATTTTCAATTTACGAAAGAATTGACAAACTACGGAAAAACGTTATATCTCATTATTAATCAAATCGATAAACATCGTGACAATGAGCTGTCGTTTCATGAATTTCGCCAGTCCGTCGAGGAAGCGTTTCGAAATTGGGGCGTAAAGGCAGAACGCATATTTTTTACCTCTTTGAAAGCACCGGATAATCCGCGTAACGAATGGAACGAGCTAGTCGAGTGTTTTCAGAAGCTTTTCCGTGAAAAAGACGAACGTCTTTTCTACGGTGTGGAGGTTGCGTTGAAGCGGCTTATTGACGAACACGTTCGCTGGCTTGAGGAGAAAGATGCGGAGGAAGAAGAAGCGATCCGAGCTCGCCTTGCTGCACTTTTAAGTGATGAAACGGAAGAAGAACAAATACGAAAGCGCCTTAACCGGATGCAAGAGGAACTCGAGCAGCTGGAAGCAGCCCATATGAACTTGGAAACAGAATTTCGCAAAGAGTTAGATCATATTTTGGAGAATGCTTATATCATGCCGTTTGAAACGCGGGAACTTGCGAAAGCGTATTTACAATCCATGCAGCCGGATTTCAAAGTCGGTTTTTTATTTACGAAAGGAAAAACCGAACAAGAACGGGCAAACCGGTTGCGGGCGTTTTATGAAAACGTAAAAGAAAAAGCGGTTTCGCAAATCGAGTGGCACGTTCGCCAGCTGTTGATCCGTTTTCTCAAAGAACACGATATAGAGGATTCCGTCCTGCTAAATCAATGTCAGCAATGGACGGTGGATTGGGAAGCGGACGTTTTAAGCGCACTGGTGAAAAAAGGAGCAGGCGCAAACGGAGAAGCCGTTCTGAATTATACGAACGATGTTGCTTATGAAGTAAAAAAGCGATACCGAAATGCGGCAATGCAGTTATTTGAGAGATTATTATCGAAATGGAGAGAGCAAACAGAAGAAAAACGCCGTCATCTTGAAGATCAAATTGCGTCGGAAACAGAAAAATATGAATGGATCGAACGGCTTCACCATCTTCAAAAAACGCGCAAGCAGGTGCATGAACAACTTGTTTGCTTGCTTTCGTCCAATCGTGTTTTAGAAGATAGTGATGACAAGCGGCTTGCGGAGTTGACCGCTTTGCCTGTGATAAGAAAGCTGGAATCTTCAGCGCTGACGGTTCCTTCGAAACAAGATCACGAAAAGAAACGTCCGCACATTCCAGAGCAAGCGCTCAGTCAGGGAAAATCTGCGCGGCAAAAAATACAAAAAACGACAGAATGTATACGACAAGCGGTAAATATCATCACTGGATATAATGGGAATGAATCGATTTATCCACGAATTAACGGAGAAAGCCGATCGCTTGGAACATCGCACATTTACGGTTGCTCTTTTTGGAGCGTTCAGCGCTGGGAAATCGTCATTTGCTAATGCGCTTATTGGAGAGAAGGTGCTGCCGTCATCTCCAAACCCAACGACAGCGACGATTAATAAAATTGTGCCGCCTACAGAAGAATATCCGCATGGTACCGTGATCGTCCAAGTCAAAAGCGACAAGCAGCTTTTTTCAGACGTTCAAGCTTCGCTCCGCTATTTTCATATGAACGCGGAAACGTGGGACGAAGCGCTTGCGATGTGCGAAAAGATAGCGGACTTGCAGGAGGCCGGTGCGCATGAAAAACCGCATTATTCTTTTCTTCAATCGGTTATTTCCGGTTTTGAACGCATGAAAGACCACCTCGGCCGCAAGCTACGCATCAGGCTCGATGAATTTGTTCAATATGTCGCCGAAGAAACGACCGCTTGTTTTATCGAATCGGTCGAGCTGCATTATGACTGTGAGCTCACCCGCCAAGGAATTACGCTTGTCGATACGCCTGGAGCGGATTCCATTAATGCCCGTCATACGGGAGTGGCGTTCGAATATATTAAAAACGCCGACGCGATTTTGTTTGTCACCTATTATAACCATGCGTTTTCGAAGGCGGATCGCGAATTTTTAATCCAACTTGGACGCGTCAAAGATACGTTTGCGATGGATAAAATGTTTTTTATCGTCAATGCGGCGGATTTGGCTCATTCAAGAGAGGAACTCAACGCAGTATTGGCGTATGTGGAAGAACAGCTTGCTCAATTTGGCATTCGTTTTCCGCGCCTTTACGCACTTTCCAGCCGTTTCGCCATTGATGAAAAAACAGGCAAAAAAGCAGATGGAGGATACGGTTTCTTAACGGAGTCGGGAATTCAGCCGTTTGAAGAAGATTTTACTCGATTTATTACGGAAGAATTGACGGAAGTAGCGGTCAGAGGCGCATATGCCGAAATGAAGCGCGCGCTAAAGACGCTTCTTGACTATATTGATGCCGCACAGCAAAGCAATGAGGAAAAAGCCGCAAAACAACGCGCGCTTTCGCAAGAGCAAACGGCGATTCACAAGCTGCTTGACTCTGTCGCCATTGACCACGACGTACACGCCATGAAACAAGAAATTGCCGAGCTCGTTTATTATGTAAAACAGCGCGTATCATTCCGTTTCAACGACTGGTTTAAAGAATCGTTCAATCCGGCTTCACTGCGCGACGACGGCCGCGATATTCGCCAAGCACTTCGGGCGTGTTTAGAAGAATTGCTGCATTCTGTTGGATTTGACTTGTCGCAAGAAATGCGTGCAACAAGCTTAAGAGTCGAACGGTTTTTGAAGGAGCGCCTTCATGAACAATTTGTCGATCTATGCAACAAAATCGAACGGATTCATAAAGGAGTGCCTCTTTCTTCTTTAGAAACGATTTCGTTTTCCACTCCAGAATTTCCGCTCGGTTTCGAGCAAATCGATGAAGCAAGATTTTCTAAAGCACTGTCGATGTATAAAAACGCAAAATCGTTTTTTGAACGGGATGAAAAGCGCTATATGAAAGAAGAAATAGAAAAACAAATACAGCAGCCAATCGACGATTATGCCGCTCGACAAGAACAGCGTATGTTTCAGTTTTATAAAGAGCAATATGAAATGGCGATTAAAGAGTTTATCGCTTTTCTTGCAAGTCAAGTCGATGACTATTTTTCTGGACTGCAGGCGACACTACGGGCCGAAGTCGATGTCGAACAACTGCGCGAATGTGCGCGGCAGCTGTCGGGTTTATTGGAGGAACAAGAATGAGGGATTTCATTCAACATGAATTAACAAAGATCGAGAAACAGCAATCCGTTCGCGTGTTATACGCGTGTGAGGCGGGAAGCCGGGCATACGGGATAGATACGAAAGAAAGCGACTATGACGTCCGGCTTATTACGATCAAACCAATTCGGTCGTATTTAACCGTTTCCGAATGGTCGGAGACGTGGAGTGATTCGACTCCGCCCATCGAATGGCATAGCTGGGACGTTTTTAAAGCGCTGCAGCTTTTTCAAAAATCGAATCCGTCGCTTTATGAATGGTTTTCTTCCCCGATCATTTATGCAAAAGACGATGATTTTTATACAAAAATGAATGAGATGATCCGACAGTATTATTCATTGCAAAGTCTGGCTTATCACTATCATTCGTTGACAGTGAAAAATGCCAATTTGCTTAGAAAAAAGGAAATAGGAAGCAAAGTGTATATCAAGACGTTTGTGCAAACATTGCGCGGGGCATTGGCTTTACATTGGATCATGCGGTATCATGCGTTTCCTCCGCTTTCGCTTTTTCAACTGGCGGATGGGGATGAATCGATCATGGAGCTTATTCGATTGTTGCGGCAAGCGAAAGCGGAAAAGCGGATGGATTTTTCTTTCGCATTACCTGCAAAAATATTATCCGTCATCGATATGGAACGGTCAGCGCTTAAGCGGCTTCCAGACAAAAAAACGGTCGACGTTCGTTTGCTCGATGAATTCGTATGGGAGCTTTTAGGAGTTTGAACTTGAGTTGCACCATGGGAGTCTTCTATAAAGGGGAGAGACGATGACACGGTTTCACGCGTGTGCTACTTGCATTCATTACGGGATTCAAAAAACGGACCAAGGACTTTATACTTATTGTCAACGGCTTGGTTACGAAACGAAACCATATTATCAATTCCGGTGTTGGACGCCAAAGCCGAACGTTCGCGTTTTAATGGAAAAGGAAAAGAGAAAGGAAGATTCTAATGAGTGAAGTACATGAAGCGATTACCGCCCATATCCAAAAACAGCATGCCATCCTTAAGCGGTTTGCCGAACTCGAACAAGAACGGGAGCGCTATATTGAGGAAGCCGTGATGCTTTGCCAAAACGGGCAGCCGTTTACAGTCGAAAAAATTAACGCGGTGACTAAAAAGATAAACGAACTGGCAAAACAAGGGACAGTACCGGTGCGGAAATATGTAACGGCAGAAATGGTCAAGGAGTATGTGGAGCGAAGCAAAAAGTAGGGGGGGAAGCAAAGTGAAGCATATCGTTTCACAAGCATGGCTCTCGGAGCGGCTTAACAAGGAAGACGTCCGCATCATCGACTGCCGCTTTTATTTAAACGACCCAAAGCGCGGATTGGCGGAATATATCGAAGACCATATTCCTGGCGCACTCTATTTCGACTTAGAAAAAGATTTGTCGGCGCCGGTTTCCAACCATGGCGGACGGCATCCGCTTCCGACTGTTGAAGAGTTGGCAGAGAAGCTATCAGCGGCAGGAATTGATGAAACGGTTACGGTTGTTGCATATGATGACCAGGACGGGGCGATGGCTTCACGGTGTTGGTGGCTGCTTCGCTATCTTGGGCATGAGCATGTTTACGTCTTAGACGGAGGTTATACAAAATGGAAAGAAGCGGGGTATCCAGTCACAGCAGAGGTTGCTGCCGTAAAACCGCGATCATTTCAGCCTCGCCCTCAGCCTTCGTGGCTAGCTACTGTCGATGACGTGCGCCGTGCGGTTCAAGAGTCATCGGCGATTATTATCGATTCACGGGAATGGAAGCGATACGCAGGCATAGAAGAACCAATCGATCGCATTGCAGGACATATTCCGGGAGCCCTCCATATGTTTTGGAAAGACTGTGTGACGGACGAGGGGTATTGGAAAAGGCCGCAAGAACAAGCGGAGCGCTTTTCTGCAATCAAAAAAGATGCTCCCATTATCGTGTACTGCGGTTCTGGGGTGACGGCATGTCCAAACGTGCTTGCGTTGAAAGAAGCAGGTTATACGAATGTACGTTTGTATGCAGGAAGCTGGAGTGATTGGATTTCCTATCCAGAAAATCCGATTGCGACAGGGGAAAAATAACAAAATAATTTTTTCACCGTTTACCTATACTATCGATGTACCCTTGTTGCAAAGGAGGAAGTCGCATGGGTCGCACGAAACTTGGCAACGCCAATGCACAACGCAATAACAACGCAAAGCAAAAAAACGGTTTTAATAATGAATTTGCTTCCTATGCGGAAGTAGAAGCGAAAAAAATGAAAAACGAACATAAAAATATCCGCTAATCTAAATGGGGCTGTCCTATGGACGCCCCTTTTTTGCTTTTTTTCTTGATCATTTTATGTTTTAATAAACGTAGCGGGAGGGAAATCAATGAAAAAATTCATTGTCGCTATATTGCTGCTTGCTATTACTGGATACGGCATTTGGAATGCGTTGGCAGCAGAAAAAGCAAAGGAAGTCGGTCTTTCTGTAGGTAACGCTGCGCCCGATTTTTCGTTGCAGACATTGAATGGCCAAACGATACATTTATCTGATTTTCGCGGAAAGCCGGTAATCGTCAATTTTTGGACAACATGGTGCCCGCCGTGTAAAAAAGAAATGCCTGATATGGAAAAATTTTATAAAGCCTATCATTCTGACGTGGAATTGCTTGCGGTTCATTTAACGTCGCAAGATACTCGTGAAAATGTAAAGTCATTTATCAATGAATATCAACTATCGTTTCCAGTGGTGTTGGATGAAAAAAAGAAAGCATTAGAACTATATCATATTCAAACGATTCCAACATCGTATATCATTGATAAAGATGGTGTCATTCGCAAAAAAATTATCGGTCCGATGACATATAAACAAATGGTGGAAATAACAGCGGCATTCCGTGAATAAAAGCATCTTTCTTAACAGAAAGGTGCTTTTTTATTTGCAACATAAAATTTTTCGAAAAGTTGTAATAATTTTCAGCTATTTTGGGAATTAATGAAATTAAAATAATAATTGAGAGGAGGGCTAAGAAATGAGAAAAACCCGTAAAATGACATTTCAAGAATTAATTATGGAAAATAAACGTCAATTACTCAATGACCGTGAAGCAATGGAAAAAATCGAAAAAAAATTGGAAGAACGCATGTTAAAAAAAGCAGAATAAGCCATGCATAGCGATCATCCGGGCGGACAGACTAGATGGTGAGGAGGCGAGGTACATGAGCAATCCGAGGGGAAACCCAAAATATTTCAATCCGAACCATCTAGGCACCCAACCTCGTGCCGCTGGAGGAAATAAAGGGAAAAAAATGCAAGATCAATCTGGGCAACATGCTCAAGTGATTCAAACAAAAGGCGAATAAATACCGAATGACAATCACGAAGGAGGAAACGTGATGGTACATCATCGTCCTAAACCGGATGATCGTAGCGATAATGTAGAAAAATTGCAAGATATGGTACAAAACACCATTGAAAATATCGAAAAGGCTGAAGAGACAATGCAATTCGCTTCTCCGGAAGAGCGAGAAAAAATCGCTGAAAAAAACAAGCGGCGCGAAGAAGCGATTGCAGCAATGCGTGCTGAAATTAAAGATGAGGCAGCGGCACGCGAAAACGGCTATCGATAATATAGACAACGGAGTAATCCTGATTGCAGGATGACTCCGTTTTTTTTATCTAATAAAACATGGAGTATGATAAGATATAGTTGTATACACGCAAGGATAGTAACGGAGGGAGAACTAATGAAAGTCGCTGAAAAGCAAATTGAAGTACGTTATGCGGAAACGGATCAAATGGGGGTTGTTTATCATGCTAATTATCTCGTTTGGATGGAAGTCGGCCGAACAGAACTGATCAAACAGTTAGGATTTCATTACGCCGATATGGAGAAAGAAGGAATTATTTCTCCAGTTATCGATCTTCAAGTATCATACAAAAAACCGCTTCATTATGGGGAAACGGCGACTGTCCGTACATGGATTGATGCATATGACGGCATTCGTGTGACATACGGTTATGAAATTTTGACACCGGATGGAGAAATTGCCGTGACGGGAAAATCTCAGCACGTTTGTGTAAAACGCGATACATTTCGCCCGATTGTCATTCGCAAATATTTCCCGGATTGGCATGAAGCATACGAACGTGCGAAAAAGTAAGGAGATACATACTATGGCTTTTGGAATTCGTAGGCAGGAATTAATCGAATGGAAGGAGAAAGTAAAAAAAGGGAAAATCGCGTTCTTAACTCATTATTGGTATGACGAACGGTTTCCACAATATACGACAGTAACAAAAGTCGGCTGTTCGGATGTAGAAAAACTTGCGGCATGGGGAGAAAAATACGGATTGCGAAGAGAGTGGATTCACCAGCGTGAGTTGTTTCCACATTTTGATTTGCTTGGAGAAAAGCAAATCATGATTTTGCAGCAAGAGGGATTGTTTGATCATCTTGAAAGGTTTCGTTTAGTGAGTAAAGGGGAGGGGAAACGGTGAATTTAACTAATTTGAAAGAGATGGGGAAAGGAACGTTGTTAGAAGCATTAGGTATTGAGATTACAGAGTTAGGAGAAGGACGTGTCGTAGCGACGATGCCCGTTGACCATCGCACACATCAGCCGTTTGGGCTTCTCCATGGCGGTGCTTCCGTAGCCTTGGCAGAAACAGTTGCGAGCATCGGTGCATATGCGCTCATCGATCAAGAAACCGAAAACGTTGTTGGCTTAGAAATTAACGCCAACCATGTATGCGCTGTTCGAAATGGCACTGTCACTGCTACAGGCACCGTTCTTCATCGAGGAAAGACGACAATGGTATGGGATATTAAAATCGTTGATGAACAACAGCGGCTTGTCTGTGTTTCTCGCTGTACGATCGCCGTTATTAAAAAAAGCTAGCCTTTTTAAAAAAGTGCTAGCTTTTTTGCTTCAGCAATACGTTCCTTCTTTTCATCATGAGAAGCGGGAACGATCAATCGATAATAAATACCGGTTCATTTGCCTGCTCATTGAAATCGATGGTTAAGTTATGGCCATCAAAATACCATATGTCGCCATCCTCTATAAAAAAGGTGATTCCACCGACCGTTGTTTGCGCTCCTGGTTCTACAGGCTCATCTTTTGCCACACCAAGCGAAAATCCTTTTTGTACGGTGCTGCATCCACCGTAGCGCGCGAAAAAGCGGACAGCATCCCCCTCTTGTAAGTCAAGCTCTTCTTTGTACCATTCGAATGCTTTTGGCGTCAAAATAATGTCCATTTTTCACCCTCCTCATCTTTATTATAACATGATGTAAAAAGTTCATAATGTGACTAAATCGTGTCCAGTTGACAAAAAGTAAAAAGAGAAATAAAAAGGAGGACTAAAAATGGAGAAAAAAACCTCGTTTCCGCTGAGCTACGAATCCGATGGAGTGATGGGAAAAAAATCGAAAAAACGATCCAATAGCCGCAAAACGGAAAAAAATGATCGTGATTTTTTCAACACTACACCATCAAGCGAATAAAGTAGCCAGTAGGCTGCTTTTTTCTTTAGAAAACTACTATACAAATGCGCCATTCAACGTTATTATAATCAAGGAGTATTTTTTACGAAAGGAGTGACGTTTTCGTATATGAGTAGTCGAAGTTCGAGTGAACCAGAGCCGGAATATAGCGGGGGAGCATTGTCTTCTTCTTTTTCGATCACTGAGCTACTCATCGTACGAAAACGGGCTCCGATCGGAAAAGGAGAAGCGCAAACTTCCTCGCGGTGAAAAGGAGGAAGGATGCGTATGATGAAAATGTATTTATCGGATGCAAACGGAAAAATGAGAGAAATCGATGAAATTCAAAACGGCTGCTGGATTAATTTGGTAGCTCCGACGGAAGACGAAATCCGTTATATTGCTAATCATCTTGATATTCCAATCGATTCAATCACAGATGCGCTTGATGATGAGGAACGATCACGCATAGAAAAAGAAGATAATCACGTATTGATTATCGTTGATATTCCCATTGCCGCAAATGATGAAGTAGATGGTCCAATGTATGAAACGATTCCGATCGGCATGATTATTACGAATACGTGCTTCATTACTGTCTGTCTGCAGCAAAATCCGATTTTCGAGGAGTTTTCGAAAAACAAAATTAAAAACTTTTACACGTTCATGAAGACGCGTTTTGCTTTGCAAATGCTATATGTGATTTCCACTTATTATTTGCGTTATTTAAAACAAATTAGCCGCAGAACGACGGAAATCGAAAAAGAGCTTCATCAATCGATGAAAAATAAAGAATTGCTTTCGCTCCTCAGTGTGGAAAAAAGCTTAGTCTATTTTATGACGTCGCTGAAGGCGAACAATATTGTCATGGAACGGCTATTGCGTCTGAATTATTTGCGCATGTACGAAGACGATCAAGATTTGCTGCAAGATGTCATTATCGAAAATAAACAGGCGATTGAAATGGCGGAAGTATACAGCAGCATTTTAAGCGGAACGATGAACGCGTTTGCTTCGGTCATTTCGAATAACTTGAATATTGTAATGAAGTTTTTAACAGCGATTACGATTGTGATTTCCTTGCCGACAATGGTTGCAAGCTTCTATGGCATGAACGTGCCGATTCCATATCAGCATTCACCGTATGCATTTATGGTGGCGATGTTGATTGCTGGTTTGTTATCGACCATTACTGCGCTTATTTTTTGGAAAAAGCGATATTTTTAATTGCCAAAAGGGCTGCCTGTTATGTTTCAGGCAGCCCTTTCTTTTTGGACGAGGCCATTCCGCCGGAAAGCACAAATTTCATTGCTTCTTCCGGCTTCATATCAATAACCTGGACTTGTTCTTTCGGCACTAAAAAGGTAATGCCCGCTACCTGGAACGTTTGCGGAATATAGACAGCGACATGGTCTTGGAGCGGATTGAGCCAGTTTGCGACTTCTTCTGACGTGATAAATCCGATGCATTTCATTCCTGTATTAGGCAATTCCACCAACACTACTTTTGAAAAGGACCGTTTTTCGCCGACAAAAGAGGTGATGGTATCTTTTATTACCGAATAAACCGTTTTAATTAACGGAATGCTTTCTAACAGGCGATCAACAAGCCGAATGATTTTGCTGCTAATATATTGTGTGGATAACCAGCCGAGAACGGTAATAAGAATGATCGTACATAATATTCCGATTCCCGGTATGTAATCATCTTTGAAATATGGCCGTACGTAGCTGCCGAACAGTCCATCAAAAAATGCAAACACTTTATAGCATACATATATCGCTAAAATAATCGGCACAAATGTAATCACACCGTTAATAAAATTTTTTACGAAAAACTTCATCCGTGTTCCTCCCTCTCTTTTTATTACTTTATCAACTTATCAGTTTTTATCTGTGAAAACAAGATAGAAAAATGACGAACATTATTTATGTATACACGAAGAAAGGTTCGTGTTTTATGTTGACGAGAAGGAAAATAATTGATATAGTTACAAATGGAATACGGGAAGTGGGGGATTGAACAGATGAAGAGCCATTATGATGTCATTGTCGTCGGCGCAGGTCCGGCAGGCATTTTTACAAGAATAACTGCTACGAAAGCCCGTGACTTTAGTCATCGGGATGAAGTGGCTGAATAATAAAATTATTAGAATATTCTTTATTATTATAATTGTAACCTATCTAATGTTTGGTTATCATGATATTAGATAGGGGTGATTTATTAAATCTCTATGATCAATATTACATAAAGAAGGAATGGTTTATCTTCATCCATATCATGTGATTTTCTACCCAAAATACAGACGAAAAGTGTTAGTCGGTGAGATGGAAAAAGATTTAAGAAAAATTTTTTATCAAGTGGTGAAAGAAAAGGATGTTGAAATCCAATCGTTAGAAATCATGCCTGACCATGTTCATTGGTTTATTTCCTTATGATCCAAGAATTCATATTCATGCGTTAATCCAGAAATTGAAAGGTCGAAGCAGTCGTATTTTTCGTGAAAAATATCCGCCCTTGAAAAGTCGACTGCCTTCCCTTTGGACTCGCGGCTATTTTTGCTGTACAGTTGGATGTGTTTCAGAAGAAACCGTTAGGAAATACATTGAAAATCAAAAACATGTGTAAAGGAGGTGGGTTGCATTGGCGGGAGCGAAAACACCAAGCTATGTATTGACGTTGCGGCTCCAGACAGAATCATGGCAAAAACATATCCTCGAAAAGCGGTTTGAAATCGGCCGCTGTTTGTATAACGCCTGTTTAGAGGAATGTTTGAAGCGGTACAAAAAACTCCAACATGATTCCCGCTATCAAGACCTTGCTCAACAGAAGCCCTCCAAAGAAAAAAATCGCCAACTTTCCGACCTGCGAACCGAGTACGGACTCTCCGAATATGCGATGCACGCTTTCGTTCAGCCAATGCAGCGCCACTTCCGCAAACACATGGACGCGCATACGGCGCAAAAAATCGCCACCAGAGCGTGGAAAGCGGTAGAAAGGTTCTTGTTTGGCGCTGCCAAACGGGTGTATTTTAAACGGTTCGGCGAAATGGGTTCGTTAGAGGGAAAATCGAATTCCGCAGGGATTCGCTTCAAAAGCCATGCCATCCATTGGAATGGGCTGATGATCCCTGTCATCATCCAACCAAATGATGTGTATGCCCATCTCGCCTTGCAAGACCGAATCAAGTATTGCCGCATTGTACGTAAACGGATTCGGGGGAAAGTAAAGTATTATGCCCAACTCATTTTGGAAGGGGTTCCGCCGCAAAAATCAATCGGCAAACCGGCAAAGCCAAGCATCCCCGTGGTGAAGGAGTGGTCGGCATTGACATTGGCACGCAAACGATCGCCATTTGCGCTCCGAACGAAGTAAAATTGTTGGAACTCGCTCCAAGTGTGGATGACATCCATCCGGAAAAAAGGCGGCTGCAGCGAAAACTAGACCGGCAGCGGAGAGCAAATAATCCAAATAAGTACAACGAAGATGGAACCATCCAGCGAGGAAACAAAGAAAAGTGGATGTGGAGCAAAAATTATATCAAAACAAAAAATCAATTAGCGGAACTGCAAAGGAAGTTAGCGGAAAAACGCAAGCAAGATCATAATAAGCTGGCAAATTGGATATTATCGTTAGGCAATGATATTAAAGTGGAAACAATGAATTATAAAGCATTGCAAGCAAGAGCGAAAGAAACAACGATGAATGAGAAAACAGGAAGGTATAATAGAAAGAAACGATTTGGTAAAAGTATAGCGAATAAAGCTCCAAGCATGTTTTTAGCCATATTAGACAGAAAATTACGGTATGACGGAAAAACGCTCAAAAAAATAGATACATTCTCTGCGAAAGCCAGCCAATATAATCATATCACGGGTGAATATGTAAAAAAGAGGTTATCCGAACGATGGAACGATATGAATGGCTGTAAAATTCAACGAGATTTATATAGTGCGTTCCTCATCATGAATGCGAAAGATCACTTAAAAGAAATCGATAGAGAAAAATGTTTTGCGACATGGGAAAGATTTAAGCGACTGCATGATAAAGAAGTAGAACGTTTAAAAAATAGTGGTAATAAATTATTAAGCAGTATGGGAATTTAAATGATGAAAAGCGTCTTGAACCGGGCGCACAGGGCGCTAAGCACCATTGAGGTGTTTGCCCATGAAAGTCTTGTGGAATGAGAGTGAGTGTCTATACGAAGGTATAGACGAAGCTCTTTAGTACACAAGAACCTGCCGACTTTAGTCGTGCAGAGGTTCAGGCCGACCATCTTGATGAAGTATGGGATCAAAATAGTTAACCTTTATAAAATTTTAGTTGACAATATAACTTCACTTCCGATACGATAAATGTAATCATATGGAAAGGGGAGAGGAAGAATGCCAAATTGGCTGGAATTAGCCGATCGTGTCATCGAAGGGTATGAATTGACCGATGAAGAAGCGCAAGCAATTTTAGATTGTCCCGATGAAGAACTGCTTTTGCTGATGCAAGGCGCGTATAACATTCGCCGCACATATTACGGCAATAAAGTAAAGTTAAATATGATTATTAACGCGAAATCCGGGCTTTGTCCGGAAAACTGCGGATATTGCTCACAGTCTGCCGTTTCGACAGCGCCGGTAAAAACGTATAAAATGGTGGATAAAGAAACGCTTATTCGCGGAGCGGAAGAAGCATATCGCATGCGCATAGGGACATACTGTATTGTCGCAAGCGGCCGCGGTCCGAGCGAAAAAGAAATCGATACCGTTGTTTCAGCGGTCAAAGAAATTAAAGAACGCTTCGGTTTGAAAATTTGCGCATGCCTCGGCATTTTGAAACCAGAACAAGCAGCGCGCCTGAAGGAAGCGGGAGTAGACCGCTACAACCATAACATTAACACATCGAAAGAACATCACCCGAACATCACGACTTCCCATACATATGATGACCGCGTAAGGACCGTTGAAACGGTAAAACAAGCTGGCATTTCTCCTTGTTCCGGCGTCATTATCGGCATGAAAGAAACGAAGCAAGACGTTATTAACATGGCACGAAGCTTGCGCATTCTTGATGCGGACTCCATTCCTATTAACTTTTTACACGCGATTGATGGCACGCCGCTTGAAGGAACAAATGAGCTCGATCCACGATATTGTTTAAAAGTATTGGCATTGTTCCGCTATATGAATCCAACGAAAGAAATTCGCATCGCCGGCGGACGGGAAGTGAATTTACGCTCGCTTCAGCCGCTTGGCTTATATGCGGCAAATTCTATTTTTGTCGGCGATTATTTAACAACAGCTGGCCAAGAAAAATCAGAAGATTATCGGATGCTGGAGGATCTTGGCTTTGAAATTGATTTTGCCGAGGAACAGCAGGCTGTCTGTTAATGGTTGATTTACGCTGTCTCTTTTACGGAGACAGCTTTTTTTTATAAAGTGCATGAATACGAATCAGTAACGAACAATAAAAAATAAAAGCAATGATGGGATGTGACATACGATGTACGAATGCATCATTATCGGGGGCGGCATTGCCGGATTGCAGGCGGCGATCCAGCTCGGCCGTTATCATCATCGCGTTCTTGTGATCGATGCAAACAACTTGGCGTGGAACGATTAGAAAACAAGCATATTCCTACAAATCCACGGACAAAACAAACAAATGTCCCGAATATTTGGGCGGCAGGGGACATTGGCGTTCATTCGGAACAAGTGACGATCGCCATGGGGGAAGGAACACAGGAAGCCATTTGGATTCATAAAAGCATTGTGAATGAACAAAGTGATCAAAACTAATAAGAAGCGTGCAACTCCTATTTTTCATAAGGTGAAACATAAAATATTTTCATGAAAATGCATCTTTCAGCGTACTATTTCATTACAAGAAAAAAGGGGGGATGGAAGCATCTATCATTGAATTTTACATAAAATGCTTGACGAAGATTAACGAAGAAAAACGCGGCTTTAGTTGTTTGACAGATGACAAAATCAAAAAAACTCATTAAAATGAACAACAAAGAATAGAAGGGAGAGGATGAGGACAATGGCGCGTTCGTTTTACCATTATTTATTGAAATTTCGTGATGGAAAAAAAGAAGATCCGTTCGTTCGGTTTGCTAACGGGGCATATTACGATCATAGTTTCCCGAAAACATCCGCCGATTATGATGAAATTAGTCGATATTTAGAACTAAACGGCGATTACTTAGATAGCATGATTATATTTGACGAACTATGGGAACAGTTTTCACAGGAGGCGTAAAAGTCTTCCCATTCCCATATTTCTTTTTTGTAAGCGTTACCAAAACACTTTTTTCGGGATGGAAAGGGGTGTCCACTTATTTTTGCCTGCATATAATGTAGTATCACTGCTTTTAAACGGGGGATATAGATGAGTGGTGCAAAACGGCCAAAATTTTCTATTGGAGATATTGTCGTGAATATGTTGTATGGAACGGTCGGCACGATAACGAATATTCAACAAATAGATGATGCATTTTTATATGAAATTAATCACAGCCGCAGTTTATTTATGGAACATGCGTTAGTTTTATTATCAGAATTTACTGGCGATTTGTGGATTACGCAAGAAATAGAAGTGGAATTGCCGTTTTTCTTAGGTGAAATCGTTCGCGTCCACGATTACGGCGACGATCTATTTAAAGTGATTGGGGTGCGTACGGAAATTTATCGCTATCAAGAAGAAGGATGGGAAGAAATTGTCTATGAATTAAACGATTGATCGACGGCTGGGAAATTGAAGTCAATATGGAGGATGTCGTTCCTTTAGCAGATGACGAAGAATCATCCGTCATTATTTTGCAAGATATTGTCCTATCGGCGCCGATAAAAGCATACGTGCTTCTTTCTCCTTCCGAGGAGACGACCCCATCACAATCCATTGATGAGCTGCTTGATATGTATAATGATTACAAATATTTATACGAATGGTTTGGCGATGAACAATATAAACAAATGATGGAAACAGTTGTAAAACGTTTACGAATTGTTGCCAATTACCATAATAAAAATTGAACTAAAACGAAAATGAAATAAGGAACGCCAAGCAATATCATAGCCGTTCCCAGCAAATTCACAACTGTTTCCATTGTTTTATCGATGATTGACTGCTTGTCCATACAATTTCCCTCCGCTATTGTTTTTTTACGCTACTAATGTATGGGCGAAGAGGGAAAATTAGTACATAGATGATCAAATTCTTTTGACATAAAACGGTATAAGTGCACATAAAACAATTACAAAGGGGGCGAGATGTGGTGAAGGAAATTGAGGTTGTTATTGATACGGAAGAAATTGCCGAATTTTTTTATCATGAATTGATCCGCCGCGGTTTTGTACCGACGCAAACGGAACTAGAAGAACTAGCGGATATTACGTTTGATTATTTATTGGAAAAATGTATTATTGATGAGGAGCTGGACATAGGAGACAACGACGAGTAAGCACTACTCGTCGTTTTTTATTGAACTGCTTTGACAGCTGCGTTTAGTGTTTGAATATTACGCATATAGTTTGCCGTTATATCTTCTTCTTTCATAACAGGGATGGTTTCCATCATTTTGATAATAGTTTTATCTGTAAACCAGTCACGGCGGTCGGAAAACGGATGGGAGATATTCGGCCATACCGTCTCCAAACGTGGACTATAAATCCGGAAAGGATCTGCTTTTTCTGCAGAAAATAGCTGCGGCCAAAAATCGGCGCGTGAACCGGTATGCGCATGTTGTGAGGCAAATTGGTATGCTCGCTTTGCCAGCCGATGTTGAAAAAACAATATACTATAAAGTGATTTGCCGATATGAATACGATGATGGACATCCGCAAAATCACGAACGGTGGTGCCGGCAAGACGGATGTGGGGACCAGCCTGATACGGAATCAGCACATCGTTAAAGCCAAGCCATTGTTCTGCAATAAATGGCATTGTCGACAGCACATGCGTCTGAAAAAATTTATTTTCCATCACTCTCTTTTGAATATACTGTTGTTCGTTAATAATCAGCGCCACTGTGATTACTGGTGAATTTTTTGTTTCAAAAAAATATTCCCAAAACGGTTTCATAAAAGAAGAAACGGAAAAACTAGCCAGAAGGTGAAATAACGGTTTTTTCTTTTGTTTACTTTTTTCATATAACAAAAGTTGGGGGTAAGCGTCATGAAAAATCAGCGCGTTCGCTCTTTCTAAAAATAAAAAAAGCGGATGAATGTGTTCGGCAGGAAGAAGACGTGAAATGACACTTCCTTTTAAATCTGTCATATTCCATCCGCCATTCCGGGAAACGATATGTGCCAAAAATGCCCAATGTACTTCCGGATGACGCTCGAAAAACGACAAATAGGCTGCTGTCCGTGTAATGTTATTGCGGTTATAATTCGCTGTTTTTTGCTTAATTTCGGAAACTATTTTATGTTCTTCCTCGGTGATGTGAGGGTGCGACGGGCGCTCCCATTGCTTCGAAAGTTGATGCAACAGCGATGAGGAAGCAATATCAATGTGGTGCCTATATAAAAAGTAGCGGTACAGTGACTGCACCGGATGAGCGATTCGGGATAAAAAATGATTTCGTTCTATGGCGACATCCCTCCTAGCATTCATTTTGGATGAAAGTGAAACGAAGCTCGTTTTATAAGCAATCTGTTCGAAAAGGAGTGATTGCGATGTTGAAAAAAATTATCAAAGCCATTTTCAAAGGAAGCATGTCGCATCATTATCATAAAGGCCATTACAGCAGCAGCGACCATTATCATAATTCAAAGGAGCATTATTCACATACCCATCCTTCCCACTACGGTTATAAGCATTATAAAAAGAAACACCATAGCGGCAGCTTCTTTTCAAGCTTTTTTGGGAGTTAACGATGCGTCTACCTTATTTTTTCTCTTCGTTTGCCTGCTTATTCGAACACCGGTATTGAAAAGTCATTCGACAAAACAAGAGCAATTTTGCTGAAGGAATCGACATCGCTTATCACTAATATTTTATGAAATAAATGGGTAAAAGGAGCGATGTCGAATGGTACGTCTATTAATGAAAAAAATGCTCCATGTAGAGCGTAAGTATGATATCACTATATTTCAAACCCCAAGTTTTGGGCAGACGAAAGGGTACAGACAAGTATACAGATTGACGATCAATGCGTCCAATCACCAAGAAGCATTATCATATCTTTATCGTATGTTTAACGTATCTGATTTAATGCCAAAAGATTATCAAGCACGTTTTATGAGTACAGGAGATATCGTCTTAATTGATGAAGGACTAAAGGGGCAAGTGTATTACAAACTATGTCCGGAAGGATGGAAAAAAATTAATCGCATTCATATTCGTTAGTATAAAAATTCTAAATATTCTGTTTGAAAAAGAAAAAATGATGATATAATGAAGAAAAAAGTCGAATAGTTTACGTAAATTCCGGGTATGGATAATAAAGGAAGGGAGGCGATCACTTGGAGCGAAAAAAGAATAGCCGCGAATTTCCGAAACTAGCGCCGGGAATGGATGATGAGAAGGAGCTTGACGAAAAAGCGACAAAAGAAGAGATTGCCCGGGGGGAATATACAAAAGTAGTTACTTTATCATTTGATGAAGTAGATCCTTCCACATAGAAACCCTTGTGTAACACAAGGGTTTCTAGATTATTTTTTCATATAAAACGGCTTTCATCATTGATTGCATTGTTATGAATCCGGGTTGTCGTGATGACCCGGTCCGTTTTTTCTGCCTCCCGCAGCGGAGAATTCTTTCGCATGTGCGGCATCCTCAGCAATCAACGCTTCTTTTGGGATATGGTTATTCTTTTTTTGGCCGTTGATGCGGTTTCGGTGTTTTTTACCCATAAACAGCTTCCTCCTTCATTTATTGTATAACTAGAAAAGCCTGTGACTGGAGCGATTGGGTGAAGTGGAAAACGGTTTTGAACCGATCCGACAGGCGCTAAACACTAAGGAAGTGTTTGTCCATGATACTTACGAAACAGAGTGAGTGCCTGCACGCAGGTGTAGGAAAAACTCTTACGTCCGTCAAAATCTGCGACTTTTCTCATGCAGAGGTTCAATATTAGTTTGTACAGTTAAAAGCGATTCATTCGCGAAAGTTTTTGCAGTTAAATGATGATGGGGAAGGGGAAACGATGATGGCCGCGCTTTTTGTTTCCTTGTTGCTTTGCGTAATATCTGCAGCCATTTTGTTATTTGTCAAAGAACAAATAGAACGAATATTTTTTCGTTGGAAAGACGTTCCTTTTTTACATGTGATGAACGTGCTTATTGCAGGGGGGATTGTGGCAACTTCTTATTATATGTTTAGCGATATTGACGTGCATTTGTCAAAAATGACATGGACAAAACAGTTTTTGTACGTTTATGCAGGAGCAATAGAATTATTTCTCCCTATGTATATACTCGGCTGTTGGTTTATTCGCAAACGAAAAGAACGGGAGAAAAAATATACACTGAGCAAAGATAAAAAAGTATTGTATATTAATGAAAAATATTTAGCGCGCCGCCGGGATGATTATCACTCGAAGACATCATAAACAAAGGGAGAATATTTCTCCCTTAAAACTTTGTTTTTTCTTTTTTCGAAGTAGACGGTTGATTACTCGAACGGGATGATGGATTTGTTTTATTCGCATATTCCACTGCTTGTTCCAATTTCTTTTTCATCCGTGTGATGCCTCCTTTCGAAAATTGAGACGAATGTATACAGCAAAAGTGCCATGAATGTTGCCAAGGGGTATACTCAGTATGCCCGTAGCGATTATTTTTTACACATCACACTGATTGTGTGATATGATAAAAAGGGCATAAAACGTGGTGCCAAAGAAGATAGGATGAATAAAGGAGGTATACCGCTTGAGCATTCATATCGAAGCAAAACAAGGAGAAATTGCCGATAAAATTTTGCTGCCGGGTGATCCGCTTCGCGCCCAATATATCGCGGAAACGTTTTTAGAAGGAGCGACATGTTACAACCGCGTGCGCGGCATGCTTGGCTTTACTGGTACATATAAAGGCCATCGCATTTCCGTGCAAGGAACGGGAATGGGAGTTCCTTCGATTTCTATTTATGTCAATGAGTTAATCCAAAGCTATGGTGTACAAACATTAATTCGCGTTGGAACATGTGGAGCAATTCAAAAAGATGTGAACGTTCGTGATGTCATTTTAGCGATGAGCGCATCAACGGATTCGAATATGAACCGTTTGACTTTCCGCGGGCGGGATTATGCACCGACAGCGCATTTTGATTTGTTGCGGACTGCTTATGAAGTCGGTGTCGAAAAGGGTTGAAGTTAAAAGTTGGCAACGTCTTTACCGCTGATATGTTTACAATGACCAACCGGACTGGGAAACATGGGCGCGTTACGGCGTTTTGGCTGTCGAAATGGAAACGGCGGCGCTATATACGTTAGCGGCAAAATTTGGTCGAAAAGCGCTTTCTGTACTAACGGTAAGTGACCATATTTTAACAGGAGAAGAAACAACAGCCCAAGAACGGCAAACCACGTTTAACGAGATGATTGAAGTGGCGCTAGAAACGGCGATCCGTGTTGGATAATAGATGTTTAAGTTCAACGCGCGGCTATCGTATTTCATTGTCATTCGCATTTAATTATAGCCGCTTCTAACAGTCATTGCGATGAAGTGGTGCCAAATATAGCGAAACGGGATATGCTAGAACGTGGGCTTTCTGTCGTGTATAGATTCGGAAAAGGTGAAATAATGAAACAGCTGTTTCGATGGATGATTTTTGTATTGCTTTTTTTATTTAGCGGATGCAGTCAATGGAATGATTTTCCAGAGGAACATGAAAAAGCATCAGATAAAACGAATAAACATATAATCACTCATCATGAAAAGAAAGAAAATGAAACGCCAAAAAAACCGGATGATTCTAAAGATCGTGAAGCGATAGATCCGGATCTATTGTTAGAACCGGAATATTGGAATATTGTTGAAGTGCAAAACGGCCAGAAAGTGATTATGAACCCAAGTAATATATTAGCGCTTGTGAATAAAGAACAATCGCTGCCAGCTGCATATAAGCCGAACGATTTAGTTGCACCGCGCGTTCCGTTTTCGTTTGCCGAAAAAAATGTGGACAAGCGGTATATGCGCGCCGAGGCAGCGAAAGCGCTCGAAGCGTTATTTGCTGCCGCTCGTAAAGAAGGAATCCAGCTTGTAGCCGTGTCTGGCTATCGTTCATATGAGCGCCAAAAAATGATATTTGCGGAAGAAGTAAAAGAAAAAGGAAAAGAGAGGGCGATTCATGCGGTCGCACTGCCAGGGCAGAGCGAACACCAAACTGGATTGGCAATGGATATAACAAGCCAAAGTGTTGGGTACAAATTGACGACTGCTTTTGGAGAAACAAAAGAAGGAAAATGGGTCGCCCTGCATGCGCATGAGTACGGATTTATTATTCGCTACCCAAAAGGAAAAGAAGCGATTACGGGATACCAATATGAGCCGTGGCATCTTCGGTATGTCGGCAAAAAAGCAGCAAAAGTGATGTTTGAAAGACAAATTACGTTAGAAGAGTATTTTAAAATCGTAAGGAAAATGTAAGGAGAAAACGCAAAAAGGCGAGATATAACCAAGACCAAATTTACGCCTTCTTTCATGTTGTAAAACATGAAAGAAGGCGTATTTTATTTTGGCTAAAACAAAAACGAAAAAATGTACCCGCAATCATTCTGATAAACCTTTCACCATTGACGATGCCTGAAATTTCGTGATGATGTATAAAATTTTGTGTAAAGCATTTTGCTAGAACAAAAGAAAAAAGGTAGGGTATTCTCTGATTTGGACCAAAAATCTTAGAGAAAGGAGTACCCTACCTATGTCTAAAAGAAGTATACCGAATGTCGACTGGGCAAATCAACTGGAAAATGTCATTCGTCAGTTTGTAAAGGAAAAATTAGAACTGATCATGCGGGAAGAAATCAAGAATTTCCTCGAAATAGAACAAGCCGGAACATCGAATAGGAGAAACGGCTACTATCAACGAAATCTAGATACGCAATATGGCCGGATGGAAGGTCTTTTGGTCCCTAGAGACCGAAACGGAGAATTTCAAACACAGCTGTTTGCCCCTTACCAACGCCACACGGGCTGGCTGGAGGAAGCCATCATCAGGATGTATCAAAGTGGCATGAGTACGCGTGAAATTGGCAAGTTTATCGAACGAATTCTAGGAAATGCTTATTCTCCAGCGACGATCAGCCGTATTACCGATGTAGTGAAGGAAGACATCGAGAAATGGCACACTCGTCCGCTGCACAAGCGTTATTCTGTCTTATATTTGGATGGTTTATACGTAAAACTTCGTCGCGAAACCGTGGAGAAAGAAGCCATTTATGTGGTGTTAGGGGTGAATGAAGAAGGATATCGCGAAATTCTGGATTTCTTCGTGGGAGGACAAGAAAGCGCCTATGGATGGCGGGAGATTCTCCAACAGCTCTACAAAAGAGGCGCCAAGGAAGTGCTTCTGGGCGTATTCGATGGCCTTCCGGGGCTGGAGGGAGCCTTTAAGGCGGTGTATCCGAAAGCCGATGTGCAGCGCTGTGTCGTGCACAAAGTCCGCAACACCCTCAGCCGTGTTCGGAAAAAAGACCAATTCGAAGTGGCAGAGGACCTCAAGCTGATTTATCGCGCGCCGAATAAGGAGATGGCGTTACAAATGTTTCAACAGTTTGAGTCGAAATGGTCCAGCAAATATCCGAGAGAAGTTCAATCTTGGGCCAATGAGTTGGATGTCCTCCTTACATTTATGGATGATCCAAGCAGTATTCGAAGTGTGATTTACACGACCAATGCCATCGAACGAACGATCAAGGAGATTCGGAAACGCCTAAAACCGATGAACAGTTTGAATAGTTTAGAAGCCGCTGAAAAAATCGTGTATTTGACCATTCAAGATTTTAATGAGAAATGGGCAGGGCGAAAGTTGCGAGGATTTGCCGAAGCACAGGAAGCCCTCGAGTGAATGTTTGAAGAACGTTATCATTAACCAAATACTGTAAATAAACAAAATAGGGGGATTCTCCCTTTCCACACAGGAGACCGAATATTCAGTCTCCTGTGTGGAGAAAATCAGTCCCCTATCAATTCAAATCCATTTCAGAGAAACCCTACCCCATTTACATTAAACAAAATTCTTGACGGTACCTTCCTTCCCTTTACTGTATATTCCAATTTTATCTCTTTTTATAATTTTATGAAAAAACAACCAAATATAATGTATAGTATTAAATATAAGACATTGATATCAAAGTGCTAAAAATTGTTTAACTGTACTTGATGTTACAGAGTAGATGGGCATTTTTATTTTCATTACTTTTACTTGTCAGTATAATGGATGGAAGGGGGTGCTAAAATGAAAAACATATGGAAAAAATGGTGGTTTTGGGCCATCCTTGTGGTTTTATTTATTATCGGAAGTGTGACTGGGAACAGCGACGATGAACAGAAAGCACAACCGATATCAAAACCAAAAGCTACGCAGGAAGAGAAGAAAGAGGGGATACACAAGAAAAGCAGCAGGGAACAACTGATAAGCAGCAACAAACTAAAAAGGATATAGAACAGCAGATAAGAATTATTTCTCCCTATGTATATACTCGGCTGTTGGTTTATTCGCAAACGAAAAGAACGGGAGAAAAAATATACACTGAGCAAAGATAAAAAAGTATTGTATATTAATGAAAAATATTTAGCGCGCCGCCGGGATGATTATCACTCGAAGACATCATAAACAAAGGGAGAATATTTCTCCCTTAAAACTTTGTTTTTTTTTTTTTCGAAGTAGACGGTTGATTACTCGAACGGGATGATGGATTTGTTTTATTCGCATATTCCACTGCTTGTTCCAATTTCTTTTTCATCCGTGTGATGCCTCCTTTCGAAAATTGAGACGAATGTATACAGCAAAAGTGCCATGAATGTTGCCAAGGGGTATACTCAGTATGCCCGTAGCGATTATTTTTTACACATCACACTGATTGTGTGATATGATAAAAAGGGCATAAAACGTGGTGCCAAAGAAGATAGGATGAATAAAGGAGGTATACCGCTTGAGCATTCATATCGAAGCAAAACAAGGAGAAATTGCCGATAAAATTTTGCTGCCGGGTGATCCGCTTCGCGCCCAATATATCGCGGAAACGTTTTTAGAAGGAGCGACATGTTACAACCGCGTGCGCGGCATGCTTGGCTTTACTGGTACATATAAAGGCCATCGCATTTCCGTGCAAGGAACGGGAATGGGAGTTCCTTCGATTTCTATTTATGTCAATGAGTTAATCCAAAGCTATGGTGTACAAACATTAATTCGCGTTGGAACATGTGGAGCAATTCAAAAAGATGTGAACGTTCGTGATGTCATTTTAGCGATGAGCGCATCAACGGATTCGAATATGAACCGTTTGACTTTCCGCGGGCGGGATTATGCACCGACAGCGCATTTTGATTTGTTGCGGACTGCTTATGAAGTCGGTGTCGAAAAAGGGTTGAAGTTAAAAGTTGGCAACGTCTTTACCGCTGATATGTTTTACAATGACCAACCGGACTGGGAAACATGGGCGCGTTACGGCGTTTTGGCTGTCGAAATGGAAACGGCGGCGCTATATACGTTAGCGGCAAAATTTGGTCGAAAAGCGCTTTCTGTACTAACGGTAAGTGACCATATTTTAACAGGAGAAGAAACAACAGCCCAAGAACGGCAAACCACGTTTAACGAGATGATTGAAGTGGCGCTAGAAACGGCGATCCGTGTTGGATAATAGATGTTTAAGTTCAACGCGCGGCTATCGTATTTCATTGTCATTCGCATTTAATTATAGCCGCTTCTAACAGTCATTGCGATGAAGTGGTGCCAAATATAGCGAAACGGGATATGCTAGAACGTGGGCTTTCTGTCGTGTATAGATTCGGAAAAGGTGAAATAATGAAACAGCTGTTTCGATGGATGATTTTTGTATTGCTTTTTTTATTTAGCGGATGCAGTCAATGGAATGATTTTCCAGAGGAACATGAAAAAGCATCAGATAAAACGAATAAACATATAATCACTCATCATGAAAAGAAAGAAAATGAAACGCCAAAAAAACCGGATGATTCTAAAGATCGTGAAGCGATAGATCCGGATCTATTGTTAGAACCGGAATATTGGAATATTGTTGAAGTGCAAAACGGCCAGAAAGTGATTATGAACCCAAGTAATATATTAGCGCTTGTGAATAAAGAACAATCGCTGCCAGCTGCATATAAGCCGAACGATTTAGTTGCACCGCGCGTTCCGTTTTCGTTTGCCGAAAAAAATGTGGACAAGCGGTATATGCGCGCCGAGGCAGCGAAAGCGCTCGAAGCGTTATTTGCTGCCGCTCGTAAAGAAGGAATCCAGCTTGTAGCCGTGTCTGGCTATCGTTCATATGAGCGCCAAAAAATGATATTTGCGGAAGAAGTAAAAGAAAAAGGAAAAGAGAGGGCGATTCATGCGGTCGCACTGCCAGGGCAGAGCGAACACCAAACTGGATTGGCAATGGATATAACAAGCCAAAGTGTTGGGTACAAATTGACGACTGCTTTTGGAGAAACAAAAGAAGGAAAATGGGTCGCCCTGCATGCGCATGAGTACGGATTTATTATTCGCTACCCAAAAGGAAAAGAAGCGATTACGGGATACCAATATGAGCCGTGGCATCTTCGGTATGTCGGCAAAAAAGCAGCAAAAGTGATGTTTGAAAGACAAATTACGTTAGAAGAGTATTTTAAAATCGTAAGGAAAATGTAAGGAGAAAACGCAAAAAGGCGAGATATAACCAAGACCAAATTTACGCCTTCTTTCATGTTGTAAAACATGAAAGAAGGCGTATTTTATTTTGGCTAAAACAAAAACGAAAAAATGTACCCGCAATCATTCTGATAAACCTTTCACCATTGACGATGCCTGAAATTTCGTGATGATGTATAAAATTTTGTGTAAAGCATTTTGCTAGAACAAAAGAAAAAAGGTAGGGTATTCTCTGATTTGGACCAAAAATCTTAGAGAAAGGAGTACCCTACCTATGTCTAAAAGAAGTATACCGAATGTCGACTGGGCAAATCAACTGGAAAATGTCATTCGTCAGTTTGTAAAGGAAAAATTAGAACTGATCATGCGGGAAGAAATCAAGAATTTCCTCGAAATAGAACAAGCCGGAACATCGAATAGGAGAAACGGCTACTATCAACGAAATCTAGATACGCAATATGGCCGGATGGAAGGTCTTTTGGTCCCTAGAGACCGAAACGGAGAATTTCAAACAGCTGTTTGCCCCTTACCAACGCCACACGGGCTGGCTGGAGGAAGCCATCATCAGGATGTATCAAAGTGGCATGAGTACGCGTGAAATTGGCAAGTTTATCGAACGAATTCTAGGAAATGCTTATTCTCCAGCGACGATCAGCCGTATTACCGATGTAGTGAAGGAAGACATCGAGAAATGGCACACTCGTCCGCTGCACAAGCGTTATTCTGTCTTATATTTGGATGGTTTATACGTAAAACTTCGTCGCGAAACCGTGGAGAAAGAAGCCATTTATGTGGTGTTAGGGGTGAATGAAGAAGGATATCGCGAAATTCTGGATTTCTTCGTGGAGGACAAGAAAGCGCCTATGGATGGCGGGAGATTCTCCAACAGCTCTACAAAAGAGGCGCCAAGGAAGTGCTTCTGGGCGTATTCGATGGCCTTCCGGGGCTGGAGGGAGCCTTTAAGGCGGTGTATCCGAAAGCCGATGTGCAGCGCTGTGTCGTGCACAAAGTCCGCAACACCCTCAGCCGTGTTCGGAAAAAAGATCAATTCGAAATGGCAGAGGACCTCAAGCTGATTTATCGCGCGCCGAATAAGGAGATGGCGTTACAAATGTTTCAACAGTTTGAGTCGAAATGGTCCAGCAAATATCCGAGAGAAGTTCAATCTTGGGCCAATGAGTTGGATGTCCTCCTTACATTTATGGATGATCCAAGCAGTATTCGAAGTGTGATTTACACGACCAATGCCATCGAACGAACGATCAAGGAGATTCGGAAACGCCTAAAACCGATGAACAGTTTGAATAGTTTAGAAGCCGCTGAAAAAATCGTGTATTTGACCATTCAAGATTTTAATGAGAAATGGGCAGGGCGAAAGTTGCGAGGATTTGCCGAAGCACAGGAAGCCCTCGAGTGAATGTTTGAAGAACGTTATCATTAACCAAATACTGTAAATAAACAAAATAGGGGGATTCTCCCTTTCCACACAGGAGACCGAATATTCAGTCTCCTGTGTGGAGAAAATCAGTCCCCTATCAATTCAAATCCATTTCAGAGAAACCCTACCCCATTTACATTAAACAAAATTCTTGACGGTACCTTCCTTCCCTTTACTGTATATTCCAATTTTATCTCTTTTTATAATTTTATGAAAAAACAACCAAATATAATGTATAGTATTAAATATAAGACATTGATATCAAAGTGCTAAAAATTGTTTAACTGTACTTGATGTTACAGAGTAGATGGGCATTTTTATTTTCATTACTTTTACTTGTCAGTATAATGGATGGAAGGGGGTGCTAAAATGAAAAACATATGGAAAAAATGGTGGTTTTGGGCCATCCTTGTGGTTTTATTTATTATCGGAAGTGTGACTGGGAACAGCGACGATGAACAGAAAGCACAACCGATATCAAAACCAAAAGCTACGCAGGAAGAGAAGAAAGAGGGGGATACACAAGAAAAGCAGCAGGGAACAACTGATAAGCAGCAACAAACTAAAAAGGATATAGAACAGCAGATAAACCTTTGTTTTTCTTTTGCCACAAAGTAGACGGTTGATTACTCGAACGGGATGATGGATTTGTTTTTATTCGCATATTCCACTGCTTGTTCCAATTTCTTTTTCATCGCGGATGCCTCCTTTTCGGAAAGTTGAGACAATGTCTACAGCAAAAGTGCCATGAATGTTGCCAAGAGGGATACTCAGTATGCCGTACGTTATTTTTTACCACATCACACTGAATTGTGTGATTATGATAAAAGGCATAAAACGTGTGCCAAGAAGATATGGATGAATAAAGAGGTATAACCGCTTGAGCATTCAATCGAAGCAAAACAAGGAAAATTGTCCGTAAATTTTGTCTGCAGGTGATCCGCTTCGCGCCCATATATCCGAAAACTTTTTAAAAGGAGCGACATTTAAACCGCGGCGCGGCATCTTCTTTACGGGTACATAAAAGGCCTCGTTTTTCTCAAGGAAGGGAAGGGGATTCCTTTCAATTTTATTTTTTAAATGTTAATCCAAAGCTTGGGTACAAAAATTAAATTTTTCCTGGAACAGGGGAAAATTCAAAAGTTGAACGTTCGTGATGTCTTTTAGCGATGAGCCATAAAGGGTTTGAATTGAACCTTTGATTTTCCGGGGGCGGGATTCCCGCGCGCTTTTTGATTTGTTGCGGACTGCTTATGAAGCGGTGTCGAAAAAGGGTGAAGTTAAAAAGTTGGAACGTCTTTACCGCTGATATGTTTTATAATGACCAACCGGACTGGGAAACATGGGCGCGTTACGGCGTGTTTGCGCTGTCGAAAGGAAAAAACAAACACAAAAAAAAAAAACGGGAGGCGGCGCTATATGTTAGCGGCAAAAATTTGGTCGAAAAGCGCTTTCTGACTAACGTATCCAGTCGACCATATTTTAAAAGGGAGAAGAAACACACAGCCAAGACGCAGCAAACCACGTTAACGAGATGATTGAGAGTGGCGCTAGAACGGCGACCGTGTTGGATAAAGAGTTAAGTTCAACGCGCGGCTATCGTATTCATGGTCATTCGCATTTAATTATAGCCGCTTCTAACACAGTTCATGCGATGAAGTGGTTGCAAATATAGCGAAACGGGGAATGATATGCTAGAACGTGGCTTCTGCGTGGTAGCATCGGAAAAGGTGAATAATGAAACAGCTGTTTCGATGGAGAATTTTGTATTGCTTTTTTATTTAGCAGGATGCAGTCAATGGAATGGATTCAGGGAACTATGAAAAAGCATCAGATAAAACGAATAAACATATAATCACTCATCATGAAAAGAAAAAAATGAAACGCCAAAAAAACCGGATGATTCTAAAGATCGTGAAGCGATAGATCCGGACTATTGTTAGAACCGGAATATTGGAATATTGTTGAAGTGCAAAACGGCCAGAAAGTGTTTATGAACCCAAGTAATATATTAGCGCTTGTAAATAAAGAACAATCGCTGCCAGCTGCATATAAGCCGAACGATTTAAGTTGCACCGCGCGTTCCTTTTTCGTTTGCCAAAAAAAATGTGGACAAGCGGTATATGCGCGCCGAGGCAGCAAAAGGCGCTCGAAGCGTTATTTGCTGCCGTCGTAAAGAAGGAATCCAGCTTGAAAGCCGTGTCTGGCTACCCGTTCATATGAGCGCCAAAATGATATTTGCGAAGAAGTAAAAGAAAAAGGAAAAGAGAGGGCGATCATGCGGTCGCACTGCCAGGGCAGAGCGAACACCAAATGGATTGGCAATGGATTAACAAGCCAAAGTGTTGGGTACAAATTGACGACTGTTTTTTGGAGAAACAAAAGAAGGAAAATGGGTCGCCGCATGCGCATGAGTACGGATTATTTTTCGCTACCCAAAGGAAAAGAAGCGATTACGGATCCCAATATGGCCGTGGCATTTTCGGTATGTCGGCAAAAAAGCAGCAAAAGTGATGTTTGAAAGACAAATTACGTTAGAAGAGTATTTTAAATCGTAAAGGAAAATGAAAGGAGAAACGCAAAAAGGCGAGATAAAAACCCAAAAGACCAAATTTACGCCTTCTTTCATTTTGTAAAACATAAAAGAAGGCGTATTTTTTTTTGGCTAAAACAAAACGAAAAAATGTCCCCGCAATCATTCTGATAAACCTTTTACCATTGACGAGGCCCGAAATTCGTGATGATGTATAAAATTTTGTGTAAAGCATTTTCTAGAACAAAAGAAAAAAGGTAGGGTATTCTCTGATTTGGACCAAAAAACTTAGAGAAAGGAGTAAACCCACCTATGTCTAAAAGAAGTATACCCAATGTCGACTGGGCAAATCAACTGGAAAATGTCATTCGTCAGTTGAAAGGAAAAATTAGAAATGATCATGCGGGAAGAAATCAAGAAAATTTTCCTCGAAATAGAACCAGCCGGAAACCCAATAGGGGAAAAAGGTACTTCAACGAATCAAACGCTAAAGGCCGGGTGGAAGGTTTTTGGTCCCCAAACCAAAAGGGGAATTTCAAACCAGCTTTTTCCCCCCCAAAACACACGGGGGCTGGAGGAAGCCCCAAAACAAATTTATCAAATGCAAAAACGGTGAAATTGGCAAGTTATCGAACGAATTCTAGGAAAAGCTTATTTCCCAATCCCCCACTGCTTGTTCCAATTTCTTTTCATCCGTGTGATGCCTCCTTTCGAAAATTGAGACGAATGTATACAGCAAAAGTGCCATGAATGTTGCCAAGGGTATACTCAGTATGCCCGTAGCGATTATTTTTTACACATCACACTGATTGTGTGATATGATAAAAAGGGCATAAAACGTGGTGCCAAAGAAGATAGGATGAATAAAGGAGGTATACCGCTTGAGCATTCATATCGAAGCAAAACAAGGAGAAATTGCCGATAAAATTTTGCTGCCGGGTGATCCGCTTCGCGCCCAATATATCGCGGAAACGTTTTTAGAAGGAGCGACATGTTACAACCGCGTGCGCGGCATGCTTGGCTTTACTGGTACATATAAAGGCCATCGCATTTCCGTGCAAGGAACGGGAATGGGAGTTCCTTCGATTTCTATTTATGTCAATGAGTTAATCCAAAGCTATGGTGTACAAACATTAATTCGCGTTGGAACATGTGGAGCAATTCAAAAAGATGTGAACGTTCGTGATGTCATTTTAGCGATGAGCGCATCAACGGATTCGAATATGAACCGTTTGACTTTCCGCGGGCGGGATTATGCACCGACAGCGCATTTTGATTTGTTGCGGACTGCTTATGAAGTCGGTGTCGAAAAAGGGTTGAAGTTAAAAGTTGGCAACGTCTTTACCGCTGATATGTTTTACAATGACCAACCGGACTGGGAAACATGGGCGCGTTACGGCGTTTTGGCTGTCGAAATGGAAACGGCGGCGCTATATACGTTAGCGGCAAAATTTGGTCGAAAAGCGCTTTCTGTACTAACGGTAAGTGACCATATTTTAACAGGAGAAGAAACAACAGCCCAAGAACGGCAAACCACGTTTAACGAGATGATTGAAGTGGCGCTAGAAACGGCGATCCGTGTTGGATAATAGATGTTTAAGTTCAACGCGCGGCTATCGTATTTCATTGTCATTCGCATTTAATTATAGCCGCTTCTAACAGTCATTGCGATGAAGTGGTGCCAAATATAGCGAAACGGGATATGCTAGAACGTGGGCTTTCTGTCGTGTATAGATTCGGAAAAGGTGAAATAATGAAACAGCTGTTTCGATGGATGATTTTTGTATTGCTTTTTTTATTTAGCGGATGCAGTCAATGGAATGATTTTCCAGAGGAACATGAAAAAGCATCAGATAAAACGAATAAACATATAATCACTCATCATGAAAAGAAAGAAAATGAAACGCCAAAAAAACCGGATGATTCTAAAGATCGTGAAGCGATAGATCCGGATCTATTGTTAGAACCGGAATATTGGAATATTGTTGAAGTGCAAAACGGCCAGAAAGTGATTATGAACCCAAGTAATATATTAGCGCTTGTGAATAAAGAACAATCGCTGCCAGCTGCATATAAGCCGAACGATTTAGTTGCACCGCGCGTTCCGTTTTCGTTTGCCGAAAAAAATGTGGACAAGCGGTATATGCGCGCCGAGGCAGCGAAAGCGCTCGAAGCGTTATTTGCTGCCGCTCGTAAAGAAGGAATCCAGCTTGTAGCCGTGTCTGGCTATCGTTCATATGAGCGCCAAAAAATGATATTTGCGGAAGAAGTAAAAGAAAAAGGAAAGAGAGGGCGATTCATGCGGTCGCACTGCCAGGGCAGAGCGAACACCAAACTGGATTGGCAATGGATATAACAAGCCAAAGTGTTGGGTACAAATTGACGACTGCTTTTGGAGAAACAAAAGAAGGAAAATGGGTCGCCCTGCATGCGCATGAGTACGGATTTATTATTCGCTACCCAAAAGGAAAAGAAGCGATTACGGGATACCAATATGAGCCGTGGCATCTTCGGTATGTCGGCAAAAAAGCAGCAAAAGTGATGTTTGAAAGACAAATTACGTTAGAAGAGTATTTTAAAATCGTAAGGAAAATGTAAGGAGAAAACGCAAAAAGGCGAGATATAACCAAGACCAAATTTACGCCTTCTTTCATGTTGTAAAACATGAAAGAAGGCGTATTTTATTTTGGCTAAAACAAAAACGAAAAAATGTACCCGCAATCATTCTGATAAACCTTTCACCATTGACGATGCCTGAAATTTCGTGATGATGTATAAAATTTTGTGTAAAGCATTTTGCTAGAACAAAAGAAAAAAGGTAGGGTATTCTCTGATTTGGACCAAAAATCTTAGAGAAAGGAGTACCCTACCTATGTCTAAAAGAAGTATACCGAATGTCGACTGGGCAAATCAACTGGAAAATGTCATTCGTCAGTTTGTAAAGGCCGTGTTCGGAAAAAAGACCAATTCGAAGTGGCAGAGGACCTCAAGCTGATTTATCGCGCGCCGAATAAGGAGATGGCGTTACAAATGTTTCAACAGTTTGAGTCGAAATGGTCCAGCAAATATCCGAGAGAAGTTCAATCTTGGGCCAATGAGTTGGATGTCCTCCTTACATTTATGGATGATCCAAGCAGTATTCGAAGTGTGATTTACACGACCAATGCCATCGAACGAACGATCAAGGAGATTCGGAAACGCCTAAAACCGATGAACAGTTTGAATAGTTTAGAAGCCGCTGAAAAAATCGTGTATTTGACCATTCAAGATTTTAATGAGAAATGGGCAGGGCGAAAGTTGCGAGGATTTGCCGAAGCACAGGAAGCCCTCGAGTGAATGTTTGAAGAACGTTATCATTAACCAAATACTGTAAATAAACAAAATAGGGGGATTCTCCCTTTCCACACAGGAGACCGAATATTCAGTCTCCTGTGTGGAGAAAATCAGTCCCCTATCAATTCAAATCCATTTCAGAGAAACCCTACCCCATTTACATTAAACAAAATTCTTGACGGTACCTTCCTTCCCTTTACTGTATATTCCAATTTTATCTCTTTTTATAATTTTATGAAAAAACAACCAAATATAATGTATAGTATTAAATATAAGACATTGATATCAAAGTGCTAAAAATTGTTTAACTGTACTTGATGTTACAGAGTAGATGGGCATTTTTATTTTCATTACTTTTACTTGTCAGTATAATGGATGGAAGGGGGTGCTAAAATGAAAAACATATGGAAAAAATGGTGGTTTTGGGCCATCCTTGTGGTTTTATTTATTATCGGAAGTGTGACTGGGAACAGCGACGATGAACAGAAAGCACAACCGATATCAAAACCAAAAGCTACGCAGGAAGAGAAGAAAGAGGGGGATACACAAGAAAAGCAGCAGGGAACAACTGATAAGCAGCAACAAACTAAAAAGGATATAGAACAGCAGATAAGCAACGAAACCTTTTTGACAAAAGACGAATTTAATAAACGGTTTAAGCTCGATCCTAACGAAAAACAGTATGAGAATGGAAAGTTTCAGTTGAAAGATGGTTCGACCATAAACGCGGATTACTTAACATATGGAGAATCCGAATTGTTTACATATGCTACAGCTACCTTTTATCAGGGGAATTTGGTTCATCTTCAAGTTGAAACCGACAAATCACTCGAAGAAATACTTAAAGGACTGGGAATAACGACTACAAAAGACACCAAAGTGGAAACCCAGAATTGGGGAGATACATTTGTACATGACATTACGCTTGATAAGACATTCGATGACTCTAATATTGCTGTTTTCCCAAACGAACAGGATTAATTTAAAGATTAGACCGTTTATCAGAAGCAGAAAGAAGTATCAAATTTAATATTGGGTGCGTTAATTCAAAAAGCGATTCATCCTTTTTATTGAGCTAAAGGGCATCAATAGTTGAATAAAGAATATTACGATAGTAAGGGGGGATAATATGAGCAAAAGTGACTTTAAAGCATTTCTGGGTGGAAAGGTAGATACTTTTTCTCGAGGCACTTTTCAGCAACTCACTTTTCTAATTATCTTTTCTCCCCTTTTCACAAGCATGTTTAAGGAAAAAGTTTTGCTTTATGCCATCTTTGTTTTATTAATTACAATCAGTAATTTGGGTGTTGAGTATTTTGCTATAACAAAAAAAGGTTCTAGTCCTAAAAATTATATAGGATTGTTTTTGTTAATTAGTCTCCCTATCAATATTATAATTTTGTTGATTTTTTATATCATGCCTTAATAAGTATTTTCAAAGTAATGACCCTATAATTTATCATTTTATAAAAAAACGCCTAGCAGAATGAAGTAATCCAAAAGAAAATACCTCCTGAATCGAATGTATAATTAAGATTATTCAAGTTCATTTCGAGTGCCCGCAGAGACTCCATGTCAAGCGACAAGAGGTATGAAATTTTATACAGATAATTGTATATGCTTATTTGCCATTTAATACATTTTTTAATTGCCAAAAACACAATAAAGTTCAAGTAAATGTTGACGATTATCACATGAGTGAAATCATGTGAATGAAGCAGATGAAGAATGAAACTGCGCTTGAAAGAGTGCGGTTTTTAAAAGATATTCTTGATAAAACCAAAACTTAGATGATAGAATGAAGAAAAGATAACATGAAAGAAGGCTATTTTTCAATAATTTTATATGGTTATATCTTCTTACGTTACCAATATGAGCCTTGGCATCTTCGGTATGTCGGCAAAAAAGCAGCAAAAGTGATGTTTGAAAGACAAATTACGTTAGAAGAGTATTTTCAAATCGTAAGGAAAATGTAAGGAGAAAACGGCCTGCAACCATCGGCAGGCCGTTTTTTTATTTTCTGTTGCATCATACGCAGTAGTGGTTTGCCTTTACTCAAAAAAGTTACCCGAGTAAGAAAAAGTTTGTCCACATCTATACTCCTTCCAAAAGCCAACTTTGTTGCTATAGACTTACATGTTTTTATATTGGTACACTTATAAATGCAGAAAGGACAGCTAGGTTGGTGAAATGTGTGGAAACAAAAGGAAAAGCAGAATTAGGGGCTTGGGTCAGTATCGTTAGCTACATAATATTAGCGATAAGCAAACTCATCGTCGGTTCTATTGCTCATTCTGACGGCGTCAAAGCGGACGGATGGAATAATTTTAGCGATATTCTTGCTTCTGTCGCGATTTTAATTGGGATTAAAATTGCCAAAAAACCGCGTGACCGCAACCATCCGTATGGACATTCACGCGCGGAAAATATCTCATCCTTAATTGCTGCGTTCATGATGATGTCCATCGGCATCGATGTGATCATTGAAGGAATTTCTTCCGTTTTTCAATCCGAAAAAGAAAGTGCTCCTGAGCCTTTCGCCGCATTTGTCGCTGTTGCATCTGCTCTTGTAATGATAGCCGTATATTATTTTAATGCACAGTTAGCGAAACGAACGAATAGTCAAGCGCTTGCTGCGGCCGCAAAAGACCATCTGTCCGATGCGCTTGTAAGCATTGGAACGGTCGTTGGAATTATTGGAGCGCAAGTTCGTCTATTGTGGCTTGATCCGCTTGTGGCTGCACTGATTGGAGGAATGATTTGTAAAACCGCTTGGGAAGTATTTATGGAAACGTCCCATACGTTAACCGATGGGTTTGACGAACATATGTTGACGACATACAAACAAGAAATCGCAGCCATTGATGGGGTAAAGAACGTTGCCGATATAAAAGCAAGAATGTTGGGCAGTTATGTCGTCCTTGATGTAACAATACATGTTGATCCAAATTTAACGGTGGTAAAAAGCCACGAAATTGCTGATGAAGTGGAACGCCTGATGAAAAAACTCCATAATATTGAAGCGACGCATGTCCATATCGAACCGGAAAGAACTCCTTAATCTGGGCATTTGCCCGGACGTTATGATGGGCGGATGCATATAATGACGGTGAATCGTCAAAGAAGGCGCCCGCTATAAGCGGTGTTTACTCTTAAATGATGGTTGTTTGTACTTGCCTTGGCCGTTATTTAACGAAAAAGGAGGAGATTATGATGTGGTATTATGATGGATATGCGCCGCATTACTATGGTTACGGTTATGGAGGCCGCTTTGGTTACAGCTTTTCATTTACTTTAATAGTTGTCTTATTTATTTTGCTGATTATTGTGTTAGCGGCAGTAAGATAAAGACGCCTGTTTACGGCAGGCGTTTTTTATTGGAAAAAAACAGAAAACGAATTATAATAAATCAGTAAAATGAAAGCAATAAAATAAAAAGGGGATAGAGCATTGAGTCAAGCAAATGAAGAGAAAATCGGAATATGGTATACGGCGTTTTCTTATTTGTTGTGGGGAATTTTACCGCTCTATTGGAAGCTTTTGGAGTCTCGTCCTGCGATGGAAATTTTAGCACACCGCATTATTTGGTCGTTTTTCTTTATGGTTGTGCTGCTTATTGTAACGAGGCAAATAGCATCGTGGCGAAAACAGGTTTCGATGATGATGAAAAAGCCAAAATTAGCAGGAGGAATAATCGCAGCGGCTATACTAATCAGCGTGAATTGGTTTGTATACATATGGGCGGTTACCCATGGGCATGTGGTGGAAACAAGCTTAGGTTATTATATTAATCCACTCGTCAGCGTTGTATTAGGAGTGGTGGTGTTAAAAGAACGGCTTAATTTATGGCAATGGATTTCCTTTATTCTTGCGAGTATCGGAGTTTGTGTGATGACTTTTCAATACGGTACATTTCCATGGATTGCGTTAACGCTTGCTTTTTCTTTCGGGATTTATGGGCTGGTGAAAAAACTGGCAAGCGTTGATTCCGCGATTGGTTTAACAGTGGAAACGATGGTCGTCACACCGATTTCTTTCATCTATTTGTTTATTTTATATGATCATTCTTCACTGTTATCAACGCTCACTATTTGGCAATTGTTATTATTGATTGGTGCTGGTCCGGCAACTGCGGTTCCGCTCTTATATTTTGCAAAAGGAGCAAGACGGATTTCGCTTACCATGCTCGGATTTCTTCAATATATCGCTCCGACGTTAACGTTATTGTCTGGCATATTTTTGTTTCACGAAGCGTTTACGAAAGCGCACGTATATACGTTTAGCTGTATTTGGGCGGCGCTTGTCATTTTTTCTTTTTCTAAAACAAAATGGATGCAAGGATGGCATGATAAAATTATTAATCGTAACTCATTTGGCATATAGAAAACGGATCGATGATATCGGTCCGTTTTTTATTTTGCATTGTGTTGAACACCCATTTTTATAAAAATATCTAACCATTTGCCATCCAAATGAATAGTCTACTAGTACAAAAGTGAAGGAGGTGCTCATGATGGGTGCAGGTTACGGTGGAGGATTTGCGTTAATCGTTGTCTTGTTCATCTTGTTGATTATTGTTGGATGCGCATGTATTGGTGGTTGGGGGTACTAACCGCTCGTTAAATTTAACATAAGGAGGTGCATACTATGTCATTTGGTTATGGTTTTGGCGGCTGGGGCGGCTGCGGCTGCGGCTTCGGCCATGGCTATGGCTTTGGCTATGGCGGGTTTGGTCAAGGCCGTAGTTTCGTGCTAATCGTCGTCTTGTTCATCTTGCTTATTATTGTCGGATCAGCATGGTTCTAATTGCCGGCTAGATAACACATGACAATCGGGAAGAAGCCGATCAACGGCTTCTTCCTCATTTTATTTTTACGAAAGACTTTTCGAGATCACCAATATAACGTTAGTGGTCGAGAATTACGCCGTCTGCGATGATTATTGTAAATAAGAAGAACGTGAACTAGAAAAAGCGAAAATATTGAAATAAGCATAAATGAAAAAGAGGCTTCCGCACAGCCTCTTTTTCATATGAACAAATCCGTTTCATTCTCTCTTCACCTTTCACAAATATAATAATGGAGAATGCCGGCTTTTTTTCATCCGTTTTCATTATGATGAACATGCTTGTAGCGGCGCTGGACATAGAGAAGGCGGAAAAAGAGGAATATCGCCCCAGAAGCTAATCCCGCAATCAGCCCAATCCAATATCCAAACGCTCCGAAAGAAGTGAAATTGGCAAGCGTATAACCGAATGGCAGCCCAATGCACCAATACGAAACGAAAGCGGCCCAAAATGTGGCGTTGACATCTTTATATCCTCTAAGCGCGCCTTGAATCGGAGCAGCTACGGCATCCGAAAATTGAAAGAAAATCGCATATAGTAAAAATTGCTCCGTCAAAAATAGCACATCTTGTTCGTTCGTATAAATTTTGGCAATATCCCCGCGGAAAAAATAAAGCAAAAGCGAAGTAACAACCGCTGTTGACACTGCCATTCCAATGCCGATAAAGCTATATTGTTTCGCATCTTGATAACGATTCGCTCCAACTTCAAAACCAACGGCGATCGTCAATGCTGTAGAGATGCTTAATGGGATCATATAAAGAAACGACGCGAAATTCATTGCGCTTTGATGAGCGGCGATCGTCGTTGTATGAAACTCGCTCATCAACAATGTGACAGCGGCGAAAATGCTCGTTTCAAAAAAAATCGCAAAACCGATCGGAAGCCCGATTTTTAATAGTTTTTTCCACGTAGCAAAAGAAATACGATAAAAACGCTCGAATAGGTTAAAGCGATCAAATCGCTGAAATCGGCGGACGATGATGACCGCTATAAAAAACGAATACCAATATGTGATCGTCGTTGCATAACCAGAGCCGACACCGCCGAGCTTCGGAAAGCCAAATTTTCCATAAATGAGTAAGTAGTTAAACAAAATGTTAATGGGAAGTGCCGTTAATGTGATAAACATCGTAATTTTCGTCTGGCCAAGCGCATCAATAAAACAGCGCAGGACGTAATAAAGAAATAACGGGATTATGCCAAATGAAAGGGCGATTAAATAATCATAAGCAACTTGTTGTACTTCTGCTTCTAAATTCATGTGATTCAAAATCGGATTTAAGGCGGCGGCACCGCCAGCGATGATGGCTAGGGAGATCACAATCGCTAAATACATCGTTTGGATCACCACATGAGGAATTTGCTCGTACCGCTTTGCTCCGAAATGTTGAGCGACAATTGGCGTCAGAGCGAGTAAAATGCCGCTCATTCCTGTAAAAATCGGAACCCACAAACTTGATCCAATCGCGACTCCTGCTAAATCACTTGAACTGGCATGTCCTGACATCGTAACGTCAGCAAAGTTCATCGCATATTGACCAACTTGAGTAATAAAAACGGGTAGAAAAATATGAAGCAGCTGTATGATTTTCTCTTTGTGTGTCATCGTTTGCTGCATCAAAACCGCCTCTTTTCCAATAAAGTTGCACTATCCATATAGATTACGAAAAAAATCGGAAAGAAACAATCATTTTGTTTTTAATAACGATTATATTATTTAGTCACACATTGTTCTAAATGCAAAATCGGAATGATCGCAATAAAAGATATACAGGAAAGAAGCTGTCCTAGCTGATAAGGACAGCTTCTAGTTTCAGCAGTTTTCCAATGGCAGTTCGATAAGAAAACAAGCCCCATTATCTCCGCTTTCGACTTTCATCGTTCCTTTATGCAGTTCGATGATTTTGCGCGATAGCGGCAGCCCAAGTCCAGTCCCAGTTTCTTTCGTAGAGAAAAATGGATCAAAAATATGGCCAATAATCGTTGGGGGAATCCCAGGCCCATCGTCGCAAAATCGAATTTGGACAATATTGTTGTATAATTTCGTCGAAATAGTGACATGCATTGTCTTTTTCACTTTTGCCTCGACCGCATTGCGAAATAAATTTAAAAACACTTGTAATAACTGGCTTTTATCCACTTTTATCACACAATTGTCGAGGCGTTCGTCTAAATCAAAATGAATATTTACATTATGTAACAAAGCTTCGCTCTGTAACAACATCCCTAAATCTTCTTGAATAAAACGATGAATAATCATTTTTTCCATTTTAATATTCGCTGGTTTGGCGATACTTAAAAAGTCGGTAATGATGCTGTTGGCGCGGTCAAGTTCAGGAATGAGAAGACGATCAATAAGAGAAACAATTTGATCTGGAAGTTCGCCTTTTAAAAATTGTAAATATCCACGAACAGTAGTAAGCGGATTGCGAATTTCATGGGCAATTCCCGCAGCGATACGACCAGCCACCGCCAGTTTTTCCGTTTCTTTCATCATGGTTAATGATTGAAATGTGCTAATCACTCGTTTGATGGAACCATCATTGTTATAAAGGAAACGTGTATTAATAATTCCATAAAAACGGTCGAATACTTCGCGATTATAAATCGGCTCCTTTTTTTTAATGGATTGCAGCGTTACGATGAGTTCATCGGGCAACTGCAATAGTTCACGAATATGCTTTCCGATGATGGAATCACGATCTACTCCGGTATCAATTGCCGTTTGCAAGTTGCAAAGTGTAATGATGCCGTTTCCATCAACAAATACGATATGATGGGGAACAAGGTCGAAAATCGGTGTTAAAAACTTTTCAACCTTCTCAAATAGAACGTCATGATTTAGATCAATATCCAATTGTAGATCAGTGTCTTTTTTGGAAGAAGCGGGAATGGACTGAATCGTTGGTGAAATGTTTCCACGCTTCTTTTCTAATTTCATTCCTTCTTTATAATCCGTGTAGGTGAATGAAAAGGGAATTTGTTTTATTAAATTTTGATAAAACCGCGTTTCTTGTTCCAATTGTTTTACACGTTGTTTTAACTTTTCATAAGATAAGTCCATACTTCCAGTACCCCTTGAGAAAACGTTCATTAGTTATTGTACAAAAAGGTGTTCGTTTTGACTAGCAGTGATGTAATGAGCCGTATAGCCTCTTTGTATTTGCGGTGATTGTGTTTGCTGTCGCTTTGATGTCTTGATGATAAAAGGAAGCGACCGCCTTAAGCGAATGATGTAACAGCAATGGAGATGTGGGAACATCGGCAAATGGCCCGTCAAATGGCCATGGTCCGTCCGTCTCTAAAAGCAATTGTTTGATTGGCACACGGGACAAAAGTTTTTGGTCCCGCGTGCGATAACAAACTTCAGGAGTGATTGAAATAAAGTAGCCGCATGCTACAATTCTCTCAATGATCGCCGGCTCCGCTTTCAACCAGTGAAAGTGAGCCTTTTTTATCTTATTTTTCTGCAATATATGTAAAGCAGTTGAAGCTTTGTCGTAAACAGCGTGTATTGCTAGCGGTAATGAGGCCGCAGCAGCAGTACGAACGATTTGTTCAAAGAAATCGCGATAATCAGAAAATCGTAAAACAGCTTCAGCAGAATAATAAGGAAGACCGACTTCTCCAATAGCAGAAAGATGTGGGCGTTCGATCTGAAGAAGACGAAGCCACTCTTCCCATTCTAATGATGATGGAAGAGGCTGTTCGGGATGAAACCCAATCGCCGCATAAATGAAATCAGGAAATTTTTGTTTTAGTTCGAGCGTCCGATAGCTGGAACGAAGATCGGTCGAAACGGCCACTACCGCGGCAATTCCTGCTTCTTGCCATTTTTTTATCTCTTCTTCGATATCGCTATATTGATCTAAATGAAGGTGGGCATCAATCACTAGCAATCACCTTTGTTATTTCCGTTTCTAATAAGCGAATAAATGTGTGCATGTCATGGAGCGAAGAAAATGTTGCTTGTGCTTGACGATCACTTCCTCCTCCTTTTCCATTCACTGTTTCTAGCTTTTGCTTCAACCATTGGCCGACGTGCAACGAAAGGGAAGGAGCTTTGACGATGACGATGCGATGCTCCAACAAAGTCGCTAAAACGGCCGTTTTATGGTAACGATTTGCAATTTTGTTGGCAATTGCTTGCAAATCTTTTAACGTATATTGCTCATAGATGCGAATGATCACCTTTTCTGCTTGCTGTGCCGCTTTCTCTGCTTCGATATCGTACATCACTTCTTTACATTGTTGCAACTGTTTTTGTAGTTCTTTCTTTTCGGCCTCCCATTTTGCAAGCACGTCTAACAGCATATCCCGGTTTGTTCCAAATTGTTGGGAAACGGTAGTAAGAATACGATGGGAAATGCGATAATCGCCAAGAGCGCGTTTGCCGCAAACAAATGACAGGCGCGTCATTCCGCGATGACGTTCTGTTTTCAGCAGCTTAATGATCCCGATTTCTCCTGTACGTGACACATGAGTTCCGCAACAGGCTGAGACATCGACTCCTTTGATTTCGACGACGCGAATATTCCCTTCGATATCGGGAAACTTCCGAAACGGAATTGTGTGTGCTTCTTCTTTTGTCACATAGTATGTTTCTACAGGAATATTGGCGTAAATAAGTTCGTTGGCGCGATTTTCAATGGCGGTGAGCGCTTGCTCGGATAAAGAAGGAATGTTTAAATCAATCGTTACTACATCAGTGCCCATATGAAAACCGACCGTATGGGCGTCAAAAAGCTCTATGCAAACAGCGGATAATAAATGTTGCCCGCTATGTTGTTGGGTATGGTCGAGACGGCGAGCCGCATCGATTTGGCAATGAACGGTGGATGTTTTAGGCAAGGAAGGGAGACGATGATACACTTCCTCGTTTTCTTCAAATACTTCTAATACACGCATTCCTTCAATCGTTCCGCAATCGGAAGGCTGTCCGCCGCCTTCTGGATAAAATGCCGTTTCTGCTAATGTGACAATATATGTATCTCCATCTTCACGAGCACTTGTGATTGTCGTTGTCCATTCGCTTGTCGCTGGAGAAGTGTAATATAATTTCACGGTCATCGTTCTTCGTCCTTTCCAAGATTGTCTGCTTTTATCTTACCAATTTTTATCGTGGCTGCCTACTTTTATATAGTTTTTACTATGCATAAAATGTTTTCCTGAAAGAGATGAAAAAATATTTCACAATCGAAATAGTGGGATAAAATTTCATGAACAAACAAGGGGATGGGCTGTTGATTATTTAGATAAAGAAACAATCATTTATGTTATTAAACTATGTTCTAAATAACCAATATGAAAAAGAGGGAGCTTCCCTCTTAAGACGAAACTTGCTGTAACTGTTTTGCAAAAACATGATAAAGGATCAACGCGAAACAGGATAATACAATACCTGCTAAGTATGGAAGTTCGATCATTGTTGTAAACATCTGTCCGGCAATTGGAGGTCCGATGATGCGCCCAAGGGAGTCAAACGAAGAAAGCAATCCGGTAGCACGCCCTTGGCCGCTTGATATATGTTTAGTGACTAGCGAGGATACACAAGGGCGGATGACGCCGTTTCCGATGCCAAAAATCGATAAAAATATAGCGGCGGTCAGGAAGTTGTGAACGAATAAAATGAGGGCAAATCCAACGGCTGATACAACGATTCCGCCTTGAATGACGCGGCCTTCACCAAATTTTTGAATTAGTTTTCCAATGAGCCCTCCTTGGACAATCGCACTTGCAAGCCCCATAATCATAAAAATATAGCCTAATTGCGAGGAATATAATTCTGCGCGTTTTGCTGCGTAGTAAGCGAATGTTGCTTCTAGCCCAGCCAATGAAAAAGTAATAAGCCATTGAAGAAGGTACAGAAATAAAAGCGGCCCTTTTAGTATGTACCATATCGGTTCTTTTGTTTTTAAAGTTGCCGGTTGTTTTTCTTTTGTCAATGATTCTTTCAAAAAAAGAAGCACGAGACATGCGGTAACAGCGGATAGTGTTCCTGAGATAAAGAAAGGAATATGCAAATTTATTTTCGAAAAAATGCCGCCAATCGCAGGACCAAAAATAAATCCAAGACCGGTAGCGGCGCCGATAGCCCCCATTGCTTTTCCACGTTCTTGCGGTGTCGTGACGTCAGCAACGTAAGCCATTGCGGTAGGAATCGTAGCTGCTGATAGCATCCCGCCGATAATACGGGCGATAAATAACATCGTAAGTGTTTTTGACACGGCAAACAAAAAGAACGAGAGCGACAATCCGGCGATGCCGATGAATAAAATTGGTTTTCGTCCGTAACGGTCGGACATTTGGCCCCAAAATGGAGCGAATAATAGTTGCATCAAAGAGTACGTTGCCATTAGCAGTCCTAATTGCGTAGGAGTGGCACCCACTTCTTCTGCTAAAAAGGGAAGAACCGGGATGATAATGCCAAAACCAGACATCACCAAAAACATAACGGCAAATAAAAGAGGAAGAAAATTAGCCTTTTTCATATTGTTACCTCCGATCGTTCATACTTCTTTATCATAATGAAGTTTATGGGAATTTGCAAAACATTCTAGGAGGAAACGCACGAGAAACATCCTAACATTGCATCATATTATTGGAGAGATAGGATTTGCCTCGATTAGGAACGCATTGGGCAGATTTTTAATTTCTGTATTGGGGTGATGGATGGAGTCAGTATATTCGGCTTGCTTGCGTCATGATTAGGATTTCCTTTCTTTTTATAGCACATTTAAAAAAAGATGAAAAGTTATATTGGGGTATAGTTTGTAGACAAACTACTGTTTTATGTATAATTATCAGGGGCAACTTTGAAATGAATGATAGCTAGGTGATGAAAACGATGTTAACATTGAACGATGTTTTAGAGGCAAGGGAAAAAATGAAAGGGATTGTTCATCAAACTCCGCTTGAGCATTCCCAAACATTTACCAATCTTTCTGGCAATGAAGTATACATGAAGCTCGAAAATTTGCAAAAGACGGGATCGTTTAAAGTGCGGGGATCATTTAATAAAATTATGTCGTTAAGCGAAGAGGAACGAAAGCGCGGGGTGATTGCCGCTTCAGCTGGAAACCATGCTCAAGGGGTCGCCTACTCCAGCGGCATGATCGGTATTCCATGTACGATCGTCATGCCCAAAGGAGCGCCGTTAAGCAAAGTGGAAGCAACGAAAGGTTATGGAGCGGAAGTTATTTTACATGGCGATGTATTTGACGAATCGCTTGAGTATGCGTTCGAATTGCAGCGGCAGCGAGGAGCAACGTTTGTTCATCCGTTTGATGATTTAGCGGTCATGGCAGGCCAGGGAACGATTGGCTTAGAAATTATCGAACAGCTCCCGGATGTCGATGTTGTCCTATGTCCGGTTGGGGGCGGCGGACTTCTTGCCGGCTTGGCATTTACATTAAAACAGTTGAAACCATCGATTCAAGTATATGGAGTCGAATCGTCTGCTTGTCCTGGAATGACGGCGGCGCTCCGTCATAAAAAGCCAATAACCATTACTTCTTCTGATACGATTGCCGATGGCATCGCGGTGAAAAAACCAGGAAATATTACGTATCAATATATTGAAAAATATGTCGACGGCGTCGTCTGTGTCGAGGAAGCGGAAATTTCTCGAACGATGCTATATTTATTGGAACGTAACAAGCTGCTGGTCGAAGGTTCTGCGGCGTGTCCGCTTGCGGCGCTATTGTATCAAAAATTTCCATTTACTAGAAAAAAAGTTGTCACCATATTAAGTGGGGGCAATGTCGATGTCACCCTCATTTCACGAATCATTGAACGCGGGCTCGTCGAATCTGGACGGTTTGTGACATTTACGACTGTTATCTCCGATAAGCCTGGCCAGCTCAATAAACTGTTGCGAATTATCGCCGAATTGGAAGCAAACGTTATGTCGATTCACCATCAGCGCATCGGAGCAAAAGTGTTGCCGGGTCAAGCAGAAATTCATTTCTCTCTTGAAACAAAAAATCAAGATCATATCCAGCAAATTCATCAAGTATTATTGAAAGAAGGATATGACGTCGAGTTTCTCCAATAACATCAAGGGATGGCGCAGGCACGCCATCCCATCTTGCTTTTTAATGAACGTTTGGCATATCTCGCAGTTTTGTTTGTCCGATTCCATCGTGTGCCATTTTCGCTTTTAGGCTTTCAAGAATGTAAAGCCCCACCATCCCCATTAATTCCTCATCGGTCATTTCTTGAATGAGCTGCAGCAAATCATTGCGGTCGAGCTCTTCCAAAATCGACATCGTCATCACGAGAACATCCGCCGGAAGCCCACTGCTTTAGCTGTGGGAGGAAGGCGGGGTTTATATTTTCAGTATATATTGAATTTTTTCGTTCAATATAAGTACACTGGATTTAGAAAGGTAGGTGAATCAAGAATGCTCTGCACTCTCAAGATTAAATTAATGCCAACTCTTGAACAGTTTCATGCGCTGCTGGAAACAATGAAACGGTTTAACCAAGCATGCAACTATATTAGCGAGATTGCTTTTCGCTCCAGAACCTTTTCCAAAACGAAAATCCAGCGGCTTTGCTACTATGACGTCAGGGAAAAATTTGGCCTCTCTGCCCAAATGACCGTTCGTGCCATCGGCAAAGTGTCGGAAAGCTATCGTTTGGATAAAAAAACCTTGCATAACTTTAAAGAAACCGGTGCCATCGTGTATGATGAAAGAATCCTGTCCTTTAAAGGGTTAGAGTATGCTTCCATCCTTACCTTGCAAGGAAGAATGGAAATCCCTATGGTCATTAGCCGCTACCATCAAGGTTTGCTGTGCGGCAACCGTGTTCGGGGTCAAGCCGATTTAGTCCTTCAAAACGGTATTTTTTATTTACTGCTCGTGGTGGACGTTCCCGAAGGCCAGCCCAATTCCGAAAACGGATTTATCGGTGTGGACCTTGGCATCATTAATATCGCCGTTGATAGCACCGGTGAGGTATTTTCCGGCTCGAAGGTCAACGGGCTGCGCCGCCGCCATGCGAAACTTCGCGCCAAACTCCAAAAGAAAGGCACCAAGTCAGCGAAACGCCTGCTTAAAAAGCGTTCCAAGAAGGAAAAACTATTTGCCCGTGATGTGAACCACTGCATTAGCAAGAAGATTGTTGAAAAGGCAAAGGCACTCGGATGCGGCATTGCCCTTGAAGATTTAAAGGGCATCCGCCAACGCACCGAGAAAACGGTTAAAAAGCAACAGCGTCGTCAACACTCTTCTTGGTCTTTTTATCAGTTGAGAAAGTTTATTGAGTATAAAGCGGCGATCGCTGGCGTGCCGGTGGTATTGGTTCATCCAAAAAATACTTCCCGCACCTGTCCGGTTTGCGGACATGTGGCCAAAGAAAACAGACCGTCAAGGGATCAGTTTTGTTGTCGAGCTTGTGGGTACGCTGCCCCTGCCGACAACGTGGCTGCGGAAAACATCCGCAGGGCTGCTGTCAACCAGCCGAACGCGGCAGCCAATTAGGCTAGCTGCAAGCCCACGGCTTTAGCCGTTGGGTAGTTGACTTCCGCATCTTCTTCATCGCCTGTGAGTCGGTTTTTATAGTATTCATATAGCTCATCAACAAATTTCATTCGTTTTTCCTCCATCTGTTTCGTTTATCATCAGTTTGCATAAAATTATGTAGTGTGAGTAAAATGTTTGTGGGAAAAATTCTTAGAAGTTCCCCGATGAGGGGGTTGGGAACGTAGGTTCGCAATCCCCCCTCATCGGGGCCACCAAGCGAAGCGCGGTAGGATCCCAAGCAGGAAACATGAAAAAAGGACTCTCTCCCTGGTAAGATGTTCATTGACCACACTACAAACAGGAGGAGAGAGTCCTATGAATATTCAACAACATCTTACCACAAATTCGTTGACATGGAAAGAGATCGAACTTGCTTTGTTTCGAGCCTTGCAAAACGCCTTCGCCGAGCTGTTTACGGCTCTGTTGGAGGACATCGACCGGCAATTGGCAGAGAATCGAGATAAGCGCCGATACCACTTGAAAGACAAACGACGCACCACGATTCAAACCCTGTTTGGCGAAGTCACCTTTGAGCGAAACTACTATTTAGACCGAGAACAAAACCGTTACACATTTTTGCTGGATTCCTTTCTCGCGTTTGATGGATCGCAGTCAATCAGCCCTTGTCTAGAAGAAACAGCGGTGGGATTGGCGGTGGAGTGCTCTTCCTATCGCAAAGCGGCTCGTACGCTTGCCCAGATGGTCGGGTATCCGGTGATGAGCCATGAGGCGATCCGCCAGTTGGTGCTCGAGGCCGAAGTTCCGCTGCACTGCCCGGTGGACCAGCGATATGGACGGGTGCTGTTGGTGGAGGCCGATGGACTGTTTGTTTCCCGCCAAGGGAAGGGAAAACGGGCCAAGGAAGACAAAATCCTGACCGTTCACGAAGGATGGAAGCGCAACGGCTCCCGGATCGAATTCGTGAATCAGCGCCATTACGTCCATGAGGGCAAGGGGGAGGTGTGGGAAGGCTTCGAGGAATTTTTGATAAATGAATATGCCTATGATCCTTGCCGGGATCTTCTTGTCATCAACGGGGACGGCGCTCCATGGATTACCGCGTGCCGGGAGTATTTCAAGGGACGGGTCTGCTTTCAATTGGATCGATTCCACGTGGCGCGTGAATTGCGCCAATGCCTCTCGGGCCATCCACGGTGGCAGGCGATTCGGCAAAAGCTGGTGAAGCAGGATGAAGAGGGGTTGCTTGTGGAACTGAACAGCGCCCTCGGTACGCTGGGGGACGAAGCGAAAGAACAACAGCTGGCTGCCTTGATCCACCGGATCGAATCGATGCCGGGATGCATCCGTGATTACCGGGAATGGCTGAAGGAGCAAGGAGTGGACACAACGGGCATGTATCCGATGGGGAGGGCTGAAAGCGTGATGAGCCAGTTGGCGTATCGGGTGAAATACCGCCGCAGTTGGACAGACAAGGGACTCAGGGCGTTTTTCAAGGCAATGATTGCCCGGATGGATGGGATTCGTCTTTTCGGACGTCGTTTCGGAGAAGAATCGTCGCATCCGGCGGAGGAAACGGCATCCACTAAACAGACGGTCGTGAACAAGGCGAAACAACGCGTCCGCCGTCTTCTTCCGGAGGTAACGCGGAATAACGTGCCATATTTACAGCAATCGTCCGGGACACCGATCTATCATGCCCTGTCTGAACTCAAAGGATGGTAAAAAAGGTATACATATCGATCTGTCATGGCAAGGGATGAGAGTTCGAAAGCGCTTACGGATAAAATTCAAAAAAATGGTTCGCCAATCTATGACTTACACCTGTTTTCAGCGAACCAAAAAAGTTCCCACAAAATCTTGACTGACTCAATTATGTATATGATGATTGACTAATTTTGGTTCAGTATAGTATGATAGTAAAAATTTAAAAAAGGGGGAGAGAGATGATTCGGCGTCTAACAAAGCATGACCATGACCAGCTTTTTTCGTTTCTGCAAAAAGAACCATCATTTAATTTATTTATTATCGGTGACATCGAATCGTTTGGATATGATGCCGACTTTCAAGAAATTTGGGGAGAATTGGACGAAACAGGCAATCTAAAAGCAGTGCTGCTTCGGTATTATAATTCTTTTATTCCGTATGCGCAAGGAGATTTTGACGTCGAAGTGTTTGCCACGCTGATTCAGCAAACGAATGTTTTTCCTTTCATACTTTCCGGCAAGTCGTCCATCGTGGAGCGGTTTGAACAATGGCTGACGTTGGGAAATAAGCGTGTCATGTATTTTTGTGAATGCGATACGGATGAATACGCAAACGAATACGCGAACCAAATGGATTACTCTATAGAAATTAAAAAGGCCACGCTGGAGGACGTAGATCGCATTATCGAGCTGCGGCAACGCATCGCTGAATTCGCCACTGCCCCAAGAACGAGAGAAAGCCTTGCAAAAAGTTTAGAGACAAAGACAGGAAGAACGTATTACATTGAGCAAGATGGTAATATGGTCGCTTCTGCGTCCACGACGGCAGAAAATTCGCTATCCGCGATGATTGTCGGCGTCTGTACCGATGAGGCGCATCGACAAAAAGGGTATGCGAGCGCCATCATGACAAAGTTGATTCAAGATTTGATTTCGGAAGGGAAAACATTATGTTTGTTTTATGATAATCCGCAAGCAGGCAGCATTTATAAACGCCTTGGTTTTCGCGATATCGGTACATGGACGATGTATCTCTAGAAAAGGCGGGTTTACTTGACTAAGAAGTAGACCCACCTTTCATGGTTATTGCCCGTCCGCTCCGTTTGGCGTAACCCGGCGAATATGCTGGTCGCCTTTTTCTCTCATCGCCTTTGCCTCGTCGTTAACAAGCTGTTTTTGGTCGACCAACGATGATGGAGTTTGTTTTTTGTTTGCCATATTGATCACCTCATTTGTGATGATTTTGCTCGTTGAATAAACATTTCGGCATCCTCAATTAATCCACATGCGCCGCATTGCACGCGATAGCTTGGGCCGCGGTAAGGAAGATGGAACGGTTCTAACGCATCGTTTGTATATTCTTGTTCAATTTCACCGGTTTGCGGATTCAGTTTTACCGCTTTGGGCTGCTGCTCGATTAAATGAAAGCGCGTTCGGTTCGTTTTACAGTTTGGACATAGCATCGGTTCCAAATGAAACCACCTCCCACCCTTATTTTCTTGAAAAGACGCCGTGATTATGTATGAAATGGTGAAAAAATATTCCATATGCCATGGAGGAATCACATACAAATATAGCGCGCATAGTAGTGGATAAAATAGCTGGGTTTTATTGGAGAGCACAACATAGCGCAATGCCTTTTTGGGAAGTAAAGAAAAATTCCCCAGCACTAAAGCTGGAGAATTTTATAACGAACAAAAAATGTATTCCAATATTTTGCTTGACCGATTGCTCGTTCGTCGCGAAGCACATCGCCAGGGGCGTTTCCTTCTCCAATCACAAAGGCTTTTTTCTTTTTCATTTCCTCTTTAAAAGAAAAACGCGTATCTCGCAAACTTTGTGACCAGCGATCGATAAATTGCTTCATATGCCCGCTCATTCCATACCAATAGATTGGCGTCGCAAATATAAGCACGTCATGCTGGAGAACGAGTTCAATGATTTGATCATAATCGTCGGCAACTGTCGTAAATCCTTCTGGATCATGGCGTTTGTCGACAATCGGCTGAATCAAAAAGTCTCTTATATTGATACGGGTGGAGGAGACTCCTTCCAAAATAACGTCTGTCAGCTGTTCGGTATTTCCGTTTTCTCTTGAACTGCCATTTAACACTAAAATTTTTGCCATCGTATCCATCCTTTCTTTTCCAATCATATGATGATGATAAACGATAGTTGACATTTCCAGCAACCATTCCGTATTTTATAATTAAATGAAATTAATAGGTAAAAAATATTTTATTTTTTCAGAAAATAGTGGTAATATAAAAGCAAAGGAGACTTTCCATGGCAGAAAAAACATTAAGAGATCGAATTATCGATACTGCTCTTCATCTATTTGAAAAATACGGCTATCATGGTGTGACGGTTGATCGGATTGTGACGGAAAGCAACACGTCTAAAGGTGGTTTTTATCATAACTTCAAGTCAAAAGACGAGCTTCTTTATCACATTCATGACGTATTTATTACCTATGTGTTGAATAAAGCGCAAGAAGCGTACGAAAACTACACCACTTCGACAGAACGCTTATATGCAATTATTCAGTCATTTGTAAAAGTGTTTCATTTATATAAGCCACATATTACTGTTTTTTACCAAGAAAGCACGTATTTAAAACCGGAATATTCCGAGAAAATCAACCGAAAACGCGATGAGTTTAAGGAAGTGATTTTCCGCGTTATCCGCGAAGGAATAGAGGCTGGGGAGTTTCGTTCCGAGTTATCGGTAGAGATTACGGGAATGTCCATTATCGGCATGGTGAACTGGACATACAAATGGTATAACCCAGACGGTCCGATGACCATCGAACAAATCGCAAACTACTTTGCTGATTTTATCTTGCATTCCATTTTGACGGAAGAAGCAAAGCGGCGCCCACAAATATCGAACTTTTTCATCAAGCCGTTTTCCGGTTCATTTTCAAAATAAAATTTTTTAAAAAATGAGAAAAGGGTAAACATTCTTTCGTATGCGAAACAAACCAACTAGTCGGTCTTAGTGGTTAAGTGTTTTATTTCCTCTTTTAAAACCGACTAGTCGGTTCAAAGATAAATCTATGAAATGGGGGAGAGAAGATGAATTTTGAACTAACAAAAGAACAACAAATGATTAAAGAAATGGTTCGTGAGTTTGCGGAGAAGGAAATTGCACCAAACGCGGCGAAATGGGATAAAGAAGCGTATTTCCCTGTTGAAGTTTTTAAGAAGATGGGCGAGTTAGGACTTTTAGGAATTCCGTTTCCGGAAGAATATGGCGGCGCCGGCGGAGATACGATTTCATATGCGATAGCCGTAGAAGAAATCGGCCGCGCGTGCGGCGGGACTGGATTAAGTTATGCTGCTGCGGTTTCCCTAGGAGCAAGCCCGATTTATTACTTCGGCACGGAAGAACAAAAACAAAAATGGCTTGTACCGATGGCAAAAGGAGAAACGTTGGGCGCATTTGGGCTAACTGAACCAAATGCTGGGTCTGATGCAGGTGGAACGAAAACAACAGCGGTATTGGATGGCGATGAGTATGTCATCAATGGAGAAAAATGCTGGATCACAAATGCAGAATACGCACGACAAGTCATTGTTACCGCCGTGACAGGAAAAGACGAACGAGGAAAAAACATCATTTCCGCAATTATCGTTCCAACGGACACTCCAGGATTTACGATCCGTTCAAACTATGACAAAATGGGCGTCCGCGCCTCGAATACGTGCGAATTAGTGTTTGAAAACGTACGTGTGCCAAAAGAAAATGTTCTCGGAGATCCGAAAAAAGGCTTTAAGCAATTTTTATATACGCTGGATGGCGGACGCATTTCCATTGCTGCGCTAGCGGTTGGCATTGCCCAAGCGGCATTTGAGAAAGCGCTTCAATATGCGAAGGAGCGTGTCCAATTTGGTCATACTATTTCAAAATTTCAATCAATACAATTCAAGCTTGCTGATATGGCGATGGAAATTGAGCTGGCGCGCAATATGGTGTATAAGGCAGCTTGGTTAAAAGACCAAGGGAAACCGTTTACAAAAGAAGCGTCATTCGCAAAACTGTTCGCTTCGGAAATGGGATTCCGCGTTTGCAACCAGGCCATTCAAATTCACGGAGGCTATGGGTATATGAAAGAGTACGGAGTCGAGCGCCATTTACGAGACATCAAACTGATGGAAATCGGAGAAGGTACGTCAGAAATTCAACGTCTTGTTATTGCCCGTCAACTTGGATGCTAAATACCGGGAAATGCGCATAAGGTAGAAATGAACTTGTACGAAAGGGAGGAGACGGTTTATGTTGACGGTCACGGTGGGGAAGCTGCTCGAGGAAAAAGCGCAGTTGCATCCGGATCACGAAGCGGTTGTTTATGCAGATCGCGGCTTACGGATGACGTATAGGCAATTGAATGACTACTCCCGTCTAGTGGCGCGCGGGTTGATGAAACTTGGCATTGAAAAAGGAGAAAATGTGGCGATTTGGGCATCGAATGTGCCGGAATGGATCGCTTGTCAATTTGCAACCGGAAAAATGGGAGCGGTGCTTGTTACGGTCAATACGAACTACCGCGCCGCAGAATTAGAGTATTTATTAAAACAATCCGATTCGACGACGCTCTTTTTAATTGAACAATATCGCGACTCTTCTTACGTGGATATTGTTTACGAAATTGTTCCGGAGCTGCGCACATGCGAGCCTGGAAAGCTTGAGTCCAAGCGTTTGCCAAAATTGAAAAATGTCGTGTTAATTGGAGATAAACGATATCCGGGGATGTTTACGTGGAACGACATTCTGGCGATGGCGCATGAGGTGACGGAAGAACAGCTTGATGAACGGATGAACTCGCTCGATCCGCATGATGTCATCAACATGCAATACACCTCAGGAACGACAGGATTTCCAAAAGGCGTAATGCTCACCCACTACAATATTGTCAACAATGCCTATTATGTTGCGCAATGTATGAAACTCACCAAAAATGACCGCCTCTGCATTCCAGTGCCGTTCTTCCATTGTTTCGGCTGCGTGATGAGTACATTGGCATGCGCTACGGTTGGGGCGACGATGGTGCCAGTGCAGGAATTTAACCCGAAACAAGTGCTTAAAACCGTGGAAGCTGAAAGATGCACGGCCTTGCACGGGGTGCCGACGATGTTTATTGCCGAATTAAACGATCCTGATTTTGAAAAATATGATTTATCAACGCTTCGCAAGGGAATTATGGCCGGCTCTCCTTGTCCGATTGAAGTGATGAAAGCGGTCATGGAGAAAATGGGAATGAAAGAGATTACGATTGCATACGGCCAGACAGAATCATCGCCGGTAATTACACAGACAAGAACGGATGACCCGATTCACTTGCGCGTGGAAACAGTCGGGCGAGCGTTGCCAAATGTCGAAGTGAAAATCGTTGAGCCGGGCACGAATAAAGAAGTGCCGCGCGGCGTGCCAGGGGAATTATGCACGCGCGGTTATCATGTGATGAAAGGCTATTACAAAAATCCGGACGCAACAAAAGAAGCCATTGATGAAGATGGATGGCTGCATACAGGCGATCTGGCCACGATGGATGAAAATGGATATTGCCGTATTACCGGACGCTTAAAAGATATGATTATTCGCGGTGGAGAAAACATTTATCCGCGCGAAATCGAAGAGTTTTTATACCAACATCCAAAAATTTTGGACGTTCAAGTCGTTGGTGTACCAGATGAAAAATACGGTGAAGAAGTGATGGCATGGATTATTTTGAAAGAAGGGGAAACAGCGACGGCGGAAGAAATTCGCGAGTTTTGCCGCGGAAAAATTTCCCGTCATAAAATTCCACGTTATATCGAATTCACCGATTCATATCCGATGACAGCTTCCGGAAAAATTCAAAAATTTAAATTGCGGGAGATGGCGAAACAGCGTCTTGGATTAACCAATTAAACAGTTGCCGTCAAGCGGCGCTTCGTCTTTGAAGCTCCGCTTGACAATAAAACAATGACATAAAGGAGGTTGCCATGTTTTCAAAAGTATTAATCGCCAATCGTGGAGAAATTGCGGTACGTGTCATTCGTACGTGCAAAAAATTAGGAATTCAAACGGTTGCCGTTTATTCGGAAGCCGACGCCGATTCGCTCCATGTTCAGTGGGCGGATGAAGCGTATCTTATCGGTAAGCCGCGCGTTAGTGAAAGCTATCTAAATATCGAGAAAATTATCGAGGTTGCGAAAATGACGAAAGCGGAAGCAATCCATCCAGGGTATGGGCTGCTGTCGGAAAATCCGGAATTTGCTCGCCGTTGTGAAGAAGAAGGAATTGTCTTCATTGGGCCGAAAGCGGATGTGATCGCAAAAATGGGAAGTAAAATTGAAGCGCGAAAAACGATGGAAGAAGCTGGCGTTCCGATCGTTCCAGGCATTTCGTTTCCGCTCAAAGATATCGATGAAGCGGCAAAAACAGCAGAAGAAATTGGCTATCCAATTATGTTAAAAGCTTCGGCAGGCGGCGGCGGCATCGGCATGCAAATCGTACGCAATGAAGAAGAGCTGCGCAAAGCTTTCGAAGGAAATCAAAAGCGCGCTGCTTCATTCTTCGGCGATGGTGCGATGTATTTAGAAAAATATATCGCCAACCCTCGCCATATCGAAATCCAGCTTCTCTCTGATGAACATGGAAACTGCATTTACTTATGGGAGCGCGAATGTTCGATTCAGCGCCGTCATCAAAAAGTCATCGAAGAAGCACCATCTCCGTTTTTAGATGAAGAAACGCGACGGAAAATGGGAGAAACGGCAGTAAAGGCGGCGAAACATATCGGGTATACAAACGCGGGGACGATTGAATTTTTAGTTGATGAGCAAAAAAACTTTTATTTTCTCGAAATGAATACAAGATTACAAGTTGAACATCCGGTAACAGAAGAAATTACCGGTCTTGATTTAGTCGAGGAACAATTGCGCATCGCTTCGGGGGAACCGCTCCGTTATAAACAGGAAGACATTCGCCGCGACGGCCATGCGATAGAAGTGCGCATCTATGCGGAAGACCCGAAAACGTTTTTCCCATCGCCGGGGAAAATCACGGCCTTCGGGCTGCCGCAAGGTGAATACGTGCGCAATGAAACAGCGGTGCAAAGCGGCATGACGGTCACGCCGTTTTACGATCCGATGATCGCCAAACTGATTACAAAAGGAAACGACCGCCAAGAAGCGATCGAGCGCATGGTAGAAGCGCTAAACAACTACCAAATTGAAGGAATTAAAACAAACATTCCAATGCTAAAAGATGTGCTTTCCCATCCTGCGTTTCAAGCGGGAGACACAACAACCAACTTCGTAGAAAAACACTTGCAAACAACAACGACAAAATAAGAAGAAATGGGGGAAGAAAATAGTGAGTCAAGTAGTCGCATCAATGGCAGGAAGTGTATGGAAAATTGTCGTATCGGTAGGAGACAAAGTAGAAGAAGGGCAAGATGTCATCATTTTAGAGTCGATGAAAATGGAAATTCCGGTCGCCGCTGAATCTTCTGGGGTCGTTAAACAAATTCATGTGCAAGAAGGGGACTTCGTCAACGAGGGCGATGTGCTTCTCGAACTAGAGTAAGAGGTGAAATGCAATGAACAAATGGCCAAAGCAAGTTACGATTAAGGAAGTCGGTCCGCGCGATGGCCTGCAAAATGAAAAAACGGCAATCTCGACAGAAGATAAAATCGCCTGGATTAATCAATTGTCCAAAACCGGACTCACCTATATCGAAATTACTTCATTTGTCCATCCGAAATGGATTCCGCAACTTTCGGATGCATTGGAAGTAGCGACGAGAATTGAACGGGCACCAGGCGTGACGTACGCCGCGCTCGTTCCAAATCAAAAAGGATTGGAAAAAGCGCTGGCGGCACAAGTGGATGAGGTAGCGGTTTTTATGTCGGCGAGCGAAACGCATAACCGCAAAAATATTAATAAATCGATTGAAGAAACGTTTCCGGTGCTAGAAGAAGTGGTTCGAGCAGCGAAACAAGAAGGGAAAACCGTACGCGGCTACGTATCGACCGTATTTGGCTGCCCGTATGAAGGAAACGTATCGGTCGAACAAGTCATTCGCGTTTCTGAACGTTTGTTTGACATGGGAATTGACGAACTTTCTTTGGGCGATACCATTGGTGTCGCTACGCCAAAGCAAGTACAAGAGCTGCTTGAAATCGTCTTAAAGCGGTTCCCAAAGGAAAAGCTTGCGATGCATTTTCATGATACGCGCGGCACGGCGCTAGCGAATATCCTTATTTCGCTCGAGATGGGGATTACCACTTTTGACAGCTCTCTCGGCGGGTTAGGAGGATGTCCGTATGCACCGGGCGCATCAGGAAATGTGGCGACCGACGATTTAGTATATATGCTTCATGGCATGGACATTGCCACGGGAATTGACGTCGGGCGTCTTACGGAAGCAGCGCTGTTCATTCAAGAGAAAATCGGCCACCCGCTTTCAAGCCGTTACTTGCAAACGATTTCTACGTAAAAAGGGGGCAATCATATATGTCAGAACTTGTTCAATACACGGCACTGGAAAACGGGATTGCGATCATTACGTTAAACCGTCCTGAATCGGCAAATGCGCTATCGACGGCATTGTTATATGAATTATCGCATCTTCTTTACGACCTCGCTTACCGGCGGGACGTTCGCGTTGTCATTTTTACCGGAGCAGGTGAAAAAGTATTTTGCGCTGGAGCTGATTTAAAAGAGCGCTCTGGCATGAACGAAACGGAAGTACGCAAAACGGTGGCGCTGATTCGTGAAACCATTAATCAAATAGAACAGCTCCCGCAGCCGGTGATTTGCGCGCTAAATGGTTCCGCATTTGGCGGAGGGCTTGAGCTTGCGCTTGCGTGCGATATTCGCGTTGCCGCAGACACGGCGCAGCTTGGTCTTACGGAAACATCGCTTGGAATCATTCCGGGAGCGGGAGGGACGCAGCGGCTTCCGCGCCTAATCGGAAAAGGGAAGGCGAAAGAATTAATTTTTACAGCAAAACGCATTACCGCGAAAGAAGCGGAACAAATCGGTCTTGTTGAATACGTTGTACCGCGCGAGCAACTGATGGAAAAGGCGATGGAAATCGCCGAACAAATCGTAGTGAATGCGCCAATCGCCGTCATGCAAGCGAAAATTGCGATCAACCGCGGTTTAGATGTTGATTTAGCGACAGGATTGCGCATTGAACAAATGGCATATGACATCACGATTCCAACAAAAGACCGTCTCGAAGGACTGCAGGCGTTTAAAGAAAAACGAAAACCGGTCTACAAAGGGGAATAGGGGGAAGGCACATGCAAACAAACGATGTGATGAACAAGCAAAACAAAACACTTACAGAGCAATTGACGGAGCGAATCAAAAAAATCGAACAAGGAGGAGCTCCAAAATATCACGAGAAAAACGCCGCACAAGGAAAATTGTTTGTCCGTGACCGCTTAAAATTATTGTTGGACAACGGACTGGAATTTGAAGACGCTCTCTTTGCGAACTGCCTAGCTGATGGACTCCCTGCCGATGGCGTTGTTACAGGAGTCGGAAAAATTAACGGTCAAACGGTATGCGTAATGGCGAATGACTCTACGGTGAAGGCAGGTTCATGGGGAGCGCGCACCGTTGAAAAAATTATTCGCATTCAAGAAACCGCGGAAAAGCTTCGCTGCCCTATTCTATATTTAGTGGATTCTGCTGGCGCGCGCATTACTGACCAAATCGAAATGTTCCCGGGCCGGCGCGGCGCAGGAAGAATTTTCTATAACCAAGTGAAATTATCAGGAAAAGTGCCGCAAGTCTGCCTCTTGTTTGGGCCATCTGCAGCTGGCGGGGCTTATATTCCGGCGTTTTGTGATATTGTCATTATGGTGGAAGGAAACGCCTCGATGTATTTAGGTTCGCCGCGCATGGCGGAAATGGTGATTGGGGAAAAAGTAACGCTCGAAGAAATGGGCGGCGCCCGCATGCATTGCACCGTTTCTGGATGCGGGGATGTACTCGTAAAAACGGAAGAAGAGGCAATCGCCTTCGCCCGCCGTTATTTATCGTATTTTCCAGCAAACTACAGCGAAAAACCGCCAGTAGCGGAAGCGAAGCCGCCGAAAGCATTTGAAAAGACGATTGAAGAGATTATTCCGGAGAACCAAAACGCTCCGTTTAATATGTACGATCTCATTGAGCGCGTGATCGACGAAGGATCGTTCTGTGAAATTAAGAAGCTGTTCGCGCCGGAATTAATTACAGGATTGGCGCGCTTAAACGGACAACCGATCGGGATTATCGCCAATCAGCCGCGCGTAAAAGGCGGTGTCCTGTTCCATGATTCCGCTGACAAAGCGGCAAAATTCATCACTCTTTGCGATGCGTTTAACATTCCGCTTCTCTTTTTAGCGGACATTCCTGGGTTTATGATCGGGACAAAAGTCGAGCGCGCCGGAATTATTCGTCATGGCGCGAAAATGATTTCAGCAATGTCGGAAGCGACTGTCCCGAAAATTTCCATTATCGTGCGGAAAGCGTACGGTGCCGGACTTTATGCGATGGCAGGGCCGGCGTTTGAGCCAGATTGTTGCTTAGCGTTTCCAAACGCGCAAATCGCTGTGATGGGTCCGGAAGCAGCGGTAAACGCCGTGTATGCAAATAAAATTGCGGAACTGCCAGAGGAAGAGCGGGCGGCATTTGTTGAGCAAAAAAGAGAAGAGTACCGCCGCGATATCGATATTTACCGTCTCGCATCCGAAATGGTCGTAGACGGCATCATCGCTCCGAATAACTTGCGAGATGAGCTAATTCGCCGTTTTGATGCGTATATGTCCAAGTATATGACGTTTTCGGAACGAAAACACGGTGTATATCCGGTTTAAAGTTTTAAAGCTAGTTGACGAAAAAATAAATAAATCATCCCCTTGCAAAACAAAAAAAGATTTTGTATTATAATAATCACCAAAAATCATCTGCTGCGTTGCACGTTGAAGAATGAAGTTTCAACCGATGGCAATAGAAAGGGAGTTCTATATCGAAACGGGAATGTCATGCCTCCCTACTTTGGTAGGATCGAGGACGACAGGAACGTTTCTGCGAACACCCACCTGGTGGAGTGTGGTTGAGAAACTGCATTCAACCAACGGCAAACGCGGCAATATGCATGTGAAAATGAAAAAGCCGATCTCTTGCATAGAGATCGGCTTTTCTCATGCATGTTTTTAAAATGAAAACAATAGAATTGATTTTTAACATAAACATGTTATAATCATATTTCGTATAGAAATAATTCGTATTGAAATTATTTCTATTAGATACATATAAGGAGGGGGGTTCATGGAAAAACTCAGTCGAGAAATTATGTATTCGGTTTTCCGAATGCAAAAAGCATTGTATCGGCTCGTCCGAGAAGATGCTGCCCGGGTGGGAATTACGGAAGTACAATTAATGATTCTTTATACGTTGTTAAAAAAAGAAAATATTCGTTTAAACGATTTAGCAGAAAAATTAAATTTAAGTAATAGCAATGTCAGCGGTACGGTAGAACGACTTGTCAGCGCTGGGTTAGTAGCGCGTGAAACATCGAAAGAAGATCGCCGTGCTGTTATATTGAGTTTAACCGATAAAGGCAGGCAAAAGATTAAAGAAGCGTTTAATCACGAATCCGTCCTTTTGCAACGACTGCGAAAAATAGAGCAAACGATTGATACGGAAGAAATTTTACAATTTCTTTCGATCCAACAAAAAATGAAAGATATTTTATTAGGGGAGGAATGAGGGAGTGAACGTAAAAAGATTAATCACATTAAATATTATTGTTCTTATTTTACTTGTAGGAGGCGGCTTTGCTGCTTACTATTATCTAAATGAAGTAACAAATTATATTAAAACGGACAATGCGCGTATTGACGGTCAAGCCATTTCTATTGCTTCGCCGCTTTCTGGAAAATTGACTAGTTGGTCCGGAAATGTAGGAAAAACGTTTAATAGCGGCGATCAAATCGGTGAAGTATCAGACGGGAAACATAACATTCCGATCACCGTTCCACATCATATGACGATCGTCCAACAAAATGCCGTCGAAAATTCGTTTGTCCCAGCGGGAATGACGTTGGCGCGCGGCTATGATTTAGACGATTTATGGGTGACGGCAAATATAGAAGAAACAGATATTGAAGATGTCAAAGTAGGCCAAGATGTTGATATTTATGTGGACGCCTATCCAGATCGCAAATTTACGGGGAAAGTAGAGAAACTTGGATATGCGACTGCCAACACATTTAGCTTGCTTCCAAGTTCCAATAATACAGGGAACTATACGAAGGTGACGCAAGTAATTCCGGTTACGATTTCGATTGACGATGATAACGGGGCGGGGCTAGTACCAGGAATGAACGTCACTGTTCGCATTCACAAGTAGGTGATTGGATATGTCAACGTTTTTAACTGGTTATATTATATTTTCCGTTATCGTTCTCGCCGTTATCAATGTTGCGGTGAGAAGACGAAAAAGCGCACCCGTCCCGCGTGACGCGGAAAAAGCGGAGCTTTCGAACGGCATCATGGTAAATCGTAATATGGAGACCGCTTCGACAGCGGCGCCGCCGCGCCAAGCGGAATTGGCGAATATTGGCGATAGTCGGGCTAAAGTAGTGGCTACGATTATGCTTGGAGCGTTTGTGGCGATTTTGAATCAGACGCTCATTAACGTCGCACTTCCGCATATGATGAACGATTTTAACGTAGAAACATCGACGATTCAGTGGCTTGTTACGGGATACATGCTCGTTAATGGTGTCTTGATTCCAATTAGCCCATTTTTAATCGCGAAGTTTCCGACGAAGAAGTTGTTCTTGTCGGGAATGTTATTTTTTGCGATTGGTGCCTTTATTTGTTCTGTTTCTCCTTCTTTTGCCATCGTGCTAATCGGTCGTCTTATTCAAGCGATAGGTGCAGGAATTATTATGCAATTGATGATGGTCATTATGTTAAATATTTTCCCGCCAGAGAAACGTGGAGTAGCAATGGGGACAGTTGGGATCGCAATGATGTTTGCGCCTGCTGTCGGTCCGACATTATCGGGATGGATTGTTGAACATTATTCATGGCGTCTTTTATTCTACGTCGTATTGCCCATTGCGATTATTGATATTGTGCTAGCTTTTCTTTGGCTGAAAGATACATCGAGAACAGGCAATCCGCCATTGGATCTACGAGGAGCAATTTATTCCACCATCGGTTTCGGCGGTGTGCTATACGGATTTAGTGAAGCGGGAAGCAATGGCTGGGGGCAAACAAACGTCATTGTGTCGATTATCATCGGTGTTATATTCATTATTTTATTTGCATGGCGTTCGCTAATAGTAGAAAATCCAATTTTAAACTTTCGAGTGTTTAAATATAATGTTTTCACATTATCTACTATTATCGGCTGTGTGATCAATATGGCTATGTTTGCCGCGATGGTGCTGCTTCCGGTCTATTTGCAAAACTTGCGCGGCTTTACACCGCTTGACGCCGGTTTACTGCTCTTGCCTGGCGCGATCGTGATGGCCATCATGTCGCCGATTTCCGGATGGATTTTTGACCGCATTGGCGCGCGGATGCTGGCTATTGTCGGTTTAGTCATTACGGTTGTGACAACATGGGAGTTCAGCAAGCTGACGATGGATACGCCATATAGCCATATTTTGGCGCTTTATATTTTCCGCATGTTCGGTATGTCGATGTTGGGGATGCCGATTATGACGGAAGGGCTAAACGCATTGCCCCGCCATTTATACAGCCACGGAACGGCGATGGCGAATACGTTGCGTCAAGTAGCGGCATCGTTGGGAACAGCTTTCCTCGTTACTGTGATGTCAAACCGATCGAAGTTTCATGCGGAAAATTACCGCAATGAAATGACCGAAAATAATCCGTTCTTCATGGACATTGTAACGCATCTCAAACAAGTCATTCCAAGCGATGAAGCAATTGTACAGATTCTAAACGGTATGGTGCAGCAACGCGCTGCGATAGAAGGCATTAACGACGCGTTTTTTGTCGCAACAGGACTCGCGTTTCTTGCGCTTATTTTAGCTTTCTTCTTAAAAGGGAAAAAGAAAAATATTCCGTCCTCGTAACGCGGAAGAAAATGCTGACGCAAAAGGGTCGTTTAATACGTCCTTTTTGCGTCAGCTTTTTTATTAAAGTTTTTCCATTTTGTATTTTTTACTCTAGATCGATCATCATCCCCTTTCCCTTTTTCTATGATCGTTATTCATGATGTACGAAAAATGGCGTGCTGTTTCGAATCGTATAAAAGTGAAAGAAAAGGGGGGATTCGGTTGGAACAAAGCCGATGGCAAACGAGAAAAAACAAGAGGAAATCATATTGGAAGAGAGCGGGAATCATTGTTGCTCTTTTCCTTATTGGCAGCTACATTGCCGTTCAAGCGTATATTGCGACTAGAGATATTAGCAAACTTGATCATCCGCTGCCTGCTCCAACCATTATTTATGATCAAAATGGCCGCGTGGCGAGTAAAGTTTCCGTATCGATAGAGCGCATTCCAAAACACTTTTTAGAAGCGATCATCGCCACGGAAGACCGCCGTTTTTTATGATCATGAAGGAATTGATTATTTCGGTATTTTGCGGGCGCTCGTCCACAATATGAAAGCTTTAGAATGGGCGGAAGCACCATTACACAGCAGTTAGCAAAAAACGTGTTTTTAACGAATGAAAAAACGTTGCGTTGCAATGGGAAGAATGGTTTATGGCGAAAAAAATCGAGCGAACGTATTCGAAAAAAGAAATTTTAGAAATGTACGTCAACCGTGTTTACTTTGGCGAAGGAGCATGGGGCATTAAAAAAGCGGCGGAGACCTATTTTGGAAAAGATGTTTCCGAATTAACGGTAAGCGAATCCGCGCTGTTAGCAGGGCTGATTAAAGCCCCGTCCGCTTTATCGACAGTCAGCCATTATGAAAAAGCGATTGCCAGAAGAAACGTTGTGCTTCAGCTGATGAAGGAACAAGGATATATGGATGCACAAACGTTTTTGCGTGCCAAGAAAGAAAAGGTTGTCATACAAAAAGAAAAAGCAGATCCTTACAAAGGAAAATATCCGTATTACGTCGATCATCTCATTCAAGAAGCGATCGAACGGTATCATTTAACGCAAAATGAAGTGCTTTCCGGAGGCCTTCATATTTATACGGAGTTGAACCCTCATATGCAGGATGCGCTAGAGGCGGTGTATCAAAATGACGCTCTATTTCCAAAAGGAACGGACGATCAGCTTGTCCAAAGCGGCGCGGTGCTTCTTGATCCGAAAACAGGCGGGATCAAGGCGTTAATTGGCGGGCGGGGCGAGCATGTATTCCGTGGATTTAACCGGGCGACACAACTAAAACGCCAGCCAGGGTCGACGATGAAGCCGCTTGCCGTGTATACGCCAGCGTTAGAACAAGGCTACCATATATTTGACGAATTAAAAGATGAGCCGATGGAATTTGATGGTTACCGTCCCGAAAACTATGATCACTCCTATCGCGGTACGGTGACGATGTATGAGGCCGTTATTCATTCGCTAAACGTTCCAGCTGTATGGCTTTTGGATCAGATTGGACTCAAGAAAGGAATCGATGCGTTACATCGATTTGGCATTCCACTCGAAAAAGGCGATCATTATTTGGGAATCGCGTTGGGAGGAATGCAGCGCGGTGTATCTCCATTGCAAATGGCAGAGGCATATTCCGTGTTTCCGAATGACGGCGTGCGAACAGACGCGCACATTATCACGAAAATCGTCGACCAAAACGGCAACGAAATCGCGAAATGGCAGCAACATGATGTGCGTGTCACATCAAAAGAAGTGGCCCAAAAAATAACGTTTATGCTCGAAGGGGTTGTAAAAGAAGGAACAGGGAAACTCGCACGCATTCCTGGGAGGGCGTTAGCGGGAAAAACAGGATCGACCCAAGTTCCGTTAAACGGAGTAAATGGGGTAAAAGATCAATGGATGGTTGGCTATACTCCCGAGCTTGTTGGAGCTGTCTGGCTTGGGTATGATCATACCGATGAACGTCATTATTTACGAACGGCAAGCAGCCAAACGGTTGCCGTTATTTTCCGTGAAATCATGGAAAATGCGCTCGAAGGCACCCCAGCGCAATCATTTGCATATCCGGCTTTAAAGAAAGAAAAGAAACAATGGCAACAATGGCATACACAAAAGAAAGAGAAAGAAAAACGAAAGAAAGAAGAGGAACAAAAACATGAACGCGGCCCGAAAGAAAAAAGAGAGAAGGAAAAACGACCGCACCACTGGCATGACAAACATGAAAAGAAACATAAAGAAAAAGGAAAAGGCCATAAACATGGTGATTAAAATCGGATTGGCGTCATAACCAATCCGATTTTTTTAGTTCTGATTTTTTGTTTCCGCCGCATATATTAGGACAAAGTGATGAAAAAGGAGGGGGAGGTCTATGGCTTATTTCGGTTCGAAAGGTTGGCTCGTCCAGCAGTTGAAAGAGGCGGGAATTCGCCGTCATCCTGTGGAAAGAAAAAAATTAGAAACGTATAGAACAGCCATTTTATATGGACTGTATCAAAAATATGTGGCGAAAGACCGTTAACCGAACGCTGCCATCGCGTTCGGTTTGTTTTTTGCGCCAAAATAGGTCATCATAAAAAGGAAAGGAGGTTGATTGATGGTAATGAAAAAAAGATTTGTCGTCGAAGAACATGAGACGATTGACCAATGTCTGGAGCGTATAAAAGCTGAAGGATATCGCCCGATTCGCCGCATGGAACGGCCGATTTTCCGTGAAGTGAAGAAAAATGGGGAAACGGTCATTGAACCGTGCGGAAGAATCATCGAGTTTGAAGCTGTCTTAAACGAATAAACGAGAATACCAAATAGGCATTCTCGTTTATTGCTGCAAATCGCGCGTTTTTTTCGCTTCATCATGACTCCCGGTCGGATTGCCGCTTGATGCTTCGTAGCCGACACGATACACATAGTTTTTTGGTGCGTTGATCACGTTGTCCATGTTGTATTGCTTGATGTCTTGCTGAAATCGATGTTCGTTTTGATGTGTTTCCATCGCGTTTCCTCTTTCATTCAAAAACTTCCATCCATAGCATGCCCAACAGCACTTACATTAATTAAAAACCGTGAACGGTCATTGCGCTGTTGACAAATATATAACTAAAACGCAGCTTTTTCCCGTGCTGTTCAATGTGGATTGCTGTTTTAAGCAAATCGTCTTTCACACGTGCAAAAAAGAGCGACTTCGCTCCCGTTTCCGCCAATTTAATGAAAAAGATAGAAATATTATGCAATATTTCTCTTTTTATCCAATCTATATGATTTCTTTGATATTGCAGCCAAATAGAAAGATCGCTAAAATGGGAGTAGTAATGATGACAGAAAAAGGAGAGAGTCGGATATGATTCATCATACTTGGTTAAAACGCCCAACGCTGAAAAAAGTGAAATGCGTACATACAAACGCGGAAAAATACATCGTTAATCATGTGTTAACACCGGGAAAAACGTATGAAGTGAAAAACGAAACCGAAGAGTTTTATTTTATTATTGATAATACCGGAAAAATTGGCGGATTTTATAAAGACTATTTCGAGGAAGTACAAGAGGCGAAGTAAGGGCAGGCAAATTCAGCGTTCTATGAATTGTGAGATCATTGCTAGATGAATGCTATCAAGCTATAAAGGCAGTCTTCTTTTATCAAAGAAGACTGCCTTTTCGCCTATTAGGAAGCGAACGATTTCTCTTTCGGCAACCACCATGTAAGTACCCCAAACAGCGGAAGGAAACTGCATAATATCATAAGAGTATTTAAATTATACAAATCAGCAATTTTTCCAAGAACAACAGCCCCAAGCGCTCCCATCCCAAACGCAAGGCCAACGATCAGCCCCGACGCCATGCCGACATTTCCGGGAAGCAATTCTTGGGCATACACGACAAATGTGGAAAAACTTAATGATAAAATAAAACCGGCAAGAAAAATGACAGGCAGTACCCATGCAAGTGGAAGATATGGAAGCATGAGGGCAAACGGCGTCGTGCCGAGCGTCGAAAACAACATTAAATTTCGTTTTCCAAATCGATCCGCCAGCGGTCCGCCTACAAATGTCCCGATGGCTCCGGCGATCATAAAAACAAACAAATAAACTTGTGCTTCTTGAATCGGCACATGATAGTGTTTCATCAAATAAAATTGATAATAATTGGAAATACCGGCCGAGTACCATGACCTTGCAAACACTAAAAAGATTAATAGCGTTAAGGCAAACATGATATTTCGTTGCTTTTTGACATCGCCTTTTTCTGCCTTGGTTTGTTTCTGAACCGTTTCGTATTCTTTAAGACGGAGCGAATACCAGCGCGACACACGAAACAAAAGAACGATGCCAAAAGCAGCAATCGCGGTGAACCAAGCTGCGCCTTTTTGCCCAAACGGAACAAAAATCAGTGCTGTAAATAATGGAGCAAGGGCATTTCCCGTATTCCCACCCACTTGATAAATGGATTGGGCAAATCCTCTTTTTGCTCCTGCGGCAAAATATACAACGCGCGACCCTTCGGGATGAAAAATCGCTGAGCCGAACCCTACAAACAAGACGGATAATAAAACAAAGAAAAAATGCGGTGCAAACGCAAGCCCAACCATGCCAAGCAAGCTCGCTGCCATTCCGAGCGGCAGGAAGTAAGGAGAGGGGGTTCGGTCCGTAAAAAAGCCAACAACCGGTTGCATCACCGAAGAGGTCATATTTAAGGTAAAGGCGATCCATCCAATTTGAGTATACGATAAATTCATGGATGCCTCTAAAATCGGAAACAACGCCGGAACGACCGCTTGCATCGAGTCATTCAATAAATGGCCTAAACTAATCGCGATTAAAATGGGATATACGGTTGTTTGCACCCCCGTGACACGTTGGACATTCACTTGCATTTCTCCATCCCCCTTATCGTTTTCAAAAAAAATCCCCTTCGCTTAAAGCGAAGGGAGCCATTTATTCTTTATTCCATTATAACCCATTTGAAGGTGATTGCAATAACATATGTTTACGTTCTAGCCAAAAATGATCGAAGATGCATCACTGTCTAAATTTCTCTTTTCCAGACGTATCAATGGAAATTTTTACTTTAATCTTTTTTAAATTTTCGTCTGTTAATGGAATCTTTCCGTTTTTGGAAAACTTCTTCCAATCTTCTGGTTTTTTGCGATACATCGCTTCAGAGAGGTTAAGGATATCCATATCGTATTTCAGCCCCAATTTGTAGAGGCTTCTTATTTCCTCTTCCACCGTTTTTTGCGCCAAGCGAATTAATTGTTTTTCCGTTAATTTTTCTCTTAACTCCACTACACTTCCTTTGCCGGATACCTTGATGTTAAACACGGGAGTATTTCCTTTGATTTGGTAGGAAATTTTGGGTTTAGGTTTAAGAATGACGATCGATGCGACCACTTTGTTTCCTTTTTTTACATAAATAGGAGTTCTGCTTATATCTTTTTCAAACCACCTGATTCCCAGCAACTTGGAACGATCGATACATTGTTGAAGCTCATAATGGTCAACAAAGCAAATTCCTTTTACATTTAACATCGGTTTTTCTTTTTCATTTTCCGCCCAACTACGCGAAGCAATGTTGAGATAAGGGAGTCGTGCAGTTTTTGAATCTTCATTCATATCAGCGACAAAGCGATTTAAACGAATCGGCCGAATAAATGAACTTTGTTGAAAAAGCATCTCAGGATTGGATAACAAAGAATAGAATGGAGTTGTATGCAAAAGTGGTGTTGCCTCAAAAATTTTTTTTAATGGCTCATCTGTCGCATAAACCCATAGTGTAGGCCTAATTTCGTTATATCGGTCTAAAATGTCCAAGACGTCTTCTAATACTACTTTCTTCAAGGCTCTTTTTGTAAACACGATACTTTTCACATGCCCCCATGATACCATTCGTTGAATAGAAGTATACAACTTATCGGTTGCAATATTAAACGTTTCGCCTGTGAATCTTCCAACGGCAACGGAGGTTTTTTCTTGGGCGCCTCCAGTCTCGACTTTCGCCAATCCGGTAAAGCTAATGAGCTGCACATAAACGATAAAATGATGATCCTTATAATCAACACCTATTGCATCAATATAAACAAGTTGATCAATATTGCGCGCTCCCCAGCAGCCTGTTAACAAGAATATAGAGATGATAAAGGGAAAGGCGGGTTTGAAATTCAATTCGCTTCCCCCCTTGGTGTATCGTCCTGCGGTTTTAGCAAATCTGCTCTCTTTTTGAATTTTTTCCATCCATTCGGGATTAAGACTTTGAAAATATCCCTGGTTGGAGGAGAGAGCGGAGTAAGATACGGTATTCCAAATATTGTTAAATTTACCATGTATGTTAAAATTATAAATAAAGAAGCGATAAACCCAAAAAACCCTAGTGCAGAAGAAGCGGCTAAGACAATAAAACGCAATAACGTCACGGTTCCCGCCAAGTTTTGATTCACTAATGTAAACGTGGCGATAACGGAAATGGCCGCAACAACAAGGCTTCCTGGTGTGGATAAGCCAGCGTTGACAGCCGATTGTCCAATAATCAATCCGCCGACAACCGATAACGTTTGCCCAATCGCTAACGGCAAGCGCATGCCCGCTTCTTTAAAGATCTCGAACAACCCCACCATGATAAACATTTCTAGTGGAACAGGCAACGGCACTCCTTGCCTGGAAAGCACAACCGTTCCTAAGAGAGTGAATGGCACTTCTTCTGGGTGAAACGATAATAACGCGACCCAAAATCCAGGTAAATAAATAGACACGGAAATTCCCATGGTGCGAAGGAATCTCTGAAAAATGACGAAGAAAGGTGATGTAACGTTATCTTCCGATGTATTTAGTAAAAACAATAAGTTTCCTGGACCAATAATGACGGTGGGAGCACCGTCTAGCAGGATGATAAATCTTCCATTTAATAAACAATTCACTGCAAAATCCGGCCGTCCTGTGTAGGCAAATAACGGAAACAGCGAGAACCGTTTATCGCCAATCTGCTCTTCCAACTGATTGGTGCTCGTAAGAGAATCAATATTTACCTGTAAAATTCTTTTTTTTACCTCATGAATCATTTCGGGATTGGCGATGTCGTCAATGTACATTAATCCCACTTTTGTTTGGCTTCTTGTTCCGACGATAAATTGTTCATAACAGAGCTTATGGGATTTGATCCGCTTGCGGATGAGCGCGACGTTTTTCGAAATTTCCTCAATAAAGCCGTCTTTCGGACCGCGGATCGACACCTCCGTGTTCGGCTCTTCCGGGTCGCGGTTCGGTGGATTGGCAAGCGTAAGGGAATATAAAACATCCGCTTCTTGAAAGTAGATTAATAAATCACCGCTAAAGAGAAGATAGTTCAGATCATCGATCAGCACTTCTTTTCCAAGCAATTCCATTGGCATCAGTTTGTTTGTTTCAATTTCCTCCACCGACTGGCAAGGATATTCGCGGCACATTTCGCGAAACATTGGAAATATGACCTGTTTCATCTGCTGAGTGTCACACAGCTCCTCACAATAGACAAACACTAAGGTAAGCGTGCCGCTTGCGGTTTTTGCCGGTTGAATCGTCGAGGTAAGAATCGCGACATCTTTACAATGAGAAAAATGATCGCGCAACGTTTGCTCGGAAATGATGAGTGTTTCCTGTCCGCTATGATCATTTGGATTATTTCTGACTTGCGGCGCTCTGGAAGGAATTTGCATGATTAAGCTCTCCTCTTCTTTAAATATGAAATGAGTGCCAATATCCCAATGAACAAAGAGAGAGATAGAATGGATAGTAGCGAAAGCGGCAGAACCAATTGATATAGCAAATCTAAAAATTTGTCGTCGCTGATCGGAATCAATGATAATAAAAACAGAGTGATATAAATAACGGCCAGAATCCATAATCGTGCTTTTTTATCCGTTACATGAAATAGCTCTGGTATAAGCGCGGAAGCCAGGGAAATTCGGATAAACGCTCCAGACATCCACTGATAAACAGCAAGAAAATCGAGATATTCAATATACGTTCCTAATTTAATCAATCGCCATTCGTCAAAGGCCGGGTAACGTAAATTCGCTGCTTCTTTCGGTCCATATTCAATAATCGCGCCAATCGTTGGACCAATGCTTAAGCTTGCGGCGAGAACACTAATGATGAAAAGAGCTTTAAAAGAAAAACGAGTTTGAAGATGATGTTGCATGAATAAAATAATAAAAATTTCCACATATCCGGCACCGGCATAGATCATTCCTTTGAAAACAGGAGTAAAGCCATTCTCCATGATTGGCTTTAACAATGAATAATCTTTATGCGGCGTAGTTGCGATCGCAACTAAAATCCCAAAAATAAAAACAAATGGTAAAAGAATAACCGCCGTCTTTGCGATGGATGGGATGCCATGATATGCGTTATAAAAGCACATCACTGTTAAGATTAATAAAATGGCCCAATCGGGTGTCCGCGTTAAGTAGGCAGTAGTAGTAAACGTAACCGTGTCGCTGAGTGTAACATAGCCGATAACAAGTAATAATAGGCTTCCAAGAATGGCCACGAAATATGCAATAGCACGATTAAATTCTGTTTTTAACCATAAGAATAAATTCATTTGATTGGATTGCTTCATGACAAAGTACAACAGCGGAAGCCATAATGGCAATGCAACAAGCGCTATGATTGACGAAATCCATGCATCACGACCGGCTGCTTGTAATAGCAACGGGACTACGATGACATGATTCATTAGCCCGATAGATAACATAAACACACAAGCCAGTTGAACGGTATTTAACGGAGTATTATTCACGGCGGACACCTTTCTTTTGGATGAATTACTAATCATGTTACTATTTTTTCCCAAAACAGAATACCTATTCTTTTTTGCAACATACATGGAATAATATGCAAAAATAGTAATGTGTATTTGACGATCATTTGATACAATGAAACAAAATGGAATGATATAGAGAAAAGGGTGGGAACGGTGAGAATGTATTTCGATTTATTGGAAAACGACCAGCCGTCTGCTTGTTTCTAAGACGAGGCGAGCAGCCAATAACCACGCCTTGTCTTAGGGATGAGGTTTTTAATCCCTATAAAGACGGAGGTTTGTTTCACGATGAAAAATACATTTTTTGGCGCTTTCTGTTTATCTTTGGCAGCAAGCATTTGGGGCGGAATGTACGTTGTCAGCAAATACGTCCTTGATTTCGTTCCGCCGTTTACGTTAGTTTGGCTTCGTTATGCAATCGCGTTCGTTGTTTTATTTGGAATATTAAAAGTCCATCAATACAAAACAAAAACGAGTATATCCATTCAAAAACAAGATTGGCTTTTGCTTGGGTGGATCGGTTTTATCGGTTATTTTGTTTCGATATCTTTGCAATTTATCGGAACAAAATTATCCGATGCGCATACAGGAGCATTAATCACGTCGGCGACTCCGGCGTTTATTGTCTTATTCGCAAAATTTGTCCTAAACGAATCCGTCACCTTGAGAAAAGTTATCGCTCTTTTGCTGGCTACTATCGGGGTTGTCATCGTCATCGGCTTTGACAATAGCGGAGGACAATCATTTTGGGGAAATATGATGTTAGTTGGGGCGGCGCTGACATGGGCGCTTTTATCTGTGTACGTGAAAGTGGCATCAGCCCGTTTTTCGACCTTAATGATCACAACATATGCCATTTGGTTTGCCTTATTATTCACTACACCGGTTATGCTTTGGGAACTGCATGAGCAACCTGTTTCTTTTCCTAATATAATAGTGGTGTTTGGAATTCTTTATCTTGGGATTATTTCAACCGCAGGGGCGTTTTTTCTTTGGAATAAAGGAATGGAAATGATGGATGCCGGGATTGGCTCGTTGTTTTTCTTTTTTCAGCCGCTTGTCGGCACTGTGTTTGGCTTTTTGTTTTTACATGAACAGATAACCGCCTCGTTTTATTTAGGCGGGTTGCTGATTATCATAGGGGTGTTTATTGCCGTTATGTCTCCTATCCATCAACATCAGTCAAAAGAAGGGGAGAATCATGCTCGCACAAGTCTCTAGTCGAATAAAAGGTCTAATGATGGTCATCACCGGTGCAACGCTTTGGGGATTATCAGGAACAGCGGCGCAAGTGTTATTTCAGGACAAGCAAATAACTGCAGAATGGCTTGTCGTGGTGCGAATGATGATTGCGGGAAGCGCGTTGTTATTGTTTGCGGTATGCAAACGGATGGCGATATTTTCGATTTGGACCGGCATCAAAAGCATCGGAAGCTTGCTCTTGTTTGGATTTGTCGGCATGCTTGGTGTGCAATATACATATTTTGCATCGATCGCCACCGGCAATGCGGCTACGGCGACATTATTGCAATATTTAGCTCCTGTCTATATCGTGTTATACGCCATGGCTGCTCAAAAACATCGTCCATCGAAAGAGGTGATGCTTGCAATTGTATTGGCTCTTTTAGGAACTTTTCTATTAATTACAAACGGTTCAACCGGAGAATTAAAAGTGCCGTTGATATCTGTCGTTTGGGGAATTCTTTCTGGTGTTGCCTTGGCATTTTATACGTTAGCTTCGGCACAGATGCTGAAAAAGTGGCACTCCATCATCGTTGTCGGCTGGGGAATGGTCATCGGTGGGGGAGGCATGTGTTTTGTTTTTCCTCCGTTTCCTTTGCCGGCGATTCGCTGGGATGTGGAGACGTGGCTGCTTATCTTGTTTGTCATTGTATTTGGCACTTTATTTGCATTTTTATTATTTGTCGAAAGCATCCGCTACTTATCGCCAACGGAATCGAGCTTGCTGTCTAGTGTAGAGCCGCTGTCAGCCGTAATCGCCTCGATTGTTTTTTTACATGTTCCGTTCGGCCTGTTTCAAGCTATTGGAGCCGCTTGCATTATGGTGACCGTTCTTTTATTGTCTCCAAAAAAAGAGAGACAATCTTCCAACTCGACATCTATAACATAAGAAAGGGATGTGGATTAGCTCCACCTCCCTCTTTTACTGACAGAATCAGTTCGCAGCTTTAGGAAACGTAATCGTCAACGTGGTTCCTTTATTAACCTCGCTTTGAATATGCAACGTTCCCTGCATCGTTTGAATCATCTTTACCGCGACCATGGTTCCAAGACCGGTTCCCTTTTCTTTTGTACTAAAGTATGGCTCACCAAATCGATTCATTTGTTCCGTTGTCATTCCCACTCCTGTGTCTTTAATCGTAATGATGACATGATTTCCATGCAAGAAGGATGAAATCGTCAATGTCCCTCCGTTCGGCATGGCTTCGATGCTGTTTTTTATCAAATTCAAAAAGCACTGCTGAAAATACTGAATGTTTCCAATAATCGCGCCGGGTTGTAGCTCTTCAACAATTTCAATCGAGTTCATATGAGCCATTGGCGCCAACATCTGAATGACCTTTCGCAGCTGGTCATCTACCATCAGGCGTTCCACTTTGTTCGAGGATGGTTTGGCGAAGGTTAAATATTCGTTAATAATCGCTTCCGCTCGATTAATTTCGTCTAAAGCAATTTGAATGTAGCGATCTTTTGCGTCTTGTGAAAGAGAAGGAGTTTTTAATAATTGAATAAATCCTTTGACAACAGTTAATGGATTGCGAATTTCGTGTGAAATGCTCGCCGCGAGTTGACTCACCACTTCCATTTTCTCGACTTTTACTAGTTTGGAGCGCATGATAATCGCTTCTTTTAATGTTTCCATTATATACACGACAAATAGCATTCCAATGGGAGGAAGTAAAATGAAATAAACAATATAAGAGTCCGTTACTGGAAATTGGGCGATGATAATGGCGAGAAATGTGGTGAGAACCGCCAGAAACAAGGTTAACCAGACCGACATAGAAAGTTTGCTTGAACGTTTTAATGCCTTAAAGGTTGGTGAAACGAGAGCCGCAATAATAAACATGGTTGTGTACACAACCGCGGTAATATATTCAAACCCGTAAATCAGAGAGCGAGCAGCTAGCAAAGTTAAAAGCAAAATAAATCCAACGATTCCACCACCATACAGTGTGCCTACAAGAAAAGGAATTTGCCGGAAATCATGAATACACTGTTCATCAATGTAAATAGGAAATTTCATGCATAAAATGATCGAAAACCCCATGCAAACAGCAAGAAGAGCATTTCTGTATAATGTTCGCTTTTTAAATATCTCCCATGATCATAAATAAAGTAAAAAACAAATACGCTCACTAAAATATAAAACAAATTGTTCAATACATGCTGATTTATGTAAGAACCCATATAATATCTCCTATCTATGAAAATTCCATACTATTATTATACGGAAAGAAGGGATTGGAAAAATAGCTTTTTTATGAAAAAGGGAGCTGCTATTGCTTTTTTGTGCAAAAGTATCAGTAACGTAAGGAATACTATGCCTTGCGTTGCGTTTTTTACATTTATGAAAAGTACTTGTCATTTGTCTGTTATAAGTGTACTATTATTAATAGTACAGTTGGTACAGAAAGTGAAAGGAGGAGGGGGATGTTTGAGTTAGATGTCCGCAGCCGCCAGCCGATTTATGAGCAGCTGGTCGAAAAAATGAAAGAAATGATCATCCGCGAAATATGGAAGCCGCATGAGCAGCTGCCATCCGTACGGATGTTGGCGAAACAATTGACGATTAATCCAAACACGATTCAAAAAGCGTATCGGGAATTAGAGCACCAAGGGTTTATTTATTCAATTCCAGGAAAAGGCAACTTTGTTTCTCCGCAGCCAAAAGCAGCAAGTCAAGAAAAAATCGAAGCCATTCGGCACGATATTATCCGCCTGGCTGCCGAGGCGCTTTTTTTAGGGGTGACCAAAGAGGAAGTGCTGCAATGGATCGAACAAGCTGAACAAGGGGAGAGAGGGGGAGAAACCGATGATTCATTTGACGAACGTAACAAAAACGTTTGACCGCTTTCAAGCGGTTCGCGGAGTGAACATGGCAGTTCAAAAAGGAAGAATTTACGGCCTGCTCGGCTCCAATGGCGCCGGAAAAACGACATTGCTAAAGATGATGGCTGGGATTATCCGTCCTGATCATGGCACGGTGCTCATTGATGGAGAAGAAGTATGGGAAAATCCAGAAGTGAAGCGGCGAATCATGTTTTTGCCGGATCATGTATATTTTTTCCCACAGACAACAATCGAACAAATGGCTGCGTTTTACGAAAGCGTCTATCCATCTTTTCATCGGGAGCGGTTTACAAGATTACAAGAATTATTTTTGCTCGACCCGCGCAAAAAAATTCACCAGTTTTCAAAAGGAATGCAGCGTCAAGCCGCGTTTTGGCTCGCCTTTTCAACGATGCCGGACGTGCTCATCATGGATGAGCCGCTTGATGGGCTCGATGCGGTCGTTAGGCAAAAAGTGAAAAACATTATCGTCCAAGAAGTCGCTGAGCGCGAAATGACAGTGGTTATTTCTTCGCATAACTTGCGGGAGATGGAAGATCTTTGCGACTGCATCGGCATTTTGCATGAGGGGAGAAATGCTGTTTGAAAAAGAGCTGGATGCGATGAAAACCGATATCCATAAAATTCAAGTCGCTTTTCGGAATGGAATTCCAAAGCAATTTGCCGAGCAGCTTGATATCGTTTACGAAGAACAGCGCGGCAGCGTTCTTCTTCTCATTGTGCGCGGCGGAAAGCAGGAAATCGTTTCCTATATTAAGCCGTTTCAGCCGTTAATTTTTGATGTCCTGCCGCTTACGCTCGAAGAAATTTTCATTTACGAAATGGGGGATGCCGGCTATGCCATCGAAAATATTATCGTTTAATCGCGGGCTTTTGGTGCAAAATCTTCGCAGCGTCGGCTGGATTGGCATCGTGCATTTCTTGCTTTGGTTCGCCGCCATTCCACTGCAATTATTGATGGCTTACTCTCAGCAGGAAGATGGCGGTGTTTTCATTGAATGGAAAAACTTATATAGCATTTCCGCAGAGTTTCAAACGATGATCGTTTTTACGCTGCCGGTGCTATTAGCTGCACTATTATTTCGTTACATGCAAGGAAAACAATCCTCTGATTTTATGCATAGCTTGCCTGTGCAGCGAGCGGAGCTGTTTTGCCAGCAAGCTGTGTTTGGCGTGATGCTTATTGTCATTCCAATCATGCTTATTTCATTGCTTGCCATCGTTTGTCGCTATGGATTAAGCCTTTCCATGCCGCTTGCTATCGGTGACATCATTCGCTGGACGTGGGAAACGGCTATCATGGAGCTGTTTGTTTTTGCCGCTAGTGTGTTTGTCGGCATAATGACAGGCATGTCGACGCTGCAAGTGGTATTTACTTATATTTTGTTTTTATTTCCAGCAGGCATCACGATGTTGTTGTTAACCAATACCTCGTTTTTATTGGTTGGCTTCCCGGCCGATTATTATTTATCGCAAAACCTGGAAGCAATTGTTCCATTTTTCCGCTATTTAAAGCTCGAAGCAGAACCGTTGACAGCGGGCGAATCGCTTGCTTATCTGCTTTTGATTATGGTGGTCCTTATTTTAGCGATTTGGCTGTACCAAAAACGGCATAGCGAGGCGGCGACGCAGGCGCTGGCGTTTCCGGCGCTCCGTCCGATCTTTAAGTATGGTGTCGCGTTTTGTACGATGCTCGTCGGTGGTTTTTATTTCGGCGCTACGCAAAATCAGTTTTCCTGGATTGTATTCGGATATGTCACCTTCTCATTCATCGGCTTTTTCGTTGCCGAAATGATTATCGAAAAAACGTGGCGCGTTTTCCATAAGTGGAAAGGGTACGCTTATTTTGCCGCGGCGATGGTGGTCATTGGCATTTTGGTTCATCTGGATATAACCGGATATGAAAAACGGCTGCCGGCGCTAGAGGATATCCGCCAAGTCTATTTCGGTGGTTCCGTCTATGATTTTGTCGAGAATGGAAAACGTTCGTATGTACCGTTTGAGCAAGAAAACCAGTTTTTAAAGGAAAAAGAAAATATCCGCGCCGTCTACGCGTTTCACCAACAGTTAGTCAAAGATCAGCCAAGACCGTCCCGGTTTACAGACCAGAGACAAGTGGCGATCGGCTATGTGCTAAAGAACGGCAAGCGGATGATCCGCCAGTACCATGTGCCTAGCGAACCGTACTTTTCCTATTATAAACCGATTTTAGAGTCGAAAGAGTATAAGAAAAATTATTATTTATTGCTCCGCGATCAAGGATATTCGCCGATTCGCCAAGTCGCCTTTTACCACCCAGAGACGGGCGGGAAAACGTTGACGATCATCGAGCCGCAGCAAATTGATTCATTTATCGAAGCGTTAAAAGCCGACTTAATGGAAGAATCGGCAAGCGCAATGCTGGATAGCCACAAAGTATGGCAAGGGGATATCGAGCTTTTGCAAAGCGACGGCGATACCATTCATCTCATGTGGAAAAAAACATATACTCATGTCGAAAAGTGGCTCAAAGACCACCATCTGCTCGAAAAAACCCGGGGGAATGCGGAATGATAAAAGGGAATCATTGTGATTCCCTTTTTTTGATTTAAAAACATTCAAATTATCGTTTGAATGAATTGACGTTTTTGGTTGATAAAGGAATATACTATATTCAAACAAATATTTGAATGAAGGTGACAAGATGGCAAGCGATGTATGTGAAGTATTTTCCATTAACGCGGAAAAAGTGGATGCCGTCCGGCAGCGCATCAATGAAATCAGCGGGGTGGAACAGCTGTTTAAAGCGCTTGCCGATGCGACGCGCTTAAAAATCACGTATGCGTTAATGCTCGAAAAAGAGCTGTGCGTCTGTGATGTCGCAACGATTATCGGCTGCACGGTCGCAACCGCTTCCCACCATTTGCGTTTGCTTCGCGATATGGGAATCGCCAAGCACCGCAAAGAAGGGAAACTCGTGTTTTATTCGCTGAAAGACGACCATGTCGAACAGCTTGTGGCTCTGGCGCTTGTCCACGCCAAAGAGGGGGAAGAACACGATGGAAAATAAACATGTGTACCGCCTTCAAGGCCTTTCCTGCGCCAACTGTGCGGCAAAGTTTGAGAAAAATGTGAAAAGCATTGCGACGGTCAAAGATGCCGAAGTCAATTTTGGCGCGGCGAAGCTAACAATTATCGGCGAAGCGTCGATTGCGGAGCTGGAAAAAGCGGGTGCTTTTGACGGAATTACCGTCATTCCGGAAACAGAGCGGAAAGAACAGAAAGCAGAACCGTTTTGGAAAAAGAAAACAAATGTGATTGCGATGATATCGGCTTTGTTTCTCCTTGCCGGCTATGCAGCTGCTTATACGATCGGGGAACGGCATATTGCGACCATTTTATTATTTACAGCAAGTATCATCATTGGCGGCTACCATTTATTAAAAACCGGAATCAACAATCTTGTTCGTCTGCAATTTGATATGAATACGCTCATGACGATTGCTGTCATTGGGGCAGCGTGCATCGGAGAGTGGAAAGAAGGAGCGGTTGTTGTCTTCCTATTTGCGGTTAGCGAAGCGCTTGAGCGGTATTCCATGGATACGGCGCGCCGTTCGATTCAACGGCTGATGGATATCGCTCCGAAAAAAGCGATCGTGCTTCGAGATGGCAAAGAGTATGAAGTGGATGTGGAAGATATCGTTGTCGGCGATACGATAATTGTGAAACCAGGGCAAAAAATCGCAATGGATGGCATCGTGCTTCGCGGTGAATCATCCGTAAACGAAGCGGCGATTACAGGTGAATCGATGCCGGTAGCCAAAACCATTGGCGATGAAGTATATGCCGGAACGTTGAATGCAGAAGGAGCGCTCGAAGTACGAGTGACAAAGCAGGTGAAAGACACAACGATTGCGAAAATCATTCATCTTGTCGAAGAGGCGCAGGCACAGCGGGCGCCAGCCCAGCAATTTATCGATCGCTTTGCGCGCTATTATACGCCAGCGATTATGCTCATTGCTTTCCTTCTTGCAATAGTGCCGCCGCTATGGCTTGGCGGAGAATGGCTGACGTGGATTTACCGCGGCTTGACGGTGCTTGTCGTCGGATGTCCGTGCGCGCTTGTCATTAGCACGCCGGTCGCAATTGTAACCGCCATTGGGCAAGCGACACGGCAAGGAGTGCTTATTAAAGGTGGAGCGTATTTAGAAGAAATCGGAAAACTTTCGGCTATTGCGTTTGATAAAACAGGAACATTAACGACTGGAACCCCAGAAGTGACCGATATTTATCCATTTGGCGGCCTGGATGAAAAAGAAGTGTTAAAAATCGCCGCAGCCATCGAAAAACAGTCAGAGCATCCGCTTGCTTCTGCCATTTTACGCAAAGCAGAGGAATTACAAATATCATTCGACAGTTTGCAAGTAAGCGAGTTTCGCGCGATGACCGGCAAAGGAGCGGCAGCACGTGTGAACGGAACCATGTATTATATTGGAAAACCGTCCTTGTTTTCCGATGCGTCTATATGCGAAGACGTGCGCGCGCAAATCACACGTGCACAAAAGCAAGGAAATACGGTCATGCTGCTTGGTGATGAAACAAAGGTGCTTGGAATGATTGCCGTTTCTGATCAACTGCGTGAAAATGCTGCTTTTGTGCTAGAAACATTACGTAATCTAGGAATCACTCAAACAATCATGTTAACCGGCGATCACGAAACGACAGCGCGGGCCATTGCCTCTTCCCTTCCACTTACCGATATTCGAGCTGAATTGCTTCCAGAAGAAAAATTGACGGCGATTCAAACGCTACAGCAACAATCAGGACGTATCGCGATGGTCGGCGACGGTGTCAACGATGCTCCCGCGCTCGCTGCGGCAAACATTGGCATTGCCATGGGGGATATTGGAACAGATGTAGCGTTAGAAACAGCGGACGTTGTCTTGATGGGCGATGATCTTGGGAAACTCCCATATGCCATTCGGTTAGGACGGAAAACGATGCGCATTATTCAACAGAACATTGCGATTGCTTTTTTGTTAAAAGTGCTGGCACTTGTTCTTATTATTCCAGGTTGGCTTACGTTATGGATGGCCATTTTTGCGGATATGGGAGCGACGCTGCTCGTATTGCTCAATTCGATGCGGCTGCTTCGTCTAGGCGCGGTCAGCAAATGATAAAAAAGGTTTCTTGCCTTGGCAAGAAACCTTTTTTACATTTTCTTTTGTTTTTGAAGAAATAGCGCCGCTAACACATCGAGCACCCATAACAATAAAATGAAAAATAAAATAAACATTTCCGGTGTTTCCATGACACGAAATGGGTTCAGGACGTTGCGCATCGATTGACGTAATGTAAAACCCATTAACATATCCATTTCAATGGCGAGACCGATTAAAATGCTGCCAATGAACAATGAAATGCCTAATAGTTTCATCTCATCCCACCTACTGTCGGGGTTTTCTTTAGTTTTTGTTTTCTACCATTAAAACATTCTTTGTTTGTATATTAGAACCCTTCGCTGTCTATAATGGCAAGTAAATGAGTTGGAGCGAGGGGAGTACGATGCTGTTTCAGTGGGGATTGCGAAAAAAACAACAAGATAAGCAAGGAGCGACAACACGCCAAGAACGCGATCAAAGCGGTCAAGTCCAAGATATTCCGCATGAGCCGATTCATTCGCTGCTGGATGTGAATATCGATATCATTCGCCATACGACTGGAAACAGTTCCGATATTGTCATCCGTCGTTTTATGATTGGACAAGAACGTTCGATTCGTGCTGCTCTCATTTTTATCGATGGGCTTGCCGATGAAAAAAATGTGTATCAATTTTTGCTTGAACCGCTTATGACAGCAACGTTTCCGACTACCTTATCCCCGAAAGATACGTTTTGCTTTATGGAAAAAAAACTAGCTGCTGTCGGCAAAATCGAGCGCATCTCCCAGTGGGTTGATTTATTTTTGGCACTTATGTCAGGGGAGACGATTATTCTTCTTGATGGAGTGACGTTTGCTTTAAGTGCAAGTACGAGTGGGGGAGAATATCGAGCGATTGAAGAGCCGCAAACACAGCTAGCTATTCGCGGTCCGCGAGATGGATTTACCGAATCGCTGCGGGTGAACACTACTCTTATTCGCCGTCGCATTAAAAATCCGAATCTATGGCTCGAAACGATGAGAATTGGCGAAGTGACAAAAACGGATGTTGCTATTATGTATGTGAAAGGAGTTGCCAACGACGAAATCGTTGAAGAAGTTAAAAAACGGCTTCGCCGCATACATATTGATAGTGTCCTTGAATCGGGATATATCGAACAATTAATTGAAGATCAAACATTTACTACTTTTCCGACAACGTATCATACAGAGCGGCCGGATGTGGTGGCAGCCAATCTTCTCGAAGGTAGAGTGGCCATATTCGTTGAAGGAACTCCATTTGTGCTCGTTGCGCCCGCTTTATTTATCCAATTTTTTCAAGCTGTTGAAGATTATTACGCTCGCTTTGATATTGCAACAGCACTTCGATTTTTGCGTGTTCTTGTTTTCTTTATTTCACTTGTTGCCCCGGCGATTTATATTGCAGCAACGACGTTTCATCAAGAAATGATCCCAACTCCACTTGTCATTGCGATTGCTGCTCAACGTGAAGCAATTCCATTTCCAGCGTTTGTCGAAGCGTTGGTGATGGAAGTAATTTTTGAAATTTTGCGGGAAGCAGGGGTGCGCTTGCCGCGTGCTGTTGGTCAAACTGTTTCGATTGTCGGAGCGCTTGTCATCGGACAGGCGGCGGTGGAGGCAGGGTTTGTTTCATCGGCGATGGTGATTGTCGTTTCCATTACGGCAATCGCCAGCTTTGCAACCCCTTCGTTTGCGATTGCGATTTCCGCGCGCCTCATTCGTTTTGCGCTCATGTTTCTTGCGGCGATGTTTGGGTTTTACGGCATTATTATAGGAATTTTAGTGATGACGATTCATTTATGCAGTCTTCGTTCCTTTGGCATTCCATATATGTCACCGCTTGCCCCGTTTATTCCGTCCAACATGGGCGATACGCTTTTCCGCGTGCCAACATGGGCGTTTAAAGAGCGTCCGCGTTTAATCAATCAGAAAAATATTATTCGCCAGGGAAATCATCAACGACCTCAGCCGTCTGCTTCCAATCGTCAGGAGAAAAATGAGGGAGAGCAATCATGAAACGAAAAATCGTAATCATCATTTCACTTCTGTTATGTGCCACGGTTCTTTCCGGATGTTGGAGCACAAAAGAGCTGAACGAATTGGCCTTTGTCGTCGCTGTCGGAATTGATAAAACGAAGGATGGAAAATATGTGATGATATTTCAAGTTGTCAACCCAGGAAACGTTGTTGGTGCGAGACAGATCGGTGGAGGTAGTGGCGGGGTGCCGGTTTCCATCTACAAAGCAACAGGAGACAACCTCGTCGAGGCAAGCCGGAAAGCGTCCAAAAAACTATCGCGGCTTATTTACTATGCGCATACAAATTTATTTGTTATTAGTGAAGAAGTGGCAAAAGAAGGAGTCGACGGGTTGTTTGATGCACTCGAAAGAAATAGTGAATGTCGCTCGACAGCAATGGTCGTGATCGCCCGGCATCATTCAGCGGAAGAGGTTCTCAAAATATTAACGCCCATTGATAAAATTCCAGCAAATCAAATTATAAAAACATTGCAATTTTCTGAAAAAATATGGGGGCAATCGATTAATGTTGATATAGGAACAATAATTAACGATCTTGCTTCTCCAGGAAAAGCGCCTATCATTAGCGGTGTTGAGATTGTAGGAAGTGTACCAAAAGGGAAGCGGCAAACAAACGTGCAAGCTTCTGAACCTGATGCACGATTGAATGTCAATGGCCTAGCTATGTTTAAAGATGATAAACTTGTCAGATGGATTAATGGCGAAGCAGCGCGTGGAGTGGTATGGATTCTTGATAAAATGGAACAAACAGGCGTTACGATCGAATGGAAAGAGAAAAAAGAAGCAGCTGTCTATAAAGTCGTTCGTGCCAAAACGAGCGTAGCGGCGCATATGAAAAAAGGAAAACCATCCATTTCCATTCATATTCAGGCAGAGGGAGATATCGGCGAAGAGTTTGTCTCCATTGATTTTACCAATCCTAAGCAAATTTTTGCATTAGAAAAAAAAGCGGAAAAAAGTATAAAGAAGGAAGTTGTCAAAGCGATAGAAGAAGCAAAAAAAGCAAAAACAGATATCTTTGGGTTTGGAGATATTGTCTATCGTTCCTATCCGCAGCAATGGAAAACAATGAAATCAGATTGGAATGATCGCTATTTTCCGCAACTAGAGGTGAATGTAACGGTAGAAGCGTTTATTCGCCGGACAGGATTGCGAACGAAATCGTACCTATTTGGACAGTGAGGGCGGTGAAATGATGGAACGAGCGAAGATAGACGCACGGCAATTATTTGTACTAATCGTACTGTTCGAGCATGGAAGCGCAATCGTTATTCCGCTTGGTATAGGCGCAAAACAGGATGTTTGGCTTGCGATATTATTAGGTTTAGCATTTGGTTTACTATTGTTTTTTATTTATTACCGCCTCTATCGTTACTATCCAGATGCTCCATTGACTGCGTATGTACAAGACATTACTGGTCCTTGGATCGGTAAAGTTTTGGCGCTTATATATATTGTTTATTTTCTTTATATCGCTTCCCGGGTGCTCCGCGACTTTGGCGAGCTATTGTTAACGTTCGCATATCCAGAAACACCGCTCTTTATTTTAAATGCGATTATGATATTAACGGTGATGTATGGCGTTTATAAAGGGATTGAGGTCATTGCGCGGACGGGGGAATTGTTTCTTACCTTGCTTTATCTCCTCGCAGTATCTGGATTGATTTTAGTCATTTCTGCAGGACTGGTGGATCTCCATCGGCTGCAGCCGGTGCTCGAAGTAGGATGGAAACGGGTATTAAAAGTCGTGTTTACGGAGACGCTTTACTTTCCATTTGGGGAAATGATTGTTTTTACGATGCTATTTCCATATATGAACAACCCGGAAAAAATGAAACAAGCCGCGATAGCAGGCATGGTGTTAAGCGGTCTTAATTTGGCAATCATTATGGCGATCAACGTTGCCGTACTTGGAGCGGATGTTGTCGCCCGATCTGCATTTCCACTTTTGGACACGATACGGAGAATTCGAGTTGCGAATTTTTTGGAGCGTCTGGATGTATTTTTTATGATTGCCCTTATTATTGGCGGATTTTTTAAAGTATCCGTATTTTTTTATGCTGCGGTGATCGGAACAGCGAATGTATTTCGCATTCAAAATCATCAGCGTCTCGTATATCCGCTTGGGCTAATGGTTTTGCTGTTATCGATCGCCATTGCGAGCAATTATCCAGAACATATTACAGAAGGACTGAAAGTGGTGACAATTTATATGCATGTACCACTACAAATTATCATCCCGTTATGTTTGCTCATTATTGCAGCCATCCGTCATCGCTATTTTAAACAATAAAAAAGAAGAAAAAATACTTACTTCTTTTATGATGAAAAAAGCAGGAAAAAAAGTATGATAATCGAAATAGATAAAAAGAAAACTTTTTATTTTCGGGAAAACTGGTCTCCTTTTTGAAGGTGGCCTTTTGTCATAAGAAGGAATTTTATGTATTTTTGAAAGATTACTATGAAAAAGGGTTGAACAATGGTGAAACTAGATTCACAGGTGAAAGGAAAAACATGCGGTCATCATACAAGCGAAGGAATTGTCATCACAGATCGGAATAAAATTATCGTGGCAGTAAACGATGGAGCGGTAACATTAACCGGTTATTCCAAAGAACAGTTAATCGGTCAATCCTTTCAAATTCTCCTTTCCGATGAACATTATGTTGAGAAGTACGAATTAATCTGGAAATCAGTGTTGGAAAACGGCTATTGGGAAGGAGAAATTGATCATCTTATTGACAGTGACCGGAAATTAGTCCGAATGTTAACGGTTTATTCACTCACAGGTACAGCGAACGAATTTTACGTCTGGCGTTTTTCTGATGTGGAAACAATTATTCGTTCACCAAAATCAGAACAAATGCTTCAAGCTATTTATGAAACAGCTCCCATTGCCGTTATTCCGTTATGTAAAAATATGAAGGTAATGGATTGGGGAAATGCCGCAGAAACATTGTTTGGATGGAAACGGGAAGAAGTGATCGGCCGGCAATTTTTCTCGTTGTTTCATGATCATCCTCAATGCATAGCAATGTTTTCTCATCAGTTAAAAAATTCAACAGGCGAACGCACAGTTAGACGAAAAGATGGAACGTTCGTGGACGTTGCTTATTCTGCCATTCCTGTTACTGATTCGGCTGGAAATGTTACGGGATATATGATGATGGTTACGGATATCACAAAACAAAAACAAAAAGAAGCAGAGTATAAGAAGCAATTGGAACTTGCGAAAAAAATTCAACAAAGCGTGTTAACCCCTCCGATACAAAACGATGCAGTGACGATGGATGCCATTTATATTTCATCGGATGACTTGTCTGGGGACTTGTATGCATGTTACCAAATTGATTATGACCGCTATGGAGTCATTATTATTGATGTGATGGGACATGGCATTTCCTCTTCGCTTGTCAGCATGTTGCTCCGTTCACTATTAAGGGGATTAATTGTGCGTGTCATCGATCCAGTGTATGTCGCTATAGAACTCGAAAAGCATGTACAAAACTTATTCCCTAACGACGCAAATGGGATAAGATATTTATTTTCCATGATTTATTTAGTGATTGATACGAAAAAAAAGCAGATTGAATATACGAATGCAGGGCATCCTGCTGGATTGTTGGTTACGGAAGATGGAGAAATCATTGAATTGGATAAAGGAGGACTAGCGATTGGCAGTCCGTTTTCCGTCCCGTTTGAAAAAGAAGTTATTCATTATCAAAAGCGAACAAGATTATTTTTATACACGGATGGGATTTTAGATGAAATGGATTCATCCATTTTACAAAGCATGAATAAAATTCGCAACTATACAAAAATGTATAGCCATTTACCAGATAAACAATTTTTGCATATGCTGATTGATCATAGTCGATCGCCAATGAATCCTTCCGATGATATATGCTTATTATCTATTACGATTCAATAACGATCGTTTCTTGAAATTAATGATCAGTGGGTGTAAAGCAATGTACGAAATGAAGATTCAATGTGAAGCGACGGACGAGGCGATTGATTTTTGCGATTTGCTAGCGGAACAAATTGCTCGTTTTTTTTCGGTTCACGATCGCGATATGTTTGTGTTATCTGTTCATGAAGCGGTTATTAATTCAGTGGCAGCAATAAGACAATCGGGAGAAGAAACAGAAAAGAATACATTTGTATTATCTTTGCGAATTACGGAAGAGGATGTAACTGTCACTGTTACGGATGAAGGCAGCGGAATTCCTATCAAACAAATTGAGCGAATGCGGGAGAAAAGCCTTGAAGATATGTTGCTTGCTGAATCTGGCCGCGGGCTTTTGCTGATTAAAGAAACCATGGATGATATATGGTTTGAACGGCGAGAAAATGGAAAATGCGCAATTGCGATGAAAATGAGGAGAGGGCGCAATGGATAGTCGGATATCCACTCTTGAACTGAAAATTACATCGTTAGAACAATATGAAAAAATATTGCTGAAAGGGAAGTTGGTTTACAGCACGCAGCAGCTTGCTAGACAAAAGATTCAAATGGCATTGGCGGAAATAAAGGGAGATATCGTCATTATTGATGTCCATGAGCTTCTGTTTATCGACAGTACCGGTTTGGCACTATTAATCCATTTTTTAAAAAAGGAAGTTGCGAAGAAAAAGAAAGTGGTCTTTGTCGTTTCATCGAATAAAACAGTCGAAAAGCTATTGATGATTGCGAAATTTCATAAGTTGTTTCCAATCGTGGAAAACGAACAAGATATTATCCAGTTTTTTGCTTCGCAAAACAGAGCGATTGCTGATCAAGAAATGTTTATGCAAATTTGGGCTAACTACCGGAAACGGAACTGACAACTTTAATGGATATCGGTAAACAAAATGTTCTGTAACATCGATGTCAAAAGTGACACTCCCTCGGTCATTCGCTATGGTAACTAAATTTTACACATGAAATCCCGTGACTTAAGCCATTGGGAGAAAAACGGTTTTGAACCGAACCGACAGGGCGCCAAACACCAATGAGGTGTTTGTCCATAAAAGTTTGGCCGAACAAGAGTGAATGTTTGCACGCAGGCGCAGGAAAAACTTTTTAGTGCTGACTTTCCTCATGCAGAGGGTTGAGATCACAGGTACGGGGGAGTGAAAGGATGCAGCAAGTACTATCTTACTTAAAACCGTATCGAAAATGGATGATCGTCGCGTGGGCGCTCATGCTGATTGAGCTGTTAGTAGAATTATGGCAGCCGTTGTTGATGGAGAAAATTATTGACGACGGAGTAATGGCAAAAAACCTTTCTGTCGTCTGGACGTGGGGAGCGGTCATGCTCGGCGCCTCGCTTTTGTCATTTGCTGCTGGGATTGCCAATTCTTTTGCCGCTAGCTACGTGGGCCAAGAGTACGGATTTGCGATTCGAAAACATTTATTTGAAAAAATTCAATCGTTTTCGTTTGCGAATTTGGAACGCTTTCCAACTGCTTCGCTGATCACGAGAATGACGAACGATGTAACGCAAATACAAAATATGGTGTTTATGAGTTTGCGAATTGCCTTAAGGGCGCCGCTTCTTGTCGTATTTGGGGTAGTCATGTCTTTTGCCGTTCACGTTCAGCTGGCGCTTGTGCTTGCTGTTGCCGTTCCGATGTTAGTGATGTTCCTTTTATGGATGATGAAAAAAGCGGTTATATCTTTTTCGATCGTGCAACAAGCGCTTGATCGTGTCAACAGCGTGATGCGCGAAAATTTAGCGGGGATGCGCCTCATTAAAGCGTGGATGAGAGGAACGTACGAGCAGGAGCGGTTTATAAAGGCGAACGAAACGCTAATGAAACGGACAATCAGTGTATTACGTTTAGTAGAAACGATTACCCCTGTATTGTTATTTGTCATGAATATGGCGATTATTGTCATTCTTTTCATCGGTCGTATCGATATTCAAGCAGGAAGCATAACGGCAGGTCAAGTAGTGGCAATTGTCAATTATACGACTCGTATTACTTCGGCGTTATCGATGTTTGCATTCATTACGATGGCATTTTCGCGTGCTAAAGCATCATCTGGGCGCATTGCGGATGTGTTAAGTGTGAAAGTGGATATCGAAGATGATAAACAGGCATGCAATAAAGCGGTCGAACAAGGAGAAGTCCGCTTTGAGAATGTGTCATTCCGCTATCCGAATAGCCGTGTTCTCGTTTTAAAAGATGTCTCGTTTGTCGTTCGCCCTCATGAAACAGTGGCGATTTTAGGAGCGACCGGTTCAGGAAAGTCAACTTTGCTTCAGTTGATCCCTCGTTTATACGACCCGGTGGATGGGCGAGTGATGATCGATGGCATCGATATTCGACAAATGAAACAAGAACAGTTGCGTGCTTCCATCCGTTTCGTTCCACAAGAAGTGTTGCTATTTTCCGGAACGATTGCCGAAAACATTCGTTTCGGAAACGAACATGCTTCGATGGAAGAGATGATCCAAGCGGCGAAACATGCGCAAATTCATGATACGATTATGAAGTTTCCGAATGGATATGAGACAATGATTGGGCAGAAAGGGGTAAACTTGTCTGGCGGGCAAAAACAGCGCCTTTCGATTGCCAGGGCACTTGTTGGAATGCCGAAAATTTTATTGCTTGATGATAGCACAAGCGCGCTAGATTTAAAAACAGAGGCAAAATTGCTGAAGGAATTAAAGTGGTATACGTGTACCACATTCATTGTTACACAAAAAATTCAAACGGCGATGGAAGCAGACACGATTTTCTTGTTAGACGATGGCAAGCTTTTAGCAAAAGGCAGCCATGATGAGCTGTTAGAGAAAAGCGAGCTGTACCGGAAAATTGTAGCATCGCAATTAGGAAAGAAGGGGCACGAATGTTACGACCGCGACATAGAACCATGGCAGCTGCGGGACAAAAGCAGCAAGCAAAAGACAACATAGGAACATTAAAGCGGCTTTGGTCATTTCTTTCGCCTCAAAAAGGATGGCTTATTGCGGTTGTTGTAATGGTGATCGTAAGTTCCTGTTTAAGTCTGCTTGGTCCATATATAGTAGGAAGAGCGATTGATACATATATTGTCACGAAGCAGACAGACGGTTTTTTTCTTGTTTTAGCGCTTCTTCTTTTTATTTATGTGGCACTTTCCGCCTCAACTTTTTTGCAAAACTATTGGATGATCCGAATTGCCCAAAAAACGATTTATGCGATCCGGAAACAGCTGTTTCGCCATTTTCATGAACTGCCGATTTCATTTTTTGACAAGCGCCGGCAAGGGGAATTAATGAGCCGGATTACAAACGATATCGATAATATGAGCCAAACATTTAATAGTACCGTCATCCAAGTGATATCAAGCACGCTTACGCTTGTCGGAGCGATCTGCGTCATGCTCTGGCTAAGCCCGCTTCTAACGTTTGTCACTTTGCTAGTTGTCCCGATGATGTACATTGGGATGCGATGGATTACGAATCGCACGCAGAAACGGTTTCGTGAGCAACAACGTTGTTTAGGAGAGATGAACGGATTTATTGAAGAAGTCATTTCTGGGCAAAAAGTCGTAAAAATGTTTTCGCAAGAGCGGAGAATGATTGATGGCTTTTTACAAAAAAATGAGCAGTTGAAGCAAGCTGGATTTTGGGCGCAAACGTATTCGGGATTTATCCCGAAACTAATGAACTTTCTAAACAACGCCAGCTTTGGTCTTATTGCTGGCGTGGGTGGTGTTTTAGCGCTTAAAGGGATGATTTCAATCGGCGTCATTGTTGTGTTTGTCGAATATGCACGCCAATTTACACGCCCGTTAAATGATTTGGCGAACCAATGGAATACGCTGCTTTCGGCGCTGGCTGGCGCGGAACGAGTATTTGAAATTTTAGATATGGAAAAAGAAGAACGGGACGAAACGGGAGCGATTTCGCTCAACCATATACAAGGAAAAGTGGAATTTGACCATGTCGTATTTTCCTATGATAAAAAGCGAGATGTCATTCGCGATGTCAGCTTTTCGGTTTCTCCAGGAGAAACGGTGGCGCTCGTTGGTCCGACCGGTGCAGGAAAAACGACGATTTTACAGCTGCTAGCCCGCTTTTACGATCCGGATCGCGGTCATATTTTTATCGATGGGCACGATAGCCGTACTATTAAACGCGCAAGCTTGCGCGCCCATATGGCGTTTGTTTTGCAAGATACGTTTTTATTTGAAGGAACGATTCGCGATAACATTCGATACGGAAGATTAGATGCAAGTGATGAAGCAGTGGAACAAGCGGCAAAATGGGCGAATGCGCACTCGTTTATCACCAAACTGCCAAACGGTTACGATACGGTGCTGAAGCAAGATGGCAGCGGCATTAGCCAAGGACAAAAACAACTGTTAGCAATTGCGCGCGCGATGGTCGCTAATCCATCTATTTTAATTTTGGATGAAGCGACGAGCAACATTGATACAATGACTGAAATGAAAATTCAAGAAGCGCTCGAGCGGCTTATGAAAGGGCGGACATGTTTTGTCATTGCCCATCGGCTTAACACGGTCCAAAATGCGGATCGCATTCTTGTCTTGAATGAAGGAAAAATCATTGAACAAGGCACACATGAATCACTGCTAAAGGCAAAAGGGTTTTACTATGATTTGTATTATCGTCATTTGCAAAAAGAAGAGGCATTATAAAAAAGCGGCTTGTACGCGTGTGTCGTACAAGTCATTTCGTTTTTAATCGCTTTGTCATAACCGCCGTGATGTACTAAATCCGCCTGTCCATCTCCATTGAAGTTGAGTTTTGTTACGAAAAGCGGCTCTGACACAGGTTCTTTATAAATTCCTGTTGTGAGCGGTTTTCCGTCGATCATCACTGTTTTCGGCTCGCCTGCATTGACGGAAATAACTTTCATTTGCTCCTTTACCCCCATAATTCTTCCGCGATTAACCGGAATGATGTTAACTTATCTTGAAAATCATATGTAATCGTTACTAACATAATTTCATCCGTTTCATATGCTTAATCGGAAAAGCTGTTCTTTTATTTGTTTCGGTGAGCCGATAATCATCCGTTTTCGGTTTTCGAGAATACGCATTTTTTCATATGGACTATAGGAGTAGGACATCGCTTTTTCCGGGCTTGGCGTGCCATTGGACACCATGCCTTGCTCAATCATTAGCAGCGATAAATCAAGGCTCGATGCCACCCATTCCGCCTTTTCTTCTGTTTCGGAGCAAATGGCAAATATAGCGACCATATTGCGCGGCTTGTCCAAATATTTCGATGGAACAAACTGTTGGCGGTACAATTTTGTATAATGTTCCCCGCCTTCGCCGTTAATAAATTGCGCAAACACATATGGAAGCCCTTTTTGTGCTGCTAATATGGCGCTGGAGGAACTGGAACCGAGAAGCCATACATCTGGTGCCGTTTGTACGTTCGGTGTGGCTTTTAAGCCGTGTAACGGATGTTCTTTCGGCAAATCGTTATGCAAGTATGCTAATAAATCATCAATTTGTTCCGGATAGCGGTCAATGTCTCTTCGTTTTCCTTCTTGGAGGGCAAGGGTCGCGATTGGCATGCCTCCTGGAGCCCTTCCAACACCTAAATCAACCCGACCGGGATGAAGCCCTTCAAGCACTTTAAAGTTTTCTGCTACTTTGTAGGCGCTATAATGCGGTAGCATCACCCCGCCGGAACCAATGCGAATGCGGGACGTTTTTGCTCCAATATGACCGAGCAGCACTTCTGGGGATGAACCGGCAAGGTGATTTGTATCGTGATGCTCTGATACCCAAAAACGTTCATAGCCAAGCTCTTCCACAAATTGCGCGAGCCGGACGGTATTAGCAAGCGCTTCTTCCGCTGTCATTCCCTCTGCAACTGGGGATTGGTCTAGCACGCTTAATTTAAGGCTCATGGTAAACATCCTTTCATGTTCTTCCTGTTCCAAAAGGGATTAATTATTTTTTATTATGCGCCGCTGTGGAAAAATTGTCTATTGATTTGCCTGTAGGATGTGGCGTCATAAAGGACATGAATAATACCTATGTGATATTATATGCAGCTATTCTGTTTTCGTTTAGGCGCCAAGTTTGTGATTCTCTCTCTTGCTTTGGTATAATGAAATAAGCAGAAAATTGGGAAAGGATGTGGACGTATGCCAGCAGTTGAATCCAATATGTTTCCGTTAGGAAAAGAAGCACCATCGTTTGAACTAGTGAATGCGGTGGATGGAAAAACAGTCCGTTTAGAAGATATCAAATCGGATGTCGCGACAGTTATTATGTTCATTTGCAACCATTGCCCGTATGTAAAACATGTACAGCATGAACTTGTCCGTCTTGCTAATGATTATCAGCCAAAAGGAGTTACGTTTGTCGCCATTAATTCCAACGATGTCGAAAAATATCCAGAAGATTCGCCGGAAAATATGAAAAAAGTGGCAGAAGAATTAGGGTATCCGTTCCCATATTTATTTGATGAAACCCAAGAGGTAGCGAAAGCGTACCAAGCAGCGTGCACGCCGGATTTCTATATCTTTGACCGCGACTTAAAATGTGTTTACCGCGGACAGTTGGATGATTCACGGCCAAATAACGGCATTCCGGTTACAGGAGAATCGATTCGCGCGGCATTAGACGCATTATTGAATGGCGAACCAGTGCCGGAAAAACAAAAGCCAAGCATCGGCTGCAGCATTAAATGGAAAGAATAGCGTGTGAGTAAAATGTTTGTGGGAAAAATTCTTAGAAGTTCCCCGATGAGGGGGTTGGGAACGTAGGTTCGCAATCCCCCCTCATCGGGGCCACCAAGCGAAGCGCGGTAGGATCCCAAGCAGGAAACATGAAAAAAGGACTCTCTCCCTGGTAAGATGTTCATTGACCACACTACAAACAGGAGGAGAGAGTCCTATGAATATTCAACAACATCTTACCACAAATTCGTTGACATGGAAAGAGATCGAACTTGCTTTGTTTCGAGCCTTGCAAAACGCCTTCGCCGAGCTGTTTACGGCTCTGTTGGAGGACATCGACCGGCAATTGGCAGAGAATCGAGATAAGCGCCGATACCACTTGAAAGACAAACGACGCACCACGATTCAAACCCTGTTTGGCGAAGTCACCTTTGAGCGAAACTACTATTTAGACCGAGAACAAAACCGTTACACATTTTTGCTGGATTCCTTTCTCGCGTTTGATGGATCGCAGTCAATCAGCCCTTGTCTAGAAGAAACAGCGGTGGGATTGGCGGTGGAGTGCTCTTCCTATCGCAAAGCGGCTCGTACGCTTGCCCAGATGGTCGGGTATCCGGTGATGAGCCATGAGGCGATCCGCCAGTTGGTGCTCGAGGCCGAAGTTCCGCTGCACTGCCCGGTGGACCAGCGATATGGACGGGTGCTGTTGGTGGAGGCCGATGGACTGTTTGTTTCCCGCCAAGGGAAGGGAAAACGGGCCAAGGAAGACAAAATCCTGACCGTTCACGAAGGATGGAAGCGCAACGGCTCCCGGATCGAATTCGTGAATCAGCGCCATTACGTCCATGAGGGCAAGGGGGAGGTGTGGGAAGGCTTCGAGGAATTTTTGATAAATGAATATGCCTATGATCCTTGCCGGGATCTTCTTGTCATCAACGGGGACGGCGCTCCATGGATTACCGCGTGCCGGGGAGTATTTCAAGGGACGGGTCTGCTTTCAATTGGATCGATTCCACGTGGCGCGTGAATTGCGCCAATGCCTCTCGGGCCATCCACGGTGGCAGGCGATTCGGCAAAAGCTGGTGAAGCAGGATGAAGAGGGGTTGCTTGTGGAACTGAACAGCGCCCTCGGTACGCTGGGGGACGAAGCGAAAGAACAACAGCTGGCTGCCTTGATCCACCGGATCGAATCGATGCCGGGATGCATCCGTGATTACCGGGAATGGCTGAAGGAGCAAGGAGTGGACACAACGGGCATGTATCCGATGGGGAGGGCTGAAAGCGTGATGAGCCAGTTGGCGTATCGGGTGAAATACCGCCGCAGTTGGACAGACAAGGGACTCAGGGCGTTTTTCAAGGCAATGATTGCCCGGATGGATGGGATTCGTCTTTTCGGACGTCGTTTCGGAGAAGAATCGTCGCATCCGGCGGAGGAAACGGCATCCACTAAACAGACGGTCGTGAACAAGGCGAAACAACGCGTCCGCCGTCTTCTTCCGGAGGTAACGCGGAATAACGTGCCATATTTACAGCAATCGTCCGGGACACCGATCTATCATGCCCTGTCTGAACTCAAAGGATGGTAAAAAAGGTATACATATCGATCTGTCATGGCAAGGGATGAGAGTTCGAAAGCGCTTACGGATAAAATTCAAAAAAATGGTTCGCCAATCTATGACTTACACCTGTTTTCAGCGAACCAAAAAAGTTCCCACAAAATCTTGACTGACTCAAGAATAGCAAAAAATCTTGACTTTCTTTTGTTTATAAAGTACTATTAACGAAGCGCCATTTCGTTCGTTATATGGAAGGATCGTAATAAGTCGTGCCTCATTCAAAGAAAGGGCCTTCTTATGTATGCTCCCTTTCTTGCATGAGCGCACGGCTTTTTTCTATCGGTAACGGAACGATGGTCAACTTTTTATTTTGGAGGAATCCCAATGAATAAAGGAAAAGTAAAATGGTTTAATGCGGAAAAAGGGTATGGATTTATTGAGATGGATGGCGGCAATGATGTGTTCGTTCATTTCACGGCGATCCAAGGCGAAGGATTTAAAACGTTGGAAGAAGGCGAAACGGTTACGTTTGATATCGTAGACGGCGGCCGTGGCCCACAAGCGGCAAACGTTCAAAAAGCATAAGTGATGAAACAAAAGTGATACTGCTTTTGGCGGTATCACTTTTGTTGTGGCGGTCATCTCCTTTCGAAAAGACAAATTCACACTGGCGCAGCTTCGGAGCTGCAAGGATGGATGAGAGGCAGGGCTTCCATTGTTTTTGTTTTTTTCGTTATGGTTATTAGTAGAATATTATTTTCTACCTTATATATAACCATAATATTATTATGTAAACTTAGAGGGGAGAAAAGAAATGAGACCGATGCTGCATTGTGTATTTGTGTACGGAACGCTGCTAGTCGGGGAGGAAAATCATCATATTGCAGCGCCGTACATTCGCCATATTCAGCCAGGAAAAGTGAAAGGGCGCTTATATGATATATGACGTCGGTGCATACCCCGCGCTCGTTATCGAAGAAGAAGGTGAAGTAATCGGCGAATGGTTTACCGTAACAAAAGAAGGGCTGCAAGCGATGGATGAGCTTGAAGAATATGAAGAAGGCAGCCAATATAACGAATACGAGCGGGTTTGGGTGAAAGACATTGAACAGCCAATCAAAGGCTCGTGTATGTGTATCCGAAAAGCAAAACGGTGATGATAACAATTTCTCTTGATATGGCTACATACGTTTATCATGGCGGCTGTCTAAAAGGTTGTTGATGAATTCTCCTTTATAGGCGGCTGTCTTTTTTATTAAAGTAATTGCATAAATATGCAAATGCATAACTATTTATTATTCAGGTTTTGTAGTTTTTTTGAAAACGCTTTCCTATTAGCGTTATAAAAATACAGAAAAATTAATAAAAAAGTATTGCCAAACCTACTCTCCTTCCCTATAATAAAAACATGTTATAAAAACAAACATTCGAATGTGAGGTAATATAACATGTCAAATATAGTGATTTCTCCAGCAAACGATCAAACGGTAATGCTTGAGCAAATCAAAGAAACGATAAAACAAAGACACGTTGAGCTTTTGCATCTGCAATTTGTCGATATCGAAGGAATTTTAAAACACGTTACGGTGACGGCGGAGCAACTTGATGATGTTGTGGAAGGAAAAATGATGTTTGACGGCTCCTCAATTAAAGGATTTTCTCCCATCAACCAATCCGATCTCTATCTTCTTCCTGACTTAAACACGTTTGCTGTATTGCCTTGGACAGTAGAAGAAGGATACGCTGAAGCACGTTTCCTTTGCTCTGTCATCAATCCCGATGGAACGTTATTTGAAGGAGACCCTCGTAACGTATTAAAGAAAACGATAGAGCGTGCGGCAGAAAAAGGGTTTACTATCTCTGTCGGTCCGGAATTGGAATTCTTTTTATTCAAAGCGGACGAAAATGGAAACCCGACGACAGAACTCCATGATAACGGCGGATATTTCGAGCCATCTCCAAGAGATCTTGGCGAGCGCGTTCGTTTAGAAATTTACCGTGCGTTAAAGGCAATGGGCTTTACCATTGAAGCATCTCACCATGAAGTGGCAGAGGGGCAGCATGAAATTAACTTTAAATATGCCGATGCGTTGGGGGCGGCAGACAATGCAACTACATATAAGTGGGTGGTAAAAACGATTGCCAATAAATATGGACTGCACGCCACGTTCATGCCAAAGCCGGTGTTCGGCATCAATGGTTCTGGCATGCATGTGAACATGTCGCTATTTAAAGACGGCGAAAATGCGTTTTTTGATCCAAGTGATGAAAATCAGTTATCGGAAGCAGCCTATCAGTTTATCGCTGGTTTGCTCGCGCATGTCAAAAGCTTTGCCGCTGTTACGAACCCGCTAGTCAACTCGTACAAACGGCTTGTCCCGGGATATGAGGCGCCTTGCTACATCGCATGGTCGGCGTCGAACCGTTCAGCATTAATCCGCATCCCAGCAAAACGTGGTATGGCGACCCGCGTCGAGCTCCGTTGTCCGGACCCGTCAGCCAATCCTTACCTTGCGTTTGCCATCATTGCTGCCGCTGGGTTGGACGGAATCGAAAAAGGTTTGCAGGTTCCGGCGCCAATTGATGAAGATATTTTCCATATGACAGAAGAGCGCCGCGCCGAACTTGGCATCGAAAATCTTCCAGCTAGTTTAGGAGCGGCAATTCAAGAATTCGAAAACGGCACAATCGGTCGCAAAACCCTAGGTGATCACGTATTCGGTGAATATGTCGCCATGAAAAAAGCGGAGTGGGACAGCTATCGCACCGCTGTGCATGCTTGGGAAATTGAACAATATCAAGCCAAATTTTAATATTTTTCCCCAATCCCCCTCGAAACGAAAGTAAAGGGGGAGATGATCACATGATAAAATTCCGTTGGTTTACACTTGGACAAAACAGGGTTCAGACGATGGGTCTGAACCCTGTTTTGTTTTTTTATAATTCATAGTTGACAACTGTGATTACTTGGTATTAATGTATAAATTAATAAAAATATTTCGATTATTTTAGGTGGAGGGAAAAAAATGAAAAAGTTAATCGTGTTTGTGATTGTTGGATTCATCGCTCAGCTCATCGACGGTTCGCTCGGAATGGCGTATGGGGTTACATCAACAACACTGTTGCTTGCGTTCGGGATTGCTCCGGCGGTCGCTTCCGCCTCGGTGCATCTAGCGGAAGTGGTCACAACTGCAGCTTCAGGCGCGTCTCATATTAAATTTGGAAATGTCGACCGTGACATGGTGATCAAATTAATTATTCCCGGCTCGCTTGGCGCGTTTTTCGGTGCCTGCTTTTTAAGCAATCTTCCAGGGGATGTCATTAAACCATATATTTCACTATTTTTGTTGGCGCTTGGGTTTTATATTATGTATCGGTTTTTATTTCTTTCACCTAGACAAGATCAACAACCACCGCGGAAATTTTCGAATAAGCAGCTTGTTCCTCTTGGTTTAGTGGCCGGCTTTCTCGATGCCACTGGCGGAGGAGGATGGGGCCCGATTTCCACCCCTGTTCTTCTTGCGAATAAAGGAATGGAAGCGAGAAAAGTGGTGGGAACAGTTGATACGTCGGAATTTGCCGTTGCTTTATCCGCTACCATTGGATTCGTCATTTCGTTAGGCTGGGAACAAGTCAATTGGTTTTGGGTAGGAACGCTAATGTTAGGGGGAATCGTCGCTGCGCCAATCGCCGCGTGGCTTGTTCGTAAGATGCCATCCCATTTGCTTGGGGTTCTAGTTGGAGGCATCATCATTTTCACAAACATTCGCACCTTGCTTCATGCATGGGAAACTCCTGGAAATTGGCATGCAACGATTTACGCAATCATCATATTTGGCTGGGCTGTTTCGATATGGTGGGCAATCCGCACACATCGGAAAGCGTCTCTATCTAATCATCTTGCGTCATAATGACAGTCGAATAATTTTTTTCACAAAGGATATTTAGTTCCGCATTGTACTGATCGCTAAATTCTCCTGTTAGCTGCGAATATTATAGACGCTTCTTTACAATGGAACAATTTTCATTGGGCATGAACGATGGATTTCAAAGTTGTCTTTGCTTGAAATCGGTTCATGTCCTTTTCCATTTTTTAAAATAATATAGTTTCTCTATTTATATGTAATTTGGTAGAATATTCAGTAAAGATAAAAAGTAGGAGATGATATGATGAAAAAACCTCGTGATTTAGGGCACAACATTTCGATGATTGATCTGTTTGATTTAGGAGTTGCAGAGCGCACCGGTACATATGTGCTTCACGAAGAAGAGCTTGCTATTATTGAGACAGGTCCAAGCCCTTCTGTTCCGTATTTATTAAAAGGACTAGAAGCGCTTCAAATTGATCCTGCGGATATCCGCTATATTATTGTGACACATATTCATTTGGACCACGCTGGCGGCGCTGGCGTGCTGCTTGAAAAATGTCCGAACGCCCTTGTTGTTGTTCATCCGAAAGGGAAGCGGCATCTAGCAGATCCATCACGGTTAATCCAAGGAGCAAAGGCGGTGTATGGGGAAAAATTTGACCAATTGTTTTCCCCGGTTGTACCGATTCCAGAGGATCGTCTCATCGTGAAAGAAGATGGTGATACGCTTACGCTCGGCAGTGAGCGTACGTTGACGTTTTTGGATACGCCTGGCCATTCCAACCATCATTTTTCGATTTACGATTCGCGCAGCCGCGGCGTTTTTACTGGCGATACGATCGGAGTGTTTTATCCGCAATTGCTAAAAGATGGGCTTGAATATTGTTTGCCGTCCACTTCTCCGAACCAATTCCGGCCAGAGGCGATGCTGCAATCGGCAGAGCGATTGGAGCAGCTTCAACCTGAACGCATTTATTTCGGTCATTTTGGCATGCTAGAAAACCCTCGCGCAGCGTTTGAACAGCTTCGTTTTTGGCTTCCAAAGTTTGTCGAAGCAGGAGAAAAAGCGATTGCCAACATGCCTGGCGCATCGATGCAGGAAAAAGCTGAATCGGTTTTTCGCAAGCTGTATGAAGAAGTCAGCGCTTTCTTGCAAGAAAGAAATATTTCACCGACATCAGAAGCGTATGACATCATCCGTCTCGATTTACAAGTATGTTCGATGGGAATTGTAGATTATTTGCAAAAACGGTAAGGCACTAGAAATTTGTTTGAACATAATCCAGTAAGAACGGCTTGGTGAAATCACCAAGCTTTTTCATTGTGGCGGCTGTTTTATAACGGCGTGCTTTTTACTATCAAATGCGGAGAGTCTAAAGGTGTAGCCTGGATGAAAATATTGTATGATAAGTAACAAAGATAAGAAAGGATGATTGCATGAGACGCGGTATTGTAAGCACCATCACGATTGTATCCGTGCTGGCGGGAATATTATGGCTTGGCGGTTTTGCCATGGGCATTCAAGATCAATTTTTTTCCGCCGCGATGCCGCCAGCAGGCACGACGAAATATACAAAAGAGAAAAAAGCGGACAACCGTGAAATTTATATTGTCGCTCTTGGCGACTCGCTGACAAGGGGAACGGGAGACGAAAGCGGAAAAGGGTATATTGGCTATATGGTCGATTCTCTCCGTAAAAAAACAACGAAACCGATTCGTGTAACAAACTTGGCTATTAAAGGACAGCGATCTGACGGACTCCTTAAGCAATTAGGACAAGCTGAGATAAAGAGGCAGCTAAAAATGGCTGACATCATCGTGATGACGATCGGCGGGAATGATTTGTTTCAAGGCGGAGAAGCGCTAAAGCTTGCGCCAAAGCAAATCGAGCAGGCAAAAAACGCGTATTTACACAACTTAGACCGTATTTTTCAAACGATTCGCAGCGTCAATAAAGATGCAGTTGTTTTTTACATCGGGCTATACAATCCGTTTAGCGACCTCGGTGACGCAAAGAAGACATCCGCGATCGTAAGGCAGTGGAATTTTGCTTCGGCAGAAACGGCAGCTCGCTATCCAAATATCATTGCTGTGCCGATATTCGATTTGTTTGAGCTTCATGTGAATGATTATTTGTACAGCGACCATTTCCATCCGAATAAGGAAGGCTATAAACGCATTGGCGAACGTGTCGCTTCTTTAATTACGTGGACGGAGGAGGACAAACAATGACGACAACACACGCACCGCTTGTCGTAACCGATTTACGCAAAACAATTCGCCGCAAAGAAATTATCAAAGGAATTTCATTTGAACTGAAGGAAGGTGAAGTATTTGGGTTTTTAGGACCGAATGGCGCGGGAAAAACGACCACCATCCGCATGCTTGTCGGGCTTATCAAGCCAACATCGGGACATATTTCTATTTGCGGCTATGACCTAGAGCGTCAGTTTACCAAAGCGATTCGCCATATCGGCTGCATTGTCGAAAATCCAGAATTATATCCGTATTTAAGCGGATGGGAAAATTTGGAGCACTTTGCGCGCATGGTTCCCGATATTCCAAAAGAACGAATCATGGAAGTGGTGGAGTTAGTCGGTTTGCAAAACCGCATTCACGATCGGGTGAACACGTATTCGCTTGGGATGCGACAGCGTCTCGGCATTGCGCAGGCGCTGCTAGGAAAGCCGAAAGTGCTGATTTTGGACGAGCCGACCAATGGGCTTGATCCTGCCGGCATTCGCGAAATGCGCCAATTTATCCGCTTTTTGGCGGAATCAGAAAGATTGAGCGTGCTTGTCTCCTCACATCTGTTAAGCGAAATTCAATTAATGTGCGACCGCGTGGCGATTATGGCAAAAGGGCTGCTGCTTCGGGTGGATACGGTGGAACGGCTGCTTAAAGAACAAGCGCGAGTTGTCTGGAAAGCCGCCCCCATCGAAACAGCGAAAGAAATACTAGAGAAAGAAACGTCGTCTGTCGCCATTCAAGGAGATAGGCTGGTGACTCCATATGAAAGAAAGAATTTGTCCATATGGAACAAAAAACTAGTAGAAGCGGGAGTACACGTCCATGAAATTCAGCCGAAACTGCCGACACTGGAGGATTTGTTTATTGAATTAACGGGAGGGGATGCGATTGAGTAACCTCGTGTACAACGAAATGCTGAAAATTGTCCGCAAAAAGCGGTTATCGGTAATTGCGGCGATTGTCGCCGTACTCGTTGTCCTTTTTACATACGCGCAATATAAGCAGGTGCAGGAAATACAGGAACGGCTCGGAACAACAGATTGGCGGACGCAGCTGCAGCAGCAAATTATCGACGCGCAAAACCGTCTGAATTCAAGCAGCATTTCGGAAGAATGGCGCAAATATTTGCACATTCGCCTTCAGCAGCAACAATATTATTTGGAACATGACATTAATCCATCCGCTCCCGGTGCGCCAACGTTTATGCGCATGTTTATTGAAAACGCGATCGATTTGTTTCTTCCGCTTTTAATGATGGTCGTCGCGGCGGATTTAGTATCCTCAGAAGCAAGCATAGGAACGATTAAACTGCTGCTTACAAGACCGGTCAAACGCGGAACGATTTTGCTTAGCAAATACATAGCGCTTCTTCTATCGATTTCGTTTATTTTATTGATGGTCGCTCTGCTTTCTTATTTGATTTCGGGGATTGTATTTGGGTATCAAGGATGGCGGCTGCCGTTACTAACTGGTTTTACCATTAACGGTGAAGAACTTAATACGGAAGGGGTACATTTGCTTCCACAATGGAAGTACGTGTTAATCGAACTAGGGCTTGCTTGGTTTGTTTCGATTGTCGTTGGAACATTGACGTTCATGCTTTCTGTATTGATGCGCAGCACCGCCGCAGTGATGGGCATTATGCTTGCGGCATTGATTTCTGGAGCGATTTTATCGAATATGGTGTCTTCGTGGGAATCGGCAAAATATTTGTTTATGGTCAATCTTCGCCTTACGGATTATGTCAATGGGACAGCGCCGCCGATTGAAGGCATGACGCTCGGGTTTTCCATGACGGTGCTGGCGGTGTGGGGACTTGCGGCACTCGTGATTTCATTTATCGTCTTTACGAAGCGGGATGTATATTGAAAATAGAGGGGGACTTTCCTCTGACATAAGAGGAGAGTCCCTTTTTCTCTTAAAAAGATGATTGGGATGGGTGGCTTGGTTAGTCGACGATTGATCACGAACATGATAGAGATTGTACATCATATACGTAGAAAAATGCTGGCGAAAACATGTCAGGATGCGTTATTCTTTATTCGAAAAGTTTTTTACTAAAAAAGTATTGACTACCCTATTTTTTTAATATAGAATACTAATTGGCGCTAACGAGAGAACAATGGATATGAACGGGAAGTAGCTCAGCTTGGTAGAGCACACGGTTCGGGTCCGTGAGGTCGCAGGTTCAAATCCTGTCTTCCCGATCATTTCGTGATGGGGCTTTCGTTCAGCTAGGAGAGCGCCTGCCCCGCACGCAGGAGTCCGATAGGCTCCATCAACCAAGTGGAGGAGTACCCAAGTCTGGCTGAAGGGGTCGGTTTCGAAAACCGATAGGGGTGTCACAGCCCGCGGGGGTTCGAATCCCTCCTCCTCCGCCATATCATTATCTTAACTACATATTATACTAATTTGGAATCATACAGCTTGTCGATTACATCGGCAAGCTTTTTTATTTTAATAGAAAAATCAAAATGACCTGTCCCTTATCAAAGGAACAGGTCATCATTTTGTTAAAAGTTTTTCGCTGCTTGTTCTGCTTGCTTGATCGCGTTTTGTTTAATTGTTTCGGCTTCATTCGGGAATTGTGCCATTCCTTCGACAAAAATGGACTGAACATCAGTAATTCCGATGAAGCTGAGCACTGCCCGCAAATAACGGTCTCCAAATTCCATTTCTTTCATTGGTCCTTCTGAATAAATTCCGCCGCGTGCTTGAATGTGCACCGCTTTTCTTCCTGTTAATAGCCCTATCGGACCATTTTCCGTGTAACGGAACGTTTTGCCTGCGATGCAGATTGTATCGATATAAGCTTTCATTTTTGGTGGAAAACTAAAATTCCACATCGGTGTGACAAACACATATTTATCTGCGTTGATAAACTGATCGGTTAACTCATTGATGCGGCTGATTTTTTGTTTTTCTTCCGCGCTTAACTGTTCAAATGTATGCCCTTGTTGCAATTTGCCCCAGCCGTTTAATACATCGGCATCAATGTAAGGGATGTCGGTACGATAAAGGTCTAATTCGATAATCTCGTCTTGCGGGTTTTGTTGTTTATAAGCATTAAGAAACGCTTTTCCAACGGATAAGCCGTAAGATTCCTCTTCCCGTTTTGGATTTGCTGTAATGTACAATAATTTAGCCATGTTCTTTCTCCTTTCGTTAGTATAAATAGCGTGGAATGAAAACAACAAACACTATGGAAATCCATGTAATATCAATGGCATAGTGTTTTAACGTAAATATAATAATGTAACTAACTTACTTTTGTAAAGTAATTTACTTTTAAGAAAAAAGATGATGCGTCAGCAGGAACATAAGCATCTTATGACGAAATGTATGTAAAAGGAAAATAAAAAGGGGGGAGAAAGGAGTGAAATGTCTTCGTTGCGGACATGATTCACACTCCTAGCATGATGTTCGATTACCGAAAAGAAATTCCGCTTGATGATGTGCCAAAATATAAAGAGCATGATGATGCGGCAGCAACGAATGAAACAATAAGCGTAAAAAAGCCAATTTCCTATCCGTTTGAGTATAGGAAAGATATACCGTTACCTGATGTCACAAAGTAAATCGTTTGCATTCATTGTTGTGTAGAGTACGATGCAGATAAAGATCATAAGGAGGAAACACATAGATGTCAGCACAGCGTCGCATCCGCCGTGTAAAAACGGTACAAATAGAGACAAATAGCCCGATTCATCGAAGCGGGCCGGTGCTAGAGCCGGGAAATTGGGAAGAATACGATCCGTTTTTGATGCTAATGGAGGATATTTTCCAACGCGGGACGTTTGACTTTCATCCGCATCGCGGCATTGAAACGGTGACGTACGTGATTGACGGTCAGTTGGAACATTTTGATAGCAAAGCCGGCCACGGAACGCTTGGTCCCGGTGATGTGCAGTGGATGACGGCAGGACGAGGGGTGATCCATAAAGAAGATCCGGCGCCAGGCTCGACCGTGCACAGTTTGCAGCTATGGATTAATTTGCCGAGCGCAAAAAAAATGACAGAGCCGCGTTATCAAAATTTAAAAGCAAGCGATATGCCTGTCCGGCGTGAAGAGGGAGCAATCATCCGCGTATTTTCCGGGTCATCGAAAGGAGTAAAAGCCCCGACACTCAACCATGTTCCGGTTACGATGGTGGAAATGGTGCTCGAACCAGGAGCGAGTATCGTGCAAGATTTGCCAGGAAGCTACAACGGCTTTCTGTACATTTTAGAAGGTAGCGGAACATTCGGCGCCGATGCCACGGAAGGAAAAGCGGGGCAAGTATTATTTTTAAGCCGCGTTGAAAACGAGACAGAAAGCGAAATCACTGTCACCGCCAAAGAAAAACTGCGCCTCCTCCTTTATGCCGGTGAGCCAATTAACGAGCCGGTTGTCGCTTACGGACCGTTTGTGATGAATACGCAGGAAGAAATCCGCCAGGCGATCCGTGATTATCAAGAAGGAAAATTCGTTGAATAACTATAAAAAAGCGTTCCGATATGGAGCGCTTTTATTGTTGATTTTCTTATTCAACTATCCCGTAAATTAGTATTTTCATCATTTGTTAGTGCTGTAAGCACGACACGAAGGTCTATCCTAAAAATTAATATTTTTCTGATGGTGCCGCAAAGCGATCCATGGACAGCTACAGGTAGGTTAGATGAACAAGCAATACTTAGTTTTGTATATAATCTGAAAGCCGAGTTACATATTTAGTGTTAAAATTATACTAAAGGTGGTGACGGGGAATGGTATGGTTGATGATTCTAATTCTTGGGGTTTTCACATTAGCTTTATTTATTGACTGGAGACGCAAGAAAAACAACAATAACCCTCATGTAATAACCAATCCGAACGCTAAGCCAGGGGACGATTCAAACTATATGATGGGAGATAATAAATACACAAATGGTGGAGGTTAGTAACTGAGTTCCAATTAAGGAATGGTTTTTATTAATAAACGAGTTTGATAGTCGAACAAAAAGACCGATTTATTTTGTTTTTTTGCTGTAGGCTAAAAATCAACATTGAAATTCAACAGAGCCTATGGTAAAAATATATTAAAAATTTATATTATTCATACTATTTAAGAAGGAATTGGTTGCAAAACGTTCCATTATATTTCGCCTGGGGGATATGATTGACCCTTTAGGTATTCTTTTTTCTTGCGTTGTTTTCCGTTATTACGACAACGATGGCAGCGATACGATGGGGCATTCTCATTGGTCTTTTGTTATCGCTTGTGCCGGCTTAGTTCAGCCGACAAGGGAAAGCGAAATAATGGCTGGTCACCTTAATTGTCGCCAGCGGTTTGTTGTATGCGCTAGTAGTTGAATTGCCTAGATATGTATTTCAAGGGCTAGGAGAAAAATGGGTTGGAAAAAGAGGTTTGCGACGAATAAAAGAGCAACGGTTCATCATAACATCGGTGAGCAAACGTATCACATTTTGTTAGACGGAGACAAATACGGTGTTGTTTCTGAATAATGACAGAAGCGAGGGAAGGATATGAAAATTGAATTTTTAGGAACAGGCGGAGCGGTGACGATTCCGCGTCCGCTTTGCCAATGCCGCGTATGCGTTGAGGCGCGCGTGAAAGGAATCCCTTACAGCCGCAGCGGTCCAAGCCTGTTTGTGCACGGTCCGGACGTCTTAATCGATACGCCGGAAGATATTTATATGCAGATGAATCGTTCTAAAATTAAACAAATCAACGCGGTGTTTTACTCGCATTGGCATCCTGATCACGTGATGGGCAGGCGGGTGCTGGAGTCCATCAATGCCGATTTTCGGAATTATCCTCCTGCTTCCACGACGACGGATGTCTACTTGCCGCAGCAGGTCGCCATCGATTTTCAGCACCGCCTCGGCAGCGGCGAACATCTCTCTTTCCTCGAAAAGATGAAATACATCCGCCTTCATACGCTGCAAGATGGGGATAGCGTATTGATGGAAGGAGTGGAGATTCGCCCGTTCCGCTTAGCCGAAGACTACGTGTATGCGTTTTTATTTTCAGAAGGGGAGAAGCGGGTGCTGATTGCGATGGATGAGCTGAATAATTGGGATCCCCCGCGGGAAGTACAGGAAGTAGATGTTGCGGTTTTACCGATCGGCATTTTTGAGCTTCATCCGCTGACAGGGGAACGGCTGCTGCCTGAACATCACCCTATATTGAAAATAGAAGCAACATTTGCAGAAACATTGAATATTATTCACAAATTAAAGGCGAAGAAAACTATATTGACTCATGTCGAAGAAATGAACAGATTAGGCTTTGATGATCTCAAAGAAATAGAAAAACAGTTGCAAAAACAAGGGCTGTCCATCGAAATCGCCTATGATACGATGATGGTAGAAGTATAGTTTTTCGTTGATGGAGAGGACACATGGTGTTCTCTTTTTGTTTTCTCAGGTTATTAACAGAAAACTGAATATTTTATATAATGTAATTAAATAATTAGATAATTTTCTAAATAACAAAATAAGCACGGTGAACGTATATGAAAATGAACCTTGTTTATAAAGCGCTAGCCGATCCGACGAGAAGAGACATTCTCAACCTGTTAAGGAACAAGGACTTAACAGCAGGGGAAATCGCCGATCATTTCCGCATTTCCAAACCGAGCATTTCCCATCATCTAAATTTGTTAAAGCAGGCGGATTTAGTGCACGCTGAAAAAGACGGGCAGTACATCTATTACTCCATCAACACGACGGTGTTGCAAGATGTACTTGCTTGGCTTTTATCTTTGCAAGAAGGAAAGGGGAAGAGGGAATGAAAAAGCATTGGTATTTTTTCTTGCTGATCATCATCAATATTGGAATCTCAGCATGGGCGTACCCACAATTGCCTGACCAGGTTCCAACGCATTGGAACTTCTCGGGGGAAGTGGACGGCTATTCATCAAAGCTTTTTGCCGTTTTATTTGGACCGATTTTGTTGACAGGGATTTATGGGATATTGTTTGGGGTGTCGAAAATCGATCCGCGCAAAGAGAATTATGAAAAGTTCGCGGGAGCGTACCGCGTTTTCATGTATACTTTTCTAACGTTTTTAACCGTCATGCATATTTCTATCATCTTTAGCGGCCTTGGCTACCATGTCAACATGGTTTTGATTGCCAATATAGGATTAGGTCTGCTTTTTGTGGTTCTCGGAAATTATATGCCAAAAATCAAAGCGAATTATTTCATCGGCATTCGCACGCCGTGGACGCTGGCGAACGAGACCGTTTGGGCGCGGACGCACCGGTTTGGCGGCAAAGTGTTTTTCATCGGGGGAGGGATGCTCATCGTTTCCGCTTTTATGCCTTCATCGATTCGCGGCTTTCTTCTCATTTCATCCATTGCCTTTATCGCGGTTGTGCCAATTGTGTATTCTTATTTCGCGTATAAAAAAGTAACGCAGATATAGAGACGAGTGTCAATCATTTTTGATTTTGATATGATAGAATACAAAGCTATTCAATCTATTGTATAGGAGGCATTTACTGTGAATTCAGTCATCGAAACAATTTTGCGGCACCGTTCGATTCGGAAATTTGAAGACCGTCCGTTATCGGATGAGCAAATTCGCACGATCGTCGAGTGCGCGCAAGCGGCATCGACATCAAGTTACGTACAAGCTTATTCCATCATTGGGGTGAAAGATAAAGAAACGAAACGGAAGCTTGCCCAAATCGCGGGAAATCAGTCTTATGTTGAGCACAATGGCCATTTCTTCGTGTTTTGCGCCGATTTTCACCGTCATGAAGTGATTGGCGAAATGGAACAGAAAGAGGTGCTGCCATCACTTGAGAGCACGGAAAAATTTATGGTCGCGCTCATTGATGCAGCACTTGCCGCGCAAAATGCGGTGATTGCCGCGGAGTCGATGGGGCTTGGCATTTGCTATATCGGCGGATTGCGCAACAATTTGCCGGAAGTATGCAAATTATTAAAAGTGCCGAAACGGGTCATTCCGCTCTTCGGGCTTGCCGTCGGCTACCCGGCACAGCAGCCTGATAAAAAACCGCGTTTGCCGTTTGAACACGTATATCACGAAGAAACGTATGAACAAGACCGCACCAAATTCGAAGCACAGCTGAAACAATATAACGATATCGTTTCCGCGTATTACGAACGGCGGACAAAGGGCAAACGCCGCGATACATGGACCGGGCAAATGGCGAACATGCTCAGTAACCCTGTCCGTATGTATATGAAAGAATTCATAGAAGGAAAAGGGTTTAATCTACGTTAATCTCGCTTCAAAACGAAACGGGATTTTTTTACGTTGATCCGCCACATTTTGACCACGCTTTTTTCTGTAGGGGTTTGGCGAATTTTTGAGCTACTTGTTCTTGCATGTCTGGCGTGACGGGAGAATAAACGCCTAACGTCATCGAAGCAGGGGAATGTCCTAGGCGTTCGCTGACCACTTTCACGTTGGAGAGGGCTTTTTGAAATGGTTGAAAATTAAAAATGAAATAAAAAATGGAGTGCAAACTGGTAACAGTTTGGCCACTCCATTTTTGTTGTTAAATTAAGCTTTTAAAGCAAATTCCTATTCATTACTTATTCTGTAACTTCTGCAGTTCATTAACCGTGACAAATTTATAACCTTTTTTTGATAAAGAATCTAAAATCCCTTCAATGGTTTTTAGTTCGTTGCCAGTATTGTCATACATTGGATGCAACAAAATGATGGATCCTGGTTTTACATTTTTGTTTACATAGTTTATTTTGTCAGAAACCGAAGAATAATAGGTGTCGGGTTCAAGGCTCCAAACGCTACTACTTTTTGGTTTGTATCTATGTATCTATGTGACTCGTTAATCCTCCAAATAACTGGTATGTTCTTGAGTTCATTAATTTATATGTACCGAATAAAAAAAGTAATATTGTTAGCGAAATTATCCCAGATGTGGCTATTCTTTTTTTCATCATTTGTCTCCTCTCTATCTGAATCATTTTTCTTGGTGCATTTTATCAACGAATATTCTTGAAAGCAAGTGAAACAATTATGGTGCTTCCGTGGAGAAAAGAATTAATTTCTATCATCTGTGGTGAAGCTCGCTTCATGGGTGGCTAACGGGGGGGAAATCCATGTCCCTTAGTCTTGACAGTGATTCATCAGCTTGTCGGATTTGTCGGCAAGCTGAAGCGGGATTGCTCCCGTTTTTTGTTTGAAGGTGATGACATTGGCTTGACTACACGGCGACATTTTGACCATGTTGCATTTATCGACACTAAAATGCGGTCGGAATGGTAATGGCTTGCTATATTATTTTTAGCTAACGGACGTATATGTATGTGAAAACTCGTAAAAAGGAAAAACCATGCAATTGTTCGCAATGCACCCCGGATTATCAATGACAAGCGGTTCATTTTTGCATTACAGCGAAGCAGCTAAGAAAAAATTAAATCATTCTAATTGCGATTCATACCCCTTACCGGTATAATGTATATAGAACAATGGAATGAGGTGAAATTCATGAATCATCGTGAAGAGAATCAGCCCAATCCAAAAATGGTTCCGCGGACGAAAGAGGAAATTGAAAACATTATCAAACGTCTAAAACGCATTGAAGGACAAGTGCGCGGCGTGCAAAAAATGGTTGAAGACAATCGCTATTGCATCGATATTTTAATCCAAATTTCCGCAATTGAAGCGGCGCTTCATAAAGTCGGATTGAATTTGCTAGAGCGGCACGTTCGTCATTGCGTCGCCAAGGCGATTCGCGAAGGCAACGGTGACGAATCGATACAAGAATTAATGACCGTTATCCAGCAGTTTTCGAAATAGAGGAGGAAGCACCATGGGTGAGAAAAAGCATGTGACGTTGCATATTACCGGCATGACGTGCGCCGCCTGCTCGAGCCGCATCGAGAAAGCACTAAATAAAATGGACGGAGTCGAGGCGAACGTCAATTTAGCAATGGAAAAAGCAACGATCGATTATGACCCAACGAAACAAAGCATTCACGATATTCAAGAAAAAATCGAAAAACTTGGGTATGGCGTGGCGACCGAAAAGGTGATGCTGGATATTGAAGGGATGACGTGCGCTGCTTGCGCGGCGCGAATTGAAAAAGGTTTGCGGCGCATGGAAGGCGTGGAAAGCGCTACGGTCAACTTAGCAACAAACAGCGCGGTGGTGGAGTATAAGGAAGGCATCACATCGGTCGAAGCGATATTAGAAAAAATAAAAAAACTTGGCTATAAAGGACAAGTGCGGAAGGAAGAAGAGAGCGCGGGCTTCAAAGAAGAACAGTTGAAACAAAAACAGCGGCAGCTTATGATTTCGATTATTTTATCGCTTCCGCTTCTATATACGATGATTGCGCATCTTCCGTTTGATCTTGGTCTGCCGATGCCCGCTTGGCTGATGAATCCGTGGGTGCAGCTTCTGTTAGCGACACCTGTCCAGTTTTATATCGGCGGTCCTTTCTATGTCGGCGCGTATCGCGCGCTAAGGAACAAGAGCGCGAACATGGACGTCCTTGTCGCGCTTGGCACGTCTGCGGCTTACTTTTACAGCTTGGTGGAAGCGGCCAAAACGATTGGAAGCCCTCACTATATGCCAAATTTATATTTTGAAACAAGCGCGGTGCTTATCACGCTTGTGCTTGTCGGCAAATACTTCGAAGCGCGGGCAAAAGGGCGGACGACCGAAGCGATTTCGAAGCTGTTAAGTTTGCAGGCAAAAGAAGCGCTCGTGCTTCGCGACGGCAAAGAATTGAAAGTTCCGCTTGAACAAGTGGCAGTCGGTGACACGATTATCGTCAAACCAGGCGAAAAAATACCGGTAGACGGTATCGTAATTGCGGGAGCGTCCGCTGTCGATGAGTCGATGATTACGGGGGAATCGATTCCGGTTGATAAAAAAGAAGGCGACCGCGTCATTGGCGCAACGATCAACACGACAGGCACTCTTACGATTCGGGCGGAAAAGGTTGGAAAGGACACAGCCTTAGCGAATATCGTGAAAATCGTCGAAGAAGCTCAAGGTTCGAAAGCGCCGATTCAACGGATGGCCGATGTTATCTCGGGAATTTTTGTGCCGATTGTTGTTGGTATTGCTGTGTTGGCGTTTATTGTCTGGTACTTTTTTGTTGCACCGGGCGATTTGCCAAAAGCGTTGGAAGTGGCGATTAGCGTGCTTGTCATCGCTTGTCCGTGCGCTCTCGGTCTTGCTACGCCGACATCGATCATGGTCGGCACCGGAAAAGGAGCGGAACACGGCATCCTCTTTAAAGGGGGTGAGTACTTAGAAGAAACGCATAAAATCAACGCGGTGCTATTAGATAAAACAGGAACGGTGACAAAAGGAAAGCCACAAGTGACGGATGTCCTTGAATTTCAAGAAGGAATGCTTAATTTTGCGGTGTCGGCGGAAAGCGCTTCGGAACATCCGCTCGCGCAGGCGATTTTCGAATACGGCAAACAGCAACAAATTGCTGTGAAGCCGCTTGAGCACTTCGCGGCGCTTGTGGGTCACGGTATTGAAGCGAAAATCGATGGCAAACGTGTTCTCGTTGGAACGAGAAAACTAATGAAAGAAAACAACATCGACATTTCTCGACATGAAGAAAAAATGATACAATTAGAAATAAAAGGAAAAACAGCGATGTTCGTGGCCATTGATGGACAGCTTGCCGGCATCATCGCCGTTGCTGATGCGATCAAAGAAAATGCCAAAGAGGCGATTCAAGCATTAAAACAAATGGGGCTTGACGTCTACATGGTCACAGGCGACAATGAACGGACGGCAAAAGCGATTGCCAAACAAGCGGGAATCGACCAGGTATACGCCGAAGTGCTTCCGGAGGACAAAGCAAACATTGTCGAAACACTGCAGCGTGAAGGCAAACGGGTGGCGATGGTCGGCGATGGCATTAACGACGCTCCGGCGTTGGCGAAAGCTGATATCGGTATGGCAATCGGCACGGGAACGGATGTCGCCATCGAAACGGCCGATGTCACATTAGTTGGCGGCGATTTATCGCATATTCCAAAAGCGATCGAGCTTAGCCGTAAAACGATGACAAATATTCGGCAAAACTTGTTTTGGGCGCTGTTTTACAATACGATCGGCATCCCGGTTGCCGCCGCTGGACTGTTGGAACCTTGGATCGCCGGAGCGGCGATGGCGTTTAGCTCCGTATCGGTAGTAACGAACGCACTTCGCTTGAAGCGAGTGAAACTATAAAAACATAAGGAGGAATACATCATGACAACAACATTACAAGTACAAGGAATGACATGCAACCATTGCAAAATGGCGGTCACAAACGCTCTTCAAGAGTTAGAAGGAGTCAACCGCGTCGAAGTGCATTTGGAAAAAGGCACGGTCGATGTCGATTTCGATGAAACGAAAGTCAGCATTGCCCAATTGAAAGAAGCTGTTGAAGAACAAGGTTATGATGTGGAATAAACGAAGGCCTCCCTTTTTCAAGGGGAGGCCATGATTTTTTTCCAAAAATTGTTTTCTTGTCGAAAGGAGTAGAGCCAAATAGTTCGAATCCATTTTTTGGTGATCATTTTCTTACAAAAACATCATGAGAAAGGATGACAATATCTTCTTGTCAAAATGCACAAGAGTTGCCATCGCATTTTCACTGATTTGACAGATTACAGCGTTGGCATATGTGAAGCAATATGTAGCTGAAGTGGCTTGCTGTATGGTTTTCTTGTGCGCAATCGCGTTGTGATGATGTATAAAAGTTTGTGTAAAGCATTTTGCTAGACCAAAAGAAAAAAGGTAGGGTATTCTCTGATTGGACCAAAAATCTTAGAGAAAGGAGTACCCTACCTATGTCTAAAAGAAGTATACCAAATGTCGACTGGGCAAATCAACTGGAAAATGCCATTCGTCAGTTTGTAAAAGAAAAATTAGAACTGATTATGCGGGAAGAAATCAAACATTTCCTCGAAATCGAACAGGCTGGAACGCCGAATAGGAGAAGCGGCTGCTATCTCCGTTGTGTTCGGAAAAAAGACCAATTCGAAATGGCGGAGGATCTGAAACTCATTTATCGTTCTCCGAATAAAGAAATCGCATTGGAGATGTTTCAACAGTTTAATGCAATTGCGATGGGGATGTTTGCTTATGACAAATACAGCGAAAATCAGATAGGTTATAGCATTACTTTTACAGTCTTATTTGTATTTTTTGTTTCCTTAACCATTTACGGATTGGCTAGGAATAGTAATATTGACCGAATAAAAAATAAAGGGAATTGTGCTTGAACTATGGTAAAGTTTACCTTTTTGCAAGATGAGAGAAGCATTTTCTTACCAGCCAATGCAGATTTTGTGGTAAAGGAGCTGAAGGAAATTCCGAACATCATCGAAACGCTTCAGCAACAATAAAGGGAGAGAAGAAACGAATACAATTTGTTTGGGAGAAAGTAACGTTATTGTTCGAGAAATTTGTATAGCCGATTCTTTGGAATTATATTGAAGAAGCCGATCCTGAGTGGAAAAAGTGAGGATAATCCAACGATAGAATAGTGCGGGTGGAAAGAAAATAGAAGCAAAAGGGACCAGCGATTTTCGTTGGTCCCTTTACGCGCCTTTTAATTCCGCCGGTTTGTGATCGAGCGATTTTGGTTTCATGATGAATGGATATAATACCAACCCGGCGACAAATAAGCCGATTCCTAAGAAAAACGTGTACCAGTCAGCCGTTCCGGTTTTAATGACCCAAATCGAGTACACTAGTGCCGCTGTTGTAATGATGCCGTCTCGGATGCGAATGTGTTTCGCGTTTTCATATGTTTCTCCCGTTATAATTAATTTCAGCTGATATAAAGCGGAAACGAGATACGGAACTAAATAGGCGAGCGTCGCGACGACAATCGCGAAATTGTACGCTTCGTTCACCGTTCCCGATATGGTCGAAAATAGAAAAATTTGCGTCATGAAATTCGTAATGAACAAAGAACGAACAGGGCTGCTGTTTCGGTTCGTTTTCGCAAAGAAAGTAGGGAACAATCCTTCTTTTGCCGCTTGATAAGGCACTTCTGAGCTGACGACAATCCAGCCGATCGTTGAGCCGAACAACGAAATGAGCGCCAAAATTGCCATGATGTAGGCACCGTTGCTGCCGATGACAGCGTATAGCGCATCTACGAGCGGTTTTTGCGATTGCTGGAGCTGTTCTTGTGAAAGAGCCCCCATCGTTAACAGTGTGATTCCCATATAAATAAGCACAGAAATAAGTAATCCAAGCAATGTCGCTTTTTTCACATCTTTTTGCGACTTCGCGCGGTTGGAAAGCATAACGGCCGATTCGATGCCGATAAATGCCCATAGCATCGTAATCGCCGCTCCGTTTATTTGGCCTGGAACGGACACCGCTTGCCCTTTTTCATTCGTGAATGCAAACCCGCCACCTAAATTAGCGGCGTTAAACACCCAAACGGTCGCGATAATATAAAGAAGAAATCCGATGACTTTCGCTCCCGTCGTCAAAATGTTAATGCTTCCTGCGCGTTGAAAATCGCGGGTAAGAATCCATTGAATTCCCCATAACACGATCGTGCAAACCGCAAAAGTGAGCGCTTTTCCTGTCTCTAATTGAAACGTTCCGATCGTAAGTAAGACGTGTTTGCTTTGCATAATCGGGAAAAACGTGCTTAAATAGCCGGCAAACGAAATAATGACAGACGCGGTTGCCGCCCAGTTCGCGGCCCAATATCCCCACGCCATGCTGTAGCCTGCTACCGTTCCCGCTTTCGGAGAGGAAAACATTGCTTGCGCGTAGCTTTGTGGTCCTGCTTTCAGTTCTGGCTTTCTTGTCACTAAGCTACCGAACACGAGTGCAATCGTTAAAACTCCCAATCCGGTTGCCATCCAGGCAAGAGCGGATCCCATCGGGCTTGCGACTTGCGCTAGACTTGCCGGAATCATAAATATGCCACCGCCAATCATATTTCCGACGACAAAGGCGGTTAAAATCCATAGTCCCCATTTTTTTGTTGACATCGTATAATCCCCCTTATATGCAAGGTCTGATGTGAATCTATGATTCATCCTAATTTTGTTTACTTATTCATCATATACTATTATTTTAATTTGGTAAAGTGATAATATGGTAAAGTAAAAAAGTTGATAAATTGCGAATAATGCCTATTTTCTTAGGACAATTTATCCAATGAGATTTATTAGATTTTTCGCTTTTTTCATGACTCTATTATTTCTCTTATCGTTTCTATTATTGTTTTCATGAAAAAAAGCATAAAATGAACTCAGAAAAGTCCCCGCTTTTTGGGGGCTTTTTTATTGAGGCACCGACAGAAGAAAATAGTATATTGCTTGTGGAAAGAAAAATCGGGAGTACAATACTTATTGTGAGGCATTGCGTTTTAACCTCTAAACGAAGGGGACAGGAGATGAATCAGGAATTTTTGATTCATAAAAACGAAAATATGTTTAGAAGACTTCCGATGCAGCATCAAGTAGAAGGCGGCAGCCTTTTCTATGCAGAATCTTCTTCGATGGAGATGGTAAGAAACTCCCATCTCTAAATAAAATGGTGGCGGGAGAGTTTGATTCAGGAAAGGAGAGAGAGCATGGACGCTATCAAAGAGTTCGCACAAATGATCAATAGTGCTGACAAGATTACTGTTTTAACCGGAGCGGGAATGAGCACCGAATCGGGAATTCCAGATTTTCGAAGCGAAAACGGTATTTATGCTCAAGAGGGAAACGTCGAGCATTATATTTCTGAATATTATTTTGAAACACATCCTGTCGATTTCTGGCATAAATTTAAACGCATTTTTTCATTAAAGTTAATGGGAAATTTTGCGCCAAATCAAGGCCATCTCTTTTTGAAACAATTAGAAGACATGGGGAAAAAGGTGACGATTTTGACGCAAAATATTGACGGACTGCACAAAAAAGCAGGCAGTTCGCGCGTCATTGAATTACACGGCACGCTGCAAACAGCAACATGCCCGAAATGCCAAACAAAGTATGATTTAGCGTTCGTTAATAGCCATGATGTACCGCGGTGTGAGCAGGAAACATGCAATGAAATTTTAAAACCGGATGTTGTTTTGTTTGGAGGAATGGTTCATCGGTTCGAAGAGGCGCTCGAAGCTGCATATGATAGTGATTTGTTGATTGCGATGGGAACAAGCCTTGAAGTAACACCTGTCAACCAAATCCCGTTTTATGTATCCACAGAATCTCCTCGTGCTCATAAAGTTATCATTAACAAAACACCGACGAGAATGGATTATTTATTTGACATTGTTATTCATGCAGGAATCGGAGAGACAGTTGCCAAAGTGCAGCAATATATCGCGGATGCTCGTTGAACATTGGTTCAACTGCATCTGCTTATTTTATCACCTTCTTGGTAAGAAATTATTTTTTAAATCCAAAATATATTGTATTTTTTAAAATTTTAGAATATAATAACATTAACATACCAACTGGTTAGTATAATTTCCGGCAATACGTATATGCATGAATATGGAAATTCAGATAAAAATGGAGGGGACAAGATGCATTTGCGCCTTAGTGATGAACAACGGATGGTGCAAAAGGCCATTCGCAAATTTGTCGAAAAAGAATTAATGCCGTTAGAAAATGAAGTGTTGCGAAATGAACGGGAAGGAAAGCCGGGGCTTTCTGAGGAGAAATTGAAAGAATTGCAGTTAAAAGCAAAAGAAGCGGGTTTTTGGGGGATCAATACACCAGAGGAATACGGAGGCGCCAATCTTGGGCATGTGATGCAGGCGATTGTGACGATGGAAGTGTCGAAAACGTTTGTTCCATTCCGATTCGGGGGGGCAGCGGATAATATCCTCTATTATGCCAATGAAGAACAAAAGAAAAAATATTTAATTCCAACCATTAATGGCGAGAAAAAATCATGCTTTGCCATGACGGAACCGGGTGCGGGATCGGATACAAGAAACATTAAAATGACGGCGGTAAAAGACGGAAATGAATGGCTGCTAAACGGAGAAAAAATATTTATCACCGGCGGGAACGAAGCGGATTTTGTGATGGTGATCGCCATTACGGATAAAGAACGCCATCAAGCGACAAACGGCCGAGAAGGAGTTACTTGCTTTATCGTTGACCGCGAAATGGGCTGGCGCTCTGAACCAATACATACGATGGGACCATCGACACCAGCCAGTTTAATTTTTGAAAATGTGCGCGTTCCGGAAGAAAACATTTTAGGGGAGCTGCACGGGGGCTATAAACTCGGGCTCGAGTGGATCGGATATGCCCGCTGGATGGTCGGTGCGAGAGCGATTGGAGCAGCGGAACGGCTATTGCAAATGGCGATTGACTATGCGAAAGAACGCGTGACGTTTGGCAAGCCGATTGCGGAAAGACAAGCGATTCAATGGATGATCGCCGATTCGGCCGTCGAAATTGAAGCGGCGAAATGGCTTGTGCTAAACGCAGCGTTTACGCTCGACCAAGGAGAAGACAACCGCCATTTAGCATCGATGGCCAAATTGTTTGGCGCCAACATGGGCAACCGCGTCGTCGACCGCGTCCTGCAAATTCACGGCGGCATGGGCTATACGAAAGAAATGCCGATCGAGCTCTGGTACCGCGAGGCTAGACTTTGGCGCATTTATGATGGCACCGATGAAATTCAGCGCATGATTATTGCCAGAAACCTGCTTAAAGGGCATGTCAAATTGGGACAATTTCTATAAAAGTTGAAAGCGTTATCGAATAAAAGGGGGAAGCAATCATGAGTCAAAGATTTACAGGAAGAGTCGCATTCGTTACAGGAGGAAGCCGCGGAATCGGCAAGGCGATCGTTACGCGTTTTGCCGAGGAAGGAGCGAAAGTGGCGTTCATTGACTTAAATGAAGAAGCATTGCAGGCCACTGCAAGCGAATTGCGCGAAAAAGGCTATGAAGTATATGCAAAAGTCGCAAGCGTCACCGATCGCGAACAAGTCGAGGCGACGGTAAAAGAAATCGTTGGCCAATTTGGCTCGATTGATATTCTCGTTAATAATGCCGGAGTCATTCGCGATAACTTGTTGTTTAAAATGACGGATGAGGACTGGGACACGGTCATGGATGTCCATTTAAAAGGGGCGTTTTACTGCGCGCGCGCCGTCCAAAAATACATGGTTGAAAAACAGTACGGCCGCATTATTAATGTTTCTTCCACTTCCGCGCTTGGCAACCGCGGACAGGCGAACTATGCGGCGGCGAAAGCTGGAATTCAAGGATTTACAAAAACATTGGCGATTGAATTGGGTAAATTCGGCATTACAACAAACGCTGTCGCTCCTGGATTTATTGAAACCGATATGACAAAAGCAACGGCGGAAAGATTAGGCATTTCGTTTGAACAATTAATTCAGGCTAGCGTTGCAGCCATTCCGGTCGGACGAAGCGGCAAGCCGGAAGATGTCGCGCAGGCGGTGGCGTTCTTCGCCGATGAGAAATCTTCCTTTATTAACGGCCAAGTGCTATATGTAGCCGGAGGTCCAAAATGTTAACGGAATAAGGAGGAAACGATGCATGTTTGCCGAACATATCGGAAAATGCTCCAATAAAGTAAAAAACGTCGTCGAGCGGGGAGCGGTGAAAAAGTTTGCCGAAGCGATCGGCGATCCGCATCCGATTTACTGGGACGAGGAAACGGGAAAAAAATCGCGATATAAAACAAATATCGCTCCACCGACATTTCCAAGAGTGTTTGACTATGGCGTGATTGAAGGATTGAAGCTTCCAAGCAAAGGGCTTATTCACGGCGAGCAACGGTTTCATTATGAAAGGCCGCTTTATGTTGGCGAGGAATTGTATTGCTATTCAAAAGTGGAAGATTACTATGAAAAGAAAAGCAGCATGGGTGAGCTTGGATTTTTAGTCATCACGAATTACGGGGAAGACCCTTCCGGAAACGTTATTTTCACGTCCACATCGACAATTATTATTACAGAAGCAGTAAGAAAGGCGATGGTTGTATGACGAAAATCAGTGAATTGAAAGTAGGAGAGTCGTTGCCGGAGGTGAAGCTTTCGCCTGTTTCCCGCCTCGATCTCATTAAATATGCCGGTGCTTCCGGCGACTACAACCCGATTCATACGATTGACGAAGAGGCGAAAAAAGCGGGGCTGCCGGGCATTATCGCCCATGGAATGTGGACGATGGGCAATCTTGCCAAACTGTTTACCCCTTATTATGAAGAAGGATTTGTGCAAGACTATTCCGTTCGCTTTAAATCCATGGTGTTTTTAAATGATGTCGTCACGTTAAAAGCGATGGTGAAAGAAAAAGAGGATCACGCTTTGCGCTTTGATGTGGCGGCTATCAATCAAGACGGAAAAGAAGTCGTAAAGGGAGAAGTCGTGTTTTCTATCTATTAATTGGTTGCAACATCCATCCCGGTAACAATAAAACCCTTTTGTTACCGGGATTTTTATAAAAACGAATGGGAGTGGCATACATGAAACGAGATGCGGTCATTGTTTCCGCCGTCCGCACGGCGATCGCCAGACAAGGCGGAGCATTAGCGACCGTGCCAGCGCATATTTTTGGTGCGGAAGTGATAAAAGAAGCGATGAGACGGGCAAACATCGGTCCGGAAATGGTTGATGATGTCATTATGGGCAATGTGCTAAGCGGCGGCGGGCAAGGAATCGCCACCATTATCGAACGAGAATAAATAATGAAAGGAATCGGCAATATGAAAGAAAAAATCATTGAAACAAGCATTGAACTATTCGACCGCAAAGGGTTTAAAGAAACATCGGTGCAAGAAATTGTCGAAGCAATAGGAGTGACAAAAGGTGCATTCTATTATTACTTCAAAAGCAAAGAAGAGCTGCTAAAAGATATATGCATCTCCTATATAGAAGATCTTTTAGAGCAGCAACAACGCATTTTGCAAGATTCGGAGAAAAGCTGCACGAAAAAACTGTACGAAATCGTCTATATGCTCATTCGCAATATTAAAGCAAGGCGGAAAAGTGCACGCATTTTCTTCCGTGAAATGCGGCATTTGCACGAAGATCATTTGCAAGAAATTAAAGCAAAGCGGCGGGCGTTCCGACAACATTACCAGCAGTTGATCGAAGCGGGAATCGCCCGCGGGGAATTTAAGCCGATGCTGACTCCGGATATGATTACATTTGGCATTTTGGGCATTACAAACTGGAGCTATTACTGGTTTCAGCCGGATGGCGAAATATCGGAAGAAGCGTTGACAGACATTTATGTCGATTTGATTTTAAACGGAATCAAAATCGCGAATCATTGAAGGAAAAATAGAGGAAAGAGAATCCGCCCATTCTCTTTCCGTCTATCAATCTCCTTGAAAGTGATGCATCGATAAAAAAATGGTTCAGTTCATGTATAAACATGTCAACTACCCAACGGCTAAAGCCGTGGGCTTGCAACTAGCCTAATTGGCTGCCGCGTTCGGCTGGTTGACAGCAGCCCTGCGGATGTTTTCCGCAGCCACGTTGTCGGCAGGGGCAGCGTACCCACAAGCTCGACAACAAAACTGATCCCTTGACGGTCTGTTTTCTTTGGCCACATGTCCGCAAACCGGACAGGTGCGGGAAGTATTTTTGGGATGAACCAATACCACCGGCACGCCAGCGATCGCCGCTTTATACTCAATAAACTTTCTCAACTGATAAAAAGACCAAGAAGAGTGTTGACGACGCTGTTGCTTTTTAACCGTTTTCTCGGTGCGTTGGCGGATGCCCTTTAAATCTTCAAGGGCAATGCCGCATCCGAGTGCCTTTGCCTTTTCAACAATCTTCTTGCTAATGCAGTGGTTCACATCACGGGCAAATAGTTTTTCCTTCTTGGAACGCTTTTTAAGCAGGCGTTTCGCTGACTTGGTGCCTTTCTTTTGGAGTTTGGCGCGAAGTTTCGCATGGCGGCGGCGCAGCCCGTTGACCTTCGAGCCGGAAAATACCTCACCGGTGCTATCGACGGCGATATTAATGATGCCAAGGTCCACACCGATAAATCCGTTTTCGGAATTGGGCTGGCCTTCGGGAACGTCCACCACGAGCAGTAAATAAAAAATACCGTTTTGAAGGACTAAATCGGCTTGACCCCGAACACGGTTGCCGCACAGCAAACCTTGATGGTAGCGGCTAATGACCATAGGGATTTCCATTCTTCCTTGCAAGGTAAGGATGGAAGCATACTCTAACCCTTTAAAGGACAGGATTCTTTCATCATACACGATGGCACCGGTTTCTTTAAAGTTATGCAAGGTTTTTTTATCCAAACGATAGCTTTCCGACACTTTGCCGATGGCACGAACGGTCATTTGGGCAGAGAGGCCAAATTTTTCCCTGACGTCATAGTAGCAAAGCCGCTGGATTTTCGTTTTGGAAAAGGTTCTGGAGCGAAAAGCAATCTCGCTAATATAGTTGCATGCTTGGTTAAACCGTTTCATTGTTTCCAGCAGCGCATGAAACTGTTCAAGAGTTGGCATTAATTTAATCTTGAGAGTGCAGAGCATTCTTGATTCACCTACCTTTCTAAATCCAGTGTACTTATATTGAACAAAAAATTCAATATATACTGAAAATATAAACCCCGCCTTCCTCCCACAGTTAAAGCAGTGGGCTTCCAGCGGATGTTCTCGTGAAATTACAAATAAATTTCAATAAACAAGCTAAGCCAAGGGGGAAATGGATGGAATTATTGATCCAACAATTGTTAAATGGGCTGACTGTTGGGAGCGTTTACAGCTTGGTCGCCTTAGGATTAACGCTTGTTTACGGAATTTTGCACATTCCGAATTTCGCCCATGGAGCGCTTTATATGATGGGCGGCTATGTGACGTTAACGGTGATGAATCAGGCGGGGCTTCCGTATTGGCTGTCCATTATCATTTCAATGATTGCAATCGGATTGCTCGGCGTACTGATGGAACGGCTTGTCTTTTATCCACTCCGTGACGCTCCACCCCTTCATGATAAAATCGCAGCAATCGGCATCCTCTTATTTTTGGAAGCGTTCGCCCAATTTGTATGGGGAGCAGACTACCAAACTGACGGCGGGCTTGAATCGAAACAAAGCGTCGCGGCCATAGAAAACGGCAAGATTGCACCAATAAAACTGAAATAAGAGAACACCAAAGATAAAAAATGGGGATGGGAGTTGAGCTGTCATCTCCATTTTATTATTTCAATCTTCCTCGGCATCTTTAGTATTAGAAAAACATTGGATAACACATCTATTTGGTTTGTGCCGATAGTTAATCCAGATGGGCTGGCAAATGCGGTTTAACAAAATTTATTATTAACAAAGCGCCCAATACAGCCTCTTGCCGTTCATTTTTGAACTGTAAGGGGCTTTATATATCCTTTTCCCCACCTAATCTAAATATCTCTCCAATTTCCCTCCTCTTGTTTCCCCGAAACATGTAAATAAACATCGGCGGTCATATTTATTTTTGTATGCCCAAGCCGATCACCAACTGTTTTGACATCTACTCCACTTTCAAGCAGCATAACCGCATGGGTATGACGAAGTGCATGCGGATTTATTGGAGATAAGTTTACTTTCTCCACCATATTTGACAGAACTTCTCCATCAAACACCAAAAGCATTGTGTGACACATATTAATGTGTAAATCATTTTTTTCTTCTTAGTTACTACACAAAACGCCCCACTTGATAAAAGTGGGGCATTCGTGTTGATTAGCAGCAATGAGTAGGGTATCCAGGGTCAACAACTACGTTTCTTGTGATAGGTCTATAAATATGTCTAGGAACATTGACGATATTGTAACGATTAACATGTACAACTGGATGGATATAAGGAACTACACGAGGAATGAAACAGTCGCGCACCACACATCTAGGTGGACATATAACTGGTCTAGGACAAAACATGGAAAATCACCTCCTATAAATATCTATAAACATTAAATGCACTAGTGGAGCTTTTTGAAACGGACAGATGTCACGAGGTATATAAAAAAAATAAATGGAGTTGTAAAAGATGAGACAATATTAACTATTCGTCTTATGTCTCTTGGAGGTAAATCGAACCCCATTAGTGAAGTAATAAAATATCGTCGAACGGTAATTTTACTGAACTGTAAACATCGACTCTTCATCTCCATATCAAAATGTTGAGCTAGTTTTTAGACCTAAAGGTTTTCTTTAGTTTTTTTTCATTGTATGAATCCAAAATCAGAATATATTCGTATGTAGTAATTGAAACGAATTTGAAACAAAAATCAACAGTATAACGTTTGACTGTACAGTTTTTTAAGAATATAATCTAATTAGCATTATGAAAAATATTAGGGAGTGAGTTCATTGGGAAGTTGTTTAAAATTGGTGAACTTGCGGAATTAGCTGGCGTTTCGAAACGAACCATTGATTATTATACACAATTAGGGTTGCTAGAACCTGTCCGCTCCGAAACAAATTATCGCTATTATCCCGAAGAAAGTATCGAACGTTTACGGTTAATCGATGCATTAAAAAAACAGCATTTAACTCTGGAGGAAATCAAAGAGCGATTGCAGATTATCCAAAATCAACCAGATGCTGCGGATGAAATTGTAGATAAAATTGAGCACCTTCAAGAAGAAATGAAACATATTCAAGAAGAACTGTTGGAATTAAAACCGTTACTCAAACAATTAAATGAGCAACAGATCAAGCTGATGACAAAACCATTGGCCCAACAAGGTTATGCTTTGTTACACACATTAGCGATATTGCTTGGAGGAGATCCTTTTATTAATTAAAAAAATAAATGTTTAAGGAGAGAGATAAAAAGGATGTTTAGAAAATTTTTATCGAAGCTGGGGATTGGTTCTGCGAATATCAATCTTGTGCTGCATCATTCTCAAGTACGGTTAGGAGAGACCATTAGTGGTGAATTTTTCATTGAGGGCGGGACAGTAGAACAGGATATCAACAAAATTGATGTAGAACTCCGGTTAACATTAAACCAAAACGGGCAAGTGCAGACAAAAACAGTGGCAACGATCCCGGTAGCTTCTGCTTTTGTCATTCAAGCTGGTGAGAGAAAAGTGCTGCCATTTACATATGAACTACCAAAAACTCTTCCAATGTCAAGACATGGCATTCGCTATACCTTTGTTACTCGCCTTGATATTGCTGGCGGTATCGATCATTTAGATGAGGATGCGTTGCAAATTCTTCCACCACTACCATTAGAGAAAATCTTTGCTGCTTTTGAAAAATTAGGCTTCCGGGAAAAGGCAACTTCAGGATCACTAAAGCCGTACGGCCAAGAATTTGAACTGTTCCCAACTGAACAATTTAGAGAGATTGTTCAAGAAGTGGAGTTTTTTGCATTTCTAGAAGAAGAGGGAGTTCGTCTGCTTCTTGAAGTAGATGTACATGCAGGAGCCTTTGGTTTACAGGAGAAAGAGTTAAAACGGGAAATCTTTTTCTCATATACAGAATTAACCGATGTAAGCATACTAGCTGACAAACTTCGCGAAATAATTCAAGAAATGATCGAGCAGCCGTATCAATATACAGCATCATCTTACATGACTCATTATTCCCATACTCCTCATTTGCATGGACACGGACATGGCATGATGGGAGCGATTGGCGGTTTTGCTGCAGGAATGTTTGCAGGAATGTTAGCAGAAGAACTCGTAGGTGATGCCATCGAGGAAGCACTAGGCTTTGATGGGGAAGCTGAAGAAGGATTTTTTGACAATTTCTTTGGTGGAGAAGATGAAGAATTTTAATACCAATAGTAGTGTAAGGGGGGAATGTAATGTTATTTCATCCAATGGATATTCTCATCTTTTTAGCATTTGGACTGTCACTTTGGGCACAATTTAAAGTAAAAGGTACATTTAATAAATGGGCGGAAGTCTATGCTAATTCGTCTCTCACTGGGGCTGAGGTAGCACGAAAAATTTTAGATTCCAACGGTTTATATCATGTTCCCGTTGAACTGGTGCCTGGTACATTAACAGACCATTACGATCCATTGTCACGCACCGTTCGATTATCTGAGCCTGTTTATTATGGACGTTCTATCGCTGCTGTATCGGTAGCTGCCCATGAGGTTGGCCATGCAATTCAGCATCAACAATCCTACGGTGCTTTAGTTTTGCGGCATCGTATGTTTCCAGTAGTGAATTTCTCTTCTGGAATTGCTCCATTTCTATTGTTAGGCGGGTTTTTGTTGCATCAAGCTTCACTCATTGGGCTTGGCATTATTCTCTTTTCAGCAGCCGTGGCATTCCAAGTAATTACGTTACCGGTAGAATTTAATGCGAGTTCTCGCGCCAAAAAGCTTCTTCTTGCTGAAGGATTTATTCTCAATGATGAAGTACGGGGAGTGAATAAAGTTTTAAATGCTGCTGCATTAACCTATGTAGCTGCGGCATTAATTTCTGTGTTAGAGCTAATCAAGTTTGTTATGATTTTCTTCCAAGGGAATAATGAAGAAGAGTAATGTAATAAATTAAATGTATAGCCAAATTAACAGGAGGTGGATTCTCTAGCTGTTTGCATACAGCTAGAGAGCTTAATTGGAGATAGTTAATTTACTGATGGTTGGTGTTTTAATTGCTTTAACGGCATTCTTTGTTGCATCCGAATTTGCCATTGTTAAAGTACGCAGTACACGTATTGATCAACTGATAGCTGAAGGAAATCGAAACGCTAGGGCTGCCAAAAGAGTCATCTCCAATTTGGATGAATATTTATCAGCTTGCCAGCTTGGTATTACTATTACCGCATTGGGGCTTGGTTGGCTTGGTGAACCAACGGTGGAGCATTTGCTTCACCCTGTATTTGAACGAATGAATTTAAGTGAGTCCGTAGCGTCTTTCCTTTCTTTTGCGATTGCATTTGCAACGATTACCTTTTTGCATGTGGTTGTTGGTGAATTAGCTCCGAAAACATTGGCGATTCAAAAAGCAGAAACCATTACGTTGTTATCTTCAAGACCTTTAATCTTTTTCTACAAAATGATGTATCCGTTTATTTGGGCATTAAACGGCTCTGCTCGTGTCATTACCGGATTATTTGGATTAAAACCAGCATCCGAACATGAAGTGGCCCATTCAGAGGAAGAATTACGACTCATTTTATCTGAAAGTTATAAGAGAGGAGAAATTAATCAGTCGGAATATAAATACGTAAACAATATTTTTGAGTTTGACGATCGGATTGCCAAAGAAGTCATGGTACCGCGTACAGAAATTGTCGCACTGGATAAAAACCGTTCCATTGCGGAATATTTTGAAACGATAAAGCAAGAAAAATATACGCGCTATCCTGTTATAGACGGAGATAAAGACCATATCGTTGGGATGGTAAACATAAAAGAAATATTAACGGATTGTATTCAAAATCCAAAGGCCACTGAAAAGAAGTTAGGTGATTATATCCGCCCAATCATACAAGTAATCGAATCCATCCCTATTCATGACTTGCTCGTAAAAATGCAACGTGAACGAGTTCATATGGCGATCTTAGTTGATGAATACGGCGGAACAGCAGGGCTTGTGACGGTTGAGGATATATTAGAGGAAATTGTCGGTGAGATTCAAGATGAGTTTGATATTGACGAAGTTCCGATGATTCGCAAAGTGAACGAACACACCACCATTGTTGATGGAAAAGTATTGATTGAAGATGTAAATGACTTACTTGGAACGGATATCGATGATACGGATGTTGATACGATTGGTGGTTGGATTTTAACAGAAAAATTTGATATTCAACAAGGCGGCATTATTTCCTATGGCGATTATGAATTTAAGGTATTAAAAATGGAAGGGCATCACGTCCAATTAGTTGAAATCACAAAACGCGTGAAGGCTCCTTCTCTTATTGTACAAGAAGCGGCAATAGAATAGCAGCTAAAATAAAATAACGAAAGACGGCAGCAATAAATGGCTGCCGTTTATTTTTTGCGAAAAAGACAAGTTCTTTATATGTAGGACATACATATAGACAAGAAAGAAAGTACAACTGAGGAGAGAAAAAATACAAGAAATCCAAAATTATTTTGAAAATGCTTGGGATATCATTAAAGAAGAAGTTTATACTGCAAACAATGTACATTGGTTAGCCGTTGACCAAAATTCTGCAACTTGTACTTATACATATCATTATGAAGGTTATCACAACGGAAAATTTGTTACGGGTAGTGGTAGAGCCACTAATGTGTTCATTAAGAACGAAAAAGGAGAATGGAAATTAATTCATGAGCATTTAAGCAGTCTTTAATATTATAGCGGTTTAACAGAATTTAGAGCGGCAAAGGAAGCCTCTTATCATTCATGTTTAAACTGTAAGAGGCTGTTTTATAGGATAAAATTAATTTATTTAAACTATGTTCTAAATAATCAATCAAACAAAAAAAGAAAATAATCAACAAAGTAAATGAATGGAAGAAATGATTTTTCATACGAGATAACTCCCACTTCTAATTGGGGCGGGGTGTAAACCAATAGAAGTGGGAAGAGGAATTGCTATATCGTAGAAAATAACGAACATATGTGCTATGATTAGATTATCTTATACAGATTGCTCTGTGAAAATGAAAGAGGTGGAGGAAAGGGGCTGTTACGTAAAACTTTCCACCATCATACATTCACGCTGATCGAAAAGCTAAGCTTTCGCATATGCCAGCATTTGAGTCCAACGTACAAGGAACTCGCATTCAGTGCTGAAACGGTACATAGAGCTTGGTCAACTTCTCTTCGTTAGAAGGGATTATCTAAACAAAGTGAAAGTGGGAGCAGTTTAAAAAAGGGGAAAAATAACATGGAGGCAACGTACCAAAAGCGAAGTCGCGTAATTTTCCATGTCGACTGTAATTCGTTTTTCGCCAGCTGCGAAATCGCTCGAGACCCCTCATTAAAAGGAAAAGCGGTTGTTGTAGCGGGAGATCCGAAAGAACGAAAAGGAGTTGTGTTAGCGGCGAACTATATCGCGAAACAGCGTTTTGGTATTTATACGACAATGCCATTATGGGAAGCGAAGAAAAGGTGCCCGCAACTTGTTGTTCTAAAACCCGATTTTCATTTATACCGCGAGATAAGTGAGAAAGTATTTCAATTTTTAGCAACGTTTACACCCGTTTTAGAGCGCGCTTCGATAGACGAAGGATACTTGGATATCACCGATTGTTATTCGCTTGGTTCACCGTTGGATATCGCGGAGCAAATTCAAAAAGAGTTGTTACAGACGCTACATATTCCTGTAAGCATTGGCATTGCACCGAATAAGTTTTTAGCCAAAATGGCAAGCAACATGAAAAAACCATTAGGCATCACGGTGTTACGCAAACGCGATGTGCCGAAAGTACTTTGGCCTCTCCCTGTTCAGGAGATGCACGGCATCGGTGACAAAACGGCAAAAAAATTAAATAGTATCGGCATTTTTACGATTGGCGAATTGGCGAAGGCGGAAAAAGTGACATTGCAAAATTTACTTGGCATCACCGGGGTTCGATTAAAAGAGTGGGCTAATGGGATTGATCCCCGTCCTGTTGATCCAGAATCGGGAGAAAAGTGGAAATCCATCGGAAGCTCCACAACGCTTCCCCGCAATGTGACAGAAGAACGGATTCTTCTTGAAGTGCTGCGCGATTTGGCGCAATCCGTCAGCAATCGCATGAAACAAAAAGGCGTCGTCTCTTCCACGGTTCAAATTATGATCCGCTACAGCAATTTTCAAACGATCACCCGCAGTAAAACATGGGAAAATCCGTTCCAGGAGGCGGAAGAAATTTTTCAGCGCGCCGTCTACTTATTAAAACGCCATTGGAATGGCAATCCGGTAAGACTGTTAGGAATTACCGCCGTAGACGTATTTGATAAAAAAGAGGCGGTGAAACAATTAGACTTGTTTCACTTTGAAGAAGAGGCCAAAAAAGAATCGTTATGGAATACGATTGAGCGGCTGCAACAAAAATTCGGTAATAGTATTATTCAAAGAGGATCTGAACTTTTCAGAGACAAAAGAGGTGATAATGGAAAATCGTTATAACGATAGAAGTGATAGCGTTAGTCATCCTTGTTCTTGCCTTGTTTCAAAGACGAAAAAGTTTATGTATCGCTAATTATAGAGAACTCGTTTCAGAAAGATATGTTGATGTTTTTTTAACAACAATGGTAATATTGATACATATACATCAACAAAAAGAGGGATGTTATGAAACCAACACCAGCTATCTGTTTTGCTGCGGATGTCAAAAAGTCCAGACAGATGGAAAAGGGCCGTTTACTAAGTATCTTGAACGAATATCAACTATTCATTTCATCTCTCTATTTTTCTATTGCTTGGACAAGTCATTTTGCTTATTTCTATTTGTCATTATCTCATTGACTACGGCAAAATCAAATGGAACGATAGGTTGAAAGGAACAGGAAGCCAAGCATTTTTATTTCTTATTGACCAAATACTTCATTTTTTAACCATTTGGATCGTTTTTCATGATATGGCTATTCCAGCACGATTATTAGAAAACGGCATACCATCTTTTTTGGAAGGATGGGACACGGATGAAAATTGCTAGGAATAATTGCTTCAAAGATTTGGTGAATCCACTCTTGCGGCTATGAAACGATCATTTATCACATCTTTAATAAACGCATCCCATCATTCCTGATTATTGAGAAAATGAAGGGGATGTTGTAAGGAAAGAACCGTACCGACTGTGATAGCAGTGGTAGAGAAACTAGCGGCCTAAATTCGTCTAATGTAAGAAAAAGCGGCAGGTAACCCCTTGCCGCTTTATATTTATACTAATTTATCCAGATGGGCCCGCCGGTTTACCGCGTACATAATTGGTGCGCCAACCGCCATGACGACAAATTCGCCTGCGGCGGTCGTCAGCCACGTGAAAAGGAATGGCAGGTCAAACGCCAGCTTTAACTCCCACGCAATCAAAAACATCGTAAACGTAAATACCAGCGTATTGACGGCCATCCGCGCCCATACATTTTTCACATACCGCATCGAAAAAATCGTGATCAGAAGGGCGATAACCGACTGCCCGACCCCGAAAATGAGATCGTACGCCACCATCGGCGAAAAAAACAGATTGGCAAAAAAGACGCCTAACACAATGCCAAAGAAATACTTTTTATTAAACACGATGAGATGATTCAGCATTTCCGACATGCGAAACTGCACATTAGTAAATCCAAACGGCTGAATCAGCATCGTTACCGCGATGTACACAGCTGCTAAAATGCCGTTGACGACGATCGTTCTAATGTTCATATGCTTCTCCCCTTACATCGTTAAGGTATATACAAAAAAGCACCATCGGTATACATGGTGTGGCAAGAAAAGCAACATTTATTATTTTAGCAAGAAAAGAAGGAAATGCAATGATTGTTTTATTTTTCGTGATAAATGAGGATAATACCATTTTAATCATTTTATTATAAAAGAAAAGTGTGACAAAATGTATAGGGAGACGACTTGTTGTTTGTTATTTCCTATTTATCCTGAAATCGTTGGAGGTTCGTATGCCGTATTATGTTTGGATAATCATTAATGTGTTATTCATCATTGGTTCTGTACTGTATATATGGGGCGCTCATTCGTATGATTCCACTGTCATTTTATTAGGAAAACTGCTCGCCCAGCTAGCTATATTATTGTTTCTCATTAACGTTAACATGTACTTTATATTTCTTGTCATTAGAAAATCGAAAGTGCGTAACGTGAAAGTTGCCTTAAGCAAACTGTCGCGAAAAATGATGAGGGCACATATTCCCATTGCTTTAGCAGGAACAAGCCTTATCGCGCTCCATGCAGGGATTATGCTTTTTCAGTTGGGAGAAATAATCGGATTTTTTCATCCAAAAATGATAACGGGATATTTTGCGATTTTCATGTTAGCACTTACTTTGTTCGCAGGAGTGCTCCGCCATAAAAAGGCTTCCGGTTTTCGTCGAAAATTTCATTTAACGACGGCGATGATTTTTGCGGGCGTGTTCATAATTCACCTTTTTCTTCCATTATAATGAAATCGAGGGATTGTTGATAAAAAGACTCGTTTCCTGCAACCGGAAATTCACAACTGCTTTTACTTGCACTGTACGAGTTAATGTCATCGATGGATGGAAAGACAAAAATGGGATATATGAAATTCATTTAGGATATTTTCACGAGGAATATGTCAAGCGACGGAAATGGCTGGATGAAAAAACGCAGAATTAGCAAAAATGGCTCCTACGGATAAGGAAAGGGTTCAAATTCTTGAAATTCGTGACGATGAAATAAAACATTATCAACGATTTACAAAAAATATATGTAAGTCTGACAGGTATGCAGCTTGATGTCAAAGTTATGTCCTAATACCTATGTTGAAGGGTTAGAATATGACCTAGAAGATGAACGAAAAACTGTTGATTTTTACCCAGATATTGCTGAAGAGTTGAATAATCCATATATAAAAGAAATTTCCGCCGTGTAGCAGCAGATGGACAAAATCATGCAGTCTGGTTCCTATACTATTTTATAAAGAATAAAAGAGCTGAACTGTAACGAATTCAGCTCTTTTATTATATGAAAAAAGATGTATTTAACCATCTTTTTAGCCCTGACGTTATTTTAAAAAATGGGCAGACCGAATGAAAGACTTTTTAGTAACCAACAGTACCTTCAGGGAAAGCAGGAGTTATTCCTGTAGCCGCAACTTGCATTTGTTGGACTTGTAATACTTTTACAGTAAGATCCATGACGATTTTTTCGCGCAATGAGCTAAACTCTCCCTCAGGGCTTACATGAGTTGGCGAAAAATCAAGTTCGTAGAAATTCGCGCCTATTAACTCGCCGTATGGTTGTTCATTATATTTGACGAGATTTTGGAAGAAATATTTATCTAAGCGAGGAGTTAAGTCGTTTTTCTCGTTAAGGAATAAAGCTTTGCTGTTTTCTGAAATACCGATAATTGGGAAAGTGAGGAAATCGCCTTCTAGAAGTTCTGCAAAACCAGAAAACGGAAGATCGGCAATTCTATCTAGGAGTGCTCCATTACATGCATTGGAAGCATATTCAATATCTTTGCGAATGAAACCTGACACAAATAATTTGGCTCTTGTAACTCTAAAGAAGTCCGTGTCGTCAATACGCGCAAATCTAACAGGCACCAATTTCACTTGTTCTAAAAATACATTCTTTGTCACTCTCTTAATTTCAGTTGCAGCCGGATCAAGCGGAATATCTGCCTCTAAAACAACTTGAATGGTTCTTTCCGCTAGTACAACTGGAACTTTAAGAATTGGCGTAAGACCTGGTGTAGCGACTACCGGGGTAGCTTCATCGGAAAAATGGGATTGTGTATTTGCTTCTACTGGACAAGCTGGGAAATCGGTTGTTTATTCTTATTGCAAAATTGCGAGTTGCTCATCAAAAATCCACTCCTTACTATTTTTTGAGCTTTTCTCAAGCTCTACGTTAATACAATATTCAGCATTCATTTTAAAGTATAGGTTTATACAATGATCATTTTGCTCATTTTTAATCAAAGGAAGGGATTTTCACGAATGGTCAATGCGTTCGATGATTTTCTAGATGCCTTTACCATCATAACTGACTCGAACTTGTTGTACTTGTAGTAAATGAATGATTAAATCCAACACGATTTTTTGGCGTAATCGGCGTGAAGCTGCTGGCTCTTTTTGTATGGCACCCGCATTTCTATTGTAAACTGCAGTATACTCAATATTTTGGTGTATATATCCTTCTATCAATAAATTTCCTTTTAATGCTGCACATGTTCCATTACCGAATGATGAAGAAAATTGGGTAGGTACGAATTTGCAATTTGTCAGTACGACTTCTTTAGAGATTTCGTTTACTTTCATAATCTCTTCTTCAAACATCACATCTTCTTCTAAACATATTTCAATTTCGTATTCCCCGACTACAACCGGAACTCTAATTTGTATGAAATCATGATGAGTACAAGATTGATTATTTGTTTTTTTCTCATGGACGGGAAACACAACCGATTTATAAAGGTTTTTTTTGTTCTTCGCGCTATAGGTGTGAACAGTGTCAGTGAAGAATATAATTTCATGAATTTTAGAGCAGATCAAATGACAATAAGGCTGTTCAAGATAATAAGTCGTCGTATGAAATAGTTTCGTGTCTAATTGAGGAGTTTGTCTATTGTTTAGGTCAAGAAATTCAGCTGTATGTTGTGCTTTACCTCCAAAGATAGGAGGGTGAAGAAAATCGTCAATTTCTACAAAAGTAGAGAATGGGCTTTTTATAGTCATAGAACGTATTGTTCCGTATTGATTCATATCATCAGTACGATTGGTTTCATCGAACTTCTCTCTAGCAGGTATATGATTCATTTTATCCACAAAGCCGGATTCAGAAGTATGCACAGGTTCAAAAGCAGAATCAATTTGAGGCTTATCATTCGTTTTATCGACATGACAAGTTTGAAAATCACGCTTAAATTTAGCATGTATTCGCTTCATTCTCTCATGGTTCATCCTTTTCATTATTTTTCACTCCCAAAACTAGTCGTCACTGTATTATTTATGCTTTATTTCTGCTTTTGTCCCTGTACAATTCCCGAAAATTCAAAAAAGAGAAACGATCAAAATCTTGCCTTCTTTCGGCAATCACGTGTCACCCGATTTGCAACATCTCGTACTACAGACAACCATCCTTAGGATTATCATTGTGGCAATTATTGCCGTCATCGTTTTATTCCACTTGCAAAGCAAGAATGTCAAATGGATCGTTTCAAAGTTCTAACGATATCATTATGGATTTAGACCATTTATAAAGCAGTAGAGAGCTTTATCATTCCAAAGGAGAAAACGGATGATGGGAAGCGTATAGGAAGCATGGTCATACTGATTCAAGGATTAAATATTTGCAAAAAATATTAATAATATTCAGTTTATTCATGATCTATCTCGCTAAAACGTTTAGATTATTCAATAGATATGTGTCAATGCGAAAAGGGTTCGTGCGCGATGAAAAGTTCTTTATGAAGAAATCTGTGAAACAAAAACTCCTTCTCAACATAGTAAGGTGATCGAGTTGAAACAAAAATTAGTAAAGAGATTCTCTTATCTGTATACAGGAGAACTATCATCCGTTATATTGTTTTTCTTTATTAGTTTTGCGATGAATAAAATTTTTACTTATTTACGATTGTATTCCCTTTATTCATTTTGGGCCTCTTTTCTTCTACTCGAAATAATTTTGGCGCAAGGAAGCGTATATTGGTATATGAAATGGAAACGATTGAAGGAGGGGAAATCATCGATAACACCGAATCATGTTTTATATAAATTTATTGGCAAAGCGTTTTTATTTATGGGGTATAGAAATATCGAGGAAGTGATTCCGTGCTATAAATATCAGAATATTATGAAACTAATTCCGTTTAAAATCGTCTAATGTTAGGGAGGTGTAAGTATTTTATGTTCAAGAAATTTTTTATTTTAACTATTGCAATTATTATTTCTTTAACTACTGTTGGATGTAGTGATGCTGCTAACAAGAAAGAAGAAGTTACATCTGAAAATTTACCAAATGTGAAAACACAAGATTGGAAAGAAAGTCCTTTGTTTGAGTCAAATGGTTATACTATGATTGGGGAAGAAGGACGATTAGGGTTTATTTATGATGATTCGGAAGTTACAAGGTTTTATCCAAATAAGGTACAGAAATATATGTGGCATTTTTGGGGAAATGAAAAAGAGTTTAATGGGGGACTGAAAGTTATTGCCACTCATGAAACCGGCGGGGAACCAATAACTGTATTAGAAGGTCTTAGTTTGGGTGGTCCTAATAACGGAGCAGATCATCACGTTCCATCAAATATGTCACTGCCAAAGAGTGGAATGTGGAAGTTAGATGCTTATATTGGAAACAAGTTATTTGGAAGTATTTTTGTAAAAGTTTATGAGAAATAAAAACGGCATCCAAAATGGGTGCCGTTTTTAATGCTATTTTTTGTGCATCTTGTTCAACCAAATGGGAAGTAAGCACTTTAGCAATTCTCAAATCCTTATAAGAAGGGGGTAGTACTAGAATCCAAATCCTAATCCATAACCACCAAAGCCATATCCTCTCCCGTAGCCACCAAAGCCCCGGTCATACAACTACAGCCAACAATGATTAATAAGATGAACAGAACGACGAAAAATGCAAATCCAGCACCTGCATATCTTCCATCACTCATTGAATTACACCTCCATTTATTTGCCCTCAGTTTATAATACGGGGCTTTTTGTCAATTTGATTGGGCTTTAATATAATTTTCTGTGAATGCTGATTATTTAGTTGTTGAATTATACTGCTCCGTTAGTTGAACAAGAAGATTATTCTTCATTATTCCATCCAACATGCCAAGCCTCGTCATTATCTACTTCTTCCGCTTACCTCCCAGCTTTCAGGTATCGTCAAGAATTTTGTGTAATGTAAGATAGATAGGGTATCTCTGAAATGGATTTAGAATGGGGATATTTCCTCCACACAAGAGACTGAATATTCAGTCTCTTGTGTGGAAAGGGAGAATCCCCTTATTTTGTTTATTTACAATATTTGGTTAATGATAACGTTCTTCAAACATTCGCTCGAGGGCTTCATGCGCTTCGGCAAATCCTCGCAACTTTCGCTCGAGGGCTTCATGCGCTTCGGCAAATCCTCGCAACTTTCGCTCGAGGGCTTCATGCGCTTCGGCAAATCCTCGCAACTTTCGCCCTGCCCATTTCTCATTAAAATCTTGAATGGTCAAATACACGATTTTTTCAGCGGCTTCTAAACTATTCAAACTGTTCATCGGTTTTAGGCGTTTCCGAATCTCCTTGATCGTTCGTTCGAGGCATTGGTCGTGTAAATCACACTTCGAATACTGCTTGGATCATCCATAAATGTAAGGAGGACATCCAACTCATTGGCCCAAGATTGGACTTCCCTTGGGTACTCGCGAGACCATTTGGATTGAAACTGTTGAAACATCTCCAATGCGATTTCTTTATTCGGAGAACGATAAATGAGTTTCAGATCCTCCGCCATTTCGAATTGGTCTTTTTTCCGAACACGACTGAGCGTGTTACGGACTTTGTGAACGACACAACGCTGTACATCGGCTTTCGGATACACCGCCTTAAAGGCTTCCTCTAGACCCGGTAGTCCATCGAATACGCCCAGAAGCACTTCCTTGACGCCTCTTTGGTAGAGGTTTTGAAGAATTTCCTGCCATACATAGGCACTTTCTTGTCCTCCCACAAAGAAATCAAGAATTTCGCGATATCCTTCTTCGTTCACCCCTAACACCACATAAATGACTTCTTTCTCCACGGTTTCGCGACGAAGTTTTACGTATAAACCATCCAAATATAAGACGGAATAACGCTTGTGCAGTGGACGAGTGTGCTATTTCTCGATGTCTTCCTTCACGACATCGGTAATACGACTGATTGTTGCGGGAGAATAGGCATTGCCTAAAATTCGTTCAATAAACTTGCCAATTTCACGCGTATTCATGCCACTTTGATACATCCTGATGATGGCTTCCTCCAGCCAGCCGGTGTGGCGTTGGTAAGGAGCGAACAATTGGGTTTGAAATTCTCCGTTTCGGTCTCTAGGGACCAAAAGACCTTCAATCCGGCCATATTGCGTATCCAGATTTCGTTGATAGTAGCCATTTCTCATATTTGATGTTCCGGCCTGTTCTATTTCGAGGAAATTCTTGATTTCTTCCCGCATGATCAGTTCTAATTTTTCCTTTACAAACTGACGAATGACACTTTCCAGTTGATTTGCCCAGTCGACATTCGGTATACTTCTTTTAGACATAGGTAGGGTACTCCTTTCTCTGGAATGTGTTGTGGTCCAAATCAGAGAATACCCTACCTTTTTTCTTTTGGTCTAGCAAAATGCTTTACACAAAATTTTATACATCATCTGCTGGTTAGCCAGCAGTTTTTTGTAAACATACTGTGCTCGTTTCCAATCCGCCGCTTATGTTTAGTTTTTTTTTCATTGGTTTATACTAACAAAAGCAGTTTAATCACACTAAAGGGAAGTTGAGGTTCGTGAAAAAGATATGGAATCTTTATGTTCACGATATGAAGCAAATAGCAACAAACTGGGTAGCGGCGGTATTGGTAGGCGGATTGCTTCTTCTGCCATCGCTTTATGCGTGGGTGAATATCGAAGCTTCTATTGATCCGTATGCCAACACGAGAAACATTAAAGTAGGAATTGTCAATGAAGACAAAGGGGCAAAAATTCAAGGACATGCGTTTAACGCCGGAAAAGAAATTGTTAGGGCGCTACGAAACAATCATGACTTAGGCTGGAAATTTGTTGGCAAACAAGAAGGAATGAAAAACGTCCGCTATGGCGATTATTTTGCGACGATCGTCATTCCAAGCGATTTTTCAGAAAAATTGGCTACCATTGTGCAAGATAGGCCGGAGCAGGCCGTCATTCATTACTATGAAAATGACAAAAAGAACGCGATTGCGCCGAGAATCACATCCAAAGGAGCAAGCACCATCACCGAGCAAGTAAGCGATCAATTTGTCGCTGTTGTCAACAGCGTTTTGTTTTCTATCTTTCATGAAGCGGGGGTGGCATTAGAACAACAGCTGCCAGATATTCGCCATTTTGAGACCCTGATTTTTCAGCTGCAGACGAAGCTGCCGGAAATCAAGCGGCTGTTAAACCAATCGATGTCCGACGCGAAAGAGGCGGAACGGCTCGTCAATAAAGCGGAAAAAACGCTTCCCGAAGCGAAACGGATCGTCAACAGCGGCATTGCGTTTCTTGATGAAATGAATCAGTTTTTCACGAAAGCGGAAGCAAAAGCAAAGACATTGACGCCGCAAATCACGGAAAATTTGCGTACGCTGCAGCAAATCGCCATGTCCATCTATGCCGTAACTAACAAGCTGCAAGAAAACCTTTCCCTTGCCCAGCAGCGGCAATGGCTTTCCGACGTCCAGAGCATGGCCGCAGCTGGGGAACAAATGGCAGATGAAGCGCAAACACAGCTTCGCATATTCAATAACATGATCGAAAAGCGAGCTTTCTCTCGCACGGCTTCCGCCAATATGGAACAATTGTCCGGCCGTCTGACAGGCATAAAATCCAATTTAAGAGAAGCACAACGCCTTGCCAAGTTAGCGTACGAGCAAAGTGAAAACGGGGCGCAGCTAGGCAACCATCTTCTCACCGACCTAAATGAGCGGGCGGCAGCTGCGGTAAAGCAAGTCGATCGGGTGATGAATGAATACGAGCAACATATCGCACCACTCATGAAAGAAAAAATGAACGAAACGAAGCAGACGCTTCAAGACGCCCGCCGCATACTCGCGGACATCGCCAACACCATTCTGGAATTAGAGCGGTTTCTTCAGCACGCCGGCAGCGGTCTCAAGCAGGGGGAAGAAATGTTGCAGACGGCAAGCGATCAGTATCCGTTTCTTGCGCGGAAAGTCAACGATATCGCTTCCTTTCTTGTAAAATTGAAAAAAGAGACAAACATCTACGACATCATTCGTTTATTAAAAAATGATCCAAGAGCAAAAGGTGAATTTTTGGCCCATCCCGTCGACTTAAAGACGCATAGATTGTTTTCGCTTCCGAACTATGGATCGGGGATGAACCCGTTTTATACCGTCTTGTCCATATGGGTGGGCTGTCTGCTGTTAGTGTCGTTGCTTTCTACCGAACCTTATGAGGCAGAAGGGTATACCAGCAGAGAAATTTATTTTGGCCGGCTGCTGACGTTTTGGACATGCAGCAGTATTCAGGCGCTTATTGTCACGTTAGGAGATGTATTTCTTTTAAAGAATATTTATATTCATGACTCCGGCTGGTTCATCCTCTTTGGGCTGTTATGCAGCTTTGTGTTTATTGTCATTGTCTTTACGCTCGTATCAGTATTCAGCGACGTCGGCAAGGCGCTGGCCATCGTCCTGCTCGTTTTCCAAATCGCCGGAGCAGGGGGGACGTATCCGGTTCAGCTTATTCCGGAATTTTTCCAAAACATCAACCCGTTTTTGCCGTTTACGTATGCGATTGATTTGATGCGCGAAGCAGTCGGCGGCATTGTGTGGGGAAAAGTGAAAAACGATGCGGTTCGTCTCATGATGTTTGCCGTCCTGGCTCTCTTATTAGGTACGCTTCTGAAAGAACCGTTGAACAAATACATGCATTCGCTGCATGCGAAAGCGAAAAAAAGCGGATTGTTTCATTAAACCATGCGGCATAGGCAAAATGACCGCCTGGCTTTTTTGTTTATATCCGATGACGCCATCGATGGGAAACAGAAACAGCCAGCGCGGATATGGACGCTGTTTTAAAAAAAATAGATTCGTTACGGCGGAAGGCACGGATTTGATTCGTGCCTTTTTTCATGACGAAGTTGCAAATGATTTGACAAATGAATGCATGTATAATATCCATCTTGGAATGAGGCTTTGAAAACGAACCGGACCAAACGGTATAGAGGCTAACTTTAGTGGGCTACACCATTAAAGACATCGCGTTGAGGGCTGGTGTTTCGAAGTCGACGGTTTCGCGCATCATTTCGGGAAAAGGGGTTGCAAGTCCAGAGACGCGTGAAAAAAGTATTAAAAGTGATGAAGGAGCTGCAGTATAAACCAAATGCCTTGGCAAGGGCGATGGTTTCGCAGCGAACGAACAATATAAGCGTAGTGGTTTATCATTCACGTTCTCCAATGGCTTCGATCCTATAATTTTTCTTGAAACATGCTCATTTTCCTGCTTTTCCAAAAGTTTGTTATTCTACAGTAACAGATAGTTAAAGATGGAAACTTCTTGTATACTAAATACGTATAACCATTACATCGATGGATTGTCTTTGTTTAAGGGGGATAGAGAAATCATGAATGGAGAGCCTAGAAAAAGAATCTCCGAACGAGCGCTATCGGTATGGCGGATATACGGCATGATCGGATTGGCCGTTTCTTTTATCGTCTTTGCGGCTATCATTGTCCTTATTATCGTTTTTGACGGACCGAAATGGATTATTCCGATGCTGATTATTATATTGATTGGAGAAGGCTATTTTTTTATCTTCTTTATTCCCGCATTGCGTTGGCGGAGATGGCGTTATGAAGTGCGTGAACAGGAAATCGAGATTCAAAAAGGACTGTTTGTCGTGAAACGTACATTGATTCCAATGATTCGGGTCCAGCATGTTGATTCAAGTCAAGGGCCATTATTAAAAAAATACAGACTGGCATCCGTCACCATTTCCACTGCCGCAACGGTGCATGAAATTCCGGCACTTGATGAGGAGGAAGCGGAAGAGCTGCGTTATTCTATTTCCAGATTGGCGAGGGTGGCGGATGAAGATGTCTAAGAAAAAACGACTGCACCCCATTTCCGTTGTAGCCAATATCTTAAAACAATTGAAAGACGCGATTTTACCGATTATTCTTGTTATCATTGTCGGGAATAAAACGATTTCTTCCATGTGGGATATCGCCGTGCCGTTTGCTATTATCATTTATACGATTGTCATTGGAATTGTTTCATGGATTCGTTTTACCTATCGTTTGGAAGAAGGGGAATTGCGAATCGAATATGGTGTTTTTGTAAGAAAAAAACGATACATTCCTTTTGAACGCATTCAAGGCATCTCCATATCACAAGGCTTTCTGCAAAGAATGTTTGGTGTTGTAAAAGTAAATGTAGAAACAGCTGGCAATCAGTTGGGAGAAGCGGAGGCTGTGTTAACAGCCGTGACAAGGGAAGAAGCGAAACAGCTTCAATGCTTGATTCAAAAATCAAAAGAAAAAGCAGGAGCAATCGAGAACATTCTGCCGCAAGATGAAAGCACAACGTCTTTTGCACAAAATGATCAAGAGTTGGAACAAGAAACGAAAAACATTATCTTTTCGATGAGTTTTTGGGAAATTTTCCAAGTAGCCGTGACTAGCGGAGGAGCATTTGGCGTTATTTCCGCCATCGTCATTTTTGTCTTGCAATTTGACGACATCATTCCTTATGAGAAGTTATATAAAGATGCGCAAAAATTTATTGCGCATGGCGTGTTTTATACCGTAGTGACCATCATATTGATTTTGATTGCTGCCTATATTCTCTCCATCATTCAAAATATGATGAGATACGCATTTTTTACGGTGGAAAAAGCAGGGGAGAACATCATTATCTCAAGAGGGCTTCTTGAAAGGAAAAAGATTGTGATCCCGATAGAGCGGGTGCAAGGCATTGTGGTAAAAGAAAACATTATCCGACGGTGGTTTGGGTATGCTTCCGTTTATATCATTCATGCAGGAGGAGCTTTCAATGAAGGCGATCCCGAGAGTATTGTCCTTTGTCCTTTAATCGAAAAAGAGCGGATCGCTTCCGTTATTCTATCTTGTCTTCCGGATTATAGCTTAAATCATGAATTCATTGCACCGCCAAAGCGGGCGCGCATCCGCTACATGGTCCGTCCTTTATACTTTTTGCTTTTACCGGTTTGCATAGTAGCTTATTGGCTGCGTCCGTGGGGATTATTGCTTTTGCTATTACTGCCAATGGCTTCTTATTTTGGCTATCTCAGTTATCGGTTTGCCGGTTGGTCGATTTCAAATTATCAGCTTGCGCTAAGAAGCCGCTTTTTGAATGTCAGAACCGTATATATGTTAAACAATCGGATTCAATCCATGGAATTTTCTTATAATTGGTTTCAGCAAAGGAAAGGTCTAGGAACCATTTCGGCAACGGTCATGTCGGGAATTGGCGGTGCTCAAGGGGAAGTGATAGACCTTGATAAAGAAGATTTACAAACAATTTATACGTGGTTTAAACGTACAAAAGGGGAATAAAGTTTTATAGACCGGGTATGGAACTATGGTTTTGCTTATGGAGGAGCGCGTCTCCCACACAAAAAGGTATTGTGGATTCCGCTTGTCGGAGAGACAGAGGAAAGTCTTAAAAAAAGAAATTTCGATACGATGATTTCCCATTATTTGAATGTTGGTTTAGCCGGTTATACAGGTATTCCTCAGTCGGAAGTGGCATTTTTGTATAATACGTTAGCGGAAGATATCGAAAACGAAGAGGAATTCAACAAACATTACGAAAGTCTTTTCAATCGAGCGTATGAGCTAGGGAGTACATATAGCCATTCACTAACGGAAAAATAATTATGGTACATGGTGATTCCGCTATAAGTTTTCCCGCTTATTATGATGGAGATCATCGTCGGCTTCATTGTATGGGAGCTTTCTGTAAAGTTTGCATGTCCACAGTGCGGTGGAAGTAAAAAGCTTGTTGCTTATCACGACGATGGAACTGATGGCAACTGTTAGTTTCAAGTAATTCATTAAAAGAGGCATTGCGGTTTTCGCAATGCCTCTATTTTTAAGTCAAAATAAATTCATGATGTTAACTTTTCGTGTCCAAAATATTGACTTATAATCATATAACCTAACAAAGTCAAATACGGAAAAATGGCCAATTCTAATGTAAAAGCTCAGTTAATAGGGAACGGGGATTTCAAGAGAACATCCGGTTTTATTAAAATCCTTGTTGAATTCTCTTAATAAGGCAAGAATGGTAAGACGTGATTTATCGCCTAATAACTTAAAATGCTCTGCCATCGTTTGAATAAGTTCCATTTATTATCACCTCCATATCAAGTTCTTTGAGTAAATTCAGCTGCCATTTAACTCTGAAAGTGATTATGCACTGATCGGTTTGTTCACAAATTCCTACCGAATCAATATATTGGAAAGTAAATATATAATTATGTTTTTATATAAACAATACTTTTCATGTTAAATAATTGTTAAAAATAAAAAAGGGGTAGTCGATACTCAATATTGCATCTATACACGCAAAAATACGTTGTTGAAATATTTCTTTTTGAAAACTCCTTGCGAAAATGAATGCGCATCCCGCGGCGTTAGTCAAATAATAAACAAACTAAAATATGAGAGATTTTGCGATTATTTGACTATTAAACTGCATCTCTTTTATACTTTTGTTAGCTTTATTATAAAAACGTTTTTATGGGAGGGTGATATGATGGCACAACCGAAGTATATTACAAATATCGAAAAAATCACACAAATCCCTAAGGAAGAGAGAGAAAAGTTAAAAGAAATCACTAACAAATTTGTATTTAGAGTGAATGATTATTATCTTAATCTGATTAATTGGGATGATCCGAACGATCCTATCCGAAAATTGGTGATACCGAACGAAGGGGAATTAAATGAATATGGCAGTTGGGATGCTTCAGATGAGGCGGCCAACTATGTGGTGCCAGGATGCCAGCACAAGTATAAAACGACTGCATTACTCATCGTTTCAGAAGTTTGTGGAGCATATTGCCGATTCTGTTTCCGGAAGCGTTTGTTCCGTAACGATGTAAAAGAAGCTATGTCAGATGTAACGCCTGGTATAGAATATATTGCACAAACTCCTGAAATAAATAACGTTTTATTGACTGGCGGAGACTCTCTTATTTTGGCAACCAAAAAAATTAGATATATTGTAGAAAGATTGCGAGCGATTGACCATGTGAAAATCATCCGTTTTGGTTCAAAATTGCCTGTCTTTAACCCTATGAGAATTTATGAAGATCAAGAACTGCTTGATCTGTTCCGGCAATATTCCACACCAGAAAAACGCATTTATGTCATGGCACATGTAAACCATCCACGTGAAATAACAGAAGAAGCTCGTAAAGCGTTCCAAGCTCTTCACGATGCTGGAGTTATCGTTGTGAATCAAACTCCTATTTTAAAAGGAATAAATGATGATCCTGAAGTGTTGGCAGAATTGCTAGATAAACTGTCATGGGCGGGAGTAACACCGTATTACTTCTTTGTTAATAGACCGGTAGCGGGTAACAGCGATTTTGTATTAACGCTGGAAGAAGTATACAAAATAGTTGAACAAGCAAAAGCAAGAACATCGGGATTAGGCAAACGCGTTCGCCTCGTTATGAGCCATTCCTCAGGAAAAATTGAAATATTGGCAATCGAAAATGGCAAAGCATATCTAAAATATCATCAGTCAAGAGATGATGAACAATATGGAAAGTTTATGATTTTGGATTGTCCAAAAGATGCCACTTGGTTTGATGACTTACCTGGAAGTGAACAATATTGGAAAAAACCAGTAAAAAAAGCAGTTCAATTGAGCTCGGTTAACTAAATGGACCTCTCCCACCTTCATTTAAGGGGTGGGAGTTTTTTATTGCCTTCACTGAAGAAGGTTCTGATTAAGACATAAATTTGATGTTAGTCTAAAAAGCGGACACACCAACAAATAAACGGTAATATTCACCGCCTTTTCCAGGCGCATCACACCCAGCAATCACAAAAAACCGTTGGATTTTACCATCTTTTACCGCCTGAATAATTTCTGGAGCGATGCCGATGACCGTCTCATGATGGAATCCAGTCAGCAACGTTTCATCGGATTCAATATTCGCTTCAGGAAGTTCTAACGCTTTTTCGATCAATGGAGTAAAATCATCATTTTCAATTTTTCGGACATTTTCCAATCCTGCGACATCATACGAGAACATTCGATCGGCGTATGTTCCTTTAATAGGCATGACACAGTTTGTCGTCGCTAAAATAGCACCTGGGAATTCTGCAATTCCTTTTAAAGCAAATACGATAATGTCTTGTAAACTCGCAATCGTTTCATCTTTTCCACATACCCCAGCGACGGTGCAGCCTCCCATTGGCGTTTGTTCACACTGATGGCAAAACATTACTTCCCCTCCCTAAATATAGTCGGCATTTTAAAAAATATAAGAAATATTTTCCAGCATAAGTGATTTATATCACACTTCAAATCGGAAGTGTGGCGAAAATATGAAGAAAAGATGACGACTAACAATGGGTATAGATTCATGTATGTATAAAATGTAGTGGGCGAAGGGGATTCTTAACTGTCGAAAAGACGTTTTTGGATGTCATAAAAAATTCACCAAGTATCATTATACTGTTTTTGTTTTAACCGTTCTTCAAGAACACGAATCATGAATAAAAAGTGTTCAGCTTCGCGAAGAACGTGGTCAGCTAGTATGGTCAAAAGAACTGCTGCGATTGTCATTGTTTTTTAATGTTGGTCTAAAAAGTGGACACGTCAAATATAGAAACGTTATCATAAAACTAAGGATGCTGTTACGATTATGCCTGCATGGGGTCGTTTCACGAGAACATCCGCTGGAAGCCCACTGCTTTAGCTGTGGGAGGAAGGCGGGGTTTATATTTTCAGTATATATTGAATTTTTCGTTCAATATAAGTACACTGGATTTAGAAAGGTAGGTGAATCAAGAATGCTCTGCACTCTCAAGATTAAATTAATGCCAACTCTTGAACAGTTTCATGCGCTGCTGGAAACAATGAAACGGTTTAACCAAGCATGCAACTATATTAGCGAGATTGCTTTTCGCTCCAGAACCTTTTCCAAAACGAAAATCCAGCGGCTTTGCTACTATGACGTCAGGGAAAAATTTGGCCTCTCTGCCCAAATGACCGTTCGTGCCATCGGCAAAGTGTCGGAAAGCTATCGTTTGGATAAAAAAACCTTGCATAACTTTAAAGAAACCGGTGCCATCGTGTATGATGAAAGAATCCTGTCCTTTAAAGGGTTAGAGTATGCTTCCATCCTTACCTTGCAAGGAAGAATGGAAATCCCTATGGTCATTAGCCGCTACCATCAAGGTTTGCTGTGCGGCAACCGTGTTCGGGGTCAAGCCGATTTAGTCCTTCAAAACGGTATTTTTTATTTACTGCTCGTGGTGGACGTTCCCGAAGGCCAGCCCAATTCCGAAAACGGATTTATCGGTGTGGACCTTGGCATCATTAATATCGCCGTCGATAGCACCGGTGAGGTATTTTCCGGCTCGAAGGTCAACGGGCTGCGCCGCCGCCATGCGAAACTTCGCGCCAAACTCCAAAAGAAAGGCACCAAGTCAGCGAAACGCCTGCTTAAGAAGCGTTCCAAGAAGGAAAAACTATTTGCCCGTGATGTGAACCACTGCATTAGCAAGAAGATTGTTGAAAAGGCAAAGGCACTCGGATGCGGCATTGCCCTTGAAGATTTAAAGGGCATCCGCCAACGCACCGAGAAAACGGTTAAAAAGCAACAGCGTCGTCAACACTCTTCTTGGTCTTTTTATCAGTTGAGAAAGTTTATTGAGTATAAAGCGGCGATCGCTGGCGTGCCGGTGGTATTGGTTCATCCAAAAAATACTTCCCGCACCTGTCCGGTTTGCGGACATGTGGCCAAAGAAAACAGACCGTCAAGGGATCAGTTTTGTTGTCGAGCTTGTGGGTACGCTGCCCCTGCCGACAACGTGGCTGCGGAAAACATCCGCAGGGCTGCTGTCAACCAGCCGAACGCGGCAGCCAATTAGGCTAGTTGCAAGCCCACGGCTTTAGCCGTTGGGTAGTTGACAGTAATTATCAAGAAAGAGCTTGTTTTTCTTGAAAAATAGGAGGAAAAGGCCAAAGACAGTGATTTTGAGCATATCAAGTGTTTTTATCATTACCAACGAGTTCATTTTAGTAATGGCCATCTCCAGTGATACATGAAAAGGCATACGAGTCATCTGTTTTCCTAACATGGCCAGCAAGCGGAGCGAGGTAGAAAAAAATCTCTATTTTTTGACATAATTATAAAGTCGAGGTGCATAGGAAATGTTGTTTATTGATAATAAGGGGATTACAGATCCGAGAATTAATTTGGCAATCGAAGAGTATGCCTTAAAAAACCTTGATATTAATGAAACGTATTTATTGTTTTATATAAATGAGCCTTCCATCATTATCGGAAAAAACCAGAATACTATTGAAGAAATTAATACAGAGTATGTAGAGAAAAACGGGATCCATGTTGTCAGAAGGCTGTCAGGCGGCGGAGCCGTTTATCATGATTTAGGAAATTTAAACTTTAGTTTTATTACGAAAGATGATGGCGACAGTTTTCTTAACTTCCGGAAATTTACGGAACCTATTATCAAAGCATTAAAAAAACTTGGTGTTAATGCAGAATTAAGCGGTCGTAACGATATTATTGTGGAAGGAAGAAAAATTTCCGGGAATGCCCAGTTTTCAACAAGGGGAAGAATGTTCAGCCATGGTACACTGCTGTTTGACTCGAAAATAGAGAATATCGTTTCAGCGCTTAATGTAAAAAAAGATAAGATTGAATCAAAAGGAATTAAGTCCATCCGCAGCCGGGTGGCAAATATTTCTGAATTTCTAAAAGAAAAAATGACAATAGAAGAGTTCCGTTCCGTCCTGTTAGAGAGTATTTTTGGAAAAGACAAGGACATTCCTGAATATGTCTTGACAGAAGAGGATTGGGCTAACATTCACAAGCTCTCTAGAGAACGCTATCAAAATTGGGAATGGAATTACGGAAAATCGCCTAAATTTAATCTTCAGCATTCACACCGGTTCCCGGCCGGCCAAATAGATGTGAGACTCGAAGTTCAAAAGGGAATCATTGAAAATTGCAAAATTTACGGCGACTTTTTTGGCGCCGGAGACGTATCGGAAATCGAAGAGAAACTTATCGGAAAACGATATGAGAAATCTGAAATTGAAAAAGCGTTGCAAGATGTCGATATCAAGCATTATTTCGGAAATATTGAGAAAGAAGAATTTATCAATTTGATATATTGAACAAAAAGGCAAGCGGCCCCATTTAGCCCTGACAATCATTGACCCTGTACTATCGTGCAGGGTTTTTACTTTATCTGGGGATGATAAGGAGAAATATTATAGAAGGTGTTTCAGTGTTAACACGTAAATATCGTTTAAGTGAATATGACATGTACCGCGTGTGAAAGGCACGTTGAAACATCATAGGAGCGAAGATTCGTGCATCCTAAAAGACGGAGGCACGAATCATGTGTGAAAGGGACAGTTTTTCATCACTCGGATCGTGGAAGTCAAAATTCATGGCTTTTTTCTTGGTATCGTTAATGTCTTCCAATCTTTTGATTTTATTTGTTTTGCGATGTAGACAATTTGCCCAATATGATAGGAATAATGGTACATTTGATTTAATTTAGGTGTTCACGATCTAAATTAGACAGTGCGGCTTTTCTAGATTGGCAAGCTAGAGCGGTACTATATAGATTCAGATTAATTTTCCGAAGCCTTGCATAATCAGACGAATGACTGCAATTCGTTTTGCCATGTTCGCCTTTTTCATTTTGCGTTCCTGTTCTTGAAGGCGTTCGATCGTCCAACCATGATCGTTTGTAATTTGTAATCCTTTTTTCCTCATTCTTCTTCCGCTCCTTTGATTTACTCATTTAGGAGCAGTATAGACAAGGATGCAGGTTGATTAAACATGTCGGAATTTCAAACTGGATTTATATAGTGCCACTAATTGTATGGATTGAAAGTTCCAATACGAAACAACCATATTCCGCTGGTGAAGGTCAAGGGCTAACGGAGTTCAATCGTTAGTAATCATCGTCGGTTTTCTGTTTTCAAGTAGGTGCATGTCCGTCTCGAGCCTGTTCATAAATTCATACGTTAGTAGTGAATATCGGGAATCAATCTATGGCGATTGAGGATTATTTGTCAATAAAAATAAGCTGTTTGAACATTTATGTCAAACAGCTTATTTTAGACACAAAAACAACATTTTCATCTTTGTGATGCTGTACCGCAGCATGGCTGGCTAATGGGCTTTGTTAGTGGTTATTTATTCAGTTTCAGCCGTTTTAAGCATTCGGAACATCGGGAGCATGACCAGTATGCCAATGACAAAGAGAGCGGCAGAGGCCAGATAGATCGTGAATAGGGAGAATTGTTCTTTCAACAGACCAGCCAAGCTCATCGTGATCACCATTGAACCCATGAACAAAGGAGTCAATATTCCGTTGACACGTCCTACGAACGTTTCGTCGGTATTGTTCAGTATAATTGTATTAATGCCGATATGGAGAGCGGGCATGAATAGACCGATGACAAACTCAGCCATTAAGGTAAGCCAGAACATAGTGGACCAACCCATCACAAAAATTCCTGCAGCCATGCTTCCCATTCCCAACATCAGCAGGATGTGCGGCGCAATCCGGTTGGAGAATACCATCGCCACAGCACCGCCGATGATCATCGCTGCTCCATGGGCTGCGAACAGCCATTGCAAGTAACCCTCTTCCAGACCAAGGCGCTCTGTTACCAGAAAAATGGCCAACGGGTGGATTAATCCAAGCCCTAATCCGGCAACCATGAAGACGCCTCCCAAAGTCACAAGAATCTTGCGCGACCACACATATTGAAAGCCGAGCTTCATTTCATGCCAGAGCGATGTTTCTCTTTCATCCTTTTCCTCCATCCGGTCGGGAGGCAATAAGGTCAGTACGAGAGCAGATAATAGAAAAGCTATACCTACTACCGCCATAGAGATGTATATACCGAATTGTTGAAAGACGAAGGTGCCTAATATCGGACCGATGATCATAAAAATAGCCATCATTGTCTGGAATAATGACATACCCGCCTGCATCTGTTCTCCCGGAACATGTATTTTGAATAGCTTCATCCCTGAAGGCTGAGAGAACTGCGATAGGATCGCGGAAACAAATGTTGCGAGGAAAACTACCTTCCATGTGCCAAACAGGAGCGCCATTAATATTACGGCGAATATATTTGTTTTGCCTCCCATTTCCGAAGAAACGAGTTTTTCCATTAGAAGTCACCGCTACTGCAGGAACTTTTAGTCCGAGATCCACACCCATGACCTTTTCCTTTTTCTTTTCAGTCACAGGGATGCCTAATGAAACTTGTGCATACCACTTTCCTCTCTTTTCCACAATGCGCATCAGTCCAAGTTTGGCATGTTGGATCAGGTTTTTATCACGCTCTGTCACCATCGCTCGAAATCTTGTTTTTCTCGTTTTTCCATCCAACATAATCGGAAATGCGATCATTTGCTCGCCAATGGTATAGTTTTGATTATTGACGAAATATACCGGTTTTTTGAGGATGGGGCGCTTCCCTTCTTTTTTCATTTTCTTTGATACACTTTTCGCATCACGAATCGCTTGATTCAGAACAGCCGAAGGAAGATGGGCGTCCACATCTTTTGTTGTTACTTTCGGGAAAGAACCTTCTTTCTCGGCTTGTTCGGTTAAAGCATTTACGGTATGGATATATTCTCTGCTCAACTGACGAAGCAGCTCAGGGTTATCTGGAAAGAATCGAATTTTAATTGTCAATGCTTGCACCGTTTCACCCCCCCTTGTTTTTTGTTCTTCCACATATCGTTGGATGGTTTCACTTGATACGTTTCCTTCGGTGCTGACAAAGAAGGAACGTGTCCATAGACTAGGCTAATGAGCAAGATGAGTGAATTCTTGCTTTAAAATCCGGGAATCGAGCGAATATATGTTCCTATTACATTATCTGTAATCGGACACAAATTGTCAACTGTTACAATTTTATCTTGTTAAACAGAAGAGAAATATTCACATATTTAGAACTGCTTACTAGCCTGTAAAAATGTAGACGGATTCTTATATTTTTGCTAATGATTTGTTATAATATTCTCAAAAATAGAGGGGCAGTGTGAAATGGAAAATATCATAAGCATGAAAAATGTATCCTTGATCAGAGGAGACCGGGTTATTTTAAAGGATATAAATTGGGAAGTAAAAGAAAAGGAACAATGGGTCATACTAGGTTTAAACGGTTCAGGCAAAACGTCCATATTAAATGTCGTAACAGGCTATCAATATCCAACAAAAGGGGAAGTTTCTGTTTTAGGACATCAATTCGGGAAAACGAACTTGCCTGAGCTTCGAAAGCAAATTGGATTTGTCAGCAGTTCTCTTGACCGTTTCAATCAAACGTTAAGATCGGAAACAGTAGAGGATATTGTGATAAGCGGTAAATTTGCTTCAATAGGATTATATGAAAATGTGACCAATGACGATCGAGAGCAGGCCAAACAGCTAATGGCATTTTTGCGAATCGATCATTTAAAAGGGAAAACGTATGACACGTTATCAGAAGGAGAAAAAAGAAAAGTACTTATTGCAAGAGCGTTAATGGCAAAACCAAAATTGCTTATATTAGATGAACCGTCTATAGGATTAGACATTTTAGCAAGGGAAGATATTTTATCATTAACGAAAGAAATTATTGCACATCAACAATGCCACGTACTATATGTCACTCATTATATTGAAGAAATTATAGAAGAGATGACACATGTATTATTGTTAAAAGAGGGACAAATGGTAGCCGCGGGACGAAAAGAGAAAGTATTAACCGATGAATGTTTATCAGAGACGTTTCAATTGGCAATGAAAGTTCATTGGGAAAATAATCGACCATGGGCTTCCATACATAAAAATATTAGCTGGACAAAATTTGCGAAAGTAGAATCAAAATAAATAAAGGAAACTTGGGGAGGCCAAGTTTCTTTTATTGCTTTATAGTAAAAAAGTGATAAGAGAACAAAAAGCTAAAAGATTCGAAGGTTTTGTATTATTCGTTTAGAAAGAGATCATTTATCGTGCCGTAGGGATAGCAGCAATATCTCTGAAAAACATCTCTCCAGCCATCAAAAAATTTATTGATTATGTTAAATCAAGGTCAAGCAATCACCGTTTATTTATTTTAGAAATTATAAAAAAAATAGAACTATGTGCTAAATAATCAATGTAACTAAAGTAAAAAATATGTAAGTAACCAAGAAAACAATATCGGCCAAGAATCTCAGTACACCTCCTACCAATATAACCAATTACTTAAAATATATGGTATAAAAAGAGGGAAAGTTGGTTTGGATGATTTTTATGTAGATATCGTCTTTTTTAGAGTTACATCAAATTTCTTCCGTGATACTGAAAAAAAAACAATAACCCGCGATGCTATTGGATTTATGTGTTTCTATCAAGAAAGGTTAGCGGATGCTCTTTTCTGTCCAGGCTTCCGATAATTTCGTTTCTCTCTGTTTAATTTTTACTATAAACTCCAATTTTGCACATACTGTAAATGACGATGCTAACGGATGAAAGGTGGAAGTGATATGACAAAGGAAAACGAAATGATAAACTCCGTGGATGCTCTTTCCGTACAGGAAACAATGGAAAACATTTGGCGCAAAACGTGCGGGACATGGGAAAACTGTAATGAATCGAACGTTAGCCTTTCTTATCCAAGTGCTTAGAGCACAATATTGACCCGCAGTACTGCATGAATTGGATTATACAGCATAGTGATCAAATTCCAAACCAATCGGCAGTTTTGGATAAAGCTCGTGAATGGGTAAATAAACATACTTCTACCGGTTCACCTATCTCCGCATCAAATCCTATTACAGACTAAATACTAGGGAGCAAAGTGCCTCCCTCACATTTTCTTACTGTCTTTCTCTAGAAGTTAAGTGAAAAGGTCTAATGAGTATCATCGACAAGAAGGAAGTGTTTTTATGTGGATTATTAAGACCCAGCATAAGAACGAGGATGGAGTAACCGTTGCGCTTGAGCTGGAAAGTGAAGACGGTCAATTCGATGTGAATGTAAGATGGGACGGTTGTATGGAAGTTCACGTTTATTCTGTTACTGAAGAAAAACGCGAATTGCATGATATGTTTCACACTTGTGATTTAAAAGGATTTATTGAAATTCTACAGTCTCTAAATGGAGTGTGTACCGAGTTTTTTGGAGAAGGAAGCTATTGGGAGACAAAAAACAACGATAAATCAGACGGTAAAAACGGATCATAACAAATCAAAAGCGTGTATATAGCGTCCGCTTATATTTACAGACTACTACGAATTAAAAAGCGTTAGGCATATGCTGACGCTTTCTTCTTTTACACTCAAAATAAAAGGTCGTTATCTCTTCATTCCTTGGTTTACTTCATCAAGTATATTAAGCCGTTTTTGTGGGGGACTTCCCTGATAAAATTCGTCTAAAGTTCAATTTCCGCCTCTTAATTGACCAATAATTAATGCGATGAAATATTTTTAAAAAAATATGTTATCCATAGTTAAGTTAAATGGAAGGGAATAAGATTATTGAAGTAGAAATTCATTTTTATCGTAGCGGTCAAGTTCGGTGTAGATGATGGGGTGGCGCTTCACCTTTAGCGGAATGACAAAAGCTGTAGATTCATTTTTATCGGGAGGGAAAATGTTATGAAAAAATATCCTCTCATCATGATCAGCATCATTTTTCTTCTAACCGGCTGTTTAAAACAAGAAGAAAACAGCCCACAAAACGTGGAACAAACAAGTAACAATGGCAATATGGAAATCATTGCCCAAGATTTAAGTGTGCCATGGGCGATCGACTGGAACGGGACATCTTTTTATATTTCGGAGCGGACTGGCTCCATTGTAAAAATTACAGGCGACAGAAAAATTAGGCAGAATCTACATTTAGAAAAGAAGCTTTCAAAGGCATCTGAAGCTGGTGTATTAGGTTTTGTGCTTCATCCCGAGAAAAAGGATTACGCCTTTCTTTACTATACATATGAGGATGAAAACGGGCAATTCAATCGTGTTGTAGAAATACGGGAAGAAAATAATGAATGGTTTGAGCAAAAAGTTTTGCTTGATCGAATTCCAAGTGGAAACTTTCATCATGGCGGAAGAATCAAAATCGGACCGGATAAAAAACTGTACATCACAACTGGGGATGCTACAGATTCGATGATTGCCCAAGACAAGACATCTCTTGGCGGAAAAATTTTACGAATGAATCTCGACGGCACCATACCGGACGATAATCCTTACTCCAACTCCCTTGTTTATAGCTATGGGCACCGCAACCCACAAGGCTTGGCATGGGATGAAACGGGCCAGCTTTATAGCTCTGAACATGGCTCCAGTGCACATGATGAAATCAATCTGATTAAACCGAAAGGAAACTATGGCTGGCCGTTTATTCAAGGAGATGAAACGAAAGACGGAATGATCGCACCATTGTTCCATTCGGGTGATCATACTTGGGCGCCATCTGGAATTGCCTATCATAACGGGATTTTATATGTTGCACAGCTGCGGGGGGAAGGTGTTTTAGCGTTCGATTTAAAAAATAAAACATATAAACAAATCGTTTCCAACGTAGGCCGCGTGCGGGATGTATTCATCTTGGAAGATCATTTGTTTTTTGTCACAAACAACACGGATGGAAGAGGGACGCCAACCCAACATGATGACAAATTAATCAAAATTCCGATTCCGAGAGCTTTTTGACACAAAATTTTAAGTTGACACAAAGGAATTTTATACATTAATACTTGAACTCAATGACTTAGCTTTGTTTGTAATATTTTTTTACTGTGATTCTTTCGTTGTGTGTAATAGGGATAGTTAATTATGGTGTTATGTCAAGAAAACGGACACGTTAAACAGGGAGAAATAACCGACAGGTGTCTGTCACCTGTAAGAGCTAGGAGATAAGCGTATGAAAAGATATATTTCAGCGGGTATTATTTTAGGTATTATAGTATTATTATTTTTCTTTAACGAATATAGAACTAACCAATCCCTTAATCAAGAAGCTACTTTGGAAGGTTTTATAATTATGAAAGAAGGCGAAGTATATTTAGTTGAAGACCCAGATTTTGTTCAGGAAGACGCAGATAAGTTAACAATACAAGAATTAAGAGACAAATATACTATGAGTAAGTTATGGATTAAAGGATTTGGTACTCTAAGGGGAATAGAAAATGGACAAAAGGTAACAGTGTGGTATTCAGAGATTTTAGAATCGTATCCGGCCAAAGTCAAAGTTTTAAAGATTAAACCGAAACCGTAATTAGTCGTTCATTTTAACAGGCGCAAAAGTGAAATAAGGGAGTTGTTTGCTACAACTCCCTGCTTTAAGAACGACGTGGGAGCTATTTATTGTATAGATATAGAAATAGAATTTATTTGTAAGATGCTGTTTTATGAATTTAAAATAAATTTAAGCAATACAATACAAGGTAATGCAATCATAATTGGTGATCATTGAATTGATAGGGTTATAACTTATTGTGAAAGTAGGGTTAATATTTATATAAATAGGGAAAGGTGCTTCAAATGACAAATGCAAATAAAATGGTTGTAGCTGTAAAAGGTCTTATTTTATATGAAGGTAAGGTATTAATTGTACAACGTGCAAAAGATGATGAAATCGGCGGAGGAACGTGGGAATTAGTTGGGGGTAAAGTAGAATTTGGAGAAGATTTGGAAACTGCACTTGTACGAGAAATCAAGGAAGAAGTTGGGTTAGATGTTACAGTTGAAAAGATTTTATATGCAACCACATTCAAAACTGACCCAACAAGACAGGTAGTGATTCTTACCTACTTATGTAGGAGCAATAATAGAGATGTCGTTCTCTCAAAGGAACACATTGATTACCGCTGGTTGACTAAAGAGCAATTGAGATTGCTATTGACTCCAGAAATAATTAGTGATTTTGAGAAAAATACTGTCTTCTCTTTAGAAGAATGGCTATAAAAAAATTTGAAAAGCGGAAGCAGCGGAATTCTTTTTAGAATATTTAGAAAAGATTTTGAATATTTTATATTTAGGTGTATAATAGTGTTATAACATACCAACTGGTTAGTATTTTGGGAGAGGGCAATTCTCCCACTCCTAAAGGCGAGGACTTCTTTTCCTCATCGTTTATGAAAGAATAGCGGGAAAAGATAACTTCATGGAAGTTTAACACAAGGAATAGTTTATCATAAATGTATTATGTAAATTATAATGAAAATTAACGACTTTCACATGGCAACAAACTCAAGTTCAAAAAGGGGACAGGACCGCAAAGTACTTTTTAAATTATGGTAAAACAAAGGAGGCAGTAAGATGAGATTTTCACAAACCATCGCCTTAGTAACAGGAGCCGGAAGTGGCATTGGCAAGGCAACAGCCCTTCGTTTGGCGAAGGAAGGTGCGAAAGTTATTTTAGTTGGCAGGACAAAAGCGAAGCTGGAAGAGACCGCACAGGAGATTAACCGCAACAGCGGAATTCCAATAGCTGACATTTTCTCTGCGGACGTAACCGATGGAGAAGATGTCCGGAAATTAGCGGAGTATGTAGAGCAGCAATATGGGGATTTGCATGTTTTAGTGAACAACGCTGGTGGTTCTACTCACACGAAGATTTTACAAATGTCTGAACAAGAATGGGATTATGTCCAAAATGTCAATTTAAAAAGTGTCTTTCTTGTTTCCAAAGCACTTGGGAAAGTGATGGCAGAAGGAGCAAAGAGGGAAAAACGCGACCGAGCGATTGTAAATGTTGCTTCTCTTTCCGGACATCAAGCTGGCGCAGAAATTCCCCATTATAGCGCTGCCAAGGCAGGTGTCATTAATTTTACCAGATCGCTTGCCCTTGAGTTATCACCATACGGAATTCGCGTCAACTCCGTATCTCCTGGCTTTATAGAAACGCCGCTAACAGAAGATGCGCTGCAAAATGATCGTTTTGTTAAGGCCATTCAGAGAAATACAGCTCTGCAAAGAGTCGGTACACCAGAGGAAATTGCCAATGTCATCGCTTTTGTCGCCTCGAGTGAAGCATCCTATATGACTGGGTCTGATTTACTTGTTGATGGCGGCTGGCTGATCAAATAACAAACGATATTGCTGCTGTTCACGGCTTCGCGGCTGGTGCAGGGGTCAATCTAGCGCTGGCTTGCGATCTAATTGTCGCAGCGGAGGATAGCAAGTTTGCTTTAAGCTTCTCTCAAGTTGGCCTCGTATCATGATGGCGGAGGTTCTTATTTTCTGCCGAAATTAATTGGCCCGCATTTGGCTAAACAATTCTTATTTACCGCAGAACCGATTCCAGCTGAAAGACTCTATCAATTAGGCGTCATTAATTATCTTTTTCCATTAGAAAAACTTCAGGAAGAAACCATCAAACTAGCATTAAAATTAGCGCATGGCCCAAGCAAAGCATTTGGAAAACAGAAGAAATTAATTGAACATTCCTTTACGTCCACACTAGAAGAGATACTGGAGGAAGAACGGCTTATACAAACATTAATGGTTCAGACGGAGGATCACAAGGAAGGCGTCGCTGCCTTTAAAAAGATTGTTGATATCAAAAAAGTTATTGGATTATATTTCATATATTTCTATTATTAGTTATTATAATTATGGAGTGAGGTGATAGATTAGTGGACATTTCTCAACTTTTTTTATTATTCCCAATTCTATTTTGGTTAGTGATTATTGGACTTATCATTGGACTTATCGTAATCACGTTCCGTAACTCAAAGATGAAGAATGACCAGCTAAAAAGAGTTGAGGAAAAAGTTGATAAGATTTTAGAACAGCTCGATAAAAAGTAATTCAAATGACTCATAAAACAAACGTTTCTTTTTTATACACTTCTTAACATCACAACAGTCGTAATATTGGTTTTGAAGAGTACCAATTAAATCGAATAGGAGCTTGCACTGCAGTTGAAAATTACAAATTTTGTTGAAGACCGGATTCATCACGTAAAAATGAACAAAAGATAAAGGAAGATTATCATGAAAATAAAAATTGGTATTGGTGTATTCGTCATAATAGCATTAGGCATAGGATTTCTTGCTTTCGCATTTTTACAAAGCATGAGAGCAGATGAGGATGAAGTGAAAAAGGTAAAAATACAAGCACAAGAATATATAAAAAATACATTTGAAGATGAAACTGTCATTTATGATACACTATTTGATAATATGGGTGACTACTCAACATTTGATTACGCTGCTAAAGCAGAGAACAAAAAAGATCATACACAGTTTTTAGTCTACTACAATGAAGAAACAAAACAGATGGAAGACACCTATATTGCGGAGAAGTGGGAAAAGGAATTAGAAAACCATATACGTCCTTATATTGAGCAAAAGCTTGGAGCGTTGGATGAATTTTGGGTAGAATACGATAAAAGAACCGGAATAACATATAACGTTAATCCTAATAAGCCAAGTAGCTATAAAGAGTACGATGCGGCACCTTTTATTCAGATATCTATACCTAGAAAGCTGGATAAAAAGGACGAAGAAATTTTTAACGAGATCATATCATTTATTCAAAAGGATGCTGGATTAAAACACGGAACGGTTTCCATGAATTATGTTAAAAAAGGTGTACTATTAGATGATAAAGAATGGCGCAAGACCTTTTAAAATAATAACTTTTTTTGTTAAATCTAACGTTGACATGCCTGCTAAAAGTAATAAAATTAAACGACTTTTTTGGAATTGTACAAACATTTTTTGTATTCGTCTAGTCAGGGCAAGCCAGATTCTTATCTACTGTGACGACACTAGATTTACAAATATGAAATATGAGAACAGCCAAGGCTTTCTTGAAAAAGCGCTCGGCTGTTTGTTTATTCTTATGATTGATAAATGGCATCAAAATTTTTGTATCAGCATCCTATTTATAACCTTATGATTATTCTGTTTTCTAGTTTGCTTTTTTCACCATATACGCTTGCTCTTGGTGAGAATCTTTTTGGCGCTTCGTTCTATAGATAAAATAAATACTCAAGCCTATAATCATCCAAATGCAGAAATACAACCACGTTTCAAGAGCAAGGCGAGTCATTAAGAAGATACAACACGCGATCGTCAATATTGGAAGATACGGAACAAGCGGCGCCTTAAACCCTCTTTGCAGATTTGGATGTGTTTTGCGCAGTACCATAACGGATAAGGCCACCATCACAAAGGTTAACAAAGCACCAATATTGATTAAGTTGGACAATGCTCTCAAATCAATAAATCCAGCAATTGCCGCTCCAGTAAATCCTGCAATCCGTGTCGAAAAAACAGGTGCTTGAGAGTGTGGATGAACTACTGAAAACGGTTTTGGCAGTAAACGATCGCGACTCATAGAGAACAGAACGCGCACTGTTGCGTAAAGATAAACAAATATAACTGTTGTGATGCCGACAATTGCTCCAACTGATATAACCCCTGCAGCAAAATCTTGTCCGACTGCATGAAGCGCAAATGCCATTGCGTCCGAAACATTTAATAAATGATATGGAACCATTCCTGTTAAGACTAAGCAAACAATAACGTATAAAAGAGTGCACACAACTAAAGAAACAACAATGCCGATTGGCAAATCACGCTGCGGTTTTTTCACTTCTTCTGCCGCAGTTGCAACTGCATCAAACCCTAAAAACGCAAAGAACACCGTAGCAGTTCCCGCGAGAACCCCTTTCCATCCAAACGGCATGAATGGATCCCAATTTTCCGGTCTAACATAGAATATTCCGACAATAATAAATAATAAAATGATAGATAATTTGATGGCAACCATCGTATTATTCACTTTCTTACTTTCTTGCACACCTTTTGACAGCACCCATGTCATAAGTAAAATAATGCAGACAGCCGGCAAGTTTATCATTCCGCCTTGCTGGGGTACTGCACTTAGCATTTTCGGGATATGCAAATGAAATCCTTCCAACAATGAGCGAAAATATGCAGACCATCCATTTGCCACCGCTGCAACGGACAAAACATAAATTAAAAGTTGTGTCCATCCTATTAAATACGCAACTACTTCCCCGACTGTTACATACGCGTATGTATAGACGCCTCCGGAAACGGGAAGAGCAGATGCTATTTCCGCATAACAAAACGCTACAAATCCACACACTAATGCCGCCAGCATAAACGAAAAGATAATCGAAGGACCTGCATCATTTGCTGCTGCGACACCTGTCAACACAAGAATGCCGATCCCAACAATCGCCCCGATACCAAGCAATATTAAATCATAGGCACCTAATGTCTTCTGCAATGTTTTCTTTTGACTTAACAAGTGAGTAATTGACTTTTTTTGAAGTAAATTCATGACGTCTCCTCTCTCTTCTCTTATGCAATTAGTTTAAAACGCCAAGCAATTTGCTATTATATCATATTTCTACTTTTTTCGACATATTTTTTAATTCTAATTTTCTGGAATCGACAACGAAAATCTGATAACTAGTTAGGCGGCTAACACAATAGCTTGCGAATAAACTTCCATATAATACAATTATGCAAAAATACCCATTATTCTAAAATAGTCTAAATCTTAAAACTCCCCAGGCTATAAGGGGATTAAGTAGGGAGGAGACATCTATGAATGCTTTTTTCAGAAAGAAATCTATTGAGCAATTGCAACGAGATGGCGCTAAAAACACTGGGCTTAATAGAGTATTAGGACTATGGCAACTTACCGCGATTGGCTTAGGCGGCATCATTGGGGTAGGTATCTTTGTGTTAATAGGTGTAGCCGCAGCTGAACACTCGGGACCTGCGGTTATCTTATCATTCATTATTGCTGGACTGGCTAGTGCAAGGTGAACTTTGTGCCAGGGTTGTCGGGTGAAATCCTGTCAAAAGTCGAATTGCAGAAAAACGCTCCTCAATATGACGTTGCGTTTTACGTACCGATTGACGTGCAGCGAGCGGCCGATAAAGGATTGACTGAGCAATTGGATCCAGCGGCGATCCCCAACATGTCTAAGGTTGACCCGCGGTTTGTCGTAGTGGATAATATCGGAGTTCCCGTATTCGGATTGGTAATCGCACCTGCATACAATACGAAAACCTTTGAGAAGAACGGCTGGGCGCCGATAACGTCTTGGAACGATCTGATTCGTCCCGATTACAAAGGAAAGACGGCGTTCGCCGACATCGCCAACGACTGGGGATTCGCTCTGCTCTATAACCTTGCGAACGCAAACGGCGGCAGCCTTGACAATCTGGAACCTGGTTTGAAAAAGGCGAAAGAACTCGCCAGGTATTCGGATACGTTCTACAAAAACTCCACCCAGATGATGCCGGCTATGCAACAGGGGGCAGCCGACGTAACGGTGATGGGCAGCTACGCGATCGCCGAACTGATCGATTCCGGTGTACCGTTGAAAATGGTGATCCCGAAAGAAGGGGCGCCGTTGCAAGCGTTCAGTGCGACGGTTGTGAAAAATGCCCCTCATAAAAAAGCGGCGATGGATTTTATCAATTTTCTGATTAGCGAAGAGTCGCAAAAGCAGATTGCGGAAAGAGGGTTCTATCCGGTTCTGAAAGGAATGAAAGCGGCTCCTAAATATGAAGCATCGATCGGCTTGAAAGACAGCGATCCTGTCTTCCGTCCGGATGTGAAGAAACTGTCCGAGATTCGGGCGCAATGGACGGACAGATGGACTAAAGAAGTCACACCGGAACTTGGAAAAAAAGTGAAAAAATAGGGGGATAGGAGGCGAAAAGATGCAGGCGTTGACGAATGACGTGGAAATACGCGGCGTTTACAAACAAATCGGCCGAAACGTGATCCTAGACGGTATCGATCTAGAGGTCAAGCAAGGTGAATTGCTCACCTTGCTTGGCCCTTCCGGTTGCGGCAAAACGTCAACGCTCAACGTGATTGCCGGTTTTCTCGACATCGATCAGGGAGATGTATTTATCAAAGGGCGGCGGGTGAATGACGTTCCCGCCTACAAGCGCGATTTGGGAATGGTGTTCCAGACGTATTCATTGTTCCCACATATGACTGTGTATGAAAATCTCGATTTTGGCCTGTCCCTGCGCAAAGTGCCGAAAAACGAGAAAAAACGGCGCATCCAGAAAGCGCTGGAACTGGTGAAAATGACTGGGCTGGAAGAACGTTATCCACGCGAACTGTCCGGCGGTCAGCGGCAACGCGTTGCCATAGCCCGGGCGCTGGTGGTGCAACCGAAACTGTTGTTGCTCGATGAACCATTGAGCAATCTTGACGCGAAGTTGCGTCATGAATTGCGGATAGAGATCAAACGATTGCAAAAAGAAGTGGGTGTCACCACGATTTTTGTCACTCATGACCAGGAGGAAGCGCTCTCCATGTCCGATCGGATCGTCGTGATGAACAAGGGGAAAATTGAACAAGTCGGAACGCCGACTGAAATCTATGCCCATCCGCGCACCGAATTTGTCTTTCAATTTATCGGAAAATCAAACCAATTAAATGGCAGGGTCAAATCGCTCGACAGCCGAATGATCAGTGTGGAACTCTCGGACGGGGGTCAGGTACTGGTCGAAGCGGAGAATGTGATGGGATCGGATCGCACCTGTACGGTGGGGGATGCGGTCAAGCTCTATATCCGCCCAGAAAAGTTGATGATCCAACCGTTGGAAAATCCGACTTCCAACTACAATTCACACACTGCCACCATTGTCCAGATGAATTATCTAGGTTCTGCTTGGGAAATTGAAGTGTCACTGCTAGGTGAACGGATGCAGGTGTTGCATCCCTCAATCGAAGCAGGCTGGACGATAGGAACTGAGGTGATGGTCGGATGGAACCCGTCAGACATGATGATCGTCAAGAAATAGCCAGCTTGCGGTTGCAGCCGGCTGTATTGGGAAAACGCAGGAATTGGAAAAAACATCTGGCCGCCGTACTGCTGTTACTGCCATTGTTGCTGTTTATTATCGGTTTCTTTGTGGTTCCGATGCTTTATATCCTGTATCTAAGCTTTATTGACACGGAAAGACTGAGCGGGACAAATGCGGTTTACAGCATTGACAACTATGTCCGGTTTTTCACCGATTCCTATTACTTGCATTCTCTCTGGCTGACGATCAAAGTGAGCCTGTACACGGTAATCGTGTCGTTACTGCTTGGTTATCCAGTGGCGCTGACGATGGCAAAATGCTCTCCACGCGTCCGGGGATTGCTGACCCTGTTGGTGGCATCGCCGCTTTTGATCAGCATCGTGGTTCGCAATTTTGGCTGGTATTTGCTTCTGCTGCCCAACGGCACGGTCAATCAACTGTTGACAGGCCTTGGCATCACCGAGTCGCCGCTGAAACTTTTGTTTTCGGAAGCAGGGGTTGTCATCGGTTTGTCGAACGCGTATATGCCGTTTATGATTTTGTCCATTGCCACCAGTTTGTACAACATTGATCCGTCTCTCGAAAAAGCGGCAGCGATTCTCGGCGCCAGTCCGGTCACCGTTTTCTGGCGGGTGACGCTGCCGCTGATCCGGCCTGCAATTCTGTCTGGGGCTCTGTTTTCCTTTTTGACTTCGTTCGATAACGTAACTGTCTCGCTGTTTATGGTATCTTCCGATATGCGAACACTGCCGCTTGAGATTTTTTCGAACATGCAGGATGCGTACAGTCCAATCGTCGCTTCTGTATCAAGTGTTGTGATTCTGATTTCGGTGGTGCTGATCCTGATTCTTGAGAAAATTCACGGCGTCGGACGCCTGTTGGGAAGCACCCATTAATCGATAGCGTGCAATCGACAATAGCTGGAAGGTATTTGTATGAAACTGCCGGAATTATTAGATGATTGAAACAATGGAAGGGTAGTAATGATATTTATCCCCATAGTAGACAGAAAGCGATGTACTGTTTACTATAAGGGGATATTTTTTATGAAAAAATCAGAAAAACTTTACAGTAAATATAAATTAGACGTGGTGAAGAAATATTTGTATGAAGGGTGGACTAAACGTGAAATCATCGACCAATTTTACATCTCTTTTATGTTACACAGATGGATTTCATTGTCATGAATTTTTCCTTCGTGTAAATATAAAATTCGGTCCCCTAATTTTTTTGCTTCCTCATGATGATGTGTTACTAATATAATTGGAATGCGCCAAAGTTTATGGATACGTAACAATTCCTCATGGCCTTTTGCCCGTGTTTGATCATCTAAAGCAGAAAATGGCTCATCTAAAAGCAAGGCATCCGGCTCGGTTGCAATCGCTCGTGCAATGGCTACCCGTTGTTTTTCACCACCTGAAATTTCAGATGGATATTTGTCTCTAAGGTGTTCAATTCGCAGCTCTTTCATTAATTCTTTTGCAAAGCTTTCGTTTTTCATGCCATAAGCGATATTTTTCCAAACGGTCATATGGGGAAAAAGCGCATAATCCTGAAATACATAGCCGATGTTTCTTTTTTGTATAGGAACAAATACCTTCTTATCTTCAAATAAAATGGTGTCATTTAATCGGATTATGCCAGCAGTAGGTTTGCTTATTCCAGCAATACAATTTAAGATTGTCGTTTTTCCAGAACCAGAAGGGCCAAAAAGAACAACAATCTCATTGGCTACCGAAAATTTGACATTTAATTCAAAATGGGAAAGCTTTTTTTGGATGTCGACAATAAGCATATGAAAAACTCCTTTACGCACACAAATAAGCTGTATATATTGATTTCATTTGTGTACATGTTTCATCATGTTCTTTTTGCTCCACCAATTAAGCCATAAAATAGCGCTAAAGCCAAGGGCGACGATAATGATCACCCAAAATTTTGCCACCTCCATATTACCTGACTCCACCGCAAAATAGATGGCTAGAGGAATGGTGTCGGTGACATTCGGAATATAGCCGGCGATCATGAGGGTGGCACCGAATTCTCCTAACGCCCGTGCAAAGGATAAAACTAAGCCAGATAACAGTCCTGGCCATGCAAGTGGAAATGATATCGTCCAAAACACTCTCCATTTAGATGCTCCCATCGTATAAGCGGCATTTTCAATATTTGGGTCATACTGCTGGAACGCTGCAGCTGCACTTTGGTACATTAAAGGAAAGGATACGACTATTGCTGCGATCAGAACACCATACCAAGTGAAAACAATCTGGAAATCAAACCAGTCGAGCAGTAATCGACCAATAAAGCCGTTTTTACCGAATACATACAATAAACCAAAACCTACAACTGTAGGCGGGAGCACGAGCGGCAGTAAAATAATCGCTTCTATAATACTTTTCCCTCGAAAGGAACTACGGCCGATCAATCGTGCCAACACAACCCCGGCAATAAATACGATAAGCGTTGAGATGGTAGCAGTTTTAAAAGAGAGTATAAGTGGAGAGTAATTCATATTTGCCATTCACCTTTTCGTAAAATTGGTTATTTTTCATTATAAATGGTTATATTTAATTATTGCTTATATTAACTTTGGAACAGAAGCAATGATAAAATAAGAATCAACATACAAACGTTGAGGTGTTTCTGTGTAGACAATGAATCATATACAACAAAGAGCCGAACAAAACATGATATAATAAGGTTAAATATAAACTATTTCATACATAACCAGTTCTTACTTAATAGAAATATAATTAATTTTATTTATAATTAAATATAAATCATGATATGGAGGTTATCAATAGATGATGTATAAAATTTTGTGTAAAGCATTTTGCTAGACCAAAAGAAAAAAGGTAGGGTATTCTCTGATTGGACCAAAAATCTTAGAGAAAGGAGTACCCTACCTATGTCTAAAAGAAGTATACCGAATGTCGACTGGGCAAATCAACTGGAAAATGTCATTCGTCAGTTTGTAAAGGAAAAATTAGAACTGATCATGCGGGAAGAAATCAAGAATTTCCTCGAAATAGAACAGGCCGGAACATCAAATATGAGAAACGGCTACTATCAACGAAATCTAGATACACAATATGGCCGGATTGAAGGTCTTTTGGTCCCTAGAGACCGAAACGGAGAATTTCAAACCCAATTGTTCGCTCCTTACCAACGCCACACGGGCTGGCTGGAGGAAGCAATCATTAGGATGTATCAAAGTGGCATGAGTACACGGGAAATTGGCAAGTTTATTGAACGAATTCTAGGAAATGCTTATTCTCCAGCGACGATCAGCCGGATTACCGATGTCGTGAAAGAAGACATCGAGAAATGGCACCATCGTCCACTATCCAAACGTTATTCTGTCTTATATTTGGACGGCTTGTACGTGAAACTTCGCCGCGATACGGTAGAGAAAGAAGTCATTTATGTGGTGTTAGGAGTGAATGAAGAAGGGTATCGCGAAATTCTGGATTTCTTCGTGGGAGGACAAGAAAGCGCCTATGGATGGCGGGAGATTCTCCAACAGCTCTACAAAAGAGGCGTCAAGGAAGTGCTTCTGGGCGTATTCGATGGACTACCGGGGCTGGAGGAAGCCTTTAAGGCGGTGTATCCGAAAGCCGATGTGCAGCGCTGTGTCGTTCACAAAGTCCGCAACACCCTCAGCCGTGTTCGGAAAAAAGACCAATTCGAAGTGGCCGAGGATCTCAAGCTGATTTATCGCGCGCCGAATAAGGAGATGGCGTTACAAATGTTTCAACAGTTTGAGTCGAAATGGTCCAGCAAGTATCCGAGAGAAGTTCAATCTTGGGCCAATGAGTTGGATGTCCTCCTTACATTTATGGATTATCCAAGCAGTATTCGAAGTGTGATTTACACGACGAATGCCATCGAACGAACGATCAAGGAGATTCGGAAACGCCTAAAACCGATGAACAGTTTGAATAGTTTAGAAGCCGCTGAAAAAATCGTGTATTTGACCATTCAAGATTTTAATGAGAAATGGGCAGGGAGAAAGTTAAGAGGATTTGCCGAAGCACAGGAAGCCCTCGAGCGAATATTTGAAGAACGTTACAATTAACCAAATAATGTAAATATCAAACCAATACGATAAGGGGATTCTCCCTTTCCACACAAGAGACTGAATATTCAGTCTCCTGTGTGGAGAAAATCAGTCCCCTATCAATTCAAATCCATTTCAGAGAAACCCTACCCCATTTACATTACACAAAATTCTTGACGGTACCTATCAATACATTATATAAAATTAAATTTAATTACTTATAACGAAATTTTCTAATGAAGGAGTAAGTAGTATGGAAAAAAATCATTCTTATACAACCGAGGAAGTCGCAAACATATTAAAGGTTTCAAAACTAACCGTATATGATTTAGTAAAAAAAGGTTTATTACCTGCTTATCGTGTCGGACGGCAAATGAGAATTGATCCTTCCGATCTAGAAGAGTATATAAAAAGGTCAAAAGGAGAGTTACAGCCAAGCTCCTCACAGTTATTAAGCAAAGAAACAACGAGTGAAGCACAAGGGTATTCGCAAGTTAGGCAATTGATCATCAGCGGCCAAGACATAAGTTTAGATATTTTGGCTAACTACTTAGAAAAATCCTCGAAAAGGTTCCGGCCATTACGTTCTTATGTTGGAAGCTTAGAAAGTCTAATTTCAATGTATCAAGGATATTCAGACATTGTAAGCACCCATTTAATCGAAGGAATTTCAGGTGAATATAATGTTCCATATATAAGCAAGATATTAGTTAATTTTCAGTATATCGTGATTCATTTACTAACAAGGAAGGCAGGCTTTTATGTTAAAAAAGGAAATCCATTGAATATAAAGCATTGGGAGGATTTAAGAAGAAAAGATATTAAAATCGTGAACCGGGAAAAAGGGTCAGGTGCACGAGTTTTACTAGATGAAAGTTTGAGAAAGTATCGCATACCTATATCTGAAATTAATGGTTATGACAATGAGGTAACCAATCATGTAAGCGTCGCAAGCGCTGTCGCTAAAGGGGATGCCGATGTCGGAGTAGGAATTGAAAAAGCTGCAGACTTAGTAAAAGATGTTGATTTCATTCCGCTAGTTAACGAAAGGTATGATTTGGTGATTTTAAAGAACGATGAGAATAGAGAATTAATTAGTCAAGTCCTGCAAATTTTAAGATCTGATAACTTTAAAAACGATTTAAAAGCACTAGGTGGTTATGATTTATCCCAAACTGGACAGGTGGTTTATGAAAACTGAAACAAAGCTAGCTAGTAGAGTGAAATTGATTAAAAAGCCAGAGGTTTTTTCTTAAAAATAGAGAAAAACCTTTGGCTTTTGTTTTTCAACTTCACAAAAGATCTCTTTCGTATGTAAAAAGACTAAGAAATAAAAGTAGCTATGCTTTCCTATTGCTTTTTTGATCATTAGTAGCTCACCCAACCTGATCAAGGGATATGCAGGGTGGGGCATAAGCGAAAAAATAATCTTTTATTGAAAAGGCGGTATGATCTGGAGAACGCCAGCTGAAAAAAGCGCCACATAGAGCGCTTTTTTCATTGTGTTGGATCTATCCAAATAACTGTGAGATACTTCATAGTTCTATATAAAATTATATCTTATATAAATTAATTATAAATAATAGTAATTATATACTGTACAAACTAGTTATAAATAATTATAATAAGTTTGTAATAATTCATATAATTTATAAAATTCAAAAGAAAGGAAGGGGTAGAAAGCATGAAGCATTCTATCCGCATCATCATGAGTGTGTTTTTGTGTGCTTCACTCCTCTTTATTTTCGGTTGTACGAAACAAGAAGAAAAACAGGAATCGAAGGAGGCAGAGGCAAAACAGACAGTAACATTAACCATCTCAGCAGCCGCAAGTTTACAAGATGCCCTAACGGAAATTCAGAAAAAGTATGAAAAAGAACACGAAAATATAAAACTATCATTTAACTTTGGAAGTTCTGGTGCATTACAACAGCAAATCGAGCAAGGGGCGCCAGTAGACCTATTTTTCTCGGCTGCTGAAAATAAATTTCGTCCTCTCGTAGACAAAGGATTGATTAACAAGGAAGAGAGTAAGAACTTGTTAGGAAATGAACTCGTTCTAATTGTTCCAAAAGACAAAGCAGACACAGTAAAAGGATTTCAGTCTTTGGCAGACAACAGCGTAAAGCAATTTGCGATAGGGAATCCTGAAACTACTCCGGCAGGTCAGTACGGGAAACAAACACTGACCAATCTAAATCTTTGGACAAAAGTAAAAGGGAAAATCGTGTACACAAAGGATGTGCGTCAAGTATTATCGTATGTAGAAGCAAATACCGTGGATGCAGGAATTGTATTCAAAACCGATGCACAAATATCTGATAAGGTAAAAATGGTCGACACAGCAGCCGCTAATATGCATGATCCTATTATTTATCCGGTTGGTATCATTAAGGATACGAAGCATAAAACAGAGGCTAAAGATTTCTATCAATACCTACAGACGAAAGATTCCTCCAAATCTTTGAGAAATACGGATTTAAGATTTTGAATAAGTGATATGACACAACAATTTTCAAGCTCTGTATGATACTTGAGGCAGATTCGTAAAAAACACTTAGTATACCCCTGTGAAAATGCTGCTACTGATCCGTGTTGATGGATGGTTGTGTTCTGAAGGAAAACTCAGAAGTGTTGGCTAAATGTTTTTTGAAAAAAGAGAAGGACTTGCGCCAGCCTTCTCTTTTTTGTGTGCTTATCCCTCAAAATAACCTTATATGTGGCTCTTTGCCAAAAGATGCACTTGGCTTTCTGCAAAATATGCTAATTCCTTGGATTACGAATAACAAGTGGCAACCATATGACATCAAATCAATAGTTTGACAAGTACATTAGTGATGAACCACAATTGAAGATACCCATATGTAGAAAGTACGTCTGGTAATTTAGAAATTCCTCTGCCGCTTGTTCAAGCAACAAAGGCTTTGTTCATTATAAGCCGTTTGTTAATTGCTCTAATCTCTCAGCCGACGTAGCAACATTGTTGGTGGCATCATTAATATCCGCAATAACATCGACGTATCGTTTCATCTTTTCGTTAATTTGATTGTTTTGGGTGCGAATTTGCTGGAGCGACTGTGATAATGTTTCAAAAAACTGATAGATTCTCTCCATATCGGTTGTCCCACGATCAATAAAGGTATGGACTGAATTCATCGATTCAGAAGTAGCTTCTACTTTTTTATTCAATTCATTTAAAATGTTTGTTACATCAGCGAGAGATTCTTTTGTTTGGAAGGCAAGTTTTCGCACTTCATTAGCAACAACGGCAAACCCTTTTCCGTGTTCTCCCGCACGCGCCGCTTCAATCGAAGCGTTTAACGAAAGCATGTTTGTTTGATCGGCGATCTTTGTCACGATGCTGTTGATTCTTTCGATATCACGGGCTGACTGTTGTAAGCTTTGAATTTCTATTTGGATATTTTTCATCATTGCTTGAATATGGTGAATGTCAGAAAGTTGTTTTTGCAATTTGTCCTGCCCCTCGGCAGAATGATGTTCACTTTTTTTCGAAATGGAAACAGCTTCTTCAGTAGATCGCAAAATATTCATCGCTTCCGTTGTCAATTCAGAAACCGAAGCATGGACCTCTTCGGATATGTCAGAAAGTTGTTGTGCTGTCTCTTGTAATTGCAATTTGAGATCATTTTTTACTTGATACATCTGCATTCGGACTTCTTCATGCGCTTGCCAGTATTGTTCTAAAACAAGCTGTTGTTCAAAGCTTAATATTTTTGTGACCGATTTTACTGATTCAATCAATAACAAAGGATCGTCTATATGTGAAGCGATTGCTTCCAAAATCGACAACTGAAGCTGCTGAAACGCGCACATATACCATTTTGGCAACAGTTCAATCTTTAAATGTGTGACCGCAATGCGCGTACGCTTTTCGATAAACGCTTCATCAATGCGTCCGTCAAACATTTCAATCACATGAATAGTAAGGGTCTTTTTTAGACGTTCAATGGAACTATGCCGATGAATAATTTCAAATAAAGATGGTTCTTTTTCTAACGTCTCGTAAAAGCGCCCGACAATCCAATCGATTTTTTCTTCCACCCATGGTTTTAACTGTGCTAATATGGCTAAATCGCGATGCGTGAGCTCGATCATTTCCAATTGCCTGTTAATCGATGCGTCTTTCACGCGAACAGGTGTGGGCTCGGTTTGAAGCGCGGTGGCAACCTTATGAGGTGGCTTGGTTTCTTTTTTAATCCAGAAAGAAAGATTCATTAGAAGCCTCTCCTTTTTCTTCTAAATTTCGACAACTTTATTTTAACGAATATTGTAAAAAAGTAGAAGTAGAATAAAAAATTAATTCTATTACAATAACATTTAATTTGAAAAAAGATGGGGAAAAGTTGCGGAGTTAAAAATGATAATAAAAAGTGTAGCACATTTAGCGGCGACCCCCCGCTTAAACAAACAATTGAGATAATTCATCATTCGCTAGTGCTATAAGCACGAAATGTGGGGTTAACCTGAAAATGAATATTTTTTATCTTTCTGATGGTGCCGCAATTATGGGGCAGTTGTCTTCCATGGAAGAATGGAAATTCTTGCATAATCTGTAGTGCTGTAAAGTGTGGCATAGGCGGCTAATGTGGGGAAGGTTAGTTGAAAAAGGATTTGATTTTAATTTGTAGAAATTATCGGTATGGAAAATAGTTCTTTTTAGATAAGGAAGTGATAAGATGCGACAAATCATCGCTCTAGGCGGTGGAGGTTTCTCAATGGAACCGGATAACCCGTTATTAGATCTTTACATATTGAAACAAGCAAAGAAAACTACTCCAAAGGTTTGTTTTATCCCCACTGCCCGGGGATTCAGATCATTATATATCAAGGTATTATAGCTTCTTTAATAAACAAAATTGCAAACCTTCTCATTTATCTTTATTTAGACCGCCAACAAGGGATTTAGAGGAATTTATACTGGAGAAGGATATTATATATGTTGGTGGGAGAAATACAAGAAACTTATTAGTTTTATGGAAAGAGTGGGGGTTAGATAATATTTTGAGAAAAGCTTGGAACCAAGGGATTGTTTTAGCTGGCGTTAGTGCTGGTTCTATATGTTGATTCGAGGAAGGCGTCACAGATTCATTTGGAGAGGGGTTAGAACCAATTAAATGCTTAGGCTTTCTAAAAGGCAGTCATTGTCCTCATTATGATGGTGAGCCAGATAGAAGACCTTCGTATCATAAACTTATTTATTCTGGAGACATACAAGCTGGTATTGCAGCGGATGACGGAGTTGCCATTCATTATATTGGACAAAACAGTTGCCATTCATTATATTGGACAAAACATAAGCAATATAATTAGTTCTAGGCCAAAGGCAAAGGCTTATAAAGTTTTTTTGGATAACAAGGCGATGAAGGTGATAGAAGAAGAGCTTCAGACGAATTTTTTAGGTTCCTGTTAAGCCAATATGAAAGAACGAATTAACTTTCATCATCTGTGGTGAAGCCCGTTCATAGTTGGCTAAGGGTGCAGAAAAGTTGAAGAAGCAAGGAATCCGTTATCGTTTGAAAATGCTTGAAAATGAAAGGAGACAGCTAATGGACCAAAAACGTATGGAACAGCTAGAACAACGGATTGTTGTTCTCGAAAAAGAAATGAATGTATTAAAGAGGCAAGTTGAAAGTATATTGCAAGGGGGACAAGAAGCGCAAAAAGCACCTCAAGCGCAAGAGCGAAAAGAAATCATAGATCCTGTGAAGAAAGGAAAAATAGTAGTCTCTCCGCCAGCACAGCAGAAAGAGTCCGATCCGATAGATTGGGAGCATGTCATCGGAAGAGTGTGGCTTCCTAGAATATTTATCTTCGTTCTCTTGCTCGGATTGGTATGGGGATTTACGATTGCTGCTGCAATGGGAATATTAACGGAACCAGTCAGAATTTTGATGGGGTTTGCCGGTTCTGGTTTACTTGTGTGGTTAGGAGAAAAGCAAATCAAAAAACAAAGAGAAAATTTAGGGAAAGTTTTATTATCAGGCGCGATTTCTCTTTTGATTCTTACCACATTTGCGATGCATGTACTATATGATATGGTGCCGGGAGTGCTGGCATTTATTTTAAATGTTGGGTGGATTGCCGCGGGCCTGCAATTGGCGAAACGCCATAAATCCGAAGTGATTGCGATATTAACCGCTTTTGCAGGGTATCTCGTTCCATTTTTAATTGAGGGTCATGAAAAGGCTGCTACGCTATTTATAGCCTATGAAACGTTCTTCTACACGTTATTATTGTTATTTGCAGTGAAACAAGGTTATAAACGACTCTTCTATACGGCAAGTGTTTTATGGCATGTAGTGGTTCTGTTCTATGTAGCAACACTCTCACGGAATACAGATACTGATAAAATCATGTTGTCCGCTGCTTTTGGAGCGGTGATACAGCACATCTTAATCGGTTACTTTGGATTCAAAGGCAAGTTCCAGAAGATCAAGGTATTACCTATTGTCTTTACGAGTTTTGTGATTACAACTTTATGGGCTTTTGAAGGATTTCAATTCAATTTGTCTTATGACGAGTTAGAAACATTAACGCCTTTCCAAGTGCATGTAAAAACCGCTATTTTATTGGACCTGTTTTTACTTGTTTCTGCAGGTGGTTATGGCTTCTTAGCTTATAAAGGGAAAAAGCAAGAGCATCAACAAACAGCGGTAGGGTTAGCGATCAGTACGTTAAGTGCGGCGTTGTTGGTGTATCAACTTGTAGATGACAATGCTTTCAGAGCGATTATCTATTTGATTGAAGGAACCTTAGCTATCTATTTAGGTTACCGTTTCAAAACTACGTTCCAAAAGTGCACCGGTTGTGTTGTCTATGTGATAGGGGCGCTTATCACTATTGCAGATCAGAAAATTAGAGAAATTCTAAGTATAGAAACGCTATGTTGGCTTGCCTTAATCGGTTCTTTATATGCGCTTTATCGCTTAGTAAATCTTCATCACGCAACCGACAAAGTTTTACGCGGTCTCATGTTAGGGGTAAATGCGCTTATACACCTTGCCTTCCTTTCTTCTATTACTAGCGTCATCACAGAAAATTGGTCTATTAGTATGCAGATGATGACATTATCCTTTGCTTGGGCCTTATACGCGGCAGCAGGTGTAGTCTTTGGGGTAGTGAAAGGGAAGAAAAATATCCGTTTAGTCGGAATTATCCTTCTGTTGCTCACTCTTTGTAAGATTGTGTTAGTGGATCTTCAGTTTGTTACGATTATTGTGAGAACAGTCTTATTTATTGGTTTAGGTACAATCGGACTATTGGTATCCCGCTTATTCTACGTGAAAAAGTAACGTCAAAACTTTGTGTATCGATTTCGGTACACAAGTTTTTTTCTGTTTTATTATGTTCAAAATAGCAGTAGAAGCCAAAGTATTTATGTATAGTTGGCAGCCACATAGTAAGCGCCAACATAAATAAACGATTGGGCAAAACTGCCCAATCCCGTCGATAAAAGAAGGTTTAAATGGATCAGTTGGTTCACACGCGCTCCTTCATTTATACAGTTAATTGCCGCACTATGAAACGATAATGCGTTTTGGCCCATTTCCAATCAGCTGATCTACATCGTTTATTAGCGTGTAAATATGATCGTATGGTTGATCAATTTGCAGCATTCTCCGCAGTATGAAACGGGCGTCTTCGGAAATGGACAGCTCTTCTTCCCAACTTTTTTCTTCCTCTATTTTCGGCTCGTACGAGGAATATAACAAAAATAAGGTAAAGTGCCCTAACGCGTAAAAGTCGCTTTTTGGGTGAGTATCGCGCCGCAGCTTTTTTTCAGGTACATACGTTTCGATATGAGGAACGGGCTCGCCAAAAAAACGCGCTAATCCGAAATCGATCACAAATACGGTACCGTCGCGCAGCAAAATATTCGGAATGCGCAAATCGCGATGGACAATGTTGTTGGCATGAATATATTCGACTACGGCGAGCACATTCCGCAATAATTGAAACGCTTCACGTTCTGTATACGTTTTTCCCTTTTCAAAAATAAGCGCTTCAACTGTCTCTCCTTCAATATAGTCCATTACGAGATGGGGGGTTCCATTTTCCAGGAACGTATCATACAACGCTGGAATTTGCGGATGATTAAGCCGCCTTAATATATCTGCTTCCCGCTTTAAGGACAGCTCGCTTTCTTTCCCTTTTGTTTTTCTGCTTTGTTTGACAACGACTTTCCTGCCTGTCTGCAAGTCGGTGGCCACGTAAGCAATGCCATAGCTTCCCATCCCAAGCTCTGCTATAATTTGATAGCGGCGCCGAATCACCTTCCCTTTTCGATACGGACGTTCAAATAAGCGAGCAAGCGCCGGGTGACGATACAAAAAACGCATCATTAGCTTCCAAAAAAGCTCGAAAAGAAACTACCGCTATGATGTTTCTTTTTATAATGCTTATGGCCGTAGTGGGAAGGATGGATATTCGCATAATGCTTTGGATAATGGCCGCTGCTATTGTAATGTATTTTATGGTGTTGCTGATGAAGCACGTGTTCTTTCAACAATGCTTTGATGATTTTCTTTAACATATGCCCTTCTCCTTTACAATAAGATTGCTTTATATTTATATACGAAATAGGAATAAAGAAGTTTCATCATTCACGCCTGTTTAGGGGGATGTCACCATGGCATGGAACGATGTGCTGTTCCATCATCCATCCGCTTTAGTCGTTATACCGTGGGATTATGTCAAGAATCAGACACGATGAACAAAGAGAACATCTCTTGATGAAACGGTGTTTTAGATGAAGTGGAAAAACAGTTGCATATGTTTTTTGGGATTTCAGGGTATAATTGGAGAAAGGCGTAAAAGAAAAGAAGTTAAAACTAGAAACTAATGTTGAAGTTTGCTTGATGATGTATAAAATTTTGTGTAAAGCATTTTACTAGATCAAAAGAAAAAAAGTAAATATATATTTACATTAATTAAAAAAAGTAAATATATATATTTACAATTATAACCAACCTAATAATAAAGGGTCTTCACCATTTTCTGTGATTTCTACTCAATCCTAGAGACATGTTAGCTGGATGAAATAGGTTCATCAGTCAGGATCCTTCTTCCGCATACAGACCACGAAGTTGGTAGAATGGAAACAGTCAAGTGCTTTCCTTGACGGGTTCCATTCTACCAACTATCATACCGATAGCGGAAGAAGGGAGCGCTAAGCAGCCTGACTACCTGTAGTGTTCCCTGTACACTCCAGAAATACACGCAAACGAAACCGTTCTAGATTTCGATAGCCATATGCCCGGCGTTTGATGTTTTTGATCTTGTGATTCGTCCCCTCAATTCGGGCATTCGTATATGGGCACAAAAAGTAGGAAAGAATAGGCTCCTTCCACCTTTCAAGCGTGTTGGCTGCTTCCTGAAAAGAAGCAAAAGGGCTCTGTTTGGCTAACTTAATCCATTCTTCCAAGCGTTCCTTTGCTTCATTATATCCATCGGTTCGGTAAAAATCCCGAAACAACTCTTTCAGATAATAAGCAATGGAAAGTGCCGGATACTCCTCCAAGATATCGTCTAATCGAAGCCGTTGGTCCTTACGAAGCTTTTCACAGCCTTTTAAGAGAAGATATCGAGCCTTTTTCAATGGAGAAAATTCCTTTCTTGCTTGATCCAAGGCTTGTGTCACTTTTTGAACCACATGGTACTTATCGATGACAATCGAAGCAGATGGAAACAGGGCGCGAACCGCCTTATGATAAGGTTCCCACATGTCAAGAATCACCGTTTGGACCATTTCTTTCGACAGGATATTTTGGCTCAACAAGTTGATGGCGGAGTCACATTGGCGATCGGCATGCATTCCCATGACCGATCCGGCTCTGGCATCCATCAATACAGTTTCATACTGATGTCCCTTTTTTACAGCGATTTCATCTAAACTAAGCACCATTCCTTCTTGAGAAGATGCTTCTATCGCTGTTTGACGCTCTTTTGCTTTTTTCGATGCGATGGAGTAATAAATGCGTTCCAATGTTGTATATGGGATGCGGTGCTTTCGGCTAACCTCTTGAATGGTGGAGCCTTCGCAAAGTTCATACAAGTACTCACAAAATCGATTGGTGTAGTGTTGATTGGGTGGAATCGATTCCAAAGAGGCGGAAAACACTTGGGAACAATTCCAGCACCGATAGCGCTTTACCTTTACGAACAAGTACACCGGTTGATGGAAAATCGCCAAATCCCGTACTTTTCTTGTCCGTCTGTCGTGGACAGAGGAAGTGGCAAACCCACAATGAGGGCAACGTTCCTGTGTCTCTGTTTTCTCTACATGAATCGCATATAGGAAAGAAGTTCTTGTTTAATCACTTTAAATTCTGGCAATCCTAGTGATATAGAAAGCACTTACGAGACCTCCCTAATGTTTATTTCACCGCTAACATTATTGCCAGGATCTCGTCAGTGCTTTCTCTTTTTTGTCACTAAATCACAAAATTTGGTGATGAACCATAATAAATTATTGTTTACTTTATTGTCAACGGGATTTTGAAATACAGAGAAGGGATGTTTAGCATTGCCTCCAAAAATCGAACAAATCGCAACGAATATGATTCTTATCTTATCAAAATTTAATGTGTAGCCATCATCGAAATAATATTCTGAATAGTTGAACATTATTTATTATTGCTGTAATATTCAGATTATAAGTAACCATAACAGTATTTAAACTTCAGGGGGGGAGATTTATATGTCTTTAAAAGTAGGAGATATCATTACGTTTGAACGGACTTTTACAGTGAAGGATGTTGAATTATTTACAGAGATTTCAGGCGATAAAGGGATTCATCATATAACCCTAGATGAACAAGGAAGGCTTGTAGTTCAAGGGTTACTAACGGCGACTCTGCCGACAAAAGTTGGCGGAGATTATAACGTACTGGCTCGTACGATGAATTTTGAGTTTCTAAGACCTGTATTTACAGGGGATACAATAATTTGTGAAGTTAAAATTGAAAAATACGAAAGGCAAGAAAATAATAGAACAGCTATTAGTGCATCCTTTTTATGTAAAAATCAGAATGAAAAAGTAGTATTAAAAGGCGATTTTTCAGGTGTAATACTTTAAATTCTTTATGCTTTCTTCAATTAACTGGAGCGCTAGAAGGGGAACCCCTTAGATATTGGGTTTCCCTAATTTTTATCTGATTGGCGATGGGGGTAATGCTTTCAGTGACGGAAAAAGAAATTTTTGGAACAGCTTTACGCACGTTTACAAAAATATATTGCGTTATCATGGCTATAATCGTATTGGTTTCATTTTACTTGTTTTTCTATAAAAGACTTTACTAAAAAGGTGCATGTTAAGTTAACGGGTTCGGTTCAGAAGTACAAAATCAAGAAAAACAGTACAAATAACAGCGTAATTAGCACAAAATTCGAACCAAATTTAACAAAGTAAAAAGCACATTAAAACGCTTGGGTTTATTCCAAGCGTTTTAAACTAAAATTATATTGACTTGTTAAATTAAGACTGTTACTAAAAGGTTACTACCGTACTTCAATTACAAAGGCATAACTTGAATCTCCCTTTTCCCATCTCGCTGAAACATCATACACATATACACCTTTTTCTTTTGGTAATAGTATCACATTATCATTTATTGGAACATTTTCTGTTTTTTCATTTGTAAGCCATCTATTTACTACTAATGTATTTTCTTTAGGATCATCTTTGAATTCTATTTTCAATTGGGAATCTGGTGGTACAACCACAGGTTTTAGTTCTTGATTTTTAATGAGTTCTGGCGGAGAACTTGTATCGGCACAAACAGAATTAAGTAATCCATTCCAACAATACGAACCTTGTGCCACTTCTACCTTTTTTTCTCCAACAGTTATGGTTGGTAAAGGTGGTTTAGCACTAAATAGTTCAGTAACAAAATCCCCCCCAATGCCTAACGCAATTAATACTAATAATGTAATTAAAAACTTTTTCATACACTTCCCCCTCATGGGTTAATTTTCCCTTTGCTAACTTTCTGAGTAATCTATATATTGAATTTAACATAAAATACCAAAATCATTAGAAAGGATTTAGTCAAAAAATATTGATATTTCAGCAAAAAATAAAAAACAAATCGTATACTGATTTGGTCCTATAAAATATCAAATCCCTTAAGGTTATTGCATATAGAATTATTTCTTTTAAATCAAATTGTTTTTTTGCAATGCCTAATCGTTGAGCAGGTGTTCCTACTGTCTCCTTTGTTTTGTATGCTAAACAAAAATTGTAGTAAGTCCGAAGTATGGTAAGAGCCATTTGAGCATACTTTGAGTTAAAGTTTGAATAGATATAGCTTTTTCCGTCACCACGAGCTGTTATCAATGGTCTTTCTAAAATAGATAGCCGTCTTCGAATGTGCTGGATAAAGGTACTCGTGGCGTTGTCATTCACGATTAGCAATGTCCTTTGGGTCGAATGATGAAAGATTGGTTGTACAATCAATTCATCGAAATCCTCTGTCAATTGTCGCAAGTGGATGTTCAATCGAATTATCAGCGTATTCATAATGACTGCTGCCACCTGAAATGACTTTCTTATGAAATTGGTGTGTATGAAATAATTCTTCCAGTTTCAGAAAAGCCAATTTCTGCAAAGAACTTGTAATCATAACCAAAGTTAATTCCCCAGTTGATTAAATCCACTCCTGCTTGAATAAATTCCTCACGAGCTTGTTTCCGAGATTTTGTTTTATCCGTTTGACAAAGAAAATGGTGGGCATTAGATAAGCGAATTTCTTTGGCAAATACACGATAAAGGGAAGGCATCAATGAATTTATGTCCAATTAGCATCAATTTTAACACATATTTGGAATACTGTCTGTTGGTCAGCAGTCACTTGCTAATTATAATGCGATTAATGGTGATAAATTCAATAAAACATTGATATATCAACAAATAAAAGGAGTCCAATTCATATGCGAATTGAACTCCTTTTTGTATTACTTTTTTCAATTTTATACTCAACAACCGAACCCGTTATGTTAAATTGTGCCTTTTTGTATGTTATCCCAAAGAATAATCTAGCGGATGTGTAGAGAAAATAATCCAAAAATGGTTCTTTCGGGAGTTTTTGTTATTTCATCAGAACTCAAGACATCGCTAAAAGTATGAAAGCGGATGTGACACAATTGAAATGTGAAGATGATATGGTATACAGAACGTAACAAGAAGGATGCTAAAAATGAAATCGAAAACGAACAATAAAAAGTGGTCATTTTGAATCGATCGATAAACTGCATTCATACGGAGGTTTCTAATGAATAGGGATAAAGACAAGAAAGAAACTAAGAAAAAAGAGGAACAAACACAACAAACAAGTAGTGAGGATAACGTCATACGGGAACTTGAAGAAGAATTTAATGCTGATATTAGGAAAGGACAGTTTGCTGCTGTCCTTTTTATCCCCTTAAATCGGCATGTTGCAAGTCCGATTTTTCCACCTGAACGTTTGTCCTCAGTCTCCCCCTCATTCATTATTATCTAAACCACCCATTTTCATGAAAAAATATTTCCTAAACTTGACAAAAAAATGAAGGTAAAATATGATACATACAATGACATATGCTCATATATAATAAATAAAGTGAGGGAAATCATCATGAAGACCGAAGACCATTCTTTCCTAAAATCTGAAACCATTGAAAATGTATCGCGCATATTTAAAGTATTAGCCGATCCAACACGAATCAAAATTCTTTATTTGTTATCGCAAGAAGAGTGCAATGTCAATCACATTGCAGAAGTGTTGGAAATTTCACAATCAGCCGTTTCCCACCAACTTAGTATGTTGCGCAATCTGAGACTGGTTAAGTATCGCCGTGAAGGAAAAACACTGTTTTACTCCTGTGATGACGAACACGTTATTTCATTATTAAAACAAGCCATTGACCATGCTGAACATCATTAAGGAGGCGTTTTATCATGCATCATCATCACCACCATCATTCTCACGACCACCATGGTCATCACCATCACCACGGACACCATCATGATCACAGTAGAGAACGGAATAAAAAAGGGCTTACGATTGCCTTTCTCATTACCGCTGGAATTATGTTGTTAGAGTTTTTTGGAGGTTTAATCACAAACAGTCTAGCTCTTCTTTCTGACTCTGGTCATATGCTTAGTGATGCCAGTTCACTTGTTCTTAGTCTAGTTGCTATTTGGTTTGCCACCAAACCAGCTTCCCCCAATAAAACGTATGGCTTTTATCGTTTTGAAATTTTAGCCGCTTTATTTAATGGAGTTACCTTGTTTGTTATCGCTGGATTTATTATTTGGGAAGCAATTGAACGTTTTTACAACCCACCAACGGTAGCTAGCGGCTCTATGATGATCATTGCGTCCATTGGTCTGTTTGCCAATCTTTTAAGTGCTTGGGCGTTAATGAGAAAAGGGGATGTGAAAAATAATGTCAATCTTCGTAGTGCCTATCTTCATGTGATCGGTGATGCTCTGGGTTCCGTAGGCGCTATCGTTGCTGGGCTTGTCATGTGGATCTTTGGTTGGTATGTGGCAGATCCCATTATTTCCGTTTTGGTTGCTTTATTAATCTTGAAAGGCGCTTGGGGAGTGATTAAACATACGGTTCATATTTTGATGGAAGGAACGCCCATTACCATTGATCAAAATGAAGTGAAAAAATCCTTAGAAAGTATTGAAGGAGTGATTAACGTTCACGACCTCCATATTTGGACGATTACATCAGGGTTGGATTCATTAAGTTGCCATATTTTGATTGAAGATCATCAAGACAGCCAAAAGGTTTTACAAGATGCTATTCACATGATTGAAGAAAAATTTAAGATTCTGCATACAACCATTCAAATTGAAACCTCTCAAATCCATCACGGGGAAATGAAAGTCTAACCCTTTTCGGAGCTGATTGAAATGCAACAAAACGTTGATGTTCTTGTTATCGGTGCGGGTCAAGCGGGATTAGCGATGGGATATTATCTAAAACAAAATAATATATTGTTTGCTATTGTTGGAAGGAAAATCGAATCGGAGATGTTGGATTTTCTTCTGATTACAGTTGGATTCAAATCCCGAATGTTTTAGACAATAGAGGAAAGCCCATTCACCAAAGGGGTAACTTCTGTACAAGGACTGTACTTCTTGGGATTGCCGTGGCAGTATCGAAGGGGATCTTCTCTTATTGGAGGAGTGGGTGCCGATGCAGAGTATTTGATAAGTAATATTTTAAACCCTTGTTGAAGATTTTAAAACGATTTTCGAAAAAGTGATCAATGGAATACAAAAGTGAAACAATAAACTTCATACAGCAAGAAGATGAACTAATCAACGAAATATATACGTTGTTTTTCAATGAAGATGGAGAGTAAAAAAATGAGGTTATTGAAGAAGTATAAAAATTTAAGATCCATGCTCAAAAACGCGATCCGAACCAAATTAAAACAACCCCTGAACCAGTTGACGGAACAGTGTTAGCTAACAGCTCGAGTCGTTAGTCTTTTTTCTTTTTAAAGATGGTGTTGCAAAACTAGAGTAAAAACTCGAAGTTATGCATAAGGATGCAACATAACACATGCAGTACATATCGATGAAATCCATACCATCTTGGCTGTTCCAACCCGTCACTCTTTAACTCATTAAATACTCGTTCAATCTCACGACGAAGTCCAAACAGCCATTGGCCAAATCTCGTTTTCAAAAAGACAGGAAGAACCCGGCCATAGGCATCTTTTCGTTCCTTGCTATTGCGGCGGTTGATAGGGGAAATGAATAGGATTCCTGACTGCTCTGCTGTTTGACGAACCTTTTCACTGTCATACGCGGCATCGCCCAATACCAATTCGATATCCCACTGCTTTAAAGAAACAAGCAATTCTGGTGCTACTGCCGCATCATTTCGATTCGCTGTGGTCAACACATGAGATAAAATGATTCCCTCGGCGGTGGTGCAGAGATGGAGTTTATATCCTTTAAACCAGTGATATCGGGTGGACACTCCCCACTTCGCCTGTGAATCGTAAAGACTGCTTCGAAGGGCCGTGCTGTCGATCAGCACGATTTGCGGATAACGTACTTCTAGATCTTTGAGCAGCTGTGCATGAAAAACAGGAAATCCTTGTTCCCGGAACCACTTCGCCGCACGGGAAAACGTAGAAAGGTGAGGGACTTCACCAAGCCCACAGGCCCGTTGAAAACAGCGAAAACGCTGCAGGATGCGCACTAATTTTCGCAAGGAATCAATGGAAAAATAGGTTTTCAAAAAGAAACATTTCAACAACGATTTTTTCGACACCGGCGGTCTTCCTGTCACATACGGTGTTTCCGGCAATGATAGCGAGTCGATATACCGAAATAATGCTTCTAAAATTGGGTCAATTTCATAAGTCCATGCATGTTCGCTGTTCCAATTGGAAATCATAATAGTGTCCACCCCTTGGAGAGTTGTTTTTTTGATCACTATATATGATTTCCAAGGTGGTGGATTTTTTATGTGCATTTATGCATTCGTTATGCGTTTTGCAACACGTTCAATCATGAGTGGGATTTGTGGTTTAATATTATTTTCTAATAAAGTTCGTACCACCTCTAAACCAGCAACCACTCCTAAGACTCCATCAAACCGTCCGCCATTTTTTACAGTATCTAAATGCGAACCTATCACTATTGGCGGCCTGTTTTCAAGCCCTTCTAAAGTAGCATAAATATTCCCCATATCATCGATCTTTATGGACATACCTAATTCTTCGCAACAAGAACAAAAATAATCTCAAGCTAATTTATCCTCTTCAGACAATGATAAACGAGTTACTCCATTGTTTTCTGTACGTCCGAAATTTGCAAATTGTTCACAAAAAGTAAAATATTTCTAAATTACCATCTTACATTAAGTATAATTTCCAAAAATCCTGGCCATCCATCGCTAATTTCTATTAACAGTGGATGCTAATTTAAGTGCGGCTGCCATATATAGCAAAGACGCGAAATAAAATAAACTCCCAATCGTTAAGAAATCGATGAGATAGCCGGTGGCAATGACGGCGATTGCTGGCCAAATCGATGTCCAAAAATGATAGTAACCAATTGTTTTTCCAGCGGTAGCGGGTTCAGTGAATCTGGAAAGGCTGGTCTTTTCTGTCGTTTTTTGAACGGCACCAAGCAATCCCATCACAATCTGGATAAAGTATATTTGCCATATTTCTGTTGAAATAGGAATCAATAACATCAACCCAGCCATCCCCCATGCATATACTAACAACATTATGCGATCGCCATAACGGTCCGTGAGCTTCCCAATCCATACATGGGATAAAGCCGCTGTCAAAGCAAATAAACCATAAGCCAAGCCGAATTGCGAATAGCTATCACCGATATTTCGAATAAATAATAAGTAAAATGGAAACACAATGCTGCCTGCTGTCATAACGAAACTTTGCGCTGCTACAAATCGTTGATAATTCATTTTCCATACTCCTTGTAGAAGAGATTGACGAAAACCTCATCGGGATCATATTGGCGTTTTTTTTCAAAAAACTCTTTGGCTCTTGGATAGGCTCTATGCAGTTGTTCTTTCGTTGGATACGGATAATAAGGGAGATAATAAGAACCTCGGTGATCTAAAGTAACATCAATCATCTTCCTCAAGACCTTTTGCGTCTTTTCTACTTCTTTTGCGCTTCGCCCCTGATTGATTAAGAGCACTAAGGCAAACATGTCTTCTTTCGCATACGAAAGAACCGCTTGCTTGTCTTCTTCCACATACCGTATGGTGATATTCAATAAATTCAAGTCCTCTCTTTTCAGAAGTTTCCGTAAATCATCGATATAAGAAGCGAATTCATCAACAGGAACAAAATATTCTTGAAGGATTTCTGTTCTGTTCGAGTTTTCATACTCCATAAATTGGCTTTCGGAGCGCATCACGTTATTTCTAGTAATGAGGTCGCCATTTTTGCTTTGGAAATAAGCAAGCTGTGTATCCCAGAGTATTTGCTTCCCCCAATCACTGTATCGTGATAATCCTAACAAAAATTTCGGCAAGGCAATGATCGTTTCTTTTTTCAATGGTTGATATTTTTCACGAAGGGATTGGTCTTCATACAATAAATAATTGGTCACATACATTTCTTTTAAGAAAGACTCAGGAGCAGCGGAAATGCGAGCCATATGCATCCGAATAGCAGGATTGGCTCGTACTTTCTCTTTAAAATAAGAGGCATAATCTTTGTAATCTATTTTATGGGTATACATTTGGTAAAGCTCGTCATCTGTCAATTTCAGTGTAACATCTAAAATAATCCCAAATAACCCATAGCCGCCGATGACAAGATTAAATAGTTCCGGATGTTGCGTTCGGCTTACTTCAATAATAGAACCATCGGCCTGCAGCAAACGGAATGATTCCACAGAATCCAACAAAGAGCCATAGCGAATATCTCGACCGTGGACATTCACACTCAATGAACCGCCAACGGTGAAAATATTTTGCGATTGCATGACTCGTATCGCCAAACCATCAGGATTTATGTGTTGTTGGATTTTTTCCCAAGTAATTCCGCTTTGAACGCGTATCATTTTTGCTTCTGGGTGATATGCTAAGATTTTATCGTACGATTTCATGTCAATCATGATCCCACCGGGGTAATAGGTATGTCCGCCCTGGCTGTGCTGCATGCCAGCCACAGAAATTTTTTCTCCTTGTTTGGCAGCCGCTTGAATCCATTCTTGAAGAGACCGTTCATCAGTAGCCGAGCGAATTTGTTTAATCGAAGTTGGCAGCAATTTTCCCGAATCCTCGACTATCAGCGGAAGTTGTGTGTAGCGGTATACCGAAAAAGAAAAGCCAAGGATATAAACGACTACCAATATAATCCAAGATCTGTTCATCCGAACCACCTCTCTATTTGCATCGCTTCTCTTACTGAAGATACAGTTCGACCATTCGCATACAATTATCCTTCTTGAAACAAATTTCGCAAAATTTATTCCATTATTTTTATGATACAATTCCAATAGTTAGAAATAGTTAATAGCTGGAGGGAATCTTGTGGATCAGACTTCTGACAAACAACCGGTTGCGTTTGTTACAGGAGCTTCAAGCGGCTTTGGTTTGCTGACAAGTGTGGTACTTGCCGGCGAAGGCTATCGCGTGCTGGCTTCAATGAGAAACCTGAATAACAAAGGACGGCTGGAAGCGGCAGCTAAAGAAGCGGGTGTAACAGATCGAATTGAGATTGTCCAATTGGATGTGACCGATTTTTCCGCCGTGGAAACGGTGATTCAGGATGTGATTCGCCGCTACGGACGAATTGATCTGTTGGTGAACAATGCGGGTTATGCAGCGGGCGGCTTCACGGAGGAACTTGCTGTTGAAGAATGGGGGCGGCAATTTGAAACTAATTTTTTCGGCTTGGTGGCAGTAACGAAAGCTGTTTTGCCGTCGATGCGGGAACGCAGAAGCGGCAAGATTGTGAATATAAGCAGCATCAGCGGACGGATCGGATTCCCTTCTATGGGACCTTATGTGGCATCCAAGTTTGCGGTGGAAGGATTCAGCGAGTCTTTGCGTTTAGAGATGCTGCCGTATGGCGTTCATGTAGTTTTGATTGAGCCGGGGTCCTATAAAACAGATATCTGGTCAAAAGGGTTGGGAGCGGTAACGATCCATCCGAATTCTCCTTATGCGAAAGAGATGAAGGCGATTTTGAAATATGTCAATCAGGTTGCCGACACGGCACCTGCTCTGGATGAAGTGATCCGACAGATTGTGCAAGTGGCGAAGTCTCCCTATCCGAAATTGCGGTATCCGGTTGGCAAAGGCGTGAAATTAGGAATTGTCTTGAAACATGTGCTGCCGTGGAAGTGGTGGGAGCGGATGGTGACAAAACGGCTTTGGGAGAGATCGTGATGCTGGGACTTTCATTCAAAAATATGGAGGTGAAGATTTGTGATTTAGTGACAAAAAAGAGAAAGCACTGACGAGATCCTAGCAATAATGTTAGCGGTGAAATAAACATTAAGGAGGTCTCGTAAGTGCTTTCTATATCACTAGGATTGCCAGAATTTAAAGTGATTAAACACGAATTTCTTTTGGTTATGCGATTCATGTAGAGAAAACAGAGACACAGGAACGTTGCCCTCATTGTGGGTTTGCCACTTGTACCATGTGGTTCAAAAAGTGACACAAGCCTTGGATCAAGCAAGAAAGGAATTTTCTCCATGGAAAAAGGCTCGATATCTTCTCTTAAAAGGCTGTGAAAAGCTTCGTAAGGACCAACGGCTTCGATTAGACGATATCTTGGAGGAGTATCCGGCCTTTCCATTGCTTATTATCTGAAAGAGTTGTTTCGGGATTTTTACCGAACCGATGGATATAATGAAGCAAAGGAACGCTTGGAAGAATGGATTAAGTTAGCCAAACAGAGCCCTTTTGCTTCTTTTCAGGAAGCAGCCAACACGCTTGAAAGGTGGAAGGAGCCTATTCTTTCCTACTTTTTGTGCCCATATACGAATGCCCGAATTGAGGGGACGAATCACAAGATCAAAAACATCAAACGCCGGGCATATGGCTATCGAAATCGAGAACGGTTTCGTTTGCGTGTATTTCTGGAGTGTACAGGGAACACTACAGGCAGTCAGGCTGCTTAAGCGCTCCCTTCTTCCGCTATCGGTATGATAGTTGGTAGAATGGAACCCGTCAAGGAAAGCACTTGACTGTTTCCATTCTACCAACTTCGTGGTCTGTATGCGGAAGAAGGATCCTGACTGATGAACCTATTTCATCCAGCTAACATGTACTAGGATTGAGTAGAAATCACAGAAAATGGTGAAGACCCTAAATTTAGAAAAAGCCGAGTTCCCTTAAAAGCGAATCCGGCTTTGCTGGCGGATATTTTACGAAACAAAGGAAAGAAGAGCCCCTGTGGCGGCGGAAAATACAACGACAATCCAAGGCGGACACTTCCAGACCGTTAATAATCCAAAGGCAGCTAAAGCAAGGCAAAAATCTAACGGGCTTTTAATCGCCTTCGTCCATACAGGATGGTATAGTGCTGCAAGTAAGATGCCCACAACCGCTGCATTGATGCCGTACAGTGCTGCTTGAAAATGGGGATGATGACGAAGCCAATTCCAAAAAGGAAGGGCTCCGATGATTAACAGAAAAGAAGGAAGAAAAATAGCAAGAGTTGCCACTACAGCTCCTTCCCATCCAAAACTAATCATTCCTAAGTACGATGCGAAGGTAAACAATGGCCCGGGTACTGCTTGTGCTGCTCCGTACCCAGCTAAAAATTGATTGGCTGTTAACCATCCTGTAGAAACCACTTCTGCTTGTAGCAAGGGAAGCACAACATGTCCTCCGCCGAATACCAAGGCGCCAGAGCGATAGAAGCTATCAAAAAGTGCAACCAGATTAGAACCAGTGAACTGACGGACTACAGGAAGCAGCCCTAACAAAGCAAAAAATAAAATGAGCAAGGCACTGGCTGCCTTTTTATTAAACGAAATAGACATCGGAACTGGTTTTGAATCTGGCGTGTTTCGGAATAAAAACCACCCTACGATTCCAGCGCCAACAATGATTCCCACTTGGCTAAAAACACTCGGAATCATTAAAGCCAACATAGCCGCTGCGATTGCAATGGTGGCACGCGGCGGATCGGACGCAAAGTTTTTGGCCATGCCCCACACCGCTTGAGCGACTACAGCGACTGCCACAACCAGCAATCCATGGAGCCAGCCTGTCTCACGGAAGGAAGTTCCTTTTAAAAAATAGGCCAACAAGATAAGTGCAATGGCGGAGGGAAGAGTAAATCCAACCCAGGCAGCAATAGCTCCCCAAAAACCAGCTCGTATAAACCCAATCCCCATGCCAACCTGACTGCTCGCCGGACCCGGCAAAAATTGACACAGTGCTACCAAATCGGCATATGTTTTTTCATCTAACCATTTTCGCCGGTTCACATATTCTTCTCGAAAATATCCTAAATGAGCAATAGGCCCTCCAAAAGAAGTCAATCCTAGTCGAGTAGCTGTCTTCAATACTTCCCAAACAGAACCTCTTTGTTCCCGTTGCATCTCATTTTCTTGGTCCATCTCTTATTCTCCCCTAATGATCATTTCGGAATATAATACGTGACACAATAGATACATAGAGCGTAACAGTAAAAGGAGTTTAAGTGTAGTGCTAACTTGAATTATCTTTTTACTAACGTATAGTAGAGTGGACAAGAATATATTTTACCACGAAGATGATTCACGTTAAAAAGCTTTGAAAAAAGCATTCAGCAGAATAAATAAAACAACGATAGCAACCACCATCAACACTTCTTTACGGTTTTTTTCATCTTCTTTTCTTTGCTGTTTTATCTCTCTGTATTTTTTCTATGCCTGTTTTTGACAATTAATTATCACGAAGAAACAGTGTAACAAAACATTATTGGAAGATACTTATGGCATTGTTTACCTATTAACATTTTTATGGTTACATTCTTCTACCGGTTTGATTGCATTCCCCTTCCCATCTGTACACCAGGATTGAGATTGGAAAGCTAGAAAAATGGATACCCACCTTTTCTCTTGTTCAAAATGTATGAGAATCCCCCCATCTTGCCATATCCCGTTATCTTTTTTCCATCTCCCCACATTTCCTTGGTTCATATGAATATCATGTATACCGTTACCAGGTGAAAAACCAAAATACTTATCAGACTTATTTTGCTCTGGGCCCCATCTCTCTCCAAAAGCGTATATGATTGCCTTCTTATCAATAGCTTGCTTAATATAATGTTGAATCTTTTCGTTTAAATCGTTGTCTGGCCCCTCTACATCAGCTGGGAGGGGAATCATTTTTCCTGGATCGAATAAACTTCCTCTTATATAATCAAGCCCAATGTTTGGATTATTATTTTTTATAGGAGTAAAACCAAACTCTAAGTCAGGTAACTTTGTAATATCTTCTGAATGGAAATCCTCACCAACAAAATATAATACTGGCTCTTCACCACAAAATGTACTTGACAATCAGGTTGTTTTCTGATCAAGGGTACAAAAAATGCGAAATTTCCTGTATGGTAAAGGTGACCAAACCATCAACCATGGAGGAAATTTCGCATGCAATCTCAGTTTATCAAAGATTTGATCACTTTACCAGGCTTTCTTATTCATGGAGAACGAAAAGAGGGAGAACGATGGATTTTTGAACTTTCCCTCCCTCCTTGATGTGGTGAAAGATCTCTACTCTCCTGATCATGGACGTCCGAGCATTGATCCAGTGATGTTGTTTAAAATGTATTTGATTCAGTATGTATTTGGGATTCGCTCCATGCGTGAAACCGTCGAACAAATCCGAACCAACGTCGCCTACCGTTGGTTTTTAGGACTTAGTCTTCATGATCCCGTTCCTCATCACTCGACGCCAAGTAAAAACTATGCGCGTCGTTTCGCTGGAACGGATGTATTCCATCAAATTTTTTCACGGATTTTAAAAGAAGCCTTTGAACACGGATTGGTAGATTCGAGTGTCTTGTACGTAGACTCCACTCATGTCAAAGCAAGCGCCAATAAAAAGAAGTTTACAACGGAAATGGCAGAAGTCGAAGCCAAAGCCTACCAACAGGAACTCGAAAAAGAAATCGAACGGGATCGGATCGCTCATGGAAAATCGCCGTTGCCATCTGAGAAAAAAAAAAAAACGGGAAGTAAAAGTAAGCAAAACGGATCCGGAGAGCGGACTGTTGGTGAAAAATGAACGGGAGCGAGTGTTTGCCTATTCGTATCATACAGCTTGTGATCGCAACGGATGGATTCTACAGACCTACGTGACGGCAGCCAACGTCCATGACAGTCAAGCGTTTTTTGTGCTGTTCGAACGAGTGAAACGGGAAATCCAATCATGTCCGGAAGCCGTGTGTGTAGACGCAGGATATAAAACTCCTGCCATTGCCAAGTATTTACTCGAACAAGGGGTAAAGCCGATTTGGCCGTACACTCGCCCGAAAACAAAAGATGGATTCTTTCGGAAATCAGATTTTGTGTATGACGAATATTTTGATTGTTATCTATGCCCCAATGATCAAGTTCTATCTTACTCTACTACGAATCGGGAAGGATACCGGGAATACAAATCGGACCCGGCGGTGTGCCGAAGCTGTCCGTATCTTCATCAGTGCACGCAAAGCAAGAGCAGACGATTGAACGGAATTTCACCGATATGAAAGAGAAGCATGGTCTGCGCTGGACGCATTACCGGGGATTGGAAAAAAATGAGGCGCAGGCGATGCTTGTTTGTGCTGCCATGAATTTAAAAAAACTGGCGAATTACCTATGGAAGGCGAAACACCGCCCTTTCTTTTCCTTTGCATGGCTTCCCATCCTATCCACTTTTTTTGAAAACATAGTCTATTTATGGAACAAAATGGGTTTCAGACGAATGTCTGAAACCCATTTTGTCAACAGTCTGAGCCGAGAAGAATCTTCTCGGCTGTCATTCAGTCTTATTCGCCTGTTTCAGCAAATTTTTTGATGCGCGCGCCGATTTCATCGCGAACACGACGGAATACAGCTAATTTTTCCTCTTCCGTTCCTTCCGCCTTTGCCGGGTCATCGAATCCCCAGTGTACGCGTTTCACATTTGGCGGGGTTACTGGACAATGGTCTGCTGCATGACCACATAATGTTACTACCAAATCAGCTTTGTTTAAAATTTCCGGATCAATGACATCCGATGTCTGATTTGAAATATCAATCCCTACTTCTTTCATGACTTTTACCGCGTTTGGATTTAGTCCATGCGCTTCAATGCCAGCGCTGTACACTTCCCAATCATCACCAAGATATTTTTTTGCCCATCCTTCTGCCATTTGACTGCGGCAAGAGTTACCTGTGCATAAGAAGTAAATGATCTTTTTGTTTTTCATGTTTCATTCCACCTCTGTTGTTAGTATGATACTGATTCTGTTTTAAAGTATTTTCGTTGAAACCATAGTGCCACGTTGACCAACGCAATCATGACAGGCACTTCCACCAGTGGTCCAATGACAGCTGCAAACGCTGCACCAGAATGGATCCCAAACACGCCAACAGCTACAGCAATCGCTAACTCAAAGTTATTACTGCCGGCTGTAAAGGCAAGCGTTGTGGTTACAGGGTAGTTCGCTCCAAATTTCTTCCCTATGAAGAAGGAAACGAAGAACATCAACACAAAGTAAATGAACAATGGAATAGCAACTCTCACTACATCCAATGGTAAACTTACGATAACATCTCCTTTTAAAGAGAACATGACAATAATCGTAAACAATAAAGAAATCAATGTAATCGGGCTGATTTTGGGAATGAATACTTTTTCATACCATTGTCTGCCCTTTGCTTTTACCAACAAAAAGCGCGTCAACATTCCGCCAAGAAACGGAATTCCTAAGTAAATGAACACCGACTTGGCGACTTCCATCATTGTAATATGAACGACAGCACCTTCTAGTCCAAGCCATTCTGGAATGATCGTCACAAACACATACGCATAAACAGAGTAAAATAACATTTGAAATACAGAGTTAAACGCCACCAATCCAGCTGCGTACTCTCTGTCTCCTTTCGCTAAATCATTCCAGACAATCACCATAGCAATACAACGTGCCAGACCGATTAGGATGAGTCCGACCATGTATTCCGGTTTATCCTGCAAGAATACGATCGCCAATACAAACATCAATATTGGTCCAATAATCCAATTTTGTACTAGGGACAAAACCAATACTTTTATGTCTTTAAAGACGTGTCCCATCTTCTCGTAGTGAACTTTTGCCAACGGAGGATACATCATTAAAATTAAGCCAATGGCAAGTGGAATCGATGTGGTTCCTACCTGCAAACTGTTCATTACGTCTATAAACCCTGGAAAGACGAATCCTAAGCCAATTCCTGCTGCCATAGCAAGGAAAATCCAAATCGTTAGGTATCGATCCAAGAACGATAGACGTTTTTTCCCCGTATTATTCATTTTTTCCTCCCAATTTAATTAGTAGGTTAACAACCACAACGGAGCGTAGGGTTATTTTCCTCAATCTTACGAATATTCTCTGTTTGATCTGGGACGTGTTGCAGAATATCTTGGATGAAATCATATAACTCATTTTGTGGATTGAGGGAATAATAAATCCACTGTCCCCTCCTATCCTCTTTTACTAATCCTGCATCTTTTAACTTGCGAAGATGCTGGCTAATAGACGGCTGACTCATGTCAAACACCTCAAGAAGCTCGCAAACACAGCACTCACGTTGTTTTAAAATTGCCATAATCGTTAAACGTGTTTTATCACCAAGCAACTTTAAAGCGTGTGAGGCTTTTTCTATTTCCACTACTGTTTTTTGCATGGGAACACCTCCTATTCTTGTATGATCATATAGTTATTTACTTATATATGAGCGAAAATGAAAGGTGATATTCCTAAATCCCATATTGTCAATTTTGTTCATCTCATACTAAATAAATGATGTTACATCTTCCATATTCACGATATGGATATTGTAGTATAACTCTTTCTTTAATAAGAATATAACTACATACTTATATAAAACAAGAGAAAAAAACGACTTTAACATAATCTTTACAATTCAAACGAAAGTGTGAAAGTCGGAAGTAAACTTGCCTTATCTCCTCCTCATCATAAATTTCTTTTATTTGTTTCTGTTCGTTTGTTAACTCCATTTCAAATCTTTATTTGTTTAAAAAGAACGTGTTGCAAAACGCATAACGAATGCATAAATGCACATAAAAAATCCACCACCTTGGAAATCATATATAGTGATCAAAAAAACAACTCTCCAAGGGGTGGACACTATTATGATTTCCAATTGGAACAGCGAACATGCATGGACTTATGAAATTGACCCAATTTTAGAAGCATTATTTCGGTATATCGACTCGCTATCATTGCCGGAAACACCGTATGTGACAGGAAGACCGCCGGTGTCGAAAAAATCGTTGTTGAAATGTTTCTTTTTGAAAACCTATTTTTCCATTGATTCCTTGCGAAAATTAGTGCGCATCCTGCAGCGTTTTCGCTGTTTTCAACGGGCCTGTGGGCTTGGTGAAGTCCCTCACCTTTCTACGTTTTCCCGTGCGGCGAAGTGGTTCCGGGAACAAGGATTTCCTGTTTTTCATGCACAGCTGCTCAAAGATCTAGAAGTACGTTATCCGCAAATCGTGCTGATCGACAGCACGGCCCTTCGAAGCAGTCTTTACGATTCACAGGCGAAGTGGGGAGTGTCCACCCGATATCACTGGTTTAAAGGATATAAACTCCATCTCTGCACCACCGCCGAGGGAATCATTTTATCTCATGTGTTGACCACAGCGAATCGAAATGATGCGGCAGTAGCACCAGAATTGCTTGTTTCTTTAAAGCAGTGGGATATCGAATTGGTATTGGGCGATGCCGCGTATGACAGTGAAAAGGTTCGTCAAACAGCAGAGCAGTCAGGAATCCTATTCATTTCCCCTATCAACCGCCGCAATAGCAAGGAACGAAAAGATGCCTATGGCCGGGTTCTTCCTGTCTTTTTGAAAACGAGATTTGGTCAATGGCTGTTTGGACTTCGTCGTGAGATTGAACGAGTATTTAATGAGTTAAAGAGTGACGGGTTGGAACAGCCAAGATGGTATGGATTTCATCGATATGTACTGCATGTGTTATGTTGCATCCTTATGCATAACTTCGAGTTTTTACTCTAGTTTTGCAACACCATCATGATTGTTAATTTTACCAATGAAGAAGGTGCTAGATTCGAACCTTCATTGATGGCATCCGGAGTTCTTTCAGGTAAATTCGAAAAATCTATCATGCTGCAAAAAACAGATGCTTTTCTTTAATATGGAAAAGTATATTCTGTTACAAATTCTGTAGAAACTATCTTCAACAATTGGGCGCGATAGTTGAATAACAAGAAGATTTATTAAACAACTTTTTAAAAGTGAAATCGTTCCTGACTGTTACAATTTATTTAAATCCATAAATTCTGCAAATTTAGTTGATAAAATAAAAATTACTTCTCCTGTATAAACGTCTAAAGGTATAAACAAGGAGAACATTCCAAAGTTTTAAGTCTCAACGATTTAGTTTTAAATACCAATATGTCAATTCAGAGAAATTTGATTTAATCGCTCCGAATAAACGAAAAAGAGATCAAGAAACAGCTTTTCTAAACTATATATATAATAGAAGTTAATGAGCTGATAAGGAAGGGACAAAAGTGCGAAAAATTTCATTTAAGTTAGGACTATTATTTTTTGTATTCGTATTGGGAATAGAGACGGTTTTATTTGTGTCTTTATATGTTACTCTAGTTCATTCTCGAATTAATGAGGAATTTGAGCAGCTGTTAGCAAGAGGGAATAGCCACCGTGATGTGTTAGAAAAAAATTATGATCCTTCTACGTTAGAACATGTTACCATGATGGAGTCTGAAGCGGAGACGGACGTCGTTATTACAAATGACAAGGGGAAGATATTGTATTTTTCAGATCATATTTTGCCATTTGCTAAAAGAGTAATAAAAAAAGCAAATAAAAACATTCCCTATGGCGGAATGATTGTGCAAAAAAATTGGCAAAAAGAGTCGCACATTTCAACAGTAAGCCCGATTCGGATTGACGGCAAGATCAAAGGATATGTCTATATGTTTCAAAATACGGATTCTATTCAAAATATGATTTATAAGTTAAAACATCATTTCCTTATGGTTGGAATTTTTTCTGTATTTTTAACGATTATTACGATTGCTTTCTTATCAAGAGTCATTACCATTCCTCTCATTCGCATGAAAGAGGCGACCGAAAAATTGTGCAAAGGGGACTTTTCTGTTCGTCTGCAAATAAAAGGGGAGGACGAATTGGCGGAATTAGGGAAAGCGATCCAAACATTGGCGAGGGATTTAGAATACTTAAAAAAAGAAAGAAGCGAATTTCTCGCCAGCATTTCTCATGAACTTCGCACCCCGCTCACTTATGTAAAAGGGTATGCGGATATAGCTAGGAGACCCAACATGGAGGAAGAGGAGAGGAATCGATATTTGTCCATTATCTATGAAGAAGCAGAGCATATGGAAAAATTGGTGAAGGATCTTTTTGAATTAGCGAAGATGGATCAACATTCCTTTCAAATTCACAAGGAACCTACAAACTTATGTTCTTTCTTAAAAAAATTGCATGACAAAATGCATCCTGCGTTTCAAGCGAAAAAAATGTCTTTGGTATATCAATGTGAAAAAAACATTACTGTCCATATTGACCAAAAACGTTTTGAGCAAGTGATGATGAATTTGTTGGATAATGCTTTAAAATATGCTGATCAAGGTTCTACCGTGTCTATTGATGTAAGAGTGGAGAAAAACAATATTGTAATTATTGTTTCAGACAAAGGCAGAGGGATTCCTGAAGAGGATTTGCCGCATATTTTTGAACGGTTTTACCGAGTGGATAAATCAAGATCAAGAACCAGCGGCGGAACAGGGTTGGGACTGGCCATCGTCAAGGAAATTGTGGAAGCGCACGGAGGATCGATTCACGCCGCAAGTGAATATGGAAAAGGAACAAACATGATCATTACATTGCCGGAGGAATGAGCATGTATACGGTTTTTCTGGTTGACGATGAAAAACGAATGTTAGAGTTGCTTGATCTTTATCTTTCGCCTAAAGGATATCATTGTGTTAAGTGCGAGTCCGGTTTAGCAGCGATACAGTACTTAGAAAATCACAAAGTGGATTTAGTCTTGCTAGACATTATGATGCCTGAGATGGATGGTTGGGAAACTTGCCGACGAATTAGAGAATTTTCCGATGTTCCGATTATCATGGTGACCGCCAGAGATCAAACGTTGGATATAGTCAAAGGTCTCAATATTGGAGCGGATGATTACATCACAAAACCGTTTGACGAAGCTGAGCTCCTTGCCCGCATCGAGGCGGTGCTGCGCCGCTCCGTAGGAAAACGCTCGAAAATAGAATTTCAAGGGTTAGTGTGGGATGAAGACGAACATAAAGTCCACTATCAAAACGAACCGATTTTTCTAACGCCGAAAGAGTTTGCCATATTGGGTCTGTTTTTGAAGCACCCAAACAGAGTGTTTAGCAGAGAACAAATCATTGTGTCATTATGGGGCTATAACGCAAATACAGAAGAGCGTACCATAGACTCTCATGTCAAAAATATTAGAGAAAAGCTTAGACAAGCCGGTTTTCCGATCGATCAATTTCTGCAAACCGTTTGGGGGTAGGATATAAATGGGAGGCATAAGGCAAGAAGAGGATGAAAGAGCAAATCATTGCACTACTCAACACCTATGAAAATGCTGCTTATCTCATCAGCATTGTGATAAATATTATAATTAGTATTTTAGGACTTGTACCAAGCGTTTTTCTCACAGCTGCCAATTTGGCCGTGTTCGGGTTTTGGAAAGGCACTTTTTTATCTTTTGCAGGGGAAGCAATCGGAGCGATTATTTCTTTTGTTTTATATCGTAAAGGATTTAGGAAACTTTCGGTAACGAAGTTGTTTTCCCACCCGAAAGTCAGACGTTTGCTTGAAGCAAAAGGTTTAGAAGCCTTTTTTCTTATTCTGTCTTTGCGGCTTCTTCCTTTTGTTCCGTCAGGAGTAGTGACCTTTGTTGCGGCGATCGGAAAAACATCCTTGCTTATCTTTATGATTGCTAGCTCAATAGGGAAAATACCTGCATTACTTTTAGAAGCCTATTCGGTTTATCAATTAATGAATTGGACATGGCAAGGGAAAGTAATATTAACATTTTTGTCTGTTTTTTTATTTCTTTTTACTTGGAAGAAAATCAATCGAAAAAAGGATCAAACCAACAAAACTTAGAGAGTTTATGTTTATGAAGAGTGACAAATATCATATCCAAAGAAACAAACTCCATAAATTCTGCAAATATTTCTGCTATAAATAACTATGTCTACTCAATGCACAAAAAGGAGCATCAGCAATGAAAAAAATGACGAAAGCTATGATGATTACATCGTCCATTCTTCTTCTAAGCGCTTGTTCATCATCCAATGAAAAAGAACAGTCCTTTATTACGAGCAAAGAACAAGCAAAATCCAACACATCTGTTACAAATAATCCTTTCTTTAAAGAAAAGAAAGAAGGAAAGTTCGAACATTTACATGGAATTGGTTATGCAGGCAACCAAAATGCGATTTACTTTGCTACACATGAAGGTTTACTTGTTTACCAAAATAATAAGTGGTATGAAACGACTTCCAATAAACATGATTATATGGGCTTTTCTGCAACAGACGATGGGTTTTATGCATCGGGACACCCAGAAGAAGGTTCATCTTTAGGAAATCCGCTTGGTCTTGTAAAAAGTCTTGATCATGGACAAACGTTGATGAACTTAGGGTTTTATAAAGAATCTGATTTTCATTATATGGCAGTAGGCTATAAAAGCCATACGATTTATGTCGTGAACCAAGAAGAAAACAAAAAGCTAGGACAAGGGTTATTTTACAGTAAAGACGACGGCAAAACGTGGTTGCAAAGTCAATTAAACGGCCTACCGCAAACTGCTGCAGGAACGATTGCTGCCCATCCAACGGAGGAAAATATGGTCGGAATTAGTACGCCAGAAGGAATTTTCGTTTCAAAAGATAATGGAAATACCTTTGAACGCTTTACCCGAAAGATTAATACGACGACGTTTATCTTCCAAGAAAAATCCATTTTATTTGCGGCTGTAGAGAACAATAAGCCTGTACTTATAAAACAATCATTAGAGTCAAAACAAGAGGAAGTCCTTTCTGTTCCTAAACTCGACGAAAAAGACCATATCATGTATATGTCCTCAAATCCGACAAATGAGAAGGAAATTGTGATCGCCACCATGAATGGTGATATTTTCATGACAAAAAATAACGGTGAAAGCTGGACAAGACTAGCATCCAAAGGGAAAATAAATTTTTAATAAAAGACATGCGGGCGCATGTCTTTTTGCTTGCTTAAAAATATACTACTCCACAATTTCTGCAAAATTTGTTGCTACAATATAGACATCAGGTAGAGAAGAAGGTGAGAAGAAGGGTGTATTCGTTCTTAAGCCAAATAAGCAACCTTCTAAGCCAACCATTTCTAAATATTGCAAATAACACGACAGCTATTCCCATTTTGTCAGCTTTTGTTCTTGGGATAGTTGGAGCGATGGCTCCGTGTCAAATCACTGGCAACTTGGGAGCGATCACGTTGTACAGTAATCAGTCCTTGCAAAAAGGGATTGCGTGGAAAGAGTTGCTCCTATTTATTTTTGGCAAAATCATTGCTTTTTCCGGTTTAGGTTTCATCGTTTGGCTGATGGGGAAAGAGATTCAAAGTACACTGACATTATATTTTCCGTGGTTAAGAAAGCTGATCGGTCCCATTCTCATTCTTGTAGGTTTATACTTGTTAGGGCTTTTTAAAATGTATTGGAACGTAACCTTGTTCAAAATCCCTGAGAGATTTTTAAAGAAAGGAAAAATAGGCTCCTTTTTAATGGGTTTTGGCTTTTCATTAGCTTTTTGTCCAACTATGTTTGTTCTATTTTTTGTTACTCTAATGCCTTTGGTATACTCAACGTCTTATGGAGTGTTATTACCGAGTATCTTTGCCATCGGAACCTCTGTACCTGTTATTTTATTCATCCTCATCCTTTGGTACTTAGGATTTAGTGGCACTCTAATGAAAAAAGGGAGACAAGCAGGAAGTTTCGTTCAGAAAGCAGCTGGAATCATGATGATCTTACTTGGCATATTAGACACTATCACTTATTGGTTCTAAAGTTAGAAAAGGGGAAAGTGAAATGGAAATTTTTCATACGATGTTTGGAGGTTTGGCTATGATGATCGGGATGATGTTATTCTGGATTGTATTAATCGCCATTGGTTTTTATCTCTTACATCGTTTTATCAATGACCGAAAAAAGAGTTATCTCCGATGGAAATATTAAAAATACGATTAGCCAAAGGAGAGATCACTTTAGATGAATTTGAACATATATCCAAAAAATACAGTAAAATCCAGCATTTTTACGTTATATTGTACACAGGAAATGCAATTTACAATTCTTCACCCTCTTTCAATTTATATAGATGAAAGAAGTTGTTGATAAGAGTATTGTCAACAGCTTCTTTTGTTTTTTTAGCTTTTTGAGCATAATAACCTCTTTACCCTCATTCAATTTGACCTCTTATATTCATGCATTTTCTTTTATTTAGTTTAAAATCGTAATGATAAGAAGACGAGCAAGGAGGAATTGATGATGACTATTACATTGCATGTACAAGGAATGACTTGCGGCCATTGCAAAATGGCGGTGACAAGCGCCCTTAAAGAGCTAGACGGGGTAAGAAATGTAGAAGTACATCTGCAAGAAGGTACTGTCGATGTAGATTATGATGAAACAAAGGTAATTGTAGAAAAACTCAAATAAGCGATTGAAGAGCAAGGTTACGATGTGAAGTAACATAAAATCCCCTCCAAGTTTTACTTGGAGGGGATTTATCATTGTTATTCAGGTTTATTTGTTGTGTCATTCGGGTTGGGTGTATAGTTAGATTTGTAATCTTTGTATTTTACTTCTGTGACCATTCCGGCTGCAGCATGGTGCAAGTCATGGCAATGGAACATCCAATTTCCCGGATTGTCAGCTTTAAATGCGACTACATATTCTTCACCCGGTTTTACATTCAAGGTATCCTTAATCAATGGAGAACCTGTAATTGGTTTGCCATTTTTACTTAATACTTGGAAGAAGTGTCCGTGTAAATGCATAGGATGTAGATCTTTCGGTGAATTGTTCACCAATTTTACTTTTACTAGATCACCTTTCTTAACATTTACAGGTGCTGTTTCAGGATACGTTTTCCCATTAATCGTGAAGATCGTGCCATCTTTGCCCATCGCTGTTCCTAAATCCATTGTGTACTCTACATCATATTTTTGATCTAATGTAAATTGACCTAATTCATGTTTTCCGTATTTTGTCATATCAACGATAGGGAGGTCTTCTTTTGCATTTGCTTTGTCCGTATTGTTTGTCTGGCCTTCGTATTGAATTTTCACTTTCATGCCATCGGTACCTTCCATATCACCATGGCATTCTAATAACCATTCACCCGGGTTATTGGCGATAAATTCAATATCATAACGTTCACCCGGAGCAATATTTAAAAGTTCGTCTTTGATTGGCTGCGGATCTTTTAACAGCTGCCCGTCTGTTGCGACAATTTTAAACTCATGACCATGCAGGTGAAGCTTGTGAGGCATGTATCCTGCGTTTACAAGGCGAAGCCGCACCTTTTCGCCTTTCTTCACTTTTAAAGGTTTGACAGCGGAACCGCTTTTCCCGTTAATCGTGAAAATATCATACATGCTCATATCATGTCCCATGTTGCTCATATCCATATGTTGGTTATCGGAGCTGTTTCCATGTCCCATATTGCTATGATCCATTCCACTCATATGCATATTTCCTTCATCTGGATTGCTCATCCATTCATCTAACACGAGTGTATAATCTCGATCTACTTTTTCCTCATTCTTAGGCTCTACGATTAATGTGCCGTATAGCCCCTTGTCCACTTGTTTCGCGCTTTCTTGATGGGAATGATAAAAATACGTTCCCGGTACAGTAGCTGTAAATTCATACGTAAAGGTTTCCCCGGTTTAATTGCGTTCATCGTGACGCCCGGAACTCCATCTTGACTATTCGGAACAGGGTAGCCGTGCCAATGAATTGTCGTCGGTTCCGATAATTCATTTTTAAAATTGATTTTAACTCTGTCTCCTTGTTTGATACGGATTTGCGCACCGGGAACAGATCCGTTGTACGTGTAGACAGGAAGTTTCACTTTATCATTTATTTGTAATAATGCTTCCTTAGCAGTAAGATTAATCTCTTTACCGGATAAAACTTCTGTGTTTGTTGCCAAAGGCAGTTGCTTACTGGAGTCCTTAGCGATGTTTTCCTCCTTCATATTCATGTTTGACATATCGTGCCCCTGCATGGAACTGTGCGAAGCATTATTTGAGCAGGCTGCACCAATAGCAACAACTCCCGCTAAAATGGTTCCAACCAATAATTTCTTCATGTATTTCCCTCCATAAACAAACATGTGATTTAAATGCTAATATCATCATAGAAAATAAATGTGCAAAATTTATGGAGAAAAGAGTTATTAAGCAATTTTGCACAAAGTATTATTTGATATTAATGGGAGATACGAAATAAAAAAGACAAGCTATTACTTAATTGCGGAAGAACAGAAAGGTTGAATAAGCGGTAGAAGCGTTCGAGGAAAGGCGTTTATGATTATTTTATAGAAATTAATACCAGATATCCATAAATTTGTTGTACAATGTATAAAAGATAAAGAGAATTTTGTTTTGGGGGCGGGAATATTATGTCCTTAATATTATTTCTCGGTATTCTTGGGGTATTAATGGTTATAATCCTAAAAAAACCGATAACAGGAATGATTGGTGACGATTATAAAGTGGTTTATAAGCTGAAAAGTGCTAAGTGGTTTCAAAATCATTGGTTAGGTGGAATATTCTTGTTCGCAATTAATGCTGTTCTGTTTTTTTCTACCGGTCTTGTACTTTACTTATTGTTATATTTTTCAATTCCGTTCGTTCATTTGATTGTCATGATTTTGGCTGTAATCGTAAGTATCTTTATTTGGGTATTAATTAATCATGCATGGCAAGGTACTAAAAGCAATCGTTTGAAGATGGGGTTTTTAGGGAGTAGTTTTTATGTTTTTTTGACTTTGGTGTTAGCTTATCAGTTAGTAACGCTGAAATCTTCTTATCCAAATGAAGATGCTTGTATGGGGGGAATTATTGGTTTAGTATTCGGCATAATAGTTACAACCGTTGCGTTTATTACTTGTTTTACAATCACAGGCTTTTCTAAGAAGTAAGAAGCCAATTAAACACGATGTGAATTTAATGTACTGTGATTGACGTTTTATTTCTTACACGATCGGGATGGTTTCTGCAATAAGTTAAATTAAGAAATGTGAGGAGGGTGCCCCAAAAGCAATCACTTTTGGGACACCCTCCTTTATTTTTACATATGCATATGCATCTGATGAGAATGGTCGCCGCCGATCGATGGGTCGAGCATTCCAAAAATCATAGCAATATGAGCTACTACTAAAAATACACCAACGAAATGGAATGATATTTCAACTTTTGTTCCTCGCTCCATCTCCGCCTGATTATGCCTAAATTGATTAGACTTAATCCCAATAACGGAATGACCCCCACTAAATAAAATCCTACTGCAATGATATCAATCCATCCGCGCCATTCCCCATTCAATGTAAATGGAATGACGGCACTCACCAATAAGTAAATAAAAATTCCTAAAAAGTAGACACCAACCATGATGCTGCATATTTTGTTGACTTTACGGATCATTCCATCGAAACGGCGAGTAAAAAGAATTGCCAGCTCCGTTATTGCAATGGTCTCGGCAAGAGCAACGGGAACAGCCATAACAGGTTGTACAAGTGGATGATTTCTTTGCGTCGTTAAAGCTAGATCCATTATTAGAAACGGAAAATGCGTTTTTGCAAAAATATGAGCTGGAGTTGATTTATAAACATTTGTCCAACATGAAAGAACTGCAACAAAAAGCCATTATGCTCGTCGATTTAAAAGGATTTAGCTACAAAGAAGCGGCGGAGTTGTTAAACGTAAAACTCCCTTATTTAAAAAGCCTTGTGTTTCGGGGCAGGCGGGAATTAGAAAAACGATTACGCAATGAGGTGAAGGGATGAGAAAAGACGAGTTAAAACCATTATTGCAGAAATATCAAAATGGCACACTAAGCAAAGAGGAAGAACAAAAAATAGAGGAGCTTCTAGAAAGTTTTGACGTATACCATGAATTTCTCCATGAAACCCTTCATGATGAAGGGATGAAGGAAGCCGATCTTACAAAAATGATGAAAAAGGCCCAACAAAAATTCTTTTTTAGAAATACGCTGCTTGTTGTATCGTTTATACTCACGATTGTTCCCTTATTGACTATGTTTACTTTTGTTTATTACGGCTGGGGGCGGGATCATAACAGAGGGAACGAATTGATTGAAACCATTCAAACGGTGAGTGAAATGATGTCTCCAAATGTGTATGTAGATTACGATACGGTGGATGTTGAGATCAAGCCCTTTACCATGACTGTCACGACCGACAAATATAAATGGATGGATGATAAAAGAAGTTATCTAGGCAAGGATACTTACAAACTATTTTTCAATGATGTGTTTGCTAAAGAATCGAATTATCGAGCGATTGGGTATTCACTTCATCACATTGGAATCAACTTTATTCATCCGAAAGCCAAATACTTTTTACCTGACGAACGAAGAAAAATTGAATCTCTCCCAAGCGATTGGCCGGTTGAAATCTATATTTCCCTGAATCAGTCCTATTCCTTAAAAGAAATAACTGAAAAATTCAAAGGATATCATATGACATGGCTTGCGTTGGACACAGGTGTAGAGGAACAGATGAGGAATGATTTAGATTTCATCCAAACACCAGCAATTGGCTTTCCGTACAAAAAAGTGCATGTAGATTCTGTATTCCATCGCTCGTTTACTGATTACGAAGAAGTAGTCAAAGGGCTCGAGCTATTGAGCAAAAACGAAAAATGGGCAACACAACTAACGGAATACAAAGACTTAAAGATGGCCGAGCGACTAAAATGGGTGAAAAAGCGTAAAGAATTGAAGATTTATGGAATCGCTATGACAGGAACCGCCAAAGATGTTTTGTCTCTAGAAAAGATGAAGGAAGTCAACGTGATTCGATTAGGTCAGATCCATTTGCCATAGCAAAGGGGGGAATAGTCGAAAATGAGAATGGTAAGAATCAATATGCTAAATACATTGGTGGCTATATTTTTGCTTATTTTGTTAAATGTACAAATTATAGCGGAAATCCCTGTTTTTGATATCCGTTACATTTGGATTTCAGTGTTCGGAATGCTTATATGCTTGCTTGACCTCCTAAAAGAAGATCGATTCTACTCCTATTTAGGCGGCATCCTTCACTTCATCCTAATCGTTTCTTGTATGGGAATGATTTGGTTTGGTATAGGTATTAACTACAAGCCGTAACTTTACTGCAGCAAAAGCGAAAAGGACAGTCCAAATAAGGCTGTCCTTTTTCAATATAGGAACGTGTTGCAAAAGACATAGATGCATACCTGTAAAACCAATACCAAATATCCCAAATTTATCTTGATATATTTTACTAGAACATTTAGATTATTCTATAGATACAAAAATGAAATTTTCTAAAAAGCAAGTAACATATATGGTTTCGAAGGTAGAGGTTTATGGAAACACAATATAGCTGCTCTTTCTAATATGCTGGTTATATATTCATTTTTTATAATTGGTTTTAACAACCATAAAAGTGATTCTTTTTAATTCGTTAATCGAGCGAAAGCAACCGTGTTGATATTCATAATGGGGAAAGGTGCTTGAAATGACAAGTTTTCTCATTTATCTTTATTTAAACCGCCAACAAGAGATTTAGAGGGGTTTATACTGGAGAAGGATATTATATATGTTGGTGGGGGAAATACAAGAAACTTATTAGTTTTATGGAAAGAGTGGGGTTTAGATAATATTTTGAGAAAAGCTTGGAACCAAGGGATTGTTTTAGCTGGCATTAGTGCTGGTTCTATATGTTGGTTCGAGGAAGGCGTCACAGATTCATTTGGACAGGGATTAGAACCAATTAAATGCTTAGGTTTTCTAAAGGGTAGTCATTGTCCTCATTATGATGGAGAGTCAGATAGAAGACCTTCGTATCATAAACTCATTTATTCTGGAGACATACAAGCTGGTATTGTAGCGGATGACGGAGTTGCCATTCATTATATTGAACAAAACATAAGTAATATAGTTAGTTCTAGGCCAAAGGCAAAGGCTTATAAAGTTTATTTGGATAACAAGGTGATAAAGGTGATAGAGCAAGAGCTTCAGACGAATTTTTTGGGTTCCTATTAAGCCTCTATGGTGAAGCTCACTTCATGGGTAGCCAGCGGGACAGTATAGTTCAATAATATAATTTTCAAAATATTCCTAGAAAATATAGGTTGAATCATATACAATAGAAAATGTTGTCGGTCATATTAAAGACTTAGAGTTGTTTGCGGAGAGATGGAACGGAGGAATCTGGAGTTTTTGTAGGTAGCTAAACCATTACAAGAAGGGGATATTTTATGAAAGCATTAAGAAAAATCTTAATGAGTGATCCATTAGTTTCCTCAATGAATGTGCATCCTTCTCAAGAACCATTTGTTGACCTTGTTCACTTTGATCCAGATATCGTTGTGGATCCATCCCTTTCTAACAGGAGTCGTTACTTTTCTTTTGTCCGCCTTACAGTAGCTAATAAACTTTCCTTAGCTAAAAAATTTCTTCCAAAAGGTATCCGTTTTCTCATTAAGGAAGGATATAGGCCTTTACATATTCAACAGCGAGCCTTTGAGCGGGCGTTACAACGGGTAAAAGAAAATTCTTCAAATCAAGATTTAGATCATTTAATTGCTGAGGCGTCAAAATACGTAGCACCCCCTAATGTAGCGCCTCATCCAACAGGTGGTGCAGTAGACTTAACCCTGATTGACTTCAATGGTATCGAATTGGATCTTGGCACACCATATGATGCCATACCACAAGAAACGGACAACGCAACTTTTTTTGATGCAACCAACATCAGCGTACAAGCAATGCAAAATCGCCAGATCCTCGCACACGCTCTTCAGTCTGTTGGGTTTGTTAACTACTTCACGGAATGGTGGCACTGGTCATACGGTGACAGATACTGGGCTGTAATGACTAATGCGGATCATGCTCTTTATCATCCCGTCTCGGAACAAGAATTGTTGAATCTGTTGCAAAAGGCAAAACTAGAACATAATCAACCTTTTTATGAATAAACGATTCCATTGGGGTTGCTGTGGCAACTCTTTACTTCTCAAGCTAACGAGGCAGGAATGTTTAAAAGAAATTTATAAAGATACAATGGAGGGGAAAAGAGATGGGGGATTTAGCTATCAGAACAGCTAATCAAGAAGATATTCCACAACTTTTAAATTTAATGTATCAATACATTGTTGATTTTTATAAAAGACCTAGACCGACTGAAGAGTCACTTAAAGGATTGATACAGCATTTATTGGATAACCCCGCAAATGGAATACAATTTGTTGCAGAACAAGATGGAAAATTATTAGGTTTTACAACCTTGTATTTCTCCTTTAGCACTCTTCAGGTGAAAAGAATGGCTATTTTAAATGACTTGTTTGTGATACCAGAAGCAAGAGGGCAAAAACTAGGTGAGAAACTGTTTCAAACATGCTTGTCTTATATAAGAGAGAATGATTTTGCCTACATGACATGGGAAACTACAAAGGATAATTTAGTTGCTCAATCTCTTTACAACAAAATGGGTGGTCAATTGTCTGAATGGTTAGTTTATGAAATCAGTTAGTGTATCCAGTAGTTTTTTATTAAGCTCTCCTTTTTCATTCTCCTTATGGTGCCGTATAGATGCGACATGATTGTCTCACATGGAAGAACTATATAGATTCAGATTAATTTTCCGACATAACTATCTGTCCAATGCGTTGGAGCAATTTTTCTGGAAATTGAGTGAGATGCTCCAAGAACGAAACAATCGATTCCCGCAACTCTTTTCGATTGGCATGAAACCGATTGGCAATCACGCTCTCTTTCAGCCATCCCCAAATCCGTTCGACCAAATTTAAATTCGGTGAATACGGAGGTAAGAATATCAAAGTCAACCGTTCTTCGTGCTCATGTAGAAAAGGCTGAAGAATTTTGGCGCGATGAATTTTTGCGTTATCCAAGACCATCACGACATGTTTATCCGGATACTGGTCCAATGTGTATTGAAGAAATTGCAGAAAAGCCTGTGCATTGCATTGATTGGTTTCCATACAGTGAAATTCCCCGTTTTGATATTCACACCGCCTAATAAGCTAACGGTTGCGTGATGTCCATACGTAGGGATTTGTTTTTGACGCCCTTTAACACTCCATGTGGCCCGTAGAGTTTGGTAATCCCGAATATGGCTTTCATCTTCATAGATTATGACCATGTTGTCGGACAAGTTTTTTTTATGAGTTCCATCTCCTGTTGAAACTCTTTTTGTTTTTGTGGATTGGCCCGTTTGAGGGTATACGTAGGGCGTGTATAGCGAAATCCCCATCGATGAAGCATATCACCAATACCGCCACGGGACATGGTGACAGAAAATTTCTCTTCTAACACATGTTGAATAATCCGGGTATTCCAGCCCGTTTCAATGCCGTATCCTTCATCGGCAGGAGTGCTTTCTTCCAGCATTTTTTTTAATTCCCGTTCTTCTTCTGGAGATAGATACGGCTTTCTGCCCGGGGCGTATCGACGTTCTAATAACGCATCCATCCCACCTTGATTAAACTTTTGCACGTAAATCGAAACGGTCTCACGGTGGAGATTCAAGAGCTCAGCGACTTGGATCCCCAAATAGCCTTGCATAATCAGACGAATGACTGCAATTCGTTTTGCCATGTTCGCCTTTTTCATTTTGCGTTCCTGTTCTTGAAGACGTTCGATCGTCCAACCATGATCGTTTGTAATTTGTAATCCTTTTTTCCTCATTCTTCTTCCGCTCCTTTGATTTACTCATTTAGGAGCAGTATAGACAAGGATGCAGGTTGATTAAACATGTCGGAATTTCAAACTGGATTTATATAGTTACCTTCCATCATCTGTGGTGAAGCCTGCTTCATGGTTGGCTAAGGGAGCAGAAAGGTTGAAGGAGCAAGGAATTCAATCTTAAATCAAATAATATTAAACGTGATATTAAACAAAAGAGGAAGGGTATGGGGGAATGGTTGTTCTTGAAACACAAAGGTTGATATTAAGACAGTATAAAGATGAGGATATTACTCCTCTACATCATATTTTTTCTGACCCAGAAACCATGAAGTTTTATCCAGCCCCTTTTAGCATTCAGCAAACCCAAGACTGGATTAAACGAAATCAAGATAGATATCGGAATGATGGTTATGGATTATGGGCTGTTTGTTTGAAGGAAACGAATGAATTGATCGGTGATTGTGGTCTTGTTAAACAAAAAATAAATGACAATATAGAAGTGGAGATTGGATACCACATTAATAAACAATATTGGTCACAGGGGTTCGCAACAGAAGCTGCCAAAGCGTGCAAGGAATATGCGTTTGATAAATTGGGTTTAAATAAGCTGATCAGTATTATTGACCCAAAAAATGTTCCATCCATTCGTGTGGCAGAGAAGATTGGTTTTACTAAGGAAAAAGAAGTATTTATTTTCGGTAAGAACCATTATATATACTCGGGAGTTAAAGAAAGTAACGAAGAGTTATTGAACGAATGGTGCGATAGTTAAATAAAATATGTACAAAAACGCTACCTTACATCATAAGGTGGCTTTTTCATTTGGTCGAAAATCAACCATTAACGATAATAGAGCCTTTTAGAAAAGGGATAATAGCATGGATTGTTGAATTCTGTAAGATAGGGGGGATATATGTTACAAAAGGTGTCGCTGACAGGAAAAAGAATATCTCTTCGGACACCAACGCAGGATGATTTGCCAATTCTATATAACCTGATATATGGTGTGGAGAATCCAGAATGCAAAAAGTACGACGCTCCTTATTATCCGCTTGAATTTTGTACCTTTGAAAAGTTTTCTAAGAGAATGGAAGAAAGAATGAATGTTACGGATGTACCAAGTCAAATGATTATTGAACATCAAGGTCAAATTATAGGTATGGTTAGCTATTATTGGGAGGATAAGCGTACACGATGGCTTGAAATGGGAATCGTCATCTATTCTCCTGAGCATTGGAATGGTGGATTTGGAACGGAAGCATTATCTTTATGGATTGACTATCTCTTTGAAAATCTAACCATCGAGAGAGTAGGGCTTACAACTTGGTCTGGAAATCCACGAATGATCAGATGCGCGGGAAAATTGGGAATGCGATTAGAAGGGAGAATGAGAAAATGCCGCTACTATAATGGCGAATACTATGATTCGATTCGGATGGGTATTCTTCGTGAGGAATGGGATGAGTTTAAAAAGAATAATCCTTTATTCACCCCCATGGAAGAACAAGTTAACTTCTATCATCTGTGGTGCCACGGAAGTGATGAATGAGTAGATTTTTGTATAATTTTGGTAGACAAAAATTAATTTAAGGAGAGAATGAAATGTTAATCGGCCATATCAAGGAAATTGTCCGTTACCCTGTGAAATCTTTCCATGGAGAGAGTGTACAAAAAACTAAAGTAATGGAATATGGTTTGTATGGCGACCGAAGTCATGCTTTTTTAGATGAAACAAGACTAGGGAAGTTTTTAACAATAACACAATTCCCAGAAATGGTTCGATATAAAGCAAGATTTGTTGGGGAAGAGTTAATGGAAGAATACCCCAGAGTCGAAATAACGACACCTGAAGGTAAGGTTGTTGATTGGGGGGATGAAGACCTAATTAGGGAAATAGAAAACAAATCGAAACGGAAAGTTTCTCTTGTAAAATATACTCCCTCTTATGTACCTTTAGGGGCAATTGAAGAAGAACACATTCAATTGGTAACGGATGCTTCTTTGCTTAAATTAAAAGAAATATGGGGAAAAGAGGTCAATTATCAACGTTTTCGCCCTAATTTACTTATATCATTAAAAAAGAAAGTCCCATTTATTGAAGAAACGTGGTTTGGCAGAAGGATTAAAATAGGACGAGAAGTGGAGATTCAATTAAAAAGACATTGTGAACGGTGCATGATTATTGCTGTTAATCCTGATAATGCAGAACGAGATTCGTCTTTGCTTAAAACTCTTGTGCAACAAAGAAATAATCATTTTGGCGTTTATGCTTCTGTTATGAAAACAGGTGAAATTCATGTAGGCGATGAAGTCTTTCTTCTTGAATGATATTTTGCTAAATCATCATCAAACCAAATGTCAACTCTACTAAGCTCCTGTGGAAGGATAGAACTTCTTGCATAATCTGTGGGGAAGCTCGCTTTATGGCTGGCTAACGAGTTAGTTGAAGAATAGCACTAAATTTGCTTTTATGATAGTCATACTTTTACAAATGAAGGGGGATTAAGATGGAAATTCGTTCAGTGAAAGGGTCAGATTACTATATCATCTCTCCACTAATCAATGAGTGGTGGGGCGGAAGACAAATGTCTGATAAGTTGCCAAAATTATTCTTCGACCATTTTAAAAATACAAGTTTCATTGCCGAAAAAGATGGAAAAATCGTTGGATTTTTGATCGGTTTTCTATCGCAAACATATCCAGAAGAAGCATATATACACTTTGTTGGGGTGCATCCAGATTATAGAAAAAGGGTATTGGAAAACGACTGTACAATGAATTTTTTAATATTGTTAAAAAGAATGGTCGGAATATCGTCCGTTGTGTAACTTCACCAGTGAACAAAGTTTCCATTGCCTTTCATACGAAAATGGGATTTGAAATTGAAAAAAACGGAGATAAAAAAGTAGACGGAGTTTCTGTATATACTGATTATGATGGACCAAATCAAGATAGAGTTTTATTTGTGAAGAGGTTAATTTAATGATGAGCTTGTTCAACTAACGGTTGGCGCCTGTTGAACAGGACATACAAAAAAGACCGATTGATTTTCGGTCTTTTTCTGTGGTCTAAAAATCAACATTGAAATTGAACAGAGACATTTATTAAAAGATAACACTCTAATGATTTCACTTTTCACTAAACGCAATCTGTATACCAATCAGCCCTAATAACAAACCTTTTACAATGTTCATTCGCTTCGCTATGAACGAATTGGTAAGCAGGACATGGCGCAGTTTCTCTGAAAACACGCTGACAGCGATAAAAATCACTAAAGCCTGAACCAGAAAAATAATTCCCAAAATAAACATCTGCAACGTAATATGTCCCATCGATTTATTCACAAATTGAGGCAACAATGCCAAAAAGAACAAAGATACTTTTGGATTAAGCAGATTCATGAGAATTCCTTTTTTATACAATGACGGATACTTGAAAGGCTTGTTATGGTTAAAAGCAAAGCCTGTTTCTTTTTCCTTGAATGATTGCCATGCTAAATACAGCAAATAGGACGCACCCGTATATTTTATGACGGTAAAAGCCAGAGCGGATTGATAAATGATGGTGGAAATCCCAAGCGTTGCAGCCGTGATATGTACAATAAGGCCTGAACAAAGTCCCAGTGCCGTTGCGATTCCCGCTTTTTTGTTCTGTGAAATGCTTTGAGCAATCACAAACAGAATATCTGGCCCGGGCATTAACGTCAGCAATATCGCCACTCCTAAAAAAGACATGGTTAGTGCGAAATCCATTTACAACACCTCTCTTGGATGGAATGGACACCATTCTTTGCTTCCTTTTTCTTCATTTGTCTTCCTGATTTATTTCGAGAGAAACTGCTTCATTCCTTCTTAACGGGTGATAAAAAATATAAATTAGTGTTTATCGGATTTAAACATCGCTATCAAGCATGTAGAGGCGCATCCGCGTTTGTTAACATGTGAGGGGCCAATTCTCCTTCTTTAAAGGTTCTGTTAAGGAATGATGTTGATTTTCTTGTTAATCTAAAGTGGAAAGGAAGAAAAAAGCATAAAATCCATATACTCTGAGAATAGTCGCGTTATTTTACATGTTGATACAACAGTTTTGACGTTGAACTATTATATAGCGATTTTGTGGGAAACGAAGAGCATCGGGATTGCTTTTAATAAGCTCTTAGCAAAGGCGAGCGATATAAAAAAGAATAGAAATTACAGTTCTTCACAAACGTGATGTACCAAAAGTACTTTGGCATTTGCCTGTTCAAACAATGTTGGGATCTTATAGCTATTTTTAGTAAATAAGTGAGTTTACTCATTTAGATTGTTAACCTCACGTGAATATGATATATACTTAAATCTCATTGTCTCCAAATATGGTAAAATTTATATGGCATTAAATTTTGGGATATGAGGGGATTATCTTGGACATACTGTTTTTCACTCTAATAGGGATAGGAATTGTATCTTCCTTTATAGGAACGTTAGCTGGTGGTGGAGGATTAATTACTTTACCAGCCATGATGCTTGTAGGAATACCGATTCAAATTGGTATTGCGACCAACAAGTTTTCATCAGGAGTTGCTGCATTGACGAGCGTATCGTACTTGTTAAAAAATAAACATCTCAGTGGAAAAACAATAGTTATGAATGTCTGTATTGCTCTTGCTGGAGGAGTTAGCGGCGCACTGATTACCTCCAGCATGACAGAACGAACGATGAATATCATTGCCTTAGTCTTACTAATATTTGCATTAATTGTTACGCTAAAAAACAAGCAATGGGTCTCTTCTGTTAAGGAAACGGATAAAGATACTAGTAGTATTATTAGTAATATTATACCTTTCTTTATAGCCGCTTATGATGGAGGATTTGGACCGGGATCTTCAACCTTTGGAATCTTATACTATATGCATCGAAAAAACACTTATACGAAAGCAGTTCAGCTTACGAGAGTTTTGATCCTAGGAAGTTGTCTTGGAGCATTTATTGTATTTTATCAAACAGGATTTGTGCAATGGCATTATGCTATTGCGATGGCCATAGGGTCAGCAGTAGGATCTCAAATTGGATTACTTGCATTACCTAAAGTTCCGTTAAAATTAGCTAAATATTTACTAATCACCATCATTTTTTTGTTAATAGGGCAAGTATTATTCAAGATTGCTTGACTAACTAACGGCTATTATGCTGCATTCGTGATTTTACCAGTAACGATCTAGTTAAAAGCACGAACAACACACTAAAATATTGAACAGAGTAAAAACAGTCTGAGGAGAGTTCCTTTAATAAAATAAGCGATATTGTTGGGTATGACACCATGTTTAAATCGAAAATCGATTGAAGTAGATGAATATCGAGAAAGTTAGAACAATACATACAACTCTTCGCAAAATATATCCTAACATGAAATTTACAAAGCAATTTTTCAACGATTTCTTTCACTTAACTGTTTCAGATCGTATTAAAGCAGAGTTGTGTATTGCTCAGTTACATTATCAGTTTCATACAGCTATCTCAAAAGTCCGGCCTAGTACAGTAGATACAAAAATTGGGGCAGTCATGGAATACCCTTTTTCGAAAGAAGGAAGAATTTATTTTCGGCGCCAGAACAACACGATTTATGTATACCGCTTAAATCGAAATAAAAAAGAACAACCATTTGTTATTAATTGGTTGAAATCTTTTTTATAATAGTCAGCTTCAGGAGGGATAAAAATGGCAGTATGGTTAGTTCGGGCAGGAAGAAACGGAGAGCAGCAAGAAGCAGCGCTAGAACACGGGGTAGCAGTCATCGGTTGGAATGAACTACCTGATCTTTCTTCTATACAAACAAGGGAGCAATTAAAAGAGCTTTTTAATAAAATCTATCCGAAAGCGACAGAAAATGAAGCGGCCAATAAGGTTGGACAAATCTGGGCATTTATTCACCGCATCCAAGAAGGAGACTTAGTGGCTCTTCCGCTAAAATATCGTTCTGCAATAGCAATTGGAAAAGTAGTGGGTACATATCAATATCGAACAGATATCGCTGCTAATATCAGACATACAATCCCTGTGGAATGGATACGAACTGATATTCCTCGTACGGCATTTGATCAAAATTTACTATATTCACTGGGTGCGTTTATGACCGTATGCCAAATTAAACGTAACAACGCAGAAGAAAGAATACGAAAAATATTGGGGTTAAGTATTTCTCAATCACCTGCTACATATGGTGTGAAGGATGATGATAATGAAGAAGTAACAGTAGATATTGAAAATATCAATGTTGAAGATGTTGCTTTGGATCAAATACGCACCTATATTTCACGTAAATTCGCAGGTCACCATTTAGCAGAGTTAGTGAATGCTATTTTGCAAGCAGAAGGTTACACAACTGAAATCTCCCCTCCGGGACCGGATGGCGGTGTAGATATCTTGGCTGGTACTGGGCCAATGGGATTCGGTTTTCCTAGACTTTGTGTTCAGGTGAAATCCTCACAGTCTCCGGTTGGCTCCAATGTTCTTAGTGAACTTCTCGGAACTATTAGTAAATTTGGTGCTGATCAAGGACTTCTTGTTAGTTGGGGCGGCTTTAAAAGCACTGTCCTTAGAGATGCTAAAAATAACTTTTTTAAAGTAAGGCTTTGGGATTCAGATGCGTTATTAAAAGCTGTTTTACGTAATTATGATAAATTTCCTGATTCATTACAGGCAGAATTACCATTGAAAAGAGTATGGGCTCTCGTTCAAGAAGATGAATAGGATCACAATATTCCACGGATTTAGATTTTCGTAACTAGATGCGTGTTATTTTGTAAAATTTACATTAGATCGTACTCACACTACAATAAACGTGGTTAAAAGAAATTAGATCATAAATCTAAAGGATGTGATTAACTTGTCTTTAAAACATTTTGTATTTAACACTAAAGATGATTTTATAACTTATCTTAAACACCTTATCATATTAGCATCAAAGGGTATTAAAAGATATGAAGAACAAATAAATCAGCTAGGCTCATATATTGAAGATAAAAAACTAATTGAACGCCCGAATCGTTTGATTTCTAGTAAAGAATATGAAAATTTTAAGAGTATGCTAATGTTTTCTCATGGATACCTACTTAACCTTTTTGGTGATCAGTCGGAAATGGGGATTTCTTACCAAAATTACAGAAAACAACTTAAGAAAAAGGCTCGTACACTAAATTTCAACTTTCTTGAATTAACCGAGGAGCAAAAAGCTGAACTTAACCAAGTAACAACTGCAAGGGATTGGTCTCATCATATTCCGGTTTCATTAATGCACGCACAGAATGAATTAGCTTTAGAGAAGAACCCAGCGGTAGTTAATCCTATATTTTATGCAGACTTTCAAAAATATCGTGGAATTTGGCTCGTAGACTTATACCGAGAAAGCGTCGAAAACCTTGAGAATTTTAAAAGGTTACTTGAGTTGCTGAAAGAAGATTATTCAGTAATCACTGGAGATCCTTGCATGGTTGTACCCATAACTTTTGAAATAAGAGAAATTGATGATCTTGAGATACCAAAGATTTCTTACGATATTCAAACCAAAAAGATTAAGACTGTTGAAGATATAAGAAAAATGTATAGAGAAAACTCATAAAAAATTAATGGCTGCTTTGGTCCAAGATTGTATTAAATAGTTTACCCAATCTTTTCTTAGTAAACTTACAATTCATACGGATAATAATAAAAAAAATATACAAAATATTACATTTATCGTCAAAAAATGATAAAATTCAAGAAGAAGGTCATTTGATCTTCTTCTTTTTAGTTTAAATGGGGGAGGAGAGATTCGATGTATATATCTAACTTAGTAATAGAAGGCTATCGTTGCTTTAAAGAAAAAACCGTAATACCTTTAAATGAAGGACTTACGTTATTTTGGTGAAAAGGAGGGAAGTCGCTATTATTGATGCCATCCGATTAATCTTAAATGAAGACGAGTTTGATAATGTTAAAATCACTGAAAAAGAGTTTTGGCACTCAGTTGGTAATACTAAGAATGAAATAAGTTCTAATTTTAAGATTGACTTAATTTTCTCCGGTCTCAACGAAAAAGAACAATTAGCTTATTTACCTTGGCTAGATCCGGACGATTTACATTCAGCATCTTTGCATTTAAAAGTACAAAATAAGATTAATTCTGGAAATCGATATAAGAGGGAATTATGGGGAGGTAATTCCTCAAGTAGTATTTTCGAGTGGGATACATATAAATCAATTCAATGTACATATTTACCGCCATTGCGTGACGCAGAACAACGCCTTAGAGCTGTTAGAGGATCACGTTTAGCACGCTTAATAACTAAAATGGAGTTAAAAAACAATGCAAGAGAGCGTATAGAAGACATAGTTAAACAAAATAACAAAGAATTATTGAAAGATGAGCTGATCGTAAAAGCAAAGGACAACATCAAAAATCGACTAATAGACTCTTTGGGAGAACAATTGGCTCAAGATATTAGCGTTTCTTTTTCAGAAACTCGATTCGAGAGAATCATTGAAAATTTAAAACTGTTATTCTATCCGCTTCTTGATAATGAAGTGAGTGTAGAAGAGTTTCGGGAGTTATCAGAAAATAGTCTTGGATATAACAACTTAATTTACTTAGCAACTGTATTAGCGGAATTAGAGCAAATAGAAGAAAATGAGTTATCTACCCGCATTCTTCTGATAGAGGAACCCGAGGCACATTTACATCCACAACTACAGACAAAATTACTTGAATATATAGAAAAACAAGCTCGAATAAGTGGAGTTCAAGTTATTGTCACTACCCATTCACCAATAATAGCTTCTTCTGTTGACTTAAATAATATTTTAGTTGTTAAAAGAACAGATTTTAATAACAGTCCTACGATTGTTCCATTAAAAAATGTAGGATTAACTCCAAAACAGAAATTTTTCTTGCAACGGTGGATGGATATTACTAAATCAACTTTATTGTTTGCTAGAGGCGTGATTCTTGTTGAAGGGATAGCAGAAGGGCTAGTTATTCCAGAGTTGGCTAAAAGAGTATTACATAAATATTTGAATTCAAAGAAAAAAATATCCGATTACTCTTTAGAAGAATATAGCGTTTCCGTAATAAATATGGGTGGTATTTATTTCGAGTCATTCTTTCAACTATTTATGAATGCAGAAGAACAAGGAAAAGGTATACCAATTAGATGTGCAGGTATTACAGATTGTGATCCTAAAAAAAGTGACACTCCTTATGTTGGAAATGAGTGTGAATGTAATAACCCAGCATTAAAGTTACAAGCGATATTGGAAAATAACAAATATTGCCGGTTATATAGTAATTTTAAGACTTTTGAATATGATTTGGCTTTATGTGGAGATAACTTTTTAGTAATGGTTGATGTTTTTCTTGAAATTTTACCAATAAATAGCTCTATCAGAAAAGAACTCGAAGAATATAAAAAAGAATTTATTAATACTAAAGATATTAATGAAAAAGCAAAATTAGCAAAGCGCTTGTTAGATAGAATAGATGACTCCACTCTATGCGGCAAGGGTTTATTTGCTCAACATTTAGCTTATAAACTTGCAGATGAGGAAGTAGAATTTACAGTTCCTAGTTATATTGAAAAAGCTATTCTCTGGGTTTGCAACCTAAATGAAAGGAGAGAAAGAATGTACCAACAAGTTCTAGAAGTTACACCCATAAATAAAATAGATTTAATTTATTCGGTGTTAAATAACGAAGATATAAAACGTCTTTCCCCAGAGCAAGCTACTTTTATTTTACATCCAATTAATCGGGATTGTTTTTTAAGCGCTTGCCCGGGCAGTGGAAAAACGCATTCGGTTGGCATCAAAATAGCATATGAAATTCAAAATTGGATTTCCAAGATAAGTGGTATAGCTGTTCTCTCATTTACGAAAAATGCTGCGGAAGAAATCAAAAATCGTGCTAATCGCTTTTTGGGAAATTTGAATGTAAGTCATCCTCATTTCGTTGGTACGATTGATAGTTGGCTCCATTCCTATATTTTCCACCCTTTTGGTTCTGTAGTAACTAGGTATAAGGGAGCTGAAGGGGATGTTTCACATAAATTAATACAGGATGGTAATCATGGTACATGGTTAAAAAATTTTAGTACCAATAAAATTTCTATACTAGATTACACTATTGATATGAATGAAAATCCTACAGTTTGTGATGAAAAGAAAAAAATCGAAAATGATCCCTTAACTATTAGTACTCTATTAAACAAAAAGAAACAGTTTGCAGAAAAAGGTTTTGTAACCTATGCAGACATAGAATATTGGTGTTACAAGCTTTTGCAACAAAGAGGGGATATTCTTGATTTAATTGCTAAAAGATTTCCCTATATTTTTATTGATGAGTGTCAGGATTTATCTGAAATTCAGCTTGGTATTTTAAGTTTATTAAAACAGGCAGGGGTAACTATTCATTTAATCGGTGATTTAGATCAAGCAATTTACGGATTTAGAAAGGTCTATCCGGAAAAAGTGATTGAGAAAATAGATGAATGGAAAATGGAACGTTTACAATTAACCATTAATCACAGAAGTGTCCAGCAAATTTGTAATGTTGTTGCTAAACTAGGTGGAAAGCAACAAATTATAGGAACCCGGTCAAGTCTTAATCAATCTTGTTTACTTTGGGTTTATGATAAAAAAAATGATCTATATCAACTTCAAGAAGCATTTATCAACTTATTAGACAAAAGGAATTTAAATGTCAAAGATGCGATTATTATTGCTAGAGGATCCTCGACAATTAGGCAAATTAAAGGTTACCCAAAGGATACAAAACTAGACAAAGCTAAAAATCATATTGTATACAAAATTGCATCCGCTATTACTCACTGGAGTTCAGCTAATTTTAAAGACAAAAATGTCGCATTAGAATTATTTAGTCAAGCCATTATCGACTTAGCGTATGCCGGAAAAGGTAAATCAGGAATTATTACAACCCCTTTTTCTTACAACCCAATAGATTGGCGTATAAAACTTGGAACTTATCTCGAGAAGATTGCTAGTAAAAGTGATTTTATAGTTAAAGAAACTTCTAAACAAATATGGAAAAATTGGGTTAAAGATATTCTTAAAAGTGAATTTAAGAATATTTGGGATGAACTTAAAGATGTTGAATACTCATTTGAGAAAATTGTCAGAAGATTAAGATCTCCTGAAGGATTGTCAGATATTCCTATGTCTAAAAAATTTTTAATGGGTGAAAAAAAGATCGAAATTAAAGTAAAAGTAGATACGATACATAAAGTAAAAGGAGAAACTTACAGGGCCGCTCTTGTAGTTTCTTCACCAACTAAAAAATCTGATGGTGGACATTTCACACAATGGTTACAGAAAGGTACAGAAGCAAGCCGCTTTGCTTATGTAGCATGTTCAAGACCACAAGATTTATTAGTTTTAGCTATTCCAGAGTACAGCGAAGAGATATTAAACTTAGGATTTTATTTAGATGACATGAAGGAATATATCTCTGTGTAAAATGATAAGCAATTTTCAACTATTATAACTATCTCAAATAAATTTCCAAATATAACCAATTAATGTTTAGGATGTCTAGCAAAATTCCACCACCTAAAAAAGCAAGAGTTATTGGAAGTAAGTTTAATTCAAAAAGTGAAAAATAACCTAAGGATGGTTCACCAAACTGTTATTAAAAGCCATCATCTATTAAAAAAGCGCGAAGGAATATTTGAGATACTTTCTAGTCTGTATAGAGATGAAAAATATCAATCGTTTATAAACTTGTCTGTTATTCAAGTCGAAGGTTTATTTTACGATTTCTGTTTAATTCTTAATGATGAAATCGAATTTGATAATCTTGGAACACTTATTTAGTGTGAAAGCCGAAAAAGTATTTTCAACAAATCGTGCATTGTGGTTATCTATGTATCCTTATTTTGCATTTGAAGCTCCAATCTTTAGAAACAAAATTACCCATAATGGTCTTTGGGATCCAGACGATATTAAAAACTTTGCTAATGAATTGATTTATGATTTTTTGCAATAATTAGTGCAATAAAGTTTACACCAAAATTACCTTATAATCAGCTTGGAGTTATTTTATCTTTGCGTCAAGAGATTAAGAAACTTGAATTATCATACGAGGATTATTCAACAGTTTTATTTTCGCTATTTAGTGGAAACCAAGGAAGAAATCTTGGAAAAGAAATTTTTGATATATTAAAACGAAGAGAAGAAAAAAAGGAAGTATTAGAGTTTTACTCAATACCTATCTCAGAATTTGTAAGCACCAATCTATATGAAGAGTGTTGCAGACTTACGCGAGTTATATACGATGAAAAATTATGGGAATTAATAATTAAACAGTTATCTTCGATTACAAAACATGAACCCGACAAGCCATATGATTTTGTAGACTTTGCAGAAATGATAGTAAATAGTTATATTGATGAATTTGAAAAAGATAGTAGATTAAAGGAAAAATGTATTTTAATAAAAAAGGAATTAAAAAAATTTTACTGATGAGTTTAATAAGCTTATAAATTAGAGAAGTCTTGAATTGTTTTCAACAACTAGTCAATATTTTAGAGTTGCAAGAAGAAGGGGAAAGAAAATGAGTCAAATTATTGATACTTTAGGCGAATTAGCTGCTAAGCAAAAATTGGTCCCATTTATGGGTGCTGGCTGTTCTGCTTCTATGCTACCAGATTGGGATTCTCTAGTCAGCGAGATGGCCGAGCAGTTAGGACTAACGTCTATTACGAATCATTTTGAAATTGCTCAAAAATATGTGGATACGTTCGGAAGGGATAAATTTTGTGAGTTTTTGAAGAGTAAATTAGAAATTTCGGAATTTGATGATGAAAAAGGATATGTCCATTTAACAATAATGAATATGGGTGTTCCCGTTATTTACACTACAAACCAAGATAATGTGATGGAAAAAGCGTTTGAGAAGTATGGAAGGAAATACAGGACTATCATTCATTTAAAGGATTTTGCTGAAGCGAAATTGTCAGAACAGCTTTATATTAAGTTTCATGGGGATCTTAACTATCCTGAATCTATCGTATTCACACAAGAGGATTATCAAAAAAGAATGAGTGATCCGGAAAATGCATTTAACATCCGTTTACGAGCGGATCTATTAGCAAAAAATTTGTTATTTGTAGGCTATAGTTTTCGTGATATCAATATTCAACAAATGTTTGCTGAACTACAGAAAGCATTTTATGGAGAATTACCAACATCCTATATGATTGCATATAGATATAGTAATGAACTCCAATCATTGTGTGATCAATACGGAATTACATTGATAGATCCCATGAAGGAATGCCCTGAAGCTAAAAATCATATAGAAGCCTTCGAAACCTTTTTAAAATGTATGTTAGAAGAAACAAGGAGCAAAAAATTTGAAGATGGAATGGAAGAGTTTTTTACACCAATATCTTCAACACCTGTAAAAGTGGTAAGTAAGCAAGAAATAGATCTTTTAGAACAAACTATAAAAAAGAAACCTTTTTCTATAGGCATTAAATTATTTCGGGAAATTTGCGATTTATCAGATATTCCTTTAGATTATGAAAAGCGAATTGTCGAAGCTTTTACTGAACTAGCTAAGAAAGTGAAGACCGATGAAGATACCGATTCTTTGAATGCAGCAATCTTTAACTTAAAATTAAAGAATCCATTGAATAAACTTAGGATTTTGGCTGCACTTATGGCAACTGCTAATGTAAGAAGCCCAAAAAGTAAGTACGGTGGTGACCATTTCTTTGTTGGGATGCAAGGTGTTAGTAAAAGTACTTACATTGTTGTTGCAGCAAAAGCAATTGAATACGTCTATAGTTGGGGATGGAAACCAACACCTCCTCTTTCTTGGAATGTTAATCACTGGATTGAAAAAGGAGCAGATTTTAAGGCTTTACCAAAACAAATACAACAATACGTAATGTACTGGGTAGATAAAATGAGAAGAGATTGCAAAACAGTCGCAGAACATCCGATTAAAAGGCAACAAAGACTTCGAGATTATTCTTTAATTGACCCCTCAGTTAGTCTTACAGAAGATGAAACTAAATTACTGAGCGAGTTAATTAACCAAGAACTTTAACGTTTGTCTTTATAGAATATAGAAGAAGGGTCATTACGGCCACAGAAATAGTATTGTTCAATAATAAAATAAGGCGCAATTGTGGAACACAATCACACCTTTTAAACAGCTATTTAAAACACCGTCCAGCTTTAATTAAACGAGCGTTAAATACGCTATCCGTTACAGATGATTTATAAAAATATTTAGCTGAAAAAGAAACAAATCTATAAAATTTTGCAAAATAGTTGTTGACTTTTCATCATAATCTGATAAAATACAAAACAAATGAATAACTTAATATACGACAAGGGAAAACCCCAAGCTTTACAGCGCTACCTATGCGTATATACACGCATAAGAAGTAGCGGTGTTTGGCTTGGGGTTTTTTGTATTTTAAGCTCAATTATTTTTATACGGAGGTAATAGATCATGAGCAAGACAAATATTTCAGCTAAATCTACTTTAATTGAGGCTTTTAATGAATATGAAAAAAGCCAGTTTTGGTCAAAAAACACTAGACGTACCTACCGTAAAAATGTAATTTACATGTCAGAATATATGTTAAACCAAGGGTTAAATCCAGTGCTTGAGAATATCGATTATGAATTTGTGAAGATATGGGAAAATGATCAACGAAAACAAGGCTATAGTCCGAGAACGATAAAACAACATCAGGCAACGATGCAATCTATGTTTACGCATTATAACCGGCTCGGAGTTATTAACGGAAATCCATTCGCAGCATTAAAAATCACAGATTCTAATAAACAAAAACATCATTCGAGAGCATTAAATATCACCGAATTATACCAAGTTTACAAAGCTGCGTTTGAGTTGCAAGAAAGAGGTGTTAATGTATTAGTTCCAACCCTAATAGATATGTTTACTGCTCTCAGAGTCACATCGCTCGAAAAACTAACCGTTCGTTCAGTCTCTACTACTATGAACGGTCTAGTTTATGAGTTCGATCCCAAAAAAGATCGAGTAAAAGAAGATAAACTTCTTGACCAATATCTAGAGGAAGGGGATAAACACACTGACAATTCGCCAAACAGCAAAAACAAAGACTTCTTTATTCCATTACCACCTAAGCTCATGAAATTACTCACCCAATATATTGAACACATGGAACCAAATGATGCATTGTTATACGGCTTGAGAGGAAAGCCGCTCATTAACAAGCAGATGAATTATATAATCGATAAAGTATGTGAACATTTGGGATGGATAAAAGTAGAATATGAACAACCAGAGAATAAGGAAAATCATAATCATGCAAAAGAAAAGGGAAGAAGAAACAAAATCATCCGTAAAACAGAGAAGTATTTCACACCGCACGGATTACGATACACTCTTTCTACATTGTTTCATGAAATGGGGGTCTCAGATGATGCCATCAGGTTTTTACTTGGCCATTCCAGGTATGAGCTTGGCGCTCTGCAGCATTATATTTTAAGCGATGCAAAGTATATTAAAGAAATTCGAGCGGCCCAAGTAATAATCGAAACTCTTTTTGAAACCACTATGGAACTTGAATCTAATTATAATATCACGCTAGATTTAGAAGAAATTTTTGATGAAATTCCTAAAGTTTATTCGAATCAATTGAAAAACAAAAATTACATCAATCTGTTTAAAGAACATCTCGTAAAGTATGCATTTGCTGCATTACAGCAAAAAATACTTAAAGAATCAGGGAATAATCATTCTGATTATTTTACATTTCAAGCACCAGAACTTTATAATCAGATTGCTATGGCGCAGCAAGGGTATTTTCCCCATGCTCCAATGCCTTATCAGCAAACTCATGGAATGCACTCAATGTCGTACGATCTCACGCATCCAGTGCCTTTGTATCCGCCAACTCATATTCACATGAAATAACTACCCGGCTAGGGTAGTTATTTCCGTACTAAGCAGGTTTTAAAATATGTTAAATGTTTCAATCGCTTTTTTCTTTTGCTCAAAGTCAACATGCGTGTATACTTGCGTCGTGACTAAACTTTCATGGCCGAGTAGTTCTTGTACGGTACGCAAATCAACATTTTCTTTATTTTCTTGTATCAACAAGGTAGCAAACGTATGCCGCAAATGATGGAGTGAGAACCGTTGAGGTGGCAGACCTGCTTTTTGTAAGATTTCCTTAAATATCTTATGTAAACCACGCGGATTCAGTTTTTTACCGTTTTTATTTAAAAATACTGGTTGGGAAGGGTGGAGCTGATATTCTTCTAAACTTCCCATATAGCTTTTAATTAATGGGACAACCATGGGATGGATGAAGGGGGAGTAAGCGCTCTTTTTTTCCTTTCCCATATATACGTATCGTGTTGTTAGATAAATCAATTTGTTCCCAAGTTAGTTCAACAATTTCAGATCTTCGCATACCCGTAGTGGCTAACAGTTTAAATAGAAGATGGTTTCGCATCGCCATTCGGCTATTGTCTTGCTCTAAAAAATGAAACAGTTTTCGTAGTTCAGACAAAGACATATAAGTCGGTAATTTGCTATCCGTTTTAGGAGTATCAATTCCGATCATAAAATCGCTGTCGATTAGATTTTCTTTGACACAGTATTTACTGAACGATTTCAAGCAAGAAATTCTCCGATAGATCGTTCTAGGCTTGACATTTTCTTTTATAATTTGATGCTGGATGAAGCGACGAACATGCGTTTTTGTAATGTCATGAAGTTGTACAGAATAGCCGTGTTGAATTAAGAAGTTCTCGAAACATCTCAAATCATACGCATAACCATCAACGGTGTTAAGTGAATAGTTTTTTTCAATTTGCAAGTACAAAACAAATTCATCAATGGCTTGTCTAAACAACATGAAAAAAACACCTCCAGTTGATAATCAACGACCGATAATAAATCGGTAAAAAATAATGATAATTCGTTTAAAAAATGATAATTCGTAGACACAAAAAATTATGAGGAACTTAGGTTAACAAGTTCCGGATAATTGATTTTATGGGCACTTGAGGGAAGAAACCCTCAAATTTCGGGGAATTTGGTTAGTTTACATAATATAAAATGTACCAGACAATTAACTGTAAAAAAGTCGATTGGAGTTCTTTTGGAAAATAAAAGCCCTTTTCTACTCTTTAATATCAAGTACAGGTAAACAATTATTAGCACTTTAATATCAATGTCTTATATATAATGTCACACATTATATTTGGTTACCTTTGAATAGAATTCCAAAAAGAGATAAAATTGAAATATACAGTAAAGGGAGGAAATGGTTAATAATAATTTAAACCAAATTCATAGGGGGATTTTTAATTGAGAAAACATTTAGGGAAAGTATCCATTGCTTTATTAATCTTGACTCATATTGTATTAGCCTTCGGATATGGTAAAATTAGAGGAGATATTGGTACTGGCATTTTAATAATCGGTGTAGGACTTTCGTTAATAACAGCCTTAATAAGTGAAAAAGGACGATGGAAGACAATTTCAATAAGTATTGTAAGTATAGTAATAGGGGTATATGCATTTCTGATTATTGCTTTTTTCTTCGGTTTGCGGGAAAGGTTTTAGTAGTAAATGAGGTCATTTGTAGTACAAACTATGGTTGTAAATTATATATTGAGCAAAAAGTAAAAGTAGATAAAAAAGAAAATAGAAAAGTGTAACTTCTATAAGTGACTTTTGACTAATGTTTCACTTGTCATCTTGAGAAGAACAACAAATAACATTATTCAAGTTCTTCCTGAGTTATTAAGGGTTTCTAAAGAGGAAATTCGGATTTTTCCTTTAGTGGATTTAGAAGGAAAACGATATGAGCATTTAGATAATTTAGTAAATTACCTCACAGAAAATGGATGTACAATCGAAGAGGTTAAAGTTCCATATGAATTTCAGAAAAATGCTAATTCGATGTTAAAAATAAAAAAAGGGTAACAGAAAGGACGGCGTTCAGCGTCGTCCTTTCTGTTAAATAAACCTTTTTGAAACTAACGGCCGGCTTTTCTTGAATATGGAACGCATATTTTATTCATTTCCCAAAGTGCTTTAAAAACGAAAGCTCTTTGGACTATGTAATTATTTATAATTTTGAGCAAAAGCTTATTTCACTATAAGACCCCATATTTAGAAAAAAGGATAATAGCATAGATTGTTGAATTTCATAAGGTAGGGGGTGGATATCTATATAGGTTGTAATAAAGAATTTCCGATCTCCATGTCCCGTCTTTATCACCTGACAAGCTGGCACGGTAACAAGAAGAGCGAACAATGCCATGTAAAACAAAATTGCAACTTATATATTGCGAAAGTTGTTGCTGACAGGAAAAAGAATATCTCTGCGCACACCAACACGGGATGATCTGCCAATTCTATATAACCTGATATATGGTGTGGAGAATCCAGAATGGAAAAAGTACGACGCTCCTTATTATCCGCTTGAATTTTGTACCTTTGAAAAGTTTTCTAAGAGAATGGAAGAAAGAATGAATGTTACGGATGTACCAAGTCAAATGATTATTGAACATCAAGGTCAAATTATAGGTATGATTAGCTATTATTGGGAGGATAAGCGTACACGATGGCTTGAAATGGGAATCGTCATATATTCTCCTGAACATTGGAATGGTGGATTTGGAACGGAAGCATTGTCTTTATGGATTGACTATCTCTTTGAAAATCTAACCATCGAGAGAGTGGGTCTGACGACTTGGTCTGGAAATCCACGAATGATCAGATGTGCGGAAAAATTGGGAATGCGATTAGAAGGTAGAATGAGAAAATGCCGCTACTATAATGGTGAATACTATGATTCCATCCGAATTGGTATTCTTCGTGAGGAATGGAATGAGTTTAATTTTGCACATTATTTCCGAATCCGCCTGAAATAATTTGAAAAAGGGATTCTGAAATAATGTGCTAATTTACAGTCAGGCTTCATGCCTGATCCTTGCTTGGCTTTTCTTCGTTTTGAAAAAAAACCGTCTTGAAAAAAACCGTCCAGACGGTTATTTTAAGGAGTGAGGCATGTGGAATCAAAAGCTACAATAAAGCGTCAGCATATCTTAAAATCTGCAAAAGAATTCATTCTCAAAAATGGTTTTAATGAATTAACTTTGGATTCTGTGGCAACACAGGCGGGAATCAGTAAAGGCGGTTTATTATATCACTTCCCAAATAAAGAAGCATTATTGATAGGACTAGCACAATATATTTTCGAAGAATTCATTACGCTAATTGAGGATCAGGCTAAGAAAGACCCATTAGAAAAAGGTAAATGGTGCCGTGCTTTAATTGAGGTAACAAAAAAGGATCTGGAACATAACGCCGAGTTATATGTGGGAATAATTGCTGCTTCTATGTTAAGTCCAGATTTATTAAAAAGTATGTCCCAAATTTATCAGTTTATGCAAAACAAAGTGGATCAGGATGGTATAAACCCTGTAACAGCAACTATTATTCGGTTAGCAATAGATGGTCTTTATTACTCAGAATTTTTTAATATAGCTCCCTTGGATGACAAATTACGTGAAAAAGTATTCCAGCAATTAATAAATATGACAAAAAAGGAGGATTCATTTTGAATGCATATGTAATTTTGGCAGTAGCCATCATAAGTGAAGTGTTTGGGAGCTCGATGCTAAAAGTATCAAACGGATTTAAAAAGTTGTTCCCTTCCATCGGAGTAGTAATTGGATATGGTGCAGCTTTTTACCTCCTATCTTTATCTCTTAAAGCAATACCGCTGGGTACGGCTTATGCTATATGGTCAGGTGTAGGTACGGCTTTAACCGCATTAGTTGGTGTTATCGTTTATAAAGAAAGTATTAATCTTAAAAAATGTTTAGGTTTAGTTCTAATCATTTGTGGAGTTATTGTTTTGAAACTCAGTAGTTCTCATTAACTCTTTGAGAGTCGGAGGTAATCGTATGAAAGGTTATATAGCTTTAGGAATGGCCATTTTCAGCGAAATATTTGGTACGACAATGCTTAAATTGTCGGAAGGATTTACAAATTTATTCCCATCCATTGGAGTGATTGTTGGTTTTGGATTATCATTTTATTGCTTATCATTATGTCTTAAGACAGTTCCGTTAAGCTTAGCTTACGCTATTTGGTCAGGGATGGGCACAGCTTTAACAGCGTTAATTGGTGTACTGTTATGGAGAGATCCATTTAGTATCATTACATTAGTTGGCTTAGTATTAATAATTGGAGGGGTAGTCTTATTAAATACTTCTAAAAGTCCAGAAAATGTGAGGAAACCATCCTGAATTATGTTTAAAATCAACTTGTAGACGCATCGGAAAGTCAGGAAGATTATGGAACAGCAGGCTCCCAATCAGTTATCTCCATGAAGTTAAGAATTTCTTGTAAATCCTAACTGTAAATTATCATTTTATTTCAGCACAAAACGCCCATTTTTTTGCACATTCTTTCAGAAAGCCCTCTCCCCTTTTCTGAAGGAATGTGCTAAATTTTTTGTGAATTGATTCGGACAAAGATTTCCATTCGTTTCAATAGAGGGGGGAAGAAGTGTGATCCAGTTTCACGACTTTGGCATTGACATTCAAACGTATACGGATCGTGGGAAAGGGAACGATTTTCCCGACGTGAACCAATGCCCCCACTGTCCATCCCGCCGCCCCTTGCATCGTCACGGATACTACCAGCGCTATGCATTGACGGCAGAGGGGGAGTATCGCCTTTGGATCGCACGATACGCTCGCGAGAGTGTCGCAAAACCGTGAGTGTGCTGCCTTCTTTCCTCCTAGGCCGGGGCGAAGCATCTGATCTTCACTCCATCGGCGTTAGAGGCGATTGCCCTGCAGTCGCGGGGATGGCCTCGGGTGATCAACACGTTGGCCACGACGTGCCTGTTATACGGGCATCAGCTGAAAAAGGACGTCATTGACGAAGAAGTGGTGCGCATGGCCGCAGAGGAAATGGGGTATTAGCACGAAAGGGGCCGAATCGGCCTCTTTTGTGCTTTCACTTTTCCATTTTCCGTCGGTCCATCAGGCGCGCTGGAAATCTTCATCTGAAAGAGCGTGCAAACGTTCCGAAAGAATGTGCAAAATCCGGAACAATCCGCAAAAATTTTGCACATTATTTCCGAATCCGCCTGAAATAATTTGAAAAAGGGATTCTGAAATAATGTGCTAATTTACAGCTTAGTATCTGTATAAGCTTAATAAGGAGCTGTCTTGATTGACAACAAATCGAACGTTTCAAATCTTCATGTTCTACAATTTCATATTTTCGAGATAGCAGTAGAAACCTATCTGTCACCAAAGTATTCAAGAAGAAGGTCATTTGATCTTCTTCTTTTTTAGGTCAACTGGGGCATAATAAGACAGTTTAGTTTAAGAAGGAATTAAAGCTAATCGAGAAGAATAAGTAAATAAAAAAATTACAAAGGAGTAAGGGGTACATGGCATTTACCAATAAATTAAAATTAAAAATGGATGATAAGATCAATGATGAAATTTGGATAAATCTAAATACAAATGACAGAGCCGGTCTAAATTTACTAGACGCAAAATATTTTTCTATTGATAACATAATAAGAGAAATTAATACAGGCTGTTCTCCATGCCCAGATATCTTAACCGAGAATTTTGGAAGTAAACCTTCTGTCATGTTTGTATCTACAGTATATGGATTAGTTAATAAGTATTTAAAGCAGGAATACGATAGATCGAAGCAAGATTGGAATACCTTTTGCAATGATTTCTATAAAAAAATTATTCAATCCGGTACGGGTATATATAAGAGATTAGATAAGATTTATAGGCTGCTAGCGGAAATTAAAGGGCGAGAACTAGATTTTTGTTTTACAGAACTAGTCAAAACTGTATTAGTCGATCATGATAATAAGGTAAGTGGTTTAGGAAGTAAGGGTTCGTTCATAAAATATTTTGAAGAAGTTGAGTTCAGATTCCTTGAAGAAAGAATAAATCAAATAAAAAATGAATGTTTTACCCGTGGTGCTAGTTGAGCTTTAGCGCTCAACTAGCCCAAGTGTAACCAGGGAATAAGCTAACAATATACCGTCTAGTGCCACTTCAAATCCGATAATCGAATTGGCTCGGATCTCAGTGATACGATAGTTGGTCAACCAGAACCGAGAACACCGTCTCGATCACTTTGCGTTTTTGTTGGATCCACTGCTCCCATGTCTCAGACGCACGATGTTTCTGGTTTTTTCGAGACGGAGTCCAAAGCGCCATTTGGTATTCTTCGTACAGCCTTTTTTGCAAGTCACGGCTAATGAATCCTTTGTCCCCAAAGTTATACGGGTGGGGAATTTGGGTCATCACGCTTTCGGCTGCGATTCGATCGTGGCAAGATGCTTCCGTCACCACATACCCCATTGGCAGCCCTTGATCGGTCACTTGAAGGTGCAGCTTCAACCCGTAGTACCATTGCTTTTTGGAAGCGCAATACCCGATGTCGGCGATCTCTTGAAACCGTTTGGCGCGATGCATTCTTGCCGTATGGCACAACGGGAGCGGCAAGCTGTCAACGACGGCATAGGCATGATGTTGACCGCGTTTTGCCAGCTCATGACGGATCCATTTGATGGCGAAACCAAGCGCCCGGCAACGGCGGTTGTATCGGGAGCGTTCAAGAAACGAGCCGTTTGTGAACAAATTTCCCGTGACAAAGCGATGCCACGCCCGTTCAGAAGTAAAACCGAGCAGCTTTCCTAAAAGATGAATGGCGATGATGACAGCGTCCTCTTGCTTGACCAAATGGCGATTTCGACGATGAAGATGCACCTGAATGCATGAAAGTTGAGCAGAAACAAAAACGAAAATGGCGGCATATTGCTTTTGAATCTTGGCTTGATCTGTAGTAAAATGAAAGTGCTCTTGCATGGGGATTCTCCTTTCGAATGGTAGGTCGCACTTTCATTCTACAGGAGATTCGCCAGCAAGGGCTATTTTTATGCTTGCTCAAGTTTATCTAGCACCACGGGTTGTTTTATATTCTCTTTTTCTGAAGAAGTAACTTATTTTTTAGTAAAAATCTTTAACAAAGGAGCAACTTTAGAGGACGATTTTAATATATTACATACTGAAAATAAGAAGGTTAATATAAATATTAGAATAAAAAGGAACGGAGATTATCAGTTTAATATAGAAGCTGGGGGAACTTATTCAAACTCCGTTGCTTTTAAAACGGTATTAAAGGTAAAAGATAAAAAAATATATATCATTCCTCTGCCACATCCATCGACAGCGAATAATAAATATTGGCAAGAAAATCAATGTTGGGGACAATTAAAAGAACTTTTAGAAATGTGTATATGATTGCACGCAAGCTGCTTCTCATTGGTTCATTACTAAAACATAGAAGCAATAACACTAACGATAATTTTAGTTGTTCTTATAATTGCTGCATTAATATTTATAAGAAGTATCGTTCACAATTTCGCACCCTAATATTTTTCTTTCGAGTCAATCGAAGCGATACTTCAAAACAGGTTGTTTATTGCAAAATTAAAGTGCAGAGATGTGCAAAATTTTTATGCAAATGGTTATGCAGAGAGGCTTTACATGGAGGGGCAGCCATGATAACCTGTTTGGGTTTGCCAAATCTATTGCAGCTGGCCGCTTGGCAAAAGAATCATGGCTGCAGAGGCTCCATGTCAAGCCCTCAATAGCGAGAATTCAGATTGAATTTTTATTCGATTTAAACGAATTTATATACTGCAATACTCTGCACTTTTTTCTTGCAAAAAACACCTTTGTATCCGCCAACTCATATTCACATGGGGAAATAACTACCCAGCTAGGGTAGTTATTTCCGTACTAAGCAGGTTTCAAAATATGTTAAATGTTTCAATCGCTTTTTTCTTTTGCTCAAAGTCAACATGCGTGTATACTTGCGTCGTGACTAAACTTTCATGACCGCGAGTAGTTCTTGTACGGTACGCAAATCAACATTTTCTTTATTTTCTTGTATCAACAAGGTAGCAAACGTATGCCGCAAATGATGGAGTGAGAACCGTTGAGGTGGCAGACCTGCTTTTTGTAAGATTTCTTTAAATATCTTATGTAAACCACGCGGATTCAGTTTTTTGCCGTTTTTATTTAGAAATACCGGTTGGGAAGGATGGAGCTGATATTCTTCTAAACTTTCCATATAGCTTTTAATTAATGGGACAACCATGGGATGAAGGGGGAGTAAGCGCTCTTTTTTTCCTTTCCCATAAATACGTATCGTGTTGTTAGATAAATCAATTGTTTTTGTTGAAATTTAAAAAGACAAAACAAGCTGTTGCAGCAAGAAAAAAAGCTTTTATCGATGAATATCGAAAAAGTTATTGCGTTCATCAAGCATGTGAAACAGTTGGAATTACATTAGGAACGTATTATACATGGTTGAAGCGTGACAAATCATTTAGCGAAGAATTTTATAAAATTAAAGAAAGGGAAGTTAAGTAACTAATAACTGCTTTATATTTTTTAAATTTCGGTTGACATAATATAAATTATAGGCAGTTATAAAACGATTTGTTTCAAATTCAAGTAAACTTGTTATATTGAGACGAAACAAAAAATAATGGTTCGACCTAAACATTTTACGTCATACACATTCATTACCATAACCATATAAAAAAACCATATATAAAAATTGTCAAACAAACAAAGGAATGTAATTCATTTGAAGATACGCCCGTATTTAATTACGAGAAGTCTGGTACCGGAAAATCAAGAAACACCGATTCACTTTTTCACTTTTTACGTCATGTGTTATTTGAAGATCGGTAATTTTTTTCGCCGCAACCATTTTCCATATCCATCTTCAGCCCATCAGCCCCTAATGATCGGTGGCTTGGTATAATCTTCCTTTTTTCTTTCTCTTGATCAGCTAAAAAGAATGCCTTCAACAACGTTGATTGTCCCTTTGGAATGTGCTGGAAATCAACGGGCGAAGTTTACCCCTCCTACCTTCGGCGAACAGTGGGAATCGGGGGCGATAAGTCAAGGAAAATGGAGACTGGAATTCCGCTAAAAGACATATTAACATTAGCGAAAATCCACAGGAAGGCAAAGGAAGTAATATTTATCGGGGCAGATGCCGGAACAAGGGATGATATGAACGGTCTTTTTTACTATGCAAGAAGCTTGCCGCTTCATAAAGCAATGCACCCAGATACGATCATCGCTTATGAGTATAATGGCTCCCCCCTTCCTTTAAAACGCGGATTCCCGTTTCGCCTCATTGTTCCGCAATGGTATGCGATGGCATCGGTAAAATGGCTAAAATACATCATCGTAACGGATTAACCTTTTACAGGGCCATTTCAATCCATTGATTATGTTTATTATCCCCATCCAAACAATGATGAAGGAAAAATGCCTATAACAACAATGAACGTAAACTCATTGATTCAATTTCCGCTTCCATACTCTCTCCATCGGGTTGGAACGATTTCGGTTACGGGGATCGCCTGGACTGGAGAAGGTATAATTCAAAAAGTAGAAGTCAGTGTAGATAATGGACAAACATGGAACAGAGCGACATTAAAACGTCTAAAGGAACGATATGCATGGGTGCAATGGGAGTGGAGATAAAGTTCACAAGAAAGGAGAATATACGATTTTAGCAAAAGCGACGGATTCTAGCGGCCGTACACAGCCTTTCACACCGATGTGGAACCGCAAAGGATATGGGTATAATGCGATCCAAAAGGTGCACATAAAAATCGAATAAATAAAACATGCAGCGGTTACTTTTTGATTGATTAATGATTAATGACCGCTGCATGTTACCCCTTACCATATTTGGAGAAAGACATGGTACCATCCTTCCATGTTAGTTACGTCAGTTATGCGATATCGATGTGGCGATAGCGTACGCCTTTGTATTGAACACGGATCGGTACTCCTTTTTCTCTCTTATATTTCTCCATTAACATTTTCACTTTTGAAAAGGCTTCCATCATCCCGGACGCCAAAATCGTTTCTTCCCACACAACTGGTTTTGCCTGTTCCGTATGATCTGTATAAAAAGAAAAGATGTACTGTTTCATACTTTTCACCTCCCTGATTATAAATTATAATCAAAATCTGTCCTAGTTAAACATTTAAACTGTTACAATTATGTTAACATTTTATAAAGATTACGAAAGCATTTTTCCCAAAGGTGATTGCGGATCAACGAGTTTTTCTACATCGTATACGGAAATCGGAAAATATGGGAACCCGAATGCGTAAGCCGTTAATTCATACAATTGATAAAATAGCACAAGCGCTTTATCAGCAATGTAGAAATCTTGTTCCGGTGAGATGCTTTTGAAAGAAGGATTTAAAAGAAGAATGCCTCTCTCTTTAATTTGAGTCGACACCATCGTAGACAGTACTTTCACGTAATCGCTGTTGTCTAAAAATAATTCAGAAAGCGAATATTTTTTTCCTGTCATAATATTAAATGTTAATCCTTTCATAAGTGTAAGTCCATGGGCACCGCCGGAATAAGCGTAATTGATAATGGTTAAGCTTAAAACGCCTTTTTCATTTGTTTTCAGCTCAAAGTGTCCCGTAATTTCAGTCAGCGGATTTTCGTAAAACCCTTGTGTCATAAGAAGCTGTTGAACAGCCGATCGTATCTCATAGTTTATTTTTCTCTCTACTTCTTTATTTGACAATCCGTATATAACCGGATAATAAAGTTTAAGTCGTTTTTGCTTTATATATTCCGTATGAATGTTAACCGGAAGTTTGATCATATTTTTCTTCCTCCCTTCCCCTTTACGATATTCGCTCATGGTTAAAACGTGCATTTTGGTTAAGGGAGGAAACAAAAATAAGTAGCATAAAAAACCGATACCGTTATTTGGTACCGGCTTTTTGTTTGTATTGTTGCAGGGCATTGATATACTCATCTTTGATCTTTTCTTTTTCTATACATAGCTGTTGCTGCAAAAAGTCAATCACCGCTTGATCGTCCGCCAGTCCCGCTGCGAATTGACGTTTTATAAACCGTTCCGCCTCTTCTTGGCTCGAAAACGATTGTACTTCCTGTTCTTGATGATAAACGCCCCATTTGTCATCGCTTGGATGAAAGAAAAACCATTGTCCTTGATGATTGGTAAAAAAGAACCCTTCTGTTTGATCTTTTGTATTGAGCTGGTTTTGTTCCACATCATGATATACCGGCGGAAGCGAGAACACATCGACGACAAAAAGCGGGAATGTTGTTTCATTAACAAAGCATCCGGATGCTTTCGGATGGCCTCCTCCTCCAAACTGTTTCGCAAACTCCGCAACATTCACGTTGTCGTGAATCGTTCGAAACCCAATATGTTTCGTGCCGAGATTAACCATGGCGATTAAATCTAAATGAGGACAACGTTTGGATAATGCATTACCTAGTTCAGACATATGTTGTTCGGCAAAAACAATACCGACACAATAATCATCAAACCAGCGCTGGACAAGTTGTTTTTGTTTCATTCGGATGTAGCGCTGAATTTTCTTTTCTTCCATATCCAAAATAAGTTCTTCCGTTTCGGTTAAAGCAAATGGACCTCCTTCTGTTAACCGTTCACTCATGCGATCCCAAAATTCGTCCAGGCCTAAAATCGTCAGCAAATCATTTAGCCGCTTTGCCCGCGTGTTGTCTGTTTCTTCCCATTCCCATGTATCGTATTGGCGGACAAGCTCTACAAATTCATCGAGCGTTTCGTTTCGTTCCAGTTTTTGTTCACGGATTAAATATTCATAAAATAGCGAGGTTGCGCACGTTTTTTTGCCTTGTTCATCCGTTGGCTGCACCCACCCCCACGGATACTTATTAAAATGGAGGGCAGTGACATGGTGGTCGATAACTTGAACGTGTTTTCCTGCTTCAAATCGTTCCGCCAGTTTTTTCTCCACCTCTTCACTGACCGCCAGATCGGTAATAAATACACTTGCTTCGTTATGCTGTTCATCTTCAATAAATTGTTTCACTCGTTCATCTAAGTTACGGTAGGAACAAAATGATATGTTTACTTCTTTAAACGCAATTTTCGCCAACAGTCCGCACCCAATTCCGTCTAAATCGCTGTCCGTAAACAATTTGATCATCGCCAATCCATCCTTTTCTTTATAAACTTTTATACAATAGTTTTTTCAATAGCGGGAATAAGAAATCTGGAAGTTGCTCCACGTTTGGAACAACAATGCTATGTTTTCCATAAATATTTCGAATCGTCTCTCTCTGTCCTTCGTCAATTTCACCATTGGCCAAAAAGACGTTAATCACTTCGATATGATGTTTGCGCGCTTCTAACACCGCTTCATGCGTATCGATAATACCGTTTTGTTCATAACCAAACGCCGCTGGTTCTCCGTCGGAAAACACCAATAAAAATTTTTGTTTTTCCGGCCGCTTTAAAAGTTGTTCCGTTATGATGCGAATCGCAAATCCGTCGCGATTATCTTCCTGGGCCTCCAGCTGCATAATCGCAGGGCCGCTTTCTTTTTTATGTGATTGTGCAAATGAAATTACCGTTTGAAAATAGTTTGGCTGCTTCGTTTCCGTCGCCTCATTTGGATCTTCCCAAAATCCAACGATCTGATGGGGCACAAGCAACGATTTTAATGCTTCATGGAACAAAATAATACCGCGTTTCGTTTCTTCCATTTTGTCATACATCGACGCTGAACAATCGACTAGCAGCGTAAAAACGGCATCAATACGAGAAGATGGCTGATGTTTTTTATAAAACAAGCGCGGCTGTTCGTCTGTCCATAGACGAAGCAGTTTTTTATGCAGCCGGCCAAAATGTAAATCGGTGCGTGGAAGTGTCTTTTTATGTTCTAATGTTTTTTCCATCATTTGTTTTAATTTTTTTTGATATGGTAAAATATCGATTTTCTTTTGTTCATATTGTGCTATTTGTTCAGACGAAGGAGAAGTTGGAAAAAGAAAAATTGCTTCAGCATACCGGTTATCTTTCCCGTAGCGATCCCCTTTACCTGCTTGTTTGCTTTCCCGTTTCTGTTCATAGGCATTTAGCTTCCTATAATCGTTTCGATTCGATTTTCGCGCAGATCCTTGCACCATCGCAAGTGCCTGATCCCCGTCTTCGCCTTCACGCGCTCCATCTCCCAATAAATCGGTTCGCGAGCCTTGTTCAAGTTCAAAACGCAAGAAACTTTTCGTCATGTCACTCGTTTCACGGTGCCACGTTGGCAGTTCTTGATCATGGACATCTTCGTCCCCACATTTTTCTTTATCCAAGATGTCACAGTTATTGAGCGGGTCGATCCGTTTTAAGTCTTCTAGCGTCAGTCCCATCTCTTCATTATAACTTTGTTCTGGTAAATAAAAATACGTGTTTAACATATCATTTTCCAATACGTCATCGAATGCTTCTGTAATCATCCACGTGATACGGGCCACTTCTTTCGTCGAAGCAGCGTCAAAAAATTGGGGAAGCGTCTGGCGAAGCCAAGGCATCATTCGGTCAATTGGCTCATGAATAACTGGAACGTCCTCTAGCGGCGAATCGGATGTTAATAACAAATAGATAACAGAAAATAATGCATCCGTATATACGCTTCTTGTCAAATTGGCGTTCGTTTGACTGTAAAAATAACGGCGGTACACATCGCGGCGGATGCGAAACCATTTTTTCGTGCCAGGACGCTCTTTTTTACAAATTTCCTCAAGACGCAAATCTTCTGCTAGTGTAAATAGTTGCTTTGCAAAACTAGGGATCGATATGTTTTTCGTTTTGTTAAGAAATGCGGTGACTTCAGAAAAATCAGTATGAAAAAGCGTTCCGATGGCTCGTAAACAGACATCGCTTTTTAATCCGTTTTCTTTTTCTTCTTTCGGTCGATTGTCCCAAAAATGACTGACATATAATTTTCGGTTTGGAAAGTCAACATAAGACTGAAAGCCGAACTCTACTTCCCAATCGCTATGTTTCGCTAACGTTTTCGCTAAATCGGACAGCTGCATAAACAAAAAGGAATCAATCTTTTTATCGTTAAATTGGATAAATCGCTCCATATTGGATCCCTCATTCTTCGAACAACGTTTCCGCGATGTTGCGCACCGCTGCTTTTTCACGGTCATCTTCCAGTTTTTCCACAATGCCGCGTTCAATGGCCCGAAGCGGCGGCAAATATACAGCTAAATCACAAGTATCGATCAGCGCTCGAATCGAAGCAGCTTCTTCGGAAATTTGCCCATTTTTTACTTGTGCAATTAAATCAGCGGATAACGTGACGAAGCGGTCGATGAGTGTTTCGTCTGTTAATGTAGTTTGTGCCAACAATACGGATTTTAATGTATCTCCTTGAATATACGGAACATCGATGACAACAAAACGGTTTTTTAACGCTTCGTTGAGCGGGACGGTGCCAACATATCCCTCGTTAATCGCAGCGATCACGCCAAATGTTTCTTTCGCTTTAACGACTTCTCCGGTAAACGGATTAGTAATCATTTTTCGATAGTCTAAGACACCGTTTAAAATCGGCAGTGTTTCTGGTTTAGCCATATTAATTTCGTCAATATATAATAAATGTCCTTTTGTCATCGCCTGAATGACAGGACCTGGGATAAACTCGATTTCTGCTTTTCCATCGCGATTTTGAATCGTTTTAAAGCCAAGCAGCGCTTCGGCATCTAAGTCAACAGAACAGTTCACACTATGCATCGGCTGTCCGAATATGGATGATAACGTTTCCGCCAGCTTCGTTTTTCCGGATCCCGTCGGTCCTTTCAATAAGACGTTTTTCCCAAGCGCAAGTGCAATGATAGCATCATATAGAATCGACTCATCGGAAGCGGTGTAACCGCCTTTTCCAATGAGATAGGCGTCTTCATCATCCGAAAATAGTTGGTTGCGATATTGAATAATTTCTTCAACTTTCTCTGGAAGTTTCACTATTTGTCGTCCTTTCTTTCTTTATTTTGCATTACGGTTACTATTCTACTGAATGTCCTGTTTTCACGCAAAAAAGAGGCATTTGTAACTATAAAAGTATTATGTAAATTAAAAATGCAAAGAAAAATGGAGAGCCACCATCCTTTTATAATTATGATGCTCCCCGTCAGCTAAAATTATCTTCAATCGCCTTGCGAATGAGCGCTTGGCAGCGATCTAATTCCGCTTTTAATTGCCGTTTGTACAGCTTTGCTTTTTCATATCCGCCATCCGCAAACCGATAATAGACAACTTCTTGATATTTCATTCCTTCTTTTTTCTGTTTCACTTGTTTTAGAATTCCGTCTTCAATAAGGTCATGTAACGCTTTATATACTTCTGAGTGGTTCGGTCTGTAGCCATATGGCTTAAACTCCTGGCGCAGCAAGTCTAATATTTTTAATCCGTATAAACGTTCTTGTTCGGTTAATGTGATTAAATATAGTTTTAAAAACGCACGCTGTTTTAACAGAAAACCGCTTGGCGTTCTTTTTTCACCCATGTTTCTCCCTTCTTTCTTCTTTTTCTTTATTATAACAATTCCACTTATTGTATGGAAATCCTTTTTATTTTCGATTTTTTATTTAGAACATAGATTTATTAGTTTATTTAACGGAAAAGGAGGCGTCCCTGCCTCCTCTTTTTTTGATCATACCTACTTAATAAAAGACAATCGTTTTGTTTCCATGAATGATGACACGATCTTCCAAATGCCATTTTAAGGCTCGGGCAAGCACGGTTTTTTCAATAATTCTTCCCATTCGTTTTAAATCATCGGGATGGTGGCGATGGTCAACACGGGCAACGTCTTGTTCGATGATCGGGCCTTCATCTAAATCATCGGTTACGTAATGCGAAGTTGCGCCAATTAGTTTCACGCCTCGCTCATACGCCCGTTCGTACGGTCTTGCTCCGATGAACGCTGGTAAAAAGGAATGATGAATGTTAATAATTCTTCCTGGAAATTCAGCGACAAACGCTGGGGATAAAATTTGCATATAACGGGCGAGCACAATCGTATCCACTTCATATTTTTTTAGCAGCTCGATTTGCTTTTGCTCGGCTTCCGCTTTCGTTTCTTTCGTAACAGGAATATGGAAATATGGAATGCCAACCGATTCTACTGTGCTTCTGAGATGTTCATGATTGCTTATCACAAGCGCAATATCGGCAATTAATTCACCCGCTTGCCACTGCCATAATAACTCTAGTAAACAATGTTCTGCCTTGGAAACAAATATAGCAATTCGTTTGACATCATTATGTAAGCGAAGGCGCCAATCCATATGAAACGACTCGGCGATCGGCTGAAAAGCGGATTCAATTTCTTGCTTTCGCAACGCGATATTCGGACAATCAAATTCGATTCTTAAGAAAAAGGTGCCACCTTCCGGATCGGTGGAATATTGACTAGATTCGACAATATTTGCGCCTTGTTCGTACAAAAACGATGTTACAGACGCGACGATACCCGGTTTATCCGGACATGAAATTAACAAACGAGCACGATTTTCATAGTTTTGTAGAAATGATTGCCATCGATGTTCGCGAAATGTATGCATGTGACTATCTTCCCCCTATACTATTCATTTAACCTTCATCATATAAAAAAACGGTCGGAATGCCAACCGTTTTTTTATTTATTTTCCTTATCGTCCGCTTCAAATAAGGATAAATATTCCCCATATCCTTCTTTTTCTAAATCTTCTTTTGGAATAAAGCGTAATGCGGCAGAATTAATACAATAACGAAGACCGGTTGGCTCCGGACCGTCGTTAAAGACATGGCCCAGGTGAGAATCGGCTTTACGGCTCCGTACTTCCGTACGTATCATCCCATGACTTAAATCGAGCTCCGTTTTAATATTTTCTGGATGAAGTGGCTTTGTAAAGCTTGGCCAGCCACATCCTGCGTCAAATTGATCTTTCGTGCTAAAGAGCGGTTCCCCGGAAACAATATCTACATATATTCCTTCCCGTTTGTTATTCCAATATGGATTGTCAAACGGCGGTTCCGTCCCGTTTCGCTGCGTCACTTCAAATTGAAGAGGAGTCAGCTTTTTTCGCAACATTTCCTCTCGTTCTTTATCCCGCCAGTGTTCTTTCAAAAACGCATCGCGTCCTGAAGCGATATAATACATTTTATAGTGAAGAGGTCTTTTCTTATGATAGTTTTGATGATATTCTTCAGCCGGGTAAAATGTCGATGCAGGCAATATTTTTGTGACAATCGGTTTGGAGAAACGTCCGCTTTCTTCTAATTCCCGTTTTGATTTTTCAGCGAGTAGGCGCTGTTTTTCGTTATGATAAAAAATCGCTGTCCGATACGATTCACCACGGTCATGAAACTGTCCGCCGTCATCGGTCGGATCGATTTGGCGCCAGTAAATATCTAAAAGTTTTTCATATGGAAATACGTCAGGGTCAAACGTAATTTGTACTGCTTCGTAATGCCCTGTTGTTTGTGAACATACTTCCTCATACGTTGGGTTTTCTTTATGACCGCCTGTGTACCCGGATATGATGCTGATAATTCCAGGCTGTTCTTCAAATGGCGAAACCATGCACCAAAAACAGCCGCCCGCGAATGTTGCTAATTCATATCCCATCCGTTACTTTCCCTCCCTCTAGAAATGTTGATCTATCAAGGCTTTTCGGCCTCTCAGGGGTGTCCAAAAAATATTTTTCGACAAAATCCCTTACATCCTTTTTCAGTTTTGTGGATATCTTACAGACCTAGGGTGCGCTTCGCGGCCACGGCTGGTTATATTTTCCTGCCGCGGGGGGAAGCATATTCGATGCACCCTTTGGATCTCCGCGTCGCTGATGAGGACGAACCCTCCCATGTCTCCGGGCGTCTTCGCGCCAACATTCCCTCGTTCGGTCTCGTCATCAGGCGGAGGCCGGCCAAGCTCCTTTAGGGACTCAAGGTCGAATGGATGAAATCACGCCAGCTTCTCCGGTGTCATCTCGTTGTCCAACGATTCTTCCGTTCGCAGGGGGGAGGCCTTAGGCCGCCCGTTGCACCTGGGACAAGACGTCCTGTTTCATTCGCTCCGCGTCAAACGCTTGTTTCTTCGTACAAATCGCAAACAGCACATTCAACAGCTTCCGGCACAAGGCGACGATGGACTGCTTTCCGGTCAGCGGATTGACGGATCGGGTCGTATAATACTCATGCAGCTCGCGAAACGCCTCGTTATGCCGAATCAGCGGAATCATCGCCCGAAACAGCACCGAGCGCAACCGTTTCCGTCCCCGTTTGGAGATGTGCTTTTGCCCTTTGCGCTGGCCGGAGGAGTTCTCCTTGAGCGTCAGGCCCGCCAACTTCACCAATTGGCGCGGGTCCCGATAATGGGCGAAGCTGCCGATCTCCGCCAGCAGATCGATGATCGTGGCGTCTCCCAACCCGTCGACCGTTTTCAACCATTGGTACTCCATCGTCGTTTGAACCAATGCCTTCAACTCGGCGTCCAGTGCAGCGATCTCCGCCTCCAATTGGCGGTATCGACGGACGAGCGCGGCGATCTCAAACCGGGCCATCGCTGTCCCTTCCGTCACCCCAATCGAGTCCTTCGCGGTGTTGATCAACGCCTGAATTTTGGCCTTCTGCGGGCATTTCATCCCTTCGCTTTGCCGGTACACCTCAAGAAGCTCCTCCACCGTCCGGCCGGCCATATCAGCCGGAAGCGGCGTCCACTCCAACACCGAAAGCGCCGTTTTCCCCAAGTCACGAAACACGGTCCAAAACTCTGGAAAATACCGATCCGTCCAGCGGACGATCGCGTTTTTCACCGCCGTCTGTTCCTTGCGGAGCTTCTCTTTGAGCGTGCTCCCCACGCGCAAATCGGCTTCAATCTCGTGCAACAGCCGGGGAACGAGGAATCGTCCGTCTTTTGCCAGTCTGGCAATGACCAGGGCGTCTTTGGCGTCGTGTTTCGTTGGCAGGTTGTCATCAAGTTCTTTCGACCGGCACACATGCGCCGGGTTGACCATGACCAACGGGATCCCGTGCTCCTCGAGGAAGTAGGCCAGGTTCAACCAGTAGTGCCCGGTCGGCTCCACGGCGACGATCACCTCTGACTTCCCGAACGCTTGCATCGCCCCCTGAATCGCTTTATACAGCTGTTGAAACCCCTCTTTCGACTGGAAGATCGGGAACGATTTGCGAAGCACGCGCCCCCGGTCATCCACGAAGCAGGCGTAGTGGGTTCGTTTCGCGATATCAATACCCACGACAAGCGTTTGTTCGGTTACTTGATCAATTTTATAGTTTTGTGTACAATTCATCTGAAGTCCTCCTTGGCATGATGGTAGGTGTTGTTTGACACCCCTGCATCATACCAAGAGGGCTTTTTTTGATCAAGTCCCCGGAAAAGCTCCTAACGGGAATGCTCCTTTTTATTTATCATATCAAAAAAGACACCTTCCTCCAAACGGAAAGGTGTCTACTGCGTATTCAATCATTACTTCGTTAAATCGCCGGCTGGGCCAAAAAATTCGTAATGAATATTTTCGTCGGAAACGCCCCATTCTTTTAACGCATGATAGACCGTTTTCATAAATGGAATCGGCCCACAGAAATAAAAATCTGCTTCTTTATTCGAGACAACGGATTGTATCCAAGATAAATCAATGAACCCTTCTTTTCCGAAATAAGGATGTTTTCGGTCTTCTTCTGAAGGAGACTGATAGCAAACATGATACGAAAATGCTGGATGTTCCGCTAAGCGGCGCAAATCTTGATCGAACGCATGGACGTTTCTATTGATCGCCGCGTGAATAAACGTTACTTGGCGATTAGGTTGACGCGAAACTGCCGTACTTGCCATGCTCATCAGTGGCGTAATTCCGACACCACCGCTAATGAGTACAATCGGTGTTTCTTTGGCCATATCGAGCGTGAAAACACCAAATGGCGCGCTTAACTCAAGCACATCGCCTTCTTGAATATGATCATGCAAGTAATTCGAAACGATGCCGGCTGGTTTGTCTGCTGTTGCCGCTTCTCTTTTCACACTAATGCGATAGTAGCCTTTTCCTGGCGCATCGGATAAGCTGTATTGGCGAATGTGGGTATATTGATCCCTGGAATAGAGACTCTGACACTGACATATTGTCCTGGCAAATACTCGCTAATTTCTCCTCCATCTTCAGGGACGAAATAAAACGATGTAATGACATCGCTTTCTTTTACTTTTTTCTGTACGATAAAGCGGCGGAAATCTTTCCATCCTCCACGTTTGGATGCGGCTTCTTCATACAATTGCGCTTCTACTTTGATAAATACATCTGCGATTATCTCATATGCTTCGGCCCATGCATTGATAATTTCGTCTGTCGCCGCCTCTTTAAGCACCTCTTTAATCGCAAGCAGCAAATGTTTTCCAACAATCGGATAATGCTCTGGTTTGATCCCTAAGCTGCAATGTTTATGAGCGATTTGTTGGACAAGCGGCATAATCACTTCAAGCTGATCAATATATTTCGCTGCGTTGTAAACAGCTTGTGCAAGCGCCCGTTGTTGTCGTCCTTGTTTTTGGTTAGCATGGTTAAAAATATTGAGCAGCTCTGGATGATTTGAGAACATGGTTTTATAAAACCACTTCGTAATTTGCTCCCCATGTTGTTCAAGTACTGGAACCGTTGATTTGATAATTTCAATCGTTTTTTGGCTTAATGATTTCGTTGTCGCATTCATTTCTCATATCCCCCAAAAAAAGATGTATTTTAAATACATGTTTATTGAATCATAGTTGTTTTTTTAAAGCAATATTTCAAATACATTTTTAACAAATTGTTCACAATTTTTTTTGAGGGATGGATTATGATAGAATAGTACTAAAGAAGCTAATTTTAAAGGTGTGAAACAAATGCAGCTGACAAACTATACCGAATATGCTTTGCGTGTTCTTCTCTTTTTAGGAACGCTCGATCCTGAAGAAAAAACCAATATTAAAGAAATTTCCAAGACATTTTCTATTTCAGAAAACCATTTAAGTAAGATCGTATATGAACTTGGAAAATTAGGCTATATTGAAACGATACGCGGACGAAACGGTGGAATTCGGCTAGCCAGAAAACCAGAAGAGATTCGAATTGGATCAGTCGTCCGCAACACGGAAGAAAATTTGTCGCTCGTTGAATGTTTTGCCGGACATGGCAATCATTGCGTCCTTACCCCTGTTTGCCAGTTAAAGCGTGTGCTTCACGAAGCACTAGGATCGTTTTTGCAAGTGCTAGATTCATACACATTAGCGGATTTGCTCAGCAATAAACAACACTTACAGATGATTTTCCGCAAAGAAAAACAATAAAGGAGCTGTCCCTCAAACAAAGAACAGCTCCATTCATATTTTTTTAAAACAAAGACATACTAGAATCAAAAATGATTTGTTTGTCACATTTCGTAAAATATATTAATATTAGAAAGGCATGAGAAAAACAAACAAGAATTAAAAGGAGGCCAAAATGAAACGCGTACAAAATGTATTACCACCTTATGTAAAAGTCCAAAACGGTGAGCTCTGGTTAACAGAAGATGACCGCGAAAATTTAAAAATTAGCTATCGCATTAAAGACATTATTTTCTCCGAACGATCTGATTTCCAACATGTCATGATTTTAGATTCTTACGATTTCGGACGTATGCTTGTACTCGATGGAGTCGTGCAAACGACATCGATTGACGGCCACATTTATAACGAAATGATTTCTCACGTACCGCTTCAATTCCATCCATCGGCAAAAAAAGTGCTTATTATTGGCGGCGGAGACTGCGGTGCGGCTAGAGAAGTAGCGAAATATAAACATGTCGAAGAAATTCATATGGTTGAAATTGATGAAAAAGTAGTGCAATCTTGCAAAGCGCATTTACAAGAAGTTTCCGGAAACTTATCCGATCCGCGAGTACAGTTTATTTATGATGATGGGGTTGCTTTTGTAAAAGAACGTGAAAGTGAATATGATGTGATTATTATCGACTCGTCTGACCCTGTCGGTCCGGCTGAAGCGCTCTTTTCACGCGACTTTTATGCCAATGTCCGCCGTGCTTTAAAAGATGATGGATTAATGGTTTGCCAAAGTCAATCGCCAATTTTCCATTTAGACATTTTACGCCAAACGTATGCAAATATTTGCGAATTATTCCCGCATGTCCAAGTATACACAGCGACTGTTCCTACATATCCAGGCGGATTGTGGAGCTTTACCATCGGTTCAACGAAACCTCTTTCACTTCCGGAAAATACAACCATTCCATCAGATACGAAATATGTTAACGAAGGAATATTAAAACAATGCTTCCAACTTCCTCAATTCTTGAAAAAGGCGCTTGAAAAGTAAGGAAAGAGCAGTCGCTAGACTGCTCTTTATTGTAAAGCGCGCCCTGACACGATCGAAACCGTAATATCATCGGCGGGCGGATTATGTAATCCGGCGCGGACATCCCGGTAATGCCGCTGCAATGGATTTGTAGCAAATAAACTTTTTCCTCCGACGATGCGCATGGCCAAATCAACGACATCGACAGCGGTATTGGTTGCAATATATTTTACGGCTGCTAATTCTTCTTTCATTTGTGCCCGCTTCTCTGGATAACGGTCCCATTGATCGGCAATGGAATACATAAAATGCCGTGCTGCCATCAAATGGATATCCATTTGCGCGATTTTTCTCTGCACTTCCGGTACTTCCGCAATCGGGTGAGAAAGACTATTTGGCTGATACGTTTTTGCGAATGCGATCGCCTCATTGCGCGCGGCGATAGCGATTCCTAAATAACACGCAGGAATGTGTAAAAGCCACCCTTGAGCATGACTTTTTGCTTTTGGCAAACTAAGCATTTCGACAAGTGCTTCTTCTTCCACTTCCACATTTTCTAAAATAACATCATCGCTTCGTGTCGCTCTCATGCCGAGCGTATCCCACGTTTTTTCAATTTTTAACCCCGCCGCTGTTTTCGGAATCAGAAAGTTTCCGACTTCTCCTGTTTCTTGAATAGTTGCGGATACGATAAAGTAATCAAGCGCCGGAGCTAGCGAAGTGAACGTTTTTCGGCCGGAAATCACCCAGCGGCCGCTGCGGTGTTCCGCGGTTGTTTCCGGTTTTCCGCCGCGCGCTGGACTTCCGGTCGCTTCTTCGGAATGAGCGCTATTTAGTAAAATTTGCTTTTCCACGACTTCTCGGCAAATTCGTTCAAAAACAGATAGCGGCCATTTTTTCGTCTCTGCAAGGTTCATGATAATGCCTAAATGCCAGCCGAGCGATAGCGCCGTCGCGCCGTCCCCTTGGGCGATCGTTTCCTGAATGAGCAAAAATTCGTAAAGGGAAATTTCTTCCCCGCCATATGATTTAGGAACAGTAAGAGAAAGAAAGCGCGCCTCTTTTAAGTCATCGAAATTTTCAAACGGAAATTCGGCATGTTCATCATGCCATCTAGCGCGCTTTTGGAATCGCTCAGCAAGATTCCGTGCCCGTTCGTACAAGTTTCGCTCCCGCTCTGTGCGAAGAAATAAATGATATAGTTCGTTCATAAGTCTCCCCTTCTTTTTCCATTATGGTTTTATTGTACAATGTATGAAGCGGGGATGGAAACAATATGCAATTAAAGAATGAATAAGTGACGAACATCACGGTCATCATGACGGTGGTAAAATTCATTTTTCGCATGGTCATATATATACTCTTGCTTCCACTTGTCTTCGTGACGCACAATATGGCGGATCGCCCGGATGATATGGTATATATCTTCATTTGTCATGATTGGATGAACTGAAATACGAACCCATCCTGGCTTGATTAGTAAGTTTCCCTGTTCGACTTGCATCAAAATGTTTTTCGACTGCTCTTTGTCAATTCCAAGCAAATAATGGCCGTATGGACCAGCGCATGAACAGCCGCCGCGCACTTGGATGCCAAAGCGGTCGTTCAAAAGCTTTACGACTAAATTATAATGCATTCCTTCAATAATAAATGATACGATGCCAAGCCGGTCTTCCCGGTGCCCTTCTAAAATATGAACGCGCGGTATTTGCTTTAAATGGGACAAAAGAAGTGTTGTTAATTCTTTTTCCCGCTTCAAGATGCGTTCAACACCCATTTTTTCTTTTAATTTAACGGCCAGTGCTGCTTTTATCGTTTGTAAAATCGGCGGTGTTCCCCCGTCTTCCCGAGTTTCAATGTCTTTAATATATTTATAGTTCCCCCACGGATCGGTCCATATGACCGTCCATCCTCCAGGATGATCAGGGATGCGGTTTTGATACAACCGCGCATCAAAAATAAGTACACCAGCGCTTCCAGGTCCTCCTAGAAACTTATGCGGTGAAAAATAAATACCGTCTAATTTTTCTAGCGGGTCATCAGGATGCATGTTGATGGGGACGTATGGAGCGGAGGCAGCAAAATCAACAAAGCAAATTCCTTCATGTTCGTGTATCATTTTTGCTAACTGATGATACGGCGTTTGAATACCTGTTACATTGGAACATGCGGTAAAAGCGCCGATTTTCAGCTGGCGATGCGCGTATGTTTGCAATAATTGCTGGAAATGCTCCAAATCCACATCCCCGTTTGCAGTCGGGCGAATCATAACCACTTCTCCAATGGTTTCTGCCCATGATAATAAATTAGAATGATGTTCCATATGTGTGACGAAAATAACCGGACGCTTCTCATCGGGAAGCTTAAGATGGGGCTTCCACTGTTCCGGCACCCTTAAGCCAAGCAGCCGCTGTAGTTTATTTACCGCGCTAGTCATCCCCGCTCCTTCCATAATAATGACATCATGTTCATCCGCATGGACATGGCGTTTAATCAATTCTTTTGCATATTGGTATGCCAACGTCATTTTTGTGCTCGTCACGTTTGATTCGGTATGCGTATTGGCAACAAATGGGCCAAGTTCCTCTGTTATTTTTTGTTCAATCGGCGCATACAAACGGCCACTTGCTGTCCAATCAGCATAAATCATTTTCTGTTGTCCAAACGGAGTGGAAAATGTCACATTTGTCCCAATCGTTGCTTCACGAAACGGTTGAAAATACGTTTCCAACTCTCCGCGGCATGTAAATGTCATCTCACCGATGGTTGCTTTAATTTCCACGAACACACCCTCCTTTCCTCTAATATATTCATACAGTATGTAGCCGCGAAAAATTGGTCAATAAAAAAAGCTGCCTAGTCTTGCTAGACAGCCTCATTGGTTATTCCTTTTTCGCTGCTTGTTTCGATTCGGGAACTGTGTATTGTTCCAGCTGCTTTCTTAAATCATCTGGGATCGGCTCACTTTTTTGCGTTTCAAAGTTAAAGTAAACAACCGTTGATTCACCTAGCGCAATTAACGTTCCTGTTTTTTCGTCTAAAATACGATGAACAAGTTGGAAACTTTTATTTCCGATCTTTGAAACGTTTGTTTCGATTTTTAATCGTTGGCCGAAAAACGCTTGATTGATGAAATCACATTTTGTCGAGGCAAGAATAAACCGCCATTCTTTTATATCACTTCCATACCCTAACTCTTCAAACATGCGAATGCGTGCTTCTTCGAGATAAATAAAATAGCTTGTATTGCTGACGTGCCCAAGCGCATCCGTTTCACAAAAACGAATGTTTACGGTCGTTGTATGAGTTGCCATAAAACTCCCCCCTAATTTCTATTGACTAGTCAGTATGTTGCTTTTATCATAGCTATATTTTTTGGTTGATTCAACTATTTTTTTGTTTTGTTTGATTATTTAGCACATAGTTTTATTTATTAATAATAGGCAGTGATAGTCGAATATGCTGAAATGCTTTTAATAAAAAACGCAACGACATCGATGGAAACGTCGATCGATGTCGTTACGAGAAAAAGATCGGTGCAATTAGATAGGCAATCACCGACAATATTCCACACAATAGTGAAATACGTAATTTATATTTCGCATAACTCATTAAATCTAAATCCATAATTGACGCGGTTGTAATAGTTGTATCGCCTAACGGAGATGCGAAAGCACCAAACGTTCCGCTTGCAAATACCGCTCCGATCGTCATCGCTAGCGGCGCTCCTGTCGCTGCCGCTAACGTTACGCCAAGCGGCATAAAAATCCCCCACGTTCCCCATGATGTGCCGATAAAATAAGAAACAAACGAACCGATGACAAATACAGCAGCGGGAACGACTTCTTTCGGAAGCCATGTCCCAAATGTCGATGAAATGTAAGTGGCAAACCCTAATTCATCTGCGGTCAGCGACACTGCCCAAACGAGAAGAAGCATTCCAATCGGTGCCATTAATTGATTGCCGCCGTCAAAAAAATGATAAATCAGTTCATATAACGGCTGGCGCCTGATAAGATAAAATACGGCCGTTGCAATGATCGTCACAAACAATGTCATTAACATCGACAGCGTCGCATCGGCTCGTGAAAACGCATCGAAAAAAGTAACAGCCCCATTTTTTGTCCCACTGTACCAAAAGAAAAAAAACGTCGCACAAGCACAAGAAAAGCGGAAAAAACAAATGAAGCGGTTCCCCTGTTACTAATGCCAACTCTTTCCGCAGCCCCAATTGGTGAAACTGATTTGTTTTTTCTTTTTCTCTCTTTTTCTCATTTCTTCCAATCCTCACATTCATAAATGTGGTCATCAATCCAACAAAAAGCGCGATAATGGCGAAAAAGTTGTACGGTAAGCTTGCTAAAAAAAGATGATAAGCTGATTTATGGATTCCATTTTGCTCGAGCGCCCCCGCTACTACCGACATCATAAACCCTACAAACGCCGTCGCGGCGGGAAGAAGAACGATAATTGGTTCTGTTGACACATCAATCATATACGCCATTCTCCGTCGGTCAATACGAAATTTCCCAAGGATGGATTTCATCACAGGACTGAGCAACATAATACGAAACATCGGCGTAAAAAAAGTAAACGGTACGGTAAGCCATATAAATAACAGTAGCCTTCGCTTCGAATGAAGCTTTTCGCCAATCCATTGCACAAATCCTTTAATTCCGCCTGTAATTTGAATCATGCCAATTAATGAACCAAATAAATATAAAAACGCAACTACTTTCATGTGCTCTAAATCACTGATCGCTTTTAAAAGCGTGGCTACCGCTCGCTCGATTGTGTCAAGGACACTTCTTTCCAAACAAAACGCACCAATGATTAATCCAATGACAAGCCCAGGAAGAATCTCTTTGAGCCAAATTGCAAGCGGAATGATAACTAGAAACGGCAATAAAGACAACCACGTTCCTTCCATCCAATTCACCACCTTCGTCGTTACAAGGATAGCCATAATGATGAAAAATTATTATCGTTTAATGTTGATTATTTAGCACATAGTTTTATTAGATATAAATATAAAAAAGAAACGAACACTTGCGAGATGGCAAGTGTTCGCTTACTTCCTTCTTGCAAAATCAACAAAACGAAATTTATCAAGGCGATGGCGCGACTCCGTATATTGAAATAACGTGGCGTCATCTAAATAGACGAAATTTTTTACAACCACAACATGGTCATAGCCGTTTAAATCTAAATATTTTCGATCCTCGTCATTGACTTTATCGACAAACATTTCTTTTTTCGCAAAACTGATTTTCAGTTTTAACTGTTTCTCCAAATATTCATAAATCGAATCTTCACATATTTCCCGCGTCAACGTCGGAACATATTTTTTATGAAAAAAATCTTTGTCTAAAATGATTCGTTCTCCCTCAATTTCACGGGAACGAATGACTTTCCATATTTCATCTTTGCTTGTCGCGTGCAAATGCCGCTTTAAATATGGATCTGGTTTAATTACTTCCAACTCATTTACGATCGTTTTTACAGGCTGTTTCATGTTTTGGGCCAATTCTTTAAAACTCACTAGCCCAGATACCGGAAAATCGTATTTGCCAACATCCAAAACGATCGAGCCTTTTCCTTTCATTTTTTGGATATAACCATGTTCGGATAGTAAATTGAGTGCTTTGCGAATCGTCTCTCTCGATGTGTTATATCGTTCGGCAAGTTCGTTTTCTGACGGCAGTTTATCGTACGGTTTCCAATGTCCTTGACGAATTTTTTCCACAAGATCGTGATAAATGGATAAATATTTATTTTCATACATTTCGCTCACCGACATGTATTGTATCACGATTTGGTCAAGTAATAAACAATCGATTCGTACGGGCGAAGCGATATTGTCCGAAAATCGCTTGATGAATCATCATAGTTAGAAAGCAATATTTCGCTCGAATAGCCGCTTACATCGACGTCATCAGGCAATATGAACGTCGTTTCTCTTCCGTAAAAATTATTCACAACAAGCAGTTTTTCATTTTCTCCATTTCGCAAATAAGCGAAAATATCTGGATGATCTTCAAGCAACAGCTGATAATCTCCAGTTGTAATAATGTCATATTGCTTGCGAAGTTGAATAAGCCGTTGATAATGATAGAAAACTGATGTCGGATCTTCCAGCGCTTTTTTCACGTTAATTTGTTTATAGTTCGGGGCAACGCGAATCCAAGGCGTGCCTGTCGTAAATCCGGCATGTTCGCTGTCGTCCCATTGCATCGGCGTCCGCGAATTGTCGCGCGATTTCCGTTTTAAAATTTCAAGCACTTCTTGTTCACTTTTTCCTCGTTCTTGCAAAATGCGGTACATATTGAGCGACTCAACATCGCGGTAATCATCAATCCGCTCGAATTTCGGGTCGGTCATGCCAATTTCTTCTCCTTGGTAAATATATGGCGTCCCTTGCATCATATGAATGACCGTTGCCAGCATTTTCGCTGATTCTTTATGATATTTTCCATCATCGCCGTACCGCGATACAATCCGCGGCTGGTCATGGTTGCACCAAAAGAGCGCATTCCAGCCGCCGCCTTTATGCATCTTGACTTGCCATTCCGATAAAATTCGCTTTAGTGCAAGAAAATCAAAATCGGCGACTGCCCATTTTTCCCCGTTCGGATAGTCGACCTTTAAATGATGGAAATTAAACGTCATATTTAACTCACGGCGATTAGGATTTGTATATTTGATGCAATGGTCAATCGTTGTGGATGACATTTCCCCGACCGTCATAATATCGTATTTCGAAAATACTTCCCGGTTCATCTCTTGCAAAAATTCATGAATGCGCGGTCCGTCGGTGTAAAACTTGCGGCCGTCGCCCGGCGGCACCGAACCGTCATCGTCAAGAAATCGTTGATCTTTCGATAGCAAGTTAATAACATCTAAACGGAACCCGTCCACTCCTTTTTGGAACCAAAAATGCATCATGTCATAAATGCGGCGGCGCATCTCTTCGTTTTCCCAGTTTAAATCCGCTTGTGTCACGTCAAATAAATGCAAATAATATTGCCCTGTTTTCTCATCGTACTCCCATGCCGAACCGCCAAACTTCGACTGCCAGTTCGTTGGAGCACTTCCGTCCGGCTTTGGATCCCGCCAAATGTAAAAATCACGATACGGATTATCTTTCGATGTACGTGCCTGCTTAAACCATTCATGCTCCGTAGACGTATGATTGACAACCATATCCATGATCAACTTCATGCCGCGCCGATGCACTTCTTCTAACAATCGATCAAAATCTTCCATCGTGCCATATTCATCATGAATTTGAAAATAGTCACTAATATCATAACCATTGTCACGCTGCGGTGACTTGTAAATCGGCGTCAGCCAAATCACATCCACACCAAGCAGTTTCAAATAATCGAGCTTTTCGATAATTCCTTGCAAATCACCGATTCCATCACCGTTTGTATCCTTAAAGCTTTTTGGATAAATTTGATATACGACTGCTTTTTTCCACCATGGCTGTTGTTTCATTGTCGCTATCACCTCGTTCTATTATAGATAAAAGATAAAAACGATACCATTGGCGAACGTTCACCAATGGCATGTTAAATTGATTATTTAGAACATAGTTTTATAATTACATATCCGTTATCGATTTTCTTTACGGAACTTGCTGAATACAAACGTTAAGGCAAACGGTACGATAATGGCGATTGCCATTCCGATAAAGAATGGTGCCCACTTTTGCGGTACGATCGATAAAAACCCTGGCAAACCGCCAACGCCAATCGATGGAGCGATGACTTTATTTAGTGTAATAAACATTCCGGCAATCGCCGCACCCGTCATCGCCGAAATGAACGGATAACGGAAACGCAAGTTTACCCCAAACATCGCCGGTTCGGTAATGCCAAGATAAGCAGATACTGCGGAGGTGAAAGAAAGACCTTTTAACTTTTCATCCTTTGCAGCAAACATCATTGCTAATGCCGCAGAACCTTGGGCAACGTTTGACATGACAAGGATCGGCCATAAGAACGTACCACCTGTGCTTGCAATCAACTGCAAATCGACCGGTAAAAACGTATGATGCATTCCCGTAACAACGAGCGGTGCGTATAATGCCCCATACAAAAAGCCACCAATCGCTGGAACGTTATCAAAAATGCTGACAAATACATTTGTAATCGCATTTCCGATCGCAAACGTAATCGGTCCAATTGCAATAAATGCTAAAAAGCCCGTAATTAATAACGCAAGCGGTGCAACAAGCAACAATTGAAATGCATCCGGTATACGTTTGCGTAAAAATTGCTCGATTTTCGCAAGTACATAAGACGCTACAAGCACCGGCAGCACTTGGCCTTGATATCCGACTTTTTGCACTTCAAATCCGAATAAATTCCAAATAGGAATTTCCCCTTTTTCTTTCGCTGCTCCCCATCCCCATGCATTTAACAAATCAGGATGGACAAGCATCAAACCGAGGACAATTCCCAAAAGCGGGCTTCCGCCAAACTTTGTCACTGCCGACCATCCGATTAAGCCAGGCAAGAAGACGAACGCCGTATTTGCAATAAGGTTAATCATGCTAGCAAGATCTGCCCATTCTTTGTGCACTTCGACAAACGATTTGCCTTCATAAAAAATACCCGGACCCGTTAAGATGTTGTTAATCCCCATCAACAAACCAGCTGTCACAATCGCCGGCAAAATCGGGATAAAGATATCTGCTAATGTTTTAATAGCGCGTTGCAGCGGATTTAACTTCGCTTCTGCCGCATCTTTAATCTCTTGTTTTGTCGCTCTTCCAATGCCGGTCATTTCCACCATTTCGTTATATACTTTATCGACAAGCCCTTGTCCGATAACTACTTGAAATTGACCGTTCGCGGAAAATGAACCTTTTACAATATCAATGCTTTCTAATTTCTCTTTATCGACTTTCCCCTCATCTTTCAACGCAAAACGCAAACGCGTGACACAATGGGTGGCGGCAACAATATTTTCTTTTCCACCAATTGCTTCGACAATTTTAGCAACCGATTGTTCATATGCCCCCATAAGGAAACCTCCCCGATCTTTTTTCTAAAAAACGAAATTCATTTAACCGCTTTCAGGAATCGTTTTCAAAAAAACTTGTATATACAAGTCAATTTTATTCTAACCTGTATATACAAGTTCGTCAACATTTATTTTCGACATTTTTTGTTACTTTTTCTCTAACTATCACTTCTTTTGTTATATTTTGTAAATTAGCAGGAAAATAAATGATTGATTTGGAAATAAATATATAGCGATTTTGATAGAGAAAGGATGAACAAAACAAGATGAAATCATACACACTAAAGGAAGCGGCAAAAAAAGTGAAAGTCGCTCCGCGAATCTTAAAAGAATGGGAAAAAGAATTTGCACAATACATTACAATTCCGCGGACAAAACAGGGGGCACGCATTTATAATGATGCATTACTGGAGCAATTTGCAAAAATTAAACAATGGTTTGCTGAGGAAAAAACGAAACAAGAGATCATTCAATATTTACAGGCAGAACAACAGAAACAAAATGTTGGATTGGAAACAACGGTAATGGAAGGAGAGGTGATTGATATTCCGCGCCCTTTACGCCATGATACTTATTACATAGCCGAACAAGTGGCGAGGACAATGAAAGAGGAAATCGTTGGCGAGCTCAAAAAAGAAACGACGGAAGTGTTAGAGCAAGCAATGAAAGAAATGAAGTTATACGTGGACGAAATTCGCGAAAACTCCGTATCTACCAAACAAGAAATCCATGACTCACTAACGCAATATACAAAAACATTGCAGCAAGAAACGGAAGAAATTCATGAACATCTCGAAAACGTCGTTACATTTTTACAGGAAGAAAAAGCGAAGCGGGAACAAGAACGAAAGCTCTATGAAGAACAAATCATGGAGCGCGAAAAAGCGTTTCGCGAGCTCGTTGTTTCCTTCCGCCAAGCAGCGGCTAACACTGACACGAAGCGTTCGAATAAGTGGTGGAAATTTTGGTAAAACAAAACTCGGCATATTTGCCGAGTTGTTTTTTGACTTATTCCATCTCCTCTTTTCCTAACATGTTAGATGGTTGTTTCCATATATCCATGATGGCCCCCGCTTCATCACTATCGATGATAAAGGAGCCATTGCTGTAACGATCTGCAGTGCGCAGCGAAGCGGTGGAAATCGTCTCGGTTACGCCCGTCTCGGTGCGAATAAACAATACATCATCGTCCCCTTCCGTTAAAACAGAAGCGACGATGCGGTGCGGATTTGTTTTTAACTCACGAAGCATGACAACTCCACGTTTAGCGCGCGATGTTTTTTCAAATTCACTTAACGGCATTTTTTTCACGGCTCCCCGTTGTGTCGCGATCACTAAATACATGTGCTCTTCTTTCCCGATTGGATGAGCGGAAACAACATAATCTCCTTCTTTTAAATTAATTCCTTTCACACCAGCAGCGCGCACGCCAACCGTGCTTATTTCCGCTTCATCAAACCATAATCCGTATCCTTGATTCGTTACAAGCAATAGGCTTTGTTGTCCATCCGTCACGTAGACGTGTATGACTTCATCATCTTCTTTTACATTCATCGCGACAAGCGGGCGCGTATACCGCTGGACTTTATATTGCGCCAGCTCCGTTCGTTTCACCATGCCTCGTTTGGTGACAAAAATAAGGCTTAATGAGTCATCAAACTGTTTGACAGGAACAGCGGCAATAATTTCATCATTCCGATCGAGCGGGATCAAATTGGAAATATGCTGACCGACATCTTTCCAACGAATATCTGGCAGTTCATAAACAGGACAGTACAAGTAATTTCCTTGGCGAGTAAACAACAACAGCACATCGGTCGTGTTCATTTCCATTAGCGAAAGCAGCCGGTCAGATTCTTTCATGCCGAAGTCCTGACCGTTCGAAGCACTGTATGAACGGTAGCTCGTTCGTTTCACATATCCTTCTTTCGTCACCGTGACAATCACGTCTTCTGCTGGAATCATCACTTCCAAATTAATTTTAATTTCTTCAATTTCATCTTCAATTGCCGTTCTTCGTTCATCGGCATATTGCTTCTTCATCGCTTTTAATTCTTTTTTAATCACCGCAAGCAATTTCTTTTCATCATTTAAAATAGCGGTCAGTTCTTGAATCGTTTTTTCCAACTGTTCCGCTTCTTGTTTTAATGCGGTAATATCTGTGTTCGTTAATCGATATAGTTGCAGCGATACAATCGCTTCCGCTTGTGCTTCGGTGAACTCATATTTCGCCATTAAGTTGTCTTTGGCGTCGCGCTTATCACGGGAAGCACGAATGGTCGCGATCACTTCATCTAAAATCGATAAAGCTTTCATTAAGCCTTCGACAATATGCTGGCGCTCATGCGCTTTTTTCAACTCATATTGCGAGCGGTTCGTCACGACCTCTTTTCGATGCTCAATGTATGCGTCCAACAGTTCTGGAAGGCTTAGCAGTTTCGGATGACGTTTATGAATGGCGACCATATTAAAATTGTACGGTACTTGCAAATCGGTATTTTTATATAAATAATTTAAAATTCCCTCCGCATCGGCATCTTTTTTTAGTTCAATCACAATGCGTAGTCCGGTGCGGTCCGTTTCATCGCGAACATCGGAAATGCCGTCTAGCTTTTTATCGAAACGAAGCTCATCTATTTTTTTAACAAGATTCGCTTTATTCACTTCATACGGAAGCTCCGTGATGATAATTTGCTTTTTCCCGCCTTTTGCTTGTTCAATCACCGCTTTTCCGCGAATAATAATTTTTCCTTTTCCCGTTTCATACGCTTTTTTAATGCCGTCTTTCCCTTGAATAATGCCGCCGGTTGGGAAATCAGGGCCATGCAGCACCGTCATCAGCTCATCGACGGTGCAGTTCGGCTTGTCGATGCGCATAATCACCGCATCAATCACTTCGCCTAAATGGTGCGGCGGAATTTCGGTTGCATATCCCGCCGAAATGCCGGTAGAGCCGTTGACTAATAAATTCGGAAACATCGCCGGCAGCACGACCGGTTCTTTCGTCGTATCATCAAAGTTCGGGACAAAATCGACGGTCTGTTTTTCAATATCACGCAGCAATTCCGAGGCAATCGCCGACAAGCGCGCTTCGGTATACCGCATCGCTGCTGGCGGATCGCCGTCAATGCTTCCGTTATTTCCATGCATTTCAATTAATACATTGCGCAGCTTCCAATCTTGGCTCATCCGCACCATCGCATCATAGACGGACGAATCTCCATGCGGATGAAAATTTCCGATGACGTTCCCGACCGTTTTTGCCGCTTTGCGAAACGGTTTGTCCGCCGTATTTCCATCGATGTACATCGCATATAAAATGCGGCGCTGCACCGGCTTTAACCCATCCCGAACATCGGGAAGCGCGCGCTCTTGAATAATATATTTACTATAGCGGCCAAAGCGGTCGCCAAGCACATCCTCAAGCGCCAAATCTAGCAACCTTTCTGCCATCAATAATCCCCTCCTGCAACAAATACATGCTCATTGTCTAAAATATTTGGGTCGTCTTCTAATCCGAATGCGACGTTTGCTTCAATCCATTTTCTGCGCGGTTCGACTTTATCGCCCATCAATGTTGTTACGCGGCGCTCCGCCCGGGCCGCATCTTCAATCCGCACGCGAATAAGCGTGCGTGTTTCTGGATTCATGGTCGTTTCCCATAATTGATCGGCGTTCATTTCGCCAAGCCCTTTATAGCGCTGTATGGTATAACCTTTGCCGAACTTTTTCACGATTTCTTTTAATTGTTCATCCGTCCACGCGTATTCGATGATTTCTTTTTTTCCGGTGCCTTTGCTAATTTTATATAGCGGCGGCAGAGCAATATATACTTTTCCCGCTTCGATGAGCGGCCGCATGTACCGATAGAAAAACGTTAAAAGCAACACTTGAATGTGCGCGCCGTCCGTGTCCGCGTCCGTCATAATAATCACTTTGTCATAGTTAATGTCATCAAGCGAAAAATCCGGTCCGACTCCCCCGCCGATCGCGTGGATAATCGTATTGATTTCTTCGTTTTTCAAAATGTCGGCAAGCTTCGCTTTTTCTGTGTTAATCACTTTTCCGCGCAGCGGCAATACCGCCTGAAAACGGCGGTCGCGCCCTTGTTTCGCCGAACCGCCTGCCGAATCCCCTTCGACTAAATATAATTCGTTTTTCTTCGGATTGCGCGATTGCGCCGGCGTCAATTTTCCGCTTAATACCGTTTCCTTTCCTTTTCGCTTCTTCCCGCTTCTCGCTTCCTCGCGCGCTTTTCGCGCCGCTTCCCGCGCTTGATATGCCCGAATGGCTTTTTTGATCAGCATCGTGCTAATATCAGGGTTTTCTTGCAAAAAGTATGTTAAATGTTCCGATACGACCGCATCAACGGCTGAACGGGCTTCGCTTGTTCCTAGTTTTCCTTTCGTCTGCCCTTCAAACTGCAACAGGTGTTCCGGAATTCTTACCGATATGATGGCGGACAACCCTTCGCGAATATCCGATCCTTCCAAGTTTTTATCTTTTTCTTTTAACAGCCCCATCTTACGCGCATATTCATTAAACACTCGTGTCATCGCCGTTTTGGCGCCCGCTTCATGCGTGCCGCCGTCTTTGGTGCGCACGTTGTTCACGAACGAAAGCACGTTTTCCGAATAGCCGTCGTTAAATTGGAAAGCAAATTCGACTTCAATGCCGTTTTGCTCCCCTTCAAAATAAACGACAGGATGGAGAACATCTTTGTCTTCATTTAAATATTCAACAAACGCCTCAATCCCGTTTTCATAATAAAACACATCGCGCATGCCGGTCCGCTCATCGATGAGCTCGATCTTTAGCCCTTTTAACAAAAACGCAGATTCGCGCAAACGTTCGCTTAACGTTTCGTAGTTAAACGTTGTCGTGCTGAAAATGGTCGGATCTGGCTTAAATTGAATGATTGTGCCTGTTTTGTTGGTTGTCCCGATTTTTTCTAGTGTTGTAACCGGTTTTCCTCCGTGCTCGAAACGTTGTTGATAGATAAAACCGTCACGATGGATCGTCACCACAAGCCATTCCGACAAAGCGTTGACGACCGATGCGCCGACTCCGTGCAAGCCGCCGCTCGTCTTATACCCGCCTTGCCCGAATTTGCCGCCGGCATGTAAAACCGTTAAAATCACTTCCGGCGTCGGCTTGCCAAGCTTATGCATTCCCGTCGGCATGCCGCGCCCTTCGTCAAGTACGGTAATGCTGTTATCTTTATGTATTTTTACGAGAATATAATTTCCGTACCCCGCTAACGCTTCATCGACGGAGTTGTCGACAATTTCATAGACAAGATGATGCAGACCGCGGCTGTCGGTGCTGCCAATATACATTCCCGGCCGCCTCCGCACCGCTTCGAGTCCTTCTAATACTTGAATCGCATCATCGTTATATTCATATACGGATTGTTTTGTCACATGCATTCCCCTTTCAACAAAAACAAGAACATTTGTTTCTGTTTTATTGTAACATAAAATTCGTCAGCGTCTACGCTTATTTTACCGTTTCCGACAAAATTCCCTCTAAAAATGGAAATGACCATCTAAAAAGATGGTCGATTCCGTTTAATGTTGTTTCGTTAGCGCGTGTTCTACTTTAATGCAGCGATCCATCACGACCGTATATCCTTTTTCTTTTAAAAATTCATAAGCTTCTTCATTGACGACGCCAAGCTGCGCCCAAAATACATCGGCATCAATTTGCACAAATTCGCGGGCGATTTCCGGTAAATGCTCGGAACGGCGAAATACATTGACAATATCGACATGCCCGTCAATATCGGTTAATTTCTTTACTGCTTTAATGCCTTCCCATTCCTCGATCATCGGGTTGACGGGAATAATTTCATAGCCGGCATCTTTCATCGCTTTCGCCACCATGTATGACTCCCGTTCCGGATTGTTTGATAATCCAACAACGGCGATGCGTTTTGCTTTTTGCAAAATTTCTCGGATTTCTTCTCGACTTGGATTTGTAATTGGCATAAGCCCTCTCTCCTTTGTTTAATCTTTGTCGTACTATTTCTTCATGAATAAACAGAATCCTGCTAGCGGTTACAAAAAGATCATTCAAACAACTGCTCGGCAACGGATTCCACATCCGTCGTCGGTTGTTGGCAGGCAAAATTTTCGCACACATACACGGTCGTTTCCTCCCCAAGCGGTTCATACTCTGCCGCAAACGGAGCGATGTCTGCCACATCAGCCGGGTGTTCCGCCGCCAACAGAAAAACGTCTGGCGCAAATGTGTGCTGCCATTGCTGAATCAAATACTCTCGTTTTTCATCGCCTTGTTTTCCAAACAAAACGACTTCGACGGTTTGAGCCTCAAGAAGCGACAATCCTTGCAAGAAAAACGTATGACCGCTTTCGTACGTTTCGACTTGACGCTGGAAGACTTTATACATCGTTTCTGCTTTTTCCAATAGCGCAAAATCACCTGTCAGCTTTGCTAGACGAATCAGTTGCACCGCGGCAACACTATTTCCCGATGGCAACGCGCCATCGTAAATTTCTTTTTCCCGAATGATGAGCGCCTCCGCGTCGCTTCCAGTCATAAAAAACGCACCGTGCTCTTCGTCCCAAAACAAGTCGATCATTTGCTCCGTACATGCTTTCGCTTTTTGCAAATATGACAACTCCAGCGTCGCCTCATACATTTCGATATACGCCCAAATAAGATAGGCATAGTCGTCGATAATGCCAAGATGCTTCGCTTCCCCATCGCGATAGCGCACCATCAGCCGACCGTCTTGAAAAAGGTTGGTTTCGATAAATGAAAGCGCCTGCTTTGCCATCTGTAAATAGTCGCGGCGTTCATATACTTTTGCTGCTTTCGCCAGCGCGGCAATCATTAACGCATTCCAAGCTGTTAATATTTTATCATCAACATGCGGATAAACACGCAGCGAACGATCGGCAAACAGCTTCTGTCTCGCTTCTTTGAGTTTTTCGCAGAGCTCTTCTTCCGTCAGACGATATCGTCTTGCGATGCGGTCCATTCTCGTATGAATGAGGTTTGGCACGTTTTTTCCTTCAAAATTTCCTTCTTCAGTAATATCATACACATCACAATACAATTCGCCAAGTTCGGTGCCGAGCACGTTCATCACTTCATCGGGTGTCCATACGTAATATTTTCCTTCCACCCCTTCCGAATCGGCGTCAATCGCTGAATAGAAAGCGCTGTCATTAGAAGTCATTTCCCGCTTGACAAATTCAATGATTTGTTCCGCAATTTCCTTATATCGTTCATTTTTCGTTAATTGATACGCTTCCGTATATGCGATGACTAAAAGCGCGTTATCATACAACATTTTCTCAAAGTGCGGCACAAGCCACATCGCATCGGTCGAATAGCGGGCAAACCCGTAACCGATATGGTCATAAATGCCGCCGTTGGCCATGCCGTTTAACGTTTTTTCCACCATCATCAGCGCACGCTCATCCCGCTTCCATTGGTAATAACGCATTAAAAACATGAGCATGTGCGGAATTGGAAATTTTGGCGCACCGCCAAAACCTCCATATACTGCATCAAAACTATTCGAAAGCTGCCGATATGCCTTTTCGATCGACTCGAGAGACAGCCGCTCCGTTCCCGAAGCGTGCGCGGACTGTTCGAGCTCTTTTGTTATTTGTTCGGCAACCCTCGTAATTTCACTTGGATTTTCCTTATATTTGTCATATAGCTGTGTCAATACGTCAATAAAACCAGGACGGCCGTACCGGCTGTGTTTTGGAAAATACGTTCCCGCGTAAAACGGCTTCCCCTCCGGCGTCAAAAACACGCTAAGCGGCCAGCCGCCATGCCCCGTTAGCATTTGGCAGACGCGCATATAAATGGAATCAATATCCGGACGTTCCTCGCGATCCACTTTAATGGATATGTATTTTTCGTTTAAGATCGTGGCAACTTCTTCATCTTCAAAGCTCTCATGCGCCATTACATGGCACCAATGACATGTAGATATAAGCATCCTCACTTTCATCTTCATCTATTGACCCCGAAGGGTCAGGAATAGCCAATAGACACGAACACTGGCTTACCTTCCCTTTTGGCTCTTTGGAAAGCTTCAGGTCCCCACGGAAACCAATTAACTGGATTATGCGCATGTTGTAAAAGGTAAGGTGATTTTTCATGAATTAATCGATTCGTGTATTTTTTTTCATGTACTGACATCTCTCAACACTTCCTTTTGAATTTTTTTCATTATTTCATTATTGGTTCAAACTAAAAGGAATATTACCATACTTACTTCTAAATTTCACCTGAGAATATTCTGAAAATAATAACTTTTAATCAAGAACTTAGAATATCAAAAAAGCGCTGGTATCATCTTTGAAATTATTCAGAGGTGATACAAAGATGATTAATTTAACCAAAAAGCAAGAAAAGACTATAACATCAAAGTCTGGATACAAAATAAAAATCATTTCTAATAAACCAACTTTAAGTTCTATTAAAAATTTTTCTCTGGCTTTAAGTGCCTATTTAGAAAAGGAAAGTGATAAAAACCATAAAAAAACGCTCTTTCCATTGAATTTGTTGCTATTTATTTACGTAAAAGTAGAGATGATAAAAGTGAAGAGGATGTCCTTGCGAATCATCGTTTAGAACTAGTAGAATTAGCCCAAAAATATAATCTCAAATATGTAATTTATGAGGAAATTGGTACTAGTGACAGTATTGAATTTCGACCTGAATTAAAAAAACTGTTACGCGAAGTTAAAAACGGTGTATACGATGCCGTTTTAGTGATTCATCCTGATAGATTAGGACGTGGAGATTGGGCGGATGTAGGTGAAATCAGAAAAGCTTTTAAAGCTTCTAATACTGTCGTTATTACCCCACAAAAAGTCCTTGATTACAATGATGAGAACCAAGAATTGGCTAATGACATGGATGCATTAATGGCGAAACATGAATACCGTTTAATAAAGGGTAGGCTAAAAGCAGGAAAAATTAGGGGTGCAAAAAGAGGTAGATGGACAAACGGTGTACCCCCTTTTCCATACTTTTATGATAGAAATACAAAAAGTTTAGTAGTTGATGAGGCAAAACTCCCGATCTACAGAATGATGGTAGAAGAATATTTAAATGGAACGTCCTTAAAAGACATTGCTGTTAAAGTTAATAAAATGGGTATAAAAACAAACAGAGGTAAATATTGGTCCGAAGTTAAAGTTGAGCGTGTGATTTTTAGTGAGATTCATTTAGGGAGAATCATCTATGGAAAAACTAGTGGAAGTGGTCATAAAAATAAGCCCGCTAAACCTTTAGAAATTAAGGATAGAGATGAATGGATTATTGTTGAGAATTGCCATACAGCAATAAAAACTTTAGAAGAACACTCACGAATGTTAGCAATTAAAAATGCAAAACAGAAAATTCCAAAACGCGCTAGAAATGGTGTCTATGCCTTATCAGGACTAATAAAGTGTAGTAAATGCGGCTATTCGATGAGAATGAATTATAAGAAAACTGTAACCAAAGGGTTAAAGTGTTACGTGGTAAAGTGCCAGAAAACCGATCCATTTGGTAATCAATGTGGTCATCCCGGAATCGATGCTGATATCTTACTTGAAGCAATCGAAAACGAACTCTTACTATATTTAAATGAAATTAAACCCGTGGTGCTAGATAAAATCAGACAAGCATAAAAATAGCCCTTGCATGAGGATCTCCTTAAAATGAAAGTGCGACCAAACATTTAAAAGGAGAATTCACATGCAAGAGCACTTTCATTTTACAACAGATCGAGCCAAACTTCAAAAACAATATGTATCGATTTTGTGTTTTGTATCAGCTCAACTATCGAGTATCCAGATTCATCTTCAACGTCGAAATCTTCATTTGTTGAAACAGAAGGACGAGGTCATCATCGCCGTCCATGTCCTTGGAAAGTTGTTAGGCTTCACTTCCGAACGGGCTTGGCACCGGTTTGTGATCGGGAATTTGTTTTCCAAGGACTTGTTCCCTGAACGTTCTCGATACAACCGTCGCTGCCGAGCGCTTGGCTTTGCGATCAAGTGGATGCGGCACCAGCTGGCCAAGCGTGGACAACACCATGCGTATGCGGTCGTGGACAGTTTGCCGATCGAGCTGTGTCATTCATCCCGAATGTATCGCGCCAAACGGTTTCGTGGAATTGCGGATATTGGCTATTGTGCTTCGAAAAAGATCGCTTTCTATGGGTTGAAACTTCATCTGCAGGCCACCGACCAAGGGCTTCCGATGGGATATGTCGTCACTGAAGCGTCTTGTCACGACCGGGTGGCCGCTGAAACCGTCATGACGCAAATTCCACATCCATATAACCTAGGTGACAAAGGGTACATCAGCCAAAAACTGCAAAAGAAGCTGTACGAAGAGCATCGAGTCGCTTTTTGGACGCCCGTTCGAAAAAATCAGCGAATTCTCCAATCCGACGCATGGAAACAGTGGATGAAACGAAAACGCAAAGTGATTGAAACCGTGTTTTCGATTTTAGTCGATTCGTATCGGATCACCGAGATTCGAGCGAACTCGATTTCTGGATTTGAAACGGCACTGGATGGTATTTTACTGGCTTACTCCCTTGTTGTTCTTGGGCTAGTTGAGTGTTAAAACTCAACTAGCACCACGGGTATATATAAATATTTGTCTAAAGGTACCCCAGTTTGGGTTATTACCAACACAACCTTTCGTGTACTCCCTCCGTCTGAATTTATGGAATGGCAGACCCCGCAAGGCCCTATAAAAATAACATACCGGGAGCATTCCGTGTTAATCACTGTATATGATGAGAAATATATTTATTTTAATGACCCATTGACAGGTACGAAAAATAAAAAAGCACCTAAGTCTGAATTTATTCAAGCTTGGATACAAATGGGCAAACAAGCTATTACCTATAACCGCAATTAACCGGTTATAGGTAGTGGCTTGTCTTTTTTATTTCAAAATGTAATTTGACTCCTATTAATGTCAAACAATAATTTAATCTTCGAACGATGATGTATAAAATTTTGTGTAAAGCATTTTGCTAGACCAAAAGAAAAAAGGTAGGGTATTCTCTGATTGAACCCAAACATTCCAGAGAAAGGAGAACCCTACCTATGTCTAAAAGTATACCGAATGTCGACTGGGCAAATCAACTGGAAAGTGTCATTCGTCAGTTTGTAAAGGAAAAATTAGAACTGATCATGCGGGAAGAAATCAAGAATTTCCTCGAAATAGAACAGGCCGGAACATCAAATATGAGAAACGGCTACTATCAGCGAAATCTAGATACGCAATATGGCCGGATTGAGGGTCTTTTGGTTCCAAGAGACCGAAACGGGGAATTTCAAACACAGTTGTTTGCCCCTTATCAACGCCACACCGGCTGGCTGGAGGAAGCCATCATCAGGATGTATCAAAGTGGCATGAGTACACGGGAAATTGGCAAGTTTATCGAACGAATTCTAGGAAATGCTTATTCTCCAGCGACGATCAGCCGTATTACCGATGTCGTGAAAGAAGACATCGAGAAATGGCACCATCGTCCACTATCCAAACGTTATTCTGTCTTATATTTGGACGGCTTGTACGTGAAACTTCGCCGGGATACGGTAGAGAAAGAAGTTATTTATGTGGTGTTAGGAGTGAACGAAGAAGGATATCGCGAAATTCTGGATTTCTTCGTGGGAGGACAAGAAAGCGCCTATGGATGGCGGGAGATTCTCCAACAGCTCTACAAAAGAGGCGTCAAGGAAGTGCTTCTGGGCGTATTCGATGGACTACCGGGGCTGGAGGAAGCCTTTAAGGCGGTGTATCCGAAAGCCGATGTGCAGCGCTGTGTCGTGCACAAAGTCCGCAACACCCTCAGCCGTGTTCGGAAAAAAGACCAATTCGAAGTGGCCGAGGATCTCAAGCTGATTTATCGCGCGCCGAATAAGGAGATGGCGTTACAAATGTTTCAACAGTTTGAGTCGAAATGGTCCAGCAAGTATCCGAGAGAAGTTCAATCTTGGGCAAATGAGTTGGATGTCCTCCTTACATTTATGGATTATCCAAGCAGTATTCGAAGTGTGATTTACACGACCAATGCCATCGAACGAACGATCAAGGAGATTCGGAAACGCCTAAAACCGATGAACAGTTTGAATAGTTTAGAAGCCGCTGAAAAAATCGTGTATTTGACCATTCAAGATTTTAATGAGAAATGGGCAGGGCGAAAGTTGCGAGGATTTGCCGAAGCGCATGAAGCCCTTCAACGAATGTTTGAAGAACGTTATCATTAACCAAATACTGTAAATAAACAAAATAGGGGGATTCTCCCTTTCCACACAGGAGACTGAATATTCAGTCTCCTGTGTGGAGAAAATCAGTCCCCTATCAATTCAAATCCATTTCAGAGAAACCCTACCCCATTTACATTACACAAAATTCTTGACGGTACCAGAAAAACCAAAACAATAGATACCCAATTTCTTACATAGTTGAAACATCTTTGGTCTTTTAATTGTTGGTCTATTTCAAATCCGTATACTAGCAGACTCATGATTAAAATTGGAGTTACTATTGTTACTGAGAATAAAATTGGCATTAAAAAGCTATTTACACTTTTATAAAAATAAAATGGTAAGAATTTTGACACTGCAGAGATTATTGGATCGAAGAGGAATGACGTCAAAAATCCGAGACTCAAACTCATCATCTTAAATTTAAATGAAAATAACAAAAATAAAATATACACCATGACTATAGCACTGACAACCTTACCTATGATTTGGATAAATGACAGTAACCAGAGATCTCCAAATTTTGTCGCCCAAAATATCATCACGAATAACCCAATTGTTTTCCCCAGAACGAGATAACATAGTTCTCTTATCCAATTTTGATGAAATTGTTTAAAAAGGTAACAAATAAACAAAATGTTTATATAAATTTGGCTTGGTGTAAATAAAGCCAATAGACCTAAGTATATTGTTTTTAATATCCTCGTTTGGCTTTCATGATAATGACTCCAAAAAAACTCGTGAATATTTAATAAGAATACATCTACAAATTGGTTGTATAATTCCATATAATACTCCTCACAAAATTAATGTGTTTCAAATTTTTCCTTTGATAATATTCACTTTATGTTGCCTATTGTCCACATCTTTGTTTTCTGCAACTAAAAATTTAAGCGAAATGCAATGAAAAAGTTTAGCACCATAGTTCCATAAAAGTAAATATAATCCATATACCAATATAATTATCTTACTCTATAAGGCTTGACATGGAGTCTCTGCGTGCATGGATTCTTTTGCGAAGGCTGCAGCACAAAAGGAGTTCGCAGAGACAACCAGCCTACCATGCACGCCACTCCATGTAAAGCCGTGTCTCTGAATTATATTTTGTGAGAAAACTGACCTGTTTTGTTTCCAATTTAGTGCTTAATTTTTTATCTTGCATTTTCCTAAAGTTTTATTTTGCATTAAACACGTCTTTAAATTTGTAAGCAACATGTTATTCACAATAAATAACCAACCATACCCATCATTAGAAAAAAGTGTTTTAGCTTTTCCCCTCCTGAAAACTTAATATTACTAAAAACCGGTGAAACCCCCATAAAATCTGTTGATAAGAAATGATGTTAACTTTGTCATCCAATCAAAAAACAAGAATATTCCCATAAAAACCATAATGTAACCACTGACTTTTAAAATCGTCCGGTTATATTTTTTAATCCAATGTAATTTTCCAATAAAAAACGCCATAGTAAAAAAAGGAATTGAAAAACCAAGTGAATACATTATCATATAAAACAGTGCTTGATTGGGATTTGTTACAGCTAAAGCGATTACGGAAGCCAAAATCGGGCCTGTGCATGGTGTCCAACCGGCAGCAAATCCAATTCCAATGAGACTTGATCCAAAGTAACCTGTTGGGCGATTCCGAAACGAAAACATCTTCCTATCTTTCATAAGAACAGATGGTTTAAATACACCGATGGTCATCAGGCCGAAGAAAATGATTAAAATGGAACCTATTTGCCTTATTAAATCATCGTATTTTAAAAAGAAGGATCCTATAACGGACGTAGAAAAACCAATCACGATAAAAATCACTGTAAAACCAAGCAAGAAGAAAGCTGTATGTAAAAGTGCCCTCTTCTGCAATAATCCATTATTTTCTTTTATTTCTTCAACCGAAATACCCGTAATATAAGATAAAAATGCGGGATAAAGCGGAAGACAACATGGTGAAATAAACGATAAAACTCCTGCACCAAATGATAAAATCGCATTAACCTCTGTCATGATATCAGCTCCTTTAATAACAAAAAGGGAGCTCCCTCCCTATCATGGCATAATTTGAGTCATATATTTCTCTATATCTTCTTCAGTTAGACTGGCTGTGATTCGATCAACTACTTTTCCATTTTTGTCAATTAGAAATGTAACTGGGATTGGCCCCACACCATATAAATCAATGACTTCTTCTTTCTCATCTAGCAAAATTGGAAAAGTCAGACCATAACGTTTTACAAACTTTTCTACTGTTAATTTTGGTTCACCTACATCAACTGCTAAAATCGTAACTCCTTTGTCTTTAAATTTCTCATACTGATTTTGCATATAAGGCATCTCTTCTTTACAAGGCGGACAATAGGTGGCCCAAAAATTTAAAAACACACCTTGTCCTCGATAATCACTTAATCTTACCGTTTTTCCATCAAGAGTTTGTAATTGAAAATCCGGGGCTTGGTCGCCACGAGAGACCATTCCATTGTCATTGTTAAAAATACTTGAATATAGTACATAAATGATCGTAGCAACAAATCCAATTAAAATCCCAATTCGCACGATAAGTCTTCTTTTTTTAGCCAAAACGAAAAACACTCCTTTACAAATTCTTTTAAGCATATGAATGCAATCCAGCAATGACAAGATTTACGACAATTAAATTAAACATTATGATGACAAAACCTATCACAGACAGCCAAGCAGACTTTTCTCCTTCCCAACCTTTTGATAATCGGAGATGGAGATATGCTGCATAGAAAAGAAAAGTGATTAATGCCCAGACTTCTTTTGGATCCCATCCCCAAAACCTTGTCCATGCTTCTTGTGCCCATATCATTGCAAATATTAACGCACCTAATGTAAATACCGGAAAACCAATAATTACTGAACGATAACTGATTTCATCTACTAATTCCGGACGAATATTTTTTAAGTATGGTTGAATCTTTGCCCCAATTCTTTTTTGGAATAAAAGTCGCAACATTATATATAACACGAGTCCCATTAATAATGACCAAATCAATGAATTTAGTTTTCTTGGTGCATTGACCCCATTCATCCATGAAGGAGCTTCTACAATTGGTTTAAAAGAATGAGAACTCTTCACGATTTCCCCGTCAGGAGGCCCTACTATGGCTGGCATATGATAAACAAGCTCTTGTTCTTGTTGTGTTTCATTTACCCATGAAAATGTTGTTTCAAAATTCATGGCATTAAAAATATAAGAAACAATGGCGAAAGCTAATGTACTTAATATAGAATAAATCACAAATTCAATCCAAAAGGTTTTTTTGCTGCTCTTCGTTTGGTCAACAACTCGCAATAAGTAAATAAAACCTGCTACAAAACTAATGGTCAAAATTCCTTCTCCTAATGCTGCTGTTGTCACATGAATTTTCAGCCAATAACTTTGTAAAGCTGGCACTAATGGCGATGCCTCTTTTGGAAATACACTGGCATAGGCAATAACCGTCATCGCAGTAGGAAGTGCAAATAGTCCAATGATGTTTGTTTTATAAATTAAATAGATTATTAAATACCCCAAAACGATCATCATGCCTAAAAATGTAGTAAACTCAAACATATTGCTTACTGGTACATGAGAAATGGCAATCCAGCGAGTAATAAAATAACCGATTTGCAATAAAAAACCTAAAGCAGCAACAATGATTGAAATACGTTCCCATTTTTTGATTTTCAAAGAAGCTTTCTTTTGTTTTGACGCGAAAGATCCCCATGCTAGAATGGTTGCTATAAAATAAGCAAAAAATGAACTAGCTAAAAGATTACTGCTCACATTAATCATGCTACCTCTCCTTTATGCTCTTTTTGATCCTGAGGCTTGGTTAAATCTGTATCTTTAATTACATAATCAATCTCTTTTTTAAGTCCATACCAGTTTTTGTTTGTATGTGCTGCCATCCAAATTTCATTTCCGACGATTTGCACCCAGATTCTTCGATGGTTCCAATACATACCTTGAACAAGACCAATCATAAAAATTAAGCCGCCGAATGCTATGACTCCTAAGGTGCGGTCTTTTCTTACAGTTAAAGCAGTAACATTACGTACATCCAATTTTGTAAACGTCATTTTAAATTTGTTTTCACCGAATGGCTCCAAATTTTGTCGAATAGCAACAAAACTGATTTCTCCATCCTTTGTTTTAGGGGTGTACATTTTAAATACAAATGCAGGGTTATTTGGAATTTTGGATTTTGTTGTTGGACCTTTATCGCCAAATTCAAAATCAGGAAAATATTCGAGAATTTCCACTTTATACCCATTTCCTAAATTGTAAGTAGATTTTGGATTCAATAAATCAACTTCTATTTCTCCAAAGGTTTTTCCGGTCTCTTTTTCCTCCAACTTAAAATACATTTTATGAAACTCATTCAACTTGTAACTTGTTTGATAAAGAGCAAATCCATCGAATTTTAAAGGATGATTGACCTTAATCGATTGTTGTTTAAGTTTAACTAGTTTAGGTTCAGCACCAGCAATTCCTACATTTTTGTTTTCATAAAGGATAGCATCAGTCTGATAGTTTTTTGGAATTCCATTACCGACTTTTTTTATTATTTCTTGAAACTTTTTATCATCTTGATCATAAGTCTCTAATATGAATCTTTCACTTTTTAAATAGTATTTTCTGTCTGTACCAGGGATTGCTTCTGTTTCTCCATCACGAATCCAGAGAACTTCATCCACGTACATTCCTGGGAAAAATCTTAACATCGCGCCAATTAATACAATCACCAGACCAAGATGATTAACATACGGTCCCCATCTGGAAAAACGTCCTTTTTCCGCGAGAATATTTCCGTTTTCTTTACGTATCTGATAATGTTTTTCTTTTAATTTCTGCTCAACTTGTTTTATCGTTTCGTGAGGATTTGGAACTCGTGATATTCCAAAGATTCTTTGACGTTTTAAAAAGCTTGTATGCCTTGTAACACTCTGTTTTTTTAAAGCCCGATATAGGGGAACAACCCGATCTAAACTTGCAATAATTAAGGATAAACCCATTGATGCAAGCAAAAGCATATACCACCAAGAGCCATACAGATTATGGAATCCTAATGTGTAGAAAATATATCCAACTACCCCATACTGTTCTTTATAATATTGTGCTGGATATACATTAGGTGGAATATACATTTCCTGTGGCAATATTGTACCAATAGCTGACGCAATAAGAGTTAACACGATAATCCAAATTCCAACTTTTACAGACGAGAAGAAGTTCCAAATTTTATCAATTATTGTTGTTTGATATGTTTTCGATCTCCTTGCAACCCCTTCATATCGCATATCCAGAAGTTTCTGTTCTGTTTCTTCATGAAACGGTTTGCCGCACGATTCGCATAATTCCGTTCCAATAGGGTTTTTATGCCCACATTCGCACTCTATTAATTGCAATTTCCTCACCTTTCTATAAATGCTTTTCTATTGCCTCATAGAATTATAGAAGAAAAATTTGAAGTAAATATGGAGAAGACCAAGGAATTATCAATTTACTAATATTTACTCAAATAAAACAGGCAACCAAACTCGGTTTCCTTTTTCACATTATTGCTGTTTTATTAGCATGTTTTGTCTTAGACAATATAATGACATTGGAATCATCAGTTTGTTTGAGAAATTCGATTTCTTCCATTAATTTCATATTTTGCTCTTGTAAATTTTCCACTTGCATCTGCAATGATTTCAGTTCATTTGATTGATTTGTTGACTGAGTTGTATGACAGTCCTTTTTCCCTCGTGTAAACATCCCTTTCATACAGAATAACATCATTAAGGGACATAATAAGTATATCAACCATTCCATATTCCCTAATCCCCTTTCATTTAAATAGAAACCTCTTTCAGTGGGGAGCTCCTTCCTTCACACTACAAGTTAGTTTACTGAATCGAGTTCTTTTGGGCGGTTAATCTCTTGTTTGGAGAGACTTACCGCCCATTAGAACATGACAACTTTGGTAAAAAGAAGGACTTTTATCGATTTTCAAACGATGCTTTTATTCAGCTTTATTATAAGATTCCATGAATTCTCCGCATGCCTTCATCATTTTTTGTCCTTCAGGAGAATTCATCGCTTCCATCATTTTCATCATACCGTCTCCATTCATCATGTTCGTCATACTGTCTGACTTTTCCGCATAAGAAAACTGTCCGACTACTAACAATGTTGCTAGCGCAAATGAAGAAACAAATGCAATTTTCTTTTTCATCTATGATCCCTCCCTTCGTTTTTATTATAGACAATAAATTTGATGAAAATATGGAGATTTGTCTATTCTCTAACATGTCTCATGCATCTTACAAATGTACTTCAAATTTTTTGAAGAAAATATGAAGACGAATCGTCAATCTTTTAATAGCCGTTTTTTCTCCTCATATTCTTCCGCATCAATTTCTCCACGGGCAAGTCGCTCTTTGAGAATATTCAATGCATGATTTGATTTATTTTCAAATGGTTTCATGATTAACAAGATCATCCCATATATTGCAAATCCAATAATGATAATCCAAAATAACATATTTAACATCATACCCATGCTCATCATCATGGTTTCCTCCTATTCATTAGTGGTTGTTTGGCTATTCATCCCTTTTCCCTGTTTTGCTATTTGGATCCATTTTTCGCCAAAATTATCCGTTAAATAAATGTCTTTTTCAAACGTCGTGAAGACGATTTGCTTTTCATTGTTTGGATTTACCGCAATGTATCCAATAGCATCACCCTCACTTAAAGTTGGAATAGGGATGTTTTTTTTCTCTCCGGATTCCAGATTAATTTCCATCAAAGAAGGCTTATCAGTAATAACTCCAGCAAGAAGTTTCCCCTCTTTTGTGAAGGAAACGGATGTGACTGGAGTACCTTCTACAATGTTATCAAAAGAATTGCCATAGTCCTTAGATAAATAAACCCCTCGATTTGTACTTATCACAACAATATTTTCTTTCTCTGGATGAACAGCAATAGCTGCTGGTTGCCCTTCTAGTCCTTTCATATCGCTTTTTGTCCAAGTTTTTGTTTCGTCTAATGAGTAGTACAGTCCAGCGTCATCCATTCTTGAATTCGGTTCTGGGTTTAAAACATAAATTGCGTGAGAATAATATCCAACTCCCATTCCGTGGAAGTCAACCTCTCCATATAAATCAAGCGTTTGTAAGGTTTTCCCCATATCTGTACTTTTTACTACACCGAATGGATTTTTCATAGAAGAACCCGGAGCAGGATGTCCGCTGCTATAAAAACCATTATGAACCATGGAAAATCCCATATAATCATGTTTTTCCCCCTCTGGGATTTCCCACTTGCCGTTTTTATAGACCTTCAATCCATCATGCGCCGGTACATAAATTTCAGTCCCATCATTCGTAAAACCTAACCCGTGAATATGCATAAAATCAATGTCCTCTTCTTCTCCTGTCCCATTTGTTAATGCAAATACTCCAGAAACAGCTAAGGCTAGTAAAGCTAAAACTGATACCCATCGGCTTAATTTTAACCATCTTTGCAGCTTGTCCCGTTTTAAGCGTCCTTCTTGTTTTTTCACATTAACAGTTTTTAATTGATTTCTGATTAGGAAAAATAAAATGATTCCTAACCCCAACAAAATCGACGACACAATAAAGCTATAATTTAACAAAGTAGCGGTCAACATCTCCCGTTGGTGTTCTTCTTCAGTACCATGCGCGAATACACCAACCGGAATCATAAATAATGCTGAGATCAAAAAAGTAAAAAGTTTTAACTTCAATCCTATTCTCCCCTTTTCTTATAAAGTAAAAGATAGAAAATTCCCGCAAGAAGAATGGGAACTCCCATCCATAGACAAATTTGAACAAACGTTTTCATATATACCCTTAATTCCGGCCGGAACATGAACGAACCGGACATCGTCAAACATAACAATCCAGCCATGATCAACAAAACAGGCACAATGATTTCAAATTTTTTCATTGGGCATCCCCCTTATAAATCGGGAATGTAAGTTCAAAGCTTGTCCCTCTTCCCACTTCACTACTTACATGTATAGTCCCATTTTGCAGTTTCACAAGTTGTTTGACGATTGCCAGTCCAAGCCCGGTACCCCCGAATTCTCTTGATCTTGATTTTTCCACACGATAAAATCGTTCAAATAAAAATGGAAGATCTTCTTTCGGTATCCCTATCCCCGTATCTTCAATCAAAATCTTTACTTTGTCTTGATCATAAGACAATTCTATTTTTATAAACCCTTTTTCTGTATAACGAATGGCGTTTTCGATTAAATTAATGACAATTTGCTCCATTCTTAAACCATCCGCATAAATACTCGGCAATTGATAAATTTTATGAAAATATAACTGTAACCCTTTCTCCTTTGCTTTCACTTTTGTTTTTAATACGGCATTTTCAATCACTTCAATCAGATCAATTTCCTCCAAATGTAATGGTAACTTTCCTTCCTCCATCTTTGCCAGTTCAAACAAGTCATTGACTAGCTTGGACATTCTATTGGCTTCTTGCTCGATAATTTGTATATACATTTCTTTTTCATCCTCTGTTTGATACTGTTGGTTTTTTAATGCTCTCGCATACCCTTCTAAATACGTAAGAGGAGTCCGCAATTCATGGGAAATGTTTGCAAAAAATTCCCGCTGGTTTGACCGGTACCTGTATAATTCAACGGCTAAATCATTAATCGCCTTGGCTAGGGAGCCAATTTCGTCTTTTGTTTCAACCAAAACTTTTGTATTTAAATCACCTTCAGCCATTTTGCGGGTTGCTCTTTCCATTTCTAAAAGTGGATTGGCTAACTTGCGTGATACAATAAAGGTAAAGCCAAGGGCTAAAAGAATGGCACCAATGCCAGCCCAAACAATTAAATTCCTTATTAGATGAATTGATTGATGTATCTCATCGATGGAAGCCAATACAAAAATTCCGCCGATAAAGCGATTTTGTGCAAAAATAGGTCTTCCAACGCTTAGAAAACGTTTATCTAAGATTTCATCGTAATATTCCTTTTCAATGACGGAATTTCTCCTTAAAAGAGAAATGTCATTTGCATCGATTCTTTCTCCTTTCGATAAGCTTGGGATCCCAGAGTTTGCAACAACGATACCTTGTTCGTCTACGATTACAATTTCCTGATCTATCATATCGGCAAGTAATTCAAACATACGGAGGATATTTTTATCCTCTAACGATGTGATGGAATTCGCATAACGATTGGATAAATCGTAAATTTGATCTTTCATTTTACTGTAATAAAAGCCAGAAAATATTTCATTGATAATAAAACCAAGTGGAAGCAAAATGGTTAACACAATGACTAGAATACTTGCCCCTAATTTTACAACGATACTATTCCATTTCATTGGTCTTCTTCAGGAGCTTGGAATTTATAGCCCATGCCCCAAACCGTTTTAATCGGATTAAAGGAAAGCCCGTTTTTTCTAAACTTTTCCCTTATATTTTTCACATGGGTATCAACTGTACGAATATCTAAAACGTCATGAACTCCCATACCCGATCTAGTAACATATCCCTTGTAAATATCGTTTTTGGGTTTAACACTAATAGCAAGAGAATATCAAATTCTTTTGGTGTCAATTCTAATGGACAATCCTTTACAAAAACTTGTCTTTCATTTTGATCGATTTTTAAATCTGCAATCTTAATGATTCCTTCCGTTTGAATAGGATTGGAAGAAGCAGCTGAACGTCTTATTAGTGCTTTAACCCTTGCCACTAATTCTTCGGGTTCAAAAGGCTTTACAAGATAATCATCGGCTCCAACATCAAATCCTTGTACTTTATCTTTTACATCACCACGTGCCGTAAGCATAAGGATGGGCACTTGACTCATTTCCCTTATCTTTTTGCATACCTCCCATCCATCCATATCGGGCATCATGATGTCTAAAATCACTACGTCGATTCTTCCTTTTGTCAATAAGGTTAATGCTTCTTGTCCACTTGCCGCTTCAGTTAAGTGAAAATATGGAGAAAGATTGATTTTTAGTAAATGCCTCATGTTCCATTCATCATCAACGATTAATACTCTTTCTTTCTTCATCCTTATATCACAATCCCTGTTATAATTTGTTAATAAATGATCCGGTCAATTGTTTGTCCTTTAACCTCTCATTTTTTCAGTTAAAGAAAACACATTCAATCATCGTCCCATATACGATTTCTTGAACCACTTTCATGATAACTCCACCTGCTTGTTGATCCACAAGCGGTGAAAGTGTTTTAAACAATTGTGGTGCGTCGTAATAGACGGTATAAAACGGTTCATTCGCAAAAATAATTAAGGCACAAGCTGTAGTCAGTAACATTCCTGATGTAAAATATAGTAAATTTTTTGGATATTTGATAAACAATCTAATTCCTTAGTGACCGGAATTAAAGGGATCCACATGAACAATGCGGAGATGGTTAATATAATATGGGTTAAGTTATGCAAGATATTATGTGAAACGATTGTATTAAATATGAATGGGACTTGATAAAACGAAAACAACACATTAAATAAAAGTAACGGGATCAACGGATATTTTAAAAAATTGATCCATTTGTATCTTAATCCTAAATGAAGAATTGATACCATCATTCGATTTGGCAAACCTAACAGCAGTAAAGGTGGTAAAACTATATAAATTAACAATTGTTCCAACATATGAGCGCAAAAAATGATCTCCTAAGTAATGTAAAAGGCTATCCCCAACAAAAACGCAAATAAAACTGGTGTTCCTTCGAAACGATGAGCCGTATCATAAAAGGCTGACTCAAAATATTAATAATTTGATTAAAGAAGTCGTACACCTTCTATCACTATTTTTCGTTGATTTTTACAATGATTAATCTTATTAAAAAATTTTGAAGAAAATATGGAGATAGATGCTGATATTATATTCTTTTGTGTGTATACATTTCTTTGCTACCGATTGTATCCTCAACAAACGCTTTATGAACTTGTTGAAAATCTTAAAATATAGAAATAGTTAGACAAAAAACGAAAGTACAAACAACATAAATCTTTATTCAAGGATTCTTCACAACTCTTCTCTTCGATTTCGCAACATTCGAACACGTACTTTCGACTACCATCTTGATTCCACAAAGAAAAAATCTACATTCCATAGGAAATTTCGAATTTTAAAGCCCGGTGGAGAAGTTCATATAGCAGATTTGGTATAAGCAATTAAGTTGCCCTTCCCACACTATAAAAAAGACCCCCTCCAATTCTACTTGGAGGGGATCATATCAGGGAGTATAAATCCATGTATGTTACTTCACATCGTAACCTTGCTCTTCAATCGCTTCTTTGAGTTTTTCTACACTTACCTTTGTTTCATCATAATCTACATCCACAGTGCCTTCTTGTAAATGTACTTCTACATTTCTTACCCCGTCTAACTTTTTAAGAGCGTTTGTCACCGCCATTTTGCAGTGTCCGCAAGTCATTCCTTCTACTTGTAATGTAATCGCCATTTTTTATTCCTCCTTCATTTATTTTCATTTTTTATATTTTCACGCGTTTCAAACGAAGCGCGTTGGTCACAACTGATACAGAACTGAATGCCATTGCCGCTCCGGCAATCCAAGGCTCCAATAATCCAGCAGCGGCTACAGGAATGCCAATGGTATTATAGAACAAAGCCCAGAACAGGTTTTGTCGAATGTTTTTCATTGTTTTACGGCTTAACTCAATCGCTCTCGGGATATGAGCTAAATCTCCGCCGACCAAGGTAACATCGGCCGTTTCGATGGCGACATCCGCTCCTGTGCCGATGGCCATGCCAATATCCGCTTTCGCAAGAGCTGGAGCGTCATTAATTCCATCACCGACCATCGCCACTCGTTTTCCTTGTTTTTGCAGTTCTTCAACGATATTCGCTTTTTCTTCAGGAAGTACTTCTGCATAGACGCGATCCACATCCACTTGCTTTGCAATGGCTTCCGCTGTACGTTTGTTGTCTCCCGTTACCATGTACACTTCGATACCCATTTGTTTTAATGTTTGAATCGCTTCTTTGGAGCTTTCTTTTACCGTATCCGCGACAGCGATGATGCCGGCAAGCTGCCCATCAATGGCAACTAGCATGGCAGTTTTTCCTTGTTTTTCAAGTTCTATCATTTTATCTTCATGCATGGCAATCTCTACAGAGCGTTCCTTCATAAGTTTTCGCGTTCCAACAAGGACATTTTTGCCATCAATGACAGCTTCAATTCCATGACCGGTAATGGCGGAGAAATGCTCCAGTGGCTTAACCAAAATCGATCGTTTCTTCCCATATTCCACAATGGCATGAGCCAACGGATGTTCCGAAGCACTCTCGGCAGAAACGGCATAATCGAGCATGTCTTCACGGAACTTAAGTACATCGGTTACTTCTGGTTTTCCTTTTGTCACTGTTCCTGTTTTATCCAGTAATACTGCATTGATTTTATGCGTTCCCTCTAGGTACTCACCTCCTTTAAAGAGGATCCCCTTTTCTGCACCTTTGCCTGTACCGACCATAATGGATGTCGGTGTGGCAAGACCAAGCGCACAAGGACACGCAATGACAAGAACCGCGATGGCCACCTCAAGCGCCTTCGGTAAGTCGCCTGGCGCCACAAAGAAGTACCATGTAATGAATGCAATGACAGCAATTCCTACAACAATTGGTACGAAAATACCTGAAATGACATCAGCCATACGCTGAATAGGCGCTTTAGAGCCTTGTGCCTCTTCTACGATTTTAATGATATTGGCAAGTGCGGTATCTTTCCCAACCTTTTCTGCCCGAATGGTGAGTACACCATTTTTATTAATGGTTGCTCCGATGACAGAATCGCCTTCCTTCTTATCAACCGGAATGGATTCACCGGTAATCATTGATTCATCCACGGAGGATACTCCGGCGATGACCGTTCCGTCTACCGGGATTTTTTCTCCTGGCTTGACGAGAATGGTATCACCAATCACTACTTCCTCGAGCGGAACTTTTATTTCTTCCCCATCGCGGATGACAGTAGCTTCTTTTGCCTGCAGGCTCAACAGTTTAGAGATGGCTTCTGTTGTTCTTCCTTTCGCTACTGATTCAAAGTATTTTCCGACAAGTACAAGCGTAATCAGCACAGCACTCGTTTCAAAATACAATCTTGGCATATATTCGGGATTTCCTAATGTTTTGAAAGCTTCGTACAAGCTGTAAAAGTAAGCTGCCGATGTTCCAAGCGCCACTAGTACATCCATGTTCGCACTCTTGTTTCGTAATGCCCGGTACGCCCCTACATAGAAGGGACCGCCGATGTAGAACTGAACGGGTGTAGCCAAAAGAAGCTGGAACCACGGATTCATCAACATGTGCGGCATCGGTAAGCCTATATCAAACGGCATATGAGCAATCATCGTATAAAGCAAAGGCAGTGATAAGATAATAGAAATGACAAGCTGCCGTTGTTTTTGTTTAAGCAGCTCTTCTCTCCGCCCCACATGATCTTGTTCTTCGTTTCGTATCTGCCCCTTGTACCCAAGCTTTTTGATTTTCTCTAAAATATCTTCTACAGATGCAATGCCTTCATTGTATTCTACAACGGCACTGTTTGTCGCCAAGTTTACAGTAGCGCTCGTAACACCTTCCATACGATTTAACCCTTTTTCAATCCGTGTCGCACATGCCGCGCATGTCATCCCTTCAATATCTAGCGTCACTTTTTCTGTCGCGACACCATACCCCAAATTCTCAATTTTCGTTTGGATATCGGCTACACTTTGTTTCGATGGATCATATTTAATCGTTGCTTTTTCCATGGCTAAATTGACATTGGCTTCTACTCCATCCATCTTGTTCAACGCTTTCTCTATACGATTGGAGCAAGCGGCGCATGTCATGCCGGTCACTCTAAGTGTAACGAGCTTTTGCTCACTCATAAAGCATTCCTCTCCTTTACTTTGAGAATTGCTTAATCACATCCATCAATTCCCGGATGGATTCTTCTCCGCTGCCTTCGCGGATCGCCTTGGAAACGCAATGATTGGCATGGCGTTCCAGCAAATTCAACCCGACTTTGTTTAACGCAGCTTGAATCGCGGAAATTTGCACTAAAATATCAATACAGTACCGATTGTCCTCGACCATCTTTTGTACCCCGCGTACTTGCCCTTCAATACGCTTCAAGCGCTTGACGATGCTTTCGATCTCTTCTTCGGTTCGCGGAACCATTTTGGCATTTATATTGTCATCTTCATATTGATTCATTGCTACCACCTCATTTGTTTATAACAGTTGTCTTCGAATACATTATACCGGTATTGGGTATAAAATGCAAATGATATCTTACTTAATGTATGATTTTCTATGTGTAATTTTTTATTCCTATTTTGAATCAGAGTAACGTACATCTATTCAATTATTTTCTGTTTAAATCTGTATCGATACAAAAGGAACTCGTTCTTTAAAGTAACGGGTTCTGTACAAAATAACAGTCAAATTATCAACATAAATTACAATTATTTTTTATTGAATAATTTTTGATTAAATTTATATAAATTCAATAGGTTTTAACGCTAATAGAAAGGCTATCGGTGGTTTTCCGTTCCGATAGCCTAAAACATGACGTTTAACTTTATAACCTAGTCACCAAATCTTTTTATGCGGATAAACGAGATGCCTACGAAGAATAGAAAATAGGTCCTCTCTTCGAGTACATGAATTCTTTTATCTCCTTTACATTTGCATTACCTTTCTACTTCGCTTCATCTCCATCTTTTTATATGCTAACACCGAAGTAAACAAGAATACACATGTAATCAACGAACCTAGCGGCAACATGGCTACGATATGATCAGGAAAGACAAACGGGAGCAGTGGAAAGGCGTACACAGCCGGGACACGGATGCCAACAATACGTAACAGAATAAGCATTAAAATCATATCTAACAGGGTGACCAATATCCACGAATCAATAGCAAAGTACAACAGCGTTCCGACAGTCGCAGATATGGTCAATACAAGCCCTTGTTTAAAAGCCATTTTTCCGTTGTACATCGGCTTCTGAAGTGACTCATACACAACAACGAGAATCGGCGGGATCACTGCCAGTGGGTAGCCAGCGAGCCAGCATAAACCCATCCACACGAAAATCAGCACTAAGAATACCAGCATGTACTTGTACTGTATCTTCACTTTCTTTTCAAGTCCTTTATTCAATCCAAATTTGAGAACTCCAAGCATCAATATAAAGGTAAAAATAAAAACGGATATAATAAATGACCATTCATTTGCATTTGTCACCACTGGCAGTAAGCCCGTTGCAATGGACGGTCCCAAATTTGATTGAATGATACGTAAAAAGAGCATTAAAAGTATAAGGGTAAGGCTTACTTTTCCTAAATAAGAAATGTGTAGTTGATTCACTGCGAAACCGATCACTGCCGTGATGGACGGCGCAAGAAAAATTTTCGATGGTTGCCTGATCCATCCTGCTTCTCGGTACACCCACATGGCAATCGCCATTGCCGCAACTTCCGGCAAAATAATTTCGTGATCTTTCAACATCACCGAAGCCGTAATCATCGCGATAATGAATGTAATGCTAATGATATATGAAATCATCGTTACTTTCTTTGAAACAGTTGAATCCATGTTTATATACTCCTTTTGTTCATATGATTTCCATCATACTGTTTCGATTCTAATAGAAATCGACAATGATGCTAATGAAAATGTTTTAATTTGGAGTGTTTATCAAGTAAACGTCTCTCCAATCAGTTGGAGAGCTTCTGTTCCCATAAAAAATTCCCTTCCAATTTTCCATCTTCCCTCCTTGTCCTTGATTGGGGAATTTGATGGTACATTCTATTCTAACCAAGGAATCGGTTCGTATCTCTTTTTCTGCTTCATTGTAAATTTGCTCAAGTACAGTTAGAATAATCAAAAAGCCTATATGTTTATGAAAAGGAGCTTTAACCAGCATAACAAGATAGTTTTTTGACATCTTTATCAAATGTTAAGGCAACCAATTTCAATCATTCTTCCATCGTTAAATATGGTCAAGGCATTCTTGCAAATCTTCCACCGTTAGACCAAATTTTACAGCTAATGTGGCTGCATAAATCACATCACCAGCATTTTCGGCAACAATATGAACACCTAGCACTTTTTTGAATGTTTTTGCATCAGCAACAAGTTTAAATACACCTGTCGTTTCGCGATTCACAAGCGCTCTTGGAACTGCATCAAGTGGTAAAACAGAAGTTCTCACCTCGTATCCTCTTTCTTTAGCTTGCTCCTCAGTTAATCCTACCGTAGCAATCGATGGACTAGTAAATATAACAGCCGGAACAGTATCAAGATTTACTTTTCTCTCCAAGCCACCGATTGCATTATCGGCAGCAATTCCACCTTGGTATGCAGCAACATAAACAAATTGCGGTCCCATTGTTACATCTCCGGCAGCATAAATTCTAGGATTGGAGGTTCGTAAATAGTCATCAACTTTAACTTCACCGCGAGAACCCACTTCTACGTTTGCAGCTTGAAGATTTAGTGCTTCCGTATTTGACTTGCGCCCCGTAGCTACAAGTAGCTGCTCAGCTTCAATGATTTTCTTTTCACCATGAACAGTAACATGAATTTGTTTCATATCTCCATTCTGTTCTACACGCTCAAATGTAGCACCGGTAATAACATGAATGCCTTGTTCTGTTAATGCTTTTTCTACAGCTTCTGAAATTTCAGGATCATATTCTTTAAGAATTCTTTGGCTACGCTGCATTAACGTTACTTCCACTCCTAAATGGTGAAAGAGCTGACCTAACTCCAATCCGATGTATCCTGAACCAATAACAGCAAGACTTTTTGGCAGTTCTTTAAGCTCTAACAAAGAAGTGCTTGTTAAGTAGTCAACATCTTTTAATCCCGGAATATTAGGAATCAATGGGGAAGCTCCTGTTGCGATTAAAAAGCGTTTAGCTGTTATTTTATTCCCGTTTACTTCTATTGTTTTTTCATTGACAAATTTTGCTTCTCCCTGTATTAGTTCAAACCCATATTCATCAATTAAATCAACATACTTTTGCTGACGTAATTCTCTCACCAGTTCATCTTTTTGTTCCATTAGTTTTTTCAAATCTACCGAACCAGCTGAAGTATTTAAACCAAGGAATGGATTGTTTTTTGCTAAATGATTGATTTCTCCAGAACGTAGCAGTGTTTTTGATGGAACACATCCAATGTTTACACAAGTCCCACCGATGGTACCACGCTCAATCATCGCCACTTTTGCCCCATATTCCACTGCTTTAATAGCAGCAGAAAAAGCTCCTCCCCCAGAACCAATGACAATAAAGTCATAATCATAATCACCTTCATCATCACCAACAACGGAGCTTTTTTGTTGATGAATAACTTCAGCTTCACCTGCCTTATAATTAACCTTATTCACAGCTTCTTTGGCTTTCTCGATACCTATATGTTCTGGCAATTCGAAAACAGCTTCTCCACGGCGAAAATTTACATCTACATTTTTAGCTCCTATGCTGTTTAGAGCTGTTTCAACGTGCCTTTCACACCCAGTACATGTCATACCTTCCACTTGTAAACGATATTTACGAATTGACAAATGAAACACCTCCTATTGTTTAACACCATATCCTAATTCTAAGACGGTATTTTTTTAAGTTTTTACATCTGTTTTTGAAGCATCAAACACAACTTTAGCTGTTCCTTGGGAACCTTCTGTAATGGTTACTTCCACTGTTTTTACACCTTCTACACGTTCAAGAGCACTTTTGACAACACAGGACAACTTGAACAATCCATTTCAGTAATGGTAAAGGTAGCACTTTTAGTATTATTTCCATTCGCTGTAGTTTCTACATTATTTTCGTTACTACAAGTCGTAATAATGTAACAAGTGTTCCGATCACTATAAATGTCTTATTTTTCATTGATATCTCATTTCTTTAATCATCAATCAGAGATTCAATAATTGGACATTCATGTAGTTGCTCTTCATTCGGACAGCTTTCTTTTAATTTATTCAGATGGTGTTGCAAAACTAGAGTAAAAACTCGAAGTTATGCATAAGGATGCAACATAACACATGCAGTACATATCGATGAAATCCATACCATCTTGGCTGTTCCAACCCGTCACTCTTTAACTCATTAAATACTCGTTCAATCTCACGACGAAGTCCAAACAGCCATTGGCCAAATCTCGTTTTCAAAAAGACAGGAAGAACCCGGCCATAGGCATCTTTTCGTTCCTCGCTATTGCGGCGGTTGATAGGGGAAATGAATAGGATTCCTGACTGCTCTGCTGTTTGACGAACCTTTTCACTGTCATACGCGGCATCGCCCAATACAAATTCGATATCCCACTGCTTTAAAGAAACAAGCAATTCTGGTGCTACTGCCGCATCATTTCGATTCGCTGTGGTCAACACATGAGATAAAATGATTCCCTCGGCGGTGGTGCAGAGATGGAGTTTATATCCTTTAAACCAGTGATATCGGGTGGACACTCCCCACTTCGCCTGTGAATCGTAAAGACTGCTTCGAAGGGCTGTGCTGTCGATCAGCACGATTTGCGGATAACGTACTTCTAGATCTTTGAGCAGCTGTGCATGAAAAACAGGAAATCCTTGTTCCCGGAACCACTTCGCCGCACGGGAAAACGTAGAAAGGTGAGGGACTTCACCAAGCCCACAGGCCCGTTGAAAACAGCGAAAACGCTGCAGGATGCGCACTAATTTTCGCAAGGAATCAATGGAAAAATAGGTTTTCAAAAAGAAACATTTCAACAACGATTTTTTCGACACCGGCGGTCTTCCTGTCACATACGGTGTTTCCGGCAATGATAGCGAGTCGATATACCGAAATAATGCTTCTAAAATTGGGTCAATTTCATAAGTCCATGCATGTTCGCTGTTCCAATTGGAAATCATAATAGTGTCCACCCCTTGGAGAGTTGTTTTTTTGGTCACTGTATATGATTTCCAAGGTGGTGGATTTTTTATGTGCATTTATGCATTCGTTATGCGTTTTGCAACACGTTCAAAATAAAAAACAAAACACTGGTCAATTAGTGGTTTTAGTGTTATGTCAAGAAAACGGACACGTTAAACAGAAAGAAATAGCTGAACCTACACAGCTACTTTTCTCTGTTTAGAGCGTAATAAGCAGCTTCAAATTCACATGGTGATACATAGCCAAGAACTGAATGATTTCTTTTACAGTTGTAGAAGCATTCAATGTACTCAATAATTGCTTGTTTCGCTTCTTTCTGCGTACGGAATCGATTCAGATAAATGCACTCTTTCTTGATTAGGCTATGAAAAGCCTCCATACAAGCGTTGTCGTAACAGTTCCCACGTCTCGACATGCTCACTTGAAAATGATGTTTCTGTAAGAGCTATTGATAGTCATTCGGAGCATATTGACTCCCACGATTCGAATGATGAATCACTCGTTCCGTTGGTTTTTCGCTGTTTAGAGCCCGTTGTAATGCTTTAATGACTAACTCTTTCGTCATTCGTGTATCGATATACCACCCTACCATTTCACAAGTATATAAATCCATGATACTCGCTAAATACAACCAGCCTTCATCAGTAGGAATATACGTAATATCCGCCATCCATCCTTCATTCCGGAGCCGTTGCTTGAAAGAAATGAATAGTTTAATTTAATCTTTATACCTAGCTGTCAAATTTTTTCTAGTTCGTCTGTATAATATAAGAACTGTACTTGCAATCACCAAAGTAATAGATAAAACTTGAGCCATTCTTAAATTATCCGTTAGCATTAAACTATCTGTTCTCATTCCTTCAATAAAGAATCTACCAATCGAATACCATATAACATAAGTCAAGAATACTTCTCCACGTTTTAAGTTTAAACGTTGTAATATCAATAAAATCAGAAACCCTATCAAGTCCCATAGAGACTCATACAAAAATGTTGGATGATAATAACTTCCTTCAATGTACATTTGATTAATGATAAAATCAGGAAGCTGAAGGCTTTCTAAAAACTCTCTTGAAACGGGTCCTCCATGTGCTTCCTGATTCATAAAGTTTCCCCAACGTCCAATTGCTTGCCCCAGTATAATGCTTGGTGCTGCGATATCTGCCAATTTCCAAAAACTCAAATTCTTTTTCTTTGCAAAAACGACAGTTGTGACAATAGCACCTATTAAAGCCCCGTGAATGGCGATTCCGCCTTTCCATATAGCTATAATCTCATTGGGGTGTTGCGAATAATACGACCAATTAAAGATGACATAATAAATTCTGGCACATATCAAAGCTATAGGGACAGCCCATAATACAAGGTCGGTAAATACCTCTTTTTGTAATCCCCTTTTTACTGCTTCATTAGTAGCAATATACAATCCTAACAAGAGCCCTGTACCAATAATAATTCCGTACCAATGAATACTTAAAGGACCTAATTCCAGTGCAATTGGATTTAGAGGTTTAATGGTTTCCATTTACTTACTAAAGTCTCCTTTCCATTCTTTTTCTCTGAATTTTCTAACATATAAGCTAATATAGCTAATCTTGATTTCGTAATTTCTGCTGGTATGCCTCTCGCTCTAAGACGATTTACGATTTGAAAAACTTGCTTTTCCTTGTTCATTCTATTCTAACCCCATTGACAAAGTTATTTACTAATATATTGAGTTTAGCGGCTAAATGATTGATTTAATTCCTGTACTTCTTCTGTTAGACTTTTGACTCTTACAGTTTTCATACAATCCTCCTGAATCAATAGTTCTTAATAATTCGATGAATGTATTTTAATAAATAAATTTGCAGAAGTTATGTAGAAGAAGTAACAAAATAATAAAAATGACTCATTTTACTTAATCGGTTTACCTCAAGTGTCAAGAAAACGTTCAGTGTATATCAATATATGAACTAGTTGAATACGTACAAGCAGCGTTGTACGAGAAAATAATTAAAGTACAATTAGATATAACAAAAAACGTCAGTTTATTAAGTCGGCTCATCTTGTCAACAAAGTCGACAAGCTGTTTTATTATGAAGGCAGGCCGAAGGAGAAATGGAGGGAAAGAACGATGCTTCTGCCACACCATGAACTTTCATTATCTTTTTCGGTCTAGTAATTTTAGGTGTATTTTCACCTTCCTTTATGATGAAGGATAAGCGGTTCTTCTTTCGCAACAAGCCCTCCGGTTATTTTGGTTCTATTTTAATTGGAATAGGATTTGCCGCAGGCTGGACTCCTTGTACCGGCCCAATTCTTGTATCAGTTATAGCGTTGGCAGCTACCAAACCAAGTGCAGCAATTTTATACATGTTCGCCTATGTATTAGGTTTTGCCGTTCCTTTTTTCATTATGTCATTTTTTATCGGCAAGCTAAATTGGATAAAAAGGTATAATTCTGTCATCGTAAAAGTCGGAGGATTTCTTATGATTGTCACGGGGATTCTGCTGTTTTTTGATTTGATGACAAAAATCGTTACCTTTTTTACAGGTTTGTTTGGTGGATTCACAGGTTTTTAGGCGTTTATCATCCGAAAATAGGAATACCCAATTATTACAGTTCTGATACAAAAATAATTTATTAGAAACACAGAACAACAACTACAGATAATAGCTCCTTTTATTCCCTAAGTAAACTTGGATACTCGAAAGTATGATTTCCTCATTTATTACTTAGATTAGCCGACTGTTAGGGGGATTTTTTTATGAAAAAATTCAAACTCTTTTATAATAGTTTTAAAGCTCCATTGCACATCTAAATCCGGCTGGACTGCCCTCACTTTTCTTACTTCTATTAATTTTTCCCATAACAAAAACACCCCTCCTGAGTTAACAGTAAGGAATATTCCTTTTACTGTATACTCAGAAGGGACAATATCATTAACCTGATATAATCAGGTGTAGAAAAAGATTTTTAGTTTTTATTTAATACTAGAGATGAAGTTGTCCATAGTTTCATAAGACATAGGACCTACATGTTTCTCTCTGATAATTCCATTTTTATCAATGATATACGAAGTGGGAATTGTTATTATACCGTATAGATTTCCAATCTTTCCTTGCTTATCAAGCAGAATGTTAAACGTCATGCCTTTATCCCTCACAAAATCCTTCACTGTATCAGGACTGCTTTCGCTATTCGTTAAATTGACTGCCAAAATCTCTACATTGTTATTTTTATTGTTTTCATAGAACTTTTGCATTTCGGGAATTTCAGCTCTACAAGGAGGACACCAAGTAGCCCAAAAATTCAATATAACCGTCTTTCCACGCAAATCAGACAACTTCACTTTATTTCCTGTAATTGAAAGTAATTCAAAATCTGGAGCAAATTGTCCTTTATTAGTCCCGATTTTGCCAGAATCTAATGAGGTAGACATAACTGTTTTAGGGGATTCTATTCTCCCTGTTTCATGTTGATTGGTAAGCATAGGGGTTATGGCAAGACTTAAAAATATACCGCCTAAAATTATATTATTTGTTGTATTTCTCCATCCCTTTTCCTCGTCCTTAGTGGCCTCTTCTCTTCCTTGCCTCTCTGACCAGTATAAAATACATAAAAAGATAATAATTAAAGAGACATATAACAATACTTCTTTTGATATTATCTCAGCGTATACAAAATTGTTTTTATATAGGGCTATTTCAAATTGAATTAAATGAAACCATATGAGAAGTTGTAACAAAGTTTTTTGGGTGTTGATTCGTGAGGCTGCTATAAAAAAACAAACAGCTACTATTGCTTGCAAAATGATGAGATGATTCTGAGGATCTTCCATTACGCGGATCCATACAAACGTACTAAAATACCCCAAATACGCAGGAACGGCCGCACGTGTGTAAGAAACCAAAGAAATATTCTGTTTTTTGATAGATAACCAAGTAGAGATCGTGATGAAAATAATCCCTATACCAATTCCAACATATCCCCCGTTAAAATAAATTATAGTCATAGGATTTTGTAAAACTGAATTAGGGTGTAAAACGACATAGCTAAATTTCCAAATTAGTACTCCATTAATAAAACTATTAAAAATTAAATCCATGATGTTTCGTTCTATTTTTAATATCCTAATACCATAATAAAACATCACATAGCTAATTAATAAGCCGCTTATTAGTAAAAGATTTTCACCTTGAACTATAATACTACCAAATTGCAATACGCATCTCTCCCCAATTTCATGTGATTTATTTATTATAAATAAAAAATATGAATTTTTTATGGAGAAACATATTAAAATTTCTTAGCTAGTTGTTCTAAAGACTGAAGCTTGTCAACTTTGTCATCAAAGTGAAAGTGTCGAATCCTCGACATTTTTTTTTATATTATTTAGGAGTATTCGATACCTTCGTAGCATCCCAATAATATTGACTTAAAACTTCTCCCAATGCATCTGCCGTTCTATATAACTCATCCATCGTATTTTCAATGCCCCCTATTTCGATAATGACAGAATTAGGAGATAAATCTTGGTTATAAACTCCATTTCCTGAATGGCTATCCTTTTCAATAATTCCTCTTGACAATCCCGGATAAGATTTTTCTATTTCAGTGTTAATCTTTTGTGCAAAAGCTAAATTTTCCTCATAATTTTTATTTTCCTTACCTACAATAAAAAATAATCTAGCGTACGTTTTTCCGTTTATAGTTACTGTTGTTATTTTTCTTGGCTATGAATCACGATGGATATCCAAAAAGTAGCTAAGATCCCTATTAGACCTTTTCGCAGATGCAACAATTTCTCTGGAGATTTCGTAAGAGCTAGAATAATCTAAATTTCTTTTCTTTAACATGGCTACAATGTCCGTTGTATCTACTTCTACTCCTTGATGTTAGTCTAGATTATAGACACAACGAATAGAGAAATGTATAGTAAATCTATCAATCATAGGGAGTGTCTATAATGGCTAGACGTTTTGATAAAGAATTCAAAATACATGCAGTAAAATTAGTGGTCGAGCAAGGAAAGGCGGTCGCTCAAACCGCAAGACAACTCGATATTTCGCCAAAAACTCTTCATAAATGGGTCGCAGATTATAAAAAAGATGCCGAACATAGTTTTGTCGGAAGCGGAAACCTTAAACCAGAAGATCAAGAAAAGCGCGAACTACAAAAACGCATCCGTGACCTTGAAGAGGAAAACGCGATCTTAAAAAAGGCCATGAGCATCTTCGCCAAAAACCAGAAGTAATCTATGAATTCATTCATACGCATAGAAAGGAGTTTCGTGTGGCGAAGATGTGCGAAGTCCTAGGTGTTTCAAGAAGTGGATACTATGCATGGACCAAACGGCCGGAAAGCCAACAAAAGAAAAGACAAGAAGCGTTGAAAAAGCAAATCAAAAAGATTCATATCGAGTCAAGAGAAACGTATGGCAGTCCAAAAATCACAAAAATCCTTCAGAAGCAAGGGGTTGAGGTATCTCAAAAAACGGTCGCCAGAATCATGAAAGATGGGGACATTCGTTCAAAAACAAAGAAAAAATATAAGGCAACCACGAACTCAAAGCATCATTTGCCTGTGTATCCCAACTTATTGAATCAGCAGTTTGAAGCAGATGAGCCGAATCAAGTATGGGTGGCGGATATCACTTATATTTGGACGAAAGAAGGCTGGTTGTATTTAGCATCCATCATGGATTTGTTTTCTCGTAAAATTGTAGGTTGGTATCTTTCCGAGCGTATGACAAAGGAGTTAGTGATCAAAGCATTCAACCGGGCCATCCATCAGCGAAATCCTCAACCTGGTCTGATTCACCATTCGGACCAAGGGAGCCAGTATGCATCGAATGAATACCAAGCCATGTTGAGGCAATACGGAATCCAGACGAGCATGAGTCGAAAGGGAAACTGTTATGACAACGCATGTGCCGAATCGTTTCACAGCATCCTTAAAAAGGAACTCATTTTCCACGAAACCTTTACGACAAGGGAAGAAGCGAAACAACGGATTTTTGAATACATGGAGTGTTTTTATAATGCCGAGCGAATTCATTCCGCTAATGAGTACATGTCCCCGATGGAGTATGAGAAGATGCATCAGCAAGGCAAAAAGCAGCAACGCTTCTCTCCACAAGTCACGATATAAGGGGCATATCTTTCCTCTTGAGAAGGGGAAGGGTTTACCAAACCGTTCTCCTTCTCAAGAGGCCACTAAACGAAGTGCGGTAGTAGGGTTTTAAAATTTTTCTCGATTTTACGTGTCTATTTTCTTGACATAATACCACCTATCCCCCTATTTCTAAGAGCTTCTCCTAATCGTTTACCTACCATTGTGATATTAATTTTTGAGTGATGGTATGTTTTTTCGTTACCCGTACCCTTTAGATAGGGCAAAAAAGATTCACGGCTATGTGAATGATAAATAAACATTACATTCCGGTTTCCAGTGTCATTTTTCAATGGTGGTGGTTTTACCATATTTTCTGTTTGATTTATTTCTTCTTCTAATTTCTTCAGATTTTGTTCACTAATTTCTCTCTCTTTTAATAAAACCTCAATCGGAGGTGATGATTCGATTGGTAAATTTGTATAGTCTGTTCCTTCTCCTGCCACAATTATTTTCGAATCGAAACTTGAAAACCCCGGTAAGACATTCCTAAAAAATGAGCGAGGATCACTCAAGCTTAAATTAATGGTATTTTCAAACAGCAGTTTTGAAAAATTAGGCTTTTTTATGTCACCTTTGATTCCCTGATTAAAATAATGATTTTCCATCTCCAATATGTACATAAATGAGACGGACTCCACTTTTCATGAAAGGTCCCTTAAATACTCAGAAACTAAAAACTTCTTAAAAAATAGCAATAATCATATTTAAAATAAACACACTGACTATTAACGTAATTAGAAAACTGTAAAAGAATGCAGTTGTATTTTTCGGCGAAGACTGTCTTCTCATTCTTACTCTCCCTTCTAAATTCTATTATTAATATCTATGAATGAAATCTAGTAAATAGAATAAAGAACTAAGATTTTTAAAAATGATGACCCATGAAAAAATTTATTTAGGAGATAACCTTCTTTTGTCTCCATAGTTCGTTCAATATCGCTTTTACAGAAGTGTTTATAACAGGAGAAAAAACTAACGAAGGAGACATGAAATATAAGAGATTATTATGTTCAGAAAAGCTAAAAAAACAAAAGAAGTTGTTGACAATACTCTTATCAACAACTTCCTTCATCTATATAAAATTGAAATAGGGGGAGACAATTGTAAATCACATTTCTGATGCTTGATACAATAAAAGAGGCTAGATTTTACTATAGCTTTTTGGATAGTTGTTCAAATTCGTCTAAAGTGATCTCTCCTTTGGCTAATCGCACTTTTAATATTTCCATCGGAGATAACTCTTCTTTGCGGTCATTGATAAAACGATGTAAGAGATAAAAACCAATGGCGATTAATACAACCCAGAATAACATCATCCCAATCATCATGGCCAAATCTCCAAACATCACCGTTCACTTTCCTCCCTCTAGAAATGTTGATTTATCAAGGCTTTTCGGCCCCTCAGGGGTGTCCAAAAAATATTTTTCGACAAAATCCCTTACATCCTTTTTCAGTTTTGTGGATATCTTACAGACCTAGGGTGCGCTTCGCGTCCACGGCTGGGGATATTTTCCTTCCGTGGGGAGAAGCGTATTCGATGCACCCTTTGGATCTCCGCGTCGCTGATGAGGACGAACCCTCCCATGTCTCCGGGCGTCTTCGCGCCAACATTCCCTCGTTCGGTCTCGTCATCAGGCGGAGGCCGGCCAAGCTCCTTTGGGGACTCAAGGTCGAATGGATAAAATCACGCCAGCTTCTCCGGTGTCATCCTGTTGTCCAACGATTCTTCCGTTCGCAGGGGGAGGCCTTAGGCCGCCCGTTGCACCTGGGACAAGACGTCCTGTTTCATTCGCTCCGCGTCAAACGCTTGTTTCTTCGTACAAATCGCAAACAGCACATTCAACAGCTTCCGGCACAAGGCGACGATGGACTGCTTTCCGGTCAGCGGATTGACGGATCGGGTCGTATAATACTCATGCAGCTCGCGAAACGCCTCGTTATGCCGAATCAGCGGAATCATCGCCCGAAACAGCACCGATCGCAGCCGTTTCCGTCCCCGTTTGGAGATGTGCTTTTGCCCTTTGCGCTGGCCGGAGGAATTCTCCTTGAGCGTCAGGCCCGCCAACTTCACCAATTGACGTGGGTCCCGATAATGGGCGAAGCTGCCGATCTCCGCCAGAAGATCGATGATCGTGGCGTCTCCCAACCCGTCGACCGTTTTCAGCCATTGATACTCCATCGTCGTTTGAACCAACGCCTTCAACTCGGCGTCCAACGCGGCGACCTCAGCCTCCAATTGGCGGTATCGGCGGACGAGCGCGGCGATCTCAAACCGGGCCATCGTCGTCCCTTCCGTCACCCCAATCGAGTCCTTCGCGGCGTCGATCAACGCCTGAATTTTGGCCTTCTGCGGGCATTTCAGCCCTTCGCTTTGCCGGTACACCTCAAGAAGCTCCTCCACCGCCCGGCCGGCCATATCGGCTGGAAGCGGCGTCCACTCCAGCACCGAAAGCGCCGTTTTCCCCAGGTCGCGAAACACCGTCCAAAACTCCGGAAAATATCGGTCGGTCCAGCGGACGATCGCGTTTTTCACCGCCGTCTGTTCCTTGCGGAGCTTCTCTTTGAGCGTGCTCCCGACGCGCAAATCGGCTTCGATCTCGTGCAACAGCCGGGGGACGAGGAATCGTCCGTCTTTCGCCAGTCTGGCGATGACTAGGGCGTCTTTGGCGTCATGTTTCGTCGGCAGGTTGTCATCGAGTTCTTTCGACCGGCACACATGCGCCGGGTTGACCATGACCAACGGGATCCCGTGCTCCTCGAGGAAGTAGGCCAGGTTCAACCAGTAGTGCCCGGTCGGCTCCACGGCGACGATCACCTGCGGCTTTCCGAACGCTTGCATCGCCTCCTGAATCGCTTCATACAGCTGGCGAAAGCCCTCTTTCGACTGGAAGATCGGGAACGATTTGCGAAGCACACGCCCCCGGTCATCCACGAAGCAGGCGTAGTGGGTTCGTTTCGCGATATCGATGCCCACGACAAGCGTTTGTTCGGTGACTTGATCAATTTTATAGTTTTGTGTACAATTCATCTGAAGTCCTCCTTGGTATGGTGAGTGATGTGTTTGACACCCCTGCATCATACCAAGAGGGCTTTTTTTGATCAAGTCCCCGGAAAAGCTCCTAACGGGAATGCTCCTTTTCCTAATTTTAAAACCAATAAGTGATGGTGTCTAATATGCCAAGTAAGATCATCACGATTCCAGCTGCTTTCTGAACGAACCTTCCTGCTTGCTTTCCTTTTTTCATTAGAGTGCCGCTAAATCCTAAGTACCAAAGGATGAGGATGAATAAAATAACAGGTACAGAGGTTCCGATGGCAAAGATACTCGGTAATAACACTCCATAAGACGTTGAGTATACCAGAGGCATTAGAGTAACAAAAAATAGCACAAACATGGTTGGACAAAAAGCTAATGAAAAGCCGAAACCCATTAAAAAGGAGCCTATTTTTCCTTTCTTTAAAAATCTCTCAGGGATTTTGAACAAGGTTACGTTCCAATACATTTTAAAAAGCCCTAACAAGTATAAACCTACAAGAATGAGAATGGGACCGATCAGCTTTCTCAACCACGGAAAATATAATGTCAGTGTACTTTGAATCTCTTTCCCCATCAGCCAAACGATGAAACCTAAACCGGAAAAAGCAATGATTTTACCCAAAATAAATAGGAGCAACTCTTTCCACGCAATCCCTTTTTGCAAGGACTGATTACTGTACAACGTGATCGCTCCCAAGTTGCCAGTGAGTTGACATGGAGCCATCGCTCCTACAATGCCAAGAACAAAAGCTGACAAAATGGGAATAGCTGTCGTGCTATTTGCAATATTGAGAAACGGTTGGCTTAGAAGGTTGCTTATTTGGCTCAAGAACGAATACACCCTTCTTCTCACCTTCTTCTCTATCTGATGTCTATATTGTAGCAATGAATTTTGCAGAATTTATGGAGTGGTATATTTTTAAGTAAGCAAAAAGACATGCCCTCGCATGTCTTTTATTAAAAATTTATTTTCCCTTTCGATGCTAGTCTTGTCCAGCTTTCACCGTTATTTTTTGTCATGAAAATATCCCCGTTCATGGTGGCGATCACAATTTCCTTCTCATTTGTCGGATTAGAGGCCATATACATGATATGGTCTTTTTCATCGAGTTTAGGAACAGAAAGAACTTCCTCCTGTTTTGAATCTAACGATTGTTTTATAAGTATAGGCTTATTATTCTCTACAGCAGCAAATAAAATGGATTTTTCTTGGAAGACGAAAGTCGTCGTATTGATCTTTCGAGTAAAGCGTTCAAACGTATTTCCATTATCTTTTGAAACGAAAATTCCTTCAGGCGTACTAATTCCGACCATATTTTCGTCCGTTGGGTGGGCAGCAATCGTTCCTGCAGCAGTTTGCGGCAGGCCGTTTAATTGACTTTGTAACCACGTTTTGCCATCGTCTTTACTGTAGAATAACCCTTGTCCAAGCGTTTTATTTGCTTCTTGGTTCACGACATAAATCGTATGGCTTTTATAGCCAACTGCCATATAATGAAAATCAGATTCTTTATAAAATCCTAGATTCATCAACGTTTGTCCATTATCCAAACTTTTTACAAGACCAAGAGGATTTCCTAAAGATGAACCTTCTTCTGGATGCCCCGATGAATAAAATCCATCGTCTGTGGCAGAAAAGCCCATATAATCATGTTTATACGAAGTCGTTTCATACCACTTATTATTTTGGTAAACAAGTAACCCCTCATGTGTAGCAAAGTAAATCGCATTTTGGTTGCCTGCATAACCGATTCCATGTAAATGTTCGAACTTTCCTTCTTTCTTTTCTTTAAAGAAAGGATTATTTGTAACAGATATGTTGGATTTTGCTTGTTCTTTGCTCGTAATAAAGGCTTGTTTTTTTTCATTGGATGATGAACAAGCGCTTAGAAGAAAAATGGCCGATGTAATCATCATAGCTTTCGTCATTTTTTTCATTGCTGATACTCCTTTTTGTGTATTGAGTAAACATAGTAATTTTATAGCAGAAAAATTTGCAGAATTTATGGAGTTTGTTTCTTTGAATATGATATTTTGTTGCTCTTCATAAATCCCTTTCAATTTTGTTCGTTTGAGCCTTTTTTCGATTGATTTTCTTCCAAGTAAAAAGGAATAAACAAACAGACAAAAATGTTAATATTACTTTCCCTTGCCATGTCCAATTCATCAATTGATAAACCGAATAGGCTTCTAAAAGTAATGCCGGTATTTTCCCTATTGAGCTAGCAATCATAAAGATAAGCAAGGAGGTTTTTCCTATCGCTGCAACAAAGGTAACTACTCCTGACGGAACAAAAGGAAGAAGCCGCAAAGACAGAACAAGAAAAAAGGCTTCTAAACCTTTTGCTTCAAGCAAACGTCTGACTTTCGGGTGAGCAAATAACTTGGATTCAGAAAGCTTCCTGAATCCTTTACGATATAAAAGAAAGGAGATAATGGCTCCGATTGCTTCCCCTGCAAAAGATAAAAAGGTGCCTTTCCAAAACCCGAACACAGCCAAATTGGCAGCCGTGAGAAAAACGCTTGGTACAAGTCCTAAAATACTAATTATAATATTTATCACAATGCTGATGAGATAAGCAGCATTTTCATAGGTGTTGAGTAGTGCAATGATTTGCTCTTTCATCCTCTTCTTGCCTTATGCCTCCCATATTATATCCTACCCCCAAACGGTTTGCAGAAATTGATCGATTGGAAACCTAAATTTGTCTCATCTTTTCCCTAATATTTTTTACATAAGAGTCTATATTGTACGTTCTTTTCTCCTTGTTTATGCCTTTGGACGATTTATAAAAGAGAAGTAATTTTTATTTTATAAATTAAATTTGCAGAATTTATGGATTTTAATAGTTTGCCGCTCGCTTCCTTCAGATTCCGCGTCACCACGGATACCCTTGCGTTAAGCTAACTGCTACTTCTGTCTTAGCAGCTCGGGACTTTCACCCTATAGATTACTCTCATGCCGGGCACACAAACAAAAAGGGAGCAATTCCTTCGCTCCCTTAATTCACAATTATTCTTTTTGCACCTAGATAGCGCTTAGACCAATATGTATTCTTCATAGAACTAATGCTAACTCCTTTAGAAGAAGAACTATGGATAAACTCATTATTTCCAATATAAATTCCTGCATGAGAAGCTCCAGGCTTATAAGTTTCAAAAAACACTAAATCTCCTACTTGAGGAGAAGAAACTTTCACACCTTTAGCATAGATGCCAGCAACCGTTCTTGGTAAGCTAATTCCAACACTCTCCTTGAATACATAATTCAAAAAGCCACTACAATCGAATCCTTTAGGTGTACTTCCTCCCCATACATACGGGACATTCAAATATTTTTTAGCATTTTGAACCAGCCTTGTTGGGTTATAAGATGAAACTCCTTCCACTTGCGTAGTTTTAGTCTTAGCGTTTTTTATGCCTAATGCTTTGAATGTACTAGGACCTACAATTCCATCAGCAGTTAAGCCCTTTGATTTCTGAAACTTTATAACAGCACTTTTGGTAATAGGACCAAAATATGTAGTAGTTGTTTTATATGTAAAGTAACCTTTATTTTTTAATATTTGTTGTAATTCTTTAACATCTTGGTGTGTCATTCCAATTTTTAATGTTTGATCCCCAAGAGCCGCACTACTTACGATTGGACTACTCAATAAAACACCTGCCATTGCAAAAGATGCTACTAACCTTTTCAATCCTGTTTTCCCCCTATAACTCTTTTCGTATTTTTGAGCAAATTCTATCATATTAAAATAACATTAATGTTTCGATGGATTTACAGTTTAATTACAAAATTGTGCAGAATGTGTGAAAAGCCGACAAAAAAATACATAAAATACCGTCAATTTATTACATAAAAAGACATAAAGCTTGCGGTTAAATCAATTTTAATTGCAAAAAATATCAATCATTATATTAAGAGAGATTTATAATTAAAGAAGATAAGGGGAATGCCTTTAGATTCCCCCTCTATATCTAATAGGATTCTCTTTTTACTTTGTTTAACCATTGATCATCGTAAACTAAATCTAAATAACGATCACCACGGTCTGGAAAGATGGTAACGATGTTCGTTTCTTTTGTCAATGAAGGTATTAGTTTTTTAATAGCACTAACAACAGATCCCGAGGATCCTCCCGAAAATATCCCTTCCTTCTGTTTTGAATCTAATGATTGTTTGATAAGTACAGGCGTCCGTTGGGTGGGCAGCAATCGTTCCTGCAGCAGTTTGCGGCAGGCCGTTTAATTGACTTTGTAACCACGTTTTTCCATCATCTTTACTGTAAAATCCCCCTTGTCCTAGTGTTTTATTTTCTTCTTGGTTCACCACATAAATCGTATGACCTTTATAGCCAACTGTCATATAATGAAAATCAGATTCTTTATAAAATCCTAGATTCATCAATGAGACAATGGCTTTGAATGCTTGCCCTGCAAAAGATAAAAAGGTGCCTTTCCAAAACCCGAACACAGCCAAATTGGCAGCCGTGAGAAAAACGCTTGGTATAAGTCCTAAAATACTAATTATAATATTTATCACAATGCTGATGAGATAAGCAGCATTTTCATAGGTGTTGAGTAGTGCAATGATTTGCTCTTTCATCCTCTTCTTGCCTTATGCCTCCCATTTATATCCTACCCCCCAAACGGTTTGCAGAAATTGATCGATCGGAAATCCAGCTTGTCTAAGCTTTTCTCTAATATTTTTGACATGAGAGTCGATGGTACGCTCTTCTGTATTTGCATTATAGCCCCATAATGACACAATGATTTGTTCTCTGCTAAACACTCTGTTTGGGTGCTTCAAAAACAGACCCAATATGGCAAACTCTTTCGGCGTTAGAAAAATCGGTTCGTTTTGATAGTAGACTTTATGTTCGTCTTCATCCCACACTAACCCTTGAAATTCTATTTTCGAGCGTTTTCCTACGGAGCGGCGCAGCACCGCCTCGATGCGGGCAAGGAGCTCAGCTTCGTCAAACGGTTTTGCGATGTAATCATCCGCCCCAATATTGAGACCTTTGACGATATCTAACGTCTGATCTCTTGCGGTCACCATGATAATCGGGACATCGGAAAATTCTCTAATTCGTTTGCAAGTTTCCCAACCATCCATCTCTGGCATCATAATATCGAGCAAGACTAAATCCACTTTGTTATTTTCTAAGTACTGTATCGCTGTTAAACTGGACTCACACTTTATGCAATGATATCCTTTAGGCGAAAGATAAAGATCAAGTAAATCTAACATTCGTTTTTCATCGTCAACCAGTAAAACCGTGTACATGCTCATCCCTCCGGCAATGTAATGACCATGTTTGTTCCTTTTCCATATTCACTTGCGGCGTAAATCGATCCTCCGTGCGCTTCCACAATTTCCTTGACGATGGCTAGTCCCAACCCTGTTCCGCCGCTAGTTCTTGATCTTGATTTATCCACTCGGTAAAACCGCTCAAAAATATGCGGCAAATCCTCTTCAGGGATCCCTCTGCCTTCGTCTGAAACAATAATCACAATGTTATTTTTCTCCGCTCTTACATCAATAGACACGGTAGAGCCTTGATTGGAATATTTTAAAGCATTGTCTAACAAATTTATCATCACTTGTTCAAAACGTTTTTGGTCTATATGGACCGTAATGTTTTTTGCACATTGATATACCAAAGACATTTTTTTAGCCTGAAACGCAGGATGCATTTTGTCATGCAATTTTTTTAAGAAAGAACATAAATTAGTAGGTTCCTTATGGATTTGAAAGGAATGTTGATCCATCTTCGCTAATTCAAAAAGATCCTTCACCATCTTTTGCATATGCTCTGCTTCTTCGTAGATAATGGACAAATATTGGTTTCTCTCCTCTTCTCCCATGTTGGGTCTCCTAGCTATATCCGCATATCCTTTTACATAAGTGAGAGGGGTGCGAAGTTCATGAGAAATGCTGGCGAGAAATTCGTTTCTTTCTTTTTTTAAGTATTCTAAATCCCTCGCCAATGTTTGAATGGCTTTCCCTAATTCCGCCAATTCGTCCTCCCCTTTTACTTGCAGACGAACAGAAAAATCCCCTTTACTCAATTTTTCGGTCGCCTGCTTCATGCGAATGAGAGGAATAGTAATAACTCTTGATAAGAAAGCAATCGTAATAATCGTTAAAAATACCGAAAGAATTCCAACCATAAGGAAATGATGTTTTAACTTATAAATCATGTTTTGAATGGAAGCCGTATTTTGAAACATATAGACATACCCTTTGATCTTGCCGTCAATCCGAATCGGGCTTACTGTCGAAATATGCGCCTCTTTTTGCCAATTTTTTTGAACAATCATTCCACTATGGGGAATGTTTTTATTATTTGCTTTTTTTATGATGCTTTTAGCAAATGGTAAAATATGATCTGAAAAATATAGTATCTTCCCCTTGTCATTGGTAATAACGACGTCCGTCTCCGCCTCAGACTCCATCATCGTGACATGTTCTAACGTAGAAGGATCATAATTTTTTTCTAACACATCACGGTGGCTGTTCCCTCTTGCCAACAGCTGCTCAAATTCCTCATTAATTCTAGAATTCACCAGAGTAACATATAATGACGCAAATAAAACCGTCTCTATTCCTAATACGAATACAAAAAATAATAGTCCTAATTTAAATGAAATTTTTCGCACTTTTGTCCCTTCCTTATCAGCTTATTCCCCTCCATATAATAACCAACAAATGTGGAGAAAATGTGCAGAAAAAATTAGCTGTATTTTTATCATTTTCGAATCCTTATAAATTAAGAGGAACTGATAAGAAATTCATCGGTTCACGATTAGTTTCTATCAGTTCCTTTCCCCTATTCATGGAGTACTTTTTTATCATAGTTATTTTCCAATTTTTCGTTTCAGCCAAGTAAAACGTTTAGATACTTATCCAACATTTCTTGAAATTTTGTCTAAAACACCTATGTCAGTCCCAAATTTGCACATCGCATCACAATCACATCGGAGTTCAGAAAATAAAATGTAAGAAATTTGACAAGCATTCGAATGTCGAATGGAAGGCCTTAAAAGTTGTGCTTTAATTTCTTTTTCGCGTTTATCTGGAGCAACTAAATAAAACTTAGTCTGGTTTTCATGCATAGTTAAAGCCAAGTCATAGAGCCTTAAAATCCCAGAATAGATAGATGTACTTTTTTCAACCTCAAATGCACCAACAATTCTTTCTTCTTTATCCAACCAAATAACATCAATCAAAGCAACGGTTTCCTTCACTGATTGAGAGATATTTGGCAGATTTAAGCGTTTTAAGGAAAATTCCCCTAACTTTTGATTATTCCACTCTCTCTTATGATCATTTTGAGCAATCCATACATTATAACCAAGTGCTTTTCCTAATCTTGCTAAATGATATTGCATTTCCGAATGATCATTTTCCTCGATAGCATCATTTATTACTTCAGAATGACGTTTCATTTTTGCTTTTGTTTGCTTTTCCATATTTTCTAATGTGATTTCATAGTTTTCACTAATGACTAATCTTCCCGTTCCAATTTCAAACAGAAGTCCTCCTACCGCACCAAGGTCCTTTGATAGTAAGTTTCTATATTTCTCATTAAAATCTAAAATGATTTCTCTCATCTTTAAATATTCTTGCCACGAACCAAGTTTAATTTTTTGATCAAATAAAAGATTAAAACCTTTTACAATAGCTGTATTAAAAGGTGGAAAAACAGTTGGGTGGAGAAAATAGAGAATATTAGCTACAGCTGGTCCAAGTCCCTTAATTTGTAATTGATCTAGTTTAACAATTTCTTCTATAAGTTGCTTTTCCGTTGTTGCTTGAAGACATGATTTTAAAAATCTCCCAAAAGCCTTTTTATTAAGTTCATTTTCGTAAATATCCGGTATTCGAAGTTTCGGCTTCCAATAAAACGCGTGGGCAGCTCCTTCAAAAACTTGTTTTTGTTCTGCAATGGCTGTAACTACAATTTCTAATGAGGACCCCTTAAAGTCGTTTCCAAATGTATTGTTGTCTATATCCTTAATTACCTCTATAACACCGTTTCGGATAGTACGGAATGCTTTTAATCTTTGGTCATTATCGATAAACCAAGTTTGATAGACTGATTCCATGTCACCTCGATACTCTTGAATCATTCTTTCGAAGTTCGCTTTCACAACAGTTCCTCCTCTTATTGAAAACATCCTTTAAAAACTAAAATATTTTTTATTTTACAGGATAAATTTGCAGAATTTATGGATTTCAATAAATTGTAACGGTTAGGAATAATTTTAATTTTATTGTGAAATTCGTCACAGCGATTAATTATTTTTGTTAATATCATGTCTTTAGACTCGATAAAGTAAAGGGAGGAAATATTTGATGCGTAAAACTATCATTGCCGTGTTAACCTTATTGACGATGTTTATGTTTGTTCTAGGAGGTTGCGGGACGAATTCTCAAAAAAGTAACACTACTTTAGGGAAAAATAAACAGTCCGCAGCCGCCACAAAAGAGCAAAGAAAAGAAACGAAAAAATATTATTTTACCGCTAACGAAGGCGGAAGTATTTCAAAAATTGATTTAGAAACGAATAAAGTTGTTTCAACAATCAAAGTAGACGGTGCCGTTCACAATGTCCAAGTCTCTCCTGACGGAAAAATTCTCGGTGCTACTTTAGTTCCGGAAATGCAGCACGGGAATGATCACTCCATGGAGATGAAAGGAATGGCGTTATTTTATAATACAGAAACAGACGAATTAATTAAGAAAGTGAAAGTCGGGAATCATCCTGCTCATATCGTTTTCACTGAAAATGGAAAGTACGCTCTCGTAACCAATAATGAAGATAATAATGTTTCTGTGATTGATATGGCAAGTTACTCGGTAATTCAAACAATTCCAACTGGAAAAGGACCTCATGGGTTCCGTATCTCAAAGGATAGTAAATACGCGTATATCGCCAACATGGGGGAAGACAGTGTAAGCGTTATCAATTTAGAAACAATGAAAGAAGAAAAGAAAATGAAAGTAGGATCTACTCCTGTTACAACAGGCATTACTTCGGACGGTAAAACGTTAGTCGTAACCTTAAATGCGGAGAATGCCCTTGCCATTGTTGACTTAGCAAACGGTAAAGTAGAAAAAGTTCCTGTCGGTCAAGGACCGGCTCAAGTGTACATGGATTCCGACGATACATTTGCCTATGTAGCCAATCAAGGTACGAAAGATGCGCCGTCTCATTCCGTAAGCAAAATAAACATAAAAACAAAAAAAGTGGTTGCCACGATTGAAACAGGCAAAGGGACGCACGGAGTCGTCACAAGTCCGGATCATCAATATGTTTTCGTCACCAATATGTTTGACAACACGGTGAGTGTCATTGATAAAGAACAAAACAAAGTAATAAAAACGGTTCAAGTAGGTGAAATTCCAAACGGGATCAGCGTCATGCCGTAAATATAAATAAACAGCAGGTTGAGTTTTTAAACCTGCTGTTTTTCTTTTCTATTTACTGAAATTTACGCATAAAAAAGCACCGTAGTTTTAAGCCTACGGTGCTTAAATATATTTGATTAAACCTTGCTACATCATATGATTGTTCATATGTCCTTGTTTCATCATTTGTTGATTCATTCTGTCATGATTCATCATATGTTTCATCATTTTATCTCCATTACTTCGACACTGTTCGTACATTTTTTGTAATTGTTCCTCTGATAAATCTGGATGCATTTGTTTCATCATTGGCAACATTTCTTTCCAATCCTTATTATCATTTTTATTTGCTGCAAAAACAGCTGTAGCTAATACAAGAGCTGAAACAAGGACGAACAAACCTGAAATAAGTTTTTTCATTTTCAACACCTCCATCCTTTTCTAGTTTTAGAATAAAGGAAAAGTATGGAGAAAGTGTTCATAAACATTTACAAATTTTTGTCGCAGATTATCATTTAGTAATTAGATATTTTGAAAAATCGATTATAATTTCTAATGGTTTTGTCATCATAATCATACTTTGTTGCTTACATGTTTCTTAAACAACGTGAATCATTACAAATTAACTTGTAGAAGTTGTCTGTGATGATATGCGAATAATTCAAAAACCTTTGATGTTAGTTGAATGCCATATGTTTGCATCGTCATATTAATACCACGAGTTTCAAAAATAAAAAACAGCTTGCTCGGCTTGCAAGCTGTTTTGCGTATATAGATTTACGTGCTTCTAATGCCCTGCATGTCCTTCTCCAGTTGCGGGAACAATTTCGAGCTTTTCATCGATAATTCCTTGTGTTTGATAAGAGATGGAACGGAATGTACCAGATAAAAATGCGTGGTTATACGGTCCTACTGTTGGATCATCCGTAAAAGTTGGTTTTAAACGGGCTAAAAATTCATATACGTCCTTTGTTAATGTCCCATTCTCTAGCCATATTAAAGGTGCGTGTTTTCCTAGATGAGAAAACGGCACAGCCGCAATCGCTAGTTCAGGGGTTTTCGTTGAAATAAATGATACGCCATGTCCCGGATCATTTAGCCCCCAACCAAACTTCGTTTTTTCATCTTTGTAAGTAGCAAAAGAAACGGATTGTTGCACCGGCGTATCGCCCGCTATTCGGATAACGGTGCCAAATGATTTTAGTTCGTTTTCCACTTCTTTAGAGATTACTGATTCAGGACCTAAAAGATATATATTTGCTTTTCCTTTTCTTTGCTGTAACGCCTCTTTTGTTGGTTGTGGAATTTCATTTGAAGAGACATACAGTAACGGTTCTTCCATGTGAGCAATCCAATTGGCGGCTGTGAGAGTGTACAATTTCGCCTTATCTTCCAAAGAACCAATAATCACACTTTGCGGAGTCTTACCGGCAATGTCGCTGTAAAATTGGTCAATTTCTTTCGCAAACGCAGCTGGATCTGTTTCACTAATTTGTTTTATCTTAAAATTCTTTAATTTATCTAGTTCGCTTTTCTTGAGATTTCCCATCACTATGATTTGCGTACCGTCAGCTGTACCTAAAGGTTGAAGACGGTTGATTTCCTTTAAGACGGCATCCGGTATTTTTTGATCTTTTGTAAATAAAACAGGACCGTTGTTCGGATGATGAATTAAGTCTACACTTGCCAATGCCATTTGCCAGTTTTCAACAGGCACTAAGATAATTGCGCCGGGCTGGTTTTCTTTATGAGTGGCAGGCCAAACCGTTTGTGAAACCATGACGGATAATTTGATGGGATCATCTGTGTTTATACGGGTAACGTTTTTCGTTGCTGTTATCATGATGTTTTGGTTCGCTAAACGATTAAAAGAACTTGGCGGCTTCGCGAAATCCATTTCATTTGTTTTGTTATCTTTGTCTTTATCATTGGAGGACATATCCATATCTTCATGATTCATATTTGCATGATCCATTTCTTTCGAATCATGATCCATCTGATTATGGTCATCGTTTTGGTTGTTACATCCGGTAATGATAAAGACAGGTAACAGAACTACTATGACTCCTCTAAGTAATTTACTGATCATGTGTAATTCCTCCCTCTGTAGATATTGATATATCAACAGCTGTAGCTGGTTCAGGAGTGTCAAAAAAATATTTCTCGACACTATTCCCCTTTTTTCCATTTCCTTTCTTGTCTTTACACCTGTTTACTAGAAACCTACGTATTAATGCAGTTTATCGATCTATTCAAAATCACTGCCTTTTATTTTAGTATCCTTCTTGCTAAGTTCTATATACCATATAATCCCCGCATTTTAGTTGTGTCACATCCGCTTTCATACTTTTAGCGATGTCTTGAGTAATTTGCTTTTGTTCTTCTTCATCGGTTGCGAGTAAAGCCAAAACATTTCCGCTTATAACACGATTTTGATTTAACGTAATATAAGCCAGTATTTCATAATTTGGTTTTGGATTTGTTTCTTTGTCCATTTATTTTCCTCCTAACCAATTGCTTTTCATCACCGAATGGCTCTTTTTTTACACTTTCAAGTAAAGGCGTTTTCTTTATTGCTTCAATAAACACATCTTCCCTTCGAACAAGCGGAACTAATGTAACAACCACACGCCCTTGTTCATAATCCTTGCGTGTAAAGTTATACCGTTTCACACCAACAGCTCTTGTTGCTTCAAAAAGGATGGCTTGTCTTTGACCAAAGTGATCTAATGTAATACGAAAATGTTCTTCACGGGATAATTAACCGCTGCGATCCCCTCTTTCCGGTAAAGTTCTCTTGCATTATTCGTTCCTAACTGGTTCATAACATAAATACCATCAACAAATAACTCCGAATCTCTGACTTCCACTTTTCCTAATTGAACATCCGCAATATCCCCAACTGTTTTCCTTTTGGAAAAACATTTCAATATAAACAAGATGACTAACCCAGCTAATGACCCGATTAAAATATTCACCCATAGTATCTTATGGGATACAAGCTGCATTGTTATGCCCGTAACTAAGGCGACAACCAACGCAAAATAATTTCTTGCTTCAAAGGTCTTCGCAATCCCGTCTATGTAAGCATCTCCTCTTGGAGTAAATTCGGTATTCTCCAAGTCCTTTAAACAGTCTCGTTCTGCCTTCCGAACATCCCTAAATTGCTGTATGGCTAATGCTAGAAAGGTTACTGCAACAAAATTTTTCGTCATAATCGCCGGAATAGCTACTGCACCTATGGCTGCGGCTACAAATCCAGTCACCAAATGGATTAAATATCCGTTGGGGTAGCTGGGATACTGCCGATAATCTTCTTTAATGGTTATAAGACGAGCAAAAAAACCTACAACCAACGCTGTTATCATAATAACCAAATGTTCCGATGAAATAACATCGTTTTTCATAAAAAACTCCTAAAAGAGCTTTTATTATTTTCTTTAGACATCCGCAAAATTATTCTTTAGGATAACATACCAAAAAGGCACAACTTAGCATGTACCTTTTGGTAAAGTCTTTTATGCTTAATTTTTAGGCTTATGCCTTGGTGACAGGGTATTCGCACAATGAATACTTTATCAGCGTAGGATATTAAAGGAGATGATAATGGATTCACAAATGATGGTGTCGCCAAGCACACATAAAACTCTTCAAGATTGTACAACTATGTGTCAAAAGACGTTCGATATATTGTTAAGTCACAGATGTTCATTTTAGAAAGAATCAACTGAAACTGCTTCTTGATTCTGCAACCATTTGTGAAATATGTGCAAAGTTTATGGATCGCTGTAGTATATTAATTAAGTCATTACGCGAATATTGTGCTTATGTTTGGAAGTCTGTGGGAATGAATGTTTAAGGCATCCAGACCAAGAATCTCAAATGTGTGGACGTATGTGCTTGAATTGCGTTAGAAAATGCCGTGCTTTTGCAATGCAACTTGGCGGAGGAATGTGAGTCTCAGTTGGAATTTTGAGGTTGGTAAAAATACAGAAAGAAGTAAAAATTAAAGGAAGGAAATAAATTTGTCAAGGGTACCGGATTCCTCATTTCAGCCAAATCAAGCTTGTATAGTATAGATAGCTGTGTTAAATGTATACAGGCTTGTGAAGAGTATTTAAATTCTTGTTTAAAAGAACCAGATGTACCAGCCAAGATGCATTGTATATCATTATTGCGTGATTGCATTGATATATGCGTTTGCCTTTTTTCATAGCTTCCCCTTAAAGCTATTATATCTTCTTATGGTCAAGGATTAAGACCAAACCTACAAATACACCTACTAGCCATCCTGCTAATTGAATTTGATGGCCAATTAGGAAAAGCATATTATGTGCTTCATCAATGTCAGGATGAACACGATGCCAAAACCAGTCGGTGACAATTCCTACTAACACCAGTCCCAATCCCATTAGAAGAAAGGCGGTTCGTAAGAGATATTTGCTATGTTGTATATAAGCCCAAATGAAAACAAATGGAGTGATGAAAAGTATGGGAACACCCACTTCAGGCTGAATCCAAAACAGTAATGCACCCACAAAAATCCCTATATAGGAAAACCAATACACTTTCTTTTTAAACGCACCCGTTAAAATGATCGTTCCAAGCATAACCACAATTGAAACATTCATCACTAAATGGGCTGGAACATAAGTAAGTCCTAATTTCAGAGTTCCCATATGTTCTCCCCAATCCCAAAACCATCCGATTAAACCCACTATATAACTAATCAAAAAGACAATGGAAATATTTTTTTGCTGTTCGATTGGTGTAGACATAAAATCCCCCTTACCCATCCCTAATTTAAATCTTGTGAGAAATACAATATAAATTTTATGTCAACATCAGTTGAAAATTCCCCAAAAACTCCGTTTTAAGTTTTAAAATTCTTCGGTTTCACCACTTCTATCAGTTGTGTATGAGTTGTTTTAAGCTGATATTTAGTTATGATTATGGATGTATTTCAAACTTATCGATGCCATGCCCCCCCTTTAAAACATCAGTGAGGGGCTTTTTCATTCTGAAAATGTATATTTTTTTATCCATAAACTCCCTATTTTCAAATTTTAAAGCAATATAATAAAAATCTCGGCAACGCCTTCACAGCATCCGCCAAATTATTGTAACGGAATTTGCTCATCTACAGAGAGTAAAACGACTATCGGCACATTTAGTAACATATATTGAAATTGTAATACCTTTTCTAGAGGGGGATGGCGAAATGTATGATTACATTACAAGAAACCCTCAAACTCCCATTGTGACTCCCAATGTGAAAAATGCGCCGTTTCAAATTCTCAAAAACGGAGTCAAACGATTTCATTTGCGAGCGGAACCGGTTGTTCATGAACTAGTAAATGGAATCAAAATTCGCGGGTATGGTTACAACGGAAGTATTCCCGGTCCAACCATTCTTGTGAATCAGGGAGACTATGTTCAAATTACAGTGGAAAACCGTTTGCCTGAAGCAACATCTGTTCATTGGCATGGATTAATTGTTCCTAACCGAATGGATGGGGTGCCTGGTCCCGGGGGCAGTCCCACTATACGTCCCGGAGAAAGTTTTACGTATGAATTTCGTATACAACAAGCTGGAACTTTCATGTATCATAGTCATGTCCATGACGCAAGGCAAGAATTAATGGGGCTAGGAGGCATGCTTATTTCACGAGGTATATATGAAGAACCAGTGGATCGCGACTATGTTCTTTTACTTCAGGAATGGGCCGTGCAAACTGAGATGCATCAGCAAAATCATGATCATCAAATGAATGATCACACTTCTAGACAATTGGCTCCAAGTATATATAATATTGACCCAATGGCCATGATGTTTAATTTTTTCACGATTAACGGCAAAGCTTATCCTGATACAACCCCTCTACTTGTTCGATATGGCGAACGCGTTCGCATTCGCCTTGGTAATTTAAGCATGGATTCTCATCCTATGCATCTTCATGGACATGACTTTATTACAACCGCAGTTGATGGCAATATAATTCCTGTTACAGCAAGACTGAAACGAAATACGATTAATGTCGCACCGGGAGAAACATGGAATATCGAATTTTTCGCAAACAACCCGGGAAATTGGGCTTTTCACTGTCATAAGCCACATCATACAACGAACATGCATTCTATAGATATGGGTGGAATGCTTACCGTTGTTCGCTATGTGCAGTGATTGGTTTATTAGATATTGTTTTGGCAATAAGCTTTTTTTAGTCAGGTACGAATTGTTATAAGTTTTTAAGTTTTAACGATATAGAAAGGCTATTGGTGGTTTTCTGTTCTGATTAGAAACATTTTTGGTGACTTGAATAAAAAAAGTCCTCTTTTGGTATGATTCGGGGGTGTCAATCCGATAAATTGCCCCCTAAAACTGCAGAATGTAGAAGTGCCTAAACAAGAGGAATATGAATGGGGAACCCCTCGAAAGAAACACTGTCGAATGGCCTCTAGCTCTATCTTTTATAAAACCCTCGGCAAATCCCATGGAAGAACCAAAGACTGAGCAGTCTTTATCAACGATACGAATCTGTACATCAGACTTAATGAAACCGCCGTATACCAAACGGTACATACGGCGATGTGAGAGAACGAGGGCCAGCCCCCTCTCCTGCTCGTTTTGTTTCGAGATATCTTGTTTTAGTCTTTATTGCGTAATGCAAGTTTCACGGCAAAATAAACGACCAATCCAATGATGAACAGGTTAAGGATCCAGCCGAAGAACCAAAATCCCATCATTCCCCAACCACTCATCATACCACCCATCATGATCATCGCCTCCCAAATTATCTAAAAATTATTCATCATCATTCCTTGAGGTTCCATTTGTTCAAAGTTTTTACTTGGTGCTGCCCCATTTGTGTCATAGCATGAATTATACATGTCTTTTAGCTCGTTTTCAGATAAGTAAGGGGGCATTTTCTTCATAAATGGAAGCATCTGACCGAAATTCAAAGTACCTTCGCTCACATCGTTACTATTCGCAAATACTTCAGTTCCTATTCCTAATACTAACGTAGCAATAAAAGATCCCACTTAAAATCTTTTTCGTGGTTAGCATCCACTTTCCTACTATGGTTTTAGAATAAAGGAAAATTATGGAGAAAGTGTTCATAAAAATTTACAATTTCTTGTCTTGGATTATTATTTGTTAATTGGATATTTTCGAAAAATGGACTAAACTCCTCCCAAATTTTACATAAAAGAGAAAAAGCCTAATAAAGGCTTTTTCTCGAAGGTTTAGACAATGTTATTTTCGGTTCATTTAACAGCTATTTATCTGCATTCATCAATACAGGATATTAATCTCTTTTCAATGTCTTCCGCTAGTTTTTTCAGTTCTTCATGATTCATCATGCTGATTAACATGGTTGGTTTTGGCATACCAATTTTTGTTGTTTCATTTTCTTTATACACCACGATTTTGCACGGAAGAAAATAACCTGCTAATAAGTTTTCAGAAAGCACACGCGCTGCTTCTTGCGGATTACATACTTCCAAAATCACAAATGGTATTGGAAAATCGAATCCTTTTTCCTGCAGTTTTTCCGTTACACTAAATTTCCACAAAACTCCAAATCCTTCTTTTTTCAAGCTTTCTTCCAACATCTTTATCGTTTCGTTCATTCCCCTTTGTACTTCAATCGTATAATGAAACACCTTCATTCAACCGCCCTTCTCCAACATATTGCATGTTATTTCACTTTAGTTGTATGTAAAACTAAACAATAATATAAATGAAAAAAGCCGAGCATTGTCTCGGCAGCTACTTCACTTTGTTAAGAAACTTCAACGAATCCAACCATACCAGATTCTTTATGTCCGGGAACCGTGCAATAAAAGCGAAAAACACCGCTTTCGATTGGTATGAACTTCACTTCAGCTGTTTTTCCCGGTAAAGAATGAATATGAACGGTTTGATTTTTTGAATGATGCCCATGGTGACTCTGTTGTAAGAGAGATGCTTTCATATTTTCGAATTCGATATCATGTTCAACTTCACCGCTATTTTTGAAAATTAAGGTTACGGGTTGTCCTGCAGAAAGTTTGAAATCTTTAGGGAAGTAAGCAAATTCGGTTGCTTCAATGACTACTTTTTTCGCCTTTGTACTGGAATTCAACGGAGAGCCAGACGACTTATTATGGGTCATCGATTGACTCATATGGGAATTTTTTATGGGCACGTTATGGTCTTGAGCGAGTTCATTGTATAAGTGGTTATAGGTGTAGAAAAACAGCAGAAAGACGATTGATAATAACAATGGATTATGGAATATTTTGTTGATGAAAGAGAAACGGTTAAAACCAGTTTCTTGCTGAAGCATGTATAAAACAATACCAATCATCCCAACAAATATGACGAGCATTACACGAATCATTGAATTTTGGTGTTCCGGCGAAATCATTTCTCCTAACATCGCTCCCATCATTCCGCCCATTATTCCTGACAAAACGCCATCTATGATGGCCATGACACTAATCGGCAGCCCGGTCAAAAAACCGGATAAAAACCCAAAACCCATTCCTAAAAGGGTTGAGAAAAAGAGGTTACCGCTATACAAAATCCCGACCAGCAAGCCACCTGTTAGCCCGACCAACATTCCTAAAGCCATCGCCACCATCATTCCGATCATGCATGTGATTTTCTTTCTTTTTATGAATACGAAAACAATAACAATTAAAGATAAAATCGTTACAATGATTCCGGTTAATAAAATCGACAATGAATGATCCCTCCCTGTAAGTTTTTATTTGTACACATATATGTGGGCAAGCGGTTAGTTAGTCCTTTTTAAATTTATTAAATTCATATGAATAAAAGTAGATTCATTTCGATATATACCTTGAGTCAAAGAGGACATAGATGCGATGCTCCCACATGGATCATTCGCCAAACAATTTCAATTTTGCTGATTCCAGATTGCTGTCATGACGCGCAAAGTGTTCCTATTTCCAATTCTCCATCTCCCCACCCCCTTGTCCTTCTTGCTATCCCGCCTCTTCCCGTTTTCTTTAGAAAAAAATTAAATTCCAACGTTTTTTCACGCTTTTTGCTCATTACGATTTTTGGTGGGGAGGAAAAATTATGTTCCGGAGTAGAGATAAGGATCAAGAGAAAATGTGGAAGGTTTGAGGAAAGAAAAAGGATCAAGAGTCGCTCAAACATTTGATACGTCTCCCTTTTCTCTTTATCCTTTTTCCTTGAAGCTATAAGGAATGATAGTTTTTTGTGGACAGAGAATTAGGTTTTAGTCTGATTCTGCTCTGGTCTTGTAAATGAACTTTTTTCTAAGCCGTCGTTATTTTTTGTAAGAGAAAGAAGTTTTTTAGGGATACAGCTACAAGTAGGGAGTGAACAGTTTTAGTCACAGGGTGGTAAACGTTCTCCCCCCAGCTACCTGATATAATAAACCTGTTAGAATAAAAACAGTCAACCAGAAAAATCTGGCTGACTTTATTCTACAGAAATTTATAGCAAAACAAAGATGTAACATTAAGATTTATTAACGGGTTGGAATCTGATTAGCAACTGTATGTTTCTACGAAATGCCTACGAAGAGTGAAAAGTGAGCACCCTTTCGAGCACATGAATTCTTTTCCATCTCCTTCACATTTGCATTACCTTTCTACTTCGCTTCATCTCCATCTTTTTATATGCTAACACCGAAGTAAACAAGAATACACATGTAATCAACGAACCTAGCGGCAACATGGCTACGATATGATCAGGAAAGACAAACGGGAGCAGTGGAAAGGCGTACACAGCCGGGACACGGATGCCAACAATACGTAACAGAATAAGCATTAAAATCATATCTAACAGGGTGACCAATATCCACGAATCAACAGCAAAGTACAACAGCGTTCCGACAGTCGCAGATATGGTCAATACAAGCCCTTGTTTAAAAGCCATTTTTCCGTTGTACATTCCATTTCTGTAACGTTGATTCCCTATCTTCTATTCTTGCATCCGCAGGGTCAATAGGAAAAGCAATAATATATTTTGAAAGTTTAGGGTGCTTGTCTAGAGCTGTTTGTACTGACTTATCCACCTGTTTCCATTGTCCCTCTTGGGGGCTAGATAAGAAATACTTAGCCTGAACACCTATTCTTCACCATTAGGTAAAATGCAGAAACATTCTACACCTGCATCCTGTTTACCTTTTCTTATAAAGTCGACGTACATACCTTCAAATTCCTTACGAGCCAATTGACATACTAATTCTTCAAATGCTTCATCTTGTGAACCGTTAAGAGTTCTTATATTTGTCCAGTGAAAGTTTCTCACAGAGGCATCCTCCTTTCATGCAGCTATTGCTCAATAAATTCAGCAATAATTAACATTATTAGACAAATTATACTAAATTCCTTTCTCATTCTACATAGATTTACTATGCTATTTTACTTACTAAACACAACTTAGGTTAATAATACTTATTATGGAGAATAAAGTCTTAAAAGGGAAAATTTATGAATGAAATCCTCTTAAATACGATGTCACAAAAGATATACTCGTCCTAACATCGAGAGATCAAACAGGAGTTTATAAACAAATTTGTATCAACATGAAGTTTCTCAATGTGTTAAAATACTTTCATAAGGGGATTTGATTTGGGATGATTATACCAACATGCCATCAGTGGCAAGTTGAATAGCCAATCGATAAAAAGATCGGCTTGTTTTCTTTTTTTGCTTTCGCAAACGCCTCCTCCCCCCACGGATACCAATTGACGGGATTATAAGCGTGTTGGAGTAAATATGGAGACTTTTCAGCGATTAATCTATTGGGTTTCTGATTTGTTTTCATGAGACCACCACTTTTCTTTGGAAAAAAATATTTATCATTATAACTAATATACCCTAAAAAGAAGAAAGACACCAACTTCCTTCGTCAGTGTCTTCTAACGATATTCAATTCAAAAAAGTTATACGCTCCGAATTTGGGCTGCTCCATCACGCGGAGTATGAGAAAATGTAAGTGTCATTGGGACGGGGCGGTATAGCGGCTGCGATTACGACAGCCGCGTCTAGTATAATATTTCACAATCCTCACAACCTTATATCATCGGAAAGTTCATTCCGGCACATTTAATCGTAACACCTTCACCATCTCTCCCGCATTCATCACGTTCCGGTCTCGGGGAATGATAATCAAGCAATCCGTATCACGGATAGACGACAAGACGTTCGACTGGTCGATTCCAGCCGATCGGACGTAAATTTTCCCATCTTTTACTTCGCTTTTTCCGCGTACGATGCGATAAAATGAATCCTTTTTTTTGTAGTCCTCGGCGAGAAACGCTGAAAACGAAGGGAGATAAATATCAGGTTTTCCTTGCATCCCCCAAATAACTGGACGAACGAACAGCTCAAACCCGACGAAACACGCTCCAGGGTTTCCGGAAAGTGCGAACAAAAATTTATCCCGCCAAACTCCGACAGTCGTTGGGCTGCCAGGACGCATGGCCACTTTGTTAAACAACATTTTACCGTCCCACTGTTCAAAAATGTCGACCAAAATGTCGTAATCCCCAACGGAAGCCCCGCCGGTTGTAATGACGAGATCGACTTTTTCCATTGCATCGAGAATCATTGATTTAGCCAATCCAACATCATCTGGCACCTTCTCGAGGAGAACAGGAATTCCACCGGCATTTAACACCTGGGCGGCGACCATGTAGCTGTTGCTGTTGCGAATTTTACCAGGCTCGAGCGGATCGCTGACGTCAAGCAGTTCCGAACCTGTGGCAAAAATAGCAACTGTCGGCCGTCGTGAAACAGTGACTGTATCATAACCGAAGGCAGCAAGGAGGGCGGCTTCCCCAGGATTGATCTTGCGTCCTTTTTCGAGGATCAACGTACCTTTTGCCATTTCTAGCCCAATGGGAATGACGTTTTCATCCGGTTTCGTCTCCTTTTTGACCACCGTATACGTTTGGCCATCCTTTTGCATCTGTTCTGTCAATTCAATCATGACGACGGAGTCGGCACCTTCTGGCATCATCGCGCCAGTCATAATGCGCACAGCCGTATTTGCTGTCAGTTTTTTGTCGGAACAGCACCGCATGGGATCGATTCAATGACTTGCAGTGTAACTGGACATTCCTCAGAGGCCCCTTTTGTATCAGCCGAACGGACGGCAAACCCATCCATCATCGACCGGCGAAAGTGGGGAAAATCGTGCGTCGCTGCCACATTTTCGCCGAGGTATCGGCCAATGCTGTCCGTCAGCTTCACTTTTTCTGTACCAAGTGGACGAATCCACGGTTCAAGACGCTTTTGCGCATCCCAAACATCAACAATTTCCCGCTGAAATCTCATCTTTCATCTTCCTTTCTCTGAACCTCTGCACATCTAATGTCGACAGGTTTTATGTACTATAGAGCTTCTTCTATACTTTTTTTGTTTTTCCTAATATTTCATCACTGTTTCTGATAGATTGCAAGTATTATAATATAAAAAATTTATGATTAACTATGACTAAAGTCACGGACTTTCGTAAGTTATTCTTTACCTAATGAACGTCCTTCCCTTTTATAAGAGCAAGTGCGTGGGAAAGGACAGGCTGCACGACATCGAAACATTCTTGTACCCCTTTTGGATTTCCCGGAAAGTTTATGATAAGTGTTTCTTTGCGAATACCTGCTACAGAGCGGGAAAGGGGGGCATACTTCGTTCTTGAAAGTGTTTTCATTCGCATCATTTCAGTTAATCCCGGAGCTTCCTTTTCAATCACGGCTTTCGTCGCTTCCGGTGTCACATCCCGTGGTGCAAACCCCGTTCCCCCAGTCGTCAGCACGAGATCACACCGTACCTCATCAATGAAGCGAACGAGTGTTGCCTCAATGACCGGTTGTTCGTCAGGAATAATCTCATATACTGCTACTTCCCCGTTAATACGGCGGACAAGTTCACACAAGAGCAATCCGCCCCTATCATCCCGCTCTCCGCGGAAAACTCTATCGCTTACCGTTAATACACCGACTTTCCAGCCCAATCGTCACTTCTCCTCCCTCTCATTCATCTTCCTTTGCACAGCCACCGCTTTTACCCCTCAATTTCAGGATAGAGGCAAGGGTATGTGTTTGTGGAAAGAGATTTCTAATCGCAATATTCAGAAATAGTATGCCCTACTTGTCGGTTTAACTACCTAGAAAACTAGTTAGAGATGGCCGTACCTCATTGATTTCTCCTGCTGTAGCTTTGCCACTCTTCTGGCGTGTCGATGTCTACCCCCCATAGTGGATTATCAAAATCGACATATTGCAGTTCAGCTAAATGTTGTTGAATGACTTGCTGTGCGCCCCGATCTCCCTCAATGCAAAGCAACTCCGGAAAAATTTCCGCATCAAACAAGACTGGATGACTAGGGACAGATGCATAGCGGGGACGGATAATTTTGATATTTTTTGACTTTGCAATCTCGTATGATTTCTGTAATTGCTTAACGACCGTAACAGGAATAAACGGTTGATCGGCTAAAAAAATGAATGCTGCTGAAACTTTACCCTGAATAGCTTTCACCCCGACCTTTAACGAAGAAGACAATCCTTCAGCAAAATTTGGGTTGTGAATCACAATAGCTGGTAAATCACGAATATGTTCCTTAAGTAACTCAGTCTGTTCGCCGCCCACCACGATAACTGGTCGGAGTTCTGAGTTTACAGCTGTTTCAACTGCATGTCGAAACAGCGGCTTTCCATGCAGGTTAAGAAATTGTTTTGGTTGTCCCATTCGTTTGGACATGCCCGCAGCTAAAATAATAGCACCAATGTCGTTCATACACTTTTCCCACCTATTAAAATAGCTTTTCATAAAACAACAATTAAAAATGAATCGTCCCTACGGGTGCAATAAACATAGCAAAACCCAACGTTCCTTCCCGAAAGGCCATGCGGATCCGCCTTGGGTATTCCTAATTCGAATGAATTGATGCCAGCCATTAGGAGCGTATGTATACTTCTAGATCGATTTGTCTGCCACCTTAACTTGAGATCTTGAAAGATTTGTCGATGCCATTATTTACATTGACATGTTCGCCGATGTTCAAGATGTAACAACTTAGAAGAGGGCATTATTTAGTGGGGCGCTACAAGTAGAGGCGCCCCAGCCGTCAAACGTGAATTTTTTCTCTACCGTGCAATGGCTGTCCCGGACGGGCGGCTCGCACTGCGAGTAATTCGGACACGATAGAAACAGCCACTTCTTCGATCGTTTCTGCCCCCACATCCAATCCAACTGGTGCATGAATCGGTGCACTGTTCATGTCGGCGCCGATATTCTGAAACATCTCCCGAGTACGCGCCAAAGGACCAAGTATACCTATAAATTTTGGTTTTGCCTGAAGTGCCAGACGCAACGCGGCTTCGTCCCGCATTTGCAAGTGGTTCATGATCAGCCACCAGTTCCCCTCCAGTTGTGCTGGATCAACTTGGTCGGGTTCAGCGACTAGGTGGTTGGCCATTGGAAAGCGTTTGGCTCCATTAAATTCTTTGCGTGGATCGAGCACGGTTACACGGAATCCGCATTTAACAGCGAGATCCGCCACTGGTACGGCGTCGTGACCTGCGCCGCAAATGATCAAATGTTCGTTTGGTCGCATTGTGTCAATGTAAAAACGTCGATTATCGACTATAGCTATCTCCGCTCTCGTACGACTTTCGACACGATTTATCAACTGCCGTGCAACAGCTTCTGGCAGCTTGTCAATATCGCCGGCAATAGGATTTTTCTCGTCAAATACAACACGGATACCGGTTGGCAATTCAATGGCTAGTGAGATGGCACGATCTTGGGCGATAGCTTCCCGCACCGATCGCCAGAAAGGATCTTCGGAATGAATAGGAAAGATGGCGACTTCCATCGTTCCTTTGCAACCAATCCCAAGAGACCATATTTCGTTTTCACTGAGGTCATAATTTACGAGCCGGGGTTCGCCTTCTTCTATTGCTTTTTCCGCCCATCCATAAAGGTCCGATTCGAGACAGCCCCCGCTGAGTGTGCCAAACATATTACCTTTTTCTGTCATCATCATTTTGGAACCAGGAAGGCGATACGCGGAGCCTTGTACTTGGGTAATCGTCAATAGAGCAGCTCTTTCCCCTTTCGACCAAGCTTGTTCAATGTGGGCAAACACATTACGCGCTTCATCGATACGTGACACAACTTATCCTCTCCTTCTTTATTTTTAGAGGTCAGCTTAAAGCATGTGCTGTTTTTTCATGATGTGGTTCTGGTGTTGCAGGAGGTGAGCTCACTTCACAGTCGATGTTATACTGACTGAAAGAAGAGCCATAGAGGCAGGGCAATATATGAAAACGTTTACTCAATGGTGTTTCAATTAATGCCCTTGCTTCGAGTGAGAGTCCTTATTTAATACTATGAAACATATTTCCACTCAGTGCCAAGTTAAGAACCGATTGGTTTATTTATTACACCAAGGTTGACTCACTCCTTAAACTTTCATTCTCTCAACAACCAGTAAGAAGCTAACTTATGCGAAATAATCATAATCGTACCACCTAACCTCTGATCTTCGATGGTTGATAAAAAATTAAACTTTATAAAATATTGTTTCACATCAATATTCGGCGAAAAACATACATGTAATGTTTCTCTAAAAAAAATTGGGTCACTATAAACTTTATATAATCCTGTATTAGCAATAATTAGAAATAAACAGGCCGGCATCAACAATATAAGCATTTTATAAATATAATTGCGTTTTAGTTTATTTGATTTCTCACCATAAGATGTTGCCACTGGCCACCACACGAGAAAAGATAGCGCCATTAAGAAACCTTTTGAAAAATCATGCAAGGTTTTATGACTCATGACAGTGTTAAATACAACTGGAAAATGGTAAAAGGAGAACATAAAAGCAAAGAGGCCTAATATAGCATGGTGAAAATTCTTGTTGCTACGAAGCTTAACCAATAAACGAAATCGAGGATGCTCCTTAATTTCCGACAGCCCAGAAAGGATAAGCACAGGAATAAAAAAGAAAAGAAGACTCATTTGAAACATATGTACACTAAATAAAAGATGGCTATAAAAGTTTAAGGCACTTCCAAAACAAAGATTAATCAAAACAAGCCCCAATACAAAACATATTATTTTTTTTACTATCATTTTATTAAACTGACCGACCCTAACAAGCGTTAATAAATATACAACAAGAAAGAAAAATGTAAATATTAAGATAGTTTTGTCTATATATTGAATTGATTCCAACTTCTTCACCTCCTTAATCTAGGTTTACAAATGATGACTTAGGGTGCTGCTCGCAGCACCCCGCTATGTACTGCCTTTTTCCAAGTTGTTACATCATGGACATCGACGAACGCATCAATATAAGGCAATGCTATCGACATCCCCACCGAAGTTGGTTCATAACCAGGTTCACCAAGCAGCGGATTTATCCACACTATTCGTCCAACGCGATCAGCCAAGTCGCGCATGGAAACATGCATTTGCTCCGGATGGCCGGCATCAAATCCATCCGATATGATAATGACACACGTATGCCGTTGCAAAAGACTAGAGTAACGATGAAGTAATTGTGCCAACGCATCGCCAATCCGGGTTCCGCCCCGCAATCCCGGTAAATCACTATAAGGAATACCAGACAACCCTTTTCGAGCAATAAGCGACGTCACTCGCAACAGGCGTGTGGAAAAGAGAAAGATTTGCGTGCGTGCACGCACCCGCGTAAATGACCAGGCAAGTGAAGTAATGAAAGGCGCATATGGTTTCATTGATCCAGAAATGTCCATAACTAGGACAATTCGCGGCTTGTCGGGACTGCGTTGGCGCATTTTGAGTTCAAACGGTTCCCCTGACTGGCGCAACGCACTTCTTATAGTTTGACGCAGGTCAATTTTCTCTCTGCCTCGTGACTGCCACTTGCGGCCGCGAGGTGCATCCATTGTACGCACTGCCAACTGGGTCAGTTTAACAACATCTTTCAAAACTTGTCCGTCCGCCCGTAAAGCAAAACGCTCTCCATCGTTAGGATGATAGCCGGCGAGAATACCCTGTGTAATTTCTAGCGGCGGACGCTCCGCATTTTCACCGGAACCGGTTCCGCCCATCAAATCCTCTGGTTGCAAGCGGCGTTTCTCCTCCAAACGCGCTTCCCGTATGCCAAAATATTGCTCAAACAAAGTCGGAAAGATGCCCCATTCCGCCGGTGTCCGTGCATAGATGGAGCGAAAGGCGCTACAAACCTCATCAATGGAGGCAAGGTTCAATTCAGTCAAGGCAGCAAGTGCTGTCAATGTTTCGGGAACTCCTGCACGAAATCCGCGTTTTCGCAGCCAAGGCGCAAAATCTGCCACCTGCCTCACAATGCTGCCTGTCAAGCGGCCTATCTCACCAGCCGTTATGTGTTCCATAGCAGATCAAATCCCCTCTCCTTTAGCAAGTCCATGTCTTCCTGCGTCTTCAGCAAACACCCAAGGGTATGTCGAATCACTTCTTCGTTCAGCTCCTGTGCTCCCAATTCCGTCAGCGCCTGTGCAAAGTCAATCGATTCTGCCAATCCAGGCGGCTTGAGTAGCGACAACTTGCGCAGCCGCCGCACGCTAAACACGATTTGCTTCACGAGATTAGGCGCGATCTGCGGCACATGCAGTGAGATGATAGCCGCCTCCTGTTCAAATGTCGGATAATCGACCCAGAAGTACAGACAACGACGGCGCAAGGCGTCTGACAAGTCACGCGTGCGATTAGACGTTAAAATGACTATAGGTGGTTCTGAGGCGCGAAAAGTTCCCATCTCAGGAATAGTAATTTGGAATTCCGATAGAAATTCCAACAGTAATGCCTCAAATTCCTCGTCGGCGCGATCTACTTCGTCAATCAGTAGTACTGGCGCCGGTCTCTCTCGTAGTGCACGTAAAAGCGGTCGTTCGATGAGGAACGCCTCACTGTAAAGCGCCTCTTGTTTTACGGTGCCATCGGTAAAGGCCGTGCGTGCAGTCAGCAGCTGTTTTGGATAGTCCCAGTCGTACAGAGCCTGACTCGCATCCAATCCTTCATAGCACTGCAAGCGGACGAGGTTTACGGAACGAACAGCAGCGAGCGCTTTCGCCAATGCCGTCTTTCCTACACCCGCAGGACCTTCTAAAAGCAGCGGACGGGCTAGCCGCTGTGCCAAGTGCACTACCGTTGCTAGCCCTTCTTCTGCTACATAGTGAGAACGATGCAATTCCTCTTGTAGCCTGCGTACTTGTTCGTTCATTCAGTCAATCTTCCCTTCTACACAGAAGCGAATGCCTTCTCAAGATTCTCAAATACTTGCTGTATGATTTTCTTTGCCTGGTTATCAATCAAACGGCCACCAAGGCTCGCGATCGGCCCGCTGATGGCTCCCTCACACTCCCATTTCAAAAGGGTGCCATCGTCAGTGTCGCTAAGTTTTACTTGCGCATTCATCTCGACTCCGCTTCCCATTCCTCCACCTTTGATCGGCATAGCCATTGCAGTTCCCGGTTCAATAGGTGACAATTCGCAGTCGAGTTTGAACTTGCCACGAACAGGTCCTACCCCAACCTTTACAATAGCTTGAAAACGATTATCGCCCTCTATGTTAGATTCAATCAAGTCAGGAATACAAGGCACTACTTTGTTTGGATCTGTAATAAACTTCCAGACTTCCTCCCGTGGTAACTTAATCGTATATTCTCCTCCATACTTTAACATGTGATATTCCTCCTCTATTAATTTATAAATTTAGTACATCATTCCTCAGTCAGCAGCTGATCAGGCTGAGAAGAGCAAAAGTTTCATTTCAGTTCAGTGCCCCATCGGAATGTGTTATCTTGTCATGTGTGACTAAGAAATGCTTTCGGATCTTTAGCAAAGCGGTCTCGACAGCCCGGGCAACAGAAACCATAGATAGTGCCATCGAGTTCCAAACGGAATTGGGTTTTCTTTAAATCTACGGTCATGCCGCAAACCGGATCCACCACTATTTGAGATACTGTGGTACGATCGTCGCTTGCAGATAGTGCTTCGGTCTCCGAGATCCCCTTTTCTGGTTGTCCTTCCCACTGCACATTCAAATCTCGGCGACGGCGTTCCACGATTTGAGCAAGGATGCTAAGGGCAATCTCTTGTGCTCCTACAGCACCAATATCTAACCCCGCAGGAGCCGTGATAAAGTCAATAAATTCCTTTGGCGCCCCAGCCGCTTCCAATCCGCTGCTTACAGTCGCCCAACGCTTCGGACTGGTGACCAACCCCAAATACCGTAATTTACAATGGACAAGTGCCAACAGGCCTTCACTATCATACAAACCCATCGTAGCCACGACACCATAAGCCGTTGTATTGTTGAAAGCGGCAAGTTGACTGCGTAATATCTCCAGCGGTTCTCCCGAACTGCTATCCTCCGCTTTTTCCAATGCGATCCGGCGTGGCACAAAAGCGAATCGGGGTGCCATTTCTTCAAGAGCATGCGCAATCGGGGAATCCCCTACAATAATCAACAAAGGATCAACATGTTTTGGTTCTAAAAAAAGTTCAACTGTTCCTTCAGATGCACAAGTCATTGGAAGGACTGTAACTCCTTCCTCCACATGGGCCGGTGGCTGCGGGGTTACAAGCAAAAGTCTTTTTTCTCCAGTTCGAAGACACTCCTGTGCTTGATTGATAACTAATTCCCTCGTACAATGCCCACCTACAAAACCTATCATTTTTCCGTCCGCTGTCACAATCGCCTTATCACCAACTGCCGCCGAACTTGGCCGCACACGGCGGACAACTGTCACCATGACATACGGTTCAACTCGTTCATCCATGCCCTTTGCTGTTTCCCAAACAAGGTCCATTTTTATGACCCGGCAGCGTTATAACGCCACCGGGCTTTCCCCTCCTTAATCGATGTTAATCTCAGCATGCTAGGTACTGAATCATTCGTTAATACCGTGTTCTCTTAAAATTTTCCATATCTTCCATGGATAAAGCGGCATGTCAATATGCTCTACGCCAAGTGGTGACAGGGCATCCACCACCGCATTGACAAACGCGGCTGGAGAACCGACATTCGGCGACTCTCCAACGCCTTTCGCGCCAATCGGATGATGCGGAGACGGTGTCACCGTCCGATCTGTTTCCCAATGTGGCGTGTCAAGAGCCGTTGGGACTAAATAGTCCATCCAGTTTGGCGCCAGACAGTTGCCGTTCGAATCGTACGGGATATCTTGCATGAACGCAATAGCAAACCCTTCCGTTAGTCCTCCGTGCACCTGTCCCTCAACGATCATTGGGTTGATCACGTTGCCGCAATCGTCAACAGCCAAGAACCGTCGCACTTTGACAGCTCCCGTTCCCTTGTCGATATCGACCACCGCAATGTAGGCCCCGTGAGGGAAAGTGAGGTTCGGAGGATCATAGTAGTAAGTCGCTTCCAAACCAGGCTCCACGCCATCAGGCACATCCGTATAGGCGGCAAAAGCCACATCTTTCATCGTCACCGATTTTCCTGGCAAACCTTTTGCGGAAAAGGCGGTGCCGTCCCATACAACGTCATCTTCACCGACTTCTAGCAGATGGGCGGCGATTTTGCGAGCCTTTTCGCGAATTCTGCGCGCGCAGAGCGCTGCAGCAGCACCTGCCGTCGGCGTAGAGCGGCTGGCGTACGTTCCTAATCCATAAGGGGCAGTATCAGTATCTCCTTCCTCAATCAACACATCATCCGCACTCAATCCGAGCTCTTCCGCGATGATTTGGGCGAATGTCGTCTCATGCCCTTGGCCTTGGTGCCGCACACCGAGCCGTGCAATCACCTTACCAGTTGGATGGACGCGAATCTCCGCGCTGTCGAACATCTTAATTCCAAGAATATCGAATGTATTTTTTGGCCCTCCACCGACAATCTCCGTAAAAGTGGAGATGCCAATACCCATGAATTCACCGCGGGCTCGTTTCTCTGCCTGTTCTTTGCGCAATTCGTCATACCCAATCCGTTCTAAGGCAAGTTTCAACGTTTTTTCGTAGTCTCCGCTGTCATACACCCATCCAGTCGGAGATTTGTATGGGAACTGGTCCTTGCGAATGAAATTGCGGAAACGCAGTTCGGCCGGATCGATCTTCAACCTTTGCGCCAGTACGTCCATTGTCCGTTCAATCAGGTACGCTGCTTCTGTGACACGGAAGGAACAGCGGTACGCCACACCTCCAGGAGCCTTGTTCGTATAAACGGCATCGACTTCGACGAACGCGGCCTTGAAATCATACGAACCTGTCACAATGTTAAACAGGCCAGCCGGAAATTTGGTCGGATTAGCTGCCGCATCAAAGGCACCATGGTCAGCGATGGTTTTCACTCGCAGCCCCAACACTCTGCCATCCTCGCGTGCAGCAATCTCGCACGTCATGTGGAAGTCGCGTGCGAAAGAAGTGCTTGCGATATTTTCCGTTCGTGTTTCAATCCATTTAACAGGCACACCCAACTTCAGCGAAGCAGCAACCGCAACGACATATCCCGGATAGACACCTACTTTGTTCCCAAAACCTCCGCCAATATCAGGCGAAATAACTCGAATCTGATGTTCAGGAATACCGCTTAACATCGCGATTACAGTTCGATGGACATGAGGTGCTTGGGAAGTAACATAAAACGTCAACCGACCTGTCGCTGTATTGTAATCTGCAACACACCCACACGGCTCAAGCGGCGAAGGATGGACACGCTGGAAGCGCACATCTTGCTTGACGACAACCGGTGCATCACGAAAGACGTTCTCTGTTTCTTCTCGATCTCCCGACTCCCAGTGCCAGATGTGGTTCGACTTTTTCTCCCGATCTTCACGGAGGATAGGAGCATCCGGCTCAAGCGCCTTGAACGGATCCACCACAACCGGCAATGGCTCATAATCGACTTCGATCAACTGCAGAGCGTCTTCCGCTTGGGCGCGCGTCTCCGCAACGACGGCGGCGACTTCTTGGTACTGAAACAGAACCTTGTCTACAGCCAGCACCATCTGTTGGTCGCCATTCAAAGTCGGCATCCATGCAAGGTTCATTTTGGCCAGATCCTCACCTGTGAGCACCAATTTGACGCCGGGCGCGGCCAATGCAGCTGATGTATCGATTCGACGAATGCGGGCATGTGCGTACGGACTGCGTAAAATCGCCATATAAAGCATATTCGGCAGAATCACATCATCCACGTAGCGGCCTTTCCCGCGAAGAAACCGCGGATCTTCTTTGCGGGCAATCGATTTGCCCATTGGGCGCAACTCAGTCTGTTGAAGTGCCACTTGTGGCCACCTCCTCTAATGATTCTTGAGTCGCCATCTTGCTTGCAGCGGACTTGACAGCCTTCACGATATTCACGTATCCTGTACAGCGACAAATATTGCCGGAAAGTCCCTCGCGAATTTGCTCCTCAGTCGGCGCTGGATTTTCCTGAAGCAGTGCGTAGGAAGCCATTAGCATGCCTGGTGTACAGTAGCCGCACTGCAACGCATGCTCCTCCCAAAATGCTTTCTGCAACGGATGCATTTCGCCGTCTTTTTCCAATCCTTCGACCGTCAACACTTCACGCCCATCTGCTTGCACAGCAAATACGGTGCACGACTTGACGGCTTTCCCGTCCAACAACACTGTACAAGCACCACAGCTGGTTGTATCACAACCGATATGCGTGCCCGTTAGTTTCAGTTCATCACGTAAGTAATAAGCCAACAGCGTACGTGGCTCAACATCTGATTCGTACAGTTGCCCATTGACCTTGACACGGATCTTCATTGGACCTCCACCTTTCCTTGCAACTCTTCCGCGATTTCGCGGAGTGCGCGTGCAGCAAACACACGTAAAAGATCCTTCTTATAGTCTGCGCTGCCCCGTAGATCACTAACAGGATCAGCATCTTCCGGCACAAGTTTTGAAATGTCCTCAATCGTCTTCGCTGTCAGACGTTCTCCGATGAGAGCCTCCTCTGCCTTAACAGCTCGCAAAGGGATCGGCCCGCAATTGCATATGCCGATGCCTGCCTCAGACACGCGACCGTCACTATCAAGAGCGACCTGCACAGCCAGCCCTGCAATTGCGAAATCGCCTGCTTTACGTTTAAGCTTCATATAGCGAGCGGCCACAGGTTTAGTTGGAATCGGCAGGTGCACCGCAACGGCAAGTTCATTTTCGTCCAGTGATGAGGCAAATGTATCCACAAAAAACTCGTCAATAGGAATCAACCGTTCTCCCTTCGGTCCCCGAGCTTCTACCACCGCATTTACAGCAATCATCGCAGTCCCCCAATCTGAGGCAGGGTCTGCGTGAACGAGCGAACCAACAACCGTCCCGAGGTTGCGAACCAATGGATCTGCAACCCAGCGGGCAGTGCGAGACAGAATCGGAAATTGTTCACGGAGTTCTGTCGCATGCTCCAATTCGGCTTGACGTGTCACCGCACCGATCCGCAATTTTCCGTTAACCTTGCTCCATCCTTTAAGCTCGTTGAGATTATTAATATCAATAATTACAGCGGGAGCCGCGACCCGTAATTTCATCATTGGTATTAAACTTTGGCCGCCCGCCAATACTTTGCCGTCATAGCCATACTCATCCATTAGGCGGATCGCTTCGTCGACAGATGTCGGTGCTTCGTATTTGAATGCATTGGGAAACATTTAGAAACCCCCTTTTGTCTAAATGACGAGAGCATTGTGAACAAGTCTTCTTTGGGTGAACGCATTTCGCGCTTTCTCCAATTGTTGGATTCCCTCTCACCATCTCTCGTCTGACTAAGAATTTCGTTTCAATGTTTGAACTATCACTTGAATCTCCACACGACTAAAGCCGGCAGTTTCTGGCGTACTAGAGTTTTTTCTGCACCTATGTGAAAACGCTTACTATTGTTCCTCCAAGCTTTCCTGGACAAACATCCCACTGGTGTTTAGCGTCCTGTCGGCTCGGCTCAAAATCGCTTTCCACTTCATCGCCAATGACTTAAGTCACGAGCAGTCGTGGCATATAGATTTGTAAATGGTTCTGACCCGAACACAGCTAAACTGATCACCGCGCGTATTCTCTTAGTTACAAAAGAATGCGCTTTCATATTTCATATCACTTGAATCAACCTGCACATGAAGGTTTCAAACTGAACTATGATCCTTTGTTTTCTAATAAAGAAAGCGTTTATATCGATAGATAGAAGTAAATTGAATATGTGTATTAGCGATAGTAGCCTTAATGCAAGATATATTCGGTTTTAAATAAAATATTAACCCCCTTTCTGATGTCAAATTTTGTAGCTTCGCTGTTTTGGTGATAAAGATTGCTCAAAACTTGTTGAAGGGATACATTCATTAACAATGAGGCAAGAATCTGAGGTGATCTTTGCAATTATTATTTATAGTAATAAATATTCAGAATTGTCAATGTTTTAAAAAGTGTGAAGTAATGTTTATTAGATTTAATCCAGAATCTTTGACTTCATCAAGTTAGCAGAGTTATTTTAGTAGTTTAACGACTGCGGGAAAGCAAGAACAACTTAGAGATGATCCAAGGTATCGATTCAAAATATAACGATGAGAATATTCAATAGAAAAAATAAAGTAAACGTGAAGTTGTTAGACAACCTAACTCTATTTCACACCCCTTTTGCTGACATTCCTTTTTATGTGAAGAATTTATCATCCTAATCCCATGCGGATAAATAAATGACTGACATGCCGCATCTGAAACTACTGCAAAGATAAATTATTACAATTGGGAATTCAAATGGTTGGTCAAAAAGGAGAAGAAAAATGGTTAGATCAAAAGGGGGAGAAGCGTCGAAAGACTTTTTAGGAATCCAGGGCGATATTTGGGATACAAAATGGGATATGTTATGTTGCTTGATCGGATCTATTGTTGCATTGTTCATCTTTTCTAAACTACATAACAGACTGTTAAAAAATGATGGGGCTTCCTCTAGGTTTTAACGGGTTTGGTGGAAATAAAATAAAACCCAATATCTCCAAAGTTTTTGCACAATAAATTTTGTAGCTATTGATAGAAAGCAACACGAAAAGGGTGTTTTCTCGACGAGAAAACACCCTTTTATTTGGGAGGGGAAAATAAGTAAATGAGTTTTCCTTCTATAAGTTGCTGAAGAGTACTCCATACACATTTCTTCTGATTTTTTGGATAATAATTGTTGCCGATCTAGCATCTTTCCCCTCTATCCATTCGCAGTATTGCTAAGCGTGGACAGAAGCAATGTGGTGTTAATCCCTTCTTTTTACTCTAGTTGGAGGCTGTGAATCATAGCCACCTATTCCCTCCCACTAACTCCTGTATAACGGGCGATCTAGCGCATATAATCGTCGATATCTTTCCTCACTTTTAAGCAGTTGTTGATGGCTGCCATCCATGGTGATTTTTCCTTTTTCAAGGAAAATGATGCGATCCATTTTCTCCACGCCCATCAAATGGTGCGTTACCCAAATGATCGTTTTTCCCTTCAGTGTATCGAAAATGGTAGCCAATAGGTTCGCTTCTGTGATTGGATCGAGCCCAACTGTTGGTTCATCCATAATGACTATCGGGGTGTTTTGCAATAATATCCGTGCTAGTGCTATTCTTTGCCGTTCACCGCCAGAAAAGCGAGAACCTGTTTCATGCATGTTCGTCTCATATCCTTTAGGCAATTGCATAATCATCTCATGCAATTGAACCATCTTGGCTGCTTCGTATACTTCTTCATCCGTTGCGTCCGGGTTGCCAAGGCGGATATTGTTCATGACGGATGTATTGAATAAATAAGGCTTTTGGTTAAGAACAGCCATTAATTTTGGAACAGCCGAACCCAACTCATGTACATTCATTCCATTTATGAGCACTTCCCCACGAGTCGGTACAAGCGCTCCTTGAATTAGTTTCAACAACGTTGATTTTCCGGATCCGCTGCGCCCGATAATGGCAATTTTCTCACCCTGTCTTATTTTTAAACTAAAATCGTCCAGCAGCGGTGTTTCCAAAGTATATCCAAATGATAAATGGTTTATTTCAATCGTTGCTTGAGATAAGTCCAACAACTCTTTCCATCCATCTGCTTCTATCTGAGGTTGAAAGGACTCTGCTTGAATGGCTTCAAGACGCTTTAATGAATCTTGATAGGATGATGTTTCACTAACAGCCCCTGCAATCGGTAAAAATGATTCTACTAAAGACAGTGCTGCAAGACCGCAAGCGGCAATTATTGTGGGCGAGAATTCTCCTCTTAGCGTTTGCTCATTGGCCCAATAGATGGCTGTAACGACAATGGCGCCAAGCACAATCTGATTCAGAACGTCCCGCCAATTCACAAACGAACGTTTCTTCGTTTCAAGTTCAAGCAGTTTTTGTTCTTGTGTTTCGTATTGCCGAATATAAGTCTTGTATTTCCCGCTGAATATCCAGTCGCTGATGCCGAAAATCGTATCGGTGAACTGTTGATAAAGTTGGTGTCTTCCCCTTTTCCATTGTTCATTTTTTGTTTTCATATAAATGTATGAAATAATTGGACCGACAAAAATCAACAACCCTATGAATACAGCCAGAAGAATGGCGAATGGAATCGAAAAAAGTCCTGCACAAATAATAACCACTGTGTAAATGACTAATGAAACAATCGAAGGAAACAGTATTTTTAAGTAAAAATCCTGCAAATGTTCAATATCATCGGCGAGTGCACCAAGAACGTCGCCTGTGCGTAAGCGGGAACGAAAAAACAATGCCTGCGGCTCAATGATTTTATATAAACGGACGCGCATTTCAGAAAGTATTTTCAAAATGAATTGGTGTCCCGTCAGTCTCTCCACATAGCTAAGCACAGCCCGGCCAATACCGAATGCACGGACACCGACAATCGGCACATAAACCATTAAAATGGATTCAGGTTGTGTCGCCGCTTTAGAAATTAAATAACCCGAAGTAAACATCAATGCTCCGCCAAAGAGAATGGTAAGCGAACCAAGAAAAATAGCCAACGCAAACAAGCCGCGATATTGACGCAAATAAGGGTAGATCCAATTCTTCATCAGATGCCCTGGTTACTAAAATTAAAATCGACACATCGCGATGGAACCAGGAAACATCGCTTGCCGCTCAGGAAACCCCTGAGTTCCATCAGGAAGGGAATTTCCCTTGTCATTCACCGACCGTGAAAGACACCCCGTGGATCGCGGTTAGCGACGGCGCCTGTCGTGCACCATTCCTTCCATCGGTCAGTACACGACAACGATTTTAGCAACCAGGTCTACACCTCCTTTAGTTGAAGTTGGTACTGATTCATCCAGCAGAATTTGTGCAAGATGTTCCATAACGACCATTCATGTTCTTGTTTGAAATTTTCGATTTTTTGTAACATCATGATTAAATATTGGCATTGTTTCATTCCGCTTTTCGATTGCTTGTAGGATTCTTCCATCGACCCTAACATGGCAATCAAATGGCGTTTCACTTTCGTTTTTATGGTATGCATGAGTTCTTTTGGCAATCGTTCACGATACCCTAATCCTCGTCTGCCAATCACCAAAGCGGCACTTTCATGGACGGATAACCCATACTTTTTCATATACTTGAATCGTCCGATGACGCTGGTATAGGCAGGGTTCACCTTTTTGACGCGAAACCCAAGCCTTAGTCCCCGGCGAAAGATCGTTTCCGACATCTTTTTCTTTTTGAAATGGTGGGTCAAGCGATTGAATCGTTTGTCCGTATCGTGCCGCTGTCTTAGTTGAATGTTTTCGATGACCACTGCCCCCACATTCTCTTGAAGCAGCCAGTCATACACATCTCGTACGGTTTCTCCAACGATGTTGTTTCGTTTATTCGCCCGCACATATTCGAGTTCATGGCAGTAAAACACTTTTGATTTGATGAAGTTTCCTTGTTTCGAAACGATGCTCACGGCGATGCGGTCAATGTTGATGTCAATTCCTGCGATTCGTTCCGCTTGAATCGGTTCATCATAGGCAAGTTCCCTGCCATATACCTCTTTTTCATAGATGAGATGAATGTAATATTCCCCGTTTTTGCGTTTGATCTCAACGGTATATGGTCGATATTCGATAATGGGCTTTCCTTTTGCATTCACTCCGACTTGTTCTCCCATGACGAGATCGATGATTTCCTCTTCATATTTTTCAGGAACAGACACAGGAAAGCGTAAACGGGGAGCGTGTTTCCCATTTTGTTGTTCCAGCGGGTTGGCGATTTCTACATACCATTGATTCGTGTTGTCGTCATACACGAGGCGAATATTTAAATTTCCTTTTTTGCTTTTATCCCCTCTGGCATACAACTGATTCGATCGTAAATCTTTCCATTCTTCGTTCGTGATTTTTCCTTTCAAGCGTTTGTAAAAGTTTTGTTTTCCGCCAAAAATCACACGTGGAATCGTTCCTTGGTCGAGATGGTGCTTTAGCTCGGCTTCTTTGGATTTCAGTTTTTCTAATCGTCGGTGTAATCCGTCTAAACACGTTGGAAGATCGACTTTTTTCGGTGTTTTTCTTCCATGTTGATACTCATCGATTTTCTTTTCGGTTTTTTCGATTTTCGCCCGCACATCTTCCAGCCTTATTGGAAGCAACTCACGTTGGGAAGAAATCAGCGATTGAGCCAGCATCACCGCGTCTTCGGCGTACCGTTTGTTGAGCTGAAATTGGCGCGGAAGGTGCTTGATGATGTCTTTGGCGTTCCTTCCTTCCAGCAAACGGTTGAACGCATATCGCTTCGCTGAACAAAAGACGCGCATCAACTCGTCTAATAAGTGAAGTTGTGTTTCATCATCGGAAACGATTTTCATCACCCGAACCGTTTTCATCCACTTGCCATCCCCCTATGTTTGGATTCTTTAGAACATATATTCGCCAAATCTTCTTCATTTCCTACATAATGAAGGGGAGATATTTTTTATCATAAGACAGGAGATGATGGAAAAGATGGAGAGCGTACATTCCTTCCTCAATGTCCAATAACAGGAGATCTTTACTTTTTTAACAAACTACTTATACCTCCATTTGTGTTTTAACAAGCTGATAATAAGTGGATTTCTGTCTTATTAACTGTTCGTGTGTTCCGATTTCCATTATTTTGCCTTGATCAAGAACAATGATTAAATCCATATCCAGCATCCAATGCAAGCGATGGGTGGCAAAAAATACGAGCTTGCCTTTAAACAATTGCAACATCGTCTCTTTTAATTCGTATTCTGTTTCAATATCAAGATGGGCAGTTGGCTCATCAAGCATGATGATAGGACGGTTGCTTAAGAATGCGCGTGCGAGGGCGATCCGTTGTTCTTGTCCGCCGCTTAGGCTCCGTCCACCTTCCCCTATGATTGTCTCAAGTCCCTGTGGAAGCGATCGAATCACTTCAGTAAGGCCCGCTCTCTCTGCGGCCTTCTCTACTTCTTTTACAGTTGCCTCTGGATGATAAAAACGAATATTGTTTAAAATGGTATCGTGAAATATATAAGGGTGTTGGGGAATATACGTTATTTGACTTTGCCAATTCAACTGAGATAAAGTCGTTAGCTTCTTGCCGTTTATCTGAAATTCACCTGATGTTGGTGTTAAAAATCCGCTTAAAATATCAATCAATGTGGACTTTCCTGCACCGCTGGCTCCAATAATTCCAATTTTTTTTGAGCCTGAAACAGAAAATTGGATATCTTGCAAAGCTGGACGACCGCTCTCAGGAAAATGTACACTTACTCCTTTAACCGAAAATGTACTTGTTGATTCCCAATGAGGGATTGGATCCTGTTTTTGCTGCAACGATTCTTTATCTAGGATTTCTTGAATCTTTTTGCCTGCTTCTTTGCCGTCAAGCGTCGCATGGTAATCGGCCCCCACCTCCCTGATTGGCAGGAAATACTCCGGCGCCAGGATCAGAATAGTCAATGCTGGATGCAGCTCCATCTTCCCGTTGATTAAATCTATTCCAAGAAAAACGGCGACGGTCGCTATGGAAAGCATTGTAAAAAAATCCAATGCAAACGAAGATAAAAAGGCAATACGCAAAGTTCCCATTGTAGCCCGTCGATATCTTTCGCTTACTAAAATAATTTGATTGATGTGCTGCCGGCTTAATCCCAAATATTTGAGTGTTTCCAATCCTCTCAAAGAATCGACAAAATGATTGGACAGCATTTGATAGGACTCATATTGGCGATCAGCCTTTATTTTTGCCGCCAATCCAAGCAAAATCATAAAGGCAATAAGTATCGGAACGGCTAGGGCTAAAATGACAGCAGAGCGGATATTGACAAAAAAGATAAAGATGCAGATCATGGCAGGGATAATTGCCGAATTCATCAATTTCGGAAGAATAAGCTCCAAATATCGTCGGAATTTCATAATCCCTTCCATAACCAAGGTGACTGTCTGTCCGGAGCCTTCTTCTTTTACAAAACGAGGGCCAAGTTGAAACAGTTTTTGCAACAATGATTCCCGGAACTCTTTACTCGTTCTGGCAGCAAAATGGTAGGCTATATTTCTTTTCCAAACGGTAAGCAGTTGGCGAACAACTAACGCAAGAAAGAAAATAATCAACTTTATAAAGACATTGGCAAACGAATCTCCCCCGAAAAGGGAGGAGATTGCGTCTGCCAAAAAATAAGCCTGAATAATAATGATAGCACCTTGAATAGTCGTTAATATCGCCAGCCCAGCTAAAACCGGCTTAATTCCTTTGTAAGAAAACAACGCCTTATCCATCAGTACGTTAAATGCTCCTTGTCAGATACTCGTTTGCGGAATACGTAATAGCTATAAATAGTATACCCTAAAACAAACGGTAAAATCGTTACGGCTACAATTGTCATTATTTTTAGGGAATATGCCCCGCTGGATGCGTTGTAGACCGTTAAATTAAAGGCTTTGTTCAAGGAGCTGACCATTACTCTTGGGAACAGTCCAACGAAAATCGATGATACCGTTAACACGATTCCAAGCCCTGTCATGGCGAACGCCATTCCTTCACGTTTATTGGAAATGAAAAAGTATGATAAACCAACAGCCAGAACAATTAATACGGCAATAATAAGCTCAAGGATAGGGCGCACCTCGAAAATATCTGTCATAGACCAAGAAAGCCCTACAAAGACGACAAGTGATGCAAATACGGCCAACACCAATTTTTTAGCCAATGCAGCCGACCGCTGTCTGATCTCTCCTTCTGTTTTTAAAGATAGAAAAGTCAAACCATGCAATAAGCACAATAATGTAATCGTTAAGCCGCCCCAAATGGAATAGATATTAATAACATCCGAGAACCCGGCTTCCATATTCATATCTTTATGGATCGGCACACCCTTAAGCATGCTTGTAAACAGAACACCTAGAAGGAACGGCGGCAGCATGCTTCCGAAAAAGATCACCCAGTCCCAAACATTCGTCCAGCGCGCATCTTCAACTTTGCGGCGATATTCAAAAGCAACGCCGCGTCCAATTAGGCTCAGCAAGACTGCCAGCATCAGTAAGTAATAGCCGCTGAACATCGTTGCATACCAGTGCGGAAATGCGGCAAAAATGGCGCCCGCTCCAGTGATTAGCCATACTTCATTCGCGTCCCAGAAAGGACCGATTGTATTCACCATGATAGTCCTCTCTTTTTGATCACGGGCAAGGAAGCGAGTCGACATTCCTACGCCAAAATCAAAACCTTCAAGAAAGAAAAAGCCGATAAAGAGTACAGAGATTAAGACAAACCAAATTTCACTCAATTCCATCTTAAACACCTGCCTTACTGAATGGATCTATGGATACCGTTGAATTTGCATCTTGATGTTCTATCGGTCCTCGTTTAATTTCGCGAACCATCAAATAAACCATCACGCCTGCAAGAATCGTGAATATCAGTGTGTACATAATGATGGAAAATAAAACGGTCCCTGCAGAAACATTTGGTGATACAGCGTCAGCTGTCGTCATCAATCCAAATACCGTCCATGGCTGACGACCCACTTCGGTCATGATCCATCCGAAAGTGTTTGCCAAAAACGGAAATGAAATAGCAGGAACTAGGATTTTCAAGAACATACTGCTTTGCTCAATTCGTCCCTTTTTCCACAGATACAGACCAATCATCGATAACAATATCATCGCTGTACCAAGGCCAACCATTAAACGGAAGCTCCAATACGTCGTCTTGACTGGAGGAATATAATTTGTACCTTCACCAACGATTGGATCGTATTTTTCCGCATATTCAGCTTGGAGAGTTTTCATTCCTTTTAAGCTGCCTTCAAATTTAGAATAAGATAAATAGCTTAATGCATAAGGAATGTTTAGTTCAAACTTATTTTCTTGTTTTTCTGTATCAATCAAGGCAAATACTGACCATGGCGCAGGATCAGGCGTATCTTCCCAAATCCCCTCTGCAGCTGCCATCTTCATTGGCTGTGTTTTTACAAGATATTGCGCTTGGGCATGTCCGGTGAAAGCAGTCCCCAAACTGCCGATGAAACCAATGATTAAGGCGATATTCATGGATTTTTTGTAAAAATCAACATGTTTCTTTTTTAATAGATTATAGGCACTTACACCAGCAATGAAGAATGCTCCAGTACACAATGCACCTGTGATGACATGAGGAAACTCCACCCATAATTGTCCATTCGTTATAAGCGCAAGAAAATCAACCATTTCCGCCCTGCCATTTCTAATTTCATAACCAACAGGCACTTGCATGAAGGAGTTTGCCGTTAAAATCCAAAAACCGGAAAGCATAGACCCAATAGATACAAGCCAAATGCTTGCCAAGTGCACTTTTTTAGGCAAACGATCCCATCCAAAAATCCAAAGGCCAATAAAGGTAGATTCCATAAAGAAGGCAAGCAATGCTTCAATGGCTAGGGGGGCCCCGAAGACGTCACCGACAAATCTAGAATAATCCGACCAGTTCATCCCAAATTGGAATTCCTGAATAATTCCTGTTACAACCCCTACGGCAAAATTAATCAGGAACAAATGTCCCCAAAATTTCGCCATTTTTTTATAAATCTCATTTTTCTTCACTACGTATAATGTTTGCATCAAAGCGATAATAAATGCTAGACCAATGGTAAGCGGCACGAAGAAAAAGTGGTAGATTGTAGTCAAAGCAAATTGTATCCTTGCCAACATTACTGGATCCATCGTAGTTCCTCCTTTAAGTTAAGTATTTCCTCGGAATTGGCCTGAGGCGATGTTATGTTCATAATTTCACATAACTAACTATATGTTCAAAACTTCACATAACTAGCACTTACCCCATCGCATTCCTCCCTTAAGAATTCATTAGAGCATGATCTGAGGTGATATCATGTTCATAAATTCACAAAATTAAACATTATTAACATGAGTAACATAAAAACTGTACAAAAAACTGGCTACTTTCCGAAGTGACAAAAACAAATCTATTGAACGAGAAACTTACCAATACTATAACAAAAAAACGATCATAAATTCTTTGACAGTTTGACAAATGTGTTACAAAATTACGACGAAATTCGTAAAAGATCTTATACATATATTAAAAATCGCTATAAAAAGCAGAAGTTGGCATCATTGATGGAACAGTTATCCATAAATAGATGATTGACAGGGGGCAAGTACATAATCACATTTGAAAGCGAAACATATAGTACTGGTACCAAAAGAAAAAAGAAGGAAATATCCTTTTAAAATCTTCCCGATCTAAAAATCGAATATAAAAGCCAGCAAAACATTAAGGTAGCGACGCAAAAGCCAATCTCGATCGCCGGAATTTTCCACAATAATGTCGATTGTCTTCCCATCGACGAGCCGATAATAATGCCAACCATAATGATGCTGAAGGAAAGCAAAACAATGCTAAACGATAAACGATTACTGATTTGGTCTAATTTTCTCAATAGAAAATCCAGGTCAGGGATGCCGATCTCCAGGCGTACTTTCCCTTGATTCATCAGTCTCGTTAATTCTTTTATATTTTTCGGCAAATCCACAAGCAGTTCCCCATAATCGGAAAAGCGTTTCCATGCCATTTCTGCTACGTTTTTCGGCCGCATCCGCTCCTTTAGCAGCTGGCGGCCAAACGGTTCGGCAAAGTCGATAATACTAAAGTCGGGATCCAATTTTTCCACGATCCCTTCCACCGTCAATAGCGCCTTCCCTAACAACGTTAAATCGCTTGGGATGCGGATCGAGTGGCGAAATGCAACATGAAGCAAATCCTGAACCGCCTCGCCGAGACTGACTTTGCTCAACGGAATATGATAATATTTTTCTCTCAATTGCTCGATATCTTCACGCAGCTGGCTTACATTTACCTCATCCGGCACCAAGCCCATATCTCCGATCGTTTTCATGACTCCATCGGTGCTTTGGCGCATCAAAGCGATAATTAAGGAAGATAAATGATATTTCATTTCTGGAGTGATTCTCCCTACCATGCCGAAATCAATGAACGCAATCACGTCTCCCGACAAAGCTAACACATTTCCCGGATGGGGATCTCCATGAAAAAAGCCTTCCATAAAAATTTGCTGGAACATTCCCTTCGCCAGCCGCTCCGCTAGAATTTTTAAGTTATAGCCGTGTTGTTTCAGCCGCTCAAGTTCCCCGAGTTTGATACCTTCTACATATTCCATCGTCAGTACTTTTTTTGTTGAATAGTCCCAAAACACTTTTGGCACATAAATAGTTGGATCGCTTTGAAACTGTTTGGAAAATTTCTCGGCATTGCGCGCCTCTATGGTGTAATCGAGCTCTAGACGAAGCGATTTCGATAGCTCGTCCAATATATCACGTATCTGATATTGCTCCGCCCACTCCAAGCGGCGTTCCGCAAGAGCGGTCAAATCTTGAAGAATTTCCAAATCTGTTTCTATGACCGATGCGATATGCGGCCGCTGAATTTTCACCGCTACCCTTTCACCGGAATGAAGGACCGCTCGATGAACTTGCCCGATCGAGGCAGCGGCAAGCGGAACTTCCTCAAAAGAACGAAAAATATGGTCCAGCTCTTCCCCCAACTCCTCCTCGATAATGCGGCGAACATCGGCAAACGAAAAAGGCGGGACTTGATCTTGCAATTTTTCCAGTTCACGAATAATGTGTTCTGGAATTAAATCGGGGCGCGTGCTAGCCAGCTGACCTAATTTCACGAAGGTCGGGCCTAGTTCCTCGAGCACAAGGCGGATGCGCTCGCCAATCGTTTTTTCATCCTTCTTTTTGCCTACACGCAGCCGTTGCGGAAGGGAAAGAAACTGGGAAAAGCCGATTTCCTCAACCACCATTTCAAAGCCATGGCGGAGCAATGCAACAGCGATATCGCGATAACGGCTTATATGGCGCATTCTTTTTCCAATCAATCCGTCCAGCCCCCTTAATGGACATGGGCCCCCGTGGGACCCCTGTTCGATTACTAATCTTCTTTTTCTTCTAATTTTTCTTCTAAGCGGCGGATTCGTTGTTCTAATTGTTGCAGTTCGTCTTTCGTCACCAAATCGAATTTATCGATCACTTGTTTGATCTGTTCGCGCACGATGCGCTGCAATTCTGCTTTTCTTTCGTCTGTTTGCTGCTTCCACTGTTCAATAATATCCTTCGATTCTTCAAGCGACAATTCTCCTTTTTTCACCAACTCATCAATTAATTTTTCCACTTGCTCCTTGCTCGCTAACGCCAATCCGAGTCCAAACGCCAGTCCTTTTTTAAGAATGCTCATAAGCTTGCAGCCTCCTTTAAGTTTTTACATCATGATATCACTTTCACAACGTTGTGTCGAGCGCTCCTATTCTCCGTGAAAGCGCCCCTCCCATTGACCAATAAAACATTTCCCCGCTTTTTATAGATTTCCTCCCAAGATGTCTTTTTTGTTAATTTTCCTTTTAGACTGTCTTTTTATGAATCAATATTTGTCTTCTGTTTCAATAAGAAAAACGCACCTATTTATATAAAAAAGCACCGACTTTTTTGCAAAGTCAGTGCCTTCATCAACAAATCCATCATCTCCAAGCTTTCCACTCACCACTGTCCGGGTCGATAGAAACAAGGCGAAGCCAGCCGTTTTTTCACTTTTCTGCGGAAATAAGGATCGTCTTCGAACAAACGCTCGATATTTTGCTGTGGTGCTTCGATAATGACGAGCAACCGAAGCGGAGAATGGAATATTTCTTCGTCAGACGCCATGACCGACTGCCACGGAAGCCCGGCGAGCAAATCGCTTGCGTTTCCTTGCATGACGCCGATCCCAGCCGTGACCGTTTGCGTCGTTTTGTTTCCGCTTCCGTAATAATGCGGGGCGACAGTCGATGCGTAATATTGCAAATTAATCCATTGCGCCACTGTCACCGGCCCGGTGATGATGTTGGCGAGCGCCTCGCCGGATGGATCTTTGCGCCAGTCATAGCTATGGAGAAATACTCTCCCTTCTAAATTACAATGCTTTGTTAACTCGCGGCGGCCAATGATCAACACCGCGTTGCCGGCAAGCCCCCATTCCGGACGGATTTCGCTCCAGTCTTCCGCACGGCGATGTGCTTCGGCAAGCGGTTCTTTCTTCTTGCCCTCTAAGCCCGGCAGCTTCGACAATCGCTCGTTATTCGCATTGCGGCTTACTTTTTCCAGCTTTTCTTGCAGCATATCAAACGCTTTTTGAGCCGCTTCCGAAAGCGTTGGTACATAAAGCCAGCAAAGTTCATCGACCGTTGTCATATGCTCGGCAGCAACAAAAACAGTGTCTTCTGGAATAACGATTCCTTCCTTTGCAAGGCCTTCCCGCACCTCTTTCAGGTTACATAGCGCGGCAAACACACGAGCATTGAATCCTCCGGCTGCCCCGCCGCACGCACCGCAATCAAGCGAAGAGGCGTAAGGATTGTTCGTTGTTGTGCTTTCATGGCCACAGACAACAACAAGCGGCGCAAATCGACTTGTGAGCCCCATTCCTTTGAATAGTTGATATACGTATCGTACTTTTTCCTCGGTAGAAAAACCCACTGGAAGATCCGTTGTTTCTGTTGTTTCCAAAGAAGATTCCCGATTGAGCGAAAGTTCTGTTGCCGGCTTTTGCGCCCAATTGTCTTGAAACTGGTGAAATACGCGTCCCGCTCCGCTTGGCGCTATACTTCGGGCAAGCGTATGCAAACCGAGCAAAGGTCCACTTACCTCTGGAAGCAACAAACTCGCAAACAAATGCCGCTTCATTTTCTTAAACGTGTGGCTGACCGAAAGCAGCGCGTTCCGCCGCCTGCGATATTTTTTTACATTCTCTGCCGATGTAAATTCTTGAACTTCATGCCGCGGCTCTACAATCACCGGGCAAGAAGCGTGTGCATGGCTGCTGTCTAGTTCACGCGTTTTGATGGGAAGACCGAAAAAACCAGCGCACCCGTATGTTTCAAATGGTCCTGCCTGCTCTAAATGACGACGGAAAGGCTCAGAACGAATATCCATACAAAAGATAAGCTGCGCGGCTGCTTGTTTTGGCTCATTTTCTTGGGAATGGGATGTAATCATCTCCTTTAGCCGCACCTCTTGCGTATCTTCCCATGCCTCGAGCCAAAGCTTGCCGCGAACGATTTTGTCGAAACGATAAGCAAACGATAAACGTGCTTTCTGCTCAGCCTGTGGCAATTGCAGCCACTCTTTTGGCGTCAACCCTCCCCAATGCATCCATGCGGCTAGAAGCGGAAGGAGAAACGTTTCGTTGTCATCTTTTTGTTTCGCAAATGGCAAATACGGAGCGATCAATGCCCACTCAAGCGAAAGACGAATTGCTAAATAATCAATAAGCAGCAAATGCGCTTGGCCGGACTGCTGCGAACGCCACAGCAGCATTCCTGCCCAACCAGGCAAGGAAAGAAGATGCGCTTCCAAATAGTCTTTCATCGCGCCATGCGGTATGCCGAGCAACATCAACGCTTGTCGCAATGCTTCTTCGGCATCATGCGGCAAATCTTGCAATCTCTCGCGCTGCTGTTTGCGTAATGATGGATCGTTGATCACAAGCTTCCGCCATGCGTAATAAAATCCTTTTTCTCGATATGGCATTGTCCATGAAGCTTGCGATTCATCTAAAAATAATTTGCACCATTTGATCATTTGATGGTCAAGCATACGCGCCCATTTCTCTTCTCCTTGCTCTTCAAGGAGAAGGCTTAGCGGTCGGATTAGTAAACGTTTGAAGTCGTATCGGAATCGCATGTCTTTCATTTTTGCCGCCAAACTTTTTAATGATGAAGACATTAACAGCTCGTTAGGAATTTCTTCGTGTAAAAGCGCAGCGCGGCAAAAACGTTCCGCTTCCTCACGCGGCATCGTCAGCGGCTGCTCATCAAGCCAGCGCTGAAGCCGCATTTCCAAAAACTTCGGATTCAGTTCCCCTTTCCGTTGAGCCGCGCGAAACATGGACATGCTTGGGTAAAGATCAATATCTCGCAATAATTTTAAGCGATGCGCAACTTGCTCAAACGAAAAGTGTTCTAGCCCCATCCATGGATGACGCGCGACAAACGTGGCAATCGTCCAAAGCGGGGCAATTGCCTTGCTGGCGTTTTTGACAAGCGCGTTTACATTTATATCTGTTGCGACATTTTCTCTCCGTCGCTCATGCACATTAGGACGTTCGAGTAATACGGTTGTCGTATTCATCCCCTAAATCCTCTCCTTTTTTAAATAATCTGCAAGATAATGCGGATGGCTTTCCACCGACTCGGAACGCGGTTCGCCAATATGGACGAGCCACATATACAATCGCACAAATGAATCTGATGAACGATGTGTGGAAAACCATATGCCTGCCAATCCGCCAGTGATTAAGATAAAGACAGCTGCCATTTCTGTGATGATAGATGTCCTAAATAACGGCACCGACGTATGCAATAGCTTCATGAAACTAACGTGCACCGCTCCAGATGCTAAGGCTAATCCTGCCAATACGATTAATCCGATCGTTCGTCCATTTTCGAAAACGGCGATCCTCCCCCAGACAAACGCAAGCGACCATCCAAGAATAAGGGCGCTTAACAATTTTGCGTTTTCTTCTGGTGACGTAAGCCAAAACATTACTCCTACGGCAAGACCAGCTGCCGCTCCGGCAAATAGCCATGTTTTGGACAAGTTTCGTGATCGATGGATGGTTTTATTCGGATTCGGCACGACCGAACCAGATTGTAAAAATAATGTCGCTTTAAACAAACCGTGCAACACTAAATGAATGACTGCCGCAACATAAGCGCCTAACGCGCATTGAATGAGCATCAATCCCATTTGCGCCATCGTGGAGGCAACTAATTGCCGTTTATAGTCGACTTGAACAAAACTAATTCCTGTGCCGATGAGCACCGAAATGGAGGCGAGAACCAGCAACAACATTTGCGATATATCACCGCTAAACAATGGAGAAAATCTTGTCAACAAAAGACCGCCCGCATTGATCAAACCAGCATGCATTACCGCTGAAATCGGGGTTGGTGTAACCGCCGACTCTAACAGCCAGCGCTGAAATGGCCATTGTCCGGCTGGAATGATCGCTGCCAATATAAGCAGCACATTCACCCCTGTTTTTTCCCACCATTCGAGATGGCGGATGCTTTCTGAGGACAAGGCAAGCGACAGCTGCCAATGTCCGGTTGCACTCCATAACCACAAACCAGCAGCAAACAAAGCAAGCCAGCTTAGTGAAAATACCATAGCCATACGCACCGCCGCTGTTCGTGCCGGACGCCATTCCCTTTTTAATCGTGTCAGCTGCGCAAGCCCCAATAGCGGCAAGCCCCAAAAGAGAACAAGCAAACGAATATCATTGTTCATCCAAGTCAGCGCCGCGGTACTGACCGTAAAAGTAAGCAGGGAAAAATACTTACGATACGCACGGTCGCCATGCAAATAACGGAGGCAAAAACGCGCTATCATCCAGCCGAGCGTCAAAATAAACAGCGCCATAAACCAGGCGAGAATATCAGAACGCCATAATCCGGCCGCGGCATGATGATCAGCGAAAATCAGCCCCGCTAACGCCGCAGCAATCGGCAACACCATCACTCCCACATGCACCTGCACATAATATAGCGGCATGCGCCGATCTAGAAGCAATAAAGAACTGATGAGAGCCATTCCAACCGTTGCGAATAACAAGATGAACCAAACCAACCGAATCCCCCTCTCTCTTTTCCGCAACAAAAAAACCGGCTATGTCGTCCTCTATCCACCGTGTTTTCCCTTTTCCATCAAAAGGGTACACGAATGGCATCGAGTACACATAGCCGGTTTATCTTCAACGAGCCTATGAAGGCTTTTTGAAGATCTACCAAATGCACGTATTACTGTTCTTCGGTTTACTTTCAACCACTCCGCTCTAAACGGACTGTTTGAAAGTCTACCGAATGCGGAACATTCAGATTTTATTATTATGTTATTTAATCTATACAGAAACGTAAAGTTTGTCAATACCATATTTACTTTATATTACTATTGTCCCATGTTCGGTGAATCTTTTTTACATCAAAACAAAAGCGGATGCCATCACCGCTAATTCATCGAAAAAGCTCTTCAGCAGCCGTTCGCTGAGCGCACCTGCCGCATAGTGAACGAAAAGAAGTGGAATAGTATCATTGACATTCGATGGAACAGTCAAGAATGCAAGAAGAACTCCGTACGGCGAGATTTAAATTTATCCCTCCCACATCGGTCGCGAGCGGAGTGAGCATAGAAGTATTGCCGGATTTATATTGCCATACGATTCAAATCGTCAATATCTGCCTTGTTGGCAATCCTGACAAAAAAGAGTTTGTCCTTGTGGATGCCGGAATGCCAAAAACGGCGGACGATATCATCGATGTCACCGAAAAGCGGTTTGCGCAACAGCGTCGCAGGATCATCTTACGCACGGCCATTGACACGTCGGCGATTATGACTGTGAAACATTGAACGTTCTGTTTATGTCAGAAGCGAGATGCTTATAGAAGCAGCTTCCGAGCCAACCGTCGTGAGCGAATGGTGCGAATGTCAGCGTTTTTCCAATGAACCGATCGATTAGGCGTCATGTCACCGCTGCTGCAGGGCACGGTGCCGCACCTGAGTTCCGATTTACAGGACATGGAGCGCCAGTATCAGGTGCGCGCTACTATCGACTGTTGGAACGACGCCCGCGAATCGGTAAGAAAACTGCGGCATTGCAGCCAGAAACGGCTATTACAGGACATGGAGCGCCAGTATCAGGTGAAAAACTGCGGGAAGGATTAGCGAAGTTAGCGCGCGAGTTTGACCAAATCGCCATGCCGGATTATGGAAAATATGTTCAATAACAAATTCGCCTCCTGTAAACAGCGGGAGGCGCCACTTTTACTGGTGATACGCGTAATTGAATAGCACATACGCCGCAACAAGCAATCGTTCCATTCTATAGCCTTCGTTCACCCAACGTATAACGCCAGCGCAACAGCCGCGAACGTTTCCCTTCGGCGATCATTTTTCCATCTAACCAGACTTCCGTGCGGGAAACCATTTCCGGCGACTGAAAAAACAGCGTTTTTCCCTGTATCTCTACGATCATGCGCTCACGCAGCTTCAACTTGTTTTTCCATGAATAATCCGTACGCGCCACTGCGACAACCGCTCCATTTTGCACAATATGCCACGTATCATTCACACGAAACAGTTTTTCCCGCTGCTCTATGATTTGTACCGAAGTTCCGTCCGCAAATGCAAAAGACAAATTTAAATACCACTGATTTTGATCGGACAAAATACTATTGACAATGCGCTGCCATGGAAGCGGAAAGAAGCGCCAAAACTCCCCCATCTTTTTCGTTCCCTTAAACAAGCGCTTTTTTCCAGTCCAAAATCGTTCCGCCATATGCGTATGCCAAACATCTTCGTCTTCCGCCCCTTCATAAGAGGCATCACGCCAAGCCTGCCAGCGTTCGATTCCCCAAATCAATAGCACCCCTGCTAGAAATCCCGAGACAATAAGCAGCTGTCCCCATTCAAATTTTCCTAAAACCAAAAAACGCAATGCCATCCCAATCGATGCAACAACGAAAAATAACAACAATCTCCCCAAAATGTCCCTCTCCTCTCCAAATAGCAGTAGACGAAAGAGGAGTGGAAAAAGTTTCATTCGCACAGCAACGCTCCATTTTCCTATCGTCCTTACAACCGCTGAAATTCCGGCGTTTCCATCAGGCGCGCGAAAAACCGTTGTTTCGCTTCCCGGTACGCTTCCATACTTTTTCCTTCGTATGCCTTTTTCAATTCGTCATATTCCGCTCTGTATGTGTCATTCGCCAACAACACTTCACGGAATTTCCAAAAGATGTCTAATTCAGAACCGATAACGGTTAGTTGGACACCTAATGGCGGATCGGTCGTATCATCTTGAAATGCGCGGAAATAGTCCGTTTGCACGCTTCCCTCATTGATTGCATATAAAGCGGACAGTTTCTCTACAGCAACAGTAAATATTTCCGCAGGAACCCGCACTTGAATATCAAGATCCCCTTTGGTGAGGCTATTGGGAATCGCCGTGCTTCCAACGTGCTGAATATCCGCTTCCGGCAACAGACGCAAAATTTTTTCCTTCTGTTCCAAAAAGGTTTTTTCTGCTTGTTCGTGAAAATGGCTTTGCTCTATAAAATGAACAAGTTCCATTTTGTTTCCTCCGATCACTATAATAGTTTTGCCATATAATATTCATCGATGTACTGTCCATGAATAAGAAGAGAATGCCGTTTGATTCCCTCCCGTTCAAACCCCATTTTGCGATATAACGATACCGCGCGTTGATTGTTGACGACTACCGTTAATTCCAACCGATGAATGCCTTTCGTGCGAGCCCAACGCTCCAATTCGCAAACAGCATCGTACCGATTCCTTTTCCTCTATACGAAGCCAGCATGCCAATGACGATATATACCGTATGCTTATTTCGTCTCGCACGCCCTCCTCTTGCGACTAAATACCCAACTAGCTTTCCGTCCGCCTCTGCCACCAGTATCGTGGAGTTTTCCTCATTCTGCATCGCTTCGATTTGGCTTCTCTGCAGATCTGGAGTGAGCGTTCGTTCCCCTGCCTCAAACAGCATAAATTCTGCTTCTTTTTCTACTTGCAAGATGAGGTGTGCCAACTCTTCTGCATCGTCTACCGTCGCATGCCTTACGTTCATCTTATCTATCCTCCTCCAAATATTCCCGCGCCAAATCACGATTTCGATATCGCGCCATAGCGGTTTTCAGTTTTTTCAACCCTGCTTTTTGATAAAACTTCTCTTTTCCAGTAGTAGCAATTAAATGCACGCAAGAAACGTGCTTAAGCTGCTCAAGCAAATCCTCGATAATTGCTTTTCCGATGCCATTTGCTATTGTAGGTTTTACCTTTTTGGCAGTGTTCCTAGAAGAGCTTGAGATGGTCGTGTTTATGATTCCGTTAACATCGATAACCAATCCGGTCCTAAATATAGTACTCGGTGTATTAGGGATTATATCAGGAAATCTATGTACTTGGGAAAAAGATCAATGTAGAATACTTTTTCAATCTCTCCACTTTTTTGCTTGTCATATTTGCTGCGGGATTTTTAGTAAGCGGAATCGGGGAATTTCAGCAACTCGGTTGGCTGCCATTCGGCAATGAAACCTTATGGGATACAAGTTCAATCTTGAGCAGCGACAGTGCTGTGGGGCACCTGTTGCACGCATTAGTAGGCTACACCGATAAGCCAACAAGTTTACAAGTGATCAGTTATGTTGTTTATTTAGCCTTAATTGGAATTTCGTCAATAGTTCGGAAACGGACATAACAAGCAACTTGGCCGTTTGATTACACTTCATGTTCCCAGCTAATTTATCAATATCGGAGTCAGACGATAAGAGAAATGGAAAAAGCCGATTTTTCCTCAACGGAGGAAAAATCGGCTTGTATTATTATCTTTTCGACTCTAAATGCCTATTAATAACTTCTGATTAATGAAATGAATTATTTTTTAGCACTACCTATTACTTTTTATTCCACAAACTACACCGGCGGCTCTTCCTTGTACACTTCAATTCTCATAAAACACCTTCTCACGAATACGATAAAACTTTAATTCACTGATTCTCATTTCGTTATAGGCTTCATAATCGTATGGTTCATTAATTGATCAATTAAATCTCTCTTGATAAATTTTTTAATATAATTATAATAGTTTAAAAGGCTTGGTATGAATAATGTTTCAACTAAACCGCCCTTTCATTGAAATAAGAAAATCAACGACACTCTTTAATAATCGAGCATTTAAAATAAAAAACGCCACCCCGACCGGAGTGACATTCTGTCTCAACATTTCCACGATACCATCATAACACGTCTAAACAAAAATATTCTGTCATTTTTTATATTCATTTGTTCATTAAATTTATTTCCTCAATTTGTGCTTTCAGCTCTTTTATATATTCATTGTTCTCGTTCACATAATTTTTCAACATCTTCCCAAGGTATTGAAGCCCATTTACAGCATCACTAAAAAACCCGTCTCTAACAAGCTCGTATAAACTATAAAACTTTCGCACTTTGTTGTCGTGTAAATATACTTTCTCTGGATGATTCTTCTGGATATTAAACACAATAACTTCATTTTCTTTCCGATCATATCCTAATATAGGACCGAGTGGAGAACGAATTTTTATAGTTGGATGTGTAAAAACAAGCCTTTTTTAAAATACCAACTATAAATAGGCTTTAATTTTTCTAGCATGCTTTTAAGTAATCCTAGTTGTTCGTCTAGTAAATCTTCAATTTCTCTACTAGTAGTTTCATGCTCTTTATATTGTTGTTCCAATTTTTGTAACAAGTCTTCTACGTTGATATTTAAATCCATATATCACACCCCCTTTATGATGAGTTCATCAGAAAAGACCTTGTTTTAATGAACATCAAATAGGTAAATGAACACGGAAATCGTTTATCTCGCCATACAATATATTAATGAAAATTTACTACAGTTTGTTTGTTTAATCACCCATGCTTTTTATCTTTTTTAGGATTTTAATGCTCACATGATTTGAACGCTATTTTGTTTCTTTATTTATCTACTCGTCTATTCTTGGGGTTGTATCTAAATATAACGGGGAAGAAAATGGACGAGCATGTCGTCATATCTTTTACATAACACTAAAGAAGGAGGGTATGAGATAATGACATCAATTGAACTTTTCGCATGGATATTATCAGCAATCTTAGGGATTAGCTTTATTATTTCTTTAGCGGCAGTAGCAAAAAAACCAAGGTACATTGCTGAAACGGAACATAAAAGGATTCATCCCCCTGAAAAGGAAAAATAACCATAATAACGAAATATAACGCTATACTCGAACCACTTTTCCTTCTCACCAATGTAACTTAGTTACTCTTGTGTTTCTAACTTCGGAATGGAACCATCCAAGAAAACGAGCAGCTCCATTCCAAAACTTCAAAAAGAACTGCCTCCTTTGGTTTTACGAGAATTTATTTAAGCTTCTTTTTGAAACTTTATTCATTCCACTTGCCACTCAAAGCTCTGGCGATTTGCGCCAACATAAACGCATCACAGACGTTATCGCTCGCCACTGTGCTCAAATCCCCAGAGAACCATTTATCTTTTTTGCATTACCTTTACCGGTTGTAAATTTTTTTACCGAAGACGTTGAAACCTCGTGGCAGCTAAATTAAATCCTGCCTGAAGAAGTTTAGATCGGAGTATCCAATCAGTTTCGTACTGAACACTGACGGCGGATCCCTTTGAATCGTAAAAACCCTTGATGAAAAAACATCTTTTTCTGCATGTATTCCTAACTCTTTTAGCAATATCCGTGAATCTGTGTAGGGCCCGGCCCTTTTCTCTATCCGATTATTTCCTGCCAATATAGTTGCGTACACCACTTTCTCGCCGTATCATTTTATATAAATTCATACATAGAAAGGGGGCGCGCCATTGACAAAACAGCTGCCGCCAGGCCAATTTGAAACGGAAAAATGGCCGATTCTTCATGATGGGGATGTTTATCAATTTGATGAATCAACATGGGAATTCCGCTTATTTGGGGATGTAAAAGAAGAAGTCTCTCTTTCCTATCAGCAAGTAATGGAACTGCCAAAAACAATCTCGACGATCGATATGCATTGTGTGACGACATGGTCGAAGTTTGATACGACATTTGAAGGGATTGCCTTTCGCGAGTTTTTGCGCTTTGTTGAACTGGCCCCAGATGTGAAATACGTGAAAATTTACGGCTACTTAAAAGGAGACCGCTTCGGCTATTCGGCGAACTTGCCGCTCGAGGCGCTGATGGGCGATGACGCGCTATTTGTGTACCGCTGGAAAGACAAACGTCATGACTGGCAGGATATTTCCCCAAAACATGGCTATCCGCTCCGCTTTATTCCACCTGCATCGTTTTATTTATGGAAAGGAACGAAATGGGCATCTGGAATCCAGTTCATGAAAAAAGACGAGCCGGGATATTGGGAACAACGCGGCTTCTCGATGACCGCCAATCCGTTTAAGGAAGAGCGCTTTGCCGATCCAAACGATATGTAAAACTTTTTTGAAAAGTTCATTGTATTCACTCCTAAAAAACGAGAGTTTCTTTTTTAGAGTTCCTCTCAGCTTGCCGACAAAGTCGACAAGCTGAGAGAGAGTCTTTTCTAAGACAACCTCTTTTTATTTTTTGCACTCTTCATACACGGAAGAAACGGGCACACAACGATTTTCTTTTACTGCCATGTTGCCCATTCTCAACCTTTACATTGTCCTTTTTATACGCTCTATCCAGTTTTTTTATTATTGTCTTGGCATCATTCGAGGTTTTTTATTTTTTTTGCATTTAGCACATATTTTCATTAGAAAACCTATTTAATGTGTATATGGCTGTTTAAAGGTGGTTCTTGCATTCCTTTGGTTGAAAATTCAGATAATTGGGATAATAAGTCGAAAAATTCTAATTTTTCCCTTTCCTGATATTTGCGAATATTAAGAAGCAGAAAAAAATAACTTTAGCATGGTTATTTAATAAGAGGCTGCCTCAAGAGGTCGATTCAACGGCCTTTTGAGACAGCCTCGCTGCATATATGCACTATGCATGATGCGTTGCCGCTTGTTTTTGCATCCACTGGTGCAAACGGACAAACAAGAGCATAAATACAATCGTGATCATCGCGCCTTTTACTGCGTTAAACGGCAAGATAGCCGAAACAACCAATGCCCTTGTTTCCGGCGCGCTCATCGCCGGGGCTCCTAGAAAGATCGTATACGCCGGCAGAAACACGTAGTAGTTCAATACGCTCATCATCAGCGCCATAACGGCGGTGCCAATGACTAAACCAGCCAGCATTCCTTTTTTTGATTTTGTTTTATGATATACGTAATATGTCGGCAAAATAAACGTAATCCCGGCCATAAAGTTGGCGATATGACCGACCGGAACGCCGGTAGGACTGCCGACCATGAAATAATTCAACACATTTTTCAGCAATTCAACGGACACTCCCGCCAGCGGTCCGTACAGAATCGCGGCGATCAATGCAGGAATGTCGCTGAAATCCACCAATAGAAAGTTTGGAAATGGCGGAAGCGGAAAGTTTAACAGCATCAGTAAATACGAGATGGCGCTAAACACTCCAATTAAGACAAGCGCGCGGATATTCATTTTTCTCATGTCGATTCTCCTCTCCTTCTCGTGATTCATCCTCACAAGAAGAAGGCTGCCAACTTTGAGCGTCAAATAAAAAACCCTTAAGTGTTCACACTTAAGGGAGAAAAAGGGTATGCTCAAATAGACGTTCGATCGCGCAACATTCGAACGCCGGCAAACCTTCATCTTCTCCCATCCAGACTATACTGTCGGCTCCGGAATTGCACCGGATCGTGCCTATGCGGCTCGCGGGCTGAGAAGCAAATTGCTTCATCACCGCCGGTCGGGAATTTCACCCTGCCCCGAAGATGAATCGTATTATATTTTTTTAATATTATTATATAATTTCTTTATGCGTTATGTCTATCATCAATGCAGTGCATATGAATGCTCTTTTTTCTCACACCAACATGATTTTTCATTTTTATGATAAAATAAAGAAGGAAAAAGATAGTAAATAATAAGGAGCTGACTATCATGAAAAACGAAATCATTGAACGTTTTACGAAGTATGTTCAAGTTGACACCCAGTCTGACCCGAACAGTGATACTTGTCCCTCCACTCCGGGTCAATGGACGCTAGCGAGAATGCTGGTAGAAGAATTAAAAGCAATCGGCATGGAAGAAGTAACAATAGACGAAAACGGCTATATCATGGCAACATTGCCCGCAAATACCGATAAAGATGTGCCAACCATTGGCTTTTTAGCCCATATGGATACGGCTCCCGAATTTACCGGCGCCAATGTAAAACCGCAAATTGTCGAAAACTACGATGGCAATGATATCATATTAAATGAGGCGCTACATATTGTGCTTTCGCCGAAAGATTTTCCGGAACTTGCAAACTACAAAGGCCATACATTAATCACCACCGACGGCACGACGCTGCTTGGCGCGGACAATAAAGCGGGAATCGCGGAAATTATGACGGCGATGGCCTACTTAATCCAACATCCGGAAATTAAACACGGAAAAGTGCGCGTCGCGTTTACACCGGATGAAGAAATCGGCAGAGGGCCGCATAAGTTTGACGTCGCTAAGTTCGGTGCTAAATATGCGTACACAGTCGATGGCGGTCCGCTTGGCGAATTAGAGTATGAAAGCTTTAACGCCGCGGAGGCAAAAATCAAATTTAAAGGAAAAAATGTTCATCCAGGCACCGCCAAAGGCAAAATGATTAACTCGATGAAAATCGCGATGGAATTTCACGCACAGCTTCCTGCCAACGAAGCGCCGGAACATACGGAAGGCTACGAAGGATTTTATCATTTGCTTTCCTTCCAAGGAAATGTCGAAGAAACAGCGCTTCATTACATTATCCGCGACTTTGACCGCGAACAATTTGAAGCGCGCAAAACAAAAATGCGGGAAATCGCGGCAAAACTGCAAGAAAAATACGGAAAAGAGCGAATCGCGATCGAAATAAAAGACCAATATTATAACATGAGAGAAAAAATCGAACCGGTCCGCGAAGTTGTCGATATCGCCTATGAAGCGATGAAAAACTTAAATATTGAACCGAAAATTTCGCCGATCCGCGGCGGCACGGACGGGTCGCAGCTTTCGTACATGGGGCTGCCGACGCCAAACATTTTCACGGGCGGCGAAAACTTCCACGGCCGCTATGAATACATTTCCATCGACAACATGATCAAAGCAACAAACGTCATTATTGAAATTATTAAGCTGTTCGAGCAAAAAGCGTAATATAAAAGCTGGTTCCAACGGCGTTTTGGAACCAGCTTTTTCATATTTAGCGAAGCTGTTGAATGCGGCCTTCGATTTGGGCATCAAATGGCTGAGGAAGCTGTTGAATATAATGGATGAGCGCCTCTAAATCGACTGGTCCTACTTCGCGGCTTTTCCCTTCCGTAAATACCGTAAAGTTATCTCCTCCATCAGCTAGGAAGCTGTTTGCTGTAACGGTGTATTCTGCATTTGGATCGAGTTTTGCGCCGTTTGGCAAATAAATATCGACGACTTTGTCTGTTGGTTTGCTTGCATCCCAAGTATATGTGAGACCGGAAATTTGCAGCATGCGTGTTTGATTCGACTGCCATTGTTGGTTCAATAGCTTACGGATTTGCTCGCCCGTGAGCGTCATTTTTACGAGCTGATTGCTAAATGGCTGTACGTTATACAGCTCTCCCCATGTCACTTCTCCTTGTTCAATATTGGCTCGAATGCCGCCAGGATTCATAAAGGCGAAGTCTGTTTTCATCGCTGTCCGCTGCGCATCCGCAATCAAATTTCCTAACGCTGATTCCCCACTTGCATTTTGCTCAGCGCTAATCGTCGTTTTTGCCGTACCGATGACTTGGTTAATAATTGGAGATACCTTTGCTTCATACTTGTCAATGAATTTCGTAATCTTCGGATCAGGTTTGATGCTATCTTGATAGGTAGTCACAATTTCTGCTTTTTTCGCAACAACGTCTTTTGTCCGCCGATCAATTGTTAAATCCACATCAGAAAAAGCAGTTCCATAAGAATATGATTGAACAAGCAGTTTGCCGTCCACTTCGGCGTTTAAATACGCATGATTATGACCAGCAAAAATAACATCGACTTCATCATCCACTGTTTTCGCGATGTCTACAATTTCTCCACTCGCGTTGGAACCATCTTTATTAGAAACCCCTGGATTATGCGCAAGGACAACGATTGCGCGCACCCCCCGCCGTTTTAGTTGTTTCACCGCCTCGTTAATCGCCTCCGCTTCATCCGTGAATGCAACCCCAGCCACACCGCTTGGAATGACGATGCTTGGCGTGTCGGATAAAGTTACTCCGATAAAACCAATCGGTATTCCTTTCACTTTTTTAATAACATAAGGCGGAAGAATCGGTTTGCCTGTCTTTTTATCTATTACATTCGCGCTTACGTATGGAAAATCCGCACCACGAAAATAGCCGGTTTTTGGATGCGTCCCCCCATAAATGAGGCGAAGCATTTCGTCGACCCCTTCATCAAATTCATGGTTTCCGGGCACTCCCACATCAAAACCTAACTTATTTAGAAACTCTATCGTTGGCTCATCCTGCAGCAGTGCCGATACAGGTGAACTAGCCCCAACAGCATCTCCTGCATGGACAAGAAGCGTATTTTTATTTTCCCTTTCCCGTTGTTTTAAATACGCAGCTAAATAATCCGCTCGCCCGACCGCTCTTCCTCCAACGTTTCTTGTTACATCAAGCTGTCCGTGAAAGTCGTTAATTCCTAGCAATTGTACATCGATGTAACGGTGCTGATACGCATCCGCTTTCAGCTGCTTTTCTTCATCGCCAGCTTTTCCAGCCGCAAAGACATTTCCCGAAGCGATCATCGTCGATAACATCAAGGCAGGGACAGCCGTTTTCAGCCATTTTGAAGAAATTTTCATCACATTAATTCCCCCTTTTTGTTTTTCTACTATTCAGCATAATTTTTCGTTCTATCAAAATAATAGAGTCAAATGACTTATTTTTTGCTAAACTATTGTAAATTTTCTATAAAATTAATATAGTATCCTTACCATGATGCGCCGCGACATTTCCCCATCACTTCGCCTCCATGAAAATACCCCTTGGTTGCCCAAGGGGTATTCGCTATGCTTTTATCGATTTTGATTGAACGCCAACGGCTTTAGCGTTTTACAAATTTTCTTTCCCTTCTACACCGTTAATGGAGTAGCTTGCCGTAATGTTGGCATTTAACGAATGGGATACAGAACAGTACTTCTCTTTCGACAATTGAATAGCGCGGACGACTTTGTCTTCTGGCAAATCCCCTTCTAACACATAATGAATGTGAATATCCGTAAACCGTTTTGGATGATCGTCTGCACGGGTTCCTTCCACTTCTATATAAAACGATCGAACTTCAAGCCGCATTTTTGTCAAGATCGATATGATATCAATTCCCGTACATCCGGCAAGCCCGTGTAAAATTAATTCCATCGGTCTCGCCCCGGAATCTTGTCCCCCTGCTTCTTTGGAAGCATCAATCGGAATTTGCACTCCTGATGCGCTCATCCCTGTAAACGACATTTGCCCGTTCCACGTTACTTTCGTTTTCATTTCTTTTCTTCCTCCTCTTTCAGTTCCAGCGATAAAATAACCATGTTATCATCTAGTTTACTTTGCCAAAAAAATAAATGCAAAAAAAATACCTTCCGTTGATATGTTCTATTTTCCTTCTAGCGTTTTTTTTCATGCATGGTAAAATAAAAACATGCACAAATTTGATAAGTAAAGGGTGTAGAGAGGTTGATGGAAAAAGCACTCATTTTGATCACAGCTTACCTTCTTGGATCGATTCCGTTTGCGCTCCTTGTCGGAAAAATAGGATACGGAATCGATATTCGCGAGCATGGCAGCGGAAATCTAGGAGGGACAAATACATTTCGCGTCCTTGGCGTAAAAGCAGGAATGATCGTCACATGCGGGGATATGCTAAAAGGGACGCTGGCAGCAAGCCTGCCTGTATTGTTCTCCGTGCACATACATCCGCTGTTAGCAGGAGTGTGCGCTGTCATCGGACATACATATCCGATTTTTGCCAAATTCCGCGGCGGGAAAGCGGTCGCAACATCGGCAGGTGTGATGCTGTTTTATTCACCGTTTTTGTTCGTTTCGCTTCTTACTGTCTTTTTCATTGTTTTATATATTTCCAAGTATGTTTCGTTATCTTCGATGTTAGCCGGGGTATATGCCGTTATTTATACCATCTTTTTTACTGATGACATTCCACTAATGATCGCAGTATCGTTATTAACGGCGTTTATCTTTTACCGCCACCGCGCGAATATAAAACGCATTGTCAACAAAACGGAACCAAAAATCAAGTGGCTGGGCGGAAAATAAACGATCTTATTATTTTGAGCAGCAAGAAAGGAGTTGGATCATTGAAATTACCAAGCGAATTCATCGAAAAAATGGAGAGGCTTTTGGAAGACGAAGCTTCTCGTTTTTTTTCCACCTATCATGAAGAAAAAGCAAACGGGTTGCGGTTCAACCCATTGAAAATCGACCGCGAGACGTTTTTAACGCTCGTCCCGTTTGTACTTTCCCCCGTTCCGTTTTGCCCAACTGGTTTTTATTATGACGCACACGAACAACCTGGAAAGCATCCGTATCACGCGGCAGGGCTCTATTATATCCAAGAGCCGAGCGCGATGTTTGTAGCTGAAGTGTTAAAGCCTAATCCAGGGGAGTTTGTTCTTGACCTTTGCGCCGCACCTGGCGGAAAAACGACGCAGCTTGCGGCAATGATGAAAAATCAAGGGCTGATTATCGCCAATGAAATTCATCCGAAGCGCGTCAAAGCACTATCGGAAAATATCGAGCGGTTTGGGATTACAAACGCGCTTGTTACGAATGAAACACCGGAAAAGCTCGCGAAATATTTCCCTGGGTTTTTTGACAAAATCTTAGTAGATGCTCCATGCTCGGGGGAAGGCATGTTTCGAAAAGACGAAGAAGCTGTGCAATTTTGGAGCCAAGCGCACGTCGAACAATGCGCCATCAAACAGCAGCATATTTTAGATTGTGCATACGAGATGTTAAAAGAAGGCGGCATTCTCGTCTATTCCACTTGCACGTTTTCTCCTGAAGAAAACGAACAGACCATAGAAGCTTTTTTACAAACATATGATGATCTTGAATTGCTGTCGATTGAAAAAGTTCATGGCATTCAGCCGGGAAGACGGGAATGGACGAACACGAACTTCGAGGAAATGGAGAGAACGGCTCGGCTATGGCCGCATTCGTTAAAAGGGGAAGGCCATTTTGTCGCGAAAATAAAAAAAACAGGCCCGTCCCCTTCATGGAATGGACGCTATGCCAAGCCAAACGCCTCCAAACAAATGGTTCGCGAGTATCGGCAGTTTGAACAAGAAGCATTGCAAACAGAAATCGAAAAACCGATGTATGCCTTTCAACACCATCTATTCGCCCTACCTGACCACTGCCCGAATTTCGATGGCCTGAAAGTCGTGCGGGCAGGTCTTCACTTAGGAGAAGCGAAAAAGCAGCGGTTTGAGCCGAACCATGCACTTGCCTTATCGCTAAAGCCGCAAGACGTTCGTTACTCCCTTGACTTGTCAAGCGACAGCGTAGAATGCCTAAAATATTTGCGCGGAGAAACGATTCAGACGGGAGAAGACCGCGGCTGGCTGCTTGTGACCGTTGATGGTTATCCGCTCGGGTGGGGAAAAGAAGTAAAAGGTATGGTGAAAAACTTTTATCCGAAAGGACTGCGAATCAACTAATAAATAGGGGCGCGCTTACAAGCGGCCCTTATTGTTTTGCCGATGTCGGAATCGTCAGCGTAAATACAATTTCATCCTTTGCCAAATCAATTTTCCGGGCGGAAACTTGATAACCGTTGCCGAAACGAATATCAGTAAGCGCCACATACACGCGGTTAACCTTCGGATCAATGATCACTTCATCCGGCAATGGCGCGTGTTTTCGTAAATATCTTAACACGTACGAGACCGGAAGCTCCCAATCGCCCAGCGATATTTCCGGACTTTCTAGCACTACATTTCCGCCTTTAACCACTTTCGGAATAAAGGAAACGACAAGGTCCATCTTCCGGCCAAATACAGGGAGCTTGCTTGCCACATACACTCGATCATCAAGCCAAACTCGATATTGCACGGGATGGTCTTTTGCTTTTTTACGAATATAATCATTGATCACCGTATTCAAATGTTCTTTGTTCGAATATACCGTAAACGTGGCTCCTTTTACTTTTTTCGGAGACGGCACCGATATCGGTTTAGCCGGCTGAAACAACCAAACAGCAAAAAGCATCACAACAGCAATATCCAATACCACCAATGTCCAAAACCATTTTTTCCAATTCATTGTTCCAAACTCCCTAACCACATTTCTTCGTGTTGCTGCAATTGTTCATACACACGTCTTGCGATTAATTCATACCCTACTTCATTTGGATGAAACTGGTCGCTATATAACACATCATCCCGGCCATCAAACAAATCTTTCACATTGACAAAAATCGTCCGATCATAGCGCGCCAACACCGCTTTGCTCCCATTATTCCATAGCTTGATAACATCGTTGATTTCCGGAATATTTGGAAGCAAGTTAGAAAATGGATTGTATAAGCCGACAAGAACAATAGTAGCATGTTGGTTATATGTGCGAATCATTGCCAAAAGATGATCCAACCGCTCGGCAAATCGTTTTTGTTCCTTCTCAAACAAAGTGTACGATAAATCAAAAAAATGGGAGCGAACAATTTTCATCATGTCATTGCCGCCGATGGTGATGAAAATAAGATCCGCCTGTCGGACTTCGTTTGCGTGCTCATGGACAACATCATCAAGCTTGGAAATCCGTAACCCTCGCTTTCCAAAATTGATGACCGAGAGCGTTCGCACCCCTTTATGCTGTAATAATTGTTGGCGCAACCGAGAAACATATCCGCCTTTTTGTTCATGATCCCCTACTCCCTCTGTTAGCGAATCGCCAAGAGCGAGCACGCGAATATCTTTTGGAAAAAAATCATTAGCAACCGTACGCGGTGTCAGCTTTATTTGCCGTTCAGGCAAGCTGGCAGCGTTGATTGCCTGCTCGGAAGAACAGCCCGCGCAATAGAGCAACAATAAAAAAATCAATCCCCATTTTTTCATTATTCTACACCTGCCTTACCTTGTAAACACACATGAAGAAAACACGAAAAGGCAAAAATGTATCTACATTTTTGCCTTTTATGACGATTGCAAAATCTCAATATGCTCTAAAATTTTTTCATACGGAACATCTTGCACCCCACTATAAGTTTGGACAATCGTACCGTTTTGGTCAACAAGATAAAACTCTGTTCCATGGATCACTTGATCCTCATTTTTCGGTTTTTTTACAATCGTTTTAAAGTTTTTCTCGGCAAATTTCTCAATTTCTTGCTGGCTGTATCCTGTAAGCAAATGCCAATTTGATAAATCACCGTTAAACTTTTTCACATACTCTTTTAACTTTTCCGGTGTATCTACTTCCGGATCGACACTAAATGAGACAAATTCAACATCAAGCCCTTTTTCTTTCGCCTTTTTTTGCAACTTAGCCATATTGGCAGTCATTGGCGGACAAACAGTCTCACAATTGGTAAAAATAAAGTCGGCAACCCATACTTTTCCTTTTAAATCTTTTAAACCGAATGGCTTCCCATTTTGATCCGTATACGTAAAATCATCAACCGGCCAATTTTTTGCATCAGGAATGGTTTTTCCGCATGCAGCAAGAAGTACGATGACAAGTAGAACGACGAATCGCTTCATCTTTCCTTTCACCTTTCTCTTCACCTGTTTTCTTCTATTCTGCATAATACATAAGGCCAATGGCGCCCGGTCCGGTATGGATCGAAATCACCGGCGTTGTTGCGACAATATCGATGGAATGATATCCAGTCGCTTCCATGATCGATTGTTTCAGCCGTTCTGCTAATGCGAGCGCATCGGCATGGACGATCCCAACAGCCCGAATCGTTTTATTCGATATATCTTCTTTAAATTGATTTGTCAAATATTTGATGATTTGTGAATAACTGCGCGCTTTCGCAATCGGTGTATACATTCCATCGACAAGCGCTGCAATCGGTTTAATGTTTAAAAGCGAACCGATCAATGCTCTTCCACGGCCAATACGACCGCCTTTTACGAGGTTGTCTAATGTATCGACTGTGACGTACAATCGCGTACAGCGACGGACGTTGCGCAGACGGTTTACAATTTCCTCCACACTTTTCCCCAGTCTTGCCTGTTGCGCTGCTTCCAACACTTGAAATCCCAGGGCAAGCGAAATAAACTCCGAATCTACCACTGTCACATTTGCTTCCGCTAATGTCGCGGCATACTGCGCGGAGCGAACAGTGCCGCTTAGCTCACCAGCCATATGGATCGAGATAATATCGCTTCCATCTTCACCAAGGCGGTTATAGATTTCGAGAAACTCGCCGACAGAAGGTTGAGAGCTTTTTGGCAATTCCTCTGCTTCTTTCATTTTTTCCATAAACTCATCCGGGGTGATCGTTACGCGGTCGATAAACGCTTCCTCACCAATCGTAAAGCTGAGTGGGACTACCTCAATCCCATGCTCTTGCAACACCTCTTTCGGCAAATCGACCGTTGAATCTGTTACAACTTTCACGTTCTTCATAAATTCACTCCCAATATTTAAGCCATATGTACAATTATACAATGAAAAGAGGAAAATTCCTATAAAAATCTAGAATGTCCTGAAGAAAAGTGAATCTTTTTTTCATAAAGGGGGTGAACTGCATAAAAAGAGATAAAACCAAAAAAGCGATGGAATTTTCCACGTCTATTCATTTTATTATCATATCAACAATATGTGTGGAAAGTTTGAAAAAATATCGAAAGACATATGAACTTATGTGCGACAGTCACAAAATGGCAATGACTAAATAAAAAGTTGTTTTGCCGAAGCAAAACAACTTTTTTAGGTTTAAGCATTGTTTTTTAAAACATCGGCCTTAAAAATTTGCTCATAAACAGGCCATTTTAGTACTTTTTTCAAATATTCCCGAAACGAGTAAACAGAACGAGCATTACGGGATCGATATACTTTGGCAATAAACGTTTCTAAGCGCAATTGAATCATAAATCGGTACGTGTTATCTTCCTCCAATACAGGAATTTCGATAATCTTCACCTTCTGCCCATAAGCATTTTTGAACTCTAGGCTTTTGAATAGCAAAATATCAATCCTCTTTTTCACCGATTTACTTTTATTATACACCAAATCGGTAAAAAAGCATGTCAGAAATGTGCGAAATATTTACGACTTTTTTCGTGTTTTTTCACTAAATGAGTAAATGGAATAAGTTTGGATTTTTATTCACTTCTTGAAACGGAAACCCTTTTTTCTTCATGCGCTCAATGAGCGGCTCGTAATCTTCGCGGCGTTTTAATTCAATGCCGACCAACGCCGGACCGTTTTCTTTGTTATTTTTCTTTGTGTATTCAAAACGAGTAATATCATCGGTAGGCCCTAATACTTCATCTAAAAATTCGCGAAGCGCGCCGGCACGCTGTGGAAAATTGACGATAAAATAATGCTGCAGTCCTTCATAAATCATCGAACGCTCTTTAATTTCCTGCATTCGATCAATGTCATTGTTTCCTCCGCTGACAATACAGACAACCGTTTTCCCACGGATTTTGTCTTTGTAAAAATCAAGTGCTGCAATCGGAAGCGCCCCCGCCGGTTCAACGACAATTGCATTTTCGTTATATAGCTCTAAGATCGTTGTGCATACTTTTCCTTCCGGTACGACAACAATATCGTCAATGATTTCTTTACAAAGCGCATACGTTTTTTCGCCAACCGTTTTCACTGCCGCTCCATCCACAAATTTATCAATCTCTTCTAATGTCACAACATGCCCTTGCTCGAGGGCAGCTTTCATCGATGGTGCACCTTCTGGTTCCACGCCAATAATTTTTGTAGCTGGAGAAATGCTTTTCACATATGTACCAATCCCAGACATCAATCCGCCACCGCCGATGCTCGCAAACACAAAATCAATCGGCTCTTCACAGTCGTTCAACACTTCTACACCGATCGTTCCTTGTCCGGCAATGACATATTCATCATCAAACGGATGAATAAATGTGCGTCCTTCTTTTTTGGCACACTCCATTGCTTCGTTAAATGAATCATCAAACGTATCGCCTACTAAAACAATGTCGACCATATCTTTTCCGAACAGCTGTACTTGCGATACTTTTTGTCTCGGCGTTGTCGCCGGCATGTACACCTTTCCATGCACGCCTAGCGCCCGACATGAATACGCTACTCCTTGCGCATGGTTGCCTGCACTAGCGCAGACAATGCCGTTTTTCCGTTCTTCTTCGCTTAAATGTTTCATCCGGTTGTATGCGCCACGAATTTTGAATGAGCGTACGACTTGTAAATCTTCGCGCTTCAAATACACGTTACATTCGTAACGTTCCGATAATAACGGATTTTTTTGCAGCGGAGTATGGTGTACAACATCTTTTAACGTATGATAAGCGATTAAAATATCTTCAACATAAACGGTTCCTTGTTTTCGTTTAAGTTGTTGTTCCATGTTTTCGTTCCCTTTCTTTCTAAGTTGTCTTTTTAATTTGTAAATTATAGCACAAATTTTTAAAAAGGAAAGGGAATTTTCAAAAAGTTTACAAAAAATATTTCTCCCCATTTTTTTCTTGTTTATGATTATGCATTTAAGTAGAATAGAATTAATCTTTGGCGTGCTTTTTTACGTATAACATAAAAGACGACCCTCTTACGTGCGGTCGTCTTTCTCCTGATCATATTCCTCGGCAAACTCCGTCGCCCACCTTCCTTCGTCATACCACCGATACGCTTGTTCTTTTCTTTCCTCATCAAGCACACGGTTTTCCATAAACAGATGAAAAAACGCTTCGATCGCACCGATTGCCAGCGCGCAATAAAACGAAGCGTACGCCATATTGACAGTCGGTTCAATCAGTGCGTAGCTAGTGAGCCAAATAAGCAAAAACGCAAGCGGAACATCAGCAATCGCTGCTGCCAAATTGCCAAAGCGCGGCAGAATAAATAGATCACCGATGAGATAAGAAACTACAGCGGTTCCTGCCGTTATGATGAGTATGAGAAGCAACGGAGCATTAAAAATCGTAAAAATAGAAAGCAGCACTACACTCCACCCAATAAATTTAATCGCCAATGGAACGATATGCTTCATCGTATTCCTCCATTTCCATCCTCTTTTACTGTTATCGTTCCTTTTTTATGCTGCTTCTATTCGATTGAAAAGAAAAACGTGTTCCGCCGAAAAGCGAAACACGTTAACGTTTGCGTTCATAAACGATAAACGCATAATCATATGGATTTTTTTCATCTTTTATTCCCTTCGTATAGGAAACGAGCCGCCACTCTGACTCTTCAAAATCCGGATAAAACGTATCACCCGGAAAATTCGCCTCAATTTTCGTTATGTAGAGACGGTCGGCAAACGGCAATGTCGCTTGAAACAATTCCGCACCGCCAATGACAAACACTTCATCATCGCGCTTAGCGGCAAACTGACGAATCGCTTCGATCGAATGGATCACCGTACATCCTTCTGCCTGAAACGACCGATTCCGCGTCACAATGACATTTTCTCTTCCCGGAAGCGGCCGCCCGATGGATTCAAACGTTTTGCGCCCCATAATAATGGCATGGCCCATCGTTACTTTTTTAAAATACGCTAAATCAGCAGGCAAATGCCATGGCAGGCGGTTGTCTTTGCCAATGACACGGTTTTGGTCCATGGCGACAATATGTGAAATCATTCTATCTCTCCTTTATACGGCAACCGGCGCTTTAATATGCGGATGAGGATCATAGTCGACAATTTCAAAATCCTCGAATTCATATTCAAAAATCGAAGCAGGCTTCCGCTTGATCACCAGCTTCGGAAGCGGTCGCGGTTCTCTCGTCAGTTGTAGTTTGGCTTGCTCAAGATGATTTTTATACAAATGTACATCGCCGCCGCTAAAAATCAATTCGCCGACATCTAAATCGCACTGCTGGGCGATCATATGCGTCAACAGCGCATAGCTGGCGATGTTAAACGGCAAACCTAAAAACGTATCAACGGAACGTTGCTGCCACATGCAAGAAAGCTTCCCGTCTGCCACATAAAATTGAAACGCATAATGGCAAGGCGGCAGTTTCATTTTATCTAGCTCTGCCACATTCCACGCGCTTACTAATAAGCGGCGGGAATTTGGGTTTCGTTTAATTTCTTCAATAACCCAGCTGATTTGATCCACCGTTTTGCCATCGGCCCCTTTCCATGAACGCCACTGCGCGCCGTATATCGGGCCTAACTCGCCGTTTTCATCCGCCCACTCATCCCAGATCGTCACGCCGTTTTCCTGCAAATAACGAACGTTCGTATCTCCTTTTAAAAACCATAATAATTCGTAAATGATCGAACGGATATGTAATTTTTTAGTTGTTAAGAGTGGGAATCCTTCCTGCAAATTAAAACGCAGCTGACGACCAAACACGGATAACGTCCCGACCCCAGTACGGTCGTCTTTTTCTACTCCGTTTTCGAGAATATCTTCTAGTAATTGTAAGTATTGACGCAATGTTATCACCTCACGTTCTATCATAGCATAAAGGAATCTCATTCAGAAACAAAAAAAGAGCTCACAAACGAGCTCTTTCAGCCAAATGGCGAATAAACTGATACGTTTTTGGGGCAGCAATTTGCAAATGCCTGCGTGTCTCATCGCTATAGTAATAGTACGCAAACGATTCGGCAAAATACTCTTCCGGATACGTAAGGAAATAATAGTGATCTGGAAACAGTTTCGCTGCTTCTTCCTGCCAAATCGAACGGAAAGCCGCCGTCTCATGAATATGATCGAACACGATGTAATCGATGGAATGTGCAAACTCATGCAATTCCAAATTGACCGAACCATGCCCTTTTCCCTTCTCGCTGTGGCCGATTTTAACGAGCACTAAATGTGAGCCGCCAAGCCCTGGAACATCATCCCATGTTGTCGAAGAGGACAAATATCCGCGCGGCGTTTTTCCGTGTAAGTGCCTCGCCGACGGTTCATCGGTAATCTTTCCAGTCAACAGCTGAATGTAAATATGATGATCCGCCGCTTTTTGCAATATGGATGGGGCGATATGGGCAAGCGTATCAATCATTTTTTTCGCCTCATGATGGGAAAAGTTCGTTTCCGGAACAATGATCATTTTTCTTAATATATCGTGCGGCATTGTATGTTTAATGTCTATATTGCTATCAACAAGCAAAATGCCGTGCGCGGCAGGATACGGGGAAAGCGAAAGAAGCGGAACGATCGCCAACATTATCATGATCCAAAAAAGAATCCGTTTCATGATCCTTTCCCCCGCTTCTTTTACTACAAATATGAAAATCTCTTTTTCTATTAAATTGTAACACACAAAAAAACGAGGACAAATGTGTAAAATAAGGAAGCGGGATCAGCGGGAAACGTTCATGTGGAAACGGAGCAAAAAAACCGTTCACGTCCGCCATTGCGGCGGCGTATTTTTATCCCAATAAATTTTTCCTAGCTCGTAATGGGTTTGGAAATTGTCGTGGCACGTATGGTAATGAAATTGAAACCAATACCCATCTTGCGGCGGATGTTCGCGCCTGACGTGAAAACGGATAATATCCTCTCCTGTGTCGACGCGGTAAATATGAAAAATGCGCTCTCCCATCCCGCCTGATGGGTTTTCCGTCACCTCCAAATACTGCAGCTGTTCTTCCGGGTATTGCTCAGCAAGCGACGCAATCACTTCCTCAATGCGCGGCAAAATCACATCGCGAAACTCTTCTTCAATAACAGGAGCGATTTTGCTGCCAAATTTTTCGTACGATTGCACGACCGCTTTCTCCATCGTCTGCTCAATAAATTGCTGCCGAGTCAAAACCGGTGCTTGCATTTCCCGCTCAGCTGTAACGGACGTAATTGGCGATCCGCTATGATTATTTTGCCAATCAGAAGACGGCGAATCATCTGACGCTGGTTCATCAGCAGCCATTAATGAAGAAGGTGGTGTGACAAGACCAAACGTACATACCGTGATCGCGACAACGAGCGTTTTTCTTAACCATTTTGGCAGCTTCACACCTCTTCACCTCACTTTGCTGAAAAAATTCCGCTTTGTTTCAACTTTTCTACTGCCCGCAATAGTTTGTCTTCTCCTTCTACAAGCGCGATACGCACATACCCTTCTCCGCTCGGTCCAAACGCATGACCGGGTGTAACGACGACACCGGCACGATCGATTAACGCATAGGTAAAATCAAGGGAATTCCATCCTTTCGGAATTTCCGCCCATATAAACATGCCCGCTTTCGGACGGTCGACATGCCATCCAATCGAAGCAAGACCGTCTACGAAGCAATCGCGGCGGGATTGATAAATAGCCCGGTTTTGTTCGCAAAATGACGCACCTTCTGTTAACGCCGCAATCGCGGCTTGCTGAATCGGCAAAAATATGCCGTAATCCAAATTCGATTTAAAATTGCTAAGGATGCGGATGATTTCTTCATTTCCGCAAATATAACCAATGCGGCAGCCGGCCATATTGTAGCTTTTCGATAACGAATTGATTTCAATGCCAACCTCTTTCGCACCAGGCACCGATAAAAAGCTGATCGGCTTTTGTCCGTCGTAATACAGTTCGCTATAAGCAAAATCGGAGACAACGATAATGTTATATCGTTTTGCAAATTCAACCACTTCCCGGAAAAACGGTTCCGTTGCCAACGCGGGAACGGGATTCCCCGGAAAGTTTAAAAACATAAGCACCGCTTTTTCTGCTATCTCTTGCGGAATTTCCCGCAGATTTGGCAGGAAATCGTTTTCTTTTCGAAGCGGCATGAAATAAGGAACAGCTTCGGCCATCGCAATGCCTGTTGCATATGCCGGATAGCCGGGATCAGGAACAAGAATAATATCCCCTGGGTCCGCAAATGCCATTGGCAGGTGAACAAGCCCGTCTTGTGAACCGATGGCATACATGATTTCTGTTTCCGGATGAAGCGATACATGATGCGCTGTTTGATAATAAAACGCCACTGCTTCATGAAATTCGCGTGTACCTTTCAGCGTATATCCATATGCTTTTGGATCGCTCGCATAACGGCTAAGCGCTTCCATGACAAATGGCGGCGGCGGTAAATCTGGACTGCCGATGCTTAAATCAATCATATCATTTTTTTCGCTGCATTTTTGTTTTATATAGATTGATAGTTCGCTAAAAATCGATGTGGAAAAAGCTTTCATACGCGTTGCCAACTTCATTGCTCCATCTCCCCCTGCTTACGCATGGAAAAACGCTTTCTTTTTCCGCTTTAAATGATATATACTATGAATATATAAAGAATTAAATTATTTAAATTATATAAATAGTGTATCATACTTTACCATAGAAAACATATAGAGAAAGGCGGGAAACAGCATGAACACAATCTTTTTTGCGGCAAGCATTATTACGATTCTTTATTTTATTTATAGCTGTATTGCAAATGCATAAGAAAAACTCGCAGGTTGACTGCGAGTTTTTCTGTTAATCGATTTTTGTTTTCTTGCGGGCGGAGTCAAGCTCGTATGCGCCCGTTTCTGTTTGCGTTGTTCCTTGGCCTTTCACGTTTGGAGCGCCTAATCCCGCTTTGGACGGATCTTTTTTCCGTTTCGGCATCACATGTCACCTCCGCCTTTAACGTTCCCTTGCAACTTTCTTTCTATTCCTTTTCGTTAACCGTTCGCTCTTCATTTGTCGATGCTCGGTTCCTTTAAGTGAGTGATTGATAACGACGCATAAAAAAAGGATGCCTAAATAAGCATCCTATTCGCAATATTTTTCAAATGCGTTCATAATGTTTTCCATTACTGCTTCCATCGATTGAAATTCAATTTCCTCGCGTGGAATAAAATGAACGACCTCTTTTCCCTTTAAGAGCGCCATCGATGGAGAAGATGGTGCAATCCCAACGAAATACTCGCGCATTTTTGCCGTCGCTTCTCTATCTTGACCGGCAAACACCGTCACTAAATGATCTGGTTTTTTCTCACTGTTTAAAACAGCCTGTGTTGCCGCTGGCCGTGCCAATCCCGCTGCGCATCCACAAACGGAGTTGACCACCACAAACGTCGTGCCTTCGACGTTTTCCATAAATTGTTCTACTTCTTCGCTCGTGCGAAGTTCGCGGAATCCGGCGTTCACCAATTCGTCGCGCATTGGCTGCACAAGCTGGCGCATATATTCTTCATAAGCCATGGACATAACCCAATCCCTCCAAACCATTTTTGCTGGCATCAGAATACTATTTTATTTCCAAAAAATCAATAAAAATAACTGATACGATCGTACTTACGTTATAAATGATGCAAACATTACACATAAAGACGTAAAAAGAAAAGGTGTAATCAAGTGTAGCGTGCCTTTTCCAATTTTTATCACTCTTTACTATTGACCTTTTCTTCTGCTTTCCGTCATTTGTTTCCAAACCGATCCTTTCGCTTCCTCGCCGCCTTCAATGCGCTCGATCGCCATTTTCACTTGCATGCTCACTTCAAATTCCGGATCGTTTTCCGCCGCCTTTAATGCCGGCAATGCCGATTCATCGCCGACTTCGTATAAAAACATGGCAGCGCGCCAACGGACAAGCTTGCTTGGGTCTTTCAGCGCCTCAATCATCACTGGAATGGCTTCCGGATCTCCAATATCGGATAAGCAGTCTCCCGCCGTCCGCCGCACGGAAACCGCCTTATCTTTCAGTGCTTCATATAAATACGGCAATACTTTTTTGCCGCCGATCATTCCTAAATACGCAGTAGCCAAGCGGCGAATCGCTACTTTTTCATCTTTTAGCGCTTTTGCGAGCACCGGTATATCGTCTTCTGTCGGCTCCGCCATTTGTTCTAGCGCCGCATATCGTTTCGTCCAATCCGGATCATCGAGCATTTCTTCCGTCACTTTGATGCTTATACGTTTTTGCGTCTTTGCTTGCTCGCCGCGGCGAAACATTTGAACAATGCGCTCTAATCGTTCCGGCGGGTATGCAGCGGAAAGTTCTTCAACCATTTCATTGCCGATTTCCTCAAAGGTGCCGTAACGCACGCCTTTTTCCACCCATTTTCGCTCTAACACGATATTGCCCGAATATTTCTGCGCTTCAATGACCGCATCCATAAACTGTTTCGGAAGCCCAACGCGATGCTCTCGTTCGCCATCTATTAATTTCACTTGCATCGGCAAACCGTATAACATTTGTACATATACTTTCACTTCACCAAAATGTTCGTTTGGCTTTTTCGTTTCTCCTTGCTCGTTTTCTACCTCCTCTCCAAACACTTCGCGTACTTTCGTTAAAATCTCTTTCCAGTCGTATTTCGGATTGCGCTCAATGGCCAAAAAGTCAGCGACATGATAAATTCCTTTTACCCCTTCAATTTTCATTAGCTGTTGAATAAGAGGAGGTGCCGTATCGACGTTGTCCGGTTTATAATTATTTCTGGTGCCAGACGGCAGTTCCTCATCCAACAATACTTTCATCGTGTTTGGACTCGGGGTTGGTTCAATCGATTTAATTTTCAACAGCGTTCCCTCCTTTTTCTTTTTATGACGATTCTACGAGCTCTGATAACTCCGCCCAACGTTCCAAAAGCGAATCTAACTTTGCTGAAAGATTTTCATATTCTTGTGAGAGCTGCTGGATTTTTTCATAATTGCTCGCAAATGTTTCCATCTCTTCGGCTACTTGCTGCAATTTTGTTTCAAGTGCAGCGATGTTGGCTTCGATTTCTTCCCATTCTTTTTGTTCTTTAAACGTCAAACGGCGTTTCGTTTGTTTCTTTAGCGTTTTCGTTTCTTTTGGTGCTTGTTTTTCCTGTTTTTGCATTGATTTCCTCAGCAGCTGCTCTTCTAAGTATGCGGAATATTCGCCAAAGTAAGTGGATATTCGTCCGTTTCCTTCTAAAATCAAAAGCTGGTCAGCGACTTTATCTAAAAAGTAGCGGTCATGTGATACGGTAACGACAACGCCAGGAAATGACTGCAAATAATCTTCAAGCACGGTCAACGTTTGCGTATCGAAATCGTTCGTCGGCTCATCGAGCAATAAGACGTTCGGTTCCGTCATCAACAAGCGCAATAAATATAAACGGCGTTTTTCCCCTCCGGACAGTTTGCGAATCGGCGTTCCATGCATATGCATTGGAAACAAAAACTGCTCAAGCAACTGCGCGGCGGAGATCGTCTCTCCGTCGATGGTGCGTATTGCCTCGCCCGCTTCGCGAATATATTCGATGACTCGTTTCTGCTCGTCCATTTCCACATGCTCTTGCGTATAATAGGCAATTTTGACAGTCGGACCGATTTCCACCTCTCCTTCTTCCGGCTGCAGCCGTCCGGCGATGATATTAAGCAAAGTGGATTTGCCACTGCCGTTCGGCCCGACAATGCCAATGCGGTCACCCGGTTTGACAAGCAGGTTAAAGGAATGAAAGAGCTGCTTGCCGCCAAACGAATGGCTGATTCGCTTCAGCTCGATCACCTTTTTGCCAAGCCGGCTACCGCCCAGCTTCATCTCCAGCTGCCCGCTTTTTTCCGTCGGCAGTGACGCTTCGAGCTGGGCAAACCGCTTCAGACGCGCCTTTTGTTTCGTTGTCCGCGCTTTTGCTCCGCGTTTTACCCATTCGAGCTCACGGCGGTATAAATGATAACGTTTTTCCGCGGCAGTACGTTCTTGTTCTTCCCGAAGGGCTTTTGCCTCCAAAAATGCGGCATAATTCCCTACATACGTGTATAACTTGCCACGGTCCAGTTCAAAAATGCGATTGGTGACGCGGTCCAAAAAATAACGATCGTGCGTGACAAACAATACCGCTCCTTGATAACGTGATAAATATTCTTCTAACCAACGAATGGCTTCATAATCAAGATGGTTCGTCGGCTCATCAAGAATCAGTAAATCTGGTGCTTCAATGAGCGCCTGCGCCAGCGCTACCCGCCGTTTTTGCCCTCCCGACAGCTCGCCGATTCGTTTCGTCATATCAGAAATGCCTAGCTTTGTCAAAATCGCTTTTGCATTGGCATTCGCATCCCATGCATTTTGCGCATCCATTTGTTGCTGGCAGGCATACAAGCGAGCCTGACGCTTTTCATCAAGGGGATGTTCTTCCAGCTCGGCAAGCGCCAGTTCATATTCACGCAAAAGGCGAATAAGAGGGGTATCCCGATGGAATACTTGTTCTAAAACGGTAAAATCATGACGAAACTCCGGCTCCTGCGGCAAATAACCGATCGTGAAATCTTTTGAATAAGTAATTTGTCCTTCATCAGGCGCATCCGCCCCGGCAATTATGCGCAATAATGTTGATTTTCCAGCGCCATTGACGCCGATAATGCCGATGCGCTCCCCTTCTTTAATCGTAAAAGACAGTTGTTGAAATAACACCTTTTCTCCGTAGCTTTTTGCGATATTTTCCACCGTTAACATTTTCATGGCAACCATCCCACTCTCGTTTGAGCTTCTCGCCGACGAAAGTCAGCAGTTAGGCACCCGCACCTGCGTGCATTTCGTTCCGTTAAGTATCAGCGGCAAATGACCTATTGTTTCTTAGAACTCCATCCGGCTAAGACATATTAGAATGATAACAGAAATTTGCATGCTTTATAAACCTATAAAACAACTATATCTATCGGCCAAAAGCCGTCTTTCTCATCGGAAATACATTTTTTCCTTTATTACAACAGTTCTTCAATTTCGTTTTTTAACTCGCTCGGCTTCGTTTGTGAAGCAAAACGTGCGACCACATTTCCGTTTCGATCCACTAAAAACTTCGTAAAGTTCCATTTAATCGCCTTCGTTCCAAGCACACCTGGGGCTTTTTCCTTTAAATACTGAAAAAGCGGATGAGCATTTTCACCATTGACATCGACTTTGGCAAACATCGGGAAAGTTACCCCGTAATTGACTTGGCAAAACTGTTCAATCTCTTCTTCCGTGCCCGGCTCTTGATGGCCAAATTGATTGCACGGAAAACCAAGAACGACAAAACCGCGGTCGCGGTACTGCTCATATAGCTCCTGCAGCTCTTTATATTGCGGGGTAAAGCCGCATTTGCTTGCCGTATTGACAATCAGCAACACTTTCCCTTTATAATCCGCCAGCGACTGTTCTTCCCCGCGAATCGTTTTTACAGTAAAATCATAAACGCTCATCGTTTTCACCTCTCTTTTCATCATAATGAATTTTCCGGCGTTTTTCCACTTCTAGGACTTGTAAAATGGCTGCAGCTGTTCAAGCGAATCAAGCATATACGGGATCATCTCCTGCAAATCATCGACATTGTCTTCATAAATAAGGCGGCCGAATTCGATCGTTACTTCGTTATGATACACAGACTCTTCATTAGGAAAATCATGACTTAACGTTTGTCGAATGATTCGCTTGTCTCCCCAAATGCGAAGCAACGTGCCCTCAATAAGAGAGCACGTTGTATGCCGTCGGATCGGCAAAGAGAACGCAATCATCAGCTTGCATCCTGGGCGGGCTGCGCGCTGAAGCAGTTCTTGCGCAATTTGTTCCAAGTCCATTTCCAATCGAATCGTACATGATATATTTTGTTTATGATCAGATGATAAACAAAACGTAATCGTATATGCACGCGAAAAGTGAGCCAAGTCGACCATATCGTGACGATCGATTACAATGATTTCTCCCGCTAAATCAAGGTCATATACCGCTCCTTCGAGCACTGTTTTCAAATTATCAAACGCAGTTGGATCAAACATCCAATCTCCCCTTTAAAATAAGCCGACAGCATTCCGTTTTCATCGACGTTCATGCGAAGCGCCGCTGGCTGTTTCGGCAAGCCTGGCATCGTCATCACATTTTCAACTCCACGCCAGTCGACGTCTTAAATCCACATACGTAATGAATGTAAACATATACATTTTACCACTTGTACAAATGGAAAAAAATTCGTTGAATAAAATTTGTAATGTTTTTATAATTAAGTTATTTAAAACAAAGAATGGAGGGTGAGACTGTTGCCAATCAATATTCCAAAAGATTTACCGGCAAAAGAAATACTAGAACAAGAAAATATTTTTGTAATGGATGAAGAACGGGCGTATTCTCAAGACATTCGTCCGTTAAATATAGTCATTTTAAACTTAATGCCGGAAAAAGAAAAAGCGGAAACACAGTTATTGCGTCTTCTTGGCAATTCGCCGCTTCAAGTGAATGTGACATTTTTGCGCCCGGCAACACACGAATCAAAGACGACAAGCAAGCATCATCTCGATCAATTTTATACCATCTTTCCACATATCCGCCATCGGAAGTTCGATGGAATGATTATTACCGGTGCTCCGGTCGAACAAATGCCGTTTGAAAAAGTAACATATTGGAACGAACTGACAGAAATTATGGAATGGACGAAAACAAATGTGACATCAACGCTACATATTTGCTGGGGAGCGCAGGCGGGGCTTTATTATCATTACGGCATTCCGAAATACCAGCTCCCACAAAAATGCTTCGGTATTTTCGAACATTCGCTTGAAGTAAAAAATGTCAAACTATTGCGCGGGTTTGACGATGTGTTTCGCATGCCGCATTCACGTCATACCGACGTCAAACGCGAAGATATTGAAAAAGTGCCAGAACTGACGATTTTATCCGTTTCCGAAAAAGCCGGCGTATGTTTAGTCGCCTCCAACGATGGCAAGCAAATCTTTTTAACCGGCCATCCGGAATACGATGCTACGACATTAAAAGAGGAATATGAACGCGATTTAGCCAAGGGGCTTCCAATCCACATTCCGGAATCGTACTTCCCAAACGACGATCCAACGAAAGAGCCGCTTAACACTTGGCGCTCTCATGCGAATTTATTGTTTGTCAACTGGCTGAACTATTACGTTTATCAAGAAACGCCATATGAGTGGGAATAAGTATATTCTTTTGAATAAAATTCACTTATCTCTCCTAATAATTGCGTGGTCAAAATGTGGTCAAGAAGGCAGGAGGATGACTCCGCCTTCTTTTTTATTCTTACACTCGATGGTGCTGCCATTTTCACGATAAAACAGCATGGTCGACACATTCCTTTTCCCTTGCATAAAGTAAATAACCGCTCATGATACTCTTTTTCCATTGCATCGTGCGTCAGGAAATTGGAGATGATCGATTTTTCCTATTGACAAATATAAAAAAAAGAACTATCCTAGTTCGCGATTGTTCACGGAAACTTCCTATTCCTCGACAAAACTAGTCAAAGGATTCGACAGCCCCTGGAACGAAGTTAACAACATAGAATAAGACACATCTAGAAAGGAATGAGTGGCACGTGAGAGCGGAACGGAGAAAGCAATGGAAAACGCATTGGCGCAAATACAAACATTTATATAAGGGTGCCCGCGTAGAACGCCGCAATAAATGGCGACAAAAATGGGAAGAAAAATATACAGCGAGCTAAAAAAACCTTGGTAGTACACCAAGGTTTTTTCACTTTCTTTCTTACGATTGTCCCATGCATTTTCATACAATACGGCAGCTTTTGATAAGAAATGTACGGAAAATAGGTTGCAACGGCATTAGTAACAGCTTTGCGTGAATGGTTGTGTTGTTTATCTTTTTTGCCGAGAAGCTCCCCACCTCTAAACGAAGCATAGGTGGGGGATGAATCGGCATTTTTTGTTTTTTTAGTTCTTACGCAACATAAATAACCACATAAACGTCAGTGCTTGTCTTAGTTCGATGGATAACTGCTGGACCAGCTTTTCGGGAACTCCCCGTTTATAAACACCTTGTCCATCGACAACATCCCAGCCGTTTTCCCTCGCTAATTGTTCAAACTCCCACGGCATCATTGTATTGCAAATAACCGGCTTTCCGTATAAACGAGGATAGCTGTTGACGCGCGGCGCAGCGGTCGGCCCGAGAATGCCGACACAAAAACAGCCGCCTCGCTTTAACACCCGTTTTGCTTCTTTTAGCGCTTCAAGCGGCCGTTCCGTCCACTCCAACGAATTGATTGCCATCGCTCCAGAAAACGTTTCATCAGCAAACGGCAATTTCATTAAGTCGCCTTGAATAAAGCGCAGCCTTTCGTTCTCTCCCCGCGCTTTCGCTTTTTCCACCATTTCGCTCGACAAATCGATGCCGATAACATCGTATCCTGTTTGATGCAGCTTCCACGCTCCATAACCATCCCCACACCCTAAATCAATGACATTGCTTCCTTTTGGAATATATGATGAAAGGAACGGAATAATCGTTTTCCGGCTTCCCCGCTCCCACATCTCTTCACTGCTTTGATGCCAAAAATCCGCTCTTTCGTCCCACTGTTTTTCCGCTTCTTTATGCCAGTCAAAAATGACCATCGTAACACCTCGTTCGAATAAAAATTGTCCTTTTACAAAAAATAATAATGCTGAAAGAAGGAGTGATTGTTCATGAACGGACAAGAAACATTTGTCACTGTCCAAAAAAATCATCAAGGAGACATCATTGGATTTAAAACATCCAAAGGGAGCGTATTATCGTATCGCAAAGCATTAATGGAAGTGGAAAACGGTGCGATTACCGGTGTCCATGTCGTTACCGAACACGATGGAGAACAATATATACGCTCCAATCCCGACGGAGATGCCTCCAACAATCTTGATCAACTTCCTACGTTTTCCTAATACTTATTTGTGGAAAGGACGTGCTAGCACATGACAAAAAGACCGAATAAAGGAAGCAAAAATCAGAACGCACCGACACAAGATGAAATGTCGCTCCTAAATGGACCGATCTCGGGCGACAACAGCAAAGGAAATAAACGTAATAAATCGCAAAACGACAAAACAGATCTTTATGAATGAATTAGAGAAGGGATGAGCTAAAGCTCAATCCCTTTCATTGCGGTAACGCCTTTCTCATAATCGTGTTTGATCAGTTTCATCTCCGTAACAATGTCAGCTGCCTCGATTAATTTCCTATTCGCCGAACGGCCGGTAATAACTAAATGAAGATCAGGTGGACGCTTTTCCATCAATCGAAGTACGTCTTGAACGGAGACGATATCATCGACCGGAAACCGGTCAATCGCAAGCGCATTGTTCAGTTCATCTAAAACAATCAAGTCGTACATACCCGATAACACTTTTTCTTTCGTAAATTCCCATGCCGCTTTCAATGCCTGACGATGCACTTCGGGCGTTTTCGTCCACGTAAACCCGGCGCCCATTTGATACATTTCGATCCCGAGTTTTTGAAATATAAGATGCTCTCCATACGTTCGTTCCGGTGACTTAATAAACTGAATGACGGCGACTTTTTTCCCTCTTCCCACCGCTCGTATCGCCAATCCGAGAGCGGCGGTCGTTTTTCCTTTTCCATCCCCCGTGTAAACGATGATGCGCCCTTTCTTTTTATATGGTGGCAACCGTCTCACCCCGGTCCATCTCAGCGAACCATTGAATCGTTTCACGAAGCCGAACGACCTCTCCGACAAGAATAATCGCTGGGTGGGAAAGATTCGCTTTCTTGACGATATCGGCAATCGTCTGCAGCGTGCCGACAGCCGTTCGCTGTCTCCGTGTCGTTCCCCATTCGATCACCGCCACAGGAGTATTCGACGGCTTTCCATGTTCGATTAGTTTTTGGCAAATATACGGCAAATTGCCGACACCCATATAAAAGGCAATCGTATCGCTTCCTTTCGCCAACCCTTCCCAATGAAGACGGTCATCTCCCTTTTCTTGACGGCCGTGGCCGGTAACAATGGTAAACGAAGCAGCATATTCCCGGTGTGTAACCGGTATGCCGGCATAAGCGGCAGCTGCGATTCCCGCCGTCACGCCAGGAACGATTTCAAACGGAATGCTGTGCTGCGCAAGCACCTCTGCTTCTTCCCCAGCCCGTCCAAAGACGCAAGGATCGCCTCCTTTTAGACGAGTGACGATTTTTCCTTGTTTTGCTTTTTCGACTAACAGTTCATGAATCCGCTCTTGAATGAGCGCGTGCTTTCCCGGCTCTTTTCCGCAGTAAATTAACTCAGCGCCGATTTTGGCGTATTTCAGTAATTTTTTATTAATTAACCGGTCGTAAATAATGACGTCAGCTTGTTGAATACATTCCAATCCATAGACAGTGATTAGCTTTTCATCACCGGGACCGGCACCAACGATATATACTTTTCCATTTGTCATGATTGTTTTCCTGCTCCTTCTACAGAATTTGAAATATGGGCAGAAGCAAATGTCGCCATTTCTTTTATCATCGTTGCCGCAAATGCCAGCAGCGGAAATGCAACAGCCGCACCGCTGCCTTCACCAAGTCGCATGCTTAAATCGATAAGCGGCTCTTTTCCTAATAATTCAAGAGCAATTTGATGGCCAATTTCTTGAGAACGATGACCGGCAATCATATAATCGGCAACATTCGGAGCAAAAAGCTTAGCTACAAGTGCAGCAACGGTACAAATAAATCCGTCCAATAAAATCGGAACGCGCCGCTCCGCTGCCGCTAGCATCGCCCCCACCATCGCGGCGATTTCCAAGCCACCGATTTTGGATAATAAATCAATCGGTTTAGACGGATCAGGCTGATGAAGTGACAACGCGCGGCGAATGACATTGACTTTATGCGCAATCTTCTCTTCCGAAATGCCTGTTCCTCTTCCGACAAGTTGTTCAATTGGCTTGCCGCTCACCGCCGCTAAAATCGCACTCGCGGTAGTCGTATTGCCGATGCCCATTTCACCGACAATGAGAGTACGCGCTCCTTGGTCGATTATTTCCTTTGCTTGTTCGTAACCAACTATTAGCGCTTGTTCCGCTTCCGCATTGCTCATCGCTTCCATTACGCAAAAATTGTTTGTCCCGTACCGCACTTTCTTGGAAACTACTGCTTCATGTTCAATTGGTGAAGCGACCCCAACATCAATAACGGCAAATATTGCGCCAATTTGCCGGCTGAATACGTTAATCGCCGCACCGCCTTGAACAAAATTCCACACCATTTGTGCCGTCACTTCTGGCGGAAACGCTGACACCCCTTCTTTCGCAACACCATGATCAGCCGCAAACACAAGGATACCCGGCGGCGAAACATCAGGAAATTTGTTCCCTGTCATTTCCGCCAGCTCCACCGCTAACTGTTCCAAACGACCAAGGCTGCCAACCGGTTTTGTCAATTGGTCGACGTAAGCGCATACCTCTTTTCCTGTTTTTTTATCAAGCTTTGGAATCGAAAATAACATTACACATCCCTCCTTTGAAACATATACATTTTTTCTTCGATTTCTTCGATGCAGACGTGCCGCTTCACATGATCGGCAAGGCGGTCAAAAGCTTGTTCTCTTATAGTACGGAAAGACTGGCGCCCGTAAATAGGCGCTAATCCTTTCTCGCGGCGAATTTTGTTCAATAACGCCTCACGGAACGCATCATTATGAAAAAGATCGTGAAAATAGGTACCGATCACCCGTTCATCTTTGCTTTTAGCGCCTTCCGCTCGCCCTTGGACATGGATGAAAGGGATATTTCCATCAAGTGGCTGCGAACGCCCCATATGTATCTCGTATCCTTTCACGAAAAAACGCTCACCCGCAAATGTCAATATTCCTTCCGAAAGAACGGTTGTTTTTTTACGCTCAAGCGTCGTTTCAATCGGAAGGAGATTCAATCCAGAAATTTCTCTTAGCGGTGTTTCCACACCAAATGGATCACGGATACGAGCACCTAACATTTGATAGCCGCCGCATATTCCGATAATCGTCACACGGTGATGTTTGTTGAGCTGTGCAATTTGCTCCGCAATCCCGTTTTTCTTCATATATAATAAGTCTTCAATGGTGTTTTTACTGCCCGGCAAAATCAACAAATCTGGCTGGCCAAGCTGGGCGGCTGTTGCCACAAAGCGGACGTGGCAGTCCGGTTCGGTCAAAAATGGATCCACATCTGTGAAATTAGATATTTTCGGATATCGAATAACAGCAATATCAATGTCTTTATCCGGATTTACGGCTGTGGACATTTGTTCTAAACTAACGGAGTCTTCCGCGTCAATATGTAAATCTTCTAAATATGGAACGACGCCTAACACCGGAACGCCGGTATATTGTTCGAACCAATCGAGCCCCGGCTTCAATAGTGCCAAATCGCCACGAAACTTATTAATGATCACGCCGATGATCCGCTTGCGATCTTCTTTGTCAAGCAACTGCAATGTTCCTACTAAACTGGCAAACACTCCACCGCGTTCAATATCGCCAATCAGCACGACCGGTGCGTTTGCCATCCGAGCGACGCGCATGTTGACAAGTTCGCGGTCGTTTTAAATTAATTTCTGCCGGACTTCCCGCTCCTTCGATTACAAGCCGGTCGTATTCATTCATTAAAACATCGAGCGACTCGCGGATAATCGCCAGCCCCTTTTCAAAAAATTCGCCGCGGTACGCGAACGCCTGCATATTTTTATACGGCTTTCCATGCACAACGATTTGCGATTCATGCTCGCGGCTCGGTTTAATTAAAATCGGATTCATATCCGTCGTCGCGACAACTCCGGCCGCTTCCGCCTGTATCCCTTGCGCCCGCCCGATTTCTTTTCCATCAACCGTCACATACGAGTTAAGAGACATGTTTTGCGATTTAAACGGCGCCGTTTTCCAGCCGTTTTTCGCGAAAATTCGGCAAAACGCCGTGGCAATAATGCTTTTTCCCGCGTCGGAATGCGTTCCTTGAAACATAATCGGCAACGCTTTAGCCATGGTCTTTCACCTTCTTGCATTTCGTTAGCCAATTTTCGACCATTTGCGGACAAGACGCAAAATGAAAATGGACATATCCTGCAATTAAGTTTTGATGCTGATAGCCATCTTTTTTCGTACCACGAAGCCCCGTTGTTTCATAGGCAAACGGAATCTCGCCGCGCGCTTCGTACGTGGAATAATGAAACTCATGCCCCCGCGCCCGCAGACCTTCCGGAAGCAAAAAGTTTCCTGGTTCTCCTTTCACCTCACGATATCCAAGCGCGACAAGCTTCGGCTGCATGACGATCCGTCCCGGAATGACGCCAACCATGTCATAATGCGCACCGTCCGTCGTTTCAATGCCTTCGGTTAAAAACATAAACCCCCCGCATTCCGCCAATGTCGGAAGCCCGCTTTCGATCGCAGTTTTGATCGACTGTTTGACGCTTTGCTGTTCGGACAGCTGTTTTGCGAACTCTTCGGGAAATCCGCCGCCGATGTATAACCCATGCACCCCATTTGGCAGCGGCTCACCGGCAAGCGGGGAGAAAAAGACTAACTCGGCGCCATACGCTTGTAACAGCTCTAAATTTTCCGGATAGTAGAAATGAAACGCCGCATCTTTTGCGACCGCAATCCGTACATCATACGATTTACTTATATCGAAATACGATTGTGGAACATTTAATGCTGGGGCTTCCGCCAGCTTTAGCAACGCGTTAAGATCCACCGTCTTGGCAATGCGCTCTCCTAATTCCGCAAAAAAGTGATCTAATTCCCCACGCTCAATCGATGGAATGAGTCCTAAATGACGCTCCGGAATGTGGAGCGCATCCTCTTTGGTTAAAAATCCGATCACGGGAATGCCGCATTCTTGTTCAATCGCCGTTTTTACAAGGCGAAAATGCCCTTCGCTGCCGACGCGGTTGGCAATCACTCCCGCAATGCGCACGCGTTCATCAAACGTTTGAAAGCCGCGGACAACCGCCGCCGCGCTCCGTGCCATGCCGGCGCAGTCGACGACCAATAACACCGGGCTATTCGTTAATACGCTGATTTCCGCCGTCGTTCCTTCGTTTGTCGTCGGCCGCTTCCCATCAAACATCCCCATGACTCCTTCGATAATGGCGATGTCAGCCCCTTCACAGCCTTTTGCGCAAATGGCTTGAACCGCTTCGTGTCCAACCATCCAGCTGTCCAAATTGCGCGACGGTCTGCCCGTGACAGCGGTATGATAGGTTGGGTCAATATAATCTGGGCCGCATTTAAACCCTTGTACAATGTAGCCTTTTTGTTTTAACGCCGCCATCAATCCAATCGTTATGGTCGTCTTGCCAACGCCGCTTCCCGTCCCGGCGATTACGATTCTTCTCATGTTGTTTTCCCCCTTAATGGTGTAAAAGTGCCACGGAAATCGTGACATTACCTGCTTTTTTCTTCACTAATTCCAATTTCTCTGCACCGCTATAAAGCTTCGCTGCTGGCTCGCTCACACCATAAGCTCCTGTATAGCGGTACACGGTTTCAGAAGGCTGTTCGATGTTTACTTGATTCAGTTGTTCAGGGGTATAATAGACGAATTCCCATCCGTATTTTCGCACCACTTCAAGCAACCCTGGCTCGTCTTTTTTTAATTCGATCGTACATACCGCTTTCACACTTTTCATTGAAAAGCGCAGCTCCTCTAATGTATCGCGAATGACGGCGTCAATTTCTTCCGCCGTTGTCCCGCGGTTGCAGCCGATACCGAGCACGATTACTTTTGGACGATACAAAACGCCGTTTTGCAAAATCGCTTCTTCCTCTTTCGTTAATAAACGATGGGTAACGACAAGCGCGGCGTCCGGTTTCGCCGCTAGCGCTTCATCAATCGAATCATAAATACGGATATTGTTTGGCAGCGGGGTATCATAGTTCCACCATTCTCGCTCCCCTGATTCCTGTACAATGGCAACATGTTGCTCATTGACGACGGCGGCGCTGACGGGAGTCAGCTTTTCGTCAGATTCCCACTCCCAGCCGAAGGAACGGCCAAATAAATCAACGGCAATCGTTTTTTGTACGTCAGACGCAGTCGTAATGACGGGATGGGCATGTAAAATCTCCGCGACTTGCCGCGTCAGTTCGTTCGCTCCGCCAAGATGTCCGGAAAGAACGCTAATGACATGTTCCCCTTTATCATCAATAACAACGATCGCCGGATCGGTTTTTTTATCTTTTAATAGCGGTGCAATCATCCGCACGACCGCACCAAGCGAAATAATGAGAATAAGCCCGCGGTATGTTTGAAAAAGCGACGGCAATAATAACCGCACGTTCCCTTCAAACAAACGAATGCCTTTTTCGTCTTCGTCTCCTCTCGCAAACTTATTCGTATAATACACACGGGCGTTTGGAAGCTCCTCGCCGACGCAGCGGGCAATATCAACACCATGCTTCGTAATCGCAACAATCGCATACAACTCCTCACACCCCCTGTCGATATCCGTGTGTGAACGTTTTATCATACAGCTTCGAGCGATAGTCGCGCTCGATAATTGCAGGGTCTAACGCCCATCCTGCTAAAATGAGGGCGTGTTTTCGGATGCCGTTTGCGCGCATATCCTCGTCCAGCGTGCCGACCGTCGAACGGACAATTTTTTGATCTGGCCATGTCGCTTTATACACAATCACAACAGGGGTATCATCGCTCCATCCCGCATCCCTTAGTGCCTTTGTTACTTTTTTTGTTAATGTAGCGCTTAAAAATAACGCTAATGTGCAACGATGTTTTGCTAAATCTTCCAGTTTTTCTCTATTTGGAACTGGTGTTCGTCCTTCCGCTCGCGTTAAAATAACCGTCTGCGTTAAATCCGGAACGGTTAGCTCCGCTTGAACAGCCGCTGCCGCCGCAAATACCGAACTGACGCCAGGGACGATTTCCACTTCCACCCCTTGCTTTTTGAATAGCGCGATTTGTTCAAGCGTCGCTCCGTAAACAGATGGATCTCCCGTATGAATGCGCACGACTTTTTTTCCTTGCTTAAGCTGTTCTAACATCGCTTCAACCATTTGCTCTAAATGCATTCCTGCCGTATGAAATACTTCCGCTTCCGGCTTTCGATAGCGCTCGATCAGTTCGCCATTAACGAGCGAATCGGTGTAAAAAATTGCGTCCGCTTCCTGAAGCAGTTGCGCGCCTTTCACCGTAATCAAATCCGGAGCCCCCGGGCCCGCGCCAATAATATATAGTTTCACTTTCTCACCACCAATAACGTTAAATATTCCAACTCTACTCCTTCAAGCTGTTCGATATTCCAAATGATTTCTTCCTTTGACGTCACCTTTGTCACCACGGCAGCGTTTTGCAATAAATTTTGTTCTCGAAGAAGACGGATCATCATGCCCATCACTTTCGCCACTTTCAAAAAAACGACACAATCATGGTCTTCAAGCGCTTTTTTCATTGCTTCATAGTCATCGCGCGCTGGAATAATCGCCACCTGTTCATCCCCGTCAGCAAGCGGGATCTGCAGTCTTGCTGCCGCTGCGTTGACGGAGGAAACTCCCGGAACAATTTCAATCGTGACATTTGGATACCGCTCTTTCATGATTTTCATCAGATGGATGAACGTGCTATATAAAAGCGGATCTCCTTCCGTCACAAACGCGACATCTTTTCCTGCGCTTAGCTGTTCCCAAATCGCTTCTGCTGTCTCATTCCATTTTTCTGTTAACACATCCATATTTTTCGTCATTGGAAAGACGAGACCAATCATCTCTTTTTCCGCTGGAGAAAAATATGCTTCAATAATTTGTTGGGCATAGCTTTTGCTGCCGCGCTGTTTTTTCGGATAGGTAATGACATGCGCTTCTTTCAGGCGGCGAAACGCCTTCACCGTCAACAGCTCCGGGTCGCCCGGACCAACGCCGATGCCATACAATGTTCCGCTCATTCGTCTTCCTCCCTCTTTGCCGTAATGATATAAATCGGATTAAGCGCCGAAAACCGCGTCAGCTCTAAAATCGGCTTACTTCTTGAGATTTGCGCGAGCGTAACGTCTACTTGAAAGCCGCGCTGCTTTAATCCTTCCACCGCCTGCGCCAGCGTTTCAATCGTAACTGCATTCGCAACGATGCGTCCGTTCCGTTTCAAGCGCCGGCAGCAAACATCAAGAAGCGGTCCCATTTCTCCTGATGTTCCGCCAATAAAAATCGCATCCGGATCGGCAAATTTGTCTAAATGCTCAGGTGCTTTGCCGTGTACAAGCGTAATGTCAACGCGGAATTTTTTTAAGTTTTCTTTACAAATTTCGATATCATGGGCATTTTTTTCAATCGCAAACACGGAGCCTTCGCGTGCGATTTTCGCCGCTTCAATCGCGACGGAACCGGTGCATGTGCCGATGTCCCAAACGACGCTCTTAGCATGAAGACGGAGCGCGCTAATGCTTAACACCCGAACCTCCTTTTTCGTAATCAGTCCTTTATCTGGTTTACGCTGCAAAAATTCGTCATCGTCAATTCCTAATGGCCACATCGGACCTTCTTTTGTTTTTTGTAAAATAACCACATTTAATGGTAAAAACTCGGCATCTGCCATCTCTTCTAATTCGAAAAAGCGGCACCGTTCATCTTGACTGCCAAGATTTTCTCCGACAAACGCACGGTATTCGGTCATTCCGTACGAAAGCAAATATTTCGCAATGGCATTAGGAGAATTCGTTTCATCTGTTAATATCGCTACTTTGTCGCATCCGTCAATGCGCTGGGCAAGTCCTTTCATGCTGCGGCCGTGGACGCTGATAAATTTGGCGTCCTGCCATTTTTCTCCCATTTTCGCAAACGCCCATTGAATCGAACTGACTGCTGGATATACTTCGATTGGCAGTTTGCTAGATAAATAGCTGCCGATTCCATAAAACATCGGATCACCAGACGCGACAATGACGGTGCGTTTCGTTTCATGGCGAAGCCGCTCGACAAGCTGTGATAGCCCTCCTCGAATCGTGAGCGTTTCGCCTTGATAATCAGGGAAAAAGGCTAAATGACGCTCTCCTCCGACCAATAACTCACTTTCATAAATCCAACGTTCATAAAGGTGCGGGAGGCTCGCTTTCCCATCGGCGCCAATGCCAATTAGTTTAATCGCCTGCATCGTTTCGTACCGCCTTTCCTAATAATTGACCGCCCATTGTGTATAGCGACGTTTCCACGGTCATGCCGCCGCCCACTTCACGTAACGCGGATAAACAACAATGGTCACATAATATTTCAAAAAAGCGCTCATTCCCTGCTTCTTGCATCATCTCGCCAACTTGTGATGCCGTATTGGCTTCGCGAACAGCGGCAACGAGTTCCGGCGAAGCTCCGGCTTGTTCAGCAATGGCTGCTAAAAACGAAAAATCAATGGGGGCGCTTTTCGAATGCACCATCATAATGCCTTGCGCCACTTTAGAAAATTTCCCCATCATCCCAACCATGGAAACGGTTCGGATGCCGAGCCGTTTGCATTGTTTCAGCGTAAAGCCGACAAAATCCCCCATTTCAATAAACGCTTCCTCAGGAAGATGAGGATATTGTCGCATCGCAAATTTTTCGCTTCGTCCTCCCGTCGTGATCACAACATGGTCGCATCCGTTTGCCTTTGCCACTTGAATTGCCTGAATGATGCTTGCGCGGTAGGCGGACGTCGAAAAAGGAATGACAATGCCGCGCGTCCCTAAAATCGAAATGCCGCCGATAATGCCAAGGCGCGCGTTTAACGTTTTTTTGGCGATTTCTTCCCCGTTAGGAACGGAAATAATGACGTTCACTCCACGGGAAATGCCGTATTGTTCCAATACCTCGCGCACTGTTTCGTGAATCATTTTTCGCGGGATTGGATTAATTGCCGCTTCGCCAACCGGCACCGGCAAGCCCGGTTTTGTGACGCGCCCTACCCCTTTTCCGCCATCTAAGTGAATGCCGGGTTGCTCCGCCCATGAGACGGTTGATACAATCGCCGCTCCATGCGTCGCGTCAGGGTCATCCCCGCCATCTTTGATCACCGTTGCTTTCACCGACTCACCATAAATCTCGCACGCTTCGATCGCAAATGTCGCCCATCGTCCGACTGGCAAATAAATGGTTGCCTCCGTTTGTATGATGCCGGTAATAAGCGCCGTTAATGCCGCTTTCGTTGCCGCTGTGGCACACGCCCCTGTCGTATATCCCTCGCGTAACGTTTTTTTCGTTTCCATTCGTTTACCCTCGCTCTGCCAACAGTGAAAGCGCGTTTAGCGCCGCCACTGTAATGGTGCTTCCTCCTTTTCGGCCGATATTTGTAATAAATGGAACATCCAATTTCGCCAATTCCGCTTTTGATTCCGCCGCCGACACAAAACCGACCGGCAGGCCGATCACTAATCCCGGACGTGCTTCTCCTTCTTTAATTAAACGAATTAATTCCAGCAATGCCGTTGGCGCGTTGCCAATGGCAAAAATCCCGCCTTCTGCCTCTTTAGCCGCTTTTCGCATCGCGACAATCGCTCTTGTCGTGTTGAGCCTTTTCGCCTCCGCAATGACATCTTCGTCGGAAATATACACTTTCACTTTGCCGCCAAACTTTTCAATGCGCACTTTATTTACCCCGACTTGTACCATTTGCACATCAGCGACGACCGTTTTGCCACTGCGTATTGCTTCGATTCCCGCACGGACGGCATCAGGGTGAAACAACAAGCTTTTTCCAAGCTCAAAATCTGCAGAAGCATGAATGACGCGCTGTACAATCGGATATTGTTCTTTCGTAAAATGATGTTCACCAATTTCTTCATCAATGATTTGAAAACTTCTTTCTTCAATTTGTTGCGGTTGGACTGTAATCGGACGAAATTCCGTGCGAAAATCCATGGTAAAACCCCTTTCTTTCATGAATGAATGGATAACGGTACTATTTGTTGTAGTGCCTTAACGACATCGGAAAACTGGGAATACACCGTGCCATACTGAATTGATGGACGGCGGATGACAATCGTCTCAATCCCTAGCTCCTGTGCGGCAGCGATTTTTTCATCGACAAACCCAACTTTTCCGCTTTCTTTCGTAATGAGCAACGTAACGCCAAAATGTTGGAAAAGCGCCTTATCGAGTTCTTTCGTAAACGGACCTTGCATCGCAACGATATTTTCTTGCGGAAACTTGAGCTCCTCACATTTCTCCATATTGTCTTTGCGCGGCAGCATGCGCGCAATCACGCGCGTATTCGGAAGCCCTAACAGCTTTTTTGCGAAAATGGATAACGTTTTGCTTCCGGTCGTTAGCATAATGACGCCTTGTTTTTTCGCAGCGAGCTCAGCTGCTTCTTCATAACTGTCAACAAACGTGACACGCTCATAAGCAACGTGAGCCGCTTGCCGCTCGTAACGGATATACGGAACCCCCGCCTCTGCGGTAGCTTGCATCGCGTTTTTCGACGCTTCTTCGGCAAACGGATGGCTCGCGTCCACCACTGCTTTCGCTTTCTTTACGCGGATCAACTCCGCCAATTGTTCCGACGTCAGCCGTCCAAGGTGCACCGCTAAGCCGGAAGCACGCAACTGATCCGCCGCATGTTCTGTAACAACCGTCGCTAACACATCATAGCCCGCTTGTTGGATACAAAGCGCCAGCTTTCGGGCATCGCTCGTTCCCGCTAATACAATAATCATGCATGTTCCTCCTTAATGATGATGGTGGTGATGATGGTGATGATGCTCCGCAGCATGAAGCCGGTATTGACACATATCACAGTTCATCATAACCGCCTTGCCAAGCGCTTCTTCTAATCTGTCAAGCACAATCGTTTTTAGCTTCGGATGAAATCCAAAGTAGCCTGCTAGCGCAAAATCGACTTGCGGATACTGAAAACGAAATTGTTTTACTTTTTCTCCAAGACGCTTGATAAGCACGCCGGTAAACAAAAAGTAAGGCAAAACCACCACTTTCCGCGCCCCTAGCTTCACGCATCGTTCCACTCCATCTTCTAACGATGGCGTCGTTACTCCCATAAATGCTGGTTCTACAAGGAAATAGTTCGTTTGTTCCCAAAATAAGCGGGAAATTTTATATAAATCGCTGTTCGCATCCGGATCGCTTCCCCCGCGACCAAGCAGCACTACCGCTGTTTCTGGGTCAGGGCTTTCTATATTTTCACCGATTTCTTGTAATCTCGTTTTTAAGATCGAAAACGTTTGCTCATGAATGCCAATTGGTCGGCCATAGATGAAAGCCACATGCGGATAATGCTTCTTTGCTTCATCGATCTCCGCTGGAATATGCAGCTTCGAATGGCCCGCTGGCAGCAAAATAATCGGAATGATGATAATTTCGCGAGCCCCGGCATCGACACAACGGTCAATCCCTTCGCGAATCGTTGGCAGTCCAAATTCTAAAAAACTCGTTTCGACATGTAAGGATGCCGCAATGTGCGGTTTTAGCTGCTCAACAAACTGCCGGACTTGGTCGTTTCCTTCCGGGTCACGACTGCCGTGCCCGACAAATAATACTGCTTTCATTCATTTTCTTCCCCCTTATTCACCACAGACAGACACTTCGATTTTTGCCTCTTGCTTCGCTTCTTGATACACAAACCCGCCGACTTGTTTCACTCGCTTAAAAAACTTATGAAACCGTTCGTTCGGATGCGCGCGTTCCTTATATTCTTGAATAATGCGGGTGACAACGGACACAATCTCGCCAGGCGGAATTCCTTCAGCGACAAGTTGCCCAGGGTGTGCGTTTCTTCCGACCGTTTTTCCTCCTAAAAATAAGTCAAATGCTCCTTTCCGATAGACGATTCCGATATCTTCCCGCACCGCTCCGTAACATGCCATGCCGCATCCGTTTACACCAAGCTTCAATTCTTTCGGAAGCGCCATTCCGCCAAGCTGATCGTATAACTCTTCCGCGTATGGAATCGCGTCTTTTTTCTCCCCGTCGCAAAAATCGCAAGCTTTCAACGTCAGTACATCACCAACAGGGGCAACGTCAAGCCCCGCTTCTTTCAGTCTAGCGATGATACGGTCTGGATCAGAAGCAGGCACTTCCAGCTTCAAATAATGATCCGGGGTATACATCATCGTTCCGTCTTCACCGACGATGTCAGCTAGTACCATCATCTGTTTTGGCGTAAAATTTTTGTTCGCTACTCCCGGGCTAACCGCGATTTCGAAAATCGCCGGCGCAAACGTCGTGGTGTCTTGGTGGCCAATCGCCAATGTTTGCAACGCTTCTTCTGCCATTTCTCTTACCGGTTCTCGTTTCGTTTGATCAAGCGCCCACGGTTCCGCTTCTTTGCGAAGCCGTTCATGTGGTTTCAGCGGCTGTTCGGAGGCGCTTAATGTATATTTTCGTTGGTATCCGCGTGGTGTGATCATCAGCCCGTCGTATACAAACGTTGAAGAATTGCCGATAATGACAGTCGTTAACATTCCGATATCGTAATCGAGCATATGCGCTAAATCCGTCAATACGATATGTTGCCGCGCGCGATAAGCGCTTTTCACTAATCCGACCGGAGTATTTGGCGAGCGATAACGCAAAAGAATACGCTGAGCTTCGACAATTTGACGCGTGCGTCGTCCGCTTTTTGGATTATATAGAGCGATGACAAAATCGGCAGCGGCCGCCGCTTCAATGCGCTTTTCAATAAGCGCCCACGGCGTTAGGTGATCGCTTAAGCTAATGGTGCACGCATCATGCATAATCGGCGCACCTAAAAGAGCGGCACACGAGTTAATGGCAGAAATGCCTGGGATGACTTCCACCTCGATATCGCTTTCTCGCGTCCAGCCTTTTTCAATGAGCACCTCATACACAAGCCCTGCCATCCCGTACACGCCCGCGTCCCCGCTTGAAATGACGGCGACCGTTTTTCCGCGTTCTGCCCATTTCACCGCCTCTTGAGCGCGGCTTACTTCTTCCGTCATTCCAGTACTAATCACTTGTTTATTGCCAATTAAATCCGCAACTAGGTCAATGTATGTTTTATAACCGATAATAATATCGCTTTCTTCAATCGCTTCCCGCGCTCGCTTTGTCATATGTTCCTTGCTGCCTGGGCCAAATCCGACAATCAGCAATTTTCCTTTCATTGTCTCACCTCAATTTCCATCTTCCTTGTCCATGTTAACTGAGCTCATTTGTCGAAAAAACTTGAACACTATATCACTTTTTCAATATGGAGGGTTGTGCGCTCATCCATTCTCATCCATTGTTTCATTTCTTCCACATTCCGCGGGATGCGCATCTCGTGTGGAAACAATGTTTTCCATACAGAAGCAAGCAACGGAACACCAAGACGCCATTTTTGCAATTGATGCTGCCTTGCAAATACGTCTTGCGGCGATCCTTGCATGACAATTTGTCCGTCATGCATGACAAACACGATATCTGCCCACTCTAATACAAAATCAAAATCATGAGTAGCGATCAAAACCGTTGTGCCAGCTCGATGAATATCGTTGATCTTCTCGACAAACCTCTCGATTTGCAGGCGGTCTAAATACGCTGTCGGCTCATCGAGAACTAATAATTTCGGGTTCATCACCATTACGGCGGCAAGCGTCAGCCATTTTTTTTGACCGAGACTTAAATGATGAACGGGCTTGTCCAACCATGAACGTAATCCAAACTCGTCCAGCGCTTTTTCATGAGCTCGTCCATCTCACTTTTTTTCATTCCTAAATGGTGCAGGCCAAACGCCAGTTCATCACGTACCAATGGCGCCACAAGCTGGTGTTCCGGATTTTGAAAAACGATGCCGACCTCTCGCCGCCATTTTTGCAAGGTTTGACGCCGATAATCCATCTTCTCTCCATTCCAATAGATGTCGCCAGAGTCGGGCCGCAACAGCCCGTTCGCATGTAAAAATAACGTTGTCTTGCCGCATCCATTATGACCGATAAGCGCGCATTTTTTTCCACTGGGAACATGAAGGCTTAATCCTTTCAACACACATGGTCCGTTCGGATACGTATAATATACTTCATCCATTTTCAGCATCTTCTGCCGCCCTCCTATCATCCAAGCCATAGAAGCAAACTTATGCCGATGGCTGCTTCCCACAGATAACGTTTGTTTTTTTCGTTATATGTTTCCACATGAACATAGGTCATTTCATTGGAAACTCCGCGCGCCCATAAAGCAAGGCGCAACGCTTCATAGGAATGCCATATTTTTTGAAAAAGCTGGAACACCAACATCCCGCCATGCCGCCAATGGCTTCCTCCATTTCTTGCTTTCATCGCTACGTATAGCTCTTCTGCTGCTTTCACGAAAACAAATACAAACCGATACGTAAAAAATAACAAATCAATGATGATGGATGGCACTTTCATTCGTTTGAGCACATACAACATCTCTGGAAACGGGGTAGTCACTAGAAGGAAAAATAAACAAGACCATGCCGCAACCGAACGAGAGAGCAAAGACATTGCGATGAAAATTTGCGAACGATCAATAGACACATGAAAAGAACTGTCAATGGAAACAAGCAAAGCTGGAAAACTCACCATCAGAAACAATGCCACGACTCCGAGGGCTTTGGCGTACACCTTCCACGAAACACGCGCATAACCGATAATCCAAATGGCAAGCCAAATCGTCATCATTACTTGCGTTTTCCAGTTTCCTGTGATGGCCATCATTAATAATAGAAACGCAAATATCACTTTTTGTTCGGGACGTATTGTCCGCAGGCGGTTATTGTAAGCAATTGTGTCAAACTGCCGGATCATTTTGTTTCCTCTTTTCGGTTCGCCCGGCCTTTATAGACACCGATAATATAGCCAATAATTCCGGCACCGATTGCCGCCTGCACAGAAAACAGCAACGTTTCCACCTCTCCGCCTGGCGGCTCAAATATGGTTTCCATCCAAGGTTGATAATGAGGAGCGAGCTTCTGAATCATTTTTTCCGCCTGGCCATCCGTGCCGCCAAAATCAGAGTGATGAATGAACAATAACGGCGCTACTACCAGTAAAACAGCAATAGCAAGAAGAAAAAGACTTCTCTTCATATTACACTCCCCTCTCTAACTGGTTTAGTTCCTGGCTGCTGTAAGTGGATAAGAAATTCCAAACGACGACCGTAAGCAGCCCTTCTGTAATCGCCAGTGGTATTTGCGTAACAGCAAAAATGCCGGCAAATTTGGCAAACGAAGCGAAAATCCCGCCTGTCGCATCCGGGAACGCCAGCGCTAATTGCAATGAGGTGACAACATATGTGGCCAAATCAGAGAAAAATGCAGCGAAAAATATCGTCCAGCGCCTCGGTATATTCCACTTTTTCCCGAAACGATAAATGCCGTACGCTACGAGCGGGCCGACGACTGCCATGGACATGGCATTCGCCCCTAATGTCGTCAATCCGCCATGTGCCAGCAATAACGCTTGAAACAGCAATACGATGCTTCCCATCACCACCATCGTCCATGGACCAAACAGCACCGCGCCGAGCCCTACCCCCGTTGGATGTGAGCTACTTCCAGTAACGGATGGAATTTTTAAGGCGGACAGCACAAACGCAAATGCCCCGGACAGCGCAATGAGCAGCTTTAGTTCCGGATGCTCGCGTGTAATCCGAATTAGTGAACGCATACCGATGATAAAAAACGGCAAAAACACTAGCCACCAAAAAATCACCCATCCAACTGGCAAAAATCCTTCCATAATATGCATCGCAAATGCCGATGTGCTGCCGGTAAACGTAAAATAGACGACTAAACCGCAAAGGAAAAGGGCGACTTTCCATTTTTTCATGCTTTCGTTCCTCCCGTTGCTTTACATAATTTCGAGATTCCTAGAGGGGCGTTTGATTGTTTTGACATCATCAATCCTTGCTTCTCTTCATAACGGTACGTTATCGTTTCTTCCAACCATTCCCCATCTCGCAAATGCCTTCGCACAAGCTCCCTTGCTTTTTCCGGCGTCACACCGTTGTACCATACGCCTTCAGGGTAAACGATGACTACACACGCGTCTTGGCAACGGCCATTGCAGCGAGTCCGCGTCGTATGTACAATGCCATCTAACTCCAGCATCGCGATTTCTTCGCGGATGGCAAGCGTTACTTCTTCTCCCCCTTTACGCATGCAGCTGCCTCCATTGCAAATCAGCACATGATGTTTCATTCCGATTAAGTTCCATGTTGTCATGTTGAGTCTCTCCTTTTTTGCAAAATAAAAAGCACCTCTATACGCAGAGGTGCAGAAAAATGCATACAAATATAGCAAAAAAAGTATACCATTCTCCCGCACGTCTACCTATAATCCCGTAGGTATCCGTCCGAACAAATAAGGCAGGTCTCCTGACTTAGGATCATCGCTTTGTTGCGCCTTCCCGAAGTTTCCTTCAGTGACATGATGCAACAAAGCTCCCCATCACAGTGGCGGGTACCGTGACGGATTTTCACCGTACTTCCCTTTTAAGCCTATTCTCTAATGAGAAAGGCACCTTATTTGTTTGGCATATAATGTCGATTTTTCAAAGAACATTTCCGTTATTCATAGTAGTACAAATTTTCAAATATCGTCAACCACTTTTTTTCAATAAGTCCGTTTTCGCCAATACAATCCCGTCTTGATCAGCGTACACATAGGCGCCTGGCTCCCAACGAACGCCGCCAAATTCGAGCGCAACGTCCCGTTTTCCCTTTCCTTCTTTTTTGCTTTTCACCGGGCAAGTGCCAATCGCCATCACCCCAAGCGGCATATTGGCGATTTCTGCGGAATCGCGAATGCATCCGTGAATAATCACCCCGGCAAGCCCGCGCTCACAAGCGATCTGGGCAAGACGGTCTCCGAGCAGCGCGCAATTTCGCGAACCTTTTCCGTCTACGACCAATACGGTGCCCGCTGGAACAGTTTCGAGCGCCTCACGAACGAGCACATTATCTTCAAATACATCGACCGTCGCGATCGGTCCGGAAAATTCCGCTTTGCCGCCGTAAGATTGCATCGGCAGCTGGCATACTTGCAATTCACTTAAAAATTCATCGCATAAATCAGCTGTTTTCATCACAATCTCCTCCTTGCCATGTCTTATATTTGACATCCTTTGTCAAAACTCCTTCTTTTTCAACAAAAAAACAGACAAGCGACATTGCTTGCCTGTTAGAGACTGGGCTAGCTGGATTCGAACCAGCGCATCACGGAGTCAAAGTCCGTTGCCTTACCGCTTGGCTATAGCCCAATATTATCATGTTCTTGCCAAACTGTTTATGAGATGATTTGTACATTTGTAGTATATCCAGAAGTTTTTGTCTCTATGTATAAAAACATCTAAGTTTCATCCGCTTTTCATTTTTTACTCATTTCAGTATGGGCAAAATCCTTTTTTCAAATAATATATTTATCTTGATGTAGTTGGCAGATCATTAAAAACGTTTGGCCGTTACAAAATAGGACCACACTTTTCCTTAATAAACAACCGTGCTTTGTTCGTGGACATTATCCTGGCATTTCTCTCAATAAAGTACAATCAAAACGCTTGATAGCGTATGTTTTTTAATCATAATTTTTTTATTTTTACAGTTTTTTAAACTTAATTCCATATTCACTTTACCCTTATTTTTTACAATAACCATGTCGAAAGAAACCCATTTTAGAACGGGAGAGTGAAGAATCAGTGAAAAAATCAACAAAAATCGGTTTGTCTCTTTCTATGTCGTTAGGATTGCTGGCCACCTATTTTTCGACAGAAGCCAGTGCTGCTGAACAGAACCGCCATCCATCCACATTGCAGCCTATCGTCGAGAACGTCGAAGTCATCGCCCACCGCGGCGCTTCCGGCTATGCACCTGAACATACATTGGTTGCGTATGAAAAAGCCATTCAGATGAAAGCGGATTATGTAGAGTTAGATTTGCATATGACGAAAGATGGGGAATTGGTTGCGATTCATGATTCCACATTAACAAGAACAACGAACGTGGAAGAAGTGTATCCCAACCGTGCCCCTTGGAAGGTAAAAGACTTTACGCTTGCCGAAATCAAACGGCTGGATGCTGGATCTTGGTTTAATCAGACACATCCTGAATACGCCAAAAAACAGTATGCACAAGAGAAAATTCCAACCCTTCAAGAAGTCATTGACTTCATTAAAAAGAAAGATCGCAAAGTAGCTCTGTACATAGAAACGAAGGACCCGGATGTATATCCAGGAATGGAAGAAAAACTGGTCGATATATTAAAAAAGAACGGATATTTAAAAAAAGGAAAAGTAATTTTCCAATCATTCAGCGAAGCAAGCTTAAGAAAACTGCAGGAAATCGTTCCAGAGGACATTCCGCTTATCCAGCTTTTTAGCCCCAAAATGATTCAACGCAAAAATCTTGACGATGTCTTTAACCGAACGGCCGAATACGCAGAAGGAGTTGGGCCGGATTACTCTCTCGTTACCCCAACATTGATGCAGAAAGCCCACGAACGCAACATGATCGTCCATCCGTATACGGTGGATACACAAGACAAAATGATCGAACAATTATCTCTGGGCGTTGACGGCGTGTTTACAGACTATCCCGATAAATTAGTAGAATTAAACAAAAAACCTTATATTTCCCATGGAATAGCAAGCGGGGAAGTAACGGATACTTCCGCCGTATTATGGGCACGGACAAACAAACCTGCAACCGTACAATTTGAAATTTCCGAAAATGCGTCCATTCAACACAAAATAATAAAAAAGGCCAAAGCGGTTTCGAAACACGATTTCACCGTACAGGTAAATGTAACAGGATTAAAACCGAATACCACTTATTATTACCGCGTACAGGCTCTTCCAGGCTCTTATCAAGTAACAGGAAGTTTCAAAACAGCCCCAACGTCCAATGACATAAAGCCCCTCACAATCGTCTGGGGTGGTGACACAGGAGGCCAGGGGAAAATTCCTCCATTTCGTTCTTTTGCGGCAATGGCAGAATTGAAACCAGATTTCTTCTTATTCAGTGGAGATACGATTTACGCGGATAATGCGACTCCGGCGGTTCCAGCCCCGCCGTCAAAAAACATCGAAGATTTCTGGGCAAAATATAAGGAAAACCGCACAGATCCCAACTTGCGAAAGCTGCTTCAATCAACAAGTGTTTATGCGATTTGGGATGATCACGAGGTCACCAATGATTTTTCTGGACCGATTGAGCCCCTCACTTCGACGGGATTTCGGGCGTTCACCGATTATTGGCCGATGTTAACAGAGCGGAGTACATCCGGCAAGCTTTATCATAAATTTTCATGGGGAAATACGCTCGATTTGTTCATCTTAAATAATCGCGGCTACCGTGATCCTAATACACAGCCGGACAGCCATGAAAAAACGATGCTTGGTAAAGAGCAATTGGAATGGTTAAAACGGGAGTTGGCCAATTCGGATGCTCAAGTCAAGCTTATTGCTTCTTCCGTTCCTATTTCGATTCCAACAGGAAAACCGCATGCGCGTGATGGATGGGCAAACGGCAACCATATCGATCCAAATGACAAAACGGGATATGAGCATGAATTTGCTAAACTTTCTACATTTATTACAGACAACAAGATAAAGAACGTCTATTTTGTCACAGCCGATGTGCATTTTGCGGATATCATCGAATACGATCCTGACCATAACGGAACCATCGATTATCGAGAGCTGATAAGTGGACCGATTGGGGCCGCGATGGGCCAGCCGTCAGCGCTTGATCCTACATTTGGGCCGAAGCGATTGTATGCCGAGGGAGGATTTTTTAATTTCGGTGTGATCAAAATTAATCCAGAACGCAAACAAATAACTGCAGAAATTCGCGATGAAAATGGACGCGTCCATTTTCATATCGACTTTCCAATTGAACCGTAATAATCACATTATATAAACAAGGGTGAAGCAAAGGGGTGCGTTTACTTTTGCTTCAGCCTCTTTTTTTCGCGGCTGGCCTCTCCCCGATATGCTTGCCAAAACACGTTTCATCTTCGCTTATTTGTTGCTCGATCGTGAACTATCTTGAAAGAAAACATGCCCTCCCGCCCCACCAAACGTTAAGCGCTCCGATGACGTCATCGTAATCATAAGGCGATACAAAAGTTCAGATTTCAACAAAAGGATATTGCCGCCATTAAGATTGGAAAACCACCTATTGTGGACGATATCATCATGTCCTTATTTCTGCAGGCGTGTTTGGACAACATAGAGAAATACGATAAAACTAATCACGAAAATGACGGTCATATAAAGAAAAAATTGATTCCATCCATCTTCCTGCAACTCTTCCGCCGCCATGCGCTGCGTCGGCGGCTTTTCTTTTCCAAACGCTTCGATGTCCGCCTGGGCGAGCGACAACGGTTTTGTGAGCGAACAAATTCCTGTGACCCAGTCCGTATCGTCGTACGCATAACAAGATACTCTTTTCCAACTTCAAACGGATACCCGCAATCTCCCCCACCGAAGCCGGTGTACACGACAACATGTGTTTCATTTATCCCTTTCCACGTACGATCGATCGAAAAAACAACCGCGCGCTGCGAAACTGGCTCTCTGATTTCTGGTTCTTTTCTCGTTGTTTCATAAATACGAACGACCTTCCCAGAAAACACCGCGTCACTTTTCGTAAACTCTTCCGACGGAAAACGTGGCGGGACGCAGTCACACGCATACGTCCGCGCTCCCCCATACAGGCAAAAAAGGACAGCAATGCCAAGAACCCAACACCAGCATCGTTTCATTAAACCACCTTTTTTATATTAATCGCATCAAAAGGGCAGGTGGTTACGCATTAGCCCCTTTCGCGAGTTCCTCGAGCCGCTTTAACGCTTCCTCCTTATCGAAAGAACTGTACCATCGATCATTGTACACATCTAAAATGCGGTAATGCTTGCTGATAATATTTTGCTGAAGGCGAAACGGGCCCATCCGCTTAATTTCTCTCCACCATACTTTTCCGCCGAGAGTCTTTCCTTTTGGCGCATCAATTTCTTCATGTGCGATCGTTTCAATCACTTCAAGCGGGCTATCGCCAAGCACCGATTCGATAATTTCGCTATCACGAAATAGCGCGCATAGCGCGACGACTTGCGTCCAGTTCGCCTGTGTCCGCCCTTTTTCAATTTGCACGAGCGTTTTTTTCGAAATCCCTAACACTTCCGCCATCTTATCTTGCGTATATCCTTTTTCAACGCGAATTAACTTCATTTTGCTGGAGAGAAGATCGATTACTTCTTGTTTATCCATGGTTATCCCTTCTTTTGTTTACGTAATATAATTACTGTTACTCAAAAAAATTTCCCTTACAAGTGTAATCGTACAATTTTTAGCTCTATTCGTAAATATGCTAATTGCCATTTTCTAGTGATGAAAAAAAAAATCTCCCCTCAACATGAGGAAGGAGATTATTTTTTCGGAAACGAAAACACTATTTTTTTCTCCTTTTCATCCCACATTAACGCTGCATCAAACGTTTTCTCTCCTTTTTTAAACCCTTTGATGACGTTCGTTTTCCCATGCTGCAAAAGCTTTTTTACATTGGCTTGCGAAATCGTTTTGCCAAGAATTCTTTTTGAAATCGTAAATGAGCATTTCGTCTTGGCATAATTGGCGCAGCCATAAAACTCGCCTTTGTCAATGACCGTTCCGCCGCATAATTTGCATGTGCCGACTGGTTTTCCTAACGTCGCTTTCGATGTGGTGCGCTGAATTGATGCCGTATCGAATCCGGCAAAGTTCCAGTGCTGCGACGAGGCAAGCGCGTCTTCGACGATTTTTTTCGATAATTTTTTTACTTGCTCCATAAAATGGGCCGCTGACGCCTTCCCTTCGCCGATTTCGCTTAGACGCTGCTCCCATTTCGCCGTCATTTCCGGAGAGGCTAAAATTTTTTCGCCAATCGCTTCGATGAGCACTTTCGCTTTATCGGTCGCATATACTTGATTTTTCTTTACTTCGATATAATTTCGCTCTTTCAGCGTCGTAATGATGGCGGCGCGCGTCGCTTCCGTGCCAAGACCTTCCGTTTTGGCAAGCACTTTTTCCAATTCTTCGTTATCTAAAAATTTCCCTGCCGTTTTCATCAGCGTAATCAGCTGACCTTCCGTATACCGCTTTGGCGGCTGGGTCTTTCCTTCTTTTATACGGACGTCCAGCACATCGCCTTGTTCGCCTTCACGGAGCGAGGGAAGAATTGCTTCCTCGCCCTCTTCCCGCTGGCTGATGACTTTCCGCCATCCTTCCTGGATTTGCTGCTTTCCTTTCGAAATAAACCGGGCGCGCCCATCAACAAGCGTGATAACGGTCGTATAGTCAAACACCGCCGTTTCGTAATGAGCGGCAATGAGACGCCGCACGACCAAATCGTAAATTTTCCGCTCACCCGCCGATAACTTCGCCGGATCGGCCACTTGCTCCGTCGGGATGATGGCATAGTGGTCGGTCACCTTTTTTTCATTAACATAACGTTTATTATGTAAAATGGACGTGTTCGGCAACGGAAAAAACGGTTGATACTCCGGAAACGCCCGCAATTTTTGCAAAATGTCCGGAAATGTTTCCGCTTCTCCTTTGGTCACATAGTTCGAATCAGAACGCGGATACGACACGATTCCTTTTTGATACAATTTCTGCAAAATATCGAGCGTCTTTTTTGGGGAAAATTGGTACATCTTATTGGCCGCTGCCTGCAAGGAGGACAAGTTGAATAACAACGGCGGATGAAACGTTTTTCTTTCCGTTTGAACCTCTTTTACTTCGGCCGGCTTGTTTCGACAAAACTGCGCGATTTTTTTCGCCAGCAGCTCCTCCTTGATACGCGTTTCCCCTTTTTCGTCCGCCCATTTCCCTTCGTATTGCTTATCGTCAATGTGAAACTTCGCCACCACTTCCCAAAACGGTTCGGGACGAAACTGCTCGATTTCCTTTTCCCGTTTCACGATGAACGCGAGTGTCGGCGTTTGCACTCTTCCTACAGAAAAGACATCATTCATCCCTTTTTGCTTTAGCAAAATGCTGTAAACACGAGAAGCGTTCATCCCGACAAGCCAATCGGCACAGGCGCGCGCGTACGCTTCTTCATATAAATTTCTTGTTTCGGCTTCATCTAACAGCTGGCGGAATCCTTCGTAAATCGCTTTTGGAGTTAACGACGAAAGCCAAAGCCGCTTCATCGGCTTTTTCACACCGCTCATTTGAATAATATTGCGGACGATCAGTTCCCCTTCTCTTCCAGCGTCACCAGCATGGATAATTTCCGTCACTTCCGGTTTGCGAAGCAGTTCTTTCACAATCGCAAACTGTTTTGCTTTCGCTTTTTCTACCTCATATTGAAAACTCTCCGGAATGATCGGCAGCGCCTCGAGCTTCCATTGTTTCCATTCCGGACGATACCGTTCGGGCGGAACGAGCTGGAGAAGATGCCCGATCGCCCATGTCATATACGCTCCTTTTGGGAACAATTCATTTGGAAAAATTTCAATATATCCTTGATGTTTTTTCGTCTGAAAAATCGACGCCAATGTGGCGCCTTGATCTGGTTTTTCGGCGATAATCACTTTCATGATGAATTACTCCTTGTTGTTCGTTGTGGATTACGGCACTTCATGTCCCATCGAGCTTTGCAAAATGTCAAACCACTGCTCGCGGCGAAGCGGCAGCATAAGTGCGCTCACCGTCAGCATGGTCAAACGTCGTAATTCCTTGTTCGAGGCAAAATTCAATAAGATCAAGTATCTGTTCTTTGGAATAATTCCACTCCGCTAGTCTCCATGATCCGTGAATAATGCGGGAGAAGGTTAAATCTTCTGCTAAACGTATTCTCTCCACAAAGTCCCCTCCTCTTCTTTATCGTACACATATACATTCCACATCGTTTCCGCCACTCCTTTCCTTGTATCGAGTAATCTTTTCGTTTTTGCGCATACTACGTAACAACGGAAAAAACAGGAAAGGAAGAGGCCGATGATGAAAAAACGATCGTATGTATGGTTGATTGTCATACTGCTGCTTATTCCGCTTCGAACGGATGCGGAAGAAACAAAAATCAATGCAAAATACCAATGGAATCTAGCCGACATTTACGTGTCGGAAGCCAATTTCAAACGCGACTATCAAGCAGTCGCCGATGCGTTGCCGAAACTGTCCTCCTATGAAGGCAAGCTTCAGCGCGCCGTCAACGTCGCCAAACTATTTGCCCTTAATGAAAGGATAGCACGAAAGCTCGAAAAATTGTCCCTTTATGCTCACTTAAAACAAGATCTTAACATTGAAGACAAGACGGCCGCTCATCTAAAAGCGCAAGTGGAAACACTGATTTCCGACTATGCGGCAAAAACGGCGTTTATCGAGCCGGAACTGCTGTCGCGTTACGAACGGACGCTTGCCAAGCTGCAAAAAAGCAAGCCGCTTAAGCCATACCGCTATTATTTTGAAGAATTGCGCGAACGGAAAAAGCATACTCTTTCCAAAAGAGAGGAACAGCTGCTCGCCAAGCTCTCTCCCATCATGAGTGATCCGGAAAACATTTATAACAATGCCGCGCGCGGCGATTATGACCCGCCTTCTGTGCGCACACCGGACGGAAAAATGGTTTCGTTGACGGATGAAAACTATACAAAAGCGCTTGAACATCCGGATCGCAACTATCGCAAGCGGGCGTTTCAAACGCGTTTTCAAAGCTATGAAACGATCGAAAACACATCCGCCGCCACGTTATACGCATCTGTGAAAGCGGACGAACTGTACGCGAAAGCGCGAAAATACAAATCTGGGCTCGATGCGGCACTATCGGCCGATGATGTGCCAAAACAAGTGTTTACCAATCTCATTTCTACCGTCAATACTCACTTGCCGTCACTGCATCGCTATGTCGAACTGCGCAAAAAGGCGCTCGGCGTCGACCGTGTCCACACTTACGATATGTCTGTGCCGCTCGTTGAAGAGACCATCGCGAAAAAAATGAAGTTTCCGTTCGAAACGGCGCAAGCGCTCATCCTTGAAGGGCTGAAACCGCTTGGAGACGACTACATCCAAAACGTGCGGCGCGCTTTCGAACAGCGCTGGATTGACGTCTATCCGCGCCCAAAAAAATATACGGGCGGCTATAATACGGGGGCGTACGACACCCATCCGTTTATTTTGCTCAACTACGACGGGTCGCTCGATGGCTTGCTGACGACCGCCCACGAAATCGGGCACGCGATGAATTCCGTCTATACAAACAAAACGCAGCCATACCATTATTCCAGGCAATCGATTTTTACCGCGGAAGTCGCTTCCACCGCCAACGAATGGCTGATGATGGATTATTTCTTAAAGCAAGCAAAAACGGACGAAGAAAAGCTGTATTTGCTCAACCAGCAAATCGATCAAATTCGCGGCACATTATATACGCAAGTAATGTATTCCGAATTCGAACAAGCGATTCATGACAAAGTGCGGCAAGGCGGGAGCTTAACCGCATCCGAACTGAACGAGCTTTGGCTTCGCCTGTTGAAAAAATATTACGGCCCTGCCTACGCCGCCGATCCGGAAGCTGCGCGCGGCTGGCTGCGCATTCCGCATTTTTATGATGCGTTTTACGTATACAAATACGCAACCTCGCTCGCCGCTTCCTTTGAGCTTGTCAAGCAAATGAAAGCGGATGAAACCGGAGAGGCGACTAAACGCTATTTGCAGTTTTTGCGCTCTGGAACATCCGATGACCCGATCCGCCTTTTACAAAAAGCGGGAGTGGATATGACATCACCGAAGCCGCTCGAGAACCTGCTTTCTTATTTCGATTCGCTCGTCCGCGAAATGGAACAGCTGTTGAAAAAACAAGGAAGACTGTAACCGGAAATAAGTCTGGCTCCAAAAGGTTACTTTCCAAGCCTTTTCGAGCCAGCGCTTTTTGATCCAATCGACAAACAACATTTATTTTACTTTAATGCGGAAAACATAGCTGCCGTCTCCTTGTTTCCAGCTCGCCATAAGATGATAAACATACATCCCGCTTTCACTTGGCGCAGTAATTTTTTTGTCGATCATCTTTACATTTATTTCTTTTCCTTCGTTCATCCTTCGCTTTACTGATAAAGAAACAGGTTCTTTTTCAAAATGTATTGCTATTTTGGAATGGGGAGCGACCTCAACCGGTTCGTGTACGTCTCCTACTTTCGCTGGAGGCGCATATTCCCAATCGACGCACTTTGATGTAAAAAATGTTTTCCAGCAGTAAGAACCTTGTGCAACAGGAATTTTTTGTCCCGACGCCGATATGTCTGGCACCGGAGGTTTGGAGCTGGCAGTCGCAAAAAAGTATGCTCCTAAACTGCATAAACCTGCGATCATCAATATAGCAAAAAATTTTTTCATGGCTACCTTCCCTTTTAGACCTTTTACTTATTAGACGGCGTTCGCTAAAAGATTGTTGCAACATATCATAAGCGAAGCGCATGAAACTTTCCCTTGATCCGTCTCTACGATGTTGTGGCTGTTTCTTTCAACCATTACCATTGAACTACCCCCACTTACCGGCTAAAGCCGGTTGAAGTGGGGGATTCTTGTTTCCTTTGGCCATAGCTGCTCAAAGGTCCCAAGAACCCCCTCCGTTCAACGAGAGGAGTAGCCATACAAGATGTCCGAAGTGTCTAGGACGACCAGCTATATGCCTATGAAAGCACATATAGAAGGTACACCATCTTCCATTCGTATGGCATCCAAAGAACGCATTGCAATGCACCCAGCTCCTAGAATCGCCATCTGCTCCGGTGACGAAAGTAAAAGACTGGTACAATGCGTTCTTTTATTCTAAAACTTCAAAAAATAATGATATTCTAATAGTTTATTATGCTAAAGTTTTTATTAATTGGCGTTTTTCTTCTTCTAACAACGATGGATGAAATACATCTATTCCTTGATATGGTTGATTGACATTAAAAATATAATACAGTGTATGTGTACGAACAGAAAACTTCTTACCCAAAATAGACCAATGCTTCCAATGATGAGAAGCATCTTTCGGGACATACTTTTTAAGCACCTTTGGAGTTTTTTCTTTATATCCTAATCCTCGACGGCCAATCGTAAATGCAGCTGCTTGGTGAATAGAAATACCAAATTTACGCATATACTTCAATTTCCCAGAGACAGAAGTAAAAGCCGGATTCACTTCTATAACAGCAACTCCCATTTTATCAGCACGGCTTTTGATCGCTTGTATCATTTTTCGATACGCGAACATACTCTTCATCCGATTTACTTTTTTGTTGCCGTATTTATTTCCCACTTTGGATAAAGTAGTATCCAATTTTTCCAAAACAATGGGTTTTTTCTTTCGAACCGCAATATCCACTAAAGCAATGGCTTCTGCTTCCAAAATTTTCGTGATTTGACCAGAAGTTTTCCCTTCTATCGAAAACGTTAATTTTTCACTTTCCAAAAAGTTACCATCTTTCGAAACATTTGTCCAAGCGATGTGATTATAGTTACAATCCACACCAATAACTCCATCGGAAGTAGAAAAATGAATATATGGATTCGATTCTACATCCACCAAACATTTGATGATATAGTATTCCCCGTGATCTTCGATCGACCAAGAAATGGGTTTTCCATACTCTTTTTTGTTTTTACATCGGATTTGATCTGTCACCGCTTTATTTACGATCTCTTGTCCGTATGGAAACACAACTCTAGGAAAAATCACCACCCTGCCTCCTATGGAGGTCATATGAAGTTCATTGGTTGCTGGATTGTAATGGAATACAAAGTTTCCAGAACCAGCATCTTTCCGCCCGGAGATGATCATTTCTTTATTTCGCGCAGTTAAAAAGAGCTTTCTCCAAGCTTCGTGGTCCTTTATCAATTCTTCTTTCGTAAATTGTTGTTTGAATAGTTTTTTACCACCAAAAACAGCACTTGGAATATGTTCTTTTAATTTCATTTTCTTTTGTTCTAATCGATCTAAACGATGTGTTAAACGACCGATTTTTGCTTTCGTCCGTTTCCATTCCACATCTAAATAACGATGTTCAAACAAATAGGAATTCATCCAAATCAAAGATCTGTTTTTTAATGCAAGAGAAATGATTCCGCTCTTATGCAAAACAAAGTTTGTATTTTTTGGAAAGCGCAAGTTTCCTTTGATACAACTTTCTTTGATTTTGCGTAATGTTGTCAGTTTGGTTCGTTCTGTTTTCAGTTTTTTCTTCACATCTTTTATTTTTTCTTCTGTCTGTTGAACGTGTATTTTATTTAATTCCATTAGAGAGGAGAAAAGAGCATTTGCTTCTCGGACCGCACTGTTGGCGAAATAATCGTTCAGTCCGTACTTTTTCTTCACAGCGATATGCAGACTTTCTTGATGTAATTTTCGTCCCCATCGTTTTTCTCGGACCAGCGTTTGAAAAGCGAAACGCTTTGCGCAGTTGAATAACTCTAATGCATAAGATGTTTCCGCCACAGGAAGAATATCCATTTTGGATTTATACAATCTTCTCGAAAAATAAGCTTTTTTCATCTTTTCTTCACCTATAACAGAACATAAGTTCGGTATATTTATTTATATTTTATGACAGAAGAAGAACATTTTTCAACTATTAAGATTACTAAAAAGACAAAAAATACCGATTCATCCCCCATCTACGCTTCGCTAAGAGGTGAGGGTCTTCTCGGCAAAAAAGATAAACCGAAAAAAGGCCACCGCGTATAGTCTTGCGGTGACCTTTCATCATGCCTATCGAAAATTAATGCTCCGTATCTCCCATCTTTTCAATCTTCTCTTTCACTTTCCGAATTTTCTCCATTTTGTTATCCCAACATGCTTGGCTTAAATCGACGGGATATTGCTCGGGATTCATCGTCCGCTTGTATTCGTCCCAAAGCAATTTTAAATTTTCTTTCGTGAATTGTTGAATTTCTTTTAGCGGAGGAGAAGTATATACGAGTTTTCCATCTTGGAAAATGGTATGATGCAAATCTCGCGCTTCAAAATTTGTCACAAATTTACTAATAAATGTATAAACAGGATGGAACATTTTCAGCCGTTCCTCTTTTTGCGGATTTTCGCTTTCAAGCGCAATATAGTCTCCTTCCGCTTTTTTGTTGATTTTATTAATAATGCGGTACACCCGTTTCAACCCAGGAGTTGTCACCTTTTCCGGGTTGCCGCTGATTTTAATTGTATCGACCATATTCCCGTTTTCATCCTCAATAGCGACTAATTTGTAGACAGCTCCTAAAGCTGGCTGATCGTAAGCGGTAATTAATTTCGTGCCGATTCCCCATGCATCGATTTTCGCCCCTTGGGATTTTAAATTAAGAATCGTTTCCTCATCTAAGTCGCTCGAAGCAAAAATTTTCGCATCTTTAAACCCAGCTTCATCTAACATTTTTCGTGCTTCTTTTGATAAATACGCTAAATCGCCGCTATCGATGCGTATGCCAATAAAATTAATTTGATCGCCTAGTTCTTTGGCCACTCTAATAGCATTTGGCACGCCTGATTTTAATGTGTCATACGTATCTACGAGAAACACGCAATCTTTATGGCGGCGCGCATATTTATGGAATGCGACATATTCGTCTTGATATGCCTGAACCAACGCATGAGCGTGCGTGCCAACAACCGGGATGCCGAAAAGTTTTCCTGCACGCACGTTGGAAGTCGCTTCAAAACCGCCAATGTAAGCGGCGCGCGCTCCCCACAGTGCAGCGTCCATTTCGTGCGCCCGGCGGCTGCCGAACTCCATCGCCATTTGATCGCCAAGAATTTGTTTAATGCGGGAAGCTTTCGTCGCAATTAATGTTTGGAAGTTGATAATGTTTAAAATCGCTGTTTCGATTAATTGCGCTTCAATTAATGGAGCTTCGACGCGAAGAATCGGTTCATTGCCAAAGACTAGCTCCCCTTCTCTCATCGAGCGCAACGTGCCTGTAAAACGAACGGTTTTCAAATATTCCAAAAAATCGTCCCGATACCCTAATTCCGAGCGCAAATAATCAATATCGCTTTCTGTAAACCGGAAATTTTGCAAATATTGAATAACCCTTTCTAAGCCCGCGAACACCGCGTATCCGTTTCCAAAAGGAAGTTTTCGAAAAAACACTTCAAATACGGCTTTGCGCTGATGAATACCGTCTTCCCAGTACGTTTCTGCCATGTTGATTTGGTACAAATCCGTATGAAGAGTAAAACTATCATCTGTATATTTTTGATGCATTGCATTACCTCCAAAAACTAGTCAGTTTTAATCCGCTTGTCCAACACCAACACTTATTTTATTCCACTACTTCCGCGCCTAACGAATGTTTGAAGTGATCGAGCGCCCATTCGTGCCCGACAGGATTGAAGCTCGCAACCGCTTTTTTATGTACGACGATGCGAAATCCTTTGTTATACGCGTCGACCGCTGTATGAAGCACGCATATGTCGGTGCAGCAGCCTACCAAATGAACTTCTGTAATTCCTCGTTCCCTCAGTTTAATTTCTAAATCCGTGCCCGCAAATGCGCTATATCTCGTTTTATCCATCCAATATACGTTATCTTTATGCTTATTCGCCTGATAAACCGCTTCCAACTCTCCATATAACTTCCGGCCTTCTGTGCCTTCGATATTATGCGGCGGAAACAGTTTCGCTTCTGGATGATACGTGTCGCCGGCTTTGTGGAGATCAATCGCAAATACGACATAATCGCCATTTTCGATAAACTCTTTCGTAATCCGCACAAGCTCTGATTCGATTTGCTGCCCCGGCTTTCCGCAAGTAAGCGCGCCGTGATCGGCAATGAAATCAATCGTATAATCGATGTTTATCAATGCTTTTTTCATACGCAGCTCCCCCATTATCCGAATTTTCACGTCGTGTGAATAATGCGCAAGATTATGCTCTGAGACGCGGCATATGTTGGCGCAGAGACACTTTCTTTAGCAGTATATCATTCTTAGTGTCGAATAAACACGATTTAAATTTTCAACCAATACAAGTACAATTATATATCAATATTCTTAGAAAAATCGATATTTCTGCCTTGAGTTCACGAGTTTAGGGATTTTTTTCGAACAAATCGCTTTGTTATGATGAAGTTTGTCTATCTTTCACTAAGTTCAGACCATTTCCCCTCTCATTTCATAAAGGAGTGTCTGTGCAATGTCAATATGACGACGGATGCGTAGCGTTGTTTCAGAGAATGGACAGAAATAAAAGTAGGCCCGAAACAATATGCTAATTTACACCCTCTTATAAACACGCTTTATTTTGCACAGCGATTAGTCTTAAAATAAAAAAACTCGAAAGGCTTGTAACCAATCAAGGTAATTAAGGTTTATCACTCACTTTTTTTCGTATACGGTAATAAATAATTCTCCGTCATCTTCTTCAAACACTTCCACGACTATATTCCGTTCCGGGAATCGATCTTTCAAACTAAGTGTCCAAAATACTTTCAGAACATTGCCTAAAACCTTTATTTGTTCTTCTATATCCTCCTTTTCGTCAACATTAATATGAAAAAAGTCTCTAACTTGGTACAGATTCATCATTTTTTCGATACATACTTTATCGTTTTGACAATCTTCTTTCCATAATTCAAAAATTTCTCTTGAAAACTTATCCTTTAATATTAGACATCCCTCTACTTCAAGAACGTCCGGATAAAAAAACTTCGCAAATGCAAGTGCAGTTTTTAAATCCGATTTAACATTAACATTTTCCATTCTTATCTCTTACTATTTCTGTTGAATTAGGTACGCCATATTCTTTCGGTTTATTTCTACTTTTTCCCCTCCCCTTTCCAACTACTTTATCCCCAGTATTGCCAGCGATATTCATTCCGCCTGGCGCATTACCGCGGCTGTTCGATAAAGCAGTTCCTCCTCTTCATTCAGCTTTTCTTCATATTGATGGAGCCAATGAAAAAGTTCGTCTTTGAGCTCATCGATGGCATCAGAGCCAACTCCGGGAATCTCCATCACTAAAGAGGGAAGTTCCCAGGAAAGCGTGGTCCGCGCGCGCTGACAGGCGTCTTCCGCATCGGGAACATGCTTTGCTACTGCTTCCAGATCTTCCGGCTGAACTCGAATCGCAGTCATTGTATTTCCTCTATCTTTCGCTCTATTCGGGCGGTTTCCCTGATTATTTCATGAAGAAGATCGTCTTCGGTCACATTATGTGCCTCGATTTGTCGCAAGTCCCCGTATACCAATTTTTCCAGATGACGATAGGGACTTTTTCCTTATCTATTATTCTGCTACGGTAAACATGTCAAAGTTCCTTCGAAAATTGCTTTGTTTATGGAACAAGCTTTTTCATGCTGGGAACGATGGCGATAAAGAGGATGATCAGAAAACCAAAACAAAAAATAGAAAAATACAGAAGAAAAGGTAATAATATATAGATAGCATCAATACGTGTAAGGCGATAGACCAAACAAAAACCCGCCGCCTTCCTTACATAGAAAGCGGCGGGGCTGTTTATCTTGTCTGTCCATTTTCTGCGGCTTTGACCGCTTTTAGTTGTGTACGTAAAATCAATGATTGAATGATCGAGAAGCAGCCGCCGACAACCCAGTACAAAGATAGTGCGGACGGAACGGAATTTGCCCCGATAAAAATCATAATCGGCATGATATATGACATCATCGCCATTTGCGGCATTTGTTGTTCCGTCATTGATGGCGACAACCGCACCGAGATGAATGTCGCGAGGCTTGCCAAAATCGGCAAAATGAAGTAAGGATCGCGATGGCCGAGCTGCACCCATAAAAACGAATGGAGCTTAATTTCTTGGGTGCGTGAAATTGCGTAATAGAGTGCCATAAAAATCGGCATTTGAATAAACACCGGCAAGCAGCCGCTCGCAGGATGAATGCCATGTTTTTGATATAGCTGCATCATTTCCTTCTGGAGTTTTCGTTGTGTCTCGATATCGTTGCCTTTATATTTCTCTTGGAGTTTTTGCAATTCCGGACGAAGCTTTTGCATCGCAATCGTTGTTTTATATTGCTTTAAGATCAGCGGCAACAAACAAAAACGAACGATTAACGTTAACACAATGATGGCAATCCCATAGTTATCTCCAAATAGATGCCCAAGCATTAAAAGCAATTTCGACATTGGGTAAACAAAATAATGATCCCAAATACCTTGGCTATGTTCGTCAATCGGCGCATTGCGATTGCATCCGCTTAATAAAACAACCATTCCTAGTAATGTAAAAATCCATTTTTTCATAAGAGACCTCCTTATTGTTTCATCAATGTGCGAAGAATAAAAGAGGTCTCCTTCCTTCTTCATCGGATTGATAGGAATGTTCCCGTACAGGAATTTTCTGCTTTTGCGGCGTGAAAATTCGGCGGAGAGGGATCATAGCACGCGTAAAATATACGTGATCTTTTTCCCGCTCTGCACGTGCAAGTGTAACGTCATATAAAAAAGCTTTCGTTTGCCGGTATTCGGTGATATAACATCGCATCACAACAAGCAGTGCGCTGACAAGCGACACATACGTCAGCAAATCGAAGGGTGCTTCCACTCTCCCACCTCTTTTCTATCGGGAAAACTTTCTCGTACTAACCATAGCAAATTCCACCGAGAAAGAAAAGAAAAATATTTGTTCAAGTGATGCCAACTTTTCACAAGGCGTTTTCTCGATTTATGGCCGCATGAAGGATGCAAATAATTTCTCTTCTTTTGCCAATTTAGAAAAATAACCAGTTTCATCTTCGTCAAGGATATACGCTAGTTCGGCTTCCGCTTCTTGCATTCGTCCGAGCTTGGCCAAATAACACGCCCGTTGGTAATGCGCCGATAAATCCACTTCATCGAAACGAAGCCATTCTTCCACTACCGAAAGCGCCTTTTCTGTTTGTCCACGTTCATCATATGCCCGCGCCAACTCACTCATCAACTCTGGATCGTTCGGATGATGGCAAAGACCGTTCGCAAGCACATGAATCGCTTCGTCATAGCGCTGCTTGTCATTATACAGTGTTCCTAACGCCAAAATACTGCGATATAGCAGCGGATCGGTTTCGATTAATGAAAGAAAGATACGCTCCGCTTTCTCTTCCTGCCCATCATCGAGAAGCAATAACGCCTTTAACTCCAGCATCGACAAATCGTTTGGTTGCTCCTCCAAAAGCCGCTCGATCCACTCTTTTGCTTCTTTTCTTAACTTACTGCTGTCCGCATTGACTAGCAGCATGACAAGCTTTCGCGCGACCTCCGCATTCCATTCGTATTTTAACGCTTTACGAAGCGTTTTCATCGCATCATCGAACAACTCCCCCGCTTCGTAAAACTCAGCGAGGCGCTCATACGCTTCCATATTGCCGCGGTCTAGACGAATCGCTGTTTCATATAAATCGATGACGGAAGCAGCCGAGAAAAACTGTTTCGTCCATGCTTTTGCCCGCGTCCATATTCGTTTCGCGAGCGAACCTTCCTCTTCCTGACGCTGTGCGCTCATGACATACGAGGAAAGAGAAGAAGCGACATACATGTACACCAAACTTTTATCGTTGTTTTCCAGCTTCCATTTACGCAGCCGTTCGCTAATCTGTACTAATCCTTTGATAGTATGCAAAAATGCTTGAATATACGTGTCATATAGTTCTTCATTGCGGACATCTTGTTCGATGAGCCGTTCGATAATGGCTATGGCTTCATTTATCTTTCCTTCCTTTATTAATACTTTCGCATAATGGTGCAGCAACTCCGCATGATCGGAATCGATGCGAAGCGCTTGTTCAACTGCTTCTTTTTCTTTGTTGAGCTCACCGAGCATTCCGTATACATAGCCAAGGCTGTCATAATACCAAATATCGCCTGCTTGGGCGCGTGCGGCTTCTATCGTCTCTATTAGCGAAGTGGGATTGTCAAACAATCGAACGGCATTCTCTACATGGACGTGAAGCGGATCGTGCTCGAGCGCTTTTTTCAAATGAAACCGCTGCTTGTCCGCATTTTCTTCGATTTCATAAAGAACAGCTAACCGAAGATGAGCAACTGTAAACGTCTCGTCTATCGCGAGACACGCTTCGTAATATCGTTTTGCCTCGTCGAATCGTTCCAACGTACGATACGTTTCGGCGAGACGATAGAGTGGAAACGTGCTTTTGCGAACCTCACTCGCTCGTTCATATAAACGGATGGCGTTGGCAAACAGGCCCATCTGCTCATAGAGCACACCGAGATAACAAAGCGCGTTGATATCGGTTGGCCGTTCGACTACTAACTTCTGAAGAAAGGTAATTCCCCGTTCGACAAGGGAATGGTCGATCAGTCGTTCGATATAAAATTCGTACGCTTCGGCCGCATCAAATTGCGCAAACCGCAGCCCGTCTTCCAGAAACGAAAACGCAACGTCACGGTCCTCCGATGCTGCTACTAACCCGTTTGTAAAGAGCATTTTCCCCGCGTTTAATAAAAACTCACTATTTTGGGCAAAGAGTTGTTTTTTGTCAAACAAATACTGCTTTGCTTTATCGTCCTGTCCGTTTTGCACCCACACGTACGCCATGCCGAGATGGGCAAATACATCTGTCTCGTCCTGTGCGATCGCCTTTTTATATTGTGTTTCCGCTTTTTCCGGTTGTTCTTGTTCCATATACCAGTCGCCGAGACGGACGTATAAGATGGACGCATGTCCGGCCTTTTTGATTCCTTCTAATAAAATGGATTCGACTTTTTCCGGACAATCCAATTGGCCCTCATATAAATCAGCTAACGCCAAATACGGATACGGCTCCTGTTCTTCGAGCGCTTTGGCAACGAGAAAACCGCGCTCTGCCTTGCGAATTTTTCCTAGCTTTTCGTCGCATCTTGCCCGTTCATACCATAAATGCGCTTCGCGTTTGTGACGGCGCAACAGCTGATCAAAAAAGGCTCGCGCCTCCTGAAACTGTTCCGTGTGGAATAAAATGATGCCGTGATTGGTGCAAACAAACGGGCCATCAGGCTGTAGGGATAAAGCGATTTTCGATAATTCAACCCCTTTCGCTTCATTTCCGTAATACGTTTCGCTAAGTGCCATATAACTCCATACATCCGGCTGGTCAGGGTCAAGCTGAAGGGAAGAACGGAAATGTCTGCTTGCTTCTTCGTACCGGCTTTCGTAAAACGCAATCCGTCCCCGCAAATAGTGGTAGAGCGGACTGTGGTCTTTTCCTTTCACCCGCGCCAGCACCGCTTCGGCACGTTCGATTTCTTTCACATACACATACGCTTTCGCTGCTACAAGCAGCAAATCATTGATATCGCCGTATTGGGCAAGCACCCGCTCGGTATAGTTGATAAGCAACTCTTTCGCTTCTTCCGTGCCAAAATGTTTGACGACATACAGCCATGTATACGGAATATGGTCATGTTCGCGCAAAAACGCGAGAAACGGCGCCATATACGCTTGCTCATCTTCATCCATTTTTTCGGCGAAGGCATGAAGCTGACGGAAATATTGATCTTCCGCTTCCGGCAGCGATATAGCGATCGCTTCTTTTTCCCGGGGAATCGCAACAATCGACAAATAATGTGTTCCCGCATACCATTTTTCGACTTCATCATAAGCAACAACCAATGGCTCGAGCATGTTTGGGTCTTGCACGTAAAACGCACCAAGTCGCTCATCATAGCCAAATAATACTTGCACGTGAGACGAATGCTCGTAATCGACGCTTAACAACACCGGAATCCCTTCATCGATCAACCGTTTCCACCGCTCCGCAGAACCGATGAAAAAGCGGCACCAAAATCCAAGCGTTTCCAAATAATGAACGGTCGTCGATAATTTTGAGCCGCGCACATCGAAAATATGCTTGGCGATTTCATCTTGTGTAAGCGGTTTGCCCAACAAACGAAGCATCATTTCTAAACTCGCAGGCACGCAATAATTATGCTTTTGAACAACAGGCACAATCGGTAACATCACCTGGGCACCGGAGGCGCGTTCGAACACGCGAGCATATGGCGAAGAAGCCAATGATTTCTCCGTCTGAACGAGCGCTGCAAGCTCGTCCATTTTGCCGAGCTTATAGTACATTTGCGCGCGCGCATGGGCAAAATAGCGGCGGTGTACATGATAAGGAGCTAGCCGATCAACCTCGTCCATCGCTGCCAATGCTGCCTCGTACTCATGCAAATCTCGCAAACGCCGCGCTTTTTCCACATATAATGCGGGAACTTGTGGAAACCGTTCGATGCCGCGCTCCACGATTTCAAGCGCTTTTTGATGCTGCCCGTTTAACGCGTATAAATCCGCAAGCAGCAAATGGCACATATCGCCGCGTTCCCATTCCGCTAGCCCTTTTCGCAACACTTCTTCCGCTTTGTCACGATCGCCGGCTTCTATGTAAAAGTATCCCCACTTATCGTACATCGGCAATGTTTCATACTGCTCGACCACTTGCATCCATTCGCGAGCTTCTTCGATCCGTCTCATTTCGAGCAACGCTCGTACAAGAGTAAAAGCGGCGCGCGCCACATATTCCCGGTTTTCCTCACTTACTTCGATCGCTTCCAACCGCGGCCGCAGTGCTTCCTCGATATCGAGCGGTCTTCGTTCTTCGAGCCACTCATCACATACCCACGTTAACGTTTGCAATGTGGAAAAACGGCGGTGGGCGTAGCGCGCAAGCACCGCGCTATGGCGATACATTAATGCGTAATCAAATAGACGAATTAAATGATAAAACGGTTCTACCGTTTCAAACGAACGCAGCTGTGTTCTCCAATAAAAAAGCAAGCGCTTTTCTGTTTCCGCAAGCACCGGCTTGATTTCATTCAATGCCTCCATGATACGTTTTTCTTTGATATATGTGGCGATTCGTTCTATATTCATGTGCGAAACCCCTTTACTTTTCTTCTTTCAAAATATCTACGTAGCATAATGTTTTGCCATACAATCCCGCTTTGTGGACAAACATGATATATAACACTAGTGTAAAACGGATTTATAATTGAACTCTATAGATTTATAGATAAAAGAACAAAAATGATGACGGCCATTTTTTAACAAAAAAGATTTGCCCGGCACTCGCCGAAACAAATCTTTTCATTCGATCAATTATTTTTTGTAATTCGCCGCAGACAAACTTTTTTCCTTTTTTTCTCATCGAAATAAAGCAAGAGAACGCCACCATTCGAAAAACAGCTGTTCTTTTGCGCCGATATAGACAAGCAAGGCAAACGCTGCGTAAAAGAGCGCTTTTTCGATGAAATTGCCTGTGCGATAGATGGGAATTTTAAATCGCTTTAAAGTGAACGGCCAAAAGAGCGGCACACCTTGGACAGAGAAAAAGTCTTCGAGAATATGAAACAAATAGCCGAGCACAAAGCCGACGGCAAATAACGAAGACGACTCCCACATCATAACAAGGGCGATGATTCCCCATACAACAAGCGAATGGGTCATGCCGCGATGGCCAAACGCTTCTTTTACTTTATTGGATACCCCCATTGAGCGCCGTCCGACGTACGACTTCGGTTCATCAATGTCGGGAAGTAAGCTGCCGACGACAATTCCCGCCGTATAGCTTACGCTAAACGAAAGTGATGTATGCGCAGCGACCGCTGCCCCAAAACATAATGACGTAACAATATGACTATGATATCTCAATGCGACCTCCTCATTATGTAAAACTTTTTCTCTATTATAACACAAAAAAAGAATGTTTGTTCGTTTTCGTTCACCATTTGACAGATTTGTGACAATCGAGCCAACTGTGACAAAGTTAACATCCCTTTATTTTCATTATGGCTATAGTAAAATTACACAAATTGATGAAGGAGTGAAACAAAATGAAACGAAAGCGATCTCCGTTATTGAATCGTTTCAAATATATGAAACCGATCGAACGATATGCTAATGACCATAGTGAGGTGACCTACGGCGACCGCGATTGGGAAAATGTTTACCGCCGCCGTTGGCAGCATGATAAAGTCGTCCGTTCCACCCATGGAGTCAACTGCACTGGCTCATGCAGCTGGAACATTTACGTAAAAGACGGAATCGTCACATGGGAAGGACAACAAATTGATTATCCGTCAACCGGACCGGATATGCCTGATTTTGAACCACGCGGTTGTCCTCGCGGCGCAAGTTTTTCTTGGTACATTTACAGCCCGCTCCGCGTGAAATATCCATACGTGCGCGGCGTGTTGATGGATATGTGGCGGGAAGCGCTACAAGAACATAAAAATCCGCTTGACGCTTGGAAAAGCATCGTCGAAAATCCGGAAAAAGCAAAACGGTATAAACAAGCGCGCGGAAAGGGCGGATTTGTCCGCGTCAGCTGGGATGAAGCGTTAACGCTTGTCGCTACATCACTATTATATACTGTCATCAAATACGGTCCGGACCGCAATGTTGGTTTTTCGCCAATTCCAGCGATGTCGATGGTCAGCCATGCGGCCGGTTCACGCTTTATGCAGCTGATAGGCGGACCGATGCTTAGCTTTTACGACTGGTATGCGGACCTGCCGCCTGCATCGCCGCAAATTTGGGGCGACCAAACCGACGTTCCGGAATCGAGTGACTGGTATAACTCCGGCTACATTATTACATGGGGGTCCAATGTACCGCTCACCCGGACGCCAGACGCCCACTTTTTAGCGGAAGTTCGCTACCGCGGTACAAAAGTCGTGTCAATCAGCCCAGACTATGCCGAATCGACAAAGTTTGCCGATGATTGGCTCAGCGTGAAACCAGGAACAGATGGCGCGCTCGCCATGGCCATGGGCCATGTCATTTTAAAAGAATATTACGTCGATCGGCAAGTTCCTTACTTCCAGCAATATGCCAAAACATACACCGATTTTCCGTTCGTTGTCACTTTGAAAAAAGATGGCAACAAATGGGTGGCCGACCGCTTCCTGCAGGCAAAAGATCTCGGCCGCAACGTCACCAACGCCGAATGGAAGCCGGTCGTTTACGATGAAAATAAAAAAACATTTACGATTCCGCATGGAACAATCGGTTCGCGCTGGGACGATCAAGGAAAATGGAATTTACATATGGTGGATGAAGAAACGGAACAGCCGATTGAACCTTGTCTATCGTTTTTAGGGAGCGAAGATGAGCTCGTTACGATTCATATTCCGTACTTTACTAATGAAGGAAGGGAAACGATTGAACGCGTCGTCCGGCAAAAAAAATACAAACCGAAAATGGCGAAACGTATGTAACGACCGTCTATGATCTTGTCCTTGCCAATTACGGCGTCGACCGCGGGATTGGTGGAAACGTCGCCCGTACGTACAATGATCTTGTTCCATTCACGCCAGCATGGCAAGAAACGATTACCGGCGTCAAACGCGAGCTAGCGATTAAAATCGCGCGCGAGTTCGCGCAAAACGCGATTGACACCAACGGCCGCTCAATGATTATTGTCGGCGCTGGCATTAACCATTGGTTCCACTCCGATGCGATTTACCGCGCCGTATTAAATCTTGTCTTGTTCGTCGGCGCGCAAGGAGTCAACGGCGGCGGATGGGCGCACTACGTCGGACAAGAAAAACTGCGTCCGGCAGAAGGATGGCAAACGATTATGACAGCGCGCGATTGGACGATGCCGCCAAAATTGCAAAATGGTACATCGTTCTTCTACTTTGCGACTGACCAATGGCGCTATGAAGAAATACCAGTCGATGAACTTGTTTCTCCGCTTGTGAAAAAAGCACGTTATTCACATTATGCTGATTATAACGTTCTTGCAGCACGGCTTGGCTGGCTGCCTTCTTATCCGACATTTAACAAAAACGGAATTGACTTGTATGAAGAAGCCGTTGCCGCCGGCGCTTCGACACCGGAACAAATCGCGCAATATGTCGCTCGACAATTAAAAGAAAAAACACTGCGATTTGCGATTGAAGATCCGGATCATGAAGCCAACTTTCCAAGAAATTTAATCGTTTGGCGCGCAAACTTAATTTCTAGCTCGGGCAAAGGCCATGAGTATTTCTTAAAACATTTGCTCGGCACCACACACGGATTGATGAACGATGATCAAGACAGTTTGCGTCCGCAAGAAATCACATGGCGCGAACAAGCACCGGAAGGAAAGCTCGATTTATTAATCAACTTAGATTTCCGCATGGCGGGAACGGCGCTATATTCCGATATCGTTCTTCCTGCTGCAACATGGTACGAAAAACACGACTTAAGCAGCACGGATATGCATCCGTTTGTTCATCCATTTAATCCAGCGATTTCCTCGCCATGGGAAGCACGCTCAGACTGGGATATTTTCAAGTCATTAGCAAAAGCCGTTTCCGATGTCGCAAAACAAATCGGCATGAAGCCGGTCAAAGAAGTGGTGGCGACTCCTCTTCTTCATGACACGGCGCAAGAATTGTCACAGCCTTTCGGCAAAGTACGTGACTGGAGTAAAGGCGAGTGCGAACCAATCCCAGGAAAAACGATGCCGAACATTCATGTCGTCGAGCGCGACTATACACTTATTTACGATAAAATGATCTCCCTTGGACCGAACGTGGCCAAACAACCAATGGGCACAAAAGGCATTGCCTGGTCGGCCAAAGACGAGTACGAAAAATTGAAAAAGACGTTAGGCACGATCAAACGCTCGTCGATTGCCGCCGGCTGCCCAGATATTAGCGATGCGAAAAATGCGGCGGAAGCGATCCTCGCGCTATCATCGACAACAAACGGAAAAGTGGCTGTAAAAGCGTGGGAGGCGCTCGAGAAAAAGACGAACTTGTCGCTTGTCGATTTAGCGAAAGAACGTGAAGAAGAATGCTTTACGTTCGAGCAAATTACCGCACAGCCAAAAACAGTCATCACTTCACCGGCGTTTAGCGGCTCAGAAAAAGGCGGAAGACGTTATTCACCGTTTACGACGAACGTCGAACGGCTCATTCCTTGGCGGACATTGACAGGACGGCAGTCGTATTACTTGGATCACGAATTAATGCATGAATTTGGCGAAGCAATGGCAACGTTTAAACCAACCTTGCAGCATCGCCCATTTTCGAAAAAACGTCCGGACGTCAAAGGAAAAGAAATCGTTCTGAATTATTTAACACCACATAACAAATGGTCGATTCACAGCATGTACTTTGATGCGTTGCCAATGCTTACGCTGTTCCGCGGCGGTCCGACCGTCTGGATCAACAAAGATGATGCCGAAGAAGCCGGCATTCGCGATAACGACTGGATTGAATGCTTCAACCGCAACGGCGTCGTTGTCGCACGCGCTGTTGTCTCTCACCGTTTGCCGCGCGGTATGGCATTTATGCACCACGCCCAGGACCGACACATTAACGTTCCTGGTACGAAACTGACAAACAACCGCGGAGGCACGCACAACAGCCCGACACGCATTCATATGAAACCGACCCATATGATTGGCGGGTATGCGCAATTAAGCTACGGATTTAACTATTACGGTCCAACTGGAAACCAACGCGACTTGTATGTCATTATTCGCAAATTAGAGGAGGTCGATTGGCTTGAAGATTAAAGCGCAAGTCGGCATGGTCATGAATTTAGATAAATGCATCGGCTGCCATACGTGCAGCGTCACTTGCAAAAATACGTGGACAAATCGTCCCGGTGCAGAATATATGTATTTCAACAACGTCGAAACAAAACCAGGGATCGGTTATCCGAAACAGTGGGAAGATCAAGACAAATATAAAGGCGGCTGGGAGCTCAAAAACGGGGAGCTCCAGCTGAAATCCGGCTCAAAAACAACGCGCCTTCTCAACTTGTTTTATAATCCGTATCAACCAACGATTGATGACTATTATGAACCATGGAATTATGATTACGAAACATTGACCACTAGCCCCGAAAAACGCCATCAGCCGGTTGCTCGCCCGAAATCGGCGATCACCGGCGAGTTCATGGAACTATCTTGGGGGCCAAACTGGGAAGACGATCTTGCCGGTGCTCACATTACCGGACTAAAAGATCCGAACGTTGTCAAAATGGAACAAGCGATCCAAGCGGAATTTGAAAATGTGTTTATGATGTATTTGCCGCGTATTTGCGAGCATTGCATCAATCCGCCTTGCGTTTCAAGCTGCCCATCGGGAGCGATGTACAAACGCGATGAAGACGGCATCGTCCTCGTTGACCAAAACGCATGCCGCGCATGGCGCCATTGCGTGACAAGCTGCCCGTATAAAAAAGTATATTTTAACTGGCAAACAAATAAAGCGGAAAAATGTACGCTTTGCTTTCCGCGAATTGAAGCGGGCATGCCGACGATTTGCGCGGAAACGTGCGTCGGCCGCATTCGTTACATCGGCGTCATGCTTTATGATGCGGACAAAGTGAAAGAAGCGGCAAGCGTGGAAGATGAAAAATCGTTATACCATTCTCAACTTGAAATTTTCTTAGATCCGCACGATCCAGAAGTCATCGCGAAAGCGAAAGAAGAAGGTATTCCGGACGAATGGATTGAAGCAGCGCAGCGTTCGCCGATTTATAAAATGATTGTCGACTGGAAAATCGCTCTTCCGCTTCACCCGGAATACCGCACATTGCCAATGGTATGGTATATTCCTCCGCTTAGCCCGATTATGAACATGTTTGAAGGAAAAGGAAGCAAAGCGAACGCGGAAGACATTTTCCCAGCGATTGATGAAATGCGCATCCCAATTCAATATTTAGCAAATTTATTAACAGCTGGAGATGAAACACACATCCGTATTACGTTGAAAAAAATGGCGGCGATGCGTTCCTATATGCGCGCGCGTCAAACAAACAAACAACCCGATATCAGCATGATAGAAGAGCTCGATTTAAGCGAACAAGATATCGAAGACATGTACCGTTTATTAGCGATCGCCAAATATAAAGACCGCTTCGTGATTCCGGCATCCCATCGCGAAGAAGTCGCCGAATTATACGCGGAACAAGGAAGCTGCGGTTTATCATTTGCCGGCGGTCCAGGTGCTTGCGGCACGCTCTCTTAATACGAGGTGATAAATGATGGATCAAGAACAAATGCAAACCGTGTTTTTATGCATATCCCATTTATTGTCATATCCTGATGAAGAATGGGCAAACTTGCTAGACGACTGCCTAGAAGCAATCCATACTGTACAAAATGATGCAATCGTCAATAATATCTCGACTTTTATTCATCACATACAAACAATCTCTACTCAGCAGCGCATGGAACAATATGTCGAAACGTTCGATTTCGGCAAAAAAACAAATTTGTATGTTACCTATATGAATACAGGCGAGCAGCGCGAGCGCGGTTTGGAGCTTTTGCAACTAAAACAGCGTTATAAAGCGGCCGGTTTTGATACGACCGACCAAGAACTTCCCGATTATTTGCCGCTAATGCTTGAGTTTGCCGCCTACGCGGAACAACAATATGTTGTTCCGCTCTTTGAAACATATGCGAACAATATCGATGAAATCCGAAAACAGCTCGCAGCCATTGAAAGTCCTTATACCGCTATTTTCGACGCTATTTTCCTGGCGTTCGAAGAACTTGGTGTGAAGCCAATCCCGAAAGGAAGTGTGTGATATGTTGAAACAATTTCTTTGGGTCATTTTGCCTTACGTTGTCCTAACGATTTTTATCGGCGGCCATATTTGGCGTTATCAATACGATCAGTTTGGCTGGACGTCCAAATCAAGCGAAGTATTGGAAAAAAAGCAGTTGCGTCTCGGCAGCCTTCTTTTCCATTGGGGAATTTTATTCGTTTTTATCGGACATGTCATGGGAATTCTGATTCCTGAAGCCGTTTACGAAACGATGGGCATTTCGGAAGAAGCATACCACCTCATTGCCCTTGCTGGTGGTATTCCGGCAGGATTGGCTGCTCTGATCGGACTAATCATTCTGACCCGCCGCCGCATAGCGGTAAAGCGCGTTAGAGTAACAAGCAGCCGTGGGGATTGGATCGCTCTCTTTTTCCTCGCGATTGTCATCTTAACCGGACTTTTTTCTACGCTGCTTAATATCGATTCCAACGGCTTTGACTATCGAACAACAATCGGTCCATGGTTCCGCGGCGTCCTAATGTTCCGGCCAAACCCAGCTTATATGGAACAGGTGCCAATCTGGTTTCAAATTCATATTATCGCAGCATTAGGCATTTTTGCCGTTTGGCCATTTACAAGATTGGTGCACGTGTTTAGCTTGCCGCTCCGTTATCTTAGACGAAACTATGTCGTTTATCGTAAACGCATGCCTAAGCAAGCGGAGCAACTAAACAACATTCATTAATATAATATGCTCAAATCCCCCTTTCATATATATGGAAAAACGGGATACCCCTATATGGGGCATCCCGTTTTTCTTATATTTGGCTTATTTTTTCAGCCAATTCTTCTTTTTCTTTATCAGATAGCATGCGTTCGGCCATCGGAAATAGCACGTTTTCTTCTTTCATAAAGTGTTCCGACAAAATATGATATGCTTGGATAACCATATCGGCAAGCTCCATGGCGCTTTCCCGATCGGTCGTTTCTGGAAGCTCCGCTGTTTTTGTTAAAAAAGATGCGATTCGTTGTTTCGCTTGTTCGTGTTCATACTCCATGACCGCAATCGGACCGGATGTTCTTCCGATATATCGAGCCATCATTGGAAACAACACACCTTCTTCCCGCTCTGAGTGCGGATCTAACTCATAAATAAATGCTAGAACATTTTTCCGTAATGCAAGCAAGCGTTCTTTCCAATCTTGCACTTCATCATGGTTGCCAATAGTCTGTGCCAGTTCAAAAAAATCATGCATTTGCTCACGCAACGGCCCATGCTCCTGCTTTAAACGCTCTAAACCTGAACATAGCTCCACTTCTTCGTGCCCGCCCATATGACAAAATGAATGCATTATCTATTCCTCCTATTGTTTCTTTGTCATGATTGTACCTTGTTTTTCGCAAACACGTTGTGAGCGATATCACACCCCAAGATAAAGAAACAATCACACAAGAAAACCTCCTGCGTGATTGTTCCGCATTTTTTATAAATACGGATGTTCATGCTTTGCTTTTAGTATGCGCCATCTTCGCTCAACTTCTTCTTCCAGTTCCATCAAAAGATCGCGGTTTTCTTCTTTTAATAAATGTTTCGCTTTTCCCATATATTTTAGCCATTCGCTCAACGGAATGCGCCGATTTTTTTCTTCCGGATCATACGTAATAGTTGTTTTTCCACGCTCTACTTCATATAGCGGGAAGAAACAAGAATCTACCGCCGCTTTCAAAATTTGTTCTCCATATCGTTCTTCCGATTTCCAGTTTAGCGGGCATGTAATAAGCAGCTTGCCGTATACCGTTCCTTCATGCTGGGCATACCATTGCGCTTTCGCCGCTTTTTTCACTAAATCTTGCGGAAGCGCTTCTGCTCCCGTAAACACATAAGGGATGTTCGTTGCCGCCATAATTTGCGGCGTGTCTTTATGATGAAACGCCTTTCCGCGCTGCGTTTTTCCAACTCCCGTCGTGCTTGTCATATGTCCCATCGGTGTTGAATAGGACATTTGGGAGCCGGTGTTCATATATCCTTCATTATCATACTCGATAATAATTAATTTGTGGTTGCGCAGGGCAGTTCCGATGGCGGATCCCATTCCGATGTCCATGCCGCCGTCGCCTGTGACCATCACAAATGTCACATCATCGGAAACATTGAGTTCTCCGCGGCGTTTCATTTCGAAAAATGCTTCCACCATTCCTGACAAGGTTGCCGCCCCGTTTTGGAATAAGTTATGGACCATCGTTTGTTTATGCGAGCTATATGGATAAGCAGTCGTTACAACGTAAGCGCACCCAGTCTGGAATAAGACGACAACATCGCCTTCAATTCCTTTAAAAAATAGCTCTAACCCTGGGAAAATTCCACATCCTGGACAAGCGCCATGCCCCGGAGCAAGCCGTTTCGGTTTCGCCGTTAATGCGCGAAGTGGAGGGATTTTTACTTTTAGCCGCTTCGTTTCTTCATCTTGAGTAACTTGAATTAATCCCGTTTTAAACGAATCTCCATGCATTGGCTCGATTACTGGCTTTTGCCGCTTTTCAGGGCGGCCCGGCACATGTCCAAAATAATCAAACGGCTTTTCTGCGTATCCTTTTTCCATTGCCTCGATCGCCATTTGGAAAAACGCTTCCGCATCTTCCGCATAAAAATCTTTCCCACCAACGCCAAACACGCGGCTTAACACGATCGTTTTATTTTCTTTATCCTCTTTTAAAGCTGATTTCACTTCATGTGTCATGTTCGGCCCATGTGCTCCGTACGAATCCGCCCGTTCTCCGATAAGAAGTGCTTTAACATGTTTTAATGCTTTGCGAATTTCTTCGACTGGAAATGGACGAATAATATTCGGGCTGATGACTCCCGCTTTAATGCCTTTTGCCCGCAACTTGTCAACGACATCTTTTGCCGTTTCTGCCGCTGAGTTTAGTAAAAATAGCGCTACTTCCGCGTCTTCCATTTTATATAAATCGAGTACCGGATATTCGCGGCCTGATAACACAGCATACTCGCGCGCTACTTGCTTGAACACCTCTCCTGCACGGTATAAAGCTTCTGATTGCTGATAGTTATTATTGATTAAATCATCCCCGTTCATATGAGCTCCGATGGTAATCGGCTTTTTCGGGTCGGACGCATTTGGGAAATTCGTTGGTCGCTCACCAATAAAGGATTGTACGACGCTTCGGTCTTTAAAATATTGTACTTTTCGTTTTTGATGTGATGTGAAAAAGCCGTCATACGCGACGATGACAGGCAGACGGACATCGGCATGCTCAGCAATTTTCAACGCCATAATATTCATGTCATATACCGCCTGTGGAGTGCGGGCGAGCAAAATAACCCAACCAGTATTTAAGGCAAAATAAAGATCAGAATGATCGCCACGAATATCGAGCGGGCCGCTGATCGAGCGAGTAACTAAATTCAACACCATTGGAAAACGCGTCCCAGACTGTACCGGCAACTGCTCAAGCATATACATTAAACCGTTTGCACTCGTTGCATTTAACACACGTGCCCCCATAATGGACGCTCCATAACAAATACCGGCAGAACCGTGTTCTCCATCGGCTGATATGAGTTCAATCGCATGCTCTCCTCGTAATTTCATCTGATCTAATAGCTGAGCAATTTCTGTAGACGGTGTAATTGGAAAATACCCCATAATATGATAGTTAATTTGCGCAGCCGCAAGCGCCGCCATTTCATTCCCCGATTCAAACGCTGTCACTTGTTCTGCTTTTGTTGTCATTCCTACTTTTTCTTCTAACATTGCCATCAGTTTGTCCCCCCCTGCTACGAATGGGAATTTATGTTTCACCATATGTTGATCAGCAAACCCAAGTGTTTCTCTCACAACACTTAACGCATCTGTCGGACATGCTTCGACGCATTTTAAACAGCCTTTACAATATTGGTAATCGATACCTTTTAAGAACATTTGTTTTCGGCCTTTTTTATCTAAGCCTTCTTCCCAAACGAAACAAAAATCAGGGCAAACATTATCACAGGCCACACAATGAATACATTTTTCCGCTTCCCATTTCGGCAAAAATCCTTGACGCGACCCACTTAAATCTTTGAAAATACTATTTCCATTAGCAACAATGATTCCACCTATTTCTTGCGTTTCATATCCTAAAAGCGGCTCAGGGCGAGAAAATGCTTTTCCACGAACATTTTCCGATACTTCATATGTTTGAAAACGAACTTCATGATATCCTCGTTCAAATGTACGAATATTCTGTTCTACTAGATGTGGATATTTTTTTGAAAACGTTTTTCGAATTACTTCTTTCATCGCGTTAGGATCAAGAAAATCACAAACACGGAATAAGGCCCCGAGCATGGCTGTGTTTACCCTTGTTTTTTCCTCTACAGCAATCCCAAGTGCATCTACGACAGCGAGCGTCCCATATTCCAATCGTAAATCGCGTCTAATATCTGCAAAATCTCTTGTCGAATTAACAACAACAATTCCATCGGGCACTAAACCACTTACAACATCAACCGTTTTATAAAGCGCTTCATGAAATATCCCGATGACATGCGGTTCTTCAATCGGGCTATGGGCGCGAATCTCTACATCTGGCTCACAAAAACGTATAAAGCTTTTCACAGGAGTACCTTTTTTCTCTGAGCCGTATGTCGAAAAGTTCGACCCATTTAAACCATGTCCCAGCACTCCTGCTTCAGCGAGCATTTTTCCTGCTAAATTAGCGCCAAGTCCTCCAATCGACTCAAGACGTATTTCAAAAAAACCCAAATCATTTGTTTTTGGTAAAATTGACATGTAACCCCTCCCATAGTTAACAATAATAACCTATATCCCCATTGTATTTATTTTACTAGAGGAACAATAAAAGAGATGTGATTGAAATCATACATTCAAATTTTTATTAATAGTACACATATGTTGCAACCCAATAAACCCCTATATTACTAGGATTAAAATAAATCTATCAATTATATAACAGATATTTATATGTATTATAACAGGATAAACATAAAAACACCTAGGGAACAATATCCCTAAGTGTTTTTAACATTAGTGTTCAAAATATTGCGATAACGTAACAATCATTGCGCCCATCCGCTCTAGTTCCGGAGCAACAACGCGGACAATCCCCTCTTCATAAAGCGCTTCAGCTGTAACTTTTCCGACCGCACACGCAATAACATGTTCGTTAAATGATTGCCGGAACCACTCAATATCTTTTTGTTCTTTTACAAATGAAAATAAAAAACGAACTTGCACCTCCGTCGTAAAACAAACAGCATCTACTTTTCGGTGAATCACTTCCTCGTACAGCTTTTCGAGCACTTCGGGATCTGGGGCAACATGGCGATACGGAAGCAGCTCGGTATATATCGCATGATTTTCTTCCAAAAACTCCTTTAATGTCGGAGACGTGGTTCCGTGCAATTGGACAATCACTTTTTTTCCCGCAAAGGAATATTCATTAAGTAAGCGAATAAGTCCCTTTGTTGTTCCATCATCACTGGCAGCAACAGGAGCAACTCCAATTTTCTTTAATGCCGCAGCCGTCTTATACCCCGAACCGCTACGTTCGCATGCTGAATCGTTTTCACCCATTCCTCTTTCACTTTCCCTCTCTCTGCCGCTTCTAGTAACGTTTCCACTCCTATGCCTGTTGTAAAAATAAACCAGTCCGGGCGCATTGCAATAACAGCACGAATTTCATCTTCCAGCTCCCCTTCCTTTGAAAATAATATCCCTTGCGCCGGGCGCACGATCGCTATTCCACCTTGTTTTTCAATGAGTGTCGTCATTTCTTCTAATTTTCTTGACGCGCATAAGACGATGCGTTTGCCACGCATGTTTCCTCCCCCTCTCGCAATATGAATTACCTTCATTTTAAGGTAACGTCTTCCCGCTCTGCAATACATAAAAGGGAGCGTCCTCTTTTTTAATGAGTCCGCTCCCTTTCTTTTCACTTAATGGATATGTACAACTTGTTCTTCTCTTATATCAAACGATCCATAAATTCGGGTCGGTTCAATGGAAATGACCTTATCTAAAGAAATATTGATAAGCGTCATTTTCCGATTATATGCAAACAACTTATGGACATCTTTATAAAGTTTGACAGGCAAAAACGTAGCCTCTCCTTGATCAGTTTTAATTTTTACCGGCTGTTTTTTCTCAATCCAAATCATTAACTGCTTATATGACTCCCGCATATTAGGAAAATCCCCCTTTCATTACCAATTATAAAAATAAACCGCGGGAGAAAGAACAAAGAAAAATCAACAAATTATTATCTTTTTGTTATCTTTACATATCACATTTTGTCGACAACAAAAAAACATGAGAAGCGCTCATGCCTAAACCTTTAACGATATAATAAATTTTTCCGTTTAACGTTTGTTCCTGTTTCACTCGATGGAGTGTGGCACTTTCTCTTTTAGAAAGGCGCATACAGCTTTTTCAGCTTCAGCTGGTATGCATTTACAGACGTTTTCCCGCTTTTTTAAGCTTTCTACTAACTTTTCTTCGCCGGCAATCTCTAAATCGACAGCTCCTCCTTTCTTTGCCGTATGTACAGCTGGCTCTTTTGTCCACACATTCGGTGCTGTTTCATTGAGCACATTCCATAACCCTATCCCCTTCTTCAACGCCAGTGCAGCTGAAAGATAGACCTCTTTTTCCAAACGATTCCTCTTAAGTTATATTTTTAGTTAAAAAATAGTATAGAATAACTATCTGTTTTTTGTTGAAAAACAAAGATTTATGTCAAAAAAACACTATAAATTCACTCTTAACATCCGACATGTTTATTGTTTACAATGTAATATATTTAATCGTTAAATTTGCTTCTATATACCGTATTACGAGAAAGAAGGTGCTGCTATGCTTGCTATTTTAAAAGATTTTTTACTAAATTTGTTCTTTATTCTTATTCCAATTTTTATCGTTCCTTTATGGGTGGAAGAAAGAAATATACCTAGACATATCAAACAACATTTGTTCACCGTTTGTTTGGCACTCGTCATTATTTTATGTATCACCATTCCTGTCAGTTCGGATCCAGATTTCATTTTCGATTTGAGGCAAATACCTCTTTGGTTAGGGAGTCTATATAAAGGGCCAGCAACAAGCTTGTTTTTATGTTTAGTAACCATTGGTTGCCGCTTGTTGTTTGGAGGGGCCGGATTTCTCGTTACGGTCATTACCTCAATATTTATTATGATAACAAGCATGACTTTATCGAAAAAATTTTTGCAGCTATCATCTAAGCATCGTATATTGCTTGCCACTGCACTATGCGCGTTTTCGGGATCTTTATCCCTCGAACTGGCCCAAATGTTTCAAGGTATTTCATCATCGTCCTCTATCATGTCACTTACCTATTTGTTTGTTCAACCGATATTTATGCTGATTGTCTGCTCATTAAAAGAAATGATATATAAAAATATGGAATTGCGGAAACGAATTATCCGTGCGGAAAAAATGGAAGTAGTGAGTCATCTAGCAGCATCCATTTCCCACGAAATACGAAATCCGCTTACCGCTGCGCGCGGGTTTATGCAATTGTTGGAGCAACACCATCTTTCTCCTGAAAAACGGAAGCAATACATACAAATCGCAATTGAAGAGTTGGATCGTGCAGAAGCGATCATTACCGATTACTTAACTTTTGCGAAACCAGCCCCCGAATCGGTAGAAAAGCTGAATGTCAAAACAGAAATTGAGCGCGTGATTGACCTTTTACGCCCGTTTGCTAACATGAACAGTGTGGAAGTAAAAACAACATTAGCGCCGTTTACGATAACTGGAGAGCGCGAAAAATTCCGCCAATGTTTACTCAATATTATGAAAAACTCCATCGAGGCAATGCCAAACGGCGGTGTGCTGCAAATTTACGTTTCTATTGAAAAACAGCGCATGCTTATTCGAATTTCTGACACGGGAGTCGGCATGACAAAAGAACAAATCGATCGGCTAGGAGAACCGTATTTTACAGCAAAAGGAATTAAAGGCACTGGCCTCGGCATGATGGTAGTATACCGCATTATTGAATCCATGAATGGGACGATTCATATTAAAAGTGAAATACATAAAGGAACAGAAGTATCGATTTATCTTCCACTTTCTTCGTCAAATTCTCACGATCTCACAAACGAAGAAAAAAAGTTTCTGCAGCATTATAAAACGTCAACATGATCGAAGACCTAAAGAACGCTCTATTTCTAGCAGCCGGTACGATTTGTTACATACTTTCTTTTTCATCAAAAACAGAGTGTTCGTGCTATTTTTTCGGAAAATTACGTAAATTGGAAAATCACCTTGCTGAGACTCCCTTTCGTTTATCTCTACACTATTTTTTGTTACAATACACAATAGATTTTGTTGCATTACGGCATATATAAATTTTATGATATTCATTTCCAAATCATTAATGAAAAGGAGATTTTCCATGATTCATGTAAAAACAGAAAGAGAAATTAAATTGATGCACGAAGCAGGAAAATTATTGGCAGCTTGCCATCAAGAAATTGCCCAGTTAATTAAGCCAGGAATTACCACAATGGAAATCGACCGCTTTGTAGAAACGTTTTTAGCAAAGCATGGCGCAAAACCGGAACAAAAAGGATATCGAGGCTATCCTTACGCAACGTGCGCTTCGATCAACGACGAAATTTGCCATGGTTTTCCTCGTAATGAGCCGTTAAAAAACGGGGATATTGTGACGATCGATTTTGTTGTTAATTTGCACGGAGCGCTTGCCGATTCCGCATGGACATATGCGGTTGGGGATGTAAGCGAAGAAGTGAAAAAATTGCTTTATGTAACAGAACAATCTCTATATAAAGGGATTGAACAGGCTGTTATCGGCAATCGCATCGGGGATATTGGCCATGCGATCCAAACATATGTCGAAGCAAACGGCTTTTCTGTCGTCCGTGATTTTACTGGACACGGAATTGGGCCAACGATTCACGAAGAACCATACATTCCTCACTTTGGTGAAAAAGGAAAAGGATTGCGCCTAAAAGAAGGAATGGTGATTACGATTGAACCGATGGTAAACATCGGCGCATGGCAAAGCAAAATGGATCAAAACGGCTGGACGGCAAGAACGGTTGACGGTTCTTATTCCGCACAATATGAGCATACGATTGCCATTACGAAAAACGGTCCGCTCATTTTAACGGCTCTTTCCTAATCACCAAACAGAAAAGGACTAACGGTTTCGTTTCGTTAGTCCTTTTTCTAATCGGTGTATTTAAGTTTACATAATATTATTATAGTTATATTCGTTTCATCAATACGATGAACCAGCCATTGAAAACAAAATCTCATCGTGACGATCGATCTTAGGCCTTTACATGCATCTAAAAAATATTAGTGACGAAGGATGCCAGTTGTTTACCCTTCGACCACTTTCACATAAAACGTCCGTTGGCGCGGGCCGTCATATTCGCAAAAATAAATTCCTTGCCATGTTCCCAAAAGCAGCTTTCCATGCGTAATAATGACATGTTGTGACGCACCGACCGTGCTTGCCTTCATATGTGCCGCTGTATTCCCTTCCATATGACGATCAAGCGGATGCTCCCACGGATACGTTTCATCAAAACGCCGGATCATATCCCGCTTCACATCAGGGTCGGCATTTTCGTTAATCGTAATTCCGGCGGTTGTATGCGGACAATAAACAATCGCGAATCCTTCTCTCACTCCAGCTTGACGAACCGTTTGTTCGACGAATGAAGTGATGTCAACCATTTCATCCCGCTTTGTTGTTCGAATCGTAAATGATTGCAACATATTTTTCTTCACCACCAAGCAAAAATTTGTTACTGAAAAAATCATTTTGCTACTCTTATATTATAGCGCACATAAAAAGGGTGAAAAGCAGATGAAGAGATACGAAAACTTAGATGGAGTTTCGACAAAAAAAACGTTTTCTGATTTTCGCCGCTGGCAAAAGGAACGGAAAAACAAAAAGAAAGATTTATCGTATCAAGTTCCTCATGCCGACCCACCGCAATATCCACTTCTTCATACGAACCGTTTTCGCACATTGCTTTCTTGGGTCGGGCATTCTACGTTTGTGATCCAACTAAACGGTATCACCATCGTCACCGATCCCGTATGGGCAACGCGCATGGGAACAGCAAAACGGCTTACGGAGCCCGGCATTTCACTGAATAACATGCCCAAAGTCGATGTCGTGCTTATTTCTCATGGCCATTATGATCATTTGCATTTTCCGAGCATTCGAAAATTAAAAGGAACGCCGCGCATATTCGTTCCTGTTGGGCTTGGCCGTTTATTCCGGCGAAAAGGATATAAGCAAGTGACGGAATTCGAATGGTGGGAAGAACAATCGTTTGGCGATGTGACCTTTACGTTTGTTCCGGCGCAACATTGGACAAGGCGGACGTTATGGGATATGAACACGTCCCACTGGGGTGGCTGGGTCATGCGGTCGAAGGAAAAACCGACGATATATTTTGCTGGCGATAGCGGCTATTTCCGTGGATTCCGAGATATTGGCGAACGCTTTTCGATTGACTATGCGCTTCTTCCGATCGGTGCGTATGAGCCGGAATGGTTTATGGGTCCGCAGCACGTCACTCCTGAAGAAGCGGTACAAGCCTTTGTCGACTGTCAAGCAGACTACTTTATTCCAATGCATTATGGCGCGTTTCGTCTTGCCGATGACACTCCGAAGGAAGCGCTTGACCGTTTGCTTGCTGAATGGAAGCGGCGCGGTCTGGACGAGAGCAGGCTAAAATGTCTAAAACTTGGGGAAGTGCTGGATTGTGATATACGTTCATAAAGAAAAGGAGCCTTGCAATTGGCTCCTTCTTTTCCTAGGATATATTCAATACAAGATGGGATGCTTTCGAAAATTTATTCAGTTCCTTTCTCATATCATAGTCATCTTTACCGTAATAAATGCTCGTATCTGGCCGCAAAAGCTGCCGTTGGACAAACGGATCCTCGCTTTTGGTTGTAAATCCCCGTATGTGAAAAACTTTTGCTTTCACCATGTCCGAATCAAGCGTTGCTGCTGGAAGAAGCAAGTTGAAGAAATGTCTTCATCATATCGATAAGTTCTCCTTTTGCAACATTGCAATTGTTTATTGTACTATAAATTACTCTTTTATTCATGAAAAATTCATGAGAATCATCCTTCTATAAAAAAGCTGAGCGACAATCCCGCTCAGCTTTTTCTATTATTCCTCTACTTCTTTTTTCCACAAGCCAACCATCAAAGCAGTAATGATCGAACCGATCAAAATCGCTAATACGTATAATAAAGAACTTCCTTTTACAATTGGAATAACGAAAATTCCACCATGCGGAGCTGGAAGGCCAATGTGAAACAACATCGTCAGCGCTCCGCTGACCGCAGAGCCGACAATGATGGATGGAATGACGCGTACCGGGTCGGCTGCCGCAAACGGAATCGCCCCTTCTGTAATGAACGTCGCTCCCATGATATAGCATGTTTTTCCAGCTTCACGTTCCGCTTTTGTAAATTTCTTTTTAAAGAATGTCGTCGCAAGAGCCAGCCCTAACGGCGGCACCATTCCTCCGGCCATGATCGCTGCGTGCGGAGCATAATTTCCAGCATCAATCATAGCAATCCCAAACGTAAATGCCGCTTTGTTGATCGGGCCGCCCATATCAACCGCCATCATGCCGCCAAGAATCGCGCCAAGTAAAATTAAGTTTGCCGTTCCCATATTTTCAAGCCAATGCTTCATTGCCTCATTTAACGCCTTCACTGGATCGATAACAACATACATCATAATAAGTCCCGTAATGAAAATGCCAAAAAGCGGATAAAGCAACACTGGTTTGATTCCCTCAAGCGACTGTGGCAGATGGCTAAATACTTTTTTCAACCCAACCACTAAATACCCGGCAAGAAAGCCTGCGATTAACCCGCCTAAAAAGCCGGCGCCGCCATTTGCCGCCATGAAACCGCCTACCATCCCTGGCGCAAAACCAGGCCGGTCCGCAATACTCATGGCAATAAAACCAGCAAGCACTGGAATCATCAACGCAAAGGCGTTTCCTCCACCGATATCCATAAGCGCTTTCGCTATCGGATGATACGACGGATCTTTTGGATCAAACGCTTTAATACCGAAGATAAACGATATCGCAATCAAAATACCTCCGCCGACAACGAATGGAAGCATGTTGGAAACTCCGTTCATTAAATGTTTATAAAATCCTGTACGCGGCTTTCCTACCGTTGTCGCCTCTTTCGCGCCGCTTCCTTGATAAATCGGCGCATCCTGTCTGAGAGCTTGTTCGATTAGCTCTTTCGGTTTACGAATCGCTTGCGCAACCGGTACTTGAATCACATGTTTTCCTTTGAACCGCTCCATTTCCACTTGCTTATCCGCCGCAACGATGACCGCAACCGCTTCCTCAATATCTTGCTTGGTTAATTCGTTTTTCACTCCGCTAGAACCGTTTGTTTCTACTTTTATATCCACATCCATTTCCGCTGCTTTTGCTTTTAAAGCATCTGCCGCCATATACGTATGAGCGATTCCTGTCGGGCAAGCAGTAACGGCAATGACTTTTTTGCGCTTCGAAGGTGAAGATGCCGTATGTTCTGCTTCTTTCGTTTCCTCTGCCTCTTTTTCTGCAATCAACCGAATAAATTCCTCTTCGTTTGAAGCGCTTTCAATCCGCGCGCGGAAAGAGGAATCCATTAGCATGGACGACAAGCGGGCAAGCGCTTCTAAATGTGTATTATTCGCTCCTTCTGGCGCCGCAATCATAAAAAACAAGCGGCTCGGTTTTCCATCAAGCGCGTCATAGTCAATGCCGCTCTCAGAACGGCCAAACGCTACGGCAGGTCGCTTTACCGCGGCTGTTTTCGCATGAGGAATGGCAATTCCATCACCGACACCGGTCGTGCTTTGCGCTTCACGCGCAAAAATCGCTTCTTTGAACGCTTGTGCGTCACGCAACACTCCCGCTTCTTGCAGTTTCGCGACAAGTTCATCAATTACTTCTTCTTTTGTTTTCGCTTTCAATTGGAGAATAATTGTTTCCTTTGTAAGCAAATCGGTAATTTTCATCAAAATGGTCCCCCTTTTTCATATGACCTTAGAAACGCATGACATTTACTTCATGTACTAGCTGTTCGACACAGTCTTTTGTGCATAAATCTTCAGAAAATGCCGTTGCACTTCCAGATGCGACACTATAAGCAAACGCTTCTTCCAAACTTTTTCCGCTTGTATACGCCGCAAGAAACCCCGCCACCATCGAATCACCGGCACCAACGGAATTTTTTACTGTTCCCTTCGGTGCCTCAGCAAATAATGTCATTTCTCTATTAAAGTAGAAAGCGCCATTTCCTGCCATCGAAACGATGACATTTTCTACACCTAATTCCACTAACCGGCGGCCATAGACCATGATCTCGTCTTTCGAGTGAAAAGTCGTATCAAACAGCTCGGCTAATTCTTTATGATTTGGCTTTGCCAAAAATGCTTTCCGCATGAGCAATGATTTTAATGCCGGGCCGCTTGTATCTACGACGACTTTTGCTTTCACTTTTTTTGCTTCGTCAATGATTTTCCCATAAACGTCCGGAGACAAAGAAGACGGTATGCTTCCTGCCAAAACGACGATATCATTTTCCGTTAATGCGCGAATTTTTTCCATGAATTCCGCTTCATGTTCCGGCTGAATCATTGGCCCTTGACCGTTAATTTCCGTTTCTTTTCCTGATTTTAGCTTCACATTAATGCGCGTATTCCCTGGCACTTCGACAAAATCACAGGTAATGTTTTCGCTTTGTAATTGTTCGATAATGAACGCACCGGTAAATCCGCCGATAAATCCTAACGCCGTGCTCTCTATACCGAGCCTCTTAAGAACACGGGAGACATTGATCCCTTTTCCACCGGGGAATGTCAACGTTTTCACAGCACGGTTTAATTCGCCAATGCGAAGCTCGTCCACGTGCACAATATAATCAACAGATGGATTTAATGTACATGTATAGATCATTTTGTCACAACCTCTACTGCTGTTTTTGCTTTATATGGTTCTAGCCATTCTTCAGCTAATTCATTCGTAATCAGCGTCGCCTCATGCAGTTCAGCGATTTTGGCAAACGCGCTTTCATTAAGTTTTGAATGATCGGCAAGCACATACGCTTTTTGGGATAGCTGCATTGCTGTATATTTTACCATCGCCTCTTCCGGATCAGGCGTTGTGTACCCATATTCGTAGTGAACGCCGTTGGCGCCGATAAAACATTTGTCAAAACTATAGCTTTTTAATGATTGCAATGCGCCGCGGCCAATGAGCGCTTTCGTTTTCTTTTTCATAAAACCGCCAAGTAAATATGTCGGAACGTCATATTCCAAAAGCATATCCAAATGCATAATACCATTCGTCACGACAACGATATCTTTGCCATGCAGATGCGGAATCATTTCGAACGTCGTCGTCCCAGCGTCTAAATAAATGCAATCACCGTTTTGCACAAGACTTGCCGCATACTCAGCAATCCGCTTCTTTTCTTGTATATGTTTTGTTGATTTTTCTAAGACGCTTAATTCTTCCCGCTTCTTTTGAAGAAGTGTTGCTCCACCATGAATACGCCGCAATTTTTTCTCTTTTTCCAACTGCGTTAAATCTCGGCGAATCGTTGACTCCGATGAATTAGTCGCCTCGACTAGCTCTTGCAGCTTCACTACTTCTTTTTCTGCGAGAAGCTCCAATATAATGCGGTGACGTTCTTCTGTGAGCAACTATTCCACCTCCTCGGATGGAAATGATCATTTTATACTTTTATCATAAACGAAAGCGGTTTAAAAATCAATCATTTTCAATCAAAATCTTTCAAATTAAGTCATGTATAATCAAAAAAACATTCAAATTCAATCATTTTCGCAAAAATGAAAAGCTGCCTCATTGGACAGCTTTGTTATCATGATATTTCTCCGGTTGTTCATGAACACGCGATAAATATTTTTCTTGAATAAACTTTGTAAATAATTTAGCGTAAAAGGGATCGAACTGTGTGCCTGCGCAACGCATAATTTCGGATACTGCCTCTTCAAACGTTTTCGTGCGTTGGTACGGCCGTTCTGTCGTCATCGCATCGAAAGAATCTATAATACATAAAATACGAGCAAGTTTTGGAATTTCTTCTCCTTTAAGTCCATATGGATATCCTTTTCCGTCATAGCGCTCATGGTGAAGTTCGACAAGGGGAATTAAATCATCAAACTGTTTTTCCGCTGCGATAATTTCTTTTCCCCATGTTACATGTTTCTTCACAATCTCCCATTCATGCCGTTCCAATTTTCCTTCTTTGTTTAGAATATCCCTTGGCACTTCGATTTTTCCAATATCATGAATTAACGCTCCTAAAACAAGCGTTTGTCTTTCATGGTCGGTTAAATCAAGCATTTGGCTGAATTCGGATGCATATTTGAATACCCGTTTACTATGACGATATGTATAAACATCTTTCGATAAAAAAAACTTTACTTGCTGCTCAAGCATATCCAGATTTTCTTTAAATTTTATTTCATCAAAGCAAAGGTTATGTTCTTCGTATACTTGTACATTATTTTTTCCTTGTGCTTTTGCGTAATAAAGCGCCTGGTCTGCTTTATGAATTAGTTCACCGCTGTCATACATGCTTCTTTCCATCTCGGCAATTCCGCAAGAAAACGAAAGACAGCGGTAAGGAACATGCTCCACCCCAGAAAAGTATGTATCATTTATTTCTTTCCGCAATCGGTCTAAAAACGAAAATGCTTCTTCCTTTGTTGTACTGGGCATTAAAATGGCAAACTCCTCGCCGCCGTAACGAGCTGCTATAAAGTCTGTTCCGTCTACCGCTTTTTTCAGCATCTCACCAAAAAACTGCAACAGCTTATCTCCTTGTAAATGTCCATTGCGGTCATTATATTTTTTAAAATCATCTAAATCCAATAAAGCTAAACTAAATGGTTGTTTTAATTTTTTCGCGTCGGCAAACTGTTCTTGCAATGTCTCTTTAAAATAACCATGATTATAAAGCCCTGTTAAATGATCCTTATTGGCACGCTCTGATACTTCCTGATATAAATAAAGAAATTTTCGAAACACCGCCGATAAAATAACGACTAAAACAGTGAATAAAAACAGACCAAAATACCGTTTTTCATTTAATAAAATCGCTAAAACAAGGGATAGTAGTAACGTAACGCAATAGCTAATAGCTGATTCTAACAAAACTCCTAAATCAAAAGTTCCTTTAAATATGCGATCAAAAAAAACAAAAAATAAAAACATTAAACAAATGTTTAAACTAAAATAAACAACTAGACTAATCATGTACGGAAGCAAATTTTGAGTATTTATTTCACCAACATGCCCACCGGAAAATAAAAATGAATAATAGGCACCGACAATCATAATGGAATACATAGAAAAATTAAATAAGTGCTTCCACCATAACATTTTACGCTTATAGAGAAATTCAATAATGCTGCTAATAAGTAAAACATTCATCGCTAAATCAATGCCGTGTAAAAACACCACTGCTAAATAAATCGCCGAATCCATCGAAAACGAATTATCTTTTGGAGGAAGATGGATTAAAAACTTGTTTAGTAAAATAATAGATCCGGATAACATATAAATGAAAACCCAATCCTCTAAGGATTGAGCAGTAAAATCACTTTCTACTAAAAATATACCTGATCCTATCATTGCAATAATCGTTAAGTATATTTTTGCATATTTTTTAACATACATTATATAATCACTCTCATTTTTCACAAAATTTCAAGGAGAAGTTGTTGAATAACTTCTCCTGCATCCAATAAACCTAGTTATTATATTAGCTACCAATTTTATACCCAGACGTCAACGCAACTATAACAGAGCCGATAATAAATAGATTAATAAGTACTTGTTTTACTTTCACACTCATGCTTTTCCCTCCTTATAATATTATAATTTATTTATCTACTCGCAGGGGCGGTAGATGTGTTTTTGTTAGGTGCGCTAAGCATTAGATGCTGAATAAATAAAAATGCCCCTACGTTCATTACGACATCGCCAATGCTGATGACTTGCTGACGCGGATATGGCGGTGAAAGCGGAATAATATCACCTAGAAACGGCAACAACGTCTCTTGCGTAATCGCTTGATGTTTGCCGTACACTCCCGCTTGCAATGCATCTATGTATTCACGGCCGAGAAATTGTGCAGCCTCAACCGACACAGGCATCCTTCCGCCGTTTACAGCCATAACGATAAAATTTAACAGCACTCCCGCAAAAATAACAATAAATCCAGGCTGGTTTCGGTTAAGCCAAAGAAAAAGAAGGCCAATCACATATACGAGAAGAAATAAGGTGTTGCTTAGTTTGGCAATAATCGCAACTTTATCTTGCAAGGCAAAAATAACGAACTGCACCACCAACAATAATGGAAACAGCCATCCCCCGCGCAGCTTCATATGCGCAAGCCCTTTCAAACTTCCTCCACGAAAAAAACCGATCACAAGCGATAATAAAATGCCATCATAAACCATTATGTTTTCTCCTCATCATCACATACACAGAAGATTCTATGTTTTCAAAACTATTTTCTTCTATACTTCATTAATATCGATTTTTTTCGACAATGTAAATAGTACTTTTTGACTATTTATAGTAATTTTTTTCTATTTTCCCTAAAATTCACGGTTATTAGATGCTCTTTCCAACTAAATTCGACATTCTTATCTGCAAGCACAAAAATGAGGATTCTCTATACTATTAATAGAGAATCCTCATATTATTTATATACGATTTTCTTGTTGGTAAGGCGTGCAAGAACCTTGACAATTATCAGCAAGAGAGCAACTAGCACATTTTCCTTTTGAACTTTTCTTAATGTGGCGGACAAGCATCCAACCGGCATAACTAAAAATAACGCCACCGATTACAATATTTGCGATCATCGTTCTCGCCTCTTTTCCCAAATAATATTACTAGTCTTCGAGACTATAGACTCATGAAAATCCAAGCAACGTTCCACCTTGATAAATAACGAAAGAAATCACGTACGCAATGCTTAACGCGCAACCGATCGAAATAAACGTCCATTTTCGCGACCCTGTTTCTTTGCGAATGGTCGCAACAGTTGCTAAACAAGGAACATAAAGAAGAACAAACGTCATAAAGCTAAGCGCAGATAATGGCGTAAAATGCTGTGCCATTACTCCTTGTAACAAGTCCATATCTTTCGCATGATAAATAATATTCATCGTCGAAACAACGACTTCTTTTGCTAAAAATCCCGTAATAAGCGATGAACCGGCTTGCCATGTTCCAAAACCAAGCGGCGCTAAAATCGGTGCAATCACACCGCCTATCACCGCGAGAAAACTATCATCCATGGAAACACCAATTCCTTTTGGCCCAACATAGGTCAATAACCAAATCGCAACCGATCCTCCGAAAATAAACGTCCCCGCTTTCCGTATAAATCCTTTTCCTTTATCCCATGTGCTTCGCCACAACGTCAATGCTTGCGGCATTCGATATGGCGGCAGTTCAATAACGAAAATAGAACTTTCATTTTTGAATAAGGTGGAAGAAAATATTTTTGCAAGACCGAGTGCGACAACAATTCCTAATACATATAGCGAAAACACGACAATGGCTTGGTTTTTCGCAAAAAATGTACCAGCAAACAACGCATATACCGGCAGGCGCGCTGAGCAAGACATAAAAGGCAATAATAAAATCGTCAACAACCGTTCTTTCGGCTGCTCAATCGTCCGCGCTGCCATCACGCCCGGAACGTTACAGCCAAAACCGATAATCATCGGAATAAACGATTTTCCATTTAAGCCGATCGCTTCCATAAAGCGGTCCATTACCATTGCGACACGCGCCATATATCCGGAATCCTCTAATAGAGAAATGAAAAAGAATAAAATGAAAATTTGCGGTACAAATACAAGCACCCCGCCAACACCGGAGACAATTCCGCTAAGTACAAGCTCTTTAATAAATGGCGATGCTCCTATAAGCGATAACAGTTTTGACAGCCAATCGGTTAATGGGCCGGAAAAAAACTGATCAAGCAAATCGGCAAGCGGTGTGCCAAGCCAGTCAAACGTTAGCATAAACATGATATACATAAATAATAAGAAAATCGGCAAACCTAAATATTTATTCGTTACAATTGCATCGATTTTCTCCGTTAATGTAAGCGGATTTTGTTTAATGGCAACCGTCGATTTTTTGATCACATTCGTAATCCATTTGTCGCGCACTTTATAAATATGCTCTGCTAAAGTGCAGCCAAGCGTTTGTTGTACGTTATCGCGAATCAATATAAGCGGAGCAATATCTACATATGTCTGTAAATATGCATGAACTCGCTTATTTCCTTCTAAAAATTGCAACGCAAGCCACCGCTTCGAAACCGGTAAATCATCAGGAAGTTGTTCGCCTATTTTTTGAACAGCAACCTCAACATCGGCCCCGTAATCAATAGAAAATTGGTGTTCGTTTTGTTCGGATGCAGACAAAATAGCGCGAACAAGCTCTTTTGTCCCTTTTCCCGTCCGCGCAATAACCGGAATCACCGGGGCATTGATGCATTGTGAAAGCTTTTTTGCATCTACTTTTATTCCGCGCTTTTCTGCGACGTCAATCATATTTAATGCCATAATCAGCGGTTTGCCAAACTCAAGCAGCTGAACAGTCAAATGCAAATTCCGCTTTAATTGGGAAGCGTCCACAATGTTGACAATCGCCGAGAACGATTCTGTTAATAAAAATTCGGTCGCTACGCCTTCATCTCGTGAAAGCGGTTGCAACGAGTATATCCCTGGGAGATCAACGACGGGAACACCATGCTGGCGAAGCATGCCAACCTTTTTTTCTACCGTTACCCCGCTCCAATTTCCGACATATTCATAAGATCCTGTTAAATTATTAAATAGTGAAGTTTTCCCTGTATTTGGATTGCCAAATAACGCAATAGATGATGACATCGATTATTTCACCCCAATACAAGCCGCCTCTTTACGTCGAAGACAAATATACTGGCCATCTACTTCTACCATTACTGGGCCGCCAAACGGCATCATGCATTTGACACAAACTTTTTCTCCTTCACGCATCCCCATATGAATAAGACGTTGTCTCACTACTTCATTGGTTACTGCCAGATTTGTAATAACGGCCTGTTCCCCTTGTTGAAGATCAGTCAAAACCATTTTTTCCGTCCCCCAGACAACAATGACTCTTTTTTTCAATCAGCAATATTTAATAAAGTGGTGTTTTGTATAGAACAATAATGATTATTTTTCTCAATTGATATAATATCACAATTTGAAATTTTAGAAGTGATTTTTTTCACACTCGTCACAATAAATTCACGAATACAATGAGATGTATGTACCTGTCTAGAGGAAGGAGGAGGCTAATTACACTAAAACAAAAAATTGTGTATAATTGAATTTTTCAGAATAATATATATAATATTTTTATACTCACTACATAAAGGAGGACAAATAATGGAAATATTAGCCAAATTCAGCAATTTTGTTGGAAACACCTTTGCTGTCTGGGTGCTTCTTTTTGCCGCTCTTGCTTTTTATGATCCAAACGCTTTTACATGGATCGCTCCATACATAGTCCCGCTGCTTGGCGTTGTCATGTTTGGCATGGGTCTTACCTTATCACCCAATGATTTTAAAGAAGTATTCAAACGCCCGGCAGAGGTGCTGATCGGTGTAGTCGCCCAATTTCTCATTATGCCTCTTGTCGCTTTTTTGCTTGCTCGTTATTTGCCGGTTTCGCGGGAAGTCGCCCTTGGCATTCTTCTCGTCGGCTGTTGTCCGGGTGGAACAGCATCTAACGTGATGACCTATTTGGCCAAAGGAGATACCGCGCGGTCGGTCGCCGTGACATCCGTTTCTACGATACTGGCGCCGATTTTGACGCCGTCGCTGATGTTGCTGCTTGCCGGAAAATGGCTGTCCGTTTCTGCCGCGGCATTGTTTTGGTCAATTGTAAAAGTTGTCCTAATTCCGATTATTTTGGGGTTGATTGTGCAAGCCCTTTTCCAAAAGCAAGTGAAAGCGTTCATCCCAGTCCTGCCGCTCGTTTCTGTCATTGCGATTGTCGCCATTGTCGCGGCTGTCGTCGGGCAAAACCAGCAGGCAATTGCAAAAAGCGGGCTTGCCATCTTCTTAATCGTCGTCATTCATAACGGGCTTGGATTATTGCTTGGCTATTGGTTTGCAAAATTATTTCGTTTGTCAGCGCCAAAGCAAAAAGCGATTTCCATTGAAGTCGGCATGCAAAATTCCGGGCTTGGGGCCGCGCTCGCAACCGCTCATTTTTCACCGCTTGCTGCTGTTCCAAGCGCTATTTTCAGCGTCTGGCATAACATTTCCGGTCCGATTGCCGCAACCTATTTCCGTAAAAAAAGCGAGAAGGAAGAAGCAGAACAATCGACGTTTTCGGCATAAAAACTGGTTCCCCACGGGGAACCGTTTTTTATGGCACCAATTTGATCGGAAACACAATTCGTTCCGCAAGCGATGGGATATCAATGAACGGATTGCGATTTCCTTGAATGAGAAAAATAGCGCGGTTGCGATGCTTCTCATAAATGGTAACGGGAAATTCCTGATGCCAGCGAACAAGAAGGGGAACGTCAATTTTGTGGCGAAACGCTTTTGCGATTGTGTTCGGATAGCGAAGCAGAAAATACAGCATTGCCCGCGCCACCGTTCCTTTTCCGTATTCTGGTTCGAAATAACCGTTTTCCGCAACGCCACAGCGGTTTTGAATCTTTTCTTCCGGTGACTCCGGCTTGTAAAACGAAAAATCGGCGTACGGAAAGTTAGAGCGTAACGTATTGCATTTAGGATGGCAGACAAAGAGATGGTGCAAATCCCCTTTCATCGGCTCTCTTGCTCCAAACCACGATTGCGGAACGACATGTTCAGCGTTAAACTTCCATTGCTGTTCGATTTTTTTTATTCGCCTAATTTCTATTTGTTCCCATTCTCTCGCTTTTTTCAGTAATTTCCGAAATTCGTCATGTCGTTTTTTCATCGTGTCGTAATCTTGAATAATTAATATCTTCGGATCTTTTCTCTCCCCCGAATATATGCTTCTTACTGACCCATCTGGATACAAATCAACCCATGTATACAAATATTCATCTTTGCTGAAAAAGTAAGGCAGCCTTCGCTTATGCGTCCGTGACACCAGCCTATGATACATAACAAATAACGTTAGTCCATCCCCATCTACAGGTACACGACGATAATATTGCTCCATCGCTTGGCGATCTTCTTGTTCATCATAATACACATTCTCATTAACTTCGATATATTGCTGGTTTTCTTGCAATATCGCTATTTGTTCACTACGGTCATCTCCTTGCCATTGCTGGAGTTCTTCCAACTGTTTCCGTATTTCCACCGTTCCACCCTACTTCCTCTCCCTGTTCCTTTTCTCTTTTTGTATACAGTTTACCATGGACGCTTTCGTTTGGTTATCCAAAAAATAAAGTTCTCCCTTTTTATTTCGGCGAACTTTTTTAATGAAGCTTACCGCACATCACAAACAACATGACACCAAAAAGAACAGCAGCCATCCCTGCCGCATGAACGCAGGGACTAATTTTGTACGCGCATATTTCATTACCTGCAAACCCAAAATCGTGCATAAGGCCACTGTATTATTTATATTATTTAGAGAATTAAGTAAAATATAATCCAAAACAATGAATAAATGAAAGGGGAATAAGAAATGAATTTGAAGCCTGGAGATGTATTTACTTGGCAGCGTACGTTCACAGAAGAAGAAATATTGCAATTCGCCCAATTATCTGGCGACAAGGGAAGACATCATATGGAACGCGATGAGAAAGGGCAACTTATGGTTCACGGGTTATTTACCTTTAGCTTTTGAAATACCTTCAAGTACGGAACTAACTTTGGAATACTTCGTTTACGATCAAGGAAATCTCCGGTTAAGGCAATCAAGTCAAGAGGAAAAACGGAGCTGTGAAACGACAATCATAGGAATAAATGCGATTGTTTTAAACCATTTGTAAAACGGATTCACAATCGAAAATGTTTCAAAACCCAATCGCTCACACCCTTTGTTTAACATTGTAATCCCAATAATTCCTTTAATTTCAGAAAACTGTTCATGATTGCGCAAGTAATTTGCAATATAAGGAAGCCCTTCTTTCACTTGTTCATAAATGTAACGACCTTTTTTAATTTCGCTGTTTAAATGAAGAAGTTCACGGATTAAACGAATATTATGCAAATGAATTTTTAATAGCAGGTCGTTTTTTTGAATTTTCGTGCCATCTGATAGCACAACTTCTCTTCCTTTATACTTCGTTACACGAACACGAAAAATAGACCGAAAGCCGTTCCATGTATCTTCAACGTACTCAAGCCTTGAACATGCATAATAAATTGGGTCAAATGCGCCCCAAACCGCCAAAGCATACTGCCTCGCTTTCGCTTTCATATGCTCCCCTCTTCCGGTTATTGTTGATTTACATTTACATTGTGAGACATTTGCCCGTTGTTTATAAATGGATAAAAAAGGAGATCAGCAAATAGGAATTGGCGCTTTTACCGAATTGTTAAAAAAAATTTCTCCTAACGATCCGATTGATTATTACGTTCTTTGCGGGAAAAATGAGCAAATATACAAACAACTGCAAAATGAAAACCACCCGCGCCTCATCCCTCTTCCTTATATTTCGTCGCGTCAGGAGCCGATAGAGATCACTTTTTTAAATTTATAGGAATCATCTTTATTCGTCACCCTCTCCACCCCGCTATGTTATATCTTCTAAATTATACTGATTTTTCGCCATTCATAATTATTTTTGTAAAGAAAATTAACATATTTTTTAATTTTATTGTAAAGTGGTTTAACAAAATTAATGTAGTATGAAGAAAAACATCGTAATATTAAAAGAAATAAATACGCGGAGGGAAAAAGAGGGGAAAACTGATGCGCGCAGCAATTACGAAACAAAAGCGATTTTATATTGATAAGCTGTTGCAAACTGGCTTGTTTCACGACTCTGCTGCACTAAAACAATGGACGGTGAGTGAATTGCGGCGCGAATATGAACAGTACGGGATACGAATGAAGAAACGAGGGGAATGAACATGGACCCAAAAGCTCTTGAACTGGCCAGACGGATCGTAGAACTTGATTTGCAGCGCGACGCGATGTTGGAGCAGCTGATTCAATTAATCGGTGATCGCGCTTATGAAGTGTTGCGTTTTATACAAAACCGCATATGACGCTCAAATAAGAGCGAAGGGAAGCTGTCTGCTTCCCTTCGCCGCTTAACGATATCAAGCAAGTTATTTTTCTCAATTCGAATCGCCAAATAGAGCAGAAAATTTTCTTTGCCTGCTCACAAGCGTGGAATACTCATGTATTTACGCAAATCCAAACGCACCCTATTATTTCGGTTCTGTTACCACACCCTGAAAAGCGGATTGGTAAATCGTCCGTATATCGTCCTCAAGCAATGGAAGCGGACTGCGTGCAAGCAGTCGTTTCTGCTGAGCGGCATCTTTCGATAAGCTTTCCAATGCGCTCTCTGGAATGTTAAATCCGCCAAGCGTTCTCGGGATGCCGACATCACGGACGATTCGCTCCAGCTCTTCGACACACCGGTAGGAAGCTTCTTCTTCGGAAAGAAAACTTGAGTTTCCCCCTAGCGCATTTAAAATATCAGCCATCCGTTTCGTGCAGCTTTTGCGGATATATCCCATCACATACGGAAGCAATACCGCATTCGATTCGCCGTGGGCGATATGAAACTGTCCACCGAGTGGATAGGCAAGCGCGTGAACTCCTGCGACGCCCGCGTTGAAAAACGCCAATCCAGCCAAATAGCTGCCGTTGCTCATATCGATCCGCGCTTGTTTATCCGCGCCATTTTCCACTGCTTTCCGCAGCGATCGCGCAATCAAACGAATTGCCTGTAGCGCTAAACCGTCTGACGTCGGGCTTGCGTTGACAGACACATATGCTTCTACTGCATGAGTCAGTGCGTCAATGCCTGTCGCGGCTGTGACGCGCGGTGGAACAGAAATGGTTAGTTGTGGGTCGACAATCGCTACGTCCGCTAATAAATAATCATGTGTCACCACATCTTTTGTCGTATCCAAAGAGAGTACAGAAATATTTGTCACTTCTGACCCGGTCCCTGATGTAGTCGGAATTAATATTTTCGGCAGGCCTTTTTTCTCAACTTTTTTCGTTCCCGTTAAATTAAGGTAATCGGCTACTTTCCCTTCATGTGCAGCCAAAACCGCCGCCAGTTTCGCCAAATCCATCGCACTTCCGCCGCCGACGCCGATAATGAGGTCAAACTTTCCTTCCTTCGTAAAGGAAACTAATTTCTCTCCCGTCTCCAGCGGAGGTTCCGGCACTACATCTGTATAAAGCTGAACGTCATACCCACGTTGTGCAAGCGGATCTGTCACACGTTGAACAAGGCCGATTTTCTCTAACGCTGGATCTGTCACGACTAGTATTTTCTTCGGAGAAAACCTCTCCACTTCCGGAAGCAAGTTATCCAATGCCCCCCAGCCGACATAGTTCAGCGGTGTAAATACAATTCGCGAAACACTCATTTCACTTCTCCTTTCTTACTCGTAATAGCCTTCCGTAGATTTGCGGAACTTTCTGAATTGTTCAGAATCATGACCGAACCATACTTGCGAGTTCGTTTCCCGTGCAATTCTCCGAATTCGTTCGACCGTATTCATATAACCAAGGGAGTCATAAATAATGCCTGGCGGCTTAATTGGCGGCCCGTAGCTTTCTGCCGTATAAATCGCATCCGAAGCGAGAATGATCCCGCCCGTCTCTGGAAGCTCCACATGCAATCCAAGCATTCCCCACGCATGGCCGCTTCCAAAGTTTAAAATTTTGACCCCCTCAGCGAGAATAATATTATCTTCATGACGTTTCACTGTGCGCCATTGGAGGTTATTTTTAATCCATGCATCAATGTCGGCCCAAATATATGCGCCTTCCTTTTGGTTACGAGCATAACATTGAAGAGCGCCATTGAATTCGTCTTCATGTACAATGATCGTCGCGTTTGTAAACATTTCTAGGCATCCTGCATGATCCAAATGTAAATGCGAAGCAACGACATATTTAATATCTTCCGGTCTTACTTTTAACTGCTCTAGCCGATTGTGAAGATAGCATTCTTCGCTTGCCGTCCACGGAAACATTTGTTGAGTCGCTTCCGCCCATCTCCCTTGAGGTCCCATCGAATTTGGATTACAAGCTGTATCAAACAAGATTTTTCCTTCTGGATGATCAATTAAAACTGTATAAATCGGAAACTCCACAAACTCCGTTTGCGCATTCGGGTTATGAACCGTCGCTGGATTATGCATAGCAATCATCCAGTTTTTATCCATTCTCATTCTCCCGTTATCCATTACATAAAGTTTTGGGCGCGATTTTATCATGTTGGACATAGGAACTCTCCTCTCTTTTTTTATTTAAAAATCTGTTTTAATCGAAACAAACTTTAATTCCGTCATTTCTTGTACAGCATATTTAACTCCCTCACGTCCGTAACTGCTCTCTTTCACCCCGCCATACGGCATATGGTCGACGCGGAACGTAGGGATGTCATTGATAATCACGGCACCAGATTCAATCTGCCGCGCTGCATATAAAGCGCGATGAATATTGGTTGTGTAAATCCCGATATTCAGTCCATATACAGAATCATTGACCATTTCAATAGCCTCTTGCAATTCTCGATACGGAACGATCGACACAACCGGCGCAAAAACTTCCTGGCACGAGACTGCCATATCCTTTTTTACGTCAAGCAACACCGTCGGTGAATAGATTGAACCATTTCGTATGCCGCCTAATCCAATTTTCGCTCCGGATTGAACCGCTTCTTCCACCCATGATTCAATGCGCTCCGCCTCTCTTTGGTGAATCATTGCGCTAATGTCCGTGTCTTCATCTAAAGGATCGCCGACTTTGAGCTGTTTGGCCCGTTCAATAAAACGTTTGCAAAATTCTTCGTAAATCGTTTCATGTACATAAACGCGCTGAAGCGAAATACACACTTGGCCGGCGTAAGAAAACGCTCCTTCCACACATCGCGGAATGACTTTGTCCAGCACAACATCCGGTTCGACAATTAACGCCGCGTTCGAACCAAGTTCGAGCGTCACTTTTCTTAATCCTGCCTTTTGTTTAATGAGTTTTCCGACTGACGCACTGCCGGTAAACGTAATTTTTTTCACTCTTTCATCCATTAACAAGGCATCACTAAGTTCACTACCGCTGCCTGTTATGACCTGCAATGCCCCATCTGGGAGACCTGCTTCTTGAGAAATTTCAGCGATCGCCAGCGCGCTTAAAGGGGTTTGTTCCGCCGGCTTTAATACTACCGTATTCCCCGCGGCAAACGCCGGACCAAGTTTATGGGCAACTAGATTAAAAGGAAAGTTGAAAGGAGTAATGGCCACGACAACCCCCAATGGTTCACGCCATGTCATTCCTATCCTGCCTTCTCCACCGGGAGCGGCATCCATTGGAATCGTTTCCCCATAAATCCGTTTTGCCTCTTCCGCCGCAAATTGGTATGTAACAATCGTTCTCTCCAGTTCCCCTCGGGCAGTACGAATCGGCTTCCCTGCTTCCTTAGCAACAATCCGCGCCAACTCTTCCTTGCGTTCTTTCAATAACTGCGCAACCCGGAATAAAATTTCCGAACGTTGATAGGCAGGTAGATTCTTCATCGTTTGAAAAGCTCGATGCGCCCCTGAAATCGCTTTTTCCACATCGCCCGCATCTGCCATACTGATGCGCGCTAATAATTGTCCATCATAAGGAGCGCATAATTCATACGTTCTTTGCTTTTTTACCCATTTTCCATCGATAAATAATCCTTTTGTTTCTTCGAGCATTCGCTTCCCCTCCTTTGTTTTTGTTCATTCAATAATAATGCAAATACCGTGCCAAGACTTAGTATATCCATAAAATAAATAAATTTTTTAACATATAAACAATAAATATGGTGAAAAAAATCACCGTAAAAAAGGAAAAGCTTGAAAAAACATCGAATAGGATTAGTAGTGATTTTTTTCACCACATGTTGAATTTTTTCACCATTAACAAAAAATAAGGAGGTCCTCTGTATGAAACAAACAATCATCGATCCGCATATATGGGAGAGCATTTTTTTCTCTATCCATAACGGGGTCATTGTTGTAGATCGAAACGGGAAAATTTTATTAATCAACGCTTCTGCCAAAAAACTTCTCCAGATAGAAAACGAAAATTGGGAAGGAAAAGATATTCGAGATCTTATTCCAACTACTCAGCTTCCTCATGTGTTAGAGAACGGAACAAGTTCGATTGGAGTAAAGATGAACATCGCGGGACGCCAATGTCTCGTCAATCGAACTCCATTGTACCGAAATGGCGAACTAATTGGAGCGATCGGTGTCCTCGAAGATATATCGCAAATGGAACACTACCATACTCTTTTTAAGCAAATGGAAACAATTATTGAATTTTCTACAGATGGCATTTATGTTGTCGACCAAAACGGTATAACGACAATGGTAAACTCTGCTTATGAAGCCATTACAGGTTTCCGTCGAGAAGAGCTTGTCGGGAAGCATATGTATGATCTAGTGAAAAAAGGATATATTGATCAATCCGTTTCTCTTCTTGTTTTACAACAAAAAAAACGAATTTCCATTTTGCAAAAAATAGGTGGAAAAAAAGATGTCATTGTCACTGGAAACCCTGTTTTCAACGAACAGGGAGATATTGAAATGGTCGTGACAAGCGTTCGGGACATCTCGCATCTCATCCAAATGAAAACAGAACTAGAAAAAGCAAAAAGTTTCTCGGAAATGAGCCAACACCGCTATACCTTTTCCATCGATGGCTCAAAGGAACAAATCGTCTTTCGCAGCCCGTCTATGAAACAGCTTTTTGATAAAGTCGAACAAATTGCTCCTTACCCTACTACTGTTTTACTAACCGGTCCGTCTGGCGTAGGGAAAGAAGTCATCGCCAATTTGATTCATCATCTAAGTCCGCGAAAAAATAAACCGTTTATTAAAGTAAACTGTGGAGCTATACCAGAACCATTACTCGAATCCGAATTATTCGGTTATGAAAAGGGAGCATTTACAGGAGCGCGACAAGACGGAAAAATCGGCCTGCTGGAACTAGCAGACAAAGGAACCATTATGCTTGATGAAATCGGGGAAATGCCATTATCCTTGCAAGTAAAGCTGCTGAGAGCATTGCAAGAAAAACAAGTTCAACGAATCGGAAGCCATAAAACAAAAAAACTAGATGTGCGTATTATCGCCGCAACAAACCAAAATTTGAAAGAGCTTATTTCGCAAGGAAAATTTCGTGAAGATTTATATTATCGGCTACAGGTCATCGAAATGTATATTCCTCCATTGGCTGAACGACCTGAAGATATCGAGCCGTTAATTGACCATTATTTTTCATTTTATTGCAAGCTATACCGCATCAATAAACATTTATCTCCTAAAACAAAAGAGATTTTGCAACGTTATCACTGGCCTGGAAATGTAAGAGAGCTGAAAAACCTTATGGAAAATATGGTCGTTTCCATCCCATCCCAACTCATCGAACCTCACGACCTTCCATTGCACATTTATGACCAAACGACAGATACGCCCCCACTCACGCTCAAAGAACGCGTCGAACAGTTTGAAAGACGCCTCATCCAAGAAGCAATTGAAAAACATACATCGCTGCGTAAAGCAGCGAAACAATTAGGAATCGATCATTCCACACTCGTGAAAAAACTTAAAAAGTGGAAGAAAGATGAAAAAACGTTGCGCCGGTGCTAATGCACCGGCGCGCACAGAAAAATTAGTTCCGAAATGCTTTTAACTTTTTCGTAATCTCTTTCGTTTGCGGATAAATTTCTCGATAGATGGCAAACAACTCCTGATAACGTTCGACGACTTCTTTTCTTGGTTCAACAACCAATTCTACTTGTTTAAACACGTCCGAACATTGCTCTAACGAGTTGAACCAGCCGCAGCCATATGCGGCAATCATTGCCGCTCCCATTCCCGGACCTTGCTCATTTTTTAACTTTTCTACCGGAGTAGCGAATATATCCGCTTGCAATTGCAACCATTCGATGCTTTTCGCTCCTCCGCCAATCGATACGACCGACTTTACTGACTTCCCGCTTGCTTTAATAATCTCGACAGACTCATTTAACGAAAAAGTAATTCCTTCCATCACCGCGCGTGCAAAATCCCATTTCGTTTGCGACGAGTCAATGCCGATAAACGATGCACGGATATCCGCATCGGCATAAGGAGTTCGTTCCCCTACCAAATATGGAGTAAACAACAATCCATTGGCGCCAATCGGCGACTCATATGCCCGTTTGACAATATCGGCAAACGATACATCTGTCATAAACGTACGTTTCCACCAATCAAAGCTGTATCCAGCGGCTAATGTCACACCCATAATATAATACGCGTTCGGCTTGGCGTGGTTAAAATAGTGGACTTTCCCGGCAAAATCTTTATTTCCTGTTTGCTCGTACGCCAAAACGACGCCGGATGTACCGATGCTGCACATCATATGCCCTTCCGATAAAATTCCTGCGCCAACTGCACCGCAAGCATTGTCGGCACCGCCGGCAAAAACTTTTACATTTGTAGATAATCCAGTTTCTGCGGCGATTTCCGGAAGCAATGTTCCGACATATGCCGTTGATTCGACTAAAGGAGGGCACAAGCGCATATCAATTCCGAGAACATCACAAATATGCTGGCTCCACGTCTTTTTTTCTATATCCAACAACAGCGTCCCTGCCGCATCAGAATACTCCATTGCAATTTGTCCAGTAAGACGGAACCGGACATAATCTTTCGGCAACAAAAACGTGTATGCTTGTTGGTAAAGATGTGGCTCATGCTTTTTCACCCATAATAATTTTGGTAGCGTAAATCCTTCTAGCGCGCGGTTTTTCGTAATCGATAATAACGTTTCTTTTCCCACTTTCTCCTCGATTTCCCGACATTCTTCCGTTGTTCTCGTATCATTCCACAGAATGGCATTTCGTAGTACGTTCCGTTCCTTATCTAAAAGCACAAGCCCATGCATCTGGCCCGAAAAACTCAATCCACAAACAGAGTCAGGAGAAATATTGGAAACCTCTAATAACTTTCTTAAAGCAACAATCGTTTTTTTCACCCAATCCTCGGGATTTTGTTCACTATATCCGGAATGGGGCTGATATAAGGGATAAGTTTCTGTCCACTCTCCCTTTACATTCCCATTCCGATCCACAAGCAGCACCTTTACCGCACTTGTCCCTAAATCCACACCAATGACGTGATCCAAGACCATCCCTCTTTTCATTAACGGGTTGCGCAAACTTCAAGCAAGTATTGGTTAAGCAATGTTTTCAATCGTTCTTGTCTGCCCGATTGATTTTGGATTTCCCCTAATTGTAAAGCATAAGCTTCTAATTTATGAAAGTCTGCTGTTCCTTCCACAATTTCACGTCCAATTCCTTCTGTATAACTTTTGTATCGTTCTTCAATAAATTCATCAAATACACGATCCTCAATTAATCGATGCGCGACCTTTAATCCAACTGCAAAACTATCCATTCCAGCGATATGAGCGTAGAACAAATCTTCTGGTTCGAACGATCCTCTTCTTACTTTAGCGTCAAAATTCAATCCGCCACGGCCAAGTCCGCCGTTTTGCAAAATTTCGTACATTGCAAGAGTCGTAGAATATAAATCTGTCGGGAATTCATCCGTATCCCATCCTAACAACATATCTCCTTGGTTTGCATCAACGGAACCTAACATTCCATGAATACGGGCTACTCTCAATTCATGTTCAAACGTATGCCCCGCCAAAGTCGCATGGTTCGCTTCAATATTAAATTTGAAGTAATCTTTTAATCCATATGTTTGTAAAAATGCCAATGCTGTCGCAACGTCAAAATCATACTGATGTTTCGTTGGTTCTTTTGGTTTCGGCTCGATTAAAAATTGACCGTCAAATCCAATTTCTTTCGCATAATCCACCGCCATGTGCAAGAAGCGCGCTAAATTGTCAAGTTCTAGTTTCATATCGGTATTTAACAGTGTTTCATATCCTTCTCGTCCGCCCCAAAATACGTAGTTTTCCGCTCCTAATCGTTTCGCAATTTCCAAACCTTTTTTTACTTTGGCCGCCGCATACGCAAATACATCGGCGTTGCAAGAAGTGGCTGCACCGTGTACAAAACGAGGATGGGTAAACAAATTGGCCGTATTCCAAAGCAGCTTCGTTTTGCTTGTTTTCATATATTCTTCAATCATGTCTACGATGATATCTAAATTTTTGTATGTTTCTTTTAATGTTTCTCCTTCTGGAGCGATATCCACATCATGGAAACAGAAGAATGGGATATTTAATTTTTCAAAAAACTCAAAAGCTGCCTCTACACGCGCTTTTGCTAAGTCCATTCCGCTGTATTTGTTCCATGGGCGGATCATATTGCCTGCCCCAAACGGATCCGATCCATCCCCTGTAAACGTATGCCAATACGCAACCGAAAATCGCAAATGCTCTTCCATTGTCTTATCTCCGACTTTTTCTTCCGGATTGTAAAATTTAAACGCAAGTGGGTTTTTAGACGTTGGTCCTTCATAGGATATGGTGTTGATATTGTTGAAATAAGGCATGATAAAATTCCTCCTAGTTTTATAATATTTCTATTATGAAATAGGCCAATCATGTGATTGGTATTAACACACATAAATGCAAAATACAGTTGTGTATTTTTAACTAATTTCCAATATCGATTAAATTAGTTAGTTCGACTTTTACTCGATATATCAATCCAGACTGCAATAATAAGAATCAATCCTTTTACAATAAATTGCCAAAAGGTTTCAATGTTCATCATGCTCATCCCATTATCGATGCTAGCCATAATGAGGGCGCCAATAATAGCTCCAATTATATTCCCTCTTCCGCCCATTAGGCTCGTGCCCCCAATGACACAAGCAGCAATTGCATCTAACTCATACATTTCCCCGCTACTTACTGTTGCCGCATTCAATCTGCTCGTTAAAATAATACCTGCCACTCCGGAAAGCGCTCCCATTAAAATAAATATAGCAAGTACAATACGTTTGATATTTATCCCCGAGAGGGCTGCTGCCTCAATATTGCCGCCAATTGCGTAAATGTATCTTCCAAATGGAGTTTTGACCGCGATAAAAACAAAGATGATCGCAAATAGAACGACGACAAGCATTGGGATCGGAATACCATAGTAGCGGTTTAACATGTAAACTAATACCAAAATGCACAATGAGTAAATCGTCGCTTTTCCATAATCATTAACCTTCGTATTGACAGTTAACCCTAATAACTGCCTTTTTTTACGTTTTCTATTAACAAAAACAAATAGCATGATAATACTGATTATTGCTAATACATAACCAATTACATAAGGAAGATAACTATTCCCAATCGCTTCAAAACTTTTATTCAATGGTGCAATAGTCTGCCCCTTACTAATCCCGATTAAAATTCCTCTAAAAATCAACATGCCGCCTAAAGTAACAATAAATGCTGGTACATTACGATAAGAAACCCACCAACCTTGCCAAAGTCCTATCAATGCACCGACAATAATTGCAACAATAATGACAGAAATAGTTCCCCATCCATACCATACTTGTAAAATAGCAGCAATTCCTCCTGTTAAGCCAACAATTGAACCTACAGATAAATCAATATGTCCAGCTATAATAACTAATGTCATTCCAATAGCTAAAATCGAAATTACAGACATTTGCATAAACAAATTGGACAAATTACGCGAAGATAGAAACTCTCCATCTGTTAATATTCCAAAAATAAGCGCTATAAGAACGAGAGCAATGATAAGCGTATAAGAGCGAAAATCAAATTTTGAACGCGTCCTTTTCAATTTTTCTGAATCCGTAGGTGCTTGAAAAGAAACCAAACTTTTCATTTTTGTCTTCCTCCCGTTGCACAAGTCATAATTTTTTCCTGCGTGGCGTCCTCTCGGCTAAACTCCCCCACAATTCTTCCTTCCGACATGACTAAAATACGATCCGACATTCCCAAAACTTCCGGTAACTCTGATGAAATCAATACTATACCAACACCTTGCTTAGCTAATTCATTAATAATTTTATAGATTTCATGTTTTGCACCAACGTCTATCCCTCTAGTTGGTTCATCTAAAATAAGCACTTGTGGATTATTTAATAACCACTTACTTAAAACTACTTTTTGTTGATTTCCACCGCTTAGCTGAGATACTTTCAGCTCAAGGTTAGGTGCTTTTAATTTCATTTTCTTTGTAATTTCCTCAGCATATTTTACTTCTAAAGCACGATCAATCATATTCCAATTGGTTACTCTTTTTAGAGCCACAAGAGTGGAATTTTTTATAATATCCATTTCAAGAATAAGACCATACTTCTTCCGATCTTCTGAAACGTAAGCGATTCCGTGCCTAATAGCATCTGCAGGGCTTTCAATGATTACTTCCTTTCCGTTTAAAAAAATAGTCCCTTGTTTTTTTCCTTTATACGCTCCAAATATGCTAGTAAATAATTCCGTTCTTCCTGATCCCATTAAACCTGAAACACCAAGAATTTCTCCTCTTCTTAAAATAAAAGAAGCATTATCAATAACTTTTTTCCCTGACTTTTCATCTATAACAGAATAATTGTTTACTTTAAGAATTTCTTCTCCCAACTCACGTGGTTCATAAGGATATAGTTCATGTAATTCCCTTCCTACCATTTTAGCAATAATGCGATCTTCCGTAAGTTTATCTATTGGATCAGTACTCACCGTCTTTCCATCCCTTAAAACAGTTACTGTATCGGCTAATTCCATGACTTCATTAAGTTTATGGGATATATAAATACATGTAACACCTTGGGAGCGAAGATCTCTTAAAATGTTCTTTAAAGTAAAAACATCACTTTCTGTCAATGCTGCTGTTGGTTCATCTAAAATAATAATCTTAGCTTCTTTCGTTAGTGCTTTCGCAATTTCAATTAATTGCTGTTTACCAACAGTTAAATCTCCAACTTTTGTTTCTGGATCAATAGGTAAACCTATTTTTTGTAGCCATTTTTGCGCTTCGGCATATAGAAGGTTCCAATCAACATACTTCCCTCTCATTAATTCATGACCGAGAAACATATTTTCAGCTACAGTCATTTCTTCTACAACCGCCAGTTCTTGATAAATAATGGCAATACCCGCTTCTTGAGATTCTTTTATATTCTTAAATTGTACTTCATTACCATTTATATAAATTTTTCCTTCATATGAACCGTATGGATATACTCCACTTAAAATCTTCATTAAAGTAGATTTTCCAGCACCATTCTCGCCACAAAGTGCATGAATTTCTCCTTTCCGTACTGAAAAAGTAACATTATCTAATGCTCGAACTCCCGGAAATTCTTTTGTAATTCCCTTCATTTCTAAAATGTATGGTTGCATACGCCCCACCTTACCTAGAATTTTTTAACTTAATCATCAAAAAATATTGAATTTAGCGAATAATAAGGCACAATAATCAGTCTAGTATAGTATCCACGGCAAATAGAATCAAACCATTTACCATGGATACCACCAAAAGGGTTAACATTTTGAAAATCTATTACGGACGTAGCGGGCGCTTATCTTCTGGTACATTTTTATACACGTCATCATAAGAATGAAAACCATCTTTAATGACAGTATCAATTACATTATCTTTATCCACTATAATTGGATCTAATTTAATAAACGGCACATCTACTTTTCCATTATTCACCGTTTCGTCGGCTTGAATTTTTTCACCTTTAGCAAGCTGAACTGCGACTTCTGCAGACTTAGTTGCAATACTTTTAATAGGTTTATATACTGTCATAGATTGTGTTCCCTCGACGATACGTTGAACCGCCGCTAAATCAGCATCCTGGCCGGAAATCGCTACTTTTCCAGCTAAGCCTTGTGCTTCTAGTGCCTGAATAGCCCCACCTGCAGTACTATCATTAGAAGCAACAACTGCATCAATCTTATTTTTATTAGCCGTTAACGCATTTTCCATGATTCTCATTGCCTCTGAGGCTTGCCAGTCTTTTGCCCATTGATCCCCAACTATTTTAATATCTCCTTTATCAATAAGAGGTTGCAAAATATTCATTTGTCCTTCTCTAAACATTTTAGCGTTATTATCTGTAGGAGAACCGCCTAACAAGAAGTAATTACCTTTAGGTACTTTTTTCACTAAATATTCCGCCTGCATCTCTCCCACACGTACGTTATCAAATGAAACATATGCATCCACATCGGCATTCATAATTAGTCGATCGTAAGCGAGTACTTTTACACCTTCTCTTTTCGCTTGTTCTACAACCGGAGATAAAGCTTCCGTATTAACTGCCACAATTACTAGGACATCGATCCCCTGGGATAACATATTTTGAATTTGTGATAATTGTTTTTCGCTATCCCCGTTTGCCGATTGTACTAATACCTCTGCCCCAAGTTTTTCAGCCTGCTTTACAAAAATGTCACGATCGTGTTGCCATCTTTCAAGTGTAAGATCCGATACTGAAAAACCTATCTTTATTGTTTTATCTTGCCCTGCTTGTTCGTCCTTTTTGTTACCGCTTTCATTTTGGTTTGCAACATCTTGTCCACAAGCAGTCATCATAAATACAACCAAAAATAACAATAATAGAGAACTAAGAACTTTTACTACCTTTTTCAATCGTAGCTCCCCCTTCTTACATTAGTCATAAACTTTTATAACTTACAACTAAATTATAATATTGCTAAATTTGTTTGTCTAGTATACAAACAAAGTTTATGACAAAAATTTATCTTTCAAAAATTAATTCCCCTTTCTATCTTCCACCTTTGCTAGTCAAACTTTTGACTTACAACTTCTTCAGAATCGGATGTGGTACAGATAATCTCATATTCAAACCTTTATGAATGCGGAATGCGAGCGATTTAAGGAATAAATGTTTTTACAATGATGTTCATAGAACAAAAAAGCAAGGATTATCATTTTGTTATAACACCAAATCTATATTTAGTTACCGATGAGTATTTTTCTCCCGATTGCAATACCCAGGATGGAAAATGAGGATGATGAATAGCATCTGGTAATCCTTGCGTTTCTAAACAAATTCCTAAATATTTTCGTGACGGCACACCGTAAATATCCATTCCCTCTTGTAACTGATTTCCTGTATATACTACTACTCCAACTTCATCTGTTTCGACCGTCAGCGTGCGGCCGCTTTCGGGATCTTGAAGAACGATTTCTTTATCATGATGAACATTTAATAAAAACGGATGATCGTATCCTTGTCCAACTAGTTCGATTTGTGAATGATTTGCCGTAATACCGTCTTTTAGTTTTTTTCCTTCCCGTAAATCAAATGGAGTATTCGCTACATCTAAGAAAACACCCGTTGGAATCAACTCTTCATTTAACTCTAAAAATTGATCACTCTTTATTTTTAATTCATGATTCAAAATATCTCTTTTTATGTTCCCGCTTAAATTAAAATACGTATGATTCGTTAAGTTCAATAACGTGCTTTTGTCAGAATGCGCGTTATAAGAAATAACTAACTCATTTTGATTATTTAACATGTAAGTTACTTGTACCTGGACAGTACCTGGATATCCTTCTTCCCCATCCGGACTTGTATAAGAAAATTGCACGCCAACTTCCTCTTCTTTTTCCACCGCCACCGCATTCCAAAGAACACGGTGGAACCCTTTTACCCCACCGTGCAAGTGGTTGTTGTTTTCGTTTTTACATAATGTATACGTTTTTCCATCCAACTCAAAACACGCGTTTTGTATTCTTCCTGCAACCCGTCCAATTACTGCGCCAAAATAAGGACTATTCGTTACATATGGATCAAATTGATCAAATCCTAATACAACATTTTCGTAGTTTCCATCCTTATCAGGGGTAACGATTTTCGTAATAATGCAACCGTAATTAATGCAAGTAACTTCCATCCCATGATCATTGATCATCGTGAAAGATATGACTGGCTGTTGATCGATTTCTGCCCATTTTTCTTGAATCACTTTCATCGTGTTAATCCTCCCTTTTTTTCATAGAAGCTGGAAATCTTACTTTCTAAACAGCTTAAAATTGTATAACCTTTCCAGTCCGCATAGATGTATAACACGCTTCAAGCACCCGCGCTTGTTGTATCATATTGCTTCTTGAATAAAGCGGCTGTTTCCCTTCAAGAATGCATCGAGAAGCGTGTTCAATCTCTAATACGTACTGATCGCCAGAAACGACTTCTTCCCTCGTTTCCCCACTATCGGTCGCAACGGTAATGATCCCGTTTCCTCCATATGCATCTGGACGATATGCTCGGGATACTTCCACTTTTCCTTTCGTCCCAATTATCTCATATTTTTGTTGAGAAAACATTTCAAAACTGCAATCGAACAATGCATGAACCCCATTTTTCATTTTCATCCATCCGCTAGTTGTCATATCAATAGAATGTTGTTCATCATAATTAGATTGAACAAACAGTTCGGCAGGCTCTGAATCTAACAGATTACGAATTGAATGGACACAATAACACCCTACATCAAATAAACTTCCGCCGCCTAGTTGTGCGTTCATTCTAATGTTGGTTTCCCGATCGCGAAGATAAAACGAAAAACTGGAGCGCATGCATTTTATATCTCCTATTTCTCCAGAGGAAATAATCCCTTTGACTCTCTGATGCTGTGGATGAAACTGATACATAAATGCTTCCATAAAAAATACGTTATTTTTTTCACATACTTCGACCATTTTTCTTACATCGGCTTCACGCAAGGCAGCTGGCTTTTCGCAAAGGACGTGTTTTTGTTTATTTGCTGTTTTCACCGTCCATTCCGTGTGCATGCTGTTAGGAAGTGGTATGTAAACTGCGTCAACGTTTGGATCATCTAGCAATTGGTCGTAACTATCATACGCAATAGGGATTCCTAGTTTCTTAGCCACGCTATTTGCTTTTCCACTTCCACTAGCAATCGCCACCACTTCCGCATTGTTAGCACGCTGAATAGCCGGAATAATCGTTTCTCTAGCAATAGCTGCTGTACTTAATATTCCCCAGCGGACTTTTCGGTTCATATTTCCCTTCTCCTTTCTTTAGATACATCTTAACAATTATAATAAGTTATTTTTCGTTAATCTGTCGACATTTATTGCAATTGGGAGATGATACCCCATAGCCATCAAGTTAAGAATTTGATCTTTTTTCAGCGCCAAAAACATGGTATCCTTTCTAACGAAAATCATCGTTGGAAAGGATTGTTTTTTGATGGCAAAAAAGATGAAGGCATGGATAAAAACGATTCGTCAACTCTTCTCCTCTGAAGAACTGACCCGTCTGGCACGGAAAGTCGGATTCATTCAGCGGCAGCGTTCATTAACAGCGGAAGCCTTTCTGACGCTATGTGCTTGGGGAGACGGATCGCTCGCCTGTCAGTCGCTTCAGCGGTTGTGTGCCGATTTGGCGCTCTGGCATGATTGCTCTCTCTCGAATGAAGGACTGAATCAGCGGTTTACGCCTCGTGCCGTGGCGTTTTTAAAAGAGGTCTTTTTTACTCTCCTGATGCATCAACGTCCGGCACTCTCTTCCATCACCGAGACGTATCGCGCTTGTTTCACCCGTCTGCGGATCTTAGACTCTACCAGTTTTTTACTCCCGGCCGACTATGGTGAGGACTATCAAGGTTCGGTTTCATCTGGCGCCAAAATCCAATTTGAGTATGAGCTGTTATCGGGCACCTGTCTTCAGCTGTGCGTCCAACAGGCCAATGATTCCGATGCCCGCTTTGCTTATCATACCCAGCACACGATTTTACCGAATGACCTTTGCATTCGGGATCTGGGGTTTTTTTCACTCGCCACGCTGGCGGAGATCGATGCTCGAGGTGCTTATTATATTACCCGGTTGCGTTCCGATATCAAAGTCTATATCAAACAGGACGGGGAGTGGCACGAATGGGATTGGGAATCGATAGGAAATCGATTGGGCGAGGGGGAAGCCGTGGAAGTGGAACACGTGTATATCGGACACCAACGCCTGTATGTTCCGCGTCTGATTTTTCGCCGTCTCACGGCGGAAGAATGGGAAAAACGGCTGACGTATGTGCGGAAAAAGGAAAAAAAGAAAGGGAAGGCGCTGTCACGCCAAACCCTTGAACAAAAGAAATATCACATCTTACTGACCAATTTACCACAAGAATCGTTTGATGCGCAACAAGTTTATGAGCTGTATTCGCTGCGCTGGCAAGTGGAGCTGTTATTTAAGGGCTGGAAATCCTTATTTGACCTTGACCGTGTCAAAAAGATGAAGAAGGAACGATTCGAATGCCACTTATATGGGACATTGATTGCCATTTTAGTCACGCAGACTCTTCTGTTCCAAGCCCGAAGGTATTGGCATCAACGGGAGGGAATCGAGATCAGTGAATGGAAAGCGCTTAATATCCTCCAATCGTATTGGCATCGGTTTCTTTTGCATCCCCAAGCGATGGAAACCGCCCTTCCATCTCTCCTGTCTCTGTTAAGGAAACACGCGAGGAAAGACCGAAGGAAAGGAGAGGAAACGGTATCGGATCTTTTAAAGAAATTGGGGATATGGTAGTGTGGGTTATGGATATAAATGCCAAATAACCCTCTTCTTGAGGGGTATTTGGCATGCCCAGCATTTGGTTTTCTCTTCATCCTTTGATTGATTTTTCGAACATGCGTATCATCCTAAAAAATTTTATACAGCTAACTTGACGGGTATGAGATGATACCCCTCCTTTCAATTGTAGTAGTTACAATCTTTGATGAAGCATTATGACATTCTTTTTCTTAACTTAAACTTATTTTTAAATTGTACCCATAATAAAAAATGTCCTATATTGTTGCTCATCATAACAACCTATTTATCTCCTCTACCGCTTCCTTAACTTGCTCCATCAACAACCTTACAATCTCCCCCGCCGGCATGTCTTTCGCCAAGCGGTATCCTTGCCCGGCCCATAATGACATCGCCTGCGGATCGTTTGCCTGAGCAGCCGCTTTGCGAAGCTGCTTTGTCATATGGTGAATGTGCGGATATGCCGCAGGAGCCAGATTATCATATTCGATCAGGAATCGGTTTGCCAATCCGCGCGCAGGAACGGCCTGTAAACGCACGGGTGACATTGGTAGTTTGAAATTGCGGATCGACTAATGCGTTTTTATGCAGCGGATTGGCCCCGCTTTCCGGGCAGCGCAAAAACGCCGTGCCTAACTGAGCGGCGCACGCCCCCGCGGCAAGCACCGCGGCGATATCTCGCCCGCTCATAATTCCTCCGGCGGCAATCAACGGAATATCGACCACTTCACGGATTTGTTGCAATAAAACAAGCAAGCTGGCGTTTTCATGGGAAGCGGCGTTATTGCGAAATGACGCTCGATGTCCCCCCGCCTCCGGCCCTTGCACACATAATGCGTTCGCCCCTGCCTGTTTGGCGATCAACGCTTCTTCCGTTGATGTCACAGTCACAACGACAAACGAACCTTTTTCTTTCAATTTTGCGATGATGTCAGGCGAAGGACAGCCAAACGTAAAGCTTACTACAGGAACTTTTTCTTCATACAAAACAGCGAGCTTTGCTTCCCAATCATCATCATCCCATTTCGCCTCCCCTAGCGGCACACCGAATCGTTCCGCTTCTTTCTCCAACACTTGCCGGTAACAAAGCAGCGCTTTCTCGTCTACGTCTTCTTCGCTTGGGACAAAAATGTTAACGCCAAACGGCTTATCGGTCAGCTCCCGAACCGCAGCAATTTCCTTCCGCATTTCTTCCGCCGTTTTATAACCGCCTGCCAAAAAACCGAGCCCGCCTGCTTCGGATACAGCCGCAGCCAGCGCTGGAGTGGAAACACCTCCAGCCATCGGCGCTTGAATAATGGGAACAGAAAGTGTATGCAACATTTTCCTCACCTTTCTCCATAAAGTGCTCCATATAAAATCTTCCAAAAATGCACGCAAAATTCCTGCAAAAAAATAATCAAACTTCGTTGCGTCTAATGCAACAGGCTAAACCCTAGACTCCCAGCCCAGCGAGCTTATGTGTCCGGAAAATAAAAACCGCTTTGTACCGTTTCTTTTTCCATCAATCCCTAGCTTCATCGATTCAGTTCCGGAAGTTATGTAAAAAAATCGGCAGTTTTCTAGTGATCCAAACTTAGATCGACTTCATTGGTTTCAACCATGTATGCTGAATTGTTTTTGCGGCCATATTTTTGAAAAATCAGCGCCAGTTCCGGAAACATAATGAAAACGAATAATCGTCGTTTATAATATAAACAAGAAGTGAAAACAAAAGAGGGAGGATGTTGTTGTGAGCTTACCCAAAGAAAATTTTGTCTCTCTCGAAGAATTTTACAAAATGAGAGAAAATACAGAAAGGATCTTAGAATATATTGACGGAATTGTCTTTATGTCACCATCGCCTTCTACTCAACATCAACGAGTTTCAGGAAGACTTCATGCCAAATTATTCAATTTTTTAGAAGGCAAAGATTGCGAAGTGTTCCACGCGCCTTTTGACATAGAACTAAAAAACAACAAAATGGAAGGAACGAAAATAGTGGTTCCTGATTTATCGGTTATATGCGATAAAAACGGATTGACGGAAAATAAATTTGTTGGAGTGCCAACACTCATTATCGAAATATTAAGTCCCTCTAACCAATCCCACGACCTTGTTTTTAAACTGAACTTATATATGCAATATGGCGTAAACGAATACTGGATCGTCAATCCAATGTTAAACATCGTTCAAATTTATGCCCTAAACGATGAAGGGCAATATCAACAGCTGGACGCGCTGAAGGAAAAAGGAATCGCTCGATCTGAAGTGCTAAAGGGATTTCACATCAACTTAGAAGATCTTTTCAAATGAAAAACCGACCTTAACATCTGGCCGGCTTTTTCTGTGCTACTATCCACTTTAAAAAGGATGAAGTCCGAGTTTTTGTGTAAAAAGAAACGGCAAAAAGCTGTTTAATTTTCCTAAGGCCTAAATTCGCTGGACCGAGAGCGAAATTTTACACAATAATCAGGACTTGACCCTTTAAAAGCTCCTGTTTTTTAGATGGTGAACTAATCTAATGCTTCGATCATGCACATCACCGCTTTTTGCAAGTCTTCTTGCGACCAGCTTGGAAGAGTCGGTTTCTGGATGGCCAACTCGTGCGAAGCAGGAAGATGAACAAATCCAGCTTTTACAGGCATGTTTTCACTCTGCACTTTATGCAAAACGGAATACATCACATTGTTGCATAAATAGGTTCCCGCCGTATTGGAAATTTGCGCAGGATATCCTTTTTCATTTAAGACATTGACAAAACGGCGGATCGGCAATGTCGAAAAATAGGCTGTTGGTCCATCCTCTACAATCAGCTCGTCTTGCGCCCGCACTCCGCGGTTATCCGGCCCGCCGTCTTTACAATTGATCGCGACCCGTTCCGGAGTGATTTTTGTACGACCCGCCGCAAGACCAAGGGAAATAACAACATCGGGTTGTATTTGCTCCAAGTATTCTAAACAAGTCAATGCCGATTGCGAAAAATCAACGGGAAGAACCCGCCCGTAAATATGATATTTTCCTATACTTGCTCCATCTAAATTTTTTGCAATTTGTTCCGTCGGATTAATAGGAAATTCTAAAAACGGAACAAAACCCGTTAATAAAAGTTTTTTCATTTGCTCCTTTTCCTCCTAAAATTCTTTTAATAGTAGAAAAATAAATAAGTCAAAGACATGCATATAGAACCTGTGCCAATGCCTAGCAAAATTTTTTTAACATTATTGAGCGTTCGGCTTCTCCATTCTTTCAACCAATCATCATTAGCCAGCCTTTCTTCTTCACGAATTAACATTTTTGGTTTAGGCACAATCCACTGATACATTTGCCGAAATCCTTTGAAGAAAAAATGGAAAAAACCTGTTTGGTAAACAAAAATGCATGCCCCAACCGCCAATATAGTGAGTCCATATAAAAAGCATTGATTAATGAAAGTAAGCGTATTTACTCCATATATCATTTTCGTCAGCAGCAAAACAACGGCAGTGCAAAAAATGGCGCTGAAATACAGCAGCATATTACTATCTCCCCTTTATGAGGTGAAAGGGAAGAATTATCTTCCAAGAAAATAATTCTTCCCTTTTTCAGCAATTATTCAGCTATTTTTTTCGCCCAGCGCACATCCGGGTAACGGTTGACAGGATACACAATGCCTTTGAATTTCGATGACGTCAAGTAGTTTTGCGAATAGAAATAAACAGGTATAAATGGCATATCTGTCATTAAGACCTTTTCCGCTTCATGAAGAAGTTCATAACGTTTTTTATCATCTTGCTCGACTTTCGCCTTAGCCATTAGATCATCGAATTGTTTGTTTACCCAGTTTGTACGGTTGTTCGGGCTGTCGCCTAAGTAATAGTCTAAAATAACGGTTGGATCAACAAAAATTCCTATCCATCCCATACGCGCCATTTGGAAATTCGACTGATCAGTTGTTTCCAAATAGGTTTTCCATTCTTGGTTAGCCAGCTTAATTTTCACGCCAAGATTTCTTTTCAGCATTTCTTGAACTGCTTCAGCAATTTTTTTATGGTTTTCGGCCGTATTATAAATTAAAGTAACTTCCGGAAGTTTATTCCAACCTTCTTCTTTCATTCCTTCTTGTAATAATTTTTTCGCTTCTTTTACATTTTCTTCAAAATACGCGCCTCCTACTTCTCGGAAATCACCATCTGGAGTATTTACCCCATATGGAACAAATGCATATGCCGGTTTTTCTCCTGATTTAGTGATGTTTTCTACAATGGCTTTTCGATCGATGGCCATGGCAAATGCACGACGGATTTTTGCGTTATTGAACGGCTCTTTATTTACGTTAAACATAAACATATAAGTTCCAAAGTACGGAACGACTTTGAATTCTTTATTATTTTTTTCTTGAGCAATCGCATCTGTAGGCAACGTTGCAATTAAATCAAGCTCTCCTGTTTTGTACATTTGATAATATGTTGTCGCATCATTGACCATCTTCCATGTTACTTTTTCCATATTGATCGCGTCTTTGTTCCAGTAGTGTTGGTTCTTTTCAATCACTACTTCGCTGTTATGTTTCCATTCAGTCAATCGGTAAGCTCCGTTGCTTACATATCCTTTTGCTTCGGCAGCCCATTTTGGATTCGATTCGACGAGCGATTTTTTTACCGGATAAAACGTCCACATCGTTAATAGCTTGTCAAAATAGCCTAATGGTGCCTTTAGTTCCACTTGCAGCGTTTTATCATCCAAGGCTTTAACTCCTACCTGATCGGCACTTCCTTTTCCTTTGTTATATTCTTCCGCACCTTTAATATAGTACATGTAAAAAGCAAATGGGCTTCCTGTCTTCGGATCGATCACACGTTTCCAAGCATATTCAAAATCTTGGGCGGTCACCGGATCGCCATCAGACCATTTTGCATTATCGCGAATCGTAAACGTATAAGTTTTTCCATCGTCTGATACTTTTACATCACTTGCAGCCCCTAATACAGGTTCACCTTTTTGATTTTTCGTATACAGTCCTTCAAATAGGTGATCGATAATCCAACCTGATGTTGTATCCGATGCAAGAGCAGGGTCTAAGCTTGGAGGTTCGCTCATCGCATTTAACGTAATTTCTTGCTTAATATTTTTGGCTGCTCCATCTCCCGAAGTTCCCTCGCTGCCGCAGCCAGCTAACACGGTGGAAACCAATAATAGTAATGCAAATATACTTGCGAAAACTTTTTTCATGCTTTTTATCCCCCTTTAAATGTTTATTGATTATACAAATGGCAAGCTGTCCAATGGTCTTTCTTTACTTCTCTCCAAGCTGGCTCCATTTTGGAGCAAATATCCATTGCATATGGGCATCTCGTTCGAAATCTACAGCCGCTTGGAGGATGAACAGGACTAGGTGGATCTCCTGAAAGAACGATTCTTTCCCTTTTCCTAGCTAGCCTTGGATTTGGAATCGGAATCGCCGACAAAAGCGCTTGCGTATAAGGATGCAACGGTTCTTCAAATAAATCAGAACTTTCCGCGATTTCCATCATTTTTCCAAGATACATTACCCCAATCCGATCGCTTATATGTTTTACCATTCCAAGGTCATGCGCAATAAACAAATAGGTTAAGTCTTCTTCTCGTTTTAAATCATCAAGCAAGTTAACTACTTGCGCTTGAATGGAAACGTCTAAAGCGGAAATCGGCTCATCCGCAACAATAAATTTCGGTTTTACCGCTAATGCGCGCGCAATACCAATCCGTTGTCTTTGACCTCCACTAAATTCGTGAGGGAATCGCTGCGCATGTTCAGGCCGCAATCCTACCCTTTCAAGAAGGTGATAAACTAATTCTTGTCTTTCTTTTCCTTTTGCTAAATGATAGGCATCAATCCCTTCCGCAATGATGTCACCTACTCTCATTCGAGGATTTAATGATGCATGCGGGTCTTGGAAAATCATTTGCATTTCTCGATTTAATTTTCTTTGCGTCTGTCTATCTAAATTTCCTAATTCATGACCGTCAAAACGGATCTTTCCCGAAGTGGCAGGATAAAGACCTACAATCATCTTTCCTAATGTCGATTTTCCGCTTCCGCTTTCACCGACTAATCCAAACGTTTCCCCTTTACGAATAGAGAAGGAAATCCCGTCTACCGATTTGACAGTTTGATTAGGGCCGATTTTAAAATATTTCTTTATATTTTCTACTTGAAGAATCTCCTCGGACATCAATTACTCCCTCCCTGCTGCAATGAACTCTTCCACTTTGGGAGCCCTCGGATCATTTAGCCAGCATCTTGCTGTATGCCCTTTAGAAATATCGAATTCTTTCGGGCTTTTTTCTACACAAATTTCCATCGCATATCGACAACGCGGTGCAAATGGACATCCTTTTGGTGGTGAAAAAAGATCTGGAGGGGATCCCTCTATCGGTACTAGACGTTTCTTTTCCTTGTCATGCAAATTTGGAATGGACTGCAATAGCCCCCACGTATATGGATGCTTAGGATTTTCAAATATATCAAAAACCGTGCCCGTTTCAACAACCGTTCCACCATACATGACAATGACCCGTTGTGCCATTTCAGCTACTACACCTAGGTCATGCGTAATTAAGATAATCGACATCCCCATCTTTCTTTGCAACTCTTTCATCAAATCAAGAATTTGCGCTTGAATCGTAACATCCAACGCAGTTGTCGGCTCATCTGCAATGAGCAGTTTTGGATTACATGCTAAAGCAATGGCAATTACCACTCTCTGTCTCATCCCCCCGCTAAATTCATGGGGATATTGATGATACCTTTCTTCCGCGTTAGGGATTCCTACTAGACGCAACAATTCAATCGCTTTTTGTTTCGCTTCGGCTTTTGATAGTTTTTGATGCTTCCGTATCCCTTCTGCAATCTGTTTGCCGACTTTCATTGTTGGATTTAATGATGTCATTGGATCTTGGAAAACCATTCCTATTTCTGAACCTTTTAATTTTCGCATTTCTTTTTTCGACAAATGAATAATATCTTTTCCATTAAAGTGAATTTTTCCATCTTTAATGTTTTTCGTAGGAATTAATCCCATAATCGTTTGAACGGTTACCGTCTTACCACTTCCGCTTTCCCCAACAATAGCGACAACCTCTCCTTGATCGATGTAAAACGAAACATCCCGAACCGCCTGAACTTCGCCGCCATACGTAGGGAATGTCACTTTTAGATGCTCTACTTCTAATAGATAGCTCATGGAGACCATCACCTCCTATTTTCTTCTTGGATCTAATGCATCTTGTAAGCCGTCTCCAAATACATTAAAAGCAAACATCGTTAAGGAAATCATAAGACCAGGGAAAAACAGCCTCCACCATTGACCGTTTAAAATAACACCTAAAGCATCGTTCGCCATTGTTCCCCAACTCGCAAACGGGGCTTGTACACCTAATCCTAAAAAGCTTAAAAATGATTCAGCAAAGATGGCTTGTGGAATCGTAAAAGTTAAATTGACAATAATAATTCCTAATGTATTAGGTAACAAATGACGGAAAATAATTTTCGCATGTGACGTTCCTAATTTTTGTGCTGCCATTACATACTCTTGTTGCTTTAATTGGAGAATTTGACCTCTAATAATCCGGGCCATCCCTACCCATCCTGTAATCGAAAGCGCGACAATAATCGTCCATAACCCTGGTTCCATAATGACCATGAGTAAAATCACGACTAATAGATATGGAATGCCGTACAGTATTTCCACAACCCTCATTAAAATGTTGTCAATGCGATCCCCTAGTTTTCCTCGACCAGCCATATATCCTGATACTCCACCAACGAGAATCCCCATTACTAAATCAATGAGAGCAGCAACCAGTCCGACTGTTAATGATATACGTGCACCGTACCAAGTACGTGACCACATATCTCTTCCTAAATCATCCGTTCCAAACCAATGTTTGCTAGAAGGGGGCTGGTTTCCATTCATTAAATCCTGATCTGCATAGCTGTATGGAACTAAATGAGGTCCTATAATAGCCATGATGATAATCGCAAATAAGAGAAATGCTCCTAGCATCGCCATTTTATTTTTAACAATCTTTATAAAGGCCTCTTTCCAGAAACTAATACTCGGTCTTTGAATAACATCAGGCTGGAGCCTACTACGATCAATGGGACGAAATAAGGCATCCTCTTCTTTTTGCGGAATCATGCTTATTCCCCCTTACTTGTTAACTTAATTCTCGGATCAATCAGACGATAAGAAATATCGACAAGGAACAAGGTAATTACAAGAATCGTACTAAAGAAAACCGTCGTTCCTAAAATAACGGGATAGTCACGGTTAAAAATGCTATCGACAAAATATTTACCAAGTCCTGGTATGGCGAAAATTTTCTCGATAACGAAAGTACCTGTAATCAAAACGGCAAACAATGGCCCAATAAATGTAATGACTGGCAAAATCGCATTTCGTATACCGTGTTTGATAACAATGGCGACAGGAGATAAGCCTTTTGCTTCCGCTGTTTTGATATAATTTTGCTGCATTACTTCTAGCAGACTAGAGCGCATAAAACGGGCGATGACTGCCATTGGAGTAGTGGCTAAAGCGATGGATGGCAAGATCGAATGAGCCCATGTTCCCCAAGATGCTACAGGTAGTAGTTTCCATCCCACCGCAAAATATTTAATCAATAACGGCGCTAAAATAAAGCTCGGAATCGAGATGCCAATAATGGCAATAAACATGGCAATGTAGTCCAACACTTTATTATGATTTAACGCAGCGACAATGCCGAGCAGCAATCCGAGCACAAGCGCAATAACTAACGATTGCAATCCGAGGAGAGCGGAAACAGGGAATCCATCGGCAATCAACGTATTTACATCTCTTGTTTCCGATTGAATCGATGGGCCTAAATCAAACGTTAATAGATTTTTCATATATAATGCATACTGAACAGGTAACGGTTTATCCAAGTTATATTTCGCTCTAATATTTTGTAATACTTCTTCTGGTAATACGTTGGCATCCGAAGCAAATGGATCGCCAGGAATAGATTTCATAATAATAAATGTCAACGTAGCAATGAGCCAAATCGTAACAATCATCGTCAACAAGCGCTTGACAATGTACACGCCCATCCCTCCTTCTAATGAGTATTCATATCATGGGTCACTAAGCGTTTACGTGGCCTAATACTCCATTCGTCGCCGTCATCGCAATGATGACACATCCCCACATATGCTTATAAGCGGTGACAATATCATCACACGTAAAAGTGATAGTCCGAGGCCCTATTAATTTAACCGTTGGAAGCGTTGTGGTCATCGTTGCTTGGTTTGGCCCTTTAAATTCAATTTCGAATGTGACCGGTCCCTCGATTTTCAATGGCGGGCATTGCTTTGCTTTTTGTACGGCCTTTTTTGCTTTTTCCTTAATCAGCTCATGAGCTTTGACAGGATGGAGCAATTCTGCCGCAAAACGATCAATCCCGCGTTTTACTACCGCCGCTTCGACATGCGGCAACGTTTTGCGGACTTCATGGACATACGCATCGTCTCCTGAAATAAAAATGGCAGGAACGTCGTAATAACCAGCTACGAACGCATTCATCTCCGTTTCGCCCACAACACGGCCGTTGATCTTCATTTCGTTCACACAAATTCCCGCTAAACTGTGGCTGATGACCGTTCTTTCCGAACCATTCTCACGCCCATGGTGGCCGACAAACATAATGCCGTCAAAACTGTCGTCAAGACCTTCAAGCTGGCACATGACTCGATTGCTCCCGGAAATAAGCCGGGCTCGTGGATCCAACTCTTCAATGAGAATGTTAGACATGTTTCCATGCCCATCGGCAACCACCACTTCCGTTGCTCCTCCAAGAAACGCTCCCTCAATGGCTGCATTCACATCTTGCGTCATAAGCTTACGAAACCGCTGGTACTCGCTATTTGTTTTTAGCTGCTGGTTAGTCGCAACTCCTGAAATTCCTTCCATATCCGCTGAGATAAAAATTTTCATAGTATTCACACCTCTTTACTTAATATTTAATTAAAAAGTTGGATGCCCATTAAACGTTAGAACAAACGTTTACTATCGTTGTTTTCCAATCTCTTCAATCAATGACTTTCGTGAGAGAATGACCATGTCTAACACGATATTAAATGTAATCAAACGTATTTTTATACACCTCTAGTTGTATAATGGTATTCATTTCAATAATTCCGCGAATATTATTTAATGTCTTCACCACACCTGTAATTTCATCTTGGCTCGGAACAGCGATTTGGATTAAAAGCTGATAACATCCAGAGGTTAACGTAATATAGCGGACCTCTTTCATTTCTTTTAACCGATCAATGACATCGAATAATTTTTGTGACTCCACTTTTAATTGAATGATGGCTCCGGCTCGAATTCCTAACGCAATCGGGTTAACTACTCCGACTACTTCGAGAATGCCATGATCAATAAGATTTTTATATCTTGTGCGGACTGTTTTTTCTGTGACATTCAATTTGTTAGCAATTTCCGTAAACGACATTCTTCCATCATTAGAGAGTAACTTAATAATCTGTCTATCTAGCTCGTCGATATCGTACTTCATAATTACCCCTTTTCTATACTATTTTTTTGTTTTTGTGTTTTAAAAAGTTATTAAAATTGAATTTAACTACCGATTTACAATACAAAAAAAATTTTTTTAATTTTTTATTATAATTACAATTATTTAAAAATTCAATAATATTTTTTTATACTTATTAAAAAAATTTTTTATAAAAGGAGAGATTATTGACGATGATTGTCATTCATGGCGGAACCCTGTTAGTAGGGAACGGGCAAAAAATCGAAAATGCTTGCATTGTAGTAGAAGAAGGGAAGATTAAGGAAGTCACGACACAACTACAAAATCCGTCTCTGTTTGATCATCCCGAGATTATTGATGCATCCGGAAAATTTATTACACCTGGATTGATTGACGTTCATACCCATCTTGGCATCCATGAAGAAGGCATTGGAAAAGAAGGACATGACTTTAATGAAATCAGCTCTCCAGCTACTCCCCACGTTAGAGCGATTGATGGAATTAGTCCAAGAGATAAAGGATTTGATGATGCGAGAAGAGCAGGAGTAACCACTGTGCAAGTGATGCCGGGAAGCGCTAACGTCATTGGCGGAGAAATGGTAGTTATCAAAACAGTGGGGCAAACCGTCGATGAAATGGTCGTAAGAAATCCATCAGGAATGAAAGCGGCTTTTGGGGAAAATCCAAAACGGGTCTATGGAGACAAAGGAAAACTCCCAACGACAAGAATGGGGATTGCCGCGCTGTTTCGCGAGCAGTTTATTCAAGCGCAAACGTATCTGCAAAAAATAGAGAGCGGAAAAGAAGTAGAGCGGGATTTAAAACTGGAAAATCTAGCAAAAGTATTAAAAAAGGAAATACCGATGCGCGTTCATGCACACCGTGCGGATGACATTATGACCGTGATTCGTCTGGCGAAGGAATTTGGATTTGATTATACGATTGAGCATTGCACAGAAGGACATCATATTGCCAAGTATATTGCCGAAAGCAAAATACGGGTATCTGTCGGTCCAACCATGTCTACCCGTTCAAAAGTCGAGCTTGCCGATAAAGGTTGGCATACACTGCTTGCTTTACGTGACGCCGGAGTGTCTTTTTCGATTACCACTGATCACCCTGTTGTCGGGATTGAACATTTAATGACGAGCGCGATTCTCGCGGTCAAACATGGATTAGAAGAGTCTCTTGCCCTTCAGGCGATTACATTAAATGCCGCAAAGCATCTAGGTATAGAAGATCGTGTCGGCTCGGTGGAAGTCGGGAAAGATGCGGACATTGTCATTTGGAGCGGCGATCCATTCGATTTGCGGCAAAACGTAGAAATGACCATGATTAATGGTCACGTCGTATTTCAAAAAGACTAATCATACGAATGTAAAAGTAATATTGAGCCTCTGCATCATTAGCATCTCACAAAAGAGATAGCCTGCGTTTCATGAAAACAGCCCTTGTCTAAAATCTTTCCAAAGATTTTAGACAAGGGCAAGCCCTATTATTTCCCTTGAAACTTCGGCTTCCTCTTTTCTAAAAACGCGCGGACGCCTTCGCGATGGTCTTCGGTTTGCCGCATTTTTTGCTGTGCTTCTGTTTCAAGCTGAAGCACTTTTAACAATTCATCTTTTGTCAACTTGGCGTACAACGTTTTCGTGGCGATCATTGCCTGAAGCGGTTTTGCTTGCCATTCAGCGATTTTTTGTTCGATTTGTTTTTCATCTTCGGCGACAAAGTCAACGATGCCAAGCTGGTACGCTTCTTCGGCGTTCATTGGTTTTCCTTCCCAAATAATGTGTTTTGCTTTCACTTCACCGACTCGTTTCGCCAAATGAAAATGCCCGCCGCCGTCTGGGATGAGACCAATGCCAATAAAATTCATCGCTAAGCGTGCTTCTTTTGTCGCGATGACATAGTCACTTGCCAAAGCAAAACTTAGTCCTAACCCCGCCGCTGGCCCATGGACAATGGAAACGACGATTTTCGGCAAGTTGTATAATGTCATAATGACTTCTTGAATGGTGTTCATAATTTCAGGAAATTTTTCTGGATCATCTACACTTAGCATCGTTTTAATATCGCCACCGGCGGAAAATCCTCTCCCTTTTCCGCGAATGAGAACAATCAACGCAGCGCTTTGTTCAATTTCACGCAGCGCTTCTAGTAATTCATTTAGCATTTGCTCATTCATCGCGTTTAACGAATCTGGGCGATTTAGTTCCAATACGGCTACATTTCCTGAAAACGAAAGTACTACTGTTTCCATGTTCATCCCCCTTGTTTGACCAATTTTCTTGATATTAAATTCCTCATTTTATTACAAAACTCCTTTATTTTTTAAGAAAAAACCGTATCATCCAAAAGGAGATACGGTTCTTTTTGTCATTTTCACATAAAATACGTTAAAACACGCTTTGTTCATCTTCATTTCCTTGCACTATGACATTGTCTTTCTGTATGTTAGAAGATGGTTGAAGATAAGAAAAGATAATCATGGAAATAATGCTGGCTGCAATCCCATACATAATCGGATTGGTAGAACTTAGTCCTTCCACCGCTAACCCGACAAGCACGACCAACGAACTAATAATAATCGAATAGAAACCAGCTTTTGTGGTCGCTCTTTTCCAGAAGAATCCGAACACTACAGGGACAAAAATCGCACCTGATAAAATTGCATAAGCCACATCTAGCGCAACGAGCACATCTTGAATCCAAATGGCAAACGTAATAGCAATAATCCCAATGGCTAAAGTGATCATTCTTGACAGAAAAACAAACTTTTGATCGCTAATGTCTTTTAGCCAATAGTGCCTCAAAATATCATGTGATAAAAGAGTAGAAGAAGCGAGCAATGTTCCAGAAGCAGTGGACATGAGTGCAGAACATACACTTGCAAGAATGAGTCCTAACAAGCCATGCGGCAAGATCGTCAGCGACATTTTTGCAAATACATTTTGCGGATCGTTAATGGTTGGGAAAACTATTACCGCACACATGCCGATAATACTTAATGCTAATGCATAGGCAAAGCTGTATAGACCAGCGTATACAGCACCACTCCGGGCAATTTTTGTTGTACGTGCCGTAAACACCCGCTGCCAAATATCCTGTGATACAACCATTCCTAAAGTATATAGTAAAAAGTACTGAAAAATGTTCGCCCATCCCATTGACGTAAGGTCAAAATGCGTGGCAGGCAATTGTTCAGAGAGCGATTTCCATCCGCCAACATGGGACAAACTCATCGGCAGCAGAACGAAAAAAATGCCGACTGTCATGATGATAAACTGAATAATGTCTGTCATGGTAACACTCCACATTCCCCCGAGAATCGTATAAAACAGCACGATTCCCCCACCGACTAGCATCGAAACAGTCATATTCCAACCTAGCACGGCATGAATAATAGTGCCCATTCCTATTACTTGCGTAACAGAGACCATCATCGTGTAAATAGCTGCTACAAGCGCGCTAATCAAGCGAGTTTCTTTATTGTACCGGCGTCCAAGCAATTCGCTAATCGTAGTAACATTCGCACCATAAATTTGATTAGTAAAAAACAAACCAAGTACGGTAATCCCAAGCCCAATCATAAATACAAACCATATGCCTGAAAGCCCGAATTGATACCCTAATTTAGCTGTTCCAATCGTCGAGGCGCCGCCAAGAATGACCGCAGACAGACATCCAAGATAGACAAACAATCCAAGATTTCTGCCAGCAAGTGCATAGTCTTCTACTGTTTTCGCTCTTTTCGCCCCCAAAATCCCCACAATAATTAAAAGAAGAAAATAAAATAGAATAACCCCCGTATCAAGTATGTTCATGAAAATTCCCCCATCCTCTTATATTAGGCAAATGAACTGCTTATTATTTTTCAGTCATTAGCGGATGTGCGCCAATTTCTATTTCATATTCTGTCAATGCTTCATCTAGCATGCTTAATCCTTCATCAATCTGCTCTTTCGTCACGGTCAGCGGCGGAATCATGCGAATGACCTCTCCTTTATTCCCGCATAGATAGAAAAGAACTCCTTTTTGGAGGCAGCGGTTCAAAATATTCATCACTCCTTCTCCATTCGGTTCGCCAGTATGTGGATGAACAATCTCAATGCCGATCATGAGTCCAATTGAACGTACGTCTCCAATCACTGGATGCTTCGCTTTTAACACTTCTAACTTCTCACGGGCGTATTTTCCAACTTTTTTGCAATTTTCCAGCAAATTTTCTTCTCTAAATACTTCTAATGTGGCAAGCGCTGCCGCACATGCGATTGGATTGCCGCCAAATGTCGTACCATGACTCCCTAGCGGCCATTGCTGCATCAACTCTTTCGAGGCAACCGTCGCGCTTAGCGGAAGGCCGGAAGCAATTCCTTTGGCGATCGCCATAATGTCCGGAGTGACGCCAAATGTTTGTGCCGCAAACCATTCACCAGTGCGGCCAAAACCCGTCTGCACCTCATCGAAAATGAGCAAAATTCCATGACGGTCACAAATTTCTCTTAATTTGTGCAGCCAGCCTTTAGGAGGCACAATATACCCGCCTTCTCCAAGCACCGGTTCCAAGATCATACATGCCACTTCTTCTGGAGTGACTTGGTGGGCAAATAAAGAAGCTACATCTTTTTCAAGCTTATTCGCAAAATACACATCCGGATCTTCCCCATCCGGACAATCTTTTGGATTGGCATACGGCAGTTGATACGTCAATCCGTTCGGCTGTAAATATTTTCGATATTTGCTTTTGGACGTACTTACACTAAGCGCCCCTAAAGAACGACCATGAAAACATCCCGTAAACGAAACAACATATGGCCTTCTCGTCACATGTTTTGCCAATTTAATAGCACCTTCGATCGCCTCCGTTCCGCTGTTTGCAAAAAAGAAACAGTTCAATCCTTCAGGTAGAATATGTGTTAACTCTTCAGCCAAACGAAGGATCGATTCATACATGATTACTCCGCTCGGCCCGTGCATAAGGCGGTCCGCGGCATCTTTGATTGCTTGTACTACTTTCGGATGGCGATGCCCGGTGTTAGCAACGGCAATGCCGGAAGTAAAATCAAGATATTTTTTTCCATCCAGTCCGTAGTAATAGCATCCTTCTTCCTTGACAACCGGCAAGTTAGGATGGTCTTTTGCCATCGTTGGCGCAAGCAAGTCAGACATTTTGTGATAGAGTTGCATCCAGTTGTTTTCAGTCATGTACATTCTCCCCTTTAGCCAATCAGTTTGTTCACAAAAATAACACGCAAATACCGTGCCAACATTTATATAATTCAATATTTTTTTAATTTAATGATAACAAATATCTGTCTCATATCAATGGATTTTGCCATTTTATCTTTGTTTTGCTTTCATAAGAACTTGTTTCTCTACATTCTCTAAAATTTCGGAAAGCATCTTGTAAAGAACGTTCCCTACTCCTCCGTTTTATTCTCCATTACTGAAGCAACCAGCTTTTTAATTCATTTTTGAATCAAAAAATTCATTTCTAAATCAATCAGCGATTTCTATTCCTTTTTCTGCTTCATGCAAAATATAAAGCTATTTTGATGTTTCTCATGCAAGCAAAAAAGAAAAACCGTACCACCATAAAAGGTGATACGGTTCATGATTACCGATTGTGATTGAAAATCACAAGCTTCAACTCCGTCATCTCTTCAATCGCATAGCGAAGCCCTTCGCGGCCGATTCCGCTTTCCTTGACGCCGCCGTATGGCATATGGTCGACACGGAAGGTCGGAATATCGTTGATGAGTACACCGCCGACATGCAATTTTTCCGCCGCTTCCCATGCAACATGTACGTTATCCGTATATACACCTGCCTGCAATCCGTAGCGTGAATCATTGACGAGCTCAATCGCCTCTTCAATCGAACGAACGCGGTTAATGAGAACGATTGGCGCGAATACTTCCTGGCACGATACTTTCATCGTTGGTTTTGCGTCCAAAATAACGGTTGGAAGTAATATATTTCCTTCTCTTTCTCCACCGAGGGCAACGGTTGCCCCATCTTGTTTTGCTTCTTTGATCCATTCGAGCGCCCGATCGACGTCTTTTGGAGTAATTAATGCCGAAACATCGGTGTTTGGATCCAATGGGTCGCCCACTTTCAATTGTTTCGCCGCAGCGATAAATTTTTCGACAAACTCCTCATACCGCTTTTCATGCACGTAAATGCGCTGAAGCGAAATGCATACTTGCCCTTGGAACGAAAACGCGCCAAAAACGCAACGTGGAATAATGCGGTCGATATCCACTTGTTCATCGACAATGACGGCGGAGTTAGAACCAAGCTCGAGCGTAACCCGTTTTAACCCCGCTTTATTGCGGATGCCGATTCCCACTTCCGGGCTGCCGGTAAAGGTGATCATGCTGATGCGAGGGTCTGTCACGATTTTATCGCCAACGGTTTTGCCGCTTCCCGTTACGACGTTTAATGCTCCTTTTGGAAGCCCTGCGTTTTCAAATAGTTCCGCGATAAAGTACGCGGAAAGCGGCGTTTGGCTTGCCGGCTTTAACACAACGGTATTTCCGGAAGCAATCGCTGGACCTAGTTTGTGGGCAACAAGGTTCATTGGAAAGTTAAATGGCGTAATCGCGCCGATAACCCCAATCGGTTCTCTGACGGTGAAAGCAACGCGATTTTCCCCGCCTGGCGCCGCGTCAAGCGGAATTGTTTCTCCGTGAATTCGTTTTGCTTCTTCCGCGGCAAATTTGTACGTTTGAATCGTCCGCGCTATTTCTCCTTTTGCCGTTGTAATCGGTTTGGCCGCTTCGAGGGCAATGATCCGCGCTGCTTCTTCTGCTCGTTCTTGCAGCTGTGCAACTACTTTTTCTAAAATCTCCGCCCGTTTGTATGCCGGCATACTGGCCATTTCTTTTCTTGCTTTATACGCTGCGGCAATCGCCTCTTCGACTTCCTCTTCCGTCGCCACAGGAATTTCCGCTAGTGTTTCACCTGAATAAGGGGAAGTTAACATCGTATACGACTTCGCTTCAACCCACTCGCCGTTAATATAAAGCTTCTTTCTTTCAACGGTTGTTTTCATCGTGCTCCCCTCTTTCTTTATTCTTTCATGCCAATTCACTAATAACTTCCTCAATCACATCTAATGCTTCCGCTAACTGCTCATCGGTAATAATAAGCGGTGTTAGTAGCCGGATGACGTTGCTGTATATACCAGCGCTCATGACAATCACACCGCGTTGATGGCATTCTTTTAAAATAGCTGCTGTTAATTCTTTGTTCGGCTCTTTTGTTTTGGAATCCTTCACAAATTCAACTGCCACCATCGCTCCAAGTCCTCGTACATCACCAACTGTTTCGTATTTCTCCTGGAGCTGTCTAAACCGGTTTATTACCGTTTGCCCGATAACATTGGCACGCTCGACTAACTGTTCTTGTTGCAGCATATTAATCACTTCTAATGCCGCTACACAGCCAAGAGGACTGCCTCCATATGTCCCACCGATTTCTCCTGGATTTGGTGCATCCATTACTTCTGCTCTTCCAGTAACCGCACTTATTGGTACACCTGCTCCAATCGATTTCGACATGGTTATTAAATCTGGTACAACATCAAAATGTTCAATGGCAAACATCTTTCCGGTTCGTCCAAATCCTGTTTGAATTTCATCTGCTATAAATAGGATACCATATTTTTCACAAATTTGTTTTACTCCTTGCACAAACATTTTTGACGGAACAATAAAACCGCCTTCACCTTGTACTGGCTCCATAATAATCGCTGCTACTTCTTCTGCTGGAACTTCAGATACAAAAAAGTCCTCCAAACGTCTCAAAATCTCTGCATCTAATTCCTCATTTGTCATGCCAGATGGCTTTCGGTAATAATATGGATACGGCATTTTGTACGTATCTGGCGCAAACGGACCGAATCCAAATTTATATGGTTTTACTTTGCTTGTCAGCGACATCGCAAGAAGTGTACGCCCGTGGAACCCTCTTTCAAAGGAGATAATGGCTTTTCTGCCTGTATATTTCCGTGCAATTTTTACAGCGTTTTCCACCGCTTCAGCTCCGCTATTTAAGAAAAATGTTTTCTTATGATGGGTGCCTGGGGTAATTTCATTGAGTTTTTCTGCTAATTGAATATATGGCTCATACATCATCACATGAAAGCAAGGATGAATATACTGATCAACCTGTTTTTTTATCGCTTCTACGACTTTTGGCGGGCAATGACCGACATTGAGGCTTCCAATCGCACCGGCAAGATCTATAAACGTGTTTCCGTCCACATCCGTTAAGAGCGCCCCTTCCCCTTTGACTGCAAACGTAGGGACTGTATTAAACGGTCCACGAGGAACGTTCTGTTCTTTTTTTCTTAGTAATTCTGCTGCTTTTTGTCCCGGGATCGTTGTTTTTAACTGTATAAATTTTTTTGCTTCCGTCTTCATCTGCTTCTCCCTCCATTGTTTTGTATTCACTTTCTTATAGATGCAAAAAACATGCCAAAAACTTCATGACAAATAAAAAGGGATTTTCTGCTTCTTTGAATAATTAGTAATGTAAGTTCTGATAGACAGCTAGGAGGGAGATCATGCAAAGTGCAACGGGTGTTTTGGAATTAGAGTTATGTGCCATATTAAAATCTTCTAACGATAATATTGTCATCACAGACGGAAACGGCATTGTTCTCCGTGCGAGCCCCAACTGTCTTTCCATTTACGGAAAAGAAGTTTCCTATCTTATTGGAAAGTCCGTATATGAATTAGAGAAAGAAAATATATTTTCTCCTTCTGTTACGGCCAGAGTACTGAAAGAGAAAAAAGAAGTTCAAGTCATGCAGCGAACTGCGACAGGCCGTGTCGTAATGGCAACAGGCGTGCCTGTATTTGATAAACAAAACAACATTATTCGCGTGATTAGTTTTTCACATGATCTAACAGAGTTAGAACGTCTAAAAGAAGACTATGAAAAACTAAGAATGCAGATGGAACATTATCAAATCGAAATGGATGAATTAAAACATGAAAATATCGTCATTCAAAGCAAAGTCATGCAGCGTATTTGGAAGCTAGTGCATCGTGTTGCCAAATCAGATGCAACGGTTCTTTTTCTTGGCGAGTCCGGAGTTGGGAAAAATGTATTTGCTCGTGCCCTCCATCAAAATAGTCCGAGACGAAACCAACCATTTATCGAAGTAAACTGCAGCGCTATTCCCGAATCACTATTTGAATCAGAAATGTTTGGATATGAAAAAGGGTCGTTTACTGGCGCACAAAAAACAGGGAAGCCTGGACTGATCGAATTAGCAGATAAAGGGACTCTTTTTCTTGATGAAATTGGCGAACTCCCACTTTCCATGCAAGCGAAGCTACTAAAAGTTTTACAAGAGAAAAAAGTAACACGCGTTGGGGGAATTAAAGAAAGAACGATTGATTTTCGTCTGATTGCCTCGACAAATCAGAACTTAGAGGAAATGGTGAAGCAGGGGAAATTTCGCCAAGATTTATTTTATCGTTTGCATGTTATTCCTATTTACGTACCTGCCTTACGTGAGAGAAAAGAAGACATTTTCATGTTAACACAATACTTTTTAGAAAAATTCAACAAGAAATATCAAACAGATAAATATTTTCACCCATCCATTGTTGATCATCTCATTCATTACGATTGGCCAGGTAATGTACGAGAATTAGAAAATATGATCGAAAGATTGGTCATTACCTCCGAAACAAAAGCCATTTATCCTGAATATCTCCCTTTTTCTATCCAAAAATATCCCGAATCTACACGATCTAATCAATGGTTAGAAAAAGAGAAAGAACCTACTACATTAAAAGAAGCAATAGAACAGATAGAACGACAATGGCTCCTGCGCGCAGCAAAACAATGTAAAACGACTTATGAAATGGCAGATTATCTTGGAATTAGTCAACCAACCGTGGTGAGAAAACTGAAAAAGTACGGCATCAATTCAAAAATGGATTAAAATCCATTTTTGAATCAATTTATCGTATTTCTTTGCAAAAAAACTGTATTCTTTTTTGGCACGCTTTTTGCATCTTAATTAAAAAGCAGAATAATTTTCATTTTTAAAGGAGGTTTTTGCATGTATAAGCCAAAAGATTCATCCCAATCTCCCCGCTTTTGTGGAGTTCGAACATTTATGCGTTTAGAAAATATCAAAACAACAGACAATGTTGATTTTGTTGTACTGGGTGTGCCATTTGATACCGCTGCTTCTAACCGGACTGGGCAACGATATGGCCCGCAGCACATCCGAAATTTTTCCGTATTGCTTCGACCTTACAATCCAGATATGGATATTAATATCTTTGAATATTGTTCTGGAGTAGATTATGGAGATATTGATGTCATTCCAGGAAACGCGCTGCGAACATACGATAATATCGTAAAAGAGCTGCTGCCACTCTTAGAGAAAAATATCGTTCCGATTATTATGGGCGGTGACCATTCCATTACATTAGGAAACTTACGGGCATTTTATAAGCACTATGGGCCTGTGGCACTTGTTCATTTCGACTCTCACGGAGATACTTGGGATCATTATTATGGTGAAAAATATATGCATGGTACGCCATTCCGCCGTGCTGTCGAGGAAGGATTGCTAGATGTTGATCATTCCATCCAAATTGGCATGCGCGGACCGCTTTACAGCGCGGATGATATAGAGGATGCGCGACGGCTTGGTTTTGAAGTGATTACCATGAAGGAAGTTCGACAAATTGGATTTTCTGAAGTAATGAAACGCATTCACAAACGTGTCGGTGACAAACCTGTTTTCGTTTCCTATGATATCGACTTTGTTGATCCTGCGTTTGCTCCCGGCACTGGCACACCGGAAGTAGGAGGACCAACTAGCTATGAAGCACTAGAATATGTAAGAGGACTCGATGGGCTAAATATTGTCGGATTTGACCTAGTGGAAGTATTGCCTGCTTATGATAGCGGAGAAATTACAGCTGTGTTAGCATCTGCAATTATATATGAAATGATCACGCTGGTTGCTTTAAAGAAAAGACGATCACTGCAAAAAAACTTGTCTGCAACAACAACACAATAAGAGCATCTCACTAAAAGGAGAGTTTTTATGTCCAATTACCATGTGTACATAAACGGTGCATGGCATATAGGAAACGGAGAAAAAAGAACGATCATCAATCCTTCTAATGAACAAGCGATAACAGAAATTAATGAAGCGTCCTTGCAACAAACATTGGAAGCGATCGAAGTCGCCCGTCATGCTTTTCAATACACAAATTGGCCGTCGAATCCAAGTTATCGAATTTCCGTTCTTCGTCAATTAGCAGATCTACTAGAGAAAAACAAAGAAAAATTCGCTTATATTGAGACGATCAATACGGGAAAGCCAATTCGCGAGTCACGTCTCGATGTGAGCGATTCTGTACAATGCCTTCGTTATTATGCCGACTTTCTTGAACAACGAACCATTACAGAAAAGAAAATGGCTGATGGAACAATAAGTAAAATCATCGAAGAACCTATTGGAGTTTGCGCGCTGATTGTTCCTTGGAATTTTCCGCTTTTATTGGGGATATGGAAAATTGCACCTGCGCTTGCTGCAGGAAATACCATGGTTTTTAAACCTTCAGAATTAACTCCATTATCTTTAATAGAACTAACAAAACTTATCGATTCCGCCGGTCTTCCACCAGGGGTGTTTAATCTTGTTCCTGGAGGCGGCTCTCCTGTTGGAGAAACATTGGTGACACATCCTCATGTGGAAAAAATATCATTTACCGGCGGAACAAAAACAGGACGATGGATTTACGAACAATGCGCTGGTAGCTTGAAACGGGTTTCCCTGGAACTCGGCGGAAAATCTCCGCTTCTAGTTTTCGAAGATGCTGATCTTGATAACACAGTAGAGTGGACAATGTTTGCTTCTTTTCTGAACCAAGGGGAAGTGTGTGTCGCCGCTTCACGAATTCTTATCCACGAAAGTCTTTATGATTCATTTATAGATAAACTGATAAAAAGACTAGATTCCCTTCGCATCGGGGATCCTTTAGATGAAAAAACGGAGATGGGGCCATTAATTAGTGCCTTCCATTTGGTGAAAGTCGAAGACTACATCCAAATGGGGATACAGGAAGGATCTGTCTTGCTCCGGGGCGGAGAACGCATCAAAGAACAAGGATATTACCTCTCCCCCGCCGTTTTCGTAAATGTTCACCAAGACATGCGCATCGTGCAAGAAGAAATCTTTGGTCCTGTCATTACCGTACAACGCTTCAAAAGTGATAAAGAAGCGATCGAATTGGCAAATGATACAGTATATGGGCTGGCAGCTGGCATCTTTAGCCGCGATCTCGAACGGGCAGAACAAATCGCTGGAAAGCTTAGAGCAGGAACGATTTGGATTAACAGTTATCATACTCCTTATGTCGATGCGCCGTGGGGCGGCTTTAAACAAAGCGGAATCGGCAGGGAGCTTGGTCCACAAGGATTCACCGCTTTTACGGAAACAAAACATGTGAATATAAGCCAAAATGGAAAACCACTCGGCTGGTATCAATAGCTTTTCGATTTCGTCCTTGCGACGAAATCGATGTATATGCTAATTATTCTGAATATTATAAATTTTATGTAAGGAGGAGTTGTTGATGGAGAAATGGACAGAACGTTTTGGACATGATGATATTCGGCCAACACCGATGAACGAACGGAGTATGAATTTTTTTAGTACCTTTACTCTTTGGATTGCTGCGAACGTCGTCATTACTACCGTGATGACAGGCATGATGTTTGTTCCCGATATTTCCTTTTCCAGTGCGATGCTTGCGATTATTGTCGGCTCCGCGATCGGCGCCGTTCCGCTCGCTCTTACCGGAAACATCGGCATTCGGACCGGGCTCCCAACCATGGTTATCACCAGAGCCTCCTTCGGACACAAAGGAGCAATTCTTCCAGCCATTGTCAATACCATTATTTTAATTGGCTGGAGCTGGATTCAAGCGTATATGGCTGGCCTTAGTCTTAATTATGCAATTCATTACGCTACGGGATACAGCAATATTAATTTATTTGTGATTTTAACCGAACTGCTTGTCGTCATTATTACGATTTTCGGCCACCGCGGGGTGGAACGGATCGAAAAATATATATCGATCGCCATGTTGCTTTTATCCTTTCTCGTTTTTTACAAAATTTTTACGACATATGATATCTCAACACTATTAGAAATAAAAGCAAGCGAACATCCAGCGGTCACCACGATTATCGCTTTTGATATCGTGGTTGCGACAGCATTTTCGTGGATGTCAACCGTTTGTGATTTTAACCGAAACTGCCAGTCGGAAAAGAGCGGATTTTGGGGAACCTACTTTGGCTATCTTGTTGCTTCGATTGTAGCGATGGGGCTCGGTGCTGTTGTAAGCGGATTCAGCATTGCTTCTAACATGGAACGAACATACGACCCTGCCATTCTCCTTGCCGCTTACGGATTTGGGTTGATCGCATCTATTGTCGTCTTCTTTTCTGTACTATCTACCAATGTCATGGCATTATATAGTGCGACGATGTCCTTTATGAACGTATTCCCGCGCGCGGGATTTTGGAAGCCGACATTGATCATGGGAATCATTTGTACTCTCGGCGCCTTGTTAAAAGAAACTCTCATGTCCCATTTCTTTAATTTTATTCTGCTCATTGCCACACTGTTCATTCCGGTATTCGCCATTGTGCTCGTCGATTACTTTTTAATCAAAAGAGGAACATATGATGCGGAAGATATTCTTTTTGATACAAAAGGACAGTATCGGTATCAAAAAGGAGTCAATGTGGCCGCATATGTGACGTATATCATCGGAGCCGTTTTCGCCTATTACTTTACGTATGTTCATCCGCTTACAATCGGCTCGACCATGTTAACGTTTCTCTTATCAGGAGCAGGCTATTGGGGATTGATGAAAGTCACCAAACAAACATCGAGCCCAGCGCATACCGTGGAACTCCAATCTCCAACTAGCATGGAGGGATAATTTATGGCAACATCGTATGAAATAGCCTTGGCGCAAATGACGCCGGTAAATGGCAATATTTCTGGCAACCTTGCAAAAATGGAAGCCATCGCAAACGAATGCAAACAAAAATTTCCCAATGTTCGCCTTCTCCTGTTTCCGGAACTTTGTACCACTGGTTACGTGTTGTCGGAAACGCTGAAAGGTGTTGCCCAAGCATGGGATGGCTTTATATTTCAGCGAATGAGCCAGCTTGCGCAAAAACTTCAATTATATATTGCTTACGGATACGTTGAAAAAGATGACGGGGCAAATCTCTATAACTCTCTCATACTGATTCATCCAAGCGGACAATGTGTAGGGAATTATCGAAAAATCCATTTAACCCCGTTAGAAAAAGCGTGGTTTACTCCCGGATCCAAACCAGTACTAGTGAATACAGAGCTCGGCCGCATCGGTTTAATGATTTGTTGGGACTTGGCTTTTCCAGAACTAGCAAGGCATCTGGCGGTCCATGAAGCCGAGCTTCTTCTCGTTCCGTGTGCTTGGGAATCCCCGTTTCACGAGCCTTTTCAAAAATTTGCGATGGCACGCGCGCTCGATAATACTGTCTATGTCGCCGCATGTAATCAAGTAGGATGGTCTTTCTCTTTCCGTTTCTTTGGTTTATCCTCTATTTATGGACCAGATGGAAGCGAAATCGCCATTGCCAACATGGATGATCAAGAAGAAATCATACGAGCAACGATAGATGAGAACTGGCGTCAGGAATTAAAGCAAACCTTTTACACGATGATGAATGAGCGGCGAACAGATGTTTATCAAGGAGCGGAATGGACATGAACATCAAAAAAATCGTGGATCTATCGATGCCAATTACTTCACAAATCCCGGTTTACCCGGGGGATCCCAGACCGCATATCGAACCGGCGGCAACATTCGCCGAAAACGGCTATCATGTCAGTCGGCTTGTTCTCGGTTCGCATAGCGGCACACATGTGGACGCTCCTTTTCATTTTCGGGAAGATGGCGCGCGAATAGCGGAAATTCCGTTAACGTATTTCCTCGGCAAAGGAATTGTCATTGATGTGACAGGAAAAAACGATGGCGAGGCGATTACATTAAGCGATGTCAAACATTATTTGCCGCAACTGGAACCTGGAATGATTGTTTTATTTCATACCGGCTGGTCCCAATACGCAAAAACGGAGCGCTATTTTCGCCATCCTTACATTGCCGTCGACGTCATCCAGGCAATGTTGGGAAGAGGAATCCGCACGTTTTTCATCGATGCGTTAAATATCGATCCGCCTGATGGCTCTTCCTTCCCTGCGCATGAAGCGATTACTGCTGTGAATGGAGTGATCGGGGAAAATTTTACGAACTTTGATAAAATCGACTTTGCCGATCCGTACATTATTGCGCTTCCCCTTTATTTGCCGGAAAGTGATGGTTCTCCAGTAAGAGCGGTCGCCATAGAGTTTGAAGATTAGGATATACATCAATCAGACATGAAAGGTAGATTAATATAAACATTATCCTACTCACCTTGCTGACCGTTCGACAGTGCAGAAGTTTTTTATTGCCCATTGGGGAAGCCCGCAAATGGTTGTTTCAACGGGAGTGTATGATTGCGGCGAACTGGACGGTTTTGCCTCTCTCCAAGACAACGGGGAAATATAATCACCTTTGTCACCGTGATGAGGAATGCGAAATCGTTTCGCTAGATAGCGTGATCGAAAAACAAGGAGTCGGCAGTGCTCTTTTGAAACAAACGGAAACATTCGCCGCGCAGCATGGATGTGTCACAATCCGCTTAATCACGACGAACGATAATTTGCACGCATTGCGCTTTTATCAAAAATGAGGTTACCAGATTGATGAACCTCTCCCACCTACACTCTGTTAAGAGGTGGGAGACTTCTCGGTAAATATGTTAAACAATTACATTTAACAATAGGATGAAGATAAATGCCACTACAGAAATAATCGTTTCCATCACGGTCCATGTCATCAACGTTTCTTTGACAGTCATTCCGAAATACTCTTTAATCATCCAGAAGCCAGAGTCATTGACATGTGATAGAATGAGAGATCCAGCTCCCGTCGCTAATACGAGCAATTCTGTGTTCGTACCAGGCATGCTGGCGGCAATTGGGGCGACAATGCCGGCTGCAGTCATCATCGATACCGTCGCAGAACCTGTCGCGATCCGGATAAGCGCGGCAATCCCCCATCCTAATAGGAGCGGAGACAAATGGGAATGCTTCGCTAAATCGGCAATTTGCTCGCCAATGCCTGAGTCAAGGAGCACTTTATTGAACGCTCCGCCAGCGCCGATAACTAGTAAAATATTCGCAACTGGACCAAGGCAGTCGTTCGCAAATTTTAACACTTTATCGCGATTAAAGCCGCGCACGTAGCCAAGGCTGAAGAATGAATAAATCGTTGCGATTAACAATGCAACAATCGGATCTCCGATAAATCGCAGCACTTTAGACGCATCAGACGTTTGATCCAACGTTACATTGGCAATGGAAGCGATTAACATCAAAATAACAGGAAGTAAAATGGTGAATAATGTGTTTCCGAAGCCAGGCAAATCTTTCGTTTCTTTATGCTGTACAAGCTGTTCGGCAATTTCTGCCGGCACTTTTTTATGCATGCGCGACCCAATCCATTTTCCAAAGAGCGGGCCGGCGATAATCGCTGTCGGCAGCCCGACAATAATCGAGTAAAGAATCGTCATTCCAACATCTGCTTTAAATATACCGACTGCGGCCATCGCAGCTGGATGAGGCGGCACAAGCCCATGCACAACCGACAATCCGGCAACAAGCGGAATTCCAATCGTCACGAGCGAAATCCCCGTCTCCATTGCAATCGTAAATACAAGCGGAATTAACAGTACGAACCCTACTTGGAAAAATACCGGGATACCTACTAAAAACGCGACGACCATCATTGCCCAATGGACGCGTTTTTTCCCAAAACGATCAATCAACGTTTTCGCGATTCGTTCCGCACCTCCGGACTCTGCCATCATTTTTCCAAGCATTGTCCCAAGCGCCAAAACAATCGCTAAAAAGCCAAGCGTATTTCCAAGACCGGTTTTAATCGAATCAATAATTCCCGGCGTTTCTGGTGATGGCGCGATCAGCGGCATGCCCATCGCAAGCCCGACACCAACGGACGTTAAAATTAAGGCGACAAACGGATGCATTTTCGCAACCGTAATCAATAACAGCAATACAACAATGGCTGCAATGACAATAGCAATTCCCATGTTTGTTCCCCCTCTGTTGTTCTTGATGTGAACTAAACCGATTTAGTAATGATGCATAACTATGAATTCTTCCGTTGAAACGATGCAATAACATCAAATTCATCTTTTAATCGATCGTATAACCGCATATACATATCAAACAGTTCTGAATAAATAAGGGTATTTTCTTGATTTGGCACATGGCGTGATGTAATTTGAATCCAAGTTTTCACCGTATCTAGTGATGGAATGTCGCCAAGCGCATACAGGGCAAGCGCTGCGGCTCCTAATGCGGAAGCTTCGTGCGTTTCTGGGACAAGCAGCACTTTCCCCATCATATCCGCAAGCATTTGCCGCCAAAACGGTGATTTCGCAAAACCGCCCGATACGCGGATTTCCGACAGCGGTCCTGTAACATCACGAATCGCCAAGGCAACAGAAAAGACGCTCATGCACACACCTTCCATCACCGCGCGAATAAAATGTTCCCGCTTGTGATGAAGACTGATGCCGAAAAATGTCCCTCTTGCGTTCGCATTCCAGTACGGCGCCCGTTCACCGGATAAAAACGGCAGAAACAAAAGCCCTTCCGAACCTGCCGGAACCCGTTCCGCATATTTTGTAAGCAAATCATACGGATCAATGCCGAGCTTTTTCGCCACTTCACGTTCCTGGCCGCCAAATTCATCACGGAGCCATCTTAGCAAAATGCCGCCGTTATTCGTCGGCCCACCGACGACCCAATGGTTTGGTGTCAGCGCGTAACAAAACGTTCTCCCTTTTTCATCTGTTTTCTGAACAGAAGAAATCGTACGCACCGCACCGCTCGTTCCGATCGTAATCGCCGCTTCCCCTGGTAAAATCGCCCCGACACCAACGTTGGCCAGCACCCCGTCACTAGCCCCGACAACGACAGGTACGTCCGGATCCAAGCCCATTTGTTGCGCCCATTCTTTTTTCATTCCTCGCAATATGTGTGTCGTTGGCACTAAGCTTGACAACTGCGCTCTTGTGATACCGAGAAACTCGAGAACATCCGCATCCCAGTCAAGCGTATCTAAACGGAACAGCCCCGTTGCTGAAGCGATCGAATAGTCGACAACGTATTGACCGTATAATCGGTACAACACATATTCTTTCATGGACACAAATTTATGTGCTTGACGAAATAAATCCGGCTGTTCTTCTTTTAGCCAAAGCAATTTCGGAAGCGGGGACATCGGATGAATCGGCGTTCCTGTCCGCTTATAAATATCCAATCCATTCATTTCATTCAAAAGACGATCTGCCTGTTCAACACTGCGATTATCCGCCCAGATGATGCAGCGGGTAAGCGGGCGTCCTGAGGCATCAAGCGCCATTAAAGAATGCATCGCCGCGCTAAATCCGATCGCTTTCACCTGATTAGAAGCAATATTCAATTTCGACATGACAGCGTTTACAGTTTGGACAACAGCCGAGAAAATCTCCTCTGGATCTTGTTCCGCCCAGCCTGGATGGGGCTGTACAATCGGATAATCAATCGCATGGGAGGCAAGCACTCGTCCCTGTTCTCCAAACGCTACCGCTTTTGTGCTCGTCGTTCCGATATCGACGCCAATCACAATTGGTTGTCCTTCTTTCATGTTGATTCCCTCTCTTTCCTATTACGTTTTTTCTTTTACCGATCCTCGTTCGATAAACGTAGGCGGAAAGCGAAAAATTTGCGGTTGATGCTTTTTTTCTTTTGTGATTTGCAGAAACAAGCGCTCTGCCGCTTTTTTTCCCATCGCAAACGTCGGTTGTGCGATTGTCGTCAGCGTCGGTGTATAGACATGGGCAAACGGAACATCGTCAATGCTAATGATGGCCAGTTCATCAGGAACTTTAATATGATTATCTTTAATAAAATATAAAACTTCCATCAACGTTAAGTCATTAATCGCAAACAACGCTTCCGGAGGACGACCAGAAGCAAATAATTTCGCTAATCCATTCTGAATAGATGGGATTTTCATTGTGATAAAATAATCATCAACAACTGGAAGCCCTTTTTCCACTAACGCTTGCCGGAATCCTTCAATGCGCTCCACCCTTGGAATGACATGGGAAACAAGCGGAGGAGCAACGACTCCGATGCGTTGGTAGCCACGATCGGCAAAATATTCGACCGCTAATGCGGCAGCTTTTTTATTATCAAGCAAGATCGCATCCGCTTCAATCCCCGGAACCATCCGGTCCACAAACACGAGCGGAAATCGCTCTTTGACCATTTTTTGATATATATCGGTATTTTTTCCTGTTGGGAAAACGATCAAGCCATCGACTTGTTTCGCGAGCAACATCTCAATATATTTTTTCTCTTTTTCCGGATCGTCATCGGAATTGCAGACAATGACATGAAAGCCGCGCTCTTGACATGCTTCCTCAATGGCATGCAGCACCTGCGTCGTAAGCATGTGCAAAATATTGAAGACAATGACTCCGATTGTCATTGTTGTTTTCTGTTTTAAGCTGCGAGCAATAATATTCGGTTGATATCCTAGCTCTTCAATTGCTCGAGCAATTCGTTTTCTCGTTTCTTCGCTCATATATTCATAACGTTTATTTAAATATTGCGATACGGTGCTTTTCGAAACATTGGCTAACTTCGCAACGTCGGCCATCGTTACTTTCTTCAAGGGGATCCCTCTTTCATTACTAAATCGATTTAGTATTTAGAAACGTTTTCATAAACCGGTTTAGTAGAATTATAAAACAAATTGAAAACGTTTTACAACCATATTTTAAAAGAAAAAAATAAACATATTTAACGAAATATTTACATTATTTAAAAAATAAGTTAACAAATCAATTTTATGATCATAATAAGTACATAATTATTGTAAGGAGGAAGCAAAATTGAAAAATATTGGGCAGAAAATTATCAGTTTTGCGTTAATCGGATCCCTCACAGCTGGCTCTTTTGCTTTCGCTGCGCGCGAAGAAGCAAAACAAGAGAAAAAACAAAAACCGATTAAAAATGTCATTATGATGGTGATGGATGGGACAAGCGCCGGAGCTACGACATTAGCAAGATGGTACAAAGGAGAACCGCTCGCTTTAGACGAAATGGCAAGCGGCGCTGTCCGTACGTACTCAGCGGAATCGGCGATTACCGATTCAGCTCCGGCCGCAACAGCAATGGCTACCGGATTTAAATCAAATGATAAGTATATCGGGGTCCTCCCAAGTGTCGTCAATTCGCCTGGATTACAGCCGATTCCGAAAGAACAAGCGCTTAAGCCGGCAGCCAATGTACTCGAAGGAGCCGAACTAGTGGGAAAATCAACAGGGATTATCGCAACAGCCGCCATTCAACATGCGACGCCAGCTGGTTTCTCCGCACATGTTCCACACCGAAACTTGTTTCCAGACATCGCTGAACAACAAGTATATCAAAATATAGAAGTTGTCTTAGGTGGAGGAAAGGATGCATTGCTCCCTGGAAACAAAACAAACAACCGAAAAGACAACGAAAACATGCTAGAAGTTATTAAGAAAAAAGGATATGACATCGTAGAAACGCGCGAAGAACTGCTTCGTTCAAAATCGAACAAAATTTGGGGCGTGTTTGCGGATGACGCGCTTGCGCAAGATATGAACCGTCCATATATAAGACCTAATGAACCAACGCTAGCGGAAATGACGAAAAAAGCAATCGATACACTGTCAAAAGATAAAGATGGATTTTTCCTTTTTGTCGAAGGAAGCCAAGTCGACTGGGCCGCGCATGCGAACGATCCTGTCGGCATCATCAGCGAAGTGTTAGCGTTTGACAAAGCGGTCAAAGAAGCGCTTTCCTTTGCGAAAAAACGCAACGACACGCTTGTAATTGCTGTGACAGACCATGGCAACAGCGGTATTACAATCGGAAACCGCAACACCGATCAATCATATCCTGAAACCCCTGTTTCCGCATATATCGACCCGCTGAAAAAAGCGAAAATGACATTAGACGGAGCAATGAGCCAATTAAAGGCAGACAAATCAAACCTAGAAGAAGTTGCCCGTTTATACGGATTAGATTCATTAACAGCCGAAGAGAAGAAAAGATTAAGCGAATCGACGAATCTTCGCAAAACATTCTCAGAATTGCTCGCCGCGCGTGCTAATCTCGGATTTACAACAGGCGGACATACAGGGGAAGATGTATTTCTCTATGCTTACGGTCCGAATCGTCCAATTGGCACCTTTGAAAATACGGATTTAGCCCACATCATGGCAAAAGCGATGGGCTTTGACTTAAAAGATTTAAATAAACGGTTATTTGTCAACGCCGAAAAAGAATTCGAAGCAATAGGGGCAACCGTTACGATTGACCAAACGGACGCACAAAATCCTGCCCTCATCGTAAAGAAAGGAAATACGACGGCGAAACTCCCTGTAAACAAAAACATCATGACCGTTGGAAACAAAACGTATGAATTAGAAGGACTTGTCGTTTACAGCGCGGACCAGTTTTGGGTTCCAAAACATGCCATCAAGCTCTTTCAACAAATTCGATAGTATATCAAAAGGCGCGAAACAATCATTCGCGCCTTTTGATTTTTAGAATAAAATCTTGGAAAGATACACGATCATCGTCACCGTCACCGAACTAAGCAGCGTTGACACAAATACCGCTTGGGCGGCATAATCCGGATGGTGGCCGTATTCGAGCGCATAAAGCGCGGTGTTTCTCGAACAAGGATACGAACTTGCGATGAATAAAGCTTGAGCGGTCACTCCCTCAAGATGCAACGCAAAAATAATCACAGCGGCAACCGCCGGTGAAAGAAGCAGACGGCTGAAAACGCTAAGATACAACAACGGCGGCAGCTGTCTCAAATTAATATAAGCCACTTGCGCTCCCAGTGTCAGTAAAGCAATGGCCAAAAATGCATTGGCGACATTTTGAAGAGGATTCCAAATAAACGATGGAACCGGAATATGCAGCGACCGAAAAAGCAATCCAAGCAACAGTGCGTATATAATCGGGTTTTTCAAAAATTCTGCCGTCATTTTCCCCTTCTTTTGACTAGCAGATATAAAATTAAACACACCGTATGTATTCGTAAGGAAATTTTGGAAAATCGCCACGACAATTTGAATCGACAGCCCTAACGGCTGCTGGTGAAATACAAGCTGGCTTACTGGAATGCCGAAATTACCGGAATTATTAAGAACGATTGTATTTTGAAACGTCGCCGCTAAACTACGGTCCAGCTTCATTAATTTTGCCATGACTGTGCTAATGGCGATTAGCACTCCATTTTGCAGCAGTAAAAACGCGAGTACGCCCAACAGAACATCGCCGTTCATGTTGCTTTCATAAATATTTGTAAACCCAACAGCCGGTAGTAGCACATAGACATTTAATTTGGACAAGGTATTCATGTCAAAATGGAAAATGCGATGCAAAAGCGCCCCAAGGCCGACAAGAAAAAATAATGGCAGTATCACATGGAGTAAAATAAGAAGAAAAATATCCACTTCCCCTCCTCCTATCGTTTTAGCTTATAAATTCGTTCCGGCCTTCCCACCGAGCCGTACGAAATATCGGCCGTCACTTGGGAAATCGAAACAAGATATTCTAAATAGCGCCGCGATGTCGTCCGGCTTGCGCCAATGAGTTTTCCTACTTCTTCCGCTGTAATGCCATCGTCATATCGCTTTACCACCGCTAGCACTTTCTCTAATGTCAGCGGATGAATCCCTTTCGGCAGTTGATTATCTGTACCGCTAACCGTCTGTTCACGCCGGATTAACTGATCGATATCCTCTTGTCCGATTAATTCTTTTTCTTTCATCAGTTCGTGCATTTTATGATAGTATTCTTTATATCTCACCAGCGTTTCGGTAAACCGGTCGAGCATAATGGGTTTGATAATGTAGTCAAACACCCCTCCATGCATCGCTTGCTTCAGGGTGTCAATTTCTCTTGCCGCAGTGATCATAATAATATCTATATTAGTAAAATGCACACGAATCCATTTTAAAAACGCAAGTCCATTCATATCCGGAAAATATATATCGAGCAAGACTAAATCCGGCTGCAACACTTCCACCAGTTCTTTTCCTTCCTGCTCGTTAGTGGCGATTCCGATCACTTCATAGCCTTCCACCTTTTCGACAAAACGGCGGTTAATCTCGGCAATACGTTTATCGTCTTCGACAATGAGCACTTGAATATTGCGAGCCATCATCAACCCTCCGTTGTTTTGGAATGATGATCGTAAAGACAGTTCCTTTTCCCTGTTCCGATTGATAAGTAATATGACCGCCAAGCACCGTCAGCGATTTTTTCACCAAATCCAGGCCATAGCCGCGATGGGCGGCCGCTTTCGTCGAAAAACCTCGTTCAAATATTTGATCGGCTATTTCCGCTTGAATTCCTGGTCCGTTATCTTCCACTTCAATGATCAAATCGTCGCCAAGATCAGTTAAAAATACGGTCACTCTCTTTTCTTCGCATCCGTTGTGCAATACCGCTTCCATTGCGTTATCCACAATATTGCCGATAATAGTCAAAAGGTGATCGCGATCCAAATGCTTTGGAATATCTTTAAAGCTGCTTTGCCGGTCAATTTCAAACTGAATCTTTAATTCATTTGCGCGGTTAAATTTGCCGATGAACAGCCCTCCAATAACAGGATCAGGGATTTCTTTCATCACAAAACGAACGATGTCCTGATGAAGATTGGTTTCTTTAGAAATAAGTTCTAACGCCTCTTCATATGATTCCAGCTGAATGAGTCCGGAAATGACATACAATTTGTTGGAAAACTCATGCGTTTGCGCCCGCAGCGCGTCAGCGTAGCTTTTTAATTGGGAAAGCTCCTTCGTCAAACGATATAGTTCCGACTTATTGCGAAATGTCGATACCGCCCCGATGACATTTCCTTTTTTATCGACAATCGGAATGCGATTGGCAATCACCGTTTCCCCTCCTAATATTGTCTCATCATCATATTCCGCTTTCCCCGTTCGAATCACTTCTAGCAATCTGGAATAAGGAATAATATGTAAAATATATTTTCCTAGCACGTCATACTCCTTTTTATATCCCAACAACTCCATCGCCGTTTTGTTGACCATCGTAATGATTCCTTCCCGATTCACCGCAATAATTCCCTCACGAATCGCTTCCAAAATTGCCTGTTTCTCCTGGTATAACATCCCAATTTCTTTTGGTTCTAATCCGTGAATCGATTTTTTCACCGTTTTTGCAATGGCAACTGCTCCAATAACCCCCAACAATAGCGCAAGGATAGAAAAGAAAAAAATTTTTGCATTATATGACCAAACGATGTCCTCAATATCTTCAAGCAAAAACCCTACCGATACAATGCCGATGACATTCCCTTTCTCATCGAAAATCGGCGCTTTTCCGCGTATCGCCGGACCGAGCGAACCGACCGCTTCCGAAATAATCGCTTTTCCTTCGAGCACTTCGTCATTATCTCCTCCCACCATCTTCTTTCCAATCCGGTCTGGAAGCGGATGTGCATAACGAATTCCTTGTCTATTTCCAACCACGACATACTCCGCGCCGGTTTTGCGGCGAATCATTTCTGCGAACGGCTGAATTTGTCGGTGCGGGTCCGGCTGCCTAAAAGCATCCCTGACTAGCGGCGTAGCAGCAACCGTTTCCGCTACGTTCAACGCGCGCATTCCGATCTGTTCTTTTAGCGTGGCGGCAAACATGTGCTGAAACAAAAAGGAAAGAAAAACGATGACAAATAAAAGCAAGGAACAAATAATGATAATGAGCCGCGTTTGTAGCTTCATGCTATCTCTCCTTAACGGAAAATAGAGAAAGACTATCCGCCGAAAGGCAATAGTCTTTCTCTTCTCTTACATATCTTCGCTGACAATAACCGATTTCCCTTTTAGTTTCATGACAAATGGCACGACGATCCATAAAAACGCAATGATAAGCAAAACAAGCGAGATTGGCTTTTCGAAAAATACCATAAAGTCTCCGTTTGAAGCCGTAAGCGCTCTTCGCATATTATTTTCAATCATCGGGCCAAGCACAAGCCCTAATACAAGCGGCGCCAGCGGAAAGTCATGTTCTGCCAGCAGATAGCCTAATACACCAAATGCGATTAATAAAAAGACATCAAACGTCGTCACTTGCACCGCGTAAACACCAAATACAGAAATCGCAATAATAAGCGGCAGCAAATATTTAGGCGGCGTTTCAATAATTTTCGCAAATATTTTGACGAGCGGCATGTTTAAAATCAGCAGCATCACATTGCCGATAAACATGCTGGCGATTAATCCCCATGCTACATCCGGGTGTTCATCAAAGAGCAGCGGACCGGGCTGGACGTTATACATAATTAACGCCCCCATTAAAATCGCGGTCGTTCCCGAACCGGGAATTCCAAGCGTCAACAGTGGAATCATTGCCCCTCCCGAGGCGGCATTATTCGCAGATTCCGGAGCCGCCACGCCAGCAATCGTTCCCTTTCCGAATTTTTCAGGCGTTTTGCTTATTTTCTTTTCCATGATATAGGAGAAAAACGAGGCGAGCGTCGCCCCCGCTCCCGGCAATACTCCGACGAAAAATCCGAGCAGCGAACCGCGCGCAATCGGACCCGCGCTTTCTTTCAGCTCCGCTTTCGATGGAAGGACACGGCCGATTTTTGCGATTTCTCCGTCATTTTTCTCCTTATGAAGAATCGCTTTGAATACTTCGCCTAAGGCAAACAAACCGACCGCAACTGTTAAAAATTCCAAGCCCCCATATAGAAAAGAAATGTTATACGTAAATCGCGCCACACCTGACACATTATCAAGACCGATGGTCGAAAGCAGCAAACCGAAAACGGTCATCATCCACGCTTTTGTCATCGAATTTCCTGCCAATCCACTGACAGCGGCCAATCCGAGAAGCATTAGTGAAAAATATTCCGCTGGCCCAAATTTCAATGCTACATTGGAAAGCGGCTCCGCCAACAACACGAGGGCAATTAAGGAAACAATGCCAGCGACAAACGAACCGATTGCCGCAATTGCTAACGCTGATCCCGCTCTCCCTTGCTTGGCCATTTGATAACCGTCCAATGTGGTGACGACAGAGGAAGACTCCCCAGGCGTATTCAACAAAATCGATGTCGTCGAACCGCCGTACATCGCCCCGTAATAGACACCGGCAAGCAAAATAATCGAACTGGTCGCCGCTTGAGCTGGGTCAAGCCCGGACGTCATCGAAGCCGTTACCGGGATTAACAGCGCTACCCCGCTCATCGGGCCAATCCCTGGTAGCACTCCTACCGCCGTCCCAATGAGCACGCCAAGAAAAGCGAAAAGCAGATTGTGCGGCTGCAGCGCGGTTTGAAAGCCATCGATTAAAAATGTCAGTGCACTCATACTCTCCCCCCTTTATTGAAACCAAATCGGCCAACTCGGCAATGTTCCTTGCAACAGTTTAACGTATAACCCGTATACCCCAAGTGAAAAACAAGCAGCAATCACTACCGATTTCCACAAAGTTCCTTTTTCCATCGTTTGAAACCCGACGACTAGGAATAAAAAAGTCGTAATCACATAACCAATAGTTTCTAATAAGGCGGCATATAAAATGGCGGCAAGCAAAATGATGAAAAACTTTTTATACTGCAATGGCTGCCTTTCTTTGCGTGAATCTGTGTATCGCATCGTCTCTAGCAACAATTTGATGCTTAACAGCGCAAGAACAAGCCCTAACAAAAACGGAAACACGTTCGGGCCGACTGCACTTCCATAAGCGCTTTTTGAGATTTTTAGACTTTCCACCATAAACAAAGCTCCAACAGCTAAAAAGGCGATGGCGGCAATGCGATCAAACGTTTTGCTCACACGTACACCCCCATTTTTGATAAAGGCAGGGAAGAATGTTCTTCCCCGTTCGTTTATTTATGCATTCCGAGCGATTTTAACATATCACTGATCTGCTTTTCTTGTTCTTGTAAAAATTTAGCGAATTCTTCTGACCCTTTATATTCTGGTTCCCATCCTTGTTTCGTTAATTCTTGCTTCCATTTTTCGTGTTCGGATAGCTTTTTCAAAGTATCTTCCCAAAACTTTTTCGCGTCCACAGACATTTGTTTCGGCCCGAAGACGCCGCGCCAAATCGTAAATTCCGCGTCAATGCCAAGCTCTTTCATCGTCGGCACGTCTTTTAAAGCGCCGCCAAGACGCTCTGGCGCAGAAATGGCAAGCACTCGCACTTTCCCTGCTTTCACATATTCACCGACAGAAGATGCATCCGTCGCAATCACATCCGCATTTCCCCCAAGAAGCGCTGCGATTGCTTCCCCTCCGCCGTCATACGAAACATATTTCACTACTTTCGGATCAATCCCAGATTTGTAGATAGGAAGAATTGCGATCAAATGGTCCATCGACCCTGGCGCCGACCCGCCGGCTACTGTCACAGACTTTGGATTTTGCTTAATCGCCTCCAACAATTGGGACAATGATTGAAATTCCGAATCCGCCTTAACAACAATCGCCCCGAAATCTTTCGTCAACTGAGCAAGCGGTGTTGTGTCTTTATAACCGAATGGGCTGTTTCCTTCCGCTTTTAAGTTGTTAATAATGATTGGTGGGGAATTGACAAACAGCTTATAATCATTGTTTTTATCCTGTGTTGCGTATTCTGCCATAAACACAGCCCCGCCGCCGCCTGGTTTATTCTCCACCGTAATCGTCTGCTTCACTAATTTTGTTTCATCCAATACTTTTGTAATCGCCCTTGCTGTCAAATCCCATCCTCCACCAGCCCCGGAAGGTGCGACAAACACAATTGGCTTCGTTGGATAGTTTGATGGTTTGCTAGACTGGTTCGTCGTTGCAGTGCTTCCACAAGCAGCTAACACAAACATCATGATTCCCATTACAATCAAGCTCCACCACTTTTTTAACATTTCCTTATCCCCCTATTTTTTGATAGCGTTTACATATTTGAAAGTAATTATAACAACAATTTTCTGAATAATAAGTTTTTGAAAATAAAATGAATTTTGTGCATTTTGTTCATGAAAATAAGAAAAACCCTCTTCTACTGAAAGCTCCCAACAAAAGACAGATTTCTTCTATCAATACCTCTCTGTCACCATCTTTTTCCGCGCATAACATTCAACGCTGTCGCGGGCATTTGCGTAAACGTCTCCGCAGAAAGAGTTTTTGCATCCAAAGAGAAGATTATCGTCGATTTCAGTAGATTTCAGTAGATAATGTTTACAATAAATCTTAAAAAAAAACAAACTATTCATATTATTCGGGAAGGAGGGGGTTCATTGATTTATTTTCATCAAGTGAACAAATATTACGGCGATTTCCACGTACTAAAAGATATCAATTTAACCATTCATCAAGGGGAAGTTGTCGTCATTATTGGTCCATCCGGTTCTGGGAAAAGCACGTTAGTTCGTTGCATCAATCGTTTGGAAACGATTTCAAGCGGCGAATTAATCGTGGATAACGTCAAAGTCAATGACAAAAACATCGACATTAACCAATTGCGGCGCAATATCGGTATGGTGTTCCAGCATTTCAATTTATACCCACATATGACTGTATTGCAAAACATTACGTTAGCACCGATGAAAGTGCTTCGCATTCCGGAAAAAGAAGCGAAAGAAACCGCGATGTACTATTTAGAGAAAGTAGGAATTCCGGACAAAGCGAACGCCTATCCGTCCGAGCTGTCCGGCGGGCAGCAGCAGCGCGTTGCTATCGCCAGAGGACTGGCGATGAAGCCGAAAATTATGCTATTTGACGAACCGACATCGGCGCTCGATCCAGAAACCATTGGTGAAGTGCTTGATGTCATGAAACAATTGGCAAAAGAAGGCATGACGATGGTCGTTGTGACACACGAAATGGGATTTGCCCGTGAAGTTGCGGACCGCATCGTCTTTATGGACCAAGGCCGTATTTTGGAAGAAGCGCCGCCGGAAGAATTTTTCGCCAATCCAAAAGAAGAACGGGCAAAAGTATTTCTGAGCCGCATTCTCAACCATTAATAAGCAAAAAAATGTTTCAAATCAAACAAAGGGGGTTTTTTCATGAAAGGAAAAACAGTTTGGAAAATGTGGATCACGCTTGCGCTTATCGCACTATTAAGCATCACTGCTTTAGCCGGGTGCAGCAGCGAATCGTCAACATCCAACAAAGGGGATGGGGCAAAATCGACGGAAACGTCGGGCGGAACGAACACGTTAGAAAAAATTAAAAAACGCGGCAAACTCGTTGTTGGAGTAAAGTATGACTTGAACTTGTTCGGTTTAAAAAATCCAGAAACCGGAAAAGTAGAAGGGTTTGATATTGACATTGCCAAAGGATTAGCGAGAAAAATTCTTGGTGATGAAAATAAAATCGAACTAAAAGAAGTGACATCCAAAACACGCATTCCAATGCTCAATAACGGAGAAATTGATGCGATTATCGCGACAATGACCATCACAGAAGAACGGAAAAAAGAAGTTGATTTCTCTGATGTGTATTTCATGGCCGGACAATCGTTACTTGTCAAAAAAGACAGCAAAATTAACAGCGTAAAAGATTTGAAAAAAGGAATGACCGTGTTAACGGCAAAAGGTTCTACATCCGCGCAAAACATCCGCAAAGTAGCGCCAGAAGTCAATGTATTAGAATTTGAAAACTATGCTGAAGCGTTTACAGCGCTAAAAGCTGGACAAGGCGATGCGCTCACAACGGACAATGCTTTGCTTTTGGGAATGGCAAAACAAGATCCAAACTACCGCGTTCTTGACGAAACGTTTACCGAAGAACCATACGGCATCGCCGTCCGCAAAGGAGACAAAGAATTTTTGCAAGTCATTAACGAATACTTAAAAGAAATTAAAGAAAACGGCGAATACGACAAAATTTATGAAAAATGGATTGGGAAAAAACCGCAACAATAAATCATGAAAGAACAGATGAGCGAAGCCTGTTTCGCTCATCTGTTTCATCTTAGGTTAGGAAAGAGGTGGAATCATCATGTTAAGATATTCGATCCTGCTAGAACATTGGGATATGTATTTGCAAGGGTTTGCCAACACGTTAAAAGCAAGCGTTCTGGCTCTTATCGGCAGCTTAGTCATTGGCATCATTATCGCGATCTTCCGCATCGCGCCAATTCGCCCGCTAAACTGGATCGGAACTGTCTATGTAGAATTTATTCGCAACATTCCGCTTATTTTAATCGTCTTTGTATTCTTTGTCGGCTTTCCCGCTATCGGTATACGTTTTGATTCCTTTACAGCAGGAACATTAGGCCTTATGGTATATACCGCTGCATTTATTGCGGAAGTAATCCGATCTGGAATCCTTGCTGTTCCAAAAGGCCAAATGGAAGCGGCGCGTTCCTCTGGATTGACATACTTGCAGACCATGCGCTATATCATCTTGCCGCAAGCGGTCAAAATTGTTATTCCGCCGCTTGGCAACCAATTTATTAACCTTGTGAAAAACTCGTCCGTTTTAGGAGTCATCGCCGGGCTTGACCTAATGTATTTCGGTGATTTAATTTCATCCGAAACGTTTGTTACATTTGATGTTTATATCTTCGTCGCGTTGTTTTACCTTGTGCTAACTATACCGTTAAGTTTAGGTGTTGGATATTTGGAACAACGTTTGGCAAAAAGTCGGTAATCGAGGAGGTAAGGACACATGGACTTTATCGGCGCATACGCTCCAGCACATCTCTCCTTTTTACTGCAAGGATTTTTGGTCACGTTGGAAGTTGCGTTTATATCCATTATTTTTAGTTTTATCTTTGGAATTATCATTGGTGTAATACGCTATACAAAAATCCCTGGCATTTCACAAATTTTTGCCGTTATGGTGGAAACGATTCGGAACCTTCCGCTGCTCTTGATCATTTTCTTTACGTATTTCGCGCTGCCGGAAGTGGGATTAAAACTGGATAAATTTTATGCCGCTATTGTCGCCCTAGTTGTCTTTGAATCGGCGATGCTTTCGGAAATCGTTCGCAGCGGATTAAACTCGATTGACAAAGGCCAAATCGAAGCGGCGCGTTCGTCCGGACTCACCTATATACAAACATTATGGTATATTATCTTGCCACAAGCATTGCGCCGAATGGTGCCGCCGATTGTCAGCCAATTTATTTCATTGCTGAAAGATACATCGCTAGCGATCGTGATCTCCCTCCCAGAATTGATGAACCACGCACAAATTATTAACGGAAGAAATGTCAATTATGTGATACCGATTTTTATTCTTGTTGCGCTTATGTATTTTGTTGTCAATTATTCGTTATCTCTTGTTTCTAGAAGGCTCGAATATCGACAACGTTAGACTCATATAATGATTCTTTTCTTGAAAAATATGAAACTACTTCCACCTCATCTGTTATATAATAGAAACTGGGGTGGTGAAAAGGTGTGTGAAAAAAGGAAAAACGATGCGTGAACGCCTGTTGATCGTAACCATTCTAATATTGGCCACTGCTTTTTTCGGGGAAATGAAAATTAATCCGTTTAATAGCCCGTTCCGCTTCTCATTAGGGAGTGCTATCTTTTTTTTCGGACTTATTTCATTTGAGATGATTTCCCCGCTTTTTATCGGAATTTGCGCAGGATGTTTTGTCGTCGGATTCCGTATCGCCCTTGACATGCTGACTGGGCAAGCTGCGTTATCAGATAGTTTTTTTACTCATGCTCCAGCCGCGTGTTACTATATTAATTTTGCCTTGATCGTACAAATCACTCGCTTCCGCCGCTTGCTGGAATTTCCCATCCGCGCTGGCCTGCTCGGCGCAGTTCTTGATTTTTCGTCTAATTCATGCGAATTGCTCTTTCGTTATCTCCTTGGTGAGTCGTTCATCGTGACATACCAAGTGATGATGGTAATGTTGTTATTCGCTATTTTACGAAGTTTCTGTGTCATTGGATTATATAATATTTTCGTAATGAAACATCTTCGCACCTTAGGGGAAGCGCGACAACAAGAGTTGGAACGTCTAATGATGATTAATACGGGGCTGTATGAGGAAACATTTTACTTGCAAAAATCGATGACATACTTAGAAGAGATTACACGAAAAAGTTATGAGCTATATTCGCGTTTGATGGAAGGAGAAAAAGTGAAGCCGCATGCCGCGCTTTATATCGCCGAACATATTCATGAAGTCAAAAAAGATGTACAGCGTATTTTTGCAGGCTTATCGAAATTAATCGGGCAACAACCGTTGCGGCGGAGGCTTCCTATCAATGAACTTTGTGGAATGGTGGTACGCGCTAATGAAAAATACGCCGAGCTATTAGGAAAAAAGATTCAATTTGCCCAAACGTGCCATGTCGATTTATCGACCGACCATGTCTATGCCTTACTCTCTGTACTAAACAACTTAGTGGCGAACGCCGTGGAAGCCATTCCGACATCCGGTTCGATTCATCTGCAAGTAGAATTGCAACAAAGCAATCTCATTGTGGAGGTGACAGACTCTGGGATAGGCATTGCCAAGGAAGATGCCGACTGGATTTTTCAACCCGGCTTTACCACAAAATACGATCAACAAGGAAATCCGTCGACAGGAATCGGTCTTACCCACGCACGGGATATCGTACAAAGTCTTCATGGACATATACAACTTGTAAGCAGCAATCCAGGACAAACAATATTCCGATTGACCATTCCTACCAGCCAGTTGCTGCGAAAGGAGGAAATGTAATTCATGCCGCTTCGTTTTTTTCTTATTGAAGACGACGCCGTCGTACGAAAAATGCTTGAAAAAATTATTACAGAAAACCAGCTCGGCGAGGTTGTTGGAGAAGCAGAAGATGGCTTAAACGTTACTGCAGACCAATTGTATTCGGTCGATGTGGTGCTTATCGACTTATTGATGCCCGGACGCGATGGGATTCAAACGATGAAAAAATTAAGAGAAGAAGGGTTTAAAGGGCAATTTGTGATGATTTCCCAGGTGGAAAATAAAGAAATGATTGGACAGGCATACCTTCACGGCGTCGATACATACATTCAAAAGCCAATTAATCGTTACGAAGTGGTGGCAGTATTGAGGCGAGTAGCGGAACATATCTCTATCTCCCATTCCCTTGATTCAATTCGCCAGCTGCTGAAAGCATTAGATCAAACTGCAACAACCGCTTCCCCTTTACATCAAAAGGAACAAACGCAACTGGAACACCAAGTGCAACATCTTCTTCTTCTATTAGGCATTGCTGGAGAAGCAGGAGCGGCAGATTTATTACTGATCATGCGCCACTTAGCAGAAAAAGAGAAATTGGGACAGACGATTCACGAATTGCCGTCTTTAAAAGAATTATACACCGAGCTTGTGCGACAAACACACCATCATCATGAATCCACCATTCAAAAAGAAGTGCGTGCCATGGAACAACGCATTCGCCGTATGGTGCTGCAAGCATTTACCCATTTATCTTCTCTCGGGCTCACGGACTATACCAATCCCACGTTCGAACACTTCGCTCCCCGTCTTTTTGATTTTGAAGAAATCCGAAAGCGTATGAAAGAGCTCGAAGCAGGAGAAAAAACAACAAAATGCCGTATTAATGTAAGAAAGTTTTTAACCGCTTTTTATATGGAATTAAAAAAGGCGTAACACTTATTCTGATCGTTGGTGCGTCAAACGTTCCTTCCTTTCGCATCCGTTGTTGAACGTTAACTGTAAAGTTTTTACTATTATGTAATTTTATCATAAACAGATAAATAAAACGCCACCGAATTCGGTGGCCGTAAGCTTTATGTGATCCGCACAAGGCGAAACTGTTGTCCTCCTTTGACATACGCAAGGAGAGGAAGATCGTCTTCGAAAATTCGTCCAATCACATTGACTTTCTCATCTGCTGGCAAATCGGTTAATGTGATTTGCAGTTCGCCGGCATATCTTCCATATCTAATATTATCAATCGTAACACTTCCCTTTTGTCTCTCTATCGTACATGCTGGTGCTAATAAATGCTTTGGCCATGAGAAAGATAAGCGGGATTCCAGTGATCGAATGACATCCCTTGCCGCGTCACGCCGATTCGTTTGAACCGTTTCGACCATGGAAAGCAGTTCATGTTGTTGCACAAGCGGCCGGTAGCGCAGCGGAATAACCCCATCCCGAAACTCCTTCATTCGCGCAAGCACATCATCTGTCATCCCGCCATCGCCCACAAATACTTTATCTACCTCACAATCCCGCACTAATTCCACGTACGCGCAAAGCGGATCCATATACCGATGAGCCTCTAGCGTAGGAAGACCTTGATGGAGCGGACCTCGTTTTTCTTTATTTCCCGGAATAAACGCGGCAATCGTTCGAATTCCTTTTCGGCGTAAAATCTTGTTTTTTTGAATGACTAATTCTTTTGATAATCCTGTTTCTGGACGTGGATAAAAATTATGCCACGCTTCAATTTGATTCCAGTTCACGTCACAAAAAGCAAGATCATCGCATTCTTCTTCCGTCATCGTGCTCGCATTGAAAACAACTTTCATCCGGTGAGAAAACGTTGCTGCTTCTTTCATAGAAAATCCATCATCAAGCCGCAGTCCAATAATTCCTCCATCAAAAAGCAAATCAAGATTGTCTCCATTCACCCCAATTTTGGATAAAGAAGCCGGGGTAACGTCAGCGATGATCCCGACTTCGTATTTTCTCGCTAACTGCCCGATCTCCTGTAATCGCTTGCGATAAAAGGTAAGATCGTCTTCGGGAATATGAAGCGATGTAAATAGTTCCCGACATCCGAACAAATTTGCCTGTGCAAATCTTTTTTCGATTTGATCCGTTTGTTCTGATAAGTAGAAAGATAGATAGAACATCGAAACCACCTAGAATTAAATGTTTTCCGCCATTTCTTCTTTAAAGCCAAAGAAATACGTAAAAAGGAAACCAAACGTGTACGAAATGACCAATCCTAAGAAATATAGAATATATTTATTGTCGGCGATTAACGGAATGAGCGATAAACCAGATACGCCGATTCCGAGCGCGGCTGTTTTCACAACTGCCTGAAACGCACCGCCGACTGCCGCGCCGAGACACGCGGTTAAAAATGGTCTTCCTAACGGCAGCGTTACCCCATACAACAACGGCTCTCCAATTCCTAAAAATCCAACTGGCAACGCCCCTTTAATAATGTTGCGAAGCCGTTTGTTTTTCGTTTTGACGAAAATCGCAATCGCCGCTCCTACTTGGCCTGCCCCTGCCATCGCTAAAATCGGAAGAATTGGAGTTGAACCGATTTTATTAATAAACTCCATATGAATTGGTGTCAGACCGTGATGCAATCCAACCATCACAAGCGGTAAAAACGTACCTGCCAAAATGGCGCCAGCAACCGCACCGCCAATATCCAACACTGCTTTGATTCCGCTTGTGATACCTAAAGATAACCATCCGGCAAGCGGCTGAACGGCGATGAGCGTAAATAAACATACCATTAACACGGTTAAAAGCGGCGTCACAATAATATCAATCGCATTTGGAACGAATTTGCGGACACGCTTTTCCATGACCGCCATAAGCCATGCGGCCAACATCACCGCAAACAATCCGCCCCGTCCCGGCGTCAACGCTTCCCCGAACAGTTTAATATCGGCAAGCGCCGGGTTAAATACTAAAATTCCAGCAATCGCTCCCAACACAGGTGTACCGCCAAACTCTTTTGCCGTATTGTATCCGACTAAAACGCCGAGCGAAGCGAAAATGCCGCCGCCAATGAGCAATAATAGCTGCAGCCATGTTTCTGTTGGATCGACCCCGGCGTTTTTCGCAAAGTTAGCGATTCCGTTAATGATTCCCGATGCGACAAGACCTGGAATAAGCGGGATAAAAATGCTTCCGATTTTGCGCAGCAATCGTTTAAATGGCGTTTGGTTGCGTTGTTGAATCTCGGCTTTTTTCTGTGCTGCAATATCTTCCATCACTTCTCCAAGTTGTAACCCTGTTAATTCGCAAAGCGAAGCAGCTACCTTGTTAACGACTCCAGGGCCGACAACGATTTGCAATGTTTCATCTTCAATAACGCCCATGACACCTTCAATATTTTTAAGACCTGCGATATCGGCTTTTTGATGATCGCGCAATGACACTCTCACCCTCGTCATACAATGAGCAATACGTGTAATGTTTTCTTTCCCTCCAAGCCGTTCCAATATTTCAACGGCCATTTGTTGTTCCCTTTTCATTTCAACCTCTCCCCTTATTCACATATTTTTTTTATTGAAGCGCCTGGCGAACAAATCCATTCGCTTTTTGCAGACGCTCTGTCGCTTCTTCATAGCTGCATTGCAATAAAATCATGACAATCGCCGTTTTCACATGTCCCCGCGCCGCTTCGTAATAACGCGCCGCCGTCTTATCATCTACATCGGTTGCCTCCATAATAATTCGTTTAGCTCGTTCTTTTAGTTTAAAGTTTGTCGCCTGCACATCGACCATTAAATTCTTATATACTTTTCCGATTCCAATCATGGAAGCGGTGGAAATCATATTTAATACCATCTTTTGTGCTGTTCCTGCTTTTAAGCGAGTGGATCCTGTTAAGATTTCCGGGCCTGTTTCCACTTCAACGCTGACATCAGCGTATTTGCTAATTTCCGCTCCTTTATTGCAGGCAATGCTCCCGGTTGTGGCACCGATTTGCTTTGCGTATCGGAGCCCACTGATCACATACGGCGTTCGTCCGCTCGCCGCAATGCCAATAACCGTATCTTTTGCCGTCAGTCCAATTGACTGTAAATCTTTTACTGCAAGTTCTTCGTTATCTTCCGCTCCTTCCACTGCATTTGTAAACGCTTCCAAACCACCTGCAATTAATCCTTGCACCATCTCCTTTTCCGTCCCAAATGTCGGCGGACACTCCACCGCATCTAAAATTCCAAGCCGACCGCTTGTACCAGCTCCCATATAAATGAGCCGACCGCCTTGCCGGAAAGACGCAATCACTTTTTGCACAAGCCTTTCGATGTGTTCTAATTCTTTCGAAACAGCAATGGCCACTGTTTGGTCTTCTTCGTTCATCACCTGCAAAATTTCTTTCGTCGTCATTTCATCTAAATTCTGCGTTTTGTTGTTTCGTTGTTCGGTTGTTAAACGTTCTAGCAATCTTGTCACCTTCTTATAGATTTGAAATTTTATTTCTTATTTTAATTATATATATATGAAATAAAATATCAATTTTATTCTTCCATTTTCAAAAAATCTCCATAAAAAGAGAAAAGCAAGCATTGACTGCTCGCTTCCATAAATACTTATCTCCGCAACCGGACTACTTCTTCTCTCGTTTCATGAAATTTTTCCAGCACACGGCTTCCCACTTGATGGAACGTAATTAAATAAAGCGCATCAATGATATTCAGCTGCGTCATTCGCGATGCCATACTTCCGATCCGATGATCTTGCTCGACATCTGGAAGACATAGTTTGATATCTGCTTCCTTATACAATGGCGAAGATGGATCGAGTTTTGTAATCGCAATCACCGTGGCGCCTTGTTTTTTCGCAAACCGGGCAATTTCCAACACATCCTTTGTTCTTCCCGATGTGGAAACCGCGACAAATACATCATGTTTCTCTAAGTTTGCCGCAAGCGGAAGCATCGTATGAAAATCAGGAGACATCATCGACACATAGCCTAGCTTTGTAAATTTATAGCATGCATCCATCGCCGAAGAAGCTGATCCTCCGACTCCGTAAAATAAAATTTTTTTCGCATTGGCAATCACTTCCGCTGCTTTTTCCAATTCCCGTTTATCAATCGTCGTCGTTGTCGCTTCGATCGCCGCTTTGTTGACATAGGTCACTTTATTAAATAAATCATACGGAGCATCTTGTTTTTCAATAATCGAAAAATCGTTAATGTTCATATCGGCAATCGTCAATTCACGGACAAGCGCCAATTTTAACGCGGTAAAGCTGCCAATGCCGATCGTTTTGCAAAAGCGAACGACACTCGCCTCACTAGATCCTGCGTTTTTCGACAGTTCCTTCGTCGTCATATTTGGCACAAGCTCCGCATGTTCCATAATATACGTAGCAATCTTTTTTTCAGCTGGTGAAAACCGTTCCATTTGATTTTCGATTTTCGCTAAAATGCTTAACTGCTTCATCATGATTCCTCTTCCTCTCTGTCCGCTTTCACACTTAATCTAATGTTATCATGCATCCATTATCAAGTGAAAGCAGCGCATATGTTGGTATTATACTTAGAAAAAACCGTTAGATGCGGCTTTTTGGATTAAGAGAGATGGATGCACATATTCATGTATTCATCCGCTCATTGATTGAGAAATATTAACTTATTTTTAAAATTTTTTAAATTTAAATAAAAATATTTGAATTCAAGATATTTTTTAGATATGATTATTATAACCAAAACAAAAGGAGGAAAAAGGAACCATGACAAATTTTCAATTAGACAAAATTCATAGTTCCATATCTTTTCAAGTAAAACATATGATGATTGCTAAGGCAAAAGGAGAGTTCAACGAATTTGATATTGAAGTGGAAGGCGACGTCAATCAGCTGGAATCTTCCAAAGTGAAAGTGACCATCCAAGCAGCTTCCATTGATACAAAAAACGAAGACAGAGACAACCACCTTCGCTCAGCCGACTTTTTCGATGTAGAACATTATCCAACCATCACGTTTATCAGCGATTCTGTTAAAAAGGTTTCAGATGATGAATATGAAGTAACAGGTCAATTAACGATTAAAGATGTTACAAAAACAGAGACGTTCAAAGTCGAATTTAACGGACAATCCAAAAATCCGATAACCGGAAGCATCGTAGCCGGCTTTGACGTAGAAGGAAAAATTAATCGCGAAGATTATGGCTTAACATGGAACGCGGCCCTTGAAACAGGAGGATTTCTTATCGGAAAAGAAGTAAAAATATTCGGAAGTTTTGAGTTTGTTGTCAGCTGATCTCTTCATGCCAAGCGCCCTTAGCTTTTCAGTCAAGCTAAGGGCGCTTATTTGTTCACGATGGATGCCACATGAATCAGAAAGATATATCAAATCACGGGAATTTACACCATAGTTTTTAAAAGAGAAAGGGGACTAGCAATGCTTATTCCCCTATTCAAACTTCAATATCCCTTTTGTTACTTTTAATTCTCCATATTTCGGCATAATCTTCGGAATGTCTTGCAAAGTAAAATAATGGCTAATTAAAGGTTGTACTTTCACTTTTCCTTTTTCAATCAAGGAAATGGCCATTGGATGAGTGTTGTATTTCGATTTTCCCCTTTTTTAATAAAACCGCCGCTTTCATGATTTTCCCTCCATCATACTTTTTTAGATAAAAAATCATCCGATCAAGCACTGCCGTTGATGGCTGATACGCTTAAACCGTCTAAAGAAATGGTCTTGCCATCTAAATGTCTAATCTTGATGATCTTTCGCTCCGATGGAAGTAGGTCGAAGAAGTTATCCGAAAAAATAATTTTTTCTGCTGGAAGTTCCAGTTTAACAAAACGCGCAAAACAATCTGTCCAAATTTCTACTTCTTGTTTTTCCGGCATCACTTTTACTTGCAATTTCGCCTTAGGCAGCTGAAGATCTTTATGATTTCTTAGGTAATAATAGTTTTCCTCTGCTTTTTTATTCAACGATTTTAAGCGGACGACAACTTGTTCAGCAGGATTGCCTTGTAAAACCTCCGCTTCTGTTAAGGAAGCAATTTGAACCGAAGCATTTCCTTTCACATGGATCAAAAATTCTTTCGAATACACTAACTCGCCATTAAATCGGAACACTTCGAATACCAACGTATCTTTCACATCTTCTAATCGGTCATTCACAACCCATAGATGTAAATCATCGCCAGGGTCATGTTCAAGCGTATATAAAAGAGGGGCATTAAATTTTTTACTATAATAATATGAAGCCTTTGGCAACAAGTAATAATCGATCATCGACCAACTCGTGCCAGGCCAGCAATCATTCAATTGCCAGATTAAAGCCCCGCTTGTTTGCGGTTTATTGCGGCGGTAATGTTCCATTCCATACTTTAAACCTTCAGCCTGTGTGAGCATCGAATAATTCATGTATTCCTCAACATTTTTTGGAATGCCGGTATACCCTTCCATTAATAAGAGCCCTTTTTCATGATGAAAATCTTTATTGCGATATGCCAATTCATCGCTGCCCCAAGAAAAAGTTCCGTCAGGCAGATTTTTTTCCAGCGTATAACGATTGGCAGAAGCATGCATGCCAAACTCGCTGCAAAACCGGGTGCGATCTTTTTTATAATTTCGAAACGAAACCCCCTCCACACTGATGTTTTGTCCTAAATTCTGACCGAATTTTCGAGGTTCCATATTCCCGTGCCAAACTTGCCAATTATGCCGGTCGCCTTCCTCTTGTGAGTTGTGATCATTGCCGCCATATGGCGAACTTGGCCAATATGGACGGGAAGGATCTAATTCTTCCAGTAGTTCAGGAATTAACTCATGATATATTTTTTCTCCATAAAAAGGAGTGTGAATTTTTCCAGCGGCATGCTCCACTTCATATAACCAATCGTTTTCGTTATTTCCGCACCATAAAGCGATGCAAGGATGATTGCGAAGCCGCTTAATCACCGAAATCACTTCTTCGCGGACGTTTTCCATATAATCGCGGTTGTAATCCGGGTATAACGCACAGGCAAACATAAAGTCCTGCCAAACTAAAATACCTTGGCGATTGCATTCTTGATAGAAAATGTCTTTTTCATAAATCCCACCGCCCCATACACGCAGCATATTCATATTCGCTTCTTTCGCAAGCTGAATAAGATGACGATAGCGTGATTCCGGTACAGATCCTAAAAAGCTGTCAATAGGAATCCAGTTGGCTCCTTTCGCAAATATCTCTACACCATTTAAAACAAAGGTAAACCGCGGATTCCCTTCGCGATCTCTTTTCATTACTTCCACCGTACGAATCCCAATTTCTGTTTGATATGTGTCTAGAACTTCCCCTTCCCATTTTAAAACGACGGATAATTGATAAAGATTCGGTTCTCCTAAATCATGCGTCCACCAAAGATTTGGATTGTCGATGTTGAAAGTGAGTGTTGCTCGATTTTGATCAATATTTACGGTTTGGAAAAATTGTTGTTCTCGATCTTTTAACGTCACTTCTGCCTGTAAACTTTTTCCCTTAACAAAGTTTTTGGTGTAAATATCGATTTGAACAATGGCCCGAGAATCTTTCAAGTCAAGTGTTCTTGCGTAAACACTTTCGATTTTGGCAATTTTTCTTTTTTCTAAACGCACCTCTTTCCAAATTCCTACTGTTAGAATTTGCGGACCCCAGTCCCAGCCAAAATGATATTGAGCCTTGCGCGCCCATATGCGATCTTTTCCAAATCCAGCCCAATAATTTTTCTCTTTCTCCTTTAACTGATAGGAAACGGGATTAAATTTCACTGCCAAAACATTTCTTCCATCCACTATTTCTCTAGTAACATCAAAAGCATGAGAAATGAACATATTTTCCGTAGTCCCTAATTCCACTCCGTTTAAATAAACAGTCGCAAAGGTATCTAAGCCTTCAAAAATCAACTCTAACCGTTCATCTTTGTCTAGATTGTTTTTATCAAATGTAAATTCCGTACGATACCACCAAACCTTTTCTTCCACCCATTTCGATTTCAAATCATTGTAGCCGAAAAAGGGATCATCAATCAATTTCTTTTCCCGTAAAATCGAATGTACATCTCCTGGCACCTTTGCTGGTATCCAAAAGTGATCAATATAGTTTGGATCTGCAATCGTTAAATCCCTTACCTGTCCTACATCAAAATGCTGTATCTTCCAATTTTTATTGATTAACATTCTTCATTCCTCCTTCCTGTAAAGAAAAAGAGACCAAACCTTGTTTCATATCGTTCACAGGCGGTCTCTATAAAAAACTTTTTTCGGCATCAGTTATATTTTTCCAACAAACCTTCACTTCAATACAAACTGCATTCCCTCTTTAAAGTTTTTGCTAAAGATAATGAATAGGACGAGAATTGGCAATGTCAGTAATACCGAAGCCGCATACATCGGTCCTGGAAACGCTCCATATGGACCAAACATTTGAGCTAGCAATACGTTTAACGTTAACATATTTTCACTGTTAACCACCAGCATATCCCATAAAAGTTCTACCCATCTTTCCATAAAAAGGAATAGGAATATAATGGTTGTAATCGACTTAGACATTGGCAAGACAATTCTAGCAATAATGGTTAATTGTCCTGCTCCATCCATTTTGGCAGCTTCAATTAATTCATCGGGTATACTGCGGAAAAAGTTAGTGTACATAAATATCGCCCACAAATTAACGGCCTTTGGCAAAATCATAGCCCAATAGGTGTCGTACATCCCAAAGTAGCGGATGATTAAAAAAAGTGGAATTAATAGGATAACCGCTGGATAAAACATTTGAAACAAAATAATATTGTTGATCAAACGGCTGCCTTTAAACTTTAATTTAGCTAAAGCGTATCCTACTAGGATCGCTGTCACCATCATTAGCAAAGTGGAAGATAAAGTCACAACAAAGCTGTTAAAAAAGGCTCGGAGCCACGGTCTAGGAACAACATCATCCCCACCAGTAAATAACCACTCATATGAACGCAAGGTCAACTTAGTTGGAATCATTTTACGGTCCACTTGATCCCATGGGGCCAGAGAATTTAAGACCATATATAAATAAGGAAACACCATGATGATAAGGATAACAAAAGCCAAAATATACAACAGCGTGGTCTTTAATTTCTTACTCCCAACCATGTCTGGCACCCCACTTTTCCAAAAGCTTTCGAAACACTAGAATAGAAACGAATGTGACAACAGAGTTTATGATTGCTATTGCCGTTCCATATCCTGCATTTAATCTTTCAAATGCCTGGTTATAAATTTCTAACTGCCATGTATGCGTGGAATAATCTGGCCCTCCACCAGTTAATACATACGGTTCAGTAAAAATCCCAAACATTAGACCTACTGCTAAAATGGTGACAGTATAAAACGCTGGATGCAACATCGGTATAGTGACGTACCAAAATCTTTTCCAACCAACAGCACCATCCATTTCGGCTGCTTCATAGATTTCTTTAGGTATACTTTCTAAACCTGATAAAAACAGCAGCGCATAATAACCCACAAATTTCCACGCCATCATAAGGGCAATGATTAGTGGCGCTAAAATTGGAGAACCTAACCAATCAATATCTAAACCTAAATGCTTACGAAAAAAAACGTTTAATGGACTGTTATAAGATAACACCCCATTGACAACAATGGAAGAAGCCACTCCTGATGCCAAGTAAGGTAGGAAATATCCTACAGCAAACAACCCTTTAAGTCTAGGCAAAGAATGAATAATTAAAGCTAAAAGGAGTGAACCCGCAATAACGATGGGAACAAACATGAGCATAAATTTATAAGTTACCAAAAATGCGGCCCGTACGCTTTTGCTAAAAAAAGCTTCGATAAAATTTTGAAATCCGACCATTTCATAATCAGGAGCAATGATGTTCCAATTTGTAAAAGCTAAATAAACAGCCCATAGCAACGGAAACAGAAAGAATATGAGTGTATAGATAAGGTAGGGGCTGGCAAAAAGCCACCCCAACCATGTTGTCTTTTTATTCATTTACTTTAACACCCCGTTAACAGCCTTTTTCATATCTTTCCAAGCTGTTTCAGGATCTTTTTGGCCTTTGACAACAGGATTTAAGGCCTCTTTACCAATCAATTCTTGAATTTCTACCGTTTTTTCGTTATCCACAGGTGGAATTGCGTTTGGAATGTTTTCCGCATACTGTTTTAATTGAGGGTTTTCTTCAAGATAGGATGCAAAAGCTTCATTAGTTGATAAATCATCACGTGCAGGTGGCAAGTTTGTTTGTTTGAACCAAGCTAAATCATTTTTCGCATCTGAAAATACCCATTTAATAAAGTCAAAAGCTGCTTGTTGTTGTTCTTTGCTTGCAGAAGCATAGATGACAAGGCCTTTTGTATCTGCAAATGTTTTAGAATTTGCTGGATCTACGCCGTCAGGCACAGGCGGCAACGATAATACATAAGTTTCATTGAACTTCATTTCCGGGAATTTCTCAGCCCAGTATGGGAATGTCCATGGCCCAAGATCCACCATAATGGATGTACCTGTTTCAAACGGGTCAGTCGCTTCTCGAGTCAAAAGCAATTTATTCTTGCTTAAATCATTAAAGAATTGGAGTGTTTTTACACCGGCTTCGTCATCCGCAATAAATTTGTTTCCTTTAATAAAGTTATTTCCATTCGATGCTGCATTGTACAACATAAAGAAGTCAAACCATCTTGCCCACCATGTCGGTTTTACTAAATCAGCTCTCGCCCAAAGAAACTTATCAGGATATTTTTCTTTCAATTTCTTGCCAACTTCAATGACTTCACTATATGTTTTTGGCGGTGCATCGTATCCAAGTTCTTTTAGAATATCGATTCTCCAACCAAACAACATGGCATTAGAATAAATCGGCAAAACATATTGATGGTTGTCTGCAAACTTCCAGCTTGAAATGGTTTCCTTCATTTGACGTTTATCAATTAACTCATCAAAACCTTCAAATTCATCCAATGGCACAATCGCACGGCTCGCCGCTAGCTGAGCTGCAAAACCGCGGGAAATGTTTTCAGAGACCGCAGGCGCTTTCCCTGATGCAATCGCTGATTGAATCCCTGCTTCAGAAGTAGGCTTCCGGCATTGGCGTAACCTTAATTTTAACGTTTTTATTTCTTTCATATAAGCCTCGGCCATCTTTTTCCAGAAAGCTTGTTGTGTAGGGTTTGGCGCAGCCCAGAACTCAAATTGAACAACTTTGCCAGCTTCATCATCTTTTGCGTTTTTCTCTTGATTCCCATTTTGCCCTTGACAGCCAGTAACAATAAGAACGGCTGCCAGCAATAAGGCGATGAGTTTCGCAAAACCTTTCTTTTTCATGTTTACTCCCTCCCACATTAATTTATAAATACTTTAATTTTGACATGATTTCCTGCAGACTAAGTTCCGCGCCGGCAATAGATTCATCAGCCGCGCCATAGTAGATTCTAACGGTATCTCCTTCTACAACTAAACCACAAGTAAAAACAACATTACCGAAGAAGCCGCTTTTTTCATAATCTTCCTCAGGTTCTAAAATAGGCTCTTCCGTTTTGGCCAGAATTTTGGCGGGGTTATTGAGATCCAAAAGAACGGCTCCTAAGCAGTAGCGATCATTTTTATCAGCAGCATGATAAATTTCTAACCAGCCTTTATCCGTTTTAAACGGAACAGCACCTCCGCCAATTCGCCCGCTTTCCCACCCCTTTTCACTAAGGCCTAACAAATATTGATGATTCCCCCAATAACGAAGGTTATCTGATTCTGCAATCCAAATTTCAGGCCTGCCAACTCCTTTTGGCACAGGTCGATGTAACGCATAGTATTTTCCATTAATTTTTTCAGGGAAAATTGCCACATCTTTATTTTCAGGAGGAAAAATTAAACCAAGGCGTTCGTAAGTCACAAAATCTTTTGTTGATATAAGTCCTACACTAATGCCTTCTGCTGATGCTGCACTATATTGAATATAATAAGTATCATCGATTTGAGTTACGCGCGGGTCTTCAACCCCCCATGCTTCACGTTTCGTTTCGGGATAAATAAAAGGTTTCTCATCAATGGTGAAGTTGCGTCCATCTTTGCTGCGTGCAATACGAATATAAGATATAGACGTAAGATACGCGACTCTTCGATTAGAATCGTTGTAAAAAATGACTCGCGGATCAGAAAAATCAAATCTCGAATCATCTTTATGTAAATCAATAATTTTCAGCTTTCCTTCTCCTCTTGAAAAATCAATAACAGACGTTCTGACAATATTCGGATCTTCACTAATGGGACGTTCAGCTACACGAAGCAATAACAAAATTTCACCATTGTATTGAGCGACACCAGCGTTAAAAACTCCTATCACTTCATGATCTTGATGGAATGGTTTTACATCGCCAGGAGTAATTAACGGATTTTCCGGAAACCGCTTGACTTTCACAGTAAATCTCCTCCAACTTCTAATATGTATTCCATAATAATTCCCTCTTTTTTCACTAGAATAATGGAACGAAAGCTAATTACCTCATCAGTTACTTAGAAAAGATTGCGGCTTTATCTTTTTAATGTATTTCCAATAATGTCAGAAAGCCCTGATTAGATGTACATCCCAGCGAAAACATTTTAAGATTATTTATGTAAAAACCAAATATATTTGTAACGTTACATATCATTTTTTAATTATCGATTTGTAATCTTTACAAGTAAATTATTCCATCTTTTATTTTTATAGTCAATAGATTTGTTAGGTTCATCATCACATTTATAATTTAGAAAAAAACACTTACAACTCCAGAAATAATGCTTGGATGTAATGCTTTGTAAGTGAAAGAAAAAATTCATCTGATGGGTATTTCCCTCCAGCTATCATCATCCTAGGATTGAATAGGAATCATAGAAAATAATGAAGAGGAATTTTTCATTAAAAGCTTTTTCTCATATGTAAAAAGCTTATGTTAACCAAAAATTACATACATTATTTAATTTTGTAACATTAAAAAAAGACCTTGATTTTCTGTTTTTAAAATGAAAAAATAATGTAATGAAATTTGTACTCTACTGAATAAAAAGGACTTTACCTAAAAAATTTAACAAGTCCATTATCATTCCAATTCTGTTCATTTCATATTACAATATTAATTGTCACTCTTCCCCAGATTTTATGGCATCATCAATCACAGTATTTCATTCATTAGATTTTATACAATTGTAATCATGCCAACTTATTCATATGACTTGTTTTTGTGATACAAATGTTTGATATTTTAATGCTTTCCTAAAAATGAATAATGGGTGTGGAATATGAAAAAGAAAGTAACAATGCAAGATATTGCCGATCGATTAAATATATCAAAAAACTCGGTATCCCAAGCTTTAAGAGGAAAAGAAGGGGTGAGCGAAGAAACTCGCGAGCGAATTAAACGTGTGGCCGAAGAAATGGGGTATCAATATCCAGGAGCGCGCAAGAAAAAGAAACAAGGAAGAACGGGGAACATCGGATTAATCGCTTCGGATTTAACATTTTCCTTAAAAAATTTTTTTGGCGAAATTTACTTGAGCATCGAAAAAGAAGTCGTAAAACGAGGCATGAACTTACACATCCAATCGGTTAATCAAGAACAAAAAGAAAAGCTTATTTTGCCTTCATTTATCGAAAATAAGATGGTAGACGGAATCTTAATTCTTTCTCACATCAGTACGGAATACATTAATAAAGTGATTTCAACCGGCATTCCAACCATTCTTGTTGACCATCATCATCCTAATATCCACGCGGATGCCGTATTAACGAATAATCGCTTTGGCGCTTACTTGGCCGTACAGCATTTAATTGAATTAAATCATCACGACATTGCTTTTGTCGGCAATGTAGAATATTCTCCTAGCTATGAAGAACGCTATGAAGGATATTTGCTCGCATTGCGGGAATATGGCATTGAACCAAATGAAGAGTTTATTTTCAAAAATGCGGAAGAAAAAGAAGAATTGATACTTCAGTACATTAAGCAATTAGAGCGGCAACCGACTGCTTGGTTTTGTGTCAATGATGCATTAGGATTTTTAGTCAACTCATGCTTAAGGCAGCAAGGCATTCAAGTTCCTGATCAAGCATCCATATGCAGCTACGATAATGGTCAATTATCGAAAATCTCTACACCGAAAACGACGACGGTTGACATTGACTTGGAACTTTACGGGAGAAGAGCGGTCGAACTGCTTTTCTGGAGAATGGAAAACAAAAATGAACCATTCCAAGAAATCCTGCTCTCCTCTAAACTAATTAAAAGGGAATCAACCGCCCTCGCACCAAAGCGATCGTGAAGGTTTGCTCCAAACAATGATGAAGGGGCTGATCCCAAACTCTGGGATTCAGCCCCTCCTTCATTTCAATATGATATTTTACGGAAGCAATTGCAAGTCTGTCCAGTGCGGATGTGCTTCGAGACGCTGTTCCATGTCACGGAATGCTTCTTTAGGCAAGTGAAGTTAATCTCTTAAAATATTATGGGAAATTTAGGCTATCTATTCATAGCGCTATATAAGCGTAAAATAGCTCTTGCACAAGAAATCTCGCCAAAATAACAATGTCATCCTACATCATGAAGAGAGATTTCTCATGCAAGAGCACCTTCATTATCCACGAGATTTCTCTGCTTTGAACCATTGGCGGACTCCTTCTTGCCTCGCGCAAACTGTGAGTTTCCACCGAGATGGATCGTCAAAAACGAAACAGATGAGGCGTTTTTTTTCTTTGTTAACCGATCTTCTTCCATTCTTTCAACCTGTTTACGCTTGTCGCTCTTGGTGTGCCCTAGAGTATTTTCATCCTTCAATCTCTCGTGCCGTATGTTCCCAATCTATTTTGAAAAGAGGGGTGAGAGGCATTTTGCATTTCACTTTCTTTTGCAACTTGTCTTATTGATTTTAATTTGGCGGACAGCTCCATAAACCAGCTTTCATCCTTAGTTAATAAAGCCAAATCAATTAATGCCTTAATCGGTTCCTCACCATCAAAGGTCGACATCGGCAGTTTTTTCACCCAGTGTTTTAATGTTTCAACGGTTTTTCCAATGATTTGCTCATTATCACAATCCATCACCTTTATTTTGACAGTTCCTTGTAATGAATTTACTGCTTCAATATAACCGTATATCAATTCTCCATTTTTTGTTTTCCCTTTTACCCAATCCCCTACTTCTACTGGCGAATTACTTATTTTATCCATTGAATTCACCACCACTTAAAGTGTTATAATATCTTTTAAAAAAGACACGCAATTGGGAACACGCCTTCTGTAACAAAAATTATTACATTTTATTTATAGAAAATCAAACAATTGAACTTATTTGAACACGACAGGCATGCGTTCTATGATGAAACACTGCCCCGATAAATGAAGAACAGAGCCGCCAACATTAGCCCTAGGCCAAGCAAGCGGCTTGCATTCATCGGAATTTTTTCCACACCGAACAAACCAAAATGGTCAATGATAATGCTGATGACCATTTGGCCAACGATTGCCGCAAAAATCGTTAAGGCCACCCCTACATTCGGTACACAAAGAATGACAATCGTCACAAAAAGGGCCCCTAACAAACCACCAAGCAAATTCCATTTAGGCACTTGAAACAAATGAGCGATCTGCCCTTTTCCAAAAAACAAGACGAAAAATGTTAAAAACAGCGTTCCAATAAAAAAGGAAGTAAACGCTCCTTCAACACTGCCAATTTTTTTGCCGAGGCTTCCGTTTATAGGCGCCTGAATCCCCGCCATCATCCCGCCCAACAAGGCTAAAAGAATATACAAAAACTTCATTTTGCTTCCCCCTAACAAGTGATTAATTATAACTTATCATATTCCGGTTATAAAAAACGATAAAAACGCTCATGGAAACTGAATTGTTATAATTTTATGACAATATATAAACAAAAACTATAGTACCGTCAAGAATTTTGTTTAAATGTAAGATAAATAGGGCTTCTCTGAAGGAAAGATCGGTGATCAATCAATGGTCGAGCCTTTTCAGCGGCGGTATTTCCTCTTTCCACGAAAAGTTTGACTGCATAAAATTTCCGTTCTTTATCAATACGTTTTCCCACGTTGGCGCTCCCTCCATGCAATTTGTTTTATAATAACGTTTCTTTTGGTGTGTCCACTTTTTTTAACTAAATTTCTGGTTACTCTCCTATTTATCAAAACAGGTGAAAGAAATAGTTATTCGTCCGAAACATTTTTCTATTTTTTTCATTTAATACAATAGGTGCGAAAGCATAAAACCATCTGAAAGGAAGAGATGCATAATGGCTTGCTTATGTAATGGAGGCTTATTTCCGCAATTGTTTTTTACACAATCATTAACCCCTCAAGCGCTAACAGCTGCTACTAATCCAAATGTAGTGCTTACTCTTGGGCCAATCGTTACCCTTAGCGGAGATGAGGTAAAATTAGATTCGATCGTTGAATTAGCAATTACATCCGCTAACGCAGAAACAACTAACGTAACAGGTGCAACTTATATTCTACAGCGCTCTACAAACGGAGGAGCGTTCGCGGATTTGGCTCAGCTTGATATAGACACTCAAATAACTGGTGCTGCTACGGTTACTTTATATCCGAACCTTACTTGGGTAGACGTACCAGGCGTCGGAACACACACTTACCGTGTCGTTATAAACGTTCCAACTATAGCTGGCATTACTTTTAGTGCAGAAACTCGCGCATTAAACGCTCTTGTCGTTCGAGAAGCATAAATAAACAATGGCTGACTCAAACAGGACAAAGTAGATATTGAGTCAGCCTTCCTTATCTAATGGAAAACATATCATTTTCCATTCACTAACGTTGCTAGCAAATCCATTTCACTTCTCTCGTCTTCATTTTTCTATGAACATTCCAATTTCGGTCAAATCATTTTTGCTACGCATGAATGACAATATTGTTCAAAGCCCGAACGCCATTTGGAAGTTGTTTGCAATAAAAAAACCCTTCCACTTTATAAGTCGTTTGTTCTTCACCGATATCAAACTTTAGCTGGAAATTGGAAAAAGATAATTTCTGTCCATCTTCGATCTTTGAAATGTGGACAGGCTTTAGCCAAAATTCTCCTTTTTCCTCCACGATTTTATTCGCCTCTTCATCAATATATTGCCACGGTTCCATCACTAATGGATTCAAACGGCGGTCATATTGGACATCCTCTCCAAGCTTAGCGGACAATATGGCACGTTCTTTTGGCATCACTTTCAGACATATAATTGGGTTTTCGAGCGGAACCGAACCGGTATTGTAAATGACAAAGTTTCCGATGACAGTTCCCTTTTGCTCTTCCGTTTTCGGCAATAATAGCGAATACGTGAAATAGGGAATGATACTTATTTGATCAATCCCTTTCCCCTGTTCTTTTGCTTTTTTTATTTCGTTCAATGTTTGCTTGACTGCCTGAATGTCCCGTTCCAGCGCATGAACTTTTTTTTCCACGTCCAAAAGCAGATCGCTCATTTTCCTCCTCCTTGCGAAATAAAGATTTCTTTCCATGTTATATGTATGAAAAAAAGAGGAGGAAATCCCCTCTTTTTCCAAATGGTGAGGAGTTTGGAACTCTCCTCTTTTGCAAAATTATTCGTGGTTAAGCGGAAAGATAGTTGGACATTGCGGTGGAAATACATCGACTGGACATTCGTCCTCACAAATAATTTGCGGACGAGGTTGGCAAAACTTCGCAAACACTTCTAAAATGACTTCAAATGTGACGACAATATTTTGACAAACTCTCGCAAAAATTGTCGCAGTAATCGTATCCACACCTGCTGCTGGCGGTGTAAATGAAATCACTCGGCAGCCGTTGAAAGTATCTGATGTAGATGTACAACATACGGTTGTGCCTTCTGGTGCGCAAAGAATCACTTCTTCAGTTATTGTAATCGTTACTGGGTTGCTGGTTACAGTCACTTGTGCGCCAGCTGCGTTTGTTCCTGTCACTTCTAAAGTAACGGAAATCGTTTTGGTTAATGTAACGGCTTGAAGTTCGACTGTTTCATCTCCTACCATACATTCAATATCACGGCGACCCTCTTCCGTACATTCTAAAAGCGTCAGTGAACAATCAGCTGTAAGATTTGTTAAACCAGCAAGAGAACCTGTAGGGAAAGTAAATGTGATATCTCGTGTGATCGCCACAACGTTTGTTGTCCAGTCATATACTTTACATACTTGAATACACTCAGGGCGAAATTCTTGGGCAAACTGCTCTAAGTTAATTGCCATCGAGCAACCTTCCTTTCATGATTTTTTCAGGCTACTCTATACTATGTAATTCGCCATCATGAGTGACAGTATCAATGCCTAAATTTCCTAATATGCGCAAATGGTTTTCCATGTCAACCTTTATTAGGCTCTTGCATACAATTGTAAAGAAATGGGCATTTCCTATGTGAAAAATCGCCAAAAAAGGTGGTGAGGTCGTGAACGAAGAACATAAAAGCATCCAATTGGAACAAAAAATTATCCACCTCAAATCAGAACTGGAAAAATACAAAACCTTGCTTGCTTCGTTTCAATCTGATCAACAACGGAACCATCTCCAAGAACAAATGGAACAGTTAACAACCGAAAACGCCCAGCTTAAAGAGAAATGCCATGATTATGAAGAAACGATTTCCACTCAAAATCATGAGATTGACCGCTTATCCACAGAGTTGGAGGAAACAAAAAAAGAAAATCGCTTATTGCATAATGAGATTCAAGAATTAAAAAATGAAAATCTCGTTCTTCAGCAAAAAGTAGAAGCAAATGAAGAAAAAATCCAATCCTTATTAAGTGACTTATCTAACTATAAACAAAGGCAAGCTGAACTGGAAAAAGAAAAAGAGATCATGGGGGAAAAAACACAGGCATTGGAGAGAGAACTCTCTTCCCACCGCGCTCTTATGAATGAGTATCTTTCATTCAAATCACAATTAGAATCATTTGCATCTTGGACAGAAAGGATCAAGACGATGGAAAAAAATGATGATTTTTTGAAAGAAAACATCGATAAGGTTTTAAGGGATTTTGAAGAGTTGAAAGACGTTTTCTTTACACAAAAACAAGAAACAGAAGATTTAAAAGAAGAAGTCCGTGTATTAACCAAAAAATTTCATACAATCGAAGAAATGTTATCAGAGTTAGACACGGAAAAACAAAAAGATATGGCGGTTTTACAAAAACATATTTTACATCAATATGTTGAAATTGAAACCCTTCTCGAAAAGACATCTCATTTTGCGACAGAGATAGAAAAAATATCGAAGCAGCTTTCCGAGTTAACAGAAATAGTAGAACAGAAAAACGGGGATTCTCCCAACTCAGAAACGAACGAAATGAAAGAAATGTTGTCACAATTAGTACAACTGTTAGCAACTCAACAAGAAGTTCCTCCTGTTAAAGAGAAACCAAAAGAAATAACTCCTTCGCAAAAAAGTCTTGTTATAAAGAAACAGACAGGAAACACGACATCACCACCTACCAATAGCTTTCTAAAATTACAGGAATTCATTGATGAAACACAGCAATCAATCGTTGTATCTCCGGTTAAAAAGAAAGGTCAAAACCAAATGAATCCGCAAACGTCCAATGTATATCCTCAGAAATCCAGCCAGATTAAAAATGTACGAGTTGAACAACCTTTCCAAAGCACTCGCCAACCATTTCAACATAAGCAGTCGGGAGAGGATGATGATAAATCACCCAATCCAGTAACACCAACACTATTAGACACAGACCCTCAAGATGATCTTTCAGACATCCAAAGCCTTACCCATACATTAGTTAGTGACGATATACTTGAATCAACTACCAAACTGAAAGCAGCAACAGAGGAAGAGCCAATCACACATATAGAGGAAAAGGCAGCTGAGCAATGGATAACACATCCAGCTATGTCCAAACAGGCTGAAGAAGAGATTCATGATGATATAATTCTTATCGAACATGAAAATCCCACTGCTGCTCAAGAAGAAAAAAGCAAAAATATTTACGACCGCGAAATTTTTGAAGAGATAAAATCTGAAAATCCAGAAACAGAAAGCGAGGGTTTAGACGAAACAAACGTATCATCTCCAATAGAGAGCGCCGCTGTTTCCATAATGGTAGAGAATGTGCAAGAAACACTAGAGATAGAAACAAATGATTCTTCTAGCCAAGAAATTCAAGCAGCACCTCCACATCCGTCAGCAGAACCAACCTTTCATGACGAACCTCCAAAAACATCTTCCCAAACGCAGGATAAGGTTCTAAAAAATGAAACAACCTTTCTTAAAGCGGAAAATGAATCTGTCGAAGAAGATTTAGAAAACCATAAGCGAGGATTTTTCTCCTTATTAAAAAAAGCGAAAATATTCAAGTAATAAGCAGGAAGGGGACTAATCCCCATACCCGTCAAGTTAGCGGTATAAAATTTTTTAGGATGATACGCATGTTCGAAAAATCAATCAAAGGATGAAGAGAAAACCAAATGCTGGGCATGCCAAATAGCCCTCAAGAAGAGGGTTATTTGGCATTTATATCCATAACCCACACTACCATATCCCCAATTTCTTTAAAAGATCCGATACCGTTTCCTCTCCTTTCCTTCGGTCTTTCCTCGCGTGTTTCCTTAACAGAGACAGGAGAGATGGAAGGGCGGTTTCCATCGCTTGGGGATGCAAAAGAAACCGATGCCAATACGATTGGAGGATATTAAGCGCTTTCCATTCACTGATCTCGATTCCCTCCCGTTGATGCCAATACCTTCGGGCTTGGAATAGAAGAGTCTGCGTGACTAAAATGGCAATCAATGTCCCATATAAGTGGCATTCGAATCGTTCCTTCTTCATCTTTTTGACACGGTCAAGGTCAAATAAGGATTTCCAGCCCTTAAATAACAGCTCCACTTGCCAGCGCAGCGAATACAGCTCATAAACTTGTTGCGCATCAAACGATTCTTGTGGTAAATTGGTCAGTAAGATGTGATATTTCTTTTGTTCAAGGGTTTGGCGTGACAGCGCCTTCCCTTTCTTTTTTCCTTTTTCCGCACGTACGCCAGCCGTTTTTCCCATTCTTCCGCCGTGAGACGGCGAAAAATCAGACGCGGAACATACAGGCGTTGGTGTCCGATATACACGTGTTCCACTTCCACGGCTTCCCCCTCGCCCAATCGATTTCCTATCGATTCCCAATCCCATTCGTGCCACTCCCCGTCCTGTTTGATATAGACTTTGATATCGGAACGCAACCGGGTAATATAATAAGCACCTCGAGCATCGATCTCCGCCAGCGTGGCGAGTGAAAAAAACCCCAGATCCCGAATGCAAAGGTCATTCGGTAAAATCGTGTGCTGGGTATGATAAGCAAAACGGGCATCGGAATCATTGGCCTGTTGGACGCACAGCTGAAGACAGGTGCCCGATAACAGCTCATACTCAAATTGGATTTTGGCGCCAGATGAAACCGAACCTTGATAGTCCTCACCATAGTCGGTCGGAAGTAAAAAACTGGTAGAGTCTAAGATCCGCAGACGGGTGAAACAAGCGCGATACGTCTCGGTGATGGAAGAGAGTGCCGGACGTTGATGCATCAGGAGAGTAAAAAAGACCTCTTTTAAAAACGCCTCGGCACGAGGCGTAAACCGCTGATTCAGTCCTTCATTCGAGAGAGAGCAATCATGCCAGAGCGCCAAATCGGCACACAACCGCTGAAGCGACTGACAGGCGAGCGATCCGTCTCCCCAAGCACATAGCGTCAGAAAGGCTTCCGCTGTTAATGAACGCTGCCGCTGAATGAATCCGACTTTCCGTGCCAGACGGGTCAGTTCTTCAGAGGAGAAGAGTTGACGAATCGTTTTTATCCATGCCTTCATCTTTTTTGCCATCAAAAAATAATCCTTTCCAACGATGATTTTCGTTAGAAAGGATACCATGTTTTTGGCGCTGAAAAAAGATCAAATTCTTAACTTGATGGCTATGGGGACTAATCCCCCATACCCGTCAAGTTAGCTGTATAAAATTTTTTAGGATGATACGCATGTTCGAAAAATCAATCAAAGGATGAAGAGAAAACCAAATGCTGGGCATGCCAAATACCCCTCAAGAAGAGGGTTATTTGGCATTTATATCCATAACCCACACTACCATATCCCCAATTTCTTTAAAAGATCCGATACCGTTTCCTCTCCTTTCCTTCGGTCTTTCCTCGCGTGTTTCCTTAACAGAGACAGGAGAGATGGAAGGGCGGTTTCCATCGCTTGGGGATGCAAAAGAAACCGATGCCAATACGATTGGAGGATATTAAGCGCTTTCCATTCACTGATCTCGATTCCCTCCCGTTGATGCCAATACCTTCGGGCTTGGAACAGAAGAGTCTGCGTGACTAAAATGGCAATCAATGTCCCATATAAGTGGCATTCGAATCGTTCCTTCTTCATCTTTTTGACACGGTCAAGGTCAAATAAGGATTTCCAGCCCTTAAATAACAGCTCCACTTGCCAGCGCAGCGAATACAGCTCATAAACTTGTTGCGCATCAAACGATTCTTGTGGTAAATTGGTCAGTAAGATGTGATATTTCTTTTGTTCAAGGGTTTGGCGTGACAGCGCCTTCCCTTTCTTTTTTTCCTTTTTCCGCACATACGTCAGCCGTTTTTCCCATTCTTCCGCCGTGAGACGGCGAAAAATCAGACGCGGAACATACAGGCGTTGGTGTCCGATATACACGTGTTCCACTTCCACGGCTTCTCCCTCGCCCAATCGATTTCCTATCGATTCCCAATCCCATTCGTGCCACTCCCCGTCCTGTTTGATATAGACTTTGATATCGGAACGCAACCGGGTAATATAATAAGCACCTCGAGCATCGATCTCCGCCAGCGTGGCGAGTGAAAAAAACCCCAGATCCGAATGCAAAGGTCATTCGGTAAAATCGTGTGCTGGGTATGATAAGCAAAGCGGGCATCGGAATCATTGGCCTGTTGGACGCACAGCTGAAGACAGGTGCCCGATAACAGCTCATACTCAAATTGGATTTTGGCGCCAGATGAAACCGAACCTTGATAGTCCTCACCATAGTCGGCCGGGAGTAAAAAACTGGTAGAGTCTAAGATCCGCAGACGGGTGAAACAAGCGCGATACGTCTCGGTGATGGAAGAGAGTGCCGGACGTTGATGCATCAGGAGAGTAAAAAAGACCTCTTTTAAAAACGCCACGGCACGAGGCGTAAACCGCTGATTCAGTCCTTCATTCGAGAGAGAGCAATCATGCCAGAGCGCCAAATCGGCACACAACCGCTGAAGCGACTGACAGGCGAGCGATCCGTCTCCCCAAGCACATAGCGTCAGAAAGGCTTCCGCTGTTAATGAACGCTGCCGCTGAATGAATCCGACTTTCCGTGCCAGACGGGTCAGTTCTTCAGAGGAGAAGAGTTGACGAATCGTTTTTATCCATGCCTTCATCTTTTTTGCCATCAAAAAACAATCCTTTCCAACGATGATTTTCGTTAGAAAGGATACCATGTTTTTGGCGCTGAAAAAAGATCAAATTCTTAACTTGATGGCTATGGACTAATCCCCCCATCCCCTTCTATATTGCATTGCAATTCTCCGATCGGGATAGGGAGATTCAGCGAATCATGACTTCTTCCTGACTGTAAATTAGCGCATTATTGGATTTACTTTTTCAAATTATTTCGATTCATTATCTGAATTATTATAGAATATTTTACCCCTACACTCATCTCCACATAATTTATTCCTCTCAGAGAGAGTTTTTCTACATAAAAATATCGAGCCGAAGCATTAGTAGAGCTGTCTCTGAGAGAAGAAGCTTTTGGACAGGCATGGAACATTCCTGGAGCCGGTACAATTTCCGGAAAGGAAATTGCCAAGATCGCTGGAGAATATTTAAAAAAAGAAATCCGCGTAAAGCCGATATATAAATGGATGATCCAATTAGTCGGCTTATTTGACCCCTTTATGAGAGAATATGCTGAAATGATGTATTTGAACGAAAAACCCGTTGTATTAGACGGCAGCAAATACGAGAGATTAATCGGTCCCGTTCCGCTAACTCCCTAGAGATAGGAATCAGAGAAACATTGAAACAAATGAAATCGTAAAAAACGCAAAAAAGCTGTCACCTTCCCGAATGTCTTGAAATTTCAAGAACTCGGACAGTGATAGCATCCATACAAATCATGATCCAGATATTAGGTTATAAAATGTTATGAGCTATTCAGCAATTTAGTTGAAAAAGAACCATTTATTTATTTGATGAATATTTTGCATTCTAAGACTGCTTTCTTTCTCAATTTATATTTGTTTTATTCACTAGAAAAAGAATTAGATCAATATATTTAACAAATCCAGTAAAAAAAGTCGGACTTGAGAGAGAGCAAACACCCTCTCCCGTCCGACGCTCGCTCTTATCTCCATAGCTGAAAGATAGGGATTCTATCGCTCGCGTTTTTATTTTTGGCTCAATTTTGTCTCCACTTTTTCAAGAACTTTTTCTAATTTTTCAAGCGGCACTTCTGTGCTTTCGGAAATATTTTTCAAATCTTGGTAGGAAAGTCCTTTTGAGCTGCGGAGAAGATTTCTTTGTTCATGATCATGCAGCAATAGTTGAACCGCATCTGGTCTCGAATAATGGCCCAATCCGTCAAATACCACTTTCGCCGCCTTGATCTCATTCGCATGGCAATCCGCGTAAACAATCGTATCCTCGTTATAAACTGGTCCGGCGATGTATTCACCAAATGGGTTAACGATTGCGGCACCGCCTACCGCCCAGCTGAAATCCATTTCTGGGCTATCAATAAAATGCTTATATTGAGGTTCAAAGTCTTGTTCTCTTAACAAACCAGCCACGCTGATGACAAAGCTTCCTGATTCAAAAGCGTATTCTCTGATGGCAAACTGTAAATCGCATGGATCTCCTGGTTCCGTCGTTGCGTGGAAAATTCGTCCTTTTCTCTTGCCATCGCCGGTCTTTTGCCCGAACGTCCAAGTTCCAGGCCAGTTGGCGATATGGAACTCTTCTCCCATCAACATTTGGGCTGCTCTAACCAAAATGGTATGGTGCTCCCAGCAAATAAGCATACCGATTCGTCCGATATCGGTTTGATACACTCTTAGATCGCTGCCATCTCCCAGCCCATGGTAAAGACGCTCATTAAAGGTTGGCATTAACTTACGGTGCCGTCCGAGTATGGAGCCGTCAGGACCGAAAAGGATTTGCGTATTATATAACGTGCGCGCTCCATCGGTATCATCGATCTCGTTGACTCCCATTACACAATAGACCCCTGCGTCTTTGCATGCTCTTCCAATGATTTCAGTATCTTCACTTGGAATGGCAATGGAGTTGCTTTGAAGCGCTACATTCCACTCATACCATTCATCGATTTGGCTCGCGTAACCGGCTTTATAGTATGCCGGAAAGACAGGTATGTAGGTTTCGGAGAACGCCACTAATTTCGCGCCGTTTGCTCCTGCTTCTTTGATTCTTTGGCAGGCGATTTCAATAGATTTTTCTTTGTTGAAAACAATTTGCGGTGCTTGCACTGCTGCTACGCGTACTGTCTCATGCCCTCCAAAAACGGATTTGTTCAACTTTTCATTTCGAATTTTAGCCATGACCGTTTCCCCTTATATTATTTTGGATGGTATCCAATGAAATATATATATGGGTCTATTAACTTTATGAATCAAAAATTAAATTAGAAATATGGAACAGCATTTAATCTTTCCTGTCGTATATGATGCCCATCTAGTGCTGTATTTCGGGAAAATGACGAGATCCATTCCCGGCTGCCTTAATTTCAAGATCGTGTTCGCAATCTTTTGCAGGCGTAGCATTGATAATTAACGGCCGCTACCTCATCGTATCATTGCTTCTAGAAATCACCAATTACTTGTTTTAATGGGCAACGACTTTTATTCCTTCACTTTTACAAAGAGATTGCTTTTTATAGCTATATCATCTCCAGGCGGTATTCCTTATTTAAAAGAGGGATTCTCTTTTCAACAGTCTGAAAGTTCGGATCAAATTAAATCCGAACTTTCTATTTTTTATAAGTATTAATGTGTTAACTATTGCTGAAAAAACAAAAAGGCTGACCCATCAGTGCCTGACCTCACGTGCATTTCACAATATATCGTTCATTGATCCAATATTTATGTCCTATAATTGCGCTGTGGAGTCTGACACTTGCTTTCGTTCAGCCTTTTATTAATCTTTCACTTAAACGTCTGATGTAAAAAAAACATTTCTTGATGTTATGGACGGATAAAAACTTCTGTTCCGTTTGGCGCCATCGAAGCTAATTGTAGTACGTCTTTGTTGTGCATTCGGATGCATCCTTTTGACACATATTTTCCGATGGAAGATGGATTATTGGTGCCGTGAATGCCATAATGAATCTTCGATAAACTTAACCACATAGCGCCAAAAGGCCCGCCAGGATTCGGCTGGCGATTGACAATGACAAAGTCGCCAACAGGTGTTGCGGTCACCATTTTTCCAACACCAATCGGATACGTACGAACGATGCTTCCCTTCCTTTTTAACGTTAACTGCCGGCGGCTGACAGAAATATGGATTGTATATGGAATAGAACCTTTGGCAGGAAGATGAGGAATAATAATCGCCTGGCCGGGAACGAGGATAGAGGAGATGGTTAAAGGGAGCGGCCTTCATTAACTGAAACCAGCCAGAGATTTCGCATATTCGAAAGGAGTGGTCACTACTTTTAAATACATTTGCCTATCTTTGATCGAATAGAGAAGCAATTGGTGGTCATACAGCGGATGGATTTCGATTAGCCACACTTTTAAGTTTTCATCGATGATCAGATCAATACCCAAATCCGCATAATTCCCTCCGCATTGATCAAGGGTTTTGCAAGCTGAGACGCAAAGATCAATCATTTCCTGTTCTTTTAAAAATACTTCCCTTTCGTTCATTTGAAAAACTTTCCTCAACGCTTCCTTTCCAGTTAAAAAGATTCCTGCCCGGTCAAAGTTGGCAGTAATTCCTGTTGTGTCTCCCAAACGGGCAATAATGCCCGAACAGTTCCAATGTTTAGAACTGTTTTTTTGCATAATGACTCGGAAATCAAGGCGGTGATCTCCATAGCTCTTGGCCGAAACTGCCTGTTGTATAAGATAGTCCTCATGCGTTATTAAGCTGTTAAGAAATTCCGCTGCTTCTTCTTTGGAATGAAATCTTTCCCCCTTAGATTCGTCAAGAAAACGATATCCGCCGCATGTTTGATCCACTTTGAAAAGTCTCTTTTCATTTTTTGTTTCTATCGGTTTTAAATAGACTTCTCCATACAAAGACAACATATGATCCAAGCTTTGAACGTTTTCCAACTGCTGGGTATATGGCAAGTGTTCGCGCAAATAAGGATATGGGAAGAGCCATTGCCACAATTCCCACTGATTAAATAAATAGGAATTAAACATATTTTCGCCAATTTTAGAGATAATCCGATCATACACTAATCTTTTTACATCTATTTTCCGGTAGATGACGTTCGGATACGGAAAGAAACCATACTTCCATGGAGTTTCATCTTCTTTCGCAGCCGGGTCATAGTAATAACCTTCAACCGTTTGGGCGGATGAATGGATTCTATTGGCTGCACAAATATAAATGAGTCCTCGTATGTCTGAGTAGCTGCTTAAGTAGTCCTTATATGCATTTAATGACTCAGGCGTGATATCCCGTTCTTCCTTGAAGGCCATAAAGGCAATCACCGGGCCGAGATGCAGTTCTCTTCCTTTCATTTCTATTTCATATGGAAGGTGTTCCGGCAATTGGAAAGGCAGTTTTATTGCGCTTGATAAGCCAACCGTATTTTCAGGTATGCTGCTATGAATCTCCACTTCGACTTCCTGTTTCCATATGCCAACTTGTAAGATCATCCGCCGAGGTATCACTTCCCTTTCTTCTATGATTGATTCGGGAAGAAAAATCGTGTTGAATTTTTTCTCTGGAATCCATTTTATATACCACTTCATGATAACCCCTGGTTACTAAAATCTATAAAAATCGACACATCGCGATGGAACCAGGAAACATCGCTTACCACTCGGATTCTCACCGAGTTCCATCAGGAAGGGAATCCCCTTGTCATTCACCTGCTGTGAAAGACATCCCGTGGCTCGCTGTTAGCGACGGCATCTGTCGTGCACCATTCCTTCCATCGGTCAGTACACGACAACGATTTTAGCAACCAGGTCTACCCCTCCTTTAGTTGAATTTGGTACTGGTTCAGCCAACAACATTTGTGCAATATGTTCCATAATGACCATTCATGCTCTTGTTTGAAATTCTCGATTTTGTGTAACATCGTCGCGATATATTGGCGTTGTTTCTTGCCGCTTTTCGATTGCTTGTAGGATTCTTCCATCGACCCTAACACAGCAATCAAATGGCGCTTCACTTTCGTTTTTATGATGTGAATGAGTTCTTTTGGCAACGTTCAGATACCCAACCCCTCTGCCAATGACAAATGCGGCACTTTCATGGACGGATAACCCATACTTTTTCATATACTTGAACCGCCCGATGACGCTTGTATATGCCGGATTCACCTTTTTGATACAAAAGCCCAGTCTTAAGCCCCGACGAAGGATTGTTTCTGTCAGCTTTTTCTTTTTGAAATGGTGGGTCAAGCGATTGAATCGTTTGTCCGTATCGTGCTGCTGTCTTAGTTGAATGTTTTCGATGACCACTGCCCCAACATTCTCTTGAAGCAGCCAGTCATACACATCGCGCACCGTTTCACCGATGAGGTTGTTTCTCTTATTCGCTCTTACGTATTCCAGTTCATGGCAGTAAAATACCTTTGATTTAAGAAAGTTTCCTTGTTTCGAAACGATGCTTACGGCGATGCGGTCAATATTGATGTCAATTCCTGCAATTCGTTCCGCTTGAATTGGTTCATCATAGGCAAGTTCCTTGCCATATACCTCTTCTTCATAGATGAGATGAATGTAATATTCCCCGTTTTTGCGTTTGATTTCGACGGTGTATGGTTGATATTCGATGATCGGCTTGCCTTTTGCATTCACTCCAACTTGTTCTCCCATGACGAGATGGATGATTTCCTCTTCATATTTTTCAGGAACAGACACAGGGAATCGTAAACGGGGAGCGTATTTCCCTTTTGGTTGTCCAAGTGGATTGGCGATTTCTACATAACATTGGTACGTCTTGTCGTCATAGGTGAGGCGAATATTCAAATTCCCTTTTTTACTTTTATCACCTCTAGCGTACAACTGATTCGAACGCAAATCTTTCCATTCTTCGTTCGTGATTTTTCCTTTCAAGCGCTTATAAAAGTTCTGTTTTCCGCCAAAAATCACACGTGGAATCGTTCCTTGGTCGAGATGGTGCTTTAGCTCATCTTCTTTGGATTTCAGTTTTTCTAATCGTCGCTGTAATCCATCTAAACACGTTGGAAGATCGACTTTTTTCGGTATTTTTCTTCCGTGTTGATACTCATCGATTTTCTTTTCGGTTTTTTCGATTTTCGCCTGCACATCCTCCAAGCGTATTGGAAGCAGCTCACGTTGAGAAGAAATCAGCGATTGAGCAAGCAAGACCGCATCTTCGGCAAACCGTTTGTTGAGCCGAAATTGGTGCGGAAGGTGTTTGATGATTTCTTTTGCGTTCCTTCCCTCCAGCAAACGGTTGAACGCGTATCGCTTCGCGGAACCAAAGACGCGCATCAACTCATCTAATGAACGAAGGTGTGTTTCATCATTGGAAACAATTTTCATCACCCGAACCGTTTTCATCCCCTTGCCTTCCCCCTATGTTTGAATCATTTAGAACATATATTCGCCAAATCTTCTTCATTTCCTTTTTACATGAGGAAGAGGGAGATGATTTTTTATCATCAGACAAGAAACGATGAAAAAGATGGAGAACATCCACCTCTTTACGTCCAATAACAAGAGATATTTACATGATTTTATACATTTTTATAGATGTTTAACAAACTGCTTATACCTCCGGAAACCCAGCAAGTCTCTTGGCATAAAGCATATTCATAAGCTTTATTTGATAAAACAGCGGACGATCATGAATATCAAGAGCAAACAACGGACTAGGGTTTAGGTTGTTCATTTCAATGATCCACATCCTTCTCTGGGTGTCTATGGCGATATCAATGCCTAAATTTCCGCAATGTACCCCGCATTGTTCAATCGTTTGTGCGGCTTCATGTACGATACGCGATATTTCTTTTCGCCACTTAAAGACCTCTTCAGTGGAAAGGCCAAATATTTTTTGCAGCGTAATTTCTCCAATTTCGGCAGTGCCGCCCGCTAAAATATTGGTCACAATGCTGCCTTGCTGGCCATATTTGGCCACCATGCACATATCATTCCACACACCTGCTTGGTCTTTTACCATCACGATGCGGAAATCGATTTTCTTTTCTTCGAACGATATCAGGTCAAGAGCTTGCTGCAAAATATACTTTTTCCCCTTGAATTGGCTTTTGAAGAAATCAGCCAGGCTAAAGAGATTGGAAAAGGTCATCTCATAAGGGATGCCATCTTGATGATACTGCAATTTCAGGCCATGTTCCTCGCTTTTGGAAACCTTGAAAATTCTCTCACCCATGCTGCCATGAAGCGGTTTTACATAAATTTGCCGGTGAAGGTTCAAAAAAGATTCAAGATCCTGTGGCTTTTTGTAGAGAATCGTCTCAGGCAAATACTGCTTTAAGTGAGATGCTTGACTTAACCATTTATACATTTCCCACTTATTGAATACATAACTGTTAAATAGCCGGTTGCCGAAAATCGTTTGAAAATGATTTCTCCAGCTTTTGTTAAGATAAATCGTTTTAAACACGGCGGCTGGATACGAATAAACGCCTTGTTCCCATTCTTTCGTGTCCGGGTTAAACATATATCCCTCTATTGTATATTTGAAAGGATCCATGCCTTCTAGTGAAAAAGCAACAATCGCTCCGCCAATGCGGTCATAATCGTATAAGTAGTTGGATAAATATTGCACGCTATCGTCCAAACTGCTCTTCTTTGATGCGGTCAGAATACCTATATAAGGCCCGATTAGAATTTCATTTCCCTCCCGCCGGATTTCGTAACGGCCGCTGAGAGGAATCCTTAAGGACTCAATCACCCCAATCGATAATTTCATTTCGTTTTCGTTTAACCTAGAAGATATTTTCAGCTTAATTTCTAACGCTTGGATGCCAAAGCGAAGAAACCATTTTTTTAGGGCGGAAATATTTTTTTGTTTCGCGGTGTTCGGATGGATCGTCAAACAGTCTTGAGCCTGCAGGTCCGGAATGATTTTATATTTCGGATTCATCGCTATCCTCCCAGCCAAAACCGGCAATAGAAGTTGAATAAAGAATGGGTTCGTAACATATCCGCCGGTAGATGTCATCATCCAATGTTTTAAATCCTTTAAAGGTTGGGCGAACATTAGCTTCTATAAACCAGTAATGTTTTTGTTGATCAAGAGCAAGATCCAATCCAAATTCAGCAAAATGGAATCCTGTTTGATCCATCATTTTGCAAAACTCCATCGAAATGGAGTGAATATCTTTTCTCACTTGTGTGGGATCCACTTCAGAACCAAAGGCTAATGTTAACGCTTCACTCAACTCAAGCGCTCTGCCTCCATTGGAAATGTTCGTAATCATCTTCCCCGTCCCTGCAAGTCTGCACTCTATTCCATTACAAACCCACTGCTTCCATCTGTTTTTTTGCATCACTACTCTTATATCCCAGGGACTGCCATCGATTCGCGCTAAATCCAAAAAAGGCTGAATGATATAATCGCGTTTTAAATATTTTCCTTCGTGCAAATAATCCTCCAATTGTGATGCGGGAATCGTAAAATTGGTAAACTGTCGATAATCATGAACTTCGAGGGTCCCGTCAGGCTTGGATGTGATAATCGATATCCCTCTGCCTCTAGAAAGCTTATTCGGTTTCAGAATGACTTTTGAATATTTATGAAGAAACGCTGATAAGCTGTCAACACTTAATAATGCCGTTTCTGGCAAATATGGGTTCAGCCGATCATTTTCCTTTAACTGAGTATACAACTGCCATTTATCAAACCTTACAGCATTAAATACTTCCCAACTGGAAACGTCGCTGCATTCGTTAACGAAATTATTCCTGGAATTAAATCCTCTTCGATAAACAACCGACGGCAGAGGCAATTTGCCATATACCCACTTTTTGTTCTCGTAGTTGAAGTATAGGCCATAAATACACTTTTCTCGCCAGCTTATGGAGCAGTGCCTGAACGCGATGAAAAGCCCCCCTACTTTTTCATAAACTCCCATAGCATCCGTTAATTCCTTTAATCTGCGATGGTGATAATAATAATGCTGGTCGCCAAGCAAAAAGCCAATAACTGGACCGATATAAATGGTTGTGTTGGTATAGCGTATTTGATACGTGGCAGATTTCTGAATCAAAAGCTGATCAAACACATTTTGGGAAAGCCGGATCAGAGCAGGATCATGAAAATGATCTCCCGTACATTCATCAATGGAGGATGAAGCTTGCACTGTGATGGGGATTTCGTTTTGGCCAAATATCAGTTTAGTCTGAGTTTTCAATTTGTCTGCCAGATTTTTTGAAACATATATCGTATTTCCTGAATCTTCAATCCCCCCCGTGTCCTCTCTCTCCACTTTGATCCACTTCATTTCGTTGCCCCCTTTCCGTTACGTGGTTATGCATGAGAAATAACAGATAATGAAAAGCATTATTCAGAAGATTCGATTGTGCTTCCGAATCCATGTGACGATACAAGTATGGATCTTGTTCAAAACCAGCAACGTAAATGAGGTAGGGACAACCATTCTCATCAAATATATAATCAAGTGTACAACTCCCCATGAAGGGAATGTAAAAATCTAAAAATTCTCCTATTCGTAAAGAAACATCGGCTAATGTTTCCTCAACATTTTTGTTATGATAAGGATCGCAGAGTATATCACTTATTTTAGAAGAACAGAATGCATTTCTTGAAAATATGCCGTTCTTGGCCGCTATGGTTGTAACGGACCATCCTCCATTTGCGTCCTTTTGAAGATAGATTCTGGCTTCTAAGGGGCCGTTCTCCCACTGAAAGCATTCGATTCCCTTCATTAGAATATGTTTTTTGTTGTTCGTCATTTTTTGGATATAGTTAACAATATCGTTCTTTTCGCATATCTGTCCGTTTTGGCCGATACAAATCATGTAGTTGTCGTTCTGAGTTTTTTTGATAACGACAGCTTTTGGTGGATGGAATGTTTTTTCCGGCAGAAGAAATAGCGTATCGTACTTGTGAAGATACTCCGTTAAAGTGGCGGCATTTAATGTTACGGAGGGCAAGAGAAATTGTTCAGAGCCTGTTAAAGAGGCTAACATTTCGAAAATGATGCCCTGAACAAAACGATTAACAGGATTGATGACCATGATATTTTCCATTTTCCTTAAGTGCCTCATTTTCCCAATTTTATCTTCGGTCGAATGAAGGGCAAAATTATAAATAAGAGGGGGTAATTCGCAAAATCCTTGACTTACCCGATCTCCTTCTATGATCGTGCCGCTAATGGCCTGCCCCTCCAAATCTAGATTTTGTAATGTAAACAAGACGGTTCTTATGTTGTATTCTTCTGATAATTTGCTGAAATGGTCAATCATTTTTGGAAAAATGTGCTGCTGTTTTTTTGCATTATATATAAAACCAAAGTCAACGGTTTCTGTTTGCACTAGTTTCACCTCTTTACTTCCGATCAGATAACAGCTTTCAATACTCTATCTTATGACTGCGTCATTTATTGGTGTATAAGTCCAAATAAATCATTTGGCATAAATAAAAAGCATTTAGGTCAAGCTCATTCAAGACGAAAGAGCAGAAAAGCGCGAACAGAAGCAGACTCGATGGAAGAAGTAAAAGGAACTATTTAAAAAAGCTTAACCCCCCCTATTGACATCACATGTTTAAGGAGAGCAAAAAGGTTTATTGCTCTTGGGAATTCTGGGTGTTAGGCATAACAATAGGCTTTTGCGGCGGGAGTACATATCGCTCTGGAATAACCGGCCCTCTGTCTTCATGGCCTGGAATCACTTTTCCTGGTGTCCATGATCCTTCCGGCAGAATTCGTTGAGCATTATAGAAACGCAGTCCATACCAGCGTTTAAAGCCGGTGATAATCCCAATGGCTGTAGGAGCTCCACTTGCTGTGCAGATTACCGCTGGGTTTCCGTCGAGTTGCCCCATGTAAATCCCAACATGGCCGATGTAAAAAGTACCGTCGGGCCGCTGTTTCCACCAAGTGAGTATATCTCCGGGACGAAGGTTTTCTAACCCTTCGAGGCTCCAATACCCATCGACGATTTTCGTATAGACGCCTTCCACTCTTGTACCGATATTGTCATATTTTTTAGCGACGCCAGTTAATTCAAAACCAAAGTCGCCATAGACTAATTTCGTAAACCCCGAACAATCGACAACTCCGTGGGAATGGTATGAGTTGAAGCCATGGCCGTATACCGTATAGCCATGCTCCATATACCATATCGCGCGTTCTACGATTTGATCAGCCAGACTTCCCTTGATATGTTTATATGCTTCTCTATACTGAGCCACTTTCACCAATTCATTATTGACATAGTCATCATAATTCTTTTTGTATTTAGCGACCGCTTCTTCTGTTGTCAAAGATACATAGGAAACAGGCATCATTCACCCTCCCTCAATTAGGATTCGATGAAAAAAGGGTGTTCTTCTTCATTCAAACATTTCAAAATTCTTTCTTTATATGTTTTCCACTTCACCTTCTGCAAGGCCTCATCGATGGTAAAATACCCCGCATCTAAAGCATCGTCTCCTCCCGCTAATTCACCGCTTACCGGCGTCCCGAGAAAAAGTACCGTACATCTGCTGTTTTTGATATCTTGAATGATTCCACAAAATTTGGTCAAACGGACTTCAATGCCTGCCTCTTCCCTGACTTCCCTGATGGCTGCCTCCTTGATGGATTCGCCGTTTTCTACATAGCCGCCAGGGAATTCCCACCCTCTTTTCCAATTCTTAACCAATAGAATTTTGTTCTCACTATTAACAACAGCTACGGAAGCCGCTAATCTATGTTTTGGAATCGCCATGAATCTCCTTCCTTTCCGTGCAGTAACCTATGCTTATTAGATATTGTTCAAGCAGACTTACAAAAAATTCTATATCCTTATAGGTAATATCCCCGATATTTGCTACCCTGAAGGTATTCTGTCCTTCGAGCTTGCCGGGGTAAATGGTATATCCGTGGCGATAAAAATAATTATGCATCTCCTGAAAATCGTAGCTAGGGATATTCGGTTCCATAATGGCTGTTATGATCCGGGAATGATGCTCTTTCTTGACTAGATGGGTTAAACCCAAGCGAGTAATGCCATTGATCAGCACTTCCCATGATTTGGTATATCTCTCATACCTCTTCTCAATCCCTTCCAGACGCGTCTCAATGATCGCCTGCTTTAGTGCATAAAGTGTCTGCACCGGAGGGGTGAACCGCATCTGCTTCGTTTCTAAAAAATATTTGTACTGTGAATAAAGATGAAGATAAAAATTTCGCGGGCGAAGGTGTTTAGTCATTTCTAAATGATCCTTTTTCGCAACTACAAATGCAACACCGGCCATTCCTTGAAGATTTTTATTGGAAGACGCGGCAAGATAACTAATATTCATGGCTTCCATATCAATCGGGATCGCCCCGAAGGAACTCATGGCATCGACAATCATTTGGATTTGATATTTTTTGCATAGACGTCCAATGGATTCAATATCATTCAGGAGGCCTGTCGTTGTTTCATTATGAACGACGGCCAGATGGGAAATTTTACGTGCAGAGTTTTGAATCATCGCTTCTATCGCAGCAAGGTCCAAAGGTTCGTCTGGTCTGCTTCGATATTCGATATAATTTAACCCATAGGCTTTCGCAATCTGGCACATCCTCTTGCCATACGCGCCATTATTGACAATAAGCACAGCCTCCTCGCCAACAACCGAGCTCAAAATTGCCTCAACGGCCGCGGTGCCCGATCCCCCGAACAAAACAGTGGTATAATGCTCGGGTCTGCAACAAATTTTGTAAGTTCATCGGAAATAAATTGCATGACATTGCCGAATTCTTCTTCTCTCGGACAGATGTCAGGGACTACTTGCGCGTATTTAACGGTATCCGTCGTTGTCGCAGGCCCCGGATTGAGCAAGATGTTTCTTTTTACCGGCGGAACATTCTTTTCTTTCGCTTTAATCATCGGATAGATATAACGTTGTGCGCGAAGCAAATGGTGTTCGTTGTCAATTTCGCACCAGGCAAGATCATCCAACTTGTGAACGTATAGATTCACTTGATGGGAAATGCCGACAAGAGCGTGTTCATAATCGAGTTTAAGGTCATCATCAAAGCTCATTTCAGCAAATTTGCACATGGCTTGAAAGGTAGGATAGGAGATTTTCGTAATGCCTACTAACTCCGCATAGATATGGTTGAGTTCATTTTCTTTTTTTGCCATATTTCGCAAAAAACGATATTCATCGGCCTCGATAAATACTGCGTCATCCGAACCTGTCAACTCACTCGCCAAAATAACATCCGGCCTTTTATTGTTGATTAATATATCCAACGCTTTTTTTTCATAAATTAAGTCACTCTCAAGAAGAAGAAAGTCATCCGAAATATGATTCTTTAAATGGTAAAGGGTGTACATACTGCCTGTTTTTTCATATTCGTCATTGCGTACGCATGCAATTTGCGGGTATCGCGTGGCCAGACGATCGTAAGCTTCCGCCAAATAGCCTGTTCCAATCACGATCTTTTCGATTCCTATCTCAAGCAATTTACAAATAGACTGTTCTACAATTGGCTTTTCATCAAGCATTAAAAAGCCTTTAGGCTGATTTTTCGTTCTTTCTCCCAGTCTGGTTCCCATTCCCGCCGCTAAAATGACTGCCGTTTTAATCATGAAGAAACACCTTCAATCTTTCTTTCACTTCATATGGCTTCATTTTCGGCCGCCCGAGACCTTCTTTGGATCCTTTGGCTATTTTCATGTATAGAAACGTAAGACTTTTCTCTCTCTTCCAATCTTTGATACACGATTCCAATTCTTCAAGGTTATGAACGTAAATCGATTTCGAGTAGCCGCAAGCTGCCGCTATATCCACGAAATTGACGTTGTGTGATACAGTGCTCTGGCCGCCTGTCGAATCATGTGTGTTATTATCCAATAGAATATGCAGCATATTTTTTGGAGCGTAGTATCCATTTGTAGCCAGGCTTCCCATGCGCATAAGCAAAGCCCCGTCTCCTTCAATAATGACGATATCTTTATCTTTTTTGGCCAGTGCAAGCCCAAGCCCCAGAGAACTGACACAGCCCATGGAACCCACCATGTATAGATTATTCGGAGCATCTTCAACCTCGTAGAGCTCCCGTCCTGTTTTTCCGGTTGTGGCCAACTGAATGGTGTTGTTATCCTTTAATGAATTGATCCGCTTTAATGTTTCGATTCGGGTTGGAAGTTGATCATCTTTCGTTTTCCCGACCTTTAACACGTTTAAGTTAGATCGTTGTTTTTGATCCTTTAACGGCTCTTTCTCAAACGTATTTTTTTTCACGACAAAAAAGAAGGTTTGGTCCCTTTCGATATATGAATGAGCTCGCACAAGTTGATTTTTTGCCTGCTCGAAGTCAGCCGATAAATATTCCCATTTAATTTCCATAAGATCGAGCATTTTCGTTGTGATACGTCCCATCAATTCATGCTGCGGTTCATCAGGAATGCCTGGTTCGCCTCTTAGGCTTACAAATCCAAGCACAGGAATCCGAAAAGGATAATTCAGGGAAACCAATGGCGATACGGCATTGGTTAACCCTGAATTTTGCATGAGAACGACCGGCTTCTCGCCTGCCAGATAAGCCCCCGCGGCAATCGCCACCGCTTCACCTTCATTCGTTGCCGCAACATAGTCGCAATCATTAATCGCATAATTGATTAAGTTCTTTAGAAAAGAACACGGTACCCCGCTGAAGAAATGAAAGCCCATCTTTTTTAATTCTTCACCGAACATTTTAGTGTTTATCAAATAAATCACCTGCCTTTTGGAGGTCGCGGATGGTATCGATATCAAGCCATGAACCTTTGATATATTTCACCGCAATAGGGCGGAACGAACTAATGTAATTAAAAAGGTCCGCCATTGTCAGCTGTTTGAAGTCTTCTCTTTTTGATAGTTCTTCTAAAGCTTTTTTTACAATTTTAGAACCGTTTTTTGTCACCTTCCAGAGACCGATAAATTCACCATGGATTTCTTCTTCTTTCAAGTCCCCTGACATTTTGATAAACCGGACAGTGCTGGAGTAAAGTTTCTTAGAATAAGGTGTATCGGTGGATACGAGGTCTTTATCATGACTGATCGTTTCTACATCAGCGTCAACAATGAGGGTAATGTCGTTCATATCGTTCAGAAGATCGTTGAGGATATAGTTTTTGAAAATAATATCTCCATAGCTGATCACAGTATTCTCTTTAATTTTGTCCTTGGCTAGATATAAGGAGTAAAGTTCTTTCGTTTCTGCAAACAAGTCATTGTCAATAACCGAAAAATTCGCTGCGGCAACCTTATCTTTGGCAAAGCCTCTAACCACGCAAATATCTTTGATGCCAACCTTATTAAATTCATCAATTTGCGTCGCGAGCAAGGATTTTCCTCCGACCTCAAGCAGAGTCTTTGGAATCTCTGCAGTCAGCTCATCCATATCGCCTCTGCTCGCCGCCAATATAATGGCATTCACGTTCTTTCCAGAAGCCGGAAGATATCTTTTTTCGGCTTGTTTCAATTCATCTACTCCCTGAAGCCTGAACACTTCGTTCACGGAAACAACGTTAGGCTCTATATTCACAAGGCTTTGTTCTTGACGAATTTGCCGGCTCGTTTCCTGCATCGCCTTGATCGCTGCCCTTAGATTATGATTAGCCCAAATCACGAGGCTAACACCCAATTCTCTAAACTTCTGCGTTGGAACGGAATAATACTTTGTCGGTACAATCACGACTGGAAGTCTGTTGCCCCATTCTTTCATAAATACTTCGATCTCCGCAGCATCGTTTCTCTTGCTGTGTATCAAAATCGCGTCGGCCCCCGCCTGACGATAAGCCTCGGCGCGGCGAAGCGCCTCTCTGAGCCCCCATCCTGCGATAAAGGCTTCCACTCTCGCAACGACAACAAAGTCATCGTCAGTCTGGCTATCCTTCATCGCTTTGATTTTCCCGCAAAACTCTTCGATATCCGCAAGCGGTTGTGCTTCTCCACTGATAAAAGAATTGGTTTTCGGAAATAATTTGTCTTCTATACAGACACCGGCAATTTGCCTTGATTCTAATTTTTTTACAAGACGTCGGGCATTATTGAAGTTTCCGTAGCCGGTATCCCCGTCCAGCAAAATCGGTATGGACGTAGCATCGCTCATAAACTCCAAAACTTCCAGCACCTGTGTCCATGAAGCTTCGTTGTTGTCTCTTACTCCCATGGAAGCGGAGATGGACAGTCCACTCGCCCAAATTCCTTTAAATCCGGCCTCTTCCACAATTTTCGCCGACAATCCATTGTGAGCCTCCATGATAAATTCCAATGAATTAGAATTGATTAGATTCCTTAACTGAGTTGTCTTTTTCATCGCTGATCCCTTTCATTTATAAAATTTCATTTTTTGATATCGCATGAAATTTGAGTTAAGGCATTATTGCCTGTTTTAACTTTTGGAAGGAGTCCTGAACCATGACGCGGTGAGGGATTTTAAGAAGCACGACAGAGTCCTGGTTTAAAAAAGGCTTAAGGATTTGATAGATTTCCGTTCCGCTGTTGGAAAAATAAACGTTGCTTGGATCCATTCCGAGTTCTAGGGCTTTTCTTCCGATTTCCTTCGCTTCATCCCCTACGACAAACAGGTAGTCAACCTGTGTTTCCACCACTTTTTCGCCTATCCTCGCGTATTGTTGCCTTGCAAATTCACTCTCCCCAAGCTGGGGCATATATCCCAAAATCGCGATCTTCGTTTTCGAGCCGGAGGTTTCTTGAAGTACTTCAAGTGCGGACGCCATGGAAAGAGGAGCTGCATTCCATGTATCGTCAATGATGGTGCATCCGCCCGCTCCGTGACGGAATTGCAGATGTTCTTTCATCTGTTCAAACGATTCCAATCGTTCGCAACATTCCTCTACACTCATGCCCGCGCTAGATGCGGCCGCGATAGCGGCAAGGGCGTTGTATACATTAGGCTTGCCGTAACCCGGCACAAAAACCTCGTAAGTTTGATCTTGATGCTTAAGAGTGAACTGCATTCCGCCATCCACGTTGCGGACATTTTTTGCTTGAAAATGGCATCCGTCACTGAAGCCAAAATAGATGACCCGTTGAAATCCGCTAACATCGAGAACCTTTTTTATGTTGCTGTCATCAGCGTTTAAGATGATAATCCCTGTCTTCGGATCTAATCCGTTTATGATTTCGGCTTTCGCCTTCATATAGGCTTCCGGTGTTTTGCAATCCTTTAAATGGTAGACATCAATGTTTAGCAAGACTCTGATTTGGGGTTGGAAATATTGAATGGTGTTGGCCAAATAACCTGGGGAAGCAACAGGCATTTCAAAGACAGCTGCTTGTGTCTCATCATCAATACCGAGCAAATATTTTAAATTAAGGGATCTTTGATTATTGCTGAGAAAGGTGGATTGGACTTTATAATATTTTCTTAATATATGCTTTACCATTTCTTTGGTCGTTGTCTTGCCACAGGTACCAGTGATGCCGATAATCGGGATGTCAAAAAGATGGCGATAATAGTTAACAAACTTCCAATAGGCCTCCTCTATATTTGGTACTTTAATAATCATGACATCCTTGCCTATATCTTGGAAATAATCAGGATTGTCTGTAACAACAACGACCGATTTGTACTTTTGAAATAATTTTTTGTCAATTTTCATATCGTTGTAACGGTAAAACAGCATCGTTTGGTCTTTCATTTTTTTGGGTCGATAGACGACATTTTGTATCAAGGGATTGCCGGATCCCTGTATGACAGTGCCACCTATCTCCGCAAGAATTTCTTGGAGATATAAACTTTTCATGTGCATTCTCCCCTTTATTCATGAAACGATGATTTTCGCCTTTAGTTCTTTAAATGAGTCCTGAACCATGACACGATGAGGGATCTTGAGAAGCACGATCGCTTCCTCGTTTAAAAGAGGGTGAAGGATCTCATAGATTTCCGTCCCGCTGTTGGAAAAATAAACTTTACTTGGATCCATCCCGAGTTCTAGGGCTTTTCTTCCGATTTCCTTCGCTTCATCCCCCACCACAATGAGAAAATCCACTTGTGTTTCGATTACTTTCTCTCCCATCTTGGCATACTCTTGCCGTGCATACTCTCCGTCCCCTAACTGGGGCATATATCCTAAAAGAGCGATTTTCGTTTTGGAACCGGCAATTTCTTTCATTACTTGAAGAGCGTTTGCCATAGAAAGAGGAGTTACATTCCATGTATCGTCAATGACGGTGCAGCCACCGAGCCCGGAATGGAACTCCAAATGTTCGATTACTTGATTGAACGACGCCAATCGCTCGCACGCTTCCTTTATATCCACCCCTGCACTCCACACCGCTGCGATGGCGGCAAGCGCATTATACACGTTATGTTTGCCATACCCTGGCACAAAGACGGGATAGGTTTGATTTTGATGACGGAGCGTAAACCTCATACCTTCTCGGTCATAGGCGACATCCGTTGCTTGAAAGTCGCATCCGTCGCTGAAGCCGAAATAGAGAATGATGTTGCGGAATTTACTCACATCAATTTTTTTGATGTTCTCGTCATCCGCATTTATGATGAGAGTTCCGTTCACCGGATCTAAATCATGCAGGATTTCCGCTTTCGCCTCCAGATAACGTTCCGGAGTTTTACATCCCACCAAATGATACACGTCAATGTTTAACAAAATCCTTATCTGTGGGCGAAAATATTTTATATAAAAAGTGATATCCCCTGGGGAGTCTACGCCCATTTCAATCACGGCTGCTCCTGTTGTCTCATCAATTCCAAGAAGATAACGATGATTTCGATGACCGCCGTTGAAACTCTTATAAGTAGCTTGGACTTTATAACGTTTTTCAAGAATATGTTTAATCATTTCTTTTGTTGTTGTTTTACCGCAGGTTCCTGTTACCCCTATAATGGGGATATCAAAAAGGCTGCGGTAATAATCAATGAACTTCCAATAGGCCTCATCTACATCTTCTACTTTTATGACAATCACATCATCGCCAAGATGGTTAAAGTCTTGTGGCTTTTCCGTTACAACAACAATAGGTTTATATTTTTGAAACAGCTTGGAGCGGATTTTTCTTTTTGTATATAAATCAATGAGCAGTGTATGATTATCTACCTTATAGCGTTTCGTTACCACATTCTTAATGAGAGGATTTCCCGTTCCTTGCACCAATGACCCGCCAATTTGAGCAACAATCTCGTTTAGATAAAGCCATTTCATATACGTTTCCTCTCTTCCTCATTTTCTCGGTGTGTAATATTGTATACATGCGATTGTGATGTGGTTACTGTATATTGGGCGGGAGCCTATTTATACGACCCGGCATTAAACAGATTTTAAGACATGATACGGCAATCAGATGTGAAAGGTTTGTGCCATTTCCCATCTGAAAATGAATGAAGCACAACATCTGACGCAATGTTCTGAGCATTGTGCCTAAGTACGCTTATTTAAAACTAAATAAAAAATGGTCTACTGTATCTGCCAGTAGACCACCATCATAGATTGCTTGCCAAGAAAAAACGAGAATATAACCTAAAAAATCGGAATAAGACTTCTGTTTTGTAAGACCATGCATATTCATTGTTCAAATTGAACCTCATGTCCATTCCCAGGTTTTCGAGCCTAATTATTGATAAAAAGGCACCTTTCAGTAAAAAAACGTTTAATATGTAGTAGCTTGGCTAAATGAAAAACATCAAAAAGGAGCATTCCTCCCGTCTTGGAAACCATATGCAGTGACTAAAAAACACACTTCCAAACGGTGAACATGATTTCCAATTTTGTTATTAAACGTGTAATGCCTAGCGAAACTGCCCCTCTTTTACCGGATTACCCCCTGATTTTGAAAACACCCTATCTGATTTAAGGTTATTCATGAATCTCTCCCACCTACACTCCGTTTGAAGGTGGGAGTTTTTACTAAATTCATCAAAGAAGCTTCGACGAAGAAGAAGGACTCCTTCCCCTACTCGGATGAACCCATCGGAAGCCTTTTCGACGGAATAGTAAGCAACATCAGTTTTTCAAGTTTCCCATTATGAATACCGATGGACAATTCAATTTTTCCATTTTCATGGATGTTGAAGCCGTTTTTTACGAAGTCAATTGCAGAGGATTGGAAATTTTCTTTTTCTATATTTTCAATCGTCATTCATCATTTTGAACAAAATAGTTTGAGTATGGGCTTGCATTTCATCATTTGTTTAAAATTTTCTCTTTATGAAACAAGTATCCAACTGACTGTTTTGCTGAAACGTGCCCTTCTTTTTGAGATGTCAAATATGTATACAACGCTCCCATAAACAGGGCACCGCCGACAATATTGCCTAGTGTAACAGGAATAATGTTATGCACCACTCCTGCTAAGTCGATCGCCGCTGGATGCGGGACTGCTAATGCAATTGAAAAGAGGACGAAATTGGCAATGGAGTGTTCGTATCCAGAAGCAAAAAAGATAAAAACAATAAGAATCATCGAAAATACTTTTGCCATATCCTCTTTCATTTGCATTGGAATAAAAATCGCTAAACAAACAAGCCAGTTACAGAGAATTCCTTTAAAAAAGAGCTGCATCGTTGTTGCATGCATTTTTTTCGCCGCCACAAGAAATAATAAATGGTCTTGTGGAATATGATCAAAAACACCGGATTGTGAAATAAGAAAAGCGAAAAATACAGCACCTAATAAATTACCGCTATAACATGCAAGCCAATTCCGCAACGTATCTTTGATTGTCGTTTCTTTGTGCAAAGTACTGATTGTAAAATACATCGTATTACCAGTAAATAGTTCTGCGCCACCGTACATAATTAATACTAAGGCGATTCCGAAAAAAATACCGCTTACTAAATAAGTAGCAGGAGAATTCGCTTCACGGAAAAATTCGCCTACACGAAAACAAAGAACAAGTGCAAATCCGATGTACACCCCTGCCAAAGCAGCCCGCATCACATATTGAACAAGGGAACGATCGAGAATGGTTCGTTTTTTTACAGCCAACTCTTTACATTTTTGAACTGCTTCCATCTCTCCGACACTTCTCTTTCATTCTATTTTGTGATTTTTTTCACATTCTTTACGATATATAACATACGCCCTTCCCACCTATTTTTCAACATATCGATGGAAATGTTAAAATAAATGTCAACAATTCCATTTGTAACCGTTTACTAAAAAAAATAATCGTTGCAAATTCAATAATAGTTGTTTTAATATAACTAAGATATTAGTAGTTCTTTTCCAAGCATGATCTTGCTTCTCTAACACGTATTAATAAATTCATTTTTCAAGCATGTACAAAGTTTCGAAAAAGAGGAGTGTCTTCGTGTGGTAGAAAGCCCCATCGAATGGTTCCGATGGGGCTTTTAACTATTTCAATCAATCGATTTTAATTCCGTTAGCAAGGGATTGATTTCGTTCATCCAGATATCCTGCCAAAATATCTGTAGTTTGGATGTATTTTTGTGCATTTTTTATGAAAAACCTTTACAGCGGGACTGAATTTCATCTAAATCCGCTATGAGCTGCTTTATTTCTTCTTGTGACAATTTCACAGGCATTTGATCGTAAAGAATGAGTAGCTGTCCTTCTTCCTCATTTTGATGATTCTTCAGATAGTCTGACAGATGCTGCAGCTGATGTGGTTGGAGGACGGATTCAATAAAAAACTGTTTGAACTTTTGGATGGTAAAAACGTTCATTTCATTGTCATATTCACCGGAAATAATGCGCCCTTCGATCCATGGCATGCCTGTTTTTCCTCCAGTTTTTGTTTTCATTAGTATTCCCTAAAAAATCATTTTTTATCAAATTGCCGCGATTTCCCGCACGAATTCGCTTCCTTGCAAATAGTCTTAAAAGCGGCACTTTCTTGCAATCCATCGCTCTCCCGCCAAATTCCAACCTTCCACATCTTATAAAAGGAATTGCACTTCTTCATCTGTCAACCTCATTACCGTTTGCCCCCTCGCATTTTGTAGCCAGAAACGGTCGACCAACATTACATATCAGTGTAAAACCATATATAGAAAAAACCTTCTACAAATATATAAGATTAATTGTATAACAATGAGTTTGCAACATACTCTTGACAAACAAAAGGACATTATTATATTTTAAAAACATATATTTTATACTTAACTGCACAAAAGCATAAAAGCGTAGAAGCGTTTAAGTGAAAAAGTTTCGAAAAGGAATATATTAAAATGAAAAAACAACCTTTGTCTTAACAATCTTTGGTCATTATTTTACCTTTTCTTTCTAGCATGTTTATTTCAGTTTTAGAACTCTATCATTGTTTAATATCGCGACAGAAAGGCAGGACAAACATGGAAAAAAATCATCAAGATTTAAAGAAAGGTTTATTGCCTAGGCACGTTCAGTTTATTGCTCTAGCAGGCATGATTGGAACGGGTATTTTTAAAGGAAGTTCAGATACGTTAAATATAGCGGGGCCAAGTGTCGTTTTTGCTTACTTATTAGGAGGCCTATTATTATTTATTGTGATGGCGGCATTGGCGGAGATGGCCATTGTCTACCCCAACTTAAACGTTCAACATCTTGTATATAAAGCGTTTGGATTTCATATATCCTTTATCGTAGGATGGCTTTATTGGATCAACTGGACGATTGTCACCATTGTCGAAATTTTAGCGGCAGGAAGCTTCCTAAAATATTGGTTTCCATCCGTACCTTTATGGCTTTTAAGTTTCCTTTGTACCGTCTTGATCGTCGGAATTAACTTGTTCCATGTAAAGTACTATGGGGAGATTGAGTTTTGGTTCGCAGGAATCAAAATTATCGCATTAACCGCTTTTATTATTTTAGGTTTTTGTATTTTAGTAGGAATCATTCCAAGTGCTATTGACAATCCTTTGTCTAACTATACGGAACACGGTGGGTTCTTTCCACATGGAATCGAAGGAATGTTGAGCGCCTTTTTAGTCGTCATCTTTTCATATGGCGGGGCAGAATTGATTGGTGTTACTGTTACAGAAACAAAAGACGCAGAGAAGGTATTGCCAAAAGTAATCAAGGGAACCGTATGGAGAGTCATTCTTTTTTATATTCTTCCTATTCTTATTATATGTGGTTTAATGCCATGGAACAACGTTTCGGGGGAAGACAGTCCATTTGTTCAAGTATTGAGCATCACAGGGCTGCCTGGAGCAGCACATATCATGAATTTTGTTCTCTTAACAGCCGTTTTATCAGCAGCAAACACGGGGATCTATGCAACTTCGAGAATGTTATATTCCATGGCTCAAAACGGTGAAGCTCCAAAAAGATTATTAAAGATTTCCAAACAAGGAATACCGATAAACGGTATTTCTATCGTCACCATATGTATATTGATTGGGGTATTTTTCGCTTATATGACTCCAGATCAAGTCATCAGCTATCTAATGACGATACCTGGTTTTACGGTTCTTTTAGTATGGATGAGCATTTGCTTGGCACAACTAAAGCTCCGTTCCCATTATAAGGAGAAACCGTTCTTCCAAGTAAAATGGTTTCCATATACAACTATTTTAGCAATCGTATCTTTATTGATCATTTTCATCTCTTTTCTATTTAATAAAGATAATATCATCGGTTCTACCGTTTGCCTTATCATATTAGTGCTGCTTGCCACATTTTCTTTTTTGAACAGAAACGGAAGAGAAAAAAACTGTGAATATAAAGGAAAAAAGAGTCTGGTGCAAAATCTCTAAAATTTGGACATTATAGGTCTCGTGGGTTGTATTTCTAAAAACACAGCCATTCCTAGTTATTATTTATGGCAATATCTTGTTATTAGCATTAAAAAACTCAGATTGAATAGTAAGCCTTAGTAAAATGGGACAAGGAAAAAACACCTCCTGAATCGAAGTATAACTTCATTCGATTGATGGAGGTGTTTGTCTTTATGGAGACAAGAGTTTTTAAATTAACAAAATAGTATTATGATAGATATAACCAGATTATGAAAGGAGCCTATATATGCATTCATTTGTAAAGCAGCCAACAGGTGTATTTCCATCGGTTTGTCCTCTGGATTGCCCTGATCAATGTGGGTTACTGGTACATAAACAAGATGGAAAAATTGTAAAAATACAGGGAGATCCGAATCATCCTGTGACAAAGGGAAATATATGCAATAAAGTACGGAATATGACTGAACGAATCTACGATCCAAAGCGCTTAAAATATCCAATGAAACGTACAGGAGCTAAAGGAGAAGGGAAATTTGAACGGATAAGCTGGGACGAAGCGATCGAGACAATTACTTCCAAATGGAAAGAGCTGATTGAAACAGATGGGCCTGAAAGCATTCTTCCGTATAGCTTTTATGGCAACATGGGAATGCTCAGCGCTGAAGGAATGGACCGGCGGTTTTTTCATCGGTTGGGCGCCTCCCTGCTAGATCGGTCAATTTGTTCGTCAGCTGGCTCGGAAGGCCTTAAATATACAATGGGAGGCGGCTTTGGAATAGACCCTGAAGATACTATTCATTCAAAATTAATCATCTTCTGGGGAATCAATGCTGTAAGCACAAACATGCATCAAGTTGTGCTTGCGCAAAAGGCTAGAAAGAATGGAGCAAAGATTATTGTCATTGATGTACATAAAAATCAAACCGGCCAATTCGCAGATTGGTTCATTCCAATATTGCCGGGTACCGATGCTGCTCTTGCACTGGGCATGATGCATATTTTATTTGCCGAAAACATGGTAGACAACGATTTCTTGAAGAAGTATACAGTCGGACATGAAGAGTTGCGTGAGCATGTTGTCCAGTACGATCCCATCACTGTTTCTGGAATAACAGGTGTTCCCGTTGAAGATATTTATAAACTAGCCAGAATGTATGGCCAAATCACACCTTCCTTTATTCGAATCGGCAATGGTCTTCAGCATCATGACAATGGGGGCATGTGTATTCGTACCATTGCTTGTCTTCCTGCCCTGACAGGACAATGGCTTGTAAAAGGCGGCGGTGCCATCAAATCAAATAGTGGTTATTTGGCCCTTAATACAAGGAGCTTGCAACGCCCGGATTTGTTGCAAAATAAACATACACGAATCATAAACATGAATCTGCTCGGTCAAGCATTATTGGAATTAGACCCACCGATAAAATCATTATTTGTGTACGGGACAAACCCTGCGGTTGTTGCACCGAATAGCAATAAAGTAAGAAAAGGTCTGGCAAGGGAAGATCTCTTTGTCGTTGTGCATGACTTATTTTTGACAGAAACAGCAAAATACGCAGATATTGTACTTCCTGCAACATCTTCATTCGAAAATACGGATCTTTATACATCATACTGGCACCATTATGTTCAAATTCAGCAGCCAGTTATTGAACGATATGGGGAGTCCAAATCAAATGTCGAAGTGTTCCAATTGCTTGCGAAAAAAATGGGTTTCGAGGATCCATGTTTCTATGAGACAGAAGCTGAAATGATTTCGCAAGCCCTAGATAACCCAAACAATCCTTACCTTGAAGGAATCGATTATGAAACATTGGTTAAAAAGCAGTATGTAAAAGCAAATGTAAAACCATTGTTGCCAGGAAAATTGCCAACACCTAGCGGAAAAATTGAACTTTATTCAAGGAAGATGGAACAAGATGGCTACCCTCCTTTGCCAACCTATACGCCACTTGCTAACGATGGAGACTTTCCATTTTTGTTTGTGCCTGGTCCTAACCATAATTTTTTAAACACAACCTTTTCTAATAATGAAAAACACATTTCTTTTGAAAAAGAACCACGTTTGCATATGAATATCAAAGATGCTTTATCGAAGGGGATCAAGGATGGGGATCAAGTTCGAGTGTGGAACAATCGAGGAGAATGTGTATTGAAGGTTTCTATTGGAGAAGACGTGCTTCCAGGTGTCGTTGTCACTCAAGGTCTCTGGGCCGATGCCCCAGGTACGAAACATCTGGTAAATTCTCTTACTCCTGACCGAGTTGCCGATATGGGCAATGGAGCGACTTTCTTTTCAGGGAGGGTGAATGTGGAGAAAGTTTTGGATTGAAGAAAAAAGAAAAATTTGAACATATCCCTGTCAAGTAGACAGTATAATAACCATCCTTCTTCAGTGGCTTAGTTGAACCCCCTTGGGTGCCAAGGGGGTCTGTTTATGGAAACTTCCTTTAAGATGAATGATGTGAATATAATATTCGTGATTTTCGTTTATCTTTGTAGCCCAGGATATTGCCAAATTCCGGAATTCCGAAACAAGTCACGGTAGATCACAATCATTTCATCTTTCATTACTTTGTGTGCTTCCTCGATTGTTGGGTAGTCCAAATAAACAACATTGGTGAATTTTCTGTTGGTATGTTTGCCATTCATTTTATCATAGGCTCCGTTAATCAATACTGTTGATTAATTTAAAGCGGAAAATTATTGAAGGTATTGCACGCTGTATGTACGAAGCACCAAGCGTTCGATGCGAAGCGAATGATGCAGGACATCTTTGGCCTCGAAACGGCTGCTTGATGCCTATAGTCTCGATTCTCTAGACAACAAGGATGACACGGAGAAGCTGGCGCGATATCATCCATTCGACCTTGAGTCCCTAAAGGAGCTTAGCCAGCCTCTGCCTGATGACTAGACCGAACGAAGGAATGTAGGCACAAGGATGCCAAGAGACATGGGAGGGTTCGTCATCATCAGCGATGCAGAGATCCACGGTGCATCCCATACGCTTCCCCCACTACAACCAAATTTAACCAGTAGTGGCCGCGAAGCGTACCCCATCAATGTAAGATATACACATATTTAAGAAATAATGTTAGAAACTTTGTCGAAAAATATTTTTTTGACACCCCTGAGACGGCTACAACCGTTGATATATCAACATTTATAGAGGGAGAACCCTACCCATATCTAAAAGTATACCAAATGTCGACTGGGCAAATCAACTGGAAAGTGTCATTCGTCAGTTTGTGAAGGAAAAATTAGAGCTGATTATGCGGGAAGAAATCAAGAATTTCCTCGAAATCGAACAGGATGGAACGCCGAATAGGAGAAACGGCTACTATCAACGAAATCTAGATACGCAATATGGCCGGATGGAAGGTCTTTTGGTCCCTAGAGACCGAAACGGGGAATTTCAAACCCAATTGTTCGCTCCTTACCAACGCCACACCGGCTGGCTGGAGGAAGCCATCATCAGGATGTATCAAAGTGGCATGAGTACACGGGAAATTGGCAAGTTTATCGAACGAATTCTAGGAAATGCTTATTCTCCAGCGACGATCAGCCGTATTACCGATGTCGTGAAAGAAGACATCGAGAAATGGCACCATCGTCCACTATCCAAACGTTATTCTGTCTTATATTTGGACGGCTTGTACGTGAAACTTCGCCGCGATACGGTAGAGAAAGAAGTCATTTATGTGGTGTTAGGAGTGAATGAAGAAGGGTATCGCGAAATTCTTGATTTCTTCGTGGGAGGACAAGAAAGCGCCTATGGATGGCAGGAAATTCTTCAACACCTCTATCAAAGAGGCGGCAAGGAAGTGCTTCTGGGCGTATTCGATGGATGACCGGGGCTGGAGGAAGCCTTTAAGGCGGTGTATCCGAAAGCCGATATGCAGCGTTGTGTCGTGCACAAAGTACGTAATACCTTAAATCGTGTTCGGAAAAAAGACCAATTCGAAATGGCGGAGGATCTGAAACTCATTTATCGTTCTCCGAATAAAGAAATCGCATTGGAGATGTTTCAACAGTTTCAATCCAAATGGTCTCGCAAGTACCCAAGGGAAGTCCAATCTTGGGCCAATGAGTTGGATGTCCTCCTTACATTTATGGATTATCCAAGCAGTATTCGAAGTGTGATTTATACGACCAATGCCATCGAACGAACGATCAAGGAAATTCGGAAACGTCTCAAGCCCATGAACAGTTTGAGTAGTTTAGAAGCCGCTGAAAAAATCGTGTATTTGACGATTCAAGATTTTAATGAGAAATGGGCAGGAAGAAAGTTACGAGGATTTGCCGAAGCGCATGAAGCCCTCGAGCGAATGTTTGAAGAACGTTATCATTAACCAAATACTGTAAATAAACAAAATAGGGGGATTCTCCCTTTCCACACAGGAGACCGAATATTCAGTCTCCTGTGTGGAGAAAATCAGTCCCCTATCAATTCAAATCCATTTCAGAGAAACCCTACCCCATTACATTACACAAAATTCTTGACGGTACCCAATTGTTTATTTAATTCAATTAATTTTCGAAGTTGAGAATTAGGAATGTCTGGATATACTCTTCTTAACTCCATTATATCTCTTGCTAATAATTGTCTTGCACTCTCAATTCCTTTTGAACTTCTCAAAAGGTGAAAAGCAAACAAAAACCCTGGGGAATTCCCCAAGGCCTATTTTTGCTTGAAACCATTCTGTTTGCCAAGATTTTTATATTACAAATAACAAATCTGGTTCGCTTAAATATTTTTTCAGTTCGTTTAAAGCTTTTTGCGCTAAAACGCCATCGATTAACCGATGGTCGTAGCTGAGTGATAAAGCCATCATCGAGGCGATTTCAATGGAATCATTGATGACGACAGGTTTTTTCTCCACTCTGCCGATGCCTAAAATACATGATTCTGGATGATTAATAATCGGCGTGAACCAGGAACCATCCGCTGATCCGATGTTCGATATCGTACATGTGGATCCTGTCATTTCATCCGCTTTGATGGAACCGTCTCTTGCTTTTTTCGCTAGCTCTTGAATTTCTTTGGCGATTTGGAACAATGGCTTTTGATCTGCGTGTTTAATCACCGGAACGACAAGGCCGCGGTCGGTGTCGGCGGCAAAGCCGATATGATATTCATCTTTTAAGATAATTTCTTCTCGTTCATCGTCCAATGAAGCATTTAACATTGGATATTTTTTTAACACAGCTGTTAACGCTTTGACCACGTATGCTAAATAGGTAAGTTTAATTCCCTCTTCATCTGCAAATGGTTTTACTCTTTGGCGATGAGCCACAAGTTTGGTTACATTGGCCTCATCAAAATGAGTCACATGCGGAATCACCGATTTTGAATGAACCATGGCGTTTGCAATCACTTTTCGAATGCCAGTAAGCGGGATTCTTCGTTGACTTTGCGTGATCGTCTCTTTTTGCGTTGTTTCCTTGCCGGCTGCCGCTTCTTTCTCCGCTTCTGTTTGTTCTAATTTTCGTTTGGCAATGACAGCCTCGACATCGCTTTTAGTATTCTTCCATTTGGTCCAGTTGGTGTCACTTCATCAAGGTTCACATTGTGTTCTCTCGCAAATTTGCGTACAGATGGTGCCGCTTTTACAAACCGGTTTGGTTGTTTTTCATCTTCGCTTTGCTTTGCCGCGTTTCGGATGTCTTCTTCCGTGACTTTGCCGTTAGGTCCTGTTGGAGTGACAAGGCGCCAATCGACCCCAAGTTCTTTGGCTAATTTTTTTACACGCGGAGTAGCTTTTCTCTCCACCGGAACCTCTTGCGCCACTTTTGGTTGTTCCTCTGTGGAAGATGCTGTTTCAATGACGGCCAATACTTCCCCAACGGCCGCAGTCTCGCCTCTTTTTTTCCGGATTTCTTTTACAACGCCTGACTCCGGAGCTTCAATTTCCGAAACAGCTTTTTCTGTCTGAACTTCAACGAGCGTATCGTTTTTTTCTACGGAATCACCTTCTAAAACGTGCCAGAAGGTGATCAAACTTTCATCATGAGTATCGGATAGTCGAGGTAATTTTACTTCGATTAACATGGCTACCTCCTGTATTGGAAAATCGATTTTATTCATTTACTAGTTTCATTGCTTCGTTAAAAATTTTGTCTGCATTTGGCAAGACAAATTGTTCAAGCGGACGACTGTATGGAATTGGCACGTCTGGAACGGCCAATCTTCTGACCGGTGCATCCAAATCATATAAACCTTCTTCGGCAGCGATTGCGGCAATTTCTGCCGTCATGCCGTATGATAAGTAATCTTCATCAACTACCAGCAAACGATGCGTCTTTTTAATCGACTGAAGGATCGTTTCACGGTCTAAAGGAACGAGAGAGCGCAAATCAATGACTTCCGCCTGAATGCCATGTTGTTCTAGCTTTTTCGCAGCTTCTAAAGCGTGATGGGTTGTCATTTGGATGCCTACAATCGTAATGTCTGTCCCTTCTCTTACTACTTTTGCCTTGCCGATTGGCACGGTGTACGCTTCTTCCGGAACATGGCCGACGGATGCATCCAATTGATCCATCCATCCTAGTCCTTGCAATGTCTTATGGAACATAAAGACAACTGGATTATCATCCCGGATGGCGGAAATCATCATTCCTTTTAAATCATACGGAGTGGATGGCGCTACCACTTTCATTCCCGGAAGGTGCGCAAAAGTGGCATATAATGTTTGCGAATGCTGGGCAGCGTCGCTGTATCCTCCACCAACGGCTGTCATCAACACCATTGGCAGCTTAACCCGGCCTCCTGACATGTACGGGATTTTTGCCATATGGTTATAAATTTGGTCCATACAGACGCCGAAGAAATCAACGAACATTAATTCAACAATCGGCCGCATTCCTTCTGCAGCGGCTCCAATGGCAGCACCGATAAATGCCGTTTCAGAAATCGGTGTATCGATCACCCTTTCAGGACCGAACTGTTGAAATAATCCTTCTGTTGCCCCGAATATGCCTCCGTATACACCGACATCCTCTCCCATGACAAACACGTTTGGATCTCTTTCCATTTCTAATCTAATCGCTTCTGCAATCGCTTTATTTCCTGTTAATAAGCGTTGCTTTGTTTTTTGCATTTTGATAACCCCTTTCTATAGTGATTTAGACAAACAGATCTTTTAAAGCATCTTCCGGTTCAGGATAATCGCTTTCGCGCGCGAACTGATAAGCAGCTTCGACTTCTTGCTTCGCCTTATTTTCCAATTCGATCAGCTGTTGTTCTTCTATTCCGTATTCTTTGATTAAAATTTGGCGCATGCGAACAATTGGGTCTTTTTCTCTTAGTAAAGTAACTTCATTTTTATCTCTGTAAACTTCCGGATCTCCTTGGAAATGCCCTAAATAACGGTAAGTTTCAATTTCAATAATCGACGGCCCTTCTCCCTTTCTCGCTCGTTCCACTGCTTCTTTTGAAACATGGTACATTTCGAACGGATCATTATCTTTCACATAATATCCTTTAATTCCATAAGCGACAGCTCTTATATCATTGGATGGAACCGATGTAGATGCGGATTTAGGGACCGAAATTCCGTATTGATTGTTTTCAATCACGACAATAAGAGGCAAATTCCATAGTGCCGCCATATTTAAAGATTCATGGAAAGCCCCTTGATTGGCCGCTCCTTCCCCAATAAAAGCAACCGCTACCCAATCCGTTCCTTTTTTCTTTGCGGCAAGCGCTGCCCCAAGTGCATGCGGAATGCCCGCTCCGACAATTCCCCCGCAGGAAAATTTGACATCCGGATCAAATAAGTGCATATGGCCGCCTTTGCCTTTTCCGAGTCCGGTCACTTTGCCAAAGATTTCAGCGGTCATTCTATTTAAATCTACTCCTTTGGCGATCGCGTGATGGTGCGGACGGTGCGGAGACGTTACCGTATCTTCTTTCTTTAGATGAACACATATACCGACAGCAGCCGGTTCTTGTCCCGTTGCCAGATGCATTTCGCCCGGTACAGGCCCTGCACCGATATTAAAGACAGGGTTCTTTCCTTCGGCATAAGCTTCTGCCATTTTATCCTCGTAATAACGAATTTTGTACATTGTTTCGTACATCCAAGTAAGATGATCCAAAGAAATCGTCGTCAACTTGCTCTCCTCCTTCATTAAAAATAAAACGTTTTCATCTATATTAAGATGCAAAAAACGTGCCAACATAGGCGGATGAGAGGAAGAAAATCTATAAAATTGATCAGTTTCATCGTTCTATCAAAAAAATCTAGAAGTTTTCTATGAGATGTAGATTCTGCTAATAGTTTTTTAGTAAAAAAATAAAGTGTCCCATTTTGGAACACTTTGTTGCGACATACTGATACAATTTGATACAAAATGAAACAATTATTTACTTAATAGGAAATATTAAATTTTTTCATTTGCCGATAAAAAGTGCTTCTGGAAATCCCTAAATGTTTGGCTGCTTTCGTGATATTCCCGTTACATAAACGTAATGCCTGGATAATAGATTGTTTTTTGATCTCATCCCTATGTAACGACATCTCCTCCCTTTTTTGCCCTGGAAACATTTGAAACACTTCTTCCGGTAAATCTTTTGCAGATAAAATTGGTTTTGTATTTCGGTTTAACGTTCTTTCTAGTATATTTTGCAATTCCCGAATATTCCCTGGCCAGTCGTACTGAATGAGAGCTTCTAAAAAGTCTGGTCTGATTTCTGGAAACGGCTTGTTTAATTTTTTGCAAAGTTTACCGACAAAGTGATGGACAAGAAGCGGTATATCTTCTTTTCTTTCCCGCAAAGGAGGCAGAGTGATCGGCATGACATTGAGACGAAAGAACAAATCTTCCTGAAACTTCCCTTTTGGACTTCCTCGCGGAGATTTTTATTTGTGGCTGCAATAATTCGGACATCCACTGGTATCACTTTATGGCCGCCGATCCGCATCACTTCTTTTTCCTGGATGACCCGTAAAAGAAGGACCTGCATTTCCAAAGACATTTCGCCAATTTCATCTAAAAAGAGCGTTCCGCCATCAGCAAGTTCAAATTTTCCTGCGCTTCCTCCTTTTTTGGCTCCCGTAAAAGCCCCTTCCACATAGCCGAACAGTTCACTGCCGAGAAGATCGCGAGGAATTCCGCCGCAATTGATGGCAATAAACGGTTTGTTTTTTCTCTTGCTCGCGTTATGGATGGCTTGTGCGAACATTTCTTTTCCCGTTCCGCTTTCCCCTAATATTAAAACGTTGGAATCGGTTGCTGCGGCAAGTTTGGCTTCATTTAGTTTTTGAATGAAATGCGGATGCTGTCCGATAATATCATCAAACGTTATTTTTGCCTGATTTCCGGATAAACAATTGACAAATTGGCGCACTTTTTCGATTTCTTTCAGCATGATCATCGAACCAATCCAACGTTTGTCTTTATAAATGGGGATTTTATCGATCATTACATGATGGATATTTCCTGATGGCTTCACTTTTAAATGGAGTTCCTTGTTTTGCAGATAGACAGGCTTATTCGAAACAATAGATTTATTTATAAAAATTTCGTTGACCCTTTTCCCTTCTAGATGCGATTGATCGAGGCAAAGAAGTTTCTTCAGCTGATCATTGGCTTTTATAATTTTTCCTTCTGTATCAATAATTAGGATACCCTCTTTCATATTATTGGTTGTCGCTTCAAGAAACCTTTGCATCATGATATTTTTTTCCGTATTTTCATTTAATTTCAATTGATACTCAATGGCTTTGACTGCTGAAACCACCATGCCCAACGTATGAGGATGCACCTTTTCATATGGGCCGGAGACATTTAATACTCCGATAATGTTGCCTTTGGAATCATGAATCGGGGCTGCGGAACAAGTCCATGATTGACATATTTGCGAATAATGTTCCTCAGCAAATATTTGTACAGGCTGATCGATAACAATGGATGTTCCAATTGCATTGGTGCCCATGGTTTGTTCGCTCCAATCCGCTCCCTCGACAAAGCCGATTTTAGCAGCCATTTCTAGTGTATCGGGATCACCAATTGATTTTAATAGCTGTCCTTCTTCGTTGCAAAGGATGACTAAAAATCCAGATCCCTTTACGATGGAATAGAGTCCTTCCATGAATGGCATGGACCAATCAATAAGATTTCTATACCGTTCTATTTTGATTTTTTTTATATGGCCATATGGCTGAAAAGGATCTACCTTCCATTTTTTTGATCGAATCCATGAGTCTTTGACAATGGGGGAAAGCTTTTCATCTAGTTCATTTTTAAAAATAAAGCGCTTCCACATTTCTTTGACATCCTCCCGCCGACTATTCACGCCAAAACACCTCCGCCACATATCAAGGGGTTGGTGGTTTATCCGTGAACTAGTTTGCTATTTTTCAGCATCAGAATGAAGTAACTATTAGACTTAGGATGTTTTCGGTGTTTGAATCGTTCAGACTGGCTCATTCCGGCTGTTTTTCTATATTGTAGCATTGAAAATTGGTATGATGCCAAAAAAAACGGATTGAGTTGGTCAATCACTTTTGATAGATTTAAATTCATTTTCTATGCTTTCTTCTTTTGTTTGGCAGACAATACTCCCCCATAACATCTAGACGACCATCATCATATGATATACGGAAAATGAATGAAGGGGAAAAACGATGGAGATACCTGTTAGCGGATATTTAGTTCATTCCGATGATTCGGACACACATACTCCCATAACCTGTATATTACTACTTGGGATGGCAGGCCTGTGCATGTCCACCAATTCTCCGGGGTTACTTCTTACGACGCGGGCCATAGACATCAATATGTTGGCGTGACAGAACCCGCGCCAAGCGGTGTTCCGCATACACACCGTTATTTTACATTTACATCCTTCGATGATGGGCATAGGCATGAGATAAGAGGCGTTACCGGACCGGCTATTCCACTTCCAGGCGGGGGACATTATCACGAATTCTCCGGCGTTACAGCAATCAGCGGATAAATTCCTCACTCGCATCGATACAGAGGAAGAACAAGCGGTGCATAAAACTAATGTTACCTGCACCGCGTATCAGTAGTTGACCGAAAATAATGGATATATGGCATCGCCAGTAAGCACTTGTATCTCTGATTCTACAATTCTTCTATAATCAAAGTGTTGCAAAGCAAAAACTCAAAATTTACGCATAATGGTGCGTGTAGTAATAGCGGTTCTACGAGGCTACTCTAACCCATGCTCTTTCACTGGCTGAATGCATGTTCAATCGAATAGCGAAAACTAAACAGCCGCGCTCCTCCTTTTCAACAATGTCAGGGCAGATGACTGCAGTATCAGAAACAAGAATTCTGGCAGCTTACTGTAGTATAATGTTGTTGGAAATCAGCATGGAAGGAGACGAAATGAACTTTGAATGCAATGAATGAACTATTTTCCATAGAAGAAATCGAGCAGTTCGTAAGCAACCATCATTTAGCATTTTTATACATCTCGAAAACAAATTGCGGTGTTTGTCATGCGTTGCTGCCAAAAGTGAAAAAAGTCATGGCGGAATTTCCAAAAATTCATATGGCCTTTGTCAACGCCGATGATGTCCCAAACATAGCAGGACACCTTTCCATATTTACCGCACCTGTTTTGATTTTATATGTCGATGGAAAAGAAGTTTTACGAGAGGCAAGATTTGTTCATGTTGAACAGTTTAAAGAGAAAGTGAAAAAGATTTATTTTTTAGCGGAGCAATCATGACTTGTTTACGTGGTGAAGCCACCATTTTGGCTGTGGTTCGATCATCTCACAAGCGGAAACGCTAACGAATGTATTCATGCGTTGAGTCTTCGATATATGATAAGCCGATCGAATCATCGATCGGCTTGAAGTCATAAAAGGTATTCTCGTTCTACGAAGAGAATGAGGCTGCTTAAGCAGCTGGACTGCATAATCAAACGAAAACAAATAGCAGCGCTTGACCTTTACTAGCTAACTCCTCAAGCAAAATCTTCCAATAATTAGAATGAGGTCTGGAATAAACGGAAACGCTTGGCCATTTCATTCATCGTTAAAGCTTTATGTTCTGCCAACTGTAATGATATCTTGGCGGTGCTTGAAATAACGGAATACACGCTCGAAACATTTCGTTGCTTTTCTTTTTTGATGTTTAATTTGAAACTCTAATAAAGGAAGTTTTCAATTAAGAAAAACACCTGAAATGACTTCACCATTACACATAATCCTCCCGGACCAAAGACTACGGCTTGGTATTAAAAATTGGAACAATTTCAACAACAAAACTTCAAATTTCAAATTATATAAAAACATATTACTTATTGTTTGTTATTTCGTTGCTTCTAACAATAGATCAACGATATGAACAGCTTTTACATCTTTTAGTCCTTCTCTTTCAATTCCAAGCTTCATTTGCATTAAACACCCTGGATTTGCTGTTACTACTGTCGTTGCTTTTGTTTCCTTCATTTTTTCCATTTTATGATCTAAAATTTTATGGATGTTTTGGTTACAACTATCAGCATTTTCCATTTCTATGAATGTTACTCCTTTAATTGAACGAAGTAATTCTCTGGGAGCTTTCGAAGTTTTCATGACGTTTCTTAAATGACAAGAATCTTGATATGTTACGATTTGATCAGGGAGAGAAAGACGATATTTTTTGTGAAAATTAAGCTCAAATAAAATTGCAGTAATGTCTTTTATTTTTGCAACAAACTTTTTAGCACGCTCTGACCATTGTGGATCATCTTTTAATAAATGGTCATATTCAATCAAGAAAGCACCGCATCCACCTGCATTTGTAATAATAAATTCGACATTGCTTTTTTCAAATGCTTCAATATTTTGTTTCGCTAGTTCTTTCGCTAGTTCTTTTTCTCCACTATGACCATGTAAAGCACCGCAACATGCTTGTGTTTTGGGAATAACTATTTCACACCCAGCTTTTTGTAATAATTGAATCGTGGCGTTATTAGTTTCGAGAAACAACGTATCCATTAAACATCCGGAAAAGAAAGCAACAGTTGCTTTTTTCGTCACTTTCGGCGGTATATATTCAGATCGCTGTTTCAATGTTTTTCTCTTAGGAACATCAGGCAATATTTTTTCCATCTCCCTGAGATGATCATGAAATAGTTTCATGAATCCTATTTTACGTACCACTTTTTGAAGTCCAGATCTTTGATAAAATCCAACTAAGCTAGTTATGTTTATTAAATTACTTTTCTTAAGAAATAGTTGTTTAAAAACCGCATTTCGAACTGCTCGCACAGGTAAAGAATGTTTTTTATTTTGGTTTATTATGTCTCTTGCTTCTTCTAATAAATGTCCATAATTCACACCTGATGGACATACCACTTCACACGCACGACATCCTAAACATAAGTTTAAAGACTTCTCAAATTCATCATCTGGTTGAATGACCCCATCATATACTGCCTTCATTAAAGAAATTCTTCCTCTTGGTGATTGGCTTTCTTTATACCCAGATACAATGTATGTTGGACAAGATGGTAAACAAAAACCGCATTTCATACAATTTAATAGCTCATCTTCGTCCATACGTTCCTTGAATGCTTTTTGAATATTTTGTTTTTCTGATTCCGTCATCATTTTGATATCACCACACGTTTTCGTGTATCTTTTGCGAATAATTTCCCAGGATTCATAATATTGTTGGGATCTAATGCATCTTTTATCGATTCCATCACACTGATTCCAGATTTCCCTAATTTCCATTCTAAATAAGGCGCTTTCATGGCTCCTACTCCATGTTCTCCAGTAATTGTTCCTCCAAGTTCAATGGCCTTTTCAAATATTTCAGCAAAAGCTTTTTCCACTCGTTCCATCTCATCTTTATTACGAATATCTGTCGTACATGTAGGATGAAGGTTTCCGTCTCCCGCATGACCAAACGTGCATATTTTTACATTATATTTTTTGGCTATTTCATTAATGGCTTTGACCATTTTTGCAATTTCTGATCTTGGAACAGTAGCATCTTCTAAAATGGTAGTTGGTGCCAGTCTGGCTAAAGCAGACAAAGCGGTACGTCTCGCTGTTCGTAAAGCTTCGGCTTCTTCTTCAGACTGGGCAATTTGTACAGATACAGAATTTTCACTTCTGCATATTTCTTCTATGATCTTCATATCTTTATTCACATTTTCAGGAGTTCCATCTTGTTCAATAAGTAATACAGCTTGCACATCTGTTGGTAGACCGATTTGTGAATATTCCTCCACTACTTTTAACGTAGGCTGATCTAAAAACTCTAAGGTTGCCGGGATTACTTTATTCGCAATAATTTTCGATACGGAACGCGCAGCAGCTTCTAAATTTTGAAATAAAGCGAGCATTGTCTTTTTTGACTCAGGTAGTGGGATAAGCTTCAATGTTGCTTCTGTAATCACTCCTAAAGTGCCTTCAGAACCTACAAATAATCGCGTTAAATCATACCCTGCTACATCTTTAGCTAGTTTTCCTCCTGTTCGAACAATTTCTCCATTAGGAAGAACTACCTCTAAAGCCAATACATAATCACGAGTTACTCCATATTTAAGTCCTCTTAACCCACCAGAATTTTCGCTTATATTACCTCCAATTGTTGATATTTTCATTGAGCTTGGGTCTGGAGGGTAAAACAAGCCTTTTTGTTCCACCGCTTTGATTAAATCAAGTGTGATGACTCCTGGTTGACAAGTGACGGTTAAGTTTTCCTCATCGATCTCTAAAATTTTGTTCATATGTTTAAATAGAAGAACAATTCCCCCTTCAACAGGACAAGTACCAGCGCTTAAGTTAGTACCCGAGCCTCGCGGAACAATTGGTATTTTATATTCATTACACAATTGAAGTATTTTAGATACTTCTTCTGTATTTCTAGGTGAAATTACCGCGTCCGGAATCGATTGAAAATTAGGAGTAGCATCATATGAATATACTAACCTTTCTACTTCAGAATCTTCAAAATTTTCTTCCCCCACAATATTTATTAATCGATTCTTCACATCAGGAGTAATCATTAAAACCCCTCACTTTTATCATTTTCGTTTTATTATAAAGAATGAAGGTCATATTATCTATGTATGATGATATAATTAAAATACAAAAAATACCTTTTTTATTGTTTTTTAGACCAAAAAGGTGGTGATACGAAATGCATTTGTCCCCAAAGCTAGCTTCTAAAATTATTTCAGAGGTTCAGGAAGTAGTCAAAGAGGATATCATATTAGTTGATATTAATGGGACCATTATATCCTCTACTGACGAAAGTAGAATTGGTTCTTTTCATGAAGGAGCTATGATTGTTATTAAGTCCAAACAAAAGCTTTACATTGATCAAGTCAAAGCACGAGTGCTTAAAGGTGTCAAAGCAGGAATCAATATGCCCATTATGTTTAATAAGAAAGTAATAGGGGTTATAGGAATAACTGGCGAACCGAAACAAGTGGAGCCTTATGCAGACTTAATTAGAAGAATGACAGAACTCATTATACAAGAAGCGTATTATACCGAAAGAAACGAATGGGAAATAAGAGGAATAGAATCGTATCTTTATGAATGGATCAACGCTTCATCTGTAGATAAAGATTTTTTAGAGCGCGGGTTTATGTTAGGAATTCCTGTGTATGACGCTCATATTTGTACACTCATGGAATTAGAGATACAAACATTAAATGATTACGACATTCATCGAATTCAAAAAGAAATCATAGAGTTGTTTTATGCTATTTTCGGGAAAGAAAAACATTTTATTGTCCGATGGGGGCAAGAGCGCTTTTTAACATTAAAAAAGATGGATGCTTCTTATAAACAAAATTATTTTTACAGTCAGTTAAATGATTTTAAAAAAAGATTCGAAAGCAGATACAAAAGCGCTTTAGCTATTGGTGTAGGAAAAACAGTTTGCAAACACATGATCAATAAATCTTTTAAAGAAGCACAAAAAGCATTAAAGGTAGCTCGAAAAAATAAAGGCATTGTATTTTATGAGGATCTCATATTAGAAATCATCTTGGAAGATATTCCAACAGAGATACAAAAGGATTTTTTAAAACGAACGATTCATACGATTGAAAAAGACCAAATTCTAGTCGAAACTTTACAACACTATATTAACAATAATCAATCGATCAAAAGAACTGCAGAGGAAATGAATATCCATATTAATACACTGCACTACCGTTTAAATAAAATCAAAGAGCTAACAGGAATTAACCCTAAAACAACAGAAGGAATTGTAATATTTTATATATCATTAATGTTATTGAATTCTTTGAATAATTAAGTCCGCATAATTGTGTAATGTAAATTATCACTTTATTTCGGAACAAAAGAGCCATTTTTTTGCACATTCCTTCAGAAAGCCCTCTCCCCTTTTCTGAAAGAATGTGCTAAATTTTTTGTGAATTATTTCGGAAGAGAAAATCCATCGGTTCAGAGGAGGGGGAGGAGGACGTGATTCAATTTCATGACTTTGGCATTGACGTCCAAACGTATGCAGAGCGTGGAAAAGAAAACGACTTCCCTCTTCTGACACAGTGTCCGCATTGCCAGGCCAAGCGCCCGTTACACCGCCACGGTTACTATGAGCGAAACGCATTGACCCCACATGGTGATTATCGCATTTGGATTGTCCGGTATCGCTGTCGGGAATGCTTGAAGACGGTGAGTGTGCTGCCTTCCTTTCTCCTCCCGTATTTTCAGTATACGTTGTCCGCCATATGGCAAGTCGTGAAAGAGCAGTTGGAATTGACCGAGGGGACGAACCGGGCTCCGTTTCTCCCGACAAAGGACGGCATCATCTTTTATGTCCGGCGGTTCTGCCGAAACCTATCAAACCTTCACAGCTTTTTTGCGAGGCGGTGGAGGATCATAGGCCCTATCGTGAAAAAAGAAAAGGAACGGGCTTCCTGGTGGATCCGGACGTTGGAGAAACACGGTCTCTATTCGGTCATCAGAGACATGTGGAAGGACGGATTCCGACACCCTTTTGCGAATCAAATGGGATCCTGATTTTACATACATATCCTAAATTGGAAATGGTTGAGGTTCCCACAAACCTTTCCTATCGACGGAGAAAAAGCGATCCGGTACGATAAGGGCAGACGGACCGGAACGGTCCTGATTCCAAGTGAGACAAGGAGGAGATTCGAATGGATGAGTCGATGAGACACGACATTGCCCTGTTTCGGTACGGGCTAATCGCTCCGTTGGTGAATGGGCAGGTGGAACCGAAGGCGTATCTGAAAGAGGTGAGCGAGCGAATGCACCATGTTCCCCACCAGGGCGACAAACGAATCGCAGCCAAGACGATCCTCGATTGGTGCACCCGATACAAAAAAGGGGGCTTTGACGCCTTAAAGCCGAAGCGCCGTTCGGACCGCGGCCACTCAAGGCGTCTGTCGCCCGATGATGAGGATCATATTTTAGCCCTAAGAAAAGAACATCCCACCATGCCCGTGACGGTGTTCTACGAACACCTGATCGAGCAGGGGGAAATCCCAGAAAACCATATCTCTTACTTTACTATATACCGATTGTTGAAAAAACACAACCTTGTCGGGAAAGAAATCTTGCCCATGCCGGAGCGAAAGCGCTTTGCGTATGACCAGATCAATGAGCTTTGGCAAGGGGACTTATCCCATGGACCAACGATTCGAGTCAATGGGAAAGCCCAGAAAACGTTTTTGATCGCCTATATCGATGACTGCTCGCGGTTTGTGCCGTACGTATAGTTTCCCTTCGGAGAAGTTTGACGGGCTGCGGATCGTCACGAAGGAAGCGGTGCTTCGTCGCGGGAAGCCGAAGCGCATTTACTCGGACAACGGGAAAATTTATCGATCCGAGGTGCTGCAGTATGCGTGCGCCGAGATGGGAATTACGCTCATCCACACCCAGCCGTATGACCCGCAAAGCAAAGGGAAAATCGAACGGTTCTTCCGCACCGTACAGACGCGGTTTTATCCGCTGCTGGAGTTGGATCCCCCGAAGTCGCTCGAAGAGCTGAACGAGCGTTTTTGGAGGTGGCTTGAAGAGGAGTATCATCGAAAACCGCACGCCTCGCTGGACGGAAAAACGCCGCATGAGGTGTTTCAATCGCAAGTGCATCTCGTGTCGTTCATCGAAGATGGCGATTGGCTGGATGCGATTTTTCTGAAGCGGGAGCACCGCAAGGTCAAAGCCGATGGAACGATCACCTTGAACAAGCAGCTGTATGAAGTGCCGCCCCGGTTCATTGGGCAATCGATTGAACTCCGCTATGACGAACGGGGCGTCTATGTGTACGAAGATGGAAGGAAGGTGGCGGAGGCCGTTCGGGTTCGTTTGGAGGACAACGCCTATGTAAAACGCCATCGGTCCCCGTTTGCGGCGATTCCGGCGAAGGAGGGAGAACACGGTGTATAAATCGTTTTACTCCCTTTCGCGGGAGCCGTTTGCGAAAGAAACAGACCCGTCCGAGGCGTATCAAGGGGCACCGTTTCAGGAAGCGTTGCGGGCGCTGGAGTACGTGAAACGAACCCGGGGGATCGGGCTGTTAATCGGAGAGCCAGGGGCGGGCAAGACGTTCGCCCTTCGGGCGCTGAAAGAGTCATTGAATCCATCATTGTATCATGTCGTCTACTTTCCGTTATCCACCGGAGGCGTGATGGATTTTTACCGTGGTGTGGCCTTGGGATTAGGAGAGGAACCGAAGTACCGCAAGGTAGACCTCTTCCGCCAAATCCAGCAGGCGATCGAGCGATTGTATCATGAACGGCGGATCACGCCGGTGTTCATTTTGGACGAGATGCATTTAGCGAAGGATGCATTTTTACAGGACATCGCGATCTTGTTCAACTTTGAGATGGATTCGACCAACCCATTTGTCTTGATTTTGGCCGGGCTGCCCCATTTACAGGGGAAGCTGCGGCTCAATCAGCACCGCCCTCTCGACCAGCGGATCATCATGCGATACCGGATGGGACCGCTGGAGAAGGAAGAGGTGGCGGGCTACATCGAACATCGGATGAAACAGGCTGGGGCGAAGCATCCGATCTTCACCCCATCGGCGTTAGAGGCGATTGCCCTGCAGTCGCGGGGATGGCCTCGGGTGATCAACACGTTGGCCACGACGTGCCTGTTATACGGGTATCAGCTGAAAAAGGACGCCATTGACGAAGAAATGGTGCGCATGGCCGCAGAGGAAATGGGGTATTAGCACGAAAGGGGCCGAATCGGCCTCTTTTGTGCTTTCTCTTTTCCATCGGTCCATCAGGCGCGCTGGAAATCTTCATCTGAAAGAGCGTGCAAACGTTCCGAAAGAATGTGCAAAATCCGGAACAATCCGCAAAAATTTTGCACATTATTTCCGAATCCGCCTGAAATAATTTGAAAAAGGGATTCTGAAATAATGTGCTAATTTACATGTAATATCAAGGCCGATTATTTTTTCCCCAAAATCCCCGGTTTAAAACTCCCCAGAAGGACCTCATTGATCCTTCTGTTTTTCTTCTTGGAGCCTCTTTTCCCGTAATCGATAGCTTTCCTCCTTTAGGTTGAAAATGATGGAATGATGTAGTAATCGATCTAACATCGCCGTCGCAAGAACTGAATCTCCCACGATTTCTCCATTCTCCAAAGCTTTTGTTGGAGATTAGGATAATCAGGACATATTCGTACCGACGGGCGATCACCTGAAATAAGTAATGTGCGCTGTTCGGGGCCAGTTTTAAGCATCCCATTTCATCCATAATGAGAACGATTGGCTTCACAAACATCAGAGTGAAGGATCATCTAAACTGTTGGAACAATTCCCGAATCAAATTCTCAAGACGCAAGTTGAAGAATAGCTGAAGCACGCCGTTATAAGCGTACGGAAGGACAAAAAGACGATTCGAAACGGGTGCTGACGCCACCGGGTAGCGGTTGACCTTGCGCATTCCATGAGAGGTGGAGAGTTCTCCATCGAACTGTTTAGACGATATCAACGGAGTGAACAAGCTCTAGTACTGACACGAATGGAAATGGTGGTAACGGGTGGTTACACGAAAGGTGACGCAAATCACCAAGAAGTTGTGCGGGACTTCGTTTTCCAAGCTCATGGTCTCCTAGCTGTACAAGGAGCTAGATCCGATTATCCAGGACTGGAATTTCCATTCCTTGCATGAACACGTATATCCGTTTGTACTAGTGGATACCATTTATGCAAATTATACAAATGTCCAGGAGAATGGGCGAGTGCACTCCAGAGCTGTTTTGATCGCCACGGGAGTGAATGAGGAGGACATCGGCAAATGTTGTTCGGTGAGGTAGCCGGTAGGGAGACTTGCCGGACTTACCTATTAATAGGTCAAGCCATCGATTCCGCGGTGTCTATCAAAGGGGAATTTACACAATAATATTTGGACTTGTAGATGATAAGGCAATCGAACATTCGGACACATGTTCGACATTCTGATTATTCTCTCAAATTGCCTCATTAAACAAACTTCATTAAAAATAATCCTTGCTCATTTGATCTCCTCCGCTTACACCTTTGATTCGATTGTAAACGTATTTTTTCATAATGAAACAAAAATCCCGAATATCGGACCTTTTTAAAGTATCTGATATTCGGGGTACATTTCGGATACATCAGCCTTTTTATTATTTAAACAGAAGCTTTTTCTCTTATATTCAACAATTTAAAGAATTCTCTCATGAATCCCGGTAAATCCGGCCAAGCATGCCCTGATACAATGTTTCCATCAACATGAAGCATTTTTTCCACATAAATAGCGCCTGCTGCTTCCACTTCTGGTCTACAAGCAGTGTAAGCCGTCATCTCTCTTCCTTTAATATATTCTCTTACAGTTGTTAAGACTAATTGTCCATGACAGATAACCCCAAGAGGTTTATTTTCTTTTAAAAAGTGAGCAGCAATTTCCTGAACTTTTGGATTCATACGAATATATTCAGGCGCACGCCCTCCTGGAATAATTAATCCATCATAGTCGGCAGGATTAATCTCATCTACTGATGCATGAGATTCGATTTTATATGCCCATTTTTCTGTAAAAGTCTCCATTTCAGGAAGAAAATCATGAACAACTGTCTGAAGCTTCTTTTTAACAGGAGAGGCAATTGTACAATTAATATTTTCTTCAATACAACGATAATAAGGATAAAACACTTCTAATGCTTCAGCAGCATCACCAGTAATAATAAGAACATTTTTACTCATCTTACATCACCTTTCCTTTTATATTATTAATTAAATTATTTGCAGACTGTTAAAATAATGAATCATTTTACCAAACCGCCTTCATGGGCATTAGGCAAATTATATCGTGTCTCTAATAATCCCCGGCAATAATGGGCATTAAACTCCATACTCAACCGTGTCAGCTTGGCGCCTTGCAAGTAATCCGAAAACTCTTCTTCAGACAATGGTTTATCTTCTGGAGTTGTTATGGCCAATATACTTGAGTGATTTAATACTTTTTTCTTCTCCAAATACTTTTCTCTTAACAACTTCCCTTCTTCGGGCAGGGGCAGTTCATTTAATTCTTGAAGAGATAAGGACGTGATCTCTTTCTTTGTCATACCCCTATTTAGAAGATACTTAATAAGTTTCTCTTGCCTTGCATAGTAAGCTTTTATATCAAATGTTTTACGCAATTCTTCGAGGTCTCCGTCAGATAAAGCGCCGAAGACTTCGCTAAATGATTTTCCTGCTGATGCTCCATGATTAATTTCATCGGATGCACAATGATCCAGTAAATGAACTTGAACCGTTTTTACCCATTCTAACTCAGACACATATTTCCTTATATCTTCAGCCATGATGTATGCAAAGTTAGGAGAACACCAATAAGTTGGAAGACGAATGACTACTTCAACATGATTGTCTTTAATTACAACATGGTCGATAAATCCCAACTCTGTTAACGGCTGGTCCAGTTCAGGATCATACACTTTTTCAAGCATGCTATACACTTGCTTTTCTTCATCCATTAACTTCGATGCACCCCCCATTCAATGGATTATCAGTTATGCTGTTTGTCTAGATAATTTGCAATTTTTTAACTTTTGTTTTTGCTCTTCGATATCAATGTTATACAATCTCGCTACATTTCCTGCTAAAATCTTTTTCTTAACTTCCAAATCAAATGTAACTCCAGTTTCTTCTTGTATATCTTCTGGAAGTTCAAATTCAAGAAACTTTTCAATGATCCACTTCGGTTCCCATATAGCATAATCACTTCCAAAAATGATTCGGTCTTCATCAAGCCAGTACAACAATTCACTAATAATTTGAGCAAAATAACGAGGTCGAGTATGAATTAAAGCAATGGCAACTGCCAAACCTGCATAGACATTTTTCTCTTGTGTAGCAATCCAACAAAAATCTTCTAATCTTGGAAGCCCTACGTGTTCTACAATAAAGTTAAGTTCAGGGAAACAACTTGCTGCATCATCAACATCTGCTACGTCAAATGCATCCCGATTTAAAGGAGTGATCGTTGGACCCTTATGAATATGAATATTTCTTATCCCCAGCTCTTGGCATTTTTCAAGATATCTTTTTGACCAGTCATCAGATAGTTTATAGCCCTTTGAATTACCGTACCAATCAGCTGTATATAACTTGACACCTTGCCAGTTGTATTTTTCTTTATTTTCTTCTAATTTTTCTAAACCTCGTTCACCATGTCGGGGATCGAATGTTCCATTGCAAATAAAACGATTAGGGTACTTTTTTGAAAGTTCCTCATTTGCATCAAAATTACCAAAACCATTTTTATAAAACTCTTTTAGAAGAACTGGTTGGAAAATCGCCATATCCACATATCCTTCAATAAACACATCATTCACAAGTTTTTCTGGAGAATACTTTACGAACTCATCTTTAGGCCACCAATATTCTTTCGGACTTAGATTTTTGTGATAATCATAAAAGCAACTAATAAATTGTTCTCCGTGGATATTTAATTGATTCTCCTTACTTCCATCCCATAAGGCAATGTGTGCATCAATAATAAAAATTTCTTCACCATTAGATGTTTTGATCAATTCCATTCCCCCCTCACATTAGATTAATTTTCAATTGAAAGCGGTATCATTTTTTTCGGATGTCCATAGAAAAGTATTTTTGTAGGTACGAATATTTTTAGTTTTCATTTTATTTAGAAAATTCTAATCAAATTATACTTGGTTAATCCACTATTTGAAATATATACTTAAACAAAAAACAGCAAATTTTGCCATCAATTTTTTGGGTGATGAAACAAAACTTTTTATAATCTAAAATTAAAGCACATACCCCTGTCAAGTAGACAATGAAAAAGAGTATATTATGATGCCATGGACTTTTCTCGATATTCCATCAGGGAAAGGCCGTTCAGCAATACGCATTTTCCAAATCTAATATTGTGACAGGAAGGTTGGAACAACATAAAAAAATGGGTAATTCACCATTTACTCAATCCTAGAAACATGTTAGCTGGATGAAACAGGTTCATCCGATGGGCTCCTTCTTCCGCATACGGACCACCAAGTTGGTAGAATGGAAACAGTCAAGTGCTTTCCTTGACAGGTTCCATTCTACCAACTATCATACCGATAGCGGAAGAAGTGAGAGCTTAGGCAGCCTGACTGCCTGTAGTGTTCCCTGTACACTCCAGAAATACACGCAAACGAAACCGTTCTCGATTTCGATAGCCAATGCCCGGCGTTTGATGTTTTTGATCTTGTGATTCGTTCCCTCCATTCGAGTAGCCTTTTATATAGAAGGAATCTAGCCTTTTTCAATGAGGAGAATTCCTTCTCGCTTGATCCAGGGCTTGTGTCACCTTTTGAACCACATGGTACTTATCGATCACAATCGAAGCAGATGGAAACAGAGCACGAACCGCCTTGTGATAGGGTTCCCACATGTCAAGGAATCACGGTTTGCACCATTTCTTTCGACAGGACGTTTTGATTCAACAAGTTGATGGCGGAGTCACATTGGCGGTCGGCATGCAATCCCATGACCGATCCTGCTTTGGCATCCATCAATACGGTTTCATACTGATATCCCTTTTTTACCGCGGTTTCATCTAAGCTAAGCACCATCCCTTCTGGAGAAGAGGCCTCCATCGCTGCTTGGCGCTCTTTTGCTTTTTTCGATGCGATGGAGTAATAAATGCGTTCCAATGTCGTATATGGGATACGGTGCTTTCGGCTGACTTCTTGAATGGTGGAGCTTTTACAAAGTTCATACAAGTACCCGCAACATCGATTGGTGTAATGTTGGTTTGGTGGAATCGATTCGAAAGAGGCAGAAAACACTTGGAAACAATTCCAGCATCGATAACGCTTCACCTCTACGAACAAGTACACCGGTTGACGGAAAATCGCTAAATCCCGTACTTTTCGTGTCCGTCTGTCATGGACAGTGGAAGTAAGAAACCCACAATGTGGACAACGTTCTTGTGTCTCTGTTTTCTCCACATGAATCGCATAACCATAGGAAAGAAGTTCTTGTTTAACAATTTGAATTCTGGCAATCCTAGTGATATAGAAAGCACTTGCGAAGCCTCCTTATGTTTGTTTCGTCGCTGACATTATTGCCAGGATTTCGTTAATGCTTTCTCTTTTTTATCACTAAATCACAAAATTTGGTGATGAACCTATTTTTTATTACTCTCTTCTCTTAATTTATTTTTGTGAAATATTCATAAATTATATTAGAAATGTTTAATGTTGAACAAGTCAACCAGCTTATTAAAGAAAGATTTCAACTTTGCAAAATTATTCACTAATATACTCTTTTTTCGATCATAAAAAATAGAATCGCTCCATTTGGTGAAAATGAAAGCTGACTCAACATCGCTCCAAGGGATGTTTTGAGTCAGCCCCTTTCCTTTATACCGCTTTATTCGCTTGTAAGTCTGCCTTTACTTCTTTTTGTGTTTTTAATTTCGGAAAGTCAAACACAATCGCGATCATGCCACAAACTCCAATTAAGAATGGGTAGAACGAATACTGCAAAATACTTAATGGTGAAATGGAAGCAACACCTGCTGCCACAAGCATTTGCGCACCATATGGGATGAGCCCCTGGAAACAGCATGAGAAAATATCCAATATGCTGGCAGATTTACGCGGATCAATGTCATATTGATCAGCAATGTTTTTTGCAAGTGGACCAGCAATTAAAATGGAGATCGTATTGTTTGCTGTTGAAAGATTTGTTAAGCTCACTAATCCCGCGATACCGAATTGTGCTCCTTTTTTTGACTTTACATTTCTTGTTACTAATTGAAGTAAATAATCGATTCCACCGTTATGTTTAATGACTTCCACCATACCGGAAATTAAGATCGCAAGCAATGACAATTCCTGCATTCCGGCGACCCCGTCACCGATGGCTTGAATGAGGCCCATTGCACTGTAGCTTCCATCAAGAAGACCGATGATTCCTGCTAATAAAATACCGCCTGCTAACACGACTAGTACATTAACGCCCATTAATGCTGTTATTAATACACCAAGGTAAGGTAAAATTTTCATCCAATTAAAAGATTGATTCGTAATTTCCGCTTGCTCTCCAGCAGTAATGGCCCAGAAAAGAACGATGGTGATGATTGCCGCTGGTAAAACAATGAAAAAGTTCACCTTAAACTTTTCTTTCATTCTTGTATTTTGTGTACGAACTGCCGCAATCGTTGTATCAGAGATAAAAGATAGATTATCTCCAAACATAGCACCGCCAATGACAGCTGCCATAGATAATGCCAAAGAAATATCGGTTTGTTCACTAATTCCGACTCCAATCGGCGCTAACGCTACAATCGTTCCCATGGACGTTCCCATCGAAATGGAGATAAAACATCCAATGACAAATAAACCGGCTATTAATAAATTTTGCGGAACAACGGAAAGAGCTAAATTAACCGTTGATTCAACAGCTCCCATTTTTTTAGTTACTTCCGAAAATGCCCCTGCTAATAAGAAAATGATGACCATTAACATGACATCGGCATTTCCAGCCCCTTTTGTGAACACTTCCACTTTCTTCGTTAAAGACTCTTTCCGATTCATCATCAACGAAATACTTGCCGCAATCAAAATTGCTACAATGACTGGAAATTTATAAAAATCGCCTGTAACCACGCCTGCACCAATGAATAACACTAAAAAGACCACAAACGGAAATAACGCAAATAGATTGCCTTTTCTTAACTCCACTCTTTCCACCTCATTTTATGTTTTTTTGAAGGAGCTTTCCACTTAGAGAAAAGGCCTCTTCTTATCTGAACATAAGAAGAGGCCTTATACGTATCTATATAAGAAACCCTTCTTATCTTTCAAGCACAATGCTTGCTGGATTTGGCACAGCACTCGAAAACGAGTCCGCTGCCGAGACTTCTTCGGGCCAGTCCCTCCGCCTCTCTAGATAAGAAGATGAGCAGTTGTATTTCGTTATATAAAACAAATAAAAGATTACAACATATTCATCTGTTACGCAATACACCTTGAAAATGTCTTATTTTTAAAAATTTTCAACAAATATAAAATAATACTTGTGTAACATCAATAATATGCAAAAATCCCGCGGCTTTTCACCGCGGGAGAAAGGTGCCAATAGTTTATTCTGGTTTATAGATCCCATATTTCACAATCTTAAGATAATCATTAAGTTCCTTTATTAAAGACTCGGGATTATGAATAAAATCAAATTGCTTATTTTTGTAGAGAGTCAGATACTTATTCGTCAGCTGTTCAACGATAAACATCGTCATGCGGATCGCGGTATCCACGGAAATATCCTCTCTAAGTTTTTCCGTTTGGATCAGATCTTTAATATAGACATGCTTCAGCAAAAAATCTTCCTGATAAGCTTCGTAATGTTTCTTAATAATTTCTTCCATTTCCTTCTTTACTGCCACTGGAGGATTAGTAAAGGCATCCGTAATAAACTGAGCTTCTTGGAGATACTGAACCGTTAGTTTTTGTTTCAACAGGACGATTTCTTTGATCCTTTCAAAGAAATCATCAGATTGGATTTTTTCCATTTCTTCCATTGCTAGTTCCGTCAGAAAGTCCTTCACATAATTCACTAAATAAAGGTATAAGTTTTTCTTGCTCTTAAAATAATGAAAAAGGATTCCCTTGGAAATTCCCGCCCGTCTCGTAATAACATCTGTAGAGGTCTTTTCATAACCATTCTTCACAAATTCCTCGATGGCCACTTTGATGATCAAGTCTTTTTTCTCTTTAGGCTGCTTTTCAAATGCTGAATACAATTTTAACACCTCTAATTTCATTAGACTGCAATATCTTTCTTTTTATATACCATATATGAAGCGAAGATACTAATCAAAATAACCGCAGCCATAATAAAGATATACAAAGGCTCAATCTCGTTATCATTGATAATGGAGGCAGCGTCCACATATTTAAACGGGCTTATATATTTTAGGAACTCTAAGTCTTCCGATATCCCTGCCATCACATTCATAAAGTAGGCAGCTAGGACAATCCCCAGTGAGATCGAAAGGATGTTTCTTGTTTTTTTCATCATCGACGACAACATAAACGCAATTGCACCGAACGTCAAATGAAGCAATATCGTTGCGGCGATTAATAAACTAAATGTGTCTGTCGGAACATCCGGGTCTTTTGCAAATTGAAATCCAATGATGCTTGCTACGGCTGAAACTACGTTAAAAATCAAAATATTTACCAAAACGGCCAGAAGTTTTTCTGTTACGATTCGGCTTCTTGTGACAGGCTTTGATAACAAAAATTCAATCGTTTTTTCATTTTCTTCTTTGGCCAGAATATTGGATGCAAGAATTGCCGAGTATATGCTTCCCAAAAGGGTGGTCATCATATAAATTTCTACCCCGTAAAAACCCATCAAATCTCCCATGTTTAACTCATTCATTCCGAACGCTTTTTTAATCGATTCCGGATAGGCCTCAAGCAGTTTGGTCATTTCTTTTTGCTGCTCGGCAAACTGAGGATAAATGCTTAATGTCAACAAAATAAGTCCGCTGAGTACGATGCTCCAAATGATCAATGACTTTAAATTTCGCTTAAACTCTCTCTTAAAAATCATTTTCGATCCTTCCCTCACTTTTCATAGTAATGCATAAATACTTCTTCAAGAGTCGGTTCTCCGATTAATAGATCCTTAACCGGCAGAGTATTTAATTTATGCAGAAGCGCCTTCATATCCCCGCTGTAAAGCAGCGATATTTCATTTCCTTTTACTTCTTTCTTCACTATTCCTTCGAGTTTAAGGTCTATTTGTTCCGCTCGTTCGAATGTAATCGTGATATATTTCAAATTTTTCTTCGTAAGATTTTCAATTGTTTCTACTTTAATAAGCTCCCCTTCCTTAATAATGGCGACCCGATCACACATTTTTTGCACTTCAGAAAGAATATGGGAGGAGAAAATGATCGTTGTTCCCTTCTCTCTTTCCTCTGCAAGAAGTTCAAAAAAGGTGTTTTGCATCAGCGGGTCGAGTCCGCCTGTCGGTTCATCCAAAATTAGAAGTTTTGGCTCATGCAAAAGCGCCTGGACAATCCCAACCTTTTTTCGGTTTCCAAATGAAAGATCCTCAATTTTTCTATTAAGATCCAAGTCAAGTCTTTCTGCCAGCTCTTTCATTCTCTTTGAATCAAATTTTTTGTAAAAGCCAGCGGAGTATTTTAATAAATCGATCACCTTCATATCATCATAATAATGGACTTCAGACGGCAAATAGCCTACGTTTTGTCTTATTTCTTTTGAGTGTTTGATGATATCCTTTCCGAAAATAGTCGCACTTCCGCTAGTCGGATAAATGAAATTTAAAAGTGTTCGAATGGTTGTGCTCTTGCCTGCTCCGTTCGGGCCGATAAAACCAAAAATTTCCCCTTCTTCAATCGAAAATGTAAGGTTTTTAATTCCCTGGTTCTTTTTATAAGTCTTGGTCAAATTCTTGACGTCTACAATTTTCATACTTCCCACTCCTTTGGGCGGCTTTGTGTTAATTGACTTACGAGTCAATCCAATTATAAAAAATATTGACTGACAAGTCAATGGATTTCAAAAAAGGGCTGCATGGTGCTTCCGAAGTGTTGCAAGGTTCCACCAATACCATTTGATGAACGTTCAATCGCCTCCTTCCCCTCCACCATCTCCACCGCCATCGCCACTGAAATCGCAGTAATCGTTGTGATCATTGCTGGATGAAGTATCATGATAAAACGGCGGAAGCACTTCGCTGCCTCTTCTTTTATTTTCTCTATGTGTTTTCGTTGTATTTGACAGAAAGCCGAAGGAAAAAAGAGCATCGAATACACCTAGAACAAAAAGCAGAAAAAATTTCATTCCTCTCACCTCGTTTTCTTCAAACGCTCGTCTCTAAAAAACGATGGCCAGACACGTTAACAGAAATCACAGATTCATAAGTTTAACGATTTTGTTGAATCTCTAGGTTAGATTGGCAGTAGTACGGAAGCAGCTTCTTCTTAATTATTTTCTCAGCATATATAAAAAAAAACGATTCTGTCGTTTGACAAAATCGTTGAAACGCCGCGCTTTTGGCGGCGTTTGTATTTCTTACTTTAACATATGAAACACTTGCTCAACGTCTTTATCGCCACGCCCTGAAAGATTAACGATTATAATCTGATCTTTATCCAATGTTGGTGCCAATTTTATTGCATAAGCAACCGCATGGGCGCTCTCAAGCGCTGGAATAATCCCTTCCGTTTTCGACAAAAGCTGGAATGCTTCAAGAACTTCCTCATTTGTCACCGTATAATATTCGGCACGTCCGGATACTTTCAGATGGCTATGCTCAGGACCAATTCCCGGATAGTCAAGACCAGCGGCAATCGAATAAGTCGGCTGAGGATTTCCTTCTTCATCCAACAATACTAAGCATTTAAACCCATGAAGCACGGCCGGGACACCTTTGGTAAGTGTCGCCGCTTTTTCCGGCTCGACGCCAATCAGGCGCACGCTTGGTTCATCAAGATAATGAGCAAACGCGCCAATCGCGTTGCTTCCGCCGCCAACGCAAGCGATGACGACATCAGGCAAACGTCCTTCTTTTTCTAAAATTTGCCGTTTGCTTTCTTCGCTTATGACAGACTGAAAATGTTTAACGATGCTTGGATACGGATGAGGTCCAACCGCTGAACCAAGCAAATAGAACGTATCCTTATAGTTTTGCACAAAGTCATTCAACGCTTCATCTACTGCATCCTTTAATCTTCCTTGTCCTTTTGATACCGGAACGACTTTTGCTCCTAAAAGCTCTATGCGAAACACGTTTAATGCCTGACGCCTTGTATCTTCCTCGCCCATGTAGATGGTGCAATCAATGCCAAACATCGCGCAAGCCGTTGCAGTGGCGACACCATGCTGTCCCGCCCCGGTTTCGGCAATTATGCGTTTCGCCCCCATTCGTTTTGCAAGCAAAATCTGTCCGATGACGTTATTAATTTTATGCGAACCTGTATGGTTTAAGTCTTCGCGCTTTAGATAGATTTTCGCCCCACCTAAACGTTCAGTGAGCCGAGCCGCAAATGTAAGCGGATTTTCACGGCCGACATACTCTTTTAAATAAAACTTAAATTCATCGTTAAACGCTGGATCATCTTTGTACTTGAGAAATTGCTCCTCCAAATAATCAAGCGCTTCCTGCAATGTTGGCGGCACGAAGCTTCCGCCAAACTCTCCGAAATAACCTCTTCTTTGCTGAACTAAACTCATCACTCATCTCTCCTCTGCTTTTTAAACTTTATAATTAGGATATTTTCTTTGCCCATAAAAGTCAATGAATTTTCTGTATTTTCTTGCCGATTATTTGTTTTTTGTTTTCTCCAAGCCAGCAGGACGAACGTGAAAAAGAAAAGCTAGGATTCCAGTCAATACAAAATCCTGCGATGAATGGAGTATCTCGATTGACATTAGCTTTTCATAGGAAATAAGTTTTTCAACAAATTCTTCTATTGAACTAGTTTTGTAATACGTTCCTTTTTGCCTGCTTTGTTCAAAAATTTCGTCATGTTTATCACTCAATAAAGGATTGATAAAAATCAAGATTTTCCCAAAACGCCAATATACACGCTTCTTGCGGCTTTGCAATATTCCAGCCGCCAATTTGCCCGAGAAAACCAGGGCATCCTTTCAAATCGCGCCATTTTTCTTGCGCGGCGGAAAACAAAGCTTTCTTCTCTTCCTCCACTTCACATCGAATCCATTTCAAAAGCATTGCTTTCCCCTCTTACTCTGCGTTGATCATTTCATTTTGTCGTAAACCTCATCATATTTTTTCGCCAGTTCGAAATCGAGCTTCGTGAGTCCTTTCGCTCGCCAAGACGAAATCTTTACCGTGATTAACTTATAATCAATGGAAATGAACGGATGATGGTTTGCTTCTTCCGAAATGGCCGCAATTTGCCGCACAAATTCGATTCCTTGCAAATAGTCTTGAAAGCGATACTTTTTCGCAATCCATCGCTCCTCCACCAACTTCCAACCTTCCATCTCGTGTAAAAGGGTTTGCACTTCCTCCTCTGTTAACCGCATCACCGTTTGCCTCCTTGATTTTTGTATCAAAATCGGACAACCAACATCGCATATCAGTGTAAAAATATTACCATATATACCAAAAGCCTTCTAGCAAATTTTAGTTGATTGGAGTTAAGCAATAACGAATAAGAATGCCCTTGAAATACTCAATGTGTTCTATCTGGATTTCCAAACAAACGTTTTAGAATTATCTTAAAATTATAGGTTGATTTTTTGAACAAAGTATCATAAAATTACTAGCAAATATTAATCATATTAAACATATAGGAATTAATTATTTTAAAAAACATAAATGCCGCGTTTATTCACTGCCTAAAATGTCTGTCCGTTTCTATAAAACAATGAAAGGTAGGTTAGGCGATTGAAAAATTCAGCAATCATTCAAGTGGAGAATTTGAGCAAAAGCTTTCCTAATCAAGGAAAATTAGAACCAGTGCTCCAACAAATCTCCTTTCGCATAGAAAAAGGGGAAATCATCTCCATCCTTGGCCAGAGCGGCTGCGGAAAAAGTACACTTTTAAATATTATCGGCGGTTTCGAAAAACCAGACAAAGGTCATGTCCTGTTGGATGGAAATGTAGTGGAAAGACCTAGCCGGCGATGTGTAATGTTATTCCAACATTATGGCCTCCTGCCTTGGCGTTCCGTCCTGAAAAATGTCGAGTTAGGTCTCGAAGGGATGAACTTAACCTCCGAACAACGGCGAAGCCGGGCTTTCGATTATCTAAAGCTAGTTGGTTTACATGACTATGCTGAACGCTTTCCCCATGAATTGTCAGGCGGGATGCAACAACGAGTCGCGATTGCCCGGGCGCTTGCGATTCAACCAGAGGTAATATTAATGGACGAACCGTTTGCCGCACTGGACACTTTTAACCGTTATTATTTACAAGACGAACTCTTGCGTCTTCAAGATAAAGAAAAGACAACCATCATTCTTGTGACCCATGATATTGACGAAGCAGTATATTTATCAGATCGGGTGTTGATCATGAGCGCAAATCCTGGCCGAATCCATAGAGAATTAAAAATTGACACCCCAAGGCCTAGAGATCGAAGTCACAGCGACTTCCAATATTATCGAAAGATTATTCTTGAAGAATTTCATTTTCATCGTCCGACCCCTCCCATTGATTATAATATTTAACTAACTTAACCAAGGATGTATACAAACCCTTATACACGCAAAATTGCCCAAATCTTTAGATAGTATAGTCATGCAGCGCAATAATAAAGGAGGTATATTTCCATGAAGAAAAAATTAAGGAAACTTATGATTTCTTTATTCATCATGACAGTAGCTTTTAGCCTAACCGCTTGTAATTCCAATAGTGCTCATTCCAACACAAACGGAAAGCGGACCATTAAAATAGGATACTTGCCGATTACCCACGCCGTACCCCTATATATAGAAAAAGAACTAGAAAAAGGCCAGTCCCGGAATTTTAATCTCGAACTCATTAAATTCGGCTCATGGCCTGAACTAATGGATGCACTGAATACAGGTCGGATTGATGGAGCGAGCGTGCTTGTGGAATTGGCGATGAAAGCAAAAGAACAAGGCGTTGATTTAAAAGCAGTGGCGTTAGGACACAGAGATGGAAATGTGGTTGTGACGTCCCATAATATTCACAGCGTAAAAGATTTAAAAGGGAAAAACTTTGCGATTCCTCATAAGTTTTCTACACATAATCTATTGCTCTATCAAATGTTAAAGCAGGAAGGTTTTCAATATAAAGATGTGAATATCGTTGAACTGCCTCCTGCTGAAATGCCGGCAGCCCTTTCAGAAGGCAGAATATCCGGATATGCAGTGGCAGAACCTTTTGGGGCTCTGTCTGTAGCAATGAATAAGGGTAAGGTGTTATTCCAATCTGAAGACCTTTGGAAACATTCTGTGTGCTGCGCGCTGGTTTTAAGAAATGACTTTATCCGCAACGAAAGAAAAGTCGCTCAAGAGTTTGTTAGTGAATATGTCAAAGCCGGAAAAAAAGCAGAATTAAAAGATGAGTATACCTATGAAGCTTCCTCCAAATACATGAAGGTAAATAAAGATGTGCTCAATTTATCCTTAAAATGGATTTCATTTAAAGATTTAAGAATAGATAAAAACGCATACGAAGAACTAAGTCAGTACATGGTCGAAACGGGATTGTCCAAGAATCCTCCGTCCTATGAAGAATTTGTCGATAATTCATTAATAGATAAAGTGAAGTGATCGTATGAACATGATAAAGAAATTCACCAACGTCATCATAGGATTTTCGATATTAATTGCTGTATGGCAAACCGTGATTGTAATTGGAAATTATGAAGAGGCCCTCTTCCCTTCTCCTTTAAAAGTAGGGGAAGGAATTGGGGCTCTGATTACCAACGGCACTCTATTTGTACATCTAAAAGTGAGCCTCATCCGGTTTTTCATTGGTTATCTCTCAGCGGTGGTTACTGCTGCTATATTGGGACTCATGTTAGGCCGTCTAGTAAAATTATGGAATATTATTGATCCGATTGTTCAAGTCCTAAGACCTATCTCACCGATTGCCTGGTCACCCTTTATTGTTTTGTGGTTTGGAATTGGAGACATCCCTGCGATTGTGATTATATTTATCGCAGCGTTTTTCCCAGTATTGCTTTCCACCGTTTCCGCTGTAAGGAAAGTGGACCGTATATATTTAAAGGTGGCGGAAAATTTTGAGATCAGGCAGCCCCATCTAATGACGAAAATCATTTTTCCTGCCGCTTTTCCGTTTATCGCCAACGGGCTTCACATCGCACTCGGCACCGCTTGGATTTTCCTCGTTGCCGGTGAAATGGTCGGCGCCCAATCCGGATTGGGTTATTTAATAGTCGATGCGAGAAATTCTTTACGTTTGGATCTTGTTTTAGCCGGAATCATCTTCATCGGCATCTTGGGGCTTATTCTTGACAAGGCAATCCAATTATTCGAAAGATGGGTAGAAAAGCAATGGGGAATGTTATCGAATAAATAAACTAGTAAAAAAGACAGAAAGTATCATGCTCTCTGTCTTTTTTACTAGCCATTATCACCGCTTTTCGGGAATATTTTCAGAATCGACTTCGACAACGGCCAAGTTCTCTACATTTGTTTTACATTGCGGACAATAGTAGGAAATTTCCACCTCATGCCCGCAAGATTCATGCACCAATTTTTTATAACATTTTTTTAAATGCTTTCTGCCCCAAAGGATTAGGGCGTTAAACACCATTTCCAAATCCTTTCCGCTTTTCGTTAACATGTATTTGTATCTTGGCGGGTGTTCAGAATATAAAGCAGAAGTGATCAAACCGGTTTCTTCTAAATATTTTAAACGATCCGATAAAAGATTGGAGGATATCCCTTTTAACGATTTTCTTATTTCATTAAATGTCTGACGCCCCATTAAAATTTCATGAACAATCAACAATGTCCAGCGATCACCGATGATGTTCAAGGATTGGGCGATATTGCATGGCAAATCATATCTATCTTTCATAAAAAAACCTCCTGTTCTCGTTTCGGTTCAATTATAACTTACCTTTCGCAGAATAGAAATTTCGTTTACCACTATTTTTTATCAAAGGAGCATGTTCCACACTTGCCTCTGAACGTCAAAAAACTTCTTATTTCATCAGACGCCGAATTTTCAATTTCTTCTGGTATAGTGCATGTTCATGGCCCAAAACATGTGATATGGAGGCATACTTGCCAAATTTGTGTGACAAAGTAATAAATTCAGAATAATTTATTTTTAAGGTTGATTTTTTGAACTAACTATAATAAAATTACCATAAAATCATATTAATTTTATAAGAATTTAAGGTTATAATAATAAAAGGAGGCAATAAAAATGGCGCTTTACTTAGTGGAATCGATTTTAAATGGGGCAGTAAAGGACAAAGAAGGATTTGAAAAGAAAGTTTCCGAGATTAAGGAAGAGGTAAGAAAAAACAATGCAAATCTCATTGAAGTCCAAGTTTCCAAAGATTTTTCAAGAGCATTTTTCATTTTTGAAAGCGAAGAACGAAATATTATTAATGATCGCTTAAGACTGTTAGGCATTCCTGTTACTCTTATTAAACCGGTCCGTTTAGTTGGAAAAGATATCGAAGAAGTCAAAAAAGAAGCGGATACCGTAAACTACGTAGTCGAATGGAACCTTCCTGAAAATCTCACCATGGAAGATTATTTAGAAAGAAAGAAAAAGAATTCCGTACACTATGCAGAAGTACCGGAAGTCACTTTCTCTAGAACGTATGTATGCGAAGATATGACAAAATGCCTTTGCTTTTATAATGCACCGGATGAATCCGCTGTCAAAAGAGCCCGTGAAGCTGTGAAAGCACCGATTGATACGGTTACAGAAATTTTGCCAAACAAATAACATTCCCCTAACCTCAGCTGGAATTTTCACATTCCCGCTGGGGTTTGACTATCATTAAATTACTAGTTACATAAATTGTCATAATTCGATGTCCCTTATTCACAAAGAAAATACATAATCAGATAGGAGGTGGCGGTAAATGGCCATTATGGAATCAGAAGCAAAAAAGGCATTCAACGATTTGCTTTACAACCAATTAAAGCCTTTAGTAAGAAAAATTGATACAAAAGCCTATTATCCCCGTGAATTTTTAGAAAATATCGGGAAATACGGTTTCCTATTGTCAGCGGGGCTTTCAAAAAAAGAGGTTCTTTCCCGTGAAATGCAATTAGTCGAGGAAACGGCAAAAATATGCATGACAACAGCTTTTACCCTTTGGTGCCACTTAGCAGCGCTGACATACTTGCGAACATGTGAAAATTCTTACCTCAAAAATGAAGTTTTACCGCTGCTTGAAAGCGGAAAGGTGCTTGGGGGAACCGGACTGTCTAATCCAATGAAATATTACGATGGGCTTGAATCTCTCCATTTGAAAGCAGAACGAACTCCGAAAGGATATATCATTAACGGCCATTTGCCGTCTGTCTCCAACTTAGGGCAAAATCATTGGTTTGGTATTATCGCATCCGTTAATGAAAAACAGCGGATCATGGCGTTTGTCCCATGCCATGTGCAAGGATTGGTGTTAAAGGAAAAGCTAGACTATTTAGGACTAAATGGAAGCGCAACGTATGCATGCACATTCAATGAAGTGTTCATTCCGGATCAATGGATTATTTCTGAGCAAGCAGATGACTTTGTGCCAAAAATACGTCCTTCATTTCTTATTTATCAAATCCCGCTAGGATTGGGAGTTACAGACGCTTCTATCCAGTCGATGAAAAAAATACAAAATAAACAAAACGGATGCAATCGATATTTAAGCATTCAACCAGAGGAATTAGAAAGTGAACTAACATCCATCCGTGAAGAAATATACCGTCTTGTTCAGTCTTCTGATTTGACGCAACATTGCGAAGATTTATTAAGAATCCGTTTAAACGTTACTTATCTCACTTTAAAAGCGGTCCATGGTTCAATGTTACATCATGGAGGAGCCGGCTACTTGCAACAAAGCGACCCATCCCGCAGATTAAGAGAATCTTACTTCCTTGCCAATTTAACACCTACGATTAAACATTTGGAGAAATTATTAAATAACTAGGCTTTAAGGACATGTGTGTCCTATAATGTATGGAATTTTTATCCAAAACCAAAAAGGCCGTCCCAATCAGAGATTTTGGGGCGGCCTTTTTCTTCAAAATTTCTTCTGGACTCATTTCTTTGCGCATATATCAAGATTTTTATTCCATCAACTTTTGCAGTTCCATGTTTAATTTCAATACATTCACCCGCAGCTCTCCAAAAATACCGAGCATTCTTCCTTCGGTATGCTTGTTTACTAGTTTCTTTAGTTGTTCTTCAGATAAACCGGTTGCTTTCGCTACAGCTGGAACTTGAAAAAAGGCCGCATCCGGGCTGATATGAGGATCTAATCTTGAGCCGGAATTCGTGATTAAATCTAACGGAATCTCTTCCTTTGTTTTTCCTGGATTTTTCTTTAACCATTCTTCAGCTGCCTGCACTGTTCGCTGAATCATTTCTTCGTTAGAAGGGGCATAGTTAGGTAAACCTAAAGCAGCCGAATCATAATTAATGGAAGAGATGCGCCCATGAAAATACCTTGGATTTTGAAATGATTGACCGATTAACTTCGAGCCTACAGCTTTGTTTTCATCGCTATAAACAATGCTTCCATTCGCTTGATGAGGGAAGAGCGCTTGTGCAATTCCGGTCATCAAGGCAGGATAACCTAAACCGAATAACAGGATCATGACGATAGCTAAACGAATGGATTTCATAACCTCTTTCCTTCTCTCCTCTTAAACAATACCCCGGTAAAAAGATCAATAAGCTTAATGCCGATAAATGGAGCGATCACTCCGCCTAAACCATATATCAATAAGTTTCGGCGCAATAGCTTCACAGCTGGCATCGGCTTATACGTAATTCCTTTCATCGCTAAAGGAATCAATAAAGGAATAATAATGACATTAAAGATTAATGCCGACAAAATCGCACTGGTAGGCGAATCGAGCTTCATAAAATTCAAGAATTTCGCGATACCCCTCTTCATTCACCCCTAACACCACATAAATGACTTCTTTCTCCACGGTTTCGCGACGAAGTTTTACGTATAAACCATCCAAATATAAGACAGAATAACGCTTGTGCAGTGGACGAGTGTGCCATTTCTCGATGTCTTCCTTCACTACATCGGTAATACGGCTGATCGTTGCAGGAGAATAGGCATTGCCTAAAATTCGTTCGATAAACTTGCCAATTTCACGCGTACTCATGCCACTTTGATACATCCTGATGATGGCTTCCTCAAGCCAGCCGGTGTGGCGTTGGTAAGGGGCTTTTTGGAAGCTGGTTTATGCAACATTGATGATACAAAATATTAAAATTTATGTTAATATGTTAAAGTAAAAGTAAACTATCATGTGAGGTGACAGAATGGAGCTACTACAGAAGATCATTTCACTGCTGAACGACTGGTTGTGGTCTTACGTCTTAATCGCATTACTGATCTTCATGGGTCTTTATTTTACGTTTCGCACAAAATTTGTCCAATTTCGCTATTTTCGTGAAATGTTTCGCGTAATCGCGGAATCCCCTAACCAAAAAGAAAGCATCTCCTCTTTACAAGCGTTTTTCATCAGTACAGCTTCACGCGTAGGAACGGGTAACTTAGCAGGAGTAGCTCTCGCTATTTCTCTCGGTGGTCCCGGCGCGGTTTTTTGGATGTGGTTAATCGCTTTGATTGGCGGAGCATCCAGTTTTGTCGAAAGCACGCTTGCGCAAATTTATAAAGTAAAAGACGGAAGCAACTATCGCGGCGGCCCAGCATATTACATGGAACGAGGGTTGAACAAACGTTGGATGGGAATTATTTTTGCGGTACTCATTACGTTCAGTTTTGGTCTTGTTTTTAACTCCGTTCAAGCAAATACGATTACGTTTGCGTTTGAAAACGCATTCGATGTAGACCGTACTATTGTTGGAATTATGATTACAGTATTAACAGCAATCATTATTTTCGGTGGAGTGAAGCGGGTCGCTGTCGCTACGTCGATTATCGTTCCTGTGATGGCTGGACTATATTTATTAGTAGCGATTTACGTATTGCTTACAAATATTACAGACGTCCCATCCATGTTTTCGTTAATCATAAAAGACGCGTTTGGCATTGGACCAGCTGTCGGCGGCACGTTAGGTGCAGCGGTGATGATGGGAATTAAACGCGGTTTATTCTCCAATGAAGCAGGTATGGGTAGTGCACCGAACGCGGCGGCAACCGCTGAGGTGTCGCATCCCGTCAAACAAGGCCTCATTCAAACGTTAGGTGTGTTTACGGATACATTGCTCGTCTGCAGCGCGACGGCATTTATGATTTTATTATCTGGTGAGTATACGAAAGAAGGACTTGATGGAATCGCCTTAACGCAAGCGGCGTTAAGCGCGCATATCGGCGGCTGGGCCGAAGAATTCGTCGCTATCTGTGTCTTTTTATTCGCGTTTAGTTCCGTTATTGGAAACTACTATTATGGCGAAACAAACATTGAGTTTATTCAATCTAGCAAAACGGCGCTATTCGTTTATCGCCTCGCTGTTGTCGGCATGGTTATCTGGGGATCGCTTGCCAGCCTTGAACTCGTTTGGAGTTTGGCTGATTTATTCATGGCGTTAATGGCCATCATCAACTTAATCGCCATCTTCATGCTTGGAAAAGTAGCATTTGCGGCATTAGCCGATTACATGGAGCAAAGAAAGAGCGGGAAAAACCCTGTCTTTTACGCTCGTAACATCGGAATTCACAATACGGATTGCTGGGACGAGCCGTACGAAGAATGGAGAAAAGAGGCATAAAAATAAAGCTGTCCGGACAGCCTTCAGCTTGTCGACAAAGTCGATAAGCTGACCCGTCCCTATATGTAGGGACGGGTTTTTATATATTCCTAAACAATAAAGGAGATTACTTTGAAAAAATCAGACACCTTATCGATTGGATTGATGTTGTTTTCGATGTTTTTCGGCGCAGGAAACCTGATCTTCCCGTCATTCTTAGGTGCTGAATCCGGTACTTCCTACTGGCTGGCCATGCCAGGATTTATTATTACCGGCGTTAGCTTGCCATTTATAGTGCTGTTTGCTGTTTCTCTCGTAAAGGGCGGTGTTCAAACCATCGGGGATCGTGTTCATCCGGTATTCAGCATAGCCTTTATGGTTATTATTTATCTATGTATCGGACCATTTCTGGCCATTCCAAGAAATGCAACTGTTGCGTATGAAATGAGCGTTACACCTTTCCTTAGCGAATCGTGGAAGAACTCATCTTTGTCCTTATTTTTATATACGGTTATTTTCTTTTCCCTTGTCTATGTGATAAGCTTAAACCCTTCCAAAATGGAAAAATACATGGGACGTTGGATCACTCCGATCTTGCTTTTATCGATGGTTATCTTGTGTGCAGTTGGGTTTGTTAAGCTGGATGCACCGCTTCAATCGCCATCAGAAGCCTATCAAACCGGAGCATTTTTTAAAGGGTTCATTGAAGGATATAACACAATGGATGCCTTGGCCACATTGGCCTTTGGCATTGTCATTCTCACCTCCATTCCACAAAGAGGAGTGCAAGACAGTAAGAAATTAACAGAATATACTTTGAAAGCCGGTATGATTGCAGGGGTATTGCTTGCACTAGTATACGTCAGTCTTGGATTGATTGGAGGAAAAATGGCTGCAAACGGGCCGTTTGAAAACGGCGCGGATATCCTGTCCTCTGCTTCAACGCTTTTATTGGGACAAAGCGGCACAGCTTTGCTTGGGTTCATTTTTACGTTAGCTTGTTTCATAACAGTGGTGGGATTAACAGCAGCCTACGGCCAATATTTTTCAAATCTCATTCCAAAAGCAAGTTATAAATCAGTAGTATTCGCTGTTACTCTAGTAGGCTTCACTCTTTCCAACTTAGGATTAAACCAAATACTTAAAGTATCAGTGCCGTTCCTTGTCACGGCGTATCCATTAACCATTGTATTAATCACACTTACCTTCTTTAACCGCTTCTTTAAGAGTTCGAAAAAAGTATACAAAAGCGCCATGTTATTTACTGGCGTATTTGCCGTGATTGGCGGATTAAACGCATTTGGTTTGGACTTGGGGCCACTTCAAACCATAAGAGATATTCTTCCTCTTTCATCCGTTGGGTTAGAATGGATCCACTTGTCGGTACAGGTTTAGGAATCGTTTTAAGCAAATTCAGCAAGAAACAGGAGGCACCAGAACAGGTTGATGTAAAAGTTTCGTAGTTTATAAGAAAAGCTTAAGCGCCTTGTTTGCCCCAACATACATATGATGGACTCTGAGGGAAATCCTTTCTTTATGCGAGGAGGCGCTTCTGAAGCGCTCCTTATCCTGATTTCCGCAAGGAGCCATCTTATAACATAAAAAAGAAAAGGAACCTTTGCATCATTTCGATGACGAGCGTAATTTTACTGATACCTGACGACTTCTGATACCGCCGAAACACATATTGGAATGCCGAAAAAGCAACTGTTCATCATCCACAAGCGATTGTTGTCCCCATGTGGCAGCCTATTCATGAGGCATGGGCCTCCTTGTGGGAATGGTTTGGCGGCAAATATCCAGCCAAGGTGTCTGGTTTATGTCTCGCTTTTTTGTTTATTTGTATCAAGTACATAAATTGACCTAGGGAGTAGAACATGAAGCATTTTTTGCTCCTATTTTTTGTAACACGGTTCACCGCAGCTTCTCTAACTGCGAATTCGAAAAAAAGAACCTTTGATCCAAAGATGGATCAAAGGTTCTATGTTTTATTTTCAATCATATTCTATTATTCTGTATTTTTTATATATTACCTCTGTTTTATAATCATTGACTTTTCCATCTCTTTATCATAGAAATAATTGTCCATTGATGAAAAGTGTTGCTTAAACTTTTTCATTCAATACCTTTGTTTCTGCATCCAAAGAATTAACTATAAACCAGTTCTTTTTCGCTTACACCAGAGACCGGTTCTTTTTCGTTTAGACCGAGCGTCTCTGCTGTTGAATCATGAAGTTTTTGGAAAAGATCTGGGTTTTTCGCTAGTGACACGCCATAAGAAGGAATCATTTCTTTTATTTTCGGTTCCCACTCTTTCATATGTTGTGGGAAGCATTTTTTAAGCACCTCAAGCATTACGTGTACGGCAGTAGAAGCACCAGGAGAAGCGCCGAGCAATGCAGCGATCGAGCCGTCTGCGGCACTAACAACTTCCGTGCCAAATTGAATCGTTCCTTTACCGCCAGCTTCAGTATCTTTGATAATTTGCACACGTTGGCCCGCGACGACTATATCCCAATCCTCTGATTTAGCCGTCGGGACAAACTCGCGCAACTCTTCCATGCGCTTTTCTTTCGTTAACATAAGCTGCTGGATCAAGTATTTTTCCAAAGAAAAGTTTTTAAAAGCTGACGCCAACAAAGTTCCGAGATTGTGCAGTTTTACGGAAGCAAACAAATCCATATTTGAACCATTTTTTAAGAATTTAGGCGAGAAACCTGCAAACGGTCCAAAGAGCAACATTTTTTTGTTGTCGATATACCGTGTATCAAGGTGCGGAACAGACATTGGAGGAGCACCGATTTTAGCTTTACCGTAAACTTTTGCATGATGTTTCTCCACAACTTTTGGATTATTACATACCATAAATAATCCGCTTACAGGGAATCCACCAATATGTTTGCCTTCTGGAATACCAGATTTTTGAAGCAAATGCAGACTTCCCCCACCGGCTCCAATAAATACGAATTTAGCCTTATGGATTTCAACAGAACCGCTATTGAGATCCTTTACTTCCAATTCCCACAGGCCATCGCTGGTACGTTTAATATCCTTAACACTATGCTTGTAGTTTATTTCGACACCTTTTCTCTTTAAGTGGTCAAACAACATGCGCGTTAAAGCGCCAAAGTTAACATCCGTACCTGAGTCGATTTTGGTTGCCGCGATCGGTTCATTCGATGTACGGCCTTCCATTATAAGCGGCATCCATTCTTTCAGTTTTTCCGGATCATCAGAAAATTCCATTCCCTGGAATAATGGATTATTTGATAGCGCTTCAAAACGTTTCTTTAAAAATCTCACATTATTTTCCCCTTGGACTAAACTTATGTGGGGCAACGGTCTGATGAACTCTTGCGGATTTTGTAACAGATTGTTTTTTACAAGGTAAGCCCAAAACTGTTTGGAAACTTGGAACTGTTCATTAATTCTTATAGCTTTGCTAATATCAATAGATCCATCCGGTTTCTCAGGTGTGTAGTTAAGCTCGCATAGTGCAGCATGCCCCGTTCCCGCATTATTCCATTCATTAGAGCTTTCTTCTCCTGGTTTGTCGAGCTTTTCAAACACTTTAATTTCCCATTCCGGTGCTAATTCTTTCAACAATGTCCCTAAAGTCGCACTCATGATTCCTGCACCAATTAAGATAACGTCTGTACTAGTTTGTCTGTTACTCATTTTTCTCATCCTTACCCCCAATATTTTGCAGAAAAGATGCAGGCGCACCTGCTTAAGTCAAAGCTATCCAGGTCCTCGCCACACACCTTTTCTGCACAATCATATCTATAGTATATCACTATTTGATTATAAGTATATCATTATTTAATTAATAGTATATCATTATTATTTATAGATTTATATATACTATAATCAACTTTTTTTGTACAACTAACATACTAATTGGCCACGTTACATTTATATTCCTCCTAAAAACGAAATATCAAATTAATTATAAATATTCTGATAAGTAACAATATTTTTATCATTTTCCCGTAATATTGGTTATAGTTGTTGACAAGGTGACGTGCTCCCACCACCTATGCTAACGCTTAGCGGTGGGGGCTTCTCGGGTCATCCCTTCCAACGAAGGGAAATAGGAAAAAAGAATAGATACCTATGATTCAATATGCGTCATTAGCGGAGAGATAAAAATTCATTTCGCCGAATGTTTTACATTTATGCATTTAACGATTCAAGTGTTTTCAAAGCATGAAAATTCAGGAAACAGTAATTTAGAATGTTAGTAGCACACTAATCCCAAAGTATAACTGTTCTTCGGCGAACAGTTTCTGTCACTGTTCGCCAAGATGATCCCCTTTTGTTTCTTTTCGCAAATGCTTCATCATGTGCTATTCTAATGATAAAGAAAAAAACAGAAAAGGTGCTTTTTATGAAATTATACATAGTCGATTCTTCAGAGATTCCTATCATCTGTCCACTTGACACCGCTCCAACTCCGTCGAGGGCGGGCTGCCATTGGACAAATGGAACGCTGTCAAGAAGGTCGTCCCATTGCTTCTTGATCGAACAGATCGTTTCAGTAATCGGCGCCTTTACGACTTGGTGGTACGCCTCCTGAAGGACAGGTTGTATCATTCGTCACTTCCCCATCTCATAAAATAAAAAAGAAACCTTGAAAGAGTATCTCATACTCATTCAAGGTGTTTATAAATTACTTATATTGTACGGTTCCTAAAAATCTAAACTGATTTTTTTCATTTAGATTCCATTATATTTACATCCATTGCATTATATAATACTTCAAAAAAAGTTTTCCCATCACTAGTTGCAAAATAATTTGCTAAATTAGTTACTTTTGAACTTATCTTATCTCCCCATGGAGGAACTTTTGATAAATCGTTAATATCCCATATAACTTGTTCAGGTGAATATTTTGAAAGTTGTTCTTCAATTTCTTTTAATTGATTCCTTGCCTTTGGTACATCATGCCACTTTAATTATCATTGTAAAAATCATTCATTAATAAAGGATACCTTGTCCCCCAACCTTTCTCTTCTAAATGGTACGAAATACAACGGTAGAACGCTGGTTTTACCAACATGCCCCGACTCTTTTACCAGCATCGAATCCTACTGTAGTATGTGTGGATGAATTCGCTTTCCGAAAAGGTAGAGACCTTTACCACATTTTAACGTAAAAATCAAGTACATCTTTTGGTGATGAATCATTATATCATAAAATTGGTGAAAATGTAAAATATTTTTAAAATAAAATCAATAATGTATTTAAATATGTCGATATCTTATGTTAATATTTAATAAATAATAAAGATTTATGGAGGAATTCAATATGAAAGCATTGGATTTAATTATCGATTTTGTTAACCGTCAGGACACATTTATTAGAATAGGATTTTATGTAGGGGCATCTTTTATTATTTTATTAGCAGGATATTTAGTAGGAGGATTTATTGCTAGAATAACGGGGTAGGGGAAAGAAAAACGATTTGGGTTGGTGGTTTGATTTTTTTATTGTTACATTAAGTATTATGTTTTATTTTAAATGGAATGACAAAAAATATCTGATTTTAGGTCGCATTTCTTTTTTTTTCTAATTTTAAAAAACGCAAAAAGAAACTGACTTCAGACCGCTATCCGACGTCGAAGTCAGTTCTTTTCGAGTGTAAGAAAAAATACCCCAACAAAATCCCAACAATCCCAAAATCCGAATCTCCGAACGTTGTCCCTTCAAACCCGAGCGAGCCAAGGACTGGGAGCAAGAGCGCCGGTAAGAAAGAGATTAAAATTCCGTTGGCAAATGCCCCGAAAATGGCGCCTCATCTGCCGCCTGTAGCGTTGCCGAATACACCGGCAGCGGCTCCCGTGAAAAAGTGCGGAATCAGCCTAGGAACAATCTCTTTTAAGCCGACGAGCGGCAAGATAAACATCGAAATAATCCCCGCAGCAAAGCTCGATAAAAAGCCGACGATGACAACGTTCGGAGCGTATGGAAATAACAGCCGGACAATCGAGCGTCGGTTTGGCGTCTCGTATCACACGAAATTCATTGACATGCTTCTCCGATGAATTCGATGGTTGAACGTATTTGTGGGCGATCCACTTGAGATAAAACAAACCTTTTAAGTTAACGTCCTCTCTCCCCTATGCCCCGCAGCATTTCTTATATTTCTTCCCGCTCCCGCACGGGCACGGATCATTGCGTCCGATTTTATTTACGTTGCGATAAGGGACTTTCAGGGGGAGTTGATGTTGCAGTTGTTCATATCTCTTTTCTTTTTCGAGAGCTATTTGTCCCCATTTCTCGAGATTCGGGTGCTCGATCCCCATCACCCGATAAAAACCGTATGCGATAAGCTCTGTATCAATCATAGCAGCATTCCGTCTTTTTTCCATATATTCGTTAATTTCCGGCAGCGCTTCTTCGGAAAGCTGTTGGCAAAGCGCTTCAAACAGCAATGACTTTATATCGTCATCCATTTCCCGTCTGTAGGCGTTTTTCAGCACGTCAACGGCAAGCGTGGATTTGGTATTGGCAAGCACAGAAATCGCAAAAATAACGGATTCTTGTTTCTCTACATACGGCGCAACCGCCTTGACAACGGCATCCGACTGAAACCCAAGTAACGCCGAAACAACTTCTTCCAAAAGAATATCATCATCCTTGACTAACAAACTAGCCAGCAGCGGAATATGCTTTTCTAGCTTCAATCGTCCGGCGGCGTACACGGCAAAAACGCCAGCAAACGAAAACCATTCTTCTTTTTCTGCTTGCAAAATATCATCAATCTCCGCCTCGGTCATCCAGCCATTCCGGACAAGCGCGGCAGCAATTTTTTTCGTTCTTCGAAACTGCAAATCGTTATAGGAAACATTCTCCTCCAACAAAGCCAGCATGCTCTCATATTCGCGCCATACCTCTTCCTTTGTTCCGTGCAACAGAAGCTCATACAGTTCCCATGTCCCATTAGAAATATATGGCTTTAATTCTGCTTTATATTTGATGGCCAATGCGGGCTCGACATTGTCCAACAAGTTGAAATACGGACGGGCTTCTCCGGCCTTTTCCCTCTTCAATCCTTCGATCAGCAGCAGCAAAGCCCTTTCGCTTAACGAATGATTCCGCAAATCCCATAATATTGCTCTATGTTTCCCATGCGAACGCACCGCCTTTTCGATTAGCCGCTCCGTCCACTCGTTCGGAACGTGTGGATATTCCTCGAGCGCTTGCAAAACGAATTGCTGAACGATCGGATCGCCACTGACGACATACGGTTCTATCTTTTGCAAAAATGCCATGTTTTCATTCTCCTTTCTCCTTTTGTTCATCACTATTTTCATGTTCGTTAACCGAGAATAACCGTTTAGTGGTAAATCATCAAAGGGCTCGACTTCTACTCATGTTTCTCTCCTATTTATTTATTCGGCCCTTGTAGAAGAGTCCCTCTATATAAAATAAAACATGCTTCCCTCGAACGTGAAAAAAAAGATTTCCATTTATTAACAAATCGAAACGCCACCCTTTTGGCACGTTTGTATTTCTTTGTATTATAGCATATGAATTACTTGCAAACAGTGCTAGACACTGTTCTTCCATAATTTCTTTATCTAAATCTTGAACCCACTCCAATACCTCCATCAAAGCGGGAATGCGTTCGCGGGCAAAGCGTTCATGAAACCAGCTTCTTGCATCAAGCACACGAAGCTGTTTACAAAAATAGTTTAATTAAATATCCCAACAAAATCTCAAAATCCGAATCTCCGAACGTTGTCCCTTCAAACCCAAACGAGCCAAGGACTGGGAGCAAGATCGCTGGTAAGAAAGAGATTAAAATTCCGTTGGCAAATGCCAAAAAATGGGCGCCTCGTCTGCCGCCTGTGGCGTTGCTGAATACTCCTGCTGCTTCGGTGAAAAAGTGCAGAATTAACCCGGGAACGATCCCCTTAGAAATGAACTCTTACTTCTTTTCGCAAACGCTTCATCATGTGCTATTCTAATGATGGAAAAGAAAAAATAGAAAAGGTGTTTTTTATGAAATCATACATCGTCGTTGGAGGCGGGATTTTAGGAGCGTCTACCGCTTATCACTTGGCAAAAGAAGGAGCTGCTGTAACGCTAATAGACAGAGGTGACAAAGGCCAAGCAACAGATGCTGCGGCTGGAATTGTTTGTCCATGGGTTTCCCAGCGTCGAAATAAGCGTTGGTATCGTTTAGCGAAAGGCGGAGCGAGATTTTATCCCGCTTTAATCGAAGAACTGAAATTCTATGGTGAAACGGAAACGGGATATGAGCGTGTAGGAGCAATCTGTCTTCATACAGATGAAGAGAAGCTTCAAAAGATCAAGGAAAGAGTATTACAACGTCGTGAGGACGCACCAGAAATCGGCGAAATTACGCGATTGTCTCCCGAGGAAACAAAAGCACTATTTCCGCCATTGGCAGAGGAGTATAGCTCCATTCATGTCAGTGGCGCCGCTCGCGTCAATGGAAGAGCACTTCGCAACTCCTTAGTTCGGGCAGCGCAAAAGCTTGGAGCTGCTTATATCAAAGGAAACGCAAAACTTATCCATAAAGGTGCACAAGTAATCGGTGTCGAAGTAGAAGGAAGACAATATGTAGGAGATGCCGTCATCGCAACGTCTGGTGCGTGGTCAAAAGAGCTGCTTCTACCGTTAGGCATTGAATTTTTAGTGGTGCCGCAAAAAGCGCAAATCGTTCACCTTGAAAGACCAGAACAGGATACAGACAATTGGCCCGTTGTCATGCCGCCAAATAATCAATATCTCCTTGCCTTTAAAGATGGCCGTATTGTCATCGGAGCCACTCATGAAGATGAGGTTGGCTTCGATTGTAGAGTAACGGCTGGTGGATTGCATGAAGTTTTAGACAAAGCTTTAACCGTAGCTCCAGGGCTGGCGAATTGTACTCATCTTGAAACAAGAGTTGGTTTTCGTCCATACACTCCTGGGTTTCTTCCGGTCTTTGGAGCGCTTCCAGGTTTCGAAGGCATCTATGTGGCCAACGGATTAGGCGCATCCGGACTGACAGCTGGTCCTTACTTAGGTTCTGAACTGGCAAAGCTCGTACTCGGAAAACCAACAGAATTAGACCCTTTGGACTATGATGTCGCTGGCGCCATTAAGAAAATAGAATAAAACATCCGGAGTCAATAAGAAGAACACCATCGTAATTCGCTTTCTGTTTGGGCGACCGAACGGCTACTCAGGCATAAAATCCAATAGAAAATTGACTAGGGGAGTAAAACATGAAACATAACACAAAAGATAAAGATAAGGTATTGAAATGGATTAATGAACAATTCAGCTTTTTCCAGTTTGACTCAGATCCAGTTTATAAGACAACCCTTTATTTCAAACTCGACAATCCTGAATATGACCCAGAAATCGAAGTTTATGTGCGTAAAACAACAGAGGAAATGGAATTCGGGTTTGAAGCGACTCAATGGGATGGGTACATGCCCGCTCCTTATCCTTCTATTTATCCAAAATACTCCACTCCGCTCGATAGTTTAAGAAGTCTTGAGGAAGAAGAAATGAAAGAGAAAATACTTGAGTTATTGATGAAGACCATCAACTCTAGAAAAAGGCAATATCGAAAATGCCAGTTTTGCGGAAAAAGGGTAGCAGCAGAACATCGATTTGATAAAAGCACTTGTCATCGTTGTGCTTCGGAACACTTTGGTATAGTATACTAAATTTCATTTGACACTTGGGTTGTAGAATTCAAATCCAAATAGAGATAAATTGGATTTATCTATGATATTGAAATGATTTTTAATAACCCTACCTATGTCTAAAATTGAATTCAGAGAAACCCTACCCCATTACATTACACAAAATTCTTGACGGTACCAAAAATTCTGTCGAATTATGTCATAAAAACACCAAAAAAATAGAATCTCAAACACTTCTGTCGTAAGTTAAGCGATGACAGATAGAAACTCCTCCGTTACATTCTTAAATGATTCAAGCAAACTCGAGACTAACCAACCCTATTTTTGCCCGAGCGTGTTGGCTACGTTCGCATCAAAATATGTAACATCCGCCGCTTTTGAAACTAAAGGAATTCTCGTTTCAAGCACTCTTGGAAAATCTCCTTGATTCTCTTGGAGCTTTAATATAGTTTTTCACGGACACATCATAGATGGTGTTGCAAAACTAGAGTAAAAACTCGAAGTTATGCATAAGGATGCAACATAACACATGCAGTACATATCGATGAAATCCATACCATCGCGGCTGTTCCAACCCGTCACTCTTTAACTCATTAAATACTCGTTCAATCTCACGACGAAGTCCAAACAGCCATTGGCCAAATCTCGTTTTCAAAAAGACAGGAAGAACCCGGCCATAGGCATCTTTTCGTTCCTCGCTATTGCGGCGGTTGATAGGGGAAATGAATAGGATTCCTGACTGCTCTGCTGTTTGACGAACCTTTTCACTGTCATACGCGGCATCGCCCAATACCAATTCGATATCCCACTGCTTTAAAGAAACAAGCAATTCTGGTGCTACTGCCGCATCATTTCGATTCGCTGTGGTCAACACATGAGATAAAATGATTCCCTCGGCGGTGGTGCAGAGATGGAGTTTATATCCTTTAAACCAGTGATATCGGGTGGACACTCCCCACTTCGCCTGTGAATCGTAAAGACTGCTTCGAAGGGCCGTGCTGTCGATCAGCACGATTTGCGGATAACGTACTTCTAGATCTTTGAGCAGCTGTGCATGAAAAACAGGAAATCCTTGTTCCCGGAACCACTTCGCCGCACGGGAAAACGTAGAAAGGTGAGGGACTTCACCAAGCCCACAAGCCCGTTGAAAACAGCGAAAACGCTGCAGGATGCGCACTAATTTTCGCAAGGAATCAATGGAAAAATAGGTTTTCAAAAAGAAACATTTCAACAACGATTTTTTCGACACCGGCGGTCTTCCTGTCACATACGGTGTTTCCGGCAATGATAGCGAGTCGATATACCGAAATAATGCTTCTAAAATTGGATCGATTTCATAAGACCATGCATGTTTGCTGTTCAAATTGGAAATCATGATAGTGTCCACCCCTTGGAGAGTTGTTTTTTGGTCACTGTATATGATTTCCAAGGTGGTGGATTTTTTATGTGCATTTATGCATTCGTTATGCGTTTTGCAACACGTTCATCATAGTTAATAAGCAGGAATATTCCTGTGCTCACACGAAGATCAGAGATCTTTTTTTGCAAAAAGAGCATAAACTCTAAAAATATTGACATTTCAGTTTTACTCTGCTAAATTATTTTCAAATAATAAAAATCAATGACGAGAAGAGTAAGATAGGATCCCTGTTCTACAGAGAGTCGGCGTTTGGTGAAAGCCGATGTTCAGGCCTTATCCGAAGATCATCTCTGAGATGCAAAGCTGAAACATAGTAAGCTTTGACGGGTTGTCCACCGTTATAATGGAATGCGTATGATTGTACGTGATGGAGAGCCGCATGATTTTTACATATGCGGAATAAGGGTGGTAGCGCGGGCACAAACCCGTCCCTATATGTAGGGACGGGTTTTTATATTTTTGGCAGCACCAGTATCAATGACCATATTATCAATCAACTTGGACCTTCCTCGATAAACAATTTCTATCGACTTGACACTCCGCACGACTAAAGTCGTGGGATTCTTGGGTGGTAGTCGGAAGTCCATTTCTGGTATCCGTAGTTCCCCCAAGTTCAGGGGTGTGCCATCACCCCGTCCTACGGCAGAGCCTATAGCTCCGTAGGCTGGCAGACTTTCGCTTACGCTACTCCATCTGCCACAGGTGCCTTCATTATATTCCACGCACCCACTCGATCCCGATGCGCGACGTACCCACACCTACATACATACTTGCGGTCTCTGGCTTTATTTTTTGTTCCGCATTGCGGACAATGTTGAGAGGTGTATTTCGGGTCCACATACACAACCGAAATTCCAGCTAACTTAGCTTTGTATTCAATAAACTTGGAAAGCTGATAAAAACTCCATGTATGCAAGTGCTTTTCGTTTTTACGGCTTGTTCTTGCCGTCTGACGAATGTTCGTCAGCTTTTCAAGTTTAATAACGGAAACATCTTCCTTGATGGCCATGTTGACAATCTGGCGGCTGATTTTGTGGTTGATGTCTTTCATTATGCGTTGCTCTTTATTGTTCATTTTGCGAATAGCGGACAACTTCTTGAGTTTCCCTAACTTTCTCCTTCTTTGTTGATATTTACGGCGAATGTATTTGTTTTGCCTTCCATTTCCGAAGAAACGAGTTTTTCCATTCGAAGTCACAGCTACTGCAGGAACTTTTAGTCCGAGATCAACACCCATGACCTTTTCATTTTTCTTTTTGGTCACAGGGATGCTTAACGAAACTTGTGCATACCACTTTCCTGTCTTTTCCACAATGCGCATCAGTCCAAGTTTAGCATGTTGGATCAGGTTTTTATCACGCTCTGTCACCATCGCTCGAAATCTTGTTTTTCTCGTTTTTCCATCCAACATAATCGGAAATGCGATCATTTGCTCGCCAATGGTATAGTTTTGATTATTGACGAAATATACAGGTTTTTTGAGGATGGGGCGCTTCCCTTCTTTTTTCATCTTCTTTGATACACTTTTTGCATCACGAATCGCTTGATTCAGAACCGCCGAAGGAAGATGGGCGTCCACATCTTTTGTCGTTACTTTCGGGAAAGAACCTTCTTTCTCGGCTTGTTCGGTTAAAACATTTACGGTATGGATATATTCTCTACTCAACTGACGAAGCAGTTCAGGGTGATCTGGAAAGAATTGGATTTTAATCGTCAATGTTTGCACCGTTTCACCCTCTTGTTTTTTGTTCTTCCACCTATCGTTGGATGGTTTTACTTGATACATTTCCTGCGGTGCTCACAAAGAAGGAACATGTCCATAGACTAGGCAAATGAGCAAGATGGGAAATTCTTGCCCTAAAATCCGAGAAGCCTTCACTTTGGCCATGATGCCGGATGGAGAATCTGTAGGAAGGCAGTTTAAGAACAAATGGCAATGGTCTGGCATTACTGCCATGGCAAGGATGTTCCAATGATGTTCGGAACAAATCTCTTGAACAAGTTCTTTAAACTGAATTTCCACTGAACCTGTTCATATCTTTCATCGATAGCGCGGGTAGAAAACAAAGTGGTAGTGGATGAGAGAAACGGTGGTTTTTGTACGTCGGTATTCTTGTTTCATACGTTGATTGTATCAGTTTCCCCAACAAAATCCAACAAAAATGAATGATTGAAAAAATAAAGGCGTTTCATCCCACCTCTAAAGAAGTAGGCTTTCACGCCTTCTCTTCTGTAAACAATAACCCATCGCGCTATTCAATCTGCATAACAAAATTTCCCTCTCAGGCCAATCGTTCCACGAACTTTTAAGACAATCTCCTTGTGACTAGTGTGATAAACAAGCTGATCCCCTTTTGATTGCAGTAACTCACGAGTTGCGTCCTCATCCGAAACCGTTCCAATGACAGCCACCTCTTCAATGATCTCCTGATCCCCCTGTAAACGAGACTTCAATACTTGTAATTTCACAAATTGGTTCGGATACAGTGAACGCACTTCCTGCCATTCCATCTCCATCACCTCAACTTGTTCTTTCAATTTGATTATATCACTACCAAAAAACCGAAAAAAGAATAGGTACCTATGATTCAATATGCATCACTAGCGATGATGTATAAAATTTTGTGTAAAGCATTTTGCTAGAACAAAAGAAAAAAGGTAGGGTATTCTCTGATTGAACCCAAACATTCCAGAGAAAGGAGAACCCTACCTATGTCTAAAAGTATACCGAATGTCGACTGGGCAAATCAACTGGAAAGTGTCATTCGTCAGTTTGTAAAGGAAAAATTAGAACTGATCATGCGGGAAGAAATCAAGAATTTCCTCGAAATAGAACAAGCCGGAACATCAAATATGAGAAACGGCTACTATCAACGAAATCTAGATACGCAATATGGTCGGATGGAAGGTCTTTTGGTCCCTAGAGACCGAAACGGAGAATTTCAAACCCAATTGTTCGCTCCTTACCAACGCCACACCGGCTGGCTGGAGGAAGCCATCATTAGGATGTATCAAAGTGGCATGAGTACGCGTGAAATTGGCAAGTTTATTGAACGAATTTTAGGCAATGCCTATTCTCCTGCAACGATCAGCCGTATTACCGATGTCGTGAAGGAAGACATCGAGAAATGGCACACTCGTCCACTGCACAAGCGTTATTCCGTCTTATATTTGGATGGTTTATACGTAAAACTTCGTCGCGAAACCGTGGAGAAAGAAGTCATTTATGTGGTGTTAGGGGTGAACGAAGAAGGATATCGCGAAATTCTTGATTTCTTTGTGGGAGGACAAGAAAGCGCCTATGTATGGCAGGAAATTCTTCAACACCTCTACCAAAGAGGCGTCAAGGAAGTGCTTCTGGGCGTATTTGATGGTCTTCCGGGGCTGGAGGAAGCTTTTCGGGCCGTTTATCCGAAAGCGGATGTGCAGCGTTGTGTCGTTCACAAAGTCCGCAGCACCCTAAATCGTGTTCGGAAAAAAGACCAATTCGAAATGGCGGAGGATCTGAAACTCATTTATCGTTCTCCGAATAAAGAAATCGCATTGGAGATGTTTCAACAGTTTGAATCCAAATGGTCTCACAAGTACCCAAGGGAAGTCCAATCTTGGGCCAATGAGTTGGATGTCCTCCTTACATTTATGGATGATCCAAGCAGTATTCGAAGTGTGATTTACACGACGAATGCCATCGAACGAACGATCAAAGAGATTCGGAAACGTCTAAAGCCGATGAACAGTTTGAGCAGTTTAGAAGTTGCGGAAAAAGTCGTGTATTTGACCATTCAAGATTTTAATGAGAAATGGGCAGGGCGAAAGTTAAGAGGATTTGCCGAATAGCATGAAGCCCTCGCGCGAATGTTTGAGGAACGTTATTGTTAACCAAATGTTGTAAATAAACAAAATAGGGGGATTCTCCCTTTCCACACAGGAGACTGAATATTCAGTCTCCTGTGTGGAGAAAATCAGTCCCCTATCAATTCAAATCCATTTCAGAGAAACCCTACCCCATTTACATTACACAAAATTCTTGACGGTACCGTGCCAGGTACTGTTCGCCTTATGCCCACATCAAATTTTTGTTGCGTGAATGATAATTTAAAATGATAATTTAAAAAGAGAAAAAGGACTGATCCTTTCACTCAGTCCTCCTGCTTTGAGGAAATCGGAAAAATCAAACACACGGTCGTTCCTTTTCCTTCTTCGCTATGGATCTTCATTTTGCCACCATGCGCTTCCACGATTTTAAAACTCACCATTAGCCCTAGTCCTGTCCCTTTTTCTTTGGTACTGTAGAACGGTTCACCAAGCTTGGCCATTCGCTCTTTCGGTATGCCGCAGCCTTCGTCTGTGATGCAAATGAGAATCGAATCTAGTCGTTGTTTCGCTTCGATCCGTAATATTCCGCCATTTGGCATCGCTTCAATGGCGTTTTTGATGATGTTGATGAACACTTGTTTCAATTGATTTTCGTCACAATAAAGCAGCGGAAGTTGTTCATCAACGAAATATTGAACCGTCACATGATGCAATAGCGCTTGTCCTTCGAGAAGCTTCATCACATGTTGTAACATTTCCGATACGCGGCTGTATGCTTTTTTTGTTGGATGCGGCTTGCCAAGCAATAAAAACTCATCGACAATTTCGTTTAATCGCTCTAATTCCGCTTCAATTATATCGAAATACGTCTGATTGCGTTCTCCCTCTTTTAAAAGCTGAATAAACCCTTTCAGTGATGTTAATGGATTACGGATTTCATGGGCAACCCCCGCCGCCAATTCACCGACAACCGCCAGTTTTTCCGATTTTCGCAACAGTTCTTCCGACTGTTGAATAGAATCAATCATGTAATTGAAGCGCTTTGCGAGTATACCAATTTCCGTTCGATCAGTTTCGTCTGCGCGAACATGTTTTTTCCTTTTGCGACCGCTTCTGCCACATCGCACAACCGGCGAATCGGATGAACAATTTGATGGGCATAGAGCGCTGTTAAAAGCGATAAAATGAAAAATGCAGCAATAGAAGCAAACCAAAGTGCCTTTTCAAACAACACATAAGGTTTATAAATCTCCGAAACAGGCACTTGCGCAACAACACCCCATTGTAAAATCGGAATATACGCATAGGAAGCAAGCATCGCCACTCCCTCTGTATTGACGACTTCTTCATAGCCTGATTGTCCTCGAAGCAATTTTTGTACAACGGCATTTTCAGCAACATTATCGCCGATTCTCTTTTTCGATGGATGAGAAATAATGTTCCCATTGCGATCGACGATGAACGTATAGCCATGTTCACCAATTTGAAAACTTCGAACAATGGATCGAAATAGATTATTTTGTTCAATTCGCATCGATAAGTTGACGACTCTCTCCACTTCATTCTGTTCATTTAAAACAGGAACAGAAATGACGAGTAAATAACGTCCTGTATCAGCGGAGACGACATCGCTGAAGTAAGCTTTTTTCGTTCGCAGCGCTTGTTGGAAGTATTCACGCTTACTTAAGTTATAGTTTAATAGATGCCTCAAGTCCTTAGGATAAAACCCTTTCACATATCCGTTCGAATCTAATATTGTAGCACTATCAATGTAAGGAGAAATTTTAATAATATGTTCAAGCCCTTTTGACCATTGCTTGGCATCATTCACCCGAAAATGCGGATCGTCTTGCACGTATTGCTCAAACTTATTTAAATCCTCAGCAATTTGAACAATTTGTTCTTTCATTCGCAAAACGGTTTTATCCGTCATGTAGCGATATTGCTCTTTTGTGATTTGAGGCAAAGACATCCGAGCAATCATAAACATTAAAGCTAGCAAAGCAAAAATAACGACTAAATTAATGATATAAATTTTCCAAAAAATACGTGACCGTATCCAATTCATTTCCCTGCGACTCCCTACATCATTCGTTGTAGATTTTTCCTATACCATTTATACCATGAAAATTATGACATGTTTCATCGTGTACAAAAAACTCGTTCATGTCAAGATGTCAAGAAATGAAATTAATTCTCTATAATATTTAAATTTTTAAAAAATAATAATTTACTTACTCTTATGCTATAATGTTCCTGTACTCATAGAAAAAACATTTGTCTTTTTGAGGTGAACAAAATGGAGCAGGCTGAATTAAGAAAAAGCATTGGCTTTATCGTTGCAACATCTTTAGTCATCGGCACGGTCATCGGTTCCGGCATTTTCATGAAACCAGGAGTTGTCATCGCCGCCGCTGGTGATTCGACAATGGCCCTATGGGCATGGGTCATCGGTGGCATCATTACATTAGCGAGCGGGTTAACGATCGCAGAAGTGAGCGTAAAAATTCCGAAAACCGGAGGGCTATATGCTTATGTAGAAGAGGTGTACGGAAAGTTTTGGGGCTTTTTATGCGGATGGATGCAAACGATCATCTATGGCCCAGCGGTGATCGGAGCGCTCGGATTATACTTCGGTTCATTATTTGCAGGGGTGTTCGGTTTTTCAAAACAGACGGAAACATGGATCGGAATTTTAGCGGTTCTTTTTCTTGCGCTTATTAACATACTAGGAACACAATATGGCGGAGCTGTTCAAAGCTTGTTAACATTAGCAAAACTGCTTCCGATCTTCCTTATTATCGTGTTTGGAATGGTTCAAGGAGATGTGCCTGTGTTCGGAATGGAAAGCGAAAGCAGCCAAGCAATCAGCATGGGCGCTGCCGTGTTAGCGACGCTTTGGGCGTACGACGGCTGGATGAACGTCGGATTTGTGGCGGGCGAAATGAAAAATCCAGCGAAAACATTGCCAAAAGCCATTATTACTGGAATTGTCATTGTCATGCTCTGCTACTTAGGCGTTAATATCGCGATCCTTCACGTACTTCCTGCTAGTAAAATTGTCGAGCTTGGCCCGAACGCCGCAAAAGAAGCCGCAACGTTACTATTTGGCGATGTAGGCGGAAAAATAATTGCGATCGGCATTTTAATTTCCATTTTCGGTTGTTTAAATGGAAAAATTTTAACATTCCCACGCATGCCGTTTGCGATGGCAGAAAACGGACTGTTTCCTGGCGCTCGTTTCTTATCACGCGTTCACCCAACGTTTCACACTCCTGTTCAAGCAACCGTTTTGCAAGTAGCGATCGCTGTGGCGATGATGTTAATGACCAGCCCTGATCGCTTGACCGATATCGCCATTTTTAGTGTTTTCACATTTTACAGCTTAGCGTTTTACGCCGTATTTTTGTTGCGGAAAAATCAAAAGTCCGATCATTCGTTATATAAAGTGCCTTTATATCCTGTAACGCCTATTGTTGCGATTGTAGGAGCGATTTACATTATTGGAAGCACCGTCATCGCTCAGCCACTCGATACTTTTCTTTCTGTGTTAATCACATTATCCGGAATTCCTATTTATTGGAATCTTACAACCAAACAAAAAGATAAAATGGCGAAAAAAGCAGGTTGAACGAACACCCACACCCTAAAAATGCATTTGGCGAACAGTGCCTAGCACTGTTCGCCATAGAGACATTTCAACAGATGATATCGCTCGGTTCTGTCATTGGTCCGATTGTATAGTGGGGTTTCTTGGTTCATCTCCATTTGACCGTTTCACCATCGCCGCTCCTGCCGCTTCGAACAAAATCGCCAGCGCAAAAAAAACATCCCACACCTTTCAAGACTCACACTTCTCCGCCAGAAATTCATTCGGAAAGTCTGTCATTAGCGCTGAAATTTCTTTATTCCGCAACATCGATGCTACCTTTGCATCATTCACCGTATAAACGCGCAATTTCATCCCTTGGGCCGCCGCTTTTTTTCCTTCTGAAGATAAAACAAACGGCAAATCTCCATGTATGGCTTGCGCATTCACCAACTTTGCACTTGGAACTGCGCTTTCATTAACTCCTTCAAACAATGTGCCGATTTCAATCACCGGATGAAGCCGCCGTGCCTTTAGCATGCTACATATGTTGAAAGAAGATAATATCACCTGTTTTTCCAACTGAAATTGTCCAATCATTTTGAGCACTTTTTCTTCTAAATGCGGATAATCAATGGCATTATTTTTCAGCTCAATATTAATCATTATTTCCTTATCTAAATCTTGAACCCACTCCAACACCTCCATCAAGGCGGGAATGCGTTGACGGGCAAAACGGTCATGAAACCAGCTTCCTGCATCAAGCAAACGAAGTTGTTTATAAAGAAAGTCTTTTACATAACCAATCCCATTGGTTGTTCGGTCGACTCGTTCATCATGAATGACGACAATTTCCCCATCTTTTGTCATTTGCACATCTAATTCAATCCCGTCAGCACCCACTTCGTACGCTTTTTGAAACGCCAGCATTGTGTTTTCTGGATATTTCCCGCTAAATCCTCGATGAGCATAAATTTCCATTCCTCTCCACCCCTCCATGGAATACGTAAATCAAAGGAGCCGACCGATGAGCGTCTGACCTCATGCACAATCCACCATGTCCTATATATTATGGTCGTGTGGTCTGATGATTTGCCTTCAGGTCAGCCCTGTTGATTTCCAACTTATTTTTTATTCGCTACTTCAAGAGCTCGGTTCGTTTCCGCTGCTGCACGATCCAACGCTTCTTTCGGATCAACACCTTGGTATAAGCTTTCCATTGCTTTCACTACTTTTTGACGAGATTCCGGAAAAACAGATATAAGCGCTCCTTGTGTCGCAGGTATTGGTTTTGTTTGTTTTAATTGATCGACGGTTACTTTTAATTGAGGGTACTTTTCCCACTCCGCTTTCACGATCTCTTCGTCATAAGCAGCTGGATTAATCGCAAAATATCCTGTTTTCACATGCCATTTCGCTTGAACTTCAGGTGTTGCTAAATATTTCATGAACTCCCATGCCGCTTTTTGTTGCTTTTCACTAATATTTTTGGCCATCCATAGCGACGCTCCACCAATGATCACTCTTGACGCTCGACACCGTCTGGAACTGGCAAGTAAGAAACTCCTACCTCAAACGGCGCATTGTCGATAATCGTTTTCACTCCTGCAGAAGAGTCTAAATACATCGCGACTTTCTTTGATTGAAACGCCGCATGCATATCATCCCAGTTTTGTCCTACGTTGTAGAACGTTCCTTCTTTATACATGTCACGAATCAAATCGAATACACGCAATCCTTCTTCACTATTAAAAATCGCTTTCGTAGCGTTTCCCTTGCGGCCATTTTCATTATTGACGTACAGCCCGCCTTGCACCGCGAGCATTTCTTCAAAAAACCAGCCGTAATTTAAAATGGAAAAGCCATATTGAGTCGTTTGTCCCCCTTGTTTTTTTGTCAATTTTCTTGCCGCTTCTTTTAACTCGCTATACGTCATCGGCGGCTTTTCAGGGTCCAATCCTGCTTCTTTGAACGCATCTTTGTTGTAAATCAACACAGGCGTGGAGGAGTTGAACGGCATGGAGTAGATTTTTCCATCCACCGTATAATAATTCACGATATTTTTTTCCCATTGCGATATGTCATAATTCTCTTCATCAATAAATTTTTGGACAGGTTGAATTTTGCCGCTATCAATCATATACTTTGTTCCAACTTCAAATGTTTGCATAATCGTTGGCGTGTCTTTCGTTCCAGCAACCGTATTAAATTTCGTCAACGCCTCTTCGTATGTACCTTGAAAAATCGGCTTCACCTCAATAGAAGGATGGGACTGGTTAAATTCCTCCACAATCTCTTTTAACACTGTTTCTAAATCGCCACTCATCGCATGCCAAAAAATGACCTCTGTTTTCCCGTCTTTGTTTTCAGATGGAGTGGCCGTTGCTTCATCACTTTGATTTGAACAAGCAGCCAGTATCATAAAAATGAACGTGAACAAAATAAAAATGCTTTTTTTCATAATGATTTTTCTCCCCCCTTATTTAATCGCTCCCTGCATAAGTCCTTTTTGAAGATGCTTTTGCCCGACAAACAACAGCAATAATGTTGGTAAAATGACCACGATAACTGCCGCCATCACCACCCCCCATTCTGTCGAAATTTCTTGCGATTGCATTTGCTTTAATCCAATTTGGACAGTGCGAACATGGTCATTATTGGTAACGAGCAAAGGCCATAAATACATATTCCAAGTCGTTAAAAAGCTGTAAACTCCTAATGTAATTAAGCTCGTTTTCGATAACGGAAGAACAATATTCCAAAAGAAGCGAAAGCGGCCAACCCCTGATACTTGCGCCGCCTCATATAATTCCAATGGAATCGTCTTAAAGTGCTGGCGCAACAGAAATATGCCAAAAGCTAAAGCAAAAAATGGAACCGTCAATCCTAAATAGCTATTCAGCCAACCAAGTTTTTGAACGGTCAAAAAATTCGGAATCATCGCTGCCTCCCAAGGGATCAGCATCGTTGCGATACATAGAAAAAAGAGAACATCTCTCCCTTTGAAGTTTAGAAACACGAAAGCAAATGCCGCTAAGCTCGAAACGATTAACTGTCCAGCCATGACAATCAACGAAACAATAAAGCTGTTTAACAAAAACTCTAGCAACGGAACTTTCTGAAACGCGGCAGCATAGTTAGCCATCGTAAACTTCTGCGGCCATATATGTCCCTGAAGCACCTCCGCTCCGTCCATAAAACTGATGAGAAAAGCGTAAACAACCGGAAACAGCACCACAACAGAACAAATGATGAGAAGGGCATACAACAGAAACGTTCGTAACACGTTCATTGATAGTGAACCTTCCTCTCTCCGAATTTAAATTGCAAAAAGGTAACCACTAAAACAGCGAAAAAGAGAATGACCGCTTGGGCACTAGCCGAACCGAAGTTGTAATTAATGAAAGCATCTTTATAAATGGAGTAAACAATGACATTCGTTGCGTCCATCGGCCCGCCCTTCGTTAAAATATCGATTTGGCCAAACGTTTGGAACGAATGAATGAGCGAAACCGTCGTTACAAAAAAGAGCGTTGGCGACAATAATGGCAATGTCACTTTGCGAAGCTGATACCAGTAGCTCACCCCCGCAATGCGCGCACTTTCGTATAAAGAGGAGTCGATATTTTGCAATCCTCCGAGCAAAATAAGAAAGGTAAATCCTGTATTCATCCAAATCGTTGAGATGGCGACAGAAATGAGCGCTATTTTGGGGTCAAGCAGCCACTGAACGTCTGAAATTCCAAATAAAGATAGCACTTTATTGATAACCCCGATCGAAGGGTTGTACATAAACATCCAAATCACAGAAGAGGCCGCTACACTCATGCCCATCGTTGAAGAAAAAAACGTGCGAAACAAACCGATTCCTTTCAACTTTTCATTGGCCATGAGCGCTAAACATAACGCTAGAAAAACACTGGCCGGAACGGTGTAGCAAACGAACAACAATGTCGCTTTTGCGCTTTGCAGAAAGCTTGCATCTTTTAACAAATACACAAAATTCTCGATCCCGACAAATTGAACAGGATTTCCTTGATGATCTGTTACATAGAGACTTAAATACATGGTTCGCAGCATCGGGTAAAAAAGAAAAATAGAAAACAAAATAAGAGACGGAAGCAAGTACGCTATTCCTTCCAACGTTGTCCATATAGCTCGTTTGCGGCGAATAGGAACCGATGAAGATGATTTCATGGAAAGCGATGTATTCATTTGTGTTCCTCCTTGCCAGCCGCATAAGAAGGTATCGAGTAATTCAGCCGCTGGCCGTTTTCATGAAAGAAAAGGAAAGCTGTTTCATCAATAGTTAAAGGCACTCGTTCACCGATATGAACGTTCCATTGCCCATTCCATCGTGCAATCCAATGCTCGCTTTTCGTTAGTTCAAATGTGACGAGCGTTTCCGTACCTAACACTTCCACATTGACGACTTTCGCCACAAAATGGTCATCGCCTGGCTGGGCAAGGCGGATATGTTCCGGCCGAACGCCAACAATGACTTGTTGTATGGAAGAAGGCAAGCGATGATGCAGACGCATCGCCCGTCCGCTTTCAAAAAGCAGCAAACTTTCCAACACTTTTGCTTCCGCCAAATTCATTGGCGGCGTGCCGATGAAAGAAGCAACAAATGTATTGGAAGGATGGTTATAAATATCAAGCGGAGCCCCGATTTGCTGCGGCCGCCCTTCGTGTAAAATCATCATTCGATCCGCCATCGTCATCGCTTCTACTTGATCATGCGTAACATAAACCATGGTGATTCCTAGCCGTCTTTGCAGCTGGCGAATTTCTGAACGCATTTTCGCCCGTAATTTTGCATCTAAATTCGATAAAGGCTCGTCCATTAAGCAAATCGGTGCATGAGTGACAATCGCTCTTGCCAGCGCTACACGCTGGCGCTGCCCACCGGATAATTGGCGCGGTTTATGTTTAAGATAATCGGTCAAATCAAGCATTTCTGCTGCTTCTAAACAGCGTTGCTTTTGTTCTTGTTTCGAAATCTTCTTTGTATGTAGGCCAAATGTAATGTTTTGTTCGACGGTTAAATGTGGGTACAGCGCATAGTTTTGAAATACCATCGATAAATTGCGTTTGCTCGGCGGCAGATCATTGGCCTCTATCCCGCCGATGAGCAACTTCCCAGATGTAATCGTTTCTAACCCGGCAATCATCCGTAAAATCGTACTTTTGCCACAACCAGAAGGACCGACAAGAACGAAAAACTCTCCCGGTTTAATGGAAACACTTAAATCGTGAATGACATTCTCTTTTCCGTTGTAAGACTTATAAACATGAACTAATTCAATTTGCGCCATGCGCATGCACCTCTTCCCTGTTTATACTTTCCCATTTTCTCCACAACCATGGACGGCTCGTCGAAACAGAAACCGCCCCGCTTTGCAACGCAGCTTCAATATGTTTCTCATGTTGAATCAATCCGCCTGTAATAATAGGAACGTGCGTCTGTTTCCGGATCATTTCAATCATTTCCGGAATCAGCCCGGGCATAATCTCTAATGCATCCGGCTGAACATCATGAATGCTTTTGATGCCATTTTCCAACGCATCTGTATCCACTAAAAACAAGCGCTGAACGGTCATCAACCCTTCTTTTTTCGCTAATTGAACGAGAGAGCTTTTTGTCGTTACAATCCCATGCGGCCTTATAAATTTTGCCAAAAACTGCAACCCCTCCCGATCATAACTAATTCCTGGAATCTTTTCGACATGAAGAAAAACAAATCGTTGATGCTCTTTTAATAAATCGACATATCGTTTAATCACGCTAATGTTTCCCGTTTGCAAAAAGGCGACTTGCAATTCGGTGTTTAGGAACATTTCCAGATGCTTTGGGCTTTTAATTGCGGCAATGAGCCGATCGCTTCGCATACACTCCAACAACCGTTCGCTCACAACAATCCCCCTTTCACAAAGTAAAAGAAAAAGAAACCATGAAAACATATAGGAGCGTTTAGCAAGTAAGATTGCTCCCTTTTTGCATTCACGGTTTCTCCTTCTCTCCACCTACCCATTCACTTTTAATTCCATCATAGGCCATTTTTATAAATGGCATGTTAAAAGAGGGTTATTTTTTTGTAAAATTCGGATATTTTTATAAACTGAGCCAAATTTTTGTGCAAGTTTTTATGAACTAGACAAGTACAAAAAATAAAGCCCGAACTCTTTATTTCAAGTCCGGGCTTTGTGTGATGATTGCGAGAGGGATTGAAGTGAGCGGCCTCTACCCTGTCAAGACTCGTTTAGGAATTTCCCATAATTCCCTAAAATGTCCGCACTCCTACTCATAACAAGGGTTGTGAGCATTTTCTTGGTTTGTTTATCTCTTTCTGTAATCGAAAATTATTTTTAAAATATGTGACCGGATTTGTGACTATTTTGATGCGGTTCATCGCAACAGTGGTAACAGAGAATTTTTTACCATTTTCATTAAAATTTAACTGGTCAACTTTATTAGCTATTTAAGTAAAAAAATACATATAACCCGTGGTGCTAGATAAAATCAAACAAGCATAAAAAATAGCTCTTGCCTGGCGAATCTCCTGTAGAATGAAAGTGCGACCTACCATTCGAAAGGAGAATCCCCATGCAAGAGCACTTTCATTTTACTACAGATCGTGTCAAACTTCAAAAACAATATGCATCGATTTTGCTTTTTGTATCGGCTCAACTATCGAGTATCCAGATTCCTCTTCAACGTCGAAATCGTCATTTGTTGAAACAGAAAGACGAAGTCATCATCACCATCCATGTCCTTGGAAAGTTGTTGGGCTTCACTTCCGAACGGGCTTGGCATCGGTTTGTGATTGGGAATTTGTTTCCCAAGGACTTGTTCCCTGAGCGTTCTCGGTACAACCGTCGCTGCCGAGCGCTTAGCTTTGCGATCAAGTGGATTCGGCACCAGCTAGCCAAGCGTGGGCAACACCATGCGTATGCGGTCGTGGACAGCTTGCCGATCGAGCTGTGTCATTCAGCTCGAATGCATCGCGTCAAACGATTCCGTGGAATTGCCGATATTGGCTATTGTGCTTCCAAAAGGATCACTTTCTATGGGTGGAAACTTCACCTGCAGGTCACCGACCAAGGGCTTCCGATGGGATATGTCGTCACCGAAGCGTCTTGTCACGACCGGGTGGCCGCTGAAACCGTCATGACGCAAATTCCACATCCGTATAACCTCGGTGACAAAGGGTATATCAGCCAAAAGCTGCAAAAGAAGCTGTACGAAGAGCACCGAGTCGCTTTTTGGACGCCCGTTCGAAAAAATCAGCGAATTCGCCAATCGGACGCATGGAAACAGTGGATGAAGCGAAAACGTAAAGTGGTGGAAACCGTGTTTTCGATTTTAGTCGATTCGTATCGGATCACCGAGATTCGAGCGAACTCGGTTTCTGGATTTGAAACGGCACTGGATGGTATTTTACTGGCTTACTCGCTTGTTGTTCTTGGGCTAGTTGAGCGTTAAGACTCAACTAGCACCACGGGTACATATAATTTCCATATAAGTATACTGTACAATAAGGATGATAGGAAGCCATTCACCAAATATATGTAAGAGCCATTTTATCACTGTTGATTACACTTATAAGTTATTTTCTCAACACATAACATTAAAAAAACGGACACATACAATGTCCGTTTTTTAATACAATTTTTCTAGCTCCCTATGCATGATCAATCATACAATTTATTTCTGTCATGGAACCAACAATCCTTTTCCTCTTAAAAAGTTTTCAATATCTTCTTTATATGGCATAGCTGGCGCAGTCCCAATTTTTGTTACAGACAAAGCAGCTACACTATTAGCAAACTGCACAGCCTCTATAATTGAATTTCCTTTGCTTAATGCATAGGCTAACCCACCATTAAAGGCGTCTCCAGCTCCCGTCGTATCAATTGCCTCCACTTTATAACTCGGAATAAATTTCCCTTCTTTCTCTCCAGTATAGAGAAATGCTCCTTGTCCCCCCATTGTTATAATGACAGATTGAACTCCCATATGATAAATCTTTTTGGCCGCCTCTAACGCTGTCTGAGGATCTTTCACTTCTATACCACTCAACTCGAAAGCTTCCGTCTCATTCGGAGTGATATAGCTAATGTACTTAAGAATTTCTTTTGGGAACTCCTGGTAAGGTGCAGGATTTAAAATGACAGGTACATTGTATTTCTGTGCTAACTTCACGGATGTCACAACAGCTTCAATACTTGTTTCTAACTGCAGTAAAACAATATTTGCATCTTTTATGACTTCTTCTGCTTCCATTACATCTGCTTCAGTAATTTTCCCACATGCTCCTAAAGCAACAACTATGCTATTTTCACCATTTTTATCAACAGTAATAAGTGCCGTACCTGTCGGTTCTTCGGAATCCACCTTAATAAACTTTGTATTCATCTCTTCTTTCTGAAAATGTTCTAACGCTTCCTTTCCAAATATATCTTGACCTACTTTTGTAATAAAGGTCACCTGAGCCCCACAACGAGCTGCAGCCGTTGCTTGGTTCCCACCTTTCCCACCGGGACCCATTTTAAATGGACCACCGAGTACCGTTTCCCCTGGTTTTGGAAAATGTGGTGTTCTGCACATTAAATCGACTACATAACTTCCAACTACAACGATCTTTGTCATAATTATCCCCCTGGATAAAATTATTTAGTCTTTACTTGATCAACATTTTCTCTAGTCACTAAAGTGGACTCTAAAATCACTTCTTTTTCTACTTTCTCACCTTTCGAAATTTTTAATGCTGTGTTAATAGCTTCTTTACCAAGGAAGAAAGGCGGTTCTGCAATCGTTGCTTCTAATTTTCCTTGTCTAATTGCTTCTAAAGCAGGATCTACAGCGTCACAACCAATTACTACAATCTCGTCAAGACGTCCTGCAGCCTCAATAGCGGCTAAAGCACCTAGTGCCATTTCATCATTTGCAGCATAAACCCCATCAATTTCTGGATGTGCTTGAAGAATGTCCTCCATCACTTTTAACGCCTGACCACGATCGAAGTTTGCTGATTGTCTTGCTACTACCTCAAATCCAGGAGTTTGCTCCATAATTTCATTAAATCCTTTACTTCTTAATTGCGCTACATTCGTTCCTAGAATTCCTTGGATCTCAACAATTTTTCCTTTTCCATTTAAAGCCTTTTTTAAAAAGTTACCTGCGATCTTTCCTGATTTAATCGCATCAAATCCGATATGAGTAACGACTTTTCCTCCATTTGATTGGCGATCAATTGTGAATACGGGAATTTTTGCATCATTTGCTTTTCGAACTGCTTCAGCAATCGCATCACTATCTGCAGGGTCAATAATTAAAATATCAATATTTTGTTGTAAAAGGTTTTCTACATCTGCTAACTGTTTACCTGGGTCGTTTTGTGCATCTGTCACAACTAATTCTACTCCTTTTTCTTTCGCTTGAGCTTCTGCGCCTTCTTTAACAGCAACGAAGAAAGGGTTATTTAATGTATTCATAGATAAACCTACTTTTAAAGAACCGTCATGAGAAGATTTTTTTGCATTGGTTGTGCTACTAGTTTCCTTATCCATACTACATCCAACAAGAGCTACAATAACCACAAGAATGGTCAACATTGAAAAGATTTTTTTCATCTCCTCTACCCCCATAGCTTTATTTTTTTATTTTTGAAAACTTACTATCCACCAAAACAGCTATTAAAATAACAAGACCTTTAGCAATACTTTGATAAAAAGGAGACACGTTCATTAAATTTAAAACGTTATCTAATACGCTCATAATAAGAGCTCCAATTAACGTCCCTGCCACTCCTCCCCTTCCACCTGCTAAACTAGTTCCCCCTATAATAACAGCTGCTATAGCATCTAACTCAATGCCAGTTCCCGCATTTGGCTGTGCAGACATCAATCTTGAGGTATAAATGATAGCAGATAAGGCCGATAATAAACCAGCAATACCAAAAACAGCAATTTTAATTCTTTTAACATTAATTCCTGCTAATATAGCAGTTTCTTCATTACCGCCGATCGCATAGATATAACGACCAAAACTTGTACATTTAAGCATCCAATACATAAACCCGAATATAAAAAACATGATAATGATAGGAATTGGAATTCCTAAAAAGTTTCCATTTCCTATAAAGCGATATGTTTCGTGACTAATAACCAATGGATAGCCATTTGTATAAACAAGGGTCATACCACGCGCAATAACCATGGTCGCAAGAGTAGCGATAAAAGACGGTACTCCAAAATTAGCAACAACGAATCCATTAAAAACCCCAAATAGGAGTCCAATTCCTAAAGCTGCTAATACAGCAACTGGAAGTGGTAAACCAGCTGTTAATATACCGGCTAAAATAGCTCCCGAAAAAGCCATCACTGCACCAACAGACAAATCAATTCCCGCAATAAGAATGACAAGGGTCATACCACTTGCAATGATGGCAACAATGGAAACCTGTCTTAACACGTTCATAACATTATTCATTGTGAAAAAAACATCAGACAGTGTTCCCGCAATTAAACATAAAACGATAAAAATTAGTAAAACGCGATATTTTTCGATAAGGTTCATCCAGTTGCTACTTATTTTTTTATCTTCTTTTTTTACAGTAGGTACACTATACATTCACCCCACCCCCAGAGGCATAATAAAAAATTTTTTCTTGAGTAGCTTCTACGTCTTTTAGCTCTGCTGTAATTCTACCTTCATTCATTACTAAAATCCGATGACTCATGCCAAGTAACTCTGGCATTTCAGAAGAAATCAAAATAATCGCTATACCATACTCTGTAAACCTTTTCATTATTTGATAAATTTCAGCTTTGGCTCCAACATCAATCCCCCTAGTCGGTTCATTCAGAATCAACACTTTCGGGTTCATTTGAAGCCACTTTCCTAATACAACTTTTTGTTGATTTCCTCCACTCAATGTTTTCACTTCAACTTTCGGATCGTGAACTTTTATTTTTAAGTCTTTAATCCAACGATTCACAATTTCGTCCTTCTTTCTTTTTTGCAAAATGCCGAATTTGGATATTTTGCGATAAGCAGGTAAAAGCAAGTTTTCGTAAACAGATAATCCAAGAACAAGACCTTCTTGTTTTCTATCATCTGTCACTAATGCTATTCCTGCGTCAATGGCTTCCCTTGGAGTTCTAACTATTTTCTCATAAACTTTTACAGTCCCTTTCATGTTTTTGTATAATCCAAATAAAGCTCTGGATAATTCTGTTTTTCCGGATCCCATCAATCCTGCAATACCTACTATTTCACCTTTATGTACAGTAAAATTAATATCGTAGAGAGTCCTTGGTACATTTAAATTTTTTACTTCAAGTGCGACTTCATCGGTAGCATCCACTTTTTCTGGAAATAAATCTGTGAGCTCACGCCCTACCATCATTTTGATCATATCATCTCTAGTCACGTTTTTTATTAGTTCACTTCCTATGTACTGTCCATCTCTTAGAACCGAGATACGATCGGCTACTGCTTCTACTTCTTCTAATCGATGTGTAATAAAAATAATTCCCATTCCCTGTTGCTTTAAGTCTCTCATAATGTTTAATAGTTTATTAGTATCTTCGTCATTTAGGGCCGCTGTGGGCTCATCCATAATGATAATTTTAGAGTCGAAAGAAAGCGCTTTTGCAATTTCAACTAGTTGTTGTTCAGCTACGGATAATTCAGAAATCAATGAATCCGGCGACAAATGCTTTAGTCCCACTTTATCTAGCAACCGCCTTGTTTCTTCGTTAATCTTTTTTCGATTTAAGACTCCTTTTATTTTACGTGGCTCTCGTCCTATAAATATATTCTCGGCAATACTCATATATGGAATTAAGTTGAATTCTTGATAGATAATACTAATTCCCAAATTTTGCGAATGCTTAGGACTTTCAATCTTCACTGGTACGCCATTGATAAAAATTTGTCCGTTGCTTGGTTGATACACTCCAGCCAATACTTTCATCAACGTGGATTTTCCAGCCCCATTTTCCCCCAATAAAGCAAGTATCTCAGATTCGTGTACTTTAATAGAAACTTTATCAAGAGCTTTCACTCCTGGAAATTCCATTGTAATCTCTTTCATTTCTAATAAAGTTTTACCCACTGTTTCCCCCTCTTTCTGAGTAATCTGATGTCAAATTCAATAAACAACCCCAGCCACTAAAATGACATTCGCATAAGGAGTGAATTCACCGCTTCGAATGCAGCCCCTTGCACTCTTTGTTTTTTGCTTAAATTCAACATGCGGTACATATTCCACAGGGATGTTCGGAAATCTCTTTAAAATTTCTTCGTTCATTTCTGGGCTAATGGTTTTTACCTCTTCAGCTAAAATCACCTTCTCGACTTGTAATTCTGCTAGAACCGTATCAAGTGTTTCTAAAAACCCTGGCACTCCTTCCTTTAGAGCTAAATCAATGCGATGTGTTACATTTTCGGGGATCGGCAAACCAGCATCCGTTATCACAATCATATCTGTGTGACCTGTTTCAGAAATTAATTGGTTAATTTTTGGATTTAAAATACCACCCTTTTTCATAAATTGATTTTCCTCCCTCTATAAATGTTGATATATCAACGGTTGTAGCCGTCTCAGGGGTGTCAAAAAAATATTTTTCGACAAAGTTTCTAACATTATTTCTTAAATATGTGTATATCTTACATTGACTGGGTACGCTTCGCGGCCACTACTGGTTAAATTTGGTTGTAGTAGGGGAAGCGTATGGGATGCACCGTGGATCTCTGCATCGCTGATGATGACGAACCCTCCCATGTCTCTCGGCATCCTTGTGCCTACATTCCTTCGTTCGGTCTAGTCATCAGGCAGAGGCCGGCTAAGCTCCTTTAGGGACTCAAGGTCGAATGGATGATATCGCGCCAGCTTCTCCGTGTCATCCTTGTTGTCTAGAGAATCGAGACTATAGGCATCAAGCAGCCGTTTCGAGGCCAAAGATGTCCTGCATCATTCGCTTCACGTCAAATGCCTGTCGTTTCGTACACACTGCATGCAGTACCTTCAGTAATTTTCCGCATAACACTACAATGGATTGCTTCTTCCGCAACGGATTATCAGGACGTGTCGTATAATAGTCGTGCAGCTGCCGAAACGCTTCGTTGTGACGGATCATCGGCATCATCACCCGGAACAGAAGGGCGCGCAACCGCCTTCTTCCACGCTTCGAGATCCGTTTTTGCCCTTTGTGTTGGCCGGAGGAATGTTCCCGCAGCGTCAGGCCCGCTAATTTGATAAGCTGCCGCGGATCCTGATAATGGGAGAAACTCCCGATCTCTGATAACAGTTCCACGATGGTCGCATCGCCTAAGCCCGGAACGGTCTTCAACCATTCGTACTCGACCGATGTCTGTACGAGTTCGATCAGCTGCTCTGTCAGTGCCTCGATTTCTTCTTCCAGTTGGCGGTACCGGCGGATAAGCGTGGCGATTTCGATACGGGCCATCTGTTGTCCTTCCGTTACGCCAATGGAGTGTTGGGCCAATTCCATCAACTTCTTCGCTTTCGGTTTTTGTGGCGATTGTAATCCCTCACTTTGCCGGTAAAGGGCCAGCACCTCTTCTAGTTCTTTTCCTGCCAGATCACTCGGAAATGGCGTATATTCCAGCACCGCGAGCGCCATTTTCCCAAATGACGGGAAGACTTGGGAAAACTCCGGAAAATATCGATCAAGCCAGCGAATCATTTGATTTCGAATCGCTCCCTGTTCTTCCACCAATTTGGAGCGAAATGTCGCTCCCACGCGCAGATCCGCCTCCATCCCTTTCAGAATACGCGGATAGCTGAATCGGCCGTCTTTCACTAACCGGGCAATGACGAGCGCGTCTTTCGCATCATGCTTGGTTGGAAGGTTATCGTCCAGCTCTTTGGATCGCTTCACGTGCATCGGGTTTGTCATGACGAGAGGGATGCCTTTCTCATCAAGAAAGTAAGCGAGATTGAGCCAATAATGTCCCGTTGGCTCGATGCCAACGATCACCTCGGTTTTTCCAAATTCCTTCATGGCTTCCACGATGCACTGGTACAACCATTCCAATCCTTCTCTCGATTGCAGAACGGGAAACGGCTTTTTTAACACCCTCCCTCGCTCATCCACAAAGCAGGCATAATGTTTTTTCTTTGCAATATCCATCCCAACAACCAGCGTTTGATCGGTGACTTGATTAATCTTCTTGTTTGAGATAGAATTCATGTATAGTCCTCCTTGGTATCCAAATTAGGGGGCATTCGTGCGATTGACACCCCCGAATCATACCAAGAGGGCTTTTTTTATTCAAGTCCCCGAAAAAACTTCTAAGGAATGCTCCTTATTGAAATGTAAACTTTAAAAATTAAATTACCTAAACGACAAGATTCCCTAATTTTTAGCTCCGGGGATAATAAATATTTTCGTTTTGGCAAATTTTCTTTAAAATGTATTCGTTCGTACAATAATTGAAATGCAATTTCACCAAGATTCGTCATTGGTCTAGACACGACTGACAATTTAGGTTTTATAAATGTAGCGATATCCACATCATCAAATCCAATAAAAGAAACTTCTTCACCTAATTTCCAATCTAAATCCATTAATGCTTTCAAACAACCAATTGTCATTAAATTGTTAGAAGAAAAAATGGCAGTAGGCTTTTCTTTTAAAGTGAATAGTTCCTGTGTTGCTTTATATCCACTTGCTTCCATAAAGTCACCTTGTTTAACCATGCTTTCATCTAAAGGTATGTTATATTCTTCTAAAGCTTTTTTATAACCTAAAAATCTTTCATAACCAGGTGTAGTTTCCTGTGGTCCACAAATAATAGCAATCTTTTTATGTCCCTGTAAAATTAAGTGACGGACAGCAAGATATGCCCCGTTCACATTGTCAACAAGAACTGTATCCACATCAAAGCGTTTAATCGCTCTGTCTACAGCAACAACCGGTATGCCTTGTTCCTGTAATAATTTAATATGGTCTCCATCTTCATTAGCAGTAGTGATAATTACCCCATCGACCCCTCGTTCAATAAAAATTTTTACAATCTCTTCTTCTACAATTGGAGATTCATTCGTGCTACTAAGGATGGTGTAATATCCTTTTTCTCTAGCTTTTTGCTCAATCCCAGAAATCACTAAAGGAAAAAATGGGTTTTTAATATCCGGTACAATAACTCCAATTGTATATGTTTCTTTTCTTTTCATACTTCTTGCCACTGCGCTACGGATATAACCAAGCTCCTCAATAGCCTTCAGAATTCTTTCTTCTGTTGCTTTTCTTACACCCCCTTGATTATTTATGACTCTTGAAACAGTTGCGATTGATACATTAGCTAGTTTCGCGACATCCTCTATTGTTGGTTTATGCTCCATCAAAAGATCCCCCAAAACAAAATAAAACGTTTTTTTTTTTTAAATTATTAAATTATGTTGTTATGAAATTACTATTCAATATTTTTAAATTTAAACAATATTTTTATAATATTAAGAAAATTTAATATAAGGTCAACAACGTTCTCTACATGATGAACAACTTTTTTCGTTATAGTAAAAATGTCATGATAATTTGCTTTGACAGATTTAGGTTAATTCATTTTGCAAATGTAGGCCATATTTTAAGCGGTAATAAGCCAGTTTCATAACATTTTTCACCATATGAAGGAAGTCAATCTACAACTTTATCATTTAACTTAAGTGAAGATTCCTATGTACAAGTGTACGTTAAACATGAATCCGGAAAAGTCGTGCGTGTACTGGATTTTGGTCTTTTAAAAAAGGACTGGAACCATAAAAGCTGGGATGGAAAGGACAATAATGGGGCAGCTGCTCCTTACGGGGCTTACACGTTTGTCTTTCATTTAACAGATCTTGCGGGGAATGAAATGTGGTTGGAAGATCCAGCAAAACGCTCCACTTTGGCTGATATATTCGGAACGACGGTTGCTGAGGCAAATGTGAAAAAAGGACCTGGCGATGAATATGAAACAATGACGATCATTCCATCAGGAACCAAGGTAACCATCGTTGACGAAACAGATCAATGGTATCAGGTAAACTTCTGGCAGAATGATCGAGGATACAATGGATATGCAAAAAAATCAGCCATTGCGACTCGATCGAATCCTAATCCAGGAACAGAAAGTCAAACGATCATTCATACTGTTCAGGCCGGAGATATGTTATGGAAAATCGCGCAAAAATATGGAACGACCATTCAAGCGATTGTTGACGCAAACAAATTAGATCAAAACAAACATTTGTATATCTGTATATCGGACAAAGATTAACGATCCCAACAAAATAATATTTAATGGCCATCTCTGGATGAAAAAGATGGGCCGGTTTTTTAACGATTTTTGGCCCAATAAGAATATAATATACCCGTGGTGCTAGTTGAGTCTTAACGCTCAACTAGCCCAAGAACAACAAGCGAGTAAGCCAGTAAAATACCATCCAGTGCCGTTTCAAATCCAAAAACCGAGTTCGCTCGAATCTCGGTGATCCGATACGAATCGACTAAAATCGAAAACACGGTTTCCACCACTTTACGTTTTCGCTTCATCCACTGTTTCCATGCGTCCGATTGGCGAATTCGCTGATTTTTTCGAACGGGCGTCCAAAAAGCGACTCGGTACTCTTCGTACAGCTTCTTTTGCAGCTTTTGGCTGATATACCCTTTGTTACCTAGGTTATACAGATGTGGAATTTGCGTCATGACGGTTTCAGCGGCCACCCGGTCGTGACAAGACGCTTCGGTGACGACATATCCCATCGGAAGCCCTTGGTCGGTGACCTGCAGATGAAGTTTCAACCCATAGAAAGCGGTCTTTTTGGAAGCACAATAGCCAATATCGGCAATTCCACGAAACCGTTTGACGCGATGCATTCGAGCTGAATGACACAGCTCGATCGGCAAGCTGTCCACGACCGCATACGCATGGTGTTGCCCGCGCTTGGCCAGCTGGTGCCGAATCCACTTGATCGCAAAGCTAAGCGCCCGGCAGCGACGGTTGTATCGAGAACGTTCAGGGAACAAGACCTTGGGAAACAAATTCCCGATCACAAACTGGTGCCAAGCCCGTTCGGAAGTGAAGCCCAACAACTTTCCAAGGACATGGACGGTGATGATGACTTCGTCTTCCTGTTTCAACAAATGACGATTTCGACGTTGAAGAGGAATCTGGATACTCGATAGTTGAGCCGATATAAAAAGCAAAATCGATGCATATTGTTTTTGAAGTTTGACACGATCTGTTTGCTCTTGCATGTGAATTCTCCTTTTAAATGTTTGGTCGCACTTTCATTTTAAGGAGATCCTCATGCAAGGGCTATTTTTTATGCTTGTCTGATTTTATCTAGCACCACGGGTTATAATATAAATGCAAAAAAAGTTTACGGCTTTCTTATCATCCAATTTTCATCTTAATTTCATATTCCCCTATTTTCTTCTAAACAGTGTAGATAAAAGTTAATTTTTGGAAAAACAACCCCAGAAGCCGCTTAGGCCGCTGGGGTTTGTGCCAAAAACAACTCGTTCATTTTTTACAGTATTAACTTTTCAGCTTGTTTTTGTAAAAACTCAATATCTTTTCTTTTAACCGCAGCCAACACTTTTTCAATAGATACAGGTTTTACAAATAATTTTCCTTGATGGAAGGTTCCAGGCAATAGATCGATGACTTCCTCGCAAGCGTCTTCCCCAGCATATTCTGGATGAACGATGATCGCCTTATAATGATTACTTGACTTTGTGACAAACTGTGCATAAAAGGCAAGTTGATAAATATCTGCGTTCTCCACTTTATATTTGCTATACTGTTTGTATTTTGTATCAAGGACAATAGGATCTTTGTCAGGAAACTCTACTAACAAATCAAGAATGATATCGTGATAACCATCTCCATTTTTCGTAATGGCTTTCTTAAATCTCCGCTGCGCATGTACTTTTGCTGCGCCAGGTAAATATTTTTTTAATAATTTAGCTACAAATTTTTCAAACAACTCATTCATATCTATCAAATAAGAATAATGACTTCGATATTGAAATTGATAAAGTTGGTTTACGTATATTTGTTTCCAAATATAATAAGCTAACTTATGAGCCTTTTCATAGTGCTGATTTAATCGGTGATAAGAGAAGTTCGGCCACTCATAACTAAAATATGGATCGGCTATCATCATAAATTCATCGGCAAGACGGTTAATCTGCCTCATTGTTTGTTTTGTTAAGGAAAAATGTTTCACAACCTCAAGGGCCATTCGAATAACTTGATTCTCTAATATATTCGTATCCAGCTCATCATATCGGCAATATACTTTGGTTGGTGTCATAAAGTTGGTTCTTAAATGCTGCCGAATATCTACCCGCCCACGAAGGCAAGTAAGATTGTCTTCTTCGACTATATATTCCTTCACAATTCCTTTATTCAGAATCATTTCTACTTCTTTTACAAATAACCGTGCAATCATCTCCATAAGTGAATGAGAGTCATACGCTGCCATCGTTGCGTGCTCATAAGATAGAGGCAAATCCTCACAAAACAACAGCATATCGACAACATCATGAAATCCGCGATTAAATTTAGGTTTAATAACTATTCGCACCCTTTCAAGCTCAAGAACTCCTATCCAACTTGAAAACTCAAAATAAAGTCCATTTTTCATTTCGTACCATTTGAATGGAGGAGTAGCAGATAACCTCATCATGTTATTCAAATATTCTTTTTCTTTTTCTGTTAAAACATAATCCTTTATGTTAAGTGAACCATATTCTGCCACTACATATGTCTCCATAGCATTACCCTTTTACAATGTTATTGATAGCATTAATAAACACATCATCTTGTCCAGTAAACAAATCGGTGTTAATTCTCATTTCTTCCACATTGACAAATTCTTCTCCAATTAAGTAAGCTAATTCTTCATAATTATCAAAGCAATATTCTTGCAATAACGGAATAATTTCAAACTCAAATACCTCTTTTAACTCTTCAATTGTTGTGATTTGCTCACCATGTTTCATGAAATACGAGTGACCAATTTGCTTATCACGTCCGCCTTTTTCAATCAATTTTTGATTAATCGCTTTTAAAATCATAGCAGGACTATACGTTAATTCATCAATGACTCCATCAATGACATCGTAATTAGGCAAACACTCGATAAACGCAAATCGTCTTTTCAACGCTGCATCCATCATTTTAATACTACGATCGGATGTATTCATTGTCGCAATAATATACACGTTTTCTGGTATAGAAAACAATTCCTTGCTTTGGGGAAGAACAATTTCTACATTACGTTTGTCTTTTTCGAGCAACGTAATGAGTTCACCAAAAATCTTTGGGATATTGCCACGGTTTAATTCATCAATAATAAAGTAAAAGGGAACCCCTGGATTTTGTCTTGCTTTTTCACAAAAACGCTTAAACACGCCATCTTCCAATTGGAATGATACTTGCCCATGTTTCGTTGAAATTGGTTTAAATCCTTCTATAAAATCTTCATATGTATAAGATGGATGGAACGTACAAATTTCGGCGTAGCCTTTCGTTTGTCTAATGTCTAGCTGATAAAGACTCCATTCAACGTAGCGCCGCGCAGAATACGTTTTACCTGTTCCCGGAGGTCCGTAAAGAATGCATTGTCCCTTGCGTTCTAACACTTTTTGCATCCGCTTAAAAAATAGTTCCTCCGCTTCAGTAAAGCTTGGTGGATTTTCATCATTCTTAACAGAAGGAGGTTGATGAGTTCCTTTAAGCCATTTTTCAACCTCTTTTTCTTGCAGCTCATACACAGTTTTAAATGCCCAATATTTTTGTTCCGGAATTGTTACCGGTGAAAAGTTTTCATCCCATTTGACATGAACCGTATGTTTATGTTTTGGAAGGTCTTCACGGAATTCATAACCTTCGTTTGTGACAGTCCCTATCGCAATGATTTGCGATGTTCCCTTGTTAACCACGATACGATCTCCCGGCTCTAAAGAGTAAAATAACCACACTTCATTTGCTTTTTCTGTAGCTTTTTTTGCGTTATCGCGATAATACAACTTTTGAAATGCGGCTTTAAATTCATGATAATCAGGGTATTTTGATAAATCCCCAACTTCATCCCAACCAATGGAGATATAGTTTCCTTCCTTGCATTCTCCCCAAAATTCCGCATTTCTTCCTGGTGCAACCTTTACATAACGTGTTTTCCCTTTCTTTAACGTATAATAAAGGAAGTTCATCACTTTCACAGGATGCCACATCGATAATGGATCAATCTTTTCAATCGTTTCTTTTAATAATCGGTTTAATGCCACACTATCATCTTTATAAGGTTTCCATTGCTCTTTTGGAACACCTAATGCTGATAAAAATAACTGAATATCCGGAATACTATAAATTGGTAATAGTTTATCTGGATAAAATAGATAAAGTGTTTTTGTTTTTACCATGTTAGAACGATATAATAGATTGCTGCTATCAATTCCTTCGCCAAATTGTTCGATTAATTGGATAAAATCACTCCGAAGTTTTTCCCATGCTTCCAATTCATTGGTAAATTGATCTGGAAAAATCCATTCTTCTTTATCCTTACTGTAATAAATAATATGTTTCTTCGCATTTCCACCCTTAATACTTCCTAAAGCATCTGAGTAATATTCAATCCACCAGCTATATGTTTCTCCCCCTTTCCCAAGAGCATATTCGCTCAACGTCATCGTCTTAAACCGATCCAATGAATATTTTTGTTGAAATTCCTCAAGAAGCTCATCCGCTCGCTTTACTCGCTCATCAACATTGACTTCTGATTCGTATCTTTCTATGTAATAATCTAACTGTGACAAAATGTTAGTCATTTCCTTTCTCCTCTCTTTTTGGGATTTGCCGTTTTGAAAAACTGTACTTCATATATACAATGACCAAAAATACAATTTGTATTTGATAATTTAAAATTGAGCCACTTTTGAAGGGTTCGATCACATAAAAAATGAGCCACCTGATTTCCAATTTTCATTATCTCCCCTTATGATGGTAAAGTGCCGAAACTTTTCATCAGAGGGAGAGAAAAAAGGATGATCAAGATGGCTCAATTTCATTATATCAAATTCTTACATGAGGTAGAAGGGCTATCCCAACGACAAATTGCCCAAAAATTAGGGATTTCAAGAAATACCGTAAGCAAATATCTCAAACAGAATGAGGCTCCGACCACCATTCGTCGGCAGAACAGCTATAGTGGGAAGGAATACTCCGATGAAACAAAGCGAGTCTTGCCCATTATTGATCAATGGCTCGAAGACGATCTAAAACGATGGGGCAAACAACGTCATACAGCTGCTAGGATTTATCGAAGATTGGTCGATGAGTACGATTTCAAAGGATCTGAATCCAACATCCGTAAGGTTGTGGCCAAACGCAAGAAAAAGCTGCAGGAAGTCTTTATCCCCCTTGATTTTCAACTCGGCCACCAATTCCAATTCGACTGGGGAGAGGCGGATATTATTCTACAGGGGCGAACACAACGGATTTACCTCTTTTGTATGCAACTTTCGGCAAGTCGGATGCGATTTGTACGAGCCTACCTGCACGAGAAACAAGTGGCTTTCCTAGATGGCTTTGTCCATGCGTTTGAATTCTTTGGAGGAGTACCGATAGAGGGGAGATTTGATAACTTAAAAACGGCTGTCGTAAAAATACTCCAAGGGAGAGATCGGCTAGAACAGGATGCGTTTCTCGCTTTACAAACCCACTATTTGTTTAAAGCAGAGTTTTGCAATGTGCGTTCCGGGAATGAAAAAGGACGAGTGGAAGTGACGGTTGGATATGTGAGAAGAAACGCCCTTGTTCCGCTTCCGGACGTACAATCGCTGGAGGAATTAAATGCTTATATCTATTGGGCTGGTGTTTGCGAGAGGCGGAAGAAAAAACCGTTCCGTACACCAAAAAGATGGTTGCGCAAATGTGGGCGAAAGAAAAGGAGTATCTACATCCACTTCCTGAGAAGAAATTTGAAGCTTGCCGGTTGGTCTCTTGCCAGGTGAACAAGACATCTTTAATTACAGTGGAGACCAATCAGTATTCTGTCCCTTGCAGCTATGTAGGCCAAGCGGTATGGGCAAAAATTTTTGTCGATCGTGTGATCGTTGTGGCTCAAAATCAAGTGATCGCTGAACATCCTCGTTCTTACGAACGAAACCAGATGATCACCCATTTGGATCATTATCTGGAGGCATTCATAAAAAAACCGCGAGCGATTCGGGATGCCCATGCCTTTCAATCATCTGACATTCCGGATGTGTTTCGGCGTTTTCACCGAAAAATGAGGGAACAGGAAGGAGCCGCGGGAGACCGTAAATTTATCCGACTCCTCCTCTTCATCGGGAAATCGGTATGGAAACATTGAGACAAGCATTACGGGAAGCTGAACAAACGCAAGTCTATCGGTATGAAGTCGTCCATGACATCATTCAAAAGCTGACGAATAACCGCTTGCAAGTTCAAGCTCTATCCGAGGAGAAAACGCCTGTAAGCCTACTGGATTACAAAGTTCAAAAGGCAAATGTAGCTCAATACGGACAATTAACGCGGGAGGTCAGATGAAATGACAACAGAAATTCTTTTAGACCATATCACGAAGCAATTGAGAATGCCTGCGATTGCGAAACAATATCGCTCTCTCGCAAGAGAGGCAGAGGAAAGAAATCTGCGGTACGAAGAATATTTATTGGCACTCTTAGAAGCAGAAGTCCAGGCAAGAGAGGAAAATCAACGGCAACGAAGGCTCAAACAAGCAGCCTTTCCCGTTCATAAAGCGTTAGACACGTACGATTTTACCTTCATGCCAAGTTTAAATCGAAACCGATTTCTCACACTCGCAAAAGGGGAGTTTGTAGAGAGAAAAGAGAATATTATTTTTCTAGGGGATAGTGGTACAGGGAAAACCCATTTAGCTATTGGGCTTGGAATCGACATGATCCAAAATGGCTACAAAACCAAATTCATTACGGCTTCCGGGCTAGTGGAAGAGCTGCTAATCGCTAAAGAAGAGCACAAACTTGGCGCGTTTGAGAAGAAGTGGCTCAAATATGATGTGATCATCGTGGACGAACTAGGATATATCCCTTTTTCTAAAACAGGAGCAGAACTATTATTTCAGTTCTTTTCCAATCGCTATGAACGTGCGAGTGTCATCATTACAACCAATCTTGAATCTGTAGAATGGACGAACATTTTTGGGGATGAAAAGATGACAGCAGCGTTGCTTGATCGGCTCACTCACCGTTCGCACATTCTTCTGCTTAACGGAGAATCTTATCGTTTCCGTCAAAGTATGAAACAGAGGGAAAATGGGGAGTGGTAGCCAGACGCGCGCGAAGTGTTTGGATTACTTGCCCCTAGGGGCAAGTAATCCAAACCCCCATCCCCTCCCATTTATGGAAACTCTGATTCTAAAAGTGGCTCACTTTTGAAGTGATCGCTCTGGCTCAATTTATTATTGACAAAAACACAAAATTCCAAGAGTCTTCAAAACATATTACAAGATTACATCTTTTCGATTTAAAAAATTGCTCCAATGCTTCTAATTCAAATTTTTGGACCAAATCAATAAACCCACCATATAATGAGCTATAGATGCTACTAATGCTTTCAATTTCATATTGTAACGCTTCTTCAGATGCTACTCCGATTAGTAATTATCTTTGTTTCTCGACAGAGTATCTTTTTCTTTCGTGAACATAATAACATTCTTGATTTGCTGAATAAATACTCGTTTTTTGTTTATTTGTAAATTTTAACGAATTTGCTTAAGTAAAGTTATATATACAAAAATAAATTGACTTGGGGAGTGGAACATGAAGCATAACACAAAAGATAAGGTTTTGAAATGGATTAATGAACAATTCAGCTTTTTCCAGTACGACTCAGATCCAGTTTATAAAACAACCCTTTATTTCAAACTCGACAATCCTGAATATGACCCGGAAATTGAAGTTTATGTACGTAAAACAACAGAGGAAATGGAATTCGGGTTTGAAGCGACTCAATGGGATGGATACATGCCCGCTCCTTATCCCTCTATTTATCCAAAATACTCAACTCCGCTCGATAGTTTAAGAAGTCTTGGGGAAGAAGAAATGAAAGAGAAAATATTTGAGTTACTGATGAAGACCATAAACTCAAGAAAAAGGCAATATCGAAAATGCCAGTTTTGCGGAAAAAGAGTAGCAGCAGAACATCGGTTTGATAAAAGCACTTGCCATAGTTGTGCTTCGAAACACTTTGGTGTAATATACTAATTTCATTGGCGCTTGGGTTGCAGAATTCAAATCCAAATAGAGATGATTTCAATCGCTTCGGATAAAATTTCACTTTTCCCTTGGTTATAGGGATCTACACCAATTGCTGTCACTAATGCGTCTTACCCGTACTTATTCCTCCATACAAAACAAGATTCTCTTTTCGCTCAATAGACTTCGTTAGCTAAAGAATTTTTCAATAAATTAAAAGAACTTCTTTGGAAGAACTATTAATCATCAAGCATTCATAATTTATCCGTAATATTTATAGGGGGCATCAATGATGATGTATAAAATTTTGTGTAAAGCATTTTGCTAGACCAAAAGAAAAAAGGTAGGGTATTCTCTGATTGGACCAAAAATCTTAGAGAAAGGAGTACCCTACCTATGTCTAAAAGAAGTATACCGAATGTCGACTGGGCAAATCAACTGGAAAATGTCATTCGTCAGTTTGTAAAGGAAAAATTAGAACTGATCATGCGGGAAGAAATCAAGAATTTCCTCGAAATAGAACAGGCCGGAACATCAAATAGGAGAAACGGCTACTATCAACGAAATCTAGATACGCAATATGGCCGGATTGAAGGTCTTTTGGTCCCTAGAGACCGAAACGGAGAATTTCAAACCCAATTGTTCGCTCCTTACCAACGCCACACGGCTGGCTGGAGGAAGCCATCATTAGGATGTATCAAAGTGGCATGAGTACACGGGAAATTGGCAAGTTTATTGAACGAATTCTAGGAAATGCTTATTCTCCAGCGACGATCAGCCGGATTACCGATGTCGTGAAAGAAGACATCGAGAAATGGCACCATCGTCCACTATCCAAACGTTATTCTGTCTTATATTTGGACGGCTTGTACGTGAAACTTCGCCGCGATACGGTAGAGAAAGAAGTCATTTATGTGGTGTTAGGAGTGAATGAAGAAGGGTATCGCGAAATTCTGGATTTCTTCGTGGGAGGACAAGAAAGCGCCTATGGATGGCGGGAGATTCTCCAACAGCTCTACAAAAGAGGCGTCAAGGAAGTGCTTCTGGGCGTATTCGATGGACTACCGGGGCTGGAGGAAGCCTTTAAGGCGGTGTATCCGAAAGCCGATGTGCAGCGCTGTGTCGTTCACAAAGTCCGCAACACCCTCAGCCGTGTTCGGAAAAAAGACCAATTCGAAGTGGCCGAGGATCTCAAGCTGATTTATCGCGCGCCGAATAAGGAGATGGCGTTACAAATGTTTCAACAGTTTGAGTCGAAATGGTCCAGCAAGTATCCGAGAGAAGTTCAATCTTGGGCCAATGAGTTGGATGTCCTCCTTACATTTATGGATTATCCAAGCAGTATTCGAAGTGTGATTTACACGACGAATGCCATCGAACGAACGATCAAGGAGATTCGGAAACGCCTAAAACCGATGAACAGTTTGAATAGTTTAGAAGCCGCTGAAAAAATCGTGTATTTGACCATTCAAGATTTTAATGAGAAATGGGCAGGGCGAAAGTTAAGAGGATTTGCCGAAGCACAGGAAGCCCTCGAGCGAATATTTGAAGAACGTTACAATTAACCAAATAATGTAAATATCAAACCAATACGATAAGGGGATTCTCCCTTTCCACACAAGAGACTGAATATTCAGTCTCCTGTGTGGAGAAAATCAGTCCCCTATCAATTCAAATCCATTTCAGAGAAACCCTACCCCATTTACATTACACAAAATTCTTGACGGTACCGCATCAATTGACTTAGCCCCCTTATTTTCTAAAATATAACTACATAGAAAGGCCAACAAATCTATACTAGCTTTCATTTTAAAATGGAACTGTCACAAATTTTTGGCTTACAAATCTTGATAAGGCGAGTTGAACATCCATCTCTTTTCCTGGATTTAAACTGACTTCTCCTTGTTCGTTAATTAGTACAAAGTCTTTTAGCACATTTTCAATTAAATACGTAAATCCGAGGTCAGCCAATTGTTCTGCCTTTAAGAACAGCTCTTTTCCATCAAGAATTTGTTTTGTTTTTTCGTAAGCTAAACATTTTAATACTGTTTTTTGATATTCACTAAACGTATAAGCTTGGCACAGCTCTACTAGAGATAGCTTGTTTTCTTTTTCAAACAAATCTCTCCCTACTGTGCAACAAAAAGTAAAAAATTCATTATGTTCCTTAAAAATTTTTCGTTTTAATAAATCTTTGTAAAATGGTAAGTACTCTTTTCTTACCCTCACACGTAAAGAAGAGATTTGTCCACTCATGCTTCTTTCCTCCTACACTGTTACACTCATCATTCCAAAGAACGTTCAACTATTTGAGTAACCCCTGGTTCAACACTCTCTAAAATATAAAACTTTCCAACTTGTCCTTGCTCTAGGAAACAACGTTTTTCATTTTCACCAAATTCTTTGTCCGTTACTAATAAGATCCATTGAGAGCAAACCTTTGGAATAAAGTCTAAAAGATTCATTTGATGTTTTCCGGATAATCGTCCGAATGGTGTATCCATGAATAAAGGCATTTCTAAAGTTTCTGTTCCACCTGCAACTTGTGCTAACGCTGTTATAAAACTTAATGAAAGTACTTGACGTTGTCCTTGTGATATGTTCGCTAAGAATGGTTGACCAAAATGATTGACCACCTCTAATGAATAATCTTGTAACACTTTCACTTGCTTAATATTCATTCGGCCGCTATCATCTAGTAGATAATGTAAATTTTGTGTTGATGCAATCTCAAGGTCAGAAATGACATCTTTTTCGAATTGTTGGATTAATTCATCTATTGCTTCAATCGCTTTCGTTACTTCTTCCTGTTTTCGTATTAATTGTTGGTGAACCCCGCTTTTTACTTTCAAGTCGCGAAGCGCAAGGTTATTTTGTTCTCGCTTCGCTTGAAGAGTTTCATAGTCTTCATCTAACTGACGGATTTGAACACCTATTTCTATTTTTTGTTGAACAAGTTGTTCACGCTGTGCATTGATTTGGTCTAAATCTTCAATTTTCGTATCTTTTAATCGTTGATTGATATATTCAATTTGGCTTCTTATTTCTTCTAATTCCTGCTCTTTTTGGTTAACACTTTCCAATAAATATTGGAGATGCTTATCTTTATCTTCTAAGAAACCAATAAGTTTCATAATATTTGCTTTGAGATCAAGGTAATCAGCCTTCTCTAATTTATACTCAACCGCTCGCTGTAATCCTTTTAATGCGTCATATTCTTTAGATCCTTCTGTAAAAGTCGTCCCACAGATACAAGTAAAATCTCGTAAAATTTGTTCAATGAGTTCGAGACTTACGAAAGATTTTTCTGACTCTTCACCTAATAAAATATCAATCTGTGATTTTACAGCATACAGAGAATCTTTTGACAGCATTAGTTGCAGCGTTGAGTTAAATTCCTGCAATCTTTGAAAGGCATATCCATATTCTTGCTGAACTTTTTCATAACGATTTTCCAGTTCTTTTCTTTTTCCAATTTCATCAATTTTTTCTTGAAACATGTTTAGCTTTTCGTCAATGTTTAAAATTGACGCTTCCACCGATGAGAGCTGCTGAAACAGCTGTGATTTTTCTTTACGGTTTTTTTCTAGTTCCTCATCGAGTCGCAATTTTTCTTTTAACTTTTTTTGATACTCTCCTGTCGAATGCTTTTGTAACTCTTTCGTTATTTGTTTTTGAACATGAACCAAAACATCTTTCGTTTTTAGCAAATGATCGATTTTTAACAAATTCTTAATACCTGTTGCTATCTCATTTCGCTGTTGCAATGATGCTCTTGTGAGTCGCTCAATTCTTTCACCATCAAAGAAAAAATAGTTTTTCACACGAGCATCTAACATTTTGTTAATCATTTGGTTAATTTGTTCTTCATCATGAATCGTTTTTTCTTGTTCATAATGATAGAGTTTTACATCTTGTAGGCGTTCAATTACTTTTCCGTTATTTTCCATAATCGAATAAATAGAACGTTCAATTAAAAAATGTTCACGTTCATGATGAAAATCTAGCGAGACTTTACAAACAACTCCTTTATGTTCATTATTATAGTCTTCTTGGAGCGCTTTTATATTTGTTAATATGACCTCTGAATCACTTGAGTCTTGTTCTAATAGTAAGTCTCCATACAGCGCGAATAAAATCGCTCTATAAACGCCCGTTTTCCCTCTTCCGTTTTCTCCTAATATAATGGTAACAAGCTGATTATTCAATTGATTTCCAAATTCTAATATTTGTGTCCCATAAAATTGACGAAAGTTGTGCAATATTAGTCTATTGATAATCAACGCTCATCTTCTCCTTTTTGACTAGATCGAAGCATACGATCAATCTCTCGATCTACTTTTTTTGCAAGAGCTTCAACGGAGAGATTACGTTCTTGAACAAGTTCAAATGTCTTCAAAATTAGTGATTTTGTAAACTCATCCTTATCCTGAACAAATTCCTTTATCTTTTCTACTAAATAGTTATTATTTTTATTCAACATGATCACCTATTTCAGAAAGTATTGCTTTTAAAATTAATTCATCTCCAACACGTACGAAAGGTGCTTTGCCCTCTTCCATATCTTGAAGAGTTTCAAATAATAATTCCCCATCACTTGAATACTGATACTCTTTTAATCGTTTTCTTAATTCATTTAGTTTTACAGCACCTTCATATTTTTGTGCTATTACGTATGCGACAAAATCCGTGTTGGTTCTAATACCTTGTGCATTTGAGCTAAGAAGAATAATTGTATTCATCGAACCTAGCAAAAGAAATTCTGGATCACGTTTCAAGCAGTCGATCAATAAATCGATTGTCCATGGCAAATCAATCTCTAACTTCGGTAATGATTTTTCGTCAAAACACTCTTTCACAAGCATAAATGGTCGATCTTGAATAGTTTCAAATTTCTTTAAGACCAAATGACGAAGCTCTTTTTGTTTTTCTTCATTCCAGCCTAAAACATTCTTGTGAATATATTCTCCATACTGTCCTCGTGTATAGTAAAAAATATTATCTGAATGAGACAAGATGTTATCTAGAATATTACTTCGTCCACCAATCTCTTCCGTTATCCACTGTAAAACTTCCTCACGAGAAACTTCACGACCTTGTTCGAGAATATAATCCTCTATAATGGAGTCCATCGAAATCGAATCGAATTCCGCATCCAATCTTAGAATATGTGGGAAACGCGGGAAACGGAATAAATCATTATATCGTTCTCTCAACAAATCATATAATAACCTGTAAGAATCAATTCCCAACCCTTTACAATACGATTCTAATTCATGGAACACACCATGAACTTGAATAAAAGGAGAATGTTTAAGCTTTGATTTTACCTTTTCTATAATAGGCTGTAAGTCCTCGTGTGAAAGGGATTGATAAAACTCTGAAAGTGTATATACACCCCAGTCGGCTTTCAATATCTCGGGGTCATTCGATAAATTCCACTCTAATGTAAAACGTTTCCATCCTCGTTGGATGATAAATTCTTCCTTCAATTGCTCAAAAGATACCTTTTGCCCCGTTTTACGGATGAAATCTTTAATCATATCCGAATTGTTTTTAAAATCCTCTCCCTCTCTTGTTACACGAGGGAATTTCGGAAAACTGATCGATTCTTTTGTGAATTTCCGTAACAAGAAGTATAATGCATACTCATTTGGTACATGGTTTTCTTTTAATTCTTCCTCAAATGACTGATAGATTTTTCCGATGGAAATTATATCACGTGTTTCAAGTAATTGTGTAATGTGCTTAGCAATTTTATTTAATAAATCTTGATTTACTTGAACAAATGAGTGGTGAATATACACACCTCTTCCCCACAGGTAAGCAATATCAGTAAATTCTTCCCTTCCAAGGACAGAAGTAAACTCTCGTTCATTATCAAAAGTTCCAGGTACTATAGCATTTCCTTGTTTGCAAAGTTCGTCAGCGTTTTTATAGACTTCGACTCCTAGTGGATACTGTTTTAAAACCATTTCCACAATATCCGCCTTCGTGTAGCTGTTTAAGATGTAGTGACCGTTAGGTGTTTCGATCACGTTTTCAAAAATGACAAACTCAACAAAAAATTTAGGCATCTGCTGTTTTGTTATAAATTCTGTTAAGTCATCTTTCGTTATTAATTTCCCTTTATATTTCTTTACTAACTCTTGTTTTATTTGCTGCTCAAGTTCTGCCACTTCATGTCTTTGTAAGTTTGTAAAAATACGACCCTCATAGATAAGTTTAATATCGTATTGCTCAACTAATTCTACTGCTAAAAAGTGCGTAAATTGTTGCTGATCGATAATCGTATTGTAGATGACCTTATGCTCTTTTACTAGTTCATTTAAAAGCTCTATCCATTCCTTTCCTATTGGAAATATTCTAGTGAGGAATGTTTTAAGAATTTGTCTAATTCGTTCCCTCGTCACATCGTATCGATTCCCCAACTCTTCGAGAGTTAAATACTTACCGTTCAATAGTTCTTGATGTTTGAGTTGGAAGAGTTCAATTGCGCGTTCATTTAGTTTATATTCCTTTCTCATTTCTGGATTTTGTAAAACTTTCTCTAAACGACCTTGAAACTCAGAAAAGAAATAAGTAATTTGTTCTTCTTTCGTCATCTTTTGAATGACACTTTGCCTTTTTTCTTCCTCTATCAAATGGTCAAATAATAATTTTAATTGGTGAAAAAATTTTTCAACTTTTGAACGGCCGACACCTTGAATCGACAGTAATTCTTCTAATCGTGCTGGTATTTGTTCATACGTTTGAATTTTCTGTTCCTCCAAGCTATTTAACAATGAATCAATGGAAACAAACCAATCTTTATCAATTGGTTTTGAACGAACAAAAGCCGGAATATCCAAAATTTCCCCATCAAATAATATTTGTTCACCTTGTTTGACATGTTCACGTTGTGTCACAGCAATCGGGCTAATATTAAGACGGTTCACTAAATGATTCCAAAACTTCTTAACAGCTCCTGGACCAACATGTTTAAGATTTAGATGGAGTTCATCCAGCCTATTTGGTAAATCCTTCAATTGCTTGACATTATTGTTTAGTAATCCTCTTACAAGGGTATTACAACCTGGAAAATCTCCCGGTTTTATAGGATCCATTAATCGTTCGATAGGAATAATAATAGATTCATTTTTAAGAGAAATCCTTTTTGGTTCAATTGTCCCTTTGACAGAACTTACCGTTGATACTTGTTTGTTCTCTAACTTTTTTTCAGCATATTTTTTTAAAATTGACAATACTTCCTCAAATAAATTGTCAAATATCCATTTCAGCATAGAAACAGGTACTCCATGTAATTGTTGAACATTCTGTATTCCGAACCTATAAAGAATATTTCGGATGTGTGGCGGGAAAATTTCTTTTAATTCGACTGTATTGGTTAAATCCTTTACTTCAACGAACCCTAAATCTTCGTTAACCTCAATGTTTGCTAATTTTTGTAAATTACCAGAAAATTTTACTCCAACAAATGAAAATTGAATTAACAACCTATAAAAATTTTCTTGATGTTGTTGATAATACTGTCTTAAATGATCATCCGTTATTTCACAAAAATATTTAATACCAAATACATCAGCAAAATGAGAAAGTTGAGTATTCGAATATAAGTTCAATTCAACATGTAATAAATGGTTTGGGATATAAAGTTGACTTTCATTTACCTTATGATAAACAGGCTTTTCTTTTGTGATGGAAAGAAACACCTTATTATCGATTATTACTGTATTATCTTGTTCTTTTGAAATTACATTTTCGACATTTGGAATCGTATCTTTTTTCTCATTCGATAGATCCTCTCTCTCCCCTTCGTATTTACCCAACAAATACCAAGCTGGTCTTCTTTTCGTGGATCGGCTTCCATTTTGGGTAAAGCGAAAATATATCTTTTGTTCTTTTAAAGGAAACAAAACTTCATTTAATTCCCAACCACCAACAACCCAAATTGTTCCACCTGAAGCACGTTTATCAATTACCTCTAATCCCTTGCTGCGTAAGTATTCAATCAGACGGAAAGAAGAATGATTAGCCTTATCATTTTTGTATAATGAATCATTTGATTCTATCTTATTTATTTCTTGTTCCTTTAAACGCTTCAATTCATCTTGAAGTGATTTAAATTTCTCTTCAAAAGTATATCCTAATGTTTTTTGAATCGTTTGATTAATCAAATTACCCAATTCTGTTTTGTCAATAGAATGTGACTGTTTTAATTTTGGAATTCGATATGATGGAGGTGTAAATGTAACATCACCGTAAAGTTCCATATACCAAACAGCAATATCATATATATACCTATGTGCTCTTAATGAATCTTCTACAGATCCATATTGAGGTTCATGCGCTGCCTTATTCCCTTCTTTACGGATCCATTCAAATTTCTCATGAATTTCCTCAGTTATAATCCCTTCACGTAATAATTTATGCAAGCGCTCAACATGTTTTAACTCATACACTTCGTTTAATTTTTCATTTTGATACACTACTTTTATAATTTGTTCACAAAACAGACGTGCCTTTATTAAGACAGAATGAGGATCAGCAAAAAGACTTTGTTCAATTTCTTCACCTAAATCAGCTAAGACTTTTAAATCCTTTTCTAAAAAATAAAAAAGGTGTTGTTCCTGCATACAAATCCCCTTCTATTTCATTCTGCTAAAAATGAAGAATAATGTTATATCTGACAATAAATATATCAAAATTTATATTTCTTTCAGTCGAATTATGTCGAAAATATTTGTTTAGCCAAAATTTCTAACCATTTATCTTGTCTTACTTTTCATCGTACGAAAACGAAGATTGCAACGAATGTTTAATACATATTCCTATAAAAGTTCCCCCTGTTGAAAGAAAATAGCATTCAAGAATAGTAAAAATAGGACTTGAAAAAGTAATGAAAGAGAATAGTTCTTAGAAAGGTAGCTTTTTCAAATGCGGCAAAGGATCCATGAAAAAGGACCAGGTTTCTTCCAATAACCTAGCCCCCTCCAACATCTTCAAATTTTCCTTAAATACCATCGACAGCTGTTTATGTAGATCCTCAAGTTTCAGAGTTTTGCTTTACATTACCTTTCGTAATATTCAAGATATTTTGATCATGGTCAAGATGAAGGAAGATATCTTTGATTCGATACGCTTTTATTTTCGATGCTTTGTTCTAGTATCTGTCACCTAAATCAAAACGGATTCGATCAGAGAGTCTTCGCAGCGTTCTCCACAAGGTGACTTCTTCTTTCGATTTCATAAATAGTTCCGGCAATCTTTCGCTTCTTTTAAGGCGTTTAAGGTTGTCATAGTATAGACGGAGATACCATAGCCAACGGATTTTACAATTTCTTTTAAAAACCTCCAGCTTTCTACTTCAAATTTGACATATTCTTCTGCGCTGTTTTTTGGTAATTCAGTGATTTCATATCTTTTGACAAATTTGATATCGGTGATTTTTCCGTAGCATGTCACGCTGTTTGTTGGTACAGCTCCTTTCTTCGGATAAAGGGCAATGTATATTGCTTCTTGCCAACCTTTGTTAAGACGTTTTACAGGGATTATAGTAAAACGATGTTGAAGATGCGCCAATAGTTTTCTTTTCTCGGGACCATACCGACAAGAACTTTTTCCTCAAGAGAAGATCGACACTCTTCCATAGTTCCTCTTGGTAGGATTCCTTCTTTTTTGTAATTCTTCGGGATTTTTTCAATCAGTCGTTCGATCAATTGTTCTACTAAGCTTCTGGCATTGGGTAAAAGCGGCAATCCATCGATATTAACTTCATTGATACTTTTATAAAACTTGTGTTCTTGATAGCTGTCTTCATCTTGCCAAGGAAATAAAACGTAGGCACCAAATGTGGTTCGTATTGCGAACAGTGACAGGTACTGTTCGCAAACAACATCATAAAAATTAAGTAAAATCCACAAAATTATCCCGTATCACACTATAGTGCTACGGGATTAATTGGCTTACTTTATTCTCTAATTATCATTGAATTACAAATAATACTCATAAAGAGCCAACTTCTGCTTTACGTACTCATCATCTGGCCTTAGTTTTAAAGCATATTTGAAATAGGCTCTTGCCCGTTCGTAATCCTTTTTTTGGTCGTACGCTTGACCAAGTTTTTTCACAACAGCCCAAATTCCTGGAGTCTCTCGATTAATTTGTTCTAGAATTTGAATACTTTTTTCTTCCTGTCCGCACACCCCATAACATAGTGCTAATTTATAACGATAATCTAAATTTCCTGGTTCTTTTTGATACAATTCTTCATATAAGCGTAGCGCTTCCTCGTACTTTTTCATTGCTAAGAAAATTCTTGCTTTTAGATTTTTTACAGCTGTAGCAAAACTTGCTTTGCGTATATCCTCAATTGTAATTTCTTCAATATTTTCAATTTGCCGCAATGCCTCAAATAATCGGTCTGTTTTGTAATATACGTATGCCAGTTGCAATAAGATTTCTGGCATTGTATTTCCATTTGTAATTTCTGTCGTCAAAATTTTTTCCGCTAATGTAAATTTTTTGAGTTTACAATTCAACATTGCTAATTCTAACGGATCTTGTTTGTTTGCTAATGTTGCACGAGGAATAAACTTTTCAACTTGTTGCTGTTTGAAATGTTCCTCTACCGCTTTTTTAAATTCGGCGCGGAAATCGGTAACCGACTGATATCGTATTTCCGGATTTCTCTCTAACGCCTTCATGATTACCTTTTCCATCGAAGGTGTAATACTATCGTTCAATTCTCTTGGTTTTGGAAAAGGAACGTTATGAATCACGTTAAAATATGTGTCATGTGGGGTTCTTCCTGTTAACAATTGATATAGCAAAACCCCTAAAGAATAAATGTCAGAATTTAAATATCGCGTTTGCGAATGGAGAACTTCAGGAGCAATATAAGCAAATGTTCCTGCACCATCAATTGTTTTTACGAAAACATCTTCAATCAATCGACTCGTTCCAAAGTCCGTTAATTTTACAGTAGTTTCATTTATTAAAATATTGTCAGGTTTGATATCTCCATGCGCTATGCGTAGGGAGTGCATAAATTCAACACCATTTAGTACTTGATCAAAAATATCAAACATTTTTTGAAATGTCCGTGGATGACTGATTCCCTCTTCACTTAACTCTTGTGAGAGGGGCTTCCCATCAAACAGTTCCATTTCAATGATAAAATAACCGTCTACTCTTCCCATCCAATAAATATTGATAATATTTTCATGGAAAACGCCAATAAAACGTTTTCCTTCCTCTAATGCTGCGTCACCACGTTCTTGACTTTTTGGGATTTTTAACGCGACGATTTCTTCGTCTTCACAGCGAATGGCTTTCCATACATATCCGTATGACCCTTCTCCTATCATTTCTTGCAAAATATATTTATCCCCGATATTCATATCCTTTTTTGGTTGAATGGAATAACGCTTACGCACCATAATTGTTACCTCACTTGAATCCATTCATTTATGGTGAGATTTTCCTTCGTTCCGCTTGCTACTGCTTGAAAAACGAGATAATCGGTAACAAACGAATTAATCCCTGGAATAAAGCGACCGTTAGGTAACGTAAACCCTTCATCAAAAATACTAATGTATTTATCGATATTTTTCGGAATAGTCCCGCTGTAAGACCAGTAGACAAAAAGAATCAATGGTAAATCGCCACCAAGTTGATGATATGCTAATAATAAATTTTCAATCTTCTCTCTTAGTTTATCATGCTTGCCCTTTGAATTTTCAAATCGTTCAAACTCTGAAACAAGAATGGGCTTTACGTCTTGTTGACGATACCATACAGAATCCGGCCGAACTTCTCGAGTAATGCTATGACCATATTGTTGGTTAATTGGATAAACAGGGCATTCAGATAAAGCTGTTATTCCTTGAATATGTCTGCCGATTTCCGTAATATAATTCAGTCCTGCAGAATGAACAGTTTCGGAATAATCTCGAATACCATGAACGGAAAGCATCGGAAAAAGTGAATTACGAATTTTTCCAGTCTTAAATTCTTCAATAATTATTGCCTTTAATTGCTCTTTATCCACCGAATACGCCCCATTCTTTGACAACTTCCGGAGATTGACCACCATGAACTAACGCTTTTGTTCCAACTTTCACTAATAGTGGAGCTGGAATCGAACGCCCCGTAATTAACGCTTCTCCTGTAGATAAAGACGGGAGTTCATCAATATCGGCTTTCGTTAACATATCGGACGTTTTCGTAATGAAACGTTGATCATCTGGATTTTTTAGACGCATAGTAATAATCGTGTTGCATTGCGATGTGACATCTGCATCCAATTTCGAAGGACGTTGTGAAACGATGGCAAAACCTACCCCGAATTTACGGCCTTCTGCGGCAATTTTTTTAATAATTTTTTTCGAAATCGTTGGTGTACCTGCTGGAGCGTAGTTATGACCTTCTTCATATACAAGGAAACAAGGACGAATCGGGCGTTGTTTATCTGCCGCTGCACGCATAATTTCACTGGATACAAGAGCCGTGACAATTTGCTTTGCATCGTCTGACAATCCTTGCAAATCAATAATGATTAATCGTCCATATTTTTCGTTCATTTCTCCAATTAATTTATAAATATCCGTTGGCTCACCGATCGCTTTCGTATAAAAGCTTCGCGCTTCGTTAATGACGCGATTCAATTTCATCGAAGCCACCGCTGCACTTCTGCCGCTTAAAGCTCTTGCTTCTGCTTCCGTTATTTCATCCCAATTCCGTAACTCTTCTAAATCGCCTGAAAGCAACTCACGCAAATCTTTAATATCACGGGGCGGATGTGGGTATTTGTATTTCCAATAACGAATCGCTACATCGAGTACTCGTTGTTGAGGTTCTGTTAAACCAGGCAAGATTTCTTCAAAATCATCCATTTCAAAACGGTCAAATTGCAACGCGAGATGTTTATTCTTACCAGCATATTTATAATCAAACTCTTCCATTTGTGGCGTATACACATGAATGCCGCCTCCTGCCGCTTGTAAAGCACGGAAACGTTCTTGAATAAATAAAATGCTTTCCCGCTCTTTTTCATCTTCAATATGATCAAGGTTGGTATTGAAATGAATATCCCCTTTTTCAAATGCCTTTCCATACTCACCATGCGTATCAAACACAACAACGGTTCCATTCATTTGCGCCACTAGTCGTTCGATGATACGACCGACCGTATAAGACTTTCCTGAACCCGTCATCGCCAAAACCGCTAAATGCTCTGTCACTAATTTATTGACGTCCAAGTAAACAGGAACAATATTTTCTCCACGTTCATAGCCGATTAAGTTGCCAATCGCAATGCTTTTATTTTCATCAAATTGATAAAACTTAGAAAGAAATTCATAATCAACACCATATACTTTACTTCCCGGATCTAACGGGCGACGTGGAATGCGAATTTGTCCTGTGGCTGGTTCCTTGTAACCGACAAGGTCAATGGAAGCAAATAGTGTCTCCCCAGTCATTTGTGTTCCGGGTAATAATTCGATCGAATTCAATCCTTCTCCAAGATCGCTGTTATATAAAATATTGCTGCGAGAAATAGAGGTAATCCTCCCAAGAACATATGTCGGTTCTTCATCTGGACGTTCTTGATGCAAAATTTTCACAAATTCACCACGACGTGCGGAAAAGCTATCTTGAAGCACCATTTTTAAATCATTCGGGTTTCCGGTATTCCCAATTAGTTTACCGATATATTTTTCTTGACTCATCATTCATCCTCCCCGAAAAAGTCTACTTCTTCGGTCCAAACATTTTCTACTTCTTCCTTTTTAATCATTTCGCGTGCCTGTGTTTTAAAATAATGAAGAATGGCACCACTTCGAATTGGTTTTAGAGCGTACTCGGCATACCAAAGCGGCAGTGGAAGTGCTTTTGGCTGATCCACTGTAAAAAGGGAAACAATATAGGATGCTAATTCATTAATGGCCTTTGAATCCCAATCTTTGTTACTCCCTATCATTTCTGCAAGTAAAGGCATTGTTCTCATCCCGGCTCGTAAATGAAAGTTGATTAGTCCAAGCTCTCTTACTTTTACCGGCTCTAGCCGATTGTCCGAAGTTAAAATATCATATTGATAAGCTGCCGTTCTCGTTCGACGCGTTAAAATACCGTGGAGTAATTTTTTTACACCTACTTTTTTAATCTTATAAAAAGACTCCTCAATATCTTGTAATTTAGAAAAATGAATCGTGTCAATGATATATTTTTCTCGTTCTACAGCTGTTAGCCCGTAAAAGATGGAACCAAACCGTTTCGTACTAAGAGAGACTAATTGAATTCCATGAGGATTAAACGGGTACATTTTATCTTGATACATAGACCAAAATCGTTCTATTCGTTCTTTACATTGCTCATAATCTTTCAATAACTGTTCATGTGATTCTAACGGTGCATCGGAACGTTCTAACAATAATGGTGTATCAACGATTACCATTTGCGGCGGAATAGATTCTTGCACCATTTCTTCTAACAAATCATACATTTGCGTAATATGAATGAATTTTAGTTTTTTAGTAACATCGATATCATCGGCTTCGTCAATGTCAACGAGGCTGTCTTGAAATGTTTCGTACACAGAGCCTTCCTCTATATATAAATCTTGACGAACGGCACCAGCACTATATAAAATACCACCAAATGCGGGTATTGTTTTGCTTGCTGTTGCAATCCCCGATACCCGAATCGTCAGTGGCGATTTTTTTTCAATGGGACGAATGACACCGCTGTTACGAAGCTTCGGAGCAATGTGATCAATAAAACGCATTTTCGCGCTTAATTTCGTAACAGTACTTGGTAACCCTAACTGGATTTTCGCTACTAGACTATTGGCAATCACGGTGTCCTGTTTCATTTTACCATTCTCCATCATCGTTCCTCCGCTTTATGATTTCTCTCACAAATGCCCGATAACCATTTTCCTTAATATACTGTTGCCCTTTCTCAGTGATGGTTCCGTCTGAATGGATATAATGTAAATTTGCGAGCTCAGCAAAAGCACTTTTCACCTCATTTTCACGTACTTCCAAATAGAAAAACTTTTGAATTAACGGAACGAGCTGTTGTTGTTCTATAACGTCGGCTGCTGAGAGAAGAAGTAAATAGTGATGAACGGGCTTAAAAATCACTTGTTTTTCTTCCCTAATTTCATTTTTTGTATCTCTTTCATTACTGTGCAATAACGATTGAAATAGACGTTGGCATATTTCGCGTTGCTCAAGCAACCGGTAATCAAGAAGCGGCAATGTTGTGATAGTAATGCATCCGCTACTTGTATCGTAGTAAAAGTCAACGGCAACGGTTTGTTTAGTCGGTAATTGAATTTTGGGAGTTAAATTAGTCGCTATTTCTTCGCGCACCGGAATTCCTTCATATGTGCATTCATTCATTTCTTTAATGGAAATCGAGTCATTCATCTGCAATAATGAAGAAATATCTAAATTAAAATACGGGGGGAAAACCATTAACTGGTTCCCCCAGAATTTTGCCCATTGAATTAGGTTTAAACGATCGCTTTCTGACATTTTTAAAAGAATGATAGCGGGAATAACGCAAACCCCTGACCGTAACTCTCCAACAGCTTTCTCTTCGATATCAAACCATTCGCGCAACATTTTATACTCTGTCCGTCTTGAGAATGGTTTTAAAATCTGTAGGCTCGACATTAGAGAACCTCCACTTTTGTCCGAATTAACCCAATTTGCTCAAGCTCTTCCTTTTCTTTTTGATAATTGGCCCAGTCTAACTCTCCTTTGCGGGCAACAACTTCTTTATAAAACTCAAATTGCACAAATTGAGCATGATCAGCAAAAAATTGATGTGCATATGTTTCTAATTCTTTCATTTCCGCTTCTACTTTTTCTATTGTTTCTTCGTATGTTGCTTCTTGAATTGGTGCACTTAAGTCCGGTTGGTATGGCGGTTTATGTTGCAGGCGGAAAAGACGGTTCACAGCATCAATTAATAAGTCATCATAGAGCTGATTCCGCTTTTTCCTAGTTATATTATCAACATTTGTGATTTGAGCTCTTAAATCCGTCATATCGTTTTTGTGTTCTTTCAACAGCTTTTCCGTTTCATCTATCAGTGTCATTGGATTTCCTTTTTTTGCAATACAAATATCATCAACCGCTTCTTCGAAACCAGATTCTAAAAATACGGTTAACTTGTCAAATAGTGTGGAAAGCTCAGCAATCCCTACCTCACTTTTCACATCAGCATTACTATTTTCATAATAAGCAATCCATTTCTCAACTTTCGGCTTCGATTCTACAAAAAGGTCTACCATTTGTACAAATTTATCTTTCAAATCGTAATAACGCCCAATGATACCGCTTCTTTCTTTCCACTCAACCTTTGTTTGATCGACTTTCTTTAAGCCTATTTGAGAAATAATGATATTTAAACGGTCAATCGCTTCCTTATAATTCCCTAACGATAAATGATGCGCAAGTGTTTCTTTATTGGATACCATTGTTCGCAATTGTGAAGATTTGACATGATTCATCGCATTTTCAATTTCGTTTTTATATAATTCAAGCACATACGTAAACGGTGAAATTGGTATATAGTAACCTTTATACTCGTTTGTGTTTTTCATTTCCTCTACTTTCTCGTGAATTTTTGCGAGAATATCCTTTTGAATCGTTGATACATACTCATGGAACTGTTGCACAAGCTTAAGCTTTTGCCAAATTGGCATATCATTCCGGTCAAATGTGATATTCGCGAAGTTACGCTCGTTTGGTTGGAGCGTATTCCATTTTTCCTCATCAAAGATGAAATTACATTCGTCATGAAATTGTTGCAAATAACTTAATTGCTCTTTCCAAATAGCGAGATGATTGTTTGTATGAACATGCAATAGTTTTAAGTCGATCTTACGTAATGCTTCATCAATTTTCTCTAAGTCTCCATGGCGTTTGTATCGTTTCAATAGTTCGATGCGAGCTTGATCAAACGTTTCTTTGAATTCGTCCACTAGTTGATCATATTCTTTCTCATACCATTGTTTAATTTTATCTCGTTTTGCTTCTAACATATGGGACGTGACATTTTCAACGTGATTGTTATTGATCCGTACAATTTTTAGCGCTTGCAAGAATGTCATCCATTGTTCAACGATTTTTGGTGGTTTAATCACATCAACAGAACTAAAGAAAAACGCTTCTTCAATCTCTTTATATGTTACACGACGATTTCCAATAAACGACATTAAAGAAGCAAATGTAGCTGGAATTTGCACTTCATATTGATCATTTTCGTTATTTTGAATAAACAAGCCTGTATCGCGATAACCTTCCTTATCTAATTTAGCCGGAACTTTCGTTGCTTTTAAAGCATGTTGAAAGCGAGTAAAATCTTCGCTGTCTGTAAATTTTACGTCTTGTTTTGCCCCTAGTTCAGCAATTGTTGCATCGTGAATAATCATTTTCGCATATCCTTCTGCTAATAATGGAATAGAGTCTTCCTCTGATTTCGTAAAAACGATTGGGCGTAACACATATCCTTCTTTATCGACCTGTTCAAACCAGGTTCGTGCTACCCTTGCAATTTCATCTGTAATCGCACGAATTTTTGCGCGGAATGGCTGCGTTAATTGATGAGCTGACTTGCGGATATCCATCATCTCACGTTCAACCGATAACGCTTCTAATACTTTCTTCTGCGAATTCGTCACTTGGAAAAAGAGCAAGCAACGGCCAAGACGCTCATACTTTCGTTTTATATCATCGATTTCTGTTTCCGCATCAGCGGTCGGTGCTAAAATGATAATCGGGTGATTTCCGCTATCTAGTAATTTGCTATCAACAAGATCGTGCAAGGAAGCTAGTTTGCTAGCCCAAATAATGTCGACGATTTTTTTTGGATGAACCCCTAAATATAAATGGTTTGTCACCTTTATACGGAGCCCGCATTTATTTCCTTTTATCTGAATCGTTTGCACTTCTGGATAGTCTTGCTCAATCGCTCTTGTAAAACCAAGAAGAAGACGTTGAATTTCTCCGTCTTTATCATATTGTTTCGCCAACTCATTTAAATGTTGTTGAAGTTGTTGATCTTTTTCTTCATTTAATAAATAGTTCGCAATACCTGTTTTGACAGCATAGCGACGATTTAACCGCTCAAGGAACGCAAAGTTTGGGCCAATATATGTTTCGAGTAGTTCTGTTTTCATTCGTTGCTCGAGATACGTATATAAAAGCTCCGCTGCTTCAACGACTTCGTCTTTCGGATAAAGCATGCGTACTTGCGCTAAAAACGTTTCCCGTTCCTTTCCGACAATAAAAGTCCCTTTAGGAGCATTAATCGAGAATGTTTCGAGACTCCGTAACAGTACATCTAAACTAAATGATTCACCTGTCGTTTCATTTACGAATAAATGATCTGATTCGGCTTTATATTTGTTTTTCACAAGATAAAAACCTAAATCATTTTTCGTAAGCGGCAAAGCGACAAACTCTTTAAATAATGGTATGCCTTCAATATGTTTCGCTGATAATAAAATTTGTTGTTCTTCCGCACTATAATAATCTTTCGGATACGGCAGTTGCCGTAATAACGCTTTTTTTACAAACGGAATATGCGCTGGCTTTGTATTAATGTAATCTAGTTGCGAATGATCGATTAAACTTTCTTTAAAACGCGGCACTGAATAAGCCAAATCTTGTAAAATCTCACCAGTTTCCTTATCTGGATGCTTCTCAAGATATTGATCACAATGGGCCATAATCACATTTAACCAGCCGAAGTTTCCGGCGGCAATCGTGTAAGCTGCTTCAACAAGACCTGCAGGATATTTACGTAATTTTCCACTTTGTTGTAACGATGCGACATAATCGCTAATATCTGCATAGGAGTTTTGATTGATTTCTAATTTATCTAAACGACGGGCCAACGCCTCGAGTGCTTTAATTTGATCGCCAATTGCCGGTGAACAAAGCAACAAGAAAGAGACATTTGGATGGCGAGTGCGGCTATCTTCATGTTTAATCGCTGATGTGATCACTTTAATCGCATCACCGTCTAATTTCTTTTTCCGCTCTTCGCTTTGCTCTTGAATCCCATCCATAAATAATTCGTACTCGGATTCTACTTCATCGACAATAACCATTAAATGCTCAATGCCAAACTGCTTTAAGTAAGCTAAACCGTTTTGGACAAGTTGATCAAGCTGATCAATATGTTGTAGTAAATCATTTGTTTCATGCCGCCCTAACTCAATCGCCTCAGCCAATTTCTCTGGTGAAAAACCAAGCGGGAGAAAATGATCTTGAATATGTTTCACAATCGAACCTTGAATCGTGCGGGCAGGTTGTTGTTCCGCTAATTTTGCTAGCGCTACATACGCCCCATAACCGACCCAGTTTTCCCCATAAAGAAGATCCTCATGCATTTGTTCATAGCGAATATAAATAGGTAAAATGCCGTCAGCGAAATCTGGCTTTAATAACCGGACTTTTTGCAGTTGACCTGATTGGTCACGAATCGTCCATCCTTTATCAATTCCAAGCGCTTCGCTCACTAATTCATAAGCAATACGCGATTTACCAATCCCCCATTTGGCAATCAATGTAAAAACTCGTGCCATTGGCGCTGACTTTAAATCTTGTAAATACTCTTTAAACGCCTCATAAAATTCACACTGACCGACCATTGGCTGCTGAACCGGAAATGTGGAAACCCCATCTTTTAACCAGACAGATTTGCTCATCTTTTCAACCCCTTTATCGCTGGAATTCAAGTTTTAATAATTGGTATTCTCGTTTACCTAAATAACCTCTTCCATGTCTTGGCTGGCCTGATTCATAATCAGCAATATAAAACAAACCTTCACGAATACCTTTTGTCATATAATAATCGACAAAGCGCGCAAGCCCTTGTTCCCACGTTGGATAAAAACGCTCCATCAGCTTACGAAGCAACGGTTCAATTGCAACAAAACCGCGATCATCCTTCTCTTCGTTCACTTTTTTCTTTAACCATTCGATTTCTGATATACTCTGAACGTTCGTCAATGAAAATAAAGAATGTGAACCGATATGTTCCAACACCTTTTCTTTATTTAAAATGATGATTCCTACATCTGCTTCAATAAACCAGTCTAAATAGGCAAATAATTGCATCGGCGCACGCATAAACGAAGAAATATTTGTTTTTGCCGGCTCTTTGCCGCTTGAGCCAACAAACATCCAATCTTCATCCAATTTAATTTCTTCTTCAGCAAGAATATTACGCCAATCGTTCCCTAACGCTTCATTTTTAAAAGCATGAAGAAGAAAATTCATATCATTAAGCTCTGGATTCCTTGAAAACGGATGATACGCAACATCAGCAAATCGCAATGTCCACTTGCTTAGCTGTTCGATCGATTGACCGTTTGTTTCAAAAAAACCATCATTCAACAATAAATGCATGATGACTCTTGTTCTTGGCGAATATCGTAATAGTTGTTTTGCAAGCAACAATTCCCATCCTTGTTGTTGTTCGTACGCAGCTACGAGTTCATTCGCTTCCTCTGTACGAATCAAATATCCATCATCTGTTCGTGTTAGAAAATGGACACCTTTAATTTCAAAATTACGTGAATTTTTCACGTACTCATAACCATGTAGTCCAAATAATTCTTTGGAACGGTCTAGTTTTTTATCTTTTTCTTCCACATCTTTTCCTAAGTATAATTTTGCGATTTCCTTGATTGAACGCGCTTCGGTTTTCTCCGGAATGCGCGATAACAACTCACACCATCTTTCAAAATTTCCTGGCTCAATCCAAAATCGTTCAATCGATAGTTTTATTTGTTTCATCCTCTGTCCCTCAATTCATCAATCCACTGTTCGATCCGTTGGCGGAGCTGTTTGCTGCCTGCCATCAGCGGAATAAACAAACTTGTATTGTATAACTCATCTTCAATATGGCTCGGAATGCGATATTCTTCATCGACAATCGTTAAAAAACCGCGATCATGTAAATAGTGGAATATCGTTTCTAAACGAGCGATCTCGTTTGGAAATAGTTGATAGTTGTTCACTTTACAAAACTCCAAAACGAAATCGTTGATCGTTCCGTATCGATATTCTTGATTTTTTGACGACATTAAAATAACGTCAACTTCGTCGTTCACCGCATGAAACCGAATGGTTGTCATCCCTTGCGCCTCCGTCTGTTCGCGGACAACGCAACAAAGGAAAATAAATAGGTTCCAAGGATGTGCGAAAATATGTTTGAATAACGGATTCTTTAATGAAATATTTGGCTCATGCGGCGCTAATACCGCAAGAGGCTGATCCTTTAACGGCGATAACTGCAAGTTAGCAGCTATTTTTCTCCCTTTTGCCCATTGTTCATCAATTTTTTTACCGAGCGGTTCATCTTGTTCAACCGCTTCTTGTTGATACTGTTGAATATGGGCTAAATAATAAATAATGCGCTGATAATACGGCGCTCCGTTAAAAATAAAATGATTGCGTTCACGAAAAAGAGGCTCGACTTCCTTTACATGATGTTCTAAAGCTTCCGTTTCGTACCGCTCACCATGTTTCAATTCATCTAATATTTTTACGATTTCCCCTGCAAACTTTGGCATTTTATGAACGAAATCAACAATTCCGTCAGTATCTTCTGCCTCACGCATTTTTAATACCGTTAACAAGGATGTTTTCAACAAGTATTGTTGATACAACTCATCAAAGCAAAACAATGTATGAAGGAAATCAGTTTGATTCGGAAACCGCTTCACAAACGCAATCCAATTGTTCGTGATCACTGCTTTTTTCTCATGCACATATAAAAGACCTTTTCTAACAAACGGCTCAAGCTCAGCGACATAAGCCGTTTCACCGTAGTGATACAGCTTCTCTAAATGACTATGTAACCTTTTCAACTCCAACGCATTCACCTCCTAGAAAAGAAGGAGTGCCCTTACACTCCTTCGGAAATTTTCGACTCATCGAACTTGCCTTCGATCAGGTCTTCGACGTCCTGTTTGGCTTCGATGATAAGATGTTTTGATTCGTAAATATGTTTAATATAATTTAAAATTCTATCAGCAATCTCTTTTTGCTTGCTCATCTCAATAATAGGTATTTTTAAACTTTCGATAGCTGGTTTTGTAGTATTTGGTCTTACTGAAGCATAAGAAATTGTTTGTTCAATTTGTAGTTGCATAATTTTACTCTCATATAACAATGCTAAATAGCCAGGAAGAACTTTATTTGTATCTTTTAATGAAATTTTTAAGCAGAATGACGGGAATAAAATAACCATCAAATTCCTTTGAAACATAAGCAACTTTTCCAGTTGTGTCCCCTAATTGAACCATCAAAATATCATTTTCCCTAACAAAATGCCTATCTTTAATTTTCTCATTTACGGGAATATGCTTTATGTCACTTGAATCAATTAATAAATTTCCAGGCATATTTGTTATTCGAATAATAGGAATTCCCGAATCAACTTCTGTATAATCTTCTTGAGGCATATATCCATACTCAACATCTGCTATTTTTTTGGTTATTACATACTCAAATTGGGAAATAAATTTATCCAATATTGTATACTTAGCTTTATAATAATAAGCATCTATTCTTTCGGTAAGTGCTGTTTCTTCTACCCAGTTATATTTTTTGTTTTGCTCCATTAAAAGATGTTCTAGTTCTTTTATACGTAATTCATTAAATAGAATTTCTTCAGCCTCTTCCTTCAACCGCTTTGCTTCTTCCCGTAACTCTTCCGCTTTTCGGATTTTATTACCGATATATGTTTGGATTTTCCGTGCAGGTAACGGAACCAGGAATTCACTAAAATCAGCTAAATTAACCCTAGGAGATGTAAAACTTTTTCCTAATCTCCTATAAAGTTTATTTCCAGTAGGACTGTTAATATATGCACACACATAATATGGGTCTACTTCTTTTTTTAATTGTACTTTAGCAATTGCGTGATTTATATTACACCCCACATAATCCTTAGATACTACAGCAGCATTACCAAAATATTGACCAATTCTAGTTATTAATAAATCGCCTTGCTCCAACCAACTTTTTCTATATTTGTTATGAAACTCGGGTTCAATAAATTTTTTATCCGACAAATCGAAACCAGCATTTTTTATATTTTGTGATCTTAAAAATAAGACACCATTATCTACAAAAGTATATCCATCATGAGGACCATCAGTAATTTTATTTGAGATATCCAATAAAGTTTTAAGAGGTAGTTCGGAATTAAATAATCTTCGTAAATTTTCTATATCCTCTTTTTTATAAAAACTACTATCAATTCTATCTAAATTAAAGTAGGGTGGACCCATCCGGATTTTGCAGTATAGCTATTCATTTTTTCCACCTTCTCTATTTTACTCTTAAAAAAACCCTATGGTTCATTTACATACCTTTTTTATAAGCATCAACTATCTTCAAAAGATCGTTTCTATCATTTCCTAACTGAATCTCAACTTTATTCTTAACATCAAACCCAATTTCCTCTGCAACTGCCATAAACACTGGTCCTTGTTTTTCGTTTTCGTGTTCTTTCTTTTTAATATAGAGGAATGACGTTTTCGCACCTGTACCAGATAATTGGAATGTAACTGTCGGTAATGAAACAACCGCTTTCACAATCGCGCGGCCACCTTCAAATTCGCCTGTTACTTCGTTTTTCTTACCCATTAAATATTCACGTACATGTTTATAGCTTGAGTTACTTAAAATTCCATCTGGAAGGACCATAATCAAATAACCACCTGGTTTTAATAACTCTAAATTTCGGTCAATGAATAATACCGCTTGGTCTGTCGAATTGACTTGTTTCCAAACACCTTTATTATTTGGCTTTGCTCCAAGACATAAACCTTTTTTCATCGGTTTTCCGTCTTCGTCAATGCCGGATGTATAACGTTCTAAAATGGCTCTGCCTTCTTCTGTTTTATTGGATACAGAACCGGAGCCAAACGGCGGGTTTGTGATAATCACATCAAATGATTCAGGTTGCAATGAATCGGTCATTAACGAGTCGCTTACCCAGAAAATCGGAGCTTTTGGCAATCCGTGCATCGCCATATTCAAACGTGCTTTTAAAATCATGCTCCGTGTTTTATCGGCACCAACAAAGCTATGCTCTTTCATTTTTTCTAAATGCTCTGTTATTTTTTCTTTTTGAATCCCAGCAAATTCTCTCGTAAAGTATCTTTTTATTGCTTCATAGGCTTTAATTAAAAATCCTCCAGATCCGCAAGTTGGGTCAAGTACACGGAAGGTTGGATTTCCATTTTCATCTGTTTCTAGCAATTTGGCTGCTTCTTTTGGATTCGATGTTAAATCATGCATTACCATATCTACCATTGCTTCGGTTACCTGACGCGGTGTTAAATACGTTGCTTGACCGACTTTACTGTCATATTTTCCGCGTAGTAACACATCGTATAGGCGTCCTAAAATATCAGCGGTTACATCTTTTAACGTCGCCTTTTTAATTGCTCCATTATCATCTTCGAACTCACCGAGCTCTTGAAAAGCTTCAAATGCGGCAACATAGTTTGCCGGATTTTCTAACTTAATAAACTCTTCTTCGTGAAAGATGTAGCACTTTTCACCTTTGTCGTTGATCGCTACATAATCTTCATGATTTTTTATTTCTTTAAATGCATCTTTGATTTGTTTTACCGCTTTTTTGCCATGTTGCTTTATGTACTCATACTTTAAAATGTCATATAATTTTAAACCAGCATTTTCTCCTTCTTTTAATACATAATCAGGGTGATAAAGGCGGAAAATTTCCATAAACAGTAATTTACTCAGTTCATCGATTGCCTCGTTCGTAGAACTAATATTATCGGCACCAGCGGGACCGTAAAGACGCTCATGTAAATCATCAAATCGTTTTTGCAGACTAGAATAAATATCAAGCGACCAAAGTTCTTGTTTTGTTAATTTTTTCTTTTCTTTTTTTGTTACATCCACAACAGATGGAATTTCTGCAATTGGCGCAGATTCAATACAATCGGCGTAATAGTTTACATCTCCATTCGTGGCCCAAATAAAGTCAGGAGCCGATTCATGATATTGTGCTTCAATTAGTGCAGATTGTTGCACCGCATATGATAAATCAGCGTCTTTTTCAAAGATTTTCACGTAAACGACTTTGTCATCTCCTGTCGCTGTGAAAATCATTGTTCCATCTTCTTCATTTGTAGTAAGCTCAGAGAATTGACCATATCCTTTCATTTTTAATTGTTCTTGTACTTGTTGAATTGTCGTTTCCATTCGTTATTTCCTCCTATTTTCGTTTTACACGAAGCAAATTTTCGCGCGGTGATTCATATTTACCGCTGCTAATGGCAACATCAATAATTTCGCTTTGCGGTACAATGACATCAGCAGGGAGCTGGGCGAAAACATCTGGATCAATTTTTGTCATCGGGCGACCTTGTAACGCCCGCTCAATCGCTGCCAATATCATTTGCCGACGTTCATCTTGCTTCACTGTCCAAAGCCCTTCTGCATTTTGAATGATACTTGGATCTAAGCACACAAACAACTCCATTTGTTCCCGATTCCAATATAACTCATTTTCATGTGCAATCGTTACAAGCTGGTCAATCGTTTTTGGGGTTTTTAAATATTCATATAAAATCATTTAACCCCTCCTTCTTTCATTCACTATTTTTCTAGCAATTTTTAGAACCTGCTCGACAGGTGCGGTAATTCCATTATGATAACTTTCTTCATAAGTGAGTCCTTTCGATAAATCCCAAAATGCAATCGTTTCAATATTTGTTGGGAGCATAGTAGTTAACTCAAATGAGGTTACCAACGTTTTAAAAACTGGAATCCAATAAGAAACATCATTTAATTTACCATACTCAAGTAGAATAATTTGTTTCGCATTACGATCGTAAAAGTACCCAAAATCAATATCTAGCCGTATGCGCCCAGTAAGTAACTCTTTTGGAATATGAATACTATTTCTATGATAATCTAGGTCAAAAATAGGTTGATCGTAACGTTCATTCATTAATTGATACAGTTTTTTCAAAAAAGAAATTGTGAGTTGTCTAGGATATAATTGATGTTCATAATCTGTAATGTATGATTCATCTCTTAGGTCAAAAGCATTATAAATTTGCCTTTCCGCCTCTCTTATCGCAAGTGCATAATTCCTTTTCCCTTTCAAAGGATAATTAAAATAGTATTTATAAAATCCGTATAACGATGGTAACCTCATTCTTGTATCCCTCCGATTAATTAACTAATTTTTTCACCATATTTTCAATCAAATTGATCTTTTCTGGTGATTCAGCCGGGAGGTAAATTCTTTCAAGATCATCTATACTTATCATCATTTGCAATTGTCCTCTTCGCTTAGCCCTTAACTGGAATCGTACCAAAGGATGAGACAAACACCATAACAAATATGCAGACGAATACTTACAATTACGTAGAACCACAAACGCACTAGATGCTAAAGCTCCTTCGTATTCTCTAGTTACAAAAGCCAACGGTTGGTTCTCTTCTCCAATATATGGTCCGACGACTCCTAGTAAAATGTCGTTTTCTTTCAATACATATCGGGCACGACTTCTCACTTTTTCGAATGATATGGTCTCTGCCGAAATAATCCGATACGAATTTGTATCAATATTTTTAAAGCCAATGTAACGAATTTTTTTATTGTTAAAATCCGCCGGGCTAACTGTTTGTCTTACGATTTCACAAACATCTTTTAACTGCACCCATCGTTCGGTTTTGATCTTATTTTTCAATTGTTCGAACGTTTTTGAAGTATGGTAACGATAATAATCGACATCCAACCGCTTTGTTGACAGTTGTTTTTGGACCCAAAACTCTGTCGGTAGCGACGCGTTTAGTTCATTTAACTCAAATCCATATAAGTTATGCAGTTGTTGTTTTAAAATAGCTTGTTGGTTATGACCTTCTTCTTCAGAATCCACATCTATTACAATCGCTAAATCCTCTAACTGTTTAAGCGAAATTTTCGGCAATACAGATGGAACCGCCATTTTTTTTAATGAAAGCATTCCGATATTTGAAGCAAAAAACTTCATTAATATTGCTTGAGCTTGTTGATCCACGGGGCGAATTTTTATAATATCAGGACTAATAACAGCTCCATCATATGCCTCATCAACAAGAGTAATTTTAGGAAGCGAGACAATTTTCGAAATTAAAATATCCCCTTTCCTAACAATCGCTTTCTCCTCAATTCCATCTAAATCAAATAAATATTTCATCCCCTTTTGCACTAACTTATTATCCACAATATTTGATAAGCGAATATAAGGAACAGTCGTTCTATAACCAACAAACTCTGTCGCGTTTCTTGTTCCATCTGTAATTTCTTTACATAACATCCGTAAAGGAACAGTCTGTTTATTTTCTAATTTCTTTTTCAACTCCAATTCAATTTGATAAAAATACGGATCTAAACGCTCGGTTCGCAAATCTTTTTCACAAATAAATTTATGTATACAACCACATCCTTTATTGTTCATTTTGTTCTCTTTTTTATATTTTTCCATCTTCAATTATAATTTACTAACAAATACATAAAATGTCAAACATTTTTTGAGTATTTATTTTTTATTGTTCATTTTATTCTCTTTTTAAATAACAAAAAAATAAATCTATAAATCTCTTGCTACAATAAATATGTAACGAAAGATTTATATCAAATCCGGCTCCATATGTTGGACATACCGTAAAATGGTTGTGATAGAGTGATAAACACAACAATGATTCCAACTTTCAGAACCATTGAAGTTCTTGTTTTTTATAGACAACAGTGTTCATAGTACCATAATTAGCGAACAGTACCTGGCACTGTTCGCTATTAATTAATATTTGATGTTACCCCCTCTTTTTTAATACCGCTCTTACCGGGCTTCCATCCGCTTCTGCAAGCGGAAGCGGAAAAGCTATCAGTTCATAGTCGCCTGGGGCCACATGATCAAGGACAATACCTTCTAAAATATGGATGCCATAACGAGTCAATTCATGATGGGCAGGTAACTCTTTGCTATCTAAAGGATCGACGGACGGCAGATCCACGCCAATGAGCCGAATGCCGCGTTCGGAAAGATATGGCGCTAATTCAGGTTCGATATGGGGAATGGCTTCTGGAAAGACCGTACGGTTTTTCCATGCGCCTGTATAAATTAATAGGCGTGTTGCTCCTTCTAAATTTACACTTTGCAATTCGTCTACTCCAATCTTCGTTTTGTTTGGCAGATGGATGACACGGGCTGGGCCAATGTATATATCCAAATCCAAATCAAGCACCCGCTTTCCTTCATTATCAAAATGAAACGGGGCATCAATGTGTGTACCTGTGTGGGTGCTCATCGTGATTTGGCCTACATTGACAGACCCGCTTTCCTCTTTGCTCCAATTTACACGGTAGGAAAAAGGAGTATCCCCTGGCCATACAGCAACTTTTTCATCCAGCCGTTGAGATATATCAATCCACGCGTTCATCATTTTTTCCCCCTTATTCATTTACTCAACAGGAAAGGAGGCCTTTTCCCCAGCCTCCTGCCATGCATACATATTAAAGCTTCGTTCTTAAAGTCCATAATTCAGGGAAGAAATGTTGATCAAGCGCTCTTTTTAAATAAGTGACGCCTGATGAACCGCCTGTTCCTTTTTTATGGCCAATAATTCGTTCAACCGTACTCATATGGTTATAACGCCATAACTGTTGCTGGCTGCCGATGTCCACCAACTTCTCGGCCAGCTCATATAAATCCCAATATTGATCCACGTTCCGGTAAACAGTCAGCCATGCTTCCTCTACACTGGCATTTGGCTGATAGGTTTGGGACCAGTCTCTGTCAAGAACTTCTTGGTCAATTGGCAATCCTCGGGCTGCGAGCGCTTTAATCGCCGCGTCATAGATGCTTGGCTCATGAAGCGCTCTTTTCAGCTTTTCATAAATCTCAGGATCATGTTGGAAGACTAATAATGTATGAGCATTTTTATTTCCAAACGCAAATTCGATCAAACGGTTTTGGTAGGACTGAAATCCGGATGCATGACCCAATTTATCCCGAAATTCCATGTATTCAGCAGGAGTCAATGTGGAAAGGACGCTCCAAGATTGGATCAATTGCTGCTGAATTCTGGATACACGTGAAAGCATTTTAAAAGACGGTTCCAAATCGTTGCGGAGAATACATTGAATCGCTGCGTTCACTTCGTGCAAAATGAGCTTCATCCAAAGTTCGCTTGCCTGATGAATAATAATAAACAGCATTTCATCATGATGATCGGACAATCGTTGTTGGCTGGATAAAATTTTGTCGAGTTGAAGGTAACTTGCATACGACATTTCTTTTCGGAAATCTGTATGAATCTCTTCCTCTAATCCATACTTGGAATTTGTTTCATTATTATTAATGTTCACCATACCTGGCATCCCCCTTTTTTCATTCCCATCCATAGCTGCCTTCTATTAAATTTGCTATGACGCTATTTATCTAGGTTGACGTCACTTCCAGAAAGTTGGAGGGCGTCGTTTGTTGCATGATGCATTGCATTTGTTTTTTTCCAAATAAAATAAGCAGCCGAAAGAAAAATTAACCACGGAATTCCAAATTGAAGCATGATTTTAAATTGCGTAAACCATGTCGTAATCATCAAGCTGAGCAATAGAACGCCCCCTAAAATCGTCAAATAAGGAAAACCGATCATTCTTACTGGTAATTTGCGTCCCCCCATTTGCTTCCACTTGCGGCGGAAAAATAAATGAGAAACGAAAACCATCAGCCATGTGAAAATGGCACCGAACATGGAAATCCCCATCATGACCGCATAAGATGTCCCAGGAACCAGCGCCGAAACGACGGCAGCGACGACAATCCCAAGTGTAGAAACCGTAAGAGCGTTTGTCGGAACCCCTTTTTTACTTACCCTTCCAAAGAAAGCAGGCGCATATTTTCCTCGTGATAATGAATATATCATCCGCGTTGATGCATATAACTGGCTATTCATAGCTGATAATGCAGCCGTTAAGACAATAAAGTTTACAATTCCCGAAGCACCAGGGATATTCAAGATTTCCATTACTTTGACAAATGGACTTTTATCGACCCCAGCCGATTTCCAAGGAACGATCATTAACATGATGGCCATTGTCAAAACATAGAAAGTCGACAAACGGAATACGGTTGCTTTTAATGCTTTCGGTACCGCTACATCCGGATCTTTCGCTTCACCTGCTGTAACCGCTATCAATTCTGTCCCTAAAAAGCTGAATAGAGAGATAAAGATGGCTACCCACATTCCCCACCAGCCAAACGGCAGAAAACCGCCATCGTTTACAAGATTTTCGCTTCCTATTCCCGGCTGATCAGACGCTCCAAATAGAACATATGCACCAAGGAGAATGAAAAGCACAATCGCACTAACCTTTATCATGGAGAACCAATACTCAAAAGTAGCAAACGTATTGACACTCGTAGCGTTGACATATATCAGCACACCGCCAAACAACAGGATCCATACGATTCCCGGAACGTTTGGAAACCAGTATTTCATATAGACAGCAATTGCACTTACTTCTACTCCCACAGCAAGTACATTCGCTATCCAGTACGAATAGCGAACAATAAAACCTGCATAAGGATGGATATATTTTTCCGCAATCGTCCCAAAAGACCCTGAAGTAGGATGGGCAACCGTCATTTCCGCTAAACATCCCATTAAAAGCAATACGATCAATGCGCCTATCATATAACTAATCAACACGCTTGGCCCGGCAGTTCCAACAGCAAGCCCGCTTCCAAGGAACAATCCGGTGCCGATGGCACACCCCATCGCAATCATGGTAAGCTGATTGGTTTTCAAATCGCGATTTAATCCTCTCTCCCGCTCATAAAGATCATGGAAATGATGATTTTGGTTTTCCATTGTTTCCTCCCCCTTTCTTCTCGTAAAACGCGACATCTTTATGCCACTACCTCGCGCTCATTCGTAAACTTTTCATATTGTTTTTCCTTCATAATTTTTTTCAGGATTTGGACGACTTTCCACACTTCTTCATAAGAAGTGTACAATGCGATCGGTGCTAAACGAATGATGTTGGGTGCACGAAAATCCGGGATCACTCCGTTTTCTTTCAATGATTTACAAATCCGAGCAGCTTCATCATGTTCGAGGCTTACATGCCCCCCTCGGCATGCATCGTCTCTAGGATTGCCAATGGTAAAACCAAAATCTTTCAGCTCATGTTCAATTAAGTACATTAAATATTGAGTGATTTGCAGCGACTTTTGGCGAATGTTTTCAATTCCGGCTTCGGCAAAAATTTCTAAGGATCCGATTAAAGGCGCAAGGCTCAACACGTGAGGCGTTCCGATTTGATAAGCCCCTGCCGTTTCAGCCGGTGTGAATGTATGCTCCATGTCAAACTGTTTATCTTTTCTGGAACCGAACCATCCGGCCAGGCCAGGAAGCTTCCCGAAATGTTTGCGATTCACATATAGTCCCGCGACACATCCAGGCCCCCCATTTAAATACTTGTAGTTGCACCAAAACGCAAAATCAACCTCCCACTCACTGAACGAATGAGGGATGGCACCGATAGAATGACATGCATCAAATCCAATGAAAATGCCACGAGCGTGCGCTTCCTCTGTTAAACGCTTCATATCCAATATTTGACCGCTTCGATAAAGAACCGTTGGTAAAATAATTAACGCAATATCGTCGGCCATGGCAGCGATAATGTCATCCTCTTCTAAAAAGCGGCCATCGCGGCTTTTTACACGGATAAGATGCGTATCTGGATCATAGCCGCGGATACGGAGCTGGCTTTGCAGTGCGTAAATATCAGAAGGGAATGTCAACTCATCAGCCAAGATTTTTGTACGTGTTCCCTCAGGTTTGTAAAAGGTCGCAACAAGTTGATGCAAGTTCACTGTCGTGGAACCAGTTACAATGACTTCTTCAGGAGAAGCTCCCACTAATGGCGCCATCATTTCCCCAAGCCTCTCAGACAGGTAAAACCATGGATGTCTCCCTTGCGTCCACCCGTCAATCCCTAATTCTTTCCAATCATCCAAAGATTCTAATAGCGTTTTTTCAGCTCTCTTAGAAAGAAGCCCTAATGAGTTACCGTCCATATAAATAGAGCCAGGCTTTAAGTAAAACTCATGGCGGAAATGCCATAGTTTATCTTCCCGATCGAGCTTCCTGGCAAATTCTAGTGTGGGTTCAAAAGAATAAGAAAGCATCCTATCCTATTCCTCCTTCACATTGTTTTTTGGGAAAATTGTATCAATGAAGTTGACATGATGTCAATTAAAAATAAAAAATTTTCTAAATGTTAAGTTAAGTATTAAAATTATCATAAATCATCCTTTTGTTTTCATCAGATTCCATTTATGCTATTAAAAAGGAAACGAATGGAGGGAATGTCGTGGATAGTAGCAAAGTGGCCGATAAACGTCATATGCGTTCCATCATGACACGCCAAAAACTATTGCAAGCGGCAAAAGAAGTATTCATTGAGGAAGGGTTTCAAAAAGCAACGATTACTCAAATTATCAAAAAGGCAAATGTGGGATACGGTACAGCCTACGTACATTTTGGAGGAAAAGACGAAATTTTGATTGTGCTAATGGAAGATGTGATGGAACAATTTTATCAAATTGCAGAAATGCCCTTCTTTCCAACGTCAAAAGAAGAAGCCCAACAAATCATCAAAAAACAGGCATATTCATTTTTAAAGATGGCAGAAGCAGAGCGAAGCATGATGCAAGTGTTTGAACAGGCTATCGGAGTTTCACCGGTTGTGTCCGCTAAATGGAAAGAAATCAGGGAAAAATTCATCCAGCGAATTTCACAAGATATCGCCTATTCACAAAAAAAAGGACTAGCCAAAACGCAGTTAAATCCCGAACTTGTTGCCCGCGGCTGGTTTTTCACCAACGAAATGTATCTTTGGGAAATTGTCCGCAATGAACATAAGGCATCCGTAGAAGACATTGCCCAAACCATTACAGCCGTTTACACAACGGGACTTTACCTGTAACGATATGTTTTTGTAAAAGCTCTTTTTTCCATAGGCTCTTTTTTAATAATTGACTTATGATAATTTTTTATAATAGATGTTTTATATCTTACAAGAAGATAAGAGGTGTTTGTTAAAATGATAGAAGCTTTGGGTGGCTTCTTTAGTGCAATCGCAACGGCCTATTAGGCAAAAAAAGTAGGAAAAAATAAAGATGACTTTTCTTTATACACATCTTTCTACATACTTGAACGCCTCCTAAAACGCATATATCAACTATTAATGTAGTCAAGAAAGCAACAATCTATAAAAACCCCCTTGCAGTAGACAGTACTGTCTACTGCAAGGGGGAATAATATCAAATTCAAGAACTAGGCGTACTTATAGTGTGCTTTTAGTGTTCTTTTCTTACAAAAGCGCTCCATTTTGAAGACGAAGAAATTCCGAAGCCTTATTGTTGCCACGCTTGATTGCAAGAGATAATGCGGTTTCCTCACCTTCAATCCTAGCTCCATGTTCGATCAATAAATGATGAAAGGGAGCGTACGTTTGTCTTATTTCAAATTTCAAAATACACTGGATTGATAGAAAAAAATGGGTTTCAGACGAATGTCTGTTATAGTAGAGAGGGAAAATTCCCCCTCTCTACGAACATCTTGAAAAAGAAAGCATGTTTAGTGCGTATTCCTTAATACCGTAATAAACCCATCCAGTATTTGATGACTGATTTTAAACCCTTTTCGGAGATAAAATTTTAACGCATCATCATTTCCGTTTGATACAAAAATAAATATGTCCTTGATTGATTGAAATGAACTTAACCATTCCATCGATTTTTCGAATAAAACGCTGCCAATTCCACGGTTGCGATATTTTTCTTTTATATAAAACTGCGAAAGGCAGCCAACATCATCGGTTGGAACAGAATCAAAATCAAAAAATGCGTCACACGGCAAAGTCGCGAAATTATTGGAATAGATTGTTTTTGGAGAAATATTGCTATATGCATACCCAACAATTTCATCGTCATCTTTCGCTACGATGATGTAGTTCACTTTCGCCTTTTCGATCGATGGAATCATTCTCGTTTCAAAACACATCCCGTCAAACCACTCGGGATGGATCGTTGCTTTAGATTTTTGATAGGCCATTAATTCATTGCATAAATCTTTAATACAAATAATCTCGTCTTCGGAAATCACTTCATAACGAATCCCCATGTTCCAACTTCCTTTCGAAGGGATCAAGTAAAAAATAAGGAGAAGGGCATCATCATCTTTAACAAACAGTCTTGTCTAAGCGACAGCCTCATCTTTGTTCTCCGGAATATCCCCCTAAAGGAATGTTATCTTTCCGCGCCACGCCAGTGCGATATGCCGCTTCAATAACGGCTTGTCTCACTCGTTCTACCACTTTGTTATTAAACACGCTCGGAATAATATATGTTTCGCTTAACTCGTCGTCAGTTACAACGGAAGCGATCGCTTTCGCTGCGGCGAGTTTCATTTCTTCGTTAATTTCTTTTGCGCGGCAATCGAGCGCACCGCGGAAAATGCCTGGGAAGCAAAGAACGTTGTTAATTTGGTTCGGATAATCGGAACGGCCTGTCGCCATCACGCGAACGTATGGCTCCGCCAGTTCTGGATCGATTTCCGGCACTGGATTGGCCATCGCGAAGACGATTGGATCTTTCGCCATTTTTTTCACATCATCGACTTTTAAAATGCCTGGAGCGGAAACGCCGATAAATACGTCCGCACCCGCGATAACCTCGGATAAACTGCCTTTTTCGTTATCTGGATTGGTGATTTGCGCATATTCTTGCCAATACGGGTTATCGTACTTCTCGTCGCGATGAATGGCACCATGACGGTCTACACCGATAATATTGCGCACACCGGCTGCCAGCAAAATTTTCGTACAAGCAATTCCAGCGGCGCCGATTCCCGTTACGACAACTTTAATGTCCTCTAGTTTTTTGCCGACAATTTTTAATGCATTTAATAGCCCCGCAAGCAGCACCACTGCTGTTCCGTGTTGGTCATCATGAAATACAGGGATGTCCAGCTCTTCTTTTAACCGTCTTTCTATTTCAAAGCAATGCGGCGCCGAAATATCTTCCAAGTTAATGCCGCCAAACGCTGGCGCAATCGCTTTCACAATTTGAATAATTTCTTCTGTATCTTTTGTATCTAAGCAGATTGGGAAGGCATCGACGCCCGCAAATTGCTTAAACAACATCGCTTTTCCTTCCATCACTGGCATCGCCGCGTAAGGTCCGATATTGCCAAGCCCAAGCACCGCTGTACCATCGGAAATGACCGCCACCGTATTGCGCTTAATCGTTAAGGAATATGCTTTTTTTGGGTCTTCCGCAATGGCTTTACATACTCGCGCTACCCCTGGCGTATAAACCCGTGATAAGTCATCACGCGTCTTTATCGGAAATTTCGAGTTCGTTTCGATTTTTCCACCGATATGCATCCAAAACGTACGATCTGATACGTGAATAATTTTAACGCCCTGAATTTTTTCAGCGCTGCAATAATTAAATCGCATTGTTTTGTATCTAACGCACTGACGGTGATATCACGCACGGTATGTACTTTGCTAGATGAAATAACATCAATCCCGACGATATCTCCCCCTGCTTTTCCGATCGCAGCGGCGATATCGCTGAATGAGACATGATCTTTTTCATATTGAAGACGAATCGTGATGTTCATCGCTGCGCCACTTGGTAATGCCATTACACTCTACCTTTCTTTTACATTTTTATCCATATAAAAAACTCCCACGATTCACATGTTATCTCATTAAAGAAAAAAAGACAACCCTTATCCTATCGGAAAAGGTCTGCAACTGCTTCTTGCGATGGTTTCTCCGCTAAAAAGCAGAATGGACATACATAATCGGAATATACTTTATGGTGTCGGTCGCATTTATTATATTATCACATCTGTTTCGTATTATTATATGAAAATATCACCGGACCGAAAACTTCGGCGAGCGTTGGCTGTAAAAGACGTATGGCGAGAAGGCCGCATGCGGTTTCTAAAGGGAAAACATATAAGACACAAACTTCATTCACTCCTAGATAAAATAAAGAGGATGCGAACATAAGAATGAAACATATTATCGATCGTTTTGAAAGCGATTTGGATGCTTTTGAAGCAAATGATAGATATCGGAAAAAGCATGCTTCCTAAGAACGCTGCGGTCGGCGATGTGGTCATATTAGAAAATGGCCATTTTCGCGTTGACAAAGAAGAAACTGATAAACGGAGAAAAGAAATGGAGGATTTGATTTAATGAATGAACTGGTTGAGGATGAAAAGCAATAAGCCCCTTTCAAGGTGAGGAAGGGGCTATTTTTATTTCCTTAATCGATGAAACGTGGATATTAGCCAATCACCGTGCTTAACGTTAATACTCCAAGCAATCCATAAATAGCAATAAGAGTAAACATTAAACAAACTGTTTTCACTGTCTGTCCTATCGTCAAGTTAAAATATTCTTTTGTCATCCAGAAAGATACATCGCTTGGTGGAGCAAAAGCTATAGAAGCGGTTCCAATTGCTAATACCATCAATTCAGGGCTAACACCTGTTTTTTGTACAACTGGCGACATCATTGCTGAAGTGGTTAAAACTGTTACCGTGGCAGACCCTACGGCTAACCGTATTATACAGGCAATAATCCATGCTAATATAAATGGTGAGATATTCCATCCACTTGTGAATTGAGCAATGTAATCGGCCATTCCACTATCAATAATAACTTGTTTGAATGCACCACCGCCTCCAAGAATGAATATAATTCCGCCCATAGAAATCAGTGCTTCTTCTGCGATTTTCATTAGTTGAGTAATCGTCCTTCTTTTTTTACGCAAACCAAATACATATACTGCGATGAAGAGCGATATAAGCAAAGATACATCAGCATTACCGATAAAGGTTAAAATTTTGTAGATTGTAGAGGTTTTAGGAAGTGTATATTCTGCAATTACTCCGATCAAAATGAGAATAACCGGCGACAAAGTCGTTAAGACGCAAGTTGCAAATGATGGGACTTCATCCATGTTGAATTCTGTCTTTGTTACTAAATGATCTGGAACTTCTACGTCCCAATTTTTATATAATATGGAAAATAAAGGACCGAAAATAACTGAAGCTGGAATTGCTAGAATCAACCCATAGGCCAGAACAACTCCTAAATTGGCTCCTAAAACAGACGAAATAGCAGTTGGTCCTGGATGTGGAGGTAAAAAACAGTGTGTTATTGATATTGCTGCTAAAAACGGTATACCCACTTTTAGCAACTTCACTCTTGCTTCAACTGCAACAGTGTAAACTATTGGAATCAACAAAATGAAAGTGACTTCGAAGAATAATATTATCCCCAATATAAAAGATGCCAGGCAAACTGCCCAACCCACTCTTTTTTCACCAAAATTATTAATTAGAGATCTTGCAATTCTGTGGGCTCCACCGCCTTCAGATATGATTTTCCCAAAAATAGCACCCAAGCCAATAATGATGGCTAAATGTCCTAGGGTACCTCCAAGGCCAGATTCAATTGATTTGACAATAGTTAATGGTTCCATCCCTTGGAAAACCCAAACGAATATGGCCGATAAAATCAGAGATAGAAAAGCGTTAAGCTGAAAAACTATGATTAGTAGAAATAATAACACTATCCCTAGTGCCAATATAATAAGTGGCATATGATCACTCCATTCTTAAATTTATTAATGCAATTCATTAAAACAACTCCAACAACCAATGAATTTAAAAAATATAATTAATATTCAGAAAAATAATATCCTATTAATCCGATAAACTTACATCATTTCATTTGGTAATTTAGTGTATTTCATTACTAACCAACTTGTAGACTTAATTACCTGGTGATCCTTTTTGTAAACGGTTACAACACAAATAATATCCCCCCCTTATTTATGTAGACCAAAGAATCATATCAAGGAAAAAACCAATCCCATCGTGCAAGTTCTCATTTAAGTATCTTTTTTTGCATATGTATTTGTATTTTTGCAAATGTATGCTAACATTTGATTATTTTACTTTTCATATACTATTTTGAAAGGGTTCGATACGGAATGTGGTGCCGTCCTTAGATATTTAAGGTATCCTTCCATAAATCCTCTCTAAAAAAGCGCAAAAAAAAACCTTTAGGTCCGAATCTAAGCATACAGAAAGTATGCAGCTGATCGAATCCAAAGGTCCTTGCTGATTCCTTGTTGGTGTGGCAGTCTATTAAAATCCAGCTATGCTGCGCATGTAAAACGCATTGTCACCAAAATATCCGTCAATGAGCTGTAATTGATCCATCATCGATTTCCTCTCTCATGGAATGAATTTATCTGGATTAAAACTTCGGCAATGTCTCTACCGCATCCGCCAGATCGCTGTAGCTGTCTTTTAAGTATCGGGATGTCGTGGCAATATTACTGTGACCAGCAAGCCTCCGTACTTTCTCGATATCGTTGTTCGTCGCCTTTAACATCCACTTACAAAACGTATGCCGGAACATATGGGGCGTCAGTTTTTTATTTGGCAGGCTGTAGCTTTCGATCATTCGCTGGATGCCCCTTACCGAAAACTTCGGAGAACGCTGGCTGTAAAAGACGTATGGCGATTCGGCCACATGCGGTTTCTTTTTCGCCATTTCCGCGCGAAACTTAAGCCAATCCTCGAGTTCTGCCAGCAAGATATTCGAGATCGGCACCGTTCTTACCTTCATCCCTTTTCCCACGATCCGAATTCGTTTCATCTCTAAATCTAAGTCCGTTAATTTTAAATTGGATAACTCTTCCACTCGCAATCCCGCATAGGTAAGCAAATACACCACCGCACGGTCCCGGCGATATTTCTCCTCGGGATCGACTCCTCGGCTTTGTACCGGCTTTTTCCGCATCCGTTGCAACAAGTCCTCGAATTCTTCTTCCTTAGCCACATAATTTTTTCGTTATCTTCATCGGCCGATTTTAAATCCTGGATATCTTTCATTGGGTTCTGTTCGAGCTTGTAATGTTCGACCGCCCACGCATAAAAGCTCCGCAGCGAATTAAGCCGGCGATTGATGGTGGAGATGGCCGACGGTTTCCCTTCCGCCGGATTTAACATTTGATGGATCCATTTGCGAATGTCGGCCGGCGTGACGTAATCACCCGGACCTATATGTAAATCTTGGAAAAAGATATTTAAGTCATTCGTGTAGGAGATGATCGTGTTTGGGGAAGCACCTTTTTCCTGAAGGTAGATAACATACTCATTTAACATCTTTTCCACCCTTTCACTTATACGACGAGTTTAAAAAGGTTCGAAGAGCAAAAAATCGGTCAAAAAAATAACATTATATGACGAGTATATCATAAAAAAGAATAGATTGTTAGTCATATAATGTATATTATATGACAAGTTATAAGTACAAGTGAGAGAGCGTATATATTTTTATTTTGATGGTGTTGCAAAACTAGAGTAAAAACTCGAAGTTATGCATAAGGATGCAACATAACACATGCAGTACATATCGATGAAATCCATACCATCTTGGCTGTTCCAACCCGTCACTCTTTAACTCATTAAATACTCGTTCAATCTCACGACGAAGTCCAAACAGCCATTGGCCAAATCTCGTTTTCAAAAAGACAGGAAGAACCCGGCCATAGGCATCTTTTCGTTCCTTGCTATTGCGGCGGTTGATAGGGGAAATGAATAGGATTCCTGACTGCTCTGCTGTTTGACGAACCTTTTCACTGTCATACGCGGCATCGCCCAATACCAATTCGATATCCCACTGCTTTAAAGAAACAAGCAATTCTGGTGCTACTGCCGCATCATTTCGATTCGCTGTGGTCAACACATGAGATAAAATGATTCCCTCGGCGGTGGTGCAGAGATGGAGTTTATATCCTTTAAACCAGTGATATCGGGTGGACACTCCCCACTTCGCCTGTGAATCGTAAAGACTGCTTCGAAGGGCCGTGCTGTCGATCAGCACGATTTGCGGATAACGTACTTCTAGATCTTTGAGCAGCTGTGCATGAAAAACAGGAAATCCTTGTTCCCGGAACCACTTCGCCGCACGGGAAAACGTAGAAAGGTGAGGGACTTCACCAAGCCCACAGGCCCGTTGAAAACAGCGAAAACGCTGCAGGATGCGCACTAATTTTCGCAAGGAATCAATGGAAAAATAGGTTTTCAAAAAGAAACATTTCAACAACGATTTTTTCGACACCGGCGGTCTTCCTGTCACATACGGTGTTTCCGGCAATGATAGCGAGTCGATATACCGAAATAATGCTTCTAAAATTGGGTCAATTTCATAAGTCCATGCATGTTCGCTGTTCCAATTGGAAATCATAATAGTGTCCACCCCTTGGAGAGTTGTTTTTTTGATCACTATATATGATTTCCAAGGTGGTGGATTTTTTATGTGCATTTATGCATTCGTTATGCGTTTTGCAACACGTTCATTTTATAAAAATACCTAGTTAATTACAGTGGGTTCTCAAACAAGAGGAAAATAATAAAGAACAATATGGTATAAATAGGATATATTTCATTTAATCAAAAACCGGAATTATTATAAAAACTTTATATTGAAAAGTTAGTGTGAAATTGCAGGTGAATGATGATTCAAAAATGCATTCATTTCTCTAATGGATTTGATTACTTCCAAGGGAATGATTTTGTCCCATGTATTCACTACAGTGAATCGGAATGATGCAACCGTAGCGCCGGAATTGCTTACTTCTCTCAAACAATAAGAAATCGAATTTGCCTTAGGTGATGCCGCATATGACAGCGAAAAGGTTCGACAAACCGCTGAGTAGCCTAGATCCCTATTCATTTCTTCCATCAACGGCCACAATAGCGAGATGCGGAAGGATGCTTATAGCCGAGTTCTTCCCGTCTTTTTGAAAACAAGAACAGGTTGGAGCAACCGAGATGGTACGGATTCCATCGGTATTTACTCCATGTGTTATGTTGCATCTTTATGCATAATTTTCGAGTTTTTACTCTAGTTTTGCAACACCATCCAATACAATACCCAGAACATGGTATATAAAAACTTTAAAGTTTTTTAACTTTGAAAGGAGAATAAAAATGGAAGAGTATTTTTTGGAAACCAATCATTTAAGCAAAGCTTTCGGCAAACAACTTGCGGTTGACAATGTATCTATAAGAGTCAAGGAAAATACTATTTATGGATTGCTTGGACCGAATGGAGCCGGAAAATCAACAATCTTGAAAATGTTAACAGGGCTTTTGCGTCCTACAAACGGCGAAATTATCATTAACGGTCATCCATGGAGCAGAAAAGACCTTAAAGATATCGGTGCGCTTATCGAATCACCGGCTCTTTACGGCAATTTAACGGCCTATGAGAATTTACTTGTTCATGCAAAATTACTAAATTTGCCTGACTCAAGAATAAAAGAAGTGCTGAAAATTGTTGGTTTGGAAAATACAGAAAAAAAGAAAGTGTCTCAGTTTTCCTTTGGTATGAAGCAGAGATTGGGTATTGCCAAAGCACTTTTAAATCACCCCAAACTTCTTATTCTCGACGAACCGACAAACGGACTTGATCCGCTGGGTATACAAGAATTGCGGAAACTTATCAGATCTTTCCCAGAACAAGGAATAACTGTCATCTTATCAAGCCATATTTTGACGGAAGTAAAACAATTGGCGGATTATATCGGCATTATTCAAAATGGGAAACTCAAATATCAAGGCGAAATAGATGAAGACCAAGATCTAGAAAAACTCTTTATAGATGTAGTCAACGGATTATGAAGGAGGATGTGAATAATGCTGAATATGATACAGTCTGAACGTTTAAAATATAAGCGGACTTTTGCCAAAAAACTCGTATATATTGCTCCTTTTTTCTTTGTACTGTACGCCATTATTACCATGCCTACGATTAATTCAGAATATAATTATTTCGAATACACCGTATTTAATTGGTGGCCGTTAATATTTGCTCCGTTAGGGACGTCATTGATCGCATCGCTTTCGGCAATGAGAGAAAAAAAGTCAGGGAACTATAGAGCCTTACGTTGTCATGATATCAGCATTATACGTATGTGGTTCAGCAAAATCATTGTAATTGCCTATTATACATTGCTCTCAACAATTGAACTCATTCTATTGCTAATCATATTAAAATTATTTTTGCCCAACAGCATTTCATCAGCAACTGTCGTCATATTGGCCAGCCTTACCATTTGGATCACATCTTTAGCATACATCCCTATAGGGTTGTTTTTTGCAGAACGATTCGGAACGGTGATTTCCGTTATTGTCAGTGTGATAGGGATTGTGTTAGGAGTAGTAATGGCTCCAGAATCGTACTGGATGTATATTCCGTGGAGCTGGGGAATGAGACTGATGTCCCCGATTGTGGGTGTTCATCCGAACGGAGTCCCTTTGGAGAAAGGAAGTCCTTTATTGGATCCTTCCGTTATTCCAATAGGAATTGCTGCCTCCATTGTCATTTTTGTTTTATTATCTTTTGTTACAGCATTTTGGTTTTCGAGAAAAGAGGTGAACTGAAATGTCTTTTCTGCAGGTTCTGTCTTCCGAATGGTTAAAGACAAGGCGTACAACAATCAGACTGATCGTGTTTGTAACACCGGTCATTTATCCAATCTTTATGTTATGGTATTTTTCCAGATACAATGATCCTTCTTCTTGGCAAGTTAAAATATACGGAGGCTTTTTTGAGGTATTGACTGTCTCTTTACCTATTATTATCTCGCTGCTTACCGGTTTGATCTCATACCAGGAAGAAAAATCGGGAAGTTTTATGAACTTGTTGACCGGTCCTGTTTCAAGAGCGAAATTTTACTTCGGCAAACTTTTTCTGCTGATTTCTGCAGCAATTGCGGACATATTCTTGTCAACTTTCCTTATGTTGTTAGGGATGAGGTATATATTGAACGTAGACAATGTTCATTATGATTTGTTTTTGCAGGGAGCGATGTTGTCTGTTGTTGGCTCACTAATTCTTTTTTCCATGCATATGCTTATCAGCTTTGCATTCGGGATGGGTGCATCTATAGCGATCGGAGGCGGAGGATTCCTTATTTCGGCTATCATCGGGGCAACTGTCTTGGGAGATAATATATGGAATTATATTCCATGGACTTGGGCCGTTCGCCTTTCGCAAGTTCCCATGTTATTGATGCCCGAGGTAAAACATGCCTTTGGAATGCAGTTGTCAAATCTCTATTTTCAAGAGTTGTTGAAAGGGATTGTGCCTGCGATTATATGTTTTATACTCGTAACTATAATCGGTTTAATCTGGTTTAATCATTGGGAAGGGAATAAGTCATATGAATAAAACGTCCATGAGTGAATTTCGCTCTCCACCCAGGTATAAAATCATCACTCATGGACTGAAGATTTTCACAGAATAATGGAAAAAGCAGGGGAAGGAGGAGAATAGAGCAGAAATGAAGAATTCCATCTTATTTCTTATACTGATTGGGGCAATTCTCCTGGGGGGCTGTTCGCTTTTAAGTGACTTAAAAAAAACCGCATCAGAAAATATGGCTATTGATAAAAAATTACCGAAATATGAATTGAACAAAGAAAACTTTAAAGAAATAAGCTATGAGGGCAAAACATATATTATTCAAGAATCAGAAGTAGATCGTGACAATTTGGATGAACCTATTGGGAAAGTCTCGGAAAATATTACGATTAATGAAAATAATGAGATATTAAGCAAAAAAGAGCTCAGAAAAATTGAAGTTGTTCCAAATAAAAAAGACGAAAAAAGAACTCATTTAAACTTTGGTTGGGTATACAGCATAAAAGGTGTAAGCCCGGACGAAGAAGTTGCGGTAGTTATTAACAATAAATTTCATCTTGCAAAAATAAAATAATCATAAGGTTCATATCTTGATTGAAGCAGAAATAGCAATGGATATTTGCAAAAAAGTACTTTTTTGTGAAAACCCATAACCCCCAGCCATCCCTGTATACGCCCCGATCTGGCCGGGTATACTGGCAAATGGCTAAAGAAGGCAATAGGAAAGCAGAGGTGCCTGATTTTTTTCGTTTCGGCACCTCGTATATTCCGTACGCCTTTTGGCTATACTAGTTCATTTGTGGTTCGCGGAACGGTTCCTTTCGGGTGATCATGTAAAACATGATCGAAAGCATCCGTCGCGCAGTCTCGATGAGTGCTTTCTTCTTTCCCCGCCGAGCCGCCAGAGACCAAAATTTCGACGCCAATGGTTGATTCCTGCATCGGGATAACGCCCATGCCGTCTCGCATAACGCCGATTGGAGATGGGGATTGCCTTTGCCAATCCCGCCCATGAAGCGAGTGCTCATATCCGTTCCGATTTTGGCGATCACCACGGCGGCGGTTTCTTTTTTCACTCCCGGCATCGTCATGAATAGTTCCACTTCCTGTTGATACGGTTCAAGCAGGTGGTCGATGCGCTGGTCGATCTCGGCAATCAAACTCAACTTGACATGGAGCCTCTGCGGGTGTGATCGAAAAGCTAGAAAGCCAGCAATATCAAGGGCTGAGAGGCGATTTGTTTGCCTAGTCACTGTCGAACTCGGGTTGATATTTCAAGGGATTGGTTCGGTATGGCCATGAAAAAATACTCCCGATTTTAGTCGGGAGAGTGCGAAATGTGAGAATAATTTGAGATCTCCTTTATATAAAACTCAACGGTTGCTCCGCCGTTTTCATTGTTGTAAGCCCAAATCTCTCCATCATAATTGTTTACAATTTTTTTCGCAATATAAAGACCTAAACCAAAATGGTTTTTATATTGTTCATTCTGATAAAAAGCCTTGAACAACAGAGACGTATCTTTTTCCTTGAACCCTGTCCCTGTGTCCGAACATTTAAAATAGATTTTGCTGTCGTGTCCGTCGACTTCATCATGTACTTCAAGTTTAATTTCCCCGCTCGTTGTAAATCTCAGGCTGTTATATAAAATATTATCCAAAACCCTCATTAACATGGTTTCATCAAGAAAATAAAATTGTTTCCTTAAATTCACATCAAAATAAATGTTTACGGATTTTTTATTATAGACCATTGTTGATATTTCTTGCTTTTTCTCATTAAGCATTTTGTTTAAATCAATTCTTTTAATATTCAATAAGAAGTGTGCTTTTTCCACTTTATATAGCAACGACAAATTGTCTGTAAGCATGCTCATTTTGCTGCAATTCTTGCGGATAATATCCAAATGGGGAGTAATATCAAAATGATCTAGGCTCTTTAAATCATTAATTAAATCGATTTGTCCTCGGATTACGGTTAATGGAGTTCTTATATCGTGGGCAATCGATGACACCATGATTTTCCGTTCATCATCGATCTTTGATAAACTTTCAATCATCTCTTTAAGGGCGCTGATCATTGTATTAAACGAATCCTGTATCCTTATAAACTCTTTTCTTTTCAGCCCCGAGACCTTAAAATCAAAATCGCCGTTCGAAATTTTATCGGCAGCCTGAAGCAACACTTTAATATTATTAAACAATGATTTATACAGCCTGGATGTAAATAAAATTAAATATATAATAAAAAATATCAACGGAGAAATCAACAATACAACATAAATAAACACTATTCCGAGGCGATCATTATTATTAATGATGAATCCGAAAGGGGCTTTCAGCACATACACCGCTTGAATAGAGTTATCATGTTTAATAGGTATAAATCTGTAAACATAACTTCCTTTTACAATCTCATGATTTATAACTTCACCAACATCTATTTTGGCCCCAGCAACTCCCTTATCACCATACATATGATTACCGTTGATGTCCAAAACTTCCCCCTGAATCTTTTCGCTATAGGACTTTGTATCAATTAATCGCCCCATTAAAATTGATGCTGAGTTTTCTTCAATCTTTTCTTCAATTAAATCGAGATATTTAACAAAATAATTCGTCGGTTTGATAGTATTATTATTTGTAAACATAAATATGAATAATAATAAACATAAATAAGTAATAAGTGAGGATACAATGGTTGACAAGAAGATCTTAACAACCAATAAATAAAAATCTCTTTTTATTGTTTTATCTTTTTTCATATGTAACATCCCATTTATAACCTAATCCATATAATGTTTTAATATAGGAAGTTTCTTTATCTAAAGCTCTTATTTTCTTCCTGATATTTTTAATGCTCTCTGTTACCGTTTCTAACTGACTTTCTGAATCCAATCCCCATACGCGTTCAAAAATTCTTTCTTTGGAAAAAACCACATTTTTATTCAACATTAACAATTTAATAATCTCATATTCTTTTTTTGTTAAATGCAATTTAATCCCTTTACAAAAGACCTCGTTGGCCAAAAGATCAATTGTAATATTTTTAGAACTCAAAAGATACCTGTCATTCGAACGGATCCGCTCTTCCCGTCTTAAATGGGAATCGATTCTCGCCTTTAACTCCTTTAAACTGAAGGGTTTGGTTATGTAGTCATCTCCACCGATGGAAAGAGCTTGAACCTTATCTTCCTCCAGCGTTTTAGCACTAACAAATACAATCGGACAATCCACTCTATCACGGATAATACCACACAATTCCATTCCGTCAATGCCTTCCATCATAATATCCAATATAATCAAATCAAAATCATTGTTGATAATTTTCAACACCTCGGTACCGTTGTGTGCAATTTCAACCATATAATTATAAAGCTCCAAATATTGTTTGATCGTAAGACAAATATCTTCATTATCATCAACTACTAAAATTTTCTTTTTATTCATTTTTCCATATCCCACCTTACAGTTAATGGAATTTAAACACCATTTTAACATATTCCGTATCTATGCAGATAGGGTACCCTCTTAACATCATAAGAGAATACCCTGCCTTTTTCTTAGTCTGACCAATAATAATTTTAAACTTCAGACAATAAAAATGCACAGTCCCAAGGCGTTTTTTTAGAGTTTTGTATAGCTAATAGCGTCAATAAAATTCCCGCCGTTCCGTCTATTAATCCGACATAATCATAATATTCCCTGTTCTCTTCGCTTCCCTCAATATTTTTAAAACCAAAAGGAAATTCATCATTGTAAAATTACACTATATCATTGGCCAACTACTGTAGCAAGCGGTATCACTAAGATTCCTTTTATCACCCTGCCAACAGTCTATAAAATACTCCTACAAGCTGTCTGGTTCGTTCTGCGGGGGACGAGACGTAATTTGCGTCAAAGGGTTGGCATTACTTGTTCTTTTATGTTGGATGCCATCAAGAAAATCGTGTTGTCTTATCGTGTCTGCTCCAACCGAGAGAATCCTTGACCATTCCAACCCCATCAACGGAAAAATCAAGAATGGACAAGGGCTTCTTATACTCTTTCTGCTCTTGCCCTCACTGACTTCTTTCTCTCCCTTGACGAGCGTTGATCAAGGTTGAATTTAAGTGCCAAATTCCCTCAATTTTCTGTCGAAAGTTGGCTTGTGACCGATTTTCTTAAAGTCGTTTAACGCTAACATGGTTGAATGGATGTTGATGAATCAGAACCATTAGCATCGAATGCAAGAGTTGCAAGATACACAAGAATTTTGCGTTAAGCACATTAACACACCTGTGATACAACTCGGAGTACAAAGAGATTTACTTGTAACATTCGGTTGTACGACGTTGTCTTGTTTTTTGACAACAATGTCCAAATCGAAATCATCAAACTATTCAATCCTTTCTCACCAAGCAGTTAATGTCAAAACTTAAAAACTTCTTTTCGATACTTAACGTAGATAGAAATTCTAATATTTTTCTAATGTGTTTGTGTACATTTTTATAATTTTTGTAAATTTATTTATGTTTTTATAAATTTCTTTATATTTTTGTAAAAATTGAAAAATGTTGCACTAATTGTTGTTATTATTATTGGATATCTAATTGGTATTGAGTTTATGGGATTTCTTTTTCAGGGGAACAGATTTTAAATATATTACATGAAGGGGGCTGTTTCACTGAGAAGTTTGGAATGCAATATAACAGATATTTTGGATATTTTTTGCTCTCTCAAAGAATTTGCTTCTTCTCATCCCCGTATGTTTCTCCCTTTTTCTTTTCATTGGATCGATGGTGGCCGCCCACTTTTTCAAATTGTGAGCAGCACAAATAAGCCCCCATTCCAAGGTAATTTTTGGGAGCCCTCTCAACAAAAAGCGCTGAAATTGCTGGTTGTGCTTGATTTGCCCAAACACCGGCTCGTTTTCGATTTGTCGTTTTCGGTACGTCGCCGCCCCTTCTTCCTTGGACAGCCGTTCCCGGATCTCTTGCCGTTGTTGTTGATTTTTCAAGGAAACGCGGATGGTTTTCGTGTCTTTGCCTTTGGCGCATGCCGTCTGAAACGGGCATCCGGCACATGCCGTACAACGATACGTCCGTTTGACGGTAACGTATCCGTTGTCGGTCGTTTCCTTCCGTTCATACACAAACACCAACCGTTCTCCTTTGGCGCAAATCCACTCATCCAGCTCCTCCTCATACGTCATGTTCTCGATTCGGCCGATCTCTTTCGCCCACGCTTTCGTTTGTTCTCGATCCAACGTGTTGTACTTGATCAGGGCGACTATCTCCTTTTTCTCACAGTACGTGTAGTTCTCCTCACTCCCATAGGCAGAATCCGCAATGGCTCGTTTGGGTATTGGACGTCCATAGGCGGCCAATTGCTCCAAATGCGGAATGAAACATCCGGCATCCCCTGTCCGTTGATGCACGCTAAATCCAGTGATGAATTGGTTCTCTGTCCCAATCTACACATTGTACCCCGGTTTGAGCTGGCCGTTTTTCATATGGTCGTCCTTCATCCGTTCCGACCGAAATCCGGTTGATTGTGCGGAAATCCGGTGTTTGATGGCCGGATAGCCACATAAAGTAAATGTTTTCTTTCAACTGCTTGGCGATTTGGCGAGAGGAGTAGATCCGATTGGCGTAGGCATACAGGATGGCTTTCCACATCATTTTCGGATGATAGGCTGGGCGGCCTCCGCCAGGATAGAGGGAAACGAACAGAGCCGGATCCATTTTTTCCACGGCTAGATCCACGACCCAGCAAAGATGATGTTTGGGAATAAGAATTTCAAGATCCATTGGCAAAATGAGTTGATCTTGGTTATAATAAATATACATAAGAAAACCGTCCTTTCTTGGTAGGGTTGTGGTGACTCTATGATACCAAAAGAGGAACGGTTTTCTTCTTTTTTATCCAAAAAAGTGTCCCAAAAACGAACGCTATGCGAACACTTTTGGGACACCCTCTTTTTCTTTGTAGGAACATGTTGCCAAACGCATAACGAATGCATAAATGCACATAAAAAATCCACCACCTTGGAAATTATATACAGCGACCAAAAACAACTCTCCAAGGGGTGGATATGATCATGATTTCTAATTGGAACAGCGAACATGCATGGTCTTATGAAATCGATCCACTTTTAGCATCCTTATTTCGATATATTGACTCTCTGTCATTACCAGAAACACCGTATGTGACAGGAATGCCGACAGTGTCAAAAAAAATCGTTTTGAAAACGAGGTTTGGCCAATGGCTGTTTGGGCTTCGCCGCGGGATTGAACAGGTATTTAATGAGTTAAAAAGTGATGGGGTGGAACAGCCGCGATGGTATGGATTTCATCGATATGTACTACATGTGTTCTGCTGTATCCTTATGCATAACTTCGAGTTTTTACTCTAGTTTTGCAACACCATCTAACAATCAAAAAAATTCTCATTTCACTAGATGTACGTGCAGAAGAAACAACGTTAGCCAAACCCTCTTCTTCAAAAAAGAAGGATATCAAACATGTCATGAAGTAAATGTAGTAAAATAAGGAATATCAAAAGACGAGACAGGAGAGAAATGAATGAGAGAGAAAATCTTTTTAGTGTTAGCCAACTTATTTTGGGCAGGTAATTATCTATTTGGAAAATATGTCATCGCAGAAATTAGCCCTCTATGGCTTACATTCATCCGCTGGAGCGTTGCGTTTTTATTTCTTCTTCCCATCTCCTATTTTTTGGAACGACCGCGCTATGGAGAAATCATGAAGCAATTTTGGCTGCCATTAAGCATCGCCGGTATTCTTGGCATTATTGGCTATAACCTGCTTCTTTACGGAGCATTGGAATATACCTCACCGATGAATGCGGCGATTGTCAACGCATTGAACCCAGCGATTATCGTGATTATGTCATATTTTCTTTTAAAAGAACGGATGACATTTATCAATGTGATCGGTTTTGTCATTTCGCTAGTCGGCGTATTGTTTATTTTAACAAACGGACATCTGCAGTGGATTTTCCAAACGAGCTATAACCGAGGCGATTTGATGATGCTCATCGCTGGTGTAGTGTGGGCGCTTTATTCGATTATCGGAAAAAAATTAGCCGTTCCCCCGATTACTGCGACTACTTGTTCCGTATTTTTCAGCATTATTTTGTTGTTTCCGTTTCTTTTCTTTCAGCCGATTCCGCTTGCCGAGTTAAGCGGGAAAGGATGGATTGGCATCAGCTATATTTGTTTGTTTCCATCCGTTTTTTCGTTCTTATTTTGGAACATGGCTGTCAAAAAGGTTGGACCGAGCTACGCAGGCATTTATTTGAACTTAATCGCCGTATTTACAGCGTTGTTCACATTTTTATTAGGGGGAAAAATTTCCGCGTCACAACTGATTGGCGGTGCATTTGTGTTGATTGGGGTATACTTGGCAACAAACGCCCGAAAAGCAGAAGCAGCCCAGGCGAAAGACGCGGCCATATAAACATTAATCCCCTCAAGCTGCCTTGAGGGGATTTGATCATTATTTTTGAAGCAAACGAATAAATTCGCGCATGAAGACAGGCAAGTCCGGCCAAGCATGAGCAGAAACGAGGTTTTGGTCGACATGTGTTGTGCTGTCAGATACATACGTTGCCCCAAGTGCTTCCACACCTGGTTTGCAAGCGATGTATGCAGTTAAGCTGCGTCCTTTCAACAAATCTGGCATCGTTTCGAAAATAAGGGACGCATGGCAAATCGCAGCGATCGGTTTATTCGCTTCAAAGAAATGTCTAACAATGCGTTGAAGATCGGCGTCAAGACGAATATATTCTGGCGCGCGTCCACCTGGAATAACGATTCCGTCATATTGCGTTGGGTCGATATCGGCAAATGCCGCGTGCGCCTCAATAAGATATGCTTGTTTTTCTTCATATGTATCCCAGCCAGTAAAGTCATGCACAACCGTCTGTAATTTCTTTTTCTTCGGCGCGGCAATCGTTACATCATATCCTTCTTCTAGTAAACGATAATATGGGTAATATACTTCTAGCGCTTCTACCGCATCTCCGGTTACAATCAATACTTTTTTGCTCATGATCATGCCTCCTTATCTATTTTTACTTACACTTTTATCATACCGAAAGATGGAAAAAATTAAAAGAAAAATGCTTGTCAAATAGGATAATAGGGAAAATCGGACTCATCATGTAAAATAGAAATAACGAGTTTTCTGCAAAGGAGAGGAATAACATGATTGCTTCATGGTTATCGTCATCCCGTTACGCCGTAGTCTTGACAGGAGCGGGCATGTCTACGGAAAGCGGACTCCCTGACTTCCGTTCGGCTAAGACGGGTTTATGGAATCGCTTTAATCCGCAACAATTAGCAAGCACCTACGCTCTTGAACATCATCGCGAAGCATTTATCGAATTTTACCAATACCGCATCCGCACCCTCCGATCGTGTAAACCGCACGAAGGGCACGCCATTTTAGCCGACTGGGAACGGAGTGGGCTGATTAAACAAATCATTACGCAAAATGTAGATGGCTTTCACCAGCAAGCAGGAAGCCAGCGCGTCATTGAACTGCACGGCTCGCTTCGGACGGTCCACTGTCAGCGATGTGGAAACACATTAGACAGCGAAGTATATTTGCATAACCAATTCGAGTGCGACTGCGGCGGTTTTTTGCGTCCTTCTGTTGTCCTATTTGGAGAAATGCTTCCAGAAGACGCCATTGAACAAGCATGGCAGGCAGCGCAAAAAGCCGATTTATTGATCGTCCTCGGTTCTTCGCTTCAAGTATCGCCCGCTAATCAGCTGCCGCTTGTTGCCAAACGAAACGGTGCGAAAGTCGTTATTGTAAACTGGGAGCCGACGGAATTCGATGATATTGCGGATATCGTCATTCATGAGCGGAAAATCGGCGACGTCCTTCGCGACATTGAGCGTGAGTGGAAAGTGGGGAATGATTCATGAAAACGGAAACGATCATCGCAGAAGCGCTTCAACACATCGGCGATTCATCGGCCATCTTGCAATACAAACGGGTATACGGCGGCGATATTAACGAGGCGTTTTTCGTCCAAAGCGAGCGGCAGCCGTACTTTGTGAAAATCCGCCATTCCCTTCCGCCTCGCTTTTTCCAATGCGAAGCGACGGGGCTTGAGACGCTTCGCAAGGCGAATGCCATCAACGTTCCTTCTGTTTATGGCGTCAAAGAAACAAATGACTATGGCTTTCTTATTCTTGAATGGGTTGAAGGAGAAGAAACAAGCAAGACCGCGGAACAACTCGGCTATGCCGTCGCACGTCTTCATCAATGTTACGGTCCTTCGTTTGGGTTTGTGGAAGACAACTATATTGGGCTATTGCCCCAAAAAAACGGATGGTATGAAAACTGGGTCGACTATTACCGGGAATGCCGCCTGCTTCCGCAAATCGAACTTGCCGAACAAAAGGGGCGAATGCCAGCGCGCAGAAGAAACAAGCTGGAGAAGCTCCTTGCTTCTCTTGAACGATGGCTTCCTGAAACGTGCTCCCCATCTTTACTGCACGGCGATCTTTGGGGCGGAAACTGGATCGTTGGCGCAAACGGCGTTCCGTATTTGATTGATCCCGCTGTATTTTACGGACACTATGAATTTGAAATCGCCTTTACCGAACTATTCGGCGGATTCCCTAGCCGCTTTTATGAGGCATATAACGAACTCATGCCGCTTTCTTCCGATTATCACGAACGAAAACAATTATATCAGCTTTTCTATTTGCTTGTGCATTTGAACTTATTCGGGGAAACATACGGGAGTGCGGTCGATCGTGTGCTGCGAGGGTATGTCGGAGAATAATAGAAAATATAAACACCCTTCCCCTGCTTTTAAGGAGAAGGGAAAGGGTGTTTATCTCCAATCTGTTATTTCACTTCCACCACCACATAATCCCAAAACGTATCCCCAATGTAGACAAGCAACGCCCATTTTCCTCGTTCGCCAAGCATTATATTCGATGGTCATCGATTTGATCATGATACCAGCGGCTGCTGAAATGCCCCGCCTGACCAGGCCCGACGATATGGTAGCCATGCTTGATATCGTTTATATCGATGACAAACCGCCAGGAAGCGCCATGGTTGACAATGCCTTTGTCCGTGAAGCTCGCTGCCTGCACCGTTGCTTGGCTGCCGCCGACAGAAACCGCCTTTTCCCGATTGAAGAAAAATTGCAGCAACGAGGAGGAACTTGACATCGGATGGGCAAAGTAAAGTTGATGATAGTCTCCCCACTTCCACTTCGACGGGTCAGCCCCGTATTTTTCCGTCAACTGGTCGGTGACATGATGCAGCGCTGTCGCAAGCACACGGGCAAATCCGCCGTTTTCCGCAAACCATGGCGAGACATCTCCTTTCGCCGCCCGCCGCAACAATTCGTCAACCACGATCTGTTTTTCTTCAAACAGCTTATCCACTTGCGGCGGAATATCTTTACGGAACAAAACTTTCGGAATTTCTTTCATCCACAGATGGAAAATCAGTGGGGCGGCATCGTCTTTGCGATCGACATAATCCCAATTTCGCAGCTCATCAAGCGCCTTTCGCTCAATTTTGGAAAGCGGTTTGCCAGCCACCGCTTGCACCAATACCGGCACAAATTCTTTCGCCCATAAGTTGGTTTGATCCATTTGCAGCTTTTTCATGTCTTCGATCGTGAGATTATTTTTGCTTTCAAGCACTTGCGCAATCCGCATATAACGGTATGGCTGCGCCCAGTGGTGGCTGATATGGTATGGATAGTGATTTCCTATCACCTTGTTGTTCGCCGTGGCGATAAATCCTTCTTTTGGATTTACCACGCGCGGGAGCCTGTCAAACGGAATAAATCCAATCCATTCGTATTCGTCCGTCCAGCCTGGGACCGGAAGCAGACCGTCTCCTTTTTTGCGAACCGGAATCTTCCCGTTTGCTTTATACGCGATCGTTCCGTCTTTTGCCGCAAAAACAAAGTTTTGCGTAGGAACATGGAAATGCTCGAGCGCTTTTTCAAACTGCTGCCAGTTCGTTGCTTTATTCATTTCCAAGATGGCCTGCAGCTCTGTAGATGGATCCAGCGCCGTCCAGCATAGTGAGAACGCCATATTGTCATCTTTATATGCAAAATCGGAAATGACAGGACCGTGCCTTGTAATCGTCACCTTATATGGAATCGTTTTGCCGCCTTTGACTTTGATCGGCTCTTTCACGACCCTCGCGTCTTCCCACTTTCCGTTGTACAAAAATTGCCGCTTGTTTGCTGGATTTCTTTTTTCGATATATAAATCTTGCACATCCGGTCCGGTGTTTGTCACGCCCCACGCTACATGCTCGTTATGTCCTAAAATGATGCCTGGGATTCCTGAGAAAATCACTCCACTGACATTCAAGGTGGGGGCCTGCAAATGCATTTGATACCAAATGGACGGGGTGCTTAGCGATAAATGAGGATCATTCGCCAAAAGAGTTTTGTATACTTTCTTTTCAGTTTGCTCCATCGTGGGAGATGGATGTTCATGGGATATTGCGAAAACAGGTGGGGGTGAAGAAATGATGACTGATCCTAACATTACAGATGACAAAACGATGGAAATCGACCGATTGCTCATCAGCAGCCTCCTTTTCATCAAAATAATAGAAAAAACGTATTTTTCCTGGTGCATTTTCTTGGGGCAAAAAATGTTGAAGCAGAGATATTGGAAGTGTTTTCATTTTTTATAGAATAGCAATTTATGGTATAGTTGTATATACCACTTTACTCCTGATTTGATTAGGACATTTTCCCTAAGTTTTCCTTTCTATGAAAAAGAAAAAGCTAATTCGAAGAACAGTTTCTTTTTCGAATTAGCTTTACCAAACATATTCCCTTTCATGAGGAAATGGTTCCCTCATTCACTGCTGATCTTTTCGAGCAGCGCATCTCCGTCCTCACTAACGCGCACATAGGCAAAGCGGGCCTTCTCCTGCCATTTTGTCCCTTTTCCTTCCGGAACAAAATACGATTCAATTCCATACACGACCGTATTGCCGTAAAACGTTCCATTGAGGATTACATCGCCATCTTGCGGAACATACTCCTCTTGTTGCTGCCCGTTTATCGCATAAATATCCGCAAAGCGATGCACGCCGTCTTGATCCTTTCGCAGCACTACTTGTACTTTGCCGCTCCCGTCTAAAGACCGAATCGTCGAAATATCATAAAATAACCGTATATAATCTCCCTGTAAAAACGAACGGGGATCAACCGGCTGCAATTCCAGCTTCACTACTTCTCCATTTCGCAAATGCTGCTCCTTATCCCAAACCATGTACCCGGCAAACACGGCCTGCGCTACCATAATCGCTAATAACGGCGCCCATTTCCGATACAGTCCTTGTGCAGGACTAACAGGCAGCAGCCCTTTTCGTTTTTCCAATACCGCGGTTCCAATGAAAAACAAAAGCCCTGCAATAATCAAACTAATCGACTTGTCAAGCAAGTTCCAGGCAAATTCATAATACTTGAGCACGAGATACAGCCAAAAATATGCCCAGGCAACAAGCTGCTCATATCGTTCGTTTTGGAAAAGCGGCGCAAAAAGAAAAGTGAAAATGACAGCGATAAACAAAATGTTGGCAGCCACATACCAAGCACCCGCTGCGAAGACATCCATGCTTGTTAAGAGGAGAAGTGCGCCCATTCCTAAAACGAGCGGCAAGAAAAGGGGTTCTTTCCTGCGCCTGCCCAGCCAATATAGACACCCGTTCAATGCGGCAACACCAAGCAACACAAGACGCTCCTCATTCGTTACTTGATCGAGAATCACGGCCGAATATAGCGACACGGCCATGTTTGTCAATGCGCGGATGCCACCATCAGCCGACTGCACATAGCAAATAAGAAGTGTAGCCGTATAAACTGTAAGCAGCACAAGCGAGATTTTCCACGTTGTCATCAAACCAAGACCATATCCGACGGCAAGCAATGTATAGCGCACAGTCGGATTCCAGCGCCTCCCCAAAAACGCGGGTGCGACAAATCCCATGACCGATATTGCAAACAATACATACATCGAAAGCGACTCCATCCATATCATCAACAGCCCCATGACGCTCGCAGCCGCAATCAGCGAAGCGACAAACGTGACAATAGACTGGAAAATGATAAGAAAAATCCTTCCTTTTGTGCTCTCGCTCGAAATATGCTTTACCCGTTTTAATAAAAACACACTTCCATATACAATGACTGCCGCAAGCACAAGCCCGCCAAGCAAAAACCCCTCTTCAAAATGCTCGCCAATCACGCGGAAATATTGCGCAATCAGAAACGCCCCCGCAAATAAACTCGTTAGCAACACATACGACCGTCTTTTCGCCACGGCGAAAAAGTAATAAAAGAACCCTATAAACAACAGAGCATACACATACGGCCACCAAGCGTCACGGCCATATAAAAATCCCGTCACATCCGTCACAAACAGCCAGCCGTGCATCGCCGCATACGCAAGATAAGCAACAATGGAAGAGCGGCTAAAAATCCATACAATGCCATTGATGACAGCAAACATCACAAGCAGAAAAAACGACTGCCATTCGCTCCACTCAATCCTGTATGAAGACGGAAAATAATAAAACCAACATGCCAGCTCCAGCAGCACGACACTGATGACCGAAAATGCTTCATACTTCGTGATCCATGCAAACACAACCGTTGGAACGAGCCAAATGATAAACAGCCAATAGCTGTCGGCATGGGAGTTATAAATCTGCCCGATCAAGGCGAGTGTAATGCCAAACGCCAACGTCCCGCAGACGAACAGCCATCTGCCTAAAAAATCATGACGTTTCATGACATAAGCAAAAACAGCGCTCGACCCGTAAAATAATCCCATTAAGCCGATGCTTAATACTGCCTTTGCTAAACGATCCATACCTTGCCAATTAGACGCAAAAAAATAAATAACGCCAGTCAATATCAACGCTATACCTAATAAATAGCCTGTTCTTACTAAACGTATTGCCATCCTTTCATCCCCTTAAAAGACGAATCATATACCTCCATTTTCACCACATTTTATGCGGGAGAAAAAAGTCTAGACGGAAAACGATTAGACTTTTTATCCTCCATACCAATCGGGGAAATTCTTTCGCGAAGAAAAAACAGCATAAGGAAATTTTATAGTGAAAGATGGTTTCTGATGTAGTACTCTTTGCTTTCCATTTTACCATACAGAAACCAAGCTTCCTAAACAAAAATATACGTTTCTCACAACACTACGCCCCCCTGCTTGCCTACTCATGCCGACGAAACGAGGCTTGATCGCTTTCCTCCTCCATCTGCCCTCGGCTTCGAGATGGGGGCTTCTTGATTAACCTTCCATTCACAAACGTGAACAACGGAAATCCATGGCTTTCGTGGTCGAATCAATGTTGCCCATCCTTTGAATGCTCCCTTTGCTTCGCACGGATCCATTCCACTACAAAAAATTGGTAAGCGGAAATGCAAGCGAAGAGATAAGCAATCCCTAACAAAAGCCCTGCCAAAACGTCAGACGGGTAGTGAACTTGAAGGCTTAAGCGGCTAAGCCCTGTCAATAGCGCAAGAAGGCCGAAAATGAAAAAAATTGCCCACCGTTGTGATGCTTTCTTTACTTCTTTGCTTAGAAAATACGCGATTAACAACAAATAAATGCTGCCGACCATCGCGTGGCCGCTCGGAAAGCTAAATCCGTGCACCCCTTGCGCAAACGGCGGCCGCTCCCGCCCGACAAGTTCCTTAATGAACGTGTTCAGCCCGTAACCGCCGCCGACAGCGACCAACACAAGCACCATGCCGTAATAATCGCGCTTGCGAAGCCATAAAAACAACACTAGCAGGATGCTCGCAATGCCAATGAAATAGCCATAGCCTAATATCGTAAAGCCATCCAACCAGTCCCATGAATCAAACATTTGCAGCAGCCGCTCATCCATCGCATTGGTTGCTCCCGATTCCACCGCGGCCCATATGGCAAGAAACAGAAGAAAACTAAGTGCAGATACAGATAGAAGACATTTGTTCATATTCGTGCTCCTTGCTTTTATTTTTTATCTAAATTATAACCCAACTTTAGTCATTTGTTAGATAAAATCTTGTAATCATATAAGACAGCTTAAAAACCTTTTATGATACAACATTAGCAATTGTCCTTAGGATGCTCCTGGCCGTCTCACACCACCGTACGTACCGTTCTATGGTGTCTCTCAAACCGGAAGTTTGCGCCCGCTTCCTCCCGATTCCGCGTTGCCACGGACACTCTTGCACCATATTAACAGCTGCTTCCTCCTTTACAACTCAGGACCATCCTCCTACAGACTGCACTTATACCGGGCACACGAACTCATTTAGAAGCGTTTCTTTTTCAAACACAGGATGATTGAATAACTTTTTCAAAAATCAAATGGGTATTTTTTATCATATTTTTATGAAGAAAATGATTCCAAATCCTTAATTTCCTGTTTCTATTTCTTGGAAAACAAACGCTGTGTAAAATATATAATGGGATTCCATATTTTCTATAAACAGTATTTATTTTGAAGGAAGATGAATATGACGGAGAAAGAATACATCATTCACCAATTATATAATGATACCCGTGGTGCTAGTTGAGCTTTAGCGCTCAACTAGCACCACGGGTTATTTAAATATTGTCGAATCATGTCACAAAGATGAAAAATTCCATATTTAGATTTCTTCCGAACTGTTAATTGCTTCATTGAATCCACGCTAAAGAACGCGCGTGAGTAGAACCAGCAATTAATAAGAAACTGTACTAAAGCATATTCTCTACAGACAAATAAAAAAGAGACACGAACCTAATTCCTTGGTTAGAATAGATGTGTCACCATACCATTCCACAAGGAGGTTCATGCCTCACGAATAGACTACCACTTCACCAAAAATTACAGTTGCGAAATGTAAGATTATACCCATTTTACACTATCTTTCTTCTCTTCATTCACTAAAAGCTGAAATACATCTGGCCTGGAGTAATGCCCTACTACATCAAAATCAAATTGACTATAGGCGATGTCACGCAAATCCAAATCGGCTATAAGAATGTCTTCTTTGCCATAGACAGGCTCCTTAATATAGTTTCCTAATGGACCTACAATGGCGCTTCCTCCAACGCACATCTCGTGAGGAGATGAGGCCAATTCTTCATAGCAGGCTAAATCAGTCGGGTACATATCCTTCGTGACATACTGATTGCAGGACAGTACAAAACATCTTCCTTCCGCTGCAATATGACGAATCGTAGACTGCCAGAGCTCTCTAGCATCTGCCGTTGGAGCAATATAAATTTGAACCCCTTTGGCATACATCGCTACTCTCGCTAATGGCATATAGTTCTCCCAACAAATCAACGCCCCTATCCTTCCGTATGGGGTATCGAAAACAGGCAACGTGCTTCCATCCCCCTCTCCCCAAATGATTCGTTCAGAGGCTGTTGGTTTTAGCTTTCGATGTTTTCCAAGCAAAGTGCCGTCTGGTCCAAAAAATAAAACACTGCAGTAAAGAGTGCCTCTACTAAACTCATTGTCTCTTTCCACTACACCGATAACGAGATAGGCTCCCGCCTTACGGGCTGCTTCTCCTAATAGTTCTGTTGTTTCACTTGGTACGGCTACCGAGTTTTCCCAGTAACGAAGCCAGTCTTTTCGTCCTTCTGGTGAACGGCTTCCGACCGTCGTTCCAAAAGTAAGCCCTCTTGGATAAGCTGGAATGAAAGCTTCCGGAAATACGATGATATTTGCGCCTTTTTCTGCAGCTTGTTGCGTTAGCGAAATCGCTTTTTCTGTACTTGCTTCTCGATCCATAATCACGGAAGCGGCTTGCACAACAGCTACACGCACGTTAGATGATTGGTTGGTCATTTGAAACTCCCCTTTATTTCCTAGTTTTTAATTATAAAATTTTCTTGTTAACTATTGACTTATGTATGGGTCAAAGCGCTTGCAAGCGCTATGCTTCCAACTATATCAAATAGAAATAGAAACCGGACTCCTTCCTCGTACTTTTTTCTGAACACTAGCCAATTCATATTTATGCTTTGACAAAAATAATTTTTATTTTTTTAATATTTATATAATTATTTTAGCTAATTTTGAAAGAAAATACTACCAAATAGCGTATGAAAAACAGTAGAAAAGAAAATACTTCTGCCTTGTTTTTCTCCACCTTTGTAATAACGTGCCTTCAGTCTAGGTTTAGGCATCCATACCAAATGTCCATCCGAATCCACAATGTAAAAAAGCAAAAACGCCGCTTCCCTTGTTACAAAAGGGATCACGGCGTTTTTGGTGAAGGGAGTAATCTCCCAAGCCATTAATTTTATTGCCAGAATAACGATCAAAGTGATTCGTTCGATTTTCGATCTAGCCGGCTCGTCAGCTTTTAACAATATTCACACTTTCATCGTAGTGCGAGGCAGCCGTTTTTGTTGTATCAGGCACAAACACGCTTAGTACCAAAGAGAGAGCAAGCCTCGCCATCATGAACCCGCCAAATATCCACGGCGATGGACCGAATTTTTTCGCCATTGAAGTCCAAATCGTAGGTCCAAAACCAACAATGGCCGCGGCAAACTGATAACCAACCGATAACCCAGTATAACGGACTTTGGTTGGAAACAGCTCAGAGAATAATGTCCCTTGTGTGGAAAAAACAGCCGCCCAGATGATTCCGAGCATGACCGCCTGCATGAAATACAGCCAGCCTGTCCCTTTTCCGAACAGTGCAAAATAAAGAGAAGACTTGTTTTGAACTTGCGCTTGCAGTTTCGGCAATAGCGCCTTCAAACGGTCCAAACGATGCTCTTCCTCTTCGTAAATATGGTGCCAATAAAGACGTTCATGGGCATCTTTTGCTTGTTCAATAGTAGGTTCTAAAATGTTCTTAAACTTAATGAGCGCATCCTTTGATCGAAGTAAATTTCTAGAATCTCCTTTAAATTTTCAATCAACAAAATCCCTCCGAGCTTTCGTATTTAAAGGTGATTATCTTCTTTAACATTTTTTACAGATTAATCTAAATGTAAACCTTATGATATTTCATTTTTACGGCAGCAAATACTCCAACAATACAGTTTTTTCCTAATTAAAGGTGTTTTGCATTCACTAACACTCTGCAAAACGAGAAAAACCCCTTATATATCAAGGGGTTTTGTTGTGGTAAGTTTCTTTAAGTAAACGTGAATATGGTATTTAGTTTTCATTAGGCGAAAACCATTTGCACCCAATAGAATAATAAAAACAATGTGACAACGGTTGTGAATGGTATGACAATCAACGAGACGCTTAAATAATCTTTCCATGTTACTTTTATCTTATTTTGTTTTAGGATGTGCATCCAAATCAGGGAGGCAAGCGTTCCAATCGGCAATAACAACGATCCCATGTCACTGCCAATAATGTTGGCGAGATAGATCGTCTTTAATGTAATAGGATCCAATCCCATTTCCGTCAAGGTGATGGTTCCGATCATTAAAGCGGGGTGATTATTAAAGAAGTTGGATAGAACGGACACTAATCCCCCCATGATAAAGCTCGCGTAGAACAATCCCTGGTTTACAATCGGTTCACATATTTTCACCAGCATCGCTGTCAGCCCCGCGTTATGGAGCCCGTAAATAATGACATACATAGAGAAGGCAAAAATAAGAATGTGCCAAGGAGTCTTTTTCAAGATGTCAACGGAATTGGTGCGCAAATGATACCATCTCCACACCAGCAGGATGAATGATCCAAGCACCGCAACGATTTCAATGGGAATAGAGAAATAAGAAGCGACAAAGAGCAGGCAGCGAACCACAAAGACAAACAGCAAGACCTTCAACATAAATTGGGTGCGTTTGCGTTTCGTTTCCACGGAAATGGTGTTCTTCAATGGATGAAAATGTTTAGTAAAAAAGATTCCCTCTATATCATCGGAGAAATTTGGCAATGTTTTTGGCAATTTATTCTTTACTACTACGTACATCAGACAAGACATAAACAACAACCCTAACGTTGCCGGCACAAACATCATGGCCGTGTGCATATAAAGCGTCATATCCACAATTTTCAATGCGATTAGATTAACGATATTGCTTACTCCAATCGGCGCGCTGGAAGCTGTTGCGATCAGCGCTCCGCTTAAGAGATACGGGATCTGCTCACGCGGTTTTAGCCGGAGGTTTTTTAGGAGTAAAATTAAAATCGGGGTCGTAATCAGGATGCTGCCATCGTTATTGAATAAAAGGGTCATCAAAAAACATAACAGCTGAATGTACCAATATAGACGATAGCCCGAACCCTTGGCCAAACTGGCAAGCCGTGCGGCTGCCCAGTGGAAAAAACCGAAACTTTCTAATATGACGGCCATGACAATCGTTGCGATAATGGTAATCGAGGCGCCGGCGATTTTATGGATAATATCCAAAATATCACTGCGGGATACAATGCCTGTTAGTAGAATAATCCCCGCGCCAATCGACGCCGGCCATGCTTCGTTTAAGCCTCTTGGCCTCCAAAAGATGACGAGCATCGTCATGATGAACACGAAAATTGTCATTTTAATTTCAAAACTCATAATTCTTCCTCCCTGTTTTTTAAGGGTCTGAGCCATTTAACCCTATCAATCGGATTTACCACATTTATATTCATCCCTATCAGAAAGGGCTTGGATAATAGACCTAATTTCGCTAATATGTACTCTTGTCTCTCTAGTAAAAATGTACGGTAGAGATTAATGACTATAGATAAATGTATAGTAGAGACTAATGACTATAAATGATTTGTTATGTTTAGGAATTGGGATGGCAGAGGATCAGAAAACTTACTTGCTGGAGAATTGGCTAAACGTAGACGAATGCAACATAATAAGAATTATCTTTTGTTTTTTATGGAATTTCATAAAAAAACAGAAGATAATTCGGAGCGTGGTAAGATTTTTCCACTTACTTTTAAAGGAAAAAAGAGCCTGATGAAAAAAACATCTTTAAAGGAGCAGAACCAATGAAATACAAAGTTATTGAAAGAGATAGTTTTCAAGTAGTAGGAATCAAGCGAGAATTTTCATTAGTTAATGGGGAGAATCTTGTAGATATTCCAAAACTGTGGGATGAAGTTAATGAGGATGGAACAGTCGATTTATTATTGAAGTTGAACAATGGTCAAATTAAAGGTGTGCTGGGGGTATGTGTCACTAATAGCGGTACACAGTCGAAGCAAGTAATGGATTATTGGGTAGCCACAGAATATGATGGTGACACCCCCGACGGATTATTGAAATTTGAAGTGCCCGCATCTAAATGGGTTGTATTTGAAGTTCATGGGCCAATGCCAGATGCTATGCAGAAGGCATGGAACCAAATTTTTTCAGAATGGCTTCCATCCAGTAGTTATGAGCATGCAGGCACACCAGCATTAGAAGTATATACAGACGAAAATCCCTTGAGCCCTGATTTTTATTCTGAAATCTGGATACCAGTAAAATAAACAGGAACATATGAAAAGTTATAAGTCATCAGTATTCCATAATCTGTCAGCGAATCACTTGATACTTCGTATGCTCCACTTCATGCCGCGCCCTTCTACACGTCTTTGCACAAAAATTCCTTCCTTTTCAAACAAAGGAAGGAGTTTTAATAAGTTTTAATAAAATGAAAGAAGTTGTTTTCATCACTTTCATCTTACTTGCATCAGCTGTTATAAGGTTATAAAAACCGCATGACTCACCTTCCCTTTTGCGAATTGGCGATCAATGATACGAAGATCTTCTTCTCAGTTTCACTTCTTTTTCTCCTTAAGGAACTGAACGGCGCGAAAATCAACATTTATTTTTAACAGGGTCATTAAAGAATGACGAACTGAAACAGCCAAGATGGTGCGGATTTCAGTGATAATGTTGCATCCATATAAATAACTTCGATTTTTTACACTAGTTTTGCAACATCATCATGGGTTACAATGTGAGTAACGTCGTAACATTATCTCTTATTTTCTATAGCAAACAGGAAAATGTCATAGTTTTGTTGAAAGAGATTTTTAACCGATTGAATTTTGGTTATCGATGTTTCATGCGTTGATCATATTGCATTTTCCCTCAGCTTGGCGAATTCGGCGCTACATTGATGTTTGCGGGAAATATTCCAGGAAAGACACAAACGATTCCGACGGCCATTATGTGTCAATGAAACGGGAGAAATGAATTTAGTGTGGGCATGGGTGGCCATGATGATGATGTCGTTGTTTTTCTTATATGTGCGAGAATCTTTAAGTCCAATTGAATGAAAGGAGGAGGCGGTATGGGAAAAGGTCAATCGGTGATTGCCGACCAGTGGAACCGTCCGCTTCGCGATTTGCGCATTTCAGTAATAGACCAGTGCAATTTCCGATGCGTATATTGCATGCCGGCAGAAATATTCGGACCGAATTTCCGTTTTTTGCGTGAAGACGAATTATTAACGATCGAGGAAATGGGGCTGCTTGCGGAAAGTTTTGCGGAACTTGGGGTGGAAAAAATTCGCATCACCGGGGGAGAACCGCTGTTAAGACGCGACTTAGACTTATTAGTAGAACGGCTGGCGCACATTTCCGGCATTCGCGATATCGCTCTTACTACGAATGGGATTCATTTAGTGAAATGGGCAAAACGTTTGAAAGAAGCGGGGCTCAAGCGCGTCAATGTCAGCCTGGACGCGTTAGATGACGAAGTATTTAAAAAGATGAACGGGGTTGGCGTCGGGGTTAAGCCGGTGTTAAAAGGGATTGAAGCAGCGCGGGAAGCAGGGCTTGGCGTCAAAGTGAACATGGTCGTCAAAAAGGGAATGAACGACTCGCAAATCATTCCGATGGCGAACTATTTTAAAGAACGAGGCATTACCCTCCGCTTTATTGAATATATGGACGTCGGCACGACAAACGGCTGGGATTTTTCCCATGTGGTAACGAAAAAAGAAATGTATGAACGCCTGCAACAAATGCATCCGCTTGAGCCGGTGGAAAAAGCCTACTTCGGCGAGGTGGCAAGCCGCTACCGCTATGTTGGCACGAACGTGGAAGTCGGCTTTATCACTTCGGTGACCGAATCGTTTTGCCAAAGCTGCACCCGGGCGCGCATTTCCGCCGATGGCACGCTATATACGTGCTTGTTTGCTGCAAGCGGTGTTTCGTTAAAAGAAAAACTGCGTTCCGGGGCCGATAAAGAAGAAATAAAGAAAATGATTGCATCGACATGGAACATGCGGACAGACCGCTACTCGGATGAACGGACGGAGCAAACAGCAAAAACGCGGAAAAAAATTGAAATGTCTTATATTGGCGGATAAACAAACTAGACTTTCTCGTTAGTGGAGCAGTCCGGTTGTTGTTTATTGGGATGCTTCTGTTTCATAAAGAACACGCGAAATAAAATATATTAGGAGAATTAGTTGAAAAATTGACAGAAAAATTTGATAATATCATATAGTTGGAACAAGCATGCAATAAACAAAAAAACAGCAGCCAATATTAATATGAACTTTTGCCGCTTGATTTCGTGTTTGTCGAGGGCTGCAAACATGAATCATGCTGCGAAACTAAGACAGATTGGGGTTCGCTGGCACAGTTATCTAATATTATTACGTAGGAATCTTCTTCGTAGCTATCTTTTATTCCATATCCTTTTATTTTCATTAATGATGAAGAAAATGACTTACATTGGTTAATGAGGTGAGAAAAACAATGAATGAACGTCTTTTTATGATTACGGACAAGCCGATTTCCATTGAGAATGTGGTAAAAAAAGTGATGCGTCCCGAAGCCGGAGCGGTGACAACGTTCATGGGAACGGTGCGCGAATGGACAAACGGAAAGCGGACCTTATTTTTACAATACGAAGCGTACGTATCGATGGCGGAAAAAATGCTAGAGCAAATTGGGGCAGAAATTCGCGAAAAATGGCCGGAAACGAAAGTGGCGATTACGCACCGAATCGGCAGGCTGGATATCGGCGATATCGCTGTCGCCATCGCCGTTTCGTCGCCGCATCGCAACGACGCGTATGAGGCAAACCGATACGCGATTGAGCGCATTAAACAAATCGTTCCGATTTGGAAAAAAGAACATTGGGAAGATGGAACGGAATGGGTTGGCAATCAATTAGGGACGAAAGCGTATCCAACAGGAAAGCCGGAAGGAGAGGATTTACAATGATCACACTGCTCTTTTTTGCGCATTTACAGGAAGCAATTGGAGAGGAGCGCGTTGTGCTGCCTAACGTTCCTCAAACGGTAAATGCATTAAAGCAGGAAGTAGAAAAGCGTTATCACATTGATCTGAAACAAGTGATGGTCGCGGTGAATGAGGAATATGCCCGCGATGATCAAACACTTCAGCCTGGCGATATCGTTGCCTTTATCCCACCGGTAAGCGGAGGGTGAGAGATTGTTCCAAAATCCTTGGAAGCACTTTTTATGTAAAAACAATGGATAAGCGGTTATCATGGAATAATAATGATCGCGCTCGTTGCCATTGGATGCCCGATATTTGTTGTAACGAGCGGCGCTATTTAAATGAAGTTAAAACTACTTAAGAAAGGCAATGAATCGGGGCTCTTTTCCCAAAGAGCTCCGTTTTCTTTGCCCTGTGGCCGAAATTTTGAAAATAATTTACATCCCTATTCGTTGTGCCTATATCTCGACTAACATCAATCCCCTACCTTAGCTGAGCGCACGAAAAAATAAAGGGATGGCACACATCCACCCCTTTTTTAGATCTTATTATTTCTTGCTCCATTTTGTATCCACTTGAATCCCGGCATCCAGCAAAAGATTCAATACAGGACATCTTCTCTCCACTTCATTTTTCAGCTGCTCAATTCTTTCTTCACTTTCTTCGGTTTGTATATTCACTTGGAAACGAACTTTTTGGAAATGCGTGCGAACGCCTTCTTCCCCCATTAGTCCCCGGGTATCGATGATGCCTGTCGCTTCAAAATCAATTCCCGAGAAAGTAAATCCTAATTCTTTCGCAACTAATGGAATCATCACTCCATTACAACCGTTCAAAGCTGCAACTACATATTCCAGTGGAGTTGGCGCTGCATCCACTCCTCCTAATTCCGCTGGTTCATCCATAGAAAAAGTAGGAAAATTTCGTATAGAAATATTGGTTTTGACGCCTGATTCCCATTTACCTTTAGCGGACACTTTAAACAATGTAGAAGCTTTAGCCATGCCCTCTCCTCCTTTAGTTAAGTAAATTTATCGGAATTAATTAAATTATAAAAAATTAATGTTCGGGTGTAAAGAAAAATTTCAAAGTCATATTTTGCCTTGTTTTATGAATCAGTTAAGCCTATATATGAAAAACAGAAAATGAGCCATGCTGCTCTCTCTTTAATATAGTGCGCAAAAAACGCCAAATATAAGGAGGAATGCCATCATGGCACAATACATATTTCCTTAAATAGCAAACTTTTTCTCAGATGATTAAGATTAATAAGAGATGAATGATTGGTAAAACTTCTAGAATAGGTCCCACATCAAATCCTGCAAGTGTAGGTGAAGAAGCAGATAGAGGCACGCATACCGAAGATCGAAAATGTTACAACAGGAAAAGACCGCGGCGCATGGATGAAGGAGATGCGATCCAAGACGAAGAAAAACACAAACTATCATCCTTAATCTGGCGCACGAAAAAAAAGAATGGCATGCACCCATTCTTTTTCCCACTCTATTCATTTAATTTGCTTCAATACTCTTATTTCTTGCTCCATTTTGTATCCACTTTAACTCCGGCATCATGCAAAAGACTGAATACAGGACATCTTCTCTCCACTTCATTTTTCAGCTGCTCAATTCTCTCTTCGCTTTCTTCGGTTTGTATATTCACGTTGAAACGTACTTTTTGGAAATGCGGACGAACGCCTTCTTCCCCATTAGTCCCCGAATATCAATGATGCCTGTCGCTTCAAAATCAATTCCCGAGAAAGCAAAGTCTAATTCTTTGGCAACTAATGGAATCATCACTCCATTGCAGCCGCACAGAGCCGCAACCACATATTCCATCGGATTTGGAGCTGTATCTGTTCCCCCTAATTCCGCTGGTTCATCCATAGAAAAAGCAGGAAAGTTTCGTATAGAAACATTCGTTTTGACACCAATTCCCACTTTCCTTTAGCGGCTACTTTAACTAATGTAGAAGCTTGTGCCATGTTTTCTCCTCCCGCTCAATTTTTATATGTTCCTTACACTTTAATCATACTATTTTTCTACAGACATTAAAACGAGTTTGTTCACCATTTCACAATTTCTCCATAAAGTTTTGACAGCATTCACAATGAAACGGAAAGAATGAATCATGAAATCGTAAATGGTGACGCATTCAGCACGTTTTTGAAGGTGAAAATGATACAAACTCCCTCATCGGATTTATGCTCTAAATTTGAAGCAGTATGGAATTATTAAGCAAGCGATAGTTCGGATCGAGATCGAAGCTTCGACTCTCACCAGCGCGCCTTCTTTCGGAACGATGGAAAAAGTAAGAAGACATATTTTATCAAAAAGAAAGCAACCCAAAATTAGGCTGCTTTCTTTCCCAAACGGCCGTGATAAAAACATTTTCCTCTAAATAATACATACTATAATAACATTTTATATGGCTTTTCCAGATAATTTTTAATGGTAGTAAGAAATTGACTAGCCGGTGCACCGTCTATCACTTGATGATCAAACGTTAAACTCAATGGTAAAATCTTTCTCTTCTGAATAGCATCTCCTACAAAAACCGGAGTATCTGTGACTGTTCCTACCCCAAGAATTCCTACCTCCGGCGGATTTAATACTGGTGTAAAAAATTCAACACCATATGCACCGAGACTTGTAATCGTAAAAGTAGAACCTTTCATTTCCTCACTGCTTAATTTTCCTTCCCTTGCCCGTACGCTCAATTCCTTAATTTTTTTCGAAATTTCTTTTAAAGAAAGTTTCTCTGCATAAGGGATGACCGGAACGACTAGACCGTTCTCCAATGCGACTGCAATTCCTAAATGCACGGAATCATACGTATGAATATTCCCATTTTGATAAAGACTGTTCATTTGTTTATGGGCACATAATGCTAAAACTGTTGCCCGTGCGATAAAATCGGTGATTGTAAGTTTTATATCCGGTTCGTCTTGCAGCTCTTCCCTTAGTTTTTTCTGTAATTCAAGCAATTCTGTCACATCTACTTTCATATGAATCGTTAGCTGAGCCGTTTGCTGCAGGCTTGCAAACATTCTTGTGGCAATTACTTTTCGCATGCCGGTTACCGGTTTTACGGTGACGCCTTTTTGTTCCGTTGTGATCTGGCTTGTTTCTGCGATCGTTATCTGGCCTGTTTCTTCGATCATTTGCTTCTCGCTCACTGGCTGTAAGGATGCTTGTTTTAGTTGAATGGCTTTTTCTACATCTGCTTTTGTTATTCGTCCCTTTGGACCCGAACCTTTAATATTGCTTAAATCGATTCCCGCTTCGCGAGCTAATTTTCTAGCGGCAGGAGAAACGCGCAACATATGTCTAGATGTTTGTCTTAATATTGCTTTTGGTTCGATGGTTCCAACAGACACGGCTACTTCTTGCATTGCTTGTTGTGGTGTTTCTTGCGGTGCTTCATTGGACTGATCACCCGCTTCTTCTCCTTCCTGGCCAATGTAGCCAATTACTTTCCCTACTTCCACCGTTTCATCTTGTTCGACAAGGATCTCTAATAACACCCCATCTTGCGGTGCTTCAATATCTGTCTCAATCTTATCAGAGCTAATAACAACGACCGATTCCCCTTTTTTCACCTTATCTCCTTTTTTCTTTAACCACTCTACCACCGTGCCTTCTTTCATGCTCATTCCTAGCTTTGGCATGAAGATTTCAACCGCCATTCCTATCTCTCCCCTTTTTCGATTGATACAAGGAATGCGTGTTGCTCAAAATTGCTTTTAGCAACACGCTTGAATTTATTAAACTGCTACAATCGTTTCATCTCCTATCATTTCAGCTACTGCCTGAAGCACTTTTTCTGGAGTTGGCAAGTAAAGATCTTCTAATGTTGGTGAAAACGGAACAGGACAATGCGGAGCAGTAATCATCTTAATCGGAGCATCTAAATAATCAAACCCTTTATCTGCTACAAGAGCAGAAATATCTGTCGCTGCACTGCATCTCGGATTTGCTTCATCAATGATAATCAATCGTCCTGTCTTAGCTACAGAAGATAAAATTGTTTCCTCATCCAGCGGGGACAACGTTCTTGGATCAATGACTTCTGTTTCCAGTCCTCTTGTTTTCAACATATCCGCTGCCTTTAAGGCCGTATGCACTTGTTTTCCGATCGCCACAATGGTCAAATCACTGCCTTCTCTTTTAATATCTGCTTTTCCAAGAGGAATGGTATAAAATCCTTCTTCCACTTCTCCTTTCATGTTATAAAGTGTTTTATCTTCAAAAAAGATGACCGGATCATCATCAAAAATAGAGGCAAGTAAAAGACCTTTTGCATCAGACGGGGTAGAAGGAACAACGACTTTTAACCCTGGTATATGGGTAAAAAGCGCATATAAGCTTTGTGAATGTTGTGCGGCCGCGCGAAATCCAGCACCGTGCATCGTTCGTATGGTTAAAGGCACTTTCGCTTTTCCGCCAAACATATAACGAAGTTTCGCTGCTTGGTTCATTACTTCATCTAAACAACTTCCGATAAAATCATTAAACATCAATTCTGCAATCGGTCTTAACCCCGTTGCCGCCGCTGTAACAGCTGCACCAATATACCCAGCTTCCGCAATCGGCGTATCTAATACTCTTTCTCTTCCAAACTCTTGAACGAGACCTTTTGTTACACCCATTACTCCTCCCCAAGCTTCATCATCTTGCAAGTGATCTACAGCCGCACCGCCAGCAACATCTTCTCCCATCAAAATAACATTTTCATCTTTGCGCATCGCAAGCTTCATCGCTTCATTAATTGCTTGTGAGAAAGAAATTGTTCTTGTCATAATGGTTTTTACCTCCTAACTTTTATGATTAATAGGATACATAGACATCTTTTAAAAGATCTTCTTCCGATGGGAATGGGCTTTTTTCCGCAAAATCTACCGCTCTCTCAATCGCTTCTGCTACATTCTGTTCTATTTCCAATAGTTCTTGTTCTGATAACAGCTGATTGGAAAGAATATAGTTGCGAAATCTTACGATGGCATCTAACTCTTTTAAATGTTTTTCTTTTTCTTCCGATGGTTTATACGTTTGTGCATCCCCTTCAAAATGGCCATAATTTCGATATGTTTTACATTCAATTAAAGTTGGTCCTTCCCCATTGCGAGCTCGTGTTATTGCTCTTTCTGCCGCTTCATATACGGCAATGACATCTTTGCCGTCAACAATCTCTCCCGGAATGTTATAAGCGGCCGCCCGGTCTGCAATGTTTTTGCAGCTCGATGCGTATTCAAAAGGAGTTGCTTCAGCATAACCATTGTTTTCCGCGACAAAAACAACCGGCAGTTTCCAAATAGCCGCAAGATTGATTCCTTCATGAAATGTGCCATGGTTATTCGCTCCATCGCCAAAGAAACAAATGGTCACAGCACCTGTTTTCTTCAATTTCGCCGTCAAACCAGCTCCGACCGCCAGAGGAAACCCGCCACCGACTATTCCGTTAGCACCAAGCATTCCTTTTTCCACATCGGCAATATGCATGGATCCCCCTTTTCCTTTGCATAATCCTGTTGCTTTTCCGTAAATCTCCGCCATCATTCCATTCAAGTCGCAACCTTTTGCAATACAGTGGCCGTGCCCGCGGTGTGTACTCGTAATATAGTCTTTTTCATTCAAATGAGCACAAACTCCTACAGCTACTGCTTCCTCGCCGGCATATAAATGAACAAATCCTGGCAAAATACCTTTGCTGAAGATTTCGTGAACTTTGTCCTCAAACTGACGAATTTCACACATTTTCTGATACATCCACTTTGCTCTTTCTTTCGTAATACTCTTGGATTCTGGCTTTGTCACTGTCATGCTTCCATCCTCCTTAATTAAAGTGAATTCTTCTCATTTTCTAACCATGCAAGTAATGTGCCAACAAAAAAAACGCTTACAACAATATTGTTGTAAGCGTTTTTAAAAAATTAAATTTTAACTAATCTCATTTTTTCTCATTCTTTCTCATTTTGTCTCATATCAAATGATACTTCTTTAATTTTCGGTAAAATGTACTGCGAGGAATATTCAACTCAGCTGCCGCTCTAGCAATATCGCCTTTTGTTTTCTGCAGCATATCCATAATATGATTTTTTTCAATCTGTTCCCGATAGGACAAAGTTTCTTGATCTGACTTCATATTTTCTCCCTGACTTTCCCATCCAATGAACATCGATTTGAATTCTGGAATAGAAGGAATATGATCTCCATATTCAATTCGAACTCGCTCTAACACGTTAAATAATTCTCGAATATTTCCTGGCCAATGATAGGTCATAAATAGTTGCATCACTTCATCAGGAAAGGAAACAGACCAATTGTTTTTTTGGCAATAGTACTGAATCAAAAACGGTATATCCTCTTTTCGTTCTCTTAACGCCGGAACTTTAATCGGATATACATAAATGCGATAAAATAAATCTTCCCTTAACTTTCCTTCTCTTACTAATTGATATAAATCGCAATGTGTCGCTGTTATTACTCTCACGTCAATAGGAATTGGTTTCGTTCCGCCAATAGGAATGACTTCCCTTTCCTGCAAAACCCTTAAAAGCGCAATTTGCATTTCCAAAGGTATTTCGCCAATTTCATCGAGAAAAATGGTTCCACCGTTTGCTTGGACAAATTTTCCTTTATGTCCCGTACGTTTCGCTCCCGTAAATGCCCCCTCTACATAACCAAACAATTCACTGCCAATTAGTTCCTTTGGTATCGCACCGCAATTAATCGCAACAAACGGGCCGTTTTTTCTGGCACTGTTTTGGTGAATAGCGCGAGCAATCAATTCTTTCCCTGTTCCCGTTTCTCCGGTGATATAAACAGTGGCATCTGTTTTTGCTACCTTTTCACAACTTTTTATTACATTTGCAAATGATTTACTCCTACCGGTTACTCCTTCAAAATGAAATGTCGTAGAAACAAATTTAAAATCATTATTTTTTGCCTTTTGAAGCGTAACTTGATAACCAATAATATCATGATGAATAGAAGAATAAATGGGAGTTTGGGATTTGATAATCCAATGATCGCCACAAACATCTTCCAGCGATCGATCAAGCATGTTTGAAAAGGAAGAGCGCAAACAATGATTCACCCAGACAATACGCCCTTTATGATTGCATATCACTACAGGGGAATTTGTATTTTCCATATTACGACTATACTTAAACAACTCCAATTCATCTTCTTTTGCTTGAATGTGGAATCGTTGCTCGATGGTATATGCCGCGGCAACCACAGTGGCTAAAACATGGTCGTGAAACGGATAATGATTGATGGGGTAAGAAACATCGATAATTCCGACAAGTTCTCTCTTTTCGTTATAAATAGGTGTTGCGGAACAAACCCATTGATGGGAAGCAACGGAATAATGTTCTAAGCCAACAATCGCAATAGGCTCATGGATTCGCAAAGATGTGCCAATGGCATTTGTCCCGACTTCATCTTCTGTCCACTTTACACCTTCCACAAATTTTATTCCTTCAGCCATTTTCATTGTTTGTTTATGTCCCTTTGCATATAAAACATATCCTTCTCGATCGACAAGAAGAAAAATAGACTTGGTTTCTTGAAAATATTTTTGCAGCTTTTCTAAAATAGGTACGGCAATATGAAGCAATCGTTGATTCCTCTTTTTTCTTTCTGCCAGCACATGCGGCTCTAAAATCATCTTTCCTTTTCCGTCATAAGGGTTCACATTTTTCTGGCGGCAGAGATGCCATGATTCCGCAATTCTTTTATTCATCCTTGCATGGTCCAAAATTCCTTCACGAACAAAGCGCTGCCAAATTTCGCGTCTAGATGGATCTATGATATTCATATCCATCCCCTCCAACACTCTGAATATCAGATAATGTTTACATTCGTTTTTTACATGAAAAAATCCTCTCGAAAACCAGTTGTTTTCAAGAGGATTTTCCACATCACGGCAAATTCGTTGTTCCCATTAAGAAACGATCGACTTCTCTTGCTGCTTCCCGGCCTTCGTGAATCGCCCAAACGATTAAGCTTTGGCCTCTACGGGCGTCTCCGGCCGCAAATACTCCTTCGACATTGGTTGTGTATTTACCGTACGGCGCTTTAACTTTATTGTTGATGGTCTCGACGCCGAATTGCTGCAAAATCGGCTGCTCCGGACCTTCAAAGCCGATGGCGATAAATACTAAATCACATGGCCAAACTTGTTCGGTGCCCGGAATCTCTTTAAATATCGCTTTGCCGTTTTCATCGATGATTTTTTCCATTTGAATCGTATGAAGCTCTTTGACTCGCCCGTGCTCATCGCCAACAATTTTTTTCGTCTGAATGCAATATTGCCGCGGGTCAGCACCGAATTTCGCTTTCGCTTCTTCATAGGCGTAATCCAGTGTAAATACAAGCGGATATTGCGGCCATGGATTATTTTCCGATCGTTGTTCCGGCAATGCCGGGTGCTTCCCAAACTGCACAACGCTTTTGCACCCTTGCCTTAATGCAGTGGCAACACAGTCCGCGCCCGTATCGCCTCCGCCGATGACAATGACGCGCTTGTCTTTGGCGTCGATAAAGTTTCCGTTGGCAAAATCGGAATCAAGCAAGCTTTTGGTCACACCTGTTAAATAATCCATGGCAAAATGAACACCCTCAAGCTCTCTTCCTTCAATCGCAAGGTCACGATGTTTTTGCGCGCCGATGCATAATACGACGGCGTCATATTGAGAACGCAGCTCTTCGGCGGTGATGTCTTTTCCAACTTCCGTATTGGTTATGAACGTAATCCCTTCTTGTTCTAAAAGCCGAACTCTCCGCTCGACAATTTCTTTTTCTAGTTTCATATTTGGAATGCCATACATTAATAACCCGCCGACTCGGTCAGCCCGCTCGTACACCGTTACCGAATGGCCCGCTTGATTGAGTTGGTCGGCGCAAGCAAGACCGGCAGGCCCAGAACCGACAATCGCCACTTTTTTTCCTGTTCGTTTTTGCGGAATCCGTGGCTGAATCCATCCTTCGGCAAACCCTTTATCAATAATCGCCCTCTCGATTCCTTTGATGGCGACAGCCGGGTCGGAAATCGCTACCGTACAGGAACCTTCACAAGGCGCCGGACAAACCCTTCCGGTAAATTCTGGGAAGTTGTTCGTTTTCAGCAACCGCTCGAGCGCCTCTTTCCATCTGCCTCGGTAGACTAAATCGTTCCACTCCGGGATCAAATTATGAATCGGGCAGCCCGATGTCAACCCGTTCAATTCCAGTCCCATATGACAAAACGGAGTCCCGCAATCCATACAGCGGGCGCCTTGTCTTGCGAGCGTTTCATCGGAAAACGGAAACGCATATTCTTTCCAATCGTCGAGACGGGAAAGCGGGTCACGTTTTGTTTCTTCCTCGCGTGCATATTCCATAAAGCCGGTTGCTTTTCCCATGATCGTTTTCCCCTCCATTTCCGTACCATTCCATTGAACCTCTATACGATAGAAATCGGCAGATTCTAAAAAAGTTTTTTCTACACCTTCGCAACGCTTGTTCTGCTCGACTTCCTGGACGTTTTCACATCGTGTCGGATTGGTTCTCCCCGTAATTGAAATCACATGCTGTTGTGATCAGTAACGATGGCGAAGCGATCGCTTATTTAGCGACCGCTTGTAATGCGAGTGGTTCGTTTACCGCAACTTTTTTTTGTTTGGCCACCGCTTCAAAAGCAGCCATCATCGCCTCATCTTGAGAAAGCCCGGATTGTTCCATCGCTTTAATTGTTTCGATCATCAATTTGTAGTTTCTCGGAATGACTTTCACAAACTTTCCGACATATTCATCCCAATGCGCCAAAATGTGAGAAGCTTTTATGCTTCCGGTATATTGGTAATGTTTTTCAATCATTTGACGCACTTCATTGATCTCTTCTTCCTCTTCGAGACGTTCGAACAACACTAATTCTTTATTCGCGGTTCTTTGCCATTCGTTTTCATCATCGGTTAGCACATAAGCGATTCCCCCGGACATTCCTGCGGCAAAGTTTTTCCCGACGGAACCAAGGATCACGACACGTCCTCCTGTCATATACTCACAGCCGTGATCGCCGACGCCTTCAACGACAGCGTTCACGCCGCTGTTCCGCACGCAGAACCGTTCGCCGGCGCGTCCGCGAATATATGCTTCTCCGCTCGTCGCCCCATAGAAAGCGACGTTGCCGATAATGACGTTATCCGCAGAAGCAAACTCCGCTTCTTCTGGCGGACGGACGATCACTTTTCCGCCGGAAAGGCCTTTTCCGACATAGTCGTTCGCATCGCCAACAAGCGTCATCGTCATTCCTTTTGGAACGAAAGCGGCAAAGCTTTGTCCGGCAGAACCTGTGAAATGCAGTCGAATCGTATCTTCCGGAAGCCCTTCTTCTCCATATCGTTTCGATATTTCGCTTCCCGTAATCGCTCCGACGGTGCGATGAACATTTCGAATAGGAAGATGAAGCTCGACTTGTTCTTTTTTCTCTAACGCAGATACTGCCGCCGGCAAAATTTCGTTATAATCCATCGTTTGTTCGATTTTATGCTGTTGCGGACGAGCAAATGTCCGTGGACCGTCTACTTGGTAAAGTAGGCGCGACAAATCCAAATGCTTCGCTTTCCAATGTTTTTTCGCACGCTCGCTCACTTTTAAGACATCGACTCTTCCGACCATTTCATCGATGGTGCGGAAACCGAGCTGTGCCATTATTTCACGCACTTCTTGGGCAACGAAATACATGAAGTTGATCACGTGTTCTGGTTTTCCCATAAACTTTTTGCGAAGCTCTGGATTTTGCGTTGCCACGCCAACCGGACATGTATCAAGATGGCATGCCCGCATCATCACACAGCCTAAAACAACAAGCGGGGCTGTCGCAAAACCAAATTCTTCAGCGCCGAACAATGCGGCCATCACAACATCGCGTCCAGTCATTAATTTTCCGTCTGTTTCAAGCACAACACGGTCACGCAAGCCATTTAACATTAACGTTTGGTGCGTTTCCGCAAGACCGAGCTCCCACGGAAGCCCAGCATGCTTAATGCTCGTTTTTGGCGACGCTCCTGTACCGCCGTCGTAACCGCTGATGACAATAACATCCGCATTTCCTTTCGCAACGCCGGCCGCAATCGTTCCGACACCTGCTTTGGAAACAAGTTTCACGCTGATCCGTGCATCTCTATTGGCATTTTTCAAATCGTAAATAAGCTGCGCCAAATCTTCAATCGAATAAATATCATGATGCGGAGGAGGAGAAATCAATTCTACTCCAGGCGTAGAGCCGCGCACTTTTCCGATCCACGGATACACTTTATTGGCAGGCAGCTGTCCGCCTTCGCCAGGTTTTGCCCCTTGCGCCATTTTGATTTGCAATTCATCGGCGTTGACTAAATAATGGCTTTTGACGCCAAAGCGGCCGGAAGCGATTTGCTTAATCGCGCTTCTGCGCAAATCCCCATTTTCATCTGGCACATAACGGCTCGGATCTTCTCCACCCTCGCCGCTATTGCTTTTTCCTCCGATGCGGTTCATTGCGATAGCGAGCGCTTCATGCGCTTCTTTGCTTAATGAACCATAAGACATCGCACCTGTTTTAAAGCGGCGCACGATCGATTCAACCGGCTCGACTTCCTCAATCGGAACCGGCGTTCTCGTTTCATCAAATTCAAACAAATTTCGCAAAAAGGTCATGCGCTCTTCATTCGCCAATTTCGAATATTGTTTGTACAGCTCATAATCGTTTTTCCGGCACGCCCATTGAAGCAGATGAATCGTCTTTGGATTGAATGCGTGATGTTCTCCGTTTCGTCTCCATTGCAGCTCGCTGCCTGGGTCTAATGTATCGTCTTTGTATGTCGTTTGGAATGCGGCTTCATGGCGCATTTTCGCTTCTTTAGCAATTTCCGCTAAACCGATGCCGCCGATTTGGGATGCCATGCCTGTGAAATATTGTTCGATCACTTCTTCACCGATGCCGACCGCTTCAAAAATTTGCGCACCGCGGTAGCTTTGTACCGTCGAAATTCCCATTTTCGACATGACTTTGACAACGCCATCGGTAACCGCCTTTTTATATTTGTTCACCGCTTCATGATAGGAAAGCGAAATGACTCCGTTTTCCACAGCGCTGCGAATCGTCTCCAGCGCCAAATACGGATTTACCGCATCCGCGCCGTATCCGATTAAAGCGGCAAAATGATGCACTTCCCGCGCTTCGCCGCATTCGACAATAATGCTTACATTCGTGCGCGTTCCTTTTCGTACAAGATATTGATGAAGCGCACTTGCGGCAAGAAGCGTCGGAATGGCGACATGACGTTCGTCAACGCCTCGGTCAGACAATACAAGAAGCACCGCGCCGTTTTCCATCGCCTTTTCCGCTTTTTCAAACATTTCATCAAGCGCTTTTTGCAAGTCGTCGGTAAATAATGTCGGAATCGTCACACATTTAAACTCAGGATACGGGTTCGACTTTAACGCAGCAAGTTCTTCGTTCGAAAGAATCGGTGTATCCAAGCGAATACGGCGGGCGGCCGATGCATCCGGATGAAGAATATTTCCTTCTTTTCCAAGAAGCGTCATCGTCGATGTCACAATATATTCGCGAATCGCATCAATCGGCGGGTTGGTGACTTGCGCAAACAGCTGTTTAAAATAGTTAAACAAGCTTTGCGGACGGTCTGACAACACCGCAAGCGGCGCATCCATTCCCATCGCGCCTGTCGGGTCTTTTCCTTCTTTCACCATCGCGATGATCGTTTTTTCTACATCTTCATACGTATAGCCGAACGCTTTTTGCAATGTGACAAGATTTTTGACCGGCTCCGTATATTCTGGAATATCGAGATCGTTTAACGTCATCATTTTTTCGTTCAACCATTTGCGGTACGGCTTTTCTTTAGCGATTTCTTCTTTAATTTCCTCATCAGAAATAATCCGGCCTTGCTCTAAATCGACTAAAAGCATTTTCCCTGGGCTTAAGCGATCTTTATATAGCACGTTATTTGGATCTACATCAATGACACCGACTTCCGATGAGAAAATAATATAGTCATCTTTTGTCACATAATAACGCGCTGGCCTTAAACCGTTACGGTCTAAAATCGCGCCGATTTGTCTGCCGTCCGTAAACGAAATCGCCGTTGGGCCGTCCCACGGTTCCATTAAGCAGCTATGGTATTCGTAAAACGCCTTTTTGTCATCATCCATTTCGCCGTCCCAGAACCATGGTTCCGGAATGAGCATCATCGCCGCATGAGCCAATTTTTTCCCGGCTAAGACGAAAAATTCAAACGCATTATCTAAAATGGATGAGTCACTGCCGTTCATATCTAAAATCGGCGTAATTTTTTGCAAATCCTCACCGAAAAGTTCAGATACAAATTGCTTTTCCCGCGCCATCATCCAATTGACGTTTCCTCTTAGCGTATTGATTTCGCCGTTATGAATTAAATAGCGGTTTGGATGCGCTCTTTCCCAGCTAGGGAATGTGTTTGTACTAAAGCGGGAGTGAACGAGGGCAAACGCCGATTGAAACCGTTCGTCCTGCAAATCGACGTAAAATTCATCCAATTGTTCCGGTGTAAGCAATCCTTTATATACAATCGTCCGGCTTGAGAGGCTGGCGAAATAACATTCATTATTTTGAACAAGCTTTTCCGCCTGTTTGCGAATGACATACAATTTTCGTTCAAATGCAAGCTCGTCTTGAATATCATCGCTTGCTGCGATAAACACTTGGCGGATAAACGGCTTGCTTTGTTTTGCGAGTTTTCCGAGTTTTTCGATATTTACAGGCACAGTGCGCCAGCCTAACAGCGTCTGTCCTTCTTTTTTGATGATTTTATTGATTTCTCTTTCATAATACAATCGTTTTTCCTCATCTTCCGGCAAAAAGACCATGCCGACGCCATAACGCCCTTTTGGCGGAAGCTTCATTTTTCCGCACGCCACTTGGAAATATTCGTGCGGAATTTGTACCATAATACCCGCGCCATCGCCTGTTTCTGGATCGCTTCCTTGCCCGCCGCGATGTTCAAGCTGACGAAGCATATGAAGACCTTTTTTTATAATATCGTGGGACGGCTTTCCTTTTAAATGGGCGTAAAAGCCGATACCGCACGCATCATGCTCAAATTCAGGATGATAAAGCCCTTGCGCTTTCGGTAGCCCGTAATGTTTCATCTTGCTTCCCTCCCGTTCCATTTGCTCTGTGTATATAATTGTAGTTTTCAAAAATAATATAAACAATATATAATTTAGATTAAATCAATCACATTTTGAGATTAATAGAAGGGAGGTGAGGAAAATGGAGCTAAGACAACTTCAATATTTTTTAGAAGTGGCCAAACGGGAGCACGTTTCCGAAGCGGCGGAAGCTCTTCATGTCGCACAATCCGCCATCAGCCGGCAAATTGCTAATTTAGAGGCCGAACTTGGCGTACAGTTATTTGAACGGGAAGGACGAAACGTGAAACTCACCCCAGTCGGCCGCCACTTTTTACCTCATGTGGAGACAGCGTTGAAAGCAATTGAATACGCCAAGCAGCAAATCGAAGAATATTTAGACCCGGAGCGTGGAACGATCAGAATCGGCTTCCCAACGAGTCTAGCAAGCCATACGATGCCGATGGTCATCTCCGCTTTTAAAGAAGAGCATCCAAATGTGTCGTTTCATTTGCGGCAAGGAGCTTACAAATATTTAATCGAAGCGGTGAAAAAAAGAGAAATCGATTTGGCGTTTCTCGGACCTGTTCCAACTGGTGAGCCAGGCATTAAAGGGGAGATTTTGTTTTCGGAAATGTTTGCCGCCCTTCTTCCAAGCAATCATCCGCTTGCCAAACGAGACAGCTTAGTACTAAATGAACTGCGCAACGAACCGTTTGTGACATTTCCTGAAGGGTACATTTTGCATCAAATTGTTCTCGATGCCTGCCAGCAAGCAGGATTTTCCCCGATCATCTCATCGGAAGGCGAAGATTTAGACGCAATTAAAGGTCTCGTCTCCGCGGGGATTGGCGTCACTCTTCTTCCGGAAAGCGCCTTTTATGAAACGGTGCCCCGCTTCGCGGTAAAAGTGTCAATCGAAATGCCGCAAGTCAAACGAAACGTTGGCATTATCATCTCTGACCATCACGAACTGGCGCCGTCGGTCAAAGTGTTTTATCGGTTTGTGAAAGACTTTTTCGCCCAGTTGGAGCGGTATCAATAAAAAACATTGTCCAGCTTTTTTATAATAAAAGAAGGTGAACTTGATGACGAATGTTTACTTTTACCCAGATAATTATAGTAAGGAAGATTAGAGGAATATGGCTCGATAGTAAATATTGCAAAACAACTTCAAAATTACAAAGTAGTAGTTAAAGAATAGATATTTTAATACACATTAACTTATTTGAGTAACAAGTGGGCAAGTTTAATAAGAGAGAGAAAACCCTTCTAGATTGGGTTTCCCTTAATTTTATCCAATTTATCAACATTAACATTTAACAGAACCATCTGAAAAAGAAAATGTACCAACATCGGCAGCAGCAAAATTTTTTCGCGGTCAAGCAAATAAAATCCCCGGAAATCATTGTGATTCCGGGGATTTTCTATCAATATTTCTTCATGTTTCTGCTTTCCATTATTGCCATAGTTTGCTCATTCAGCCTATGAACGCGCCACTTTCACCATCTGTTTCGCCTGTTCGCACACCCGGACGATTTCATCGAGCGATTTTCCCAATCCCGCTTCCACCGCGGCGATATACGCTCCTTCCACCAACGGAGCATCGGCAATGGCGATATGATCTGTTTTCTCGAGCATCTCGATCGCCAATTCCGCGTTCATCAAAGCGCTGCCAAGGTCAAACAGAATGACAACCCCTTTTTCCGAATAGACGGATTCAATCGCTTCTTTGATGCGGAAAGCGTTCGTCCCGATCTCCCCATCGTTTCCACCGGCAACTGCGATGTTGACATCGGGTTGGACTTGATTTAATAATTTCTTTAAACCGCTTACAATTTCCTCGCTGTGCGAAATTAATACAAGGCTGACATACTTCATGAATGATCTCTCCTTTATCCCTCGAGCACTTCCGCTAAAGCGGCAAACAATAAATACGAAGAAGCGGAACCTGGATCGATGTGGCCAACCGACCGCTTTCCTAAATAAGCGGCTCGACCTTTTTTCGCCTCGAGTTCTTTTGTATGTTCCATTTTTTCTTTCGCAAGCAGTGCTGCTTCTTTCGCTCGCATGCTTCCTTTCTCCCGCAACAACTCTATGACCGGCTCCCACACATCGATCATTGTCTTCTCTCCAACACTAGCTTTTCCTCGTGCTTTAATTCCGCCCAGCGCCGCCTCTAACGCTGCGATCAGCTCTTTATCATCCGCTTCCTTTTTCCCGTTTAGCGCCAATGACATTTTCAAAAATGCAGTGCCGTATAACGGTCCCGACGCTCCGCCTACTTTCGCGATTAACGTCATGCTTACATCTTTGAAAAGCGAACCGAGATCTTCGTAATTGGCAGAACTGATTTTTTCAACTACTTCTTGAAATCCCCGCGCCATATTTAGCCCATGGTCGCCATCGCCGATTGCTTGATCGAGCTCCGTTAAATATTGTTTTTGTTGCTGAATTTTATCGTTTGCGATGCTAATCCATCGTTTTGCCTGTTCCATATCAAACGCCATAATGATTTCTCCTCTCCCTTTTATTTTTTCAACGCAATCGTATCCGCAGGCGCATCTAGCAATTCGATCAAGGAATCATCCAATTTTAACAGCGATATGGAACAGCCGGCCATTTCCAGCGAGGTCATATATTCTCCGACAAATGTTTCATGGACGTGAATTTGTTTTTCCTTCAACATTTCTGATACTTTTTTATTCACAATATATAGCTCCATTAACGGTGTCGCACCAAGCCCGTTAATCATCACTGCGACGCGATCGCCTTTTTCTAGTTTCATGTCATCGAAAATTTTGTCTAGCAGCGTTTCCGCAATTTCGTCCGCTGTTTTGATCGTTGTTTTTTCAATTCCCGGTTCGCCGTGAATGCCGATGCCGACTTCGATTTCATTTTCGCCAAGTTCAAAGCCAGGTTTTCCCGCTGCCGGCACGGTGCACGGAGTAAGTGCCATCCCCATGGAGCGAACATTTTGCACCACCTTTTTCGCCGCCGCCTCGACTTCTTCAAGCGATGCGCCGCGCTCCGCCAGCGCCCCTGCGATTTTATGAACAAACACCGTTCCCGCAATGCCGCGCCGTCCTGTTGTAAACGTGCTATCTTCCACCGCTACGTCGTCATTTACAATGACTTTCGCGACACGAATTCCTTCTGCTTCCGCCAACTCTGCGGCCATTTCAAAATTCATGACGTCTCCCGTATAATTTTTGATAATAAGCAATACGCCTTTTCCGCTATCGACCGCTTTGATCGCCTCAAGCACCTGGTCAGGCGTCGGAGAAGTAAACACTTCCCCGCATACCGCCGCATCTAACATTCCTTTGCCGACATAGCCGGCATGCGCCGGCTCATGTCCGCTGCCGCCGCCGCTCACGATTCCGACCTTTCCTTTTACTGGGGCATCGTTTCTCACAATCACATTCGTACCCGGCAGCCTTCTCAACCGATCACGATAAGCGGCAACCATTCCTTCCAACATATCATTGACAACCTGATTTGGGTCGTTAATTAGTTTTTTCATCATTCTCTCCCCCTGTTGTATGATTGGATCATTTCTATCTTCTTACATTCTACCATAAATACTGACTATTATTTCTAAATTTTGTATGTCAAAATCGCACAATGAAATCGATGTTTTATCCTGTTTGGAACGTTCATAAAACTCAGCGAACAAAGGAGTTATGAAAATGCTTATTTTTAATAGTGTTTTTTTAGAAAACGAAGTATTTACTACATAGTTTAATAAGAATACATAAAAGCAAAACGAGAATGTAAGATTATAAAAGGAATTGAAAAATAAGATACATCAGACTAAACCCTTATGTTAGGTCAAGCGGTCTGAACGGATCATATTCTTCGTCAGCAATTCTAGGTAAGCCATCTATCACTTTTTCTAGTAGTTTGACTTATTCATTCACCCAAAATAAAAACCCCATACCCGAATTCTCGGGATGGGGATAACAGAAACATATTCTCCTCCTGATTGATGCCGATGTATTATGAAAGCTTTACCACCGTTCTTCCGCGTAGTTTGCCTTTTAAAATATTCGATAACGCCTCAGGAAGCTGTTCGAGAGTAACTTCCTGCGCAATCGATTCTAATAGTTTATCCGGTTTTAAATCGCTGGCCATTCGTTCCCAAATTTGTTTTCTTAACTCCATTGGGCAATAGACCGAATCAATGCCTAATAAACTTACACCGCGAAGAATAAATGGGAAAACGGTTGTTGGAACGTCCGTGCCGCCTGTCAGCCCGCTGACTGCCACGGCGCCATTATATTGGATGCGGCTTAAAACAGTCGCAAGTGTTCTCCCGCCGACAGGGTCCACCGCCGCTGCCCATTGTTGTTTATCTAACGGGCGGATCTTCTCGGCACATACATCTTCTCGGGAAAGAATTTCTTTCGCGCCAAGCTCGCGCAAATATTCATGCTCTGTTTCTTTGCCAGTGCTTGCGACCACTTCATAGCCCCGTTTTGCCAGCATCGAAACCGCCAAACTACCGACACCGCCGGTTGCCCCAGTGACAAGCACTTTCCCTTTTTCCGGGGACAGGCCGTTTTCCTCCAAGCGGTGAATCGATAGTGCCGCCGTAAAGCCAGCTGTTCCTAAAGCCATTGCCTCTTTTAATGTCAATCCTTTTGGAAGCGGAACAATCCAATCTCCAGGAATACGGGCGTATTCACTGTACCCTCCGTAATGCGTCACACCAATTTCATAGCCAGTTGCGATGACTTCGTCTCCTTCTTTAAAACGCGGATCATCCGAAGAAACAACAATACCAGCTAAATCAATCCCCGGGATAAACGGATATGTTTTTACAATTTTTCCATCAGGAATGGACGCCAATCCGTCTTTATAATTGACGCTGGAATATTGGACCTTGATCAAGACATCCCCTTCTGGAAGGTCATCCATGGAAACAGTTTGTACATTGACGGTAAAATCTGTTTCGGTTTTATTTACTACTAACGCTTTGAATTCGCTCACAAGACATCCCCCTCAAAATTTTTCCATATTCTTGTCTTAACGATAACAAAATTATTCCTGCTGGTCAAAATATTTTTGTTGTCCAAGTCGTGTTGCATTACCCCTACTTCACGTTATTCGGGGATATCCATCCATACATAAAAACCTCCCCTCTCCCATCGGAAAGGGAAGGCCGTTTTCTTACTGTTTAAGAACAATCGGGTTTTGTTTTAACTCTGGATGCAACTTTTCAAACACGTCGGCAATGTTTAATATTTTTCCTTCTTGGAAGGCCGGACCGACTATTTGCATGCCTATAGGAAGACCTTGCGCAAAACCGCACGGTACCGTTACAGCTGGCAAGCCCGTCAAATTGAACGGACCAGTAAAACGAATAATATGGTCAAGAAAATTCACTTCTTTTCCATTTCCTCCCTTCTAAAATTGAATTATACAATATTATACATAAAATTAACAATATTCATAATATTATATTTTTTGATAATTTCCAATTAGACAATCTATTAAGTTAGAATTATCAAGCTGTTTGTTTGAAACCGTTTTCTATCATCTCTTATAATTTGCATAGAAAATATTTTATCATGAAAGGAAAGGAAAGCGATGGAAGCAAAACAAACCGTATTTGTCAACGAGTTCACGAACGGAATTTTAGATCCTAACGGTGAAATGCTAGGTCCTGTGCAAGATGGCGGATATATTGTGGCTAATACGGCCCCTGGCTGCTGGGGACCGATGATCACCCCTTGTATTCGCGGCGGCCACGAAGTCACGAAACCTGTTTTCGTAGAAGGCGCAGAAGTGGGAGACGCGATCGCGATCAAAATTAAATCGATCCGCGTCACTTCCATTGCTACGTCCTCCGGAAATGATAAGCCGATGGAAGGAAGATTTGTAGGAGACCCATTTGTCGCCGTGAAATGTCCTAAATGCGGAACGATGTATCCAGAGACAAAAATAGAAGGAATAGGCCAAGAAGCAATTCGTTGCGCCAATTGCGGCGCGGACGTCACTCCTTTTGTGTTTACAAACGGTTATACGATGGCATTTGATTCCAATAAAAAAGTCGGCATCACACTGCATAAAGAAGCGGCAGAACATATCGCCCAACAAGGGCGCTATTACATGGCGACCCCTGACAACTCGGTGCAAAACCCGATCGTCACTTTTGCACCTCACGATTTAGTCGGAACTGTCGCTAGACTTCGACCTTTCCTTGGACAACTTGGCACAACGCCGGCACGCCCATTTCCAGACTCGCACAACGCGGGGGACTTCGGGCAGTTTCTCGTTGATGCCCCGCATGAATACGGGATCACAAAAGAGCAGCTCGAAGACCGCACAGACGGACATATGGATATTAATCGCGTGCGGGAAGGTGCCGTCTTAATCTGCCCTGTGAAAGTGCCGGGCGGCGGCGTTTATCTCGGGGATATGCACGCCATGCAAGGAGATGGGGAAATCGCGGGACATACAACAGATGTAGCTGGTATCGTCACGCTTCAAGTAAAAGTGATTAAAGGTTTAACGATTGAAGGTCCGATCCTTCTCCCTGTCGAAGAAGACCTTCCATATCTAGCAAAGCCAATAACGAAAAAAGAAAAAGAAATTGCGCTTGACCTCGCACAAACATGGGGCGTGAAAAAGCTAGAAGAATCCCTTCCGATTTCCTTTATCGGAACAGGCGCAAACTTGAATGAAGCGACGGAAAACGGATTACAAAGAGCGGCGAATGTGTTAGGCATTTCCGTCCCTGAAGTGATGAACCGCGCAACGATCACCGGCGCGATCGAAATCGGCAGACACCCAGGAGTCGTCACTGTCACATTCCTATGTCCTGTCCGTTATTTAGACAATATTGGCCTTACGACATTAATCCGAGATCAATATCGCGATAGTTTGGAATAACAATTTAAAACACGCACCCCCTATCAATCTCACATGAAAAGAGAGCCGCTCCATTCCAATTGCATCGACGGCTCTCTATTGATTGGAAAAAGACGGACAGTGCCTATCACTGTCCGTCAACCAACTAAGCAATCTTTTCTATTCTTGAAGCAAACTCCATTTTCAACTCAAATACTGCCCCGCCTCTTTTGGGAACACCCGTGACACATAGATGAATTTCCAACGGCCAGAGTTTGCCGTTTTGACAATGTTTCCGCGAATGATCATCCCTATTTTCGCATAAGAACGAACAAATGAAGTGACGGATATCGTATATTGCTTTCCGCTTTCTGTATGTTTACATTTCATCGTCGCAGCGGAAATATCGATGATTTGAAACAGGCCGCTTACTTGATAGTTCGCTAGTGTGTTTTCAACTACATCTCTTTCTATTTTCTGTAACCAATAATGGTATTTTCTCGTTGTATACGGAACGTATAAATCAAGCAAACGAATCGCGTCATATATCTCTTCTTCCACCGTCTGGATGATGGATCGAACCGTTTTATCATGATTCGTTCCATATCGCGCGTCAATCCACTTTGCCAACGCTTTTACCGTGCTGAAAAACGACTTCGCTTGATTGATGCTCGCATCACCGTTCATTTCTAAATAATGATAAACGATGCATTGCTGCCAATGGTCTTTTGTGATGCTTGTCCATGACGAAAGACGAGACTGTAACAAATATTGGGCGATAATGGATAGCCCTGTCCGATATTTCGATACCGTCGCTTCTGATTTTCCTCTCGTTTTTTCGATAAAAAACTCCGCTATATCTTTACCAAAGAAAGAATCCATCCATTCAAGCGGCATGTCATATTGCTCGTATTGTTCCATTTCGTCTGTTCGCTGCTTCTCCAGCAATCGCGTTTGTCGTTTTTCCCCTAACGTGACAAATGGAGATAAAGGAAGACCAAACTTCCGGCGAATCGTATTAAAATCAACCGTAACCGGACATTCTAGACGCTCGGCGTTCATAAAACTAATATACTCGCGTTCTTGCAGCCATCGCTCGACTTCTTCTTTTTTCCCTTGTTCCACCATTTGCATCACGGTTTTCCCGTCCCATTCCTCTTGCGGAGTGTGCAATGACTGATAAATATCTAGCGTCTGATTCGCCAGTGCGCCAAAATAAAGCGGTACATTTTCTCCTAACTGCATCGCATAAGAGCGAAATTCGACGTTTTTCGGCGCGTCCAATTTGCGTACCGTTTTTTTGATAAAACGGGCAACAGATCCCGCTTTCTCCATCACTTTTATAAATGATTCCACCGCATCTGGCAAAAAAGTCACAAACTTTAGGTGGTGTTTATTGATTTCTATAAATCCTAACACTTCGCGCATATACACCGGACTTGAAGCTAGATTGTCCTCATATATATACTGTTTGCCGGCAAAACTTAACTTTGTTATTTTTCCTTTCTGTTCATCCACGATAACGACGTCTTGTTTTTCTAAAGAATGAACCAGCTTTTTTCCATCATCCACTTCATAATGCAATGTCACTTCATCAATTTTTGTCATTTCGCGATGCCGAAAATCATACGGATCCATTAATTCATTCACAATTTCTAAAAAGCAGGTCATCGCGATTTGTTCATATGATTGTCTCGTTTCTGACATCAATTCGTTGATCTTTGCATATGCGCGCTTGACTCCACGTGGTCCTTCAATAATTGCCACACCATGAACATAATAACCTTCGCCGAATGGCTCAAGCAGACAAAACGTTCCTCCCCACGGAATAGGCTTACTCATCGTTTCACAAAACGGCATATGAAATCGTTCGTGCGTAAACGCATCTTCCACCGTTATTCCATTGTCATCCATATCTACAATTTGAATAAGGCGTGGGACAAGTGATACCCATGTTTCAAGCAATCGCGCTTTCTCCGCCTTTAAACCAGTTTTTTTCTCTTGATAAAACCATTCGACTCCGCGCAATCCGTTGTCAAATCGATGGAAAAATAAATACCAAAGACGAAACAAAGGTCCAAACATATCACCATTTTGTGTTGAGTTTATTTTTTGATCGAACACTGTTTCCGCGCGCAGTTTTTCCGAAAAAGGCAACGACCGCTCTAAAAATTGGTAAATTTCTTCCGATAACTCATTTTTTAATTGAAAAAAGCGCTCCTCCCTCACTTTTCGGATTTCTACAACAGCATCCTTTTTCATACAACACTTTTTATACTTTTTCCCGCTTCCACAAGGGCAAGGATCGTTTCTTCCAACTTTCATTTCTTTTCTCCTTATCATCATTTTTAAAAAATAAGAAGCATCCATTAAATACGCAACAATCATATTATAACTGTTGAGACGTGTCTTTTAGACAAATAAAAAAATTTGATCTTTTCTTCTCCATAAAAGCAGACGCTCAAGAACATCATATCCAATGTCTTTTTTGCTGTCTACTTATAGGGGATAGTAACAAAAAGACAGATGCATTAGGCTTCTGCCTACACCTTTTTGTCTTTTCTTGTCTATATGATCGGGTTATACTGTTTAGTGAGGAGGTGAATGACGTGGAACAACAAACGATGTTAAAAGAAATTTTAAAAGCACTCGATCTGTATGCATCTGACTTTCGCTCACAAATCGCTGCATTAGACAAAAAAATCGAAGCAATAGATAAAAAAGTCGAAGCAATGAATGATGAATTTAAAAGCAAGTTTGCGGAAATGAACGAACGATTTAATCGATTAGAAACAAAAATCGACAACTTGCGCATTGAACTTATCGAAACACAAGAAACCGTCGATTTCCACTCAGCCAAAATCGCCCAACATGACCGAAAAATCCGCAAGCTCTCCCAGCAACAATAACCTCTCCATCCGTAACGTTCTCTCCACGATGAAATTGCCCCCATCGCCAAACAGATGGGGGTGTTTGTTTTCACAGCCGTTCTAAACATGTGCGCATATATGTGTTTATTATAACCGTTGAAACACATCTTTTAGGCAAATCCTTAAGTCTGGATGCAGAAAAGAAACTAGCACATCTTGTTCTCCAAATACTTCCCTTTTTTCATATACTCCGTTATGCCATCCGTACACCTCGATAGTTCGATGCAGCGGGTCAACCATCCAGTATTCTTTTACTTCAAACCGTTGATATAATTTGTATTTTTCATTTCGGTCTTTTAACGCCGTACTCGGAGACAACACCTCTACGATTAAGTCAGGTGCGCCTACGCATCCCTTTTCTGTGATTTTCTCTCGATCACAAATAACGGAAATATCGGGCTGCACCACATTTTTCACAGATTTGTCATCAAGATTTGAAGCGAATATGACATCAAACGGTGCCATGACCACTATGCATCCTTGTTGTTGAAAATAATCCCGCAACGCCGCATAAAGCTCACCGATGATATATTGATGGGTAAACGAAGGAGAAGGAGCCATACTATATGGCACACCGTCAATCAATTCCCATTGTCCGTCCCATTTCAGATAATCTTCATACGTGTAGTTGTGATTTGGAAACTCTGGAGTTTTCACCGCGCCTTCACTCCATTTGCTTTTTGTTTCCATTATATCATGGTGCCAAATATTATTCTTTTTTCGTTACAATCGGTGCGTGCATATATGATGACAATCGAAAAAAATCGCCTCCCAAGCAGACGCTCAAAAACATCACAATGTCTTTTTGACCGTCTACTTGTAGGAGGTAATACCTTTACATCCTGCCCGCTGTTTCTTTTCCCTTTCCTCTTTCTTCAAAGCGTGACAGGACAAGCATTTAGCGAATCGATTTTAATATTTTTTGTGCATAAATTTCATGCGAAGTATTTTCTAAAAACTCATAAAATATTTCGTCCAGTTTTTCTTCCAACTCTTCATTCAACTCGTTCCCATCTTCATCATACAATTCAAAATTCGCATGTTTCTATTCTCTAAACTTTTCTTCTAGCAAATCTTTATAGCTTACCCAATGCTTCCCGTAGTTTGATACATATGTTGGAACCCATTGATCAATATAAATGTTGCTCAACAACTCATCGAGGAGAGGTAAATAAAAAAGTGGCATCTCACTTTTCCCTAATGTCAAAAGTATTTCCTTAAACTCCTCTTGTGTCATTTCTTTTACTTCCCCAGAATAATCATAACTGATTCTGCCATTATATCGATTCATGAATGGCTCAACAGTATCCACCCATTTATGAGGAATGTATGTTTCGATCACTTCGATCAACATGTTAGAAATAAGCAATTTTATTTCTTCCGCATGCAAAAAATCACCTGCTTTCTCATTGAATCTCCCTGAATATATTCTCCATGCGATCCAATCCATTCCGCTTCTTTTTCCTTGATCCATCTTGCCAATAAGGCAAACAAACATAAAAGAAGCAGTGTATAAAAAAGATTCGCCCTCATCCGATCCGCCCTTTGTCATAGGTAGAAAGACTTAGTTAATCTGATTCTATCAATTTTTGTAAAAACATGGTATCGAATGTCGTCAAATGAATACAAGGCAGAAGCATTTAGGATTCTGCCCTACACTTTTTCTCTCCGTTTGTCTTTTCTTGTTTATATGATCCGGTTATACTGTTTAGGGAAGAGGTGAAAGAGATGGAACAACAAACGATGTTAAAAGAAATTTTAAAGGCGCTCGATCTACATGCTTCTGACTTTTGCTCGCAAATCACTGCATTAAACGAAAAAATCGAAACAATAGACAAAAAAGTCGAAGTGATGAATGGTGAATTTAAAAAAAGTGTGCGGAAATGGACGAGCGGATACAAGAGATGAACGACTGGTTGGAAAGCAGAATCGAAAAGCTAGAAAATGAAATGAACGAACGATTTAACCGCTTAGAAACAAAAATCGACAACTTGCGTATTGAACTTATCGAAACACAAGAAACCGTCGATTTCTACTCAGCCAAAATCGCCCAACATGACCGAAAAATCCGCAAGCTCTCCCAGCAACAGTAACCTCCCCAGCTGTAACGCAGCTTTCATGTTCTCTCCACAATAAAATTGCCCCCATCACCGACAGATGGGGGCGTTCGTTATTCCACAATCAGCCTAAACATTATGCGCATCATCATACGGTTATAGCATACGATAATTGAAAAAACCGAAACAGAAACAACTTCACATCACTGTCGACGTCTTAACCGCTACAGACAAGTTTATTGGTGAATAATATGCCAAGTACATGTAGAAATCACAGAAAATGATAAAGACCCCTTATTTAATTTCCCATAATGCATCTGTTAACGTATTTATTAAGAATAGGAGATCTTTGTCCTCAATATTCAGCGGTGGAGATAATGTTAGCACGTTGTTGTATCCAGCAACTGTCGCACCGTTTTTGCCAATAATAAGACCGTTTTCTTTACAAATACCAACCACTTTATTAACAAGCGAAACATCAAGAGGCTCTTTCGTGTTTTTGTCGGCTACTAGTTCAATTCCAATTAGCAAACCTTTCCCGCGCACATCGCCAACGTAAGGGTGGTCTTGCAGTTTATTTTTTAATTCATTTAGCAGCCGGTCGCCTACTTCCTTCGAACGCTCAAATAAATTTTCTCTTTCCATAATTTCAATATTTTTCAATGCTAAAGCGCATGCGGCAGGATGGCCGCCAAACGTGTTGACATGACGGAAATAGTCATATTCTTCTGTTCCTTTAAACGCCTCATAAATCTCTTTTCTCACAGCGGTCGCCGATAATGGCAAGTACGCGCTTGTAATTCCTTTTGCCATCGTAATAATATCTGGCTTTACCCCATAGTTCATGAATCCAAACGGTTTGCCTGTACGTCCAAATCCACAAATCACTTCATCTACAATCAACAAGGCGCCGTGTTTTTCGCACACTTCTTTTACGGCTTTCATATATCCTTCCGGCGGTATTAGTACTCCTCCTCCAGTGATAATCGGTTCCATGATTACCGCCGCAATCGTTTCGCTCAACTCCCATGTCATCACATCGTCAATTACTTTGACGGACCGTAAATCTCGCGGATTTTCCGCTTGATCATTGTCACGATAGCTGTCTGGAGGCGGAACATGAATAAACCCAGGCGCAAGCGGTTCATATTTATATTTCCGCTGTGCCTGACCCGTTGCGGCAAGAGCTCCCATCGAATTTCCATGGTACGCTCGATACCGGGAAATAATTTTATATCGGTTATACTCTCCTCTTTGCTGATGATATTGCCTCGCGATTTTAAATGCAGTCTCATTAGCTTCGGAGCCGCTGTTGGAAAAGAAAATGACATATTCGTCTCCTAACAGCTCATTTAATTTCTCCCCAAGCTGAATAGCCGGTACATGGCTTTGGGTAAGCGGAAAATACCCAAGCTTTTTTAGCTGTTCGTAAGCTGCTTTCGCTAATTCCTCACGCCCATATCCCACATTCACGCACCATAATCCTGCCATCGCATCCAAATATTTTTTTCCTGTATGGTCGGTAACCCAACAACCTTTCGCTTCTGTCACCACTAGCGTCGCATCAGGATTATACGGCTTCATCGAATGCCATATATATTGACTATCTTTCGCAAGCCATTGCTGGCTTTGATGAACCTGAACCATTTCTCTTCCCTTCTTTCTATTGTAAAGTGAACTCCCTTCCGCTTGGCTTTGTTTCAAAAGCGGAGGGATTATTGAGCCATATTCTTGCCGAACGAGCAAATCTCTTTTTGCCCAGCTTAATGAAGATTGTTAAAAATCGAATCGAGAAGTAATCATTTTTTTGCGTGTATAGAAGTTTACGCCATCTTTTCCATTTACATGGAGGTCGCCATAAAACGAATCTTTCCATCCGGAGAACGGGAAGAACGCCATCGTTGCCGGTACACCTACATTGATTCCTAACATTCCCGCATCCGCTTCTTCACGGAATTTGCGTACAGCTTTCGCATCTTTCGTATAAATGGTCGCACCATTTCCGTATCGAGATTTACGAATATATTCAAGCGCTTCGTCCAAGTCTTTGGCACGCAGCAAGCTAAGAACAGGACCAAAGATCTCTTCTTTAGCAATCGTCATATCTGGGGTGACGTGATCAAAAATCGTTGGACCAAGGAAGTTCCCTTCTGGTATTTCATTCATTTCTTTGCGCCCGTCCCGAAGGAGCACTGCCCCTTCTTCAATGCCCTTTTGAATGTAGCCTAATACTTTTTCACGATGGGATTGACGAATAACTGGGGTTAAAAGTACTTCCGGATCCATGCCATTTCCAATAACGAGCTCATCTGCCTTTTGCTTTAATAGTTTTACAAACTGCTCATTGTCGCCGACAATAACCACCGCGCTGCACGCCATGCAACGCTGCCCCGCACTTCCGAAAGCGGAACTAATCACGTGCTGCACCGCTGTCTCTATATCCGCATCAGGCATAACGATATGATGGTTTTTCGCCCCGGAAAGCGCTTGTACGCGTTTGCCTTGTGCGGCTGCACGTTCATATACATACTTGGCGACAGGCTGGGAACCAACAAAGGAAATTGCTTTAATATCCTCATGATCGATGAGGGCATTAACGACATCATGCGCCCCATGAACGATATTGAGCACTCCTTCTGGCGCCCCAGCTTTTGTAAACAACTCAGCCAGTTTATTGGCTAAAATTGGTGTTCTTTCAGATGGCTTTAATACAAACGTATTCCCGCAAACAATCGCCAACGGAAACATCCAGAGAGGAACCATCATCGGAAAATTAAATGGCGTAATTCCTGCGACTACTCCTAAAGGATAACGGAACATTTCCGAATCAATACCTTCGGCAATTCCCGATAGCGACTCCCCCATCAATAATGTTGGAGCGCCCGCGGCAAATTCCACGCACTCAATTCCCCTTTGAATCTCACCATACGCTTCTTTATAGGCTTTTCCGTTCTCTTGAACGACGAGTTTTGCTAATTCTTCGTGATGCTCATTCAATAAATGATGGAAGGTAAACATAATCCGCGCCCGCTTAGGCACCGGCGTATTTTTCCATGTTTCAAATGCTTTTTTGGCCGCTTGGACAGCTCTGTCTACATCTTCCTTCGTCGAAATCGGAACCCGCGCCAATACTTCCCCTGTCGCCGGATTTGGCACTTCCAACGTCTCTGTCCCGCTTGATTCCACCCACTGTCCATTAATAAAGTTTTTCAAAATAGTTGTTTCCTTCTTTGTCACCGCCATCATAAAGCCCCCTTTCTTTGTTAGACTATTTTAAATTATTTAACTTTAACAAAATTATCTCTTAATTTTTCATATCCTTCATTAGACAAAACGTAAAAATTATAACTATGTTCATTCCACAATATGACCAGAGTGCCTTTGCCAAACGATAACCATGTTATATACATAAAAAATAAAACTCCTCTACTTTGTAGAAGAGTTTTACTTATGATTTTGTACATATTGGGACTCGTCATTTGACATTAAATACTCGTATGCTTTGATCATAAATTCAATAGCTAACCGTTTTTCCGGATTCATAAAATCGTCGCCCAATAATTTTTTCAATTTTTGGATGCGATGATAAAGTGTTTGTCTAACCACAAACAATCTTTTGGCCGTTTCTTTTTTCGAGCCGTTGCATGCCAAATAAACCTTTAATGTTTCCATCAACTTTCCATTATACTTTTTGTCATATTGAATAACAGGTTCCAAATATTCCATTACCACCTCATGCAAGTCGCTATATTTATGAATAAGCGAAATAATACGATATATATGTAAGTCCTCGTAAAAATAGCTATTTGCTTTTTCTCCCAGTTGATTTTGAATTTTAATGGTTTCTAAAGCAGTTTGATAGCTTTTGTCCATCTGAGAGATGTTTTCCACAAACTTCCCAACTCCTATAAGGAAGTTCGGTATTCTTTTCTTATTCGCAAAATCAGATTCCATCAAATATTTAATTCCTATCTTCATGCGATTTTTCCATGTTTTTATGTCACGCTTATTCACCATAATAAACACAACGCTATTACGAAAATCAACAGGAAATGTGGAGAATCCCTGTTGTTCAAAAATAGTTCGAAACAATAATTTGAAATAAGTAATGTCTAAGTTTGAGTACTGTTTGGATGATTTGAATCTACAAATACTTACAAATCCACCTTTTGGTTTTAATTCTGTTTCGTGGTCTGTTAAATAGTCAAAAATAGCTTCACTCGTATGCTCTCCTTCTAACCAACTCTTTAACCATTCATTTTCTTGCGCCCGCTTTTTTTCCTCCACATATAAATCCCGCAATAAATGCTGGGCAAGAGCAGTAGCCGTTCGATCTAAAATGAGAAGGTCAAATTCACTAATTTCTTTATCGATGGAAACAATGGATAATTCCGCATACTCATTACCAAAGATTCGGATGGATTGAGTGGCTTTCTTTTGCTGTGGATGAAGCACAGAATCAAACAATTGCTGTTCTTCTTTAGATGGTTTCACATATTTCGGTACTAACTCTACCTCTTTCCCATTTATCTTAAAAATGACTTGATGACCTAAATAATGATGTAGAAATTTTAAAATCTCATCATAATGATCAATCGATAACAATTTCTTGTTCAATTCTTGTGAATAGGACTCTAGGTTGGAGATGATTTGATAATGCTGGTTAATTAAATAGGTGTGAATATCCTGGGTGATTTCGACGAATGGGACTTCTTTAAGAAAGAGAATGATGGGAAAACGGTGTTCGTTGGCTAAATCAATAATCTCTTGTGGAATGGAAGAAGCATAAGTTCCCATTTCAATGCATAATCCGGATGCATCACATTCAATTAGCTGTTGCACAAAAGATATAAACAATGATTTATTTTCTCTCCATCCTACTCCAGTGGATAAGATCAGTTCTTTTCCCCTCAATAGCTTATTAATTTTTGTCACTTCCAAACATGACCCATTTTACCGTGCGATTCAAACCTTGATGCCCAGCTGCAATTTGGATATGTTCAAAATGCTTCCTTTTCAAGATATCGGAAACCGTTAATTTAGGAGTTTTCATACACTCTTCTATCACTCCTTTGTGCAACAAAAAATTTAAATATAATGATAATATTCAATATATTCTTGTTTTTCCCTTCATATAACGAATAAACGAGTTGTTCATCATGAACAGGTTCACGTATAAGGTGAAAAACGGTAAAAACACACACTAAATCGCAAGATATTCACAATGAACAAACTAACCATTCACATCAAAAATAGGCTTGGAGAAATTTTTCCAAACCCATGATTTACTACTTGTTATTTAACTTGCATATCCCCATTTTTCTAACATCCTCAAACCAATATCATTTAGTATTTTACAAATCGTCAAATAGATAGCCTATTTTTGTTTACATTTTGTGTAGTGATATGTAACCGCTTTCTAAATAAACTAAGGTATAATAGTATTTATCTAATTATTCAGATAATTTTGTAACAAACTATTTACAAGGAGGGGATTTTTTTGGCAAGACAGAACACGGGTCTACAAAAGGGATTAAAGGAACGCCACATGACAATGATCGCAATAGCTGGGGTCATCGGTGCAGGTCTTTTTGTGGGAAGCGGAGCCGTCATCCATTCTACAGGCCCTGGGGCCATTGTTTCCTATGCATTAGCCGGATGCTTAGTAGTTCTTGTGATGAGAATGTTAGGAGAAATGGCTGCAGCTAATCCTACTAGCGGCTCTTTTTCGGCATATGCACACGATGCCATTGGACCTTGGGCCGGATTTACCATCGGATGGTTATATTGGTTCTTCTGGGTAATCGTTATTGCTATCGAAGCAAATGCCGGTGCTGCTATCATTCAATATTGGTTTAATAGTATTCCAATATGGCTGTTAAGTTTAATTCTTACCATATTGTTAACGCTTACAAATATTTGGTCGGTTAAATCATATGGGGAATTTGAATATTGGTTTGCGTTAATTAAAGTAGCGAGCATCATTTTGTTTTTAATGATCGGGGGCGCTTTCATATTTGGACTTTATCCAAACAGCAGCCCAATTGGGTTGAAAAATCTAATTGGAAATGGTGGATTTATGCCGAATGGCATCAGTTCCATCCTTTTAGGAATTGTCGTTGTTATTTTTTCCTTTGTTGGAACAGAAATCGTTACGATTGCCGCCGGAGAATCCGCTGAACCGCAGAAAGCAGTATCTAGAGCGATTAAGTCTGTCCTGTGGAGAATCCTAGTTTTTTATATTGGATCGATCGCTGTAGTAGTCACTTTGTTGCCTTGGAACTCGGCAAACGTTTTAAAAAGCCCCTTTGTTGCGGTGTTAGAGCACATTGGCATCCCAGCCGCCGCACAAATCATGAATTTTATCGTATTAACAGCCGTATTATCTTGTCTAAATTCAGGGCTATATACTACTTCAAGAATGCTTTATTCCTTAGCGGAAAAAGGAGAAGCGCCAAAACGATTCCTCAAGCTAAACAAAAACGGTGTGCCAGCTCAAGCTGTTATTGCCAGCACATTCTTTGGGTACATCGCAGTGATCATGAATTACATTTCCCCAGATAAAGTGTTTCTATTTCTCGTTAACTCCTCGGGAGCTATTGCCCTGCTTGTATATTTAGTTATTGCGGTTTCACAATTGCGTATGCGGAAAAAACTTGAACAGAACAACCCTGAAGCATTAAAGATAAAAATGTGGTTATTCCCGTATCTAACCTATTTGACTATCTTGGTTTTATTAGTAATACTTATCTCCATGTTATTTATCAAATCCATGGTTTCCCAATTACTTTTGACGCTCTTAATCACGGCCGTAGTGATGATTTCTTATTTCGCATTTGCCAAAAAGCGCTTACAAATCGGCTATAACCAACAAGCATCACCACTAGCGAAAGACTAAAATAGCGCTGACCAAGCCATTCACCGGATGGGAAGAGCATAGTAATATCCAAAAGAGTCCGCAATCTATATTGACTAGGACTGTTTATTTCCTTAAAAAATCACCTGTTCGCCATTTTCCCAAGGTGGTATTATCCCCTGCAAGTAGACAGCGAAAAAAGAGGACATTGATATGATATTCTCAACAGTCTACTTGAAAGGGGATTTTTTATGGCGAAGAAAGGATAAACTAGTGCTCCCAAAAACGATCAAACAGGCTTACCGGGCGATGGAAGAGTATATTTTTTACAATCGCAGCCGTTTCCAAGAAAAACGGAACGGCCTTTTCCCGGTTGAATATCGAGAAAAGGCCGCGGCTTCATATACGTCTACTCTGCAAACCCGCATGGATGGCTCTCTTTTTTCAAACCTCTTTATTCCCCCATCGTTCCCGCACTGGAAACAGGGCAAGGACACATCTTCATAAGCTCTTGTTTTTCTCCAACATGAGTACAAAGTTTTTCAAGCTACATTGTCGTTTATTTCCATGATGGTCCAAAAGCCAGATTTTAATCCTCTAAACGAGGTCAGTCTTTTAAAAGGTGAAAACAGGTTCTGCAAAACCTGTATCCACCAAACCTGTTTCAATCCTCTCAACGAGGCCTTCTTTCAAAAAGAGCACCTCAATTTTACCATTGATTCTCTAGGGCGGCAAGGGGCGTTTTTGCACACCCCCGCAAAAAATAAATTGTTGTTATGTAAACTAGACAGTTTGAACAAAAACGTCAAATGTTCAAACCCTTGATATATCAACATCGCACTTTAGCTCGTGAAAGCAAAATCGCGCTGCACACCTATGCTCTTTTTTGGCCGTTTTTGGACCGCGCAGAAATAAAACGAAAGACTTGCCCGCCTACTGGGATGATGGTGTGACACTATCCGCTACACATACATCTTTTCCCTTGTTAATCAACTCCTATGTGAGCGGCTAAGTACCGAAACTCTCCATGCTTATCGTTGCAAACGGTGGAATAATGGTGCCATTGCATTTTATACATTCCTTTGAGGACAATCGGTTCTTCACGGTTTTTGGTCGTTCCCGCTGACGCATGTTCCAGCCACTTCATCTCTCCCGTTAAAATGCTGTTTTCATAGATTCGAAAATAGCTGTCCACCGTATTGGATCTGGTTGGTCTGCTCCAATACAAATGGTCATTGGTTAATAGAATCGCGATTCTTTGGACATTTTCTCTCCCTGTGGAAAGCTTTTCAAGTTTCTCGACTTGTTTAAGAAAATCATAACGGCCAATATCTTGAGCACCGTGATGTTTTAATTCTATAGATTGATTGTTTTGCTTAATGGCCAGTCTGGCGAGCTTATTCATTAAATATATCGCGTATTGTTGCTCACCATTCGGATCTTCTCCCCAAAGGTCGACTACATATCCATGAAAATGCTTATTATTCATCACACGAAACTTTTCTTGAAGCTGAAATTTTAATGCATCTTTAAATGCTTCCTTTGAAGAAAAGAATGGATGTTTTTGTGACAACGTTTTCATTTCCTCATGAATAGAAAACATGGTTATTCCTCTCCCTACACATTTTCTAAATCTCAGAGCAAATAGACTGCCTTCCAGACGTTTTGCGATAACAGAGGGAAATTAGCGAATCGCTTGCGTAAATTTACATTTCGGATAGTTGCTGCAGCTTTTGAATTTCTCATATTTCCCTCTTTTGACTACAAGAGCGCCGCCGCATTTCGGGCAACGGTTTTGCTGGATATGTTGTTCCGTCTGTTTTTGCTTCGTTCGAATCGTTTGCACGTGCCGCTTTTTCATTTCTTTTTCTTGCTGTTTGTCTTTGACAAGCGCAGTTTCTAATTTTTGAATCAACAGTTGTTTTGTTTCTCTATCGATCACGCTTGTTCCGTGCTGCTCGAGCACCTGTTTCAATTGTTTCGGATAAACCACATATGCATGGGAAAAATGAGCATTTGATTTAAACTTTGCTCGCGGCAGAAACACGACAACCGAGTGAATCGGAATATGCGAGAGCGCTTCCCCAAGCCAGTCTCTTAACGCCTTGATATGCCCTTTGTTCTGCAAAATAGGATTAAGAAATTTTTCTTTTCGTTTATAAATCACTTGCATCCAATATTTTGACGTTTCATCTCCAAAAATCCAACCGCTGTAATTTTTCGTTTCAATGACAAACAGGCCTTGATCGGAAAGGATAATATGATCCATTGGCCAAATGGAGCCATCCTGTTTAGGAATATACAGGTTATGAAAAGCTTTGTATTTTCCGGATGATGTTGCTTCTATCTTTTTAATTGCTTTACGGACTTTATATTCTCCATACGATCCGATCCATTCCGCTTCTTTTGACTTGATCCATCTTGCCAATAAGGCAAACAAACATAAAGGAAGCAGTGTATAAAAAAGATTCGCGTTCATCCGATCCGCCCTTTGTCATAGGTAGAAAGACTTAGTTAATCTGATTCCATCAATTTTTGTAAAAACATGGTGTCGAATGTTGTCAAGTGCACACTTCCTTATTCTCTCGACGATAAACTTGCCCCCATCGCCAAACAGATGAGGGCGTTTGTTTTCACAACTGTTCTAAACATGTGCGCATATACGCGTTTATTATAACCGTTGAAACATTTCTTTTGAAAAACCTTTAAATCTAGATGCAGAAAAGAAACTAACACATCTTGTTTACTCTGTTATGCCATCAATATCATGGCACCAAATATCAGCTGCATTAGCGAATTTCCTTATTTCTTCATATTATGTTATTTGTTTTTAACCACTCTTCAAATAGCTTGCTTCCGACTTCATAAGATAAATCATCTGCATCAATAGTAAAAATCTTGTAACCATATTTTTCATGGTAATCATATTGATCTAATATTTTTTGAACTAATGTAGTATCTTGTTCATTATCTAAAAAAACCACCCACTTATTTTCATTCTGAATTTTATATGCGACTGCTTCTAAGTCAACATTGTTCTCATAATATCCTAAATGAAGATGCTGATTGGGATCAAATTTCACGCTTATCCACTCCCTGCAATTGATTACCATCTTAATGCACCAACCAAATTTTTCGGTTCTGCATCTCTAAACTCCTTGATCATGTCCAAATAATCGTTAATATTTTCAACCGTTGCATCCCTTCCTTCGAATTCCAGAATAAAAGCCGCTATATAGCGCCAAACATTAGGGCCTGTCCATGATGATAACGATATATTGTACAAATCTTCCCAAACATGCTGAAAATCCATTTGAAGATGGAACTTTGAACGAATCTCTAAACTTTGTTCAAGCGTTTTCGTACGGTGTCTCCATATTTCTGCCCCACCTTCTTCAACTCCAAGAAACCAAATCGGGGCATTGACATTTCCATAGCCAATCCAATTATACAAACATGAACGAACCAGTCTTTCAAAAGAAGTCGAAGTTTCCAGCCCTATTTCTTGCTACTTCATTTTGTTACTATCATGGTTCAAATTTGCGCCAGTTTGTATCATTTCAGCACTTTTCCCTGACATAGACATCATGGCAATCTCAATAACTTCCCTTAACTGTTCTTCAGAGAAATGGGCAATTCTTATCCATCCTCGTGGATCAACGTTATATCCTTTTTTCTTTATGATTTCACTATCCATATACTTGCCATTTACATATCCATTTCCACTAGAGATAACTCCCTAGCTAATACTTTCCCTCTTTGCCGGCTTTCTGGATAAACATAATTTACTCGATCATAACTTATAGGCTTTTCTTGTAGCTGCTTATATGACCGAAAAATCGCTTTCTTATGCTCAAAGCTCAGCATGTTCATTCCTCTCCCCCTATATCTTTAATACGATGCTCTTTGCGATTCACGGTAAAAAACAGGGCTTGCCACATCTTCGCCGAAAGCAATGTGAAATGGTAATGATGCTCTACCGGCTTGTTTTAAAACTCCCAAATAACCAAATCCTTTCGTACCAGGCAGTTTTCTGCAATAAAAATCTTTACCGTTTTCTCTTTCCCCGTTTCTCCATTTCTCTAGCTCCTGCGCTTGGAATCTTGCCACCCGAACAGGAATTTTTCTATTTTGATCCCCATGCACAGCCTCTCCCTGAGTCCATAAATTGCTTTTGTTTCCCCAATTCGAGTTTATCCGTCACAAACACTTCAACTCACGAAATACCATATCCCTAATGTTCGTTGATGTAATGGATAATAAGTCAATTTCCTTCCAAATAACCTCTTGAATTTTACCGAATTTTTCCGAAGTTTTTTCGTCATTCGGAACGGTTCTAAACACTCCATTTTCAAGTTCATGGTCAGTAAAATTATCGCCATCATATAAAGGCCAGTAGAAAAACCAATGCTCAGAAACGCTCGGTGGTTTATCCCAATGTTCAAGGGTTGAATACACGTATTTACACAACGTCATCCTTGGTTCTTCTTCAAATGAAATTTCAACCGCATATATTGGGTCATTTTTCAACCCATTCCCTGACCGGCAAGGAGTGGCAAAATCTCTCTGATATAGCTTGATAAAAGATTGAATGAACCAGCCTTGATACTCTCGGTCAGATTTCCAACGCAAAAATTGCGGGATCACCGGAACAAATCCACATTCGACCGATTGACGGTCCATTTCCGCCAACAGTTTATCGACACTCTCGTACGTTTTTCGCACAACCTCGAAAGCGTTTTTTATGTTTTCCTGTACGCTAACAGAATTCATAATACCCCTCCTTTTCAATACGGTTGGCACTTAAATGAAAAAACTGTTCATCTGTATAAAAATGAAAGTAGGAGCAGTGGTCAACTAAAGGACAAGCAAGGCTTTGAAAGTTTTGAAAGCGATCAAATCCCTTTTTTCTCAATAAAGCAACCAAATCCTCCAATATTAACCTTTGAAACTCATTGAATGTTTCATTTTTTTGCACGTACACCAATTGATGGAACACTTCTTGCCACGATAAATATCCGAAATGAACACCGCTTGGCAGTTTTCTGTCTTCCATCACCTTTTTAGCAATCATATTCACTTCTGGTTCCGTTCCTAATAAGAGCAAAAACTTTGGCGTCTGTCCTTTACCCTTTAGTAAATCACTCGCTTCTCGCTCCAATTGATCGTCTGATGATAAAGGACTATGGTATTTCACTTCGATTCCTATGATCAAATGATCAAATTCAAGTAAAACATCGATTTCACTTCTTTCTCCCTTGACCCAAAACTTAACCTTATCCCCTATAAACTCGTCTTTTTGCATCTCCAAACCATTTATGAACACCGTTTGAGCGGTTTGAGAAAAAAATACAGCCTTGCTTAAAATCGGCTTAATCCCTTTGTGAAAAGGGAGATAACGCGACGTACCAAATACGTTCGCTGTCAGCTGATCTTCAAGCCGCTCGCTTAAATTCGAACCTTCCGATGATATTTTTCCATGTATTTCAGCTAACAAACTTTCTCCCCCCCTGTCTGTGCCCATACATTCGACAAGTGACAGGATCCGCGTGCAACGAAGCTTCTCCTGTCGCACTCTAATTTTTTAATTGCTTCTCATAACACTTCTTCATCACAACAGATAAATCCGGGTTAATCAAGTCTTGCCCGAGACGTTTTCGTTCCTGACACAGCTTTTCTTCGATAGGTGACAACAGACACTAAAACTATTTCTCTCAACTATATACGTCCCCAACATGAACAGCTACATATCGGAACTCGCCATGTTTGTCTTGGTTGATGATAGAATAATGATGCCATTTCAATTGATATCTCCCTTTAATAAAGATCGGCGCATCACGGTTTTCTTTCGTCCCTGCTGATGCACGTTCCTGCCATTTTAACTCCCCGGTGATGATCCGGTTTTCATGAATGCGAAACTCGCAGTCCACCGTATTTGGTCGCATCGGCTCGGTCCAATACAAATGGTCATTCGTTAGCAGCACAACGATCCCGTATACATTCCTTCTCCCCATTGTTATTCGTTCTAACTTTTCCACTTGCGCCAAAAAATCATAACGACCCTGATCCTGAGCACCGTGGTGCTTCAATTCAATCGTTTGCCCGTTTTGCTTTATCGTGACCCGAGCGAGCTTGTTCATTAAACAAATCGCGTATTGGCGCCCACTTTCCGGTTCTTCCACCCACAAATCGATCAGATAATCATGAAAGCGTTTGTTCTCCTCGACGCGGAATTTTTCTTGAAGCTGAAATTTTAATGACTGTTTAAACGCTTCTTTTGAAGCAAAAAATCGATACTTTTGCGATAGGCGTTCCAATTCCTCGTGAATAGAAAACATCATTTTCCTCCTTCCCTTATCTATAGTTGCTACCCGATCGCCATGTTGCAAGTTCAGCCAATCGACTGCGTAAACTTGCATTTCGGATAATTATTGCAACCTTTAAATGTTCCGTATTTCCCTTTCCGAACGATTAGAACACCGCCACATTTTGGACAACGGTTTTGCTGTATATGTTGTTCCGTCTGCTTTTGCTTCGTTCGAATCGCTTGCATGTGCCACTTTTTCATTTCTTTTTCTTGTGTCTTATCTTTGGCAAGCACTGTTTCTAATTTTTGAGCTAAACGTTGCTTTGTTTCCCTATCGATCACTTTTGTTTGGTGTTGCTCGAGCACTTGTTTCAATTGTTTCGGATAAACCACATAAGCATGGGCAAAATGAGCATTTGATTTAAACTTTGCCCGCGGCAAAAACACGACAACCGAGTGCATCGGAATATGCGCAAACTCCTCCCCAAGCCAGTCTCTTAACGCCTTGATATGCCCTTTGTTCTGCAAAATAGGATTAAGAAATTTTTCTTTTCGTTTATAAATGACTTGCGTCCAATATTTTGACGTTTCATCTCCGAAAATCCAGCCGCTGTAATTTTTCGTTTCGATGACAAACAGTCCTTGATCGGAAAGGATAATATGATCAATTTGCGAAGTTGAACCGTCTTGTTTTGGAATATACAGGTTATGAAAAGCTTTGTATTTTCCGGATGATGTTGCTTCTATCTTTTTAATTGCTTTACGGACTTTATATTCTCCATACGATCCAATCCATTCTGCTTCTTTCGACTTGATCCATCTTGCCAGCAAAACAAGCAAGACCAAAAGAAGCAATGTATAGAAAAGCCCCATATTCACAATTCCCCTCCCCGCCCCCAAATGTTATTGTTACAAACTGCTCAATCGACTTCTTTCAATTCTTATCGTATTGTCTTTTCCGTCTAGCATATCGGCACGCTTGCTGCCGTAAATGCGAAGCCACGGGGAACTTTTGACCGCTTTCAAGGACAGCCGTGCCGTTCCACGAATCTGTTCTTTTTCGATATCCACGCACTCGAGAAATTCGTCCCAGTAGACGATGGCAATGACTTGGTTGTAGTCGCTTAATTGCTTCTGGCCGCAAATAAAGGCAAAGATTAATGTTTTTTCTTTATTTCCTTGATGAATCTTGGCAATTTCCTCGATCTCATTGTCGCTAAACGAAAAAGACCAAGTAAAATCCTTGGAACCTGATGGAGTGGTATGGTACTTCGTATAAATGATATAACTCGCTTTATTCATCGAGACTTCGTATATTTGCCGGTTGTCGTTTTCTTTTTCAAACAAAGCCGGTGCAAGTCCCCCGTTGACCAACGCAGAAAGCAACGCCCCGTAATAGTAATCCGCTTTGCAAATCGTTGTCATAGCATTCCCCCTTCCTTTGTCATAGATAGAAAGACTTAGTTAATCTGATTTTATCAACTTTTGTAAAAATATGGTGTCGAATATTGTCAAACACATAAAAAAGCAGAAGCCTTTTATGGCTTCCGCCTAAAATATTAACGGCTGATGGCCCGTAGCATAAACGCATCGATATCGATTTTATGGCGATAAAATCAATTGGCGATACCAAAAGTAATAAAATAAATCATAAATCCGGGTGCCATCAACACTTGGTGTAATATTTTGCATAAAATTCTTCGATTGTATCCGATTCAATGGTGGTGATTGAAAAAACAAAAACGAACGGAAAATGTCTTTCGATAATCGGAACCGTCGATTTGGATGGAATTTCCATTCAAATCATTACGGATCATTTGATTTAATAATTCTTGACATACTTCAGTGTGTGACAGCACACTTAAACTAACTTTCCTCTTCCGTGAGTAATTGATAAATATCATAATACTTTTTTGCTTCTTCTCCTTCGTTTAATGCAATTTCTAATAATAATTGTATTATCATGATACTACCGGGTATAATATGCTCAATATCCATGTCATCAATATCGGTATTGATATTTGGGTCTGTTGGTATTTCTACATTCACAATCCACCATAACTCTATCTTTTTAAGAAGATTAATCATCCTTTCTAAATTTACTATTATCGAATCATTATTTCCTTCAAAAATAACCGTTGTCATTTCGTGTGCCAATTTGTTTCGTTGCTTCCTAAGCTCATGAAATAATTCTATATCTTCTTTACTAATAATCCCCTTTTCTAAATGCCAGTCTAATGAAGCGTATAAAGTTTTTTTATGTCTACTTAAAACTTCCTTATTGTAATTCTCGTTAATTATCAGCTTATCTCCAATAAAACCATCTACATAAAAATACTTAATTCTCTCAACTACCTGTTGCTTCAATATTTCAAACACAGTAATAAAAATAGAATAAATAATTAAACTTGGTTTTAAAATAGCTGGATTTAAAAAGTTCTTCCACTTCTCTTTAGCCTTTTGAGGCGACATACCTTTTCACCTTGTATCACAAAACATATTTAGTATAGAATTATTCTTACTTTCCCCACTCGTAAGCTAGACCATAATCAGGCGGTCGGGAAACCAATTCTTTACTAACTTGATCAGATGGAGCCTTTTGAGCATCTGCTATCAGTTTTAATGGTAACTCAATAGTAACTGCAGCATTTACATGATTACCTATATTCTTATAAACATTTCTTTTATGCCGATCACGGTATGGCACAAAAACATGAGATCCTCCGTAGTTTCCCATATTGCAAACAATTACATTACAGTACAAAATTCGGTGCAATGAATCCGATAGTGAATGAAAATAATCAATATCTTTATTATAGGCAACAATAAATAAAGTCTGTATCTTTGTTTGAAGCAGCCTTTGAACAGGTAAGTTTAAGTAATCTACGCAAATTAAAACCGCCCAATTCCCCAACTTTTTACTTTTAAAAAGATATATTCGATTACCATGTACAAACTTATAGCCCGATTTATTTAAAAAATCTTTTTCAGCAGGGGCTGGAAAAAGTTTGGGCATTTTTATAATAGTTGCTCTTTCATTGAGAGTCTGGCCATTTTTATTAAGTGTACTCGGAATTGCCACAAAAGCCTGATTTTCAATCATTTTTTTTCCATTTATAGAGCCTTTATATACCCATTCAAGACCTCCAATGATAACAATTTTAGAATTTTCACATTCGTTCATTATATGTTTATAAACATATTCATTTGGAATAAATAATTCGGGAAACACAAGGAAGTCAGCCCCATCTTGTTTTGCAATACGGACTCCCTTATAAAATTTATCTAGTTGTTTTTCTGGCCTCAAATATTTCATACCATTCTCATGATCAAATAGTTTTGAAAACTCTTCTTTTGTTTTACTTCCATCTGTGTATTGAGCAACCGTAACTTTAATTGTATCTTTCAAACTCCTTCACCATCTCTCGTGATTACATCAACATCGATTTCAATTACTTCAATAAGCCCATTTTTCCAATATAATAAATTTTTTTCTGATTCCTTTAAGTAAGTTTCAATTATCCGCTGATAAGATTTGCGGCCATCAATCGGTTTATCCCCTAATTTTCTATAAGGCAGACTGGATTGATCGTATACATCATAGTAACTTTCATAAAATTTTCTATGATAATTAAGCGTATTGACCAGCAAAGATGCTATAATTGTCGAAGGGAAATTTGCTTGGTTAAAATACGTCTGTAAATCTTTCCAACTGTAAATATAAAATGGCTTTAAATAACTTGAATCAATTGCGTTACCTTTTAACATTGAAAATAGCGTCATAGAAATTATGTAATTTTCCCCTTGATTTTTTGTTTCTTCTTTTGAATAATCGTTGGTAATAATTTCGTAAGCAGGATATTGATATAAATTTTTAAATTTTTCGTTTAAGTTTACGTCTGAAATTATAATCTTCTTACTATGGCTACAGCGTTCCCATTGTCTGAACTTTTTCCAGTTTTCAATTGTAATCCCTTGTGCTAAAAGATAAATACAATTTTCTATTTTTTCTGTTTTCCCTTTTGCTGTTTTCTCCTCTTCTTTTTTCTCTTCTTCTGTTTTCTTCTCAAAAAATAAGTTTTTTAATATCGTTACAATTTCATACTCAGATAATGAACGCAAATAATTTGCAGAGTCATTATAGTTTGTATTATTAATATAAAATATCCAGTCATGCAATGGAATTAAAGCTTCGGAATTTTTCTCTTTATCATTGAAATCAGATACAAAATCCGGCATTTTAATGGCTAATGAACCATCGATAGCCATATTTGCTTGGATCAAGCTGAAACTGCGAAAACGATCTAGTAAATAATGTAAAAATAAGTTATCAGATGTAGAATTATTTTCTAAACTTTTGTTAATCCAAATAAAGAAAACAGCTGCGTCTTTTGGTTTCTGGAAATAGAGTTTAATTAATTTATTGAGTATGGATAAAACATCGATTATAACTTTTTTGGATAAGCCATTTAGTTCAATCGGATATTCCGCAATAAAATCGAGGCCTTTTTCAGGTATTTTAGCCAAATCAATCTTTGCCCAACTGATCCATAATTGATATTTATTAATTAATTTATCAAACTGCAAAGCGCTGTCTTGTTCTTTCTTAATATCACTGATTAAATCCCAAATTGACTGATACCACATTTCTTCAAATACAGAAAATTCCAATTTATGCTTTTTGTGATTGTAATAAAGTCCTTTATAAAATAATTTGCTTAAATAATAAAGGACGTCGTCCGATATATTGGCTATTTGATAAGTTGAGCTGTTTTCTTTTTCTTTCTCGATCAAATGATAGTAAAAATCGTTACTTAATAAATAAATCTTTTGCAAATATTCTAATGATGAATAAATTGCACTGAATACTTTATAACAATCGATATTTAACTTAGGATTGGTTCTGATTTGGCATATACTAAAGCACCAATAAATGGCATACTTTTCAAACCAAAAGATTTCGTGTGAATCATACCACATTTGAACCGCATCGCTTATAATATTTCGTAATCTTCCTCTATAAGAAATAGGTATGCGTCTCCACTCATTTGAAAATGCAAGAAGTACTCTCGTTCTTATGAAAGGACCGTAAAATTTGCCCCAACTTTCTTGAATATTAAAGCTGAGAGACTGCAAAAACTCTTCTAAAGCAATGAAGTAAGACTCACTGTTATCTCTCATTATTATACAATCAATTAAATAAAGGGTATAAATTTCGTAAAGGGACAACTTATAGGGATACCTCTTAAAAGCTTTTTGAAGAGAAGTACTTGCTGAATATTTTTCAATGTTCAAAGCCCTATTTAGCGCTTCTTTTATCCCACTTTTTATTCGCCAAGATGCAAAAGTAACTTTTGTTTCATCTTTTATCTCATTTGAATCAAACTGTACATCCAACAAGTGTAACATTTCATAAATAAATTCTTCTAACTCTTCATTGTCCATAGACTGCAGCTGCATTTCTGATACTTGAGATAATTTTTCTATCATTACTGTTGAGCCAGGGATAGTATGATTTTTTGTAATTTCAATAGGTTCCAGCTTGGATTTCTCATATCCATTTTTTATTGCATTTAATATATCTTTTTCAATGTCTATTTGCTGTTGTGAGGATAAGTTCTTTTGTATTTTCTCTCTTATCATTTTTAGAATTTCTTCTTCATTAGCAGGTATCGTTTTTTCTTCAGAAAGATTTAAACCAATATCTTTAAGGCATTTTCTTATTTTTTGAATGACTTTTGGAATAAACTCTTTAGATGAAGAAATTATCGAAATATCGTCTGTATAACGAAAAATATAAGTTTCTATTTTTTCATTTTTTGTTCTGTTTCGATAAACTCTTTGATAGGTTTATCCAAATATTCAGTTAATACACAATTTGATAAAAATCCTGATGAAATTAAATCTAAAGGGAGAGTATTATTTAAATACTCTGTTAATTTTTCAAGAGCATTTTCTTCATTCAAGTCGCTTTTTTTGTTTTTCATTATTTTTTCGGCATATTGCAGGAAATAGGATTTTTCTGCTTGCTTATATCCTTTTAATATTTCAATATCTGGACATTCAAATTTATAGTTTAATAAATCCGATAATAGTTGTATCCAACCTTCCTTGCTTTTTAAAACCCCATTTTCCACAAGAGTGGTCAATCTTTTTTTAAACATTTCTATTATATGCTCTTTATTTAACGTAGGATAGAATTCTTGAATATCGGCTTTTCCCTGATACGCTGTCCCATGTTTTTCAATAATTCTTAAAAAAGCTTGTTTCATTTGACTGTTTAATTGTCTAAGCCCCCATTGATAACTTTCATACAGGCTGGACCCATTATAATGAATATATCCCCGCTGAAATTCCTTTTTTTCATAATCATATTGATGGATTCTCTTCAAGCGATTATTAAAACTCCATGGTACCATCCATTCTAATGATCGTCTTTTTCCTTTATCTTCTAAAGAGATAATATCCTTCATGGAAGGATTAGTGTCAAACCACTCCGATAATGCTAAAACAACTGTAGCCCATGCTACTTGATCGCGAAACTTAAACAAAGCTTTTGGACGTAGTCGTGGATTTCGATCCTCATCCCATGATTTTGGATACCAATAAAGAATGGCTGGTTGTAATTTATAACGATCCAATTTATTTATTGAATCTTCCTCATTATATTTTTTAAAATCTTCCTGTATAGATTTAATGTTTTGATCAAGGTCACGCTCAAAATTTTCTAAATCTAAATAATCACAAAAACTAGTTTCTTTTAATACATAATGTTTTGCTTTTTTATATCCAAAATAAAAATAACTTAATGGAATTTCACTAAGGTAAATTTGAAATTTTTCCTTTTCACCTTTTATTTTCATAATTAGCACTATTCTCGCTAAACGTTAGATGACTAAAATTTACAAGTTGTAACTGCTAAACTAAAGTGGCTCTTATACGCATATTTGATGAAACATCGAATTACAGTTAAAAGCTATTTAGCTATTGTTTGTCTCTTAATTTTTATCCAAAACTGAATCATCGAAGACGTCATCAGTTATTTACTCTATTACGTATGTTTTTGAGCTATAACCAAAAAAACATAAGAATCAATGTGTTTGGTTTCACCATATCATCACAGAGAGAACAAGAGATAAAAAAAGAAACCTATTCTCTTTTTCACATTCCCTATAAAATGTCATAGATCGTTCGCATGAAAGATGGAAATGCTGGCATTAGCAACTCCTTGACTGAATTCCACAAATCTATCCTCGGTTTCTGCCATTCGGTGAGTGTCTATGACAGCAAATTAGAAAAAAGGGGCAACAAAATGATAATTTTCTAAGCCACAAAATGATTAATATGTCCTTTTCAAAAAGCGAACTCACCTACCCTGAGGAATGGGAGATGAGACCTATCGATTTTTCAACAACTACCATAAACCCGATCATTGACCCCATCTTTTCGTAACAGCTGTATAATCCCTTGCTCAGCTAAATAGTCAAGAAAGTTACAAACATGAGGGTATATTTTAAATCTGCCTGTTGAAAAAGTTTCACTAGGAGCACCACATTCATTTACTAGGTATCTAGTAAGTTTACTAGCCGAGATAATAGAGACCGACTGGACATAATCATAGATAGCATTTTGTAAAGATTCATCAAGTAACGGAAACATTATATGTTCGCTGTTGTTTAATTTTTGAAAAGAGGAGTTTCTTGATTTCTGTATAGGAGTGTATGAGGATGTAACCACGTGTTGCTGTTCACGATTTATACTTTCTTTTCCAGTCTGTTCTTTCTTTTCCAATACTTTTTGTTTGACGACTTCTTTAAAAAGCTCCCGATTTTTTCTTCCACCTCCGGATCACTTAATTGAATCGTTTGTTTTGTGAGAAGTGCTTTTGACAAGCTGATGCGATAACCTTCATTTAGCGCAAAAGCTCGAAACGGATATTCTATCTCATCGACAATAAAACGGTGAACGGTAAAAACGATTTCTGTTTCTGTTGAATGTACATAATATAAACTGCGAACATCAAATGATTGCGGGGCCTTACGATGGTGATAATCAAACAACTTAAACAACGGTTCATCAATTGGCAATTGGTTTAATATATTCTCCCATTTCAAATCCTCTTCAGTTTTTATGGCAATATCCAACTCCGCTTCCCATAAATGAATGACGTGATGATTCATATCTACAGACATTTCGGCATCTTCAACAAACCATATCGTCTGCATCCCTTTATTTTGATAATAACGATTACGATTTCGTATTTGTCTAACGAGTTTCTCATCTTTATTAGCTGTTACATTCGTTAAAATGGTAATAGCTATTTCCTCATCTGCGTTTTTTACAATAATATCTGGGTAATAACGCCATTTTTCTTTTCCTTTAGCAATATATCCATAGTCTACTTGCATATTTTCATTGATTTTCTCTTGACCTTTTAGTTCATTGTATATAATTTCCTTCATAACAGAATGTGTTTTAGACTCTCGTTTGATTTGCTGATGATATGTTTCACTCGCCTCTGCAATTTCGCAAGATCGAGAATAGCGATGTGAAAAATGCTCTTCTCGAATATCACCAGCTTTCAAAATCAATGTGTCATTGCAATAAGGGCAACGAAATGCGCCTTTATCGGCTCTCTTTTTTAGTTTTTCTAACTCGGCTTTTATATCCTCCACTGTATCAAGATAAGCTTTTAGATAGAAAAGTTTTCCCTCGTATAAAGCTTCTTGCAATTAAGTTTCTCTCCCTTCATACATTAATCGCATATTTAGAAAAATCTTTATATTTTGACATAATTTATTATACCAAAAATCCTGTCGAATAATGAAATAAAAACAACTTCTGCAATTATTGATTTATACAATAATGAGATTATTAACTATCAGATTAGTGACAGACAGGATGTTCATCTGGTGTTAAAGCCATTGGAAATATTGCTAACGCACTATCATTGTTGCAATGTATCATGTTGTATACAGGAGATTTTTTTAACCCTCAATACAAACAAACGTTCTGGTATATCCTTTCCTTCTTCAACGACGTAAAAAACTTCTACCTCACAACCGTATAGTAATTTCAGCAACGCCAATCCTCTTATTTGCGCTTCGTTTAAACGATCATTCGTATCCATCCGCTTCACTTCCGCAAACCGCACTTCGGAAAAATTGGGGCGATAAATTAACAAATCGGGTTCCTGAACGTGGATGTAAGGCGACAAAATACGATAAAACTGCCTCCCCTGTTCATATCGTTCATCTCCAAAATACTTCCGCAACACTTCTTCAGCGGCAGGGTATTTACCGAGCCGATTGACGCCAAATAAATTGTAATCATGATGAATCCATCGATATCCCAATGACTCGAAATAACGCCCCACTACAAACTCGCTAAATCCTTTCGTACCAGGCAGTTTTCTGCAATACGAGTCCTGGCAATCTGCCCTTTCTCCGCTTCTCCACTTATCTAATTCCTCGGGGCAAAACGTTACGATTGGACGGGTATATTTATTTTTACTCCCACGTAACTTTCCCCCACATCATATTCTGTTACAAATTCACTAACCGATTTATTTCAATCTTAATCGTGTTATCTTTCCCATCCAACATATCGGCACGTTTGCTGCCGTAAATGCGAAGCCACGGGGAACCTTTGACCGCTTTCACGGACAGCCGTGCCGTTCCACGAATCTGTTCTTTTTCGATATCCACGCACTCGAGAAATTCGTCCAGTAGACGATGGCAATGACTTGGTTGTAGTCGCTTAATTGCTTTTGCCCGCAAATGAAGGCAAAGATAAATTCTTTTTCTTTGTTGTTTTCCTGATGAATCTTAGTAATTTCTTCGATCTCATTGTCGCTAAACGAAAAAGACCAGGTAAAATCTTTGGAGCCTGATGGAGTGGTATTGTACTTCGTATAAATGATATAACTCGCTTTATTCGTCGTGACTTCGTATATTTGCCGATTGTCGTTTTCTTTTTCAAACAGTGCAGGCGCTAGCCCTCCATTAACCAGCGCGGAAAGCAACGCTCCGTAATAGTAGTCAGCTTTGCAAATCGTTGTCATAGCATTCCCCCTTCCTTTGTCATAGATAGAAAGACTTAGTTAATCTGATTTTATCAACTTTTGTAAAAACATGTTATCAAATATTGTAAAATGCAGTAAAAAAGAAGCCAATGCGGCTTCTATATTAATGAAAAGATCGGAAGTTAAGTCTATGCAGTATAAGGGTTTTGCTTTTTTTCCAGTGAGCGCTAGGAAAATCTCAATATTCCATTCTTTCTTCCGCCACTCGGTCTGCATCCATTGTAGATTGATACTGAATTCTGCTTTTGAAAAACCTCTCCGTGTCTTTATCCATAAAATACACGTAGCATCCTTTCATTCCTCGTGTTAGAAGAACACGATACGTATTTTTTACTAAATCAATAAACTTGTCCTTTGATCTTTTAACAACAGTGTCATAGGAATGTTCTTTATGCGCTTCCCAGCGTTGCTCATCTAGGTTATAGGTTAAATCTTTTCCAAAAATCACACCGACATAATCAAATTCAAATCCTTGCGCCGTATAAACACATCCAATTTGATTCATCCCGTTAGGATCATGCGCCCATAGCGTCGCTTTTGGTATACCTGGCGCAAGCCGTGTTGCATCGGGCTTAGCATTCCATGGACGTCGAAACTCTCCAATGACTACATCATTGTGCAAGGTTCCGTCTGCCTTCGGATCAGACCACGGCCAACAAAATCCTGCGGTTAGGCGCGCGGAATATCCTTGCTTAGCCTTTTCACGAATAGCTCTCTCTAATTCAAATGGTGAATCAAAAATTTTAAATTCAAATGGATCATTTATATCCCATAGAACATTCGCAGTTTGACGAATGCCTAGTGTATTATTGATCCAATTGATAAACCCCTCTGAACCGTTACACCGGAATTGCGCATCTAGCTCTTCAATATACACTTGACATCCATTATCTAGTGCATACTTGGCAATATAAGCGGTCGAACCAATTTCATCAGGGCGGACCACTTGGTTGTCATCAATGAAAAATACAGATACTTTAGCCGCATTAATAATCTCGGCGATTTGCGGGATATTTGAACGATTTTCTTTTTTCGTAAATCGGCTGTTGCTCGTCTTGCGAATGCGGTGCGCTTCATCGCAAATAAGCACATCTACTTCATTGTACTGTGCTTTTGTATAACTATTAAAATATTTAAATTGCACGGACCCTCGTCTTCCAATAATGGTCCTTAACGTTTCCGTAAACGCCCTCGACCCAGTTGCATAATGCGTGTTGTAACCAGCTAAGGATAAATCCGCAAGCAAATTCAATGCGATAACGGATTTGCCTGTGCCCGGGCCTCCTTTGACAATGACCACATGCTTCCGTTTATCGTGGAAGCCTTCCCTCGCAAATGCAAACACTTTATCATAAACAACTCGTTGATTGTCGAGCAGCACATATTCTTTCTTACCTTTAATCGTGTTCCCGACGTGTTCCATGAGTTTTTTGCTTGGACGATATTTGCTATTTTCTATTTTTCTTAAAATATCGATGCCATTTCCCTTGGATAATTTTGATTTTAAAAAATGAGTTAGCTTATCTACATCGTCTGCTGTAAAGATGGGAAAATCTCTTAATAATTGCTGAAACTTCGGTGCAAAAATCACGTCATTTTCATCGTAATGATAGTTATGTAAATATGCGCATGACGATAAGTGGACGCAATCATCTTCATAAAATGCTGTATGGGTATCTTGCAAATACATCTGATAAAAACCAACTTGCGCCGATGGATGAAGCACATCCCGCTTGGTGCCTCCAACCCATGTTACAACCTCATTTTCGCCATTGGATTCCTCGCAACGATCCCATTGCTTTAATTCGATAATCACAGCCTGTTCTTCTCCACGCTCATCCCTTCCTGTTACCATACAATCTAACCGTTTGGAAGTAGAAGGCAGTTGATACTCTAACAAAACCCCGTGGTCTTTTAATCCAGCATTCATAAAGACAAGCGACAATGCACGTAAAGAATTTTTCCAAGAATTAATTTCCGATGGAGAAGGATAATAATGAAAATGGTGAAAAAAACTTTGACGCAATTTTTCAGCAATTTGATTCTGTATTGTATCTTGTACAAATTGCTCTGAAGTTCCAGAATATAACCGCATTTTTCTCCCTCTCTACCCTTACAGTTCAGTATATTTCTTTTTTGACCCAAAGGACTTCTCAACTGGATACTTCTGCTCATTTTTCTTTATTTTATCCATAACAGCTTTTTCCATGTCAATCCCTAATTCATGCGATAGCAGGAGCGCATAAATGACTACATCGGCAATTTCGTCTTTTATATTTTCCAAGTTTGTTTGCACGGCCTCTTCACTGCTTTTCCATTGAAAATTTTCCAGCAGCTCTCCTGCTTCTAGGCATAATGAAATCGCTAAGTCTTTTGGGGTGTGAAACTGTTTCCAATTGCGCGCATCGCGAAATTCAATAATTTTTTGCTGCAAATGCTTCATTCTTGCCACCTCTGTTGCTAATGACATTTTATATGAATAATGTAATGAGTTTTCTTCAACAAATTAATTACAAAATAAGCATTTCCTTCTTCATTGACCTTTCTTCAACAATTTGACCATCTTGGACAACATAAATGTATACGTTGGACAAAATGTCGGATAAATCTTCAAGATGCTGTTCAGACGGCATATAGTTACGGTCATTCGTTAAAATAATATAGCGTTCTTCTCCATTAAACCGTTCGCTATAAAAATCTACCAATCCAAGGCAATCAAACATTTTAACGTTCATTCTACCATTTGCCTTTTCATACGTTTCTACCATTTCTTTATAATCTACCGCCATGACTCTCGTACTGCGCCCCGATGGGACAAGCTGTAAGGAAAGCATTTTTTTCGGCGGTTTCATACTAATGTTTTTTTGGCGCCGGATGAGGGTTAAACGCTCTTCCTTTTTCATCTCCAAGTCAATAATGCGAGCATTCATTTGGTTAATCAGAGCACTATTGCGGTTATCGATATTTTCCTTTTGATATTGATCTATTTTTTCCAACAGATCTTGGTATTGCTGATGGAATGATTTTTCCAAAAATGACAGTATTTTATCCAGCTGTTTCTGGCGCTTCGCTTGTATTTGATCGCGAATGAAGGAAGAATGCTTAATGACATGGATGGTATGATCATTGGATGTATAATCATTTAATACTAGAACTTGATCAGAAAAATTGCCTGCAAATAGCCAATACGGATGTAGAACCACAATTTCGCCATTTTCCCGCTTTGCTAGATGGATAAAATGATTTTCTAACTCTTTTCCAGTTCCATCTACAATGCGAACCTGATATACTTCTACCATCAACGATTCAGGGACATCATAGGTAACTAAATATCTTTCCCAATCATGTTTTTCTATTTCCTTTTTCATTAAATCCATGCTTAATCGAAAAATTGGATGGTCACCCGTTAACAGCGCCACTTCCTCTGTTTCATATTCACGAAACCCAGTAAAACGAAAACTTTCTCCTTGATACTGGGACAATTCAGGAAGATGATCACGAATAAATTTCGGCAAACGCTCCACTCGTTTTACTTTTCCATCATTTGATTCGTAAACACGTACTTTTTTCTTTTTTAAAATGTATGTTGCCAAATCGGCATATGCACGTACAGGCACGCGTTTTACCATTAAATCATTTTGTTCCCGTTTTAACACGGATAAATTAATTGGATCCTCAGCCAATCGCTCTTCTTGCATCAATTGCAGCAATTTTCGATGTTCTTCCGACAATACTTTCTCCATATTCGCAATCACTTCATCTAAACGTTCGCGATTTAAAATCGCTTCCTGCATTAAATTAGCCAAGCTTTCAAATTTTTCTTCAATCACTTCGCCGATAAAGTTGTAAACTAAGTCCGCTCCTAAGTCTTCTTTCATCCGCTCCATTTTTTCCAACAAGCGGGTCATGACAGTGCCTTCACGAGTATTTTGGGCGACTAGGTTGAATACAAATACTTCGTTTTTCTGCCCAACCCGATGAATACGCCCCATCCGCTGTTCCAATTTATTTGGGTTCCATGGTATATCATAGTTGATCATTTGATTGCAAAATTGTAAATTAATCGATTCGCCGCCCGCATCTGTTGCTAGCATAATCGAACATTCATTTCGAAACAGCTCTACTTGTCTTCGGCGTTCTTCGATCGAAAAGCTTCCGACTATTTTCGCTACTTTCGGCACACGTTCAAGCAGTTTCTTCTCTAAATAACTGTAGATGAGCAAATTCACTAACATAAATTTACATCCATACAAAAAAGGAGACATGAACCCGATTCCTTGATTAGAATAGATGTGTCACCAAACCATTCTCAAGGAGGTTCATGTCTCATGAATAGACTACCACATCACCAAGGAATCGACAAGTTTTTCGCAATGTTGGGGCTGGCCCTTTATTTCTCTAAGCCGGTCATGAAGCATCTCATTCATATTATCGATGCGCTGACAACGAAAGGATTTGCGGGAACCTTGACCGATCTGCATCACGAGAGCTTTCATCCCAACCATCGAACGACACTGAGCCATTTTTTCACGAAAAGCCCTTGGGATGAAGAAATCTTGCTTCGCAAACTCCAGCAGTGGATGCTTCGTCATGTGGAACGAACGGCCAAGCGAGAGAATCACCCCATTTTTGTTTCGATCGATGATACGATCTGCCGAAAAACGAAGCCTTCGTCACAGGCGAAACACGCTATTGAAGGGTGTAATTGGCATTATTCTCACGCGGACAAAAAGTCGATTTGGGGACACTCTCTCGTCTGGCTCATGGTTCATACGATGACGCAAGCCTTTCCCTTTGCGTTTCGCCTCTACGACAAGGCGGATGGGAAAAGCAAGGGTCAATGGGCCATCGAGATGCTTTCTTCTTTGGATGTGCACGGTTCTGTTTATGTGCTGATGGATTCTTGGTACCCATCGAAAACACTCGTGGAAGCCTGCCTGAAAAAAGGATTCCACGTCATTGCGATGCTCAAGACGAATCGGGTTCTCTATCCAAAAGGCATTGCGATCCAAGCCAAGCAGTTTGCACGCTACATCGAACCGGAAGACACCCATCTCGTCACGGTGGGAGAAGAGCGTTATCGCGTGTATCGCTACGAGGGAGCGCTGAAAGGTCTCGATGATGCCGTTGTGTTGTTGGCTTGGAAAGCCGATCAGCCGATGACACCTGAACATCTTCACTGCGTCTTGAGCACCGACCGGGAGCTAAGCGATGAAGAGATCTTGCGCTACTATGCCCAGCGTTGGTCGATCGAATGCTTTTTTCGACAAGCGAAAGACCAGCTGAAGCTCGATGGGTACCGCGTTCGTCAACGTCGGGCGGTGAAACGGTATTGGATCTTGGTGCAACTCGCTTATGTGTACAGTATGGTCGAATCCAACAGCGATTTCTCTACCGGGCTTGACTTCCTTCGAAAGAAGAAAGGACATAGCCTCGTGGAGTTTATTTACGATGCAGCGAAACAAGATATTCCCATTGATGTCGTTAAAAAACAGCTTCATGTGGCATAAGGGGTACTCCGTTTGTCTCTTTTTACATGGTAATTATTGTAATGAAAATTGCTCAACTACAGTAAATAATTCAATGTATCCGCATACTCCGTAAAAATGAGAATTTTTTCGTTTTGCTGAAGCAGGCCGTTTGTACCAAACAATGTTTTTTCTAATTCTTGATACTTTTTCTCCACCGCATACAGACGCAAATTTTCCGCTTGTTCGATTAATTTCTTTAATACGATGATTTCTTTTTTTAATTCCACTGGATCAACCGAGTCCACTGCCTGCACTATCTGTTTTTCCAATTGCTCCTGCTGTTCGCTGTCTTCTTCTAAATAATTATCCCACTCTATTTGATTTATTTTGTTTACATACTTCCGTCTTTCTTGCTCTGTCTGTTTGTATAAATGAACTAATCGTTTATATCTTCTTTTTAAAGATAATAAAATGGCTTCTAGGGAAGAGCTTAACCGGCGTTGCAGCAGCATCATGGCAAACGCCGTGCTATGGCTTCCGTTTCGAATCGCACGGTTAAAATGTTCCCTTACATAATCTGTAACTGCGTTGTATAAAGCTAGTTCCTCTTCGGTCAATGTATATTGAATCGTTTTTGTCGTCCGCTTCGGAAACAGCGGTGTTCCATCAAAATTTTTCATGCTTTCTTTTAAACGGCGAATCATAAACGGGTTGGTTTTTTCACGCAAGCTTTCATTTCCTTTTATGTTTGCGAAAACATCCTCATCAATTAACCTCATTAAATGGCGAAAATTCTCCATATCGCCTTTATGCGGAGTAGCAGTAAGCAATAAACAATGCGGCGCTTTCCGTAAAATCGATTCGCCCAATTGATACAGCTTCGTTCTTGTTATCCGTTTTTTTACTGTTCCTTGGGTATACGCTGCCATTTTATGGGCTTCATCGACGATAATTAAATCGAAATCGGCCTCTTGAATAAGCGGCTTCACATCCTCCCGCGCCGCCCAATACATCGATGCTAAACATTGACGGTGATCGACAAACGGATTTTTCCCGCTGTACTCTTTGACTACATGGCGGTTCATAATCGAGAAATGTTCGTGAAACTTCTCCATCATTTCTTCTTGCCACTGCTTGACGACTAACGGGGGAGTTAAAATAAGAATGCGCTCGATGCTATATCTTGCTTTTAATTCCTTGATCAGCATTCCTGCCATAATCGTCTTCCCCGCGCCAGGATCGTCCGCAAGTAAAAAGCGGATTTGCGGAACTTGAAGCATTCTTCCATACACCGCCTCAATTTGGTGCGGCAATGGGAGAAGCTTCTTGTTCCCTAATGCCCGTGTGCGAGAATACATCATCTCATGACGGAGCATCAAATATTGTAAATACCGCTGAATGTCCTCGCCTTGTACAGGTTGATGGCTTGCATCTTCCTTTAATCTTTTCAACTCCGCTATTTTTTCCTTTTCCAGCATTAATTCATAAAACTGATGCGTTTCCCGCCCAATTGCTTCAATAATATAGAAATCCTCCAATAGTTCGCAACGTTTTACTTCGACATTTTCAGGAAAATACGGACCATAAACGACCTCACCAGCATGAAACATCTTCATTACCCCCATGCCATCACGATTCGCATAATTCGACAATCAATTGATCTATACCTTGGCGGTGCACGCTAAATTGGTGGGCATTCCGCAATGACTCTGTACTGATCGTAAACGAAAACGGAAAAAATAGAGGATGATGATAAAGAAAATCTACAGGTATCGCAGTCACATTCATTGCCCGCAAAATGACTTCCGCAATAAATGGATGAAGTTCCTTTGAGGTAATGATGACCTTCGGCAACGGCGTATACGCCCGGCTTTTTAACCACCCAACCGCTTCCCATGTTTTTATGCTCGTTAATACCGCGCTCGTTGCCACTTCGACACGTCTTCGGTCTCCATACAACTCCTTCATCTTTCTTCCGATGACAGCGCTTGGTATTTCATCCTGCAAACGAAACAGCTTTCCCATTTCATAGACAACATCTTTAAAAAACGGATACGCAAGGATGGTCATTCCCCAATGCAAAAGCAGCCTCTCTTCTTTCGTCAAATGCGGAAATAATTCCAACACGCTGTCACGTAATCGAATCACATTCTCGTCCACTAAATACCATATTTTCATTAACATCGTAATCGCATTTTTCCTAGATTTTGCCCCTTGAATATCGCTTCGCAAAAAGTAATCTAAAGCTTCATACATCTCTTTTCTTGACAATTTTCTTGCTTCATTCGCTGTAAAATCTAAATGATGCAACATGATTTTTTGATCAAATCCTACTGGTTTTACCATGTATGATCCTCCTAATGCGCAATCACTCTGATGAATGGAACGATCACTTCCTCGATGCTAATGCTACCGTGACTGACAATTCGTTCATTTTTATGAACGAAAGCTTGTCCATATGGGGCTAATAAAGCGTAATAATCTTTTGGAAGCCCTGCTCCTTGCCAAGGAATTCCGTTGATTTTTTTCGCTGCATCTTGCCATAAAACAACATCGTCGTAAATGCGGACACGCTCTCCTTTTTGTTCCGCTAATCCCCCTTCAGAGATCCTTCCGATTCCGACACTTTCCGTATTTCCATGGTCAGAAGTGATATAAATCGTAAATTTCGCATCATGCAAATCGGCTAATAACTGCGCTAAGTAGTCCGTATGCAGCCATAATTGCAATTCGGACATTAAACTTTTTTCCCCTTGTACAGCTCCATGAATGAATCGGTCAATACTGTCAATCACCGCGCCATATATTTTGATACTCGGACGCCGAAATGCTGCGATCTCTTCCTTTTTGTAACGATCTTTTCCTAATCCTTTTTGATAGGAAACATATTGCTTCAGCACCCCGTTATTTTCCCAAAATGTTTTCCAATAATTCTCTTCCTTAGCCGTTGTATGAATCGACTGCGAAAATACCGATGGAAAATGACCAGAGAAGATAGCCTGACGAGAAACCGATGTCAATGTCGGTACCCACGCAAATACACCATCTTCTTCAAAAGTAAAACCTTTATTTTCTAAATAATGTTTTATTCTCTTCCATTGAACATAGCTCATGCCGTCCATCACAAGCAACGCAATTTTTTCGTTTTGCGCACGTTTTGCAGCGAGAAACTGCACAATATGGTGCACCATTTTCGGCTTCGGGATGGGCGGCAGGCTTGTTAAGGAGCGGTAATTCGTCATCATCCATTGCTCGAACGCCCCGTTTACTTGCTGAAAAAGAGCATACGCTTCTTCTTCATATTCCCGTTTATTTGCTTCTAGAATGGTACATTTATATTCCGCCATCCATTCCATCATATGTAGCCAATCTTTATAACGGCTTGCCGCTGGAATTTGCTCAACTATTTTATCATAAAGGTGACGAAGTTTTTCCTCCATTGAATCCTCTTTCTCTATTTCTTCTATACCAGATTTCATCCATGACGGAAAAGAACGGGTTACGTCTATTTTTGCTTTTCGTATATATCCTTCTGTAAACAAATCATTCATTAGTCTTCTTACATCTGGGTTGGAAAAAGGATGGGCTAAATAAAAAGCACTTTCTTCTAATATGAGGTCCTTTTCTATCGCCGACAACTGCTGAACAAATTCCACCCATTGTTTTTCAATATACTGAAAAAAATAACTAGATGACATCAGCAAACGTTTCACTGGCATCTCTTTTAATTCATTTCGTTCCGCTAGCTTTTCGATTAAAAACTCTTGCACTTTTTGCGGCAATTGTTTTTTCTCATAATGGATGGAAAGAAGCATTTTATATAGCTCCACTTCACTGTCAATCAATTCGTAAGGGATTTTATAAACATGTTTCACGATATACTCTAATGTTTCCTTGTCACTGTTAGACCCTTGATACGATTTATGAGCAGCATATAATCCATCAAAGTCGTCTTTATCTAACTGTCGGACCACGGTTGCTGAAAATTTTGGAAACAAGTCACGAATATGCAGTCGTATATGATAACCTTGTTGTAAAAAGTCGTATGGAAAACATGTTTCCTCCGTTTCATTGCTATAAATAAGCAGCCTTAACTCGTCTTGTTCCACTCTTTCACGAAATTGGGTTTCATACAAGTAGCGGGTGAAAATGCTGTCGTGAAAGTGCACTACTTCGTATCCAGTACTTCTTAATTGTTGAAGAATTTGTTCGTCATTCAATAAGAAATCTGGATCATTTATCAACAGCAGCGAATACGGGATATGAATAAATTTTTCCAGTACTTCCTCACGCCACGTTTTCATGTTATCACCTAAAATTACTAATTTCTTTGAATCCATTATACCAGCAGAAATGGGAAAAAGCCTGATTTTTCCGTAAAAACCAGGCTTTTTCTCCTATTACATTCCTAAACGGATTTGCGCATTATCGTAATACATCAGCAGTTTATCATCCTCTTGAATAACGTTTTCCGGAAGACGTTCACCGACTTTCACGATCGTTTCGTAATCTTTTTCGCTCCATGCCTTCTTAAATCCGGCACGAATCGCCTCCGTACGGAATTGTTTCAGCTTTTTCTTGCTCTTGCTCAATTCTTCTACATATCCTTCAAACTCCCGCAATAACGCTTTTCGCGCAGTTTCTCTAAATCTGCTTGTTTGTTTGGATCCGGCACATACCATCGGTTCATCGCTTTTTCTTTCAGCTGCGGATCATCGTTTTCCAATCCGCGCAAATCTTTATAATTTCGACGGAGATAGCTGGCAATTTGATCTGGCACTGGTCCGTCGCCTTCGTATTTTAGGAAGTTTTGCTCGAGCAAATCGTCAAGTTCTGGCAGTTTCTCATGTTTGGCAATATGCTGGATTTCTTTCATAAAGTTTGGATGCAAATCTTGGCGCGTTTGCGGTTTCTTTAATAACTGCTGGCGCAGCCATTCGATCGCGCTCGTTTCATCCGTTACAAACAAGCTCATTTGCACAAATTCTTTTACTAACGTCCGTTTCTTGTCATATTCTGCGACTTGGCTTTCTAAAAATACCATCCCGTCACGCATTGGGAACCACTGTGCCACTTTTGCCTGGAACTCTGCCGATGAAATCGGAACAGGCAAACCGTTTTGCACGTGATACGCCACCATACGGTCGAATAAAATGCGCGGTGTTCGTTCTGCGATAATTTGCGCTTCTCCTTTATGCCCAATAAATACCGGCAATTGCTCTAAATGTTGACGAACAAATGTCCAAGCAGATTCTTCGGTGTTTTGCTCCCGACGCATCTTTTCAATATGTTCGGTTTTAGGCTTATAGGCAGAAATGACTAGGTCTTGTTTTACAGCTGTTGTAGTAGTTACCGCTTTGAAACTGCCTTGTTTTTTGTCTAAAGCAGAAACATTCGCAATCACGAATCCAGCTTTTTGGATAGCTTCTTGGATAGCGTTCCATACAGAGGCTTGTGAGTTACTGAACTCAACTGTCATCCATCTACCAGGTTTTAAAACTCTATAGTATTCACTAAAACTTTGTTCCATAATTTTTTGGTATTCCGGAAGACCCTTCATCTGGGAATCGTTCATTATAGCCTCTTTATTATTATTTGTAATGATTTTTAGCCACGATTCCCATATAAAATTAAGTTCTGAATACATCAAGTTTTTCCCAAATGGAGGATCAGTAAAGATATAATCAATAGAATTTTCTTTAATGTTAGATATACAAGATGTAGACTGATTTGAAATAATCGAATACATTTTGTTATCCGTTTTTTCTTCTTCTAATACCTTTTTATAATCACTCAGTTTTTTTTCTAATAAAGCTAATACATTTCGTTCAAAAACTAAAGAAGGGATATAAAGAGTTCCACTTAATCCACCAGTACCACCAAATCTAAAACGATTAGTTTTTGTCGCTCTGGTTATAGATGCTTGGAAAAAGAAAATTAGATGATTAAAAAATTTCGATTCCCTAGCGTAATGTAGAAAGGTCGCCAATGTTATTAAATTCCTCTTTGTAAAAAAGTGGTGAACATTAGTTATCCCAAAATGAATACCAGCACGCCAAGTATCTCCCCATTTTTCGCCCTTGTTCATATATAAATTTGTAGGAATCCAATATGGTATTTCCATATTTTCTATCTGTTTTAATAATTCGTAATCTCCTTCTGAAGGAGTTTTCTCATAATTGCCATTATTCGTTGTATAAGTTATTAATACTGGTACTTCTTTTTTTTGATAAACTGTTTTTTGTATAAAAGGGTCATAGTTTGTTTCATAGGCTCTTTCAAGACTTCTTCTTTCTAAGTTTATACCACAATGGTTACAACTGTATTTACTTAGGACTTTCTTATTTACTTTATCTACAGCTATATCCCAATAGATTATTTCATTAGTGCAGTTTGGACAAATGAAAACATCACTCCAAACAATATTATTGATTATTCCTTTAAATGTTGAATCTTGATGATTAGTTTGATACATCCAAGAACATTCTTCTTTAACCTTTTGTAAAATTTTTTCTGCTTCTTTAATAAACCTATCTACATTGGGGATAGAATTGTAATTATAGGCTATTAAAGAAGCTGCTGGCGATAAATCGTTTAAAATAGATTTCCTTTCCCCTATTTTTGATATTATGTTTCCATCTTTATCAATTACATTGTCATCTTGTACAGAGAATCCTAAATCTTCAATGAATTTTTTATTTCCACATCTTCTTGCTGCTACACCGGTCATCCCTGTTCCAGAAAAACCATCAAGAACTATATCTCCAGGTTTTGTATAATGTAAAATATATCTCATAATCGCTTTATAGGGTACCTTCGTATGATAGCTATGAGCGTTGTATACAGAATCATTCTTCCCCTCACTCACATCTGCCGCAAATGGCTCCCGATGATACTCCTTATTCTCATCTCTACCATACTTTTCTTTCTTTTCCCGTTCCCATTCTTCAATAAAATCGTTAATCCACGGATTCGGGCATGCGGTGTAGTACGGCGGATCGGATAGGGCGATAATATCTTCATCATCCCCGATTGGGAAGCCTTCGATTTTTTTTAGTTCCGGCAGTTTTTTGCGCAGTTCATTCCGAAAGTATTCCCGCCGTTCTTCATCATTTTTAAATGTCATGCCTAAGCAGACAACGGGACCGTTGTCTGCTTGTTCATGATCATCAAGAAGCGATAGTTGTTTTTCGTCCAATGCTGTCTCCTCCTTCTATTTCTTCACAACAATGCGTACGCGCTCCGGCTGGTTGTTGCCGACAATCGCTTTCATTAACATTTCAAAGTTTTTTCGTGCTTCACTGATCGTTAACGGATTGCCGTCGCCCATCATTTTGATAAGCTGTTCTACATCAATTTCTTCTTTATGAATTCCTTTCAGCAAATCATTAATGATTTCCAACAAGCCAATGTTAATCGGTAAATCAAATTGCTTTTTGTTGATGAATTCTTGGACGAGTTGTCGTTGCTCTTCGCTTAACAATGAAATTCCTTCCTGCACCATCGAATCGTTAAAGTTTGTTAACAGCGTCTCGGTCCATGTATTTAACAAATCATCCAGCCGCTCCTCTAATTGTTCTAATGAATATCGCTGTACCATCAATTCGTCGTTCGGATTGAACTTGCAATGCGGGCAAATTTGCTGATGCTCTAGCTGTTCGCGAGTTAACTGATAGCAAGCCTTCAGCGCTTGAATGTTTTTTACCCACTCATCTAATGCCTGACGCGGCAATAAGTCGATTCTTGACGCTAACTCTTTTAATGCCAAATAACGTTTATCATTTAACAGCGCTTTTTTCTTATTTTCCTCTGTCGCGTTTAGCCGCGCTTGGTGATGCAGTTGCAAATATTGTTGGATATATTCTTCTTTCAATTTTTCTAACTCACGAATTTCTTCTATGCAATCACCGTTTTCTTTTAGCGCTCCCGCGAGATTGGTTAGCGCGATATCGACGTTTTCAGCCCAATTTTTATTTGTTTTCATTATGTGGAGAGCGGTTGATAAGTAATTCACTATTTTTGTACATTCATGGATTTTTTGTTCCAGTTTTTCTAGTTGTTCAACGACCGCTAAGTTTTCTTTTTGCTGCTCGATTTCTAGAACGCCATATTTTAAGTTAGTAAGCTTCGCCCGCGTGTTGTATACTTGAAGGCCTTCTAAAAATGATTTTAGACTCTCTAGCTTCGCGATATATTGTGCACGCTCGTCATTGGAAAATAACGGACCGTCCCAAATTTGAAATTGATGGCGTACATCGTTTATCATTCTTACGGTTTTGTCCAACGCTTGTTTAGCGCCGCTAATTATTTGCCTAATGGCAAAATCAAGCCAATTTTGATCGGTCACATTTCCTTTTGGAACGTCAAACATGTCCACTAATGCATGAATCGCCGCGACCGGAAGACCGCTTGGCTTTTTAATATGGCTAAAATTCGTCAATTTGCTTAAAGGAAGTTTAATAAATTCCGCAAAGTTCATTGCTTCGTATGTTTTATTGTCTACCGTTACAACGATTTCCCCCTGCTGGATAAGGGCACCTAGTACGACAACGAGCAGTTCCGGCTCCATACGGAATTCTTTTGTCAGCCGGATATCTTCCGTGCCTTGCGCTGTATAGACTGTTTCAATGAGTTCATTTTGATTTACTACTTGTCCGTTTCCTTTTTCTTCAAGTTTTTCTATCACCCAGCGGGCGTAGCCAGAGTTGCGGACGTTAATTTCGCCTTTTTGGTCCAATAGCACTAATCCATTTAAAATGGCTTCCCCTTGGTTTGTTTTTCTTCCATTTAAATAGGAAAGCGCGTCGTTCACATATGTTGCTAGATTATCTTTCGTTAAATACGTTCTTTCCAGTTTTCGGAATGATGGATAATCGCTGTACTTTTCTTCAAACCATTGGCTTAACAGCCCTTCTGCCACCGTATCTACCAATTCAATTAATGTCGCGTTGCCAGGAAGAAACATCCCAAATTCAAAAACAGACCCTTTTTTGCCGCGGTATTGAATTTCAAATGCATCGACAAAATGGTCTTTTAACCAAGTAGTAAGGCGTTTTAAATAATATGAGACTTTGTTTAAATATAGCTGTTTTGTCGTTGACGCATCATTGCTCATTTCTTTTGCACCGCCGTATAGCCGCAATAAACGGACGAACTCGTCATCTTTTTTCGTCATCCGGAAAAATACTTCATCCGGCTTTTCTTCATCGCGGAATTTCGGCGGTTCAAACGGCTGCAGCATATAAATGTAGAAATCACGTTCCGGCTGGGCAGTAGAACGTTCATTTGGCGCTCCGAAAAAGATATATCCTTGTCGTTTGACACGGCGAGCATCCCACGGAATTTCATGCAGCCAAATTTTATAACCTGTCACATATGGATGGTCAAGCACTTCCATTGCTTGTTTCAGTACGTCAAAATAGTAGCTGTCCAATTGATTGTCGGTTAACTCTTCGCCGCGTTTTTCGATCAGTTCATCTACAGCAATATCTTTTTTGATATCTAGATAATATTGTCCGTTTTCCTGGTTGGCGGAAATATATTGGAAGCTGACAGCTGTCATAATTTGTTTTAAAACAGACTCAATCGTTGTTCGCAAAAAGTCAGCTGGATTTTCCTCATCCATATCTAATAGCATACTAACTGTAGTTGAGCAATTTTCATTACAATAATTACCATGTAAAAAGAGACAAACGGAGTACCCCTTATGCCACATGAAGCTGTTTTTTAACGACATCAATGGGAATATCTTGTTTCGCTGCATCGTAAATAAACTCCACGAGGCTATGTCCTTTCTTCTTTCGAAGGAAGTCAAGCCCGGTAGAGAAATCGCTGTTGGATTCGACCATACTGTACACATAAGCGAGTTGCACCAAGATCCAATACCGTTTCACCGCCCGACGTTGACGAACGCGGTACCCATCGAGCTTCAGCTGGTCTTTCGCTTGTCGAAAAAAGCATTCGATCGACCAACGCTGGGCATAGTAGCGCAAGATCTCTTCATCGCTTAGCTCCCGGTCGGTGCTCAAGACGCAGTGAAGATGTTCAGGTGTCATCGGCTGATCGGCTTTCCAAGCCAACAACACAACGGCATCATCGAGACCTTTCAGCGCTCCCTCGTAGCGATACACGCGATAACGCTCTTCTCCCACCGTGACGAGATGGGTGTCTTCCGGTTCGATGTAGCGTGCAAACTGCTTGGCTTGGATCGCAATGCCTTTTGGATAGAGAACCCGATTCGTCTTGAGCATCGCAATGACGTGGAATCCTTTTTTCAGGCAGGCTTCCACGAGTGTTTTCGATGGGTACCAAGAATCCATCAGCACATAAACAGAACCGTGCACATCCAAAGAAGAAAGCATCTCGATGGCCCATTGACCCTTGCTTTTCCCATCCGCCTTGTCGTAGAGGCGAAACGCAAAGGGAAAGGCTTGCGTCATCGTATGAACCATGAGCCAGACGAGAGAGTGTCCCCAAATCGACTTTTTGTCCGCGTGAGAATAATGCCAATTACACCCTTCAATAGCGTGTTTCGCCTGTGACGAAGGCTTCGTTTTTCGGCAGATCGTATCATCGATCGAAACAAAAATGGGGTGATTCTCTCGCTTGGCCGTTCGTTCCACATGACGAAGCATCCACTGCTGGAGTTTGCGAAGCAAGATTTCTTCATCCCAAGGGCTTTTCGTGAAAAAATGGCTCAGTGTCGTTCGATGGTTGGGATGAAAGCTCTCGTGATGCAGATCGGTCAAGGTTCCCGCAAATCCTTTCGTTGTCAGCGCATCGATAATATGAATGAGATGCTTCATGACCGGCTTAGAGAAATAAAGGGCCAGCCCCAACATTGCGAAAAACTTGTCGATTCCTTGGTGATGTGGTAGTCTATTCATGAGACATGAACCTCCTTGAGAATGGTTTGGTGACACATCTATTCTAATCAAGGAATCGGGTTCATGTCTCCTTTTTTGTATGGATGTAAATTTATGTTAGTGAATTTGCTCATCTACAGTAAATATTCTTAAGCAGCCAAAAGAATGGGAAACCTACTACCAGCGCGTCATCGTTCCGTACCAAAGCCGGCTGCCCGCGTTTTTGGATGAGTGGAAAAGAGGAGTAAGGAATGAGGCGTCGATTTAGCTTTAGCTTGTTTCATACTGTTTATCTTATCATAAGAAAAACTGGCTTCCTTATTGCTATCGCTGAAACGCGAGAAAGGAGCCAGTTTCTTTTTAAATGGTTTTTCGCGGCCGCTGGCTTTTTAGGCTTGCTCATTTTGCTTTGGATTGCGTAGGAAACGAAAAGAAGAAAATTAGAAGGTGAGTTGGTTTCTCCTTTCTAATCAAGCAATAAATGAAGGATAACACCATCCCGCGCATTTTGTTATGTTGCAGAAGGGAGATTTTTTTCTGTGCTAATGAAGTTTTGCGGGCTGTTTAATGACTCTTTTTATATTAAAATAGAATCACCCTGTTATCGCATAAAAATGTAAAGTATAATAAAGTTTGATAGAATACGGATGTTTTGTTTTTTACGAAAATATTTTAGGGAATATGTGTGAAGAGGTAATCATTATGGACATGCATAAAATTAAAGCAGAATGGGCAGCGTTAGAATCCCGATGGTATAAGTTGCTTTTTCTTGTCGGTTTACAAAAAGGGGAAGGCCAATCGTTGTCAAAAGCGCTCAACATCCCTTATTTGAACTTGAACCGTCACTTAAGCGAAAAACTGCAAAACATTCCTAAGGCGAGCTACCCTTTGCAAGTCGGAGAAATATTAAACAAGTGGATGGAAGAATATGAAGAAACCGCATTTTGTCTCGGGGATATGGAAATTTTATTCGATAAACAATTGCAACAACATCCGATAAGATTGTTAGAGAATTTAAGCAAACGTTTCAAACTAATCGTATGCTGGCCTGGGCAATATGATGGAAAATCATTAACATACGCCATACCTGCACATCCAGAATATTTTACCTGTAGCGATTTTGAAGGGATCGTCATCACTGTATAAAAGGGGGAACATTCTATATGCTGAGATATAGTGATTTAATCCAATTCGAACCTATTGAATCTGTTGTACAGCTGCGTGATGCGGATGATAAAGAGCGCGCGTTCCATTTGCTTGATACATACGTTATTTCAGACCGTATGGCAGAACAGTTGGACGAAATCATCCTTGAGCACATTCAGTTTGATCGTATGGTCGATAACAAAGGGCTGTTGATTGTTGGAAACTACGGTACAGGGAAATCGCACTTAATGAGTGTCATCTCTACCATTGCCGAGCAGCCGGGTGCAAGCGAACATATTAAAAACGAGCAGGTGGCAAAGAAAGCAAAGGAAATTGAAGGGAAATTTAAAGTCATCCGAACAGAAATTGGTGCTGTCTCGATGTCGTTGCGCGACATTATTTGCCAGGCATTGCAGCAAGGGCTGGCTAATTTAGGAATTGATTATACATTTCCAAAAGCTAACGAAGTGACAAATAACAAAGATATGCTTTACGAAATGATGGAATTATTCCATGAACAATATCCTGAACACGGCCTGATGCTTGTCGTAGACGAGCTGTTAGACTATTTGCGGGGGCGGAAAGAGCAAGAACTTACTTTAGACTTAGGCTTTTTACGCGAATTTGGAGAAGTTTGCAGCAAAACCCGTCTTCGCTTTATTGCCGGCATTCAAGAAATGTTGTTTGATAATCCAAAATTCCAATTTGTTGCTGATTCCTTACGTCGCGTTAAAGAACGTTTCCAAGAAGTGCGTATTGTCCGCGAAGACATCGCTTACGTGGTGTCAGAGCGTTTATTGAAAAAAGATGAAAAACAAAAAGCGTTAATTCGTGAGCACTTAAGCAAATTTACGCCGCTTTACCATGGTCTTAGTGAAAACATGGAGACGTACGTCAATTTATTCCCAATTCATCCAGCATACTTAGAAACGTTTGAAAAAGTAAATATTGCTGAAAAACGTGTTGTATTGCAAACGATTAGCAGAGAAATCCGCAAGCTGATGACAAAAGAAGTGCCGGAAAATGAAACAGGGATCATTTCGTTTGATAGCTACTGGCAATATATTGAAGAAGACTCGTCGTTAAGAAGCAATACGAATGTTAGAGAGGTCATGGGCAAAGTTCAGACGTTGAAAGATAAGGTGCAAAGCGGCTTGACACGACCTGCATATAAACCAGCTGCGTTGCGCATTATCGACGCACTTGCCGTCTATCGTTTGACTACGGACGATCTAAATGCACCGATCGGGTTAACATCAGAAGAGTTAAGGGATAAGCTATTTTTAAATATTAGTATCTGTAGTTGAGCAATTTTCATTACAATAATTACCATGTAAAAAGAGACAAACGGAGTACCCCTTATGCCACATGAAGCTGTTTTTTAACGACATCAATGGGAATATCTTGTTTCGCTGCATCGTAAATAAACTCCACGAGGCTATGTCCTTTCTTCTTTCGAAGGAAGTCAAGCCCGGTAGAGAAATCGCTGTTGGATTCGACCATACTGTACACATAAGCGAGTTGCACCAAGATCCAATACCGTTTCACCGCCCGACGTTGACGAACGCGGTACCCATCGAGCTTCAGCTGGTCTTTCGCTTGTCGAAAAAAGCATTCGATCGACCAACGCTGGGCATAGTAGCGCAAGATCTCTTCATCGCTTAGCTCCCGGTCGGTGCTCAAGACGCAGTGAAGATGTTCAGGTGTCATCGGCTGATCGGCTTTCCAAGCCAACAACACAACGGCATCATCGAGACCTTTCAGCGCTCCCTCGTAGCGATACACGCGATAACGCTCTTCTCCCACCGTGACGAGATGGGTGTCTTCCGGTTCGATGTAGCGTGCAAACTGCTTGGCTTGGATCGCAATGCCTTTTGGATAGAGAACCCGATTCGTCTTGAGCATCGCAATGACGTGGAATCCTTTTTTCAGGCAGGCTTCCACGAGTGTTTTCGATGGGTACCAAGAATCCATCAGCACATAAACAGAACCGTGCACATCCAAAGAAGAAAGCATCTCGATGGCCCATTGACCCTTGCTTTTCCCATCCGCCTTGTCGTAGAGGCGAAACGCAAAGGGAAAGGCTTGCGTCATCGTATGAACCATGAGCCAGACGAGAGAGTGTCCCCAAATCGACTTTTTGTCCGCGTGAGAATAATGCCAATTACACCCTTCAATAGCGTGTTTCGCCTGTGACGAAGGCTTCGTTTTTCGGCAGATCGTATCATCGATCGAAACAAAAATGGGGTGATTCTCTCGCTTGGCCGTTCGTTCCACATGACGAAGCATCCACTGCTGGAGTTTGCGAAGCAAGATTTCTTCATCCCAAGGGCTTTTCGTGAAAAAATGGCTCAGTGTCGTTCGATGGTTGGGATGAAAGCTCTCGTGATGCAGATCGGTCAAGGTTCCCGCAAATCCTTTCGTTGTCAGCGCATCGATAATATGAATGAGATGCTTCATGACCGGCTTAGAGAAATAAAGGGCCAGCCCCAACATTGCGAAAAACTTGTCGATTCCTTGGTGATGTGGTAGTCTATTCATGAGACATGAACCTCCTTGAGAATGGTTTGGTGACACATCTATTCTAATCAAGGAATCGGGTTCATGTCTCCTTTTTTGTATGGATGTAAATTTATGTTAGTGAATTTGCTCATCTACAGTTATTATAGAAAAAAGCATAATACCATCCGCCAAGTATAATCGCTGTCATAATGACCGCAATGACAGGCCAAATTCCTCTTTTACTCATTGTCTTTCCCCTTTCGTGTCTGATTGGATTTGTCCATCGACAATTCGAACGATTCGTTTCGTATACGAAGCAACTTTTTCATCATGTGTGATGACAATAATGCATTTCCCTTCTTCGTTCATTTGGCAAAGAAGTTCCATCAGCCTTGCTCCGTTTTCTTGATCCAATGCACCTGTTGGTTCATCTGCGAGTATGATATCGGTTTCTGCCGCCATTGCGCGTGCAATGGCCACTCGCTGTTTTTGCCCTCCTGACAACTTCGAGACATTCTTTTTTCTTAAATCGGCAATACCAAGTTTCTCTAAATAATAATCCACTTTTTCTTTTATCTCCTTTTTACTTATATCCCGCTTAAACAGCGGAAGAGCGACATTCTCAAAAACGGTGAAGTTATGCATGAGAGCAAAATGCTGAAAGACAAAACTGATCGTTCTGTTTCGAATTTGGCTGAGTTCTTTATCACGCAATGTTGTTACATTAATTCCATCGAGACGATAAATGCCTTCCGTTGGCACATCCATACAGCCAATAATATTTAACAACGTAGATTTTCCTGATCCGGAAGGACCCATAATAGAAACGAATTCACCATTATGCACCGTTAAATCAATGCCTTTTAACGCAACGGTTGTGTACTCATCTTTCCCGTACTTTTTCGAAATCTTCTCCAACTCAATGAGAGCCATCGTTACTCTCTCCCTTCCACCAACTCCCGTAATTCCAGCTTTTTAATGTTCCATAATGGAATAATCGCTGAAAATAGTATAATGAATATAGCGATGATCGCTACTTTCCCATACAACCACCATGTAAAGGCCTCTAACCGGATGTTATAGCCTAAAAAATCATTATTGACTTCGGTAAAATAGCTGACGATTACACCGATGACGGCGGAAATTCCTGTAAGGAAAAACAGTTCCATGATCATCATGAACGAAATATCTCGTTTGCTCGCCCCTGTCACCATCATCACACCGAATTCATATTTTCGTGCACGAATCGATGAATTTGTTACAGAAATCACACCGATCAAGGTCACTATGAGAAAAAATGTTCCGATAGCTAAAGCATAATGATTGCTTTTACGGGTATTCTCTTGATAGGCATCAACATCTTTTCTAACAGTTTGCAAAACAGGAGAAATCCCTAATTCTTTTCCTTTTTTCATAATGGCTTCTTTAACGTCCTTAAATTGTTTTTCAGAATGAAGCTGGATGAACGTATTATGTAATCGCACGGCAACACTGATCGGTCGGCCCTCTCTTTGCTCTGGAAAAAAAGGAGCGACAAAAAAATGATCCAAGTTGTCAGCGGGACTGACAAAATAGTCATTTCCTGACAGCCATCTACTTCCCTTTTCAAGTATCCCGACTACTTCATACGTCACTTTAATGGTTTTTTCTCCTGCACCGGCTTCAGCTTTAAAACGGTCCCCGATGCGAAAAACATCACGATAATCGTATCCCACTAAAACAGGGATCACATCGTTGTTTTCTTTTTGGAAATCTGCTTCTTCTAACATTCTTCCCTTTATAACGACAAACTTTGTGAACAGGCGATATATATCATAATCGAAATAAATAATGCCTGAACTCTCAATATCATCTTCTCTTCTTGTCCCCGCATACAATTGCTTATTCCGCTGCTGATATTTTTGCCATTTGGGAAAATCTTGAGGTACGATGCTAGTTGTGTTAAATGATCCGTATCCTTGGATTTCTGGTAAACTTTTTATGTATGTTTCTAATTGCCGAAACCGCTCCGCAAACCACTGAGTATCATCCCCATCTGGCATCGTCAACTTCACTGTCTTATACTCATCCATCTTAGAGATGGAAAAAAGCTGTTTTTCTTGATAGTTGAGCGTATCTATGGTAATTAGCGCATAGTTAATCATCCAAAATGAGACGACAAGCTGGAGTGCCATCAACAAGATTGATAGTTTTCTTTTTACAATGGATGAAAAAGCAATCCTCGTATATTTCATCGTTCTACCGCCTTTATCTTCTATTCATCACATCAACAGGTTGTATTTTAATCGCTTTTATCGCCGGAATAATAATAGTTAGCACGGCTGAAAGCACAACAAATAGAACCGCTGTAGATAGATGGGTAATGGAAATATCGATAGGATAATCAATCCATTGTTCAATAACACGGTTGAATACCAGCTGTATCGTATATCCAATAATAACGGATGTACTGGAAATCAAACACATCTCCCAGAAAAGCATGGAAACAATATCATAATTACTATAACCAAACGCCTTTTTGATACCAATTTCATACGTTCTTTCTTGAATCCAATAAGAAGTAAGATTAATGGCATTCACAATGGCTAACAAATAAATCATTACCATCAACGAGAGTCGTTCACTTAGCTCAACATGGAACATTGTCTTACTCATGTAAGGCGAAACGTCCATTTGTGTGTCAGGAAACAACTGTTCCATATTGTTTCGAATAATTTTTTCATCCGGATACGTATCCTTAACCGGATTATGAATGGTCAAATGTAGCTGTTTCGTACTTGTTAATTTATTAATTGTATCAGCAGGAAGAGACGTCATTGGAATAACCACTTGATAATCAATCGCCCTTGTCTTTTTTCCTTTAACACCAATGATTCCAATTACTTTGTATTTGTCACGACCTGCCATGAGATATTGCTCGCTACCTTCGATAATAACGTCTTCCATTCTTTCTTTCCCAACAAGCGCTACTTTTTCTCCTCTTTTTATCTCTTTGATCGTAAAATACCGCCCTTGCGTTAAAGGAAAACGTTCTACCACTTCTTTTGTCCAATATTCCGGCGTAACCGCCATCATAGCATCACGATGGGGCAATGTCACATCTTCCAAAATAACCCCTGTCTGTGGATCGATACTTTCAAATAGTTCCAAGATGTGCTGCCAATTTGGTTCTTTGGCAAAGGTAATGTCTACGCTTACGGCATGCCGCGGTTGGTAATGCGCCTGTTCTTGCTCAAGAAGCTGAGAATAGTTAATACTGGAAATTCCTACTGAAATCATCAACACCGACAACGACAAACCTAACACAATAAAAAAAGTGGTAATGGGATGTGCTTTTAATTGATTTTTGATAGAATAGAAAATCACAGATACACCTTCTCTCATAGAAGCTAAGGCACTAATAGTCATTCAAAAAAAGAGCGAGCAAACATAAACGAGTAAATATACTCGTTTATGTTTGCCTAAAATTCCTATTAATCGTCTCTCAACGAACGAACAACAAGCTCTTTGTTTGTGCTTACATCATTAATAGAGTGTCTGCTTTGATACACATCAACTCCTGTCCAAGAATATGTTACCTGTGCCCATTTTTTATCTTCCTGATATTTATAACCTTGCATCTTACCATTTTTCCACATTTCTAATCTTACAGCTACTTTATAGCCACTCTTAGGATTTACAAATTTTGTTTCAGCTACTGCATTATCATTATCAAACCAGTTCCAATCGACATCCAGTTTATAACGAGCCTCTAGGTCTTTATACGTTAAAGTACCTGTTTGGGTTGCCGCATACACGTTAGCCCCTGCCAACAAAGTTAGGCCTATTCCTAAAGACATAGCAATTGTTTTTAGATTTTTATTCAATTTCATCACTCCCCCCTAAACTTTAAAAGTGAACGGCCGGTCGACTCACCCTTACTGTATCAAAATGAACAAGAAAAAACATCCGTATTTACCGCAAATTTGATTGCGGAAAATACCTATTTTTTCAGAAAATAATGACATAAATTGTAATATAGTGTAAAATTTTGATAAAAATATTGGTTGGAGGTAGATATTATGAACCAAAACTTATGGAATGTTCTGCAAACACTACTAGAAAAAGATTCCATTGGAACAACGGAACTTGCGTTAGCAAGGAGAAGTTAAACCCAGAAGTCTTCTCAGCATTAGTGGAGTCTCTGCAAGATGGATGGAGATCAACAGGTATCAGATAAATATTGTCGGAAGAAGCGAAATAAAGACTTTTTGCAAAATCATTTGTCCACTAACTGCATGTTTCACCCATGAGTGGCAAAACGCTTGTAATGGACAATGGAGAGACTTGCATTGGTCATAGAGTATTATTTGTCCCTTGTAAGACTATATAAATTCGGTTTGAAATTCCGACACGTTTAATCAACCTGTATTCTTGTCTATACTGCTCCTAAACGAGTAAAAAAAGGAGCGGATTAATCAATGAAGAAAAAAGGATTACAAATTACGAACGATCACGGTTGGACGATCGAACGTCTTCAAGAACAGGAACGCAGAATGAAAAATGCCAACATAGCGAAACGAATTGCAGCGATTCGTCTCATGATGCAAGGCTACTTAGGAATCCAAGCCGCTGAGCTGTTGAACCTCCATCGCGAAACCGTTTCGATTTACGTGCAAAAGTTTAATCAAGGTGGGATGGAGGCGTTATTAGAACATCGATACGCCCCGGGCAGAAAGCCGTATCTGTCTCCGGACGAAGAACGCGAATGAAGAAAGATGCTGGAAGAAAGCACTCCTGCCGATGAAGGATACGGCATTGAAACGGGCTGGAATACCCGGATTATTCAACAGGTGTTAGAAGAGAAATTTTCTGTCACCATGTCCCGTGGCGGTATTGGTGATATGCTTCATCGATGGGAATTTCGCTATACACGCCCTGCGTATACCCTCAAACGGGCCAATCCACAAAAACAAAAAGAGTTTCAACAGGAGATGGAACTCATAAAAAAAACTTGTCCGACAACATGGTCATCATCTATGAAGATGAAAGCCATATTCGGGATTACCAAACTCTACGGGCCACATGGAGTGTTAAAGGGCGCCAAAAACAAATCCCTGCGTATGGACATCACGCAACAGTCAGCTTATTAGGCGGTGTGACTATCGAAACGGGGGAATTTCACTGTATGGAAACCAATCCATGCAATGCACAGGCTTTTCTGCAATTTCTCCAATACACCTTGGGCCAGTATCCGGATAAACATGCCGTGATGGTCTTGGATAACGCAAAAATTCATCATGCGAACATTCTGCAGCCTTTTTTATGTGAGAATGAAGAACAGTTAACTCTTGTGTTCTTGCCGCCGTATCACCGAATTTAAATTTGGTCGAACGGATTTGGGGATGGCTGAAAGAGAGCGTGATTGCCAATCGGTTTCATGCCAATCGAAAAGAGTTGCGGGAATCGATTGTTTCGTTCTTGGAGCATCTCGCTCAATTTCCAGAAAAAGTGCTCCCACGCATCGGACAGGTAATTATGTCGGAAAATTAATCTGAAACTATAAAGATCGCGCATCGCCATTTGGAATGCTCCTTTAAAAGCTGTTTCTGCTATTATGATAAACTAGTAATTTTTACCTTATATTTTACAAAAATAACGACGAAACGTCTAATAATTCTTAAAAAAGAGTGATGCAAAAAGCCTATTGGATACATCCATAAAAAACACCACCTCTGCAGCACAACAACATGCATGGGATGGTGGACGTAATCGCTTCCCTTTTCTGTTTAATAATCGAATAACAAAAAAATTTGCTTTTCCCTCCCTCGTTGTCCATCAATATGTATCTGCCTTAATAATAAAGTCTATTTGTGAACGCAGGCTTGCACTGAGGGTGATTTGTGAAAATGTTCATATTTTATTTAGGCGAAATGACAACGGAAGGAATCGATAGAGGAAAACAGGATTTTTCTTTTTATGATCTTCGTCTCCTTGGCACTCTTGTTGGTTTTGCTGGTTCATATGCTTTTAGCCCTTCGTCGCCGGTAAGAATTTCGACTTCCCATCCATTCACTCTTGCGTAGTATTCAGCCACTGTTTTAATCGTTGCATCCCCAATCGATAAACGCTCAGACGCTTGCTTTGGCCATTCGGAAATGAGTTTATGCAATTCATCAGCTGTCCATAACTCTGCTTGCTCGGAAAATTGCGCCCAAGGAGACTCTTTGTCTAACGCCTTTTGTATAATGTGAACAAGCTTTTTCGCGCATTCATATCGTTCTTTTGCTGCTTGGGCAATATGGTTGCCTGTTTCAATGATCGTTGCCAGCGGAAGGACAAACGGTGCCCCACGTTTCTCTTCTTCCGTCAAAAGCTCGTTCACACGCCTGTAGTCCCAAATGTTCCCTTGCGCGCCGCATGTTTCTTTGCCGGGAACTTGCAACCAGCAGCATAAAATCGACGTATCAATGACAAGGATTTTTCGCTTCACCGCTCCTCACTTCCTTGCCACGACAGCGTTTCTTCGATTTCTCCTTCTGCTACTAGCTTGCCAATCGATCCACCTGCAAGAAGCTTCGGCAACGATTGAATATCTTCTAATGGTGTCAATTCACTTGCCCCGTCCTCCATCGAACGATGTGCAACAATAATAAACGGGATCATTTCTGGCCCTAACTCATCGAGTAACGCTGGATTGTGTGTTGTCATTAAAATATCAATTTGTCGATCGGTGCCAATTTCATTTAACATATCAATTAAAATTCCCGCACGGGAAGGGTGTAGGCCATTATCAATTTCTTCGATCACAATAAGACTTCCTTTCGGACGGGTCAATAATGCCGTCAAAATTCCGATAAAACGTAGCGTGCCATCCGACATGCCGCGCGCATCGACAATCAACTTTTTGTCGCTTCCCGGCCATTGCTCTTCACAGTACAGCATCGCATCTGTTTTAAAACGGCCGACCGGCTCCGCCCAAACTCGCTGGACATCTCCTTCCGGAAGGCGGGAGACGTATTTTGAAAGCAATTTTTCCATTTGTTTCTTTTCTTCTTTCGGCAATGCCGCCAGCACTCCTGCTACATTAGAGGCATTGCTCGCAAGGCGGTTGGAAAACGGTTTATAATCACGCATCAAAGCAGGAGCGGGATCTAATATAAAAACATTTTCCAATGTATGCACAACAAGTTGTATAGCTTCATCCACTTCAGGATGTGTTTCTTGGTTTTTTAATTGGCTAATAACCGATACAGAACGTTTGAACGGTTTCTTTTTTGGGCGTCTTCCATTATAAACTGAAGCAGCAACCGTCGGGCTGTCTTCCTCTGCTGTAGCAGTGAATAATTTTGTCCGTTTGTTCATTTTTCTATCTATTTTCACTAATGACTCTGAAACAAGCTCCACATCGGATTTTGTACTCACTTCAATGCTATAATGATAGTCTGTTTCTTCATCGCCTTCGATGACCGCTTCTAATGTAAAAGAAGAATGTGGATGCTTAGCAGCCCATTCAACACCACCGCGTATCGCTTGAATATTCGCTTCTAAAAGAAGAGCAGAATCTCCCGATAAAATCGTCTGTAGCTCTTTTCCTTGTACCACTCGGCTCAAAAAAGCGATACCGTCCAACGCATTCGATTTTCCGCTTGCATTCGTTCCAATCAAAACTGTTAACGGATCAATGTATAATGTTGCATTAGAAAAACTTTTCCAATTTTTGTAATGAACTTCTTTCAACATTCGATCACTTCCTAATCAAACTTCCATTTATCAAGTAGGTAATCCAGAAAAATCATTGTCTAATAAAAAACACTTATAATTAGGAACGATCCATACTTACAACCTAATTACAAGAAAGGTTTTATTGAAAATTATACCATATTTCGAGTATTATTAAAAGAGATAGGTTGTCTCCTGCTCCTTTCCTATTTCCTATATATATTTAAACAAGGTGCGATGCGTTGCATAAACAACAGCAAGCTGTACAAAATGTTGACTCGCTAGGAATAATGGAGTTAATATTAGTACCGCTAGTTAATGCATAGTAGAGAAAATCTGCAAAAAATCTCATCCACGGGATATCGGCAAAAAGAAACCGGCTTCCTCCTTGCACACTACCGAGGAGGAAGCCAGTTTTTTCGATAATAAACAGCACAAGAAGATCGTCAATGCTCTCCCTATACGTTTTCTAACTGCAAATCATGCGATACGTAATTTTTCTTCGTTCATCTAGAAAACAGATCGAAAACCGCAAAAGCTGATTTAAAAAAGAGAAAGCGCCCTCGCGCTTTCTCTTTTCCGTCCTTTTTCAGTTTTTATACGCACAATATGGACGCAGTTTGACGCCGATGATGCTGCCGAGAAAGGCAAACACGAACCAGATCCAGCCGTGGACGCTGAAGGAAGCGATGCCGCTGAAGTAAGCGCCGATGTTGCAGCCGAACGCAAGACGAGTGCCGTAACCCATCATCAATCCGCCGATAAGTGCGCCGATCGTCATGCGCGATGGGCGCTTCCATTGAATCGGTTTTGCGTATCGTCCCGCAAAGGCCGCGGCTAATAGCGCGCCGAACATCAAGCTAATATCCATTACTGTTGTTGTGTCTTGATATAACGGGCTTTTTAGCGCCTTTAATTTCGCTGGATCCTGCCAATATGCCCACTCGGTTGGATCGACGCCAAACAATTGCACGAATTTCGCTCCCCAAAGAGCGAACGCGGAGGTAATGCCCCACGGTTTGCCGTTGATCATTAATACAAGAGCATTCATAACGGCGAGTAAAAGCGCGCCGACAAGAAGCGACCATGGTCCTTTATAAATTGCTTTCCAGCCGTTTTTGTTTTCGGTTTTCGCTGAAATCAGCTTTCCGTGACGGCGTTTTTCGATAACGGTCACGACGTAATAAACGAACGCCAATAGCACAAGTTGAAGGAGAAAGCCTCCGACAGCGCCAAGTTGATGAATGAGTGAAATTGGCGCAAAATGCGGTGTATTCATCCAAAAATCAAAATGAGTCGTCGCAATAACAGAACCGGCGATAAAACCGATTAGTGTCACAATTCCGTTCGTATCTCCGCCGCCGATATGGTAAAGCGTCCCTGAAGCACATCCGTCGCCAAGCTGCATGCCGATTCCGAAAATAAACGCGCCGACAATGACAGAAATGCCGACATCATGAACGTTTCCCGCAACCGGATGACCAAATATCGACCCTTTCAACAATAGCGGCATGAAGAAAATGCTTGCTACTAACATCATAATCATTTGTGCGCGAATGCCTTCACCTTCACGATACAAAATGAATTTGCGCCAAGCGGTCGTAAAGCCAAAACGAGCTTGATATAACACGAAACCACCAAAAGCTCCTAACACATATAAAAGCGCTTGTTGCCAAGAAACGCGACTATATAAAAACAAAGCACCACCGATTAATGCGACTAACGCTACGGCGATAATAAACGAAGTCGGATTTTTCGGGGCGTTCGTTTCTTGTTTTACTTGTATATTCGTTTGTTTTTTCACAACAATATCCAACTTATCTTCCCCCTTTACTTTGATAAATTAATAATACAATAAATTTGATGGATTTTCTAGGGCTTTTGTTTGTAAGTTTCAACGGTCAATAATGCTATACAAATTAATTTGTTATTTTATTCCAATAAATCAAAATGACTAGAATCTGATCAAACTGATATGTTATATTTCTTTGTACGTGAAATTCAAATACAGGGTGATTTTATGTGGAAAGAATTTAAAGAATTTGCCATGCGAGGAAATGTCGTGGACTTAGCCGTCGGGGTCATTATCGGCGGCGCGTTTGGCAAAATCGTTTCCTCCCTTGTCAATGACATCCTGATGCCGCTTGTTGGCTTGTTGCTGGGCGGTGTTGATTTTAGCGGACTGTAGTGGAAATTTGGCAAGGCCGTGGTGAAATATGGCATGTTTATCCAAACCGTCGTTGATTTTTTCATTATCTCCTTTTCGATTTTCGTTTTTGTCAAAGTGTTGAATAAGCTGTACTGGCACAATAAAAAGGAAGAAGAAATCAAAGATACGGCGCCGACTTTAACGAAGGAAGAGGAACTGTTGATGGAAATCCGCGATTTGTTGAAACAGCAGCGGGAAACGCGATAAGGGAATAAAATGGAAAGAGCCTGCCCGAGATGAATGGACAGGCTCTTTTTTATCTTCACAGCAGCAAATACGCGATCGGCGTAGCGATTATAAGCGTCAAAATCGTCCGCTCGGCCCAAATGACTAATAGCTTTGGAATACTGATCGGGATTTCCGTTGCCAAAATACAAGGAATAACAGCGGAAAAGAACAAAATGGCGGAAATCGAAACGACCGCGATGATGAATTTAGTGACGAGAGGTGCTTCCGTTACAAGCAAGGCTGGCAAAAACATTTCCGCAATCTCGATCGCTGATGCTTTGGCAGCAAGCAATGGCTCCGGAATTTGCAATAGAAGGGTAAATGGATAGAAAAGATAGCCGAGCCAATCAAACAGAGGCGTATATTCAGCAAGCAGCAGCCCAATCAGTCCGACCGACATGATCGACGGCAAAATGCTCATCGTCATGATAAAACCATCTCTGAAGTTTTCCCACACATTCGTCCAAAGCCCTTTCGAATGCTGCACCGCTTTCATCGCTTCTGACCATGCTTCTTTCAAGTAATTTCCCGTAACTTTTTCCTCAGGGTCACCTTTGCCATCATAATAGTCATCGCTCATTTTGCTTAGCGGCCATAACCGGACGGTAATAGCCGTAACCACAAAAGTTACAAAAAACGTCACCCAAAAATACGTATTCCATATGTTCATCAACCCCAGCGTTTTCGCCACAACGACCATGAACGTCACCGATACGGTCGAAAAGCCGGTGGCAATTATGGCCGCTTCTTTAATCGTGTATTTTCCTTCTTTAAATACTTTGTTCGTAATGAGCAGGCCAAGTGAGTAACTTCCGACAAACGACGCAACGGCATCAATCGCCGAGCGTCCTGGCGTTTTCCAAATCGGCCGCATCACTGGTTGCATCAAAACTCCGACAAATTCCAAAAGCCCGTATCCGACTAAAAGGGCGAGGAAAATGGAACCGATCGGCACTAACAGACCAACGGAGATGACGAGTTTATCGTACAAAAACGGTCCCATGTCCGGTTTGAACAGCCAAGATGGACCGATTTTAAACATTAACATTATCGCTACCATCAGTCCTAATACTTTTAACAAGGAAAAAACGATCGCAACCACATCTTTGTTCCACGTTTTAGTGTAAAACGGATATACAGCGCCTAAAGCAATCACGATGAGCGCGTAATACGGTACAAGCGCCGGAAACTGCATACGTATCCATGAGACGATATGGTCAAGCATAATCGAGGACGTCTCCCCAATTTGGACGGGAACGAAAAACATGAAAATGCCAATCGCGCTGTAAATGAAAAACTTCCAAGCCTGACCAGTGGAAGTTTGTACCGGCAGCGAAGGCTGTTTGCTTGTATTTACTTTCATTTTCCCCACCACCTTGTTTTCATTTGTTTAAAAATTCAGTCTTTTATGGTTAAAAAGCACGCGCTAGAAGCGCGTGCTTTTGGTTGCCAACGCCTAGTAGCAAAGCCTCCCGCTTTTCACCACCACCCGGCCGTTTTTCACGACCGTATCGGTATGGTTCATGCCGTAATGGTAGATGAGCTGCATATAATTCGGGACATCGAAAAGGACCAAATCGGCTTTTTTCCCGACTTCAATGCTTCCGATTTCGTGGCCGCGGTTGATCGCGTGCGCGGCGTTGATCGTGACGGCCGCCAGCGCTTCGGCAGGGGTCATGCCCATCTGCAGGCAGCCGAGGTTCATGATCAGCGGGAGCGATACGGTTGGCGAGGAGCCGGGATTGCAGTCGGTGGAAAGCGCGACCGCTGCGCCGGCGTCGATGATCTTGCGGGCATTGGCGGCCTTGGTCATCAGGAAAAACGCCGTGCCCGGCAGCAGCACCGCAATCACTCCTTTTTCCGCCATGCGGCGAATGCCTTCGTCCGAAGCGCGTAGGAGATGGTCGGCGGAAACCGCCCCGACTTCCGCGGCCAGCTCCGCGCCGCCGTATGGCTCGATTTCATCGGCATGAATTTTCGGCATCAGCCCGTACGCTTTTCCTGCCTCTAAAATGATTCTTGCCTGTTCTGGAGTGAACACGCCGCGTTCGCAAAAGACATCATTGAATTCGGCAAGCCCGAGCTCGCTTACTTTCGGAATCATCTCTTCAACGATGACGCGGACAAAGCCGTCAGGATTGTCTTTCCACTCGGCGGGTACGGCATGCGCTCCCATAAACGTGGACACGACATCGACGGGATGGGTTTCATCGAGCTGTTTCGCCACCGTCAGCTGTTTGACTTCGTGCTCAATACTCAAGCCATAGCCGCTTTTCGCCTCCACGGTCGTGACGCCGTGAAGCAAAAACTGATCGAGCCGCCGCTTGCTTTCTTCATACAATGTTTCTTTCGATGCTTCCCGAGTTGCTTTTGTCGTCGCGTGAATACCGCCGCCGGCGTTCATTATTTCCATGTACGTCGCCCCGCTAAGACGCATCGCGAATTCGCTTTCGCGGCTTCCCGCATATACGAAATGCGTGTGCGGATCGACAAGCCCCGGTGTCACCGTTTTCCCTGTCGCATCGACGATCTCCGCTTCCGCGATTCGCTCTTGAAATTGCTGCGAAAGCTCCTCGTCCGTTCCAACAGCGGCAATTTTTCCATCTTCTACCCAGACGCTGCCATTTTCAATGATATGAAGTTCGTTCATTTTCTCCTTCACAAGCGGGGCCGTGGAGCTGCCGGCCAGTGTCACGAGCTGGCTGGCGTTGCGGATAAACAGTGGGCGCATGCGCCTTCCTCCTTTCGTTTATTTCAGCATCGGCATATGGATGCCTTTTTCTTTCGCCGTTTTGATAGCGAGTTCATAGCCAGCATCAGCGTGGCGGACAACGCCAAGGCCCGGGTCGGTCGTCAAGACGCGCTCGAGCCGTTTTTCCGCTTCTTTCGTGCCATCGGCGACAATGACCATTCCCGCATGAATCGAATAGCCCATGCCGACGCCGCCGCCATGGTGCACCGATACCCAGCTTGCACCGCCAACCGCGTTAAGAAGCGCGTTTAAAATCGGCCAGTCGGCGATCGCGTCACTGCCGTCTTTCATTCCTTCCGTTTCGCGGTTTGGCGAGGCGACAGAACCGGAATCCAAATGATCGCGGCCGATGACGATCGGCGCTTTCAGCTCGCCTTTCGCCACCATGTCGTTAATGATTTTGCCAAATTTCGCCCGTTCGCCGTAGCCGAGCCAGCAGATGCGCGCCGGCAGCCCTTGAAACTGGATTTTTTCCCGCGCCATGCGGATCCAGTTGCACAAATGCTGGTTGTCGCTGAATTCGCGCAAAATGACTTCATCGGTTTTGTAGATGTCTTCCGGATCCCCTGACAGGGCCACCCAGCGGAACGGCCCTTTCCCTTCGCAAAAGAGCGGACGGATGTAGGCGGGAACAAAACCTGGAAAATTAAACGCCTCTTCCACTCCTTCATCTTTCGCGACTTGGCGGATATTGTTGCCGTAATCGAATGTCACTGAGCCTTGTTTCTGCATGGCGAGCATCGCTTTGACATGTTCGGCGATCGATTGTTTGGCGCGGCGGATATACTGCTTCGGATCGCGCTGGCGCAGCTCAGCCGCTTCCTCGAGCGTCATGCCCGCCGGAATGTAGCCGTTAAGCGGATCGTGGGCGGACGTCTGGTCTGTCAACACGTCCGGAATAAAGCCGATTTCGATCATTTTCGGCAGCACTTCTGCCGCGTTGCCAAGCAGGCCGATCGATAGCGCTTTTCCTTCTTCCTTCGCCCTTTTCGCCATCTGGATCGCCACATCGAGACGATCGGTCATCGTGTCTAAATATTTCGTGTCAATGCGGCGCTGGATGCGGGCTGGGTCCACTTCGACGGCAATGCAGACACCGCCGTTTAACGTGACGGCGAGCGGCTGTGCTCCCCCCATGCCGCCAAGACCTGCCGTCACCGTAATTGTTCCTTTTAGCGTGCCGCCATAGTGCTGACGCGCCACCTCGGCAAACGTTTCGTACGTGCCTTGCACGATGCCTTGGCTGCCAATGTAAATCCAGCTTCCTGCCGTCATTTGGCCATACATGATTAATCCTTTTTTATCAAGTTCGTGGAAATGATCCCACGTCGCCCAAGCAGGCACAAGATTCGAGTTGGCGATTAACACCCTTGGCGCATCCGTGTGCGTTTTAAATACCGCGACTGGCTTTCCTGACTGAATGAGCAGCGTTTCATCGTTTTCTAAGTTTAATAGCGTTTCGACAATCGCCCCGTAGCACTCCCAATTGCGCGCCGCTTTGCCGATGCCGCCGTAGACAACCAAATCTTCCGGGCGCTCCGCCACCTCTGGATGTAAGTTGTTGTTCAGCATTCGTAACGCGGCCTCTTGAATCCAGCCTTTCGCATGCAAAGTAGAACCGGTGTATGCTTGCACTGGCCGGTGTTTCGTTACCATCGTGATCCCCTCCATTTTCCTTTGTTTTTAACCAATAAAACTTGTCAGCTTGCCGTTAGGATGAATGAATGTCGAATAAGAGACGTTTTTCGCCGTCTCGATGGTCCGACTTAATCATTATTCTTTTTATTTATCAAGAATTATAAAATGAAAGCGGTTTCTGATATATGCACCCCATTTTTGAAATCGTATACAAACTTTTGAATTTCTTCCCCAATGGTGAAATGAAATGGCCATCTTGCATCATTTTCTTTAGATTTTTTTTATTTTTTTAGATTTATAAAAAAGAACCGCTCGATCATTGCGGTTCTTTGCGCTGTTCATCGCGGTATTCGGTTGGCGTCCTCTTTGTTTCTTCTTTAAACACGCGTGTAAAATAGTGCGAGGTGCGAAAGCCGGTTTGATAGGCAATTTCTTTAATGGACAGCTCCGTTTGGGCAAGCAGGCGCTTTGCTTCCTTTATTCTCGTTTGCGTCAGCAGCTTACGAAATGAGATACCGTATTTTTTCATTAACAAATGGCTGTAATACGCTGGACTTCTGCCGACAGCCGCAGCCACTTTTTCAAGCGTTAAATCGGGATTGCGAAAATATTCTTCAATATAGCGAATCCCTTTTTCAATCACATCGGCGCGCGCCTGCTCTTCCGCCTCTTTCGCGCGATCGAGAAGCCCATAGAGGAAAAGAAGCATTTCCTGCACAATGCGGTATAAGACGCGATTGTATAAAATCTCATGAAAAATGCGCATATAGTCGCGTTCCGTCTCGCCACGATCAAGGTGATACGTTTTCATAAAGCGGCGGATTTGCGCCAATATGCTCGTCAGCCTTGTCCGCACCATTTCCGGGTTGGGAAACGGCGTCGGCATATGCAAAAATTCACGCTGCATCCACGTTTTGATGGCCTGCTTGTCAAACCGATGCAGCATGTCAATCCATTTCCGCTGCTCTTCCGGCGTTAGAAACGGGTCGAGTTCCTTCCAGCGTTCATATTCAGGAGCGGGGGCAATCACCTGGCGGTACCCGATAAAAAATGTCGTTTCCAATAAGCGGCGCGCCGTTTGATATTGCGCACGCACCGTTTGACCGCCATCAGGCGGCAGCGCAACGACCGCCAAAGGCTCCGTGCACTCCGCCTCCCAGTCGCGCAGCAGCTTCCATGCCTCTTCTTTCATATCGCCCGATACACCGGAAAGCAAACAGACGACCATATTCGACAGCGGCAGCACGCGAGTCGGATAACGAAACGGATATTGCGTTAAAAAGGAAACAATGTCCCGCCATTTATTTGGATTTTCTGTTTGCAGGAGCAATAGCGCCACATCTGCCGCTTCTACCTCTTCGGAAAAGAGCGAACGGTACGAATAGCGTTCCGCATCGTTGGAATGGAGCGGATGAAGGCGTTCTTGACGGACGAAGGAAGACACTGCTTTTTGAAGGCACTGCTTCAGCTTGGCTGGCTCGAACGGTTTGACGAGCAAATCGACACACTGCCATTCAATCGCCTGTTTCGCTCGGGCAAACGTTGCCTCGGCCGTAACGGCAATCACTTTTTGGCAAAACAGCCGCACGTATTTCGTCATTTCCTTCCAATCGTCATGGGAAACCATGTCCAATTCGATATATAGCAGCTCCGGTGTTTCCTTTTCTAATATTCTCATTGTCCGCTCGACGGTATTGGCGGTATAGACGTGATGAATGGGCAGCGAATAGGCGGAAACAAGCCAGCGGATCGCCGCGCTCTCATTTTCATCCCGCTCCGCAATCAATAGTTTCATCGGCTTCACCGACCTGTCGCCGCTCGCTGGCGGCGGTGGAAATGAACGAGCGCTTCCATGCAGAAGGCGGCCGCTAACGCAATCGTTTTTCGATTTTCATCGACAAGCGGATTCACTTCACAAATATCGAAACTGATCGTTTGTGGCTTGGAAATAATATAACGAAGCAGGGCGCGGACGATTTTCGGATCAAGCCCGAACGGCGAAGGCGCGCTCACTCCCGGTGCCGCGCTTGCACTCAACACATCCATGCAAAGCGTCAGCATCAGTACATCATAGTTTTTGATAAAATCGTCAATGATCTCATACGCGCGCTCTAGCGTTGCCAACGTCAATTCTTCCTCAAGCGCGTACGTGCATCCATATCGATTAGCGGTTTCAAATAACGCCGCCGTGTTGCCTAGCGGTTGAATGCCGAGGCAGCAGTATCCCACGTTTCCATCTTCATCTAATATTTGCCGAAACATTGTCCCCGACGATGGCCCTTGTTCATATGGGCGCATGTCAAAATGAGCGTCAATATTGATAATGCCAAGCTTCGTTTCCGAACCGACCGCCTGACGAACACCGAGATAATGCCCGTACGCGGTTTCATGTCCGCCGCCGATGACAACCGGCGTGATGTTATGGCAGATAAGGCGCTCTACCGCCTGGCCCAAATGTTTCTGGCTGTTTTCTAACTCTCCCCCTTCACAAGTAATTTCGCCCACATCGTAAAGTATTGTGTGAGACGGCAGGTGCCATGGCAGGTTCGCCAGCGCTTTTTTCACTTCCACCGGCGCGTGATACGCTCCTTGCCGTCCTTGATTGCGGCGGACTCCTTCATCACATTGAAAGCCTAATAAAGCAAATGCATTTTCTGCCTGCGTCTGTATTTGTCCTATATCAAGCAGACGAATTTTTTGATGGACGCGAAAACTTTTCTCATCGCTTTCGCTGTCGATCCGTCCCGTCCATTTCTCCTTGTCCGGCTGTTTGTACATAAAACGAGAACCTCCCTACTTTCTTTATGCTTTTGCACGACACCAACGTCCTGAATTAGTCATCGCGTTGATTCATCTATATCGGGATCTGATCCTTATCCCCGTCTCGTAAATGATGTCCCTTCTTCCTCTTTCTCTCCCACTTCCCTTATTTCCTTCTTGTTTTGCCGCCTATTTTTAGTGTTCTTTATACGAAAATAATAGGATTGTTTCTAATAACTAGTGAACTTATCATTATTACCATTCGTTTTGCCATTGCCGAAATCAAACCGCGCCATTCTTTTTCCCATCACAAATACAAAGCAATCCACGAGCTTCACTGTGTCGGGTCAACGAAAATGGGATCAAAACGCATAATTTTTTATTCATGAATATTGCGCAGCCCCTTAACGATAAAAAAAGAAATCTTTTCATTCGCGAATAGGGTAATATAGAATCTTATCATTTTCAAAAAAAGGGTTGTAGCTATGGCAAAAAACGTCAACTTGCATGGAGCCATAGCTGTAAAAGCGCACCGCCAGCCTGTGATACGTCGCTTGGCGTTCAATTAGTGGAAACAGGCAAAAGATATGCGAAAGGAAAATGGGCGATCGGGTGACATTGGCTAAACGGAAACGGCGGCATCATGGGGGATTTGTCAGTGCGGCGGCCTATATTATGATGGCGTATGCGATTACGACGTTGCTTCATAAAGACCAAACATTTGTCTCGATCAATCTGCATACAACATTCCACCGCCCCGACCGTTGCCGGAGAAGTGGAAGTCGAAGCAAAGGTGGAAAAATTCAGGCGCACTGTTGCCTATCTGACCGCTGTCTTAACGCAAAACGGCAAAGAAGCGGCAAGCGCCGTTTCTTCGGTCATGATCATGCCAAAACGATAAAAAAGCAGGATGGCCTCCTGCTTTTTGTTTGTCAATGGGCGCGCTATTTTTGCCCAAACGTCTTCGGCATCACAACGGCCACGACTTCTCCGCGCGCGCAAAGTTCTCCATCGGCGAATACTTCCGTCTTTACTTTCCACTTTTTCGGATGAATTTCTTCGACCGTACCGATTGCCTTTAACGGAACTCCATGCGGCGTCGGTTTCAAGAACTCTACGTTCAAAGAAGCAGTTACAAACCGCGGTGGCACTTCTCCATCTCCTGGTTCGTGTCCGTTTTTGCGATGCAGCGCCAGCGCGGCGGAACCAGTTCCGTGGCAGTCGATTAATGACGCAATCAATCCGCCGTAAACAAAACCAGGAATAGCGATATGCTCGGGACGTGGCGTATAAATCGTGACCGTTTTCTCCCCTTGCCATCCGGTGCGGAAATGGTGGCCGTGCTCATTCAGCCGCCCGCATCCGTAGCACCAGGCAAATTCCTCTGGATATTCGTCTTGAATGGCATGTTTTACTTGTTCTTCCATCATTTCTCCCTCCCCTTTCCTTTTCAGTATATCACAATGAGCACATTACTTCCTTTTTCTTTTATTTTTCTTTACAATAGTGATAGGTTTACAGAGAATGGAAAGGACTACAGCAATGAAAGTGTTAGAAACATATATCGTCGCAGGACTGACCGGTTTGCTGTTTTATCATCTCCATTCCCCAATTCCATGGATGCTCGGAGCCATTACTGGAATGCTTGTTTGGAAAACGGTCATCAAGCGCCCAGTAGCGGCGCCGAAAGCGTTGTCGAATAGTGGATTGATTGTGTTAGGCACTTATTTTGGACTGTCGTTTACAAAAGAAACGCTATTAACGATTGCGCCATATATTGTTCCGTTTCTCGTTGCCACCGTATTGCTAATTGCTATTAACATTATAAACAGCATCATGGTGACGAAATGGACACATATTGATAAAGTGACAAGTGTGTTTGCATCTGTTCCTGGCGGGCTGTCGGAAATGGTTGCCGCAAGTGAGTCGTTGAACGCGAATACTGCTTTAGTAACCATTTTCCAAACGATTCGTTTATTAACGGTCGTTTTTCTTGTGCCAACAGTCGTTGTCCATTGGTTGAACGGACACGCGTCGCCAGGAAACGCAACCGCTCAGGCGGCAGCTGTCTCTTCCGATGGTCATTACACTTGGTTTTTGTTAAGTATTTTCGGTGCGCTTCTTTTACGAAACATCATTCCGGCAGCATACGTCGTCGGGCCGCTTGCCGTAACGGCAGTTATGCATGCGGCTGGTGTGAACCTGCCGTTACTGCCTGTATGGTTGATTATTTTGGCGCAAATTAGTGTCGGAATAAACATGGGAGAACGCATTACCTTAGAAGATATTAAGCTTGGCGGAAAATTTAGCTGGGTATATTTCTTGCTTGCGTTAGTATTAATTGCTCTATCGTTCGGATTCGGCTACGTATTTGCGGAATTAACCGATCTTCCGCTGTCGACCGCGCTGTTGAGTCTTGCGCCAGGAGGACTTGTGGAAATGGTATTAACGGCGCAAACGGTCGGAGGAGATCCAGCGATTGTCAGCTCCTTGCAATTTGTACGTCTTCTTCTTGTCATTATCGTCGTGCCGAACGTGTTGAAATGGGTGTTTCGAAAATTTCCATATATCACCGAAACGCCATGGAAAAACCGCTCTGTTCGAAACTAAAACAGAGCGGTTTCGTTTTACTTAGCCGGTTCATAAAATTCGATCCATTCACCATCCGGTCCAAGGAAGAATAAATATTTCGCCCCGTTTGGCAGCGTCGTAATCTCTTCCCATACAAGCGGAACGCCGAGCGATTGAATCCGTTCTTTTTCTTGTTCAATTCCTTCAACGGTAAAGGCGACGTGATGCACTTTTCCTTCCGTCGGCAAATTCGGATTATACCCTTCGATCAATTCGACAATGACTGAGCCATCCAATCCTAAAAACGCCAATTTCATTGTACCGTTCGTATGCGTCATCTCGCTAAGTAGTTCCAATCCGACTACCTCTTGATAAAACTTTTTCGATGTTTCGATGTCTTTTACTTGAATGCCGACGTGTTCAAATTTTTTTACTGCCATTATGTTTCTCCCCTTTTTTCATTATTTTCAAGATTGTGAAAATACCGACCGCAAATATGGAGTCATATGTACGATCGAAATTCCTTTTTCCTCTAATTCACAGAAAATGCAGCGGTCAAGCGCATAAGGGCCAGCAGCTTTCCATTCTTCCACTTCCGCAAATGTCAGAAGAAGCGAAAACATCTTCCCTTGCGTATATCCGTATAAGTAGAGGGTACTATTTCTTAAGATTGGAGTTGCTTTTGCATGCAGAAAAACAAAGAAAAAGGGGGCTCTTTTTCATCGGAGAGCCCCTTCTGTTTACTTAAACGCCATCGCGGCTTTCACTGCTTTTTTCCATCCTGCATAAAGCGCTTCTTGTTTCTCTTTTGCCATTTGCGGTTCGAATTGGCGTTCTAATTGCCATTGTGAGGCGATTTCTTTCCGGTCTTTCCAATAGCCGACGGCAAGCCCAGCTAAGTATGCCGCGCCTAGGGCTGTTGTTTCATTGATGACTGGACGCTCTACTGGCACGCCGAGCATATCGCTTTGGAACTGCATTAAAAAGTTGTTTTTCACCGCTCCGCCGTCGACGCGCAGCGTTTTCAAGCCAATGCCTGAATCCGCTTCCATTGCTGTTAATACATCTTTTGTTTGATATGCAAGCGACTCTAGTGTTGCGCGAATGAAATGTTCTTTTGTCGTACCGCGCGTCAAACCAAATACCGCACCGCGTACATCGCTATCCCAATACGGTGTTCCGAGACCGACAAATGCCGGTACAACATAAACGCCATCCGTTGAATCGACTTTTTCCGCATATGCTTCACTGTCTGACGCCTGCTTGATCATTCGAAGCCCATCACGAAGCCACTGAATCGCTGAGCCAGCAACGAAAATGCTTCCTTCCAACGCATATTCGACTTTTCCGTCGATTCCCCATGCGATCGTTGTTAACAAACCATGTTTCGATTGTACTGCTTTTTCCCCTGTATTCATCAACATAAAGCAGCCAGTGCCATATGTGTTTTTCGCCATTCCTTCCTCAAAGCACGCTTGGCCAAACAACGCTGCTTGCTGGTCGCCGGCCGCTCCAGCGATTGGCACTTCGACACCAAAGAAATGATGTGGTATCGTTTTAGCGTACACTTCCGAGGATGGGCGCACTTTTGGAAGCATTGATTTTGGAATGCCTAAAATATTTAGAATCTCATCATCCCATTGTAATGTATGAATATTAAATAAAAGCGTCCGTGAAGCGTTTGAATAATCCGTCACATGTGCGCGTCCGCCGGAAAGTTTCCAAATGAGCCATGTGTCGATCGTACCGAACAATAAATCTCCTTTTTCCGCTTTCTCTCTCGCTCCATCGACGTTGTCTAAAATCCATTTTACTTTTGTTCCGGAAAAATAAGGGTCAATTAATAACCCTGTTTTCTTGCGGAATAAGTCATCATATCCTTGTTGTTTGAGTTGTTCGCAAATATCGGCCGTTTGTCGAGATTGCCAAACAATGGCATTATAAATTGGCAGCCCCGTATGTTTATCCCATACGACTGTCGTTTCCCGCTGGTTCGTAATGCCGATGGCTGCTACTTGCTCCGGCTGCACCGATGCTTCTGACAAGACGGTAGCAATTACCGCCAAAATCGAGCCCCAAATCTCATTAGCGTTATGTTCGACCCATCCTGGCTTTGGAAAATATTGTTTAAATTCCCGTTGCGCGATATGAACAATTTCGCCATTTTTGTTAAACAAAATCGCCCGTGAGCTTGTTGTTCCTTGATCCAGTGACAAAATGTATCGTTCCATCACCAATTCCTCCCCTAATTACATGAATGCATTTTTTGCTTTATTATAGCTATTCGATGTTTTTCCTTGGCTGATGAATGTCAGTGCGAGTACTACTATTATAGCAATAAGCACATACCAAAATGCCGCTGTCATTTTTCCTAGAAAGACAGCTTTGTAAAATAAACCGCCAAACGAACCGCCAAGAATCGGTCCGACAACCGGAACCCATGCGTAAGGCCAATTGGATGATCCTTTTTTTGGTATCGGAAGCAAAAAGTGAACGATACGCGGCCCCAAATCCCGCGCCGGGTTAATGGCATATCCTGTCGTTCCGCCAAGGGAAAGACCAATGGCGACAATAAGAAACCCGACGATAAATGGATTTAGCCCATCGGCAAATTTATTGGCGCCAATGGCTAAAATGCCAAGCACTAATACAAACGTGCCAATTATTTCGCTGATTAAGTTTGCGAAATAGTTTGGAACAGCAGGACTTGTTGCAAATACGCCAAGTTTTGCGCCAGGGTCGTCCGTTTCTTTCCAATGAGGCAAATAATGAAGATATACAATGACAGCGCCAATCATTGCACCAAGCATTTGTGCGGCAATGTATTTTGGCACATCTGCCCATGGAAAATCCCCGTTAAACGCTAATGCAAGCGTTAGCGCTGGATTTAAATGAGCGCCGCTAAATTGTCCAACCGCATATGCCGCTACCGCTACAGCCAGCCCCCATCCCATTGTAATAACGATCCATCCGGAATTTTGCGCAAATGATTTTTTTAAGTTTACTCCTGCGCAGACCCCGCCGCCAAAAATAATAAGTAAGGCAGTTCCAACAAGTTCTGCAACAAACGCGGTCATTCTTCTTCCCCCTTGTCACATAACTTTTGTAACTGCTTCCCTGCTTTATCCCTCCGGAGGCAAAACACCATCTTTTTTGAAAGCAGTTACATTTTCCAGCGGAAAACACAAAAACCCACACATTTTCCCTCTGAAAAAAGGGAATATGTGTGGGTCTCCAACATCTCCGCCACCATTATTAACTTACTTATAAAGTTAATAGAAAATGTAAGCGTTGTCAATAGATTTTTTACAACTTTTATTTATCTCGGCAAAATTTGAATATAGTCAAAATCTAGCGTATCCACTCCATCCTCAATATCCAAGCGGGTGATAAACCGATACGAAATTCCAGGCTGTGAAGGAGGAAGCGAATCTGGTATCTGGTACGTAAACGGTATCTGCTTCCTTTGTCCTGCCTCGATCTGAAACGCTCCTGCAACCGGAATTGTTGCGATGACATTATCGATTTCTTTCCCATCGCGCAGCGTTTTTTGGATAAATTCTACATCCAGTTTTTCAATTTTTTGTTCCACCGTGCCGCCGAGAATATGAAGAATTCCCTCAATGCACTCTCCTGGCTGAAATGTGGTTTTATTTAAAATCAAATCGACATACGCCGATCCGACTCCGATTCTTGACATCATTTTACGCAATAACATATGCTACACCTCTTATCTCTTGTTCTTGTTGTTCATCCTATAGTACGATGCAGATTTGAATGTTGTTTCATCATTTGCCTATTATAAAGATAAACAGACCTATGCCTTATGGAAGCAAAGGTCTGTTACGTCTATCCCTGAACCTCTGCGCGACTAAAGTCGGCAGATTCTGACGTACTAAAGAGTTTTTTCAACACCTGCGTGCAGTCCGATAAGCATCCTGGGCAAACACCTTACTAGGGTTATGCGCCCTGTCGGCTCGGTTCAACACCATATCTGGACTTTCATGACTATATGCTTTTGCAGAGAAACCCTATTTTGATACCGCTTACAATTAAGTTATAGCATCGTGTCCTGTTTGTCAACTATTATTCATATACATTTTCGTTTTCAATGATATAGTCGATACGAATGACTGGAATATCGTTTCTTTCCACTTCTGCGACAATTAAGCCAATGCGGTCATTATAAATGCAAAACGTTTCTTGCCCTTTTTTAAACGCCGTTTCACCATAAGAAAGAACCATGTTGTAAATTTTGTTATCGGAAAAATAACGCCGACTGACCCGATTTCCTAAACGAACGATCACTTCTTTACCAGCGATTTTTCCGCGGTACATCCCATTCATCCCCCTTTACGCTCCTACTATTCCAATGTATGGTATATTTCTTCCATTCATTCTTACTTTTTTGCTTTCTAACCAAACTATTTCGAGACGCGAACGGAAAATCCCTGTTTTTTTAACATTTTATAATTTTTTTCTGAATTTCGCCTTCTTTTTCTTGACGATGCCCTTACATTAGTGTATAGTAGAGTCATCATATAACAGAATATATTTCAAGCATTCATCATGTTTGCTCACCTTAGATTGCTGTGAAGTATATTCCGTTATTTGATAAAAAATCTTTAAGTTAGCCTGAGGGCTAAAGGTATTAGGAGGAATTCAGTATTATGCAACGCGGTAAAGTTAAATGGTTTAACAATGAGAAAGGTTACGGTTTTATCGAAGTAGAAGGCGGTTCTGACGTATTCGTTCACTTCACAGCGATCCAAGGTGAAGGGTTCAAAACTTTGGAAGAAGGTCAAGAAGTTTCTTTCGAAATCGTTCAAGGAAACCGTGGACCTCAAGCTGCTAACGTTGTGAAATTATAAGGCGTTCGTTGACATAAACGAAAGAACGTAAGTGAAACAAAAAAGGCCGGCAACACGCTGGTCTTTTTTGTTTTTTATGCGCATATTCCTTCCTATTTGACAAACACTATCCGCTAGGAGGTGTTTGCAAATGGAACGTGACATTCATTCTGGCTATAACGATTTAAAAAAAGTAGAAATGTTTGTGGAAACAGCGGAAAAAATGGTAGGTCAAGCAACGATGAGCTTGGATAGAGACATGCTCGAAGGCGCCAAACAAGCGATTGCCAACGCCCACGATCAGCTTTCGCGCGCACGCCGGCAAGCAACTGGCGTTGATGAAGAATTTTTATCACATTATGAACAAAAACTTGCTAAGGCGGAACATCAATTAAATGAGGCATTACGATAAGGCGAAAAAAGGGCTTCCTGCTGTGTGAAGCCCTTTGTTATTTTGATGAACGAGGAGAAGTTGCCATCAACATGGCGCCGTACTGCCGCATTTTTTCGCCGACCGTGCATTGGTTAATGCAAAATGATTGTGCATATGTTTTGCCGTATTCTTTTCGAAATGTGCTTTTTAAAAAACAGCCGTCACAATACATTTGCTGTAATTCATTTAGTTTATCTAATATTTCCTTTCGTTTGTTCACTTTTTTCTCCCTCATTTCATTGCCTACCCTTTCTCTGTAAGTTCCATCATGCTAGTAATCATTTGGCCTTCCATCGCTTGACGGGCAAGCTGGTCGGCCTCTTTATTTTGCTTGCGTGAAATCGGCTCGTAAATTGGCTGAATTCCTAATTCGTTGATCTTTTCTTCAATACGGTCCAGCCATGCGTTATGGTCATCTTCAAAACACGGCCAATCGCCGGACAATTGCTTCAAGACGACGTGTGAATCGCCTCGGAAAATAACCGGCAAATGATGAACACCGAGCTCCTCGAGCATTTGCATTAAAAACCAAAACGCGGCGTATTCCGCTTCGTTATTCGACTTCAGTTCATCAAGCTGGCGGTTGGCACGAAGACGATATTGTTCATTGTTTTGCTTATAATAAATCACCGCTCCGGCTCCGCCCTGCAATGTTTCGTTATCAAAGCCGCCGTCAAAGTAAGCGATGACATCATGCGGTTCCGTTTCTACTTCTTTTAATAGCTTGTTCAGTTCTTTTTTCGACCATGTAACATGATTTTGGTCAATAAAGCATAATTCCTTTACACGACCTGTTTTTTCAAAATCCTCGGCTAATCGAAGTGCTTCCGCAGCAGGCAAAAAATCAGAAGTAAGCACCAATTCTTGTTTTTTCGGCGTAATATATGTCCATTGGATCATAACGTCCAAGCCCTCGTCACCCTTCCGTAATCGATTCCGTGTACAGTCCATATTTTTATTATACAATATAGCGAAAAAAACATGTGAAGCGATAACTTTTCTTATTACCTATTATTATGCAGCTTTTGTTATCACATCAACGTTTTCTGTACATGTTTCATTATTTTTATGCTGTTGTATATTTTTTCATTGATTTATGATACACTACCGTTCGACTATAATTTATTAAAAGTGAAGCGGAAATGATGCAACAAAATGAACAAAACGGGGGGATTGGATTGAAAAAACAGTGGATAGCGGATTTTAGCCTTCTTGCCGTCACGTTCGTCTGGGGGGCAACATTTGTCATCGTGCAAAACGCGATTTCTTTTCTTGAGCCTCTTTCTTTTAACGCGATTCGCTTTATTTTGGCGGGATTATTTTTATTTTTATGGCTCATCATTTTTCATCGTTCGCTTTTTCGTCATTATACCTTGCCGCTTGCCCGCGCCGGTATATGGATGGGGTTTTGGCTGTTTAGCGGCTATGCATTTCAAACGGTCGGCTTACTATACACAACCTCGTCAAAAGCGGGATTTATTACCGGACTTAGCGTCGTACTCGTGCCGTTATTTTCTTTTCTCTTTCTAAAACAAAAACCATCCGTCAATGCGTCCATTGGTGCGGTGTTGGCGGCAGTCGGCCTTTATTTTTTAACCATCGGCGATGGCAAATGGATGTTAAACCGCGGAGACGTATTTGTCTTTTTTTGCGCGATTTCGTTTGCGATGCACATCATTACTACAGGAAAATATTCGGCGCGTTATTCCACCATGTTATTAACAATGACGCAAATTTTCACCGTTGCGGTGATGTGTACGATTTTTGCCTTTCTTTTTGAAGACGAAACGCAAATGTGGAATGTGGCGATTTTACAAAAACGTGAAGTATGGACAGCCCTTCTCATTACGTCATTGCTTGCGACAACGGCAGCGTTTTTAATTCAAACCAACTTTCAAAAATATACGACAGCTACCCGCGTCGCTCTTATTTTTGCGATGGAGCCTGTATTTGCCGCGCTGACCGCATACATATGGGCGAAAGAACAGCTAACGGCTTCCGCAATCATCGGCTGCATCGGCATTTTGTGCGGAATGATTTTCGCGGAGCTTCCCATTACTGCTCGAAAAATGGCGGCGTGCAAAACGGAGGCTAACTCACTAAGACAAACGAAGTGATTTTCTTTTTTTGTTTCATATTTTTGTGCAATAAAGGTGATACTATGCCACGGAGGTGAGCGCGATGACAAAGAATGGCGGCAAAAACCGCGGGACAAAAGCTCCTGGCGTGAATCCACAAGGGTTCGGTCAAGATGCGGCATTTACTCCGGATCCAAAAAGCCAACTAGAAAATGCAGCAAAAAAATCGAATACAAAATAAAAAAAGCAGGCTCTTGGCAAGTAAGAGCCTGCTTCGTTATTTTATTTTACTTTTTTTGTTTTTGCGAGTTTTTCACGCAACACCATCGGTAAAATTCCGCCATGGCGATAGTAGTCGATTTCGACTTCACTATCAAAGCGAACGATTACTTCGAATTCTTTTGTTTCTCCTGTATCTGGATTTGTTGCCGTTACTTTGATCAAATCACGCGGTTTGACGTTTTCGTCAATATGCACTTCGAACACTTCTTTGCCCGTTAAACCTAGCGTTTCTGCGTTTTCCCCTTCTTTGAATTGAAGCGGCAATACGCCCATCAATACAAGGTTCGAACGGTGAATGCGCTCGAAGCTTTCCGCGATGACTGTCTTAATGCCAAGCAAGAATGTTCCTTTTGCTGCCCAGTCACGGGAGCTTCCCATTCCGTAATCTTTGCCGGCAATAACGACAAGCCCTGTGCCGTCTTGTTTGTATTTCATGCAAGCATCATAAATCGTCATGACTTCGCCTGTCGGCCAGTAAGTCGTATAACCGCCTTCTGTGCCAGGAGCAATTTGGTTGCGAATGCGAATGTTCGCAAACGTACCGCGCATCATGACTTCATGGTTGCCACGGCGAGATCCGTAAGAGTTGAAATCTTTTGGTTCGACACCTTTAGAGATGAGATATTGGCCAGCTGGCGTGTTTTTACCGATCGCTCCGGCCGGCGAAATATGGTCGGTTGTGACAGAATCGCCGAATTTTCCGATGACGCGCAAGCCTTTAAGCGGTTCGACTTTGCGAACATCCGGAGATAATCCTTCAAAGAACGGCGGATTTTGAATGTAAGTCGAGTTTTCATCCCATTGATAAAGCGGTTCGTCTGTCGTTTCGATTTCATTCCAACGCGGATTTCCATCGAACACGCGCTCATATTCTTTGCGGAACAATTCCGGTACGACCGTTTGCTTAACGATTTCTTTAACTTCTTCCGTCGAAGGCCAAATGTCGTTAAAGTAAACGTCATTGCCGTCTTTATCTTTGCCGATAGGATCTTTTAACAAGTCAATGTCTACCGTACCTGCTAGCGCATATGCGACAACAAGCGGCGGCGATGCCAAGTAGTTGCCTTTGACTAGCGGATGAATGCGGCCTTCAAAGTTACGGTTACCGGAAAGTACGCTTGTCACAAGCAAGTCGTTTTCCGCAATCGCTTTTTCAAGCTCTGGCGCAAGCGGTCCGGAGTTGCCAATACATGTCGTGCATCCGTAACCGACGATATTAAAGCCGATTTTTTCAAGGTATGGAAGCAATCCGGAATCCCGCAAGTAACCAGTTACGACTTTCGAACCTGGCGCAAGCGATGTTTTCACATATTTCGGAACTTGCAATCCTTTTTCCACCGCTTTTTTCGCTACTAAACCAGCAGCGATTAATACGTACGGGTTCGACGTATTCGTACAGCTTGTAATCGCTGCAATCACAACGGCGCCTGTTTTCATTTTTACTTCTTCGCCGTTTAACGTTACCGTAATTTCTTTATTGAGATCCGCTTCTGTTAAACCGAAGCCTTGGTTTCCTTGCGGAGCTTTTACCGCTTCACGGAACGCTTCTTTCATTTTCGAAAGCGGAATCAAGTCTTGCGGACGTTTCGGTCCAGAAAGATTTGCTTCGATTTCGGATAGGTTAATTTCTACAACATCCGTAAATATTGGCTCTGGAGCATCCGGTGTGTAGAATAAACCGTTCGCTTTGCAGTATGCTTCAACGACTTGGACATGGTGCTCATCACGGCCAGTTAAGCGCAAATAGTCAAGCGCTTCCGCATCGACTGGGAAGAAGCCGCATGTTGCACCGTATTCTGGCGCCATGTTCGCAATGGTCGCACGATCTGCAAGCGGCAATGTTGCCACACCTGGCCCAAAGAATTCAACGAATTTGCCGACAACGCCTTTTTTACGAAGCACTTGCGTTACTTTTAAAGCGAGGTCCGTCGCTGTTGTGCCATTTGGCAACTTTCCGGTTAAACGAACGCCAACCACTTCCGGCACCGGGAAGTAAGAAGGTTGTCCAAGCATGCCAGCTTCTGCTTCAATTCCGCCGACACCCCAACCGAGAACACCAAGACCGTTAATCATCGTTGTATGGGAGTCCGTACCGACTAGAGTGTCTGGAAACGCTACGTATTCTCCATTTTCCTCTTCCACAGTATGAACGACATTAGCTAAGTATTCTAAGTTTACTTGATGGACAATTCCGGTTGCTGGCGGAACAGCCCGATAATTGTTAAATGCTTTCTGCGCCCATTTTAAAAATTTATAACGCTCTGCGTTGCGTTGGAACTCTAAGTTCATGTTGTATTCAAGCGCATCGTCCGTTCCAGCTTTATCCACTTGCACAGAGTGGTCGATAACGAGATCAACCGGAATTTCCGGATTGATTTCATATGGGTCTCCGCCCATATCCGCCATCGCTTTACGCATCGATGCTAAGTCAACAACTGCTGGTACACCCGTAAAGTCTTGCAAAATGACGCGCGACGGCTTAAATGGGACATCGATGTCTTTCATCTCCGGTGTTCCCCATTTTGCAAGGTTTTCGACGTGCTCTTTTGTGATCACACGTCCGTCTACTTGTCGAAGTACCGATTCTAGCAATACTTTAATTGAATACGGTAAACGGGAGATGTTACCGATCCCAGCTTCTTCAAGTGCTTGTAAACGGTAATAATTATATTTTTTACCGTTCACTTCAAATGAAGAACGTGCGTTGAAAACGTCTTGTTTTGCCATATGTATTACCCCCTCAATTCAATACTATACTATTTTTTCGAAGCAAAGTCGAAAAAATAGCACGAATTCTCCCAACTCCCGTAAAATTGGTACGCTTTTATCTTATTATAAAGAAAGGTAAGTTGTAAATAGAATTTCGAAGGTTTCGTAATTTATGGCTGTTTTATGATGCCTCTTCTTAAAAACAAGAATAAACTTGTTGATCCGTTACAAACTAGTAGCGGAGGTCAACTACCCAACAGCTAAAGCCGTGGGCTTGCAGCTAGCCTAATTGGCTGCCGCGTTCGGCTGGTTGACAGCAGCCCTGCGGATGTTTTCCGCAGCCACGTTGTCGGCAGGGGCAGCGTACCCACAAGCTCGACAACAAAACTGATCCCTTGACGGTCTGTTTTCTTTGGCCACATGTCCGCAAACCGGACAGGTGCGGGAAGTATTTTTTGGATGAACCAATACCACCGGCACGCCAGCGATCGCCGCTTTATACTCAATAAACTTTCTCAACTGATAAAAAGACCAAGAAGAGTGTTGACGACGCTGTTGCTTTTTAACCGTTTTCTCGGTGCGTTGGCGGATGCCCTTTAAATCTTCAAGGGCAATGCCGCATCCGAGTGCCTTTGCCTTTTCAACAATCTTCTTGCTAATGCAGTGGTTCACATCACGGGCAAATAGTTTTTCCTTCTTGGAACGCTTCTTAAGCAGGCGTTTCGCTGACTTGGTGCCTTTCTTTTGGAGTTTGGCGCGAAGTTTCGCATGGCGGCGGCGCAGCCCGTTGACCTTCGAGCCGGAAAATACCTCACCGGTGCTATCGACGGCGATATTAATGATGCCAAGGTCCACACCGATAAATCCGTTTTCGGAATTGGGCTGGCCTTCGGGAACGTCCACCACGAGCAGTAAATAAAAAATACCGTTTTGAAGGACTAAATCGGCTTGACCCCGAACACGGTTGCCGCACAGCAAACCTTGATGGTAGCGGCTAATGACCATAGGGATTTCCATTCTTCCTTGCAAGGTAAGGATGGAAGCATACTCCAACCCTTTAAAGGACAGGATTCTTTCATCATACACGATGGCACCGGTTTCTTTAAAGTTATGCAAGGTTTTTTTATCCAAACGATAGCTTTCCGACACTTTGCCGATGGCACGAACGGTCATTTGGGCAGAGAGGCCAAATTTTTCCCTGACGTCATAGTAGCAAAGCCGCTGGATTTTCGTTTTGGAAAAGGTTCTGGAGCGAAAAGCAATCTCGCTAATATAGTTGCATGCTTGGTTAAACCGTTTCATTGTTTCCAGCAGCGCATGAAACTGTTCAAGAGTTGGCACTAATTTAATCTTGAGAGTGCAGAGCATTCTTGATTCACCTACCTTTCTAAATCCAGTATACTTATATTGAACGAAAAATTCAATATATACTGAAAATATAAACCCCGCCTTCCTCCACAGCTAAAGCAGTGGGCTTCCGGCGGATGTTCTCGTGAATAAAATGGCAAAGCGGAAAGCGAACCATGTTATCCCTGGAATGAACGCGGCAAGCGCTCAAGGAAAAGGCGCCGGCTACAACGAAGAATTTTCGAATGAACCGCTAACAGAAGCACAGCGGCAAAACAATAAAAAACGAAAAAAGAATCAATAACAACGGTTCGTCCGTTTCGGCATCCCGGACTACCGTAAACGTTCGTAAAAATAAAATGGGAATGTCCTGTCGCGACATTCCCTTTATTGAATTTCATTCACTTCATCGACAATCGCTTGCAAATCGTTGCGAAACTTTTCCAATTGAACGCGCTGTTTTTCTGAAGCCACTTCCATCGCATTATTAATTTGTTCAAACGCTTCGTTTACTTCTTTCTTTAAATGACTTAATTGATGGCCATAATCGGCTTGGTCGCGCACTAAATGATCATACCATTCCTTCGCTTCCATCGTTCCTTTTTGTGCCGCTTGAAATGCTTCCTGCTTATTTTTATGATAAGCCATCGTTACTTCCTCCTTTTATAAATACCGCCATGCATTTATTATCTTTTCAAACATGCCATAAATTATACCGCGAATAAATGATAGACAATGATGCATGCTAATGAACAAAAGGAGGATAACCAAACATGACAAATAAAAATACAAGCACAGATATGCGAAAAAACGCTCCAAAAGGAGACAATCCGGGGCAGCCAGAGCCGCTAAGCGGATCCAAAAAGGTTAAAAACCGCAACCATACGCGGCAAAAACATAATTCCAGCCATGATATGTAATTAACTATTTTCCGCTCCCACCGCGAACATTTCCCGCGATCATGCATACGATAAACAACAGTGATACTACGAATGCGGGGGAGCTATCCAAGTGCACAAAAATCAAAAGGAAGAGCAAAGCGAACTGCGGCAATGGCTGGAATTGTTATGCAACGACCCTTATGCATCCATATTAGATGAAACAATTTTTCACGTCGATGTGTTGGAGACGGCAGAAGACTATATTATCGAGGCCGAGCTTTCGCATTGCCAAAAAGAAAACATTGTCATACTATGCGAAGACCATTCGCTGACGATTCAAATACAGAAAAATGGGGTAACGGAAAAACAGCGGAATATTTTACTGCCATTCTCGCTTCTGGACAAAAATATTTCCGCCCATTTTTCACCGCCAATTTTAGAAGTTCGGATTAGTAAAGTTGCTCTACAAAATCACTCACCTCAAAATCATATCACAGTAATAGATATAAATGAGTAGGCTCTTATAAGAAGGGCTTTTTTTGTTTACATAATATTTTTATTGAATTGTCCATTCTTTTAATTTTCATAGATAAAATCGAGCCGTTCCGTTCCACACTCTCCTCTATGAAAGAGATAAGCTCGTTGTTACAAAAAAATGAGGATATTCCCAATCTAGGGAATATCCTCATTTATTTTGCAAATACATGATTTCCGATACGAATCGTTACCGGTCTTGATAACATCCATTTATCTTTCGTAATTTTAGGGTTATAGAAGTACAGCGAACCGCGGCGGTCGTTCGGGAATAGCGATAGTGCTTGATCGACCGCAGCATAATCTTGTTTCGTCGGCTGAATGCGCGTTAGTTTTCCTGTTTTTACAGGAACAAACGCATAACCCGATTTTGTTTTTTGGTAAATGACACCTTTAATGCTCTTTGGAAAAGCAGGATGTTTCACGCGATTTAAAATAACGAGCGCAACTTCCACTTTCCCGGCAAATGGCTCGCTAAAACCGGTTTCCGCATGGACAAGCTGTGCCATTAGTTTTCGTTCTTTTGCACAAATAGAAAATTTCGGCTTTTGGGAAGCAGGTTTCTCTGCTTGCTTCGCCGCTTGAGTTTTTACAAGCTGCGGCACTTTGATTGTTTCGCCGACAATAAGAACATCGCTTTTTCGATGATTTAATGATTTTAATGCAGAAGTGGTTGTTTTATATGTTTTCGCAATCTTGTAAAGCGAGTCGCCTTTCTTCACCTTATAGTATGTATAAGTTGTTGCCGCATCTGTTGAATAAGAGGTAAAGCCGACGACCATACAGCAAACTACCGCGAGTGTTGCAAGAGTTTTTTTCATCATTATTCTATCCTCCTCATAGTTGCCTTTTGGTTTGTCGTCTGCTTGTAATAGATTAGCATGTTTATAGATACATATCACTGGTTTCTATTTCCATTTGACTGCTATAACAATAGTCCAGCTATTGACACATAAAGGATTGCGGCATTTCTTTACATTTGCATTACATTTCCGTAACAATGTGATAAAAACATGCTTATCTTGCCAAAAACCGCTTTTTTCGCAATAATGGTTGATAGATTGGAATTCGTTGAGGTGGGAATGATGCTAAAAGGTTGGTTTCTTTGGTTTATATTGTTTTGGAGCGTTTTTTTGCTTGTCACCATGTCGATCGGTGGTTTTTTTATGTTTCGCAAATTTTTAAAACGGCTGCCAAAAGAAGATGGGAAATCGGAACTAGATTGGCAGGAATATTATATTGAGCAGACACGGCATTTATGGGGAGAAGAAGAAAAGGCGCTTTTAGAGGAATTAGTAAAACCGGTTCCTGAATTGTTTCGCGATGTCGCTCGGCAAAAAATTGCTGGAAAAATCGGGGAACTCGCGCTTCAAGAAAACGCTTCTCGAATTACAAAAGATTTAATTATTCGCGGTTACATTATAGCAACCCCAAAACGCGACCATAAATTTTTAATAAAAACATTAAAAGAAAAACAAATTAATATCGCTCCTTATGAACATTTGCTGCAAAGCAAATAAGCTGATTGCAAGAAAAAAGCGGGACGCATCTCCCGCTTTTTTCTCTTATTTTATGTTATTAAAATGGGCGGTTGGTGTTTTAAACGCCGCTCTAATTTTTTATACGTAATATACATTGCAACACGCCACGGCACAATCATTGAAAAAGCAAGCAAATAAAACATCCCGCTTAATTGGCGATAGTCAATGGTTCTTCCTAAGTATGTTTTTAAGCCAAGACGAATGACAATCAAACCGACTAAAATGAAGATAAACGCTTTCGAACGCTTTAAGTAAATTTTTCCATTTATGATTTCAAATTTCGACGTTTTAATTAAGAAGATGGAAAAAAATGCTCCTAAAACAACCGCCTCAATCAGTTCTCCTTTCGTTACGCGAAATACTGGGTCGATAAACATCAAAGCCCCTGTGCTCATAAATATTGGAGGTAAAATAATTTTTTTGGCGTTTGTCGGTTTATTCGATGCTTTCATCCTCACAAACAAAACGAGCAATGCCATGAATACTGCAACGATCGAACTTACGATAGCCAAACACATCATCCTCTTCATTCAAGTGTATGATAATATATTATAACAAAAAGCAACAAATCTTGCATATGCATATTGCTTATAATAAACGCTCCACCGCTTCGATCACGCGGCTTTCTTCAAACGGCTTCACAATAAAATCAGCCGCTCCTGCTTCGATCGCCTCTACAACCATGCGCCGCTGCCCCATTGCTGAACACATAATAATTTTCGCATTTGCATCTTCTTGTTTGATCGCACGCACAGCTTCGATCCCATTCATCACAGGCATCGTAATATCCATCATGACGATATCCGGTTTTAATCTCTGATACAGTTCCACTGCCTCTTTCCCGTTTTCCGCTTCTCCAATAATTTCATGGTTCGCTTTTTTCAAAATGGTGGATAACGTCATTCTCATAAATTTTGCATCATCAACAATGAGAATTTTTGCCATGACTCCTTTACTCCCCTTAATAACAAACTAATTTAAAAGCCGGTGAATCCTCCAAAAATACTTGTCGTATACGTAATAATTTTTGTCATCCAGTCAAAAAAGAGAACAACACCCATTGCAATCATCACATAACCGCCGATTTTCATCATTTTTTCACTGTGGCGACGGATCCATTGCAGCTTTCCGATAAAAAACGAAAGAATAAAAAACGGAACGGCAAACCCCAACGAATAAGCAAGCATATATAGCATTCCAGAACTTGGGTTTGTCGCCGCCAGTGCAATGACCGACACCAAAATCGGGCCAGTGCACGGAGTCCAACCAGCCGCAAAAGCCATGCCAATGATGATCGAGCCGATGTAGCCAGAAGGCCGCTCTTGAAACGAAAAACGACGATCTTTCATTAAAAAAGCCGGGTTCCATATTCCGACAATCACAAGGCCAAAAATAATAATGAGAAGCGCACCGATTTGCCGTATAAAATCTTGGTATTCACTAAACCATTTCCCAATAAGCGACGTTCCGAATCCAATCGAAATGAATATAAGAGAAAAACCGAGCAAGAAAAATAATGTATGCAATAAACTTCGCCGCTGCATCAACGCGTTCTCCGTCTTCAGCTCACTCACCGATATGCCGGTGATATACGATAAAAACGCCGGGTATAAAGGCAGACAACACGGAGAAATAAACGATAAAAAGCCGGCACCAAATGCTAAAAATAGATTGACATCGGCCATTTTTTTCAACTCCTACTTGATTTTTTATTTTTATTGTAGCAAAAATATCATTATTAGTAACCTATGAACAACCATGCTTTTTTCTTTTTCAATTTTGCTCTTTTGAATTTATTGGTAAAATAGTATACAATACACCTGTAAAAATTTTAAAAGAAAGGACTTGTTCCTCTGTGCCGAACAAAGACATTTTAATTTTAATTGAAAAAAAGCGGATGGAATTGATTGAAGCAGTCGCAAAAAATGGATTGAACTCAACCGTGACGATTCAAGTGAGCCGGGAGCTTGATTCACTTTTAAACACGTATAACAAACAAAACTATAAGCAAAAAAGCGCTCCTCGTCCATAGCGTGAGAAGCGCTTTTTTACGCATATTCTTCGACATCTATTAGTCCGTTTTGCAATAAATACATTTTATAATATAACCCTTTTTGTGCTAGCAACTCTTGATGTGTTCCCCTCTCCACAATTTCCCCGCGATGAAGGACGAGAATTTGGTCAGCATCTTGAATCGTGGAAAGACGGTGGGCAATCGCAATCGTCGTTCGACCTTTCCGCATTTTTGCGAGCGCTTCTTGGATCGCTTCTTCTGTTTCTGTATCGATATTGGCAGTCGCTTCATCCAATACGAGTATTTTTGGATTTGCCGCAATGGTTCGGGCAAACGAAATTAACTGCCGCTGCCCACTAGAAAAAGTAGATCCTCTTTCTACTACTTGGTGATCGTATTTGTCCGGAAGTTTTTCAATAAATGAGTCCGCCTGCACGAAACGAGCAGCGCTTTTCACCTGTTCATCCGTTAAAGATTGGTTGTACATGCGAATGTTGTCTTTAATGGTTCCATAAAACAAAAATGGATCTTGTAAAACGAGGCCGATATTTTTACGGAGCTCTTCCTTCGTGTAATCGCGAATCGATACACCGTCAATGAGAATATCACCGCGGTCAAATTCGTAAAACCCCATTAACAAATTAATAATCGAGCTTTTTCCGCTGCCGGTATGGCCAACAAGCGCAACGGTCTCACCTGGTTTGGCGGCAAACGAAATATGCTTGAGCACATCCCGTTTTCCGTCATACGAAAAACTAACATCGCGAAACTCAATCTTACCTTCTGTAATCGATGCTTTCGATTTTTCCGCGTTCTTCGGCGCCAACTCTTCATGATCAAGAAGTGCAAATACGCGTGAAGCGGAAACGATTGCCTGCTGATATAGGGAAAACGCATCATCATTTGCGTCACTGGTTCAAAAAAACGCTCCAAATAGTTGACAAACGCATACAACACCCCGATCTCCACCGGGCTTTCCATCGCGGAAATTCCAAAAAAGCTAAGAACAACCATAATCGATACGATGTAAACGAAATCGATCGCAGGACGCAATAACAAACCGTCGATTTTAATATTTTTCATGCCTGCGGCGTAATGTTTGTCGTTAATTTGCGAGAATTCTTCGCGAAGCCGTTTTTGCTGGCGAAACACTTGAATAACTGCCATCCCTTGCAACGATTCGTTTAGTTTCGCATTTAATTCGCTGAGACGTTCACGCATGTCTTTATAAAAAATCGAGCTGTAATGACGATACAATTTCATAATCCAAATAATAACCGGCAAGATAAATAAACAATATACGGCTAGTTGTACGTTTAACGCAAACATCGCAATAAATACGCCAATCACAAATACGCCATTTTGAATAAAAGCGGCAAGTACACTAACAAACATGTCTTTGATCGCTTCCGTATCGTTCGTCACGCGTGACACAATGCTTCCGCCTGGCGTCTGATCAAAATAGCGCATCCCAAGCTCGTGCACTTTCGTAAACACGTCCATCCTTAGCGCCTGGATAACCTTTAACGCCAGTTCTTGAAATTTAACGAGTTGAAAGTAGGAAATGATCGTTTTAAGGAGCAAAACACCGATATATGCTGCCGAAAGCCAAAATAGTGGCTCAAAATCAAGGCGCTGCGGTGTTAAATAATCGTCGATAAATATTTTCACTAAATACGGTCCGATGAGTTCTCCGGCCGTTGCCAGCACAAGCAATATAAAGGCAAGCATGGTATCTTGTTTGTATAATTTCATGTACGATAACAATCTCCATAAAACTTGCCGTTGTTCTTTTGGTGTTAACGATTTATTTTCCATACTTGCCCTCCCTGTTCCACTAATGACTCAAGCTGCTGCCGTTCATACATATTGCGGTACCAGCCGCCTTCTCTCATTAGTTCTTCGTGTGTTCCCATTTGCGCGATGCACCCTTCTTCTAACACAAGAATTAAATCAGCGTGCTGAATCGCGCTAAGCCGATGTGCGGTAATAATCGTCGTTTTTCCACCGCGATTTTCTTTTAAAGCTGTCAAAATCCGCTCTTCCGTTTTAGCATCCACCGCTGATAACGAATCATCTAAAATAAGCACTTCCGGATTTAAAAGTAAAGCACGAGCGATCGAAATGCGCTGCTTTTGTCCGCCGGAAAGCGAAACTCCTCTTTCCCCAACAATCGTTTCATAGCCGTCGGCAAACTGTTCGATATCCTCGTGAATATTCGCTAATTTTGCCGCTTTTATCACATCTTCTTCACTCGCTTCCGGGCAGGCAAACGCAATATTTTCCCGCACCGTAGCAGAAAACAAAAAATGGTCTTGCGGTACATAGCCAATCGACGAACGAAGCGCATGTAACGTATATTCGCTAATTTCGTGATCTCCGAAACGAATTTCCCCATCGTATTGATCAAACTCGCGAATCAATAGCTTAAGCAGCGTCGTCTTTCCCGCTCCTGTCTTTCCGACGATGCCAAGCGTCTGACCACGCCGTAAGTGAAAGCGAATATTCCGTAAAACAGGTTTTTCTTCATTCGGATACGTAAATTGTTGAATATCGTAAACAATATCCCCTGTTGGAGGGGTAGCAATCGCATTTTCCGCCTCTTGAATTTCCTCTTTCTCGTCAAGCAGCGCACGGACACGGTCATACGATGCCCGCCCGCGCTCGACAATGTTAAACAGCCAACCAAACGCCAACATCGGCCAAATTAACAAACCGAGATACGTCGTAAACGATACGAGTTTGCCGATGGTTAATTCACCGGCAAGGACCATTTTTGCGCCGAACGTAACGGCTAAGAAAAACGAAATGCCAACGATCAATGAAATTGTCGGGTCAAATAGAGCATCGATTCTCGCAACCGCCATGTTTTTCGAAACGACATCTTCCGACTGCTTGCGAAATGATTCAATGTCGTCTTGCTCATAGCCAAACGCTTTGATTACACGAATTCCACTTATGCTTTCTTGTACTTTATCGTTTAAGGAAGAAAATGCTTCCTGCGCCTTTAAAAACCGCTGATGCAGAAGCGTGCCATAGCGGCTTGTCGCAATCGCCATAATCGGCATCGGCAATAAGCTAATGATCGTTAATTTCCAACTTATCGTAAATGCCATCGTCGCCAGCACGAAACTGCCTAACGCCAATGAATCGACAAGCGTCAATATCCCGATTCCAGCTGTTTGTTGAATTGCTTGTAAATCGTTTGTCGCATGTGCCATTAAATCACCGATACGTTTCCGTTGGTAAAAAGACGGCGACATTTTCGTAAAATGGGCATACAGCTCATTGCGAAGCTGCCGCGATAACTTCACAGCCGAACCAAAAATTAAAATGCGCCACCAATAACGCAATACATATAGGACGATGGCAACAACAAGCAAAGTAACCATCCAGCGAATGAGAATTGCTTTTGTAATCGTTCCTTCTTTTATATGATCAATCATAATTCCGATGACTCTCGGCGGAATCGTTTCGAAAAAAGCAACGATCAAAAGTACAATAATTCCTGTTATATATGCTTTTTTCTCCTGACGAAAAAACCAAAATAAATCACGAAATACCGTCATCGAACCTCTCCCATCGTCACGTAAAATGCGCTATATTATTGTAGCAAAAATAAAAAAATTTTGGAAGTTTATTTAAAATAAAAAGACACTCCGTTCCGAGTGCCTGTCCGTGTTTATTTTAGCTGATTGTTCATCATTTTCATCATTTGATTAATTTTTTTCTGGGATGGTGTCATCCCCATTTGCATCATCATCATCCGAATCATTTGTTCATTAATTGGCGGGTTTTTCTTTAAATAGTTCATCATCGTTTTACGGGCAATGAAAAATCCTAGCGCTGTTCCTGCAATAAGCGCTAGAACACCAACGAGAATCGTTGTCCACATACTATTACTTCCTCCTTCATGTTGTCTATCTAACAGTGTACTAAACCATGTGGTATTATACAATATTTCCTTACAAAAATCTTTTATTTACGCAAATTTTCTTCCGTCCATCAACGGAGTCAGCCAACCATAGTCGTCAAAATCGGCGCCGACCGCTAAAAAAGAAGGGGAAATTTGCGCAAGCGCGCGGCAAATGTCGTCAGCGATCGATGAACTGTCGGTGACGAGAAGCAGGCGGCGCTTTTGCACGATAAGCAACGCTTCATCCCCGATTTCATTTTTCAATATAAACATATTTCGCTCTAAATTTTTGCCGACGCTGCCGGCAAAATATTGTTTCAATCCTAATTCCAATCGGGAAAACGATAACCGTTCGGTAATAAATTCGACTTGTTTTCGGCAAATGCTTTTCAACGGCGCTTTTGCGCATTGATGCTCACGCAATAGCCCGACAATCTTTTCCGTACGATCGCGATAATAGCTTGCCACTTCTTCATTTAGCAAATAAATCCAATAGCGTACCATTTCCCATCCCCCGTTCCTTCTATTCGTTTATTTCTATTATAAGAAAACAAAAGGGAAAAATATGTCTATTAACGGAAAATTTTTTTGCTAACATTGTCGATTTTTCACATAACAAAAGCTGTCTTCACCAAAAAAGGCGAAGACAGCTTTTTCTTGTTATTTGTCAAGCAATGCTTTTACTCGTTTGACCACATTTTCTACTGTAAATCCGTACTCTTCCATGATTTTTTCTCCTGGTGCGGAAGCTCCGAAGCGGTCGATCGCTAAAATATCGCCTTCATCACCGACATAACGCTCCCAGCCGAGCGAAGCTGCCATTTCAATCGCTAAACGTTTTTTCACTGTACGTGGAAGCACTTGTTGTTTATACTCATCTGGTTGTTTTTCAAAACGATCCCATGATGGCATGCTGATGACAGAAACGTGAATGCCTTCTTCCGCTAATGCTTGTTGTGCTTTCACCGCAAGGCTTACCTCAGATCCAGACGCAAGCAATAATGCTTCTGGATTGCCGTTTTTCGCCTCAGATAGGACATAAGCACCTTTTTTCACGCCTTCGTATGCCCGTTCTGCCGTATTCGGCAATGTTGGGACATTTTGCCGCGTTAACACTAATGCGGTCGGTTGATCGGTTGACTCTACGGCTAAACGCCATGCAGCCGCCGTTTCATTCGCATCAGCCGGGCGAATGACTGATAAATTCGGCATCGCGCGCAGCGATGGCAAATGCTCGATCGGCTCATGCGTCGGCCCGTCTTCGCCAACAGCGATGCTGTCATGCGTAAGAACGTACGTCACTGGCAAGCCCATTAATGCAGCGAGGCGGATGGCAGGACGCAAATAATCAGAGAAAACAAAGAACGTACCGCCGAATACTTTTAAACCGCCATGTAATGCCATTCCGTTCATTGCTGCGCCCATCGCAAATTCACGCACGCCAAACCAAATGTTTCGCCCTTCATAGCTTTCTGGCGTAAAGTTTCCGGCGCCTTTAATTAATGTTTTATTGGAACTTGCAAGGTCAGCTGAACCGCCGATCAATTGCGGAACCGCTTTAGCAATTGCGTTTAGCACTTCTCCAGAAGATGCGCGCGTTGCCAGGCTTTTTCCTTCTTCATATACCGGAAGAGCTTTTTCCCATCCTTCTGGAAGTTCTCCGTTCATCGCTAATTTCAATTGTTTCGCCAAATCCGGATACGCTTTTTCGTATTGGGCAAATAGTTCATTCCATTCCGCTTCTTTTTTCTCTCCCGCTTCTTTTACTACTTGACGGAAGTGATCATATACTTCTTGCGGAACGTAAAAATCTTCTTCAAATGTCCATTTATACGCTTCTTTCGTAAGTTTTAACTCTTCCGCCCCAAGCGGAGCGCCGTGTACGTTAGATGTTCCAGCTTTATTTGGCGAACCGTAGCCAATGGTCGTTTTCACTTCAATCAATGTCGGACGAGTCGTGTCCGCTTTCGCTTCTTCAATGGCTTTAGCGATTTCCTCAATATTATTTCCATCTTCTACGCGCAAATATTGCCAGCCGTACGCTTTAAAGCGCTGTTCTACATTTTCAGAAAAGGAAAGGTTTAATTCTCCGTCAAGCGAAATATCGTTCGAGTCATAAAGAACGATAAGGCGGCCGAGTTTTAAATGTCCAGCTAATGACGCTGCTTCAGAGGCAACCCCTTCCATTAAGTCGCCATCGCCGCAAATCGCATACGTATAGTGGTTTATAATTTCAAAATTTTCCCGGTTATATGTAGCTGCTAAATGGCGCTCTGCCATTGCCATACCAACGGCCATCGCAATCCCCTGGCCGAGCGGACCAGTCGTTGCTTCTACCCCTGGTGTATGACCATATTCTGGATGTCCTGGCGTTTTGCTGCCCCATTGACGGAATTGTTTAATATCTTCCATGGAAACATCGTAACCGCTTAAATGAAGCAGGCTGTATAACAGCATCGATCCATGCCCTGCGGATAACACGAATCTGTCGCGGTTAAACCATTTCGGATTGCTTGGATTGTGATTCATAAATTTCGTCCAAAGTGTATATGCCATCGGTGCCGCTCCCATCGGCATTCCTGGATGACCCGATTTCGCTTTCTCGATGGCATCAATCGACAATGTTCGAATCGTCGTAATCGCTAATTCTTCGATTGTGTGCGTCATGTTTTTCATCCTTTCATCAACGTAGTGTCAATTCTATCATATAGAAAATGAAAGGAAATGTACAACTTATTTCTTTAGTTTATAAAAGAAAGCATCTTTATGTTTAGGATGCTTTCTTTTGCCTTTTAATGCAACCGGCTTTTTTGACTTTCTTTTAATTTTTTTGGTGTCACATCATTGCCATTGGGATCGATAACCGTTACGGAATGCAACATATCCTCCATCGCTTTGCGAAACACTTGGATGTATTCGCGGCGAAGCTGCTGCTGTTCAAGCGCTTCTTCCTTTGTTAAACCAGATGATTTCGCCTTTTTGGCCAACTCGTTAATTCGTGCCATTTTTTGCTTTGATAACATGTTTGCCTCCACCTATTATTGTATTGTTACGCTCTCATCTTATAGGACATAAATAGAAATCGCAACTATCTTGCTTCATCGCACGCTTGGGCATATTTTGATAAGACGTTTAAAATCCATGAATGCAAAAAGATCCGCCGCAAACGAAGAACAGATGCATCTTTATATAAAAAAGCAACGAAAAAGATTGTTTATTAACGATGCTTTCACATGGACGATGAATGAGAGTCCACATATTCTCGATAGCGGCGGTGAACGGTCGCTTTCGAAACATCGTAACCAAACCCGCGCAATGTCGCAGCAATTTCCGCAAACGTCAAACCGTTATGGCGCAGGCGGACGATTTCTTCAACAGGGAGATCGATTCGCTCCCTCCCAGCATTTTCGCCAATGTGCTTTAAATTTTGCTCAGGCCGGTACCCCTGCTCAATCGCCCGCCTCATTCCGCGCTTAATTTTTAAATTATGTATTTTCCGCTGATACTCTTCGACAATGCTAAGAATGTTTAATACCATCGAATCCGCCTCTGATAGCTGCATTTCACCGTTATGGGTGATCGTATATATTTTTACTCCCTCTTTTTGAATGCAGTGGAGAAGTGCGATTCTTGCATGGCCGCGTCCCAATCTTGTTTCATCTTGAATAAGAAGCGCATCAATCCGCTGCTCTTTCAATGTGGAAAGCAAGTCAAACACACCGTCTCTGTCTACTTCATAGCCGCTTGCTTGTTCCATAATGACTTTCACTACTTCAAAGCCGTGCTTTTCTGCAAGAAGCTCCAGTTCTTCTCTTTGGCGTTCCAGCGATGTCTCCTGCTCTCCTTTATCTGTGCTGACACGACAGTAAATAACCGCTTTCACTTTAACCACTCCATGATTTTATTTGCTGACGACTAACGATTTGTTTTCTTTTGATTTTAACACAGGAATAACGATTTTTTCACCGGCAACAATTCGCTGGCTTGACAAATGATTGACATCGATCACCCAGTTAATAAATTCCGTTGTCGAAAGTTGATGTTGTTCTTCATATTCCTTTGCCAGCTTCCATAGCGTGTCTCCCGATGCGACCGTAATTTCCATATATTTGTCTTTTTCGAGCGGTTTGTTCGCATATAAAAATCCCCCAATTACCATCAATAAGAGCGCCGAAAAAATAATATAATGCACAAACATGCGTTTCATGTTATCCCACCCCTTAAGAATATTTGTTCGGTTTTATCCTCATTATAATGAAGAACATTTGTTTGTGTCAATATAAATTTCGAACTTATGTTTGTTTTTTTAATGCCTGCATGCTATAATGTAAACAAATGATGTGGTAAGAGGTGTGTAGGATGACGAAACTATCAAAGCGGCAACAGCAAATTTTGGATTTTATTAAAAAAGAAGTAAAAACAAAGGGCTACCCTCCTTCTGTCCGCGAAATCGGCGAAGCAGTCGGACTTGCTTCCAGCTCCACCGTACACGGGCATTTAGCACGTCTCGAAAGCAAAGGATATATTCGCCGCGATCCAACAAAGCCGCGAGCCATTGAAATTTTGGATGCAGATTTTTCTGCTTCCAATCAAACAGACGATGTCATCTCCGTGCCGATCATTGGCAAAGTGACGGCCGGTCAGCCGATTACAGCCATTGAAAACATTGAAGATTATTTTCCGCTGCCAAAACGGCTCGTTTCATCGGAAGATCACGTTTTTATGCTTGAAGTGATGGGAGACAGCATGATTGAAGCAGGTATTTTAGATGGAGATTATGTGATTGTGCGCCAACAGCAATCCGCGGATAACGGAGATATCGTTGTGGCAATGACAGAAGACAATGAGGCGACGGTAAAGCGGTTTTTTAAAGAGAAAGATCATATTCGCCTGCAGCCGGAAAACTCTAATTTAGAACCAATTATCGTCCGCGATTGTACGATTCTCGGCAAAGTAATCGGCGTCTATCGCGTCATTCACTAAGCATTTATACAAACAAAGGCTATCTCGCATCATGAAGCGAGATAGCCTTTTGCCTTTTAATAGAGTTCCATATATTGATCGCGTTCCCATTGATGAACAGCAGTTCGGAACATATCCCATTCGATTTCTTTCGCTTCGACGAAATGTTCGAATAAATGTTTTCCGAGCGCTTGAACGATTACTTCGTCCGATTTTAAGTTTTCGAGCGCTTCCGCCAATGTCGCTGGCAAGTCAACAATTCCTTCTTCTAGGCGTTCTTCTTTTGTCATCACGTAAATGTTGCGGTCCACTGGAGCCGGAGGAGTTAATTTGTTTTTAATTCCGTCTAGTCCAGCTGCTAACAATACTGCCATTGCTAAATAAGGGTTGGCCGATGGATCCACGTTGCGCACCTCAATGCGCGTGCTCATTCCACGTGAAGATGGAATACGGATCAGCGGGCTGCGGTTGCGAGCGGACCATGCAACATAACATGGCGCTTCATATCCAGGAACAAGACGTTTGTATGAGTTCACCGTTGGGTTTGTCACCGCCGTAAAGTTTGGCGCATGTTTCAGCACACCAGCAATAAATTGACGCGCCGTATCGCTTAATTGCAAGTCGCCATTTGGATCGAAAAACGCGTTTTCATTATTTCTAAATAAAGATAAATTGCAGTGCATTCCAGAACCGTTAATGCCGAAGATCGGTTTCGGCATAAATGTTGCATGAAGACCGTGTTTGCGTGCAATGGTTTTGACAACAAGCTTAAATGTTTGAATGTCGTCGCACGCTTTTACCGCATCGGCGTATTTAAAGTCAATTTCGTGCTGGCCAGGCGCCACTTCATGGTGCGAAGCTTCAATTTCAAATCCCATTTCTTCTAATTCAAGAACGATATCACGACGACAGTTTTCTCCTAAATCGGTTGGCGCCAAGTCAAAATAACCGCCTTGGTCGTTCAATTCAAGGGTGGGACGCCCATTTTCATCGAGTTTAAACAGGAAGAATTCTGGCTCTGCACCTAGATTGAAAGCGGTAAATCCGAGCGCTTCCATCTCTTTTAACATCCGCTTTAAGTTATAGCGTGGACACCCTTCAAACGGAGTACCATCTGCCTTATAGATGTCACAAATAAAGCGGGCTACTTTTCCTTTTCCCGCCGTCCACGGGAAAATAACGAACGTATCTAAATCAGGATATAAGTACATATCCGATTCTTCGATACGGACAAATCCTTCGATCGATGAACCGTCGAACATCATTTTGTTGTCTAGTGCTTTTTCTAGCTGGCTGATTGGAATTTCTACGTTTTTGACGGTGCCAAGAATATCGGTAAATTGCAGACGGATATACTTGACGTTTTCTTCTTTGACGATGCGCATAATATCTTCTCTTGTGTACTTTGCCATTTCTAAACTCCTCCCCGGCTCCCAATTTTATGAAGAACGATTATTAATGAAAGAAGCGAGCGAGATCTCCTTGGCGTAGTGATGCACGATGAAATCGGCCTGCTTGCATGAGTTCCGTTCGCAAAATTTCACGCAATTCCTCATCGGATAATCTTTGGTTCACCATTTTTTCCATTTTTTCCACTTTTTCTGTTTGTTCTTTATTCTTATCCGATTGTCGCGCTGCAAAAATTTGCTTGATGCCAGCCAAGTTTACTCCTTGATCAATCAGGTCTTTAATTTCAAGAAGGCGATCGATATCGTTTAGTGAAAATAAACGGCGATTCCCTTCTGTACGCGCTGGAGAAACAAGGCCATGCTCCTCGTAATAACGGATTTGACGAGCAGACAATTCTGTTAATTGCATCACTATCCCAATCGGAAACAATGGCATGGAACGACGAATGTTGCTATTCATGCCAATTCCTCCTCGCTTATGATAATTTATTTTACATCACGTTAGAATACATGTCAATGAAATGTTAGATTTCCTTACAAAGAAAGTAATTGTTTTTCCATTAACTGATCAATCGCCGTACAAATAGCGATTTTCACATGAGAGTACGTTAATCCTCCTTGTACATAAGCAACATATGGAGGCCGAATCGGACCGTCCGCAGTTAATTCAATGCTCGCTCCTTGAATAAACGTTCCTGCCGCCATAATGACGTCGTCTTCATAGCCGGGCATATAGCTTGGGTACGGAGTAAAATGTGCGTTTACCGGAGAGGAAAATTGTATCGCTTGGCAAAACGCGATCATTTGTTCCGGATCCTCAAATTGTACTGACTGAACTAAATCCGTCCGCTTCGCATCCCAAGACGGCTGCGTGTTTAAACCAATTCGCTCAAGCATCGCCGCTGTAAAAACCGCTCCTTTTAACGCTTGGCCAACGATATGAGGAGCTAAGAAAAACCCTTGATACATTTCATGTAAGCTATATAAAGTCGGACCTGCTTCGGCGCCGATGCCCGGAGAGGTCATGCGATACGAGCATGCCTGCACATATTCTTTTTTTCCAACGATATAGCCTCCCGTTTTCGCAATTCCTCCGCCGGGATTTTTAATCAGCGATCCCGCCATTAAGTCTGCACCGACGTGGCATGGTTCTTTTTCTTCGACAAATTCGCCATAACAATTGTCGACGAAGACAACGACATCCGGCTTGATCGCTTTTACAAACGAGATCATTTCGCTTATTTCTTCAATCGTAAATGATGGCCGCGTAGCATATCCTCTCGAACGCTGAATGCCGATCATTTTTGTCCGCTCATTAATCGCGTTTTTGACGGCATCAAAGTCAACGCGGCCTTCTGTTGTCAGCGGCACGCTTTGATAATGAATATGAAATTCCTTTAATGAGCCGACACCACGGCCGCGAATGCCAACAATTTCTTCTAACGTATCATATGGGTTTCCGGTAATATAAAGCAGCTCATCACCTGGCCTGAGAATGCCGAATAAAGCAATGGAAATCGCATGTGTTCCTGAAATAATTTGCGGACGGACAATCCCCGCTTCAGCTCCGAATACGTCCGCATATATTTGTTCGAGCGTATCGCGGCCGATGTCATCATATCCATACCCTGTTGATGGAATGAAATGGCTGTCACTCACTTTATGACGCCGAAAACTTTCTAATACCCGATATTGATTGATATCGATCCGTTCATCAATTTCATTGTGGATTGGTGCAATTTGTGCTTCGATTTCTTTCACAAGTGCAGCGATTTTTTCTCCATGTCGTAACTGTGTGAACATATGATGACCCTTTCTATTATTGATATTGTTGCAATTGTCCATATAACGGATGTTTTGGCATTATATAGCCTTTACATTCATACATACCGCTTTCTTCATTATAATGCAACTCACGTAAAATCGTTTCCGCTTTTAACTGAGCAAGCAGTCTCCCCTCATTGCTCGGAATCGATACATGATAATGAACCATTTGCTTCATCATCGTCTCTTCAATAAATTGCCGCAGCCTGTGTAAATCGTGCGCGTCAAAAGCGCTGATGATGATTGCATCTGTTTTTGTACTTGGCACAAAGTTACGATGGGCAATATCCCGTTTGTTGTAGATGGTAACGATCGGAATGGCCGAGACGCCCAGCTCATCAAGCAATTCGTAAACCGTCTGTTCATGATTGTAATAATCTGGATTCGATGAATCAACAATGTGCAAAATTAAGTCTGCTTCTTTTACCTCCTCGAGCGTGGAACGAAACGCCGCTACTAACGTTGTCGGCAAATCTTGAATAAAACCGACCGTATCCGTTAAGAGCGCGGTATAGCCGCTTGGAAGTGTTATTTTTCTCGTCAGCGGGTCGAGGGTGGCAAACAATAAATTTTCTTCGAATGAATCCGCATCAGTCAAGCGATTAAACAGCGTCGATTTTCCCGCGTTCGTATAACCGACAAGAGAAATTTGAAAAACGTGATTTTTTTTGCGGCGTTCTCGGTATCGCTCGCGATGCTCGGCAACCAATTTCAATTGTGTTTTAATTTCATCGATGCGCCGATAAATATGCCGGCGGTCCGTTTCTAACTTTGTTTCCCCCGGTCCTCTTGTTCCGATCCCGCCGCCAAGGCGAGACAACTCCGTTCCTTGTCCGCTTAAACGCGGCAATAAATATTGCAATTGCGCAAGCTCTACTTGCAGTTTTCCTTCTTTGGAACGTGCGCGTTGCGCGAATATATCTAAAATAAGCTGTGTCCGGTCAATAATGCGTACGGATAGCTGCCTTGACAAGTTGCGGTTTTGACTCGGTGATAATTCATCATTAAAAATAACGACATCTGGCTCTAATTGTTCGACAAGGTGAGCAAGTTCTTCTACTTTTCCTTTTCCGATATATGTCGCTGGATGGATCGCTTCCCGCTTTTGCGTAACGGTCATGATGACTTCGCCGTTTGCGGTATGCACTAGCGACGCTAATTCTTCCATGGAATAAAAAAACCGTTCATCATCGATATGGGGAAGTTGACATCCGACTAAAATCACTTTTTCACGTTCGTTCAATGCAGCACCTTCTTTCCATCAGCGTAACTCAACCTGCATCCATCATAACAAATCTTGCCGCAAATCGCTATTATAACGAGCATACAGCTTGTCATCATATCGAATGTAGTTTGAAGGATTGATTTTCCGTTTATATCACCGTACAATGTTACCGTACAACGAGAATGAAAGGAATGCACTTATGACATGGGAAGTGTTAAGCATCATTGGCACGATTGCCTTTGCGATTAGCGGTGCGATTGTCGCTATGGAAGAAGAGTATGATTTACTTGGCGTTTACATTCTTGGCATCGTCACCGCGTTTGGCGGCGGCGCCATTCGCAATTTGTTAATCGGCGTGCCAGTATCGGCGTTATGGGAGCAAGGAACGTTGTTTCTTATCGCGTTATTGGCAATGACCATCGTTTATTTATTTCCAAAAAACATTGGTACATTGGAAACGGTGGGGAAATTTTTTTGATGCGCTCGGCCTTTCGGCGTTTGCCATTCAAGGAGCGCTTTATGCTGTAAAAATGAACCATCCGTTAAGCGCGGTGGTTGTTGCCGCGGTGCTCACGGGAAGCGGCGGCGGAATTATCCGTGACATCCTTGCCGGCAGAAAACCGCTAGTGCTCCGCTCGGAGATTTACGCGGCATGGGCGATTGTCGCCGGCGTAGCGGTCGGAACAAAACTTGCCTCCACCCCCGTCGAGCTTTATATATTGTTTGTTGTTGTCACGCTTTTAAGAATTTTATCGTACACGTATAATTGGAAACTTCCGCATCGTTCATTGCGGAATCAATCCACGGATCAGTACTAAAAACTAAAAAGAACCGGCGCATTGATAGCGCCGGTTTTTGTTACAGCCGTTCGATGATGGTTGCGGTAGCCATCCCGTGACCGATGCAAATCGTCAGCAATCCATATTTGCCGTTGCGCCGCTCGAGTTCGTAAACAAGCGATGTCATTAATTTCGCTCCGGTCGCTCCTAACGGATGGCCTAACGCGATTGCGCCGCCGTTTACGTTCACTTTGGAAAGCGGAGCGCCAATTTCTTTTTGCCACGCTAATACAACAGGGGCAAACGCTTCGTTAATTTCGATTAAATCGATATCATCAATCGTTAATCCTGCTTTTTGAAGCACCTTTTTTGTTGCCGGAATCACACCGTCAAGCATATATGTCGGATCGGAGCCGACGACTGTTTGCGCAATGATCTTCGCTTTTGGCGTTACGCCAAGCTTCCACGCTGTTTCTTTTTCCATTAATAGCACCGCAGCCGCCCCGTCGCTCATTTGGCTCGCATTGCCTGCTGTAATTTTTCCGTTTTCCCGAAAGACAGGCCTTAGTGAAGCGAGCGCTTCTGGCGATGTATCGCGGCGCGGTCCTTCATCACTTGTTACTATTATCACGTTTCCGTCCTTATCCAAACCTTCCACGGGCACAATTTCTTGATCAAATATCCCTTGTTCTTGCGCCCGAATCGCGCGCTGATGACTTTCGTATGCATATGCGTCCAGCTGCTCGCGCGTCAGCCCGTACTTTTCGGCGATTAATTCCGCAGAAACGCCCTGATGGACAAATTCGTATTTTTCATGGAGCGACGGCGGAATCGTTTTTTCGTTTCCATCGCTTAAAATCGGCACCTTCGTCATGCTTTCGACGCCGGCAGCAATCGTAATGTCCATATCGCCAGAGCGAATTTCTTGGGCAGCAAAATGAATTGCCTGCTGCCCTGACCCGCACATCCGATTGATTTGCACGGCTGGCACTTCGATTGGAAATCCCGCCTCCAGCGCAGCAAGCCGCCCAATATTGTATCCTTGCTCTGCAATGGGCGTGACACATCCCATCACAATATCTTCGACAAGCCGTTTTTCGATTCCAGCTCTTTTTACGACTTCATTGAGCACCGTTGACGCTAAATGAACGGGATGTACGTTGCGAAACACGCCGTTTCGCTTGCCGACTGGCGTGCGCACGGCTTCGACAATGACAACTTCTCTCATCGCCTTTCCTCCTTTCGTCTATTCGTTGTACGTATAAAATCCTTTTCCTGTTTTTCTTCCTAAATGTCCTGCTTCCACCAGCTTGCGCAAAATTTGCGGCGCCCGGAAACGGTCTCCGTAAGCTTCGGTTAAATTTTCGCTAACAAACAGCATTGTGTCTAATCCGACCATATCGGCTAGCTCCAACGGCCCCATCGGATAGTTCAATCCAAGACGAACCGCTTTATCAATATCCTCGGCGGATGCGACTCCTTCTTCATACATGCGGATGCACTCGATCATATGTGCGGCAATCGCTCTTGTCGTGACAAACCCTTGTCGGTCTTTGACAACAACCGTTTCTTTGCCGATTTCTTCGGACAACTGTTGAATAACTGCTACCGTCTCTTCGGATGTCGTCTCTCCTTTAACGATTTCAATCAGCTTCATAACAGGGGCTGGATTAAACCAATGCATGCCGATCACTTTATCCGGTCTTGTCGTCGCCGCGGCAATTGCTGTCACGCTTAATTCTGATGTGTTCGTTGCTAAGATGGCCTCCCGTTTCGTATAACGGTCTAACTTCTGAAATACGTCTTTCTTTAACGATAAATCTTCCGGCACCGCTTCAATGACGACATCCGCCCCCTCTACCACTTCTTGCAAATCAGTGCCAGTGCGAATGCGCTGCAACGTTTGCTGCGCATCTTGTTCGGTTAATTTTCCCGCTTTTACAAACCGGGACAAGCTTTTTTGAATCGAAGCAATCCCTTTCTCAAGGGCCGCTTCGGAAATATCGTATAAACGGACGCTTTTTTTCGCCATCGCTACCGACTGGGCAATGCCGCTTCCCATTAATCCAGCACCAACCACTGCAATCGTCTTTGCCATAACGTCTCCTCCATTCAAAGTTCAAGTCTATCGCTCGTTTATGGCACATCATTTGTTATTGAGAATTCTTACTAGAATAATAGTTTTGCAGCTCCTCACGCAGCTTCCGTTTTAAAAATTTTCCGACGCTCGTTTTTGGTATTTCTTTCATAAAGACAATGTCATCCGGCAGCCACCATTTTGTAAACTGCGGCCGCAAAAAGTCATAAAGCTCTTCTTTCGTCACCGTTTTTCCTTCTTTTAAAACGACACATGCAATCGGGCGTTCTTGCCATTTCGGATGCGGCACAGCGACAACTGCCGCTTCAAACACCGCTTCATGCGCCATTAACGCATTTTCTAAATCAACGGAAGAAATCCACTCTCCACCGCTTTTAATCACATCTTTCGTGCGGTCCACAATTTTGACAAACCCTTCTTCATCGACATTGACGACATCCCCTGTATGCAGCCATCCGTCACGGAACGCCTCTCTTGTCCGGTCGTCATTATAATATTCCGCCGCAATCCACGGACCGCGCAAACATAGCTCGCCCATTTCTTTTCCGTCCCAGCGCACCTCCCCGTCCTTGCCAATCACTTTCATTTCCACACCTGGGACAAGAATGCCCTGTTTTGCACGGAATTCTAATTGTTCCTCATAAGGCAAGTTTTGCTGATAGCTTTTTGGACGCGATACTAGAACGAGCGGGCTTGTTTCTGTCATGCCATAGGCGTGGATAAACGGGATATTGTATTTTTCTTCAAACGCGCGGATCACTCCTTTTGGCGCCGCCGAACCGCCGCATACGATCCGCGTTAAACTGCTTACATCATAGTTTCCTTTTTCTAATTCTTGCAACAAACCGAGCCAAATAGTCGGCACTCCCGCAGTCACGGTCACTTTTTCTGTTTCAATTAATTCTGCCAATACTTTCGGCGTAAATGCCGGTCCAGGCATAACTAATGTAGTACCAAACCATGTCGCTGCAAATGGAATGCCCCATGCATTGACATGGAACATCGGTACGACCGGCATCGCTACGTCTTTTTCCGATAATCCTAGTGTATCTGCTAATCCAAGCGCCATGCTGTGCAGTACCGTGCTGCGATGCGTATACACAACCCCTTTTGGATTTCCAGTTGTTGCTGATGTATAACACATTCCAGCCGGCTCGTATTCATCTAGATCTTTTTTAAACGGAAATTTCGGATCTCCTTGTTCCAATAATTTTTCATAATGGTAAACAGGAGAAAGCGTTGTTTCTGGAAGTTCCGCTTCATCCGTCATAATGATAAAAGCACGTACGTTTGGAATATTGTCTTTCACTGCTTCAATCGCTGGAAGCAAATCATCGTCGATTAACAATACACGGTCGTCAGCATGATTAATAATATAGGCAATATGCTGCGGCGACAGACGGATATTAATCGTATGCAGCACCGCGCCGATTCCTGGTATCGCAAAATACGCTTCCAAATGACGATGATGATTCCAGGCAAACGTCCCGACGCGGTCGCCGACGGAAACACCCAAACTTGTCAATACGCTGGCAAGCCTTCTTGTCCGCTCACCGATTTCTTTATATGTATGGCGGACAATGCCACGTTTCATGCGGGAAACGACTTGTTTAGCCGGAAAGAACATTTCCGCTCTTTCTAACATTGTCGAAATGTTTAATGGCACTTTCATCATTATGCATCACTCCCTCTTTCGCAATTGGTCTCCATGTTCATTCAGTGACGGCGCCTTTTTTTCGTTTTTGTAATAATGTTTCGTCATAACGGGTCGCCACTTCTATGCGCCGGCCGGCAATATGAATCATCTTCCGGTAGCTGTCTCTTGCAAATAACGATTTCGCTTCATCTGTTTCCAACACAGGAGCAAGGCAGCAATCTACCGTTTGGCTAAATTCGATCCATTCTTGAAGCGTTTTCGTTTGAAATAAGCGCACAATTTCTAGAAAAATTGGATTTTCTTCTTTTGCGGGCGAATAATGATACGAGATCCATTCCGGCTTTTCGACAGCATGGCAAAAGTTTTCCCAAAATTTTTTCTCAAGCGCCGCAAGGCTCACATATCGCCCGTCTTTCGTTTCGTACAAGTGATAGGAAACGATCGTGCCAGCAAGCTCGGCGATGCCGTTTTTTCTTCCTGTATCATGCTCGATGACAAAATGATTCGTCATCATCGAAAGCAAGCCATCGACTAACGAAAGGTCAATATACGTTCCTTTTCCGGTTCGTTCACGGTGATATAACGCGGCGACGATTTGTTCGACAGCATGGATGCTCCCGATCAAATCGGCAAGCGTAATCGCCGGATGAACAGGGCGCCCTTCTTTATCTTTTAGCTGCGCCAACACGCCGGTAATCGCCATATAATTTAAATCGTGGCTTCCAAGTAAACTATACTTGCTCTGTTGACCGAAGCCGCTAATCGAACAGTAAATGATCGTTTCGTTGATTGCAGAGACATCTTCATAACTTAAACCAAGCCGTTTCATCACTCCCGGACGGAAGCTTTCGATGATGACATCGGCCTTTTGGATCAGCTGTTTTGCCGTCTGTAAATCTTTTTCGTTTTTTAAGTCAAGGGCGATGCTTTTTTTGCCTGCATTGTTTGCGCGAAACACACACTCCTCCGAAAGTGAACGCATCATATCTCCCGTTTTCGGTTCAATTTTGATGACTTCTGCTCCTAAATCAGCCAAACGCAGGCTGGCGAATGGACCAGGAAGGTAGTGGGAAAAATCGATGACCGTTACTCCGTCTAACACATCGTCACCTTCTTTCTATAAATCTAAGGTTCTTGCAATAATCGTTTTCATCATTTCATTCGTCCCAGCGTAAATCGCGCTGACCGGAATATCTCGGTAGCGTCTGGCAATCTCGTATTCTTCCATATACCCATAGCCGCCATGCAACTGCATGCTTTCTGCAGCGATTCGTTTCGCCATTTCCGTAATCCACCATTTCGCCATCGAAACATGTGTCACCACATTCTTCCCTTGCATATGCTCTTCAATGACACGGTCGACAAACGTCCGGCCAATGGCAATTTCCGTTGCCATTTCGGCAAGTCGGAATTGGACGGTTTGAAACTCGCTAATTCGTTTTCCAAATGCGGACCGCTGCTTTACGTACTGCTTTGTCAATTCAAACATTACTTCCGCTGCCGTTTGCGCGGCAATCGCCACAACAAGCCGCTCTTGCTGCAGCTTTTCCATTAAGTAATAGAATCCTTTTCCCTCTTCTCCAAGCAAGTTTTCTTTTGGCACTTTTGCGTCATTAAAAAACAATTCTGCCGTATCTTGTGCGTGCAGCCCGACTTTGTCAAGCTTTCGTCCGCGCGTAAATCCTGGGGTATCGCGCTCAACAACAAGAAGGCTGATACCTTTATGCGGTGGTTTGGCATTTGGATTCGTTTTGCAGGCAACGACGACTAAATCGGCATGAATGCCGTTTGTAATAAACGTTTTTTGACCGTTGACAATATAGTAATCCCCATCTTTGATTGCCGTTGTGGAAATCCCAGCCAAATCCGACCCCGCTCCCGGCTCGGTCATCGCGATCGCGGTAATGATTTCACCGGATACGCATTTCGGAAGCCACTTTCGTTTTTGTTCTTCCGTACCGTAAGAAGCAAGATACGGAACGACAATATCATTATGCAAGCCGATGCCGACCATGCTCGCCCCAACTTTTTCTAACTCCTCGTTGATCACTACCGAATACGCAAAATCAGCGTTGAAACCGCCGTATTCCTCATCAACCCACGGGCAGAGAAATCCGTTTTCTCCCATTTTCGTCCAAAACGAACGGGGAATGATTCCTTTCTTTTCCCATTCGGAATAGTATGGATATGCTTCTTTTTCTAAAAACTTGCGAAACGCATCACGGAAAATGTGATGTTCTTCGCGTAAATATGCGGCTGTCATCACATCCCCTCGCTTTCAGCTTTTGGCAGCGTTTTTCACTTGCTCGCGGAGCAAAAACTTTTGGATTTTCCCGCTTGCGTTTCTCGGCAGTGCGTCGACAAAATAATATGCGCGCGGCCGCTTGTAAGGAGCAAGACGATCGCTAGTTTTGCAAAATTGCTCCAAGTCCTCCTCCGTCACATTCGGATCTTTCTTTACAACAAACGCAACAACTTTTTCTCCCCATATTTCATCCGGCTCACCGACAACAGCAACATCCAGCACGCCAGGGTGTTCGTATAGCACATCTTCGACTTCACGCGGGTAAACGTTTTCCCCGCCGCTGATAACCATGTCATCGACACGGTCCGCGACATACAAATACCCCTCTTCATCCATATATCCTAAATCGCCGGAATGATACCAGCCTTTATACATCGCCTTTGCAGTCGCTTCCTCCCGATTGTAATAGCCGACCATCATACACGGCCCTCTCATAATAATTTCGCCGACTTCTCCCGGCGGAAGCACGTCATCCGGGTCGGACGGGCCATCTTCCCGCGGCTTGACGATACGAACTTCATGATTTAGGCAGGCGCGCCCGGCAGAACCGGCTTTTGTCAACTGTTCATCTTCGAGCAAAAACGTCACCGCCGGCCCCATTTCCGTCATGCCGTACGCTTGAATAAGATCAATGCCCAACCGTTCTTTACATTCCTTGACAAGAACAGGAGCCATTGGGGCGGCGCCGTACAATCCGAGGCGAAGCGATGATAAATCGTAAGCTCTAAGATTCTCTTGCAAAAGCATATTCCACATCGTCGGTGCGGCGAACAACAACGTAATTTTTTCTTGTTCAATCGTTTTTAATACTAACTTCGGATCAAAATGATGAAGAATGATATTCGCGGCACCCGCGTGAACGCGCGGCAAAAAGCAGCAATGCAGCTCCGCGCAATGAAACATCGGTGCGCTGACAAGCCCACGGTCCGTATCGCGAATGCGCATGACGGCATTACAAATCATGCTTTGTTCAATCATATCGCGATGGCGGTGCAGCACTCCTTTTGGTCTGCCGGTTGTTCCGCTTGTATACATCATCGCGTAAATGTCACTTTCGAACACTTCAATCGATGGAGCTGTTGTTTGCGCATTGCTGACCAGAGCGTGGTAGTTGGCGGCATAAGACGGCGTATCATCGTCGATGTACCAAAACAAAATGTGCGGGAACTCATGATGAATGCTTGCAATTTGCGGTTCGACCGCTTTTTCAAACAACACGACTTTCGGCGTCGCATCTTCTAAAATGTAAGCGATTTCTTTTGACTTCAAACGAAAATTAATCGGGTTGAAAATCGCGCCAATTTTCGCGCAGGCAAAAAATGCAGTGCCAAGCTCCAATGTGTTGAATAAAACGGTCGATACACGGTCCCCTTTTTGAACACCAGCTTCTAAAAGCGCGTTCGCAAGACGATGCACTTCTTTTTCCCACTGTTCGTACGTATAGCGTCGTCCCTTCGCCATATCGACAACCGCTTCTTTTTTCGGAAATTTCCTCACCGTCTGGGCAAACACTTCTCCAATCGTCATGTACAAGCGCCATACCCCCTTTATCGTTCTAAAGTATCTTTATTATCTTACTGAATTAATAGTAAGAATATACATAATGAAATAAATATACTAACTATTCAGAAAATTAATGATCCACTTGCCTTACTTATTTCTATTCTACATATTATAAAAAACTCCTTCATTTTGCATAAAAAAAGAAAGGGGAGATACTCCCTTTCTTGCTTACGAACCAACTATAAGATCCCGATCGCGGATCAGCATTAGTTCCTTTTTATCATATCGCCCTTCACGCAACAGGCGCACCGCCTGTTTGCGAATTGCTTTTTCAATCAAGTTGCGCACGTAGCGCCCGTTGCTGAATTTTCCGCGATGTTTATCCTCCAACACTTCTTCGATATGATAATATAGTTTTCGTTCCGCTTCCGGTGTAAATTCGTATTCCCGTTCATGCAACATCTGTTTTGCGATTTTCACTAGTTCGTCGACCGTATAATCAGGGAATTCGATGGTCAATGGAAAGCGGGAAGGCAAACCTGGATTTAATGATAAAAAATAGTCCATCTCTTTCGGATACCCTGCTAAAATGACCACTAAATCATCACAATAATCTTCCATTCCCTTTACAAGAGTGTCGATTGCCTCTTTTCCGAAATCTTTTTCTCCGCCGCGGGCAAGCGAGTACGCTTCATCGATAAACAAAATGCCGCCGCGCGCCTTTTTAATTAAATCTCTCGTCTTGTTTGCTGTATGTCCGATATATTCTCCGACTAAATCGGCCCGTTCTGCCTCAATAAAATGCCCTTTCGAAAGAACGTTCATTTCAAAAAACAGTTTTCCCAATAAACGTGCTACCGTCGTTTTTCCTGTGCCGGGATTTCCTTTAAAAATCATATGAAGCGCTTGTTTATTCGATTTTAACCCATTTTCTTTGCGAACTTTGTTAATATATAGCCACGCATAAATTTCTTTAATGATTTTTTTTACATGATCAAGGCCGATAAGTTGATCAAGTTCTTTTTGAATATCTTTTAATATGTGATGTTCTTCATAATTAATAAAATCATTCCGATCTTCTTTGACTAGATGATTAATATTTTTCGAATTGAGCACAATATTAATTTGACCTTTTGCCTTGTTCATTGTTAATTCAGACAATGGAGCGTCACCTCACTTCACCATTTTCATGGCTACCTTTTTTGTCGCCTTGTTCTTTATCAGTATACGTTCATCATCACCAATTCGTGACAATCGCCCAAATGAAAGAAACCAAACGACAACATCTACTAACGATTGTCTATTTTTGCGATTTCCGAAGAAATAAAAGTTTGTATATTTTATTCAGCACGGTCGATTTTTACGCGTAAAAAAGTGCCCGTCTAAAAAGGCGGGCACTTCGCTGTTCGCGTTGTTATCCAAAAATTTTAGACACGCCGATTATTCTGTTTCAAACTGAACGTTTTTTTCCGGCGCGAACGTAGAAATCGCATGCTTTATAATAAGCTGCTGCTTTCCTTGGACTTCCAACAAAACGGTAAAATTGTCAAACCCTTTGATGTAACCCTTTAGCTGATAGCCATTTAGCAAAAATACGGTGACTTGTGTTCCATCTTTGCGCAACTGATTTAAAAACTGGTCTTGAATGTTAATGGAATTTTTCATGAGACGTCCTCCTCTTTTTCTCTCTACCTAATTTTTATATATTCGCTTCTAATTGAAGCTTTCCTGCTATGTACTGAAAAATTTCCTCCGCTTTCTCATCAAACTTTGCTGCATCCGTCATATCAAACCATTGAACAGGCATTTGATTGCGAAACCATGTCAGCTGGCGTTTCGCATAGCGGCGTGAATTTTGTTTTAGCCGCTCAATCGCTTCTTCTAAGGAAACGCGCCCATCAAAATAGTCATACAGCTCTTTATAACCAATCGCTTGGACGGATTGGCAATCGCGAATGCCACGGTCGTATAATGCTTTCGCTTCTTCCAGAAGCCCTTCGGCAATCATTTGATCTACCCGTTCATTAATACGACGATATAACTGTTCGCGTTTCATCGTTAGCCCGATAATTGCCACATCATAAAGAAGTTTTTTCGTTTGCCCGCGCTGCCATTCCGTCATCGTCTTGCCTGTGCAATGATATATTTCTAGTGCGCGGATGACGCGGCGAATGTTGCGCGGATGAATTCGCGCCGCGCTTTCCGGATCAATGGCACTAAGCATCTCATAAAGAACCATTTCTCCTTTGTCCTCGGCGATCTGTCGCAAATGACGACGATACGCTTCATCGGAAGGGGCGTCCGAAAAACGGTAATCATAAATGACGGATTGAATGTAAAGCCCTGTACCACCAACAATCATCGGCAGACGCCCACGCCCGGAAATTTCGTGAATAAGCGAGCGGGCAATTTGTTGAAATTCGACAACGGAAAACGATTCCCACGGTTCTTTAATGTCAAGCAAATGATGCGGAATCCCTTCCATTTCCTCCGGTTTAATTTTTGCTGTTCCGATATCCATTCCTTTATAAATTTGCATCGAATCCCCGCTGATGATTTCCCCATTTAACCGCTTGGCTAAAGCGATGCTTAGTTTTGTTTTTCCTACAGCGGTCGGTCCAATGATGACGACAAGCTTCTCTCCCATTTGCAATTCCACTACTTTCTTCCATCAGTAATATATACATTTATTTATTATATCCAAATGGACAAAAGATTTACATATAGAAAAAATTTAATGTGTTAGTCGGTCCGGTAAAACGTTTCAAAAATAAAACGAACGTCGTTATGGACGTTCATTACATGTTGAATCGTTTTAAAAGTGATTTTACGTCTTCCGCCATTTTCGATAAGGAAGCGGCAGAAGCAGAAATTTCCTCCATGGAAGCGAGTTGTTCTTCTGTTGCGGCGGATACTTCTTGGGTTCCAGACGCGGCAGATTCAGCAATTTGCGTCACTAGCTGCATCGATTGCACTACTTGTTCCGCAGCGGCTGACATTTGTTGAACAGAAGCGGAAACATCTTGAATGTGTGCCGCGACTTCGTGGACAGCTGTTTGAATTTGTTGAAATGCTTCACCAGAAGTGCGGATGGCTCCAGTACCAGTTTCTACTTCTTTCAGTACTGTCTCCATCGATCGAACCGCCTCATTTGTTTCCTCTTGAATCGTCGCGATTAATGAAGCAATTTGTTGCGCCGACTGTGCGGATTGTTCCGCCAATTTCCGAACTTCATCAGCCACCACAGCAAATCCTCGTCCATGTTCGCCCGCCCGTGCCGCTTCAATCGCCGCGTTCAACGCTAAAAGATTCGTCTGTTCCGCAATTCCGCTAATCACTTCGATAATTTTTCCGATTTGCTCGGATCGGTTTCCTAATCCTTTCACAATCCCGGCAAGGCGTTCAACGGTGTCATTTACTGTATTCATTTGCGCAACAGCTGTTTGAATCGTTTTTCCGCCTTCTGATGCTCTTTCCGACGTTTGCATCGCAATTTTCGACACGTTTTGGGCACGCTCGGAAATTTGCTGAATTCCTTCAGACATTTGATCGATCGTTTCCGATGTTTCTTCTACGCTCTGCACTTGCTTTTCCACACCTGCAGCAACATTTTGAATCGTTAATGCAATTTGTTCCGTCGCCTTGCTCGTCTGTTCCGCACTTGCCGTCAATTGTTCGGAAGACGCTGCGACTTGTTCAGCACTCATCGCTACTTTTTCTAGCACATCGCGTAAATTTTCCGCCATTTGGTTAAACGCCGCTGCGAGCTCCCCGATTTCATCGCGGTTGCGAATTATAACTTTCTCCCCAGTCAAATCACCATCGGCGATTCGTTTTGCCGCTTTAGAAAGGGTGAGGAGCGGACGAGAAAGATTGCGGCTCATGTAAATGGTAAGGAGGTTGCCAATAGCGAGCGCAATGACTCCGATAATAATCATCCATACTTTAATGGATGCCGCTTTTGACGTTGCATCCTTGTCAGCCTGATTCATATCTTTTTGTTGGATTTCCACTAGTTGTTGTGCCGCTTCATCAAATTGTGTAGTAATATCCCTTCCTGTTGTTGTAATTAACTGTGTATAAGCCTCCACATTATTTTCCTGTTTTAATTGAAACGTTTTTTGTCCTAGTTCGTAAAACTGTTGTTCCAGCTCATTCAATCGTGCTAGCAACTCTTTTGTTTCCGCCTTTGTCAACGTTTTCTCCAGTTTATTGCTTAGTTTTTCATATTCATCGTGCGCTTTCGTAAAGTTTGTCAATGACGTTTGATCGCCGGTAAGCAAATAACCGCGCATGCTCCCTTGCTCGCGCCGGATCAGAACTTCTAGCTGTTTAACATCGATAAGATTGGAAACTTTATCATTTAAAAGATGCGTATAACTAGCATTAATAGTAGAAATCTGATAATAAGCAATGCCAACGAGTGCGATTAACAGCATATATACGGCGGCAAATACTGCATACAATTTTTTTCGGACTGTCATCTTCATCATCTGATCCCCCCGTTTATTCACATCTAACAACCCATCTACAAAAAAGAAGGAAATGACCCTCCCTTCTTTATTATCGGTATATCATGTTAAATATTTAGGACATTTCCCCGGAACGAAGCAAATTATTTTTTTTCTGTTCCGACTCATCACGAATGAAAAACGATGTGAATAAAGCCACAATGCTGCCGATAAATCCAAATAAAAACAGATGATGGATGCCAGTCATAAAATCAGCCGCTTTCGTTAAAAAGGCGCCCATAATCGTTACACCAATGGCTGTGCCGATGTTGCGGCAAAACATGAAAAATGAAGTCGCGATTCCCTTTTCATGCGCATCGGCAAGCTGCTGCGAGCCGATGACACCGACAGTAGATGTCAATCCAAACGACAGCCCTTGAATGAACATGGCAAAAAAGACATACAAAAATCCGTGGCTTTCATTTAAAAGTGCTAGCAGCAGTCCAGAAAGCACAAGAAGAACGTTTCCGATAATCAATAACATGCGATACCCATAGCGCAAAATCCATTTTCCCGCCGGCACTGCCACAATCATCCAACCAATCGACATGCCTAAAAGGGCGACACCGCTTGCAAACACCGATTGATGGGCGATATTTTGCAAAAATAGCGGAATGTAGCTAGACGTGCCAAATAAAGCGACACAGCTGACAAATCCGTTCATGTTCATCCATTTTAACGTTTTATGCTGCACGAGCGTCAATGGAACGAGCGGAGACGTTTGCTTTTTTTCATATAAGTAAAAAATAACTAATAACACAGCGCCAATGCCGCCATACATCCAATGGTTGCTTTCGACTACCGTCGTCAATAGAAAAAGGCTGATCGCGGCCGCAAATAATACCGCTCCAATATAGTCAATCACCGCCCGTTTTGGTTCGTACACTTCTTTATATGGCAATAGTGTGAGCAAGGAAAGCAAGCAAATCGGGATATTCACATAAAAAATCCAGCGCCATGATGCGTATTCGACAAACAAGGTTCCTAACATTGGCGCAAGAACTGCGGAAATCCCCCACATTGCCGTAAAAAACGCTTGAATTTTTCCGCGCTTTTCAATCGGAAATAAATCCCCGGCAATAATGGCAGGAAACGGCATCATAAAACCTGCGCCAATTCCTTGGACAGCACGGAATATAACAAGCTGGACCATATTTTGCGACATCCCGCAAAGAAGAGAACCGATTAGAAATAAAATAATGCCGAAGCTAAATACTTTCTTTCTCCCAAATATGTCGGAAAGTCTCCCGGCGATTGGAGAAAGAACGGTTGTCGTGATCATGTAGGAAGCAAACGACCACGCGTAAAGAGAAAATCCTCCAAGTTCTTTGGCAATGATCGGCATCGTCGTATTCATGATCGTTGTATCCATCGATGCCACGAGCATCGCGAGCACAATGCTCACCATTACGGATATTCTGTTATTCACCATTGTCTATCCTCCTTTTTATCTGCCATGAATATTTTATTTTACATGACATAACCGTTTCCCTACCAAAAAAATGCTTGTCTCCTGTTATAGTTATAATAAAAGCAAATCCATTGCCATTTCTGTATTTTTTCGTTACCATAGAAACGGAAAGCTTTTTTCCTTCCTTCTCCGGCACCCGAAAACGCTAACACGATCCTCATCGGCATATATTAATACTAAAGGAGGAATTAGATGAAAAAAACAACAAGCGTGTTTTATTTTTCAATAGCAATTGCTATTTTATTTATTTTTTGGGGAGTGATTCCTGCCAATAAACTGCCCGACTATAACTTAGGTGCTGTTAGTACAGCAATGCATTCCTTTTTAATTGATAAATTCGGCTGGTTTTATTTATTGGCAGCAACGACATTTCTTGCCTTTGGTTTGTTCTTAATTTTTTCTAAATACGGAAATATTCGTCTTGGCGGAGACAATGAAAAGCCAGAGTATAGTAACATCACATGGTTTGCGATGTTGTTTAGTGCCGGTATGGGAATCGGGTTAGTGTTTTGGGGGGTGGCTGAACCAGTTTCCCACTATTATGCGCCACCTGCCGGAGAAGGAGAAACGCCGGAAGCAGCCCGCATGGCGATGCGATATGCCTTTTTTCATTGGGGGCTTCATCCGTGGGCGATTTATTGTGTAATTGCTCTAGCGCTTGCGTATTTCCAATTCCGCAAAAAAGAACCTGGGATTATTAGCCGTGTATTGCGGCCAATATTTGGCGATAAAATAAATGGCGCTGTCGGCGTCGCGATTGATACGCTCTCTGTATACGCAACGATCTTTGGTGTTGCAACTTCGTTAGGGCTTGGAGCAATTCAAATTGCCGGAGGATTATCGCATTTATTTCCATCCATACCAAACAACTTTACAACTCAATTGTTGATCATTATCGTTGTTACGTTTTTATTTATGCTTTCCGCGCAAACAGGATTGAATAAAGGAATTAAAATATTGAGTGACATAAACATCATTCTTGCCGTCCTGCTGATGTTTTTTTTGCTTTTTGTTGGCCCGACGAATTTTATTATGGATGTGTTTACAACGACGATTGGTTCCTATTTGCAAAACTTGCCGTCCATGAGTTTCCGGTTGGCGCCGTTTGAACAAAGCGACTGGCCCAAATCGTGGACAATATTTTATTGGGCATGGTGGATTGCGTGGGCGCCGTTTGTTGGAACGTTCATCGCCCGCATCTCAAGAGGTCGTACCATACGTGAATTTATGATCGGTGTGTTAGCCGTTCCGACCGTATTTAGTGCCTTATGGTTTTCTGTCTTTGGCGGTTCGGCGTTATATCTAGAACGGTTTCAACATATCAGCATCATCGATGTCATTAACGAAAAAGGGATGGAAACAGCACTGTTTTTCACGTTGCAGCAATTCCCATTTGGCACTATTTTGTCGGGATTAGCTATTTTATTAATTTGTACATTTTTCGTCACATCAGCCGATTCCGCTACGTTCGTTCTTGGTATGCAAACAACAAAAGGAATGTTGAATCCGCCAAATTCGGTAAAATTTATTTGGGGAATCGTTCAATCGGCAGCAGCTGCTATCTTGCTTTGGACAGGCGGCTTAGAAGCACTGCAAACCGCATCAATCATCGCTGCGTTTCCGTTTGCGATCATTATGATTTTGATCGTCATCTCATTAATTCGTTCGTTTCAAAAAGAACCGATTACCAAAAAAGAGTATAAATAAAAAGCGGATGCCGTGTATTGCCGGCATTCGCTTTTTCATTACACGAAATTTATTCCTTCCCGACCTGCACCTTGCCGCTTTGTGCGGCATGCATCGATGCGAACCGATCGTTTGGCATGAAAAAGACGAACAGAAGCGTCAGCGCTGCGGGAATTAGGCTCCATAAGAACATATGCGCGATGGAAGAAGCCAACGCGGCCGTTATTTTTTCGAGTATAGGCGCTGGGATATGGGCGCGCGCTTCCGGCGAAAGAATCGCATGAAGGGCATGAATGCTCATGGACGGAACCCTGTTTGCCATTCCGTGAAACGCTTCTTTTAATCGATCCGTAAATTATGATCTTCTTTTTGCTTTCACGGTCGCCTTTTCGTCTTGCTGAAAGCTTGTGTGATATTCCACAAGATCAATGTTGCAGCCTGGGCCAATGATGATGCGGTCGCCTCTGACAATTTTGGCGTTGGTATGTTCTAAATAAATGTCATCCCCTTCAATCGTTTCCGCTTTTAACTTTGCCGAATCGGGAGCAAATCGTTTTAAAAAGTGAAGAATACTCAATGCTTTACTCCGTTTGACTTGAATCGTTTTCCCGCCAATTTCGGCGATGCGGCTATCCGCAAAATGGAGATACAATTCGACCTGCTCGGCGTTTAGGGTGCCGCCAATCTCCACCGCGCCTTTGACAGAAAAAACGTCCGCCTCACAATCGCGGAACACTTTCATTTCTCCGTAACCATGAATTGTTCCTCCTGTTACATCACCATCCACATGGGCGGCGCCGCGGAGATGAAAATCGTATACCATGGCATTTCCGCGTAGATTCATTTCCCCCAATAGCTTGATCGTCCCTCCTTGAATATTTCTCCGTACATTGGCTTGACCGAAGATGTGGAACGACTTCGCCTCGATGTTGCCGCTCACATCGGCATTGCCAAACACCTTGCAGCGATCACACGATAAATCACCGTTAATGGTGGCGTCGCCGCGAATCGTCACTTTATGAAACGTTCCTCCCGAAGTGAGCGCGGATCCGTTTACCGTTAAATGGCGCATATCTCCCATGGTTTTTTCCCTCCTTCACACTTTTTGATAAGCACCGACTTTCGCCCCTGGATTACATTGAAACTCACCTTGATATTCCACGACTTCAATGTCGCATCCAGGACCGATCGTCACCCGGTTGCCTCTGACTGCTTTTGCGTTCGTATGCTCTAAATAAATTTCATCTCCTTCGATGCTTTCAGCGGTCAAGCCGACAGGAAAGAGCAGTTTCTTCAGCCATGTCCTTCCCGGCTGTTTGACTTCGATGCGCTCCCCGCCGATTTCTTTTGCTTGGCAATGTCCAAAAAGCTTTATTTGAATAGTCCCCGCATTTAATAAGCCGCCGATGGAAAACTCCCCTCTCGCTTGAAATTGTTCCGCGTCACAGTCCCCTTTAATGACTGCCTCTCCATGAATATGCACTTCGTCCGCCGATAAATTCCCGTCTACATTTGCGCTCCCATGACAATCAAATTGTTTGCATTGTACATTGCCGTCAATCCGGGCGCTCCCATGGATTTTTACATGTTCCGTTTTTAATGATCCCGCAATGCGGGCTTTTCCGGATATGTGCGCCGCCTTTGCCTCTACGTTCCCTTCCATTTTTGCCGTACCATGAATCGCCATATCGTTGCAGTTGATATTTCCATGCACCTTACCGGTTCCAGAAATTTTAACCAAATTGTATAGACCACCCGAAGCACTTCCAGCGCCAGAGATAACTAAATCCTTCCTTTCCATCTGTTTATCCCTCCGATATCATCAGTTTTAATTGCTCTACGCAAGTAGGCACATGAAGACGAACAATGATTTTCGCCTTTTCTTCGACATAGACGTCATTTCCGCTTGCTACTAATAGACATATTGCTACTCCCATTTTTCGCAGGAAAAGCAATTCACAACTTCGTCCTTGAAGCGCGGCATAATGTTTCTCGAACACATCGAATACGCTTTTTCCTTCTTCCAAACTAATTTCCCCGGTTTGCAGCAATTGATCAAGAATATAAAGCTGCAGCAGTTCAGTAAAGGAAAAAGTGTGCTGCTCTCCTTTTTGTTCCATATACAATTGCAGCGCCACTTCCGAAACAATGTTACGTTTTATAATTTCGTCTCTATGGAGAGTAATCGCGGCAGGGTTCGGCGAAAACATATTTGCTAGTTCATCGAGTGACAGATCATCTTTCATCTGTTTAATTTTTTCGATTCTCGCTAGTATTTTTTCTTTTGGAAAAAACGTTTCTTGCCCTGTAAATGTCGATTTGCGAATAAACCATTCTTCGGGAATCAGCTTTTTCCGTTTCCATCGATAAAGCTGTCCATAAGAGATCCCTGTTCGCTCGAGCAATTCTTTTTTCGAGATTAATTCCTCCTTCATCATGTGCACCTCCTATGCAATATAATGTAACATAACAATGTTACGTTGTAAATCAAAAATTCGATTTGCCTTTTGATTTTTCAATTGTAAATTAATGAATGGTGTGAGAACTTTATGGAACGAACGAGGGTGCTTGTTGAATAAGACTGACAAAAAAAAGGCTGACTCAAAAGTCGCTGAATCGACTTTTTGAAGTCAGCCTCTTTTTCATAGATTAATTGATTACACGGACTGCCTTCACAAATCGTTCTTGCCAATAAGAAGAACCGATCGATGCATAAGAAACGCCTTTAGAAGTTGAAGCATTTAACATTTGGCCGTTACCCGCATAAATTCCAACGTGATTGATCGTTCCATCGAAGTCTGTATCAAAGAAGACTAAATCTCCTTTTTGAAGCTGATTGAAAGAAACCGTCGTGCCTGCTTGTGATTGTGCTGTCGAAGTGCGTGGCAAAGAAATTCCAGCTTCACCAACACCCGCATAGTAAAAGATGAGCAATCAAATGCATCTGTGCGAGATGGGCTGGCACCATATAAATATTTAGCGCCTAAATATTTTTCACCAATTTGAATGACTCGATCAGCCAAAGAAGAATTCACAGCTTTTGTGCTATTGGAAGGAGTGGTAGACATCGAACCCGGGGAAGATTTAGAAATTTTTTGATTGGAAGATTGAGCAGGAGCTTTTTCTCCAGCAACTTTAATAGATTGTCCCGCTCGAATAAAATTAGGATTTGTAATTTCCGGGTTTAAAGCGAGCAATGAACGAACTGTTGTATGAAACATTTTAGCGATGCCAGAAAGAGTATCTCCTTCTTTAACGATGTAATAACCGCTAGCACCTGATTCCTTAGTAGAAGGAACTGAAGCTGATCCTGACAAACGAATAGTTTGGCCTGCCTTAATAAAATTTGGATTAGAAATTTCGGGATTCATCCTTAATAACGCAGCAACAGTCGTATTAAATTGCCTTGCAATTTTACTTAAGGTGTCGCCAGCCTTCACTACATATGTATCTTCACTTTCGTTAACTTTTAATATTTGGCCAGGGAAAATAAAATCAGAAGTTAAATGATTCATTTGTTTTAATGTTTCTACAGTAGTGTTGTATTTTTTCGATATTCCCCAAAGCGTATCGCCTTTTTGGACGGTATAATTACTAGCGAAAGCAGTTTGGCCCGCTAATAAAGAACTTATGATTGTACCTGTAAGAATAAATGATTTTTTCATTTTGCGCTCCCCCACAGATGTATTTTTGGTATTCGTTTCTATGACGTCAATCATTATATTTAAAAAAAGTTGCTAATCTATAACAAAAAGAATAAGAAGTGGTTACAAATCTATTACAGTTACATTACAGGTTAAAAATATCATTTTGTTTTCAGTATCTTTTTCCTAGTAATTATTATTTTTGGATTAAATAGAAGTTTTATCATTTTAACCAAGAATACTTCCGTCTCTGAACGAAGCCATTAATAAAAACGGGGATGATCATTCAGCAATCATCCCCGCATGCAATCGAATATGAACTTCTACTTATAAAGCCGATAAGGAACTGTGGAGACAATCACATTTTTCTTATATAGAAGGTACAATCTCAACAAAACGCTGGATTGGTTATGCAAAAAGTTATGCCACCCTTTTTTCGGTATAAATTGAGGAATCAAAACCGTTACTGTATAATTTCTTTCCCCTGCCTTGCTTTCAATCGTATCCACTAGCTTGGAAATTGGCGTGATAAGATCGCGATAATAAGAAATTAGTGTAACAAGGCGAACGTCTGGCCTCCATTTCTTCCATTTCTCTTCCATTCGAAGCATGCTTTCCCGGTCAAATCCCACATATACAGCCAATACATAATCCCCAATGGCTTGGGCGTAATTTAACGATTGCTCTACTACCTTTGTGATTCCCGCAACAGGTACAATGACGACATTTCCTTCTATTTTATCCGGAATCTCATTTGGATTGACCCGCAGTTGTTCTGCCACAGCATCATAGTGCTTATGGATTCGGTGAAAAACAAATACGATTATCGGAAGAAATACAAGCACAGACCATACTTGAGCAAATTTTGTGATAAAGAAAATGCACAGTACAGTTAGTGTAATGATCGCTCCCAGCAAGTTCACAAGCAGCTTCGGGACCCACCCCGCCGGTTTTTCGCGCACCCATTTGACAATCATTCCTGTTTGCGACAAAGTGAAAGGAATGAATACGCCAACCGCATACAAAGGAATGAGCTGTTCCGTTTGCCCTTTAAAAACGATAATCAGCAAAATAGAAGCAAGACCAAGCGTGATGATTCCATTTGAATATCCTAAGCGGTCGCCGCGGATAAGATACATTCTTGGCATATATTTATCGGATGCCAGATTATATGCCAGCAGCGGAAATGCGGAAAACCCGGTATTTGCAGCCAAGACTAAGATAAGGGCAGTTGTGCCTTGGATAAAGTAATACATAAAGCCTCTTCCAAACACTTCGGAAGCGAGTTGGGAGACAACCGTCTCTTCCGCTTTCGGAGCAATTCCATACCAGTATGCTAAAAAAGTGACTCCTACAAATAGAAAAGCGAGAATGAACCCCATCATCACTAACGTTTTAGCAGCGTTTTTTGCCGCCGGTTCCTTGAAGTTTGGAACGGCGTTGGAGATCGCTTCTACCCCTGTCAACGCAGAGCAACCAGATGCAAACGCCCGAAGCAACAAGAATAATGTAATTCCAGGCACCGCAGTACCGATCGGCGTATGTAAGGTAGACGGTGCTTGTCCATTTATAATATGAAAAATCCCAACAATAATGAGAATTACGAGCGCCAACACAAACAAATAAACGGGATATGCCAAAACGGAAGCGGATTCGGTTACGCCTCTCAGATTAAGAATAGTGATAAACACAACCAGTGCGACAGCAATTCCTACTGTGTGTTGATGCAAAACTGGAAACGCGGATGTAATGGCATCCGTTCCCGCGGACACACTTACTGCCACGGTTAGAATATAGTCGACCAATAAAGAACCTCCGGCAATGAGCCCCGGATTTATGCCTAGGTTCGTTTTGGAAACGACGTAAGCCCCTCCTCCATGCGGATAAGAGTAAATGATTTGGCGATACGATAAAATAAGCGCCACCAATAGAATAAGAACTCCAATCGCAATAGGAATGGAATACCAAAATGCAATCGCTCCAATCAACGCAAGAACAAGCAAAATCTGTTCCGTACCGTACGCAACCGAAGATAGAGCATCAGAAGATAAGACAGCCAATGCCTTTAATTTGTTCAGCTTTTGTTCTCCTAGTTCGGTTGATTTCAACGGTCTGCCAATTAAAAATCGTTTTAACGACGAAAACATATATGCACCACCAGTATGTAGAATTTCCATAAGAATATTATCATTTTTCTCAGAAAATGAATAGCCTTGGCTTCATTATTTTCGATCATCTATAGAACGATGGTAGATTACTTAAATTAGTAAATTAAGATAACTGGAAGGCTCTCCCCAGTAAATATTTGGATCATTTTCGTCCTGCATATATCCTGTTTGATAGATTCTAAATATTCTCTCGGGGAAGAGCCTTTAGCAATTTCTTGAAACTTAATTTTTCTCATCCTGTTCCCTCCTCGGAAACAAAACGGTCATTTTGTTTCCTTATCCATATCAACTGGCTGATTTACAATGATTTTTATCTGCCCATCCATATGGCCAAACCAGCTTTCTCCTGTGTAGTTCTTACAACAAATTTTTATCGTGGCTTTCACTTTGAATGACGAATCAACCTACTTTGCCGCTTTTTTGTCCTTTCAACTGTTCGAGCAACTGTTTACACCATTCAAAATCTTTGGTCGCCAACGCCAAATCCATCAATGTATCAAAATCCTCTTTCGTCATCGGTGATTTACTTTTGGCCGGGATTAATTCCCCTATCGAGCAACTTTTTCGCCTTTTTAATCGTTTCCCTTTGCGGTCTTGTATAAATTCGACAACACAATAAGAATCAACCACTCGATCAACATAACCCAACGCACCCTCTAATTGATATTCATCCCCTGCATAATAAACCCAATCGCCGATTTTTAACTTTTCCATACTTATCACCCTTAATTAACAAAAAATTGCTATTATGTTTTTTCTTTTATATATTTTCCAACAACATTTGATAAAACACGAAATGACTGAATAATATCCAGTGATGGATCGCTTGCTTCACCATTTTTTTATCCATACAAATATTTTTGCCTTTTCAAGTTTGCCATAATACTCTTCACTAAGTTTGGACTTATTCTTTTTTAGCCAGTTTATTCAGAAAACTCCATTTCGTTCGCTCCTTTATAAAACTCCATGCTTTATCCTAAAAATAAAAGCGCCGCCCCGATCGGAGCGACGCCCTGCTTCAAACAAAATATCCACTAAAAGTCTGCCGTTTTTCTACCAATTAACAAGAAGCTTTAATATAGCCTTTTATCTACTTAATGACTCGCTTAGCACCTATATATCGGTCTTTCCAATATTTATCACTCATTTTAACAACTTTTACACCTTTTGATGTTGCACCAATAAACGTACCGTTTCCGTAATTTTGTTCGATTACAATTTAGAAAAAGACACCTTAATGAATATCTCTTTTCTTAAAACGTCCACCGCGTACTTCAGCCATATCTGCTATAGCTAAAAAAGCATTTGGGTCATTTTCTTCGACAATTTCTTTAAGTTTGGCCTCCTCAAGACGAGTAATCACACAAAATATCACTTTTTTACCGTCACCAGAGAATGCTCCTTCTCCGCTTAAATATGTAACACCGCGCCCTAATCGGTTCATGATAGCATTCCCAATGGCTACAGGAATATCACTAATAATCCATGCCGACTTCGATTCATCTAATCCTTTAATGACAACATCAATCGTTTTAAAAGCAATCGCATAGGCTAAAATTGAATACATTGCTCTATCCCAAGTGTAAACAAACCCAGCAGCACCAAGAATAAAAATATTAAAAAACATGATGATCTCGCCAACAGAGAAAGGGAGTTTTTTGTTCATGAGTATAGCGAGTATTTCTGTGCCATCCAAAGCGCCGCCATAACGAATGACAAGACCTACGCCCGTACCTAGAATCATTCCGCCAAAAATGGTAGCTAATAAAAGGTCGTCTGTGAAGGCTGGAATAGGATGAAACAGAGAAGTAAAAATGGATAAAACGATAATCCCAAACAATGAGGAGATAGCAAAAGTTTTTCCAATTTGTTTATAACCCATAAAAAAGAACGGAAGGTTTAAAAGAAAAATAAAAATTCCAAGACGAAAACCCGTAATATGTGAAAGCATAATTGAAATGCCTGTTATGCCTCCATCGATAATGTTATTAGGGACTAAAAAGATTTCAAGTCCTACTGCCATTAAAACAGCCCCGATGAAAATAGCAGTTGCTCTTTTAGCGATTTTAGCTTTAGATAACCGTTGATGTTGAATCTGCACCTTGCTCAATTCAGTCATGTTTTTCCTCCTTTTTCTATAAAATGGATCTGTACATTTTTTTATTATAACAAAAGCAGATAGTTCGTTAAATTCATGATTGCGCATATTATGTTCCCTCTCCCCTTGCGCAACAAATTTTACTAAACTGTTTAACTATTATAATTATCCAAACACTGGCGGCCTTCCTGTCACATGCGGTGTTTCTGGCAACGACAGAGAGTCAATATATCGAAATAAGGATGCTAAAAGTGGATCCATTTCGTAAGACCATGCATGTTCGTTGTTTAAATGGAAAATCATGATAGTGTCCACCCTTTGGAGAGTTGTTTTTTGGCTACTGTATATGATTTCCAAGGTGGTGGATTTTTTATGTGCATTTATGCATTCATTATGCGTTTTGCAACACGTTCTATATTGAAAAATGGAAAGGCAAAAGCGATTCGATTATCAACTTTAAATGCGATTTGTAAGGCTTTAGAATGTCAGCCTGGAGATATTTTAGAATACAAAAGCGACGAAGACACTCAAGGATAATAAAGAGGCACAAATCATGAGAGCCCTAAAACAACTCGTTCGTTTTGGTTGGGAGCAGGCCCTATCATGTTTGTTTCCTGTCGTTATTTTTGCCTCTTTGGCTTTTACAAAATTCATGCCACTTCCCTTCCTACCACGGTATGACTGGCTGCTCATCATCTGCCTTCTGATGCAGTGGTGGATGGTGCGTTCTGGGCTTGAAACACGGGATGAACTAAAGGTTATCACATTGTTCCACCTTATTGGGCTCGCTCTTGAACTTTTCAAGGTACATATGGGCTCCTGGTCTTATCCAGAGGAAGGATATTTCAAAATTTTTGGAGTGCCTTTGTATAGTGGATTTATGTACGCAAGTGTAGCGAGTTATCTTTGCCAGGCGTGGAGGAGGTTTAAGGTTGAACTGGTTAAGTGGCCACCGTTTTTGGTAGTTGTACCTCTTGCAGCTGCGATTTATTTGAATTTTTTCACCCACCATTATTGGATTGACGTTCGTTGGTGGTTATCTGGACTTGTAATCATCGTCTTTTGGCAATCATGGGTCACATTCGAGGTTGATGGAACTCGTTACCGTATGCCACTCGCACTTTCTTTTGTGCTCATCGGATTTTTTATATGGATAGCCGAAAATATCGCAACGTTCTTTGGAGCTTGGGAATATCCAAACCAAACCGATGCATGGAGTCTCGTTCATCTAGGAAAGGTAAGTTCATGGTTCTTATTAGTGATTGTTAGCATTCTTATAGTAGCGACGTTAAAGCAGGTTAAGGGAAAAATTGTTTCACCCAAGAAGGATAAGGTTCAAGAGGCGTTTGATAATCATTTAAAGGAATGAGATAAATAGCGAAATATGAAAAATAAAAATTTTTTTGAATCACTCAATTAAGCAGACGCCAGCGATTTGACCATCTTTAACTGGAGTAAGTGCTGGCTAATGGGATAAGAAAACGCCAAAGACCATAGCAATCTTCGAAGAAAGGTTCAAAGATGCCATGGCCGTACTGGACTATCCCAATTGTTATCGGTACACCTATGCACAACCAACTTTGTTAAAATTTCAGCAACGCCTCCACCGCATCCGCCAAATCACTATAGCTGTCTTTTAAGTATCGAGATGTCGTGGCGATATTGCTATGGCCGGCAAGCCGCCGTACTTTCTCAATGTCGTTGTTCGTGACCTTCAGCATTCACTTACAAAACGTATGGGGCGTAAGTTTTTTATTCGGCAGGCTGTAGCTTTCAATCATTCGCTGGATGCCCCGTACCGAAAATTTACTAGTTTTTAATTGAATTTATTGCTCAAAATCTATTCAGAATTACAAAGAGCTAAAAAGCGAACTGCCGTTGAACGAGTGAATGTAAAAAATTGGACCCCATGAATTCGGAACGTTTACGCTGTGAAAAAAATTAACTCTGATTGTTAAAAATTAAGGTCGGTTGGGGAAAAAGCGGCAACTCAGTCCGTAACATTTAAGGTAGTAGAGGATAAAGATGGCTAAGATTCCGACTAGAATCTCCCACATATGCACATTCAAGATGATCATCTTACGGGCAATGGCAAAAATGATTATATCCATGACGAGTGTCATATCGTGCTTGATGAGCATAAGTGCAACCTCTAATCCAATAATATACAAGAGTGCATGAGCTAAAAAATCCTGAAATTTCTCCATGATTTCCCCTTCCATGATGTAGCTGAATAGGTCATGGACGAGCATTGTTCCTTCTGCAATTACCGCTACAATAATGATTCCCGCTAGCAGCCATTCGAAAAATTTTACTGTCTGGGTAAATACTTGTTCGAGGGATTTTACATTCATCTCCATTACCTCGCTTTCTTTAAAGAATATATCAACGAATTCAAAAAGTGAGAAATGAGGATTATAACTCACCTTTGACAGTTAAGGACCATTTTTGGGGTTACAAAACCGCATCTCTAAAAAATTAAAAGAGCACTATACTGAATGTCTCATCAAACCTGGTAAACGGGGAAGAAAACTCGATCCGAAAAATACCATCATAAAGGTCGCGGAAATCCTGACCCAAAAGAACATGCAATCCTTTTTCGATGTCGATTACGATGGACAAACCTTAACGTTTCCAATGAAGCAGCATTAGCCAAGGAGGGGTTACGGGATGAAAAGTTCCTGATTAAGACAAATACCGGCTTATCCTCAGCCGACATGGTAACCGGATACAAGACGCTCATTCAAGTCGAACGAACCTTCAAAATAATTTTCCGAATATTTATTTTTATTAGTATTGTATTATAACAGATGACTAAATGCAACTACTGTTATATAAAAATATATGTTATATTTTTGCCATCACTCTCATATTGATGGTTATTTTCTTAATGGTATTGTGGGAGCATGGAGGGGATCGCGTGTGACACCAGCCGCTGAAGCCCATGTTGCTTCATAAATCAGATGCAGTACCCAGAGGATACCTTCATCAGCTCAAATTTGACGGCCACAGAGCCTTACTACACTACCGGAGTGGTAGTACTAGCCGCCAAATGAGTGTACTTTCCAGTACCCAGAAATGAAGGATATTAATTTACCTTCAGACTGCATCCTTGACGGAAAAATGATCATGCTGGATGAACAAGCAAAGCCTTGCTTTAAGCCCATCATGCAACGTTTCCAAGCACGGAAAGAAAAAGCAGTCAAACGCTTAACAAAGTCTAACTCTACGCATTTTGTTGCTTTTGACGTTCTAGAAGAAGTGGATTGATTGAAAAGTAGAAGTTGTTCCACTGAAACGGAATAAGCCGGAACGACGTGTGCAGCTGCTGCACTTGTGCTCCGTCTTATGTCATGTTGCTCAACCTTTATTCTGTAATGGCATGGACCTCTTTCTTCTTATCACGTTGAATTCGACCGCCGCTAAAAATAATATCTTTGAATAGCATGCCGGATAATTCTAGCGACTGGCCGTATTTTTTGATCGCCTCAAAAAAACGTGTCGATGCCTTGAATCGGATACTCGCAGTCCTAGTCCGGTATGAAGGGTCATCCGATGCAGTCAACACATATTCCAATTGCTCGTAAGGACTCTCTACTTGAAATTCGTTGCTCAGCCGATGGTTCAAGTACTCCTGGAATATGACTCACAAAAAATGATATCCAAATATACGATCAGTTAAACTAAAGTTAGATAAATCATATTTATTGAGAAATCCTTCAGAGAACATATCAATTAAGAGCTTTTTTAGCATCTCTACTTCCGCCTCAAGGCGCTTGATTTTTGTTTCAGGATCTTCCGGATGAGTTCTCGTTCTTCCTTTATTTGGTCCTTTCGATTTGTCCCGTTTTTCCTTCAGACCTTGTATTCCTTCCTATTCATAGCGTTTCACCCATCGATGTACCGGACTTATCAATCCCTAATTCTTTCACCACCGTTTTATGACTCATGCCCTCTTCCAAATATAAATCCACAGCTTTCTTTTTAAACTTTGCATCATATGTTTTTCGCATTTTCCCATAGAAAAATCCCCCCCATAGTAGACAGATTAATTGGCTTTCTTTTTTCTGTCTACTATAAGGGGATCATATCATCGGAGTGACGCCCTGCTTCAACATATCCCACGATACAATCATAGCATGTCCGAAACAAAATAATCTGTCATCTTTCTGTCATTTTTCTTTCATTTTTCTATCAGAAAAATTAATTATTGGTTCTAATCTCTTCTGTCATTTCTTCTTCTCAACCCTAACAGTCCTGCTAAACCAACCAAACCAATCCAACCCCAATCTGTATCGTCATCATTATCACCATCGTTATCAGCAACGTCCGTATTTTGAGCCATGTGAGTTATTTTGTTTGTATTGTTGTCGATGTCAATGTTGTTATTTTGAGCATAAACAGCTATCCCACAAAGCATTATGTAAATTTAACTATAAAACTTGTTAATATTTCTTTAGATTATTAGACAAGTTTCGACAAATATATACAAAAAATTTAATATTGCATCACCAAACTACTCGAAAAGGCAAAACGCAAAGCGAAAGGAGCTAAATCTATTTTCAATAGACATGCCAGCCAGTTGTCTTTCCCATGAAAAATCATTGTGATTTTTTTAAAGGTTCCTTATTAGGCGCACTGTCATATGTACATTTTTAAGGATATATATTTACTTTTTTAGTCAAAGGTGGTTCAAATGTATAAAACTGTATTAGTTGCTGATGATTCAATGTTTATGAGAAACTTATTAAAGAATCTCTTAACCGCTAATGGTTACCAAGTTATCGCTGAAGCTTCTGATGGTAGTAATGCTGTATCTCTTTACAAAGAAAAATCACCTGACATTGTTATACTTGACTTAATTATGCCTATTATGAATGGATTAGATGCTTTAAAAAATATTTTAAAATTTGATCCAAAAGCAAAAGTAATAATTTGTTCATCGATGGGGCAAAAAAGTTTCATTATTGATGCTCTTCAAATAGGCGCTAAGGATTTCATAATCAAGCCTTATTTTAACAAATTAATTCCGGCTTTAAATAAATTATTTAGGTAATTATGCGCTTCTTTATAGAAGTGCTTTTTTGAAACTCACCTTGCTATTTTGTTTACTTCAGATTACTTCCTTTTATTGACGGCTTAAAAAATTTCGAAAGCAACATGTCCTGTCTTATGCAATATTTGCATACATTTTCCGCGTTATAGTCGTACAGCCATACTTGATAGACGTTCGTTGTGCAGCCGCATCTTTGACACATGTTCGCTGGATAAAAACGTTCTTTAGTTGAAAAGCAATGCGCACAAACAGAATCATAATGACCTTGTTCTTTGTTCCAACGGGGAATCAAAATTCCCTCGCATTTGCATCGATGATCCCTTTTCGTTATCAAAGGTATATCTCGATTCATTCTCGACAACTTCTTCAAGAAAATCAAAAATCGTGAGTTGCTGCACGTTCTCACCACCCGCTATTTTGTTTCTAAAAGCTACCCGCATACTCTCTAGTTGCCCCTTAAAGAAAAACCCACGGAAACGCTCGATAAACCCTTTTCGTAAAGTCCTTAATTTTTCTGTCTACCTCAATCTGTTTTGCTTTGATTATCTCAACAGAGCCAAAGAAATTTTTGAATTCTCTTTTTAATTGCTCGTTGTTGGTCTAATAATCTTCAGATATCACAGCTTTCTTCGCTTGTTCAATAGGCCAATCTTTATCCTTTTCATCCATCGCGATAACACCGATGTCGTTATAAAATTCAAACGGTTTAACAGTCTTGTAGCGAATTATAATTTCATTCAACCGCTCTTTATCATTCATTCGTTATCACCTCTTTGGAAACATAATTACTCTTTTGTTTCGTTGCCTAATCTACTGTTCGCCCTTCCGGAACAACGAATTACTGTGTTTTTGTTTGCATACACAACAATCCGTAAAGTGATTTGAGCTTACAAACAGGGCAAACGAAAAAATAAAGCGCACCCCCCTTGATGGAACAAGGCGTTGCGCTTTTATATTTACATCACTCTCTTAAACATTTTCTCCAGCTCATACGTGGAAAAATGGATGATGATTGGGCGGCCGTGCGGGCAGGTGAATGGATCAGTCGTTTTGCGCAGTGATTCCAAGAGTGCGAAGATTTCGTCATCGCGCAAATACTCGTTCGCTTTAATCGAACGTTTGCAGCTCATTAAAATCGCTGCTTTTTCACGAAGCTGCTTAATATCGACTTTTTTCATATCGATCACTTGCTGGATCATTTCTTCAATAATCGCCGCTTCTTCCCCTTTTGGAAACCACGATGGGTGGGAGCGGACGATGAACGTATTGTGCCCGAACGGTTCTAAAAAGACGCCGCATTTCGCCAATTCTTCACGATGTGCGTCAATTAGCACATATTCATCTGTCGGATAATGAAATGTAAGCGGAACAAGCAATTCCTGCACTTCGTTTATTACTTCGCCAACTTTTTCGCGAAAATATTCATACTTAATGCGCTCTTGGGCAGCATGCTGGTCAATGATGTAAAGCCCTCTCTCATTTTGCGCCAAAATGTACGTTCCGTGCATTTGCCCGATTGGATAAAGCGGCGGAAGCCGGTCATTCACATGCTCTTGTTCGTCTGATGATTCCGTTTGCTCGTCCATTTCGACTAGTTCATCATCGACATCATTTTGTTTCGATTCCACTGCCGGCAAAAACGAAGGAATTTCCTCCTTGGGTTCTTCCACTGGACTTGATTGCTTTGGCTCATCTACTTGTTTTGGTTCATCTACATGAACGAGTGGAGAAACAAATGGTTCTTTAACGACATGTTCAAACGTCCAAGCCGTTTGTTCTGCTTTTGGTTTTGGAGTTTCTTTTTGCTTGATCGTCATCTCAGGAATAAGCGTCCGCGCTTGAAGCGCCTGGCGAATCGCTTGGGTGACGAGCTCGTTTAATTCCGCTTCTTTGCTGAAACGTACTTCTAATTTTGCCGGGTGGACATTGACATCGACTAAAATCGGATCCATCGCAATCGATAAAAATACAATCGGATAGCGGCCGATCGGCAACAGTGTATGATATCCCGCTTCGATCGCTTTTGCGAGCGGAATGTTGCGCACATATCGCCCGTTGACGATCGTGGAAATGTAATTTCGCGAAGCGCGCGTCACTTCAGGAAGCGAAATGTAGCCTTGAACGGTAAAATCGAGCGATTCCGCTTGAATTGGAATCATCTTTTTCGCGACATCCATGCCATAAATCGCGGCAAGCACATGGCGTACATCGCCGTTGCCGCTCGTGTAAAGCAGCTGCTTCCCGTGATGGCGCAGCCGAAACGAAATATCAGGATGCGCCATGGCAAGGCGGTTGACGACATCGGTGACATGACCAAGCTCAGTATGAATCGTTTTCATATATTTTAAACGGGCCGGGGTGTTGAAAAACAAGTTAGATACAGTAATATCGGTTCCCTTGCGGCTTGTTGTCCGTTCGTGTACAACGAGTTTTCCACCTTTTAGAACCACTTTCGTCCCTGGACCGTCTCCCGTGCTTGTTTTCATCTCAACTTCCGAGACGGAGGCGATGCTCGGCAGCGCTTCGCCGCGAAAGCCAAGCGTGCGGATGCGAAACAAATCGTGCTCATCTTTAATTTTGCTTGTCGCATGTCTTTCAAAAGCAACGAGGCAATCATCTTCTTCCATTCCGTCCCCATTATCGATGACGCGAATTTTCGCTAGTCCTGCTTCTTCTAATTCAATTTCAATAATGGTGCTATTGGCGTCAACCGCGTTTTCAACAAGCTCTTTAACGACGGAGGCAGGGCGCTCGACGACTTCCCCTGCGGCGATTTTATTGGACAATTGGTCATCGAGCTTACGAATTTTTCCCATCGCTATGCCTCCTTTACTTTAATAGTTTTTGAATTTCGTATAATTTGTTTAACGCTTCAAGCGGCGTTGTTTCCAACAAATTGACTGATTTTAATGCCTCAAGCGCCTTTTTCTCTTTTTTCGATAGATGGGATTCTTCTTTTGAAGGCTGCTCTTCGGCAAACATGCTGAGCTGTTCGAAGACCGCCTCGTTCTTGCCGCTTGGCTGTTCTTTTCGCTGTTCTTGCTGCTCAAGCTCGGCTAAAATTTCTTTGGCGCGCTGAATGAGAGAAGCCGGAAGCTCAGCAAGCTCGGCGACATGAATGCCGTAACTTTGGTCGGCTGGTCCTTCTTCAATTTTATGAAGAAACACGACTTTTCCATTTTCCTCAACGGCTCTCACATGAACGTTTTTCAGCTTGGCAAGCGATTGCTCTAGATCCGTTAATTCATGATAATGTGTGCTAAATAACGTTTTCGCGCCAATATGATCATGAATGTATTCGATGATCGCTTGCGCCAATGCCATCCCATCATACGTAGACGTGCCGCGTCCGATTTCATCAAACAAAATTAAGCTGTTTTGTGTCGCGTGAACGATCGCATTGCGCGCTTCGAGCATTTCGACCATAAACGTACTTTGCCCAGATACTAAATCATCCGCCGCACCAATTCTCGTAAACACTTGGTCAAAAATTGGGAGGACTGCTTTCTCTGCCGGGACAAAGCAGCCAATTTGCGCCATAATGGCAGTAAGGGCAATTTGCCGCATGTACGTGCTTTTTCCGGACATATTCGGTCCCGTAATTAACAACAGTTCCCGCTCTTTATTCATATAACAATCGTTCGGTACATACGTTTGCGCCCCAAGCACTTTTTCCACTACTGGATGGCGGCCCGCTTGAATGATCAGCTCACGATTATCGGAAAACTGCGGTTTTACGTAATGACGCTCTTCGCTTACAGTCGCAAACGACTGCAAGACATCGAGTTCGCTAATCGTTTTCGCTAATGATTGCAAACGCGGAATATATTGTTTTACGCGTTCGCGAATGTCCACAAACAATTCGTATTCTAGTTCGATGCTTTTTTCTTCCGCTTCTAAAATGAGCGCTTCTTTTTCTTTTAATTCCTGGGTAATAAAACGTTCAGCGTTTGCTAGTGTTTGTTTTCGCTCATAACGTCCCTTTGGCAACAAATGAAGATTCGCCTTCGTCACTTCAATGTAATAGCCGAACACGCGGTTATAGCCAATTTTTAATGATTTAATCCCGGTTAATTCCCGTTCTTTGCTTTCTAGCTGGGCAATCCATGCTTTCCCATTGCGGCTTGCATCGCGATAACGATCAAGCGTTTCGTTATATCCGTCTTTAATGATGTTTCCTTCTTTGACGGACAATGGCGGATTTTCTTGAATCGACCGCTCTAACAGATCGACAAGTTCCGAACATGGATCGAGTTTGTCGGCAAGCTGCTTCGCTTCATCATCTGAAAGGTTTTCAACAATATCTTTTAACGCCGGGATTTGCTGAAGCGATTTTTTCAGTTGAATTAAATCGCGCGCGTTTACGTTTCCGTAGGCAACACGGCCAGCGAGGCGCTCGACGTCGTACACTTCGCGAAGACGTTCGCGCAGCTCCTGCCGTTCAAAATAATGATGGATCAGTGTTTCGACCATATGTAAGCGCCGTTCGATTTGTTTGCGATCCAAAAGCGGGCGATCAAGCCATTGTTTCAGCAACCGTCCGCCCATTGCCGTCACTGTTTCATCAAGAAGCCACAATAGCGAACCTTTCCGCCCTTTGGAACGGATTGTCTCGGCTAATTCCAAATTTCGCTTCGAGTACAAATCGATTTTCATATAATGATCGACTTGATACACTTGAACAGACTGCATATGATCGAGGCGTCGTTTTTGTGTGCGAATAATGTAATGAAGCAGACGGCCGAATGTTATTTTTAGCTTATCTTGCTGAAGCGCTTCGACGATCGACGTAAATCCTTCAGGAATCACTGTCTCATCCTCGTATGAAATCGTCACATCATAGCGTTCCTTTAATAGCTGCTGATACTGTTCTGGAAATTGAGAAGAAATGACAATTTCTTTCGTACCGATCGCATACAGTCATTCATCACATCATCCAATGAAGCAAGAAGCGTTATGCGATTTTCCCCTGTTGATAAATCCGTATAAGCAAAACCATACGTGCCATCATCAAACATGGTCACCGTCGCCAAGTAGTTGTTTTCTTTATCTAACAGCCCTTTCCCTTCCATCACTGTTCCAGGGGTAATGAGCTGAACGACTTCGCGGCGGACGACCCCTTTTGCCGTTTTTGGATCTTCGACTTGTTCGCAAATCGCGACTTTATATCCTTTTGAAATCAACTGTTCAATATATCCTTGCGCCGAATGATACGGAACGCCGCACATCGGCACCCGTTCTTCGCCGCCGCCATCACGGCTTGTCAGCGTAATTTCCAGTTCCTGCGCCGCTTTGATCGCGTCGTCAAAAAACATTTCGTAAAAATCGCCAAGGCGAAAAAATAAAAAGGCATCTGGATATTGTGCCTTAATGTCCAAGTATTGCTGAATCATCGGCGTATATGTAGCCATCGTTCTCCTCCAACCTTGCAAATTTACGTTTTATCAATAAAATTAGCGGCCACCCTGTCATTTTGGCGTTTCCATCCGTGTATCGCCATCAACATAAAGCCGCTAAATTCCGCAAAATCTTGTTTTCATCTATGTATCTAGTTTCGAACCAATATGGAGATTTTTTGAATACATTAATGCATCTGCGTTTCAACACGTTTCATTATAACATATTTTAAAGAAGAAAAAGAGAAAGTTCAAATTCTGGCATCGCTAAAGCGTTAAGCAGTCCGGCAGCTCCTATGTTCGTCTTTCCAATAATGAGCTTCTCCCTCTTACATTCCATTTCAGAAAATGCAATGCATAAAAACAGACGGCAGCTTTTCGCCGCCGTCTGTTTTTTATTTTTATTTCGCCTGCGGAAGCGGGCGCTTTAACCATTCTTTATAGAATGTATCGATATCAGGCTCGAAGTCTTTGATGACCGGATACCACGGTGTCACCGCTTCTACCTCAAGCTGTGTTGCGCAGCCAGGGCAATAGTACTCGCGAAGCACCTGCCATTCCGGATCTGGCGCCATCAATTTCGGATACAGTTCCGCCATTTTTTCTACTGTATCACGAACATAGATGAGCGCATGAAGCTTCCAGTTGTCGCTTGCCTCGCAAAATTCATATCCACAATCGCATTTTACGATGCGCCGGCCATCCGGCTTTTGCACAATATAGAGATGAAGGCCGGCCGGAAGCAAAATCGGATCATCCCACGGCACCCTTTCTTGAAGGATGCTAATATATTTGTCAAATCGGTCAGTGTCTTTATAATTGGAGAGCATTTCTTTTAATTTGACAAAATCTATCGTACCGTCGATTAATTCCTCTATCGTCTTGCGATCGTATTTATCATATTTTTCCATATTTTCACCTCATTTCAACTTATTAGGTTCATCACCAAAAGATGTACTTGATTTTTACGTTAAAATGTGATAGAGGTCTCTAGACGGACACGCAAAGTAAAACGCTGGATATTTCGATACCCATATCCTCGCCTTTTGATCAATTTTATTTTGTTGTTGATTCCTTCCATTGGACCATTTGAGTAAGAAAAAACGATGCAAGAAAGCACTGCGTCTCTTCGGGTGATGAGTGCCTTGGCAATACTGCGTACGGCGGCACAGTCGCTAAAAAGGTACCGGTCAAACCATTGGGTCAAACGAGTTTCGGCTTGCTTTCTTGTTTGGCTTTTGGATACGTAACGGAAATGTTGAAGTGCTTGATAGACATCACGTAAATAAGCACTTTCTTGGCACCATTGTCGAACTTCCTGTCTCTCTTCTTCTGTTAATTTTTCTGGACGTTGGCTTAACAATCGGCACACGCGGCGAACGCTTCCATGTTTGGTTCCGCCTTTGGCAAGGTATTTGCGACAACGTTCCAGTGCATCGGTGAATAACTGAATCACATGGAAGTGGTCAAGAACATGGATGGCTTTTGGACATACCTTTTCAATGGCTTTTCTCATGGCAGGAGCCAAGTCGCTGACAACATACTTCACTTTGGAGGCGACGGGTTGAAGCGCCTCCACAATGGCTTCTTCATTTTTTCCAGAAGCAATGGAAAGGACATTCCGAGTCTGTGTGTCCATCACCGCTACTCCGTAATCATGTCCCTTTCGGAAAGCGAATTCATCCACACATACTACTGTAGGATTCGATGTTGGTAAAAGAGCCGGGGCATATTGATAAAACCAGCGTTCTACTGTCGTATAGGCGAGTTGTAACAAGCGAGAGACTTCTTGAATCGTTTTTCCGATGCATAACTGGGCGACCCAATGTTGAAACGATTCCGTCGCGATACTGTGAGACGGAAGTCCCGGATAAGAAACGGTGAACGTCAGAAAACAGGCTTGGCAACGCCGTCTTTCTATGGGAAGTTCAATCCAAAATAAACCGACCGTATTGGTATAGCCATGAATCCATTGTTTTCGTTTCGATGATATTTTGGTTGTCCGTCCGAAGCAAGTCGGGCAGATCGGACAATGAGGAGGGAGGGAAAGTTCAAAAATCCATCGTTCTCCCTCTTTTCGTTCTCCATGAATAAGAAAGCCTGGTAAAGTGATCAAATCTTTGATAAACTGAGATTGCATGCGAAATTTCCTCCATGGTTGATGGTTTGGTCACCTTTACCATACAGGAAATTTCGCATTTTTTGTACCCTTGATCAGAAAATAACCTGATTGTCAAGTACATTTTGTGGTGAAGAGCCATTTTTTCTTTATTTATGTTAAAAAATGGTTAATGAGCCGAAAATACCATTCACTTTCCGAAAGAAACGAACAGTGAAAAGTCTGAACCTCTGCACGACTAAAATCCACAGATTCTGGCGCACTAAAGAGTTTTTCCTACACCTGCGTATAAGCACTCACTTTTGTCCCGTTAAGCATCATGGACAAACACCTCACTGGTATTTGGCGCCTGTCTGCACGGTTCAAACAAAACTGTTTTCTACCTCACCGGTGGCTCCAATCGCGGGCTTTCATAGCTATATATGATTATAGTGAACGAATAACCGAAAATCGCTGTTTGGACTGGAACATAATCATTGTGCAGGACCGTTGCTTCGTGTAGGCAGAGAATAGGAGAACCATTATGTCTGATGTTAAATCATGAAGAGATGGTTGAGGCATTTCAATGTGTGGAAACGTTGCTTCAATGACTAAAACAACTGAAGAACATCAACGCATGCTCCATCAAAAGCATTTTTTGCCTCATCAATTTCTAGCTTTTGATAGAAAACAGAGGATAAATTTAACACGTTTCAAAAATCTCTAAATATATTAATCCACAATTAGTATGGTTTATTTGTTAAATAGAATAGCACATATAAAATCACATGTCTACAAAAAATTTTTATTTTTTATAATTTTTTTATTATTTTGAATAGTTAATATATATAAAAAAGTGATGAATATGATGTAAATATTGATACGAAACAGATAAATAAAAAGTTAAGCTCCATTCCATCCCTTTTCAACCAAAAAAAACTAGGAAGATCTTCCTTCCTAGTTTTACTCTTCATCGCCGAGAAGCAAATCTGGGCTTAAATCTTCTAGTTCTTCATCTAGGTCACCGTAGTCAAAATCATCGTCATCATTGCCGCAGCCGTCTGGATGGATCGCGACACATATTTTCGTTTCCCCAATGACTTCGGAAATAAATTCGCGTTCTACATCGACCACAATTTTATTTCCGTTTGGCGAAATGGTGCATTCTAGGCAGTTCGGCTGCTGAATGACGCGAACGATAATGTCTGTATCATCGCTAATAATATCATCATCGTCACGGTATTTTAATTTCACCACATCCGCATATGTTACTGTTTCTGTGACAACTTCTGTTTTTGTATTGTTGTCGTATGAATACCAAACGTTAACGTCATATTTCCCATGGATTTCTACTGTCTTGTCACATTTTTTCGCATCGTAACGATGGTTAATAATCCAGCATCCTAAAATGCTTGATGGACGATTCGGAGCAGTAATCGTATGAGTAGATTGCGTAAATTTACGACCTTTCCCGACGACCGCCTTTGTAATAATTTCTCTGTATTCAGACATATAAGAAACCCTCCTCAAATGAATCTTCATTTCATCCTATGCATGATTTCGCCTAATGTGCACATAAGTTTATAAATTATTCCTTATAGTTCATTGTATGCAGGGTCCCCGTATGATGTGCCTACTTTTTCCGCAATAAAAAAAACGCCCTTGAAAACCAAGGACGTCAGTCAAATTTTAATGACAGCCGCAGCCGCCGTTTCCACTACAGCGTATTTGCGCACCTGTCTCCCCGCGCAACACGTTGCCGCCTGTTGATGCGATAATCTCATCGGTCACCGTATTGGAGATGGTAGAAGCGACTAATTGAAGCAGATCATTCACTTCCGTTTGCGATTGCTGGAATTCGCTAACGATCGGAATTTGCGAAAGCTCTTCGTAAATCGCGTCAATTTGTGCTTCTACTTTTTTCAGCGCTTTATATTTCCCATAATGTTTTAAGTTGACTGCTTGTTTTTGCAATGATTTAATTTGCTCGATCATCGCGCGCACTTTTTCGTTTTGGTGTATTTTTTCTTCCGCGCGTTTAAAAAAATCAACTTCTTCTGTCTCGGCAATCATTTTGGCGAGTTCCTTCGCCTGTGCTAAAATCTCATCACGTGTATATTTTGCCATCTCATTTCACCTCGATCGCTTCTTCTACCATTTCCCCGTTTAATGTCCATGTTTTCGCTTCGGTAATCCGCACTTTGACAAGTTTGCCAATCGCCGATTTCGGACCGATGAAGTTGACAAGCTTGTTTTTCCGCGTGTATCCAGCAAGGACATCCGGGTTGTTTTTGCTCTCGCCTTCAACTAATACTTCGACAACTTTCCCTTCATATTCCTTCATTTTTCGCGCTGAAATTTCATTGACAAGCGCGTTTAGCCGCTGCAAGCGTTCTTTTTTCACTTCCATCGATACGTTATCAACCATTTTCGCCGCCGGTGTGCCTTCACGTGGCGAATAAATGAACGTGTATGCAGAATCAAATTCGACTTCGCGGTAGAGCGACAGCGTTTCTTCAAACTGTTCTTCCGTCTCGTTCGGGAAGCCGACAATAATATCCGTTGTTAACGCAACGTCTGGAATCGCCGCTTTAATTTTGCGGACAAGCTCTAAATATTCCTCACGCGTATATTTCCGGCCCATCAATTTCAATATTTCCGTGCTGCCGGATTGCACTGGAAGGTGAATATGCTCGACTAGATTGCCGCGTTTGGCGAGCACTTCGATTAAACGATCGTCAAAATCGCGCGGATGGCTAGTCGTAAAGCGAATGCGCGGAATATCAATTTTACGAAGTTCGTCCATCAAGTCGCCAAGACCGTATTTCATGTCGGTGAAATCTTTCCCGTAGGCGTTGACGTTTTGGCCAAGAAGCGTAATTTCTTTATATCCTTGGGCGGCAAGATGGCGCACTTCTTGAATAATGTCTTCCGGACGGCGGCTTCGTTCTTTCCCTCGTGTATACGGAACGATACAGTACGTACAGAACTTATCGCAGCCGTACATAATGTTTACCCATGCTTTAATGTTGCCTCTGCGCGCTTTTGGAAGATTTTCGATCACATCGCCTTCTTTTGACCAAACTTCCACAACCATTTCTTTTGACATGTATGCTTCATGTAAAATGTATGGAAGGCGATGAATGTTATGCGTACCGAAAATCATGTCAACGTATTGATATTGTTTCAAAATTTTATTGACGACCGATTCTTCTTGCGACATACAGCCGCATACCCCAAGAAGCAAATCCGGATTGTTTTGCTTCAGCGGCTTTAAGTGGCCGATCTCGCCAAACACTTTGTTTTCCGCGTTTTCGCGGATCGCGCACGTATTCAATAAAATGACATTCGCATCTTCCGGGCGGTCAGTCGGCTCATATCCGAGCGCCATAAAAATTCCTGCCATTACTTCGGTATCATGTTCGTTCATTTGACAGCCATACGTGCGAATATAAAACTTGCGGCCTTCGCCCATGCCACGGAATTGCTCCGGTATAGTGAAGTCTTTAACATATTTTACTTCTTCTTTTCCGCGTTTTTTCGCTTCTTTTAAATTTGGCGGAATAAATACGCTAGTAAAATATTTTTCGTAATCTTTGCTCGTTTTTTTCTTTAACGCATCCAAAGCGGATTTTTTGTCCGTTGGATGATCAGCTGTTTGAATTTGTCCTGTTTGTTCTAAACGTTGTTTTTCGTTCATAATAATCTCCTTTCTATAGCTATAGAAAACAATTGTTTCCTTTTCATCATACACATTATCATAGTATATAATTGATCACAAATTTAAACAATACTTTTCTTATTCAGCTTAACACTGAACAAATCATCATAACAAAATCACTCCCAACTAGGCAATACCTAATTGGGAGTGAATCATTTCGAAATTACATAAATTCAGAAATTAATTCATCGAATTTTTCTTTGCTTAGTTGAAGATCTGCCTCCGTAAGCGGTGTTTCGCTATAACCGTGAAGCAGTTCTTGATACGATTTTTGTTCTTTATTTTGATAAATCAGCCCTGTTACTAATCCTTTATATTTCATTACCGTTTGCATTGCCATGATGCGGTCCGATGGATCATACCCCTCAATCTCGCTTACTTTCACAAGGTTTTCTTTAAACCAGTCGTATGTGTTTACCTTATTATATGTAACACATGGACTGAATACGTTAATAAGCGAGAACCCTTTATGTTTAATCCCCTCTTCAATTAAGCTCGTTAATTCTTTTAAATCGCTCGAGAAGCTTTGCGCTACGAACGTTGCGCCAGCGCTTAGCGCGATTTCCATAATCGAAAGAGCCGGTTCGACCGAACCTTGCGGAGTGCTTTTCGTTTTAAAGCCGACATCGCTGCGCGGCGATGTTTGCCCTTTTGTTAAGCCGTAAATTTGGTTGTCCATAACAATATACGTAATATCGATGTTGCGGCGAATCGCATGAATGGTATGACCCATGCCGATCGCAAATCCGTCTCCATCGCCACCTGCGGCAATGACCGTTAAATCACGGTTCGCCATTTTCACTCCTTGGGCGAGCGGCAACGCGCGACCATGGGTGCCGTGAAAGCCGTACGAATGAATATAACCGGAAATACGTCCCGAGCAGCCAATTCCGGAAATAACTGCTAATTGATGAGGTTCAAGCCCGACGTTTGCCGCGGCGCGCTGAATGGCAGCTTGAACGGAGAAATCGCCACACCCTGGACACCAGTTCGGTTTTACATCGTTACGAAAGTCTTTAAACGTCGCCATATTTATAACAACTCCTTGCATTTTGTATAAACTTCGTTCGGCAAAAATGGATTACCGTCATATTTCAATACACTAGAAATTTTTTCAGCATGTCCAACATTCATTTTAAGAATGTTTGCAAGTTGGCCTGTTGCATTTTGCTCAACGACGACGACTTTTTTCGCTGATTCGACAAGCGGCAACACTTCCTCCGTTGGGAACGGATGAAGAAGACGAATGTGCGCGTGATTGACTTTCACGCCGTCTTGCTCAAGACGGTCGATCGCTTCTTCGATCGCACCGCGCGTAGAGATAAAACCAACAATTAACAAATCTGCTTCATCGTGTTTAACGTTTTTATGAACTGGTGTGTTGAATTGAATATGTTTTAATTTGCGCAAACGCTTATCCATCTGTGCATTCCGATTTGCCGCAACTTCAGACGGTCTTCCTGTTTCCGCGTGTTCTACTCCTGTTACATGGTGAATTCCGTTTGGCGTTCCCGGAATTACGCGCGGAGAAATGCCATCTTCGGTAACTTCGTAACGTTTAAAATTATCTTTTTTCTCCAACGGCGGGAGTTCGTCTGTTACCAGTTTGCCACGGCGGATTTCGATTTTATCGTACTCTAACGGTTCAACCGTTTGTTTACCAAGGGAAAGTTGCAAATCAGATAAAACGATCACCGGACATTGATATTCTTCGGCAAGGTTGAACGCTTCCACCATATCGTAAAACGCTTCTTGCACTGTGCTTGGCGCCATAACAATTTTTGGAATTTCACCATGCGTTCCGTAAATCATGGCCATTAAGTCAGATTGTTCTTGTTTTGTCGGCAATCCTGTACTTGGACCGCCACGTTGTGTATCAACGATGACAAGCGGTGTTTCTGTCATTCCAGCAAGCCCGATCGACTCCATCATAAGAGAAAGACCTGGACCTGCTGATGCGGTGAATGCCCGCACGCCAGCATAGTTGGCACCAATCGCCATCGTACATGCGGCGATTTCATCTTCCGTTTGAATGACAGCTCCTCCTAGTTCCGGAAGTTTTTTAATTAAATATTCCATAATTTCTGAAGCCGGAGTAATCGGATATGCCGCCATAAAACGCGCACCGCCAGCTAATGCGCCCAATGCAAGCGCGTCGTTGCCGATCATGAACATCCGCTTTTTCCCATCCGCTTTTTCTAATTTCATTGTTTGAACATGATCACCGAGCTGTTCTTTCATATACTGAGCCCCTGCTCGGATCGCTTCCATGTTCTTTTCGACAACTTGCTGGCCTTTTCTTCCGAAAATTTCTTGTACCACTTCTTGATATACGTTAATATCAAGGCCAAGAACTGCACTTGACGCACCAACAGCGACCATGTTTTTCATAAGCGATGTTCCTAAATTTGTCGCGATATCTGTAAACGGAACTGCATATAACGTTACATTTTGACCTTCCGGAATCGTTGGGTTAAACTTCGCATCAGCGATCACGATGCCGCCATCACGAAGTTCATGAAAATTAAAGTCAATCGATTCTTGGTCAAACGCCACTAATATATCAAGATCATCGGCAATCGAACGAATTGGTGTTGTACTTACACGAATTTTGTTATTCGTATGACCGCCTTTAATCCGCGAAGAAAAATGACGATACCCATATAAATAATAGCCTAGGCGATTTAGCGCAATGGAGAAGATTTCACCGGTACTTTCAATTCCTTCTCCCTGCTGTCCTCCAACTTTCCATGAAAGTTGACTAATCATTTCTTACACCCCTTTAAGTTCGGTCAAAATTACAATTATAAGTGTAGCACTTTTCCAATAAAATCACTAGACTTGCAGGCAATGATTTTCACAAAAATTTAAACATATAAAAATATATCAAACGATTTCATTCTAGACCTATATGAAAAAAAATGCAACCTTACTTATAAAAACTCTTTTCTATTGCCATCAATCTCTTATTTTACTGCGGCAAATGGTCATAAAAATTGCGAAATAAAAACCGTTCTACCTCATCTTCTGAGTAGTGTTTTTGCAGCTCGTTGACTAAATTTGTATAGCACCGCGCATTTTCGAGTCCTTTTGCCGTTTCTTCCATTCCGTCAAAATCAGAGCCAAACCCAACGTGCCTTGCTCCCCCGAGTGAACAAATGTGTTCCAAATGGCGGAGAACGTCAGAAATCGCCGCTTTTTCTTTTTCTTTCGTTAAAAAGTACGGAACGAACGTAATTCCAATCATCCCATTTTTCTCAATCAACGCGCGAATTTGCTCATCTCGCAAATTACGCGGATGTGGACAAAAGCGATATGTATTAGAATGAGAAGCAATCGGAAATTGCGCGATTTCCATCACGTCCCAAAATGCTTTTTCCGATAAGTGGGAAACATCGACCCAACGTTTTGCCTCGTTAAGATGCCGCACCACTTGTTTTCCGAATTCCGTTAATCCGGCACCGCGCACTTCCCAAGAACCATCTGCTACAGCATTGGACCAATTCCATGTCAGTCCAACAGACGAGACACCAAGGCGAAGCAATGTTTTTAATTTTACAAGGCTTGTCCCAATCACATCGCATCCTTCAAGCGTTAACATCGCCCCAATTTCATTTTCTTCCAATGCGTCAATATCGCGTTTCGAACGAACAAATTTCAACATTGGAAATCGCTCAATCATTTGTTCAAAAAAAATGTCTATCATTTCTAGCGCAACCGTAAAACGAGCTTCTTCCGGAACAGTTTCCGGTATGTAAATGGCAAAACATTGAACTTTTATTTTCGCCTCTAGAAGTGATGGAAAGGTGACATGAAGACTTTTGCCATCTTGGAACGATAAAGACCGATCCATCCATAATTTCATCAGTGCGTCACAATGCGCATCGAAAATCATACATATCCCCCTTTATAAAGTAAAATAACCTGCCTGCCTTCCAATAGAAGGCACAAACAGGTTATGTTTCTATCATAAAAGCGTTACTACTATTAACGAGGTTCTACAATTAATTTAATCGCCGTACGTTCTTCCCCATCAATAATAATATCCGTAAATGCAGGAATACAAATAAGGTCCATGCCGCTCGGTGCCACAAATCCTCGTGCAATAGCTACTGCCTTAACGGCTTGGTTTAATGCACCTGCGCCGATTGCTTGAATTTCTGCTGATCCGCGTTCGCGCAATACCCCGGCAAGTGCACCAGCTACAGAGTTAGGATTCGACTTTGCTGAAACTTTTAATATTTCCATTTCTAGCTCCTCCCTCATTTCCTCAAAAATAGTTCTACTGTTACTATATTCACTGTTTTAGCGAGTATTCCTGCTAAGTTTATAAATATTTTTTAAAAATTCCTAAAACAATGACTATTCTAAATAAGGATTGTCATCATTTATCACAATTCTTTCGATCTTATTTGCTCGTCCCGTTTTCTCATCAATATCAATGAGCACAGCGTTTAATTGGCTTCTCCCCTCTTTTACCTCAAAACGAACGGGTAATGAGGTTAAAAATTTCCGCAACACCGCCTCACGATCCACTCCTAAAATTCCATCATACGGACCGGTCATCCCAACATCAGTAATATACGCCGTTCCTTTCGGCAAAATACGAGCGTCGGCAGTTTGAACGTGCGTATGTGTACCAACAACTGCAGAAACACGTCCATCCAAATACCAACCCATCGCTTGCTTTTCACTTGTTGCCTCCGCGTGAAAATCAATCAAAATCATCGGCGTGCGCCTGGTTGCTTCTTCAATTAGCTCATCTGCTTTTTTAAATGGACAATCGATGGCGGGCAAAAACGTTCTCCCTTGCAAGTTAATAACAGCTACTTCCATTTGCTCTACTTGTACATATACAATCCCTTTTCCTGGGACACCTTCCGGAAAATTAGCCGGCCGTATTAATGACTTTGCATCATCGATAAATTCAAATATATCGCGTTGATCCCATGCGTGATTGCCAAGCGTGACGACATGGGCGCCTTGCTCAAGAAACGTACGATAAATTTTTTCCGTAATTCCTTTTCCGCCTGCGGCATTTTCCCCATTAATGACAATGATGTTCGGTTTATGTTTTTCTTTTAACTTTGGCAAATATTGTTCTATCATTTTTCTTCCCGGTGAACCGACAACGTCGCCAATAAACAAAAATTTCATTGTATATCCCTTTCTAAGCTGAAATCTAACTAGTTCAAGTTTGGCACAAAATATAAAAAAAATAAAGTGGCAATATCGCCACTTTATTTTGCATATTCTACCGCTCTTGTTTCACGAATAACGGTAACCTTAATGTGTCCCGGATAATCGAGTTCCTCCTCGATCCGTTTACGAATTTCCCGCGCCAATCGATGCGCTTCTAAATCATCAATCATATCCGGCTTCACCATAATACGCACTTCTCGACCTGCTTGAATCGCATATGATTTCTCCACACCTTCGTACGATTCAGCGATTTCCTCCAATTTTTCGAGGCGGCGAATATAGTTTTCCAATGTTTCACTGCGCGCTCCCGGTCTTGCCGCAGAAAGTGCATCAGCCGCTGCAACGAGCACGGCAATGACGGAAGTTGGCTCCGTATCACCATGATGGGAAGCGATGCTGTTAATGACAACCGGGTGTTCTTTATATTTTGTCGCCAATTCTACACCGATTTCAACATGGCTTCCTTCCACTTCATGGTCAATCGCCTTGCCAATATCGTGCAGGAGGCCAGCACGTCTTGCTAACATTTCATCTTCGCCAAGTTCCGCCGCCATCAACCCGGCTAAAAACGCCACTTCAATTGAATGCTTCAAGACGTTTTGCCCGTAGCTTGTCCGGAATTTGAGGCGTCCTAAAATTTTTATTAAATCCGGATGTAACCCGTGAACGCCAACTTCAAAGGTGGTTTGTTCGCCGACTTCACGAATATGCTCATCCACTTCACGTCTTGCTTTTTCGACCATTTCCTCAATTCTTGCCGGGTGAATGCGTCCATCTTGAACAAGTTTGTCTAAAGCAATTCTAGCCGTTTCACGGCGGATTGGATCAAATCCCGATAAAATAACTGCCTCCGGCGTATCATCGATAATTAAATCAATACCGGTGAGCGTTTCAAGCGTACGAATATTCCGTCCTTCACGACCAATGATCCGGCCTTTCATTTCATCGTTTGGCAAATTAACGACAGATACGGTCGTTTCGGCGACATGGTCAGCCGCACAGCGCTGAATCGCCAGCGATAAAATTGCTTTTGCTCTTTTATCCGCCTCTTCTTTCGCGCGGGTCTCGGCTTCTTTCACCATCATTGCAATTTCATGAGATAGCTCTTTTTCGACACGCTCCAAAATAACTTGGCGTGCTTCTTCGCGTGTTAGACCAGAAATTCGTTCCAATTCCATTTGTTCCTTTTGAACGAGCTCTTCCACTTTGCTTTCCATCTGTTCAATATGTTGTTGTCTTTGATTCAGTGCTTCCTCTTTCGATTCTAAGAGCGCTTCTCGTTTATTCAGCGCCTCATCTTTTCGGTCAAGATTTTCTTCTTTTTGCAGCAATCGGTTTTCTTGTTTTTGCAACTCGCTTCTTCGATCGCGAATTTCACGTTCAACCTCTGTACGAAGTTTATGAATTTCATCCTTTGCTTCAAGAAGCGCTTCCTTTTTCAGCGCATCAGCTTCTCGTTTCGCATCTTCAATGATTTGGTTTGCAGCTGCTTGTGCACCGCCAATTTTCGCTTCTGCAATGGATTTTCGAATAAAAAAGCCGACAACGGCACCGACAACTAAGGCAAGCAAAGCGGAGATGATGATTGACCCCATTTTTTTCACCTCCTCTTGCTATAAAATTATTTCGAAATAACTGTCGGCATGTACGTTGTTACAAACGTTTCAACATACAGTACCATACTTACTGACATCGAAATCAGCAACACATATATCCGCCCATTAGCCGAACGTATGCGCCGCTAAAGCCGATCAAGCGAGAACTTTCTTTCCATTTTTCATGCGGACGCGCTCCAGTTTCTGCTAAATGTTTACAGACAATAAAAAAACATCATTAGTGTTTTTATACAGTTGGCTCAATCCAAAATACATTCATGTTTTGTGCATGAGCCACTTTCATTTAGCCGGAGTCACGGACTTTCGTGGCTGATTCTTTGTATAAAATATACATGTTAATTTTAAAGGTGGCAAAATTTATTGTCAAGATATAGAAGTTTCTCCCTGTCACAAATCAGAAAAAATAAAAAAGAGAGGAAACAGCATTTCCTCCCTAGGTTTAGTCTTCTAAAAATCCAAGCTCCTCTTGTTGCGTCTCGTTTGCGTTGTTCGAAACAGAAGGCGATTCAATTCCGTAATGTCTACGGATTTCTTGTGCAATTTCTTCAGCGATATGCGGATTTTCTTTTAAAAACTGTTTTGCATTTTCACGTCCTTGGCCTAGACGCTCGTCTTTATACGAATACCAAGAACCGCTTTTTTGCACGATATCCAGCTCTGATGCCATATCGATGATTTCGCCTTCTCGGGAAATTCCCTCTCCGTACATAATATCTACATCAGCCGTTTTAAATGGAGGGGCAACTTTATTTTTTACTACTTTAATTTTTGTTTTATTTCCAACCATGTCATTGCCCTGTTTAATTTGTTCGGCACGGCGCACTTCTAAACGGACCGAAGCATAAAATTTTAGAGCTCGGCCGCCTGGTGTCGTCTCCGGATTTCCAAACATCACTCCGACTTTTTCGCGAATTTGGTTGATGAAAATAGCGATTGCCTTTGATTTATTAATCGCTCCGGATAATTTGCGCAATGCTTGTGACATAAGACGCGCTTGCAAACCAACGTGGGCATCGCCCATTTCTCCTTCAATTTCCGCTTTCGGTACAAGCGCCGCAACAGAGTCAATAACGATAATATCAACCGCGCCGCTTCTTACTAATGCCTCGGCAATCTCCAATGCCTGTTCTCCTGTATCCGGCTGGGAAAGCAACAACTCATCGATGTTTACGCCTAGCTTTTGTGCATAAACTGGATCAAGCGATAGCGATAGGTAATAGTCACCCTCGGCATTACCCGGAGGGGCTATTTTCCCCCGCTTCACACCGTGCGTGCGAGTTTCCCCGCACACGGCGTTCCATCGAGTACCCCCGGTTACTAATTACACCCAAGACTTCACCCGTGTATATACTTCCTATACTTTTCTTCCGACCTCGGGCTGATTAGTTCTTGAAACGTGTGTTTGATAGTATCAAATCCTTTCCGTCGGGATTTGTACCATACACGTTGTTAATCAGTTTTGCTCACCGAAATCCTTGCGGATTTCCTCACGGCTTCCTAATCGACGTCTGGGGTTAGTAACCAAAAGGTACTCGACTATGCCCCTTCGCTCCGCAGGCATTACCCTGCTTCATCACTACTACGGGCTGCTGCCCCACCCCTTCAGCAGTCATTTCCTACTGCTTAGTGGCATCGGGGTGCGCACCCCTTAACATCCACTGGGGTGGTTCACCTGTACCGCACCACCTATCCTTACATACTCCCTTAGGCCCCGCCTCTGACCCGTCAGCCACCTTTTCGTCCACGGTTGGAGGACTCAAGGCAAAGATCCTCTGTGGGATCAATCCAGATCGAGCAAACACGAATACTCGATCCGGGGCTGAGCCTCTCTAAGGAGGTGAGCACCTTCTTTATTCGGTGCTCCACGCCTTACGAGCCGTACTTCCGGCGGTTCGTTCCAACGCACTCTGCGTTCTCTGGCCATAGGAGTTTTATGGACCCCCGGCTACTTCGCTAACCACTTCTCAGGTCTGCTTTTCGCCGTCCTCTCCGAGCTTCGCACGGTAATGTTGCGCACCATTACCGCACGTCGGGGTATTAGGGCAGGAATGCCAACCTTCATTCCTGTCTCGGACTTTCACCGAGCTCTCGGTGGTGCAGTTAGGACCTACTGTAATTCGGTCCCGCTAACTTTTCGTATGGTGTTTCCACCATACTTGGGTTAGCAACAGGTCGCACCGTGCTCCGCATCAATAAACGCAGCTTGTCCCCCCTGTTTTTGCACTTCGGCAATCGCATGAAGCGCAACTGTTGTCTTCCCGGAAGATTCAGGCCCATATATTTCAACAATGCGTCCACGCGGATATCCGCCGACTCCTAAAGCGATATCCAGTGCAAGCGATCCACTTGATACAGTGGAAATTTTCCGGTCTGTTTGTTCTCCAAGTCTCATGATCGAGCCTTTTCCAAATTGCTTTTCGATCTGTTTTAACGCCTGTTCTAAGGCGGCTTGACGGTCTTGATTCACTAACAAACTCCTCCTTTTTCTCAACTACTTATACTATACCGTTTTTTAGGGCTGTTGCCAAGAAAAAAATCGAACGTTCATTCGTTTTTCTTGTGGAGAAAATAGAAACATTCTCCATTTGTGATGAAATAAAAAGCGGGGGAACATCAAAGAGGAAAGGCAGCTACCCTTCATATGCAGCCGCCAATTTTTTTAATATAATGGAGCAACCATATTTCGCGGTACGAATTCGAATCGCATCACGCTGACCGGGTAATGCAAGGGCATAGACTTCTGTCTCGTTTTCAGGGGTGGAAATGCCAATATATACAGTGCCGACTGGCTTTCCTTCAAGCGGGTCTGGTCCTGCTACGCCTGTAAAACTGATGCCAATATCAGCATGACAAAGTGCGCGGACATTTTCCGCTAATAGCTGCGCACAACGTTCGCTTACTGCTCCATCCGTTGTCAAAACAGAAGCAGGAACGTGAAGAACTTTCTCTTTTACTTCATTGGCATAGCAGACAACTCCGCCGCGGACAACTTGAGAAGCGCCGGGAATGGCCGTTAATTCGGTTAAGAAAAGTCCGCCTGTGAGGCTTTCTGCCGCCGCGATCGTTTTCTTTTTTTCCTTCAACATCTTCACGGTCTTTTTAAACAACGTTTCGTCATTATAGCCATAAAAATAGCGGCCGACGCGCTCTAAAATCGCTTGTTCCGTTTTATCTAAAAGTTTTTTTGCTTCGATTTCGGAATGGTGTTTCGCGGTCAAGCGCAACGCTACTTCTCCGTCACCAGCAAGCGGGGCAATCGTCGGGTTTGATTGTTGATCAATAAGATCTTCAATGTCTGTTTCCAGCTGCGACTCACCGATTCCGAAAAAGCGTAATACACGCGATTCAATGCGCTCATGACGGCCAAGCTGTTCCATTAAAAACGGTCGGCCATATTTGAGAAACATCGGCTGCATTTCTTTTGGAGGGCCGGGAAGAAGCATATACGTAATTGAATTCAGCGTAATTGCCATTCCAGGTGCCATTCCGTGTTCGTTTTTCAATATAGTAGATCCTTGTAATACAAGCGCCTGTTTTTTATTATTTTCTGTCATGGTCCGGTTTGTGCGGGCAAAATATGCTTCAATGGAACGAAGCGCTTCCTCATCGATCACAAGCTCGCGCCCTAACAGGCGGGCGATCGTTTCTTTCGTTAAATCATCTTTCGTCGGCCCAAGCCCGCCAGTAAAAATAATGAGTTCGGCACGCGCCTGCGCCACTCTTACCGCCTGTTCGAGCCGGCCGGCATTGTCGCCTACAACGGTATGAAAATAGACATTGATTCCAAGTTCAGCGAGCTTTTCAGATAAAAACTGTGCATTCGTGTTGGCAATCTGCCCAAGCAATAACTCAGAGCCGACAGCAATAATCTCCGCATTCAATGAAAATGCCCCCTTTGTTTGACTGCGTACATCTTTCTACTTTGAATGCAAAAAAGCATGTTTATTTTTCGCAAAGTAATCCCATCCGGACCAAATCGTAAAAATGACTGCAACCCAAAGCGCTAAATCGGCAAACGGAAATGAAATAAGAGAAAAAGGGAAATTATGTAAAAGAAGGGCGGAAATGGCGACAATCTGCGTCCATGTTTTAATTTTACCAAGCATGTTGGCAGCCATTACTTCCCCTTCTCCTGCAAGCACAAGCCGAAGCCCCGTAACCGCAAATTCACGGCTAATGATGATGATCACCATCCATGAAGGAGCGGCCTTTAGCTCAACAAGTACAATGAGCGCTGCCGATACAAGCAGTTTATCCGCAAGCGGATCTAAAAACTTTCCTAAATTAGTTACTAGCTGATATTTACGGGCATAATATCCGTCAATCCAGTCAGTTGTCGAGGCAATAATGAAAATAAGCGCACCAATCAGATGGGCAATTGGCAGCGTGTCTGTTCCTATTTTCACGCTGCCCCATCCAAACGGAACTAACATGACAATCAAAAATAACGGTATTAGCATAATTCTTGCGACTGTTATTTTATTAGGTAAATTCACTCTGAATACCTCCGCTAGCAAACATGTGAAAAGAGCCATCTACAGGAAAGATGACTTTATGATTTTTTAAAGATAAATTTCATTTTTTGATATACTTCGTCTTTTGGGTCCATTGGATAGGTGAAAGGTTGTCCATTTACTTTTATGTCGACATCGAGCGTTCTCCCGATTTTTACAAACACTTCCGCCTCTGCTGATAAGTCAAACGTTTGCGTTTGCCCGTTCGTTAAATTTCCTTTGAAAAAGGAGTGGCCTTTTGTATTATATACCTCTACCCAAGAGTTTCCTTTTGACGTCAATTCAATAACAAATTCGTTTGTATTTGTTAATTCGATTGTCGATAAATTACCGCGTGTTTCGACAACAGTAAGCGTCGCAGCTGAAGAAGGTGATTTTTCCGTTTCTTTTTCCGCTTTTGGTTGTTTGTCCTCAGCTTCTTGTTTTTTCTCTTTTTCTTCTTTTTTCGCTTTTTCAAGCGGTGAATTTTTCGAGCGTTCTACCTCCGTCGTCTCCCCGGCAATTTGATTTTGCGGTTTGTCCTCTGCGTTATTTTGTTGCAAAAACAGCCAAATCACAACAGCAATGCCGACAATCCCTGCAGCAATAAGCAATTTTGGAAGCAAATCTAACCATTTCGTGCTGTTCGGTGAAATTTGTTGCCGCGTTTTTACTCGCGATAATTGCTGAGGGATTTCTTCATCATATGATTGTGGAATATCTTGTTTGTACTGTTCAAATATTTCGTCCGGGTCAAGCCCAACTGCTTCGGCGTATTGCCTAATGAACGCCCGAACATAAAAATTCCCCGGCATAATCGCATAATTTCCTTCTTCAATACCGATTAAATAGCGCTTTTGAATTTTCGTCATCTCTTGCAACTCGTCCAAACTAATGTTTTTCGCTTCTCTTGCTTCCTTCAAACGTTTACCTAGTTCCGTCAACGACAAACACCTTCCATTTTTTGATTAAAAATCAAATTCTGAAAAAACATCGTTTCCAAACAGTGACGGCTGATCAATGACATCGTACGTAATCTCTTCATTTGGATCATGGCGCAACTCAATAATATAGTCAAAATCATCAAGAGTGTATTCGGTATGGCGGACAAAAATATCTGGGTGTTCCACCACTTTTGTCGCCTCAAGGCGCATCAGTTCGCGAATCAGTTGCCAATGTCTCTCATTTGCCCGCCGAGTAGACACGATGGCGTCAATAATAAAAATATTATCTTCGCTATATTCGCCTTCGATCAGCTGGCTGCGCACCGTCTGCTTAATCAGCGTTGAGGATACAAAAAGCCATCGTTTATTCGCACAAACACTTGCCGCAACGATCGACTCGGTTTTGCCGACGCGCGGCATTCCGCGGATGCCAATAAGTTTATGGCCTTTCTCTTTAAAAATTTCCGCCATAAAATCAACAAGCAGCCCAAGCTCGTCACGGACAAAGCGGAACGTTTTTTTGTCATCGGCATCCCGCTGAATGTAGCGGCCGTGGCGGACGGCAAGGCGATCAAGCAGTTTTGGCTGGCGCAGCTTCGTCACTGTAATATTATCCATCGTTTGCAAAATGGTAGACAATCGTTCGATTTGTTCGTTATTATCACAAAGTAGAAGCATGCCGCGCCGCGAATCGCGGACACCGTTAATCGTAACGATATTAATAGACAGCATTCCTAATAATGAAGCAACATCGCCTAACAAACCCGGGCGATTAATATGTATCTCATATTCCAAATACCACTCTTGCTTCCCCATCCCATCTTTCCTCCCTCATCCTTAATGCCCGCACAAACTCCCTATGATAAATTCATACTACTATAATATCGAATGGAAAAGCAACAGAAAAGGGACTGGAATGAAAAAAGAGAGGGAACCCCTCTCTACACGTTATTGTTGTTGCACTAATTTTACCATCATGTTGGCGATAGCGTGCTGCTCTTGTTCGTCTGCAACCTTCCAAAGGTCCGCAAGCAACCGTTCTTCCGGGTTTTTTGGATCTACTTGTTTTGCTAGGTAATCACCGATTTGATAAGCGATGTCTGAAATCACTTGTTGGCTTAATCCTTGTTGTTGCGCTTGTTCAAGACGATTTGCCAGGAAGTCTTTCCATTGTTCAAAGTTATCTAATACAGACATATGTTTAACCTCCTTCATTTTCGTTTCAAGGATAGTTTGCCTGCTTTTTGATAAAATATACTTAACAGTACCAACCGCCATTGACGGAAATAATTTGTCCCGTTATGTATGAAGCAGCATCGGAAAGCAAAAATGACACTGTTTTCGCAACCTCATCGGGTGTGCCGATACGCCCGATCGGAATATCGTCCGCAATGGATTGCAATTCCTCATCACTGAACCGGCGCAACATATCTGTATCAATGGCCCCTGGAGCGACGGCATTCACACGAATTCCGCTGGGCGCCACTTCTTTTGCGAGCGCTTTTACAAACGCATTTTGTCCGCCTTTGACCATGGAATAGACGACTTCGCAAGAAGCACCTGTAAGTCCCCAAATCGAAGAAATAACAACGATGTTTCCCCGCTTGTTCGCAATCATCCGCGGCAGTAGTTTTTTCGTCAATAAAATCGGACTTGTCACATGAAGCTGAACCATTTTCCTAACAAGCTCATCGCTCATATCCGTAATGAGACCGTAATAGCTGTTTCCGCTATTATGAATAATGACATCGATGGGACGATTGATTTGAGAAAGAAGCATGCTTGCTCCATTTTCATCCGAAAGATCCGCTTGGACAGGAATGACATGGACATTTGCTAACTCGTTTTTCAGTTTTTCTACTCGTTCATACCGGCGATGATAATGCAAAAAAAGCCCGTAACCATCAGAAGCAAGTTGGCGGGCGATGCTTGTCCCAATTCCTCCGCTTGCTCCAGTAATAAGCGCATATTTCATGATAATCCCCCTAAAAAAGCACCCTCCATAATGAAGGATGCTACTTTCTTTCTTTTGGAACAACTTGGCATACCGCAATTTGGGATTCGCGGAAACATTGTTTTGCAATTTGATCCATCTGTTCGATCGTTAATGATTGTAATACTGGAATAACATCAAACAAGCTTACTTCGTTAAATGCGTATCGCGTAAACTGGTTGGCGATATATTCTGGAGAGTTAAGCGAGCGTAAAAACGCACCGATTTTTTTCTTTTTCACTCTCTCTAATTCTGATTCTGTCATGGAATCACCGGAAAACGACAACAATATTTGTTTCACTTCTTCGCTAAGCCGATCTGGATCGCTCGTATCCCCGCCGACCATGGCAAAGCCAAATTCCCGCTCTTCTGTATAATCGTACATAAATGTTTCATCAATAAGCCCAAGCTGATACAACCGTTCATAATGCGGCGAACTTTTTCCGAATAAATAATCTAACAAAACATTGAACGCTAACTCATGAATTAATTTTTCTTTACCGGCTGGGTGAACAGTTGGCGCCTTGATTCCGACAAGACATTTACTCGTTTGCACGTGCATCGGAATGACTTTCTTTTCTTCCGCTCTCTCTTTCGGTTCATCGTACACAAAGCGCTGAATCTCACTAGCTTGCGGAAACGATTTTTTTGCTTGGTTATCGCGAATTTGCTGCATTATTTTTTGTTCATCGACCGGCCCGACGATAAAAAGCAGCATATTGCTCGGATGGTAAAACGTTTCGTAACATTCATATAACAATTCTTTCGTAATATGAGAAATGGATTCAACCGTACCGGCAATATCAATTTTCACCGGATGGTTTTGATACAAGCTTTCAATGACGCCGAAATAAACGCGCCAGTCCGGATTGTCATCATACATGCGAATTTCTTGGCCGATAATTCCTTTTTCTTTTTCTACCGTTTGATCGGAAAAATATGGGCTTTGCACAAAATCGATGAGCGTTTCTAAATTTTTTTCCACATTTGCTGTACTCGAAAACAAGTAGGCCGTACGCGTAAACGTGGTGAAGGCGTTTGCGGATGCTCCTTGTTTACTGAACTGCTGGAACACATCGCCATCTTCTTTTTCAAACAGTTTATGCTCTAAAAAGTGAGCGATTCCATCCGGCACCTGCTTCATCTCGGTCTTTCCGAGCGGAACGAATTGATTGTCGACCGATCCATATTTGGTCGTAAACGTTGCGTACGTTTTATGAAACCCTTTTTTTGGCAAAATGTACACATCTAAACCATTTTCCATTTTTTCATAAAACAGTTGTTCTTGCAGCTGTTCGTATACAATTTTCTCCATAATTATTCCGCTCCCTCCATTCCGGTCAGGAAGTAAATCGTGTCGAGCTCGACCTTGCCTGCAACGCGCACGATTTCCTCCCGCGATACGCGATCTGCACCTGATAGCCATTCTTCAATTGGCCGTTTCCGCTTTGAGACAACGTTATGGTAAAGCACTTCCACCAATCCGCGCGGCGTATCGATCGTTTCTAACAATTGATTGCGAATAACCGCTTTTGTTTGCGTGATTTCTTCATCGGTAAAATCACCGTTTTTCATCGCTTCCATTTGTTTTTCAATAATTTGCAACGCTTTTTGATAATTGGACGGTTCGATGCCGGACATCACCATTAATAACCCTTTATGGCTTTCTAAACGCGAAGCGGCGTAATACGCTAAACTTGCTTTTTCACGAACATTGATAAACAATTTCGAATGAGAAAAACCGCCAAAAATGCCATTAAACATTTGGAGCGCGTAATAGTCATCGTCTTCATACGTGACGTTCGTCCGATAACCGATGTTCAATTTTCCTTGTTTGACATCTTGTTTTTCGATCACTTCATTTACTTTATCGCGCGTTTTAGTTGAAACTGTTTCTCTCACAGATGCGCGAACCGTGCGGTTTGGCAGTGAAAAATGCGATGCAACTGCTTCCAATACGGTCTCTTCTTGTACATCACCAATGACGTATAAATCGATTTCGTCTTCTTCCAGCGTTTTTTTATAATATTGAAACAGCTGCTCTGCAGTAATGCGATCCACATCGTCTAGCTCGCCATTCGCGTGCAGGGCATACGGTTCTCCTTTGCACATTTCCTGAATAAGCCGCAAGTTGGCATACCGCATTTTATCGTCGTACACGGCTTGAATACGCTGCTTAAGCGCTCGCTTTTCTTGTGCGACAATGTGATCGACAAACCGGCCGTCTTGCAAAGCGGGACGAAGAACAACATCGCTTAACAGCTTGAGCGCTTTGCGAAGAAGCGGAATTTTCTCTTGTAAAAACACTTCGTTTGCCACATCGATTCGAATCGTAATAATATGGCTTTCGCCTTTTTTCGATAAATCCACATTTAATGTTGCGCCATACAGTTCATCTAAATATGTGCGCAATTGTTTTACACTTGGGTACTCCGCCGTGCCGCTTTGAAGCACATACGGCAAAAGCGCGCGTAACGTAACCGTTTCTTTTGTAAGCGGTGCTTTCATTTTCCATACAAGTGTATTTGTTTTATATTTATCGGTCGGAATCGTATGGACGTTCATGTTTTGGATTGTCGTTATTTTTTCATTGATCAATCGAACTCCTCCTTTGTAAACTTATCGATATTTTATTGTTGTGTTCATCATATCAACAATATACCTTTCACAAAACATAAAATGCAAATAAAAGCAAAAAAGAACTCGAACTTTACGATCGAGTTCTTTTTTCACGATTTTCATTACGTCTTTTACCGTTTTCCTTTAATATAAGGCGTACCTAAAGCTTTCGGTGCTTCCGCGCGCCCGATAAAGCCGGCAAGCGCTAAAATCGTTAGCACATATGGAGCAATCAGCAAATAAACCGTCGGTACATCTTTTAAAAATGGAAGCGTTTTTCCAACTATACTTAAACTTTGTGCCAAACCAAAGAACAACGCAGCTCCCATCGCCCCAATCGGATGCCATTTTCCGAAAATCATCGCTGCAAGCGCCATAAAGCCGTGCCCGGAAATCGTCGCATGGCTGAAATCGCGCGAAATGATCATCGCATACACCGCACCGCCAAGCCCACCTAACGCTCCGCTGATCATAACGGCAATATAGCGCATTTTCGTCACATTAATTCCCATCGTATCCGCTGCCATCGGATGTTCACCGACTGCGCGAAGACGAAGGCCAAACGGCGTTTTGTAAATGACATACCATACGACAAACGCCAAAATAATCGCCAAATATGATGGAATGTACATATTGGAGAAAAAGAGCGGCCCGATCACTGGAATATCACTTAATACCGGAATGTCTATTTTATCAAATCCAACTTGAATCTGATCGGTTTGCCCTTTTCCGTATATTTTTTTGACTAAAAAGAGCGACAATCCAAGCGCTAAAAAGTTAATCGCCACACCGCTAACCACTTGATCAGCGCGAAACGAAATAGATGCAACGGCATGAAACAGCGAAAAAATGGTGCCGACAACCATCGCAACGAGTAAAGCGAGCCATGGGGTAAGCGTTCCAAATTTATCAGCAAACGTTAAATTGAAAACAATGCCAATAAATGCTCCAATGGTCATTAACCCTTCTAAACCAATATTCACAACGCCGGATCGTTCGCTAAATACGCCGCCAAGCGCTGTAAAAATAAGGGGAGCAGCAAAGAAAATGGCAGAAGGAATAATTACTTGCAATACTTCATAGACGCTCACTTATTCCGCCCCCTTTTTCAAACGAGATAGTAATAAACGAATGACATAACTTGACGCGACAAAGAAAATAATGAGTGCAATAATAATATCCACTAGTTCTGTTGGCACACCAGCGCTTGACGGCATTTCAAGCGCCCCAACTTTCAACGCGCCAAATAATAATGCTGATAGCAGTATTCCAAATGCGTTGTTTCCGCCAATCAGCGCCACAGCAATTCCATCAAATCCTACACCGGTAAAACCGGCTTTCACGGAAATATTTCCGAAAGTGCCGAGACCTTCCATCGCCCCAGCGATTCCAGCGAATGCTCCAGAAATGATCATGGACAAAATAATATTTGCTTTTACATTCATTCCTGCATATTGAGAAGCATGCTGGTTAAACCCAACAGCGCGCAGTTCAAATCCTTTTGTCGTTTTTTCAAGAAGAAACCACATAACGACCGCACCGATGATCGCGAAAATAATGCCATAATGTACGGAAGAGTGATACGTAATGGATTCTAAAAACTCCGAACGAAGCGATGCGCTTTCATGCACAGGCTTTGATTTAAACCCTTCATCCGATAAAACAGAGCGAATAATAGCGTTTGTCACATGAAGGGCAATATAGTTCATCATAATGGTAACAATCACTTCATGGACTCTTAAATACGCCTTTAAAATCCCTGGAATGAGCGCCCATATCGCTCCTGCCAGCGCTGCCGCTAAAATCGCCATCGGCAGGTGAATGACCTTTGGAAGTTCAAACGATACACCGACCCATACCGCCGCAAGCCAGCCAACAATAAGCTGACCTTCTACACCGATGTTAAACAAACCGGTACGGAAGGCAAAAGCAACTGCAAGACCTGCTAAAATATAAGGTGTCGTTTGTCGAATCGTTTCTCCAATGTAATATGGATCGCCAAATGCACCGTATAGAAGAGACGAATATCCGGCGAGCGGATTATAACCGCTTGCGATCATTACAACCGCACCGACAATCATCCCTAACAATACGGCCAATACAGGAACAACAAAGGCAGACGATGCGGAAACAAAAAATTTTTTAAGTTCACTCAACTTCATGAAGACACACCTGCTTCCTTCCGTTTACTTCCCGCCATTAATAATCCGAGTTCTTGCTCTGTCGTCTCTTTCGGATCAACGATGGCAACAATTTTTCCTTCGTAAATAACAGCAATACGGTCACTTACATTCATGACTTCATCTAGCTCAAATGAAACAAGAAGCACCGCTTTTCCTTGATCACGCTGTTCAATTAAACGTTTATGAATAAATTCAATTGCCCCGACATCCAGACCGCGTGTTGGCTGTGCGGCAATAAGCAAATCTGGATTTCGATCTACTTCCCGGCCGATAATCGCTTTTTGTTGGTTCCCGCCAGACAGGGCGCGCGCTTTCGTAAATTCGTCCGGCGTGCGCACATCGAATTCGGCAATAAGCTGACGCGCTTTGTCGTAAATCGCTTTAAAATTTAAAATTCCGCGTTTCGAATATGGGGATTTGTAATATGTTTGCAGCACCATATTTTCCCCAATTGGAAAGTCCAGAACAAGGCCATGTTTATGGCGATCCTGCGGGATATGGCCGACGCCTGCTTCGGTAATTTTTCGCGGCGGAAGGTTCGTAATATCGCGGCCGTTCAACAAAATCGATCCCGATTCCACCTTAACAAGCCCTGTAAGCGCCTCAATCAGTTCTGTCTGCCCATTGCCGTCTACCCCTGCAATACCCACAATTTCTCCAGCATGCACCGTTAAGTCTAAATGATTGACGGCAGCCACGCCGCGCGCGTCTTTTACGACTAAATCTTTAATTTCCAGCACTGGTTTGCCTGGCTGTGCTGGTTTTTTTTCTGTTTTAAACTGCACTTCGCGGCCGACCATAAGAGAGGCAAGCTCATTTGGATTTGTTTCTGAAACATTTAAAGTAGCGATTCCTTTTCCGCGGCGAATAACGGTGACACGATCGCATACTTCCATTATTTCCTTTAACTTATGGGTAATTAAAATAATCGATTTTCCTTCTTTCACCAACTTTTTCATAATTTGAATCAGTTCATGTATTTCCTGCGGAGTCAACACTGCCGTTGGTTCGTCAAAAATTAAAATGTCCGCCCCGCGATATAGCGTTTTTAAAATCTCGACGCGCTGCTGCATGCCAACCGAAATATCAGCGATTTTCGCCGTCGGGTCTACCGCAAGACCGTACCGTTCCGACAGTTCGCGTACTTCTTGTTCTGCGCGCTTTATATCAATGATTCCGCCTTTTTTCGGTTCACTGCCTAAAATAATGTTTTCCGTGACTGTAAACGTATCAACAAGCATAAAATGTTGATGCACCATGCCAATCCCAAGTTCATTCGCAACGTTTGGATCAGTAATGTTTACCTTTTGGCCCTTTACGCGAATCTCGCCGCCATCCGGCTGATAAAGGCCAAACAGCACGTTCATGAGCGTCGATTTTCCTGCTCCGTTTTCCCCTAAGAGCGCATGAATTTCCCCCTTTTTTAACTGCAATGTAATGTTGTCGTTTGCGACAAAATTGCCAAACACTTTTCGAATGTTCAACATTTCAATAACATATTCCAAATAAATTCACTCCTTACTTAAGCAAGGTAAAATCATAAAATGGAAGGATGCAATATCCGATTGCAGCCTTTCATTTTATGATTTTTTGCGAATAAAAAGGCTAGCGTAACCACTAGCCTTTTTATTCAATTATTTTAAGGATGCTTCAAACTGTTTGTATTCTTTGCGAGTCATTGGAACTTTTACTTCGCCTTTGATGATTTTTTGCTTCCATTCATCGACTGCTTTTAACACTTCCGGCTTAATGTTGTCTTGTGTAGGCGCAATGCCAACCCCGTCTTCTTGAAGACCATATTCAAGCGTTTTTCCGCCAGGGAAATCGCCATCTTTTGCTCGTTTTGCCAAGTCATATACAGCCACATCGACACGTTTTACCATCGATGTTAATGTAACGTTATACGTTTTGCCGCCAACTTTCACAACACCTTCAGGCGATTGGTCTTTATCCACACCGATTACCCAAATTTCACGGTTCGGATCTTTCTTTTTCAAGTCTTTTGCTTCAGAGAACAAACCATTTCCTGTTCCGCCAGCGGCATGATAAATGACATCGACTCCGGAAGCATACATGCTTGATGCAATCGCTTTTCCTTTATCCGCTTGGTCAAACGCACCGGCATATTGCACTTCGACTTTCGCTTTCGGATTAACAGCTTTTACTCCTGCAAGGAATCCGCTTTCAAACTTCTCAATTAATGGAATTTCCATGCCGCCGATAAATCCGATTTTATTCGTTTTTGTTGTTAAGCCGGCAACGACACCAACAAGGAATGAACCTTCATGCTCTTTGAACGTAATGCTAGCTACGTTTGGTTGTTCAACAACCGTGTCAACGATCGCAAAATGCTTTTTCGGGTTTTGTTCAGCAACTTCTTTTACTGCATCTCCCATTAAATATCCAATTCCATAAATCAAATCAAAGTCGCTGCGCACAAGCTTATTTAAGTTTGTCGGATAGTCAGCATCGCTTGATGATTGTAAATAATCATAACCGCCTCGGCCTTTTTTCAAGCCATTCTCTTTTCCAAATTTTTGCAAACCTTCCCAAGCAGATTGGTTGAAAGATTTGTCATCAATACCGCCAACGTCTGTTACCATCGCAACACTAAACGTGTCTTTGCCTTTGTCACCAGCATTATTCCCCCCTTGTCCACCGCATGCACTTAACAGTGTACCTGCTGCTAAAACAAGGGAAAGGGCGAGTCCAAATCGTTTTTTCATTAAAATACCCCCTAATCCATAAAAAAATTGTTGTGCTTTCTTACTTATTATAAAATCATCCCTATATTTCTATGTATGGATGTCACCTCCTTAAAAACTAAGGCGTTTTCGAAGTACATGAAAGCTGATTTTGTCAGAACGGAAATAGTTGATGGAATAAAAAATCGGCTCATCATTTTTATCAAAATGCATTTGCTTTAACACAAGAAGCGCAGTTTCTGGCTCACATTGCAAAATCGGCGACACTTTCTCATGGTAACCGAGCGGTTCAATGCGAGCTACAGCATAAGCAATATCGCGATTCGCCTGATTGTGTAAGTTTTCAAAAAGGGATTCTTGCTCATAGGAAATTCCTTTTGGTAAATATTTACATAAAATTTTGTCTATACAATATACAACAGGCTCCCCGTCAGCTGTACGGACACGTTCAATCAAAAGAATGTCATCGTCCGCCGAACATTGAAATCTCCGGATGTCATCTTCCGTTGGCTGTTGAATGGAAGAAGATAAAAAAATCGTTCCAGGTTTTCGACCTGCCTGCCGAATCATATCAGTAACGCTGCTTAACTGCTCGATCCCCGATGTAAACAGCGGTCTTGCATTGACGAACGTTCCAACACCATGCCGGCGAATAATCACGTTTTCTTCCTCTAAAACACGCAATGCCTCACGCAATGTTGCACGGCTGACACCTAGTTGTTTCGCTAATTCAAATTCCGATGGGAGCTTTTGTTTTTCTTTATACACGCCTGTTTCAATATCACGCTTAATTCGATCAATCACTTGTAAATATAGGTGACGGTTGTCTGACTTGATGGACATGAAAAAATCCCCCATTTTTCATTTCAACAGATATCAGACCTCTGACGTTAGACATGTAGACTCTTCGAGATTACTATACCATTTTTTTTGGGATAAATAAATAGTAAATAAAAATTTTGTCGAAAAAAGCAAAAAAACGATTGATAACGTTTTCAATGTGATATATTTTTTAAAAGAGCAGGCAACAAGTTTGCCTGCTCCCCTATGATGTTTTTACATTTTCTTTTGGAATAAGTACAGCGCGAGGTTTACTTCCTTCATAGGGTCCAACAACTCCACGTGCCTCCATCGCATCTATGAGACGAGCCGCACGATTATAACCGATGCGAAAGCGCCGTTGCAGCATGGAAACCGAAGCACTTTGCATCTCTACAACAAGCCGAACCGCTTCATCATACAATTCATCGTCAAATTCCTCGCTCTCACTATTTTCTTCGCTGACCATCATCTCTTCATAATATTGTGCTTTTTGCTGGGAAATAACAAAATCGACAACCTCTTCGACTTCTTCATCGGAAACAAACGCTCCTTGGACACGAATCGGTTTGGAAGCACCCATCGGCAAAAACAGCATATCGCCACGGCCCAGCAGTTTTTCCGCTCCCCCCATATCCAAAATAGTCCGCGAATCGGTTTGGGAAGAAACGCTAAAAGCGATCCGTGACGGAATGTTTGCTTTAATGACACCTGTAATGACGTCAACCGAAGGCCGCTGTGTCGCAATAATTAAATGAATTCCTGCCGCGCGCGCCATTTGCGCCAAGCGCGTAATCGAATCCTCTACATCGGAAGAAGCAACCATCATTAAATCTGCCAGCTCATCAATAATAACGACAATATAAGGAAGAAGCGGCTGTTTTCCTTCCGATTCTTGATTATGGCGCTGCACGTATTCATTATACCCTTCGATATTTCGTGTGCCTGTATGTGAAAATAATTCATATCTTCTTTCCATTTCTTGAACAACCTTTTTTAACGCTTGTGACGCTTTTTTCGGATTCGTCACAACCGGAGCCAACAAATGCGGTATTCCGTTATACACGCTTAATTCTACCATTTTCGGGTCAATCATCATTAATTTTACTTCATGCGGCTTTGTACGCATAAGCAAGCTTACGATAATTCCATTAATGCACACACTTTTCCCGCTTCCCGTTGCCCCGGCAATTAATAAATGCGGCATTTTGTTAAGCTCAGCTGCAACGACTTCGCCAGAGATGTCACGGCCTAGCGGAATTAATAGTTTCGCTTCATGTTTGTAATGATCGATCGCTTCTAACACTTCTCTTAAAGAAACGGTCGCAATTTCTTCATTTGGAACTTCAATGCCGATCGCGGATTTTCCGGGAATCGGCGCTTCAATACGAATGTCTTTTGCAGCTAGCGCAAGGGCAAGGTCGTCGCTCAAACTAACAATTTTGCTTACCTTCACCCCTACGTCCGGATATACTTCATATTTCGTTACTGCAGGGCCAAGATGAACTTGGGTTACTTTCGCCTTTACACCGAAGCTTTGAAATGTTTTTTCCAGCTTGCGCGCATTTGCATAAATGTTTGCATGATCTTTCGCTTGGTTTGATTGTTTTGGAAGATGGAGCAGTTCAAGAGGCGGAAGTTGATAATCAATATTTTCCATTTCCGAAAACGCTAACGGCCCAGACGCCTCTTCCTCAATGTCTTCTGCGTTTTCCTGCTCTCGTTCTTGTTCTATCTCATTCGAACGCGCGGCAGTAAAATCAGAAATAATCGGCGGAGGAGAGAGCGTTTCTCCTTCTTGTATGATCGGCTCCTCTTCTGTGCTGTCATGTTGCTTGTCGGGTTGTGGAGTTCTTGTTTTTTGCCGTTTTCGTCCCTGCTTTTTACCGCCCCACTGTTTTATATCCGCAACAAACGCCAGCCATTGCTCCTTGAGAAAAGAAGCGATTATGATCACCACTTTTCCCACTGTTTCACTCAATGATTTTCCGGTAATAAAAACGGCCCCGATGATAAAAAGAAAAAAACAAATCCATTTTGTTCCAAGTTCATCAAATAATTGATAGCTTGCCGCGAAGAAAAACGCCCCGACCATCCCGCCGCCTAAATCAGTATTCGCCGATTCTCCCCGCACTTCGTTCCAAAACAACTCCCATGTTGTTCGAATGATGCTAGGGTCAAATTGCCCGCGTCGGGACAATAAATCGAATAACGTTTCGTGACTTAGTAATAAAAGCGCGGAAACGATAATATATAAACCGAGAAGAATGCGATGAGTAAACGAAGGCCATGCACGCTTCCAAATGATATAAAACGACAATATAAATAAGGCTACAAACAGCAGCATATACCATTCTCCAAAGAAAAAACGCGCAATAAATACGAGCGTCTTTCCAACTAGCCCAAGACGCGCCATCGCGATGACGGAAATCGCTAACATCGTAAGACCAAGCAATTCAAATTGAAACGCTTCTTTCCAATGTTGCTTTGACTGCTTTGGCCGTCTTGATTTTTTCTGTCGTTTCCGTTTTGCCACAACTATTCACTCCAATAAACAAACTGAAAGATTGGAAAAAAGCAGCCATACTTGGCTGCTTTTTTCCGTTTGTTTATTATTATATCACGAATGGACATGGAATTCATTACGATGTTGTGGAAGAAATCGTAAATCTCGTTCCTGGTGCATATTTTTGTTCTAAAAAATGAAGCGGATTCGTACTTAAATTTTGAACAATTTCATATTCATTGGTTTCCGTTTTTTGTACAAGAAATGGAATTCCATCATAGTATACCATTGTTCGTTTTTCGTATTCTTCCTTGGCAGTTTGGAAGATAAGATGTTCCGGCATGATCGTATATAAAATCATTGGACAATCTTCCTTTCCCCTGATTTGTTCAGTTCAATTAATTCGCGCAATTTGTTCATCGCTTGAGCAACGCCGCCGACTTCATCAATAAGTCCGTATTTTACCGCATCAGGGCCGACAACATTGGTGCCGATATCACGCGTTAAATTCCCTTTGGAAAACATAAGTTCCTTAAATTTTTCTTCCGTAATTTTGGAATGTTTTGTAACAAAGCGAACAACTCGCTCTTGCATTTTATCCAAATATTCAAATGTTTGCGGAACGCCAATGACCAGCCCAGTCAATCGAACAGGGTGAATCGTCATCGTTGCCGTTTCGGTAATAAATGAATAATCACAAGAAACCGCAATCGGCACACCAATCGAATGACCGCCTCCTAATACGATAGAAACGGTCGGTTTCGATAAGGACGCAAGCATTTCCGCAATCGCTAATCCTGCTTCTACATCTCCGCCTACCGTATTTAAAATAACGAGCAGGCCTTCAATATTTTGATTTTGTTCAATGGCGACAATTTGTGGAATAACATGTTCGTACTTCGTCGCTTTATTTTGCGGTGGAAGTTGAATATGTCCCTCAATTTGCCCGACAATCGTTAAACAATGAATGTTTGTATCCGGCGTCATTTGCGGAATGTTTGTTTGACCTAGCTGTTGAATCGCCGCTGTTACTTGTTCCTCTTTCGTTTCTTGGTTTTCTTCTGATTCCGATTGTATGTAACGCTCTTTTTCCATGCATATTCTCCTTTCTTTCCGTCATACATATAGTATGCTCGAGTTGGAAAAGAAAAATGCCGATAGGAATTTCCTATCGGCATGTTCGTTGACTTTGAGCATGATTGTATTATACTTCCATAATAATTGGTAAAATCATCGGTTTTCGTTTTGTTTTTTCAAATAAAAATTGGCTCAATGCTTCGCGAATGTTTGATTTTAATGACGACCATTCGATCATATAGGTTTGCAAGCATTTATTCACAATATTTGCAACGATTTTTGTTGCTTCATCAAGCAATGATTCTGATTCTCTGACATAGACAAAACCACGCGAAATAATTTCCGGTCCAGCGATAATTTTTTTTGACTCTTTGCTCAATGTAACGACAACAATTAAAATCCCATCTTGCGAAAGAAGACGCCGGTCTCTTAAAACAATGTTGCCAACATCGCCTATGCCAAGACCATCAATCAAAATGTTGCCGTACGGAACTTTTCCTCCAGGACGCGCTACTCCATTGCGAAATTCAATGACATCACCTTTGTCAATCAAAAACGTCCTATCTTCGGAGATGCCAACCGCTTTTGCAAGATTAGCGTGTGCTTTTTGCATACGATATTCGCCATGAACAGGAATAAAATATTTCGGTTTCATTAAATTAAGCATTAGCTTCAATTCTTCTTGGCATGCGTGTCCAGACACGTGCACTTTTCTCTCGCGGTAAATGACGTTCGCTCCGGCACGATACAGTGCATCAATGGTTTTTGAAAATACTAATTCATATCCAGGCATCACCGATGCCGCAACAATGACAGTATCTCCTTCTTTTATGTTGACCTGCTTGTGTACTTGTTTAGCCATACGGGCCAATGCGCTCATCGGTTGGCCATGCCCGCCTGTTGTTAAAATAATAAGTTCCTTGTCATCATAGCGGTCAATGTCATGGATGGAAATAGTCACTTTTTCCGGAAGATGTAAATATCCAAGCCGAACAGCAATATCCATCACTTTATGCAACGTTTTCCCTACAACCGCTACCTTCCGTCCGTACATTTTTGCCGCATGTAATACTTGTTGAATTCTGGTGATGTTCGACGCATAGCAAGCAACAAAAACCCGACCATTCGCGTTATAAATAACATCGGCAATTTCCTGGGCTACAAGCGTGTCCGATCCCGTATAACCCGGTCTTTCCGCATTCGTACTATCGGATAATAGGCAAAGCACTCCTTGTTCGCCAATCTGCGCCATTTTCCCTAAATCGGCTCGATTTTTGCCATATGGAGTCTGGTCAAATTTAAAGTCGCTCGTATAGACAATGGCGCCTTGGGATGTATGAATGCTAATCCCAACCGAATCAGGGATGCTATGAATCGTTCGGAAAAACGTCACTTTTGCTTTATCAAACAAAATTTCCGAATCGGAGCGAATTTCGATTAGTTTTGCGTTTGTAATCCCCTGTTCCTTCAAAATCGATTCTGCCAATCCTAACGTAAGCTTTGTTCCGTACACCGGCACCGCCGTAATCTTTTTCAACACGTAAGCAATGGCGCCAATATGTTCCTCATGCCCGTGGGTTAAAAAAATTGCTTTAATGCGATCTTGGCGTTCAATGAGATAGCTAATGTCAGGAATCACTTTGTCAATCCCAAGCATCTCGTCCTCAGGAAACATGACGCCGGCGTCGATCACAAAAATGTCGTCATCCAGCTCGACCACATACATGTTTTTACCGATTTCCCCGACTCCCCCAAGGGAAAAAATCCTTATTTTCTCTACTTGTTTCGTTTTCAATGTCACGTCCTCCTATGATGATACTAACCCGCTCAAAGTCACTTGATTTTATTATAACTGATGGGAGATTTTGAATACAAGATGATTTATGAAGCGCTTTATAACAGCAAAAAACCAATCCGCCTATGCGGATTGGTTTTCCTTTTGGCTTTTATAATGTATTTAATAAATTCATTAGCTCGATGCGCTCTTGTTCGGTAAGCGGGACAAGCGGCAGACGAACAGAACCAACGTCTAATCCTTTTAACTGCAGCGCCGTTTTTACCGGTACAGGATTTGGCGCTGCAAATAACCCTTTCATAATTGGCAACAGCTTTTGATGCAGTTTTGCCGCTTTGGCAAGTTCCCCTGCTTCGAAAGCAGCAATCATTTGTTGCATTTCATTGCCAATAATATGAGAGGCAACAGACACAACGCCGGCACCGCCAATCGCCAATACCGGAAGGGTGATGTTATCGTCACCGCTGTAAAGCAGAAAATCCTCTCTCGTCCGGGCGATTATTTCCGTCATCGTATCTAAATTGCCGCTCGCATCTTTTATAGCAACGATGTTTGGAATTTCCGATAAACGAACAACCGTGTCAACAGACATGTTCACAACAGAACGTCCAGGAATATTATAGAGCATCACCGGAAGCGACGTGCTTTCGGCAATCGCTTTGAAGTGTTGATATAACCCTTCTTGATTCGGTTTATTATAATACGGCGCTACTAACATTACCGCATCGACGCCAGCTTCTTCCGCTTTCTTCGTCAACTCAATCGATGCGTGTGTATTGTTGCTTCCAGTCCCAGCAATAACTGGAACTCTCCCGTTCACAACCGAAACAACGTGACGGAATAAAGCAACTTTTTCTTCCGTTGTTAATGTTGGCGATTCGCCTGTCGTTCCGGCAACAACGAGCGAATCTGTTCCGTTTTCGAGCAAATAATCGACAAGCTTGGTCGTTTTTGCAAAATCGATATTTCCTTTATGATCAAACGGCGTTACCATCGCTGTCACGATTTTGCCAAATTGGATCAATACCCTCACTCCTCACTCCAATTTTAAATCGTACTCTTCCGCCGATTCCTCGGAAAGATGGAATGCATCATGCAACGCGTTCACCGCTTTTTTCATATCTTCCTCTTTCACTAATACCCAAATGGTCGTATGGCTATCGGCTGATTGTAAAATTTGAATTCCTTGCTCAGAAAGAGCCGTAACGATTTTTGCCGTCACTCCAGGGACTCCAGCAATCCCTGCTCCGACTGTAGATACTTTCGCACATCCTGGTGTAACGATCGGTTCATAACCAATACGGCGAAGGGCAGCGACCGCTCGCTCTGTCATTTCACCAGAAACCGTATAAACAACACCGTTTGGCGAGATGTTAATGAAGTCGACGCTAATTCCTTCATTCGCCATCGCCTTAAAAACATCGGACTGCAATTCATAATGTCCCTCTTTCGCCTGTACTTTAATTTGCGTAATATTGGAAACATAAGTAATGCCAGTGACTAACCGCTCTTTTACATCGCTTCCTTTTTTCGAACGAATAGCAGATGTAACAAGCGTTCCTAAAGAATCGGAATACGTTGAACGAACGCGCAACGGCACTTTTGCCTGCATCGCAATTTCAACAGCGCGTGGATGAATCACTTTTGCCCCTTGATAGGCCATATTGCAAATTTCCGTATACGTGACGACATCGAGCGGACGGGCGTTTTCGACAATGCGCGGGTCTGCAGTCATCACCCCTTCGACATCGGTAAAAATATCGACCCATTCGGCGTTTAACGCCGCACCAAGCGCCGCCGCAGACGTATCGCTTCCGCCGCGCCCAAGCGTTGTAATATCGCCATTTTCTGTCGCGCCTTGAAAGCCAGCAACGACAACGACATCGTATTCGTTCAATGCTTTAAGCAGGCGTTCGCACCGCATTTCGATAATTTTCGCATTCGTATAATCATCGTTCGTTCGGAAACCTGCTTGCGCGCCAGTAAACGCAGTTGCTTTTATTCCATGCTTATTTAATAGATTCGTAAAAACAACGCTAGAAATAATTTCACCGCACGCCATTAGCATATCTTGTTCGCGCTTCGTGACATAATTGTTAGCCCCGCCGATGAGGCTAAGGAGCGTATCCGTCGCATACGGTTCTCCTTTTCGCCCCATCGCCGAGACGACAACAACTACTTTATAGCCGTCTTCAAGCGCTTTTTCAATATGCTTGCGTGCAAAATCACGCCCTCGTTCGTCACGGACGGATGTGCCGCCAAACTTCTGAACAATGATTTTCATGTTAACACCTCGATGTAATTCGCTTCTCTATTTATTTTACAATCCCTAGTTTAATTAAACTTTCCGCAATTTGCACGGAATTCCATGCCGCGCCTTTTAGTAAATTATCAGATACGACCCATAAATGGAACGCCCGGTCATGATCTAAATCCTTGCGAATTCGTCCGACAAACACATCGTATTTGCCAACACAATCAACTGGCATTGGATATACTTGTTCGCTTGGGTCATCTTGTAAAATGACACCCGGAGCATCTTTTAATACCGCTTTAATGTCGTCTGCACTGACCCCATCTTTTTCAATTTCAATATATACGGATTCCGAATGGCCGCTAATGACCGGGATGCGCACACATGTTGCTGCCACTTGCAGCTCCGGCATATGCATAATTTTTTTCGTTTCATTGATCATTTTCATTTCTTCAAATGTAAAGCCGTTTTCTTGGAATTTATCAATCTGCGGGATGGCATTAAAAGCAATTTGATAATGTTTACGGTCCGATTTTACTGGCAGAATTTCCGGTGTCACCGGCTCACCGTTTAACACCGCTTTCGATTGCGCCTTTAATTCCTCAATCGCCTGCACCCCGGCGCCGGATACAGCTTGATACGTGGAAACGATCACTTTTTTTAGACCGAACGCTTGGCGAATCGGTTCAAGCGCAACGACCATTTGGATCGTTGAACAGTTCGGATTGGCGATAATGCCATTATGCCATGTTAAATCATTTTCGTTCACTTCAGGGACAACGAGCGGGACGTTTTCTTCCATACGAAACGCGCTCGTGTTATCGATCACGATTGCCCCGCGTTTGACCGCTTCCGGTGCCAATGCTTTGGAGACAGATCCGCCTGCACTAAACAGGGCGATATCCACCCCTTCAAAGCTTTCCGGTTTTGCGGCTTGCACTTCGATTTCTTCGCCGCGAAAGCGCATTTTTTTTCCTGCTGAACGTTCTGATGATAATAATGTCAGCTTTCCGACTGGGAAATTTCTATTTTCGAGCGTTTGCACCATTTGTTGGCCAACTGCGCCAGTTGCTCCTACGACTGCAACATGAAAACGTCTTTGTTCCATGAACCATTCTCCTTCCGCATAGTCACTCAATCACATTGGTAAATTTATAGTTTTTATTTTACCATATTCCACTTTAAAGGAGTGAAAATTTTTATGCATAGGAGTGAGTTTTCTATCGATTGCTTATTGATCCCGGAATTTTTCAATAATGACCGGCTGAAGCTGTCTTCATTCTAATGCGGCGAGGACCGTATCATGCAACAGCGACATTTTTGCCACCATCGAATTCGGTTTTGTATGCGGGGCGTCTTGGCCAAACGGAATAAAATAAATATTTTTCGCCGCCATTAGGCGCATTAAGTTTACCCCATTTAATCCTAACGCATCATTCGTGGAAATGCCAAGAACAACCGGGCGGTGATTACGCATCGTTGCCTTTGCTGCCATTAATACAGGCGAATCTGTCATCGCGTTAGCAAGTTTGCTCATCGAGTTTCCTGTCAGTGGGGCAATAACCATACAATCAAGAGGAATTTTCGGACCGAGCGGCTCTGCTTTGACAATCGTATCAATCACTTCGTTTCCTGTTATTTCTTCTAGCTTCTTCACCCATTCTTCTCCTTCGCCAAAGCGAGTGTTTGTCGTTTTTACCGTATACGTAACAATTGGCAATACTTCCGCTCCTTCGTTTACTAATTTTTCAATTTCCGGCATGACCGCGTCATACGTGCAATGAGAACCTGTCAACCCAAATCCGATTCGCTTTCCTTTTAAACTCATTTACACATTCCCCTTTCTTTTTTCTAATCTGTATATAATAGTTGTGAAAGAACATTTGCGATAATTTGCCCTGCTGTTTTTGGCGCAACAACTCCCGGCAGCCCTGGTGCGAGGATCGCTTTTACTCCACGCTTTTCGGCGTAACGAAAATCGGTGCCGCCAGGCTTTGAAGCTAAATCAACGATAAGCGTATGCGCCGGCATTTTTGCGATGACACTTGCCGTTACGATTAAATGCGGAACGGTATTAATGCAAATATCGATATCCTGCACTTCTTTTTCTAAATCATTGAGATGAAACGGGGTAAGACCCATTTCTGTAATGCGGGCCAGATGCTCCGAGCGGCGTGCCCCTACTTTCACTTTTGCACCAAGTGCAGCAAATGTACGTGCAACCGTCATGCCGACGCGCCCAAGCCCAAGGACCGCTACGCGAGAACCATGAATCGTAAAATCGGTATGCTGAATGACAATCATGATCGTTCCCTCTGCGGTTGGAATCGAGTTATAAATCGCTACATCGTCGCGTTCAAATAATTGAACATATTTGCGGTCGACGGTTTTCATTAAATTGTCCAAGTAGCTATTACTAATCCCGGAATAGACCGTGCAATGCTTCGGTGTTTTTAACATCATTTCTTCTGTAAAGGGAATTGGTTCATGCGAAAACACGGTATTTACTTTTCCATCCGGAGTTGTTCCGTGAACCGGCAAAATAATCGCATCTAAATCGGCGAAATCGACTTCATCTATTCTCAACTTTGTCGCTCCCGTAAAATGATGCGCTAATTGATCAAAGCCAACTAAAGACAATTTCACATCTAGCTCAATTAATTTGCGTATGACTTCTAATTGCCTTGCGTCCCCACCTATAATGGCAATATGCATGCCTGTTAGCATCATCGTGTATGCTCACCTTCTTTATGCGAAACTTATATTTTAGCTTTATTTCTTTTCACATCTTATGTAAAAAAGGAATTGTAGGTGAATATCTCCAGTTTAAAAGAAAAAAGTGACCGCCTTTGGCGATCACATGCACTCTTGATCATTCATCCGGAAAATCGATAATAATCATATCCGTACCAACTTTTTTTATATATTTCCACGGAACGCGAATTTCGTTCCCCTCTTTCCGAAATCCAAACCATTTTCCTGTCGGAATGAGCAATGCTTGAATTTGCCCAGTTTGCTCATTGATTTCCAAATCCGTCTGTCCTAGCACCCCTAGCCGTTCGGCGCGTCTTGCATCCACAATTTCTTTGCCGCTTAACTCGCTTAACCTCACCGCGTTCTCCTCCTTTCTTTTCTTTCTATTATTGTAAGATGAGGAAAATAAAAAAATGCCTGCATTTTAGCAGGCATTTTCGCACAACGATGTTGCTATCAACTTGCTTACGAACTGATTCGGTTCGGTAATTGACCGCTTGGACTAATTAAGGCAAGCGCATAATCTTCATTAAAAATACAACGTGCAAGTTCATTCACTTTTTCCACGGTTACGCTATTAATTTCCTCAATAATTTCATCAAGAGAACGATGGCGCCCAAGCAACAATTCGTTTTTGCCGTTGCGGCTCATCCGGCTATTTGTGCTTTCTAAACCTAACATTAAACTTCCCTTCATTTGTTCTTTACTGTTTTTTAGTTCTTTTTCAGTAATTCCATCTTCTTTTAATGCATCGATCGTTTCTTGTATCGTTTCAAATAACAAATCAAGCTGATTGTTGCCTGTTCCGGCATAAATCGCTAGTAATCCACTATCTTGGTAAGAAGAGTGATAAGAAAAGACCGAGTATGCTAAACCGCGCTGTTCACGGACCTCTTGGAAAAGACGACTGCTCATGCTGCCACCTAAAATATTATTTAAAATAATTAATGTGTAAATATCCGGATGGCCGACAGGAAGCCCGTTGAATCCGATACATAAATGCGCTTGTTCCGTATCTTTTTGCCGCACTAATTTTTGCGGCTGAAATAACGGCGCTGGTGATTCGCTAGCTTTTTGTTTTGCCGTGAAAGAACCAAAATAGCTTTCCACTTGCTGAACAAAACTTTCGTCAACATTACCGGCAATGGAAATAACGACACGATCCGGAGTATAATAATCAGCCATATATCCGCGCAACGAATCGCTCGTAAACGTGCGCAGCGTTTCTTCCGTTCCTAAAATTGGATAACCAAGCGGATGATTCGCATAGCAAGCTTTGCTTAATAAATCATGAACAATATCATCCGGTGTATCTTCATACATTCTAATTTCTTCTAGTACGACATTTCTCTCCTTTTGTAATTCCTCATCAACAAAAGTAGAATGGAAAAACATATCTGCTAACATTTCGAGAGCAAATGATGCATGCTCATCTAATACTTTGGCATAATAGCAAGTATATTCTTTAGAAGTAAACGCATTTACTTGACCGCCAATACTGTCAAACGCTTCGGCAATCTCTCTTGCCGTGCGCGTTTTTGTCCCTTTAAAGAACATATGTTCTAAAAAGTGTGAAATTCCATTATTTTGCTCCGTCTCATTGCGTGAACCTGTTCCAATCCATATCCCGATCGCGACAGAACGCACTGTCGGAATTTGTTCTAGCACGATTCGTACTCCGTTTTTGCAAGTATATTTATTAATCAACATCACGTTCCTCCTATTTTTGTACAATTCTCTTTTCGTCTAATAATGTAGACACATTACCAATTTCATATTCTTTTTGCTGAATCGAAATAATAAGCGGATCAAGCGCCTCGGCAGTTGATAGCGTTGGATGCATCAAAATCATTGCACCGGGATGAACTTTGGACATTACCCGTCTCACTATAACAGATGGAGACGGTTTTTGCCAATCAATTGTATCGACGCTCCACATAATTGTTTTCATATCTAAATCAGCGGCGATTTTCACGACATCATCACGATAGCTCCCGCTTGGAGGAGCAAACCATTTGCATTTCACCCCGGTTGTCGCTTCGATGATTTCGTTCGTTTTGACTAGTTCCTTGCGGATTTTTTCATTATCTAGCGACTTAAAGTCAGGATGGCTATATGAATGATTTCCTATTTCGTGACCAGCATCTACAATCATTTTTGCCATATCAGGATGATTTTTTACCCAACGCCCTTCCAAAAAAAACGTTGCCTTCACGTTATGCTTTTTTAAAATATCGAGCATTTTCGGAATATACTCATTTCCCCATGCCACATTGATGAGAAATGCGACCATCGGTTTATCCGGATGTCCCCGATAAATCGGTGCTGGCGGCAAATCTCCTAAATGAACACGTGGAGGAACTTGTTTGTACACAAGCTTCCGTTCATCAAACTTTCCTTCCTTTTTCATATTTTCATACGAAGCTTGCACATCGATTTTTAATCCGTTATAACCAGGCGTTGCTTTCCATACTCGATCGATGACCGCATCTTGTGGGGGAATTTCATACTGTTTTGCTTTTTCTACAATTTCTGCATAGAGCTTATCGGCTCCTTTCATAGCCATAATATTCCCTTTTTGTGAAAAAACGGTAATATATTGGCTCACTGGTGGCTGATTGATGATGACCCAAACAAAGAAAAACATAATCGCCACCGATAAATAGCGGGTATAATTTCTGTTCACATCTGTCCCTCCTTTTATACTACAAATATGTGAAGAAGGGACAAGATAGAACTTTCCCCCACAACAAAGAAGCCTTAAGGAGCGAAATCCTAAGGCTTCATTCTATGCCGTTCCGGACGTTTGCCTTTTTTTTCCTTTTTCTCGCGCAATACTGCTTTTCGCGATAAATTAACGCGTCCTTGTTTATCAATTTCCATTACTTTTACTAAAATTTCATCGCCGATCGAAACGACATCTTCCACTCTTCCGACACGCTCTTCTGCTAATTCGGAAATATGAACGAGACCGTCTTTGCCGTTGAACAATTCAACAAATGCCCCAAATTTCTCAATGCGCTTCACTTTACCCAAATAAATTTGCCCGACTTCGACTTCGCGAACGATATCTTCGATAATCTGCTTCGCCTTTTGGTTCATCGCTTCGTTGACAGACGAGATGAAAATTGTTCCATCTTGTTCGATATCAATTTTTACGCCGGTTTCATCAATAATTTTATTAATTTGTTTTCCGCTTGGGCCGATGACTTCGCGAATTTTTTCTGGATTAATTTGCATCGTTAAAATTTTCGGAGCGTATTTCGACAACTCTTTGCGCGGCTCGCGGATCGTTTGCATCATATGTTCTAAAATTTCCATACGACCTTTTTTCGCTTGCTGGAGCGCTTCTTCTAATATTTCACGAGATAAGCCTTTAATTTTAATATCCATCTGCAAAGCGGTGACGCCTTTTGCCGTACCCGCTACTTTAAAATCCATATCTCCGAGATGGTCTTCAATGCCTTGAATATCTGTCAAAATCGTATAATTGTCATCGTTTTTCACAAGTCCCATCGCGATTCCCGCTACCGGTGCTTTAATCGGGACACCTGCATCCATCATCGCGAGCGTGCTTGCACAAATGCTAGCTTGAGATGTCGAACCGTTCGATTCTAGCACTTCGGAAACAAGGCGAATGGTATATGGAAATTCTTTTTCAGATGGAACGACCGGTTCTAACGCTCGTTCTCCAAGCGCTCCGTGTCCAATTTCACGGCGGCCTGGCCCGCGCATCGGTCCTGTTTCGCCAACCGAAAATGGCGGGAAGTTATAGTGGTGCATAAACCGTTTCGTTTCTTCAATACCAAGCCCGTCCAATATTTGTACATCGCCAAGCGCTCCTAACGTACAAACACTAAGCACTTGCGTCTGTCCGCGCGTAAACAGCCCTGAACCGTGCGTGCGCGGCAATACGCCGACTTCAGAGGAGAGAGGCCGAATTTCGTCAATCTTACGGCCGTCCGGACGTATTTTTTCTTCGGTAATAAGCCGCCGCACTTCTTCTTTAACAAGTTTATGCAAAATTTCATTTACTTGTTTTAATGTTTCTTCATCTGCTTCTTGTTCTTCGTATTTTGCGATGACACTAGCTTTTACTTCCTCAATTGCTGCATCACGCGCCAATTTTTCTGGCACTTGAACAGCTCGTTTAATATCCTCTTCCGCCAGTTGGCGAATTTCTGCTTCTAGTTGAGGATCAAGCTCATAAAGAACTACTTCCATTTTTTCTTTGCCTACTTGGGCGGCGATTTCCTCTTGGAAAGCGATCAGCCGTTTTACTTCTTCATGTCCGAACATAATCGCTTCTAAAATCACTTCTTCCGGCACTTCGTCCGCTCCAGCTTCGACCATATTAATCGCGTCTTTCGTGCCGGCAACAACAAGATGAATATCGCTTTTTTCCAATTGTTCGACAGTCGGATTAATCACAAACTCTCCATCCACACGGCCGACTGTAACACCGGCAATCGGTCCCTCAAACGGAATATCCGAAATCGTTAAGGCAAGTGACGCACCGAATAACGCCGCCATTTCCGGAGAACAATCTTGGTCTACACTCATGACCATCGAAACGATTTGCACTTCATTGCGGAATCCTTCCGCAAACAATGGACGAATTGGCCGGTCAATTAAACGGCTTGCTAAAATCGCTTTTTCACTAGGACGTCCTTCCCGCTTAATAAATCCTCCCGGAATTTTACCAACCGCATAAAGACGCTCCTCATAGTTGACCGTTAGTGGAAAAAAGTCGACGTTTTTTGCTTCTTTTGATGCCGTTGCTGTGTTTAATACCACTGTGTCGCCATAACGGACTAATACCGCTCCATTCGCTTGTTTCGCTAATTGGCCAATTTCCACGACAAGCGGCCGTCCAGCCCAGTCTATGGAAAAAATGCGTTTTTCTTGCTCCATATAAACGAGTACTCCTCTCTATGTACAAATCGAAAATAAACGAATGTATATACTGTTAGTATGGACGAATCATTGGCAATGTATCAGTTCCTATTTATTAATCATAGCGAAAAATCGCTTATATAACTAGCAAAAAAGCGGGAATGCTCCCGCTTTTTTTTATCGACGTAATCCAAGTTTGTTAATTAATTCACGATAGCGCGCAATATCTTTATTGCGTAAATAAGTCAATAAATTGCGACGTTTACCGACCATTTTAAGCAATCCGCGACGCGAATGATGGTCTTTCTTATGAACGCGTAAATGTTCATTTAAATTGTTGATTTGCTCTGTAAGGATAGCAATTTGCACTTCCGGAGAACCTGTATCGTTCTCATGAATTTTAAACTGCTCGATAATTTCTCTTTTACGCTCTTGTGTTAATGCCATCCTTATTCACCTCCTCGTTTATAAACCCCAATTACCTAGCAAGCGTCGGTGACTCGACTTGCCAAGCAATGGTTATTTTGCATACATTCATTAGAATACCTCTTTTTGCGATAAAATGCAAGTGTTTTCGGTGAAATTGCGAAAGTATGCTTGCGCTTTTTCTTTATCCCGCTTGATTTGCGCAATTAATTCATCCACGCTCTCAAATTTTTGCTCACTTCTTAAGCGCATATGCCACTCAATCGTCATCGTTTCCCCATAAATGTCTTCCGCAAAATCGAAAATGTGCACCTCGATATTCGGCATGCCTTCACGGGTAGAGTGAAAAGTCGGTTTATATCCAACATTGCACACCCCTTCAAATACGTCCGTCCCGATTTTTACTTTCACGGCATATACACCAACGGCCGGCAATAAATAATCATCATTTAACGCAATATTTGCCGTTGGAAATCCAATTGTTCTTCCGCGACGTTCGCCGTTAACAACCGTTCCTTCCACTTCATAAAAGCGGCCGAGCAAGCGCGGCAGTTGCTCTACCTCTCCGTTTTTCAGCAACTTTCGAACATAAGTGGAGCTTATTTTCTCTCCAGCAAAGCTCAATTTTGGAACCACCGTCTGCGTAAATTGATCACGCGAATGAAATGGCAATGTCTCCATTGTTCCTTTTCCAAGACGCCCGTAAGTAAAATCAAAGCCGGCAACAACGTGTTTCACATGAAAACCGATAATATACTGATCCACAAATTGTTGTGGAAACAATTGTGCAAACGCAGGAGTAAACTCAACGATATATAAAAAATCGACGCCAAGTTTGGCAATTAGCTGTTCTTTTTTCTTTAGCGGCGTAATCAAATGAATGTGTTTTTCCTTTTTTCCAAGCACGACAGAAGGATGGGGATGAAACGTCATTACCGCGCTTTTATATCCTTTCTCCGCCGCGATTTTCACTGCTGTGCGAATCACTTCTTGGTGCCCAAGATGAATGCCGTCAAAATAGCCAAGCGCCATAACAGTAGGGGGCAGCTTTTCTTTTTTTATATGATGGGGATGCGAAATAAACAATGTTTTCATTTTCTTTAATCACCTTCTGTTTTTTTGCAACTTTCCTTATCATCGAAGTACTTTTAACGGTTTCATTAAGTGAGGTTTAGTAGGATGTTTTATATAAAGGGCAAGTGCCTCTCTTTGCTTGCTTATCATTAATACCGGTCCCTCGAGCGACTGTAAAAAAGCTGGAAGCGGCAATATTGCTCCGTTTTTTACTTTCTCTGCTACTTTATCATTTATTTCATATTTCGGCAAATGAAAAAGTGCTTTGCCAATCGGCAGTAAAATCGACTTCAGTTGGCCGCTCTCTATGTACTGCTCTAATTGTTCAAATGTGACGCAATCTTGCAAGGAAAATGGACCGGATGCAGTACGAACAAGGTCGGACATATGGGCTGGGTAGCCAAGACGTTCGCCGATCATCACTGCTAATGTACGAATATATGTACCTTTGCTGCAAGTGACACGAAAACGAAACGAAACGATGTCTCCTGCAAACGCGTCTCTTTCATCAAGCAATGTTAGTTCATGGATCGTCACAATGCGAGTCGGCCGCTCGACTTCAATGCCCGCACGCGCATATTCGTATAGTTTCTTTCCTTTCACTTTTACCGCGGAATACATTGGCGGCGTTTGCGCAACTTCTCCCGTCAATTGACGGAACACCGCTTCGATTTCATCGCGTGGAATAACACGGTCTACCTTTTGTTTTGCGATGATTTCACCTGTGCTGTCTTCCGTTGTCGTAGCAATCCCTAGTGTAACCTCCCCCTCATATGTTTTCGTAGCCCCTGTTAAAAACTCAGCGATGCGCGTCGCTTTGCCAATGCAAATCGGCAATACTCCCGATACATTTGGATCAAGCGTCCCTGTATGCCCTACCTTTTTTATTTGCAGCATCCGGCGAATGCGTGCAACACAGTCATGTGATGTCATTCCAGGCGGTTTATGCAATAGTAATACTCCGTCCATTTGCGCACCCTTTCTTAGTAAAATAACTTATGTATTATGTACATAATGGAAATGGATAGACAAATTGTCTATCCATTATTCCTCTTTGTTTTCCTCTTCTTTTTTCCCGCCTTCGTGCTCAGTGGAAATTTGGCGGATTAATTGCTCAATGCGATTGCCGTATTCGATTGATTCATCAATTTCGAAAAATATTTCTGGTGTTTTCCGCAAGCGAATGCGCTGCCCAATTTCGGAGCGGATAAATCCTTTTGCTTTTTCCAGCCCTTTTAAAGTGTTTTGGCGTTGTTCTTCATCACCTAACACGCTTATATACACTTTTGCTTGTTGTAAGTCGCCTGTGACGCGCACATCAGTAACAGTGACAAAACCGATACGTGGATCTTTTAATTTGCGACCAATAATATCGCTTAATTCTTTTTTCATTTGTTCACCGACACGTGTAGCCCGTAAATTCATTGCCAATCACCTCGATTAAAACCACTCAAATGTCGTAACCGTTCTTTCCAATTCCGGAAAGGAATCGATCAAAGCAAGCGCTCGCTGCAGCTCCCGCTCGGTTGTCACCCGATTGGACGTAATCGCGACAATCCCGAGCGTAGTCCGCTGCCATACGTTTTGGTGATCGATTTCGGCTATAGATATATTATACTTTTGTTTTAACCGTGTCATTATTCGTTGTAACACAGCACGTTTTTCTTTTAATGATTGCGCATCATAAATTACACATTCACAGGCGACAAAGCCGATCATTTTCTTTCCACTTCCTGCATAATGTACGCTTCAATAACGTCTCCTTCTTTAATATCGTTGAAGTTTTTAATCGTCAAACCGCATTCATATCCTTGCATCACTTCTTTGACATCGTCTTTGAAGCGCTTCAAGGAATCGATTTCTCCTTCGTAAACGACAATGCCTTGACGGATCAGGCGCACTTTGCTGTCACGCGTAATTTTTCCATCTGTCACATAGCATCCGGCAATCGTTCCAACTTTCGATACTTTAAACGTTTGACGAACTTCCGCTTGACCGATGACTTTTTCTTCATATTCCGGATCAAGCATTCCTTTCATCGCTGCTTCAATTTCTTCAATAACCTTATAGATGATGCGGTGCAGACGAATGTCGACTTTTTCGGATTCGGCGACGCGTTTTGCATTGGCGTCCGGACGGACATTAAAGCCGATGACAATGGCATTTGAGGTCGTTGCTAAAAGAATGTCCGATTCGGTAATCGCGCCAACAGCGGCATGGATAATTTTGACGCGCACTCCTTCGACTTCGATTTTTTGCAGGGCAGCAACCAGCGCTTCAACCGATCCTTGAACATCCGCTTTGACAATAATATTTAATTCTTTCATTTCACCTTGTTTAATTTGTTCAAAGAGGTCATCTAGGCTAACGCGAGCTTTCATGTTGCGTTGTTCCATTAATTGTTTTTGTGCGCGCGCTTCTCCGATTTGCCGCGCTTTCTTCTCATCTTCAAACACCATGAAACGGTCTCCGGCTTGCGGTACTTCGTGAAGACCAGTGATTTCCACCGGTGTCGAAGGACCTGCTTCTTTCACACGACGCCCTGTATCGTTGACCATCGCCCGCACGCGGCCGTATGTGCAGCCAACAACAATCGGGTCGCCGACATGCAACGTTCCTGCTTGAACAAGCAACGTTGCCACTGGTCCACGGCCTTTATCCAGTTTTGCCTCGATAACAGTTCCGGTTGCACGACGATTTGGATTTGCTTTTAATTCTTCCATTTCGCTAACAAGCAAAATCATTTCCAATAAATTGTCAATACCTTCTCCTGTTTTTGCTGACAGTTTACAGAAGATCGTATCTCCGCCCCATTCTTCCGGAATAAGATTATACTCCATTAATTCTTGCATCACGCGATCTGGATTGGCATCCGGCTTATCCATTTTATTGATGGCAACAATAATTGGGACATTTGCCGCTTTCGCATGGTTAATTGCTTCTACTGTTTGCGGCATCACCCCATCATCCGCAGCAACAACGAGGACAACAATATCGGTTACTTGCGCTCCTCTTGCCCGCATTGTTGTAAACGCCTCATGTCCTGGCGTATCAAGGAACGTAATTTTTTTATCGTTAACTGTCACTTGATATGCACCAATATGTTGCGTAATACCCCTGCTTCTTGCTCCGTCACTTTGGAGTGACGAATCGAATCCAATAGCGTCGTTTTCCCATGGTCAACGTGCCCCATAATCGTGACGACCGGCGGACGTTCCACTAAATCTTCAGGATCATCGACAATTTCGATCGATTCAAAATTCGTTTCATCAATGACTACTTTTTCTTCGACTTCTACTCCGTAATCGGAACAAATAAGTTCGATCGCATCTTTATCTAACTCTTGATTGATCGTTGCCATAACGCCGAGCATAAATAGCTTTTTAATAATTTCTGAAGGTTCGCGCCCAAGTTTTTTCGCTAGTTCGGCAACCGTTAATGTTCCTTCAAACGTAATCTTCTTAGGAAGCTCTTTTTCTTTCTTCATTGGTTGCTCTTGTTGTACAGGCTGCTGTTCTTTCGCTTTTGCCTTCCCTTTAATTTTCTTTTTCTGTTGATGGAAAATTTTCTTTTCTTGCTGCTGTAATTGCAAATCGTGTTTTTTTCCTTCTTTCTTTTTGTTTGCCGCTTTTTTCTTCGGAACTTTTGTTTTCACTACTTCTTCATCTTCGTCATCAAAATCATCGACATAATTTTTCGGTTTTACTGGCGCCTTTTGTTTTTCCTTTGGAGCAGAAGCTTGCGGCCGCTCATTTTTTTTGTTGTACGTATGATCAAGCTTTTCGACAACTTCTGGTTCCAACGTTGCCATATGATTGGTAACTTCAATATTCATTTCTTTCAATTTATGAATGACGTCTTTACTCGGTACATTGTTTTTTTTCGCGTACTCATATACACGCATTTTAGACATAGATTCACCCCCATAAAGATCAATCGAGCATCGTCAGTAGTTTGTTAGCAAACCCTTCATCTATAATCGCAACAACGACGCGGGCATCTTTTCCAATCGCATGCCCGAGCGTATAACGGTCAGACACTTTACGGAGCGGAACGCCATAGGAAGAGCATTTATCTTTGATTTTTTTCATTGTATTTTCTGACGCATCCTCCGCTAAAAGTACGAGTTTTGCTTTGCCGCTTCGAATTTCTTTGACCGTCAGCTCCTCACCCGAAGTTACTTTCCGTGCTCGATTCGCTAATCCCAATAATGATGCCCATCGGTTATTGCTCATTTCCAGCAGCAGTCTCCTTTTCTGCCAACTGAAGCAACTCATCATACAGCGCATCAGGAATTTCCGTTTTTAAATGATGGGCTAAAATATTTTTCTTTTTTGCTAGTAAAATGCATTCTTTATCTAGTGTAATGTACGCGCCACGACCAGCCTTTTTTCCTGTCGGATCAATGGAAACTTCCCCATCTTTTGAGCGGACGATGCGCATCATTTCTTTTTTTGGCTTCATTTCACCAGTCACGACGCATTTTCGCAACGGAACTTTCTTTTGACCAGCCATCTCGCTCCCCCCTCACTCGATTTTCTCTTCTTGTAAATCGAATGATTGGTTGCTGTCATTTTCATTATTGACCGATGTCTCTTCTGAATCAAGAAAAGTGGATTGCGCATATGGATCGATTCCTAATTCTCTCGCTTCCGATTCGCTTTTAATATCAATTTTCCAGTTTGTCAGCTTTGCTGCTAGCCGAGCGTTTTGCCCGCGTTTGCCGATTGCTAATGACAGCTGATAATCCGGCACGATTACGGTCGTTGCTTTTTGTTCTTCATTGACGATTACACGCAACACTTTTGCCGGACTTAATGCGTTTGCGACAAACTCAACAGGATCTGCAGACCAGCGGACGATATCAATTTTTTCCCCGTTTAATTCCTCCACAACCGCTTGAACCCGCTGCCCTTTTGGACCGACGCACGCGCCGACCGGATCCACTTCCGGATTGTCGGAATGCACCGAAATTTTCGAGCGGTCTCCCGCCTCACGGGCAATGGATTTAATTTCTACTGTTCCATCATAAATTTCTGGGACTTCCAGTTCAAAAAGACGCTTAAGCAATCCCGGATGGGTGCGTGAAACAAAAATTTGTGGTCCTTTTGTTGTCTTTTCCACTTTTGTAATATACACTTTAATACGGTCGTGCGGTTTGTATGTTTCGTTCGGCATTTGTTCGCTAGCCGGCAGCAACGCTTCTGTTTTACCGAGACTGACATAAACAAAGCGAGGATCTACACGTTGTACGATCCCTGTCATGATATCTTCTTCACGGTCAACAAACTCAGCATAAATAACGCTTCTCTCTGCTTCGCGCACCCGTTGTGTAACAACTTGTTTCGCTGTTTGTGCCGCAATGCGGCCAAAATCTTTCGGCGTTACTTCTAACTCGAGAACATCGCCGATTTGATAATTCGGATTGATTCGTTGTGCTTCTTCTAAAGAAATTTCGAGGCGCGGATCATTTACTTCATCAACCACTTCTTTACGCGCAAATACACGGATCGTTCCTGTTTCTGTATTTAAATCAACCCGTACGTTTTGCGCCTGGCCGAAATTGCGTTTATACGCAGAAATGATCGCCGCTTCAATCGCTTCCATCACAACTTCTTTGCTAATGCCTTTTTCACGGATAATATCCGCTAGGGCATCGAGTAATTGTGTATTCATGAAACGAAAATCCCCCTTTTACCATTAAAAAAAGATAACAGCAAGTCTTGCGCTCGCCACTTTTTCATACGGAATATCGATTGTTTTTTTGCGAGTTTTGTCTTTAACTGTGACAGACACTGTTGTTCCATCAAAACTGATAAGTTCGCCTTCAAATTCCTTTTCTCCTTCAATTGGTTCATATGTTTTGATATATACATTTTTCCCAATCGCTTTTGTAAAGTCCTTCGGTTTTTTTAACGGTCGTTCCGCCCAGGTGAAGAAACTTCAAGAAAGTAGTTGTGTGGAATTGGATCGACTTCATCTAGTTTTTCACTTAACTTTTCGCTCACCATGCCGCATTGTTCAATATCAACACCATTATCGGAATCAATAAAGACACGCAAAAACCAATTTTTTCCCTCTTTTACATACTCGATATCCACAAGTTCTAAATCCATGTCGGCAAGAATTGGAGTGACTAGTTCTTCTACTATATTCGTCACTTTTTTGCTCATTCTTTTCCTCCTAACATAGAGAAACTGCATCCGTTCGTTATAACGAGAAAATCCCCTGCAAATCTGCGGGGAATGAAAAGCAATTGGCATCCATTCAAGACGAAAGAGTGGGTTTCCCCACTCTTTCCTTACCCATTATCTTTACCATTTCCACTAAAACTATAACATATTGGAAAATATATTGCAATGGGAAAACGAAACGAGATCCTATTTGTCATGGATTTTTTAAGGTCCGGCTGAAAATGGGACATCGGTTTTGCGCTATATGCCGTTACAAACGAAAAGCCTATTTGCTAATCTGTTTAGCGCTGACAACGCGATAAGATGACTTTAAAATAAGGAAAGCTGGTTATGGTCTGGCAACGAATCAAGACAACCGCGGCTCTCTAAATATTCGATGAGCGTCTTTGAAAGTTTTCCGCGCTGCTGTAAATCTTCTTTTGATAAAAATTCTCCTTCTTCGCGAGCACGGACGATGTTGAGCGCCACGTTTGTCCCAAGACCCGGAATGGCGTTAAATGGCGGAATAAGCGAATTGCCGTCAATGACGAATTCGGTCGCCTGTGAACGGTAAAGGTCGATGTTTTTAAACGAGAATCCGCGTTCACACATTTCTAAAGCGACCTCTAATACCGTCAACAAGCTTTTTTCTTTTGCCGTCGCGTTCAATCCTTTCGCATTAATTTCTTCGATGCGTTTGCGAATCGCCGCAGAACCTTTAATCATCGCGTCCAAATCAAAGTCTTCCGCACGCACTGTAAAATAAGAAGCATAGTACAAAAGCGGATGATGCACTTTAAAGTAAGCAATGCGAACCGCCATTAATACGTACGCGGCAGCGTGCGCTTTCGGGAACATATATTTAATCTTTTTACATGATTCAATATACCATTCCGGCACATCATGTTTGCGCATTTCTTCTTCGAATTCCGGCGTTAGCCCTTTTCCTTTCCGCACCGATTCCATAATTTTAAAGGCAAGCGACGGCTCAAGCCCGCGATAAATTAAATAAACCATAATGTCGTCGCGGCAGCCAATTACTTCAGAAAGGGTGCAAGTGCCGTTTTGAATTAACTCTTGAGCGTTTCCAAGCCAGACGTCCGTTCCATGGGAAAGGCCGGAAATTTGCACCAGCTCGGAAAATGTCTTTGGCTTCGTTTCTTCAAGCATCTGCCGGACAAAGCGCGTTCCGAATTCTGGAATACCGAGCGTGCCGACATTGCACATAATTTGTTCCGGCGTGACGCCAAGTGATTCAGTACTGCTGAAAATTTTCATCACTTCTGGATCGTCCGTCGGAATCGTTTTTGGATCAATGCCGCTTAAATCTTGGAGCATACGAATTACCGTCGGATCGTCGTGCCCAAGAATATCTAGCTTCAGAAGATTGTCATGAATCGAATGGAAATCAAAATGCGTCGTGCGCCATTCGGAACTCGTATCGTCAGCTGGATATTGAATTGGCGTAAAATCGTAAATGTCCATATAATCCGGAACGACGATAATGCCTCCTGGATGCTGCCCGGTTGTCCGTTTTACCCCGGTACATCCCGCGGCAAGACGGTCGATTTCCGCACTGCGCAGCTGCAAATTCAAATCGCTCGCATACCCTTTGACAAAACCGTAAGCCGTTTTATCGGCCACCGTACCGATCGTTCCTGCGCGATATACGTTATCTTCTCCGAACAATACTTTCGTATAGTTATGGGCGCGCGGCTGATATTCCCCGGAGAAGTTCAAGTCGATATCCGGAACTTTATCCCCTTTAAAGCCAAGGAACGTTTCAAACGGAATATCATGCCCATCTTTTTTATATTTTGTGCCGCATTTTGGACAATTTTTATCCGGCAAGTCAAATCCTGAACCGACCGAACCCTCATTGAAAAATTCCGAGTGCTTGCAATTCGGACAAACATAGTGCGGCGGCAGCGGATTTACTTCCGTAATTTCTGTCATCGTCGCGACAAAAGAGGAGCCGACAGATCCGCGCGAACCGACAAGGTAGCCGTCATCAAGCGATTTTTTTACGAGTTTATGGGAAATTAAATAAATGACGGCAAAGCCGTGTCCGATAATGCTTTTTAACTCTTTCTCCAAGCGCTGCTCAACAATTTCCGGCAGCGGATCACCGTAAATTTCTTTGGCGCGCCGATAACTCATTTCGCGAATTTCCTCTTCCGCCCCTTCAATGCGCGGCGTATACAGCTTATCTTTAATCGGCTTTACCTCGCCAATAAGATCAGCGATTTTTTGCGTATTCATAACGACGATTTCTTTTGCTTTTTCTTCTCCTAAAAAGGAGAAGCACTTGAGCATTTCGTCCGTCGTCCGAAAATATACATCCGGCAGCTCATAACGGTTGAGAGGATTTGCTCCGCCTTGGGAGTGAATCAAAATTTTTCGGTAAATTTTATCTTCTGGATTTAAATAATGAACGTTTCCAGTTGCAACGACAGGAATGTTTAATTTTTCCCCGAGCATCACGATCTTGCGGATAATTTCCTTGATCATATTTTCATCTTTTACGTAATCCATTTCAATCAGCGGTTTGTACACTTCCGGCGGATGCACCTCGAGAAAATCGTAAAATTTCGCGATTTCTTCGACTTCTTCCGGCGCTTTTTGAATCATATTGTCAAATACTTCCCCTTTATCACAGCCGGAACCGACTAAAATTCCTTCACGATGCTGCTGAAGCACTGAGCGAGGAATGCGCGGGACCCGGTAAAAATATTTCACATGTGATAAAGAAACGAGTTTGAATAAATTTTTTAATCCAATGTCATTTTGCGCAAGCAATGTCACATGGAACGGACGGGATCGTTGATACGACACTTCTTCCTTCGAACGTTCATTTAATTCGTCATGATATAAAATTCCTCGTTCTTGCGCGTCTTTTAATAGGCGCATAAGCAAATACCCAGTCGCTTCTGCATCGTAAATCGCTCGGTGATGCTGGGTTAGCTCGATATCAAATTTTTTACATAGCGTGTTTAAACGGTGATTTTTCAATTCTGGATATAAAAACCGCGCTAATTCAAGTGTATCAATAACCGGATTCGTCACTTTACCAAGACCGAGTTTCGTAAAGCCGACATTTAAAAATCCAATGTCAAAGCTAGCATTATGTGCGACAAGGATGCTATCGCCCATCCAGTCGTAAAACTGGCGCAGCACTTCTTCGACATCTGGGGCATCTTTCAACATGTCATCGGTAATGCCTGTCAGCTCGATCGTTGTAATCGATAACGGATGATGCGGGTTGGCAAATGAAGTAAAGCGGTCGATAATTTCTCCGTCCTTCACTTTCACAGCGGCAAGTTCAATAATCGTATTATACACCGCCGATAGACCGGTCGTTTCCACGTCAAAGACGACGTACGTGTCCTCGGAAAGCAAGCGGTGCGCTTCGTTATAGGCGATCGGCACGCCGTCATCGACAATGTTTGCTTCGACGCCGTACAATACTTTCATATCGTATTTTTTTGCGGCACTGTACGCTTCTGGAAATGACTGCACAACAGCATGGTCCGTAACAGCGACCGCTGGGTGGCCCCATTTTTTTGCTTGTTCAATGAGCTTCGTAACGGAAGTGACCGCATCCATTTGGCTCATCGGCGTGTGCAAATGAAGTTCCACCCGTTTTTCTCCTTCCGGAGCGGTATCTTGGCGTTCTTTCGCCTTTATTTCGTTTATATCGTTGGCGATTAAGACAAGGTCACGGACGAACGTATCATTTTGCACACTCCCTCTTACTTTTACCCACATTCCTTTTTTTACATCCGCCATCAGTGCGGCATCTTCTTTATCGCGTGAAAACATTTTTACTAAAATCGAGTTTGTATAATCGGTGATTTTTAGTGTTAATAACGTCCGTCCGCTTTTTAACTCATTGATCTCCGCGTCAAACACATATCCTTGTACAACGACGCGGCGTTCTTCTTCGACGATGCTGTCTAGCGTGCGAATTTCCTCTTCTTCTCTAATTGGATAACCGATAATAAGCGGCCCTGCCGGCGCATTGCCCGCTGTTTCCGATTTCGTTTCTTTCGTCATCTCCGTTAATGCCGCTAAGGCACGTTCCGCATCTTCTTGCTGTTTTTGCGCTATAAATTGCTCAAAATCTTTTTCTGACTGTTTGACTTCTATTTCCAGCTGCAAAAGCGGAAAACCAAACGATTGATATACTTCAGCTATTTTTTTGGCGAAGCGGCGCTTCACCGCCATTGCTTCTGCATCATTGCGAGCAGTAACATATAGTTTATTTCCTTTTACAGTCGGAACTTGCTCATGAAGCAACGATAAAAGCGGCGAGACCCCTTCTTGCAACTCTTGCAAACAGAGCGTCCAATAGTCACGCACATCCGATTCCGTAAAATGGGAATCGATCGTTTGTATTGTATATTTCACATTTGCGATATGATGGAACGCATGAACAAGCTTTTGTGTAAACAGTTGATAAACCTGATAAGGCAAAATTTTCGGCAGCAAAAAATAGAAATGCCAACATTTTTTCTCCTTTTCAATGACAAGCTTTTGAATGCCTGCCTCAGAGAAATACGGAACAAATTCGTCAGACGTCAATTCAAGCTGCTGCAACAACACTTGAAATCGCTCTTTTTGCTCGTTCGTTAACATGACGTCGATCCTTTCCCCTCTCAAAATGATTACACATCTCTCCTAATATAATAACAGAAGGGCTGTCTGAAAAGTAACATTTCTACTTTTCACCAGCACAGCCCTTCAAAATCTATATTTATTGTTGTAAAAGACGTCGAATCGTGTCGATCAGTTCGTCTACAGACACTTCCATTGACTCGCCTGTTTGGCGCACTTTTACTTCTACAATTCCTTCATTAGCGCGCTTTCCAACTGTCACCCGAATTGGAATTCCGATTAAATCGCTGTCGGCAAATTTGACGCCAGCGCGCTCCGGACGGTCATCATATAATACTTCAAAGCCGGCTTGTCCAAGCTTTTCATACCATTCGTCAGCAAGCTGACGCTGCTCCTCATTTTTTGCATTCACCGAAATAAGATGGACGTGGAAAGGAGCAACTGATGCCGGCCACACAAGACCGTTTTCGTCGGCAAATTGCTCGGCAATCGCAGCCACTAACCGGGAAACGCCGATGCCGTAGCAACCCATAATCATCGTTTGCGAACGTCCATTTTCATCTAAATAAGTCGCGTTCATCGCTTTGCTGTAACGCGTGCCCAATTTAAACACGTGGCCAACTTCAATGCCGCGGGCAAAGCGAATCGTGCCTTTTCCATCTGGAGACGGATCTCCTTCTTGAATAAAACGTAAATCTGCATATTCAGAAACAGTAAAATCACGCTCTGGATTGACGCCAATATAATGATATCCTTCCTCATTCGCCCCACATACACCATTGACAATTGCTTTTACCGCGTGATCGGCAACGACGGTAACAGATTCGCTAACACCGATTGGACCGAGCGAACCGACCTCACAGTTCATTGCTTGCTTCGTTTCTTCCGGTGTTGCCAGCTCTACGACCGATGCGTCAAATAAGTTTTTCACTTTTACATCGTTTGCTTCATGGTCGCCGCGGACAAGTACAAGTACGTAACGGTCATCCACTTTAAAGAGCAATGACTTGATGCATTTTTCTGGCGTCACCTGTAAATAGGAAGCTACTTCTTCTATTGTTTTTTGCCCCGGTGTATGCACTTTTTCCAATTTGCGAAGCGGCTCATCGCTTTTTTCATATGTAGTAATAACAGGGGCCATTTCGATATTTGCCGCGTAATCAGAAGCATCGGAATAGGCGATCGTATCTTCACCGATTTCCGATAATACCATAAATTCATGCGTATCTTTTCCGCCAATCGCTCCGGAATCAGCAATGACGGCGCGGAAATTTAAACCACAGCGGCGGAAGATGTTCGAATACGCTTCATACATTTTATTGTATGTTTCATCCAAACTTTCTTGTGACGTATGGAACGAATAGGCGTCTTTCATAATAAATTCACGGCCGCGTAATAAACCGAAGCGCGGGCGTTTTTCATCACGGAATTTTACTTGAATTTGATAAAGCGTAAGCGGCAGGCGCTTATATGTTTTCACTTCGTCACGCACAAGCGCCGTAATTATTTCCTCATGCGTCGGTCCAAGCGCAAAATCGCGTTCATGACGGTCTTTCAGGCGCATAAGCTCCGGACCGTACGAATACCAGCGGCCGGATTGCTGCCATAATTCCGCTGGCTGCAGCGCCGGCATGAGCAATTCGATCGCTCCGGCACGATTCATTTCCTCACGAATGATCGCCTCTACTTTTTGCAATACGCGCTGGCCAAGCGGTAAAAACGTATATACACCGCTTGCGCTTTGTCGAATAAATCCAGCGCGCAACAACAGCTGATGGCTTTTCACTTCTGCGTCTGCAGGCACTTCACGCAATGTTGGGATAAATGACTGACTTTGTCTCATCTTCTCGCACCTCTTTTTCTCTATCTCTTTTGTTCAAGGAAAGAAGGAAGAAGACTTCCCATCTTTCCTTCACTTTTCATAGGAAAAACTTTTGAATGTCATTCCATGTAACAACAAGCATTAATAGCATTAAAAGGGCAAAACCGATAAAATGAACCATTCCTTCTTTTTGGCGGTCAATCGGTTTGCCGCGCAGCGCTTCGACGGCGAAAAAGAGCAATCGCCCACCATCAAGCGCAGGAAGCGGCAATAAGTTGACAATACCAAGGTTAATGCTTAAAATCGCTCCCCATTTCATTAAATAGTAAATTCCCGATTCTGCCACTTTTCCAGTTGAAACGGCAATGCCAACCGGTCCCGATAGCATATCGAGCTTAAATTGACCAGTGACTAACTGTCCGAGACCAACAAGAATTTCTTTCGTCCAATAATACGTTTCAATGACTCCTTGTTTTAATGAGCCGAAAACCGATTTTTCCATAGGCCCGTACACACCAATAAGACCAATCGTTTCTCCTTGTACTGTTTTCGCGTCAGGCGTTACCGTAATATCCATAATTTTTCCATTCCGTTGTATTTTAAAAAGCAATTCCTCTTCTGGATGGGCACGAATAATATCAACGACTTGCGTCCACGTCTTGACCGGTTCGTCATCGATCGAAAGAACGATGTCACCTTGCCTGAGGCCCGCTTCTTTTGCCGCGCCGTCTTTTGTCAGTTCGCCGATTATCGGTTTGTCAACCGGATATCCTTGAAGCAATCCGATTAACAAAAATACAACAAATGCCAACACAAAATTCATAAGCGGTCCTGCTAAAATCGCCATCGTCCGTTGCCCTAACGTTTTCGCGGCAAATTGACGATGATACGGAGCAATTTGAATTTCTTGATGGTCGACGACGAAAAAGGCTGGCTCGTTCACGGAAAATCGTTCGAGGCGATCTTCATTTTGATCCACATAGCCGGTAATGTACATCTGATGTTCTAAATCTGCTTGTTCTACTTCAATTATTTTCGCATTTGGATAGTCGTCTTTATGGTTGACAATAATTTTGTCGACGTTGCCATCGCGATCTAGTTCTAATCCGACGACTTGCCCAGGTTTAATTTCGATCATTTCCGGGTCTTCACCGGCCATGCGGACAAAACCGCCTAATGGGAGCAAACGAATCGTATATACGGTTTCGTTTTTCTTAAATGAAAATACTTTTGGACCGAAGCCGATGGCAAATTCACGGCATAAAATTCCCGCGCGCTTAGCGAAAATCAAATGGCCAAGTTCGTGGAAAAACACAAGCGCACCGAAAATCACAATAAACGCAATGATCGTTTCCAATGTTTCAACCACCTTTTTTTATAGTAGTGACCGAACGTACCGGCGGGTTTCCGCATCAATTTCACGAATCTCCTCCAGCGATGGTTCTTTTACGAATTCATGCCGCTCTAGTGCACGTTCAATATATTCCTCAATAGTTAAAAATGCGATACGGCCTTGCAAAAAGGCGGAAACTGCCTCTTCATTCGCTGCGTTCAACACCGTTGGCAACGACCCGCCCGCTTTTCCTGCTTCATATGCTAATTGTAAACAACGAAAACGCTCAAAGTCTACCCGCTCAAAGTGTAATGTGCTAATTTCTGCTAAGTCAAGCGGTTTCGCATTGGCTAGCGGCAAGCGTTCAGGGTATGTTAAAGCATATTGAATCGGTACGTGCATATCTGGCATTCCGAGCTGGGCGATCACGCTTGTATCACGGAATTGAACGAGCGAATGAATGATGCTTTCACGATGTAATAACACATCAATTTGCTCATATGGCAACTCGAAAAGCCAATGCGCCTCAATAACTTCTAACCCTTTGTTCATCATTGTCGCCGAGTCAATCGTAATTTTTGCTCCCATCGACCAGTTCGGATGGCGCAACGCTTCTTTCACTGTTACGTTTTTTAATTCTTCCCTTGTTTTATCACGAAAGCTGCCGCCGGAGGCTGTTAAAATAATTTTTTCCACACGGTTTCGTTTTTCTCCTTGTAAACATTGAAAAATTGCCGAGTGTTCGCTGTCAACTGGCAATAAAGAAACGCCTTGTTTTTTAGCGGCTGCTGTTACAATATGCCCTGCTGTTACAAGTGTTTCTTTGTTCGCTAATGCAATCGTTTTGCCTGCTTCAATAGCTCTTAGTGTCGGAACAAGACCTACGCTTCCAACAACGGCTGTCACAACGATATCCGTCTCTGGGAAAGCCGCTGCTTCAATTAATCCCTCCTCGCCAAACACGATTTTCACTTTTCCTGCGTATTCGCTGCGAAGCTTCTCATAAGCGTCCGCCTCAGCAACAGCGACAAGCCGAGGAGCAAACTCTTCAATAATCGCTCGCGCCATGTCCACATTTTTTCCAATCGATATTGCTGTCAATTGAAACTCATCTGGATGGGAACGAATAATATCCAACGTCTGGGTGCCGATGGAACCACTCGCCCCTAATATACTAATATATTTCAATTCCTTCACTCCTAACTCCCTTATAACGCTGCATTGATGAAAAAGTGTAAAATCGGCAAAATGAATAATAAACTATCAAAGCGGTCCAAAATACCGCCATGACCCGGCAAAATATTTCCTGAATCTTTCACGCCATAATACCGTTTAAATGCGGATTCGACTAAATCCCCTAATTGACCAAATATGGAAAGAACAATCGTCATCACAATTAAAAGGGCAAAACTGTCAAAAAGGTTTGTACATAGTTGATATATAATGGCAACAACAACCGCACAAACAATTCCGCCAATCGAGCCTTCTACGGTTTTATTCGGGCTAATTTCCGGCCAAAGCTTGCGTTTTCCCCATGCTCGACCGATAAAATACGCTCCCGTATCTGTCGCCCATATGGTAAATAAAGCATAAACCATATACGCTAAACCAATAAAGCGGGTTTCCATGAAATAATAAAACCCGAAGCCAACATAAAGAATGGATAAACATATAAATCCTGCTTCTTCAAATGTAAATGCGTTTTTTGTCACCACCGTATATATAAGCAACAATAATACGGCAACTACTAATAATTCGATTTTCGTTATATTGAAGGACTCGAGCCAATTGGTGTAGGCTTTTGGAATAAGAAGCCCCCATAAAAGCAGGAAACCAATGATTCCTTCTTTAGAAAACACGCGAAGACGTTTCATGCGCAATAATTCAAACAGCCCAATCGTTGCCAATATATATGTTACTATTATAAACGGAAATCCGCCAAAAATAACAATCGGTAAAAACAGTGCGGCGGCAATGACTCCAGTAATGATCCGTTGCTTCATCTTGTTTAAACTCCTCCAAACCGGCGATTACGCTTTTGAAAAGCAGCAATCGCTTCTAATAAATGTTGCTCTGTAAAATCTGGCCATAACACATCGGTAAACCAAAATTCAGTGTAAGCGAGCTGCCATAACATAAAATTGCTTAAACGTATTTCTCCGCTTGTACGGATGAGTAAATCCGGATCTGTTAAATCCTTTGTCATTAAATATGAAGACACTAATTCTTCCGTAATTTCCTCTGGAGATAACCAGCCTTTTTGCACTTCTTTGGCAATTTGTTGCATCGCATATGTAATTTCCGCACGGCTTCCGTAGTTTAAAGCAAAATTAAGAATTAACCCTGTATTTTCCTTTGTTTCGTCAATGGCTCTTTCTACCGCCCGCCGTGTATGCTCTGGAAGCCGTTCGATATGGCCAATCACGCGAACATTGACATTCTCCTCTGCCAATTCAGGAAGAAATGTCGTTAAAAATTGCTCTGGAAGCTTCATTAAATAATCTACTTCGCTTTTCGGACGCTTCCAATTTTCTGTTGAAAATGCATATAATGATAATATTTTAATGCCAAGTTCGTTGGCAAAACGAGTAATTTTGCGAACGACTTGCATGCCTTCATAATGGCCTGCCGCCCGCGGCAATGAGCGTTTTTTCGCCCATCGCCCGTTTCCATCCATAATGATGGCGACATGTTTCGGGATCGGATTTTGCATTATTTCTTCTTTTGTGTAAACAAGAGAAGAGGACGACACATCCTCCTTATTTTTCCAAATTTTATTAAACATACTAGTCCTCCATATGAAGATATTTTATTATTAATGTACCATGTGACTAGTGAGTTTCGAAACAGCTATTTTAACTCTCTGTCTCATTTGCTTTTTCATTATAACAAAAAAACCCTCCATGAAAATAGAGGGTCTTTCCTATTTCATTACACTTCCATAACTTCTTTTTCTTTCTCTTTCGTAATCGTATCAATTTTTGCGATATGGTCATCGGTAAGCTTTTGAACATCGTCCGTATAACCGCGCAATTCGTCTTCAGTAATTTCCCCGTTTTTCTCAAGCTTTTTCAACTCATCATTTGCATCACGGCGGATGTTACGAACAGCAACTTTCGCATCTTCCGAATATTTTTTGACAAGCTTCACTAGCTCGCGGCGACGTTCTTCTGTTAATGGCGGAATGGTGATGCGAATGACTGACCCATCGTTGGATGGCGTTAATCCTAAATCAGAAGATAAAATGGCTTTTTCGATATCTTTGATCACCGATTTATCATACGGCTGAATGACAAGCAGCCGCGCTTCCGGAACACTGATGCTTGCCAGCTGGATAATTGGTGTAGGCATGCCGTAATAATCAACTGTTACTTTTTCTAATAAACTCGGATTTGCTCTTCCTGCGCGAATGGTCGCAAGCTCACGAGTGAACGCTTGAACAGCTTTGTCCATTTTTTCCTTTGCAGTATTGATAATTTGTTGTACCATATTTATTTCCCCCTTACGATTGTTCCTATATTTTCACCAAGAACGGCACGTTTTATATTGCCTTCTTCCATAATGGAGAAAACAATCAACGGAATATCGTTATCCATACATAACGATGAAGCAGTGGAGTCCATCACGCCTAATCCTTGTTTAATAACCTCTAAATAGGATACTTCATCATATTTTACCGCGTTTTCATCGACTTTCGGATCAGCGCTATATACACCGTCAACGTTATTTTTTGCCATTAAAATAACGTCTGCTTCAATTTCAGCAGCACGTAATGCGGCAGTCGTATCGGTTGAAAAATATGGATTTCCTGTTCCTGCCGCAAAAATAACGACACGTTTTTTCTCCAAATGACGGATCGCTCTTCTTCGTATGTAAGGTTCAGCCACTTGCCGCATCTCAATCGATGTTTGCACTCTCGTTTCAACACCGAGATTTTCAAGGCTATCTTGGAGAGCAAGCGAATTCATCACTGTTGCAAGCATTCCCATATAGTCCGCTGTGGCGCGATCCATTCCCATCTCGCTTCCCGTTTTTCCGCGCCATATATTGCCGCCGCCAACGACGATCGCAATCTCAACACCGAGTTCGGCGACTTCTTTTACTTGTTTTGCAATGGATTGAATGATCGAAGGATTAATACCAAATCCTTGTTCACCAGCTAACGCTTCACCGCTTAATTTTAATACAACTCGCTTATACTTTGGCTTTTCCATGTCAAACCTCCATGCAGCTAATTAAAAGCGAAAAAACGTTTATTTCCAAGGAAACATCGCAAAGAAAATGCCACATTGCTTCCTGTCAAGCTAAGCGTTGTAACGTTCTATTTTTAAAAATAGGGAACACGGCGTGTGTTCCCTATGGACTTCATTCATTGCTTTCTCATTTGATTCATTACTTCTTCAGCAAAGTTATCTTGGCGTTTTTCCATACCTTCGCCAACTTCATAACGGATAAATGTTTTCACTGTCGCGCCGTTAGATTCAACATATTGACGGACTTTTACATCTGGGTTTTTCACAAATGCTTGTTCTAGCAAGCAAATATCTTCATAAAATTTGTTTAAACGGCCTTCTACCATTTTTTCAACGATATGTTCCGGTTTTCCTTCATTTAATGCTTGCTGTTTCAATACTTCGCGTTCGCGATTAATTTCTTCTTGCGGCACTTGGTCGCGAGAAACGTATTTCGGATGCAATGCAGCGATATGCATTGCCACATCTTTCGCTACTTCTTGGTTTGCCGAACCTGCTAATAATGTTAATACGCCGATGCGGCCTCCCATGTGCAAATACGCACCGAAAACATCATTTTCTCCTTTTTCCACAATTTCAAAACGACGCAACGTGATTTTTTCACCAATTTTTGCAATTGCAGCATTAATATGTTCTTGAACTGTTGCCCCGTTATCCATTGTTTGTCCAAGCGCTTCTTCAAGCGTAGCTGGTTTATGTTTTAACAAGTGTGCAGCAAGTTCTTTTACTAACGTTTGGAACGCTTCGTTTTTCGCAACAAAGTCCGTTTCAGAGTTCACTTCTAAAATAACAGCCGTGTTGCCGTCGACTTCGACCAGCGTCATTCCTTCCGCAGCAATACGATCCGCTTTTTTCGCCGCTTTGGCGATCCCTTTCTCGCGAAGCCAATCGATCGCTTTTTCCATATCACCGTTTGTTTCTGTGAGCGCTTTTTTGCAATCCATCATCCCCGCGCCCGTTTTTTCACGCAATTCTTTTACCATTTGTGCTGTAATCGCCATAAATAAAAATCCTCCTTTAAACTCGCATATATGTATCGTTCAAGCAAAATCGGCGGAAGCTAATTTTGCTCTCTCCCGTAATTAGTATAGCCAACTACGGCCATTTTCTGTCTCAAAAAAAGGTGATAAAAGGCTTTTCCCCTCTTATCACCTTTCCCAAAACACATTACTCAGCAGCAACGACTGCTTCTTCGCCTTGTTTTGCTTCTAACACTGCGTCCGCAATTTTGGAAGTAAGAAGTTTTACGGCACGAATTGCATCGTCGTTTGCTGGAATGACATAGTCAATTTCATCCGGATCGCAGTTTGTATCTACAATTCCGATAATCGGAATGTTTAATTTGCGCGCTTCTGCAACAGCAATGCGCTCTTTGCGCGGATCGATTACAAACAATGCGTCCGGCAATTCTTTCATTTCTTTAATGCCGCCTAAAAATTTCTCTAAACGTTCTTGTTCTTTCTTTAAACGAATGACTTCTTTTTTCGGAAGTACGTCAAAGATGCCGTCTTCCGCCATTTTTTCAATTTCTTTTAAACGTTTAATACGTTTTTGAATCGTTGCAAAGTTTGTTAATGTACCACCTAACCAACGTTGATTCACATAGAACATGCCGCAACGTTCTGCTTCTTCTTTCACAGACTCTTGCGCTTGTTTTTTCGTACCGACAAACAAAATTTTACCGCCGTTTGCTGCTAATTCTTTTACGAAATTATATGCTTCTTCCACTTTTTTGACGGTTTTTTGTAAGTCGATAATATAAATGCCGTTGCGTTCTGTGAAAATATATTTTTTCATTTTTGGATTCCAACGGCGAGTTTGATGTCCGAAATGAACACCAGCTTCAAGCAATTGTTTCATAGAAATAACTGACATTGCAAGATCCTCCTATTTGCTTGGTTTTTATTCCTCCGCCCACGTCATTTTTAAGCAAGACTGACAGCGTCAGCACCGTTGCTTAAATCGATGGGCGTGTGTATTCACACCATGTAAAAATATATCATAACTGCATGTGACAATCAAGCAATTGTTAGCCTACTTTTGGCGAAATTTTAATAATAACTCGATTTCCGTTTTTCCTTTTTTTAGAATTTTAGCGATTTCTTCAATCGTTTTTCCTTGTTCGAAAAGCTGCCATGCCTCTTCGACAAGCGAAGGCATAGCTTGATGACGTATATCAACGATGTCTTTCACATCGTCAACGTTTGGAAAATAGTTAGGCAGCGCTTCTTCTTTTGTCGATGTTGCATCGGCTTTGGAAGAAGATTGCTTTCTATCAGCCTTAGTGCGATTGGTCAGCATGTCGGTCAGCTCTTTTAGAAAACGCTCGTTTTCTTCCTTCCACTCTAATAAATATGCAGAAAACGTTTGTTCCATCTCCTCAGCCATTTGTTGCTGACGTTTTTCTGTTTCTTTCACTTTCGATAATTGTAAATAAAGCAAAATAATAACGAACAATGAAAGCGCATGAAGAATAAAACTGACAACAAGTAAAAATGCAATCATCGCATCCCTCTATCCTATCATATCAATGATTTTTCCTTTATATGGATGGATATTTTTATTGTTTTGTTCCCGGCAAATATTGGCGCTTGTTCGCTTTTCTGTCACTTGCCTCCGCGCTCGCTCCTCTTGTTTTTTTGTCGCTTCAGCAAGCTGCGATTGCATAAGCTGTGCGTGATGATGCAAAGCATTTTGAATTTTTCCAGCATCGTACGTTTTTGGGAACGCTATTTGTAATTCGATTAATTTGATATCCATATGTCCCCACTTCCTTTTAAGCTAAAGCGCTTGTTCTAGAATTTTGCGCAGCTTAAAAATGGCTTTTGAATGAAGCTGGGAAATTCTTGATGTGGAAAGTCCTAAAATTTCTCCAATTTCGGTAAAAGTAAGTTCTTCTTTATAAAACAAACTAATAACAAGCTGCTCTTTTTCACTTAGCTGCTGGATTACTTCTGCCAATTTCTCATACAATTCCTGCTTTAAAACTTCTTCCTCCGGAGAAGGTGTTTTTTCATCACGAATGGCTAGAAGCGCGTTTTCTTCTTCCTTGTTTTCCGTAATAACATGTTGAAAAGATAAGACGTTGGCAAAAAAGTTCTCATTTACTGCCATATATACTTCCTCTTCTGTGATCCCTAGTTCATCGGCAACTTCTTTTGCTGTAACAGACCGCATATACCGCTGCTCCAGCTTTTCGATCGTTTCCTCAATTTTTTTCGCCTTTTCCCTTACGCTGCGCGGAAGCCAATCTTCTTTGCGCAGCCCATCGAAAATGGCGCCGCGAATCCGAAATGAGGCGTACGTATCAAATTTTAAATCACGGGAGGGATCAAACTTTTCGAGCGCGTCGTAAAGCCCCATTAATCCAAGACTTATTAATTCTTGTTTACTTATAGTTTTTGGCAACGACGCGGCTATTCGTTGAACATGATAATGAACAAGCGGCATATATGTTTGCACGAGCTTATCTCCGGCTTGCGGGTCACGGTGATATATCCAACGATCCCAATATTTGCGTTCTTCGCTCGTTAAAACGTTCGCCATGTGATTCCACCTCATCTTTTTCAAAATGCCGCTGTTATTTCTCTCATATTTCTTTCGTCCCTTGATTCACTGTACGAATCGATAAAATGGCCGTTTTCGGATTAAATTCGATCGTTCGTCCGCTGTTGCCGCCAACATCTTCGGCAACGATCGGAATATGAAACCGGTTCAACTGCTGCCTAACTGCTTCGACATTCCTTGCTCCAATTCGCATCATATCCGTACTTTTGGAAGGAAAAGAAAACATTTGCGCTCCACCGGCCATTTTTGCTTTTAGCATCCCTTTTCTTCCTCCCGCCTGAACAACGAGTTCTATTAACGCTTCGATCGCTGTATCTGCATATTTGGCTACGTTCATTGTTTCCGATCTCGAAAGCGAAGAATCAGGAAGCATCACATGCGCAAGTCCCGCCACTTCCTTCCATTGGTCAAAAATGACGACGCCGACACATGATCCTAATCCAGATGTTCGAATTAAATTTGGCGCATGAACCACCTTCATATCGGCAATGCCAACTTTTACTACATGAATGGTTTCGCTCACGGAAGATCCACACCTAATGCGCGAAAAATGGAAGCGAACGAATCTGGATCAGGAAGCAAGAAGAAATGCCCATTGACACTATCTTCTGGACGGCGTTCATCATACAAAGCGGTATCAATAAGAATCGCATAATCACCAACGCGAGACAATTCCAATAACCCATATTGCAAAATAGCGCCAATCATATCAACGGTTAGCATCGGAACAGATGGATAAAATGTCAAATTAGTAAAGTCAGCCAGTGCCGAAAGATAGGAACCGGCAAGTATATTTCCTAGCTCTTGCAGCGCTGATTGTCCTAGTTCTGATGGATGTGAATCAAACGTAAACGTCTCATCCCCCGTCATTTGACGTATAAACCGCTCTGCCTGTGCCAATGAAAGTACAAAAAACATATTTCCCGGAGCATCTCCTTCAATCCTCAAATACACACATGCTACTACTTGTTCCGCACCGCCAATAAGCTCCATTACTTCATCAAATGTAGCAATTTGAACATATGGAACAGCCATTTCAATTTTTTTATTTAATAGTTTTGATAAGGCTGTTGCTGCATTCCCTGCTCCGATATTGCCGATTTCTTTTAAAATATCAATATGGGTGCCACTTAATTTGTTGATATGTTACATCATTTTGTAACTCCTCTCGATAAAAGCAAAGCTTTCCCGACAATGGCATTATGTTTCCAACGCTTTCTCTAAATTGAGCAAAATAAGCAATCTTTTTCCTACCTTTGCTACCCCATGAATATAATCCACTTCCACAGCACCAATCGCTTCTGGAGGCGGTTCGATGCTTGACGCGGGTATATCAAGCACATCGTTAGCAGCATCGACAATCAACCCAACTTCTATATCTTGAAGCGCAACAATAATAATGCGCGTTTGTTCGGAATAAGGGGAAGAAGGAAAACCAAATCGTTCTCTCAAGTCAATAATCGGTGTTACTACACCACGTAAATTAATAACTCCTTTCACATAATGCGCCGTACGCGGAACTCGAGTAATATGTTGAATTTTTTTGATGGAACGAACGTATTGAACAGGGAGTGCATATTCTTCATTTTTTAGTTGAAAAACAATCACTTTCCATTCCGACTCTTGAACGTCAACCATCTTACATTCCTCCTTCCAATTAAAACCACTATTATTTAATTAACGCATTGCAGTCGATAATAAGCGCTACTTGCCCATCCCCTAATATGGTGGCACCGGAAATAGCAAATACAGAAGTTAAATAGTTTCCTAATGATTTTAAAACGACTTCCTGTTGCCCAATAAAGGAATCAACAACAAGGCCCGCCATTTTTTCCCCTTTGCGAACGATGACCACGGAAACAAATTCTTTCTCTTCCGATATAGTTGGTACTTCAAAAATTTCTTTTAAGAATACAAGCGGGACAACTTTTCCACGGAAATCAATGACTCGCTGATTATGCGCATGGAAAATATCTTCTTTCTTAATGATCGCTGTCTCAATAATGGATGATAATGGAATAGCATATTTTTCTTGTTGAATTTCAACAAGCAGCACTGAAATAATGGACAATGTTAACGGCAGTTGAATCGAAAAAATGGATCCTTTTCCTTCCTCGGAATCCACTGTCACCGCACCGCCAAGCGATTCGATCGTGCTTTTGACAACATCAAGCCCAACTCCGCGTCCAGAAATATCAGAAATTTTGTCTGCCGTCGAAAAACCAGGAGCAAAAATAAGCTCATACACTTGCCTATCCGTTAAATTAGCGGCGTTTTGCTGGGAAATAATTCCCTTATCCATCGCTTTTTGCAACACTTTATCACGATTAATGCCGGCACCATCGTCCTCTATTTCAATAAACACATGATTACCGCTATGATACGCTTTTAATTTTACCGTTCCTTCTTCCGGTTTGCCGTTTGCCCGACGCACATCTGGTGTTTCAATGCCATGGTCAATTGCATTGCGGAGAAGGTGAACAAGCGGATCACCGATTTCATCAATAACCGTGCGATCAAGCTCTGTTTCCGCCCCGATGATTTCTAGCTTTACTTTTTTCCCTAATTCGCGCGCCAACTGACGAACCATGCGCGGGAACCGGTTAAAGACCGTTTCTACCGGCACCATGCGCATATTTAAAATAATGTTTTGTAAATCGCTTGAAATGCGCGACATTCGTTCCACCGTTTCATGAAGTTCCGGATGATTTAATTCGCGGGAAATTTGCTCCAAACGCCCGCGGTCAATGACAAGCTCCTCAAATAAATTCATTAAAATATCGAGTCGTTCGATATTAACGCGGATCGTTTTATTTGCTGATATCGATTGTTTTGTCGCTGCATTTGCCTCAACGCTTTTCGGACGCTGTTCTTTCTCGACGGTTGCTGCTTGTTGTTGCATTGTTTCTTCCTGAACAACTTCGACATCGTTTGTTTTCTTCCGCTCATCTATATCGAATAGTGCTACGTCCACTTCTTCCACTTCGGAAACTTTCATTATCCGCTCATATAATTCTTCTGCTGATTTTTTCGTTACAACGGTGACAATGAATTCCCGATCAAACTTCTCCTCCTCAAGCATCTCTACAGGAGGGTTCGATTTAATCACTTCGCCTGCTTCGTTTAATGCTTCAAATATCATAAACACGCGTGCAGATTTTAATAAACAGTCAGCTCGTAATTTAACGCGTATTTCATACGCAAAAAAGCCTTGCTCTTTTGATTGTTGCAGCACATTGTACTCAAATTCTCCGTAAGTTTGGGTAAGTGATATATTAGAAGAACTAGTCTGTTCCGTTCCTAATTTAGTCGGTGACTCTCCTTGTTCAATACGTTTTAATTGATCGACTACTTCTTTTACATCACGCTTGCCATCGCCGCCTTCCGCAATGGACATAATCATCGCTTCTAAATGATCCACTGCCTGAAAAACAACATCTAATATTTCTGGGGTAACGGTAATTTTATGGTTGCGAATGCCGTCAAGCACATTTTCCATTTGATGGGTCAAATTTGCTAAATCTTCAAACCCCATCGTTGCAGACATTCCTTTCAACGTATGTGCTGAACGGAAAATCTCGTTTACAATCGACATGTCTTCAGGTGCTTTTTCCAATTCTAGCAACTGTTCATTGATTGCTTGTAAATGCTCTTTACTTTCTTCAATGAACACTTCCAAATATTGGCTCATGTCCATCGCCTTTTCCCCCTTGCCCTTCTACATATTTGACAATCATTTCTGCAATTTGTTCTAAAGGCACGATCGAATCTACTACATTTGCTTGAATCGCTGCTCTCGGCATCCCGAACACGACCGCTGTTTCCTGTGCTTCAGCGATTACTTTGGTGTTTCCATTTTCTTTTAATTTTTTTAATCCTGCTGTTCCGTCTGAACCCATTCCTGTCATAATGACTGCAATTTTTTCATAGCCCGTTAATGCGCTTATCGATTCAAACAGCACATCAACAGATGGACGATGGCCATTTCGTGGCGGCGACTGTTCCACGCATGCCGTAAGCGACCCATTTGATTCACGTACTAATAAATGAAACCCGCCAGGCGCAATATAAGCAGTGCCATTTTGCAACGTTTCCCCATCTTCTGCCTCTTTTACGGTAATTTGTGAAAGTGAATCAAGCCTTTGTGCCAATGATTTTGTAAATCCTTTTGGCATATGTTGAACGATCATAATTGGTGCAGCAATATTTTCTGGCAATCTCGTTAACACTTGCTGTAAAGCGCGGGGGCCTCCCGTTGATGTCCCAATACAAACGATTTTTTTGCGCTGATGTGCCCGCTTGTCATACATCGGATTCATTATTATTTCACTTGCATTGTCTTTGGATATTACCCGTACATTGGCACGACTTGCTAGCAGCACTTTGTTTATTAGTTCTTCTTTCACTTTATATAAATCAAGCGAAATCTCCCCGGACGGTTTTGCAACAAAGTCGATCGCCCCATATTGCATGGCGATAATCGTATTTTTTGCACCTTCTGTCGTCGTGCTGGATAACATTACAACAGGAAGCGGATGTTCTTTCATTATTTGTTTAAGCGCATCAATCCCATTCATAATCGGCATTTCGACATCTAATGTAACGACATCCGGATTTAGCAGAGAAACCTTTTTTAGTGCTTCTTTGCCGTTTCTAGCCGCTCCTACTACTTCGATTTGCGGGTTTTCGGAAAGAAGATCGGTAATAAACTTTCGCATAAAAGCCGAGTCATCTACAACGAGCACTTTCACTTTGTTCATGTATTCTCTACCTTTCTAAAAGGAAATGCCGCAATCTAGCAAAGAAGTTAAACGATCGCTGGACTCTTTCTTCATCCATTGCCCGCGCTGACAAATAACGATCCGTTAGCATATACATTGCACGGCTAATTTTCGAAGCCGGGTCGAACAGTAAAAACGGTGTTTGCCGCACTACTGCCTTATAGACAGAGCGGTCTTCCGGCAAAACGCCCAACGGAATAATATCCTTATTAAGAAATTGTTTTGCCACACTTTTTAATCGACGCAACGTATCTCGTCCTTCTTGATCGGTCTGGGCTCGATTCACAATGACATAAAACGGAATATTCTTTTCTTGCATATGAACATACTTCATCATCGCATACGCATCTGTCATCGCTGTCGGCTCCGGTGTCGTGACGATAAAAATTTCATGGACCGCCTTTAAAAGACGAAGACGATCTTCGGAAATCCCCGCTCCCATATCGAAAATAAGATAGTCGTATTGTTCCGACACCAATTGCAGCTGCGTTAAAAAGAAATCTACTTTTTCTTCGTCCATTGTAAATATGTTTGCTAGTCCTGTTCCTCCAGCAATAAACGAAATATTTTCCGGACCATTTTTAATCAGCTCATATAACGAAAACCGCTCATAAAACAAGTCAATTATCGTCGCATGAGACGATTGACCGAGCAAAATATCGATGTTTCCCATTCCAATGTCCATGTCAAGCAACAATACCCGAAAGCCTCGTTTGGATAACATAATCGAAAAGTTGAGTGAGACGTTGGATTTACCGACCCCACCTTTCCCGCTAGTGATTGCAATCGCTTTTGTCGCACTTTGTTCATTTCGTCTATTTAATCGCAACCGTAAGCTTTCTGCTTGATCTCTCATGTTCGTTCGACTCCAAACAACATATTCATCATTTGTTCAACCGATGCTTCCATCATATCGTCAGGAACGTTTTGGCCATTTGTTAAATAAGCAGCTCCTACTTTATATTCCATCATTAAATTAAACATCGCACCGTAATGAGTTGTTTCATCTAACTTTGTAAAGATGAAGCGATCAATCGGAATGAGAGAAAACTGTTCATAAATCGTTTTCATATCCTCGTATTTTGCCGTTAGCGCAAATACGAGAAACGTCTCCATTTCTTCATTAAAATCGATCATATTTCGCAAATCTTTTACATATTGTAAATGACGGAAATTTCGTCCCGCTGTATCAATAAATACTACATCGCGATCGGACAGTTTTTTCTTTGCTTCGTGAAAATCTTGCAAATTATAACAAACTTCAAGAGGTACATTTAAAATGTTGGCATACGTTTTCAGTTGATCGATGGCTGCAATCCGATACGTGTCTGTCGTAATAAATGCAATGTTTTTTCCATGCTCCAAAACGCAGCGCGCCGCAATTTTGGCTAATGTCGTCGTTTTTCCTACCCCTGTTGGCCCAACAACATTAATATATTTTTTCTGAAAGGAAATTCCGCCGAACGGAAGCGGCGACAATTTTTCCTTCACGATTTCTTTGGCCCAGGCAAACACCTGCTTTTCTGCCGCTTTTCCGCCACTTTTATACCATTTCTCAAGCAAATCAGCCATGATTTCTTGCGCAAGCGGAGCAGAAATTTCTTGTCTTACTAGCCGGTAATGCACTTCTCTAAGCGGTTTCGGATAATGGGAAAAGCCGGTGGTGACGTTTGTCGAGAGCTGTTTTAACATCGTTTTTAACTCTTTTAGTTCATGAAGCAACTCCGCATCTTTGTTCTGTTTTTTCTCGGCAAGAAACGGAGCCGTTTCTTTTTTTCTTTCTAATCTTTGGCGAACAGGCTGCGAGTCGACAGCGGCAATCACCTCGATATTTTTTTTTGTAAATAACCCCAAAAATCCGCCTTTACGAACCACTTTTGAATTTAAAATCACCGCATCGCTCCCAAGTTCCGCACGAATCATTTTCATTGCTTCCGGCATCGACGGTGCAACAAATTTCTTTACTTTCATGCTATATCCACCATCCCAACGCTTTGAACTTCCACATTTGCTTCAAGCTCGTTGTAAGATAAAATCGGCAAGTTTGGAAAATATCGTTCCGTCAATTGCCGCACATACATACGAACAGCAGGGGAACAAAGCAAAATCGGCGTCTGATTCGCAAACGGATGCTGTTCAAGCTGTGCGGCAATCGCTTCAATAATCGACTGCGACCTTTCCGGATCCAGCGATAGATAGCTTCCATGTTCAGTCTGTTGTACCGCATCGGCAATCGTTTTTTCCACTTTTCCTGATAATGTAATTACTTTTAACGGCTCTCCCGGAATGACATATTGATTCGTAATTTGCCTTGCTAACGCTTGCCTCACATATTCGGTTAATATGTCTGTATCCGTTGTCATGCGGGCAAAATCTGCCAGTGTTTCAAAAATGAGCGGCAAATTGCGAATCGATACTTTTTCTCTTAATAGTTTCGCTAGTACTTTTTGCACTTCACCGATCGAAAGTGGATTCGGCGTCACTTCTTCCACTAATACCGGATACGATTCTTTCAAATGATCGATAAGCTGCTTCGTTTCCTGACGCCCTAACAATTCATAAGCATGGGCTTTTAACACTTCTGTAATATGTGTAGAAACGACAGACGGCGGATCAACGACCGTATAGCCCAACATTTCCGCCCGATCTTTCATATCTTCGGAAATCCATTTGGCAGGAAGTCCAAATGCCGGCTCCACAGTGTCAATTCCCTCAATGGAATCATCTTCGATTCCTGGGCTCATCGCTAAATAATGATCTAAGAGCAGTTCACCGCGCGCCACTTCATTCCCTTTAATTTTTAAACGATACTCATTTGGCTGAAGTTGAATATTATCACGTATACGAACAACTGGAATGACTAACCCTAGCTCTAGGGCTAGCTGCCGGCGAATCATGACAATCCGATCAAGCAGATCCCCGCCTTGATTCGCATCGGCAAGCGGAATAAGGGCATAACCAAACTCAAACTCAATCGGATCCACATTCAGTAGGCTAATAACACTTTCCGGACTTTTTAATTCGTCCATTTCCGTTTCTTTCGTTTCTTCTTGCGAAGGCGCTGCTTCTTGACGGGCCGTCTGTGTGGAAAAACGATATCCGCCAAGCGCAAGCAGACCGGCAATCGGAATCGTAAGCACATCATTAATCGGTGTGAACAGGCCTAACAAGAAAATCGTTCCCGCCGTCACATATAACATTTTTGGAAACGCAAACAACTGCTTCATAATGTCGCCGCCGAGATTGCTATCGGATGCGGCTCTTGTCACGACAATTCCCGTAGCTGTTGAAATTAATAATGCCGGAATTTGACTAACAATTCCATCCCCAACGGTTAATAACGTGTAGCGCTGTGCCGCCTCAGAAACATCAAGCCCCTGCTGAACAACGCCAATCACCATGCCAAAAAGCATATTAACGACGACAATAATCATCCCGGCAATAGCATCGCCTTTTACAAATTTGCTCGCTCCATCCATCGCCCCATAAAAGTCCGCTTCCTGAGCAATTTTTTCACGGCGCTGCCGCGCTTCTTGTTCCGAAATCATTCCTGCATTTAAATCAGCGTCAATGCTCATTTGTTTCCCGGGCATCGCATCGAGCGTAAAGCGTGCCGCTACTTCTGATACACGTTCAGCGCCTTTTGTAATGACGACAAACTGGATAATAATTAAAATCAAAAACACAACGAAGCCAACGACCACATTGCCGCCAACAACAAACGTACCAAACGTTTCCACAACCCCGCCTGCTTCTCCTTTACTTAAAATCGAACGTGTCGTAGAAACGTTTAACCCTAACCGAAATAGTGTAAGAAGTAATAAAAGGGACGGAAAAATCGAAAATTGCAGCGGCTCTTTCATATTCATCGCCGTAAGGAGAACTAATAGCGCAAGCGAAATATTAATAATAATTAATACACTTAACAGCCATGACGGCAGCGGGATAATGAGCATTGCTACAATTAAAACAACCATCAATAATACCGATAAATCTCTTGCTTGCATACACGTTCTCTCCTTACTGCTAAACTTTTCGTTTCAAGCGGTACACGTACGCTAAAATTTCGGCTACCGCTTTAAAAAACTCTTCCGGAATCATATCGCCAACTTCCGTTTGCCGATAAAGCGCCTGGGCAAGCGGACGATTTTCTACCGTCACGACATCATGCTCTTTTGCTAGTTGCTTGATTTTTAGCGCAACGTAATCGACACCTTTTGCCACAACCATCGGTGCATCCATTTTTCCGTCCTCGTACTTTAGTGCTACCGCATAATGCGTTGGGTTCGTTATGACAACGTCGGCTTTCGGAACCTCTTGCATCATCCGCCTCATCGCCATTTCCCGCTGCTTTTGCTTGATCTTTGATTTAATTAATGGATCGCCCTCTGTTTTTTTGTATTCGTCTTTAATATCTTGTTTTGACATTCGAATATTTTTTTCAAAGTCAAAGCGTTGATATAAATAATCAAAAATGGCGAGAAACAACAGCGCTGAAGAAGCATAAAGTCCCATTTTTGCCGTTAAACTAGCTAACGAGCTTAATGTCGTGCTTATTGATTTCGTTGTTAACGACAAAATATGATCAATCTGAAACCATAACAATGCAAACGTAACAAGTCCGACAACACTGATTTTTAAAATCGATTTTAAGAGTTCTACAATCGCTCGCAGCGATATCATTCGCTTAAACCCTTGAACGGGATCAAGCCTATTCCATTTCATTTTCAACGGTTCTGTCGTAAACAAAAAACCGACTTGCAAAAAATTGGCTAAACAAGCGGCGATGACTGCCGCGAAAAAAATGGGTGCAACGAGCATCGCCATATTTTTCAGCCAAGTGATAGAAAGACGGTGAACCGAGTCAATGGTTAAATCAACTCGTGCATATTGTTCGAAAGATTGATACATGAAGTGCAAAAGCTTTTCTTTATAAAAAGTTCCTAAGAAGTACAAAACAAGAAAAACAACAAGCATCACAATCGCGGTATTGATGTCGGCACTTTTGGCAACTTGTCCTTTTTCTCGCACTTCTTGCCGCTTTCTAGGCGTCGCTTTCTCCGTTTTTTCGCCGGCGAAAAATTGTAAATCAAGGCGCAACTCATTCATTTATGTGCCTCCTAAAAGCTTCATCAGCTCACGCATCGCCAAAAACATCATGTCGAACAAATGGCGGACAGCGATAAACAGCGTTGCCATCGTTACAATCAATAATATAAACGCCGCAGCAATCTTTACTGGAAAACCGACAACGAAAATATTAAGCTGCGGTACGGTGCGGGCAACAATTCCAAGCGCAACATCGACTAAAAATAAGGAGCCAACAAGTGGAACCGACATTTGAAAAGCAATAATAAACATCGTGCTAAACGATTTGACAATGTATTTAGCGACATGGCCGTGGTCAAAATGCGGCCAATGATCAAGCGGGATAAAACGATAACTGTAAAATACTCCATCTAGCAGCAAATGATGTCCATCGACTGAGAGCAACAACAATAAAGCAAACGTATAAAGATATTGCCCCACTAGCGGGCTTTGCGCACCCGTTTGCGGATCGATGACGTTGGCAATGGCAAACCCCATTTGAAAATCAATCAGCCCGCCAACGATTTGAATCGCCGACACAATCATATAGGCAAATAGACCTATAAAAAGACCGACAAGCACTTCTTTAACTACTAGCAGCACATACATTCCGTCTAAGGGGATTGCCGGTTTAGAAATGGAAAAAAACATCATCCAACTTAGAAAAAAGGATAGCCCGATTTTATGTACCGCTGGAATCGTTCGATACGAAAACAGCGGCAATGTCGCAAAAAAGGAAGCGACCCGCGCAAAAACGAGCAAAAATGCTGGAAAATGTAATAATAATTGCTCCATCACTCATCAGCCTATAAATTTTGTTAAGTTATTAAAAATCTCATATGCATAGGACACCATTCTCGATAACATCCAAGGCCCGAAAAAAATAAGTCCGATTAATACCGCAACAATTTTGGGCACAAATGCAAGCGTCTGCTCTTGAATTTGCGTCGTTGCTTGAAAAATGCTGACAATCAGTCCAACGGCAAGAGCCAATAAGAGAAGCGGACCGCACACGATTAAAATCATATACACTCCCCGCTCCGCCATATGAATGACAAAATCGGCACTCATTTTTGCCACCTACTTTACTGAAAGCTTTCTAACAAAGATTTCACGACTAAATACCATCCATCAACAAGGACAAACAATAAAATTTTAAACGGCAATGAAATCATCACAGGCGGCAGCATCATCATTCCCATCGACATCAAGACACTTGCAACGATCATATCGATGACAAGAAACGGAATAAAAATCATAAATCCCATTTGAAACGCCGTTTTTATTTCGCTGATCGCAAATGCCGGAACAAGCGTCGTAAGCGGGATATCTTGTACGGATTTCGGTTTTTCTGCACCGCTATAGGACAAAAATAAAGCCAAATCTTTTTGCCGTGTATGTTTGCTCATAAACTCTTTTATCGGTACAGAAGCACGTTCATACGCTTGCTCTAAACTAATTTTTTCTGAAAACAATGGTTGCAAAGCTTGGTCGTTTATCTCTTTAAAAGTCGGGGCCATAATGAAAAACGTTAAAAATAGCGCTAAACCGACCAGCACTTGGTTTGGCGGCATTTGCTGCGTTCCAAGCGATGTGCGAACGAACGATAAAACGATAACGATGCGTGTAAAGCATGTCATCATAATTAAAATGCCAGGAGCGATGGACAATACAGTTAATAATAATAATAGTTTTACAGACATAGAGACATTTTCAGGAGCGACTTGGTTAAACATTTGCACAAATTCATTCATCGGATGTCGTTCCTTTCCGTTTGACCTGCTTCAATAATTCTTTCCGCTTGACTGACAGCTCCTGCATTTCTTTTAAAAACATATCGCGGAACGAATCATGACGATCACTTGTCTGTTTTCGTTTCTCTGTTAAGTAATCGTGCAGACGAGCACCCCATTTGCTTGGTTCTAACATTTGCTGCAATCGTTCATGATGCAGCGCCAAAATTTCTTCTATCTCTTTTTCATCATCGATTTCTCGCAATAGTTGAATCGATTCGCCAACTCCAATCACAAGAATGCGATTTCCTACTTTTATTAATTGGACCGAACGATTTGTTCCAACGCTTGTCCCACCAAGATGCTCAATAACTCCTTTTTTTCCAGTAAACAACTGGCCGCGATGATGGAGAAATTTTAGCAATCCATAAATTAATAAAAGTACAAACACTGTTGCCCCAATAAGTTTAATGACATCCCAAACGGATAAAGGCGAACCTTGCTCTTTTTGAGTTGATGTAACTTTTTTATGCGAATCCGTTTGTTGTTCGCACAAGTCAGGATGCTGCAAACATTCATTCACCGTTGGCGATTGCTCCGCAAAAACAGGAAAGCCTGTTTGCGCAGCAATCGTGATGACGATACATAAAAATAATGGAATGATTCGTAACCGAAACAAACTTGTTCCACCTCTTATATTTATCCAAGCGTTTTATTAATCGCCTCAATGACACGGTCAGCTTGGAATGGTTTTACAACGAAATCCTTTGCTCCCGCTTGAATAGCATCAATCACCATTGCTTGCTGCCCCATCGCTGAACACATAATGACTTTTGCATTGCTGTCAATTTTCTTAATTTCTTTTAATGCAGTAATACCATCCATCTCCGGCATGGTAATGTCCATCGTTACGATATCTGGACGGGTTTCCTTATATTTTTCAATCGCTTGCAAGCCATCGGCTGCTTCTGCCACTACTTCGTGTCCGTTTTTTGTTAAAATATCTTTAATCATCATTCTCATAAACGCTGCATCATCAACAACCAATATTCTTGCCATTGTCTATCAACCTCCTAAATGATTATTTTAGTCTTTTTAGGCGATCACTTTGACTGATAATATCGGTGACGCGTACACCGAAATTTTCATCAATCACAACTACTTCTCCTTTAGCAATTAACTTATTGTTCACCAATATATCAACAGGCTCTCCCGCTAATTTATCCAATTCGATAATAGAGCCTGATGACAAACTTAAAATTTCCTGAACAGAACGTTTCGTACGACCAAGTTCGACGGTTACTTGAAGCGGAACATCAAGAAGAAGCGATAAATTTTTCACTTCTGCATCCGCTGACGGGGATGGTTCAAATTCAGCAAAATCAACCGATTGAATTTGTCGTTCTCCCGCTCTAGCATACGTCCCAAAATGATTTGTATCGCGATGAGAAGGAGCTGTTTCATGTGTAACATAATTTTCCGTTTTAGGAAGTTCGTAAGACGGCGATGTATCAATTGTTTCAGCCGTTACTGATTGCTTAGAAAGCGCCGCTTCTTGCATAATGGTTTCTTTCCCTGCTTCTTTCACACCGCTAGAAGAGTCTGTTTCACTAGTTGAATGAAGGAGCTGTTGCACAAGTTCTTTCGCAAAATCAACTGGCAATAATTGCATAATATTTGAATCAATTAAATTGCCAATTTTCAACCGAAAAGAAACTTTAATAAATACGTCTTCATCCGGCAAATATTCAATTCCTTCCCCTTCTTTGACATCTAGCAAGTGAACGGTTGGGGGAGAAATATCTACACGTTTTCCGAAAATAGTGGACATCGATGTCGCTGCCGATCCCATCATTTGGTTCATTGCTTCTTGCACAGCGCTTAATTGAATCTCTCCTAATAAATCAGCCGCACTTTTTCCATCTCCACCTAGCATTAAATCCGCAATGATAGCTGCATCTTCTTGTTTAATAACAAGCAGATTCGTTCCTAAAAGTCCATCTGTATAATTTACTTGAATCGCTACATACGGTAATGGAAACTCGTCAGCTACATTTTTTCGTTCAATGACCGAAACGCTTGGGGTCGTAATTTCCACTTTTTGATTTAACAATATCGAAAGCGCTGTTGCCGAGCTTCCAAACGAAATATTGCCAATTTCCCCTAGCGCATCTTGCTCAAGTGGCGACAATACATCATCTAGCTGCGGAATTTTATCACTTTCGCCTGGTCCGCGCAGCAGCGCATCAATTTCATCTTGGGATAACATATCATCATTCATCATTGTAATTTTCTTCCCCCTTAAACGTATCTAAAATTTGTATCGCCAACTTTTTATTTCGCTTTCCGGGCTGGCCAATAAATTTTGGAATATCCCCTACTTTAATAAGAAGCGGTTGATGAATGGACTGATCGAGCTCAATAACATCACCGACTTCCAGCTGTAAAAATTCTTGAATGGTAATCGTTGCACTTCCAAGCTCAGCAATAATAGGAAGTTTTGCAAAGCGAATTCGCCTATCGATCGCTTTTGTTTCTTCCGGTAAACTTTCTTTTTTCTGCGTTTGCATCCAATAATGGACGGAAAGCTTAGGAATAATCGGCTCTAGCACAACATGCGGTATACAAATATTAATCATTCCGCTCGCCTCGCCAATTTGTGTGTTTAACGAAATAACGACAACCGTGTCATTCGGTGATATCATTTGCAAAAACTGCGGATTTACTTCAAAATCGGTGAAAATAGGATCAATCTCTGCCACCGATTCCCATGCATCACGCAAATTGGAAAAAGCTTTATCAAATAAATTGGACATAATTTTTGTTTCAATTTCTGTTAAATTATCTACTTTATTCATACTTGTTCCTCTTCCGCCCATTACACGATCAAGCATCGCATAGGCGATATTTGGATTCACTTCTATTAATATATGGCCATTGAGCGGTGGTACTTCAAAGATGTTTAAAATCGTCATTTTCGGAATGGAACGAATAAACTCTTCATACGGAATTTGGTCGGCAGATGCCACCGATATTTGCACATATGTACGCAATTGCGCCGAGAAAAAGGTAGTTAATAATCTTGCAAAATTTTCATGAATGCGCGTTAGACTGCGAATTTGATCTTTCGAAAAACGAAGCGCCCGCTTAAAATCATATACTTTAACGCGCTTTCCCTCTTCTTCTTTTTTTAATTCTTCCGCGCTCATTTCTCCCGCGGACAGCGCCGCTAACAGCGCGTCTATTTCGCTTTGTGATAATACTTCACCGGTCGTCATGTGCTCGTTTTCCCCCTTTTTAAGTACAAGCTATTGGAGGATAAAGGAGGTAATATATACTTGCTCCACTGTTCCTTCTTGCATAATTTGGTTAATTTGTTGTTTTAAACGTTCTTCTAAATCAGTCATGCCTTTTTTTCCTTTAAAATTTTCCGCTTTCATTTCAGAAAGCTCTTCGATAATAATATTTTTAATTTGAAAATCACGTTTTGCCGCTTCTTCTTTTCCTTCTTCACTGTTTGCTTGAATTTTAAAGGAAACTTTCACATAACGTCCATCTGCTAAATTTGTTGTTATTTCTGGGATATCGATCGAGCACGCCACGATTTCATCGGCACTTGGCGCGCTGTGATCTTTTTCTTCGGTTAGTTTCATCACAGCAATTAAAGCTACGGTGCCAATGAGAGCAATAATAACAAGTATAATTACCATCGTTTTTATTACATTACTTTTCACTTTTCCGATCCTCCTAAACCTTCCGGTAAGCGCACCACTGCAACTTGTCGATAAAAATCGTTCGCCAATCGAATAACCTCTTGTACGGATTCACGTACGACAAACTTTTTTCCGTTTGTTAACGTAATCGTTGTATCGGGAAATGCTTCCACTTGTTCAATATAAATCGCATTTAACACAAACTTTTTTCCATTTAGCCGTGTTAATGTAATCATGTATGTACAGGGTACTAGACGGCAGCTAGTACCCTCCCCCCTTTACTATTTCTTCAAGTTGACAAGCTCTTGCAAAATTTCATCCGATGTTGTAATAATGCGCGTATTCGCTTGGAAGCCGCGCTGCGCGACAATCATTTCCGTAAACTCTTCCGCAAGATCGACGTTGGACATTTCAAGGGTGCCGGAAACGATTGAGCCCGCTCCGCTTTCTTGAGGCGAGTAGGCAATCCATTCGTTTGGATTATCTGGATTGATGATTGTGCCTGAGTTGGCTGTTTCTCTAAATAAATTTCCTCCTACTTTTTCTAACCCATCATTGTTGGGGAACTTGGCCAGTCGAATTCTCCCTGCCACTTGCAAGTTTCCAACCGCATCTACATAGTTCACAACCCCATCAGCGCCGATGCTGACGCTTTTCGCATCAGTTGGAATTTGAATTCGAGCCCGTTCTCCCGTAAATGCCCCGTTCTGATATCTTTCACCGACTAAATATAAGCCGTCGGCATTGACAATATATCCCTCTTTATCTAAATAAAAATTTCCTGCTCTCGTAAACAACGGATTTATAAGATTTCCATTATTCAACTCGCCGAGAATAAAGAATCCATCCCCTGAAATCGCCAAATCTAGCGGGCGCCCGGTTGTTTGCAAGCTTCCTTGCGTATGGACAGTATCAATCGCTGCCAGTTGGGATCCTAGACCAACTTGTTTTGGGTTTACACCGCCGCGGTTTGCTGTCGGACCGCTTGCCCCTGCAATTTGCTGGCTTACTAAATCTTTAAAAATCGTTCTTCCTTTTTTAAATCCATATGTATTGACGTTGGCGATGTTATTCCCAATGACATCCAGCTTTGTTTGGAAATTTCTCATTGCGCCAATTCCCGAATACATAGAACGAAGCATTGTGTTTCCTCTCCCTTTCTTTATTTAGATTCCACTTTCACCACAAGACTCGCTTTGATCGTTGTGCCATTATCAAGTTCTAGAAAAATTTGCTGATCTTTTTGTGACACCGATTTAACGATCCCGCTTTTTGTGTTTTCATCCTCTTGCCAATAAACGTTTTTGCCAATCCATTCGCTGTAACGAAGCAGGGCATGATCATGTTGTGTTTTTATAAATTGTTCGATCATGCTTGAAATATTGATCATTTGTTCCAAAGAGGAAAAGCTCGCCATTTGCGCAATAAACTCTTTATCCTCCATTGGATTTAACGGATCTTGGTTTTGCAATTGAACAAGCAAAATTTTTAAAAAATCATCTTTTCCTAATATTTGATTTCCCGTTTTCCGCTCGGGCGGCTTATAGTTATCCAATAGCAAACTTGAATCAATTCCATTTGTCACGCTTTTCCCTCCTATACTTTCCTATCGATCATTTCTGACATCAACGTATGGAAAGGAGGCTGTTTTTTCGCTTTCTCTTCTTTTCGCTGCTGCCGTTCTTTTTGTTCATGCCCGCGTTCTTCTTGATAAAATGCAGGCGCATGGCGATCTTGCGTCAATACATTCCATTTTTCCACCGTTATATTTTCCATCGACAAAACTTGCTGAAGTTGCGATAAATTTGCATCTAAAAGTTCTTTCGCCGAATCCGTCGACGCGATCAGCTTTGCTGTTAATGTCCCATGTTCTCGTACAATCTTTATGGTCAATGTTCCTAAATGTTCAGGATAAAGGCGAATGACAAATTGCGCATTTCCGTTTTTGAAACGAGTAAATCGGCCTGATTGGATAATATTTGTAAATTGTTGAAGAAATGCCTCATTTGCCTTTTGTTCTGACAACGTTTGATCAACGGCAATAATCGGTACGTTCTCTTTCGACATCATGATATTTCCATTTGGCAACAACCTATTAAACGGTTGTATAAGGGATTCTTTCTGTCTCTCTACGTTTTCAGCAGCCGCTTTGTCTCCTAATGTGGAATCAAAGCTTTTACTAAAAGCAGATGAAAGTGAAAACCGATTTTGCAACATCGATCTTTCTGTTTTTTTACTTTTCTCTTCTTGCTTATCCAATCTTGTCAGCACTTCTCGCAAAAACGCTTGTATATCGATCTGTTTTTCACTTTCTTTCATGATGCTGTTTTGCTGCAAAGGCTGTATATCGTTATCAAAAAAGGAATACAAACGGGACGCTACTTCGTCATTTATAACATTGCTTATTTGTTCTACTGACATATCTTTATCCGCAACATTGCTTATTTGCTGGATTAACTGTATGATCGCTTCTTTATCTACTACATTATTTAACTGTTCGATTGAACGGTTGGGAAAAATAGAATGAAAATTAGTTTGATTGGTATCTATCATGTTGTTCAACAGGAAAAGAAGAAAAGAAAACGATTCTTCTATCCTAAATTCGCCGGTTACGTCTTCCTGTTCTTTCGATGGCGTGGAAAAACGCTCATTAGAAACAAGAACGTTTCCTTCTTCATTTTTTGCATCCGTTTCGATCATCGCCAACAGCTGCTGAAACGGACTGCATTCCTCTTTTTCCCCTGCTAGCTTAAGAGTTGATTTTTTTGGTGGTCCTACTATTGGTTGACCGAACTGTTGATAGCTAGTTCCAATTTTCACCTTGCCGCCTCCTCAACGGGTGGATTTTCTTCAGCGCGTTTTGCCAGCATCGACGTATATTTTGCCGCATCATCTGGCGGCATTTTCTCTAAAATGGCCGCCGCTTTATCACTGTCTAGTGAGGATAAGATCGTTAGTACATCGCTTTCCGGCATTTTTGTTAAAATCATTGCAGCGTTTTTCTCTGACATCGTTTCATACATGCTCGCAATGTCTTCCATCGTTGTGTTGTTCGTTGTGTTCATCGTTGCGGTTTTGTCTTCAGGTAGTTCCTCTTTGTTTGCTTCCATCAATGATAATTGTTCTTCTAAATGTTCCTTCTCTTTTTTCAGCCTGTCCACTTCTTGTTGTTTTGCCGATAATTCATTTTCTAGCTCGTTAATTTGTTTCTTTTGTTGGTCGATCACTTCGTTTTGCTTTTCAATCGTTGTTTCTAACTTTCTTTGTATTTTGTGCACATCTACCAATTGCGAGATAATCGGAATATTTTTGCTGAATGTTTTTACCGTATCAAGAACGTTAACTCCCGCAATGGTCATAATGACAAGAGCTAATGCCGCCGCAAACAACGATGGAATGACAATGATAAATAAAAACCATTGGAGTTTGCTTTCTTTTTCTTCTCTCTCCATTTCTTGATTTTGTGCCATCTTCTAATCTCCCCGATGTACAAAACGTTGAATCGAAATTTCATCCATCCATTTATTTTCTGCGGTTCTTTCCGCATCGAAAGCAGCTTGTATATATTTTTCTTTCATTTTTTCATATTTTTTTACTTCTATATTAAGCTCTGTTAATTTCATTTGCTTCCGGTGCATTTGTTCTCTTGCTTGCATCACTAGAAGCTGATAATGGTGGATCGTTCGTTCAAGATTGGAAATAAACTGCTGGAAGTGGCGAATTTCTTGAATGGACAATCCTGATTGAAGTTTTTGTTTATGGATTTCTTCATATTGTTCTTTTTGCTTAAGAAAGTGGTATAATTTTTCCGCCACTTCCTCAAAGCGCCGTACGGCTTCATTGTATTCTCCTGCTGCTTGATGTTTCTCATTTTCTTTCATTGTTAAAACTTTTTGCAGCTTAAATGCGTATCCCATTTTTTTCACCCTGCATGGATTAGGTCAATTAGCATTTCAATGCTTTTGTCTTTTGTTATTTTTTCATGAATATCTTGTTTGCAAAAGGAAATGATTTTTGGATAATAACGAATCGCTTCATCAATTTCGTTTGACGATCCTCGTTTGTACGCCCCTATATTGATTAAGTCTTCCGAATTAATATAAGTGGATAGAAGCTGGCGCAGTTTATCTGCCGCTTGCCGATGTTCTGGTGTAATAATATGATTCATTACGCGGCTAACGCTTTTCAATACGTTAATGGCTGGATACTGTCCCCTATTGGCTAAGCTTCGTTCAAGGATGAAATGCCCATCCAAAATGCCGCGTACCGTATCAGCAATCGGCTCGTTCATGTCATCTCCGTCAACAAGTACGGTATAAAATGCGGTAATAGTGCCGTAAGCGCTCGTCCCTGTACGCTCTAATAATTTTGGTAAGATAGCAAACACGGACGGAGTATACCCTTTTGTTGTCGGCGGCTCGCCGATGGCTAGTCCAATTTCTCGCTGCGCCATGGCAACGCGTGTGACAGAGTCCATCATAAACATCACATCCATCCCTTGGTCGCGGAAATATTCCGCAATCGCCGTGGCGGTATACGCTCCTTTTACACGCATGAGCGCAGGCTGATCAGAAGTGGCAACGACAACGATAGAACGGGCCAAACCTTCCGGACCGAGGTCCCGTTCAATAAATTCACGGACTTCACGTCCGCGCTCACCAATTAATGCGATAACATTTATATCCGCATTCGTGTGACGGGCAATCATCCCCATTAACGTGCTTTTTCCAACTCCCGAACCGGCAAAAATTCCGACGCGCTGCCCTTTGCCAACCGTTAACAAGCTGTCAATGATCCGAACCCCAACTTCGATCGGTTCGTTGATCGGCGGCCTTGCAAGCGGATTGGGCGGATTGCGCTCAATCGAAATAGGATGCAGTCCCTTCGGCAATGGGCTGCCATCTAGTGGATAGCCGAGAGGGTCAAGCACTTGCCCGATTAATGGCGAGCCAACGTGAATTTGCAACGGTTTTCCAGTTGCTTCAACAATACATCCTGGTGAAATATGCTGAACAGTCGAAAACGGCATTAACAATACATGTTGCTCTTTAAATCCAACTACTTCTGCCGCAATCAATTGTTTTTGCCTGCCGCTTCTAGTGTGAATATAGCAAATGTCGCCGACTGAGCTTTCCGGTCCTTTCGCTTCAATCATTAAGCCAATGACCCGTGAAACTTTGCCAAACCGTTTATAAGTGTCCATCTCGTCGATTTCATCGAGCAGAGCTTGCCAATTCAGTGGATACCCCCTCCTTCATTCGTTCGAACAGCTTCTCTTTTATTTGCTCAAGCTGTGTATCAACGCTTGCATCGATGCGTCCGAACGGGGTTTCAATGATGCAGCTATATTCCGCAAGCTGCAAATCTGGATGAATGAACACATCCGCTTCATGGTGAAATAACGCTTTTAATTCTTCTTTTTGTTGCACGACCGTTTCATAAGAAAGCGGATGGACGTAAATCGTTACTTCCGTTTGTTCCCGAACTTCTTTAATCGCCCGCTTTACTAGTGATAAAAAATAGTCGTGATTTTCCGCTAATTTTTCACCGATAATACGCTCTGCTACTTTCATTCCAATGCGGAGGATCGTTTCTGCGGATGCATTGATTTGTTCATAAAATTGAACATTTGCTTTTTCTGTAATTTGTCTCGCCTGTTCAATCAGCTCGCGATAACGATGCAGCGCTTCTTCTTTTCCTTGATGAAATCCGTCTTGATATCCTTCTTCACGCGCTAATTGGATAAGCTGCTCCTTTTCTATATGCCAGGCTTCTTGTTCTTTCAACAATTGCTGCCGAATAGATTCATAATATTGTTCTGCTTCCCGTCTGATTTGTTCTGCCTCATACTTGGCATGTTCCATCATCATTTCGTGATTTTCTTGCTGTTTTTCTGTTATATTTTGCTGTTCGAGAAAAAGCCGTTTAATTTCAATCGTTTTTTTAGCAGTTCGATTTGTTTTGTAAAAGGAGCTTTAATGACGTTAGACAATAATATCATCTCCCCCACCGCGTGCAATCACAATTTCCCCTGCTTCTTCCAGGCGGCGAATCACTGCGACAATCCGTGACTGCGCTTCTTCAACATCACGTAAACGGACAGGACCCATAAATTCCATTTCTTCCTTAAATGTCTCTGCCATGCGCGTGGACATGTTGCGAAACACAATCTCTTTTACTTCATCGCTTGCCACTTTGAGCGCTAGCATTAAATCATTGTTATCCACTTCACGAATCACGCGCTGGATTGCGCGATTATCAAGAGTGACGATATCTTCAAAGACAAACATTCGTTTCTTAATTTCTTCGGCAAGTTCAGGGTCTTGAATTTCAAGGGCATCGAGAATCGTCCGTTCTGTGCTGCGGTCCACCTGATTTAACACTTCCACTACCGCTTCGATGCCGCCGGCTTGTGTATAATCTTGCACAACCGTTGTCGATAGTTTTCGTTCTAAAATTTGCTCCACTTCATTAATAATGTCAGGAGATGTGCTATCCATTAACGCGATGCGTCGCGCAATATCCGCCTGCATTTCTTGCGGCAGTGCCGATAAAATTTGTCCTGCTTGCGCCGGTTCAAGATAAGAAAGAATAAGGGCAATCGTTTGTGGATGTTCGTTTTGAATAAAATTTAATAGTTGCGTTGGATCCGCTTTACGGGCGAAATCAAACGGCCGCACCATCAAGGCGGACGTTAACCGGTTAATAATATTCATCGCTTTTTCCGGACCGAGCGCCTTTTCCAGCACTTCTTTTGCATAAGCGATCCCGCCTTGTGCAATATAATCTTGTGCCAGTGCAATTTGATGAAATTCTTCCAGCACTTCTTCCTTTGCGTCTGCTGTCACTTGCCGCATATTCGAAATTTCTAACGTTAGTTTTTCAATTTCTTCTTCTGACAAATGTTTATAAACGGAGGCGGACACATCTGGACCAAGGGAAATGAGAAGGATCGCTGCTTTTTGTCTCCCTGTTAACCCTCCTTTTTTGTCGCGCTTTGCCATTTTCCGTTCCTCCTACTCTTCCGATAGCCATGTTCGCAACAGCTTTGCAAATTCGTCCGGCTTTTCTTTCGCTAATTTTTCTAGTTGCTTACGGCGCATCGTCGATTCCGTTTCGTTCTCTTCATGGATATCTGGAATTTCTTGAACCATAGGCTCCAGAATATCTTCCTCTTCTTCCTCTTCTTCCTCTTTACGTCTGCGCCACAATAAGATGAGCAATGCAATAAGAAGAACAAGGCCAATTCCACCGACGATGTATACCCACATTGGAATCGTCTGTTTTGGTTCCGTAAATGTTGGTTTTCCGTTAAATTTCTGAACAGAAACAACGATGCGATTTTGAATATCCTGATCGGTTAATGTTTGGCCATCTTGCTTATTAATCGATGTTCTGACAATCGTTCCTAATATTTTTTGAATATCGTCGATCGTTTGCTGTGACAAAGAGTTTGGATTTTTCGGGTTTGGCGGCTCAACCATTACTTGAATGCCTAAATCACGAATTTTATATGGACTTTCGACGATATGTTTTTTGATCTTATTCACTTCGTTATTAATCGTTTCCTCGGTTCGCTCATAATCTCCATTTGTCTCGCTTGCTCCAGCCTGATAGCTTGGCACTTCGTTTTCTCCCGTACCGGCCACGCCGCCCGGCTGCGCGCCTTTCCCAGAGTATGTCTCTTTAATACGTTGCACGCTGACGGCAATGCCTTCGTTATTTTTTTCATCAACCGGAGCAACAAGGTTTTCTTCCCGGTTTTCCTGCGTAAAGTCCACATCAGCCGTTACGGATACAACGACTTTATCCTGCCCCATCATTGTTCCTAACATTTGCTGTACTTGCCGTTGAATATCTCGTTCAATTTGTTTTTTAATTTCTTGCTGTGTGGCAAACGTTGTGCCTGTCGAAAAATTTTCGTTATTTTTCAAATCAAAATACTCAAAAAACTGATTCATAATGACGATATTATCTGTAGGAAGGTTAGGAACACTTTTAGAAACAAGATGGTACAACGCCCTAATTTGCTGATCGCTAAATTGATATCCCGGTTTTGTTTTTAACACGATCGAAGCCGATGCCTCGCCTTGGTCATCGGAAGCAAACACGCTCGGCTGTGGAAGATTAATCATTACTTTTGCGTCTTCTACACCATCGATGCTTTTAATTAAATTTGCCAGCTCATTTTGCATTGCTTCGAGTTTGACAACATTAAACTCGTTATCCGTCATTCCGAAGCTTGCATTTTTTCCAAAATAAGAATAATCAATGGTGCCGCTGTTTGGAATTCCTTCTGCCGCTAAATCAACTTTTAACGAGTTTACTAACTCTTTTGGCACTTTAATCGTGGTGCCGTTATCCGCTACTTCCGATTTGATTCCCCGCTGGTCGAGCGTTGCTTTAATTTGCCCCGCTTCCTGTGGCGTTAAGTTGCTATATAACGGCGCAAACTCTGTTCTTGTCGCAAAATATATAGCTACGCCGGTTATAAGCAAGAAAAGAACGAGGCTGGCAATGGCGATCCATTTTTGTTTTTTTGTTCTCTCTTTCCAAAATAAGGTGAATCGGCTTAGCCATTCTTTTAATTTGTTGCTCATACTATTCCCCCGATTATTTCACAATCCATATGCTATATTTGCATTCTCATCATTTCTTGATATGCCTCAATCACTTTGTTGCGCACTTCTAATGTAAGTTGTAAGGAAATGCTCGCTTTTTGCGAAGCGATCATCACCTTGTGTAAATCAACGTTTTCCCCTTTTACAAGCTTCTCTGTTAATTGGGAAGCTTGCAATTGCTCGTCATTCACTTTATTCAGCGCATCTTTCAAAAAAGTTGAAAACGCCTTTTGCGCATCAGCTGGTTTTGTCGCTTGTGAAGCAACGTTTGTCGCCTCTGAAAACAAAGAGCGATGAATTCCTTGTATCATCATCTATATCCCCTTTATTTTTTTACTTTCCGATTTCTAATGCTTTCATTAACATTCCTTTCGTCGCATTAAAAACCGTTACATTTGCTTCATATGACCGTGTTGCACTCATTAAATCGACCATTTCTTTTAACGGATCGACGTTAGGAAGGCGAACATATCCGTTAGGGTCTGCGTCAGGATGAGAAGGATCGTAAACGAGTTTAAAAGGAGTTTGATCCTCCATAATTTTTGTTACTTTCACTCCGTTACCAACAGATGAGCGGCTATTCATCGCAGCTTGCAAATATGTAGAAAATCCTTCTTGACGCGGTTCCATCACAACGAATTTGCGTCGATACGGTTCCCATTGTCCATTAACCAATCGAGCGTGAGTCGTGTCGACATTAGCCATATTGGAGGAAATTACATCCATGCGTAACCGCTGCGCCGTAAGCGCAGACGCTGTTATATCTAAACTTTGAAAAATAGACATAATTATTTTCCTCCCTTAATGACCGTTTTTAACGTTGTGAACTTTCCGTTCAATTGCTCGACTAAAGCGTTGTAATAAATTTGATTTTCTGCCAAATATGACATTTTGATCAATATCAACATTATTTTCCATTATGATTGTATACTACATGGTCTTGACGTCACGAGAAATTTGTTTGTCATTTGACGGGTAAACGGAAGATGTTTCGGATTTGTTCGCTTTGCTTCTAGCGGTTGAAGCGCTCGGTCTAGTTCTGCCCGAAACCGCACTTCTTTTGCCTTATAATTGGGCGCATGTCTACATTGCTATTGTTGCAATCACTATTTCCTAATGACGTCACGAAATCCCCTTGCTTCTGACATAATGTACGCGATAAACGGAAAGATGTATCCGATCTTGTATCCTTTTTTTCACGATTATGCAACATCAGTTGTCGATAATATTGTATGCCGAAATCTGCACTATCTTTTTGCACCTTAAATTGGAGCAGTTCAATTAAGACGAAATTTTTCTATTCTGTACTTTTTACTGTAATGACTAAATACGCCTTGTCAAACATTTGTGACAAAACACGTGCTAAAGAAGCTGCTTTATCCATTTTTTAACATATTTTAATTTCATTTTAAGAATAAACAAATATTGCTTAGCCGAGGATCGTCGATTTTTTCATCTTAGAAAGCATTTCATAGCAAACACGCTGTCAATGTTCACACGTCAGCAATTTACTTGCGACAAGCAACCCTTCTGTACCGTCTAGCTCTTCAAAAATATGTTCGATCGCTTCTAGTTCGCTATAAGAAAGCGAGCTGATTGCCATTTGTACGACCGCTTTGCTGCGTGCTTCTTCTTCAATTTCCTCCGCTTTCTCACGCAAAATTTCCATGCCGACAACCGTTGCGCCATACTCTGCTAGAATGAGATCATCATCGTGAAATTCACGATCCAATCGCGATAAAATAAGTGTTCCGAGCCGCTCGCCGCCACCATTGATCGGCACAATTGTCGTCAAACCTGTTTTAAATAAATCGCGATTTTCCACTGGAAACGCGGTATATTCGCTATTAATATCAATGTTAGGAGACGTTTCTGTAATGTTAAACAGATTTTTCGTATACTCTTCTGGAAATTGACGTTCTTCTAACATTTTTTTCATTCTCTCATTTTCAATCGATTGCTTAATCGCAAAGCCGAGCAATTTACCGCGACGGCTCACAACGAATACGTTTGCTTCAATTACCTCACAAAGCGTTTCTGCCATTTCTTTAAAGTTTACCGGTTTTCCCGCTGCTTTTTGCAGCATTGCGTTAATCTTTCTTGTTTTTTGTAATAAATTCATTTTTTCATTCTCCTCCTCATTTAATGTTACAAAATGAATTCACTCAAATCTTTGTTTTTGACAATGTTGCCTAGTTTTTGTTCGACATACTGAGGTGTAATGACTACTTTATCTAGCGTAATATCCGGAGCTTCAAACAATAAATCTTCAAGCAGCTTTTCCATGATCGTATGAAGGCGTCTTGCTCCGATATTATCGGTTGTCTGATTCACTTCAAAGGCGACTTCGGCGATCTTACGAATAGCATCGTCAGAAAATTCAAGATTTATACCTTCCGTCGCAAGAAGCGCCTTATATTGTTTAATAAGAGCATTATCAGGCTCTACTAATATTTTTACGAAATCGTCAACTGAAAGTTTCGTTAGCTCGACACGAATCGGAAACCGGCCTTGCAACTCTGGGATTAAGTCGGACGGTTTTGCCATATGAAATGCTCCGGCAGCGATAAACAATATATGATCTGTCTTAACAGGGCCGTATTTCGTCATAACGGTGGAGCCTTCAACAATTGGCAAAATGTCGCGTTGCACTCCTTCTCTCGATACATCCGCTGAAGAAGCGGCTTGCCCGCTGCGCGCAATTTTATCGATTTCATCGATAAAAATGATGCCAGACTGTTCGGCAAGACGTATTGCTTCCTGTGTTACTTCATCCATGTCGATTAACTTCTGCGCTTCCTCATTCGTAAGCACTTTACGCGCTTCTCTTACTTTTAATTTGCGTTTTTTACGGCGCTTCGGAATGAGGCTGCTTAGCGCGTCTTGCATATTCATTCCCATTTGCTCAATGCCGGCCCCTTGCAAAAAGTCAAAAAACATCGGCTGTTGTTCTTCTACTTCGATTGTCACCATTTCATCTTCCAGCTGACCGTTCGCCAGCTGCCAAGCGACTTGTCTCCGTTTTTGTTCGATGTGATCGTCTTCATACGTTTGATTTGTATCTTGCTGCGATGTTTGCGCTCCACCGAATAATAGTTCAAGAGGGTTTTTCATCGTTTGTTTTTGCTTTCCCGGCACTAATAACTCAACAAGCCGTTTATTCGCTTGCTGTTCAGCGCGATCTTTCACTTCGTTCATTTTCCGTTCTTTTACTAATCGAACGGACGTTTCCACAAGATCGCGCACCATCGATTCGACATCGCGGCCGACATATCCAACTTCCGTAAACTTTGTTGCCTCCACTTTGACAAACGGAGCGCCAACCAACTTCGCCAACCGTCTGGCGATTTCCGTTTTTCCGACCCCTGTCGGACCGATCATTAAAATATTTTTCGGGACAACTTCATCCCGTAATTTTTCATCAAGCAAACTGCGGCGATAACGATTTCTTAGCGCAATCGCAACTGCTTTCTTCGCTTCCTTTTGCCCAACGATAAATTGATCAAGCTTTTCGACAATTTGCCGAGGCGTTAATGCTTCTGACACCGCTGTCCCTCCTCTCTTTTTATAGTTCTTCCACAATAATATGGTCATTCGTATACACACAAATATTTGCGGCTATTTCTAGCGCCGCTTTGGCAATCTCTTTGGCCGATAGCTGATCTCCTGCGTATTGTTTTAATGCACGTCCTGCCGCTAGCGCGTAATTTCCGCCAGAACCGATCGCTAATATTCCGTCATCCGGTTCAATGACTTCACCAGTTCCTGATACGAGAAGCAAATGGCGTTCATCCATCACGATTAGCATTGCCTCTAAGCGCCGCAATACTTTATCGCTGCGCCATTCTTTTGCTAATTCCACAGCGGCGCGCGGCAAGTTCCCATTAAATTCTTCTAGCTTTCCTTCGAACATCTCAAATAATGTAAACGCATCTGCGACCGATCCGGCAAATCCTGCTAACACTTTTCCTTGAAATAATCTCCGTACTTTTTTCGCTGTATGTTTCATCACCACTGCATTGCCAAACGTTACTTGACCGTCTCCTGCCATCGCAGCCTTTCCATTATGATGAATCGCAAAAATCGTCGTCGCGTGGAACTGTTCCATCGCTATCCATCCTCCTTTTTGCTCGCGGCAGAGTTATGCTCGCGGATGCGTATGTAAATAAATATGGCGCAGCCGGTCTTTCGTTACATGGGTATACACTTGTGTTGATGAAAGATGCGCATGTCCAAGCAATTCTTGAACTGTACGCATATCGGCCCCTTCATTTAATAAATGAGTCGCAAACGTATGTCTCAGCACGTGTGGGCTAATATTTTGAGTAAGCGCCGCTTTTTTTACTATTTCATCCAAAATATAACGCACTCCCCGAGGTGTTAACGGATTGCCGCGGGCGTTGACAAACAAATAAGCATGAGCGCTTTTTGCTTTTTGCAAAAGCTCACGCCGTCCATGATGAATGTAACGCTCCAATGCTTCTTTGGCAAAACGGCCAAACGGGACATAGCGCTGTTTATTCCCTTTCCCATGAATCAAAATGGTGGAAACAGAAAAATCGATATCAGAAAGTTGAATGTGACAACATTCACTAACACGGACGCCCGTCGCGTAGAGAAGCTCAAGAATCGCTTGATTGCGTTGGCCGATCGCTGTATTAACATCATTGACATAAAAAAGTCTTTCTAATTCCTGCTCATATAAAAAATTAGGAATTTTTTGTTCTTTTTTCGGAAGTGCAGCGAGCGCAAACGGATTTTCTTTTACCTTTTTTTCCCGCAGCAAAAACTTATAGAAGCTTCGCAAACTAGAAATTTTCCGTGAAATGGAACGGCTTGACTGTTTTTGTTCATACAGCTTCGTCAAATAGAGACGAACATCATTATACGTTACTTCATGCAGATGATGAATCCCTTGTTCATTCATAAACTCGAAAAACTGCTCTACATCTCGTTGGTAACACACAATAGTATATTGTGAATAATTTTTCTCGATTTGTAAATATTCTATGAACAATTTTAACGCAATTTTCGAATTTTCCATTTTTCACACCTCACAAAGGCTACTAAATATTAACATATATTAATAGCCCTTGCAATCTTTTTTAATAAAATTCTGAATTGTATCCAATGCCCGTTGCGCGTATCGTTCATTGCGGCGCTGTTTATCTTTGATTTTTTCTTCTAGAGGTGCAAACAAACCGAAATTAGCATTCATCGGCTGAAAATGATTTGGATTCGTCGACGTAATGTAATGCGCCATGCTGCCAATTGCTGTTTCACGCGGAAAAACAACAAGTTCTTGCCCTAATACAAGCCGTGCTGCGTTAATTCCTGCGACAAGCCCCGATGCTGCTGATTCCACATACCCTTCGACACCGGTCATTTGTCCAGCAAAAAATAAATCGTCACGCTCTTTATATTGATACGTTGGCCGCAATAATTTTGGCGAGTTGATAAACGTATTGCGATGCATCACGCCATAGCGGACAATTTCTGCATTTTCTAGCCCCGGAATAAGGCGAATTACTTCTTTTTGCGGGCCCCATTTCAAATGTGTCTGGAATCCGACAATATTGTAAAGCGTACCTGCCGCATCATCTTGCCGAAGCTGAACAACCGCGTATGGACGCTTTCCGGTACGCGGGTCTTCCAAACCAACCGGTTTCATCGGCCCAAATAGAAGCGTCTTTTTCCCTCGCCGCGCCATTACTTCAATCGGCATGCAGCCTTCAAAATAAATTTCTTTTTCAAACTCTTTTAATGGAACCGTTTCTGCGGAAATGAGCGCTTCGTAAAAGCGGTCGAATTCTTCTTCTGTCATCGGGCAGTTGATATACGCAGCTTCGCCTTTATCATAACGCGATTTGACATATACTTTATCCATATTAATGCTTTCTTTTTCGATGATTGGAGCAGCGGCATCGTAAAAATATAAATATTCTTCTCCCGTTAGCTCTTTTAGCCGCTCGGATAATGCTTTAGACGTTAATGGCCCTGTTGCGATAATCGTTGGGCCAGACGGAATTTCTGTCACTTCTTCACGAATAACGGTCACATTCGGATGCCCTTGGACAAGATTGGTTACACGCGCGGCAAACTCATGCCGGTCTACAGCAAGCGCACTTCCCGCCGGAACAGAGCATTCATCTGCTGCCTTCATAATGACAGAATTCAAGCGGCGCATTTCTTCTTTTAATACGCCGACTGCATTTGTTAATGAATTAGCACGCAACGAGTTGCTGCAAACAAGTTCCGCAAATTTATCTGTATGGTGAGCAGGCGTTTGCTTCACCGGTCTCATTTCGTAAAGGCGGACATGGATGCCGCGGTTGGCAAGCTGCCATGCCGCCTCACTGCCTGCCAAACCTGCGCCAATGACATTTACCGTTCGTTCGTTCACCATATATTCCTCCTTTATTTGTCAAGATTGTGGTGCTTCTTCGTAATCACATGCCGTACATTGCACTTGCAAGCCTTTTTTCAGTTTCTTTTCCACTAGCAAGCCGCCGCATTTCGGGCAAGGGCGGGCAAGCGGTTTATCCCACGAGACGAAATCGCATTGTGGAAAACGGTCGCAGCCATAAAAAATCCGCTTTTTCTTACTGCTGCGCTCCACAATATTTCCTTCGCGGCATTTCGGACATTTTACCCCGATTTCCTTAACGATCGGCTTTGTATTGCGGCATTCCGGGAAATTGGAGCAGGCGACAAATTTGCCGAATCGCCCCATTTTATATACCATTGGGCTTCCGCACACTTCGCAGTCGACTCCCGCCGGCTCGTCTTTAATCTCGACTTCTTTCATTTCCTTTTCCGCGGTTTGCAGCCGCTTTTCAAATTCCTGGTAAAATTCGTCGACCACTTTCACCCATTCTACTTTTCCTTCCTCGATTTCATCCAAATTTTTCTCCATTTTCGCTGTAAACTCCACGTCAATGATTTCTGGGAAAAACTCTAACATTAGTTCTAACACGATTTCTCCAAGTTCTGTTGGAACAAAACGTTTATTTTCTAGCACGACATAGTTTCGTTTTTGAATCGTATCAAGCGTCGGCGCGTACGTAGACGGCCGGCCGATGCCAAGCTCTTCTAGCGTTTTCACAAGCCGAGCTTCCGTATAGCGAGGAGGCGGCTGAGTAAAATGCTGCTTTGGTTCAATATCTTTGCTGAAAACAGTTTCCCCTTCCTGCAAATCCGGAAGAAGGCGATCTTGTTCATCCGTTTGGTCATCCGTTCCCTCTACATATACTTTCATAAAACCAGGAAATTTTACTTTCGAGCCGCTTGCCCGAAAGATCACCCCTTCATTTTCAAGTTCAATGCTCATCGTATCTAACAGTGCGGCTGCCATTTGGCTTGCGATAAAACGTTCCCAAATTAACTTATACAACCGAAATTGATCGCGGGTTAAATATGGCTTTACCTTTTCCGGCTCGCGAAATGCAGATGTCGGACGAATCGCTTCATGCGCATCTTGCGCATTGGCATTTTTCTTTTCTTTTCGCTTTTCTTGTGCGACAAATTCTTTTCCAAACGTCGCTTCTATATAAGATAGTGCCTCTTGCCGTGCGCTTTCTGATACTCTTGTCGAGTCTGTACGCATATAGGTAATTAAGCCGACCGTTCCTTCACTGCCAAGATCAATTCCTTCATATAGCTGCTGGGCGATCATCATCGTTTTCTTCGTTCGAAAATTAAGCTTGCGCGCTGCTTCTTGCTGCAAGGAAGACGTTGTAAACGGCGGCACTGGATTTCGTTTCCGCTCCTTTTTTGCCACCGATGTCACCGTAAAGTGGTTGCCGTTTATGCGTTGTAAAATCGCGGCAACGTCTGCTTCCTTTTTTAATTCAAGCTTTTGCCCATCCACTCCGTAAAAAGAAGCAGTAAACGTTTCATTTCCTTTTACAAATTCGGCTTGAATCGTCCAATACTCTTCCGGCTGAAATTGTTTAATTTCTTTTTCGCGGTCGATGATCAAACGCAGCGCTACAGATTGAACACGCCCCGCGCTCAATCCTTTCTTCACCTTTTTCCAAAGAAGCGGGCTAATGTTGTATCCAACCAGCCGGTCCAACACTCGGCGCGCTTGCTGCGCGTCAACAAGATTCATATTGATCGGACGTGGATGTTGAAATGACTCTTTAACCGCATCCTTCGTAATCTCGTTAAATACAACGCGGCAGTCGGAATGAATATCAAGGTCGAGCATATTGGCTAAATGCCAAGCAATCGCTTCCCCTTCGCGGTCCGGGTCCGCGGCAAGAAACACTTTTTTTGCTTTTTTCGCTGCTGTTTTTAATTCTTTAATGATTGGCCCTTTACCGCGAATCGTAATATACTTTGGCTCATAGCCATTATTTATATCAACGCCCATTTGGCTTTTTGGCAGATCGCGAACATGTCCCATCGAAGCTTTTACTTTATATTTTTTTCCTAAATATCGTTCGATCGTCTTCGCTTTCGCTGGCGATTCCACGATGACAAGATAGTCTGACATCAAACTTCCTCCCCTAACGAGGTAAATTTAAAATCTTCATTATTATTAATGATTCTTATGATATTTGTCAAACAAGATATGAAAAATTCTTGCATTGCTTTTATCGAATGTAGGAAAATTCCTCGAATATATCGGTTGCCGAATGAACTAATTTTGCTCCTTGCTGTATTAACATGTTTGGCCCTTTTGATTGTTCCAAAAAAATTGGACCAGGAACGGCAAACACCTCTCTTCCTTGCTCTAGCGCTAATAGAGCAGTAATTAATGAGCCGCTTCTCTCTTTCGCTTGTACGACGATCGTTCCAAGCGATATTCCGCTGATAATCCGATTGCGCAGCGGAAAATGCCATTTTTGCGGCCGCACATGCGGCGGATGTTCCGATAAAATAAGGTGTCCGCCCATTAATTGGTCTGCTAGTCTTTTATTTTGTCTTGGATATATATGTTCAAATCCTCCTGCGATGATCGCGATTGTATGTCCACCGTTTTCAATTGTCATTTCGTGCGCTAACGTATCGATTCCTATTGCAAGACCGCTTACGATTACCCAATCGTTCGCCACCAGCGGCGGAACTAGTTGCCGCAACGATTGTATCCCTTCTTTTGTCGGCTGTCTCGTCCCAACAATACTAATCATTTTGAATGACGACAAAAGACGAGTATTCCCTTTTGCATATAGCACCCATGGGGTTCGTATATATGTTTTAACAAAGGTGGATAGTCTGAGTCAAAAATTGTGATGACGTGGATATTTTTGTCCTTATATGTTTTTATCATACTTTCAATATGAGGGGAATGTAAATCTTGGAAAAATTGTGTATATTGTTGGGAGGATAAAGGAATACGCGTTCGCAATGCAGAAGATGGAAGGGTAAATACAGAGGAAAAGGTCGGATCGATTTCCAATAAGCGATGGATCGTTTTCCAGCCTGCCCCGCGGCAGTGGTGAAGATGAATAAGGCGCTCACGAACGGATGAATACATCATATCTTCCTTTCTATCCCTTTGTCTGTTTTTGCACGGTTCCGATCATGAATCTGCCATAACGATGATAGAATTTGCCAATACCCAATAAAAATCGTCCCGCCTGAAAAACGATGCGGGACGATGTATTTTAATGAGTTTTACATTTTTCGTAAAGGCCTTGTTCCTTCAAAACGGAAATTAATGTTTCGCCAATTACTGCAGGTGTTTCTGCCACTTTAATGCCGCATTCGTTCATTTTCTTAATTTTTTCTGCTGCCGTTCCTTTACCGCCGGAAATAATTGCGCCAGCATGTCCCATCCGTTTTCCTGGAGGCGCTGTTTGGCCGCCGATAAAGCCAACGACCGGTTTTTTCATGTTCGCTTTTACCCATTCTGCCGCTTCTTCTTCCGCGGTGCCGCCGATTTCCCCAATCATAATAACGGCATACGTTTCTTCATCTTCGTTAAACGCTTTTAATACATCAATGAAGTTTGTGCCATTGACCGGATCGCCGCCGATTCCGACCGCTGTCGATTGGCCGATGCCCGCTTGCGTCAATTGATGAACCGCTTCGTACGTTAAAGTACCAGAGCGGGAAACAATGCCGACATGGCCTTTTTTATGAATGTAGCCTGGCATAATGCCGATTTTACATTCTTCCGGCGTAATGACGCCAGGGCAGTTTGGTCCGATGAGACGAGTTTTCTTGCCTTCCATGTAGCGTTTTACTTTCACCATATCAAGGACAGGAATACCTTCCGTAATACAAACGACAAGGTCTAATTCTGCATCGACCGCTTCCATAATCGCGTCTGCGGCAAATGCTGGCGGAACGTAAATGACAGAAGCGTTTGCTCCTGTTTTTTCTACCGCTTCGGAAACAGTATCAAACACTGGTACTCCTTCGACTTCTGTACCACCTTTTCCTGGCGTGACACCGCCTACAATTTTTGTTCCGTACTCGAGCATTTGTTTTGTATGGAATAATCCTTGTGAACCCGTAATCCCTTGTACGATCACTTTTGTGTCTTTATTAATAAAAATGCTCACGTTTCTCCCTCACTTTCTTAACGTACTAGCTCCACGATTTTTTGTGCGCCGTCTGCCATCGAATCAGCAGCGGTAATGTTTAGACCCGATTCTTGCAAAATCTTTTTCCCTAGTTCGACGTTTGTTCCTTCGAGACGGACAACAAGCGGAAGATTAAGGCCGACTTGTTTTGTCGCCTCGACAATGCCGCTAGCGATCACGTCGCATTTCATGATGCCGCCGAAAATATTGACGAAAATGCCTTTGACGTTCGGGTCGGAAAGAATAATTTTAAACGCTTCCGTTACTTTTTCCGCGGTTGCGCCGCCGCCGACATCCAAGAAGTTTGCCGGTTCGCCGCCGTAATATTGATGATATCCATCGTTGCCATTGCAAGGCCAGCGCCGTTGACCATGCAACCGATATTACCGTCAAGGGCGATATAGTTTAAATCATATTTGGATGCTTCAACTTCTTTCGGATCTTCCTCATCTAAATCGCGGTATTCTAAAATGTCTTTATGGCGATATAAAGCGTTCGAGTCAAAGTTTAATTTCGCATCAAGCGCCATTACTTTGCCGTCGCCAGTGACAACAAGCGGGTTGATTTCCGCGATCGAGCAGTCTTTGTCAACAAACACTTGATAAAGCCCCATCATAAACTTGACTGCCTGATTGACAAGCTCTTTTGGAATGTTGATGTTAAACGCTAAACGACGTGCTTGAAACGCTTGTAATCCCACCGCTGGGTCGATATATTCTTTAAAAATTTTCTCTGGTGTTTTTGCTGCTACTTCTTCGATTTCGGTACCGCCTTCTTCTGAACCCATCAACACAACGCGAGAAGTTGCGCGATCCACAACGAGACCAATGTAATATTCTTTCTTAATGTCGCAGCCTTCTTCAATAAGTAAGCGTTTTACTTCTTTTCCTTCCGGACCTGTTTGATGAGTAACAAGCACTTTTCCTAGCAGTTCGCTCGCATACGTACGAACTTCATCTAAACTTTTTGCTACTTTTACCCCTCCGGCTTTTCCGCGCCCGCCGGCATGAATTTGCGCTTTTACAACGCAAACAGAGCTTCCTAATTCTTTCGCCGCCTCTACCGCTTCCTCAACAGTGAACGCTACGCGACCGTTTGGTACGCTAACGCCATAATTTCTGAGGATTTCTTTTGCTTGATATTCATGGATATTCATGCGCCAACCTCCTATGTATAAAACTAAAAAGTTCTAGCGCTTTCATTTTATAATGATACTTTCTATATTGTCCACCTTTTCGACACAAAATTAAAAAATTTCAAAAGGGAAAACCTTTTCAATCCTTTGATACAAGGGGATCTATTCTTTTTTTACATGTTTGTCTAAACGATAAATAAACGCAAACAATTCAGCAACAAGATAGTACAAATCTTCAGGGATTGTTTCGTTTATTTCCAGTTCACTCAATAATTGGACGAGAGACGGATCTTCTTGTATAGGGATCCCGTGTTGTTTTGCGGCATCGATGATCGCTTCCGCTACATGCCCTTTTCCTTTGGCAACCACTACCGGAGCTTCATGTACATTCGAATCATAGGAAAGGGCCACCGCTTGTTTTTCTTTGTTTTTCATATACGGTAATCCACCCCGTTATAACGTTGTTGAAATACGATATCAATGGGCATTTTCTTTGTTTAGATGTTTCGATTTTCAAAGCGGATAACGTATATCCATGCGCCTCTAGCCGTTCTTTCAGCATAGGTTGAAACTCATTGGCAATGCGGAGTAAATGGGGATGATCATTGAAAATGGAAATGTGAACAATACGTTGTTGCACGCGCACGTCGACAACCGTTTCTTTTAATTTGTCCAAAAATAAGCAAAAAACGATATGACAATAGTCTGGGTCGATTTTCCCATTTTTTTGTCTTTTTCCTTGCCAATGAATCGCTACATCCGTCCGTTGTTCTCCAATCTGAATCGGAATTTGGATAAATACATGTTGCAACGGTCCTTCGCCTTGGGATAATAGTTGCTGACCAGTAATATGATAAAGAAGCGTCTGTAACGTTTCTTTCAATACCGGTTCATGCGCGTTTTCTAACGCCTGCAAAAGAAGGGATTTTAAAGACGTTAGCGTCGTCATGGCAAGCGTTTTTGTTTCCAGCGCTCGGCGTATATTTGCTTCATACTGAAGCCCAAGCTTCTGAAACGACTCTTTTAATAGATGAAAAATCGATAAAGCAATATCATCATCCGATCTTGTTAAAATAGCAGAAAAAAGCTGTTGTTCCTCATTGGAGAGAAAACCGTTCTCATAGGATTCATAAAGCGTTTGAAAATGTTTAAGAAATTGCTGTTCTTCAAATCCTGGAAATAACAGCTGTAAATGCTGCTGTATTTCTTGGAAGTCGCCATTCCTAATGGCAGTTTGGAATTTTTTTAATTGATCAGAATCTATGTTGTGTAACGGTAAACCTAACTTGTTCAATAATTGTTGCGCAATCTTTTGTTCAGGTTGTTGTAATGATTGAAGTAAATTGGAAAGAATGTCATAGGCGTTTTTTCGATCGGTTGCAATGTGCTGTAAATAGCGATGCAACGCTTGCAATGAATCTTTTTGCTGTTCCGTTGGCAAAGACGCCAGCAGTTTTTCCGTATATTGCAGCTGCTGAAAAAGCGGGGGATTGGTTTTTACCGCAAGCAATGAAAAGAAAACATCTTTCGTCACCGGAAAACGACGGGCAAACATATAGCGAAGCGTTTCCCATCCTTGTTCCTTATCTTCTAATTGCTCTGTCCATTGAACGATTTTACTCATTTCTTCTTTCGCAACCGGTATTTTTTCTTGTAATACAAAGCGAAGAAAAGAATGCGCATCACGCGGTAATTTCCATTTTTGAATAAGATGCTGCGCCGCTTCATCGATGTTGAAAGAGAGCCCTCTCTCTCCATCTATTATTTTCCAATATATATTGTCATTTTCGGCTTTTACTTCGAATAAATAATAATTTCCCGCTTGTAAAGAAGCGCGTAATCTTGCAGTTACAATTTCATCCCCGACGCGCACATGAGCGATCTTTTCAGCTTCTCCTTGTATGCTCTCAATTTTTCCATAGACAACTTGTCCATGGCGAAAGCGGCCGTGCGTTGCATCGCTAGCTGGAAAAACCGGCAATGCTTTGTCGATGCGTTTGATCATATTCCTTTCCTTCTTTCTTCATTTCTATCATTTCTTTAATCGGAGAAAAAGAACAACGGTGTTCATCAATGGTACCGTATACGCGAATCGCTTCTAAATGCTGGGCAGTGCCATATCCCATATTTTTTTCAAATCCATATTGTGGATATTGCTTTGCGAGCTGTTTCATAAAATGGTCGCGCGTCACTTTTGCAATGATGGAACTAGCCGCAATCGAAACGCTATTTGCATCGCCTTTTACAATGCTTTGTTGCGGTGTTGATATAGGCAGTGTCATTGCATCAATTAATAAATAATCCGGTTTCGGTGAAAGCTGTTCGACCGCTTTGATCATCGCTTTTTTTGTTGCTTCATAGATGTTCATTTCATCAATTTCCGCAGCTGTGACGACGCCAATGCCAATCGAAATCGCACAGGATTGAATCATATGAAATAACATTTCCCGCTTTGCTTCCGATAGCTTTTTCGAGTCATTTAATCCCGGAATGTACGCATCTTTCGGCAGCATGACGGCCGCGGCAACAACTGGACCAGCAAGCGGCCCTCGTCCCGCTTCATCGATGCCGGCTATATACTCGATTCCTTGTTCAAACAACTGCCGCTCATAGCGCGACATTTCCTGCCATTGTCTTTTTGCTTGTTCTTCTTGTTTTTTCTGTTTATACCAGCGAGCAACGAGCTTTTGTACGCTTTTTCGCTCATCTTGAACAATCTCTTTAAACAAGGGAGCATTCTCATCATCGATTTGCTGTAATAGAGCTTGTATTTCTTTTACAGTATATTTATTCATTTCTCCTGTCCCTCTCTTCTTTCTCTATACATTTTATCGGCATTGCAATAAAAAAATAAAGCCCGATTCATTTAGCGGGCTTTTATGGAGTTTCAAAACTCAATCTTCCTAATTTTTCCGTACGAATATCGTGAAGCACAATTTCGGATACTTTATCATAGTCAACGGCACCCCCGCTGACAAGACAGCCGCGCCGTTTGCCAATTGCATCAAACAATGCCACAATTTCTCCAGGAATATCATCAAGAGAATACCGCTCTTTTAATCGTTCTGGATAATGCTGTTTTAAAAAATTTAACGCATATACAGCAACATCTTGCAAATTTAAAATCGTATCTTTAATGGCCCCGGTTGTGGCAAGCTTCAGACCAACTTCCTCATCCTCAAATTTCGGCCATAAAATACCTGGTGTATCAAGAAGCTCCATTTCTTTGCCGACTTTAATCCATTGCTGCGCTTTCGTGACCCCGGTTTATCCCCTGTTTTTGCAATATTCCTTCCAGCAAGACGATTAATTAGCGTAGATTTTCCAACATTCGGAATTCCAACAATGAGCGCGCGCATCGGTCGAGGATTTTTTATTCCTTTCGCCGCCATTTTAGCAAATTTGTCTTTCAACATCTCTTTCGACGCTGCTACAATTTGTTTGATCCCTGTGCCTGTTTGCGCATCGATCGCCAACGCATGCAACTGCTGCCGTTCGAAATAGGCAATCCATTGCTCCGTCACCGTCTCATCAGCCATATCCGCTTTATTTAGTAAAACGATACGCGGCTTGTTGCCGAGAATTTCATGAATCATCGGATTTCTCGATGACAGCGGAATGCGGGCATCGAGCAATTCGAACACGATATCGATTAGTTTCAGTTTTTCTTGCACTTCCCGTTTTGCCTTCGCCATATGGCCTGGAAACCATTGAATCGTCATGTGCATCACCCATTTATCGCGTTATTTCACAATCCGTGCGTCAGACAACGGCCAATAGACGATGCTGGCCTTGCCAACAATTTTGTCCATTGGGATAAACCCAATATGGCGGCTATCTTTGCTAAAACGGCGGTTATCGCCCATCACAAACAGATGGCCTTCCGGTACGGTTTTCCGGCCGGTAAGTTCCTCTAAAGTAAACGGTTCGGTCCATGGACCATCGACCACTTGTTTTTTATATTCGGCCAAGTACGGTTCGTCGTACGGTTTGCCGTTTATATATAACGTGTCGTTTTTATATTCAATATGGTCGCCCGGCAAACCGATCACCCGCTTAATATAGTCTTTTCCCTCTTCGGCATGAAAAACAACAATGTCAAAACGATGAGGCGTACCGATTTTATAAGAGAGCTTATTGACAATCATACGGTCATGATTGTGCAGGGTTGGCATCATTGACTGGCCGTCGACAATAATCGGCGCGAAAATAAAATAACGAATGCCGCCCGCGAGCAAAACGGCAATCACAATCGCTTTTAACCATTCCCGCAGTTCGCTTCTTTTCTTTTCCATCATTCTCCCACCTAAATGATTTTTTATCTATTATGACACAATTACGGGTAGTGAAAAAAGGAGCTTGCCATCAAGCTCCTTTTTCTCCATTCATAATGTTCATTATCGAACGATTTCTTTAATGCGTGCTGCTTTACCACGAAGTTGACGTAAATAATACAATTTCGCACGGCGTACTTTACCGCGGCGAACAACTTCTAACTTCGCGATTTTCGGTGTATGCACTGGGAAAGTACGCTCTACACCAACACCGTAAGATACTTTGCGGACGGTGAATGTTTCGCTAATACCAGCACCGCGGCGTTTAATTACAACGCCTTCAAACACTTGGATACGTTCACGGTTTCCTTCGATGACTTTCACATGAACGCGCACCGTGTCACCAGGACGGAAATCTGGTAAATCTGTCCGCAATTGCTCTTTCGTAATTTCTTGGATTAAATGATGCATCATTTTCCACTCCTTCCAACAGATGTTCATGACAATGCTTATCCATCATTGCAGCGGAACATCGTTTTCCTCACTTAAGCAAATCACTTAAGTCACACAAAGAATATACTAGCATAAACTTGCATCATGCGCAATAGTTACCGCTCTTCTTTTTTCCACTCTTCAATCCATCGTTTTTGCTTTTCTGTTAATGGATAATTTTCTAGTAAATCCGGTCGGCGCAAAAACGTTCGTTTTAACGATTGTTTTTCACGCCATTCTTCGATGAGGCGATGATTTCCCGACAAAAGTACTTCTGGAACTTTCATGCCGCGGAAATCGGCAGGACGCGTGTAATGTGGGTGTTCGAGCAAGCCGGAACTAAACGAGTCATGAACAGGGGAAGCTTCGTTGCCAAGCACACCCGGAAGCAGCCGGACAACGCTATCGACGATCACCATTGCTCCTAATTCCCCGCCTGTTAATACATAATCCCCAATCGAGATTTCATCGGTCACTAAATATTCGCGAATTCGTTCATCATAGCCTTCGTAATGGCCGCAAATAAGCACTAAATGGTCCTCTTTCGCCAGTTCTTCCGCTTTTTTTTGCGTGTAGCGTTCACCTTGCGGGCAAAGCAAAATGATGCGTGGATGTTCGGAATGCTTTGTCACATGGGCAACTGCGTCAAAAATCGGCTGCGGCTTTAACACCATTCCCGCTCCGCCGCCGTATGGGTAATCATCCACTGTTTTATGCTTGTTATCCGCGAAATCGCGAAAATTGATCACATTAAGCGAAACCGCCTTTTTCTCTTGTGCTTTTTTCAAAATCGACTCATTAAAAACTCCAGTAAACATATTCGGAAATAATGTTAATATATCGATTCTCATCATTCGAGCAGCCCTTCCATTGGGCGAATGGTAATGGTTTTCGTTTCTACATCGACATTTTTTACAACGTCTTCTATATACGGAATAAGCACTTCTTTTCCGTTATTCCGTTTTACCACCCATACATCGTTGGCGCCCGGAGTTAAAATTTCTTTCACGGTTCCGATCGTTTCCCCTTCTTCTGTAACGACCGTACAGCCAATAATTTCATGGAAATAATATTCTCCTTCATCTAACTCGCCAAGCTGGCTCTCCGGCACCTTCAACATCGCCCCTTTAAACTTCTCGACAAGATTAATGTTGTCATATCCTTCAAATGCAAGCAAATCAAATGATTTATGAACACGATGGCTTTTGACGGTTACTGCGACTGGTTCTTTCGATTTCTCCATAAAAATATATAACGTATTTCCTTTTTTATAACGTTCCTCTGGAAAATCAGTGCGGGAAATAACACGTACTTCGCCACGAATCCCATGCGTATTCACAATTTTTCCGACATTAAACCACTTTTCCATTCCATTCACCCCTTCTAGCGAATTTCTTTGACGATTCCATCTTCAATAATAATGGCACGTTTGGAAATGACATTTTCCCATTTGTCACCGACCTCTACGTCAATGAGCGCTTGTACTTCCCGCTCTTTTAATTCGCTTCCTAACGGTAGGATATGTAATTGTTCCAGCTGAAAATCAAGAAGTTTGATCTTTTCCATCCTTGCATCCATTTCTTTTGCAAAGTGCTGCTTTAGAAGGGAAGAAGAATATTTTCCTGTTTTTTCGAGCCGTTTCTGTTCGAAACGAAGCTGATCACATTCCCGCATGAGTTGTTGTTTTTGGGCTAAAAATGCCTCACGAAGCGCTTGTTTGCTCTTTTCCGTTACGATTTGCCGCACTTCTATCGTTTGAATAATTTTCATAATGTCACTCCTAACGGAAATAAATATAGAAAAAGGGAGAGGAAAATCACCCTCACCCTTTTTCTTTTACTTGCACGATCACACGTTTTGGCTGCTTTACTGCTGCAGCGTACACGACCGTGCGAATCGCATGAATCGTACGACCTTGCTTTCCAATCACTTTGCCGATATCTTCTTCGTGCACTGACACCTCATAAACGATTGTCCGTTCATCCTCGATGTTTGTCACGAAAACCTCTTCGGGATGATCGACAAGCGCTTGTACGATCGTTTCAATTAATTGTTTCATGTACACCACAGACATTATTTGCCGTATTTTAAGTTATGGAACTTCTCTAAAATGCCTTGTTTGGATAACAGGTTGCGGACCGTATCCGATGGTTTTGCGCCGTTTTGCAGCCATTTAAGCGCAAGTTCCTCGTCGATTTTGATTTCTGCTGGTTCTGTAATCGGATTATACGTACCAATTGTTTCGATGAAACGTCCGTCACGCGGAGAACGAGAGTCCGCAACAACGATACGATAGAAAGGTTTTTTCTTCGCACCCATGCGTTTTAAACGAATTCTTACTGCCATGTTATTTTAGCACCTCCGTAAATAGTTCACACAAGATAGTATATTAACAATAATTACGTAGTTTGTAAAGTGTTTTTTCTTAACACATCATTCTCTACATAAACGGGAATTTAAACCCTCTTTTCTTTCCTTTTGGCATATTTGTCATCATTTTCATCATCTTTTTCATTTCTTCAAACTGTTTTAAAAGCCGGTTTACCTCTTGCACGGATGTGCCGCTTCCTTTTGCAATCCGCTTTTTCCGGCTTCCATTAATAATTTCCGGATGCATTTTTTCTTCTTTCGTCATCGAGCGAATAATCGCTTCAACGCGGCTAATTTGTTTTTCATCAATTTGTAAGTTGTTCAACCCTTTTATTTTATTCGCACCCGGAAGCATTTTTAAAATTTCATCAAGGGGGCCGAGTTTACGCACTTGCCCAAGCTGCTCTAAGAAATCTTCAAGTGTAAACGTAGCAGTGCGCATTTTTTGTTCGAGCTCTTTGGCTTTTTCTTCATCGACAGCGGCCTGCGCTTTTTCAATAAGTGTAAGCACATCACCCATTCCTAGAATGCGCGAAGCCATGCGCTCCGGATGAAACGGCTCGAGTGCGTCGAGCTTTTCACCCATTCCGACGAATTTAATCGGGGTGTTCGTAACCGCTCGAATCGAAAGCGCCGCCCCGCCGCGCGTGTCGCCGTCAAGCTTCGTTAAAATAACGCCGGTGATGCCAAGCTGTTCATGAAAGCTTTGCGCGACATTTACCGCATCTTGCCCCGTCATCGCGTCGACAACGAGGAAAATTTCATCTGGCTTCGCTACTTCTTTCATTTGCTTTAATTCATCCATCAATGTTTCGTCAATATGGAGACGTCCGGCCGTGTCGATGAGCACATAGTCGTAATGCTCTTCTTTTGCTTTTTCGATGGCTTGCTTGGCAATTTCCACAGGGCTGACTTGATCGCCCAAGGAAAAAACGGGCATATTCAGTTGTTTTCCAAGCGTTTCAAGCTGTTTAATCGCCGCTGGACGATAAATGTCCGCCGCGGCTAACAGTGGTTTGCGATTATATCGTTTCCGCAGCAAGTTCGCTAATTTCCCGGTCGTCGTCGTTTTTCCGGCGCCTTGCAATCCAACCATCATAATGACGGTCGGCGGACGGCTGGCAACCGCAATTTTGCTTTGTTCGCCGCCCATCAGTTCGGTCAGCTCTTCTTTGACGACTTTAATGACTTGCTGTCCCGGCGTTAAGCTTTTTAACACTTCCTGCCCAACCGCGCGTTCGCTGACCCGCTTGACAAAGTCTTTGACAACTTTAAAGTTGACGTCCGCTTCAAGAAGGGCAAGGCGAACTTCACGCATCATTTCCTTAACATCCGCTTCCGTTACTTTTCCTTTGCCGCGGATTTTGTTTATCACGTTTTGCAAACGTTCGGATAATCCTTCAAACGCCATCTGTTTTCACCTCCTTATCATTCTAATTCTTCTAGTTCTTTAATCATATCGAAAAGTTGTTTGTCCTCTCCATATTTTTGTAAAACATAATCTTTTAGTTGGTTCATCAGCTGTTTTCGTTTTTGAAACTTCTGAAAGAGCGATAATTTTTTTTCATATTCTTCTAGCATCGCTTCGGTTCGCTTTATATTATCATAAACAGCCTGACGGCTGACTTCATACTGCTGGGCAATTTCACCGAGGGAGTAATCGTCTAAATAGTAAAGCGACATATAGCTGCGCTGTTTTGGCGTCAGCAGCGCTTGATAAAAGTCATACAAATAATTCATTCTCGTCGTTTTTTCGAGCATGAAACTCCCTCCTTTTTTGTTAAGTGAAACACCTTTACAGATGTTTAGTGTATCTTTTTTTATTATACATGTCAAGATTTTATCTTTACAAAAAAGAAGCTGGCTCAAAAAGACCATGAATCATGATGTCTCGAGCCAGCCCCGTCTTTTAGACCTATATGTTACTCATTTGTTTCATCAAATAAATCCGCAAACAAACCATATACATATTGTTCCGGATCAAACGGCTGCAAATCATCCATTTTTTCGCCAAGCCCAACGAATTTCACCGGAATATGAAGCTCATTGCGGATCGCAAGCACGATCCCGCCTTTGGCCGTGCCGTCGAGCTTCGTCAACACGATGCCAGTGACGTTAGTTACTTCTTTAAAAATTTTCGCTTGGCTCATCGCATTTTGTCCGGTTGTCGCATCAAGTACAAGCAGCACTTCATGCGGCGCTCCTGGAATTTCCCGTTCAATGACGCGTTTTACTTTTTCAAGCTCTTTCATTAAATTCACTTTGTTTTGCAAACGTCCAGCTGTATCGCATAAAAGCACATCGACATTGCGCGCTTTTGCCGCTTGGATCGCATCATATATAACGGCCGCTGGGTCTGAACCTGCCGATTGTTTAATGACTTCCGCACCGACGCGCTCCCCCCAGACTTCAAGCTGCTCAATCGCTCCGGCGCGGAACGTATCGCCTGCCGCGAGCATAACCGTCTTTCCTTCTGATTTCAACTTATGGGCAAGCTTGCCGATCGTCGTCGTTTTGCCGACTCCATTGACACCGACAAACAAGATAACGGTTAAGCCATTTTCTTGGATATTTAATTCGGCTTTCGCGTCATCATCGCCGCGGTAAATCTCAACAAGCTTTTCGGAAATGACCGCCTTCATTTCTTTCGGATCTTGAATATTGCGGCGTTTCACTTCCATTTTCAGTTCATCAACCAGCTCCATAACGGTATTCACACCAACATCCGCACTAATCAAAATTTCTTCGAGTTCTTCAAAAAATTCTTCATCGACTTTCCGATAGCGGGCGATTAAATCGTTGACTCGGCCAGCGAATGAATCACGCGTTTTCGAAAGGCCTTGCTTAAACTTTTCCGTAACCGAATCCGCTTGTTTTGTAATTTTTTCTTTTAACTTTTTGAAAAAACTCATATCGACGCCATCCTTTCTACATTATGACTTTACGAGTTGTTTCGAATCTTCTAAACGGACGGAAACGAGTTTCGATACGCCAGATTCCTGCATCGTGACGCCATACAGCACGTCCGCTTCTTCCATCGTTCCTTTTCGATGGGTAATGACAATAAATTGTGTCTGGTCGCTGAATTGTTTTAAATATTGGGCGTAGCGATGCACGTTCGCTTCATCCAGCGCTGCTTCCACCTCATCAAGCACACAAAACGGAACAGGGCGCACCTTTAAAATGGAGAACAATAGAGCAATCGCCGTTAGCGCACGCTCCCCGCCGGAAAGCAAGCTTAAATTCTGTAATTTCTTTCCTGGCGGCTGTGCGACGATTTCGATGCCTGTTTCGAGCAGATCGTCCGGATTCGTCAGGCGCAAATCAGCGTTTCCTCCGCCGAACAGCTGGCGAAACACGTCGCCGAAGTGGGAACGAATATGTTCAAACGTTGATAAAAATCGTTTTTTCATTTCTTGGTCCATCTCGTCAATGACTTGATGGAGCGTTTCTTTTGCTTGCTGAAGATCCGCTTTTTGTTCTGTTAAAAATTGATAACGCTCTGATACCCGTTCGTATTCATCAATTGCGCCTAAGTTCACCGTTCCGAGCTCATCGATCGCCCGTTTAATAAGCTTTACTCGTTTGCGCGCTTCTTGAACGTCCACCGTTAACGGATACGCTTCTTTTGCCGCCTCAAACGAAAGCATATATTCTTCGCGAAGACGGCTTAACAAATTTTCCAACTCTACATCAAGGCGGTTCAGCTTGACTTCTTCGTCTTTTACAATATCCGCAAGCTGTTTATGCTGGCGTTTTTTCTCTTTCCATTCCCGTTCCAAATGCTCGAGCTTCGTCTGATATTGCAAGCGCTGTTCACGGCGGCTGGCGATCAGTTCAATCGTTTTTTGCTTATCTTGTGATTTTTTTTGCCGCATTTTCTCTAATTCTTCTTCTCCAAAATGGCTCGAATTCATCTCTTCGATCAAAGAGGCAAGTTCTTGTTTGGACGCCTGCAGCTGTTTTTCTGTATCTGCTAGCTCGTTATGGAACTGTTCTACTTTTTCTTGAACATTTTTTAGGCGCTGCTGTGTTTCGGCTAGAGCGATTTTTTGTTCCGTCATCGCTGTTTGCAGCGCTTCTTTTGATGTCTGCTCTGTTTGTTTTTGCGCTTGAAGCGTTTCAATCGTCCGATCGATTTCCTTCAATTTTCCTTCTAAGTCGCAAAGCTGTTGTTCAATCACAGCAAGCTTTTCTGTCATCTGTTTTGCTTCTTGTTCATCATTGGCTTTTTCATGGTCGTAGAGAGCAAGACGTTCATTCATATTTTTTTCCTGCAATTGTACTTCGCGCAATTCGCTTTTTACTTCTTGAAGCGCAAAACGCTCCTCCTCTATTTGCTTTCGCAATGCAAGCAATGCCGCTTCCTCTTGATGAATCATTTTCTTCTTCGTTTGTACAAAACGTTCAAGCTGTTCTGTTTTTTGCTCCATTTCATGCAGCTTTGCCGTAATCGTTTCTAATTCACGGTTTCTGCTTAAAAGAGAATTCGCTTTTTTCGCGATTCCGCCGCCAGTCATCGCACCGCCCGGACTAACGACATCTCCATCGAGTGTTACAAGACGGTAACGATAATGAAGCAAGCGCGCTAGTTCATTCGCTCCTTTTAAATCGGTTGTGATAATCACATTTCCAAGCAAATTGGCAATGACCGAACGATAGGCGCTGTCATAATGAATGAGCTCGCTTGCAATTCCGACAAATGACGGATGGTCTTTAATAAGGGCAAGTTGTTCGGAAGAAATTGTTTTCGGCTGCATGACATTCATCGGCAAGAAAGTAGCACGCCCGTAAGCATGCGCTTTTAAGTAATGGATCGCTTTTCGCGCTACTTCCTCATTTTCTACAACGATATGCTGCATCGCGCCGCCGAGAGCGATTTCCATCGCCGTTTCGTAGCGGTCAGGCACTTGAATCAATTCGACGATGGCTCCATGAATGCCCGGAAACTGTGCACGTGCTTTTAATATTTCTTTTACTCCTTGGAAAAAGCCTGCATAGTCTTGCTGCATTTCCTCAAGCATTTCTTTACGCGACTTCGTTTGTTGCAAATATTGGTATGCTTGATAAAGCATGGATTCTTTCTTTTCCAAATCGGCTTTCATCGCCGCAACTTCGTTTGTTTTTTGCTGCAAGAGCGTTTCCTTTTCTTGCATCGTTTTTTCCATTTGTTGACGCTTTTGGTCTAGTTTTGCGTATTGCTCTTCGAGATATTTGCGCTCGTCTAAATATTTGCGGTTTTCTTCGGCAAGCGCTATTTGTTTTGCCTGTAATTTTTCTAGCAGTGTTTGCAAATGGGAGCGCTCATTTTTTAGCGAAGCTTGTTCATGAACTAGTTCAATATAATCGCTTTTTAACTGCTCGATTTTCTCTTCGACGTTTGCGTCATAGGCTGAAAGAGACGCTTGTTTCTCTTTTAGTTCCGCTTGAATAGTAGAAACGGTCTTCTTTAACTGAGCAAGCTGTTCTTTCTCATGCTTTAACGTTAGCTCGAGGCGTTCCTTTTTTTCGGAAAGAGATGAAATTGTATCTTCGAGCTGCTTTTTATATTGAGCGGCATTTTTCTTTCGCTCTTTTAATACTTCTTTTTTCCCTTCGAGCTTTTCCAATTCTTCGCTCGCAACGAGCAATACTTGCTGCAGGCCGTCAATCGACTCATCAAGCGCCGTAATATGATCGCGAAGCTGTTCGATTTCCGCTTCCTCTTTTTGCAATGTGGCAGATAGCTGTATCTCTTCGTTTTGGTGCTGGGCAAGCAGTTGCTTTAGCGATGTCCATTGCTGATGCAATTGTTCAATATCATGCACCATCAGTGCTACTTCAAATCTTTCGAGTTCATCGCGTTTTTCTAAATAATCTTTCGCGATGGATGCTTGCATTTTCAGCGGCTCTAGTTGTTGTTCTAGTTCATGTAAAATATCGCTGACACGGTGCAAGTTTTCTTGCGTTTCCGCAAGCTTATTTTCCGCTTTTTTCTTGCGGATTTTATACTTTAACACACCGGCTGCCTCTTCAAAAATGGTCCGTCTTTCTTCCGGCTTGCTGCTTAAAATTTCCTCGACGCGACCTTGGCCAATGATGGAAAAGGCTTCTTTTCCTAACCCGGAATCCATCAATAGATCTACAATATCTTTTAAACGACACGGCTGTTTATTAATGAAAAATTCACTTTCTCCCGAGCGGTAAACACGCCGCGTAATGCTGACTTCTTGATAATCGAGCGGCAAAAATTGATCTTCGTTGTCAAGAGTGATCGTCACTTCTGCCACATTCAGCGGTTTCCGGGAATCACTCCCAGCAAAAATAATATCTTCCATTTTCGCACCGCGCAACGACTTTGCTGACTGCTCGCCAAGCACCCAACGAATCGCATCGGTTATATTGCTTTTTCCGCTCCCGTTCGGACCGACAACCGCCGTCACCCCGGGAACAAATTCAATGGATACTCGATCAGCAAATGATTTGAATCCGATAATATCCAACCGTTTGAGGAACATTCATACCCGCCTCACAATCTTTCCTATGTCTGTACCATCACTATAACATAAAGAACCGAAAGAAGGGCTGACTATATTGGAGAGCCAGCCCCTTATTCTTTTCCTATTGTTTTTAATTTTTGCAATGCCATTTGCGCTGCATGTTGTTCTGCTTCTTTTTTTGACTTTCCGATTCCGATGCCAAGTGTCTGTCCATTTAGCGAAACGCGAGAGACAAATTCTTTATTATGTGCCGGTCCTTTTTCTTCTAAAATGCTATATTCAAGCACACCGATGCCATCGCGTTGAACGAGTTCTTGCAATTGGCTTTTAAAATCCATCACATGAGAAAAAGCACCTTCATCAATTTTTGGGAAAATCGTTTGTCCCAAAAATTGCATGACCGCATCCATTCCTTGGTCTAAATATAGCGCACCAATGAATGCTTCGAATACATCAGCCAACAGCGCTGGCCTTGTTCTCCCCCCTGTCAACTCCTCCCCTTTTCCTAAAAGCACGAGTTCACCGAATGATAAGGCGTTGGCAAATTTGACAAGCGATGGTTCACATACAATGGCCGCGCGCAGTTTTGTTAATTCTCCTTCACTCATATGCGGAAATTTTTTAAACAAATATTGCGAAACGGTAAGCTCAAGCACCGCGTCACCTAAAAACTCGAGCCGTTCATTATCTTCATGCGGCCGTCTCCGATGCTCATTCACATACGATGAATGGGTAAAAGCCTGAATAAGAAGTTTTTCATTCGTAAAAAAAATGCCGATTTTTTTTTGCAGTTCCTTAAATTTCGCTCGCCTTTTTTCATTTATTCGTTCTTTATCTTTTGGTTTCGACATACATAAGGCCCTCCGACTTCATTCCACACAAAAATATATATAGAAAAAGCAATGTTTTATCCTTCCTTATTATATCCGTTCATCCGTACGTTACACTGATAAAAAGCATAGAAAGCCCCGCTTTTGTAACGGGACTTTTCTATACGATATTACATGTGGCTTTTTATGTAGTTCACAGCATCTCCTACTGTGACAATTTTTTCAGCCTCTTCATCAGAAATTTCCATATTAAATTCATCTTCTAATTCCATCACAAGCTCTACGATATCTAGAGAGTCTGCCCCTAGATCATCTTTGAAAGAAGCATCCAATGTAACTTGGGATTCTTCGACACCCAAGCGGTCGACGATAATTTTCGTAACACGCTCTAACACGTCTGCCACCACATTCACCTCCCTTCATGATTATAGTAGATTCAGCTAGAAAATACTAGCGGCTATTTCAAAAACATATGATTTTACATGACCATTCCGCCGTCGACATGAAGCGTTTGCCCTGTCATGTAGCTAGCGGCATCCGATACAAGGAATGAAACGACTTTCGCAACATCTTCCGGTTCGCCGAAGCGGGCAAGCGGAATTTGTTTTAACATTTCCGCCTTCAGTTCTTCACTAAGACGGTCGGTCATATCGGTTGTAATAAATCCAGGAGCAACCGCATTGACGGTAATGTTGCGGCTCGCAAGCTCACGGGCTGCTGTTTTCGTTAACCCGATGACGCCAGCTTTTGCGGCGACGTAGTTTGCTTGTCCCGGATTTCCGCTGACGCCGACGATAGAAGCAATGTTCACGATGCGGCCGTACCGCTGTTTCATCATCGGGCGTGTCACTGCTTTCGTGCAGTTAAACACCCCTTTTAAGTTAATATTCATCACGTCATCCCATTCTTCTTCTTTCATGCGCATTAATAAATTATCGCGGGTAATGCCGGCATTGTTCACTAAAATATCGATGCGCTCAAATCGTTCTAATACCGCTTTGACCATCTGATCAACAGCTTCGGCATTAGATACGTCCGCTTGAATGGCGAACGCTTCCCCACCCATATTTTTAATTTCTTCGACAACTTCATTCGCTTTCGCTTCATTGCCGGCGTAATTGACCGCTACTTTTGCGCCTTGACGCGCCAGCTCCAATGCAATCGCCCGGCCGATGCCGCGCGATGCTCCCGTGACAAGCGCAACTTTTCCTTGCAACATCGTTTATTCTCCTTTCAATGCCGCAACGGTTGCTTGTAAAGACTCAAGATCGTTCACTGCGTACACGCTCACGTTGCGGTTAATTTTTTTCACAAGTCCTGACAGCACTTTCCCCGGACCGATTTCAATAAATGTATCTACTCCTAAGCCGATCATCATTTCTACCGATTGTTCCCAGCGTACAGGAGAATACAATTGCTCGATTAATAGACGCAAAATCTCTTCTTTTTTCACGACCGGCTGTGCAGTAACGTTTGAAATAACAGGAATTTCAGCATCACGAATCGCAATGGTGTTTAGCACATCCTGCAATTTGCTTGCTGCCGGTTTCATAAGGGAAGAATGAAACGGACCGCTCACCTCAAGCGGAATAACCCTTTTTGCTCCTCGCTCTTTCGCAAGCTGCCCGGCTTTTTCTACTCCCGCTTTTGAACCGGAAATAACGATTTGCCCTGGACAGTTTAAATTCGCCAGCTGTACTGGATCGCCTTGTTCCGATACTTCTTTTGTCACCGCTTCAAGCGCGGCCGCATCCATTCCCAGCACCGCGGCCATCGTTCCTTCTCCTGCCGGCACCGCTTCTTCCATAAACTCCCCTCGTTTTCTTACCGCATACACCGCATCGGTAAACGAAATCGCTCCCGCTGCCACAAGCGCCGTATATTCTCCTAAACTATGGCCAGCGACGTAATCCGCCGTAATGCCGGCTTCTTTTACTTTTTCAAGAAGCGCAATGCTCGTCGTTAATAAGGCCGGCTGTGCGTTGTACGTTAAAGTCAGCGTTTCTTGCGGCCCTTCAAAAATAAGCGAAGAAAGCGAAAAACCAAGACGTTCGTCCGCGGACTGAAACACCGCAGCGATGTTGGCATCGCTTTGCGCGACGTCTTTTCCCATGCCTACCGTTTGCGACCCTTGTCCTGGAAAAATAAAAGCAATTTTCCCCATATGTTCCACTTCCCTTATGAATGATTTTGTTCAATCGCTTCTTTTATTGTAGTGATGATATCGTTCGCTACCATTTCCCGCGCCTGACGGACGGCGTGAAAGATGGCGTTCGCATCAGACGAACCGTGAGCTTTTACGACAGGAGCGTTTAGCCCAAACAGCGCAGCCCCTCCATATTCGGAATAATCCATCGTTTTTTTCAAATCTATTAATTTCGGCTTTAAAATAGCTGCCGCTAATTTGCTTAAAAAACTGCTTGTTAATGCTTCTTTTAACATAGAAAAAACGGAAATAGCCGTACCTTCAATCGTTTTTAATGCAACGTTGCCAGTAAAACCATCCGTGACAACCACATCGGCGACGCCTTGCAATAAATCGCGCGCTTCTACGTTGCCGATAAAATTAAGATCGGTTTCTCGCAAAAGTTGGAACGCCTTCTTGGCAACATCGTTTCCCTTTTGGTCTTCTGTTCCAACGTTTAATAGGCCGATGCGCGGGCGTGGAATTCCCCGAACTTTTTCCGCGTACACCGCTCCCATTAAAGCATATTGCAACAGATGTTCCGGACGGGCATCGACGTTTGCTCCGACATCTAAAAACAAAAACCCTTCGCCGCCAATCGTCGGAAGCGTTGGTGCTAATGCAGGTCGATCAATCCCCGCGATTCGTCCGACGACGAATAGCCCTGCCGCCATAAGCGCGCCCGTATTTCCCGCCGATATACAAGCATCAGCGCGTCCTTCTTTCACTTCTTCGGCCATTAACACCATGGACGATTGTTTTTTTCTTCTTACCGCCCGCACTGGTTCATCCGTTGCTTCGATCACTTCATTGGTATGAATGACAGTGATCCGTTCGTCTGATGTAAGATAAGGGCGAATTTTGCCCTCGTCTCCGAATAGAGTAATATGTACATCTGAAAAGTGCTGAACGGCCTTCATCGCCCCGAGAACGATTTCTTTTGGGGCATGGTCTCCTCCCATCGCATCAATTGCTATTTTCATTGCTGTCTCCATCCTTTTTTTCGCGATTTGATCGATACATTTCAAACGTTCCGGAAAAGACAAGTTCTTGACCGACATAGCTGTTTACTTCCACAATCGTTCGTCCGTTCTCTTTTTCGCCGACCACTTTTGCTTTCGCTACCACTCGTTCATTTTCTTTCACTTGTCTTGTAAAGCGAATGTTCGCTTTTGCTGTCAATGCAAGTTCATCGTTGATGACGGCAACGGCAAGTGAATTGGCTTGGGCAAATAAATGATGACCGCGCGCAATACGATTCCGCTTAAACACATGTTCTGATTTCACATCGAAAATAGAAATGGCGCTATGGTCGGGCTCAATATCGATAATTTCCCCGATTACTTCCTCAATCGGAAGCGACCTGACTTTATCGGCCAGCGATTGCTGCGCGACATGTTTAATTCGCTCACGTAGTTCAGGTATCGACAACTCTAAACGGTCTAAGCGGATCGTTTGAACGCTGACGGAAAATTTTTCAGCTAATTCCTCATCGGTAATAAACGGATTTTCTTGAATCGTTTCTTGCAAAAGCCGTTGTCGTTCCCGTTTGCTTTTTCGCATCTATTTACACCGTCCACTTCTATGACTAGGTACTAATAGTAGTATATAATCTCAAAAAAAAGATTGCAAGCAAAAAAAGTGGTTTCATTCTTCGGTGAAAATGGCGAAAACAGCTCCGCATCAATCTAATTTTTCGCCATCCAGCACACCGGATTCTTGTAAATAAAGACGCAGCCATTGATACGGCTCATCGCGCCAAAAAGCAGTAGATTGAACTAATTTTGCCGCATCGTTGCGCGCTACTTCCAGAATGCGATAATCATGTACGACGTCTCCAAATTTAAATTCAGGCATACCACTTTGTTTGGTGCCAAAAAAATCACCAGGGCCGCGCAACTGCAAGTCTTTCTCTGATAGAACAAATCCGTCTGTCGTTTCCGTCATAATGCGCATTCTCTCTTTTCCTGTTTCTGATTTTGGATCAGCAATTAAAATACAATATGATTGCTCATCACCGCGGCCGACCCGACCGCGCAATTGATGCAGCTGTGCCAGCCCAAATCGTTCCGCATCGTAAATCACCATGACAGTGGCGTTCGGGACATTTACGCCAACTTCCACAACCGTAGTAGAAACTAACACTTGCACACGATTTTCGCTGAACGCTTTCATTACTTCTTCTTTTTCCTCCGAAGAAAGCCGTCCGTGCATAAGGCCGATATGATATTTCCCTTTGTAATAATGTGTCAACATGCTATGAACATCAATCGCATTTTGCACATCTAATTTTTCCGATTCTTCAATGAGCGGACAAATGACATATGCTTGGCGTCCTTTTTGAATTTCTTTTTCGATAAAATCAAGAACGCGTTCAAACATATGGTGTTTTACCCAATATGTCTGCACTTTTTTTCTTCCGGCCGGCATTTCGTCGATCACCGACACATCCATTTCGCCAAACGCAGTAATGGCAAGCGTGCGCGGAATTGGTGTCGCCGTCATCATCAACACGTCAGGCGATTGCCCTTTTTCGCGCAAAATCCGGCGCTGTTCCACTCCAAACCGATGTTGTTCGTCTGTAATCACCAAACCAAGCTGCTTGAAATTTACTTCTTCTTGAATAAGTGCATGTGTCCCAATAATAATGTCAATATCTCCACAAGCAAGCTGTTCTAAAATTTCCTTTCTTTTCTTTCCTTTCACAGAACTTGTTAGTAACGCCACCGTTACATTGGTTGATGCGAATAATGTTTGCAATGACTGCGCGTGCTGCTCCGCTAGAATTTCCGTTGGCACCATTAGCGCTCCTTGATAGCCGGATAGAACGGCAGCATATAATACAATCGCCGCAACGACCGTTTTTCCCGAACCAACGTCTCCTTGAAGAAGGCGGTTCATACGGTATGGGGATCGCATATCCGCTAGTATTTCATGAACGACGCGCTGCTGTGCTTTTGTCAACGAAAATGGAAGCTGTTGGATGAAGGCATGCAATTTTTCCTCCGAAAACGAATGGGCGATTCCTTCCGAATATTCTCTTTGCACTTTACGAAGAGCATGAATTTTTAATTGAAAAAGCAAAATTCCTCGTATACAAGCCTCCGTCTCGCCTGCTTCAATTCCTCATGAGAACGTGGAAAATGGATCGCCCGAATCGCTTCCTGCTTTGAAATAAGCCGGTACGTTTGCCGTATCGATAGCGGGAGCGGATCCACGATTGCTTCGCCGTATTGCGTTAAAGCCAACTTGATAAAACGACGCATTCCTTTCACTGTGATGGATCCACGAACCGAGTAAACAGGTTCAATTTCCCGCTTTTGCGGCAGCGGTCCTAATTTCAATTCATATGCCGTAATCATTTGACGGTGTTGATCCCATTTTCCAATGACTGTAACGGTATCGTTAATGGATAATTTTCCTTTTAAATAAGGACGATTGAAACAAACGACGGTGATTAAATACCGTCCCACAAGCAGACGAAATGTTAAGCGCGATTTTTTTTTCGCATAATAGGTAAGAGAAGGCTCGCTATGAACCTTCCCTTCGACTGTTACTTTTTCGTCGTGTTTTACTTCCGCTAAATCTTTTATCTCATAATCTTCATAGCGGTATGGAATATGCATAAACAATTCCTCGATCGTTGTAATCCCCATTTCTCGAAGCGCTTCACTTGTTTCTTCTCCAATTCCCTTTATTGCTGTAACAGGTTGTTGCAACTCACGATTCACGGCTATTAGCTGAAACGCCGAAAATTTTTGCCGCTAAAGCGCGGCCGGTCGGCGTTGCTGCTAACCCTCCTTCTGCAGTTTCTTTCAATGCAGTTGGCATCGTTTCACCGATGCGAAACATCGCTTCAATGACCTCATCACATGGAATGCGGCTTTTAATACCAGCAAGCGCCATGTCTGCTGCTACCATCGCATTTGCCGCTCCCATCGCATTTCGCTTTACACATGGAACTTCGACAAGACCAGCGACAGGATCACATACTAATCCTAACATATTTTTTAAAGCGATCGCCATCGCTTCCGCTGCTTGGCTCGGCGTTCCCCCGGCAAGTTCGACTAACGCTGCCGCCGCCATTCCCGCGGCTGAGCCGACCTCCGCTTGACACCCTCCAGCCGCGCCAGAGATGGAGGCGTTATTGGCAACAACAAAACCGAATGCCCCCGCTGTAAATAAAAATTCAATCATCTCTTCACGCGTCGGCTTTAATTTTTCTTTTACTGCAAAAAGCGTCCCCGGAACAACTCCGGCGGAACCCGCAGTCGGCGTCGCGCAGATGACGCCCATTGCCGCGTTTACTTCATTTGTCGCCACCGCTTTACTAACGGCATCTAAAATCGTTTCTCCTGATAAAAAATTCCCTTGTCTGATATATTGTTGCAACAACACCGAATCCCCGCCAGTGAGCCCCGATCTGGAGACAACGCCGGCAAGCCCTTTTGCAACCGCTTGTTCCATTACTTGCAAGTTTTTATCCATTTGCGCAAAAATTTCTTCACGGCTTCTCCCCGTTACTTCTATCTCTTGCCGAATCATTACTTCGGCAATTTTAATGTTTTGGCTTTCCGCCAATTGCACAAGTTCAGCAACGTTGCGAAACATCATGATGCGGCCTCCTTTTTTGCAAACGCTTACGCTAATCCGCAATGTTTGTTACTTGGATAATATGCGGCAACGCTGTCAGTTCATCAATCACTGTTTGATCAATCGGCTGATCTATTTCAATGGTCATCAACGCTTCTTTTCCTTTTTCTTTCCGTGACACTTCCATATGTCCAATATTAATCGCATATTTCGCTAAAACATTCGCCACCGACGCGATCGCCCCGTACCGGTCATTATGCATAATGAGCAATGCCGGATGATGGCCAGACAACTTCAACTCAAATCCGTTTAACTCGATAATCTCGATTTTTCCACCGCCAATGGAAATACCGACAAGTTCCAATTCCCCTTTTTCATCTCCAATGCGCACTCTCGCAGTGTTAGGATGATGAGGAATCGCATCTTCTTCATAAAAAGTGACTTCCATTCCTTCTTGTTTCGCAATTTCAAGCGAATAAGGAATTCGCTCATCAAATGTATCGAAATCAAGAAGGCCACCAACAATGGCTACATTGGTTCCATGCCCTTTATACGTTTGCGCAAAAGAGCCGTAAAAAGAAATATGTGCCCATTTCGGTTTTCTGCCAAATAAGCTGCGCGCCACTCTCCCGATTCGCGCCGCTCCCGCTGTATGCGAACTCGACGGGCCAATCATAATCGGTCCGATAATATCAAAGACGCTTTTATATTTCACATTTTCACTCCCTTAATATTACAATAAAATAGAAGGGGAACTCCCCTTCTACTATTCTAACATAATTTATTCAACAGAAAAGATAAATGGATATAACGGCTGTTTTCCGTTATGCACTTCCACTTCTACGTCCGGATATGTTTCCTCAATATAAGAAACAATTGCTTCGACTTCCTCTTCTGTTGCTTCTTCCCCATATATCATTGTAACGATTTCACTATCTTCATCAATTAGCGTATTAAGCAGCTGCTTCGTCACCGAAAGCTTGTCTCTTTCCGCCGCAACGATTTTATTATCAGCAAGACCCATATAATCGTCTTTTTCAATCTCCACCCCATCGATCGTTGTTCCCGTACTGAAAACGTAACTTGTCCTGTTTTGACACGCGACAAGGCGACCGTCATTGCTTTTTCATTTTGTTCCTCAGAAAGTGATGGATTAAACGCCAGCAATGCCGACATCCCTTGAGGGACTGTTTTCGATGGAATGACGATCACCTTTTGGTTGACGACGGTCGCAGCTTGTTGTGCTGTCATAATAATGTTTTTATTATTTGGAAGCACGAATACTGTTTCTGCGTTAATGCTTTCAATTGCTTTTACGATATCCTCCGTGCTCGGGTTCATCGTTTGGCCGCCTTCAATGACAACGTGTGCGCCGATGCTTTTAAACAGCTCGGCAACGCCGGATCCCATCGCTATTGTCACAATTCCATATTTCTCTTTTTGTTTCGCCTTCGATGCGCTCGAAGCAGCATTGCGTTCTTGATTTACTATATTTGCGTGCTGTTGGCGCATATTTTCAATTTTAATGTTTATTAAACTTCCGTATTTTTGTCCATATGTCAGTACTTCGCCAGGCTGTTCTGTGTGAATATGCACTTTTACAAGTTCATCATCAGCAATGACTAATAATGAGTCACCGAATCGGCTTAAATCTTGACGAAACGCTTCTTCAGAGAATGGATGTTTTTGCAATTTATCTCGTTCAAACCGTACCATAAATTCGGTACAGTAACCAAACTCAATTTCATCCGTATCGATATGGCTTTGTGCACTTTTATGATGTTCAGCATTGATTAATTCTTGCATCGAGACTTCTATAGGCTTTCGATCAGCAACATTTTCCCCTTTTAATGCGCTCAAAAATCCTTCATATACGTAGACAAGCCCTTGACCGCCGCTATCGACAACCCCCACTTCTTTTAATACCGGCAATAATTCAGGTGTGCGTTGCAAAGACGCCTTCGCTTCCTTCACTACCTCTTCCATCACAATGGCAATGTCTTGTTCTTTTTTTGCGATTTCTACCGCCCGCTTCGCCGCGTCTTTCGCTACGGTCAGTATCGTGCCTTCCACCGGCTTCATTACCGCTTTATAAGCGGTGGTGACACCTGCTTCAAGCGCAGCAGCAAATTCCGCACTATTAATTTCTTTTTTCGCTTCCACCGCTTTCGCAAAACCACGAAACAATTGCGATAAAATCACTCCTGAATTTCCGCGTGCTCCCATCAATAGCCCTTTTGCTAATGCACTGCCGACTTTTCCAATATGATCAGAAATGTTATTTTTTACTTCCTTTGCACCAGAAGTCATCGATAAATTCATATTCGTGCCTGTATCGCCATCCGGAACCGGAAAGACGTTCAGCGCATCGACCGCTTTTGCATTGTTGGATAAATGCGCCGCTCCTTGAAAGACCATTTCTGCAAACAGTCTTCCGTCAAGTATCCTAATTGTCACCTACTAACTCCTCCTTACTACGGATTCGTTACACGAACCCCTTGAACATAAATATTAATCGACTGTACAGAAAGCCCTAACATTTGATCAAGCGTATATTTCACTTTTGTTTGCACATTGTGAGCAACTTCAGAAATTTTCGTTCCATAGCTAACAATAATGTACATATCGATATGCACTTCCCCATTTTCTTCTCGGACAATCACACCTTTAGAAAAGTTTTCCCTCCGCAAAATTTCAGAAATTCCGTCTTTAATTTGATTTTTCGATGCCATTCCAACGATTCCGTAGCAATCGACCGCAGCGCCCCCTGCAATCATCGCAATTACATCATTGGAAATTTCGATTCTCCCGTATTTCGTTTGCAATTCAATGGACATGACAGTTCCCCCTTCGGAATTGTTCGCATAGCTACAGTCATTGTACTATAACGCTCTGCTTTTTAAAAGTTCTCCCATCGCCCACTAGTATTATTTAGCCGAAAATAAAAATATATGTCAAGGATATTTTCTTGAAAGATAAAACATCATATATTGAAATTTAACTGTTTGTATGGTAAATTATAATAGTGTTTTTTAGACTCACATCGGAATGCGGTACGAGTAAGGAGGGAAAAAAGATGGCAAAATGCTTTGTGACAGGAAAGAAAAAATCTTTCGGCAATTCACGTTCACATGCGATGAATGCAAATAAACGCACATGGAAAGTAAACCTTCAAAAAGTTCGTATTTTAGTCGACGGAAAACCAAAACGTGTATGGGTGTCTGCCCGCGCATTAAAATCTGGAAAAGTACAACGCGTTTAACGGACACCGCATAATAAAAAAGCACCAAAAAATTGGTGCTTTTTTATTATCCTTTTTTAAAGGAATTTAACATGGCACGCACAATTCCACCAAGAAATTTCGGTAATTTAATGGTATAAAATTTCATTCCGATTCCCTCCTCACTGCCATCATAACGGACTTTCCTTCATCTCTTTATAAGTATATTCCCTTCACTTTAAATCGTACCTACATCGCTACTTCTTATCATCATTAATATGCCTTTGGAAAATGAAAAAGTACCAGAAGATTGGATAAGTTCGTTACTAATACATAGTGTCGAACCTCGAAAAATATGACTATTTGTTAGCGGATATTTAAATCCATCCAACGTCATTCCTTTAATATCATTGGAAATCGGAATGTAAGAAACGTATCGATATCGTTCATCGTAAAAAACGGTGTACGTGCCTGGAAGATGGACAGTCACAATATTTTGTCTGTCGATCATCTCAATCGGTTTCCCTGCGTATTTGATCAGCAATTGAACATTGCCAAATAAATGGTCAAGGCGGCCGCCGGTTGCTCCAAAAATGCGGATTTTATCCGCTTCTTGCTGCACCGCCCAATCAAGCGCAATTTCCATATCGGTTTTATCTTTTTCCGCCGGCCATATATCAAGATCATCGAGTGTTTTTTGTAGTAATATAATCTCTTCCGTCGTCATGGAGTCAAAATCGCCAAACGCTTTTATCGGCCGGATTCCCGCTTCAAGCAGCGTCTTTGTTCCACGATCCACCCCGATCCATCGTACATGTTCTCCATCGTAACTAGCTAAAGAGGGAAGATGTTCACTCGGTCCGCCGCCGACAATATGAATAAACATACGTTTCTTCCTTTCTTGCTTACTCTAAAGCGGAAGGTTATACACCTTCCGCCTCATTTTCGCCACGAATGGCACGAATCGCCGCAGCACGGTCACGTTCATTATAAATAGCAGAACCAGCAACAAGCACGTTTGCCCCAGCCTCCATGCATAGGCGGGCTGTTTTGGCATTAATCCCGCCATCTACTTCAATTTCTACAAATCGTCCTCTTTCTTTCACCAGTTGCGCAACTTGTCGAATTTTTGGCAATACAGATGGAATAAATTTCTGTCCTCCAAATCCTGGATTAACTGTCATCAATAACACTAAATCAACATCATCGATAATATGTTGAATCATTTCTACCGGCGTATGTGGATTTAAGACAACTCCGGCTTTTACTCCTTGCTCTTTAATTAAATGAATCGTACGATGCAAGTGTGGGCACGCTTCCACATGAACGGATAAATAATCCGCTCCCGCCTTTGCAAAAGCAGGAATGTATCGGTCAGGCTGCTCAATCATTAAATGAACATCTAAAGGAAGCTTTGTAATGGGACGAATCGCTTCGACAATTAGCGGTCCGATCGTAATGTTCGGCACGAAATGGCCATCCATCACATCAACATGAATGTAATCGGCTCCACCTTGTTCCACGTCACGGATCTCCTCAGCAAGCCGCGCGAAATCGGCGGATAAAATCGATGGTGCAATTTTTACCATAGTTAATACCTCGGCTTTCGTTCTTTAATTTCTTCGACAAAACTAATGTAATTCTCATATCGGTAAGAAGGGATTTTACCCGATTCGACCGCTTCTCTCACAGCGCATTTTGGCTCCGCGATGTGCAAACATCCGCGGAATTTACATTCCTCGCTGCGCTCACAAAACTCTGGAAAATAAAGCGGCAGCTCTTCCAATTCTATATCATCAAGCTCTAACGCACTAAAACCTGGCGTATCAGCAACAAGGCCGCCGCCAATTTCCAACAATTCTACATGGCGGGTTGTATGTTTTCCACGTCCTAAATGTGTAGAAATATCATTGGTTTTTAACTGCAAATCCGGACGGAGCGCATTTAAAAGCGAGGATTTCCCGACGCCGGATTGCCCAGCAAAAACGGAAATATGCCCTTCTAAATATGAAAGCAACTGTTCTACTCCTAATTTGGTGATGGTTGACGTTTCAATGACATCATAGCCTATTTGCCGATAATCACGAATATATTGTTCCATTGTTGGTTTTGTCTGGTCGTCCACTAAATCCATTTTATTCACGACAATAATCGGACGAATATGTTTGGATTCGACAAGAACGAGAAAACGGTCGAGAAGTCTTGTGCTAAAATCTGGCTCCACTGCCGAAAACACTAAAATCGCTTGTTCTACGTTAGCGATTGGCGGACGAACGAGCCAGTTTTTTCGTTCGCGTATATTCATAATATATCCTTCTGTTTCGCTCGTCGCCTGAAACTCGACATGATCCCCGACAAGAGGAGTAATTTTCTGCTTTCGAAATACTCCTCTGCCTCGGCATTGAAACACCTTTCCTTCCGATAATACATAATAAAATCCGCTTAGCGCTTTAATAATCTTTCCTTCTGCCATAGCCTCACTCCTTTGTGACATTGTTTGGATATGGAATTGTTCCTTCATCCTTTACTACATTGTTTACAATGACACGATAATACGCCGTTTCCTTATATGGAATTTCAAATTCCACCGTCTCCGTTACCGGTGCGGTCAGACGGTATGTTTTATACGGCGTTGTCATATTATGTTTGGCATCTTGAATATATAATTGCGCTTCCATCACTTGTCCTTCTTCTTCCGGTTCATATGGAATTTCAATATCTTTTATCACCGTTTTCACAGGAAGCGTCTCCTTGCCGCGTGAAATAATTACTGTAATGGTATCGCCTTTATCTACTTTTTCATTGGCTGTAGGTGTTTGAGAAATAACGAGCCCTTCCGGAACTTTATCCGAATATTCGTATTTTACCTTCAAGTACAACTGTTGATCATCTACATAATCACGCACACTCTTTTCTGTATATCCCGTCAAGTCTTTCAACATAATTTTTTCCGGACCAAGGCTGACAGTGAAAATCACTTTTGTTTCTTCAGGAATGACTTTATCTCCTGCATAAGGAAATTGATCGATAATGGTACCAGGAGGCTTGTCGCTATAACGTTCATTGCGTGTAACATTCATAAAATTTTCGTTTTTCAGCTGTGCTTCCGCTGTTTCGATATCTTCGCCGATAAAATCGCCAAACTCTACTTTCTTTTTACCGATGCTTTTATAAATAATAACAGCAGATCCTTCCTTTACCATCATTCCTGCTTCCGGTTTCGTGCGTACAACCTTTCCTTCTGCGATTTCGTCATCCTCGACGTCAATCGTATCTTTAATCTCCAATCCTAGCGATGATAACTTTTCGACCGCCTCGTCATAATCTTCATTGACGACATTCGGCATTGTCACTTCTTTCGGAAAAATCAAATCGGGAATCCACGTAACAGCGCTCACCCCCGCTGCTGCAAGAAATAAAAATAACGCAGTAAGCCAAACAATCCATTTTCGCTTTTTCTTCGGTTTTGTTTCTTTTTTCTCTTCTTCCTTTTTTTCTTCGTAAACAATGGTTTGCTGCTCCAGCCCGGCGCTGACAAGGCTCTCTCTAATAACAGGAATCGCCTTTGTCGGTTCTTCATCATCGGCAGGAATCATAAATTTTTGCTCATTGACGCGTTCCGGATCTAAAGCCGTGCTGATATCCTCATTCATTTCCCTTGCCGAACGGTAACGATAAAACGGATCTTTCGCCGTCGCTTTTAAAATAATATTCTCGACACTTTGAGGAATACTAGGATTCCATGCTTTTGGAGAAGGAGTTTCCGCCTGCAAATGTTTGAGCACAATCGATACGGCAGACTCTCCAGAAAAAGGGAGCCGCCCTGTTACAAGCTCAAACATGACAATTCCTAGGGAGTAAATGTCGGATTTTTCTGTCGCAATTCCGCCTCGCGCTTGTTCGGGGGACAAATAATGAACAGAGCCAAGCACCGAATTTGTTTGCGTAATCGTAGTAGAACTACGGGCAACGGCAATCCCGAAATCAGTTACTTTTACATCTCCATTCTCATCAATTAAAATGTTTTGCGGCTTAATATCCCGATGAATAACCCCGTTTTCATGAGCGTGCGCAATCGCTGATGTTAATTGCTCCATAATATGAAGCGCCTTTGGAACCGGGAGGGGGGCGTGCTGATGAATATATTGTTTTAATGTATACCCGCGCACATACTCCATGACAATATAATAAATGCCTTCATCTTCTCCAACATCATAAATGGTGACGATATTTTCGTGATTCAAACTCGTTGCCGCCTGTGCTTCGCGGTGAAACCGTTTGATAAACTGTTCATCATTGGCAAAATCAAAGCGCAATACTTTTACGGCGACGTCGCGGTCTAAAATGATATCTCTCGCTAAATAAACATTTGCCATCCCACCGCCGCCAATTAAACTAATAATTTTATAGCGATCATTTAACCGTTTGCCGATGAGCATGCGGATCACCTACTTTCACGTTCCAATGAAAAATCAATAATTGCCAGCGTAATATTGTCTTCTCCTCCATGTTCATTTGCCAAGTCAATTAGCGCTTGCGCCTTGTGCTCGAGCGAGTCGTCTGATGTCAAAATATGTACCATCATTTGTTCCGATACTTTGTTTGACAAACCATCCGAACATAAAAGCAACATATCATGCTCATCGATGCTGATTGTCTTCATATCCAATTTCACTTCTTTTTCCGTGCCGAGCGCGCGCAACAAAACATTTTTACGCGGATGGTGTTCTGCATCTTCCTTTGAAATTTGCCCCGTTTTCACTAATTCATTGACGAGTGAATGGTCTTCCGTAATTTGCTGAAATCCATTTTTATTTAAAAGGTAACAACGGCTGTCGCCAATATGGCCGACCGTGACAAACTGGTCAGTGCAAATCGCGCTGACAATCGTTGTCCCCATTCCTTGGCATTCCGTATGCTTCAAGGAATGCTCGAATAAAATCCGGTTCACAGCCGCTACATGATCTTTCAACCATTGCTCTGCTATATCTGGAGAAGAGATGTGCTCTGACTGTTCCCATTCTTCTTTTAAATAGGAAATCGTCATTTCACTCGCAACATCGCCGGCGCGATGTCCCCCCATCCCATCTGCAACAACCGCCAAATAATGCCCGTCTTTATTTTGAAAAACTCCGCCGCTGTCTTCGTTGTGAGCCCGAATTTTACCAATGTCGGTTTGAAAAACGACTTTCATTATTTCACCTCGTCTCTTCTTTTCGCTCCTTCGCGCGAAGCTGCCCACATGCTGCGTCAATATCGTGTCCGTGTTCACGGCGAATCGTAACATTGATTCCATGTTTTTTTAATGCGCGTTCAAACGCAAAAATTTGGTCGCGCGGCGTCCGTACGTAATTTCGTTCCGGCACATAGTTTACCGGAATTAAGTTAACGTGGCATTTCAATCCTTTAATGAGCTCGGCTAGCTGTTCCGCGTGTTCGATTTGGTCATTGACTCCGCCAAACAATCCGTATTCAAACGTAACGCGTCGCCCTGTTTTTTCAATGTAATAACGGACAGCATCCATTAATTTTGGAAGCGGATATGCTTTATTGATCGGCATTAACTTCGTGCGCAGCTCTGTCGTCGGGGCATGTAGCGAAATCGCAAAATTCACTTGCATTCCTTCATCCGCAAATTGGTAAATTTTCGGGATGATCCCGCTTGTAGAAACGGTGATATGTCGTGCACCGATGTTCAACCCTTTTGAATGGTTGACGATTTTCAAAAATTTTATCAGCTCATCGTAATTGTCAAACGGCTCGCCGATTCCCATGACAACAATGCTGCTTACGCGCTCTCCTTGTTCATCAAGCGCTTTTTGTACTTTTACGACTTGCGCTACAATTTCTCCTGCTTCTAAATGACGCTTCAATCCGCCAAGCGTCGAAGCGCAAAATGTGCAACCGATGCGGCAGCCAACCTGTGTCGTTACACAAATGGAATTTCCATAATTGTGACGCATCAACACTGTTTCAATCGAATATCCGTCATGAAGTTCAAACAAAAATTTAATGGTGCCGTCTTTTGATGTTTGTTTCACTAACGTTTTTAATGTTGTAATATCGAAATGTTCGCTTAGTTTTTCACGTAACGTTTTCGGAAGGTTGGTCATCTCAGAAAAATCGGTTGCCCGTTTTTGATATAACCATTCATATATTTGCGTGGCACGAAATGGTTTTTCTCCTTGCTCGATGATCCAATCTTTTAACTGTTCGAACGTAAGTGAATAAATCGATGGATTGCGTGATACTGTTTCTTCTTTTTCTGTTTTGCAATATTCGTCTGTTCCAACGAAGCTACACCTTCTTTCGTAATGATGCGATAAAAAATCCGTCCGACCCAAAATAATGTGGAAGAAGATGCAGTTGCCCGTTGTGAACGTATGGTTGTACTTTTTCGGGCAACCGCAGTTTCATCGTTTCATCTGGTGAAAATTCTGGGTGATCGTCTAAAAATTGAGCAATGACCGCCTCATTTTCATCACGGTCAATCGTACATGTGCTATATACAAGCGTACCGCCCTTTTTTAACAATGGCGCAACTGCGTGCAAAATTTCACGTTGCAACGCCACAAGGGAAGGAATATCTGCTTCCGTTTTTGCATATTTAATATCTGGTTTACGGCGGATGACGCCAAACCCCGAGCACGGGGCATCAACTAAAATTTTATCAAACATCTCCCGCTCAAATACTTCGCCTAAACGTCTGCTATCAAGCACACGCGCAGAAATATTCGTAAGCTGCAGTCGTTTCGCATTCTCCTCGATTAAATTCACTTTATGTTCATGAATATCCGCACATATTACTTGTCCGGTGTTGTTCATTAACTCTGCGATATGGGTCGATTTTCCGCCCGGCGCAGCACAACTGTCAAGAACGCGCTCATGTTCTTTCGGTCCAAGCGCCCGTGCCACTAACATCGAGCTTTCGTCTTGAATCGTAATCCATCCGCGGCGAAACGCATCCGTGTGCGCAAGATTTCCTCTTTTCGCTTGAATCGCTTCCTCTGCCACCTCGCCGAGTACCACTTCCATTCCTTCTTGCTTGAGCTTGTCTATTGCTTCCTCGACAGTTATTCTTGCGGTATTCACCCTAGCCGTTTGCTTTGGCGGCAACAAGTTCGTTTCACACATCCGTTTTGTTTCTTCAAGTCCGTATTGCTCGACCCAGCGCTTGACAAGCCAGAGTGGATGGCTTGTCGCAACGGCTAGCCGCTCCACTTCATCTTCTATTTTCTCAAGAGGCGGCACCCCTTGACGTTGAATGGCGCGCATCACCCCGTTAACCAGCGAAGCGACCCCTTGATGCCCTCGTTTTTTCGCAATTTCCACCGCTTCGAAAATCGCCGCGCGGTCAGGGATGCGGTCTAAATACAATACTTGATAAAGGGTCAAGCGAAGAAGCACGCGAACCCACCGCTCTAGTTTGCGCGCTTTTTTCAAAAACGGGGTCAAATAATAATCGAGCGTATCCCGGCGCTGAATCGTTCCGTACACAATTTCCGTCAACAGCCGGACATCTCTTTCGGAAAGACGATGCGTCTCAATCATTTTATTTAATAATAAATTGCTGTACGCTTCTTTTTCTTCGACAGCCAACAATGTTTCCAAAGCGACTTCTCGTACGTTTTTAGCTTTCATGTTCATCTCCTAGCTTCATTCCAATAGTGAGATGGGCGCCGGCGCCGCGCAAAAATTGCGCCGCATTCATCCGTTTTTTCCCCGCCGGCTGCAATTCTGTAATTTTAATTGCCGTTTCATTGCCGGTCGCAACAACAATTCCATCCTGTACGATATCAATAATCGTTCCGGGTTCTGCTTTTTTCGGAGCCGGAACTTTTTCTCCCCACCAAACCTTCCATACATTTCCGGCAAACGTTGTATATGCAACTGGCCACGGGTGCAAGCCGCGTATATGGTTATAAATGTCTTCTCCCGGCTTTGTCCAATCAATCTTTTCTTGTTCGCGTTTAATATTATACGCATATGTTGCTTTTTCATCGTCTTGTTTGATTGGAGTTAATTTTCCAGCTACTAATTGCGGAATCGTTTCTGATAACAGTTTTGCCCCGGCAATGCTTAATTTATCATGAAGCGTGCCAACCGTATCGGTTTCGGTAATCGGTACTTCCACTTGTGTTAAAATATCGCCGGCATCGAGCTTTTCCACCATATACATAATCGTGACGCCTGTTTTTGTCTTTCCTTGCAAAATCGCATAATGAATCGGAGCGCCGCCACGCAATTCCGGAAGCAATGAAGCATGGACGTTAATGCAGCCGTATTTCGGAGCATCGAGCAATGCTTTCGGCAAAATTTGGCCAAACGCCGCTGTCACAATTAAATCTGGCTTGAACGCCAACACTTGTTCATATTGTTCTTTTTCACGAATTTTTGTCGGCTGCAATACCGGAATTCCGTGTTTTTCCGCTTCCACTTTGACAGGCGGCGGTGTCAACTCCCGCTTTCTTCCTTTCGGTTTATCCGGCTGTGTAACGACGGCAGCAATGTTATAGCCATCTTCTATTAGCTGCTTCAATATAGGAACAGAAAAATCCGGTGTTCCCATAAACACAACTTTTATCATCTTTCCATCATCTACCCTTCTAATTCCTCCGGATCGTAATAACGAATTACTTTCGAAGTAAACAATATTCCGTTTAAATGGTCGATTTCATGTTGAAGCGCGCGCGCTAAAAATTCGGTTGCTTCAAGCGTAAACACCCGACCGCGCCGATCTTGAGCACGAACTTTTACATAATTGGCGCGTTTTACTTCACCAAACAGCCCTGGAAAACTTAGACAGCCTTCCGGACCGATTTGCTCCCCGCGCGCTTCTATAATGCGCGGATTGATCAGTTCAATCCGGCCGTGCTTGTCACCGACATCAACAACGGCAATTTGTTTCGCGATTCCGACTTGAGGCGCGGCTAAGCCGACGCCGTCCGCATCTATCATTGTTTCATACATGTCATTTAACAGCTGAATAAGCTGACGGTCAAATTGTTTTACCGGTTCGCACACCGTTTCTAAAATATCCGCTGGGTATGTCACAATTGGTAAGATTGCCAACACAATTCCTCCATTTACATCATTGTATATGGGTTCGTATCGATCGTAATCGATAAATCTCCTTGGGAAACATCGTGCTGATAACGATCGATAACCGCTTTTAATACCCGTGTCATGTTCGGCTCCCGTTTGTATTTTATCATGCATTGATAGCGATATCTATCATGAAGTCGAGCAATCGGTGAAGCGACAGGGCCAAGAATGATCGCTTCATTCGACAGCTGTGCCCGCAAATATGCCGCAATCTTTTCTGTCACAGCCACCGCTTTCGTTATTTCCGGATGTGATACGGTGATTAATGTCAAATAGTAAAATGGCGGGTAGCCGTACATTTTACGAAGCACCATTTCTCTTTGATAAAATGCATCATAATCGTGTTTAGCGGCAAGCGTGATGCTGTAATGCTCCGGCGTATACGTTTGGATGACGACTTCGCCGGGAAGCTCGTGGCGCCCGGCGCGCCCGCTTACTTGTGTCAACAGCTGAAATGTTTTTTCTGAAGCGCGAAAATCAGGAAGATGGAGCATCGTATCTGCGGCCAACACGCCGACAAGCGTTACTTTTGGAAAATCAAGACCTTTGGCAATCATTTGTGTGCCAAGCAAAATATCGGCCTTCCCTGCGCCAAACTCAGCAAGCAGCCGTTCGTGGGCGCCTTTGCGGCTCGTTGTGTCGACATCCATGCGGATCACGCGCGCTTCGGGAAGCAGTTTCGTCAATTCTTCTTCCACTTTTTGCGTTCCCGTTCCAAAAAAGCGAATATGCTCACTTCCGCATGATGGACAGCGATACGTAATCGGCTCCTCGTGCCCGCAATAATGGCATTTTAATCGCTGCTCGACCCGATGATACGTCAATGAAATATCACAATGTGGACAACGAATCACATAACCGCAATCACGGCACATGACAAATGTCGAGTAGCCGCGCCGATTTAAAAACAATACAGATTGTTCTCCTTTATGAAGACGGTCTTTCAACTTTTCGAATAACGAGCGCGAAAACATCGAACGGTTTCCGCTCCGCAGTTCTTCCCGCATATCTACAACATGAACGTCCGGCATCCCATTATCGCTTACCCGCTTTTGTAATGTCAGTAACTGATATACCCCTTTTTTCGCCCGCGCAAACGATTCGAGCGAAGGAGTAGCGCTGCCGAGTACGACAGGACATCCGTGGACGCGGGCGCGGTAAATCGCCACATCACGGGCGTGATAACGCGGATTTTCTTCTTGTTTGTAACTTGTCTCATGTTCTTCATCAATAATAATCATGCCGAGATTTTCAAACGGAGCGAAAATAGCAGAACGGGCGCCGACGACAAGCTGCACTTCTTTCCGATGAATTTTTCGCCATTCATCATATTTTTCACCGACAGACAAGCCGCTATGAAGCACTGCCACTTGTGAACCGAAACGCCCTTTAAACCGTTCGACCATTTGCGGCGTCAGCGAAATTTCTGGAACAAGAACAATCGCTTCTTTTCCTTGCCGCAATACTTCTTCAATCGCTTGCATGTAAACTTCTGTTTTTCCGCTTCCCGTCACGCCGTATAGCAAAAACACCTCATGCTCATTGGCTCTTACGCGCTCAACAATGGCGGAAAGTGCTTTTTCTTGCTCATCGGTAAGCGGAAGCGGCGCTGTTTTTGAAAACGAACGATGCTCATATGGATCGCGATATACTTCGATTTCTTTTTCTACAACGAGTCCTTTTGCGGTCAACGCTTTCAGCGAAGCATAGGAAGCATCGGTCTGCTCTAACAGCTGCTTCAACGGCATTGCTTCATCCGCAGACAGAAGAACCGTTAACAACTGTTTTTGCTTGGCGGCGTTTGCCGGCAATGCGTTAATGGCACGCGCGATTTCTTCATGCGATTGCGCCAGTTCCACGTACTTCACCGTTTTTGCTGTTGCTTTTTCTTTTACATGGTATACGACTTCTAAATAGCCTTGTTGAATCGCCTTTTGCAACGGCCAAAGCAGATCGCTATGCTCCACTTCTTTCCAATCAATGGCAGTGCGATCCACAAAAAGCGGCTGAATCGCTTCCGGCAGTAAAAAGCGATTTTCTGTACGAACGAGCCGGATTTCCTTTTCATATTTTGCTTTCATCGCTGCCGGAAGCATCGCTTGGTAAGCGGAAATCGCAAAACAAAGCGTCGTTTCTGTTAAATATTTCCCTAACTCGAGCAGCTCTTCGTTTAATACAGGGGTGACATCTAACACTTCTTCAATCGGTTTCAATGTTTTTACGTCCGAGTGAGACTTAATATCGATCACAAACCCTTGCAATCGCCGCGGACCGAACGGAACGGTGACACGCATGCCTGGCTGCAATACATCTTCCCATTTTTTTGGGATGGCATAATCAAAAGGCCGATCCGTCTGACGCGAAGGAACATCTACAATAACCGCTGCTACTTTCATCGAATCGCCTCGATATAATGATGAATTTCTTTTAAAATTTCTTCTGCTACTTGTTTTTTCGGCAAAAGTGGCAGCGAACGTACGGAGCCGTCGCGTTTGAAAATGGTCACAATATTCGTGTCGCCAGCAAACCCCGCTCCTTCTTCCGAGACGTTGTTGGCAACGACCAAATCCAGCCGTTTGTTTTCTAATTTTTGCCGGGCATATTCCTCAACATGGTCCGTTTCCGCCGCAAATCCGACTAAAATTTGCGTCGTTTTTTGTTCACCTAGCGTTTTTAAAATATCAACCGTTCTTTCCATTTCAATCACATAGTCGCCCGGCTGTTTTTTTATTTTTTGATCAAACACATGCTTCGGTCGATAGTCAGCCACCGCCGCCGTTTTGATGACGATATCCACATGCGGAAAGCGATCCATCACCGCTTCATACATTTCTTGCGCAGACTCTACTCGAACGGTTTCTACGTTTGCTGGCGCATCCAGCTCCGTAGGACCAGAAATGAGTGTCACCTCCGCACCAAAGCGCGCTGCCGCTTCCGCAATCGCATAGCCCATTTTCCCTGTGGAACGATTAGAAAAAAAGCGGACAGGATCTAATTTTTCACGTGTCGGTCCCGCGGTGACAAGAACTTTTTTTCCTTTTAAGAAAGGATTGAGAGAGGCAAAATATGTTTCGATATTGTCAATAATTTTTTCTGGTTCTTCTAGTCTCCCTTTTCCGACATATCCGCAAGCTAAATACCCTTCCGACGGCTCAATAAAGCGATAGCCAAAGCGATATAGCGTTTCGATATTGGCTTGCACTGCCGGATGTTCGTACATATGAACATTCATTGCCGGCGCGATCCATACCGGCGCTTTTGTCGCTAAAAGCGTTGTTGTAATCATGTTGTCGGCAATGCCGTTTGCCAATTTTCCAATTGTATTGGCGGTAGCAGGGGCAACAAGAACAAGATCAGCCCAATCTGCGACATCAATATGAGCAATTACCGCTGGATTTTTTTCTTCAAATGTATCCACATATACTTCGTTGCGTGATAATGCTTGGAATGTAAGCGGAGTAATGAATTGACAGGCAGCTTCACTCATCATTACTTTCACATTGGCACCGCGCTGGGTTAATTGGCTCGTTAAGGCAGCGGCTTTATAAGCTGCAATTCCCCCTGTTACACATAATAAAATGTTCTTTCCATTCACCATATTAGAAACACCTCTACTATACTTTTGTAAAAAAATAACAACCTAACAGCTAGGTTGTTATTTTTCTTCTACTAATTCGATATGGTCCGCAGCAATTTCCTCTAAAGCTTGCCCAACAAATTTTTTCGACACCGGATTTTTAATGGTTAATTCTTCATTTTCCTGAAGTTGACGCGCGCGTTTCGCTGCAACCGTAACAAGCTTATATTTCGAATCGACCTTTTGCATCAATAGATCGATGGAAGGATATAACATGTTTTATTCCACCCCCAACATTTTTTTATAGCGTTTTGCCACACGTTCTCGTCGGCAATGTTCAGCAATCACGATCGCTTTAATCCGCTCGCACGCGAGCTCGACTTTATCGTTTTCCACGACATAATCGTAAGCATCCATCATTTCAAGTTCTTCTTTTGCTGCTTTCAAACGATTTTGAATGAGCTCTTCTGACTCTGTACCGCGCGCTATAATTCGTTTTTCCAATTCGCTTAAACTTGGAGGGGCAAGGAAGATAAAAAGACCTTCCGGAAACACTTTGCGCACTTGAAGCGCCCCTTGCACTTCAATTTCCAAGAACACATCTTTTCCTTCTTGCAACGTTTTTTCCACATAATCAATTGGAGTTCCATAGTAATTGCCAACGTATTCTGCCCACTCAAGCAATTTGTTTTCACGAATCATTTGCTCAAATTCTTCGCGCGTTTTAAAGAAGTAATCGACACCATCGACTTCTCCTTCCCGCGGTTTCCTTGTCGTTACGGAAACGGAATAATGCAAATTAATATCCGGCTGGGAAAACAATGCTTTTCGCACCGTTCCTTTTCCAACGCCAGACGGTCCAGACAACACAATCAATAATCCTCTTTCACTCATAGATATATAAAACCCTACCCTTCCTCCGATAAATCATCGCTTCCATATAAACGATTGGCTACTGTTTCCGGTTGAACGGAAGATAATATGACATGATCGCTGTCCATAATAATGACAGCCCGTGTTCTCCTTCCATGAGTGGCATCAACTAATTTTCCGCTTTCTCTCGCATCTTGAATAATTCGTTTAATTGGTGCTGAATCGGGGCTGACAATCGTAATAATGCGAGCGGCTGATACCATATTTCCATATCCGATATTAATAAATTTTATCCCCACGAAATGCCCACCTGCCATAAAAATTATTGTTGCCGCAATTGGGCAGTTCTAAACGATTACTCGATATTTTGCACTTGCTCTTTCATCTTTTCGAGCGCGCTTTTCATCTCTACTACTTGCGCAGCAATTCGGCTATCGTTCGCTTTTGCCCCGATCGTATTCACTTCTCGGTTTAACTCTTGTACTAAAAAGTCAAGCTTTCGACCGATTGGTTCGTCTTTTTCGAGCGTTGCGGCAACTTGCTTAAGGTGGCTGCGAATCCGCTTTAGCTCTTCGTTAATGTCCGCTTTTTCCGCGAAAATCGCCACCTCTGTTAAAATGCGTGACTCATCGGCAGGAAGTGGAACAAGCTCATTGATACGTTTCATTAACCGCTCGCGATAATGATCAATGACGCAAGGGGCCCACTCCTCAATCGCTTGCACGCTTTTTTCAATACTAGAAAGCTGCGTTTTTATATCAACAAGGAGCGCCTCACCTTCCTGCTTACGCATAAATGCAAGTTGCTCTGCTGCCTCTTTGACTGCTGCAAGTAACAGTTGCTCCATTTCCTCATTGTTGGTTTCTTCTTCAATAATTTCCGCAACACCTTCGAGCTGAAATAAGTGGGAAAGTGTCACACGATCATGCAAAGAAAACTGCTCATTCGCTCTTTGCAAACTATTATAATACTCCTTCATTAAATCCCAATCAATATGTAATTTTCGCTTCACCAATCCATCGCCTTCGATATTGACAAAAACTTCGATTTTTCCCCGTTTCACGTACTGCAAAATTGCTTTTTTTATTTTATCCTCAAAAACAATCCATTGTCTAGGGATGCGGATGGAAATTTCACAAAAGCGATGGTTCACTGACTTCATTTCCACGGTAATGCTTAGCTGTTCATTCTTTTTCGTGCTGCGTCCAAAGCCTGTCATGCTATAAACCATGTCATCACATCCGTTTATGTCAACTACCCACGCTAAAGCGTGGGCTTGCAACTAGCCTAATTGGCTCCGCGTTCGCTGGTTGACAGCAGCCCTGCGGAGTTTCCGCAGCACGTTGTCGCAGGCAGCGTACCCACAAGCTCGACAACCAAACTGATCCTGACGTCTGTTTCTTGGCCCATGTCCGCAAACCGACAGGTGCGGAAGTATTTTGGATGAACAATACCACGCACGCAGCGATCCGCTTTATACTCATGATAAAGACAGAAAGTGTGACACGCTGTTGCTTTTAACCGTTCTCGTGCGTTGGCGGATGCCTTAAATCTCAAGGCAATGCCGATCGAGTGCCTTTGCCTTTCAACAATCTTCTTGCTAATGCAGTGGTTCACATCACGGGCAAATAGTTTTTCCTTCTTGGAACGCCATACACGATGGCACCGGTTTCTTTAAGTGATCCTCTATCACCTTGGATATTATATCATATCTCTTTTTCATTTTCTCGTAAAAAGTGAACCGGAAAACAAAAATGTTGGAAGTGCCGCTAAACCAATAATGAGCAGCCAATCAAACGAAGCGATCGGCACGGTATGAAAAATTCCCTGCAGCGGTGGATAGTAAATCACGACAAGCAATAACAATATTGATATGATGACTGCTCCAACAAGGTATATATTTTCAAGCGGATTGCGGTCAAAAATCGAGCGCTCACACCGGCAGTCAAATACATGAATAAGCTGCGCCATCACTAACGTCGCAAACGCCACCGTCTGTGCATAAACAAGCTCATGCCCGCTTCGTTCATACGCGGTCATAAACGCCGCCAACGTCACCATTCCGATGGCAAAGCCGCGGCTGACAATTTTCCAGCCAAGTCCGCGAGCAAACACCCCTTCTTTCGGATGGCGCGGAGGACGTTTCATTACATTTTCTTCCGCGCGGTCAATCCCTAACGCCATCGCCGGAAGACCGTCGGTAACGAGGTTCACCCATAAAATTTGAATCGGCACAAGCGGAAGAGGCAAAGCAAGCAGCATCGCAAACAACATGACTAAAATTTCTCCAACATTGGATGCTAACAAATAGCGGATAAATTTGCGAATGTTTTCGTAAATATTTCTTCCTTCTTGAATCGCCGCTTGAATCGTTGCGAAATTATCATCTAATAACACAAGCGAAGCCGCTTCTTTCGCAACATCCGTTCCGGACCGTCCATCGCCACACCTATATCGGCCGCCTTAATTGCCGGGGCGTCGTTCACGCCGTCGCCCGTCATCGATACAATATGCCCTCGCCGTTGCAATGCTTTTACAATTTTTAATTTATGTTCCGGAGAAACGCGGGCAAATACATAAATATCATCGACTACTTCTTCAAGTTCATCTACCGAAAGCCGCGACAACGTTGGGCCGTCCATTATTTTTCCGTTCGGCGGCAGCACCCCAAGCTGCTTGGCAATCGCTTTGGCGGTAAGCACATGATCACCAGTGATCATGATTGTTTTAATGCCCGCTTCCTTGCACTGCTGCACCGCTTTTTTCACTTCTGGGCGCGGCGGGTCGATCATTCCTTGAATTCCGATAAACACGAGATTTTTCTCGGCCTCTTTTTCTGAAGTAATTCGCTCATAAGCTTGAAGCGGGCGATAAGCAATCGCAATCGTGCGGAGCGCTTGGCTCGCCATTTGATGGATGACATCTTTTACAGTCTTTCTCCATGCCGTTGTCATCATTTGCTCACGGCCGTTCCACCAAATTTGCTTACTCACTTGCAACAATACGTCTGGGGCTCCTTTTGTCACAATGAATCGTTTGCCTGCTTTATCTTTCACAATGACCGTCATCATTTTCCGGTCCGAATCAAACGGAAATTCTTGCTCCACGGTAAATTCGTTTTCGATGCGTTCTTTCGTCAATCCCGCCTTCATCGCGGCGACAAGCAAAGCGCCTTCGGTCGGATCGCCGTCAATGTAACGGCGTTTTTCTTTTTCTCTTAATTGTGAACTATTGCAAAGAACTCCAAACGTAAGCAATTGATGTAAGACTGTATCCTTTCTTGGATCAACAGGATGGCCGTTTTCATAAAATTGCCCGGATGTTTCAAGCCCTGTACCGCTGACTGAAAAGCTTTTCCCGCTTGCCCAAATATGCGTCACCGTCATCATATTTTCCGTCATTGTTCCTGTTTTGTCGGAACAAATGACAGAAGCGCATCCTAACGTTTCTACAGCCGGTAATTTGCGGACAATCGCGTTTTTCTTAATCATCCGCTGCACACCAAGCGCGAGCGCAATCGTTACAATCGCTGGCAATCCTTCTGGGATCGCGGCAACCGCTAGCGAAACACCTGCTAAAAACATTTCATATAAGCCGTGCCCTTGAATGACACCGACTGCGACAACGAGAATCGTAAGCAGCAGGGCAACAGCAATTAAAATTTTCCCAAGCTGCTCGAGCCTGTGCTGCAACGGAGTCATCACCGTTTCCGCTTCTTGAAGCAGATTCGCGATTTGTCCCATCGCCGTTTTCATTCCCGTTGCAATCACAATGCCAACGCCGCTTCCTCTTGTTACAAGGGTGCCCATGAAAGCCATATTATGTAAATCACCAATCGCAGCATTTTCGTTCATAAGCGGTGCGGCTGATTTCGCCGTTGGCACCGACTCACCCGTTAGCGCCGATTCTTCGATTTCCAGCCCTTTTGCATCAATTAAGCGAACATCGGCTCCGATTCGGTCTCCGCTTGAAAACTTGATAATATCGCCGACAACAAGTTCTTGCGATGGAATTTTCACCCATTCCCCATCGCGCAACACCGTCGCCTGCGGTGCCGATAATTGTTTCAGCGCCTCTAATGATTTCTCGGCACGCCGTTCTTGGAAAAATCCTAAAAATCCGTTCATGATGACAATAACAATGATGGCAACCGCATCGACATATTCGCCTAGCAGTCCCGAAATAACGGTAGCAACCAGCAACACAAGCACCATAAAATCTTTAAACTGATTCAAAAACAACAAAAGCGCCGACTGTTTTTTCGCTTCTTTTAACTCGTTATATCCGAACCGTTTCAGACGCTTTTTCGCTTCTTCTGTCGTTAATCCTGTAGCGATGTTCGTGTTCGTTTCCTTCGCGACTTCATTAGATGCGAGCGTATGCCATTGCATCGACGTTTCTCCCTCCTCTTCGCTTCTCTATGAAAGCTTATTCAGACATGTCCAAAAAAATGATATGATATTAATGTAAAAAATAAGCAGAAAGGTGTTTTTCCATGGCATTTGACGGAGTATTTACATACGCAATGACAAAAGAGTTGCAACAAGCGCTTGAAGGAGGGCGCATCACGAAAATTCATCAGCCGTTTGCCCACGAACTCGTATTGCAAATCCGCTCGCACGGGCGAAATTATAAATTGCTGCTGTCTGCGCATCCGAGCTATGCGCGCGTTCATTTAACGAATGAAACGTATGACAATCCGGCAGAACCGCCGATGTTTTGTATGCTTTTGCGCAAACATTTAGAAGGAAGCATCATCGAAGCGATCCGCCAAGTCGATTTCGACCGCATCATCACTATTGAGACAAAAGGGAGAAACGAGATTGGCGATATCCATACTAGACAGCTCATCATCGAAATTATGGGACGGCATAGCAACATTATTTTGATCGACAAAGATACAAACACGATTATCGACAGCATTAAACACCTCTCCCCTGCCGTCAACCGGTATCGTACGGTGCTTCCTGGCCATGAGTACATCGCACCGCCATCGCACGGGAAAATAAATCCGCTTGAAGCAACCGAAGAAACAGTCTTGAAAAAAATTGATTTTCATGCGGGGAAATTAGCGGAGCAGCTCGTTGCTGCATTTTCGGGCATTTCGCCGCTCTTAGCAAAAGAAATCGTTTTTCGCGCCGGGCTTGCGAATCGGGCAACACTTCCAAAAAGCTTTATCTCGTTGATGGATGAAGTGCGCGCCCATCGCTTTGCTCCCGCGATGTATACAAATGGGGAAAAAGAATGGTTTTACGCGCTTCCACTTACCCATTTGCAGGTAGAAGCAAAGCCATTTGATACGCTTAGTGAGCTTCTTGACCGCTTTTACTTCGGCAAAGCCGAGCGCGACCGCGTGAAACAGCAAGCTCACGATCTCGAGCGGTTTATTGCGAACGAAAAAGCGAAAAATGAAAAAAAGCTGATCAAGCTGAAACAAACATTAGAGGAGGCAAAACAAGCAGAACAATATCGGCTTTACGGGGAACTGTTAACCGCTAACCTGTACGCCATCAAGCGGGGAATGAAAGAAATCGAAGTGATCAACTATTACGACGAAAACGGCGCGACGGTGACGATTCCGCTCGATCCGCAAAAATCGCCGTCGGAAAACGCGCAAAGCTATTTTCAAAAATACCAAAAAGCGAAAAACTCGTTAAACGTCGTCCAAGAACAAATTAAGCGCACGAACGAAGAAATCGCTTATTTCAATACGCTTCTCCAGCAGCTGGAAACCGCTGCGCCGAAAGATGTCGAGGAAATTCGCGAGGAGTTGATCGAACAAGGATATTTGCGGGCGCGCGCCACGAAACAAACGAAAAAACAAAAACCACGGAAGATCGAGCTGGATCGCTACGTCGCAAGCGACGGCACGGAAATTCTGGTTGGGAAAAACAACAAGCAAAACGATTATTTAACAACAAAACTAGCGCATAAAGACGAGATTTGGCTGCATACGAAAGACATTCCCGGCTCACACGTCGTCATCCGCAGCAAAAACCCGTCAGAGCAAACAATTGCGGAGGCGGCCAACCTCGCCGCCTACTTCAGCAAAGCGCGCCAATCGAGCTCCGTTCCCGTCGACTACACGCGCGTCCGCTATGTGAAAAAACCGAGCGGCGCCAAACCGGGTTTTGTGATTTACGAAAACCAGCAAACGATTTACGTCACGCCGGATGAGGATTTGGTGATTCGAATGAAAAAGCAATAACATAACAAATACCTCCCACGCTTCGTGTTGGGAGGTATTTCTTTATGTGAATATTTCTTCGAGATTTAATGCCAACCCCAGAAAACAAACCGATTGGACAACGCCCGTCCCTGCTTTGATATCGGCTTGTTCATATAATCCTTCCTCATTTAACGTATAAACCGTAATCGCATCCTTCATCGGATTCACAATCCAATATTCTTTCACACCGTAGGCCATATATAAGTTAAACTTTGTCACTAAATCATGCGCCTGATTGGAAGGGCTTAATATTTCCACAATCAGTGTAGGAACACCGATATATTTCGTCTCGGTAAACCCTTTTTCATCACAAATAATGCTAAGGTCGGGAATGACCACTTTTCGATCAGGAAACTTCTCGCTAACTAACTCGATGTCTGTCGGCGCGGCAAATACTTTGTACTTTTCCCTTTTCAAATAAATTCCGAACTGCGTATGAATATTGCTCGAAACAAGCTGATGTTTAATGCTTGGGGAAGGAGTCATATACACGACGCCGTCAATATATTCCAAGCGGTCTTCGCTTTTCTCCCGCAGCGCTAAATATTCTTCATACGAAACGTTGGAAAATCGCGGTAAGGACATCATAATCCCTCTTTTCCTCTCTTATATACTTCTATTATATTACCTGCTCTCCTTAATCAAAAGAACGGAGCGGGATCATGAAAAAAAGAGCGCGTTCCGCTGTGCGCTCTCTTACTCGCATCCATTTTATTTTCCCCACTCTTCCGGGTTTTCCCGCCATTTTCTTAAAGTGGTGAGGTCTTGTTCTGTCACAACGCCCAGTTCGACTGCGGTTTCAATAAGTGTGTCGTAATCTGTCAGTGTATACACTTCTACGTTATTTTCCGCAAATGCTTGTTTTGCTTTTTCGAGTCCGTACGTAAAAATGGCGACGATACCAAGTACTTGACAGCCTGCTTCCCGCAATGCGCGGACGGCATTCAAAGAGCTTCCGCCTGTAGAAATTAAGTCCTCAACGACAACGACCTTTTGTCCTTTGTCGACTTTTCCTTCAATCTGCTTTCCTTTTCCGTGGCCTTTTGCTTGGCTGCGCACGTAGCACATCGGCAGGTTTAGCCGTTCACTGACCCATGCCGCATGTGGAATGCCGGCTGTGGCCGTTCCGGCGATTGCTTCGACGTTGGAAAAATGTGCGCGGATCAGCTTAGTGAGCCCATCGGCGATCGCGTTTCGTACGTTCGGATACGCAAGTGTAAGACGGTTATCGCAATAAATCGGCGATTTTAATCCGGACGACCAAGTAAACGGTTCTTGCGGCTCTAGCGATACCGCACCGATTTCAAGCAAATGTGCAGCGATTTCTTTTTTCATTTCTTCTCTTCTCCCTTCCATTCCTGTTGCAAACGCTCATAAGCCGCAATTGGATTTTCTGCGCAGGTAATGCTTCTACCGATGACAATAAAGCTTGCGCCGAGTTTTTTTGCTTCATATGGGGTGACGACGCGGACTTGATCGTTTTTTTCATCATCGGCAAAGCGAATGCCTGGGGTAACGGTCAAAAAGGCTTCTCCGCAATGTTTGCGGATAAGCGGCACTTCTTTTGCCGAGCAGACGACCCCGTCAAGCCCGCTTTGTTTCGCCAGTGCCGCGTAATGAAGCACCGTTTCTTCCATTGTCCGGCCGATCCAAAGTTCGTTATGCAGCATTTGCTCGCTTGTGCTTGTCAGCTGCGTGACGGCGATGCAATATGGACGGCGCGCTCCGTTTGGCGTTCCCGCTTCTAATCCTTCGAGCGCCGCTTCCATCATCCGCGTTCCACCGGCGGCATGGACGTTGACTAAATCGACCTCTAAACGGGCCAATCCCTGCATGGCGCGTTTGACCGTATTCGGAATATCATGCAGCTTTAAATCAAGGAAAATCCGGTGTCCTTGTTCTTTTAAGCTATGAATGATCGCGGGACCTTCTTGATAGTATAATTCCATGCCCACTTTGACAAATAGCGATGTATGAGAAAATGGCTGTAAAAATGTTCGTACTTCCTTGCCCGACGAAAAATCAAGCGCCACAATAAACGGATCGTTCACCTTTTTTCCAGCTCCTTCCCATGCATTCGGAAATGTGGTCGATGCCAAGCTCGTCCAAAAGCGCCGGCAGTTTGTCAATAATGTTCGGGCAGACAAACGGGTCGATAAAATTCGCTGTCCCAATTGCAACGGCGCTGGCGCCGGCATAGAAAAACTCAATGACATCTTCAGCAGATTGAATGCCGCCCATGCCGATAATCGGAATCGAAACGGCTTGGCTTACTTCGTAAATCATGCGGATCGCAATCGGCTTAATCGCCGGTCCCGATAATCCCCCGGTTCGGTTCGCCAAAATCGGCTTTGCCGTTTTCACATCGATGCGCATGCCAAGAAGTGTATTAATCATCGTTAGTCCGTCCGCTCCCGCCGCTTCAATCGCTTTCGCCATCTCGACAATGTTGGTGACGTTTGGCGAAAGCTTGACATAGACAGGCACTTCGGACACTTCTTTCACGAGCTTCGTGAGTTCTGCGGCAATTTCCGGAACGGTGCCAAACGCAATGCCGCCTTTTTTGACATTTGGACAGGAAATATTGAGCTCGAGCGCGTGAACATTTGGCGCTTTGGAAATATGTTTGGCAACCTCTACATATTCCTCCATCGTCGAGCCAGCCACATTCGCGATAATCGGAACATCAAATTGCGCAAGCCACGGCAGTTCTTCTTTCATTACTTTTTCTAAGCCAGGGTTTTGCAGACCGATGGCGTTTAGCATTCCGCTTGGCGTTTCCGCCACTCTTGGCGTCGGATTGCCAAAGCGCGGTTCTTTTGTTGTCGCTTTGATCATAATCGCGCCAAGCTTGCTTAAGTCATAAAATTGCGCATATTCGCGGCCAAATCCGAAACATCCTGATGCCGGCATAATCGGATTTTTAAGCGAAAGCCCCGGCAGTTCGACCGCTAAACGGTTCATAACACCACCTCCCCGGCTTTAAACACAGGACCGTCGCTGCATACTTTTTTATACGCCGTTTCACTGCCAGGAACGCGGCAGACACAGGCAAAACACGCGCCGATGCCGCAACCCATCCGTTCTTCTAATGAAAGATATACTTCTTTATCTGGAAACATTTGTTCTAGCGCCTTTAACATCGGTTTCGGCCCGCATGCGTACAAGACGTCAAACGAAATCGCCCGCTCATGGATGACATCGGTGACAAATCCTTTCGTTCCGTGAGAGCCATCGACAGTGGCGATATACGTTTCCCCGAACTCTGCAAACTCCCGTTCATAAAAGACGACCTCTTTCGTTTGAAAGCCGAGCACGCTTGTGACGATAACTCCTTTTTGACAAGTTGTTTCGCTAATTCGTAAAGCGGAGGAACACCGATGCCGCCGCCGACAAAAAGCGCGCGCTGTCCTTTCTCTACGGCATCGAGTGGAAATCCGTTTCCGAGCGGGCCGAGCACGTCGATTGTTTCCCCAGGCCGTTTTTCCGAAAGCAATGTCGTGCCAATTCCTTCTTTCCGATAAATGAGCGTACATTCCCTCGCATCTTGATCGATGCGGCAAAGGCTAAGCGGACGGCGCAGGAGCGGGTCCGCTTGCGAAGTCACTTTCACATGGACAAATTGGCCTGGTGCATTCATTTCCTCAACTAAATGGCCGCTTAACGTTAGTTCGTAAATGTTTTTTGCAATCGGCTTGTGACGGACAACCGTCATTTGTTCTTGTTTCATCATACGCGCACCATCCCTTGTGTCATCGCCGTTGTCGAAAACGTCATCGATTCGATGACTTGAAGCATCGCCTTCGCCGTATCCAGCGAGGTTAAGCATGGAATGCCGTTTTCGACCGCTTCACGGCGAATGCGGAATCCATCGCTTTCCGGCTGTTTTCCTTTTGTAAGCGTGTTGATGACAACTTGCGCTTTCCCTTGACGAATCACATCTAAAATGTTCGGCGATGCGGAATGGATTTTATTGACGACGGTTACCGGAATGTCCGCCGCTTTTAACGCTTCCGCCGTGCCGTTTGTCGCGAGCAGCTGATAGCCAATTTGATAGAAACGTCTTGCAAGTTCAATCGCATCTTCTTTATCTTTATCGGCAACCGTCAATAGGACAGCTCCGTATGGACGAATATGGATTCCCGAAGCAACTAACCCTTTATATAACGCTTTTTCAAATGTCACGTCTTTGCCGATCACTTCGCCGGTTGATTTCATTTCCGGACCGAGCGAAATATCGACGTTGCGCAGTTTGGCAAATGAGAAGACCGGTGCTTTCACGTATACTCCTTCGCTTTCTTGCCTCAAGCCTGTTTCATAGCCAAGTTCCGCGAGTTTCGCTCCTAAAATGACTTTCGTCGCGATATTCGCCATCGGCACATTGGTAATTTTGCTTAAAAACGGCACCGTGCGGCTTGAACGCGGATTTACTTCCAGCACGTACACTTCGCCTTGATACATAACAAATTGGATATTCAATAATCCAACAATGCGCAATCCTCTTGCCAATTTAATCGTGTAATCGACGATTTTTTGCTTGATGTCCTCCGTTAACGTTTGCGGCGGATAAACGGCAATCGAGTCGCCGGAATGCACGCCCGCCCGTTCGATATGTTCCATAATTCCCGGGATAAACACCGTTTCTCCGTCAGAAATCGCATCCACCTCGATTTTTTTTCCGATTAAATAGCGATCGATGAGAACCGGATGCTGCGGGTTCACTTTGACGGCGTGCTCCATGTAGTGCAATAGTTCTTCTTCTTGATACACGATTTCCATTGCGCGGCCGCCAAGAACATACGATGGACGAACAAGCACCGGATAGCCGATTTCCTCAGCAATCCGCACCGCTTCCTCGACGGAAAATGCCGTTTTTCCTTGCGGCTGCGGAATGCCTAGCTCCGATAACGTTTGTTCAAATTTGTCACGGTCTTCGGCGCGGTCTAAGTCCTCAAGCGACGTTCCTAAAATGCGGACGCCTCGCGCCGCTAATTCGGCCGCCAAGTTGATTGCCGTCTGGCCGCCGAATTGCACGATAACCCCGATCGGCTTTTCTAAATCAATGACATGCATCACATCTTCAATGGTTAACGGCTCGAAATATAATTTGTCCGATATGCTGAAGTCGGTCGACACCGTTTCCGGATTGTTGTTGATAATAATCGCCTCATAGCCCGCTTCTTTAATCGCCCAGACCGAATGAACGGTCGCATAATCGAATTCAATCCCTTGCCCGATGCGAATTGGTCCTGAGCCGAGCACAACGACGCTTTCTCGGTCGGTGACGACCGATTCGTTTTCGTCTTCGTACGTGCTGTAGTAATACGGCGTTTCTGATTCAAATTCCGCCGCGCATGTATCCACCATTTTATATACAGGAATGATTCCTGCTTGTTTGCGCATCTCATACACATCGCGCTCACTCTTGTTCCAAAGCTTGGCGATGGCTACATCGGAAAAGCCCATTTCTTTCGCTTTTCGCAGTACTTCGATATCCCCCTTATAGTCACGAACAACGTTTTCAAAGCGGACGATGTTTTCGATTTTGGTTAAGAAAAATCGGTCAATTTGGCTCCACTCGTGAATTTGCTCGACAGTAAAACCGCGGCGAAGCGCCTCGGCAATATAGAAGAGGCGTTCATCTCCCGCTTTGCGAATCCGCTTTTCGATTAACTCATCTGATATGTTTTCGGCATCTTTAAGTTCGAGATGGTAGACGTTCGTCTCAAGGGAGCGAACCGCTTTTAACAGTGACTCTTCTAGCGTCCGTCCGATCGCCATCACTTCGCCTGTGGCTTTCATTTGCGTGCCAAGACGGCGGTTGGCCGATTCGAATTTATCGAACGGAAAGCGCGGAATTTTCGTCACAACGTAATCGAGCGTTGGTTCAAAGCAAGCGTATGTTTTCCCCGTAACCGGGTTAATCATTTCATCTAACGTTAAGCCAACGGCAATTTTTGCAGCAAGCTTGGCAATCGGATAGCCCGTCGCTTTCGACGCTAACGCCGATGAGCGGCTGACGCGCGGGTTGACTTCAATAACGTAGTAATGGAAGCTATGCGGATCGAGCGCCAGCTGCACGTTGCAGCCGCCTTCGATGCCAAGAGCGCGAATGATTCTTAGCGACGCGTTGCGCAGCAATTGATATTCGCGGTCGCTTAGCGTTTGGCTTGGAGCGACGACGATCGAATCGCCGGTGTGAATGCCGACCGGATCGATATTTTCCATATTGCAGACGACGATCGCGTTATCGTTGGCGTCGCGCATCACTTCATACTCGATTTCTTTATAGCCCGCGATGCTTTTTTCTAGCAAGCATTGATGAACAGGGCTTAGTTTTAACCCAGTAGAAACGATATCGATCAATTCTTCCTCGTTTTTGCAAATGCCGCCGCCAGTGCCGCCGAGCGTAAACGCCGGGCGGACGATAACCGGATAGCCGACCTTTTCCACGAAAGCGTATGCTTCTTCCAAGCTATGAATAATTTCGCTTTCCGGAACCGGTTCGCCAAGTTCGTTCATGAGCGCGCGAAATTGTTCGCGGTCTTCCGCTTTTTCAATTGCTTCTAATTTTGTTCCTAAAATTTCAACGCCGCATTCTGCGAGCACCCCCGTTCTAGCAAGCTCGACCGCCAAGTTTAGCCCAGTCTGTCCGCCAAGTGTCGGCAAATCGCGTCCGGACGTTCTTTGCGGATAATGCGAGAAACGAATTCGAGCGTGAGCGGCTCCATATATACTTTGTCGGCAATTTCCGTATCGGTCATAATCGTTGCTGGATTGGAGTTAACTAAAATAACTTTGTATCCTTCTTCCTTTAGCGCCAAACATGCCTGTGTGCCCGCATAATCAAACTCCGCCGCCTGGCCGATGACAATCGGGCCGGAACCGATCACTAAAATCGTTTCAATGTCTTGGCGTTTAGGCATGAACGATTTCCCCTTTCTTTTTAAACTCGCGAATCATCTCAATAAACTCATCAAATAACGAGTTATCATCCTCAGGACCAGGTGAGGCTTCCGGGTGGTATTGCACCGTAAACGCCGGATAATCAAGATGCCGCAATCCTTCTACCGTGCCGTCGTTTAAAGCGATGTGGGTTACTTCTAATCTTGTGTGTTGCAATGATTCTTTTTTGACAGTATAGCCATGATTTTGTGAAGTGATCGCTACTTTTCCCGTCGCCAAATGCTTCACTGGATGATTTGAGCCGCGATGGCCGAATTTCATTTTTTCCGTATCGGCGCCACAGGCGAGCGCGAACAGCTGATGGCCGAGGCAGATGCCAAAGAGCGGCACTTTGCCGAGAATGCCTCGAATCATTTCGATCGCTTCCGGCACATCTTTCGGGTCTCCAGGACCGTTTGATAACATTACTCCGTCCGGGTGCAAACGTAATACATCTTCCGCGGCCGCGTTATATGGAAGCACAATCACATCGCAATTTCGCTTATTTAATTCGCGCAAAATGCCATGTTTCATGCCGAAATCAACGAGGACGACGCGATAGCCTCGCCCCGGGCTTGGATACGGGCTTTTTGTCGAGACGCGCTTCACTTGATCTCTCGGCAGTTCCGTTGTTTTCAAGTATTCGACAACCTCTTGCACGCTTGCATCTAAATCGCAGATCATTCCTTTGAGCGTACCATATTTTCGAATAATCCGCGTTAATTTTCGCGTATCGATTCCTGATAACCCCGGGATCCGTTTTTCTTTTAAATACTGATCGAGCGTCATTTCGTTTCGCCAATTGGATGGTGAGTCGCACACTTCTTTAACAATGAAACCATGAACATGCGGTTCAATCGATTCAAAATCATCGTGATTAATGCCATAATTGCCGATGAGCGGATACGTCATTGTTACAATTTGTCCGCAATAAGAAGGATCGGTTAAAATTTCTTGATAACCGGTCATTCCCGTGTTAAACACCACTTCTCCAACCATTTTTTCCGTGCTGCCAAACGCGTCGCCGATAAAAAACGTACCGTCTTCTAATACAAGCTGCCGTTTCATTTATTCTCTTCCTTTCTGCCAAACTAGTTTTCCGCCGACAAACGTCATCACCGGCCAACCCTTACATTTCCAACCGGCAAATGGAGTATTTTTCCCTTTGGATACAAACGTCTGTGGATCAATTACTTCTTCGGTCTCTAAATCTATAATCGTAATATCCGCCCGCTCGCCGACAGCAATCTTTCCAAGCGGCAAGCCGAAGCATTCAGCCGGCTTCACCGTCAGCAAATCAATCAGCTGCTTCAGTGTCAATATGTTCGTTTCGACCAAGTGGGTATAAAGGAGCGGAAACGCCGTTTCCAAACCGACAATGCCAAACGGGGCGGCATTGATTCCTTTTTGTTTTTCCGCTTCCGTATGCGGGGCATGGTCGGTTGCGATAAAGTCGATCGTGCCATCAAGCAGCCCCTCGATTAACGCCTCGCGGTCTTCTTTGCTGCGAAGCGGCGGATTCATCTTATAATTCGCGTCAGGGCCTGGAATATCTTCATCGCATAAAAGAAGATGATGCGGCGTCACTTCCGCGGTGACGCGAATTCCTGCCCGTTTTGCATCGCGGACAACGCGGACCGATTCTTTCGTGCTAATATGGCACACATGGTAGTGACATCCCGTTGCTTCCGCTAATAGCACATCACGTGCGATATGTACCGATTCGCATACGGATGGAATTCCATATAGCCCGTAGCGGTGCGCAAATTCGCCATCATGCACCACACCGCGATTCGCCAGCGTGTTATCTTCGCAATGGGCGACAATCGCCATATCTAGTGCAGCAGCCCGCTTCATCGCTTCATACATCATGCCGGCAGACTGCACGCCTACCCCGTCATCGGTAAACGCGAACGCACCCGCTTCTTTTAATGCGGCGAAGTCGGTCAGCTCTGTTCCTTGCTGGCCGACCGTAATGGCCGCATATGGAAGCACATGGACATAAGCCGTTTCGCGGATCCGCTTGCAAAGCCATTCCATTTGTTCTTTCGTATCCGGCACTGGTCGCGTATTCGGCATTGCCGCCACTGTGGTAAAACCACCTTTTGCTGCTGCCAGCGTTCCGGTGGCAATCGTTTCTTTCGCTTCGCCGCCCGGTTCGCGCAGGTGAACATGCAAATCGATAAATCCGGCTGATATCAACTTCCCTTGTACATCGATAACTTCGTCTGCTTCTTCACTGTGAAGCTTAGAGTCGATGGCGGTAATAAATCCATTTTCGATTTTTAGTTCCGTCCGTTCGATCACACCATCTTTATTGAACGACTTGCCATTTTTCAAAATAATTGCCATTGGCCATTCTCCCTTCTTCGATTGCTCGTTTTAACACAGCCATCCGCACATAGACTCCGTTTTCCATTTGCTTAAAAATGCGCGAGCGTTCCGATTCAACAAGGCTGCTTTCAATTTCGACATCGCGATTGACTGGCGCCGGATGCAAAATAATGCTGTTTGCTTTCATCTTTTTCGCCCGCTTTATCGTCAGTCCATAGCGCTCATGATACTGTTCTTTTGTCAGCCCCATTTTTTCCGCGTGCCGTTCATGCTGGATGCGCAGCAGCATGATGACATCCGCCTCCGCTACCGCTGTATCAATATCTACATACGTACCATATGGATTTGCTTCATCTTTCCATTCTTCGGGACTCGAAAATAACACCTTCGCTCCGAGTCTTGTCAGCACTTCGGCATTAGAGCGGGCTACGCGGCTGTGACGAATATCCCCGATGATTGCTGCAGTCAGCCCGGCAAATGTGCCAAACTCCTGCCGGATGGTGAGCAAATCTAAGAGCGATTGCGTCGGATGATGCCCGCAGCCGTCACCAGCGTTAATGATGGGAGTGCGGACCGTATGACGAAGCTCTTCAAAATACGCATCTTGCGAATGACGAATAACAAGCGCGTTTACCCCGATCGCCTCAAGCGTGCGGACCGTGTCGTACAATGTTTCTCCTTTTTGTACGCTCGACATATCGGCATCAAACGGAATCACGTGAAGCCCTAGTTTCCGTTCCGCCATTTCAAAGCTGCATTTTGTCCGTGTGCTTGGTTCAAAAAACAAATTGGCGATAAACATCGGTTCAGGCGGACGCCAAAAATGTCCTTTTCTAAATTGCTCCGCATCCTCTAATAATCGGATAATTTCCGTGACGGACAGTTCAGATAATGTAAACAAATGTGCCATCGTTTTCTCTCCTTTGCTTGATTTCTCATAAAAAAACACCCTGCCTAGAGACAGGGTGTTACACAGTTCGCAAAAAGGGACCAGAAAGCAACTTTCGTCTTTCCAGACAACGATCTACCTTTTTCCTTCTCGTCGTAACACCCTTTTAAGTCTCTCTGGACTTAATTAAAAGGTGCAGTTATGCCACATGATCGTTACTATTTTCTTTTACTTCGAACATATTTTCGTTTACTTCCGGGCGACCCGGTAAAATAAGGTTTAAGAGGACACCAATAATTGCCGCAAGCGCCATACCTTGAATTTGGAATTGTTCTGTCACTTTTAACACCGCGCCGCCAATTCCAATGACTAAGATAACAGAAGAGATGACTAAGTTGCGTTTGTCTCCAAAATCGATGCGGCTATCGACAAGCATGCGCAAGCCGGAAGAGGCGATAATTCCGAACAACAAGATCGACACGCCTCCCATCACCGGGGTTGGAATCGAGCTAATAAGCGCGGTTACTTTTCCGATAAATCCAAAGATAATCGCAATCATCGCCGCGCCCGCTAACACGTAGACGCTATAGACCCGTGTAATCGCCAATACTCCGATGTTCTCGCCGTACGTTGTTTTTGGCGGTCCGCCGATAAGCGCAGAAATCATCGTCGCAGTACCATCTCCTAAAATCGAGCGATGCAAACCTGGTTTTTGAATTAAATCGCGTCCGACGACTTTACTTAACACAAGCTGGTGCCCGATGTGTTCAGATAGCGTCACTATCGCGACTGGCGTCATTAGCAGCACAATGTCCCACGTGATGTGAACTGGATAATCGACAAATGGAAGGAGAAAGTCCGGCATTTCGAACCATTTTGCTTCCACGACTTTCGAGAAATCAACAACCCCGACAATAAGCGCGTATACATAACCAACGATAATCCCTGCTAGCACTGGGACTAAACTGAGCATGCCGCGCAAGAAAATAGAGCAAACAATCGTTGCCGCAAGCGTGACAAGCGCAACCGAAAAGTATGTGAAACTGTATTTTCCATCCGGGTTGTTCATCGCCATATTCACAGCGGTATTCGCCAATCCAAGACCGATCACAATGATCACCGGTCCGACGACAATTGGCGGCAATAGCTTCATAATCCAACGGTAGCCAGCCTTTTTAATGACGAGCGCCACAATGCCATACACAAGTCCTGCCAGAAAACTGCCGATCATCGCCGCCCCTGGTCCCCCCGCTGTTTTCGTTGCAATAATAGGAGCGATGAAAGCGAACGATGAACCGAGGTATGCAGGAACCTGCCATTTCGTGATCATGAGAAAAGCAAGCGTTCCGATCCCGCTGGAAATGAGTGCAATCGACGGGCTTAATCCGACTAAATAAGGCACTAAAATCGTCGCCCCGAACATGGCGAACAAATGTTGTAAACTAAGGGTTAACCATTGCATCGGCGATGGCCGGTCTTGAATATCTAACACAGGTTTGTTCATCGTAAAAACCCCTTTCTTCTTTTGCATAAAAAAACCTCTTTGCCCTTGAGGGTGCAAAGAGGGTACAGAGATAGTCCGAGCCTATCTTTCCGTCCCTTTTGCAGCCTCTCGGGACTGCATTTAAAAGGGATTGCTTTTATTTTTCATGAATGCTGACTTGGTCCAGTTCATCGACTTCCGTCAACTCAACAACAATCAATTCGGAGCTTGATGTTGGAATGTTTTTGCCGACGAAATCAGCGCGGATCGGCAGTTCGCGATGGCCGCGATCGACAAGCACCGCAAGCTGAATTTGTGCCGGACGCCCAAGATCCATCACCGCGTCCATCGCCGCGCGCACCGTTCGTCCGGTAAACAATACATCATCCACTAATATTACTTTTTTATTCGTCACATCAAACGGTACATCCGTTCCTTTCACTAGCGGCTCGTGGTCGATCGTTTTTACCGTTAAATCATCGCGATACAATGTAATATCTAATTCACCAACAGGGACTGCTTTTCCTTCAATTTGTTCAATCCGTTCCGCTAATCGTTTTGCTAAATAAATGCCGCGCGTTTTAATGCCGATAAGCACACAGTCATCAATGCCTTTGTTGCGTTCGATAATTTCATGGGCAATCCGCGTCAATGCGCGGCGAATCGCTTGTTCGTCTAATACGACGGCTTTTTGCATGCCATTTCACCTCCATAAAAAAATCCTCCCGCCCAGGAAGCGAGAGGAACCGTTCACGCGTACAGAACAAGACATACTGCGCCTTACGTTATCATATTGATATTGATCCGATCCCTTCTCAGCCTCACAGGACTGAATTTAAAGGTTCTTATTCATTTGACCTTATTGTACGTTTTCTTTGTCTAGTTGTCAATCACCTTTTCGCAACAATTGTAAAAGATGCTCAAACTCAGGCGGAAGTGGCGCCTCAAACTCCAAATATTCTCCAGTGCGCGGATGGGTAAATCCGAGCACTCCTGCATGTAAAGCCTGCCCGTCAATTGGCAGCGTCTTTTTCGGTCCGTATTGCGGATCGCCCGCTAACGGATAGCCAATATATTTCATATGCACGCGAATTTGATGGGTTCTTCCTGTTTCTAATTGGCATTCGACAAACGTATAGTGGCGAAAACGTTCTAACACACGGAAATGAGTGACCGCCTCTTTTCCGTTTTCTTCTGTTACCGTCATTTTTTTACGATCTCGTTTATCGCGGCCGATCGGCGCGTCAATCGTGCCGTAATCGTGCGGAATTACTCCATGAACAATCGCTTTATATTTTCGCGTCACCGTTTTTTTCACAAGTTGATCGACAAGCGACTGGTGCGCCATATCGTTTTTGGCAACCATCAATAATCCAGATGTATCTTTATCAATGCGATGCACAATACCCGGACGAAGCACTCCGTTAATGCCTGATAAATCGGTGCAATGGGCAAGCAAGGCGTTTACGAGCGTGCCGCGCATATGCCCTGGTGCTGGGTGAACGACCATGCCGCGCGGTTTATTGACAACAAGAACATCAGCATCCTCGTAATAAATATCTAACGGAATATTCTCTGGCTCGACATGAAGCGGCTCCGGTTCCGGAAGGCGAACGACAACGACATCGCCGGCTGAACTCTTGTAATTCGCTTTGACATGCTGATCGTTAACGGTGACAAGCCCATCTTTTATCCATTGCTGCACTTTGGAACGAGACCATTCTTCATTTAATGCTGCAATCACTTTATCAATCCGTTCATTGTCGTATTCCGCATCAATATGAAATTGAATAACATCCATTACCGATTCTCCTTTTCTGTTTTTCCAGCAAAAAACGTTTTAATAAAGACAAACGCTACACCGATACAAAGCGCGGAATCAGCAATATTAAACACTGGAAAGCTATATGTGCCAATGTATGTATGAATAAAGTCAACGACTTCTTTGCGGAAAACCCGGTCAATAAAATTGCCGATCGCTCCCCCAAGCATAAGGCCCAAAGCAATTCCAAACAACCGCTCTCCGCGCGGCAAACGCTGAATATAGACGACTAACCCAATGACAACGATTACGGTAATCAAATAAAACAGCCAAAACTGCCCTTGTAAAATACCCCATGCCGCTCCGCGGTTACGATGTGAGGTGATATAAAGCACGTTCGGAATGATCGGAATACTTTCACCAAGCTGCATATATTTTACAACGAGCCATTTCGTCCACTGATCGATGGCGATGACCGCCAGCGCAATGATATAGTATATCACCATATCCCCCCACTCACGTATATCATACCTAATGCATTGTAGCATAATCAGGCAATTATAGACAATTGGATGATGCGATAAAAACAGCGGAGCCGCCGCAATCCGGCAGCTCCGCCAGCTTTAGGCGGAATAATGTTCTTTCACAATATGGGCGCATCGAGGGCATAATGTCGGATGATCTGCATCTTTTCCTACTTCCGGAGTCACCACCCAGCAACGCTCGCATGTTTCTCCTTCCGCCGGTTTGACGATAACGGCCACATTGGCCAATTTTTGCGCATCTTCTGGAGCGTGTTCATAGTCATCTGCAATCGTAAACTCGGATACGATAAATAACTGTTTTAGATCTTCTTCGATCGATCCAAGCAATTGTCGCGCTTCTTTTGTCGGATATACCGTAACGCTTGCGGTCAACGATTTGCCAATCACTTTTTCGTTGCGCGCCACTTCTAACGCTTTTAACACATCATCGCGCAAGTTCATAAACGCATCCCATTTTGCAACAATCGCGTCTTCTTCGTCAATGTTTATTGTCTCTGGCATATCAACAAGTTGAACGCTTTCTTCTTTTTCCTTTCGATTTGGAATGTGCTCCCATACTTCCTCTGCAGTATGCGGCAAAATCGGCGCTACAAGCTTTGTTAACGCGACAACCGTTTCGTACAATACCGTCTGAATCGAACGGCGGGCGCGATCGTTTGGCGCTTCGATATATAAAATATCTTTTGCAAAATCTAAATAGAAAGCACTTAAATCAACAGTACAGAAATTGTTCACATCGTGATAAATGGACGCAAAATCATACGTTTCATAGGCATGCTTTACGTTTTCAATCAAATGGTTTAATTTTACAATCATGTAGCGGTCGACTTCACGTAATTCGTTAACCGGAACCGCATCTGTTTCTGGATTAAAGTCGAATAAGTTTCCGAGCATAAAGCGGAACGTATTGCGAATTTTGCGATATACTTCCGCCACTTGTTTTAAAATGCTGTCAGAAATGCGAACGTCCGCTTGATAATCAACAGAAGCAACCCATAAACGCAAAATGTCGGCACCAAGCTGTTCCATCACTTTCGCCGGCACAACGACATTGCCAAGCGATTTACTCATTTTCCGTCCTTCTCCATCGAGAACAAATCCGTGGCTTAATACAGCTTTATACGGTGCTTTACCGGTAACAGCGACCGCAGTCGAAAGCGAAGAGTTAAACCAGCCGCGATATTGGTCGGAACCTTCTAAATATAAATCTGCCGGGCGTTGTAAATCATCACGTTCTACAAGTACTGCCTGATGGGAAGAACCGGAATCAAACCATACATCCATAATGTCTGTTTCTTTCGTAAAGATACCGTTCGGGCTTGATGGATGCGTAAATCCTTCCGGTAATAAATCTTTCGCCTCACGCTCAAACCAAACGTTCGAACCATATTGGCGGAACAAGTTGGATACATGTTCAATCGTTTCATCCGTAATAATTGGTTCACCGTTTTCCCCGTAAAAGACTGGAATCGGTACCCCCCATGCACGTTGACGGGAAATACACCAGTCGCCGCGGTCGCGAATCATATTATGGATGCGGATTTCGCCCCATTCCGGAATCCATTTTGTTTCTTTAATGGCCTGAAGCAGTTCACTGCGAATTTTATCGATGGATGCAAACCATTGTGTCGTAGCACGGAAAATCGTCGGCTTTTTCGTACGCCAGTCGTGCGGATACGAGTGAGTGATGAAACTGAGTTTTAAAAGCGCCCCGACTTCTTCTAATTTTTGTGTAACCGCTTTGTTTGCTTCATCGTAAAACAGTCCTTCAAAGCCTGGCGCTTCGCTTGTCATATAGCCGCGCTCATCGACTGGACATAGCACATCCAAGCCGTATTTTTGCCCGACAATAAAGTCATCTTCCCCATGTCCAGGCGCGGTATGAACGCATCCTGTTCCGGCGTCTGTCGTAACATGTTCACCGCAAATGACTAAAGAATCGCGGTCATAAAACGGATGTTTTGCCACGACATATTCTAAGTCTTTTCCTTTGATCGTTTTCACAACCGTTACTTCGTCCCAGCCGATTTCTTTCGCAACAGATTCTAATAACGCAGCAGCAACGACATATTTTGCACCGTTTGTTTCCACCACTTGATAATCAAGGTCTGGATGAACGGCAATCGCTAAGTTTGCTGGAATCGTCCAAGGCGTTGTTGTCCAAATGACGATTTTTTCGTCTCCGTCAAGCACTCCTTTTCCATCTTTCACTGGGAATGCAACATAAATGGAAGGGGAACGTTTGTCTTTATACTCAATTTCCGCTTCCGCCAACGCCGATTCGCTTGATGGAGACCAATATACCGGCTTTAGGCCTTTATAAATAAGTCCTTTTTTCGCCATCTCGCCAAACACTTTAATTTGTTGTGCTTCATATTCCGGTTTCAACGTAATATATGGATTTTCCCAATCACCGCGCACGCCAAGACGCTTAAATTGCTCGCGCTGATTATTAATTTGTTCATACGCATATTGTTCACAAAGCTTGCGAAATTCCGCAACGCTCATCGATTTTCGGTCAACTCCCTTTTTCGTGAGCGCTGTTTCAATCGGAAGTCCATGTGTATCCCATCCAGGAACGTATGGCGCGCAATAGCCGCTCATCGATTTATAGCGGACGATAATATCTTTTAAAATTTTATTTAAAGCGTGTCCCATATGAATATCGCCGTTCGCGTACGGCGGCCCGTCATGCAGAACAAACAACGGGCGTCCTTTTGTCCGTTCTTGCACTTTTCGATAAATGTCCATTTCTTCCCATTTTTTCTGGATTTCCGGTTCACGCTTCGGTAAGTTTCCGCGCATTGGAAATTCCGTTTGTGGCATTAACAGCGTTTCTTTGTAATCCATGTTCATTCCTCCTATCCTTATTATTTCATGTATAAATGAGCGAAATAGATAAGCAGCTGATCAAGTTGGAAAGACAGTAGAAACGCAAAAAAACCGCTCTCTCCCAAAAAGGGACGAGAACGGTCTCGCGGTACCACCCTTATTGGCTATGTATGCCATAGCCCACTTTGCATTCGTAACGTGAATGACACGCCACTGCCTACTTTTCCGTTCAGCATGGAACTCCAGGGTGATCTTCACTCTTTCGCTTATGCCAGGCTTCCACCATCCCCAGCTCGCTGAAATAAGCGTTGAAAGAGCTACTGTCCCTTTCATCGTTAACGCCTATGTTCATTTTATTCGATATTATATGCGAAAAAATCAATGGTCGTCAAGATTGGGAGAGTTCTTCCTTCTCCTTTGTTTCTAATTCTGGCACTTCATATTCCATTAAATCATCCCAATCGCGATTATTCAACATTTCTAGTTGCGCTTCAATGAGCATGCGAAAACGCATGCGAAATACTTTCGATTGCCGCTTTAGTTCTTCAATTTCAAGAGAGATTTTCCGCGATTTCGCAAGCGCTTCGCTGATGATGCGCTCCGCATTTTTTTCCGCTTCTTTAATGATTAGTTTCGCTTCTTTCTCCGCGTTTCGCTTTACTTCTTCCGCTGTTTCTTGGGCAACTAAAATCGATTTGTTTAATGTTTCTTCAATATTAGTAAAGTAATTTAGTTTTTCTGTCAATTCCGCTACTTTTTCCTCAAGTTGCTTTTTTTCGCGAATCACCATTTCATAATCTTTAATGACTTGATCAAGAAATTCATTTACTTCATCTTCATCATAGCCGCGAAAACCTCGGCTAAACTCTTTATTATGAATATCTAATGGCGTTAAAGGCACAATGGCCACCTCCGTCTCGAAATTCCTTTTCCTTATCATTCGACATTTTTCTATCAATTCCTGCAACCATTCGATTATTTTTGTATTCCGATTCGAATGCGCCACTTTTCTTTTTTTGTTTTTCCTTCAATGGATATAATTTTACAGCGGCCAAATCCGCGCGCGGAAAGAATGTCTCCTTGTTGGCATTCAAAATGTGCTTGTTCAACGATTTTCCAATTTACTTTTACAAATCCATTTTCAATGAATGACTGAATTTTTTGCCGTGATACATGAAATGCTTGTGATAATATTGCATCCAGCCTTAATGATGAAGCGGTAATGGTCGTATCTTGCCACTTTTCTTCTAACGTGATAATCTCTGTCAATGGCCTTTTTTCTACCGAAACATTTGCTTTTCCGATTGCGTGCAAATGTAGGCGGATATAGTCCGCCACTTCGTTGGCCGCCAAAAATTGAACCCGTTCCTCCTTCATTAAAATATCACCAAATTTTCCGCGCCTCAACCCAAGCGACATGAGCGCCCCTAGCACTTGGCGATGCTCTAGGCTGATAAATTTGCTCGGATAATGGACCTCAAACAAAGCAATTTCATAATCTTCATCCGCGGGCTGAAAATATGGCGGGAACAATAGCGCTCTTTTGCGCTCCACAAACGGGGCGCCGCCAAAAAAAGCAATGCGAACCTCCTCATCGCGACCGATGACGCTTTGCACAATTTGTTGCTCACGTGGATCTAAAAAGTCAGTAAGCTTTGGTGCGTATTGTCTCTTTACCGTTTCTTGCCACTCTAATACCTGGTCAATAAAATGATGTTCTTCTTTGCGAAAATGCTGGTATATTTCCATCTGTTCACACCTAACTTCCATGAAGAAAGGAACCCTATGATGGATTCCTCACACTAAATTTAACATATCAAAAAGGGCATACAACCCTTTTGTCGCAAATTCAAGCACTAAAAAAGCGACGATCGGAGAAATGTCAATCATTCCGATTGGTGGAATAATGCGGCGAAACGGTTCTAAATATGGCTCGCAAATCGTCGCAAGCATTTGGCCGACTTTTGTATCACGAGCATTGGGAAACCATGACATCAAAATGTAAATAATTAGCGCATACGAATAAATTTGAATCAATGTACTCAAAAACCAAAGCAAACTGTGCATAAACGGCTACCACCTCTTCATTGATGTATCATCGTCACTATCGATGGAAATCGAACCAGTCACATCTACGTTATCTGGCGTGCACAAAAAAATTTTTGTGCCAACTTGTTGAATATCTCCTCCAATGGCATATACGGTACCGCTTAAAAGTCGACAATACGCTTTGCTTGTTCGTGTTGAATTCGTTGTAAATTCACCACAACCGCGCGGCGATTTTTTAAATGGTCAGCGATTTCTTGCGCTTCCGCATATGCTCTTGGCTCAATTAATACTACTTTCGACGACTTTTGCACGCTTTGTAAGCTCACCACATTGGATTTGGTATTTGCCTTTGTCGCTTGCCGCATTTCTTCCTCTTCCTCATATTCCTCTTCATATTCTTCATATTCCTCATAGTCTTCCTCTAAAAAATAATCTTTAAATTTTTTTATCAATCCCATTGATTTCACCTCCTAAAATTCTTTTCCAACAAGCGATGTGCCAAGGCGAATAAAAGTTGCGCCTTCTTCAATGGCGATCACGTAATCGTTGGACATCCCCATAGACAGTTCCGTACATGGAGCGTTTGGAATATGTAATGCTTGTACATTTTCTTGCAATAATTTTAATTGACGAAAGCATGTACGTAAAATAGATTCATCATCTGTATAAGGCGCCATCGTCATTAAACCAATCACTTCAATATGCGAAAAATCTTGCAGCTGTTGAATAAACGGAATCACTTCTTCTTTTGCTAATCCATGTTTAGTCGCTTCACCCGATACGTTCACTTGAACAAAACATTTCACCCGCTTCGTTGCTCGCTTTTCGATTTCTTTAGCAAGCGACATACGGTCAAGCGAGTGAATATAATCCACTTTGTCAATAATATTTTTCACTTTTCGTGATTGCAGTGTGCCAATAAAATGCCATGTCGGCTCCGCGCCCAACGCTTCATATTTTTTCAACAACCCGTCATCACGATTTTCTCCCAAATCGGTAATGCCGGCTTCTAGCGCCTCTCTCGCCCGCTCCACACTTACATATTTCGTAACGGCAACAATGCGAATGTCGGCAGGGTTGCGTCCTACTCGTTGGCACGCTGCTTCAATGTTTTCTCGAATGATTGCTAAATTGTCGCGAACCGTCATCATTCATTCCTCCTTCCTGCCGATAAACGCCATCATTCTTCCTGTTTTTCCTTGATCACGGCGATGAGAGAAAAACAAATGATCAGCACAACTCGTACAATACCCGGAAACATCAATATGTTCTTCATGAATTCCTGCCTTTATCAGTAATACTTTATTCAGCTCTTTTAAATCAAGAGCATATTGCCCTATGCTCACCTGCTTATACGGAAGCTTCTCTTCCCCTTCCAAAACGCGATCGACGCGCGTGATCACACGGTCATCGACGATATAGCAACAAGCGCCAATCGAAGGGCCGATCACAACGTATATATCCTCAAGAGGAATTTGCTCACACTCATGCCAAAGACGAACCATTTCTCCCGCAATGTTTTTTACTGTTCCTTTCCATCCGGCATGAGCAAGGCCAATCATGCCATGTTTCGGAGCCATAAAATAAAGCGGTACGCAATCAGCAAAACATAAGGCAAGCAATAATCTTGCCTCTTCTGTATACAGACCGTCCGTACCCGCTATAGCGGACTGATAATCCGTTGTTCCTTTTCCACCGTGGTCGGTTGTCACCTTTTCAATGTGAACATCATGTATTTGGTCGCAACATATCCACCGTTCAAGTGGAAATTGCAACAAATCCGCCAAACGCTGTCGATTGCTGCAAACAAAAGAGGGTCATCCCCAACATGCAGCCCTAAATTGAATGTCGCAAACGCTCCTTTACTCACTCCTCCATGTTTCGTCGTAAATCCAGCGACGATCTGAGGAAACGAATGCGACTGCAGCATCAACAATTCCTTTTCTATTTGTCGAAAAATGTCTGACATCCTCGTCAACCTCATATCTTTTTTGTTGATTTTTATCACTTTTTTTCCTATTTTATCATAGTTTGCTTAAACATGATAATCCTTATTTTTTATTTACTCGCTTTCATGCAAACGTACTAAAATAACGTCCGCACCAATTTTGACGATATTTTGCCACGGGATGACTGTCGTTTCCTCCCGGCCAAATAAACCGAGTACTTTCCCTGATCCTAAAATAATCAGTGATTGTATTTGCCCTGTCTCTAAATCAATATCTATGTCCCCGATATTGCCTAATTTTTTTCCGTTTGCAACGTTTACCACATCTTTTGTTTGAAACTCAGAAATTCTCATCATTCAATATCCCCCGCTTTCTTCTCTTATCATAACTATATGAGTTTGCCTAGTGGCTTATGTAAAAAAGAAAAGAGCTGAACGAGCAGCTCTTATACTTGAATGTTTTTATTCATTTGACGAATCGCCGCCTTTTCCAACCGCGATACTTGCGCTTGGGAAATTCCAATTTCTTCGGCAACTTCCATTTGCGTTTTTCCTTGGAAAAAACGCTTGCGGATAATCATTTTTTCTCGTTCATTTAGACGGCGCAGTCCTTCTTTTAGCGCAATTTCTTCAATCCATTGGCTATCACGGTTGCGTTCATCACTTAATTGATCCATCACGTAAATCGGATCACCGCCATCGTTATAAATTGGCTCAAATAACGAAACAGGGTCTTGGATTGCATCTAAGGCAAACACCACTTCCTCATGAGGAATGCCAAGCACCTTTGCAATTTCTTCCGCCGAAGGCTCTTTCGCCGTCTCGCTCATCAACTTTTCACGCACTTGCAACGCTTTATAGGCAATATCACGAAGCGAGCGAGATACGCGAATCGGATTATTATCGCGCAAATATCTGCGAATTTCTCCAATAATCATCGGTACTGCATATGTCGAAAATTTTACATTTTGGTTTAAATCAAAGTTATCAATCGATTTCATAAGTCCGATACAACCAACTTGAAATAAATCATCCACAAATTCACCGCGATTATTAAAGCGTTGAATGACGCTCAATACAAGCCGCAAATTGCCATTCACTAATTTTTCCCTTGCCTCCAAATCCCCTTCATGCATTCGCTTAAACAATTCTCTCATTTCTTCGTTTTTTAGTACAGGGAGCTTAGATGTGTCTACTCCGCAAATCTCAACTTTGTTTCTTGTCAAGTTGTTCCCTCCCATCAGGAGATGCTAAGTCGTCCATTTTCAGTATCTCCTCCGGAAGGAAAAATATGCACGCAGATCCATGCATAAAAAAACGGCAATGCGAAACCATTGCCGTCATTTTACATCATTTTATTGAATTCTTTGCGAAGCCGCTTAATAATCCGCTTTTCTAGCCGTGATATGTAAGATTGCGATATGCCAAGCAAATCGGCAACATCTTTTTGTGTTTTTTCTTCTCCGCCTGAAAGCCCGAAACGAAGTTCCATAATTTGTTTTTCACGGTCGCTAAGCTGCCTTAGCGCATTGAATAAAAGACGCCGATCGACATCTGCTTCAAGGTCTTTCGTAATCACATCATCTTCCGTGCCAAGCACATCTGATAACAATAATTCATTACCATCCCAATCAATATTTAAAGGTTCATCAAACGATACTTCCGCACGCACTTTATTATTGCGGCGCAAATACATTAATATTTCATTTTCAATGCAACGAGAAGCGTATGTCGCTAATTTAATTTTTTTCTCTGGATTAAACGTATTTACTGCTTTAATAAGTCCGATCGTTCCAATGCTAATCAAATCCTCGATATTAATTCCCGTATTTTCAAATTTGCGCGCAATATATACAACAAGCCGTAAATTGCGCTCAATAAGCAGTGACCGTGCAGTTTCATCCCCAGATGAAAGCTTTTTAATCAACATCTCTTCTTCTTCTTTTGTCAACGGTGGCGGCAGCGCCTCACTTCCACCGATATAATACACTTCATCCGCTTTAATCCTTAACTTCGCCAATAACTTATACCAAAAATAAATGATACGAAGTTTCCACGTTTTCATCAAAATCCCCCCTTCTAAATTAGCAAAAAGCGAGTATGATATAGTAACGAATCATGAAGCTGTGAGCCTCTTCCCCGTTTGTACCATTTTCGGATGTATAATACACTCATATTCTCCATCAGCAGATAAAATGGTTTCGTTTAATCCGACAAGCCCTTTTTGGATTTCCAGCCATTGTTGTTCGTAAAAAATCATGATGCGGTCTGGTCTAATCGCAACTAAAAATTGTTGTTCGCTCCCTACAACCCGATATGGAACAATACGCAGACGATGCACCCACTTTTCCAATTGCTCATTATTGATCCAATCCATTGATTTTCCTAACTGGATATGTTGCACTAATTCTTCCGGCAGCACTTCCTTTACTTTATTCATCTCAACAATCATGACAGGCATTTTCGATAGTGGATCATATAGTTGGTTGCCGCTATCAATGAGTCCTTTTAATTGAAGAGGTATGCCATCAAATACAATAAGGACGTCGACAATATGTTCAAATCGCAACTTTTTTTCGCGAATCCCGTTGATGCGTGCTCGCGAAAATAACCATAAGGCTGGGAATCCTAATAAAACAAACATCCAACTGACCGGGTCGCCCACACCGAGCGAATACGTTGTTAACACACTTGCATGAATATCGATTTGCCGCTGCAAAAAATAATGGACGGCAATCATACCTCCTCCGACCGTAAACGTCACAAAATAAAAGGCAAATAAATTTTCCAAAAAATACCTTATTCGTTTAAATCCAAATGTAACGAAAACGATGAGAAATGAGAACACAATTTTGATTGCCGGATGCTGAGCATACATAGAAAACGGTGTAAACATCATTACAACAAGAGATGCGCCAATAAACGCTCCAAACAACACTCGCCACCACACGACATCCCGCTTTAACATAATTGCTGTCAACCAAAGCAATAAACTGTCAAAACAAACATTTAATAACCAAATGACATCCAAATAAACGGCCAATCAAACAGCCTCCTTCACTCACAACAAAAACAAGCAGTTTCTGAAAATAGTATATAGTACATCTTATTGGAAAGTCTGTCAATTTATGATGGTGAAATACAGGAATTTTTGTCAAAGAAACAAGAAAAGCGGAAGGCGCCCGCTTATCGGCGACACGCGCTGAAGGCCCGCGAGGAGGCTGTTGCCGCCGCAGCGGGACCGAAGCGTCGCGAGCCGATGGCGCCTGGAGCTAGACAATAAAGAAAAGCGGAGGCGGCGCGATTAGCTCTCGAAGCGAAATGTTCTTCGACCGCTGAAGTGCTTGCACTTCAAGGGAGAAGGTTATTTCGCACAAGAGAGCTAGCCGCCGAGCTAGACAATAAGAAAAGCGGAAGGCCGCCATGTCACCATCCTAGCTTCCGCGATACGCGCTGGAAGAGGATTATTTAGTTGAATAAAACGTTGGCTGGAGATATCATAGAAAAAGAAAAAGAGCACGAACCATAAAAGATTCGCGCTCTTTCGTTTAGCGGCGGCGATTGCGATTGCGAAGAAAAGCAGGAATGTCAAGCGGATCTTCGGCTTGCGCGGAACGCAACGCCGCATAATCTTGTACGGCTTCTTCGTGTTTTTCCCGTTTTGGTGCTGCTGTTACTTTCGGAATCGTACCAATTCCAATACGGGATGGGCGCGATTGTGATGCCACATTTTCATTAAACCCAGTCGCAATAACCGTTACAACAATTTCATCTTTTAAGTCTTCATTAATGACCGAGCCGAAAATCATATTAACATCTTGGTCAGCCGCAGATGCGACAATATCGGCAGCTTCTTGTACCTCATAAAGGCTTAAATTCGTGCCGCCAGTAATGTTCATCAAAACACCTTGTGCTCCATCAATCGATGTTTCTAACAATGGACTAGAGATTGCTTTTTTGGCCGCTTCCGCCGCCCGGTTTTCCCCGCTTGCAATCCCGATGCCCATTAGCGCAGAGCCCTTGTTGGACATAATTGTTTTCACATCGGCAAAGTCTAAGTTAATAAGACCTGGCACTGCGATTAAATCCGAAATACCTTGTACACCTTGACGAAGAACGTTATCTGCTTCACGGAATGCCTCTAACATCGGTGTGTTTTTATCGACGATCTCTAGCAAGCGGTCGTTTGGAATGACAATTAATGTATCGACTGCTTCTTTCATCGCGGCAATACCACTTGCTGCCTGTGTCGCCCGTTTTCTCCCTTCAAATGTGAATGGACGGGTAACGACACCAACAGTCAATGCTCCTAATTCACGGGCGATTTGAGCAATAACTGGAGCAGCCCCAGTTCCTGTTCCACCGCCCATTCCTGCAGTAACGAACACCATATCAGCGCCTTTCAGCGCTTCTTCAATTTGCTCCTTACTTTCTTCCGCTGCTTTTTTCCCTACTTCCGGATTTGCACCTGCGCCTAAACCGCGCGTTAATTTTGCGCCAATTTGCAGCTTTGTTGGTGCTTTCGATAAATTTAACGCCTGTGCGTCCGTATTGACAGCAATAAACTCAACACCTTGTACACCGTGCTCAATCATTCGATTTACAGCGTTGTTACCGCCGCCGCCAACACCAATCACCTTAATCGTTGCCATTTGATCAATTGTAGTGTCAAACTCCAACATAACTAAATCCTCCCAAATTCAATCTCTATTCAAAGAAATACCCGAAAAATTTTTTTACTTTTTTTCCAAGAGTCGCTTCTTTCTTTTTTTGTTTCGGTTGTGATTGCTTTTGCGGATGTTTTTCAACAGGCTCCGCAACCGATGCAGCAACAGGAACCGATTTCCCTTGCAGCATCGCTTGTTGATAAGCAAACTTGATCAGCCCTACTCCTGTCGTATACTGCGGATCGCGCACACCTATATAATCAGGCATAGCAATGCGAACGCTGCTTCCTAATACGACATGAGCCAATTCTAATATTCCTGGCATATTTGCTACTCCGCCAGTTAGCACATAGCCGCCTGGCAAATCACGAAATCCTAGCTTGCGGATTTCATGTTGAACCATTTGAAAAATTTCTTCCAGCCTTGCCTCAATAATATCGGCAATGTCTAATTGACTAAATTGCTGATGCTGATCAGTCCCGATAACCGGCACGATAAATACTTCTTCTTCAGAAGCATAGTCATAAAAAGCATGTCCATGCTTTAGTTTAATCCTTTCTGCATCTTCCGTCGATGTTCGGAGCCCGATCGATAAATCTTTTGTAATATGATCCCCTCCTACTGGCAAAACGGAAGTGGCCTGTAAAAATCCTTGTTCGAAAATAGCGATAGTCGTGGAACCGCCACCGATATCGACTAACGCCACCCCTAAGTTTTTCTCATCGTTTGACAAAGCAAGAGAACCAGCAGCAAGCGGCTGCAGGCAAATATCGCTTATTTCCAGTCCAGCTCTTTCTACACAGCGGAGTAAGTTATGTAAAATCGTTTTCGAACCGGTAATAATCGTTCCTTCCATTTCAAGACGGACACCGAGCATTCCGCGCGGATCGTTAATGCCATCTAACCCATCAACGATAAACTGCCGCGGAATCACGCCAATAATTTCCCGATCTGGAGGAATCGATACGACTTGCGCGGCATCCATCACGCGCGCAACATCTTCATCGGTAATTTCGCGGTTTTCACTGGAAACAGCAACGATGCCGTGGCAGTCTTGAAGCTGGACATGATTGCCCGTCACACCAACAATGACACGGCGGATCGTTAAACCAACCATCCGTTCCGCTTGCTCAACCGCTCTTTTGATCGATTGCACCGTTTTATCTATATCCACTATGGACCCTTTTTTAAGTCCTTCCGATTTTACATTTCCTACTCCAATAATGTTAATAGATTCATTTAGCATTTCTCCGATTATGACTTTAACACTGGACGTGCCAATGTCAAGACTAACGACGATCTCATTGCTGCTCATCTTTTGGTACCTGCCTACTAAAATCGTATATGCACCGCTTCCGTCTGCAACTGTGGCTTCTCATCCATTTTCTTGCGGCCCTATTACGTATTTTAGTAAGCAGTGACACCTCCTTTAAGCTGAAATTTATATATCTCGTATATGCCACACAATTGCGTTATTCTCTATTCATCTTTTAATCTATAACGGATACGCTTGCTTATCATCAGCAATGTTAAAAAGCGAACCAATCATTTTTTACTCCATATATTCAACATTTTAAGAAACTTTCCCTTTTTTCCAATTAACTTTTTTCACGGTTCTGTCGCCTTTCCATCCATTCGGCAAGAAGGAGGCGGCGAATGACAGCGATATTTTGAAAAAGGCGCACCCCAAATGCAAATACAGCTGCTAAGTACAAGTCTACACCAAGATGGACACCAAGAAAAGTTAAAGTTGTAGCCAAAATAATGTTAAAAAAGAATCCTGTTATAAATACTATTTCGTCATATGTTTGCTGTAAATGGGCGCGGAGTCCACCAATTAATGTATCAAATGCAGCAAGGATTGCAATGGATAAATAATTGGAATATTCGTCAGGGACGCGCAAATCGCTCAAAAATCCTACTATTAAGCCAACGAATAAGCCGATGAGCGGGAGCCACATATTATTTCTCCTCCTTTTCGGCTTTTACCGTTTCCATATATTTCACGTTCCATTTTTCTTTAGACGGCGGAATAACCACTGATGTCAACGGTTCAGAAATTGTAAGCTGCAAATTTTCAACGACAAAATCATCACGAATTGTCGATACTTTTAAACGATTACATAACATTTTTGCATCATCTGCGATTACTTTTACTGTAATTGGCAATGAAGAGATTTTGCTATCTCCGATTTTCGTCGCACCATTAACATCGCGAATCGCCGTCGTGTTTGTAATCCGCTCCTCGGCAATAGCAATTTCTTTCGCACCGTACATGTTTAATTCATTAATAAGCCGGTGCAACAGTTCAGGCGACACCGTTTCCGCAATGGGACCTACGTAATGATCCGAATAAAATGGTTCAATTGTCAAAACAATTCCTGGACCTTCTATTTTTGTCAAACCAGCTTCCTGTTCCAATTCACTTACTGTTTCATGCAAAACGGCTTCTTGATTAGATCGCTGCTTTTGCTTGTAATTCCGTAATTTTTCCTCATAATCCCCGATTTCTAATACAAGTTGTCGCTGCAATTGTTGTTCTTTTTTTAAATCAGCGCGCAGCTCCCAAATATCACGTGTATCGCGAACTTTAGGATGTGACGTTGTCTGAAGTTGAACAGCTAGCATAAATCCAAAAATGGTCGTAATACAAGTAAAATAGATCGTTTTTTTCCGTTCCAATCATCTTCACCATTCTTTCTGCCGAGGCAATTTATGGATGATTAGCATGAAAGATAGGATCTAACACTATTTCATCTTTACTAGCAATCCTTACAATTATGTTATCTTGAATAAGCTGATCCTTTACCCCGCCGGGAATGTTCAAAGCGGAAGCGAGAACCGTTGGATTGCCAATTGCGGAGATGACAAAAGGGGCTGCGTGTTGCGTGCCATCTACTTCGATTACGGGACCATTGCAAACAATGTACGAACGATGGGAAATTCGTTGCCCATTAATGGCGATTGCTTCTGCTCCGGAAATGAGCAGCTCATGAATGACTTTAAAGACATGTTGTTCGTGAACAATGTAGTCTGTCGCACTTTGTTCAGAAGGAATATAAGATGCATCCGATAACGTTATTTCAATTCCTTTTCCTTTTACTTTCGCCTCTCCAACATACATGCGTAGTTTTTCTGCTTGTTTTGCCAAATCCGTATACGATGTTTGTTGTTCTGCTAACGCTTTTTCCATCTCCACAACTTCATTTTGTTTTTGTACTAACTCGTTTTTTAATCGTCGATTTTCTTTCTGTATCTTAATCACTCGCTCTCGGTAATCATACTCCTTTTGCCATTGCCGATCTGTTATATTTCGCTTTGATGCTTCCCTTTTTGTATATTGATAAGAAAACGCCAGCATAGATCCTAGTATAAAACAGATAAAAGAAAGGATGACACGGTTACCTTTCCGCTTTGTCATTGTCATCCTCCTTTTTCGGTTGTTTATAAGCGGTAAAATAATTGCTTACTTCTAAATGGATTACCCCTTTTACGTTTGGATCTAATTGCTGGACAATAGACGGATACAATGACATTTTATCGGCAAAATTTTGTACGTTCGCACTCACTTCAAAACCATCATTCATATAAACAGTAATATGATAACGGTTATCATCGCTCGGTGTATAATGAATTTCAGAAATGGCGTTTAATATCGATGGGGAAAGCTGCGCCAACTGTCCTGCGATTTCTTGAATATCTTCTCCCTTTTTCCAATTAATTAAAATCGGCGCATCGCTTGGCGCGGTTTTTGATGTGTGTTTCTTTAGTATGTAACCATTTTCTAAAAGCGGAAAAAATGTTTGTTGGTCATAAATATAAGCGATTCTCCTCCGCTCTTTCACATGAATGATGATCGTATTTGGGAAATGTTTTTCCAATGATACGCTCTTCACTTCCGGATGTTTCTCCACATTCCGCTTAATTTCGTCTTCTTTTACTTTCCAAAAGCTTGTCCGTTTTGTGATGCCGCTTAACTGTATCACTTGTTTTGCGGAAAGATGATGATTTCCGTTTACTTGAATATGACGGACATAGCTTAATGGTGATTGAAAATAAATCATGCATAAAATGAGAAGAAAAAAGAAAGAGATATACGCGATTAAACGACGATTTGCTTTTTGTCTCCGCCGTTCCTTTAATTTCGGCACCCGTTCCTCAAGAACAACGATTTTTTTTCCTTTTTCCAAAGCCATTCACCGCTTTCCGACATAAGCTCGAAAGCACATCTATAAAAACAAACGGCACACCTCGATGCCGTTGTATTTCTATGTTTGATAAACATAGACAAACTCAATTTTATTATATCATAGCATTATAATATATAAGAGATAGATTTTACAACTTCCGGCCAATAATTTCTACTTCTGTCCGCAAATGAATGCCATGCAATTCATGAATCGTTTTTTTCACAAACTGAATTAAGTCCAGTACATCTTTTGCTTTTGCTTTTCCTGTATTAACGATAAAATTGGCATGCTGTTCAGAAATTTTCGCGCCGCCAATCGTATATCCCTTTAAACCAGCCTCTTCAATCAGTTTTCCAGCATATTGCGGCAAAGGATTGCGGAATATGCTGCCCGCACAAGGTTTATCCCACGGTTGTGTCTCACGGCGATAATCTTTGTTTTTCCGCATTTTTGCAACAATTTCTTCACGGTTCCCGGAAGTAAGCTGAAGTTCCGCTGCTATACAAATTCCACGTCTTTTTGTTTGCAACACAGAAGTGCGATACGCAAATTGCATTTCCTCATTCGTCAGCCATTCCATCATCCCGTCTGGAAATAAAATTAACGCCCTTTTTACGATTTGTGACATATCGGAGCCGTGCGCCCCCGCATTCATATAAACAGCTCCCCCGACCGATCCAGGAATTCCGCCGGCAAATTCTAAACCAGACAACCCTTGTTTGCTCATTAACGTGGCAAGGCGTACTAATGAGTATCCTCCACCGACCGTAACGGTTTCCCCATCAACATGTAATTCATCTAACCCTTCGCCAATTTTGATTACAACCCCTTCGACCCCTTCGTCAGAAACAAGTAAATTCGAACCACGGCCAATCGCGCGCCATGGCACTTCATGCTTTTTTATAATCGCCATTGTTTTTTTCAGGTTTTCTACACTATCTGGTTCGATCAATACATCTGCAGGGCCGCCAACTTTTATCGTCGTATGGTTCGATAAAGGTTCCATTTCCTTCACTTTCCCAACGTTAGCGCTTAATAATTCATTTACCATTGCCTTCATCGCTTTCATCTCCTTTCCCAAACCGCCTATGTATATACGTATGCTCCTTTCATCGTAGATGTCACCTTAACAAAATGAGAGGGTGTCTCTCTAATTTGAGAGATACCCTTCTAGATCGATGAAACTTGAACATTTTGTTTTTTGGTTGTTGGATGCAACGCAACGAATTGGTTTTATTAATATTTTGCATGCTTGCTAATGTTTAGTAAAACCCCAATTGCCATTAACATAAGCGTTAATGATGAACCACCATAGCTTAAAAACGGCAGCGTAATTCCCGTTACCGGCATTAATCCTGTAACAACGCCGATATTAATCATTACTTGAATGGCCACCATCGAAATAATGCCGATGGCAAGAAAACTTCCATACAAATCCGGCGCCCCAAGTGCAATACGCACTCCGCGCCAAAGCAGCAAGCTAAATAAAAGTAAAACAAGCGACCCGCCAATAAACCCAAGTTCTTCTGCTAAAATCGCAAAAATAAAGTCAGTTTGCGGCTCAGGCAAATAAAAAAACTTTTGTCGGCTTTGTCCCAGCCCTAAGCCAAACAAACCTCCAGGGCCAATCGCATATAGCGATTGAATAATTTGAAACCCGCTTCCAAGCGGATCTTCCCAAGGATTCAAAAAAGAAGTAATCCGCTTAATTCGATATGGCGCTGACAAAACAAGAGCAGCAAATCCTGCCAGTCCAAGTATTCCTAATCCGATAAAATGGCTGATGCGCGCACCAGCAACAAAAATCATTGCAATACATGTGCCGACCATTACGGTGCCGGTTCCTAAGTCCGGTTGAAGCATGATCATTCCAAACGCAAAAAACACAAGTGCCAAAGCGGGAAGCAATCCTCGTTTAAACGATGTAATATTTTTTTGGTTTTCCGACAAGTACTTTGCCAAAAAGGCAATCATTGCAAGTTTCATAAATTCGGACGGCTGAATGGAAAACGCCCCAACACCAATCCAGCTGCGTGATCCATTGCGAACCATTCCGACTCCGGGAATTAATACGAGAACAAGCAACAAAAAACAGACGATAATAAGCACTTTCGACCAGTCGCGCCATGTCCAATAATCAATATTCATAATAAAGAACATTGCAATGACTCCCGCGCTGGCAAACAAAAGCTGACGTTTTGCAAAGAAAAACGAATCATGAAACTTATATTCCGCCCAAATGGCACTGGCGCTATACACCATAATAAGCCCAATTGCCAACAACGAAAACGTAAGGATAATCAGCAAAAAATCAGGCGTAGACTTTTTCCGCGGCAATGCCCAACACCTCTACTTTTCTAAACTAGGAGAGAAAAGGCTGTCCTTTCTCTCTATTTCAACTTATGCACGGCATTGATAAAAATGTCTCCTCTTTGTTCAAAAGTTTTATATTGATCCCAGCTTGCACATGCCGGCGACAGTAAAATGACATCACCTGGTTCGGATAGTTGATAAGCAACTGGTACAGCTTTTTCCACATTATCGACATATTCAATCGTTTCTATTCCTGCCTGTTTAGCGACACGAGCTATTTTTGGCGCGGTTTGGCCAAACAATATGATTGCTTTTACGTTATGCAAATAAGGAAGAAGACCATCAAACTCATTGCCGCGGTCTAGCCCACCTGCCAAAAGGATGACAGCATCTTTTTCAAAAGCGGACAGTGCTTTTTGTGTCGCAAGAATATTGGTTGCTTTGGAGTCATTGAAAAACTTTCTCCCATTAATAGTAGCAACATATTGAAGCCGATGCTTCACCCCTGTGAATGCCGTTAAGACTTGGGAAATAGCTTTATTGTCTACGCCTACTAATTTTGCCACAGAAACAGCTGCCAATATATTTTCCAAATTATGTTTTCCTGGAAGTACTATATCGCTGACAGCAATTACCGCTTCATCGTTCCAATAGATCAAACCATCTTTTATATAAGCACCGCGGTCTAACACTTTTGTTGTCGAAAAAGTAACTTTTTGTGCATGAATGTTCTCAGCAAGCTGCATCACAAGTTCATCATCTGCATTAATGACCGCATAATCATCATTTGTCTGGTTTTTAAAAATATTTGCTTTTGCCTGTGCATAAGCTTCTTTTGAACCATGGTAATCTAAATGGGCATCAAAAATGTTTAATAAAACGGAAATACGCGGGCAAAAATCGCGAATTCCCGCTAGCTGGAAGGAGGAAAGTTCCGTTACAAGCCAATTGCCTGCTTCCGCTTTTTTTGCCACTTCACAAGCAGCCATCCCTATATTTCCCGCAAGCAGCGGGCGTTTTTCTCCTTCACGCAGCATCTCAAAAATTAATGTTGTAGTTGTTGTTTTTCCATTGGAACCTGTAATCCCAATAAAAGGTGCCTCCGAAATGTGATACGCTAACTCCACTTCTGTGACAACGGGCAATCCTTTTTCCATTGCTTTTTTTACCATTGGATTCGTATATGGAATGCCAGGGTTTTTCACAACAAAATCAAACGGCTCATCCAAGAGCTCAAGCGGATGCCCGCCGCAAATCACTCGGATTCCCATTTGTTCTAGCTGTTGCGCTTCTTTATTTTCTTCAAACGTCTTTTGATCATTTACCGTGACGTTGGCACCTAGCTCATGAAGCAGTTTTGCCGCTGCAAATCCGCTTTTTGCCAAACCAATGACTAACACCTGACGTTGTTGATAGAAAGCTGCCTGTTTCAATTAAATCCACACCTCGATATAGATTCCTAGCATTGCAAATAATAAGCCGACTGCCCAGAATGTGACGACAACACGCCACTCCGACCAGCCAATCAACTCATAATGATGGTGCAACGGGCTCATGCGAAATACACGTTTTCCCGTTGTTTTAAATGAAATGACTTGAATAATAACGGACAGTGTTTCGATAACAAATACACCGCCAATAACAACAAGCAATATTTCCAACTTCGTTAAAATTGCCACTGTAGCAATCGCGCCGCCTAACGCAAGCGACCCGGTATCTCCCATAAATACTTTTGCTGGATGGGCGTTAAATACTAAAAATCCTAGTACAGCCCCAACAACGGAAACACAAAAAATAGCGATATCATATTGGCCTTGGTTCCAGGCAAGAACGGCATAAGCGCCGAACGCAATGGCCGCTGTCCCAGCCAATAAACCGTCAAGTCCGTCGGTTAAATTGACCGCATTCGAACCGCCGACAAGCATGAAAATAAGCAATAACACATATCCAAAGCCAAGATTAATAGAAAGATCTGTCCCTGGAATATGTAAGGCAGTAGAAAAACCACTGCGCTGATATACAAAATAAAAAACAATTGCAATAATTAATTGCCCAATTAACTTTTGTCTGCTCGTCAACCCAAGATTCCGTTTCATCACCACTTTAATAAAATCATCCAAAAAGCCAAGCAATCCATAACCAATCGTTACAAAAAGCAATAAATATGTTTCAACGGAAAGAGTTGCAAATTTTCTCGTCATCAATAACGTTGTCACAACGATGGAAAGTAAAATCATAATACCTCCCATCGTCGGGGTGCCTGATTTTTTTTGATGCGATTTCGGTCCTTCTTCCCGTATGCTTTGCCCGAATTTTAACCGTCTTAAAAACGGAATAAACAATGGCGATAATATAACAGTAATCAGAAAGGAAAGAACAATGGCTAAAACAATGACTTGCTCTAGCATGATCGGTCACATCCTTCTTGTCCTTGAACACGCATCCATTTCTGTTGCAGCCGTTTAAGAGCAGCGAGCACCGCTATATCATATGAATGATTTTGTTCATTATGAGCAGAAATGGTAAGGTTAAACTTTGTTTTTTCGCTCTTATTGTTTTCCCATTGCCCATACATATCTAAAAGCTCCTCTAATGCTTGAATTGGTGATGAAACAAAAAAGACCGGAAACTGATTTGGAATGTAACGCGGCAATTCATCGCCTTCTTGCCAAAACGCGGCGATTGCTCCATGTTCAATCGCAATTTTTAACGTTTCCATCCCATGCCCAAGCGGAACGAATAACCCTTTTGGGGCATGTTCATAAGGATCTACAAACACATGGTGAAACGTAATCGCATCATCGACAATGCCACGAGCCTGTTTACATAACCGTTTGACCATTTCATATGTCAACATATGTTCTTCCGCTCCTTAATCGCTTCCCGGGCAACAAGCCGATCATCAAAATCAATGACGCGATCGCCAATAATTTGGTACGTTTCATGCCCTTTGCCTGCGATTAAAATAATATCTCCTTCTTGCGCTTGTTCAATCGCGTAATAAATCGCCTCCTTGCGATCGACAATCGTTACATAACGCTCGCTGGAAACACCTGCTTCCATATCGCGCAAAATTTGTTCAGGCTCTTCGGAACGCGGATTATCAGAAGTGAAAATGGCCACATCGGCGTATTTGACCGCTGTTTTTGCCATAAGCGGCCGTTTTGTACGGTCTCGGTCACCGCCGCAGCCAACAACAACGTAAACTTTTTTCTGAGCAAATTGCCGAATTGTTTTTAAGACATTTTCCAAACTATCTGGCGTATGAGCATAATCAACGATTACTGTAAAGTTTTGCCCTTCATCGACTGTTTCAAACCGTCCCGCAACCCCAGAAATTTCTTCAATCGCCTCTACAATAACAGAAAATGGAATACCAGACACAAGAGAGGCGGAAACAGCTGCGAGCAAATTATATACGTTAAACAATCCGATTAACCTTGTTTTGACCCGAACAGTACCGTGCGGTGTGATCAGATCAAACGACATTCCGCTTGGAACAATATCAATTCGCTTTGCCATAATATCGCTATCTGTTTCAATTCCGTATGTAATAACGGTTGCAGCCGTCATATGCTTATAATATTGTGAAGCAGGATCATCGTTGTTTAATACCGCAAACTTTGGCCGTTTGTGATCATAACGATTTCCGAGCTGGGAAAACAGCAATCCTTTCGCATTGCGGTATTCTTCCATTGTCTCGTGGTAATCGAGATGATCTTGCGTTAAATTAGTAAACACAGCAACATCATAGTCACAGCCGTGCACGCGTCCCATATGAAGGGCATGCGAAGACACTTCCATGACCGCAACATCGACACCTTCGTCCACCATTTGTTTAAACGTTCGTTGCAACAGCAACGATTCTGGCGTCGTATTTTTCGTTGGATACGTATCATCGCCAATTTTAATATGCACCGTTCCAATTAGCCCCGTTTTTTTATTCGCCTTTCTAGCGATGTGCTCTATTATATGAGTCGTTGTCGTTTTCCCATTTGTGCCCGTAACCCCGATTAAATGTAACTGATGGGTCGGCTGTCCGTAAAACGCATCGGCAAGCACCGCCATTGCGCGCCGGCTATCACGAACGACAATAACGGGCGCATCTACATCAAGTGGTCGTTCGGCAATGATGGCTACAGCACCATTTTCGACTGCCTGTTTCGCAAAATCGTGGCCGTCCACTGTAAATCCTTTGATGCAAATAAATAATGATCCTTTTTTTACTTCTCTCGAATCCATTTCAATGGAAGTAATTGTCGGGTTTTCACCGACATACGTTGTAAAATCATGCAAATACGAAAGCAGCGTCTGCAGCTTCATTTTTGTTCATTCCTTTCGCTTCATAGTCCTTTAGAAGAAAACAATGAAAAGCGGAAAAAAGGGGCGAGATAGGATATATGACAACTTACATCAGCCGCCCCCTTGATACATCGATATATTGATCGCTTTCATCGAACTTCTTTTTTAGAAGACGTCTTTGATGCTAAGTAAATGCGAATAGTGGAACCTTCTTTCACTTTCACCCCAGGTTCTGGAGCTTGCTCAATAACAACATCACCTTCTCCACTAACATCTAATTTTAAGTTAAAAAGTTGCTCTTGCAAGTCTTTTTTTGATAAGCCGATTAAATTTGGAACTTCGACCATTTTCGGATCATTCCACGCCCGTTCTTTTTCTATTTGGCCTTTGCGTGGTTTCACGCCAAGTGTACGTAGACTATCCTCCATAATTTTTCCGACGATTGGAGCAGAGACGACACCACCGAATTGAACCGTTCCTTTCGGATTGTCGACAGCAACATAAACGACAAGCTGTGGGTCATCCGCCGGAGCAAATCCGATAAAAGAAACGATATGATTATCTTTTAAATATCGGCCGCCTTTCGCTTTTTGTGCTGTTCCTGTTTTTCCGCCAACACGATATCCCTCTATATAGGCACCTTTTCCTGTCCCTTGTGCAACAACGCTCTCTAGAGCATAACGAATTTGTTTCGACGTTTCCTCGGAAATAACGCGTCGCTTCGCCTTTAGTGTATTGCGGCTTACTACCTTTCCTGTTTCAGGATCAACCCATTGCTTCGCAATATATGGCGTGTACAAAATTCCACCATTTACTGCCGCAGAAACAGCTGCCACTTGCTGAATCGGTGTCACCGACACCCCTTGCCCAAAGGCCGTTGTTGCTTGTTCGACAGGCCCAACGCGTTTCAAATCAAATAAAATTCCGGTTCCTTCCCCCTGCAAGTCAATGCCTGTTTTTTCACCAAAGCCAAACTCCTTAATGTAGTGAAACAATTTTTCTTTCCCAAGGCGTTCCCCTAACTCTACAAAACCTGGGTTACAAGAGTTTTGCACAACTTCTAAAAAAGTTTGCGATCCATGCCCGCCTTTTTTCCAGCAACGTAATGTTGCACCGGCAACTTTTACATATCCTGGATCATAAAAATGATCTTTCAATAAATTTACTTTTTTTTCTTCCAACGCCGCAGCAAGCGTAATAATTTTAAACGTCGAACCAGGTTCATACGTACTCCAAATCGGCAAGTTGCGGTTATAAATTTCCGCTGGGACGTTTCGATAGTTTGCCGGGTCAAATGTTGGACGGCTCGCCATTGCCAAAATTTCTCCCGTATTCGGGTTCATTGCAACTGCAATAATGCCGTCTGGATTATACTTTGCTTCGGCAATATCGAGTTCCCGCTCCACGATTGTTTGGATACGCGAATCAATCGTAAGCACTAAATTTAACCCATCTGTTGGCGGCGTATAATCATCTGCCATATTAGGCATTCTTTTTCCTTTTGCGTCCGAATAAAATTGCACCGAACCGCGTTGACCGCTCAATTCTTTATCATAATAGAGCTCTAATCCCATCAAGCCCTGGTTATCGATGCCGGTAAATCCTAAAACATGGGACAAATAACTGCCGAACGGATAATAACGTTTCGTATCTTCCGCGATATATACCCCTTTTAAGCCGAGTGCCCGAATTTCTTTTGCTTTTTCATTCGATATTTTCCTACCTTCTGGAATACGCTCGATCGACGTTTTTTTCGTAATATGTTTATACGCTTTTTCGACGGGCATATTTAACACTTTCGCTAACTTTTCTGCCGTCTCGGCCGGATTTTCAATCTGGCGCGGAATGACGTATACTGTTGGAGCGCTCATATTCGTAGCGAGCGGAACGCCATTGCGATCCAAAATTTCTCCGCGCTTCGGCTCAAATGGAATATTTCGGCTCCATGAATCTTTCGCTCTTTCTGTTAACATATCACCTAATATAAATTGAACATATCCGAGACGAATGTCAATAATCGCAAAAATAAACACCCCAACTAGAAACACGATCATTAGCCGTTTGCGGACAGTGACGTGGGAAACACGCATATAGTGGAACCTCCTTTATGATAGGCTCGTTCCACTATATGCTTGTACGCTTCATTATAGAACGTCTTAAATCAATCCACTGGTCCGTCGCTTTTTTTCTCGGATGCTTCTTTTTGTTCTTGTTCCATTCTCTCATTCCATTTTCGCGGTTCTTCTAATTCTACAATTAAGTAATCACCTTTCTTTACTAATGCACCTGGCCGAATATTTTGGCTGACGACATACCCATTTCCTTTCGTGCTCGGACGAAGCTCTAGCAGTTCCGCTACTTTCATCACATCTCTTAGCGACCAGCCGCGCACATCCGGCATCACTGCTTCCCCGTCCGTTTTTAGCACAACCCGCTCTCCAGCGATTACTTTATCACCAGATAACGGTACATGTTCTTCAATTTGCCGCCCATTTCCAATTACAATTGGGACAAGCCCTCTTTCCTTTAGTTCTTTCACTACTTCTTCTGTAGAACGACCCGCGTAAGAACCGATTTCAATTCCTTTTGATTTTTCCTTTGACGCCTTCTTATTGGAAGAAGGCTGAATGTGCAAATATTGAAGACTATTTTTCATCACGCTAGTAAAAATATGAGAAACAGGAGCTGCCCCTGTCTCCGTATAGGATAGTTTTGGCTGCTGAACTGCGACATACATAATTAAACGCGGGTCTTCTTTCGGGGCCATTCCTAAAAAAGAGAAAATATAGTTTTCATAGCCGGTTAAATATCCTCCTCTTGGTGACGGAATTTGTGCTGTTCCTGTTTTTCCAGCAACTCGGTACCCTTCAATTTGATACGGACGCCCCGTTCCTTTCTCCGAAGTAACTACCGTTTCTAATATATCTAACACTTGTTTAGCCGTTTCTTTTGTAATTGGTTGTTCCACTACTTCTGGCTTGTTTCTTGCAATCACTTTTCCTGTATCCGGGTCAACAATACGATCGACCACATATGGCTTCATCATTTTTCCGCCGTTTGCAATCGCGGTTGCGGCTTGAATTTGTTGGATTGGTGTCACCGATGTTCCTTGACCAAATCCTGTCGTTATTCTTTCAATCGGATATTTGTAATGAATTTGCCCTACCGCTTCTCCTGGAAGGTCTATACCAGTTTTTTTGTCAAAATGGAAACGATGCAAATATTGCAAAAAGCGGTCTTCTCCTAACTTTTCTTTTACTAAAATAGAAAAAGCGACATTAGAAGAGCGTTGTACTCCTTCGTTAAACGTAATCGTTCCCCAACCTACTTTGTTATGGTCACGAATAATATTTGGTCCCACTTTATAATAGCCAGACCGATACTGTTCATTCCCGTTATACACACCTTCATTAATTGCAGCCGCAAGCGTAAAAATTTTCATTGTCGAACCAGGCTCATACGGATAGGAAATCGCATCGTTGAAATAGTTTTGTATATTGCGCTTATTTGGATCAAAACCCGGTCTTGTTCCCATTGCTAAGATCTTTCCTGTTTTCGGATCTGCAACAATCGCAATTATTTTTTTCGGCTTATATTGTTTTTCCACATCGTTCATCGCATCTTCTAAAAACGTTTGAATCTTTTGGTCGATCGTTAAATAAACATTCGCTCCATTATCCGGTGGAACGACGGTTTCTTTCGTATTTGGAAGGCGAAATCCGCTGATATCCCCGGCAAAAGATACGTAACCGTCTTTTTCACGCAAATGCTTATCTAAGCTTTTCTCAATCCCCATTTTTCCAACTGTTTCATTTTTTTTATTATTTTTTTGTACGTAACCAATTACGTACGAGGCAAAATTGCCATTTGGATAAAATCGTTTTGTATCACGAATAAACCCAATCCCTGGCAGATTTAATGCTTCAATTTTTTCTTTCAGTTCATAGCTAATATTTCGTCCATTTGCGCCAAATTCCACTTGTTTTGCATCTTTTGTTAAAATTCGTTTCACTTCATCTACATCCATCTTTAGCAATGGGGCTAATTTTTTTGCTGTTTTTTGTGGGTCAACAACATGTCTCGGATGATCAGGATCTGTCGTCATTTTTGGATCAAGGACAGCTATAACTGTATATGACGGCACATCTTGAGCAAGCACTTCGCCATTTCGGTCAAAAATGGTTCCGCGCTTTGCTTCGATCGTTCGCTTTTGTTTATACTTTTCCTCCGCCTTTGCCGCTAACACTTGGCCATCAGCAACTCCCGTTACCTGCAACTGAATAAAACGAGCCAATAACACAAAAAAGAGCAGACTGAATAAGAAAAATAATATAGCTGCTCCTTTATGTGTATTGCTATGCTTTTTCCTTTCCATCGGCGATCATTCCTGTACAACTTTTACATTATTTTCGTTTAGTGAGAGACCGAGTTCTTTCGCTTTTTGCAAAATCCGTTCATATGTGCTTAATTGTTGAACTTCAACATATAAATCATTATTTTGCTTTTTCTGTTCTTGAACCGTTTCTTGTAGCTGTTGAATTTCTTTATTTACTTGATAAATCTTCACTTGATTGGACACAATATGCACTGCTGCATACATAGCAAATACGCAAAACGATAGGAATAAAAGCTTTTCCCCTAACGTAAAGCGAATTTTTAGCTTTCGTTGCTTTCTAGTGCGCGGACGTGATGACGGACGTTGTCGTTCATGAATTTTTACTGCCGTATTATTCATTGTTTTTCCCTCCTGTCATTAGTGATTCAACATCGTTTTTTGTTCATAGCTTTTCGGCGATACGCAGCTTTGCAGAACGCGCGCGATGATTATGTTCGATCTCTTCCTCGGAAGGGACAATCGGCTTTTTCGTGATAATTTTTAATGCCGGGCGGTATTGATCAGGAATGAGCGGAAGCCCAGGAGGAAGCTGTGGGCCTTGGCTTGCTTCTTTAAAAGCCACTTTACAAATGCGGTCTTCTAATGAATGGAACGTAATAACACTAATTCTTCCACCTGATTTTAATAAATCAATCGCCTGTGTAATCGCCTCTTTGAATGCTTGCAGCTCATCATTTACGGCAATTCGTATCGCTTGAAAAATTCGTTTGGCCGGATGCCCTCCGCTTCGCCTTGCCGGCGCCGGGATAGCTTCTTTAATGATGTCAACTAATTGCCCGGTTGTTTCAATTCGCTTTTCTTTGCGAACTTCTTCGATTTTCCTCGCCACTTGCTTCGAAAATTTTTCTTCACCATAATGGAAAAAGATATGTACGAGCTCCTCATATGGCCAATGATTAACGATATCATAAGCCGTTAATGATTGCTCGCGATTCATTCGCATATCTAACGGTGCATCATGGTGATAACTAAATCCTCGTTCTGGTGTATCTAACTGCGGTGAGGACACTCCTAAGTCAAACAAAATTCCATCCACTCTATGAACTCCCCTCGCCGCTAGCTCTTCCGCAAGAAAGCGAAAATTTCTGCGAATAAACGTCACCTGTTTTTCATAACGGGCTAATCTTTTTTTCGCATACTCGATCGCCATATCATCTTGATCAAACGCAAATAGTCTTCCGTCCTCTGACAGTTGTGAAAGTAAATATTCACTATGTCCTCCACCGCCAAGGGTGCAATCGACATAAATTCCATCCGGTTTTATATGGAGTCCATCTACTGCTTCCTTTAATAGCACTGTCGTATGTTGAAACACATGTTCACCACCTTTAATCACTCATTGCTGCAACATATGGCATACGAAAATAAACGTCGTGGAAAATCAGCTAGGAAAGCTTCGTTATTCATATAGAGCGATCATTTACTTATTATACTGCAAAACACAACAAAATTTTAGCTTTTTTTGTAAAAACTCGTCTTCTTCTGTTTACTTTTGTCGTATTTCGGCAGCTCACAATAAATACGAACCAATATTTGTTATTTTACTTTTATTTCCATTTCAATTTCTGTATGTCTACTATTTCATTCCGATAAAAAAAAATCCTGCATAAAACAGGACTTTTCTTTTCGACTTTTTCTTGTAAAAACTATTATATATATACAATTTTATGCATGCCGTTCCATTGGTAATTAAGATGTAAAAGTTTCTCTAAAAAATTGAACCCATATTTATTGATGTAGTAGAAAATATTCCAAATCCGCTCCTGAGGCGCTTGATTCGGCATTAACGACATTTCCACACGTGAAAATTTTCGCAACTCCACCTCATATTTCCTTATTAATGCTCGTTGCAACGTTTGCTGAAGAAAATCGATTTGCGCTTGAAGAAGAGTTGCATTTTTCGTCAACAACCCCGCCAATCCGCGATCAATTTCCATTCCAAATTCCCGAAGCGGGCGATGAATTTCTTCGATTTCCGCTTTTGCTTTCGCAAACATTTCTTCAAGCGGATAACGAGTTTGCTGCGCTAACCATTGCTGTTTCGCTTCTTCTAGCCGTCCTTTGAAAACATCCATGATATCGATCCCGATTTCAGCTAAATCGGTTTGAATGGAGCGTTCTACAATAGTGATGTTGACACGCGGGATGACTGGCGGCATTTTGAAACCAAATATCGAAAACGCCTCTTTCAGCTCTGCCCAATATGCAATTTCTCCAGGACCAGCGACAAACGCCAATGTCGGCAACAAAAATTCTTGCATAAGCGGCCGGGTCACGACATTATTGCTTAAATGGCCAGGTTTGGTTTTAGCAAGTTGTATTAATTCATCTTTGGAGAAAACAAATTCTCCTTTTTTACTATGAAATACCTCTTTTTGTGGATCATGCTCGAGCAGCCACCGTTGTCTCCCATCATAATAAAACAAGTTTGCACAATGTGGCTGAATATCTAACGTATTTTTATATCCGAGCTGCCGAAGCTGATGCTGCTTTCGCAAAACAGCATTCGTCACCTTGCGATGGCATTCAATCAAAGCAGTAAAAAAGCTGCTCTCGATTGCGCGCAACGGGACATCGGCTGCATTAAGAACAACCAATCCTTCAGAAGCAAATAGACGTAAAACGATAGAAGCAAAAAAGTCAACGAACGTTTTCGATTGGTCTAAACATTGGAATAGAAAATCAAGCAACTTATTTGTCGTTTCTGTTTCTCCATATGTTTTCACAATATTAGTAATCCAAGTGGAACAAACTTGATGATCTAATGGTACATCCGATACCATACGCTTTTCTTGCGGAATATCAGGGTAAACATATTTCTTAATTTTTCTATCTTCGGCAATGTACACGTGGTTTACTTCGGCAATATCATGGTCTTCACCAGCAATCCAAAAAAGCGGAACGACCGGCACGCCTAATTTTCTTTCTTGCTCTTTAGCAAGCTTGATGATCGAGATAATTTTATAAATCGTATAAAGCGGCCCGGTCAATAATCCGGCTTGTTGCCCGCCTACTACTACTACACTTTCAGGATGAAGCAATTTTTCAATATTGTAAAATGTTTCGGAACTCGCGTGAAATCGCTGATGATACGAACGTAAATATTCCACAAGTTCGCGGCGTGGATACGCTCTTCCTTTTATATCATCGAGCCGCCTCCAAAATACATCTTCCGCCTGAAGGGAGTAAGAAAAACCTTTTTCAATCGGAAAAGTACCATTTATGTAATCGGTTGCTAACGGTGTCGTAGCAGCCAGAGAAATTTCCCGAACTTCCATGTTTAGAAACTTCCTTTCTTATCTTATCATGTTCTTACATGAGTATAGCATTTCTTTTTTGCAAATGAAAAAACAGTTGCTCACTGTCACCCAATTTTTTTATTTATAAATTGCTAGATACTCTCACAATCATTCCGTAGACAAGCAGACTAAAATAAAGCGAGGAAAACAATAAGAAGTTCGCTCGCCAAAACAAACGAAAAACAGCGGAAAAATGAAAATCTTCTTTTTTGCGCCAATACCCGATCGAAATCAACATGTGCATGATCAGTAAAAAGAAGACAATGTGCCATAAATACGATTTTCCTGAAAGAACAGTAATCAAAAAGTGAACAGCAATAATAAAAAAAAGTGTCGAAACATTCACTGCCACATAAAACGACTTTCGTTTTCTTTTTAATAATTTGCGGGAAAAAAAGTAAACGACGAAAAATGATAATAACGGCAGCGTAACGAATGCCGCGATCAGATGCGCAAACAGCTCATTCATTTTTCGTCCCCCCCTTCTTCCAACCCCTTTATGGCATAAAATAAAAATTGTGAGAGCGGCAACGTAATCCCGAGTTCTTTCCCTTTTTCTAAAACATAGCCTAAAATGGCATCAATCTCTGTTTTTCGGTTTTGGGAAATGTCCATTAACATTGATGAATAATTTTCTGCTGTCTTTTGACAAACACTCACAATATGTTCCCATGCCTTTTGTTCGTCTTCGATCGGCAACACTTGCTTAAATTCGGAAAACAACAATTTCATCATTTCATAATATGGTTTCACTTTAAGCAAATCTCCGTTTTTGATGCGTAAAAGCGCTGTCAACGGATTAATGGCTGCATTCACGATCAATTTTTTCACTAACACATTCTCCCAATTATTAGCAAATTCAAATGGAAAATCAGAGATGCTCTTTGCCGATAAATTTACGGCTTGTCCAAATGTGCCATACAAGCTTGCAAGCACAATCTTTCCAATTCCTGTATGTTCTACCGTACGATCATCATGTTTGAGTGCACCGTGCTCGACAATTCCAACAATAATATTTTTTTCCATGAGTGGAGAAAGCAACTTAATATGCCCCATCCCGTTTTGTAGAAAAACAACCGTTTTCACCTGATCAAACAGGTTTCGGTGATTGATAATCGTTGCAATATCATACTGCTTCACCGTTATAAAAACAAGATCATCGTTAATGTTCGCTTCCGCAAATGTCATGGCTTGAAGTGAAATACGCTTTGTTTCCCCGCGTTTCACAAACCGCAATCCTTCGTTCATTAATCGTTGCGCTTGTGCTGAACGTCTTGTATAAACAGTGACTTCATATTCATTACTTAAATAAGCAGCGATTAATAGACCAATGGCTCCGCCGCCAACAATTCCAATTTTCACAATTTCTTCCTCACCTTCCATCAATCCATGCTATTCCTATTTTAGCAAATAGCCAATTTATCCGCTAAGAAAAAAAGCTGACGATGGGGTCAGCTTTTTACGATTTTTCCACTTTTTCTAGGACCGTGTTTCCCGAGAGTGGAGTTTTTCGTTCTTGTTCTTCTTCAAGCTCCGCCATTTTTCTTGCACGTTCCATAATGGCAAGCAATGTTTTATACTCCTCTTGAACAGCAAATAGCTGTTTTTGCAATGCTTCTTTCTCGGCTTGGAGTTTTGTAATCATTTGTTGTAATTGCTCCATGTCTTTCTTTAAAGCACGGTTTTCATCCGCTATTCTTTGCGAATCATGCGCCTTTTGCCCATGTGTTTGCAAAAATGTGATGACATCAGACCACGTCAAGTTTTTGTCTGTTATTTCCTCTTTCCTTTTTCGTTCTCTTTCTTCACTAGCCGCAGCCTCTTTTTTTCTCTCCTTTCTCTGTTTTTTCGCTAGTTCAATTTCTTCTTTATACTGCTTTCGAACATAGGAATTCCATCGAAAGCCGCATGCAGCTGCGGTGCGTGACAAAAGCTGTCCTACTTTTTCAAAAGCCTGAAGCTGCGTACCTCCTTCGCGAATATAGCGCAATACGACTTCTGCCAATAGCAAATCTTCGTCTTGCGTCCACGCATCCTGACGTACACTTGTCATCTTCTTCCCCCCTCTATAGCTGCTTTTTTACTATATTTATGCAGCTAATAGAAAAGATAGAAGGGAGAAAATTATGATTTATTTAAAAAAGATTGGATAGCTCTTTTATGTTCTTCTGACCCCCATAATTCGGAACAACGGCGGATTTCCGCAAAAAATCTCATCCGAAATTCATCGCTTTTCCACTTTTCTGCAGCTGCCATTTTATATGCACGCAATACAGAAACCGATTGCGATAAATAAGGGGCAAGCAGCTCGCGGCATTCTTCCCGCAAATTGTTTCCTGGCAGCACCGCGTGTATCCATCCATACTCGTACATTTTTTCTGCGCTTATTCTTTCTGCACGCAAAAGTATATCAAGCGCTTGAGTGTACGGAAGTTTTTCAAAAAGCATTGTCGCTCCGCCCCACCCAGTCGTTATTCCAAGTTTTCCTTGAATAAAGCCGATTTTACTTCCAGATTTCGCATAGCGGAAATCACATGCTGATGCTAACTCACAACCGCCGCCAATAGCAGTGCCGTTAATGAGCGCGACAGTTGGTTTAGACAACGTAAGCAATGAATACAAAATCGTCCCCATTTTTTCTAACATTTGTTTTGCATTTTCTGTCGTATGTAAATGTTGAAATTTGCTTAAATCCCCTCCTGAACAAAACGCTTCATCACCTGTTCCCGTAATGACGAGCATTTTCACATCATCATTTTTTTCTACCATCGCAATCGTTTCTTCCAGCTTGTCCATTACTTCAAAATTGATCGCGTTTCGTTTTTCGGGGCGATGAATAGTAAACCAAATAACCCCATTACTGTCATATTCCACTATAGCTACTTTCATATTTTTCCGTTTCCTCCTTTCCTTAAAATCAATTGGGCATCGGGCGGGCATTTTCCTGCTTATTTTCATAGCTAAAAATAAAAAAACAACAAGCACAAGTACTTTCCTTCCTTGTGCTTGTTGTTAAAGATAATTATTTGTTAACAACTTCTCTTCCTTTGTAAGTTCCGCAAGATTTGCATACGCGATGAGCTAATTTCATTTCACCGCAATTTGGGCATTCTACCATGCCTGGCACTTGCAATTTAAAGTGAGTGCGGCGCAATCTTTTTCTTGTTTTTGATGTTCTTCTAAAAGGTACTGCCATGCTTCCCACCTCCTTATCAGCATGTCGAAGTATCAAAAGCCCGGATCATCCCGGCTACTTCGCTTACTCTTTTTTGTCTTTATCAAAAAACTTCGCTAATGCAGCAAGACGAGGATCGATTTTCTGTTTGGCCTGTTCTTCTGCCATCGCTTCCCAACACTCTTCTTTAATGACTTCCCAGCCTTCTCCAGACTGCGGAGCCCCGTCCTGCACCGTTTCTTCTTCCGCAAATATTTGCAACGGAATTTCCAAAAGAATAAGTTCTTTGATAATCGGTAACAAATCTACTGTTTCGTCTTTCACTAGATGCGTATCTTCATCTGTCGATACTACATCATAATCATTCATAAAAAATGTTTCCGTCGTTTCGATCGAAAATGGATACGAAACGTCGACCAACGTCCGCGAACAAGGCAGTACCATCGTTCCCGACACTTGCAAGTGAAACGTAAATTTTGTCGAACCGATATCTGCCCTTCCCTGTACATGCACAGGCGAAATATCGCGGATCAGTTTATCAATCTCTTTTAAATCAGAGACATCAACATATTCATCAATAACGATTTCTTTATGATGAAACTGATGAAGCTGATGGACTGTCCATTTCATAAAAAATCACCTCAAGACAACAAAGAAAATTATACGTTTCGTTTTCCTATTTGTCAATATTTTTTCTTTACAGTATAATTGTTGTCAGTTTATATACAATTTATCACTCTTTTGAAAAAAAAAACTAAACAGCAGGGAGAGCAAAATGAAAGCGGTCGGAATCATTGTCGAATATAATCCGTTTCATAACGGGCATTTATATCACTTAGAAGAAACCAAAAAACAAACTGGAGCAGATTGCATTATTGCCGTCATGAGCGGAAATTTTCTGCAGCGCGGAGAACCTGCGCTCGTATCAAAATGGGCGCGAACAAAAATGGCATTGTCAGCCGGGGTAGATATTGTCATTGAGCTGCCGTATGCATTTGCGGTTCAATCTGCTGAACGATTTGCCAGCGGCGCGGTTACATTGCTTCATTCCTTATTTTGTGAAGAAATTTGCTTCGGAAGCGAAAATGGAAATATAACCGCATTTATCGATGCGGCAAAAACGTTTTTAGAGCAAAAACAGCAGCATGACAGTTATGTGCAAGAAGCGCTTCAGGAAGGGGTAAGCTATCCGCGGGCGAACGCAGAAGCCTGGAAACGATTGAACGCCACTAACCTTGATTTATCTAAGCCGAACAATGTGCTCGGTCTTGCGTATGTCAAAGCGATTTTACAAAAACAAATTCCGATCACTCCTCGTACGATTCGCCGCATCGCTTCCGATTATCATGACAAAACGTTCTCTCATCCATCGATCGCTAGCGCGACAAGCTTAAGAAAAGCGCTTAAAGGGTCGCTTGCACATTTAGAAACCATCGCCCCGTATATTCCAGGCACTACAAAACAAACACTCGAGCAATATTATGATACATACGGCATGTTTCATGAATGGGAAGCCTATTTTCCGTTTTTAAAGTATCGCATCATGACAGCGGAAGAGGCGGAGCTGCGCCAAATTGCCGGCGTTGACGAAGGTATCGAACACCGCTTAAAGCAGGAAATTGTTGCTGCCCCGACGTTTTCCGCTTTTATGAACTCGATCAAAACAAAACGATATACGTGGACGAGGCTGCAACGAATATGCACTCATATTTTAACGAATTTTACAAAAGACCAGCGAAAAAAAACAGAAACGCCGACATATATTCGTTTGCTTGGAATGAGCAGCAACGGGCGCCGCTATCTACAACATGTAAAAAAACATCTGCCGCTTCCGCTCGTTACAAAAGTGTCAAATTTAAAACATGACCCGATTTACCAGCAAGAAAAAAAGGCGTCTTTTGCTTATGCCGCAATATTTCCTGAACCTGCTCGCACCAATGTGCTGAAAGAGGAGTACGCTACTCCTCCTCTTTTGCAATAACAGCCGCTTTACGATGGTTATTTTAAATTTTCTAAATAACGAATCGCATCATCAAACGTATCGACCGGAACAATTTTCATTTTTGTTCCGATTTTTTTTGCCGTTTTCACTGCTTCTCGATAGTTCGAATCTGCTGCCCCATTTTCGTTTGGTGCAAAGAAAATTTCTGCTCCCTCCCGATCAGCAGCAACAATTTTTTGCGAGATGCCGCCGATCGGTCCGACTTCGCCATTCATATTAATCGTACCTGTACCGGCAATTTTATGCCCTTTCGTAATATCTTCTTCGACAAGTTGATTATAAATTTCTAACGAAAACATTAATCCTGCTGATGGCCCGCCGATTTGTTCCGAATCAATGCGGACTGGCGGGTTTGTAGCAATGTCATAATCGGTAGTAAGCGAAACCCCTATACCTATTTGTTTTGGATTATGCGCAAATGGCATTAATGTAAGAGTTGCCTCTTTTTCCTTTTTACCGCGCACAAATGTAATATGAACTTTATCTCCCTTTTTCTTTGTACGAATATATTGCACCATTTGTTCCGATGTATCCATCCTTTTTCCATCTATTTTAATAATGCGATCGCCAACTTTTAATTGCCCCTCTGCCGGCATATGTGGAAGCACACTCATCACGTATACGCCTTTTGCTTTATAAGAAACTGGTTTCCCCGCTTTTTTATAGGCAACAGCAATCGCTGCCTCTTTTGACTGCTCCATAAGCTGAAGCTGACGCATTGTATATTCCTCATCTGTTTCCCCTTCTTGTTTTATTTCTTCTAACGGATATAGTTCATAAAAGGAGCGAACATGTGCAAGAAAATAGGAAATAGCATTCGCCCGTCCCATTTTCACCGTTGTTAGCATAAACGTTCCTTCATCATCATCCCCATGCTCCACATGAACAAGCGGCTTTAAGTCTTGCGCAGTTCCAGGCATCGTAACGTAATAAGGAAATTTAATAAAAATAAGCAGCAATGCTACGATGACGCCAAAGAAAAATGCAACCACATACATTCGTTTTTTCATCAGCGTGAATGCTCCTTCCAGTTTTGAATTGCTTGGCGGATTTCTGGCACATATTTGCGTGTTTCCTGTTCCCCGATAGCAATAATTTCCTGTGCATGAGTAAATGCTCGCGAGCTATATTGCTCTACGTGCGGCCGAATCATCACATCGGAGGCAAGTTGACGATGGCGGACAAGCTCGTCTTGCAGAATATCAATGCTTTGTAAATCACATCAAATATCGACGTAATTTCTCCGTCCACTTTCACATGGGAAACATCGACTGCAATAACAATATCCGCACCCATTTCTCGGACAACGGAAACGGGAACGCGATCAACAACTCCTCCATCTACAAGCAATCGCCCGTCTACCCTTTCAGGGACAAAAATACCGGGAATGGAAATGCTGGCTCGTACGGCGCGGGCAACATCCCCTTGGCGAAACACCACTTTTTGACCTGTCTGTAAATCCGTCGCTACAATTGCCACCGGGATGGACAGTTCCTCAATTTTTTTCCCTTTTGTGAGAAGCCGAATAAATTCGGTAATTCGCTTTCCAGCAATTAGCCCCATTTTTGGAATTGTAAAATCGATGTAGTCATTTCGACGAAACGACTTTGCTAACTTATATAAACGCTCAAGACCGAGATCGCTAGCATATAGAGCAGCGACAAGCGCCCCGATGCTGCTTCCGGCTATGTAGGAAATTGGGATTTTCTCCTCTTCCAATACTTTCAGTACTCCAAGATGCGCGAAACCTCTCGCCCCTCCAGAACCTAGCGCTAACCCAATTTTCGGAAACACCGTTTCTCTCCTCTCTACATGACCACCTTGTTTCATCTTATGGTCTAAAACTCCCCCCTATACTCGTATATTAAACTATATGAGGTTGTACACGTAATATGGTGTTAAAAAGGGGAGAGAGGATGTGTCGTTACCAGGAGGCAGAACAGATATGAAACCAAAAGCAAAAACCGTCTTTCTCGCTTCAACGGTTACTTTATTTGCACTGTCATTAATTTGCTACCCTCAGCAATCATTAGAAGCATCCATCCGCGGTTTAAATATGTGGTGGGAAGTCGTTTTTCCATCACTATTACCTTTTTTTATCGTTTCTGAATTATTGATTAGCTTCGGTGTCGTTAATTTGCTTGGAGTTTTGTTAGAACCGCTTATGCGGCCGCTTTTTAGAGTTCCTGGCGTCGGCGGTTTCGTTTGGGCAATGGGAATGGCTTCCGGCTATCCATCAGGAGCAAAACTAACTGCACGACTTTATCAAGAAAAACAAATTTCTACGATCGAAGCAGAACGGTTAGCCTCATTTACTAATTCATCCAACCCATTGTTTATTTTTGGCGCGGTGTCGGTCGGATTTTTTCACAATCCAAATCTTGGCATTATTTTAGCACTTTCCCACTATATAGGAAACATTTGTGTAGGAATGATTATGAGATTCCATGGAAAATCACAAGAAAAAGGAAAGCAAAAACGACCGAGTCATTTGTTTTCTTTTCCTTACGCATTCCGAGTGCTTCATGAAACCCGTCTAAAAAACGAACAGCCGCTTGGAAAATTGTTAGGAGACGCCGTTCGGTCTTCTGTACAAACATTGTTGATGATCGGTGGGTTTATTATTCTCTTTTCCGTCATTAATAAGCTGCTTTACATGATGCATATTACGGAATATATATCCTTTATTTTCCAGTATATTCTTCACTTATTTCAACTTCCAAAAGAACTAAGCATCCCGATGATTTCCGGTCTATTTGAAATTACGCTCGGCAGTCAGATGATTAGCCAAACCGATAAAGCCGAACTGTTGGAAAAAGCCATTGCAACAAGCTTTATTCTTGCTTTTGGCGGATTTTCCGTGCAAGCACAAGTAGCAAGCATCCTCGCTGAAGCAAACATCCGCTTTAAACCATTTTTTATCGCCAGAATCATGCATGGATGTTTTGCCGCATGTTTTACATATATACTATGGAAACCGCTCTACGTCCACCCAGCCGATGGAAATATGCGCGTTATTCCAACATTTTTGATAGAACGCTCACCAAGCTGGATCAACCATTATTGGGAGCTGTTGCATCAATTCGGACCAATCATTACGATCGTCTTTTTATGTCTATATATATGGCTTACTGCTGCTCAATGGCAAAAAAAGGTCATAGAATAAAGACAAAATAAAATTAGGCTGACTTAAAAGAAGCTTCTTTTAAGTCAGCTTTCATTACGTTCGTTAGAAGTAAGGGAAGCAAATTTTTTTCTCAGCGCTTCCTCTACAACAGGTGGCACTAAGTCGGAAATATTGCCATTATACTTTGCTACCTCTTTGACAATACTGGAACTTAAAAAAGCGTATTGGCTATTTGTCATCATAAAAAACGTCTCAATATTTTCATCAAGAACACGGTTCATCGACGTGATTTGCATTTCATATTCAAAGTCGGACACAGCCCGCAAACCACGCAAAATCGCACTCGCATTTTTACTGCGCGCATAATCGACAAGCAGGCCGTGAAACGATTCAACAATCACATTTGGAAACGGCCGCGTCACTTCCCGCAACAGTTCTATCCGCTCCTCAACAGAAAATAACGGCTTCTTTGAAGAATTATTAAGTACCGCTACATACACTTGATCAAACACTTTTGCCCCTCGCCTAATAATATCTAAATGCCCATATGTAACCGGATCAAAGCTTCCTGGGCAAACCGCAATGCTCGCCATGCCCTATTCTCCTTTCTGCACATCCATGTACCGGTAGATTGAAACCGCGGTAATTCCATATACTTCATGTTTCCACTTTACAAGACGACCAACTTGTTCGGCAAGATGTGTTTCGGCAGAGTGTTCCACAACGACAGCACCATCTTTTTCAAGAAGCTCATGTTCATCAATAAACGAAAGGATTGACTCCAATTTTTGTTCTTTATATGGAGGATCAAGAAAAATCAAATGAAAACGAAGCCCGCGTTTTATAATTGCTCTCAACGCTCTTTCTGCATCATTCCGATATATTTCTGCCTGTTCTAACAGTCGACACGTTGCAACATTTTTTTTGACGGTTTGCACCGCTTTTGCGTCATGGTCTACAAAAATGACTCGGTCAAGCCCGCGGCTTAATGCTTCAATTCCAAGACCGCCGCTGCCACTAAACAAGTCAAGGCCCATCCCGCCGGAAAAATACGGACCAATCATATTAAATATCGCTTCTTTCACTTTATCTGTCGTCGGTCTTGTTGATATTCCTGGAACCGCTTGCAGACGTCTACCTTTACATTTTCCTGAAATTACCCTCATTGTTTTCACCACATTTTGACACAATTTCGCAACATTATCGTATCATAAACTTTATTATAGTAAAACAGCTGAAAATTTCATAGTAACATGTATATAAAATTAGCAAACCGGCCATAATGAGTAATGGCAACATCCATGCGGATGTTGTTGCCAACCACGGAGAAGACTTACGTTTCCCCATAAGTTCTTCCTCCGGTTTCTCCTCTCCCTTTTCTTTTCCTTTAGTTTACTTGTTCCTTCCGATGCGCAAGGGGCAAGTAAACGTAAAGGACCCCTGCAGATCATAGGCTGCAGGGTTTTTTTTATTTTTCCATTTGAAATTTTGTTAAACAATGATTAAAGTTATGTATGGACAAACATAGTAAGGGGGATATAGATGATTCAGCGTTTTATAGAGCTAGGGGAAGGTTATTCAGATATATACGAACTAATTGAACTCGCCAGAGCAAATCGGCATCGTTTGTCTGGACTTTTTGCTTTTCATACGGTGAAAAACGGCCGTCCGGTGACATCGTGTGTTGTCGTTTTGCATCCAACAGATCCAGGGGATTTTCAACCGTTGTATATTTGCCGGGAAGGAATTCCAAATCCGCGTGTGAAACCAAATAAGCGATACGATTTATTTGCCCAACTAGCGAAAGAACTAGGAATGGAGATTATTCATTTAGAAGTGAAGCCTTCGACATTTTTTGCTGAATTAGATTTATACTATCAACACTTAATTGGCATTATGCGGATGAACCGTTTTATCCCTCCGCTCCAATAGTGGCGATAAAAATAAAAATCGGCTGACTTTCCAAAGAAAATCAGCCTTTTTTTACTCCGCCGAATATCCTAATGGATAAGAGGAGTCTTTTTCTTTTTCCCCTTTTGATTCGAATTCTAGCTTTAAAAATGGTCGATAAGACGGTTCGACCCGCTTTACAAACGGCAAGGAAGCAAGCTTTTTCATCATTTCATCGACTTGCTCCATATCACAATATAAAACCGCATATTTTAACCGTTTCGAAACATAATGAATATTGCCAAATTTGCGCAGATGTTTGCTATGCTTTAATGAATGCAACCAGACAATAATCCCTTGGCGTTTTGGAAACATACCACCATTCCCCTTTTATATACTATGTGCGGCAGCCGCAGCTTCCCCCTGCTCCGCATCCTCCCGAACAGCTGATGGACAAAAAATACGGGTTCCCTGTCGGCACTTTAATTTGATCTGATACCGCTTTGCCAATTAACACGCTAATCTCATCTAACAGTTGTTGCATGGCATTTTCCGCCTTTTTAAACGCAGCAATCGTCTCATGAAAATCAAGTTCACGTTTTATTTCACGCACTTCTTTCATCACGCTATGATAATCGGGATGATATTTTCCAAAGCGCTGTACTTCCTCATAGCGCTCTTTTGCCTTTGTAAAACGAGCGATAATATCTTGAGCAACACGATCTTGTTTCAGTCGTTGAAAACATTGGCGGTATTCTTCTGCCAATTCCGATTGTACAATCATTTTTGCTAATGCTTCTGCTTTATCTAAAATCTCGAGACGCTCGAGAGTTGCAATGATCACGTTTTGGCACCTCCAATGTAATGATACCATGAGATGAATCAGAAAGGAAAGTAATGAAGTTGCGCATTAAAAAAAGTCTGACTTGCTCGTCAGACCTTTTTCTAAGAGATCGTTACTGTAAATTCTTGTGACAACCCGGTTATTTTCCCGTCATTATGCACAAGTTCAAGACGTATCACATGTTTTCCGGTCGGTAATCCTCGCAACATAAATGCCGCTGTATATACTTCATCTATTTTTTGTCCATTTATATATACGTTTATGTGTCCCCCATTCGTTCCTTTTCGAAACGGAAAATCAGCGACAATACACTCAATCAATACATCTTTCCCTTTCACAACATGCTTGACTTGAAATGATTTATTCTCCTGATTAGTCATAGCAAACGCAACATTTGGGATATTTGTTTCTGGCGCCGGTTTATCGTTTCCGCACGCTCCTAAAACGACGAAAAGAAATAAAAGCAAAATAACGAGCTGCTTTTGCAAAGACATCACTCCCCTTTAGGAAGTAGTCTTTGCTTTTTTGCAAAAATTAATCACGCATCGCTTGAAACATATGAAGCATTAATGAAACCATTTGCAAGGAATTAGCGATTTTCTCCACTTTATGTGGAATCGTCTGCTCATAATAATGAAGCGCCTCAAGTTCAAATGATGGCAGCTTATGTGGGTAGCGGGAAAGAAGGCGATACCAGCGCGGCTCTTTGCGAATAAAAGATTGCAGCATTTTTTTCGTTCGAATATATTGTATAACCTCTTTTCTCATTGGCACCCCCTCTAGTCTTTACGAAATGAAAACGGATGTTCATCTTTCGTTATCCCCATATGCTGCTTTTCATTTCCTTGAAATTGAGTAATAATGTTTTGGATTGCGTCAATCGCTTGTTGAACACTCGCGAGATGTTTTTGTACCTCATTAGCATCCATATTTTGTATTACATTTGCAATTTTTTCAATCCATCTATTACTACTTTTTTCCTTGCGTTTTATTGGCTCTTGATTTTGTTTATAGGCTTCCCAAATTTCATCATCCTCACCAAATAAATACCAATCTTCATAAAACTCTTTCCACGTTTTTTGACCATTGCGCACTTCTTGAATTATTTTCGGATGCTTTTTCACAAACTGTTTAAATTTCTCCACCGAAGGATGTAGATGCTTTTCCATTGAATACCTACTCCCCTCATCGACTCACGCCTATCTACCATATACTATTGCCTATATATGATTTACGTGCGCCCATTTTTTCTTTACATCGACAAAATCGCTATTTTATTTCCATAACCTTAAAAAATCTTGAGTATAATAATCACCAGAAACACCTACACCAAGGTAGGTAAATTGTTCGCTTAATAATGTTTCTCGATGGCTTTTGCTGTTTAGCCATCCTTCCACCGCCTCAATACCATCCATATGATGTGCGGCAATATTTTCTCCCGCCATTTCAAATTTAATATTTGCAGCCAATAGCCGATCTTTTAAATCACCATTTTTTGGAGATTTATGAGAGAAAAAGTGATGATCTTTCATATCTTTACTATGCATATAGGCAACTTTTGCTGCTTCCTCATGCCAACGAAGTGGCTTAACACGATAACGTTGGCGAATAACGTTTGTAATATCAAAAATTTGTTTTTCATTCGCTATTTCCACTTCTCGTTGTTGTTTGGAAGATAAAGGGGCTGAATTAGGTAAACTGCCACGGTAAACAAGCTCATATGGCCTCATTTTTACGAATACTTCCCCAGTCATAAGCCGAATGCTCGAAATCTTTCCGGTAAAACGATCTACATATAATTGCGCGTAGACGTTGCCAACTTTGACAATCGGCCGAGAGGCGTAATCTTGTTCTGACAGCTCAAAACGATACATTCCTGTTCTCAATTTTATTTCAACATTGGATAAAACAGGCATCGTCTTAAACACTTCTTGAAGGGGCTGACCGATGTAAAATGGTTTTACATTCACATTCTCTCCGCATACAAATGCCGTAACAACACGCCCATCCATCATTCCAATTTGAAAGTATGTGCTTGCGCTCCGATTATAGATCCACCATTCATAATCATAAGCGGAAGCATCAATTCGTGTCGGCGAGCCGAATTTCTTTTTTACATCTCTTTCTGTTTTTCCAATCATTGAAAGCATGCCGCTTTCGACTTTCGGTTCTTTTACCATATAGTCTTTCGGCTCTGTTTCTTGAGGCGGGCTAAGCGGTGGTGTACTTGGCGCAAAATAATAAAATCCAATGATTAGCAATAACACAAGAAAAAACCATTTCACACGGCAACTCTCGCTTTCCGAAAAAAGATATTCTATTGCCATTATAGCCGTTTTTCTATGGCAACAAAACGTAAAAAAAGAATTCCCCTGCTTTCCAGGGGAATTTCGTATACCAGACATTTATTCAATAAAATAATGAATGGAGGACAAAAATTTATCATAAATTGAAAATATCGCAAAATGATGAACAATTGATTGAAAGTCGTCATCTTTCATACTATTATAAATGAAGGGGCATTTTTCTTTTCCGTATACTAGGCTTTGTCGATAGGAGGAATAGATATGAAATTTGAAAATACTGGTATCGAAAACCAAACAGCGGAGCTTTCCCGTTTAGATGATCTAATGGAAAAATTTAAATTTATTAGAGCTTCTCAATGGGACTATGAACGGGTTACATACGATCGGAAATTTCAAATAAAGGGGGATATTTACTATCTTCGTGTTCAAGGATACGCCATTGAGGGAGACGTTGATTCCCGCTATGCACTCATTAAGTTACTTCCTCCAATTTTAGGAAAATATTATTATCCTCATGGCGTAGAATACGGCGACGATGAACATTTCCCTTCTTCATTGGTAAATCAATGCCAAACCATTTTATCACAAATAAAAGAAGAACTTGACAAAATTCAAGACTAATCCAAAATGCGAAAAAAAAAACGCATGAGGGAAATCTCATGCGTTTTTTCATTACATAGCCAGATGTTTTACAACAACATGTACCTTATCGACAGTAAACGGCGTCATTGCCTCAATTTCCTCTGTAATATGTTTTTGCAATTGCTCACATAATGAAATAATCGGTACTCCCCGCTTTATTACTATCAGCGCTGTAACTGTACAGAGGCAATCTTCCTCAATGGCCACATGGACTTCGCAATCATCAATAACAATTTCGTTTAAGTCTTTCAAACACATCATAACAATAGTCAATAAGGTCGCTTGCGTTGCACTCAACTTTCGGAATCGGACGATCGTTTTCATCCCCCTCTCCCTCTTTATTAGCTTCATACGAACAATAATGTGTTTTATATGTATACGTGTTTTATCCACCTTTGTTTACTATAAGAAAAACCCGACAAATTTCGTGTCGGGTTTTAAAAACCTAAAATAGCTTTAATCATTGATGTTGTTTCCCCGCCTTTATAAAATACGTAGAGAAGCAAATATACGATGACACCGGTCGCAGCTGTAAAAAACCAAATAACGCTTGTAATCGGTCCGAGCCGCTTATGACGGGCGCGATGGTCTTTTAAACCAGTCCAAAGCGTGACAATGCCAAAAATTGCTCCAACCGTAGCCAAAATAATATGAAACACAAGAAAGATCGTATAATACACTTTCAAACTGTCAGGGCCGCCAAAACTCGTGTTCCCGATAAAAATCGTTCGCGATAGGTAAATAATAAAAAACAATAAAGCGAACACCGCTGCACTTAACATTGTCTTTTTATGGGCATCAATGTTTCTCCTCAGTATTAAATACCATCCATACGCCACTAACGCTGCGCTAATGACAATACAGCTCGTGCTAATGGTCGGTAAAATTGGCAATGAATACTCCATATCCAATTCCTTTCTATGTTTTATTGATTATTAAAACATTTCGATAAAACATTACGACTCAGAAGGTTGTGGGGATGCAACAGTTTCCAATTTTTCTTTTTCCTGCTCTTTTCGGTACCATTCCCTAAAGGCGAAAAAGAGCATTATGCCATAAATAATTTCTTGAATAATTTTCATTAATATCCCGCCAAGCTGCTGATCGTAAAGAAGCGGAACAGAAAAGAACATCTCTGGTCCTGTTAAATCGAGAGAAGCTAATGTCCCAGCGGGAACGCAAAGAGCAAGCGACTTCATCCACATTTGCGGATCGTAATAAGTCGCATATAGCGGTTTTCCAGCAAAAATAATTAAGGCACACGCCGGAGTTAATAAAGCGCCGTCTGCAAAAATGTAGCCTATCTTCTTGAGACCGCTGAGAGACTGCCAGCCCGGCATTTTATTAAGAAGAGGCCACCACATCATCCATGCAGCGACAAAAATCATCGTGGTAATTACCGCATGATAAAGCGCATTGCTGTTCGCTAAATCAAAAATAAATGGAACGTGATAAAATGAGAACAAGCTATTAAATAAAACAACCGCAATAAGCGGCTTTGTCAAAAACGTTACTGCCGCCTTTAATGGCCGAATTTCGAAAAATCGCTCAAACAGCCAATTTGGTATTCCTAAAATAAGTAATGGTGGAGCCATAAAACTTAATATTGCCATTTGTATCATATGTGCGCTAAAAATCAAATGACCGAGCAAATCAACCGGCGAACCGAAAGAAATATAAAGCAACATGATCCCTGCGAGAAAATATGCTTTCTGCTTGCGCGTCGGTGGTCCTTCCTTTGTAAAACGAGTTCTCCAAGGCCCAACAATCATAAAATAAAGACACGTAATCAACAACAAAAACGCAAGGAAATAAGGACTCCATAACGCGACAAAACCAAACATGCTTAGCGATGCCATTTTCATATCACCTCAATTCTTTCTCTTTTCATTATACTACACTCCTATCGTTTGTCTATTGTTAAGCGCTATCAATTAACCTGTTTGCATCATACGAACATTTTATTGATAGCCCAGAAATGGATTTCAGTTGGGCGGTAGGCGGGGCCGCTATCGTTAATCCATTTGGTGAATACATCGCCGGACCGGTTTATAACGAAGATACGATTGTTTACGCGGATTGCCATGCGAATGAGATCAAGGCGGCAAAAGTGGTGTTTGACGGATTGGGGCATTATTCCAGACCAGATGCGGTTCAGTTATTGCTGCATGATCATGAACAAAGAAATCTTCTCCGCAGCTCAAAAGGACTTTCCTACCAAGATTTGAAAAATATTTCCGAAAGCACAGAAGTGCCGCTTGAAAAATTAGAAAAAGTTCTTGAGAAGATTGAAGCAAAATTGAGTCAAAACTAGTTTAAAAAAGGAAATCAGCTTTCGCTGATTTCCTTTTTTATTACCACCAAATAATTGTCGCAAACGCCCAAATGGTCACAAAGGCAACAAGTATACCGCCATACATGAAGAGTGCTGGCATTTCATGTCCTTTATGGCTCATATGCATAAAATAATACAATTGGAACAACACTTGTACCACAGCAAGAAGAAGAATAAATGGAACGGAAAACCAAGGCGAAAATTTATCATAACCAACCGCGGCAAATGCGATTAATGTGAACAAAATCATTAATACAAAGGAAATAACTTGATGCTTCATATCCTCCGCGTTTTTTTTGCGGCGATATGCTAAATCAACGCGCTCATTTCCAGAATTTGCTTGATTCACCATATATTCACCCCACCATTCCCATTAGGTATACAACGGTAAAAATGAATACCCATACGACGTCAATAAAGTGCCAGTAAAGACTCGCCACATAAAACTTTGGCGCGTTGTAAAGGTTCAAACCACGCTTCGCGTTGCGGATCATAAGCGTTAAAATCCACGATAAACCAAATGCAACGTGGCTTCCATGCAGACCGACTAGCGTATAAAAGGCAGATGAGAAGGCACTTGTTGAAAACTTAAGGCCTTTATGCACATATTCATAAAACTCGTAAATTTCTAATCCTAAGAAGCAGAGACCTAACAATACAGTGATGCCAAACCAAAGCATCATTTTCTTAAAGTCGAAGTTTTTCATGTGATAGATGGCGTAAACGCTTGTTAAACTGCTTGTCAATAAAAGCATTGTAGCGACAAACACGAGCGGCATTTGAAACAATTCCTGCGATGTCGGTCCCCCAGCCGTTTTATTTCTAAGCGCTATGAAAGTGCCAAAGAGGGAGGCGAAAAGAACTGTCTCTCCCCCTAAAAAAACCCAAAGTCCTAAAAATTTATTTTTCCCTTCGATGGTGGCTCTTTCAGGGGACGCGGGGAACGTTTCCGCCGTTAATTTTTCTTCAACATGCATTATGCCTTAACCCCCTTTTTCTCCGCTTCGATAATCTCGTCTTTATGAATATGATAACCATGGTCGTCAATGAGAGAACGCAAGCACATAGAACCAAAGGTAATTACTAATCCAAGAATTCCTACCGGCAACCCCCAAGAGTAATCGTTATGATACAAGAAACCAAATGAAGCGATAAACAGCCCAAGCGAAATGACAAACGGCAGGAATGAAGGATTCGGCATATGGATGTCTCCAAGCGGTTCTGCCGGAGTCAAACCTTTTTTCCCTTCCATTTTCTCTAGCCAGTAAGCATCCAAGCCGCGAACAAGCGGAATTTGCGCAAAGTTGTATTCAGGTGCTGGCGAAGAAACCGCCCACTCAAGCGTACGCCCGAGTCCCCAAGCATCCGCTTCCGCTTTTTCTCCTTTGATCGTCGTGATCACAATATTGATTAAAAGAACGATAACACCTGCCGCCATCAAAAAGGCACCAATTGTACTAATCAAGTTTCCAGTTTCCAAACCTTGGCCCGGTAAGAATGTAAATACACGACGAGGCATACCCATTAAGCCAAGGAAGTGTTGGACAAAGAATGTTAAATGGAATCCGGTAAAGAATAACACAAATGTTAACTTACCAAGCTTTTCGCTTAGCATTTTGCCAAACATTTTTGGCCACCAATAATGCGTGCCGCCTAATAAAGCTAGCACTACACCGCCAACAATGACATAGTGGAAGTGAGCAACGATGAAGTAGCTGTCATGATATTGATAGTCAGCCGGCGCTACTGCCTGCATAACCCCGGTTACTCCGCCGATAACGAAAGAAGGAATAAATCCAATAGCATATAACATCGGCGTTGTAACGCGGATGCTTCCACCCCACATTGTAAATAGCCAGTTAAAGATTTTAATACCTGTCGGGACAGCAATTGCCATTGTCGCAACCGCAAAAATTGCGTTCGCAACTGGTCCCATGCCAACTGTAAACATATGGTGTGCCCATACCATGAATCCTAAAAAGCCGATTAATACAATCGCAAATACCATGGAAGAATATCCAAATAAGCGTTTCTTAGAGAAAGTGGAGATAATTTCAGAAAAAATACCGAATGACGGTAGTATTAAGAGATACACTTCTGGGTGACCGAAAATCCAGAATAAGTGTTCATAAATAATCGTGTTACCGCCTAATGCCGCATTAAAGAAGTTGCCGCCAAATAAACGGTCCATCATTAGTAGAAGCAATCCAGCCGTTAACGGCGGAAACGCAAACAAAATTAACACAGAAGCAACGAATGTTGCCCAAGTAAACAACGGCATACGCATGTATGTCATGCCTGGAGCACGCATCGTAATGATAGTTACTATGAAGTTAATCCCACTGATTAATGTACCGAAACCGGAAACTTGCAAACCTAATACGTAAAAGTCAATTCCGTGTCCTGGTGAATCTAATGATAAAGATGCGTAAGACGTCCAACCCGCATCAGGTGCTCCGCCTAAAAACCAAGAACAGTTTGGGAAAAGCCCCCCGAAGAAGAATAGCCAAAAACCTAATGCGTTTAAAAACGGAAACGCAACGTCGCGCGCACCGATCTGAATTGGTACCACCGCATTCATTAACGCGAATAATAACGGTGTTGCTGCCAAGAAAATCATGGTCGTACCATGCATCGTAAGCATTTCATTATAAAGACCCGCGTTAACAAAATCGTTGTTAGGCACCGCAAGCTGAATGCGAATAATCAGTGCCTCGATACCACCCATGATAAAGAAAATACCACCAGCAATTAAGTAAAGGATCGCAATTTTTTTATGGTCGACCGTTGTCAGGTAGTCCCATATTATGCTCTTTTTCCGAGCTGCTGTACTCACGGATTTAAACCTCCTTTTTGTAGAAATCCCGCTTGTTATTCAACTTTTAGACTCATTAAGTATTTCGTTAAAGCATCCACTTGCTCATCTGTTAATTGGCCATATGTGCCTGTCATTTTATTTCCAGGCTTCACACTTTCAGGATCTTTTAGCCATTTCTTTAAGTTTTCCTCATTGTGTTCTAAAATACCGGCAATGCGCTCGCGATCGCCGAAGTTGGCCAAGTTTGGTGCTGTACGCGCTTGTTCTGGACGTTTGTCAACTGGAGTAACAGCGTGACAGCTAATACAGCTTTTATTGAAAATCTCTTCTCCCTGCTTCGCAACCGGATCTGTTACAACCGGTTTTTTCGCGTTTTTCATTTTTTCAATCCATTGATTAAATTCTTCTCTAGGAACTGCTTTTACTTTGAAGTCCATCAATGCATGGGAAGGACCACAAAGCTCCGCGCATTTGCCATAGAAAATGTTGCCTGCTTTGTCTGCTTTCTTTTGATCAAATTCCCGCCAAAATTGGTTTTTATTTTCAATGTTTGTATCCATTTTCCCGCCAATTGCAGGAATCCAGAATGAGTGTTTTACGTCTGATGCTTTTAAGTTAAAATATACGCGCTCATCTGTCGGAACTACCAAATCTTGGCTTGTAATTACGCCATAATCAGGATATTCAAACTCCCACCAGTAAAGATTTGCGCGAACATTGACAACAAGCGTTCTTTATCGCGCTTCTCTTTGTTCATTGTGTGACATCAGCAAGATCGAACGTTGCTTTCACTGTCGGAACTGCCAAGATAATTAAAAGGATAATCGGAATGACAGTCCAAACAATTTCAAGCGTATGGTTTCCTTCCACTTGCTTTGGAATTTTGTTCTCTTCTCCTTTACGCTGCCGGAAACGAATGACAACGTATACAAAAATAATCGTTACTACAACAATAACGAGTACCATAATGGCTGTGCTAAGCAGCATCAGTGAAAGTTGCATATCTGCTACTTCACCCGCCGGCTGAAGCGTCGATAAAAACGGCTTGCCGCAGCCAGCTAACAGAAGCGCCATCACGCTAAAAAGAGAAAATAAGCGCCAGTTACGTAGCCATTTCTTCATAGCCTAATCAAACCCCTCTTTCTATTGATGAAATAAAAAATTTTATATGAATTCTTTCTCTTTATGGAAAGAATTTTAAACGAAATCCATTTACCAAAGAGTAACGATAACCATTGCTACAAATAAAATCGTCAAATAGTTAAGGGAATAAATAAACATCCACTTTGCCCACTTTAAGTCATCTTTCATTTTAAGCCCATAAAGCCCAATGCAAGCCATCCTACGTTTAACAACGTAGCAACAGTTAAAAACGGCACGCCTAATGAGTACAAATAAAATGGCAGTGGCAATAAGCACGCAACCCATACAACGATTTGCCGCTTTGTCATCGCAAAACCATGAACAACTGGAAGCATTGGGATGCCTGCCGCCCGATACTCTTCGCATCGTTTCATCGCCAATGCCAAAAAGTGCGGTGTCTGCCATATAAACATAATCAAAAATAAAACAAGAGGAACGACATGGAAATCCGGATCTACCGCAGTCCAACCAATAACCGGCGGGACAGCGCCAGAAATGCTTCCGACAACTGTGTTCAATGTATAGTTTCGCTTCGACCACATTGTATATAAAAATATATAAGTAATGACACCAATTAATCCAACAATAGCAGCAGTGACCGTTGTCATTAACAAGCTGAGCGTCCCTACTGCTATGAAGATAATTCCGAGCCACAATACGCGCTTCGCTTCCATTGTCCCTGTTACTGTCGGCCGCGTTTTCGTTCGTTCCATCAACTGGTCAATGTCACGGTCAATGAAATTATTGATGCTGCACGAACCAGCTATAACAAGTGCGGAACCAAACAGCGTAAAAAACACAATATGAAGATTTTCCAAAAAACCTTCTCCCATAAAATAGAGAGCTAACCATAATCCAGTGAATGTCGTAATTAGATTCGAATTAACAATTCCGATTTTCACGACCGACGAAAACTCTTTCCAAATGGATCTTATATTTGCACGCGAGCCTTCACCCGAATGAGCAGCTTGTTCATGTATTGCTTTTAAATTAGCCATTCACCCGTTCCTCCTATCGCACCGTCAACTTTTTATGTACATAATAGACGGTGCCATATAACAAATTTTCTTCATCTCCATCATATCATAACACATGGCAAATCATCATTGCAGGAAATTATTTCTTCCATTAGAACAAAAAAACCTATTTTCTCTTTATATTAAATCACATTTTTATGACATAATGTGAACTTTTTTTGAATAATTTGTGTCAAATTTTCGAATTACAAAAAGCGTATTATTCTCTCCATCAAGAGAAAACGCTTTTATTGCTTATCCTATTATATTTCTAGCAAACTTAATGAACTTATTCAATATGTAAATATCAGTTTGTTTTTCTTACGGCATCATGTAAAATGATAATTAGCGCAATTGCTGTTACATTTTCTTTCTTATAAGATAAATGTATACTTTACTAAAATTATTGACAAAATAATGATTTCTCAATACAAGAAGGTGAAGATTTTGCAACGTTCTTTAAAATGGTTTGCTTCTCTAACAACATTGGCGATGTTGTTTGTGCTCATCGGAGGCGCACTAGTGACAAAAACAGGATCAGGCATGGGGTGCGGACGATCATGGCCGCTTTGCCATGGCCAGTTAATCCCTTCACAAATTAACTCGGAACTTGTTATTGAATTAAGCCATCGCCTCATATCTGGCTTGGCTGGTATTATGGTGCTTATCTTATCTGTTTGGGTATGGCGTGCGATCGGACATATTCGCGAAACAAAATTTTTAGCTATCGTTTCGTTTGTGTTTCTTGTGTTACAAGGGTTAATCGGTGCTGCCGCTGTCGTTTGGGGACAATCTGATTTTGTGCTTGCATTGCATTTTGGTATTTCTCTTATTTCATTTGCTGCTGTTTTTTTGCTAACATTGCTCATTTTTGAGGTGGATAAAAAATTCGATGCCGAGTCACTAGTGCTTGATCGAAAAATGAAATTCCATATTTACGGCATCATCATCTACTGTTATGTCGTTGTCTATACTGGAGCATTAGTGCGCCATATGCAAGCAAGTTTAGCATGTCCAAGCTGGCCGATTTGCTCAAAAACACGCATTATCCCTGTGCAGCTTCACGAATGGGTGCAAATGGGACATCGCCTTGCCGCAGCGTTGATTATTATTTGGATTTTCATCGCAACAATCCAAGCTGTGAAATATTATAAACAGCAACGTGTCATTTATTGGGGATGGATCATTTCCCTTATTCTCGTGTTATTGCAAATGATAACAGGAGCACTGAGCGTATTTACACAATTAAATCTATATATTGCTTTAGCACACGCCTTCTTTATTTCTTGTTTATTCGGCGTTCTTAGCTATTTAGTGATGCTTGCTGTACGAAGCAAATATAATAAACAAAAAGCGCAAGAGGTAAGCCGCAGCACAAACACCGTTCCATCTATGTTGCTCAAATAAAAAAGCGCTTGGAATCACCCAAGCGCTTTTTATTTATTTTGTTAATTCAATTAGTAAGTCTCCTGCCTGAATGGCATCTCCATTTTTTACATAAATGTCTTTAATAATCCCAGCAAATGGTGCTTGTACAGTTGTTTCCATCTTCATCGCTTCTGTAATCATTAAATGATCGCCTTTATTCACTTTTTCACCTTTTTCCACTAACACTTTCACTACCGTTCCCGGCATCGTAGCAGCGATATGGTTAGGATTCGTACGATCCGCTTTGATCCGTTCCACGACCGCCGATTTAATGCTTTCATCGCGGATAATGACCTCGCGCGGTTGCCCGTTCAACTCAAAATAAACGACGCGTGTGCCATCCGCCTGCGGCTGTCCAATGGAAACTAGTTTGACAATGAGCGTTTTTCCTTTTTCAATTTCAACTTCGATTTCCTCTCCTAGACGCATTCCATACAGAAATGTCGGCGTATCAAGAACAGAAATATCGCCATATTTTTTGACCGTTTCCGCATATTCTAAAAATACTTTCGGATAAAGGGCATAAGCAAGCACATCAAAATCCGTCACTTCACGGTCAAGCGCATGATATAACTCTTCTCTTAATTTTTCAAAATCTACCGGCTCTAGTAATTCCCCAGGCCGAACCGTAATCGGTTCACGCCCTTTTAAAATAATGCGCTGCAATTCTTTTGGAAATCCTCCGTATGGTTGTCCTAAATATCCCTCGAAAAACTCAACTACAGAATCCGGAAAATCAAGTGTTTCGCCGCGTTCAAAAACGTCTTGTTCGGTTAAATTATTTTGTACCATATAAAGTGCCATATCACCGACAACTTTTGAGGATGGAGTTACTTTCACAATATCCCCAAACATATCGTTCACACGGCGATACATTTCCTTCACTTCGTCCCAACGGTCGCCAAGTCCAACTGCTTTTGCTTGTTGTTGCAAGTTGCTATATTGACCGCCAGGCATTTCGTGCATATACACTTCTGTATGCGGAGCGTTCATGCCGCTTTCAAACTCTTGGTAAAATTTGCGCACATCTTCCCAATAACGAGATAGCTGTTCAAGTCCTTGTATATTCATCTCCGGCGCGCGTTTTGTTCCTTCTAAAGCGTAATAAAGTGTATTGGCGCTCGGCTGCGAAGTTAAGCCTGCCATGGAGCTAACAGCAACGTCAACGATATCTACTCCAGCTTCAATCGCCTTCGCATACATATAAATGCCATTTCCGCTCGTATCGTGTGTATGAAGATGGATCGGAATATCAACGGTCTCTTTTAAAGCAGAAATAAGCACATAAGCGGCTTCTGGCTTTAATAAGCCAGCCATATCTTTAATTGCTAAAATATGTGCTCCCGCTTGCTCCAATTCTTTGGCGATTGCTTTATAATAATCAAGATTATACTTCGGACGGCTCGGATCTAAAATATCTCCTGTATAACAAACGGCCGCTTCAGCGATTTTGCCTGTTTGCCGAACGGCGTCAATGGCCACCGTCATTCCTTTTACCCAGTTTAAGCTGTCAAAAATGCGGAACACATCAATTCCCGCTTGCGCTGACTTTTCAACAAATTCACGAATCACATTGTCTGGATAGTTTTTATATCCAACCGCATTCGCAGAACGCAATAGCATTTGGAACAAAATATTTGGAATTCGTTCCCGCAATTTTAACAAGCGGTCCCACGGATCTTCTTTTAAAAAGCGGTAAGCAACGTCAAACGTCGCTCCTCCCCACATCTCTAGCGAGAATAAGTTTGGCAATAAGCGCGCCGTTGGCTCAGCAATACGGACCAAATCGATCGTGCGCACACGCGTTGCAAGCAGCGATTGATGTGCGTCGCGGAATGTCGTATCCGTCAATAATACGCGATCTTGTTCCTTAATCCATTTAACAAGCCCTTCTGCACCTTGTTTATCGAGAATTTGTTTCGTCCCGCTCGGAATTGGCTCTTTATAGCTTATTTTCGGAATGCGAGGCTTATCAAAAACTGGTTTTTTCTTTTTGCCGATGCCCGGGAAACCGTTTACTGTAACGGTACCGATATATGTCAGCATTTTTGTACCGCGGTCTTTTCGGCGCGGGAACACAAACAGTTCCGGCGCTGTATCAATAAACGATGTGTCATATTCTCCTGATAAAAACTTTGGATGTTGCACGACATTTTCTAAAAATGGAATATTTGTTTTAATTCCACGGATTCGGAACTCCCGCAAATTTCGCAACATTTTCCTTGCGGCTTGTTCAAACGTCAGCGCCCATGTAGACACTTTCACAAGCAACGAGTCGTAATATGGAGTGATGACTGCTCCTTGGAATCCGTTGCCTGCGTCTAGGCGCACGCCAAACCCGCCGCCGGAACGATATGCCATAATCTTTCCTGTATCCGGCATGAAATTGTTAAGCGGGTCTTCCGTTGTTACACGAGATTGAATCGCATACCCGTTAATGCGAATATCTTCTTGTTTCGGAATGCCGACTTCTTTGCTATGAAGCGAATAGCCATCGGCGATCAAAATTTGCGATTGGACAATATCGATTCCGGTGATCATTTCCGTAATCGTATGTTCCACTTGAATGCGCGGATTGACTTCGATGAAATAAAAGTCGTTGCCAGACACGAGAAACTCTACCGTTCCCGCGTTCACATACCCTACATTTTTCATGAGTTTGACCGCAGCTTCACATATTCTCTGCCGCAATTCATCCGATAGCGAGACGCTCGGCGCCACTTCCACCACTTTTTGATGACGGCGCTGTACAGAGCAATCACGTTCATAAAGATGGACAATATTCCCTTCATAATCGCCTAAAATTTGCACTTCAATATGTTTTGGTCTTTCAATTAGTTTTTCCACATACACGTCATCGCTGCCAAATGCGGCTTTCGCTTCCGATTTTGCTCGTTCGTACGCTTCTTTCACTTCTGATTTAGAGCGAACGATGCGCATTCCGCGGCCGCCGCCTCCTAGGGCAGCTTTAATAATAATCGGGTAACCATATGTTTCTGCAAAACGCACCACTTCTTCTAAACTATGCACCGGTCCATCGCTTCCCGGAATGACTGGAATTCCCGCTAATTCCGCTTGATGGCGTGCTTTCACTTTATCGCCAAACATATCTAAATGCTCTTCATTCGGACCGATAAAAATAATTCCTTCTTCTCTGCATCGTTTGGCAAATTGAATATTCTCCGAAAGAAAACCATATCCCGGATGAATCGCATCGACATCGTGAGCTTTGGCAATTTCAATAATCCCTTCGATATCTAAATACGCTTCAATCGGCTTTTTTCCTTCGCCGACTAAATATGCTTCATCCGCTTTATAGCGATGATAAGAGCCAGTGTCTTCCTTCGAGTAAATAGCAACGGTGCGAATGCCTAGCTCTGTGCAGGCACGGAAGACACGAATGGCGATTTCTCCACGGTTTGCGACAAGTACTTTGTTAATTCGACGCGTTTTCATAGTCTATCTTCTCCTCCTTTCTAATAAAACTATAATGGTTTTCCCTTTTTGTAAATATCTTTTCTAAAAAGTCAGACCTCTTTCTTGCAATTTTTTCACGTTTTTTCCCTTTCGTTTATAACTTTGTTCGTATTTCGTAAACATCGATACATTGACAAGCACTCCAAGGGAGGTCATAAATATCATGAGCGAGGAACCTCCATAACTAACAAGCGGCAATGGAACTCCAGTAATTGGTATCACTCCTGTCACACCACCAACATTAATAAACGTTTGAATGCCAATCATGGCAGAAATTCCGATCGCAAGAAGACTGCCAACGCGTCATTGCATTTTCTCGCAATCCATAATCCTTTTAGCACAATAAAAGCTAAAATACCTAATGTAAATGTTACCCCAAAAAGCCCTAGTTCTTCGGCAATAATGGACATAATAAAATCGGTGTGCGACTCAGGTAAATAGCCATATTTTTGAATGCTTTTTCCCAGCCCTAATCCTTTTATTCCTCCTAATCCAATTGCCAAATAGGAATTAACAAGCTGAAAACCTTCGTCATTGGCATATTTAAACGGATCTAAAAAACTATAAATCCGTGACATTCGCTCTTCTGAAAAATTTTATCACCGAAAAGAGGAAAAATAATTGGAGACGCCAATGCAATAACAAGGATAAAAAATAACAACTGCTTAAACAATAAGCGAAGTCTCAATCCTGACGAAAAAATTAAACAAGCAGCGATCGCCATTACAATCATCGCCGTACCAAAATCAGGCTGAATGGCGATTAAAAAACAAATAAATAACGTATAGTAAATTGGAAATAAATTACTTTTAACAGGCTCCGCCAGTCTTTTTTGTTTGTTCGCAAATACCGCTGCCAAGTAAACAATTAATCCCAGTTTCACAAGCTCCGCCGGTTGCAAGCTTAACGCCCCGATTCGAAACCAGCTTGTTGCGTTATTTGCGGTATGGCCTAGAAAAGCAACTGCTGTTAGCATCAGCGGCGATCCAAAAAAGATCACTTTTACCAATTTTTCATTCGCCCATACTTTATACGGGACAATAAGCGTAACGAAAAAACAAATAAATGATACAATGAGCCATAACTTTTGCCGCTGATAAAAATAGTCGCTTGGCACTTCAAAGCGGATAACGGCGGAAATCATGCTTGAACTATATACCATAATCAATCCAAATAGCGAAAGCATAACGACTGCAATAATAAGCGGATAATCGTAACATTTCATAATCTTTTTGATTAATTCCTTATCCATCATTCCTCTTCCTTATTCGCTAGTATAGATGTTTAATCATGATGAATAGTTATTATATTAAAATGATTCGTATTCAAACATTGTTTTCCTTCTAAAAAACAGAAAAACTCAAACGATTGCACCTTTCAACCGTTTGAGTTAGCATTTATTTTTATCGTACGCGCTTTTTTGTCACAGCCTCATGAAGCGCCGAAAGTTCCCGCTCTAATCGGTCAAGCAGCGCCTTCCCTTCCTTCTCATCCACAAGCCCGAGACGGACCGCAAAATCAATCTCCCGCGATAAACCAAACATTTGTGTATCAAGTACTTCTTCATAGAGTGGACATTTTGGCATTGTCAAGTTATCCATTTGTACTTGAATGAGTTTTACAATTTTATCCGCATCTGCTTGAAGAAGCGCGTACGCTTTTTCACGATAGTTAATGGCATCATCTGTCACATCCATCCCTCCGTTCTCCCCTAATCCTTCTTTAAATCTTAACGTGAAATACACAATTTTGCAAGTTGAAACACTTGTCAGCGCTTATAACAAACAAATACGATATACGCCAAGTAAAGCCTCATTTATGCAATGACCACCCGGCTTTGGCGAAAAAAGAGACACATCCAGACACCTAACGCATGACAAACTATCCATTAACCATTATACTAAAAACAGCAGCTGATGTAGAGGAGAGGATGGAAAATGAGCGATATTATTCTGATAACAGGGAATGTAAAATTTACGATCACACTCGATCCAGGGGTATGGATTTTTGATGACCGCAAAATAGATTTGAACACATATTTCTTGAAACCATCTCATGAACAACTTCAAAACGAGCAACAGGAAGAAGAAGAGGAAATCAAAAAACTATCTGCTTTTTGGGATCGGGAAATTCAAGAAGGTGCCGTTTTTCCACCGACATTGAAGACAGAAAAACGTTACTTAAAAGAAAAAATTATTACAGGAACATTTGCAATGCCGCTTGCTCCATTTTTGCAAAATGCCGAACCGCTCCCGGATGCAAAGGAACTGACCATTGTGACTGAACATAATGAAGTAACCGTTTCGCTCGAACAAGCTTATAAGGCAATTCTCGGCTTTTCCAAAGATGGAAAACCGTTAAGAGAAGATGGGCCAGTTCATTTTTATTTTGGCGACGGTTCCAATCGCAAAACACCAATTACTCATATACGCCGCTTCATTGTCCGTTAACGCTGGATGTCCCAACTGATGGGACATCCAGCTTTTTTTACAATATATCAGCAGCAAGCTGCGCTAATGCGGAACGCTCTCCTTTTACAAGACGGACATGCCCGGCAATTTTTTGATCTTTAAATTTTTCAACAACGTATGTTAATCCATTATTATATTCGTCCAAATACGGATGATCAATCTGTTCCGGATCTCCCATTAAAATGATTTTACTTTTCTCACCAGCTCGCGTTAAAATTGTTTTTACTTCATGTTTCGTTAAATTTTGCGCCTCATCAATGATGATAAACTGCTCCGGCAGGCTGCGTCCGCGTATATATGTGAGCGCTTCTACTTCAATCGAGCTCATTCCTGCTAAAATCGCATCCAACTCCCCGTTTTTTTTGTATTAAACAAATACTCCAAATTATCAAAAATAGGTTGCATCCATGGGCGCAATTTTTCTTCTTTTTCCCCAGGCAAAAAACCAATATCTTTTCCCATTGGAACGATTGGCCTCGCAATGAGCAGCTTTTTATACGTACGCAAATCTTCCGTCTGCATCAATCCTGCGGCAAGAGCAAGAAGTGTTTTTCCTGTGCCTGCTTTGCCAATCAATGTCACAAGCTGTATATCATCACGCATAAGCAGTTCAAACGCCATCGTCTGTTGTACGTTGCGCGGGCGAATTCCCCATATATGTTCATAGTGAAACGAAAGTTTTTGGACTTTTTTGCCGCTATGGTCGACAATACCGAGTGCGGAAGCGGAGCCGCCAAAAGCATCTTTCATAATAATAAATTGATTTGGGTAAAATGGATGATTGGCAATATCCGCTAAAACGAGTTCCCTCTTTTCATAAAACCGCTGCAAATGCTCGGTTCCTATGTATAGCTCGAGAAACCCTGTGTAAATATGATCAATATCGACGACACGGTCGCTTAAAAAGTCTTCTGCTTGCAGCCCAATTGCATCTGCCTTCACTCGGACAAGTGCATCCTTGCTTACTAAAATAACGGAACGGCCGTTTTCCTTTGCTTGTTCCTCGAGAGATAAGTTTTTGGCAACTGCTAAAATGCGATTATCATTCGTCTTTTCTACGAAAATTTCTTGAAGCTGATGAAATGAACGATGATTTAATTCAATGCGCAACACTCCGCCGTTTTCAAGTGGGATTTTTTCATGTAGTTTTCCATTTTCACGAAGACGATCGATAAGCTTGGATACTTGCCGCGCGTTTCTCCCTACTTCATCCATATATCGCTTTTTCGAATCGACTTCTTCTAACACAACCGCTGGAATGACAACTTCATTATCTTCAAACGAGAAGATGGAATACGGATCTTGTAATAGGACATTCGTATCTAACACATATATTTTTTCTCCCAAAATTCCGCGCCCCCCTATTTTACATTTTTTTATATTTGGACGGGATCGTTGTTATATAAGATATGAGGAAATGTATAAAGATAGAAGAATGATGACAAAATAAAATAAAAAATTAAGATAGAGGTGTAAAAGGAATGAACTGGAGACGATATTTGCTTATAGCGATATGTATTGGTTTATTAGGTGGGTGCAATATAGGAAATGACGAAGCGGGGCGCGATGCGGATCGCTCGCTTGTCCGTGTACGAAATACGGTTGATGAAAAAGTAACGAATAAATCCGGACAAGAAATTGCCCATCGTCTAGCGAATTTAGCTAAGCGCGTTCCAAACGTAAACGATGCTACCGCTCTTGTTGTCGGAAAATACGCGATCGTTGGTATCGATATTGATGCAAATATCGACGCTTCACGTGTCGGCACAATTAAATATTCTGTCGCAGAAACGTTGCAAAAAGATCCGTATGGAGCAAATTCAATCATCATTGCCGACCCCGATTTATACACTCGGTTAAAAAATATTGTCAATCAAGTTGATAATGGGCGGCCTGTTCAAGCATTTATGAACGAAATCGCGGATATCGTCGGACGCGTCATGCCGGAAGTTCCGAGCGATTTGTTTGAAACAACGCCACCGGAACCAACCGAACAAAATGATTCGCAATTAAATAAGCGTGAGGAAGAGCAGCTTAATAACCATCAAGAAAAACAGTCCAACGAATATTTAAATAAATAAGTAAGGAGCTTAGCCGTAATTAGCTAAGCTCCTTATTTATGCATTGCGAAGAGCGGTCATTACTTGATTGTCCAGTTTAGCTGCCGCTTGCGCATCGTACGTTTTTTCATATTTTGGTTCTTCTACAATTTTGGAACCGTAAAACATAACATCACGCACTTCACTAATAGTAATATCCACTAATGCCAACTTAAGCGGAACGCCCTCTATTTTCTCTGCTTTAATATGCGCTTTCCCGCTAATCGAGTAGGTTGATTCGTTAGCGATAATATTCACAACAATAGACGGATTATTACGAATGTTTTGGATAATTCGGGAACGATTGTCGACAGCAAAATAAATATGCTCTTCGTTAGGGGCGTAAATCCATGAAATCGCGCTGACATTTGGCCCTCCCGTTTCATGGTCGATAGTCGCTATAGTTACAAAACGTTCTTTTTGTAATGCTTGAAATAACGGTTCCGTTAATGCAGGTTCAACTTTATTTGGCATGATCATCCCTCCTAAGACTATTCTCCGTTTATCATACATTAAAACGGAAAAGTAAAAAACCTTTCAGATTCATGATATAATAAAAAAAAAGATTGAATAAAGCGACGAGGTGTACAATGAGAGTCAAATGTGTTCTTTGCGACCGAATTGATACGATCGACGATGAATCATTGCTTGCGAAACGGCTGCGCAACCGTCCTATTCACACATACATGTGCGAGGAATGTTATCATCGGATTGCCGAAAAAACAAAGGCGCGCCTAGCAACCGGAAAATTTCGTATATATCGCTCGAAACTGCCAAACGATGAATGGTAAAAACTTTGCGTAAATCGATAAAAAACGCCGGGGGGTAATCACCCGGCGTTTTTTAGGAAGGATAATTGCGATATTTTTCAGGCGCTTCTTCTATTTGCCTAAGCATCGCCTCAATCAATTCCATTGGAAAACGAGCTGATTTTTGCTCTCCGTCTCTCTCATACGCGACGATATACATATCTTCTTTTTTTACTTCCACCTTTGTTATGTTAAAATCGTGCTTTAATATTTCCCTAAAAAAGGCAACGGTTTCTTGCGCTGCTATATCATCTGGACGTGCTTCGGCCACAACATAAATAGTTAACCAATTATAAAGAGCATCTTGCAGCGACTTCATGGTTCCACCGCCTTATTTTTGTTCATTTACCTCATGCTTTTTCGATTGATATAGACGAATTTTATAAATCACTAATACGAGAGCCGCAACGACCAACCCTTCCGCGACAGGTAAAAATACCGCAAAAAACGTTAAAATCGTGCAGCCTAATGCTAACAGCACATAAATAATGACATTTTTCAACAATGGCAATTTTTTCGCAAAACCAAGGCGATAAACAATAACCGATAAAATCAATATGGTAATATAAAGAAGCCACATTCCTTGTTCTGGATTTGTATGCACTTTATATAACGAAGCAAAAAAGGTAAGGCGCTCTATAACGTTCACCATCTTCCCCCCTATTTCGCCTGCTTAGCGGCTTTCTTTTTCTTTTCCATTTTTTCTCGCTCGCTTTTGTTCAATATTTTTTTGCGCAGGCGAATCGACTTTGGTGTTACTTCACAATACTCATCATCATTTAAGTATTCCAACGCTTCTTCGAGCGTCATCAAACGCGGCTTTTTCATCGTAACGGTTTGCTCTTTTGTCGAAGAACGGATGTTTGTTACATGTTTTTCTTTACAAATGTTGACGACTAAATCGTTTTCGCGCGTATGCTCGCCAACAATCATTCCTTCGTACACTTCGGTTCCAGGCTCCACAAAAATGGTACCGCGGTCTTCCACTTGCATAATTCCATATGCCGTCGCTTTTCCTGTCTCCATGGAAATTAATACCCCTTGGCGGCGGCCGCCTACCTGTCCGCTTTGTGCCGGCGCATAATGGTCAAATGAATGGTTTAAAATTCCGTATCCGCGTGTCAATGACATAAATTCTGTTCGATAGCCGATTAAACCGCGCGAAGGCACCATAAAGATGAGACGAACTTGTCCGTTTTCGTTATGGATCATATCCACCAGCTCGCCTTTGCGCATACCGATCGATTCCATGATCGCCCCGGTATATTCTTCAGGAATATCAATGATTACCCGTTCGACCGGCTCACAAAGCACTCCGCCGATTTCTTTCATAATGACTTCCGGCTTAGATACTTGCAGTTCATAACCTTCCCGCCGTAAATTTTCAATTAAGATCGATAAATGAAGCTCTCCTCGTCCAGAAACAATCCACGCATCAGGAGAATCAGTGTTTTCCACCCGCAAGCTTACGTCCGTCTCCAATTGAGTGCGCAGGCGTTCTTCCAACTTTCTCGCCGTCACATATTTTCCTTCGCGTCCGGCAAATGGGCTATTATTGACTAAAAACGTCATTTTCAATGTTGGTTCATCAATGCGAAGCGGCGGCAACGCTTCCTGATGATCCAATGGACATACCGTTTCCCCGACGTTAATGTCTTCCATTCCCGCCACTGCAACAATATCTCCTGCTTCTGCTTCCGTGATTTCGATCCGCTTTAAGCCGATAAACCCAAATAATTTTGTTACACGAAACGTTTTGACAGAACCATCTAGTTTCATCAGCGCTACTTGTTGTCCGACTTTCATCGTGCCGCGAAAGATACGGCCAATTCCGATGCGCCCAACGTACTCATTGTAATCAAGCAACGCCACTTGAAATTGCAACGGTTCTTCCCGATTATCAATCGGTGCAGGAATATGCTTAATAATCGTTTCGAACAATGCGGTCATATCCGCTTCTTGTTTGTGAGGGTCCAAACTTGCCGTACCGTTTAATGCTGACGTGTATACAACCGGAAACTCAAGCTGATCTTCCGACGCGCCTAATTCGATAAATAAATCGATGACTTCATCGACCACTTCCTCTGGTCGCGCAAACTCCCGGTCAATTTTATTGATAACGACAATGGGAGTAAGCTGTTGTTCGAGCGCCTTTTTCAGCACAAAGCGCGTTTGCGGCATACACCCCTCATACGCGTCAACGACAAGCAAAACACCATCCACAAGCCGCATAATTCGTTCTACTTCCCCGCCGAAATCGGCATGTCCTGGCGTATCTAAAATATTAATGCGCATTCCTTTATAACGAATCGCTGTATTTTTGGCTAAAATGGTAATCCCGCGTTCTCTTTCTAAATCGTTTCGATCTAATGCGCGTTCCTCGACATGTTCATTGGCACGAAACGTTCCCGATTGACGCAGCAATTGATCGACTAACGTTGTTTTACCATGATCAACGTGAGCAATAATGGCAATATTACGAAGATCTTCTCTTCTTGTCAATGTTAGTCACTCCTATACGTAAATTGCTCGTTTATTATATCATAAAGAGGATAGAAAAGCGGTATGTTTTCGTGTAGACTAAAGAAAAACCGATAAACAATATGAAAGAGGGGATTGGGATGAAACAATTTCAGCCTGTATCGTTTCTATTGGCTATATTTGCAGTAATAGCAATCATGGCCATCGGCATTTTTATTGCGGAAAAAAGTATGATTGGTATTATTATTTCAATTATCGCTTTATTCATAATTATCGGCATCGGATTTGCCCGAAAAAAACGAATGCGAGAAAAAGGAATGCTTTAAAAACGGGACAACCGAATGATTTGTCCCGTTTTCAGCGATGTATATATTTTTGCAAAATTTCTTCATGCAATCCTGGCTTTGAAACAAATACAGAGTTTTTTGTAAGCAAATTAAGCGGCTCGCCGTATAAATTTGTCACGATGCCACCGACTTCTTGAACAAGCACAAGTCCGCCGGCAAAATCCCACGGCGACAACCTCATCGTAATATATGCATCTAAACGTCCCGCTGCAACGTATGCCATTTCTAACGCAGCCGATCCGTACGAACGCGTTCCCCTCGCATCTTTTACAAGCGGAGCTAATACATTTGGATCAATTCGTTTATTTTCAGTTATCCACGTTGCATTTAAGGAAATAATGGCTTCGGAAACAGATACCGGCTCTAAACGCGCCAGCGGTTGATCATTAAGAAAAGCTCCTTCTCCTTTTCGTGCCGCATATAGTTCATCATGTACGACATCGTATACATACCCAAGAACTCCTACCCCATTTTCAAAAACCCCAATTGAAATGGCAAAGTTTCGTTTTTGATGAATAAAATTCATCGTACCATCAATCGGATCGATAATCCAAACAATCCCTTGAAGCGTTGCAATTTCATCACCGAATCCCTCTTCACCTAACACGTGATGGCCGGGAAACGTTTTTCTTATTTTTTCAATAAAAAATTGCTCTACTTCGCGGTCCACATTCGTCACTAAATCATTTCGATGTGATTTTGTTTCGATCGTCAACTTTTTATCAAATGTAGCGAGAATTCTTGTTCCCGCTTCCTTTATCCATTGTCGGATACACTCATCTATTTCTTTCCATTTTTCCTGCATATTCATCCTCCTGATTTCTGCAGCGTATGTAATTAGCATATAATACATCGGAATCCCCCGTAAAGAAAAAGAGGTGCCTATATCGCTCAAGAAAAAAACGAACCGTTGGTGTGGTTCGCCTTGAATGTTCTGTTATACTTGAAGGCGCATTAACTCTTGACGTAACTTTTCTAATCTCCGTTTACACTCTTTTTTCTTTTCTTCATCGTTTTCCATCATCGCCTCATAAAGAGTCGCTAATTCATAATCTAATTCAAGACGTAATACCGCTATTCGCTTATCCCCGTCCGCACGCTTTACAGAATTCATTGTTCTTTTCATGAGCATGGGCACCCCTTTCCATATAATCCCCGAAAAACCGTCATATAAATACCTGAATTTTCTGATACTTATTTTGTTTTATATATATTATGTTAGAAAAGGGGGGTATGCAACAAATTTGTGTATTCGTCTACTTTTTTTACCATGTTATTCCATTCTAATCCAATCGCCGTTTTGTGCTTCTTTCGCTTTCTTCATGACGCGATAGGACGAATATCCGCTTGCTTGTTCAAATTCATCACATAGTTTTTTTTCTTCACTTTTACTCGGAACAATTTCTTTAAAGCGACGATAAATGTTCATAAGCTTTTCCCGTTCCATTCCTTTTTCGTAAACAGTTTCAATCGCTTCGAAAAATTTGATAACATCAATAATTTCTTGCGTTGACCAGTCGTAAGAAAACGGGTAAGAATAATTCATCACCGACACCTCCAGCATTAGTTTGCCCATCTGCGCCGGATTTGTTCCGCCTCGTTAATCATTCGCTCAAACAATTCTGCCACTGTTGGCACATCTTTAATTAATCCCATCACTTGTCCAGCCCATGCAAAACCTTCGTTTATTTTTCCTTCATAAATAAAACGGCGATTCGCTTCCCCACTAATATATTCTTTTAGTTGTTCATATGTCCCGCCTTGTTCTTCTATTTCTAAAATTTTTTTCGTCCATTCATTGGCAATGGCACGACCGGGTGCTCCTAAACTGCGTTTAATCACAACGGTATCATATTCAGAGCCGTTAACAAGCATCTCTTTATAGATCGGATGGGCATGAACACACTCTTTTGTAGCAATAAATCTCGTTCCCATTTCAATTCCTTCTGCGCCAAGCGCTAATGCCGCCATCAACCCGCGGCCGTCTCCGATGCCTCCCGAAGCAATAACAGGGATAGAAACGGATTCCACTACTTTGGGACAAGAACAAATGTTCCTATATCGTATTTTCCTAAATGACCACCGCCTTCTTGACCCACTACCATGACAGCGTCCGCGCCAAGTTCCTCCGCTTTTACGGCTTGGCGAACAGCGGCAACCAGCACCAGTTTTTTCACGTTGGTTCCTTTTAGCTGTTCAAAAAACGGGGCCGGATTCCCACCTGTGACGGAAACGACTGGCACTCCTTCTTCCAATGCGGCTTCGAGCATATGTTGAAAAGGGCGGCCATGTTGTCCAATCGCAAAGTTCACTCCGAAAGGACGGTCTGTTTTTTCTTTTACTTTGCGAATTTCCTCGCGCAATCGCTCCGGGCTTCCCAGCGACATCGCCGTAATTTGTCCTAAGCCTCCGGCGTTAGAAACCGCGGCTGCTAAATCAGAGTAAGCTAAATAAGCAAGTCCTCCTTGAATAATAGGATATGTAATTCCAAGCAATTCCGTTACTCTTGTTTTCCAAATCATTTTTGTCCCTCCTTTTAATCTAGTATACTATGTTTCTTGTTGACATGCCTATTTTCCTTTTTTATTCTCAATTTATGTGTAGTAAAAAATTTCACATTCATTAATGATTAAATAATGCTTTGCAAATAAAAAAATAAATGCTATAATGCATTTGTTTTATTTTTATGCAAAAAGAGGTGTGAAAAAACATTGTCACAGTTTGAAACACCATTGTTCACTGGTCTATTAGAGCATATTAAGAAAAACCCTATTCAATTTCATATTCCTGGCCATAAAAAAGGCGCAGGGATGGACCATGAGTTTCGTGATTTTATTGGAGAAAATGCGCTATCGATGGATTTGATTAATATCGGTCCTCTTGATGATCTTCACCACCCAAAAGGCATTATCAAGCGCGCTCAAGAGTTAGCCGCTGAGGCATTTGGGGCTGATTATACATTTTTTTCTGTCCAAGGAACAAGCGGTGCCATTATGGCAATGGTGATGTCAGTAGTTGGGCCTGGCGACAAAATCATCGTTCCGCGTAACGTGCATAAATCGATCATGTCTGCCATTGTCTTTTCTGGTGCAATACCGATTTTCATTCATCCGGAAATTGATAAGGAACTCGGGATTTCACACGGAATTACACCGGAATCAGTAGAAAAAGCACTTAAGCAACATCCCGATGCAAAAGGTGTTCTCGTTATTAATCCAACATATTTTGGTATCTCTGGCGATTTAAAGAAAATTGTTGAAATCGCTCATTCTTACCACGTTCCTGTTCTCGTTGATGAGGCGCATGGTGTCCATATTCATTTTCATGAAGATCTTCCGCTTTCCGCCATGCAGGCCGGAGCGGATATGGCTGCAACAAGCGTCCATAAACTAGGTGGCTCTTTGACGCAAAGCTCTATTTTAAACGTGCGTGAAGGGCTCGTATCCGCAAAACACGTACAAGCTATTTTAAGCATGCTAACGACAACATCTACTTCTTATTTGTTGTTAGCCTCTTTAGATGTTGCACGCAAATGGCTTGCTACACAAGGACGGGAACATTTTGAAAAAACTATTCAGCTTGCCGAAAAGACTCGGCAACAAATAAACGAAATCCCTTATCTTTATTGTGTCGGAAGAGAAATTCTAGGAACGGAAGCAACATATGATTACGATCCAACCAAGCTTACCATCTCTGTCAAAGAACTAGGCTTAACGGGATATGACGTCGAGAAATGGCTGCGCGAAATGTACAACATTGAAGTAGAATTATCCGATTTATACAACATTTTATGCATTATTACACCTGGCGACACAGAGCGGGAAACGAACGCGCTTGTTAATGCCCTTCGCCATTTATCTGAACAATTTCGCCATCAGGCGGCGAAAGGAGTAAAACCAAAAGTATTATTGCCAGACATCCCTACTCTCGCATTAACTCCGCGTGATGCATTCTACGCGGAAACGGAAATTGTCCCATTTGAAGAATCAGCAGGACGGATTATTGCTGAATTTATTATGGTTTATCCGCCAGGAATTCCGATTTTTATTCCTGGAGAAATTATTACCGAAGAAAATTTAAACTATATCAAAAAGAACTTAGAAGTCGGTCTGCCGGTGCAAGGGCCAGAGGACGATACGTTACAAACATTGCGTGTCATTAAAGAACATAAGCCAATCCGTTGAACTTCTCCCACCTTTGAGAGCAGGGAAAGTTAAAAAAGCGTAAGCAAGTTAGCTTACGCTTTTTTTTATCCAAAAAATAAATGCGCGCATGTGCCCCTTTCACATGCGCGCTATGTCCAAACCTTCCCCCATCGTTTGACCTTTTCTTTATTCTCCTTCTTCTTCAGCCTCGTCGCAATCGCATCCGCAGCATTTTCCGTAAAGCGTTGTCACTTTTTCATCTTCAAAATGTGCAATCGTCGCACCACATGTTTGACATACAATTGTGCCCATCCCCAAAACTCCTTTATGATGATATATTTATTAGCTAATTCAATAATAATATATCACATTTATGCTGTCAACACTTAATCTGTATGTCACATTTAATTTTTACTCATCAAAAAAGCGAGTAACCATACTCGCTTATTAATACTCATATTCAGGATGAACCGATGAGAATGGAAGGACAACTGAGAAGAACTCCGCTAAATCAGCAGCTTGCTCTTTCGTATCGATGCGGAAAATTTTTTGCAAATACTCGTGGTTTTCTACATCTTTTGGATCGAGGAGAGTGGAGCGGCCTGTTTGCATGCAAATAACAAGAGGTTTGCCAAAAAACATATTCGTATACACAATCCCAAAATCATAGCGAATATCCTTTGACGTAAATCCAACAAACCGAACTTTTACTTTCTCATACTCATCATATAGCCTTTCAAATAAATTCATAAAATCCCCCCTTATAAATATACTGAATATTATTATAATTCTAAAATATGTTAAAATCAATAGCATCTCTTACGTAAAAATGATACAATAGAAAAAAATGGGATGTTAACAATAGAGGTGATGGCATTGGCAGCACATGCATACATAAAGCTTGTTCCGGCATCCAAACAGAAAGCGGTCACATTAGAAGAAGTAAAACAATTGTTTCAATATTATCAAGATATGATGAAAAAAACAGGTGAACAGCTTGGATGGGCGTATCAACAAGCTGCATTTCCTTATCAGCTTATAGAAACAGATGAAGGAAAAGGAAAGTGGTTTTATTTAAAAGGTGACGGGCACCGTTATCGGACGATTATCGTCGGTGTTGGATCAAATAATGGTGAAACTGAAGAATCATTTATTCAAATTACATTGCCAAATGGGGCAACACACGGAGATAAAGGGAAAGCAAACGAATTTTGTAAGTTTCTAGCGAAAAAATTGGAAGGGGAACTTCACCTATTCAACGGCAGAATTATGTATTATTACAAACGGTAGCACTAAGCTATCGTTTTTTAAAACGGTGGCACTAAGCTATCGTTTTTTAAAACGGTGGCACTAGGCTGTCGTTTTTTTATTTCCCCCTATTGAAGCGCCTCCCACACAAAATGTTGACAAGTAAAATACATTGCTGCTGTCAACGTCGTTGTCCACAATGCTTTTCGGGTGCGTAAACCGATTTTTCGGGCCAATAAAAACGCGATATATAAAAATACACAAAGCATCATCCCTTTAAAAAACGGACGGTCGCGTCCTGATAGCCATTCAATAAGCGAAAAGCTGCTCCAAATGATCATTTGCAGTAAAAATGCTATATACTCTTTCATCGATCATCCCTCGCTTCTCCTTTACCATAACAATATGAACAGGCAAGGAAAAATATTATTTCTAAATGGGACAAGAAGAAAGAAAAGGATATCCTAGCTAGGATATCCTTTTCTCTTCATTATTTACTGATAATATGAATTGGAGTGCCGAGGGCAACTTCCGCAGCTTCCATCGCTATTTCACCCAATGTTGGGTGAGCATGAATCGTCAAAGCGATATCTTCCGCAGTCATTCCTGCTTCAATCGCAAGACCAAGCTCTGCAATCATGTCAGAAGCGTTTGGACCAACGATTTGCGCTCCGATCACAACGCCATCTTCTTTGCGAACGACAAGTTTCATAAAGCCGTCTGTGTCATTCAACGAAAGGGCGCGGCCGTTTGCTGCAAATGGGAATTTCGCCGTTACTACATCGATGCCTTCATCTTTCGCTTGTTGCTCAAAATAACCGACAGATGCGCATTCAGGCTCGGAGAAGACCACTGCCGGAATAGCTAAATAATCGATTTCAGACGGTTTTCCGGCAATCGCCTCGGCGGCGATTTTTCCTTCATATGATGCTTTATGGGCAAGCGGTGGACCTTGGACGATATCACCGATGGCATAAATGTTTGGAACGCTTGTCCGGCATTGTTTGTCAATTTCAATTAAGCCGCGGTCTGTCAATTTAATGCCGATTTGTTCTAAGCCAAGCTCATCCGTGTTCGGACGGCGTCCGACCGTCACAAGCACATAGTCTGCATCAATTGTTTTCGTTTCGCCTTTTACTTCAAAGGTTACTGTCACACCGTCTTCGCGCTCTTCGACTCCCTTAGCAAGAGCGTTAGTAAAGATTTCTACCCCTTTTTTCTTTAAGCGGCGTTTAACAATTGCAGTCATTTGTTTTTCGAAACCAGATAAAATTTCATCTGCTCCTTCAATGATGGTTACTTTTGTTCCAAAGTTAGCATACGCTGTTCCTAATTCTGTTCCGATATAACCTCCGCCGATTACGACAAGCGATTTTGGAACTTCCTGCAGACTGAGCGCGCCTGTGGAATCAAGCACGCGATTGGAAAATTTAAAGCCAGGAAGTTCGATCGGACGAGAGCCTGTTGCAATAATTGCGTTTTTAAACGTATATGTTTGCGCGCTATCACCATTGATAACACGCACCGTATTCGCATCAACAAAATACGCTTCTCCGCGTACGATTTCGACTTTGTTTCCTTTTAGCAATCCTTCCACGCCGCTCGTTAATTTTTTCACGACGCTTGCTTTCCATTGTTGCACTTTAGAAAAATCGACGGTTACGTTTTCTGCTTTAATTCCGATGTCTTCTGAATGTTTCGCTTCAACATAGCGATGGCTTGCGGAGATGAGCGCTTTAGATGGAATACATCCGACATTTAAGCATACTCCGCCAAGATTTCCTTTTTCAACAATCGTTACTTTTTGCCCTAACTGTGCAGCGCGAATAGCTGCTACATAACCACCAGGACCCGCTCCAACGACAAGCGTTTCCGTTTCAATTGCAAAATCGCCAACTACCATCGTTTTTACGCCTCCATTAATAATAATTCTGGGTCATTTAATAGACGTTTAATGTGATTTAATGCTTTTTGCGCTGTTGCACCGTCAATCATGCGGTGGTCAAAGCTTAATGATAATGCTAATACTGGAGCAACAACTATTTCACCGTCGCGGACAATTGGTTTTTCGGAAATGCGTCCAATGCCAAGAATAGCTACTTCTGGATGATTAATGACCGGAGTAAACCATTGGCCGCCGGCAGAACCGATATTCGTAATCGTGCAAGAAGCACCTTTCATTTCATGTGGAGCCAATTTTCCTTCACGTGCTTTTGCTGCAAGCTCATTAATCTCTTTGGCAAGGGCAAAGATCGGCTTGCGGTCCGCATGTTTAATAACAGGAACGAGCAATCCTCTGTCTGTATCAGCAGCAATACCAATGTTGTAGTAATGTTTATGAATCACTTCTTCCGTTTCATCATCAATCGATGTATTTAAAACTGGAAACTCACGCAACGCCGATGTTAAAGCTTTTACAACATACGGTAAGAAAGTAAGCTTGATTCCTTTTTCCGCTGCGATTTCTTTGAACTTTTTGCGATGCGCTACCAGTTTTGTCACATCTACTTCGTCCATTAATGTAACGTGTGGTGCTGTATGTTTCGAATTGACCATCGCTTTGGCAATCGCGCGACGGATACCGCTCATTTTCTCGCGAGTTTCCGGGAATTCTCCTTCAAGCACAACTGGTTGTTGTGCCGCAGTAGCTGCCGCTGCTTTTTCTTCTGCTTTCGCTGCAGGTGCCTCTTCTTTTTGCTCGACTGCCGTGCCACCAGCAAGGAACGCATCGATATCGCTCTTTAGGACGCGGCCATTTTTTCCTGTACCTTGAACAAGACGGATGTCGACCCCTTTTTCACGGGCATATTTGCGCACGGAAGGCATTGCGATCACGCGACGGTTTGGATCCACTTCCTGCTGCTTAGCCGGTTCTGCTTGTTTAGCTGCCGCTTCGCTCTTTTCTTCTTTCGACACTTCTTGCGGTTTTTCCTGCTGTTTTGGCTCATCTTGTTCTTGGCCTTTAAACGTCATATTCTCATATCCAGGCGCATCTAATGTGATTAACGTTTGGCCAACCGTTGCAACCGTTCCTTCTTCTACTAAAATTTCTAATACTTTACCTTTCACAGGGGATGGGATTTCTACAACCGCTTTATCGTTTTGCACTTCACACAATACATCATCTTCATTTACTTCATCGCCAGGTTTGACAAACCATTTGACGATTTCCCCTTCATGAATACCTTCACCGATATCCGGCAACTTAAATTCAAATGCCACTGTTTGTCGACCTCCTATTGTCTTTTCAAAAAAGTATGGGAAAAGAGGAAGAAGGCAATTTCCCCTTCCTCTCACCTAATGTTTAGAAGTTAATGACTTTTTTCGCTGTTTCAATGACATCTTTGAAGTTAGGCAACCATACAGACTCCGCTTGTGAGAACGGATATACCGTATCCGGAGCAGCAACGCGCAATACAGGAGCTTCTAAGCTTAAAATCGCACGTTCATTAATTTCTGCTACAACGTTTGCAGCAATTCCTGCTTGTCTTTGTGCTTCTTGTACAACGATCGCACGTCCTGTTTTTTCTACAGAACCAATGATTGTTTCAATATCTAATGGTTGAACAGTCCGCAGGTCAACCACTTCTGCGGAGATGCCTTCTTTTTCTAATTCAGCAGCTGCTTTTAACGATTCGTGCACCATTGCACCATAAGCGATAATCGTGATATCTTTTCCTTCGCGTTTAATATCTGCTTTACCGATCGGAATCGTATATTCTCCTTCTGGTACTTCTTGGCGGAACGAACGATACAGCTTCAAGTGCTCTAAGAAAATAACTGGATCGTTGTCACGGATCGCAGAAATAAGCAATCCCTTCGCATCATAAGGAGTAGAAGGAATGACTACTTTTAACCCAGGTTGTTGCGCAACTAAGCCTTCTAAGCTATCAGAGTGCAATTCCGGTGTATGCACGCCGCCGCCAAATGGTGAGCGAATCGTAATCGGGACATTATAACGACCGCCAGTGCGGTAGCGGATACGCGCCATTTGACCGCAAATGGCATCCATTACTTCATATACAAAACCAAAGAATTGAATTTCTGGAACAGGACGGAATCCTTGCAACGCCAACCCGATGGCAAGACCGCCAATTCCCGATTCGGCAAGAGGTGTATCGAAAACGCGGTCTTCCCCAAACTCAGCTTGCAATCCTTCTGTTGCCCGGAATACGCCGCCGTTTACTCCAACGTCTTCCCCAAATATTAATACATTTGGGTCATTTTTTAGTTCGATGCGCAACGCATCCGTGATTGCTTGAATCATTGTCATTTGCGCCATGGCTTACTTCGACTCCTTCTCTTTGTAAATTTCATACTGTTCTTTCAAGTTAAATGGCAACTCTTCATACATGATGCTAATCAAATCGGTTACTTTTTGTTTTGGTGTTTCGTCCGCTTTTTTAATCGCCTCTTTAATTTCTTCTTTTGCTTGTTCAATCACTTTGTTTTCTTCTTCTTCACTCCATAAGCCTTTGTTTTCTAAAAACTTACGGAAACGAACAAGCGGGTCTTTTTTCTCCATTCATTTTCCAATTCTTTCGTGCGATAACGAGTAGGATCGTCTCCTGACATCGTATGCGGACCGTAACGGAAACATAAAGTTTCAATAAGCGTTGGACCTTCGCCGTTAATCGCACGCTCGCGAGCAGCACGTACAGCTACATATACGGCTAATGGGTCCATACCGTCAACTTGAATGCCAGGAATTCCAGCCGCCACCGCTTTTTGAGCAAGTGTTTTCGCTACTGTTTGTTTTTCAACAGGAGTAGAAATAGCAAAGCGGTTGTTTTGGACAACGAAAATCGCCGGTGCTTTAAATGCTCCAGCAAAGTTGATTCCTTCGTAGAAATCTCCTTGCGATGTACCGCCGTCACCTGTGTATGTAATTGCTACTGCCTTTTTGCCGCGTTTTTTCAATCCTAAAGCAACACCTGCTGCTTGAATGTATTGGGCACCGATAATAATTTGTGGCGGCAATGCGTTTACCCCTTCCGGAATTTGGTTGCCGTGGAAGTGCCCACGTGAGAATAAAAACGCTTGATAAAGCGGAAGTCCGTGCCAAATAAGTTGCGGAACATCACGGTATCCAGGCAAAATGAAATCTTCTTTCTCTAACGCAAAATGGCTCGCAATTTGGCTCGCTTCTTGCCCTGCCGTTGGTGCGTAAAAGCCTAAACGCCCTTGGCGGTTTAATGAAATAGAACGTTGGTCAAGAACGCGTGTGTATACCATGCGGCGCATCAATTCTTTTAGTTGATCATCGCTTAAGTCCGGCATTGCCGCTTCGTTTACTACTTCCCCTTCTTCATTTAAAATTTGAAATGTCGGAAATTGTTCCTCAATTTTTCAAGCTGTTCCTTAAAATTAAACTTAAATTGGGATTTTTTTGCACCCATTTGATCCACCTCTACCTTTCATAATTTAAAAAATAAAGTCAACTCATAACATTGGTCCATACAGCATTAATTTACCCAAAATCATGAATAAATAAAAAGCGGTAACCTTTGTTCCACGGCATAAACGGAAAAAATGTCGTTAGAATACCTGTATTAATCATTTGATCATTTTTATTAGTACAATTCCATCTACATGTTTAAGTTTACACCTTCTTTACCTAGACGTCAATCACTTTGATTTAGCGGTATTTTTTCAATGTAAATGGATATTTTTGGTATAAAAAACAACTGTACAAAACCTGTTATATTACAACGGTTTAATCTGTATTATATCTGTTTTATATTTTTTTCATAAAATAAAAAAGGCTATGAAAATATAGCCTCTATCGCAACAAACATTTATTTCCACACGTTATATAATCGCTTCTTTTCTTTATTATATTTTTCCGTATATTCATTAAACTGATCGTTTATACTAACCAATTCTTTATATTGTTCATTTATACGATTAATTTGTTGTTGTAACTGTTCCGGTGTCACATATTTATTTTGTAATAAAGTATAAAGCTCTTTTTCCAATGAAAGCAATTCTTTATAATGAAGATACAAATTGCCATATGTTTCATAACGTTTCTCCGCAATGTTTACTAAACGGTTTACTTGTCTTCTTATATTTTCATCACGAAGTTGGTCAATATTTTTCTTGATCGTATTTATTTGTTGTTTTGCTGATTGAATCGCTTTATATTCTTTTTCAATATGTTTGTCCCGTTCTTCTATTAGCTCCAATGATTCTTTCGATAATTGCACCACCTTTGTAAACCGCTTTATCCCATACGACATAATACGATCATACAACTGGTTTTGTTTTTGTTCTAATCCGCTCAGTTTTTCTTGTTGCTCGACTACACTGTTTTCATACTTGCCTATCTTTTGAAAAGCTGATAAAACTTCCTCGTTGGCAAGTTCATTGCAGCTAGTAACCAAAAATAACACCACGATTAACCAAATACACCGCTTTATTGCTTTGAACAACGTTTCTCCTTCCTTTCGGGCACATCCATTTTCATTTTAGTTTACGTTCAAAGTCGATTTTTGTTAGACTTAATTCAGACATCAACGTCTACAAGGAGTGAAAACGTGATGATTACCATGAAAGATATTATTAAAGAAGGGCATCCAACGCTACGAAAAGTGGCTGAACCTGTTTCTCTTCCTCCATCAGAAGAAGATAAACAAGTTTTACAAAGCCTTCTTGATTATGTAAAAATGAGCCAAAACCCTGAGCTTGCAGAAAAATATGGATTACGCCCGGGAATTGGGCTGGCAGCTCCACAAATTAATGTATCAAAACGAATGATTGCCGTCCATGTAACGGATGAAAAAGGTACTTTATATAGCTATGCGTTATTTAATCCAAAAATTGTGAGCCATTCTGTTCAACAATGCTATTTAACGAGCGGAGAAGGATGTTTATCTGTCGATCGGAACGTTCCAGGATATGTGCCGCGCTATGCCCGCATTACCGTAACAGGGACAACGCTTGAAGGTAAAGAAGTAACACTTCGGTTAAAAGGGTTGCCTGCCATTGTATTTCAACACGAAATCGACCACTTAAACGGCATCATGTTTTATGATCATATTGATCCAAAAAATCCGTTTAAAGTACCTGACAACGCGATCCCTATCGAACGATAAATGAAAAGAAGGGCTATATCCCGCACCGGGATATGCCCCTTATTTAATTAATTCAAGCTGCTTTAATCCGTATAATATTCCTTCCTCTCCGACCGATTTCGTAACGAAGTCAGCCACTTTTTTTGCTTCTTCGTGCGCATTGCCCATCGCAACACCAGTTCCAACAAACTTCAACATTTCTATATCGTTCAACCCATCTCCAAACGCGTATACATCTTCTTTCGCAATGTCGAGTTTCTCGATCATTCGCCGAATTCCTTCAGCTTTCGACCCTCCTACTGGCAGCACATCAGTTGACACATTATGCCAACGGACAAAACGAAATTCCGGATATGCTTTTACATACATTTGTTCTTCTTCCGCTTTGCAAAATAAGAGCGCTTGATAAATGTCCTCATTTTCGTAATAAAGCGGATCAAACGGAGGATGAGGAAATTTCAAGCTCCCCATACTGTTGTGAATATATGGATGATCTTCCATGCTTGCTTTCATTTCATTCACATTCATAAAACGAGCGGATGACCATTTCTATGCGCTTCTTCCTTTAGCTCATGCAATTTTTGCCGATGAAGTGGATGTTTATAAATGACATTCCCTTCAAATACTACGTATTGGCCGTTAAAACTGACAAAAGAATCAATTCCTAGCTGCTTTCGCAAATTGGCAAACATAAATGGCGCTCTTCCCGTGGCAATCGCTACATAAACACCAGCTTTTTTCAACTCTTGAACCGCTCTTACTGTCGAAACAGGAAGATTTTTTTGTTCATCAAGCAGCGTTCCATCAATATCAAAAAATACTATTTTCTTTTTCACAATCTCTTCCCCTTAATGCAAAATCTCATTTTTTTCACCCTTACCGTACTGAAAAAAACCGAAAATGTCAAATCACTTCTCGGCTTCATTCCACTTTTATCCGCGAAAAACAAGCCTTTGTTAACATATAATATAATATAGGAAGAACATTTACTTTCGCCAAGAAATGAGTACAATAAGAAGTAAGGAGTGATGAAAAATGTTGAAAAAGCTGAAAAGAAAGCTTCTTCAACAATGGAAAGATTTGCTCCGAAAAAAATCGATCGCCTAACCGTTTACGATAAGAGCCCTTCTTTCATGAAGGGCTTCTTTCTAAAAACATGCGAATGAAAGGATCAAAATTCGTCAAAAATGGTAAAAGCTAATGCTTTTTTCCTATATTCCCCTTCTGTATTTTATGTTATGAAATGAAAAAACATGAAAACTGCCCTTATTTTATATATAATAAAAAAGTTAAAGAAATAATCGTTCATAAGGAGAGGTTTTAGAATGATTTTCAAAGTGTTTTACCAAGAAAATCCTGATGAAGTGCCTGTGAGAGAAAAAACAAAAACGCTATATATTGAAGCGGAATCAGAACGGGAAGTACGCCAAAAATTGCAAGGACACACCATGAATATTGAGTATATTCAGCCGTTAGAGGGCGCTCATTTAGAATATGAAAAGAAAAATCCAGATTTTAAAGTATTGGAGATTTGAGTATGAAATTTTTAAGTGATCATCAAGTTGGCGTATTTGCTCTCGGCGGATTAGGTGAAATCGGGAAAAATACATATGGTGTACAATTTCAAGATGAAATTATTGTTATCGATGCAGGAATTAAATTTCCTGAAGATGAGCTGCTCGGAATTGATTATGTCATTCCCGATTACACGTATTTAGTAAAAAACGCAGAGAAAGTAAAAGGATTATTTATTACTCACGGGCACGAGGATCATATTGGCGGAATTCCATACTTGCTAAAGCAAGTGAATATTCCAATCTACGGCGGAAAATTAGCGTTAGGGTTAATCCGCAACAAGCTTGAGGAGCATGGACTTCTCCGACAAGCGAAACTTATTGAAATTCGCGAAGACGATGTCATTCGCTTTCAAAAAACAGCGGTGACATTTTTCCGAACAACTCACAGCATTCCTGACAGTTATGGAGTTGTTGTCAAAACACCTGTAGGGCAAATTGTTCATACAGGGGACTTTAAGTTCGACTTTACACCGGTCGGTGAGCCTGCAAACTTAACCAAAATGGCGGAAATCGGCAAAAAAGGGGTCCTTTGTCTACTTTCCGACAGCACGAATAGTGAAATTCCACACTTCACCATGTCTGAACGTCGCGTTGGGGAAAGCATACATGATATTTTCCGTAAAGTGCAAGGACGGATTATTTTTGCGACATTTGCCTCCAACATTCATCGGCTGCAGCAAGTAACGGAAGCAGCTGTGATGAACAACCGAAAAATTGCTGTATTCGGAAGAAGCATGGAGGCGGCGATTGAAATCGGACAAGAGCTCGGTTACATTAAATGTCCTAAAGATACTTTTGTGGATGCAAACGAAATTAACCGCCTTCCTGCCAATCGCGTGACAATTTTATGTACCGGCAGCCAAGGCGAGCCAATGGCAGCATTATCGCGCATCGCCAATGGCACCCATCGGCAAATTCAAATTATTCCTGGCGATACGGTCGTATTTTCTTCTTCCCCAATTCCGGGCAATACGGTAAGTGTAAATCGAACGATTAATATGCTTTATCGCGCTGGCGCCGAAGTCATTCATGGCCCGCTAAACGATATTCACACATCTGGACACGGTGGACAAGAAGAACAAAAATTAATGATTCGCTTGATGAAACCGAAATATTTCATGCCGATTCACGGAGAATACCGCATGCAAAAATGCATGCAAAGCTAGCGATCGATTGTGGAGTGCCAGAAGAAAATTGCTTTATCATGGATAATGGCGAAGTGCTTGGACTAAGTGAAAATGACGCTCGCATCGTTGGCAAAATTCCGTCCGGTTCTGTTTATATTGATGGCAGCGGCGTCGGCGACATCGGCAACATCGTCTTGCGTGACCGCCGCATTTTGTCAGAAGAAGGTCTTGTCATCGTTGTTGTAAGCATTAATATGAAAGATTTTAAAATCGCGGCTGGTCCAGATATTATTTCGCGCGGATTTGTCTACATGCGTGAATCTAGTGATTTAATTAACGATGCACAAGCGCTCATTACGAAACATCTTGAAAAAGTGCTCGAGCGCAAAACCAATCAATGGTCGGAAATCAAAAATGAAATTACGGATACGCTTGCTCCGTTCTTATACGAAAAAACAAAACGAAGACCGATGATTTTGCCAATCATTATGGAAATATAATAAAACAGCTGTTCCCTTATTTCGGAACAGCTGTTTTAATGCAATAAAAAAGGAACGAAATCATCGTGCTTTCGTTCCTCTTTCTCCCGTTATTGTTGTGTTTTTTCGTTTTCTTCTAATACACGGTTCACACGCTTTTCTAACATTTTCATGCCGCTTCCGCCAGCTTGGAAATGGCGAAGTTTTCCTTCGGCATCAAATACATAATAAGCTGGAACATATTGATTTTCAAATGCATCTGTAATTTTATGTTCGTTATCGACTAAAATTGGTTGCGTAATGCCGTGTTCTTCCGCTACTTTTTTGACAAGTTCTATGTCTAAATCATTTTCCGAACGTGGCATATGAACCGAAACAACATTGAGTTTATCTTTGCTCGAACCAGTTGCTATCTTTTCATTCTCATCGACAAAAAACGGGCTGTTGGTACGGACAGCCCGTCAGCCATTAGCGTAATTTTTCTTCAACTTTTTGACAAATTTCTTCTGCAGTTAGACCGCTCGCTTCGATCACAGGGCCAGCTGTAACTGTATTTTGAATGCCCATGACATTAGCATCTTGGCCAGTAATTACGCAGCAATCACAGCCCTTTGCATCATTTTCCCCTCGAAGCGGGATGACTTCGTATCCTTTCGCTTTTAATGCTTCTTGTACGCTTGTTAACGAATGTTCTACACCAATTTTCGGCATAGCAATCCACCTCCTCATACACATAATGTGCCTTAAGGAAGGTGGAACTATACAATAAATTAATTGTTTCCTTTCCACGTAATGTACGATATTAAAAACGAAATCCCCTGATCAATTGCCGCTTCGTTTGGAGTCAACTTCGCATGATGCAACCCATAGGGAGAATCGACGCCAAGCCAAAACATAAATCCTGGGATTTCTGCAAGCATATACCCAAAGTCTTCTCCGGTCATCGCTTCTTTGCAGCGAATGAATCGAATCCCCTGATAATTTTCAGCAAACTGTATAAATTCCGTCGTTAACTCCGGATCATTATAAACTTGATGGTACATGGAACCGTAGTCAATTTCCGCCTCGCATTGATACGCCATTTTTATTCCACTGACCATCGCTTCAATCCGCTCTTTCACTTTTTTCATCGAATCCACCGACAATGTGCGAATCGTTCCTTCCAAGCGCGCATGCTCTGCAATCACATTTTGTACTGTACCGCCTGAAATTTTTCCAATTGTAATAACAGCACTGTCAAGCGGATCGACATTGCGCGCAACGATAGACTGAAGCTGCGTAACAAGCGAGCAGGCAGCAACAACCATATCGTTCGCCAAGTGCGGAAATGCGGCATGCCCGCCTTTTCCTTTCAAATCAATAAACAGTTCCGACGTATTGGCAAACAGCAATCCTTCTTTCGTCGCAATCGTGCCAACCGGATATTCCGGGGCGATATGTAAAGCAAGTATCATATCCGGCTTCCATACTTTCATAATCTCACTTTCAAGCATTGGTTTCGCACCGCCTGGCCCTTCCTCTGCCGGCTGGAAAATAAATAGTAAGTCATCTTGGATAGGATGCTCGGCAAAATGCGTAAGCAGCCCAAGCGCGATGCTCATATGCACATCGTGCCCGCACGCATGCATGTTTCCTTCATGCTCCGAGCTGTATGGCAATCCCGTTTCCTCTTTAATCGGCAGGCCGTCGATATCAGTGCGGTAGCCGATCATTTTTCGCGGAGCTGTTCCTTTTACTTTTACAAAAATCCCGGTTTTCCACGTTTGGATTTCCAGCCGTTCTTGCGGCAACGCATGAATGTAACGAAATAAATATTGCTGCGTCTTAAATTCTTGGAACCCTAACTCGGGAATTTTATGCAAATCGCGGCGAATCGCCACAAACGGACTGATTGATGACATCTCTATCTCCTCCATTGAAAAAAGAGCTGGCCCAAAGATGGGACAGCTTTTGTGTTTGGCTATGTTTATAACTGGCGAAGTTCTTGTTTAATTTCTGTTTTTGCTCTTGTTTTTTCATCAATTTGCTTAATCACGCGCGCCGGCACACCAGCAACAACCGTATACGGCGGCACATCTTCAACGACAATAGCGCCAGCGGCCACGACCGCGCCTTTGCCGACCGTAACGCCTTCTAAAATAACGGCATTTGCGCCAATCACTACATCGTCTTCAACGATCACTGGTTTAGCGGAAGGCGGCTCAATCACGCCTGCTAAAACAGCGCCAGCGCCAACATGGCAATTCTTTCCGACCGTTGCGCGGCCGCCGAGCACTGCGTTCATATCAATCATCGTTCCTTCACCGATGACGGCACCGATATTAATGACAGCACCCATCATAATAACCGCATTATCGCCAATTTCGACTTGATCACGAATAATGGCGCCTGGCTCAATGCGCGCTTTTACTCCTTTCAAATCAAGAAGCGGAATCGCGGAATTGCGGCGATCATTTTCAATGACATAGTCCTCAATTTTTTCTTTATTGGCTTCCAATGCCGATTGAATTTCTTGCCATTCCCCAAAAACAACACCAGTATTTCCTGTAATAAACGTTTTTGCGCTTGGACCAAAATCAATCCCTTCAAGGTTTCCCTTTATGTATACTTTAACAGGTGTTGACTTTTTGCTGTTTTGAATAAAAGAAATAATTTCATTCGCATCCATCATTTTCATGACATCATCCTCCTTTTGTGCTCTTATTTTCTTACTTTAGCAAAACAAAGATGATGGTGACAAGCATAAATTCATAAAATGGAATCTTGCAGCACTTTCTATATAAATGCAACTTGATATTTGGTTCTTTGCGCTTTTTATCAAGAGATTTTTCGACTGACGAAGGCAAGTCAATGACTTGCCTTCGTCACGCATAAGTGCAGTCGAAAAAATGGATCACAAGAAGTAGAATTTTCAATAACTTATATAGAAGGCTTGTACTTGCGGAAGCTTCCAGCTTTACGAGCTTATAGCAAGAGTCGCGCAAAAAATAAAGCGAAAGCAGCTGCTAATTTATTGCATGCCATTACGGTCCTTCTTCTTGCGCAACTTATTTTTCATATAATTTATGGTAATGATTAAGTTGCCGCAGCTGTTTATTTAATCGCTTTAATACTTCTCGTCTTGTAAAAATTCCTTCAAAATATCCATCTTTATTTTCAACGCAAACAAACGGGTGATTTACAATAACTTCAATTCCTTTCAAAACATCATCATCCAATAAAAGGCGGGGAATGTCTTTATTCATCACTTCCTCCACTTTCATCGTTTCCAATCGTTCAAATTCAATGCGCTCCAACCCTAAAATCGCGTCCATTATCATCGTCATACTAATTAATCCATGAAGTTTATATGAAGTATCCAATACAGGAATAGCGGAATAACCAGTTTTCGTCAATACTAATAATGCATGGTCTAAATAGTTTCCGAGTTGAACGTGTGCTACTTTATCCGAAGGGATCAGAAATTGCGCAATTGTCATATGTGCAAACTCATTGTTCCCCAAACTTGTCATACCTATTTCCGCCTTTCTCTTTTAGCGTTTTCCCTTCTTCAGTTTATCATATTTTAATGTGGTCTTCTTATTAAAAAGAACTATCGCTTATTTTGAAGCGATAGTACTACGTAAAGTCATATGTTTCTTGAAGAAGCCGATCGTATAAACGTAAAAGTTGTTGATACCGTTTTTCGTCCACTTGCTTTTCTCCATTTTCTATATCAGCAAGTTCACAACTAACAAGATCCAATGCGTATTGTTGCGTAAACAAAATATCTAGGAGCAATATTTGCTCTTCATGCGATAATGTTTGAAGTAATTGCTTTCCCATTTTTTATTCCCCCTTTGGAAACTCAATTAAATATATATTCATTGAACACGTAAAAAAGTCTTATTTCCCAAAGCTTTATATCACCGGCATATAACAACGAAGCGCATTTTGATTTTGATCATTCGTTTTTTGCTTGCTGCTCGTAAAACCAATCATCTGGCATCATCAACATAAAAAAAAGAGCACTCCCTAATAGGACTGCTCATTTTGACTCACCAATAACGTAATGCTAAATAAAAAATCGCAATCGCAGCTAATAAGCCGGCCGAAATATACGCCAAAAAAATTGGGTTGCGCAAAAATACATGTTCTTGCACCTTCTCGGGGATAGGAGCATCCAATTCCTCCTGCCATTTTTGTTGTCGCCCGAGACGAAATGTGTATACGCCCCAATAACAGCAATTAAAATTGCAATGATTGATAATGTAAATGTCAACTGTGCCATTGTTTCTTCACCTCATGCTTACTTTGCCACGAGGAAAAGAATTTTATACCATTTTAATAATGAGCATCATGCTCAAATAAATAGCTATATGATAAATCGATAAATAAATAGTGCCGATCGTCAATTGGATACGAATACGTACGAATCGTTTCCCCTGTTTCGATATCTGCATATAAATCGGAAAGAATCCCGCGTTTACGCGAACGCATCCGAATAATATTCTCTAAAAAGTATGGCCGCCAACTCCAATTTTTCATGTAATATTGCGGCTGCAATTCCCAGCAGTCATTGCGCTTAAACATATTCGCCGACTGTTGAAACCCGTCTTCATCACAAACATAAATGCGGAAACAAACATCGTTTAGCTCATTAGCTAGAAGCGAAATAAGTTCATCAAAATTAGATACTTTCTTATATTTTGCCAAAAGTGTTGCCAATCGTTTCTGAAACTGTTCAGAAATGCGATAAAGCGTTTCTAATTTTTTCTTTTCTTGCTGAATAAAATGATGACATTCTTGACGCAGACGCTCTTTCAACATATCACGCGGCACTAGCTCGGCAGATGGTTTCGCCAAATAATACCCTTGGTAATAACGTCCTCCGTTTCGCCACGCATATTGCAATTGAAACGACGTTTCGATATCTTCATATAAAAGCGTTGCTCCGATTTTACGAGCGAGCAGAGAAATGGAATAAATCACATCTTGATACGCTTGATACATGGAAGTTGTCCGCAATTGGTGCAAATCAATTTTCAAAATATCAGGTGACAATAACCCGATTCTCTCTAAGTTACTGCTATGCTCACCTATATTGTCTACCGCAATTTTAATTCCATAAGTACGAATATATGTTAATAAATGACTTAATTGCTGTAAATCTCCCTTAAAATGGTGTTCATTAATTTCTAGCACAACGCGCTCTAACGACAATCCTCTTGTTTCATATTGAAGAAGAAGCTGCAAAAATGACTCAGCACGGTCAAGCATTAATAAATTTACATCACGATTTAAAAAAATAAGCAGTGTATAGTCATCGAGGGACAGAAAATAATCAAGTGCTTTTTTTGTTACCACTTCATCCACTTCTAAACGGAACTCTTCCGGTATTGTTTCATCGCGAAAAAATGGACCGAGACTTACAACTCCCGTTTCCGATTGGTATCTTCCTAGCACTTCATATCCAATCACACAATGTTCATCTGCACTAAAAATCGCTTGATAGTACGGAAAAACATTTTGCAAATTCGCCATTACATCTAATGCATCCATCCTACTCACCTCTTTTATACACACACCATCTTTGTCATATTATATCATACGTGCTCCCTTCGATATCTTTTTTTAACATTTTTCTCCCCCCCTCGAAATGAAGCAAAGAGGAGGAAGAATTGGGAGTTTTTTATAAAGATAAAAAACTCCGCCTTAAATGGAATGTAGGTGAGAGAGGTTCATATTGAAAAACTTCCATGGTAGATAGGTTTTTCATCGGTTTGGAAAGATGGCGTCGAATGAAATGGCACCGATCTGATAAAAACATGAGCGGTTTCCTAATATTAGGAAACCGCTCATACATGTTACGTTTTTTAAAATGGATGCTGGTTGAGCCATTGTCCGCCATCCATTGTAATACATTCCCCATTAATGTAAGCGGCATCATCAGAAAGAAGAAATGCGGCAAGGGCAGCAATTTCTTCCGGTGTACCGAGACGTCCTAATGGAACACTTTCAATGGTTCTTCTTTCCGCTTCTTCTGATTCCCAAAGCCGTTCCGCACCTCCTGTCCGCTCAATTGGCCCAGGTGCGATCGCATTGACGCGGAACCCATATTTTCGTCCCCATTCTACCGCAAGCGTCCTCGTCATCGCCAACACTCCTGCTTTCGCACACGCGGAATGGATAACACCTGCACCAGCTCTCCAAGCATATGTAGCGACTATATTGATAATGGAACCTTTTTGACCGTTATTAATCCAATAATTTCCGACCTCACGGCTACAGTAAAATGTACCGTTTAATACGATATTAATCACACTATTCCAACCATTAATCGATAGCTTCTCCGCAGGACAAATAAAATTGCCAGCAGCATTGTTAATGAGTGCATCAATTTTGCCAAATTCCGCATCCGTGCGTTTTACCATTTCAGCGACTAATTCGGGATCACGTACATCCATTTGAATCGGAAGAACTTTTCCATTTGGAGATTCGATTTCTTTTTTCGCTTCTTCTAATGCTTCAAGCCGTCTTCCCGTAATAACGACATTCGCACCTTCTGCCACAAACCGTTTTGCCATATATTTTCCCATCCCGCTCGAACCACCAGTAATAATGATTACTTTGCCGTTCATATTTCTCCCCCTTTGTAAAAATGACTGATTACTCATTCATTTCTATCTTACTATAAATATACGAAATTTTCTAACATTATTTTTGCCCTATTGTCCTCTTTTTATTTTTTCCATTATAATAAAGCTATTGTGAAAGGACGGCACATTATGAAACAGATGAATCGGCGAACATTTTTAAAAAAATTGATGATCACCGGCATTGGGGGAATTTTGGCAACATCATTCAGTTATGGTTACGCTCGTTTTATTGAACCAGCAAAATTAACCGTTACCCATCATATTATTTCTCACCCGCTTATTCCGAAAGAGTTTACTGGAACGAAACTTTTGCAGTTTAGCGACGTTCATTTAGGTCATTATTACGGGTTAAATCGCTTTCGTTATACAATCGAAAAAATTAACGAATTGCAGCCAGATATCGTGTTGTTTACAGGAGATTTATTAGATGAGCCAAACAAATACCCACACATTGATGCAGTTGCCAACGAGCTTTCTCGCATTCGTGCTCCACTTGGAAAATTTAGTATTTACGGAAACCACGATCACGGTGGATATGGAACAGATATATACCGCCATATTATGGAAAAGTCGGGATTTCAAATGCTTGTCAATGAACATGTTCTCATTAAGCGACAAAACGAAAGTTTCATCGCCATTGCCGGCGTAGATGATATGATGCTCGGTAAACCAAATTTTTCTGAAATGGTAAAATCCATTCCTGATTCGACTTATACCATCGCGTTGCTGCATGAACCGGATGGTGCCATGCAAATGAGCCGTCATCCAGTTCATCTACAGCTATCAGGACATAGTCATGGCGGGCAAGTCCAGCTTCCTTTCATCGGACCGCTTATCACTCCGCCGCTTTCAGAAACATATTATGAAGGATTTTATCAAATTCATCATTTAACACTATATGTAAACCGTGGACTTGGAACAACAAGAATACCACTCCGATTTCTTTCACCGCCCGAATTGACTGTCTTTACATTGCAACACCAAGCATTAGAAAAACAACAGGACGGTTTATAAAGAAAGCCGCCAAAAATGGTTATGCGGCGTATTCCAACCGTCCTTTTCTATCATAAAAAACAAAGCAAGCAAAAAAGCTGTTTTGCAAACATATGTTCATGTTGTATAATTAAACTAAATCAATAATGAAAAGGAGACGTGCTAATGGAACCGTTAGAACCGACAATAGATAACATAGCAAAAGCGATTTTTACAGTAAACCGCCACGCAAAAACTGCGTTAAACCCATCTTTCCTATACCTTCTTAAGAAAAAAGCAATTGAAAAATTGCTGCAAGAAGGAAAAGCGAAAAAAGTTGGCTTACACTTTTCTCGCAATCCGAAATATAGCCAGCAGCAGTCTGATGTACTTGTCGCTGTCGGCGATTATTATTTTCATATTCCTCCAACAAAAGAAGACTTCGCAACCCTTCCGCATCTTGGAGCACTTAATGACTCTTACCGCAATCCTGCAACGAGAATGCCGTTGTCCAAAGCTAAAGCACTGTTACAAACATATACAGGCATCAAACCAATTCCACCAAAACAAAAAAAATCGTATCAAAAACCAGTATTTAAACGCCTTGGAGAAAGCTATTGATGGAACCTCTCCCACCTTTACATCTAGAGGTGGGAGCTGTGTCATCTCCATCGAAGAGGCTTCTGCGCATTGAATTGGCTGTTTATTATTTTAGAGACTTTGTGAAACGATCATGCACGATAATCCACTTTATATATAAATGAAAAATTCCCTGTCTCATTGATTCATAAGATATGTGCATCAATCATGTTGACGAGTTCACCAATTTCTGGTTTACTTACTTGCGCTGTTGCTCCAACTTTCTCTCCTTTGTGACGAAGATCATCGGTAATAAGAGAAGAAAAAATAATGACAGGAAGTTTCTTTAACTTATCGTCTTCGCGAATACGCTTTGTTAAATGATGCCCATCCATTTGTGGCATTTCAATATCTGTAATAACAAGCTGCACTTCATCCGCAATATCTTTTCCTGTATCAGCAATCGATTGTAAATAGTGAAGAGCATCCTCCCCATTTTCGAAAAACTCCACCGATACGTATCCTGCCTCCGCTAACGTATCTTGCAGCAATTTCCTTAATAATGGTGAATCTTCTGCCACGATGATCTTTTTTTGTGAACGTTCTCGGTTCCCTAAATTTTTTATTTTCTGTGTGTTTATTCCTAAGTCTGGGTTAATGTCGGCAATAATTTTTTCAAAGTCCAACAGCAAAATCATTTGCCCCTCTAATTTCACCACACCGATAATTTGTGCTTCTAGCCCTTGATACATTTGTGACGGTTTTTCAATCTGTTTCCACGAAATCCGATGGATACGTGTCACATCATGTACATGAAAAACAACTTTTAGTTGGTTAAACTCAGCGACAATAAATTTATCGTGCTCAGGATTTTCGGAAGGTGGAAAATGAAGCACTTTTGCTAAATCGACAACCGGAAGCACCTCTCCGCGCAATTCAATAATCCCTTCAATATGCGGATGGGAGTGTGGAATTTTTGTGATTGGGGCAGGCTTAACAATTTCGCGTACTTTCATGACATTGATGGCAAAACGATTAGTTGCAATCAAAAATTCCACTATTTCTAGTTCGTTCGTACCACTTTCCAATAAAATACTTGATCTTTCTTCCATTTGCCGCTACGTCCTTCCTATTTAATATGGTCTATATTTTATTATATTGTTGAATGCATAAAGAACCAATATTTTTTATATTTGTTTTGCAATTTATAAAAAATGGTTGCAGTCTTTTCTACTGCAACCTTAAAACTTTAATATAAAAAATCAAGCAATCTGCGATCAGCTAAATTCGTATCAACCGGACATGATGCATCATCACGGCCGTACTGCCAAACCCAAACGTTCGCTTTACAATTCGGGGCTGTCGGCTGATATTTCGGCGCTTTTTGTTCTTTTGTCGTCCCTGGTCTTGGTGTCGAACTCCAAATGATTGTTTGTACAGCGACTTGGTTATTTGCCTGGATCGCCTCACAATAAGCACTAGCAAAATCGCCTTTTGTCGGGTCAGCATACACCCCCGGACGATAACCTGTCGGATGCATCGTTTCCACCCATGCTACAATCCATGAGGCATCGACCGAAAAAAAATCTTCGATGTTTGCAAATAATACTTTATTTGCTGGAATGCCGAGACGCCGCGCATGGAATACTGCATTGCGTGCCGCCACTTGTCCGTTTGCATATCCTACAGCCTCACGAAACGCATTATAAACAGGCATCACTTTAATCCCGTAATTTCTTAAACGTGTAATTTCCTCTTTGGTTAAACCGTCGGAAACATTCGGAACATTGGTTAAATACCGCCCCCAAAATTTTGGGTAGCCAAGCTCATTTTTCACACCTTGAAACAACTTTTCCGTTACTGCTTGCGCAGAATCGACACCCCAAACACCTTTTGCCATCAGCTTCCCCCTTTCCATAATGTTCTCTCTGCCATATATATGAAACTTACTGCCTGTTTCATACAATCGTTCACATCGATTAATCGCCTATTCGTCCTGTATTTCTTGTTATATCGATCGGCGCCTCGATTCGTTGAAAAGCAAGTTCTACCGCTTCTTTGGCCGAATGGCAAAACGCGATTTCCACCGTACGCCGTTCATCTAAATAGCCGCCTTCATAAGCAACTTCTTTTATTTTCGTTGCCCAACCGCCAGTCGTTTCGATAATAATAACCGGCTTTTTATTCATATATGCCGCGGATAACTCGCCCAATGTTCCGTTTCCGCCACGAATCATAATCAGCGCATCAGAGGAATGAACAAGAATAAGACTGCGGAAATCAAAATGAAGACCTGTTGTAATGGGGATATCGATATAATCATTTGCAACATCAATACGATCTCCAGCTAAGATGCCAATAACAAGTCCTCCCGCTTCTTTCGCTCCTTTCGATGCCGCTTCCATCACACCGCTTCCCCCGCCTGTTAATAAAACGGCATTTCGCTTCGCAATTTCCGCCCCTACTTCCTCCGCAACATGTCGTACCTCATCGGGGATTTCTCCTGACTGCCCAATAACAGCAATTCGCTTCATTTTATCTCTCCTTCGCATACTTTGTCCTTAATTCCATTTATACGCAGTGTAAGATTCAATCAGACGTTTCCATCATTCCTTATCTTTATAATTATTTTTAAGAAATCGGAACCATCCGTTCCGTTTAAACCAAAAAAACATCAAAATCGTAATGACCGCCATCACCCCAAGAACCATAAAATAACCGTATTTCCAATGCAATTCCGGCATATTATCAAAGTTCATTCCGTAAATACCGGCAATGAACGTTAATGGCATAAAAATCGTCGTAATTACTGTTAATGTCATCATAATCGTATTCATCTGGTTCGAGGTAAGCGACAAATAACTATCACGTATATCAGACGTAATTTCGCGATTTGTTTCAATCATTTCCGCCAGTTTCAGCAGATGGTCGTAAATATCGTGAAAATATAATTGGCGCTCCTTCATACGCTGAAAACGGTCGGAATGAATAATTCGGTATAGCAAATCGCGCATCGGTACAATCGTTCTTCTTAGCTTCGATAAGTCACTGCGAATATCAAATACTTTTTCGATAATGTCTTGAACCTCCTCATCGTTTGTGTTTTCCTCTAATTCATTCAATACATCTTCAATATGATAAATCGGAGGAAAATAGTCATCGACAAGCTTGTCTATAATACGGTACATCACATGGAACGGTCCTTGCTGGAAATCTTCATCGTTTTTGATTCGTGTCCATACTTCATTCACCGCATGAATCGATTGCTTATGAAAAGACACGACAAAATTTTGCCCAACAAATAAATCGACTTCCTCTGCTTCGAGCGAATTTCCATCAATGGCATGCAAAACAACAAATAAATACCGATCAGGCGTGTTGATTATCCAATAAAATCCAAAGGGTATAGAAAAAAGAGCACCTTTCCTGTAGAATGTGAGTAGCCACACAAACAAACCCAGGAGGTGCTCTCTATGAACAAGCATACCACACTCCCGAATTTGATGCAAAAACTTGTTTCGGATGAAGAGATTCAACTGATTGCCGAAGCGGTTGGGTATCGTGATTCGTCTCGAACCTTTACGTTGCGCGAGTTGATTCACTTCTTCCTGCTGGCCGCCATGCATCAATGGAAAAGCTTTCGCCACGGAGCCGATGTGGGGCCTCTGTATGGATTGCCGCGATTCCATTATTCAACTGTATCCAAGAAAGCGAAAGAAGTTCCCTATGACATCATGAAACGCTTGTTGGCGTTGATCATTTCCAAGTGCAACCGCCAAACCCGCCGTTCGCTTCGGTTTCCCAAACCGCTTCGGGTGGTGGATTCGACGACCGTCACAGTCGGGAAAAACCGCCTCCCATGGGCGCCGTATCACGGCGAACGCGCCGGAGTGAAGCTGCACGTCGCGTATTCGCCGGAATCCTCGTTGCCGGCAGACGTGGTGGAAACCATCGGACTGCGTCATGATGGCCCGGTGGGAGAACAGTTGACGAACGCTCAACAAGTGCTCGTGGAAGACCGGGCGTATTTCAAAATCGAACGCCTCGATCGATTTGTGGAGCAGCATCAGCTCTTTGTCATTCGGATGAAGGACAACATCGAACTTCATCAGAAAAAAAGCTTGAAACGCCTTTCCAGCACATCCTCATCGGTTCAAGCCGACTTCACGTGCCAGTTGGGAACGAAACAATACCGCTCCACCAAGCGTCACCGGGTGGTGATCTTTCGAGATGCGAATGGCCGCGACATTCGGGTCGTGACGAACCTCTTCCATGCGTCTGCGGAAACCATTGCCGACATGTACCAACAACGTTGGACTGTTGAGGTCTTTTTCCGTTGGGTGAAGCAATATCTGAATGTCCCAACCTTGTTTGGCACGACGGAAAATGCGGTATACAACCAACTGTTTGCGGCGTTCATCGCGTATGTGTTGCTGCGATGGCTGTATGATCAAACCAAAAAACGGACGAACGTCTCTCTTTCCTTCATTTCGTTTGTTCGCCGTTTTTTCTCTGGGCAGCTTCCTCTCGATTGGAAATCCGGGATGGCCGCTGCTTTGTTTGAGTATGCCCAAATTTATGGAAGGCATATGTATAATTTTGGATAATCAACACTCGTGAATACCGATCATAAAAATCAAGCTTTGGGCGTTGTACATATTCTAAACAGTCTTCAATCGCAAGAGGATGGAAATGGAAAAAATCAGCCAACAACTTTGCTTCATTCTCAGTCGGTTCATGAAAATCAACCCAATACCATGAAACATCTGGACTATTTACAAATGAAAGCGGAACATCATAGATAACCTCAAATTCTTTTGTAATGACACATGTCCGAATCATGCTAATCACCTTACGATCTATAATCTACTTTCCTCTACATATGATAACCGAAAATAGGCTTCATCCTAACAAAAAAGGGATATACATGATGTAGAAAATGTTAAAGAATATTTATCAAAATTTTCTTTACTTTTTGATCAAAAACAAGGATAATATAAAAAAGGGAACTTATCGTTCCCAAGTAGGGGAGGAATCACATATGTACGAAAAACAATATCCTCACGAAGGTGCTATTTTACCTAGCCAAATGGAAGAAAAAAGTAATTATGGCCCGCTGGCGGAAAAAATATTACAACAAGCAATATTCCAGTTTCAAAACAAAAACTGATGGAAAAGATTGACGAAGCGCTTATGACGCGAAATAAGCCACTCTTTTTAGAACTTTCCGCACAATATAATGAGCTTCTAAAAAAACATGGTGCTTAAGAGGAGAGAAAAATGTTCGAGTGTGAAACGTCTGAGTCATATGGTCAAATAATAAGGTGAGCCACTTCTTCCAAAATTTATTAAAGAAAAATGGAGGCGGCTCACTTTTATTTTTTCCCCATTCTCATCCAATCGTCAAACATGATAAAATGTGATCAAACGATGATAACGGAAGGATGAGCAATCGGTGGAACATCTTATACATTCACGTGTAAAAAATATTGAAATATCCGGTATTCGTAGATTTTTTAACATGGTTGCCAACCGTCCCGATTTGATTTCACTAACGATTGGGCAGCCGGATTTTCCCACTCCTGAACATATAAAAGAAGCAGGAAAAGAGGCAATTACAGATAATTTTACAACGTATACGCATAACGCTGGTTTTCTTGAACTGCGCCAAGCTGCATGTGATTTTATTCTTGAAAAATACGGGTTATATTACGATTCTGACGAAGTAATTGTCACCGTTGGAGCAAGCCAAGCGCTTGACATTACATTTCGCACCATTTTAGAAGAAGAAACAGAAGTAATTTTGCCAGGTCCTGTTTATCCAGGATACGAACCGCTGATCCAATTATGTGGAGCAAAACCGGTATATGTCGATACACGGTCGAACGGATTTCGTCTATCTGCTGAATTAATTGCTCCTTACTTAAATGAACGGACTCGTTGTATCGTACTCCCATACCCTTCGAATCCTACCGGAGTCACTCTGTCCGAACAAGAACTTCAGAAAATCGCCGAGCTAGTAAAGGGGCGGCCAATTTGGATTGTCTCAGACGAAATTTATAGCGAACTCGTTTATAATGGCGAACACCATTCGATCGCAAAATGGTTGCGCGAACAAACAATCGTTATTAATGGATTGAGCAAATCCCACTCGATGACAGGATGGCGGATCGGATTCGTATTCGCTCCATCTTTCGTTACAAAACATATGATCAAAGTACACCAATACAGCGTCTCATGCACATCATCTGTGTCTCAAAAAGCTGCGCTTGCCGCCTTAACAGCAGGAAAAAATGACGCGGAAACGATGCGCTCCCAATACAAAGAACGAATGGAATATGCTTACCATCGTCTAATCAAAATGGGACTGGAAGTGGAAAAACCGAGCGGTGCCTTTTACTTATTTCCATCTATCGCCGCTTTCGGTCAATCGTCTTTCGATTTTGCGCTTGATGTTGTGAATAAAGCTGGTGTCGCGCTCGTTCCTGGCAGCGCCTTTTCCGAATATGGGGAAGGATATGTACGCCTTTCTTATGCTTATTCACTAGATACCCTTAAGAAAGGGCTAGATCGTCTAGAACGATATCTCAAAGAAAAACAGTGAGTACTTGTTGACCGTACTCACTGTTTTCTTCTTTCCCTATGGAACAAGGATGAGTTTTCCATGCGTTTTTCGTGATTGAAGAAGACGATGTACTTCAGCCGCTTGCTCGAGCGGATAAACACCGCCAATCGCCAATATCAGTTTTCCTGTTTGAACATAGGTCAATAATTCTTGCAAACTTTGTTGATACAACTCTGATTTTCTCATTATTTGCGGCAAAAAGAAGCCGATGACAGATAAATTTTTTCCCATCAGACGCGCTGGATTCATGCGTGTAAATTGACCGCTCGCCACACCATAAACGACAAGCCGTCCAAATGGAGCTAAACAATCGAGTGTCTGGTGAAAAATATCTCCTCCTGCCATCTCTAACGCCACATCTACTCCTTTTCCGTTCGTATATTCAAGAACCTCGTCCTTCCATCCTTCTTTGGTATAATCGATTGCTGCATCCGCTCCAAGCTGTTTAGCAAGTGCTCTTTTCTCTTCGGTGCTAGCCGTAGCGATAATGTTTCCGGCACGAAAAATTTTCGCAAGCTGAACAGCGAGCGTTCCAACTCCCCCTGCCGCAGCATGAATCAATACCGTCTCTCCTTCTTCTAAACGTCCCATCGTTTTTAAAATATGGTACGCGCTTAATCCTTGAACAGGAAGAGCAACTGCCTGCTGAAAATCAAGTTCATCGGGAATAGAAATCACTCCACGCTCATCTACGTTGACATATTCAGCATACCCACCTGATTCGATTAATGCAACGACACGCTGCCCGATATGAACAGAGGTAACATCTTCGCCGACTTCGCTCACGACTCCAGCCACTTCCGCTCCTGGTATAAACGGAAGCGGAGTCGGAACGACATAATGTCCTTCCCGACGTGCGGTGTCCGCATAGTTTACTCCAATCGCTTCCACTTTTATAAGCACGCGACGTCCGGTTGGAATCGGGCGTTCCATCTCAACCATTTCCAGCACTTCCGGATCTCCATATTTTGTAAATTGGACAACTTTCATCCCTCATTCTCCTTCCGTTAATATTCATTATGAGCACCTCGCTGCATCGTGAATTTCTCCTCCCGATGCCGTTTTTTGAAAAAATGGAATAACAGAGAGCACTCCTTGCTGATTAATATAATCAATGTCTGATTCAAGGCCATGGACCATCATCCATCTTCCGACTCGTGAAGAGGCAAGCACTGTTTTCCCCGCGTTTTCCGTCTTGTATTTTTCGTAAAAGAGCCACGCCGCCATGGCGCTATCGGACAAGTCGCGGGTAGAAACGCCGCATTGAAGCAGGCAAGAGATAAAATAACCAGCACCATAAAAATCTTCTAAACAAAATCTTCCTGATGAACCGGAGCAGATAGCGACAATCGTTTCCGATGCATGCCGTCGGCAAATATGCTCGCTAAGCGCCGGTCCGTTCAGCAAGCTCCCGACGTAAAGATGATTGGCGTGCATCGCCTTGCGGATCGCCACCGTGCCATTCGTCGTGGATAAAATAATCGTTTTCCCCGGACAAAACTTTTGCAAAAAAAGCGGTGCCGTAGATCGGAAGCCGTCAATCGTCCGGCCTTCGTACTCGCCGACAAGCTCATAGCTCCCGTTTGGAAGCAGGCTCGCTTTTTCCCGGGCTTCCTCGGCATTTCGCACTGGAATAACGGAAGCAGCGCCAAACGAAAGGGCGGCGGTAATCGTGGAAGTAGCGAGCAAAATATCGAACACAACCGCTATTTTTCCATCTGCTAAAGCTGTTTCATCAATATCTTCTTTGCGAAAGACGACATGTGCTTTTGCCATGGATTCACCTCAGCGCATTGCTAGCTGCCATGCATGTTGGATGAGTGACTGAACAAATTTTCCAAAATTGCGGAAGCGTTCGTCATTCGTCTGCCCGCGGCGGTAGCGATAATAAATCTGCTGGGCGATGACAGCGAGTTTAAAATAAGCAAACGTTAAATAAAAGTGCATATTCGAAATATCCCGTCCGCTTTTTTCTGCGTATGCCCGAATAAATTCCTCGCGCGTATAAAAGCCAGGATAAACGGTAACCGGCGTTCTGCCAAATCCGTTTTTCAACTGCGGCGGATCGTCCTTTTCAATCCAGTAGCTCATCGCCACAGCCAGATCGGCAAGCGGATCGCCGACGGTGGACATTTCCCAGTCAAACAAGCCGGCCATTTGCGTGACATCATCTTCGGCAAACAACGCGTTGTTTAATTTATAATCATAGTGAATAATCGTCGCTTCGCTGTTTTCCGGAACGTGACTCACAAGCCATTTCGTCAGCGCTTCCACTTCTTTAATCTCATCCGTTTTCGCCCGCTCATAGCGCTGAATCCATCCATGTACTTGCCGTTCCATAAACCTTTTAGGCTTTACCATCTCGACAAGATGCGTTTTTGTATAATCAAGCTGATGTACTTGTACGAGCGTATCCACCATCGTTTCCGAGATTTTCCGACATAATTCTTCTGTCGGGACAATGTGCGCTGGAAACTCCGTATCTAGCACAATGCCATGGCGACGCTCCATCACAAAAAATGGACTGCCAATAATCGTTTCATCCTCGCAAAATAATAACGGTTTCGGCGCCAGCGGGAAAATCGGATGAATTTCCGTCAGCCATGTGCTTTCCCGCTTCATATCATGCGCCTTCGGCGGAACGGGGCCAAACGGCGGCCCGCCGCAAAACGGCTTCCCACTCTCCGCATGACAGCAAATACGTTAAATTGGAGCGTCCAGCGGAAAACTGTCTCACTTGCAGCGTGCCCTCCGGAAAATCCGGCAATGTTTTTCTCAAAAAATCGGTCAATTTTTCAACAGGCAGTTCTTCTCCTTTACGTACAGGAATGATCGCCGTCATGGCAATTTCTCCTTTCCATTACGAGCGTTTGGCATATTCATCCTTTATCCTTTTTTTACTGACTGGTTAGTATGTTTCAAAAAAGCTACTTGGCATGCAAACACCAAGCAGCCGCACTCTTTACTTTTTCTCTATTCCTTCCAGTAAAATCGAAACCATATGTTTCGCCACTTCGAAATCGCTCAATTTCCCATCCGGCTGAAACCATTGGTAGCTCCAGTTTGCCGCTCCTAAAACGGTCAACGTTGCAATGGAAGGCGGCAAATCGTCACGGAACTCGCCGTTTCTCATCCCTTCTTCTATTAACAATTGCAGATTGTAACGAAACAAATCCCGCTTTTCTACAATTTTCTTTAAATGATCTTCATTTAAATGTTTCATTTCCCGGAAAAAAATACGTGCCTGTCTTCCTTGTTTTTCAATGTTATGAATAAGCATATAGACGATTTCAAACACTTTTTCCTTTATTGTTTTTGTAGAATCCTCTATAATTCTCTTTTGATTTTCAAGCAGTGCTTCAATATAGCGAAGATGGATATCCATTAATAATTCTTCTTTGCTTTTAAAATAGTAGTAAAATGTTCCTTTTGTCACACCGAGCATATCCACAATATCTTGAATGGAAGTTTCGCTAAATCCTTTTTGTTCAAATAGCGTAATGCTTGCCGCCATAATTTTTTCCTTCACGCTCTTCCACCTTTCTTGTCATGTTTATTCCTGCCATTATCATAAAACGGTCAAGCCAATAAGACAACAAGCATGTGACTTGACCGCTTTTGGAAGAACGCACTTCTTTCTTTATTTTGAACGGAGCGCCTCTTCGCGAAGAGCGCGGCGCAAAATTTTACCGACGTTTGTTTTTGGCAATTCGGCGCGAAACTCGACAATGTGAGGCACTTTGTAGGCGGCTAAATTTTTGCGGCAATGCGCGATAATTTCTTCTTCTGTTGCTTCTTTTCCATCTTTTAATACGATGATCGCTTTTACCGTTTCACCGCGGTACTCATCTGGCACGCCGATCGCCACCGCTTCTTTTACTGCCGGATGTTCGTAAAGCACCTCTTCAATTTCACGCGGATAAATATTGTAACCGCCGGCAATAATCATATCTTTTTTCCGGTCAATGATTGTTACATATCCTTCTTCATCAACCGTTGCCAAGTCACCCGTATATAGCCATCCATCCCGAAGTGCCACCGCTGTTTCTTCCGGCATGTTCCAATATCCTTTCATCACCTGCGGTCCGCGAATAATGAGTTCGCCTACTTCCCCTGGTTTTAACTCTTCTGTTCCGGTGGCAACATCGACAATTTTGTACTCCGTCATCGGCATGCCGATGCCGACCGTTCCCGGTTTTCTTTCCGCAAACGGCGGATTGCAGTGAGTCACTGGCGATGCTTCCGACAAACCGTATCCCTCTAACACGACAGCGCCGGTTTTCTCTTCAAATTCCCGCATCAGCTCGAGCGGCATCGGGGCGCTGCCGCTGTTGCACGTTCTAATGCTGTTAATGCCGTATTGCTCCACCCCTGGCGTATTCGTAATTGCGACATACATTGTCGGCACCCCAGGGAACACAGTCGGCTGCTTCTCTTTAATCGTCTCTAACACTTCCTTCAGTTCAAAGCGCGGCAATAAAATGTTGTTGGCGCCGACATAAATCGCCATATTCATGCCCGATGTCATTGCAAACACATGGAAAAGCGGAATGACGGTTAAATAACGTTCCTTTCCGACCTCATACGTTCCTTTGAAAAATTCAGCACATTGCATGACATTTGCTAAAATGTTTCGGTGAGTTAACATCGCACCTTTGGAACGTCCTGTTGTTCCTCCTGTATATTGCAGAACGGCAACATCGTGCTCCGGCTCGATCGACACCGGCTGTACGCTTCCGCTTCCTTGAGCAAGAAACTGTTCAAATGTCACATCGTTCGTATCTAGGGAGCTAGAGGATAGCGGCTGGAAGCTGACGACGATGGCCCGCTTGATTGGCGTATCTTTGCGCACCGCCTGCAGCCGTGGGTAAAGGGCATCATAAATCACGATCGTTTCCGCTCCTGAATCGGTCAGCAAGTGGATTAACTCGCGCTCCACAAGCATCGGATTTACTTGCGTCACAATCGCGCCGATTCGTAAAATCGCATAGTAAGCGATCACATACTGCGGGCAGTTTGGCAGCATAATGGCAACGCGGTCACCTTTTTGGATGCCTTGCTGCTGCAAGTTCGAGGCAAATTTATTCACCGCATGGACTAGCTCGCCGTACGTAATCACTTTATTATAAAAAGTCAATGCTGGATTGTCGCGATATTGCCTGGCTTGCTCTTGCAAAATATCACATAATGTGATGTTGGGAATATCAAACTGAAACGATACATTCTCTGGATATAATGCCGCCGCTTTCTTTTCATTCATTTTCCCATTCCTCCTTTTTTAAGATCCTGAGGCGTGGCTTCCGCCATCGACAACGATTAACGATCCCGTCACAAAATCGGAGGCCGGAGACGCTAAAAATAAAATCGCTCCTTTTAAATCATCTTCTCCGCCAAATCGTCCTAACGGCGTATTTTGCAGCACTTTCTGTCCCACTTGCTCAAGGACGGCTTTGGACATTTTCGTTGGGAAAAACCCCGGTGCGATTGCATTGACATGAATTCCGTATCTTCCCCATTTTACGGCCAAGTCTTTCGTAAACGTAATAACAGCCCCTTTGCTTGTGTTATAACCAATCGTATTTAATATTTCCGGATTCGTTCCGCCAAGCCCTGCGACAGAAGCGATATTGATGATTTTGCCGCTCCGCTGTTTGATCATTACTTTGCGGCCGCCTGGCTCATGAGAAACGTTCCGGTCACATTGACATTGATGACTTTTTGCCATGCCTCAAGCGGCATTTCTTCTACCGGCGCCCCCCACGTCGCGCCGCTGTTATTGACTAAAATGTCAATTTGCCCAAATTCATCGACCGTCGCTTGCACGACGCGCTGTACATCCTCTGGATTCGTGACATCGCATTTTAATGCAAGCGCTTTTACGCCAAGCTGTTCTAGCTTTTCTTTCACTTGTTCACATGCTTCTACTTTGCGCGAGCATACGACCACATTCGCTCCTGCTTCCGCCAAGCCGATGGCGATCTGTTCGCCAAGCCCGCGCCCTCCTCCGGTAACGATCGCCGTTTTTCCAGATATTTTAAACAAATCTAGTACATGCATGCTATTTCTCTCCTTTTTTATTGATATTGTCGTAATTCCAATTTGGTGATTTGCTCTTTATGCACTTCATCCGGCCCGTCGGCAAGACGCAATGTGCGCGCATTCGCCCATTGAGCGGCAAGCGGGAAGTCATCGCTGACTCCTGCGGCTCCAAATGCCTGGATGGCCCGGTCAATCACTTTTAAGGCAACGTTTGGCGCTACCACTTTAATCATTGCAATTTCTTTTTTTGCCTTTTTATTGCCCACCGTATCCATCATGTATGCCGCTTTCAATGTAAGCAGCCGTGCTTGTTCAATTTCGATCCGTGACTGGGCAATCCAATCGCGAATGACGCCTTGTTCTGCGATCGGTTTCCCAAACGCAACCCGCTTTTGCACGCGCTGGCACATCAATTCAAGCGCCCTCTCGGCCGCTCCGATCAGCCGCATGCAATGGTGAATTCTCCCTGGGCCTAGGCGTCCTTGGGCAATGGCAAATCCTTTTCCTTCTCCCCAAATAATGTTTTCTTTCGGGACGCGGACATGGTCATACGTAATTTCTGCATGGCCGTGTGGGGCATGGTCATAGCCAAACACCGGCAGCATCCTCTCAATTTTTACTCCTGGCGTATCGAGCGGAACAATAATCATCGACTGCTGTTCGTGTTTCGGGGCATCCGGGTTCGTTTTTCCCATGACAATCGCGACTTTGCAGCGCGGATCGCCAGCGCCTGACGACCACCATTTCCGTCCAGTAATAACGTATTCATCGCCATCGCGGACAATGCTTGCAGAAATGTTCGTCGCATCACTGGAGGCAACGTCTGGCTCTGTCATGGAAAAACAGGAACGGATTTCCCCGTTTAATAACGGAATCAGCCATTTTTGCTTCTGTTCTTCCGTGCCGTAGCGGACGAGCACTTCCATATTTCCTGTGTCAGGAGCGCTGCAATTAAATACTTCCGGCGCAATCAACGAGCGCCCCATGATCTCGCAAAGCGGCGCATACTCCAAGTTCGTCAGCCCTGCCCCGTATTCGCTGTCCGGCAAAAATAAATTCCAAAGTCCTTCTTTTTTCGCCTTTGCTTTTAATTCCTCCATAATCGGCGGAACAGACCATCTCGATTCTTGTGCGTTTAGTTGCTCCTTATACACCTTTTCATTTGGATAAATGTAACCTTCCATGAAAGCGCTTAACTTTTTAATCAGCTCTTTGACTTTCGGTGAATACGAAAAATCCATTCTTCCCCATCCCTTTCTATACTAACCGGTTAGTATGTAACCTTATCTTTACTATACCCTTATTTATAAAAATATTCAATATTTTTAGATAAATAACAAAAAAGACATCATCATAAAGATGATGTCTGCTTATTCTTGGATATATCGCTTATATAAAGCTTGCGTGCCACTGTTTTCTTCCCCTGCCTTTGCCAGTTCTTCATACATCGATTTCGCAAGCGCAAGCCCTGGCAGTTGCAAATTCATTTTTTCTGCTTCCTCTAACGCAATTTTCATATCCTTAATAAAATGCTTCACATAAAAGCCCGGCTTGAAATCGCCGGAAAGCATGCGAGGGGCTAAATTGCTCAGCGACCAGCTTCCCGCCGCTCCCTGGGAGATGCTTTCTAGCACTTTAAACGGATCCAATCCTGAACGCTTCGCATAGGCAAGCGCCTCGCAAACGCCAATCATGTTCGATGCAATTGCGATTTGATTGCACATTTTTGTATGTTGGCCAGCACCTGCTTTTCCTTGATGAACAATGTTCGTTCCCAATCTTTCTAAAATCGGTTTACACGCGGAAAATACTTCTTCATCTCCGCCAACCATAATCGTTAATTTTCCTTCTTTTGCGCCAATATCTCCGCCTGAAACAGGAGCATCAAGCGCATAAACATTTCGTTCTTTCGCCGCCTGATAAATTTTTTCCGCAAGCGTCGGAGTAGATGTGGTCATATCAATCACATATGTACCTTCTTTTACGTTTGCCAGTATGCCTTCTTCTCCAAAATATACTTCCTCCACATCTTTTGGATATCCAACCATTGTGATGACAACATCCGCTTCTTTTGCAAGTTGAGCAACTGTTTCTTTCCAAACTGCTCCCTCTTCAATAAGATCGTTCGCTTTCTCTTTTGTTCGTGAGTAAACAAGAAGAGGATAACCTGCTTTTAGCAAATTGCGAGCCATGCTTTTTCCCATCACACCAAGACCGATAAAGCCGATTGTTTTCATTGTCTTCTTCCCCTCCCTGCATTTGAATGAATCGTGTTTATCATAACATAAAAAAGTACCTTGGAAATGAACCAAGGCGCTATCTTTCTTTTTTCAAAAGCGGCTGTATTTCGATTGAATTCCTCATCGCACTATATTAAATCGCTTTTACCATCCCGCCGTCAACAATAAGAGACTGCCCTGTGATATATGTGTTTGCCTCTGAAAGAAGGAATGTAACGACATTGGCAAATTCCTCCGGTGTGCCGTAACGGCCAAGAGGAATCATACTTTTCATGCGCGCTTCCATTTCTTCTTTCGAAATTCCCAGTTTTTCCGCATTGATTTTGTCTAAAAATGCGACCCGCTCTGTTGCGATTCGTCCCGGTGCTACCGTATTAATTAAAATGTTGTACGGTGCGAATTCAAAAGCTAATGTTTTCGTCAAACCGACGATGCCAGTGCGGAATGTATTCGATAAAAGCAGCCCCGGAATCGGCTCTTTAATGGAGGAAGAAGCGATGTTGACAATTTTTCCTCCTTTTTTCTTTAAGTACGGAAGCGCTTCCCGAATCATGCGGATATAGCTAAGCAAATTCAATTCAAACGCATGATACCAATCTTCGTCGCTGATCGTTTCAAACGTTCCCGCAGGAGGCCCCCCGGCGTTGTTCACCAATAAATCGATGGTTCCATAAATGTCTACCGTTTTTTGCACAAGACGACGAATATCTTCTGCCTTCGTAATATCTGCTTGAAGGTGGGCGACTTGTCCTTTATGTAAATCACGTAATTCTTTTTCCACCTCTTGCAGCTTCTCTTCATTTCGGCTTGTAATCATGACATTTGCCCCTTCGAGCACAAGCTGACGGGCAATTGCTTTACCAAGACCTTGACTGGAAGCGACGACAAGTGCTGTTTTCCCCGACAAGCGCAACTCCATAGCTTTTCCTCCTCAGTTATACATGTTTTTATTTAAAGTTATTCGCTGCATTTTAGTGATTTTCCTTCTTTCTTGTATAGATTAAAAAGGGGTTGTTCTTTCTTTGCCACAAAAAATTCCCTCCCGAGTAGAATCCAACATCATACCAAATGTTCTTTTTTTTCGCTGTATACCTGTAGGGGATAATGCCGTACAAATCTCTTGTTCTATCTAAAGAAGTGATACGCTGATATGCATCGCTTTTTTCAAAAAGGCTCTGTTAAATTCTAATGTTGATTTTTAAACCACAGAAAGAAGACCGAAATCAATCGGTCTTTTTTGTATGTCTTGTTCAACTATCGCCATCCGTTAGCCAACCATTCTGCATCTATGCGACACCAACAAATGATGAAGGGATCGTTTAATTAAAATAAGACGGGTTCTTGAGAATGATGCATTTGTTAAAATAGCACAAAGGCGATGCCCCTTATTAAGCATCGCTCTCATTAATTGAATAACAAACATACAAAATAGTTCCCTAATTCGCAAGACTAATAATAGCAACCACATTCTTCTTTTTATTACTTACAGTAGTTTTATTCAGCTGCCATAGCATCGGCTTTTGTTACATGTACAGTACCACGTGGATGTTCTGGCGGTGCATATATCGAGTAAAGTTTTAGCGGGATATTACCTATATTGATTACGTTGTGCCATGTTCCAGCAGGTATCATAATGGCAGAATCATCATAGACTTTTCTTTCAAAGTTTAAATTATCTTTACTCTTGCCCATTTGAACAATCCCTTGACCTTGTTCAATACGTAAGAATTGATCCACGTCAGGGTGAATTTCCAAACCGATATCTTCGCCAACATTGAGACTCATCAATGTAACTTGCAAATGATTTCCTGTCCATAAAGCGGTACGATACGTATTGTTTTGCTTCGCAGCCTCGTTGATATTAACTACAAACGGTTCTGGTCCATAATCTTTTAACTCAATTTTATCTCTTCCCTTTGATGATTGCAAAAAATCCAATCGTTTTGCATGCCCTATCTCATTAGGAATAGACCAGTAAACAGGCTGTCTTCCATAGTTATACATTGGTACGTTAATATAATAAGGATATGGATACATAAAAGGAACATAGTACATTTTTCTCACTCCTTCGCAGATTTATAAATTATCCTATGCACTATGTTCAAGGAATTTACTTAAATTCAGGGTTATTTATTTAAAGAAATCGTTATTGGTCCAAAACATTGTACTCAATTAAATGGCCCTTTAAAAAAGGGGAACACATATTAGTCATGTATATATGTGTTTTTTTCACTGCCGTCATGGGCATGATCATCTTCATACCGGCTGGGGCCGGCGGCATCATTAATGCGAGTTACCAGCTGAACCAGATGGTGCATAATACATGGTTTGTCACAGGCCATTTCCATCTGACAATCGCATCTACAGTATTATTGACATTCTTTGCTATTTCCTACTGGCTGATTCCAGTCTTGACCGGACGGGTTTTCACGAAGCAATTGAACAGGCTTGCCATCGTCCAGGCAGTCCTGTGGGCAATCGGCATGTTCTTGATGGCTGTGATTATGCATATTGTCGGACTCCTTGGCGCACCTCGGCGCACCAGTTACTCCACTTACGGTGGACATGAACTTGCTGTTACATGGCTTTCTTACAACCAGGTAATCGCTCTAGGAGGCGTCATCCTGTTTGTAGCCATCGTACTGGTACTGTATATCTGGTTCAATTTGTTGTTCTTGGCACCGAAATCCGAAAAAACAATCGAATACCCGATTGGCGTTGTCAACGAACAAGCGGAACATCCACCTCGAATTCTGGAAAGATGGTCATTCTGGATCGGTGTCTCCATCGCCCTTTCCGTAATAGCGTATGCCATTCCGATTTATCAGCTCATCATGCACGCCCCGCTCGGATCACTGCCGTACCGGACTTGGTGAAAATAACCTAATTTCGATCAAAAGAGTGTGTCCCAAAAGCGATCGCGTTTGGGGCACCTTTGCTTTTGAATCAGTCTCTGTTTTCCCCATCCATTATGGAACGAAATTGTTTCATTTTTTCGTCTACATTTACTCTCGCAACATGAAACGAATTTTTTTGAGTAGCCAGCTGCAACGGGTCTATATCGCTTCGCACTCCTAATGTATTCCCTTCTGCCGCGAGCGCGTCATTTAGGATTCCCTCGCGATCTCCATCGAAATGAAAATCATGAGGATGATCGTTTCTTCCCCGCTCTGGCATCTATCTTATCCCTCCTTTTATGTCTATTTTTCATTTAAATCGAACGAATCATTCCTTTTCACAGCTGCTCATTATTTCCCATGAACGAAAAAAGAGGCGGCTCCAAAAGCGTTTTTTGGAGCCTGCCTCCTTTTTATCAGCTTTCTAATAGAAGGTCTTCTGGATTTTCGATCAAGTCTTTTACCGTTTTTAAGAAGCCGACTGCTTCTTTTCCGTCAATAATTCGATGGTCATATGATAGCGCCACATACATCATTGGGCGGTTCTCGATTCGTTCTTCGTCAATCGCAACCGGACGAAGCTTGATCGAATGCATGCCTAAAATACCAACTTGCGGTCCGTTAAGAAGCGGAGTAGAGAAGAGCGAACCGAATACCCCGCCGTTTGTAATGGTAAACGTTCCTCCTTGCAAATCGCTTAGCGATAGTTTATTGTTGCGCGCTTTTGCCGCCAATTCAGCAATATCTCTTTCGATTTCGGCAAAATTTTTCCGATCGCAGTCCCGCACCACTGGAACGACTAAGCCTTCGTCCGTTGAAACAGCAACCCCAATATCATAGTATTTTTTCAAAATAATTTCGTCACCTTGAATTTCGGCATTCACATAAGGATATTTTTTCAATGCTGCCACAGCTGCTTTCACGAAGAAAGACATAAATCCAAGACGCACGTCGTGTTCTTCGAAAAATTTATCTTTTTTCCGTTTTCGTAATTCGATGACAGCTGACATATCAATTTCATTAAACGTTGTCAACATCGCCGTAGATTGTGTCACTTCTAATAAGCGTTTAGCAATTGTCTGGCGGCGGCGCGACATTTTTTCACGGATCACTGGCTTCCCATCATCTTGCTTCACTACTGATGGAGCCGGTTGTTGAACCGGTGTTGTTAGGGTTGCTTGTGGTCTTGATTGTTGTTGCGCAAATGACTCCACATCTTGTTTACGAACCCGTCCTAACGGGTCAACGGTAGGAACTTGCGCCAAGTCGATTCCTTTTTCTCTCGCGATTTTTCGCGCCGCCGGTGAAGCAATCGGACGCTGCGTCGGCTGACTAGCCGATAACGGCTGTTTTTCGATTTCCTCTGCTTGCACGTTTGTCGCTTGTAGGTTTTCTGGTGCTGCTTGTTTTGGTTCTTCTTGATTGCTAGGCGCAGCTTCCTGTCCTTCGCCGATCACTGCAATAGCCTGGCCTACTGCGACAGTGTCGCCTTCGTTTGCTAAAATTTGTTGCAATACTCCTGATTCCTCAGCCATGATTTCTACATTCACTTTATCTGTTTCCAATTCGCAAATCGATTCACCTTTTTCTACATGATCACCAGGTTTTTTCAACCATTGCGCAATGGTCCCTTCTGTAATAGATTCTGCTAATTCTGGAACTTTGACTTCAGCCACGTTTGATGCCCTCCTCAAATCTTGCATTATTGCTCTTTTTTCGTTAATGCACATTGAATAATACGCTCTTGCTCTTTTCGATGAACGACAGGGTCACCTTCTGCAGGGCTTGCCCGTCTGCGTCTACCAATGTAGCTTACATCTACTCCTTCTGGAGCAATTTCACGCAATCTCGGCTCGACATAACACCAGCTTCCCATGTTTTGCGGTTCTTCCTGAACCCATACAATTTCCTTTACGTTTGGATAGCGAGCAAAAATTGCTTGGAGTTCTTCTTTCGGGAATGGGTACAATTCTTCTATGCGCACGACGTGAAGCCAGTCTAGCCCTTCCATTTTGTTGATTTGCTCTGCCAAATCAATCGTCAATTTTCCAGTGCTTAAAATAATTCTTTCTACTTTTTCACGGTTTTCGCCAAGTCCCTTTTGTTCAAGCACAGGATGGAATTGACCATTCGTAAACTCTTCCACATCTGATGCCGCTAACGGATGGCGCAACAAGCTTTTTGGCGTCATCAGCACTAATGGACGAACTTCCTCCCGCTGTAAAATACTGGCTTGTCGACGCAAAATATGGAAATATTGAGCGGCAGTTGACAAGTTGGCTACCGTCCAGTTATTTTCCGCTGCTAGTTGTAAAAACCGTTCTAAACGACCGCTTGAATGTTCCGGACCTTGTCCTTCATACCCGTGTGGAAGCAACATAACAAGACCGGATTTTTGTCCCCATTTCGCCCGTCCAGATGAAATAAACTGATCAAACATCACTTGTGCCATATTCGCGAAATCGCCAAATTGTGCTTCCCATAAAACGAGCGTTTCCGGCGCAAAGACGTTATACCCATATTCGTAACCAAGCACTGCCGCTTCTGTCAGCGGACTATTGTAAACAACGAATGAAGCGTTCGCATCGCTAATATGGTGAAGCGGAACAAATTCTTTACCTGTTTTCATATCATGCAACACAAGATGACGTTGGGCGAACGTACCGCGCTGTGAATCTTGGCCAGTAAGACGGATTGGAACACCATCACGCAAAATTGTTGCAAAGGCAAGAATCTCCGCGTGCGCCCAGTCAATTTTCCCTTTGCCGTCAAACACGCCTTCACGGCGCTTTAAGATGCGTTCTAACTTATTAAATACATGGAAATCAGAAGGAAACTGCAACAGTTCTTTATTCAACCGGCGCAATACATCTTTTTCTACCGATGTTTTTACAAATGGCAATTTGCATGCTACCGGTTTCGGCGGATCCATGATAAAATCAAGTTTTGACTCGTCTTTTGGAACTTTTTCATACGCGATTTTCAATCGTTCCGCAACTTCTCGTTCCATCTCTTCTACAGCTTCTTTAGTAACAATTCCTTTTTCAATCAACTTTTGCGCATAAAGCTGACGAACGGTTGGATGCTGTTGAATAATGCTATACATTGTCGGATTTGTCGCCATCGGCTCATCCATTTCGTTATGGCCAAAACGGCGGTAGCCAATTAAGTCGATAACAAAATCTTTTTTGAAACGCTTACGATAGGCAAACGCAAGGTTCGCCGCTGCTAAACATGCTTCCGGATCGTCGGCGTTCACATGCACAATCGGTATTTCAAAACCTTTTGCAATATCAGATGCATATTTCGTAGAACGAGAATCATGGCTTTCTGTTGTGAAACCGATCATATTATTCGCAATAATATGAATCGATCCGCCTGTCTGATATCCTTGCAAACGGCTTAAGTTTAGTGTTTCGGCTACAATTCCTTGCCCAGGAAATGCCGCGTCTCCGTGAATCATAATAGCAAACGACGAATCGGTATCTTGAGACGGCACGCCCGCGTTCGTGCGATCCTCTTGAGCAGCACGCGTAAACCCTAAAACAACAGGATTAACCACTTCTAGATGGCTTGGGTTGTTTGCCAATGTAATTCTCATCGTATGCTCATTTTTGTTTCGAAGACGGCGAGCTGCCCCTAAATGATATTTCACATCTCCCGTCCAGCCATATGTAATCGCTACCGATCCTTCCGACGGAATGAAATCTTTGCTTTCCGCATGTTGGAACTCAGCAAAAATCATTTCATATGGCTTTCCAAGGACGTGAGCAAGCACGTTTAAGCGGCCGCGATGCGCCATGCCGATATTAACCGCTTTCACTTCTTCTTCAATGGAATTGCGGACAAGTTCGTCTAATAGTGGAACCATCGAATCTAATCCTTCGATCGAGAAACGTTTTTGGCCGACAAACGTACGATGAAGGAACTTTTCAAACCCTTCCACTTCCGTAAGGCGGCGGAGCAACGCCACTTTTTCCTCGTTTGTCAGACTTGGGTAATATGCTCCTGATTCAATTTGGGTAATTAACCAATTTCTTTCTTCTAAGTTATGTACTTGTGAAAATTCGAAAGCGATTTTATCCGTGTATATTTTCCGCAAATGGTTAATGGCATCCAATCCATTTTTCACATGCGCAGGCGCATGCGGACAAATAAATGCGACAGGAATTTGTTTTAAATCATCTTCCGTTAAATCAAATTCGCTTAATTCAATACGGTGCGTATCTTTATTTTGGGTATTTAATGGGTTGATATCTGCTGCTAGATGGCCATAATGGCGAATTTTATCAGCTAGTTTTACCGCAGCAACAAGTTTGCTGAATATGGTTGGATTCTCAGGAAGCCGGAACGTTTGATAAGTTTTTGCGACACTCCCACTATGCTCAAACCGTTCTGCTTCCGTTGTCGGTGCTCCCCACTCCTTAAACAATTGTTTCAATTCGGGATCTACGCTGTCCGGATCCTCTAGATACTGCTCATACATTTCCATCACGTATCCAAGGTTCGGGCCATAAAATTGACTCCATGGTTCTGCGTAGTGCATCGTTTGCTTTGTCATTATGAAAAACCTCCAACTATTTCATTCATTTGGGATGATTGCGAGCCGGCTTCGCACGCATAGCGTAAATACGAAGCGGAGATGATACCCGCTCACATCCATGTTCCCAAATAAACAAAGAAATAACGTTATAAACGTTTTCAATCTATATTTTAACATTATTATTCATTAAAATCGATGATTAAAAACTAAAAATCGTCACATAATACTTATTTTTTTTAATTGAGTTTAAAAACATAAGAAAAAAAGCGGCAACACATATGTATTGCCGCAGAATGATCAAATGGAATAAGCAAAGACTATAGTTTAAACTTTTCGACTAATTTTTGTAACTGCCGTCCCATGTCACTTAATTTTTCTGCCGATTCCGTCACTGTGCTCAATGCTTGCAGCTGATCATCAGCTGATGCTGCCACTTCCTCTGTAGCTGCTGCAGATTGCTGAGCGATGGCAGAAATATTTTGCATTGCTTCGATCACAACATCTTTGCTTTCGTTCATCCGGTTTGCTTCATCTGTAATATTAGCAACAGCCGCCGTTAATTCTTCCATCATTGCCGTAATTTTTACAAATGAATCCCCTGTTGTATGGACAGCTTGTTGCTGTTGTTCGTACATATCTTTAGAATAACTAACCGCTTGCATCGCTAGATCGACTTGTTGTTGAATCATAGCGATCGTTTGACGAATTAGCTCTGTTGCTTTTGCTGATTGTTCCGCTAACTTACGCACTTCTTCCGCTACAACGGCAAATCCTTTTCCATGTTCTCCTGCTCTTGCCGCTTCGATGCTGGCATTTAAAGCGAGTAAATTCGTTTGTCCAGAAATAGCGGTAATCGTTTGGATCACTTCATCAATTTGTTTCATTTTTTCTACTAAGTCGTTCATCACTTTTTCAACCGCCAATAGTTCTTTTTTCGCCTCATCCGATTTTAATTGCAGCACATTTAAATTTTCAAGCCCGTTATAACTAGCTTCTTTTGTTTCATTCGATAATGTTTGCATATTTGCCGCCGATTGCGTAACTGTTTCAATCTGCTTCGAAAGCGCTGTAGTTCGTTCATTGATCGTATCTAAATCGCTTGCTTGCTCTGTCGTTCCTTTCGCAATATCGTTAATGGCGCTTGCAACTTGTTCGCTTGTCGCCATTGTTTCCTCAGAAACAGCGCTGAGATGATCAGCGGAAGCCGCTAGTTCTGCTACTGATTCATTGACTTGGTGGATCAGCGCCCGCATTTGTGAAATCATCTGATTAAAATGATTCGCTAATTGTCCGATTTCGTCTTTTGATTTTACTTGAACGTGCACCGTTAAATCGCCTTCCGCCACTTTTTCCACTTGGTGTTGAAGTGCAACTACCGGCTTGACGATGGAGCGGGCGAGAAAATAAATAGCGATGATGCCAATAAGTACAGCCACAATCGTAATGATCATCATTTTTGTGGCAATCGACCGACTGACAGCAAATAAATCTTTCTCTTTATATACGGTGCCAACTTTCCATCCTAGCTCAGGGATAGTCGTAAAATACATAAGGCTCTTTTCGTTTTCAAGCGTATATGTATATAAACCACTTTTATTTTTCAACATATGTTTGACAGCAGCGTTTTTCGACATATCTTTTCCTTTATATTGCGGGTGCACAACGGCAATCCCATTTTGATCAACTAATACTGGATATCCATGATAGCCAACATCAATATTATTTACAATTTTTGCAACTTCATCTAATGTCATATCAATTCCTAGTACAGCAACAACACGACCACCTTCTTTTACCGCCTTGGCCAATGTAATAATATTCTTTCCCGTTATTGCATCGACGTAAGGCTCTGTCCAAACTACTTTGTCCGGATTTTCTTCCGCTTTTTTATACCATGGACGCGATGTTGGATCATAACTGTCAGGCAACTCGGCTGCCGGCGTCGTATACATTTTTTTATCAGCCGTTCCAATATAAGCAAGTTGAACATTTTCGTGGATTTTTAAAAACGTGCGAAATTCTTGGTCAAGCGCTGGCCATGAATGGCGATCTTTGATCATTTTCGCTACAACAGGTGATTCACTAAATTGCAGCAAACTATTTTCCTCGCTTTGAAAACTGTCACGAACATCCCCAACCGCCCTTTTTATAATGGATTGCGCACGTTTTTCAGCATCTTGCTGGATCATTTTTTTCGTTTCAACGACCCCGACAATCTGGGTAGCCACTAATGAAACAATCATTAACAATGCCATTAATACGATGAGTTTCGTCCGCAATGTTTTAAACACAGCCAGTTTCTCCCCTTTATGTATCTCGTTTTTTGTCGAACCTTGTATTATTATAAAAAGGACTATCGTCGTGCGTCTATAGGAGCAAATTCTTATAACAGTATGAAATACGAACGGAAATGGAACAATATAAAACATATCCTGTTTGATAAAAAGGTAGTGAACGATATGGGGGCGATGGAGCGAGATGGCTATATATTCGACATCGAATATAGCGTCATTCATCAAAAAGGAGCATTGCACGTATACCGGGATGGAGTGTTGGTTGATGAATTAACATTCACTTTTGCAGGAGAAAAGCCGAACGAACAACAAATCGAAACATTAATTGATGATTATATGGAAAAACGAGGGATTTATTAACAAAACCGCTGTGGAAAACAGCAGTTTTTCTTGCCGTTCCTGCCATAACTCCTATATGATGTTAAATAATAGATTTATAAAAAAGGAGAATGCCTGGTTATCATCGGCACGCTGATCGTTTATCAGCAACACAATATCTCGAAAAAGTATTGAAAGGGGAACTAAAGGACCCTGTCATTACATTTTTATTGCGTTGCGGCCGTACACCGCTTCAAGTGATTGAAAACTATTTAGAAGATGAAGAGTCGCTAAATTATGCAGTGCTGATGGAATGGCGCAATCCATTCAAACATCATGGATAATTCAAGAAGGATTTACTTGCTGTCATCGCGAATAAGAAAAGGAAGGATTATGGAAAGGAACGACTTCTAATGCAGCCAATTTTCTATGATAACCCGCTAGCTCCTTTGCTTATTCGCAATTATCTTTTTTCATCTATTCCGGAATACGTTGATCACCTTGTCGTTTTATGCATTGGCAGCAATCGCATTAATGGCGACAGTCTAGGACCGTTTGTCGGAACACTTTTATCCGGTCTTTACCCAAAACATATGACTATTATTGGAAATTTAAAACAACCGGTGGATGCGACGAATATAAAAGAAATTGTAAAGCAATTCCCTGCTTCATCTTCGACATATACGCTAGCGATTGATAGTGTTGTTGGCATTTCCGACTACATTCATACCATTGTCGTCCGTAATGGAGCACTCACTCCAGGTTCTGCACTTGACAAAAACCTTCCCTCTGTCGGCGATATTAGCATTATGGGGGTAATGATGGAAGATTGTGAAGACATTGCGACACTTCCATATACGAATTTACATATCGTTTATCAAATGGCAAAAGCAATCGCTTTAGGAATTTCACTTACCGTACGGCAGCGATTTGGATATGAATCAACATCTTCTATTCTTATAAACAATTAGCGGTGGAATGCATTCCACCGCTAATTGATTTATTCTATATGGAATGTTTGTTTCACAAATGCAACTACTTCTTCCGCTGTGCTCATCGAGAGGACGGTTTCTTTAAAGCGCGCCGCTTCTTCTTTTGATAATTTTTTCATTTGCGAACGTGCGCGCAAAATAGAAGTTGCGCTCATACTAAACTCGTCGAGCCCTAAACCGAGCAAAATCGGAATGGCGATCGCATCGCCTGCCATTTCGCCGCACATTCCAGCCCATTTTCCTTCTTTATGCGCAGCATCAATGACGTTGCTAATAAGGCGCAAAATCGCTGGATTGTACGGTTGGTAAAGATATGAAACGCGTTCGTTCATGCGGTCTGCTGCCATCGTATACTGAATTAAGTCATTGGTGCCAATGCTAAAGAAATCTACTTCTTTGGCAAATTGGTCGGCAAGTACAGCTGCCGCCGGAATTTCCACCATCATGCCGACTTCAATATCGTCAGCCACTGGTACACCCTCGCGCTGCAATTTTTCTTTTTCCTCTAAAAGAATCGCCTTCGCTTGACGGAATTCATCAAGCGTTGCAATCATCGGAAACATGATTTTCAAATTGCCATATACGCTCGCTCTCAACAAAGCGCGAAGCTGCGTGCGGAACATGTCCTGCATTTCTAAGCAAAGACGGATGGCACGGAATCCTAAAAACGGGTTCATTTCTTTTGGAAGATCCAAATATGGAAGCTCTTTATCCCCGCCGATGTCAAGCGTACGAACAACAACAGGTTTTCCTTCCATTCGTTCAAGCACTGTTTTATACGCTTCAAACTGTTCTTCCTCTGTTGGCAGTTCAGAACGGCCCATGTACAAAAATTCGGTACGGTATAATCCGATTCCTTCGGCTCCGTTTTCGAGTACTCCTTTGACATCATCTGGTGTACCGATGTTAGCAGCTAGTTCCACATGATACCCATCGCTTGTCACTGTTTTTTCATGTACAAGTTTTGCCCATTCTGCTTTTTGCGCTTCATAGCGAGCGCGTTTTTCTTCATATTGTGCGAGCACCTCATCCGATGGATTGACAATAACCTGTCCATCCAATCCATCGATAATCACAACATCACCATTTTGAACTTCTGCTGTCACTTGCTTCGTACCGACAACAGCTGGAATTTCCATCGATCTCGCCATGATGGCAGAATGGGATGTACGTCCTCCGATATCGGTTGCAAACCCTTTTACGTATTGGCGGTTTAATTGAGCTGTATCGGATGGAGTTAAATCTTCGGCAATAATCACAACTTCTTCGGAAATAAGGCTTGGATTGGAAATCGTAACTCCAAGTAAATGAGCAAGTACACGTTTCGTTACATCGCGAATATCAGCGGCGCGTTCCTTCATATACTCATTATCCATTGCTTCAAACATGGAAATAAACATCGTCGCCGTTTCGTTCAACGCGTATTCCGCGTTCACTTGCTCTGTCTTAATTTTTTCTTTGACTGGATTTAATAATTCTGGATCATTTAATACAAGCAGGTGAGCAGAAAAAATCGCAGCTTTATCTTCCCCTAATTGTTGCAAAGCATGTTGCTTGATGATTTCTAGCTCTTCTGTTGCTTTCGCCACTGCTGCTTCGAAACGTGCAACTTCTGCCTGCGGATCGGAAACAACTTTTTTCTCTACAACAAAATCAGGGGTCTCTAAGCGGTATGCCTTTGCGATGGCAATACCGCTCGATGCAGCAATTCCTTGAATGGTTTTTATCATTATTGTGCAAGACCCTCTTTAGATAATGTTTCCGTTAATGCTGCCATTGCTTCTGCTGCATCTGCCCCTTCCACAGTAATTTTAATCTCAGCGCCTTTTGGAATTCCTAAAGACATAACGCCCATAATCGATTTTAAGTTTACCGTTTTTCCGTTGTATTCTAAATGAATATCGCTGTTGAATTTGCTTGCTGTCTGTACAAGTATAGTTGCTGGACGAGCGTGAATTCCAGATTCTGAAGTTACTGTAAACACTTTTTCAGTCATTGTCGTCATTCCCCTTTTCCTTATTTTTTCGTTTGTCATAATATCAAATAATAGTAACTACATTCAATTAAAAAATCTTTAATCAGAAAATTCGCCTTGTTAACTAATTTCAACGATGCGATCTTCTCCTTTTGTTACTGCACCTTGCTTTTTGACATGAATGCTTTCATTCGGCTGCAAGTTCGTAAAAATAATTGGTGTCACAATAGAAGGAGCATTATTTTTCACATACTCTAAATCAACGCTTAAAATAGGCTGACCTTTTTTCACTTCGTCTCCTTGATTAACATGAGCTTCAAAGCCTTGGCCATTCAATTTGACCGTATCAATACCAAAATGGATTAAAATTTCATGCCCACCAACAGACTCAATACCAATCGCATGTTTTGTCGGGAATACATTCACAATTTTTCCATCAACAGGAGAAACCACTGTTCCGTCTGTTGGCATAATCGCAAAACCGTCACCCATCATTTTTTGTGAAAAGACTTGATCTGGCACTTCAGAAAGTGGAACGATTTCTCCCGAAAGCGGTGAAGCAATTGCCTCCACTTGGGCCGATTCTTTTGTTTCTTGAACCTCTGTTTTTTGCGGCTCTTCCTTCACTCGTGATGGAGCGCGGCCTTCCATAATATCTTTAATTTGTCCTTTTAATATATCGGATTTTGGTCCGAAAATCGCTTGTACATTGTTTCCGACTTCCAAAACGCCCGCTGCGCCTAATGCTTTTAAGCGGTCTTTATCGACTTGTTTAATATCGTTGACCGAAACACGCAAACGTGTAATGCATGCGTCTAAATGAGCAATATTTTCTTTACCGCCAAGCGCCGCCAACACTTCGTATGGAAGATCGTCCGCTTCTGCTTTTACTGTTGACTCTTCTTCTGTCGTTTTTTCACGTCCTGGTGTTGCTAAATCCCATTTGCGGATCGCAAAGCGGAATCCGAAGTAATAGATGACCGCAAATGCTAATCCGACTGGAATGACAAGCCACCATGCTGTCCGGTTCGGCAATACACCGAATAGCAAGAAGTCAATAACCCCACCGGAGAAAGTCATCCCAATTTTTACATTTAATAAATGCATAATCATAAAAGACAATCCTGCAAAAATCGTATGGATGGCAATAACGCTGGTGCAACGAATAAGAAAGAGAATTCAATTGGTTCCGTAATCCCTGTTAAAAACGAAGTTAAAGCGGCGGAACCCATAATACCAGCTACCACTTTTTTGTTTTCCGGACGCGCTTCATGATAAATCGCAAGCGCCGCTGCCGGAAGACCGAACATCATAAATGGGAATTTTCCTGTCATAAATGTTCCCGCAGTTAATGCCACTCCGTCTTTTAATTGTTCGAAAAAGATTTTTTGATCGCCACGCACTACTTGTCCGGCCTTATTGACATATTCGCCAAATTCAAACCAGAATGGCGCGTAGAAAATATGATGCAATCCAAACGGAATAAGCGCACGCTCAATGACCCCGAAAATAAACGCAGCTAATGTCTTATTAGCATCAATCATATTATGGGAAAACGCATTTAAACCATGCTGAATCGGCGGCCATACCCATGTCATAACAATTCCAAGCAATACCGCAGATGCCGCTGTAATAATCGGAACAAAACGTTTTCCCGCAAAAAAGCCAAGATACTGCGGCAATTCAATGTTGAAATACTTATTATACATATAAGCAGCCAATATACCGACAATAATACCGCCAAATACACCAGTTTGCAACGTCGGAATTCCTAATATATTCGCAAATGCAGGATTGTCGCCGACCATATCTGGCGTAACGCCTAATATCACGCTCATGGTGATATTCATAATTAAATAACCAATAATTGCAGCAAGCCCGGCAACCCCGTCACCTCCTGCCAGTCCAATCGCCACCCCAACCGCAAAGAGGAGCGAAAGGTTCGAAAACACAATGCCGCCTGCTTGTTCCATCACATTGGAAACAAGCACGACCCAATCTGCTTTTAAGGCAGGAATTCTATCCGTTAAAGCCGGGTTTTTTAAGGCATTACCAAAAGCAAGCAAAATTCCTGCCGCCGGTAAAATCGCCACTGGCAACATAAGCGCTTTACCGACTTTTTGCAGCGTACCAAATGCTCTTTTCATTTTCATTCCCTCCTTTTTCTTCTGTATATAAGTTTTGCAACAAACGTTACGTTCATGTACGACAGATGAGAAATTGTTTTGCGGTTTTCTTGAAAAAGCATACGTCAGACGTCAGACTTATTTACAACATGCCAATAAAAACGAAAGGCATGAGCAAAGAAAGACAAAAATAGAACGCTTACAACAAGAGGAATAGTGACTCCTCTTGCCTGCCCTATTTTGTCTTCTTTACTCATGCCTGATCGAATCAGTAACACGTAAAGCGAGACAAATTTATTCTATTGTCTCTGTTTCCTTTTTAGCAAGTCTTTGCAGATGCATTGTCAAATAAACCGCTTCTGCGTCGTCTACTGGCATTTGTAACGTTTGTTGCATCACTTTTATTAATTTCCATGCAGTATTATAGCATAGTGGATACGCTTCTTTCAAGATTTTCGACAATTTTTTTGGTTCTTCGACTTTTTCTCCTTTTTTTATGCGTTCAATTGCGTAACGCAAATGACGGACAAACCGCAAATAAGGAATGCTGTTGCGGTCAATCTTGATATTAAGCTGCTGTTCGACAATTTGAATGAGTTTGGTAATTAATTGTGAATGCTGATTTATTTCAGAAAGGCTTTGTTTCGAAATTGCGCTGTGAATATGTAGCGCGATAAATCCAGCTTCTCCTTCCGGAAGCTCGACTCCTAATTTTCGGTTAATCATGTCGACAACTTCACATGCAATTTCATATTCTAGCGGATATAAGCTTTTCGTTTCCACTAAAAACGGATTTTTTAAATCAAGGCCTTGCCTTAATCGCTTTAGCGTAAACGAAATGTGATCAGTAAGTGCAACGTGAATATGTTCATTTAACGGAGCGTTGACTCGCTGTTTAATGTGCTGGATTACTTCGTTCATCAGCCCGATAAATTCTTCGTCAAGCTCCGGCAGCAATTTCTTATACTGTTCTTGTTCCCGCTCATTTTTTAAAATGAACCATTTTTCAACGGCACTTTGTTCAATATAATCCCCTTTTTTCTTTCCAAATCCAATCCCTTTTCCGAGCAGCACTACTTCATCATACGTTGGATGTGAAGCAATTAACACGTTATTATTTAGCACTTTTTCCACACGAAAGGCCTCTTCCACAAAGCCCCACTCCCTTAATAAAACGTTTGCAATATTATCATCTTACGCAACGATCTCTCAATCGTCAATGAATAAATATGGATTTTTTCTTAACAACGAAATGTGAGTATATTCATTTTTCTCCCCCTATAATGAAAAGCATGTTACAATTGGGAAGGAAAGGTGGGAACAACATTGATTAAACTGATTGTCAGCGATTTGGACGGAACGCTGCTTGGATTGGATAACCACGTTAAAAAAGAAGATAAACTCGCCATTCAATTAGCAGTGGAACAAGGAATGGATTTTGCAATTGCATCCGGCCGAATGGATAATGAAATTTTAGAAGTGTTGCAAGAATTGGAACAAAAAGCGCATCGTATTAGTCAAAATGGGGCGTTCATTTACACAAAAACGAATTTGCCGCTTCATGCAACTACTTTTTCTCCGCAGCTAGCACAACAAATTTATCGGCAAGCAAAGGAATTGGAAGCGATTGTACTTGTTTGCAATGAAAATACATATTTTATTGAAGAAACGAACGAAAATACAGCGGAAATAGAAAAACGTCTATTTTATGGGCTATATGAATGTCCAAACATCCTTGATTCCATCGGCAAAGATATTCATCCATCGAAAATTACTGTATTAGCAGCAAATGAACAAATTGTCGAATTCGAACAAAAAATAACGCGTCAGTTTGGCAATCACATCGATACGTTTATTTCAGAACCGAACTGTCTTGATATTATGCCAAAAAACATTAGCAAAGGAAATGCGGTTCGCACTTTAATGGAACATCTTCGCCTGCAGCCGAATGAAATCGCTTGTTTCGGCGATGCGTTTAACGATACTCCAATGTTTCGTCTAACCCCTTACAGCTTTGCCATGTCTCATGCTCATCCTAATGTAAAAAAAGAAGCACAATATGTGATCAATTCAGTAAGTGAAGGGATACACATGATTCTTAAAGACATTCCTACACCAAATATGATGCAATAAGAGCTGGCTCACTAAAAAACGCCAGCTCTTTTTTCATATTTTTCCCTATTTAGATTCATACTATGAGTAGTCGTGCAAACAGGAGGTTTACTATGCCATATATTGTAGAAGATGGCGTTCGTCTTTACTATGAAGAGATGGGAAGCGGTACACCAATTTTATTCATTCATCCACCTGGAATGGGTCATATCGTTTTCCGTCATCAACAATCTTTATCAAGCCACTTCCGCATCATCATGTATGATATGCGCGGCAATGGGAAAAGCAGTCCGTCGAATCGTCCGATTACGATTCCGCTGCTAGCTGATGATATTTGCCGCTTACTCAATACACTTGACGTAAAGCAAGCGATTATTTGCGGCTATTCTAGCGGTGGATCCATTGCGTTAGAATTTGCCTTACGCTATATTGAAAACGCACGCCATCAAATTCCAACCAAACATCACTGCGAATTAAACGGGATTTTGAAGACATACTGTATAACGTAAAATGGAAGAAGGGAGGAAAAACAATGTCAAAAAAAGGGCGGCAAAATAAAGTAAGCCAAGAAGTAGCTAACCCAACCGTTTCTAAAGCAGAGGCGGAGATGGCAAAAGATAGTGTTGATACGGCAAAACAAGCGAAAAAAAATCGTTCGTGAAAGAACAAAGGAGGCACATCATTCGCCTCCTTCATTTTTGTTACGCCGCCTGTATAGCGGCTTGCTTTCGCATGAAAATCGCCTTTAATAACGGAGGTACGCATTGCTACAAGAACTACTACACAAAAACAGTAAATAAATCAGGCGACAACAGCTTTGTCTTCAATCCAATTCCAGCAATAATCAGTGTTGCTTCACTACGGGAAACCATTCCGGCGACAACAGAAAGTAAACCATTCCAAGAAAACCTAGCGAATTTTGCTCCCAACGCGGCACCGGCCAGTTTTGTTAATACGGCCAAGCACTTAATCCAATCATTAGCTAAATATGCCAGAGTGCGCCAAAAAATTCGACGGCTCCCACGATAAAAAAATTGACAAAAACAAAAGATAAATTTACGATGATAACAAACTATTTTAGTTACAAAAAGTTAGTTAATTATCCTTTTAAATCGCATAATAAAATGGAGGGAACAACATGGGAAATGCTATTCATACACCCGCAAAAGACTTTTTTACTGTCATTAACGAGCGGCAATCCACACGAAAATACGACCCGAATGTTTCTATAAGTAAGGAAGAATTGCGAGAAATCATTGAATTGGCGGGAAAAGCACCGTCAGCATGGAATTTGCAGCACTGGCATTTTGTTATTATTCATGGAAAAGAAGCGCAACAACGTTTATATCCAATTGCCTATCACCAACAACAAATTGTCGACGCTTCTGCTGTCATTGCCGTATTAGGTGATTTAGAAGCAAATAGAAACACCGATGCAGTATATGATCCGTTAGTAAATGAGGGGGTAATGTCTACAGAAATAAAAGAAAGAATTGCACAACAAATTGAAGCAGCGTACAAAAATAAAGAATACGTTCGTGACGCAGCATTTAGCAACGCCTCGCTTGCAGCCATGCAGCTTATGCTAGCTGCGACGGCAAAAGGATGGGCAACTTGCCCAATCGGCGGTTTCAACGCTGAACAATTTAAACAAGAATTTCATATTTCTGACCGCTATATTCCAGTTATGCTCATTACAATCGGAAAAAGCATCGCCCCCGCCCGCCGTACAACACGGTTGCCTATTGAAGCAATTACTACTTGGGTAGAACGATAATTCGGACGCCTGCTTTGTTCAGCAGAAATGAAAAAAGATGACCAATGTCGTTTGGTCATCTTTTTTCATAAGCTGGAAAAGACAAATGCACGGTTGTCCCTTTGCCAACTTCGCTCTCTATTTCGATCGTTCCTTTATGTTCCTGCACGATTTTCGTGCTTGTTGTTAATCCAAGTCCCATTCCTTTTTCTTTTAATGTAAAAAACGGTTCACCAATTTTTTGAAGCCGTTCTTTGGAAATACCGATACCTGTATCAGAAATCGTAATATGGATTGTTTGATTTTCCTTCCATACCCGCAGATGAATCGTTCCTCCATCCGGCATTGCTTCAATGGAATTTTTCATAATATTAATAAAAACTTGAATAATTTGGTTTTTATCCCCATAAATACATGCTTGTGGTATGTTGTTTTCTAACGATATATAAACATTGTTTAATGTTGCTTCATGTCCAATTAAATTGACCACATATCCAATCACATCGCTAAGAAAAAACGGTTTATAATCATGGCTTTGCGGTTTCGCCAACACTAAAAGCTCACTAACAATTTGATTAATCCGCTCCAATTCACTCAATACAATGTTAATATATGTGTCGTTCACTTGCCGGGTTTCTTGCATGACTTGTATAAACCCCTTCATCGATGTTAATGGGTTGCGAATTTCATGAGCGATCCCTGCGGCAAGTTCTCCTAACACAGATAACTTTTCTTTTTTTAGAAGCAATGCTTCCGCCAGCTTTTGCTGGGTAATATCGCGGCCAATCGTTAGCAATCCTTTTCGTGCTCCGTTTTCCTCAAAAAGCGGAACTTTAATGACATCAAATGTTTTGGTTTCACCATCAGGAGTTTGAAATGATTCTTCACTGCGAGTTAATGTTCCTTTTTCCCAAGTTTTTTATCCGATTCGATACAGCCTTGAAATGCCTCTTTAAAAAACGGAACGATTTCACCAAGTTCGCGATCTGTTTTCCCTTTATACTCCACGTTCTCTAAATGGTAAAGCCGTCGTCCAAAATCGTTTACGCGCAGCCAACGGCCTTCACTATCCTTAAAACAAACAAAATCAGGCATAGAGTTAATCAACGTAGAAAGCTGTTGCTCATTCTCTGCCGTTTTTTGCAACTGTTCGCTCTTTTTTAACATCTTATAAAGAAAAATAGCAGAAAGAAGAATAAAAACTCCGCCTTTTGCCGTACTAATCATTAAATACATATCGCGGTGAAAATGAAAGAAATGAAGTATGATATCGGTTACTATAATCCAACATACGCTAAATAATAAATAAAACATAATAATCTTCGATTTTGTGAACACGTATCATCGAACTCCTAACTTGCGGAATCATATTGAAAAAGCGGCGAAGCTAAAAAGAGCCCCACCGCCTTCTCATCCGCTGTGGTTTTACTATAATCATTTACATTTCGTGCACCCAATATAACAATTTATTTACAAGCATTTCTACATGTTCTTTTGGAACTGCTTTTGCCAATGATGATACTAACCGTTCTTTTAATGTTTCTGTTTCTTCTTCATAGCGGATCAAAAACGACCACTCAAGATCAGGAATGGCTACCACAATATATTCTTCTTTTTTATTTTCGTAAATGTAAACATTTATGGGCGTCCGTTCATCAAATAATACTGCTTTGCGAATTTTCATCTTGATCCCCCATCCTTTATAGCATCTTACATTTCGTATATTTTAACAAATATTTTTCGAACATCGGTTGGAACAAAACGAGTTTCGAGTCCTTTTTCCCTCAACGCTAAAGCGAGTTTCTCTCCTGCTTCTTCCGCAATATCAGCAATCACGACATTCGCTCCTTTTTCCGCAAACATCGTAACAATGGACTTGCCAATTCCATTTGCTCCACCAGTTACAATAACCACTTTTCTTGAAAAATTCATCGTTTTTCAGCCTTTCTCTTCGTTTTTTCTAACAAAAGTATACCATCAAAACTGTTTATAGTTATCTATTTTCTTCATCAAAAAAAGACCGCAGTAACATAGCGGTCTTTTTGGATGTTTACCGATATGGAACATAAGGAGCTGAGAAAAATGGACTGTATGGCGCCGCTCCACCGTAGTAAGGAGCTGGTGTATAATACGCTGTCGGCCCTGGCATTATTGGACCGCACATAGGAAATGGAACGGTTGGAGCCATCCCTGCGACCGGAAACATTGGAGACGGTGCAAACGTTCCTTGAGTCAGCATCGTCATTGGTGCAACAGAATCAGGATCTTCACTCATTGGATCTGTATCCCCCATCGTCGGGTTCGGTGCATTTTCCATCCCAAGCGGCATCGTTTGTGGTGCCATATCCGGGCCATCAAAACCGTCATCTGCAAACGATGGCATTGGCATTGCTTCTGCCATCGGATACGGACAGCACCAGGTCACAGGAGGACAGCCGCACATTGATGGAAAAGGATAGACAGCAATTGGCATTGGTGCAACAGGCATTTGCGCAGCAGGCATTTGTACAGGTGGCATTGGCACATTCTCCATTGGTGCAGCTGGCATTTGTGCATTTTGCGGTGCATTGTTTTCTGGCCACTGCATGTTGTTCTCTACTCTTTCTTCTTCATTATGATTATGGTCCTGTTCATAAAAAAATGGATCATCCTTATACGAATTCCAGTGACTCATATTCCTCTCCCCTTCATTTTTTCATTAAGGTATGATTATGATACATACCCATCCATATTTTATGTGAAAACAAGCAAAGGGTGTTTGCCTTAAAAAAAATGGGTATTTATCCTAAAACACTATTGCGGTACCATAATATTTGTGACAACATTCATCGGTTGAGGTGAACAAACGGTGGATGAAAAATTAGCCGCTAAACTTCTCGATGAATTGCGCAATGGAACAATTTCAGAACTACTAGTAAAAAAAGAAGATTTTCTCACGTTTCGCAACGTTCTTGTAAAACAAAATGATTTTAAACATTTCCGTGGCATTGCTCAGCGAGGAGGAAACGTCATTTACCATTATCTCGAAAAACCTCGAAGCTAATCAATTAACGCCGATTTTCCAGTGCGAAAATCGGCGTTTTTTCTGTGCCGAAAAAATTTCCATACCCCCTATGAAACTAGCAATATCAACGGAAAACGCAATTTTCCAACATTTAGATGATGATAGAATCAAAAATCCTTGTTACTCTAGTAGCGAGTTAACAAGAAGGAGGGAATTTTATGAAAAAGATAAGGAAGTGGATGCTAGCATCCATTTTTTGTAGTGCATTTTTATTTGGAGGCCATGCTGCTAGTGCAGCTACAACTCATACAGTAAAACCTGGAGAAACGCTTTGGAACATTGCAAAACAATACGGCGTACCATTAAAACAGCTACAAAAACAAAATGATAAGTATACAGATCTATTATTTCCTGGTGAAAAGTTAGTTATTCCTAAAACAACGATTTCTGCAAGTGAAAAAGATTTATTAGCCCGTCTCGTTCACGCAGAAGCAAAAGGGGAACCATATGCAGGAAAAGTAGCCGTAGCAACTGTCGTGTTGAATCGAGTCGATCATCCTGATTTCCCAAATACGATTCGCGATGTTATTTATGAGCGCTCTGGCGGCCATTATGCATTCACGCCGGTACAAAATGGAACGATTAATCAACCGGCAGACCGTGAATCACGTCGCGCCGTTGAAGAAGCACTTGCTTTTCGCGGTTTAGGAAATGGTTCAGTGTACTTCTATAATCCAAAAACGGCGAAAAGCAAATGGCTGCGCTCTAAGCAGGTCACCATTGTCATTGGAAATCACGTATTTGCCAAGTAAGAAAGGAGCTTTGTCACAAGCTCCTTTCTTTATTAAGAAATGATAAAAAAAGAGACAAAGCCCCCTTTACTTAAAAAAGAAAATAAGGCAAACTATAACAAACACAGTAAATAAATAAAAAAGGAGAATGAATATGAAAAAAGCAAAAGTTGGCGACATTATCGAGTTTAAAAACGGATTGCGCGGAATCGTTGAAAAAGTCAATGAAAATTCTGTCATCGTTGATTTAACGTATATGGAAAATTATAGAGAATTGGATTTACAAGAACGGACCGTCGTCAATCATAAAAATTACAAAATTATTGAGTAAAAACGAAAACAGAGGCTGTTCTTTCACTTAGAACAGCCTCTGACTGTTTTATATAAAGATGCGCATTTTAGCGGTTATCTACTTTTTCCGGATATAAATCATGGTTCATTAAGCGATATTCCGCCATTTTTTCATACTTCGTTCCTGGACGTCCCCAGTTGCAATACGGATCGATCGAAATGCCGCCGCGCGGCGTGAATTTCCCCCATACTTCAATGTAGCGCGGCTCCATCACTTTAATTAAATCGTTCATAATAATATTGACGCAATCCTCATGGAAATCGCCGTGGTTGCGGAAGCTGAATAAATACAGCTTCAGCGATTTGCTTTCGACGCATTTTTTATCGGGAATGTAGCTAATGTAAATCGTCGCGAAGTCGGTTGTCCGGTTTTTGGACACAAGCTCGTAAACTCCGGACAATTGAACTTCACGAAATAATCGCGGTCAGGATGTTTGTTTTCGAATACTTCCAGCACCTCTGGGCTGTATTCGAATAAATATTTCGTCCCTTGGTTTCCTAATAGCGTAAGATCTTTTAACTCTTCTTCTTTTCTTCCTGCCATCGTTTTTTCTCCTTTCCTAAATTCATATTTACACGCCGCGCTTGTTCCCCCACAACAGGGTGTGCAGCTGCGGCAAGACGCGCACGTCGTTCAGCTCGTTCGACTGCGCCACTTTTTCCACGAGCCACTCCAGCCTTGCCAAAAGCTGCGTGCGCAGCGCCGCATCATCCGCTTCTGCTAGATCGGCATTGCCGACTTGCAAATAAAACGGGATGTCCGGGTAGCGTCGGTGCACCTTTTTCGCATAGTCGAAATCGATTTCATCGAACACGACGACCTTTAAGCTCATATGAGACGCCCTTCCCGCACCCGCCAACTTTCCCACAATGTGATCGAGCATGGCAAAATCGGTATCCATCCCTGAACTTGGCGGTTTTGGCGAAATGGTTATATCATCGATATGATACAGCCAATCTTGCCAGCGGCTTCCTTGTGTTTCGACCGCAATGCGGATTCCTTTATTTTTTAATAATACTACAAGCTCTTCAAGCGCTTGAATGAGAACTGGATTTCCTCCCGAGATCGTCACATGGCTGAAGCGGTCACCGCCGAGTTCATACAGCCGTTCCCAAATTTGCTCCGCCGTCATTTGTCGGATTTCCTCTTTTGCCGACCCATCCCATGTAAAAGCGGAATCGCACCAGCGGCAGCGGTAGTCGCAGCCGGCGGTGCGGACGAACATCGTCTTTTGCCCGATCACCATTCCCTCCCCTTGGATCGTCGGTCCGAAAATTTCAAGCACGGGAATTTTTTTTGCCATGATCATTTCCCCGCTTTCGGCCGATAAACAACATAGCTTGTCGGCGTTTCCCGCACGAACACTTGCAAACACTTTGGCTTGTTTGGCATTGTATCAAGATACGCTTGCACCGTTTCATAGATTTTTCGAGCGATGACCTCGCTTGTCGGAAAATCGTTGCTGTTTTGATCATTGAACCAATCTTGATGTTCGTTCATTAACGAATGATCCAGTTTCCCATGAATAAGCTTTTTCAACTCTTGAAAATTTACTAAAAAACCTGCATCGTCGAGTTCATCCCCCGCCACCGTAATGTTCACGGTGTATATATGTCCATGCATGTTTGCGCATTTTCCCGCTTTCTCATGAGGAATAAAATGCGCGGCAGCAATATGCATATCTTTATTCAATTCGTATCGGTAATTGTGAAATACTTGCGGATAAAGTTGATGTATCATAATTGATTTGCCCCCTCCTTTTCTTTCATATACTCTTCAAGCCCGCGTCTTCGCAACACACAAGCCGGGCATTCCCCGCAGCCGTCAGCAATGATGCCGTTATAGCAAGTTAATGTTTTCGTCCTCACAAAATCAAACGCGCCGAGCTCATCGGCGAGCTTCCACGTCTTCGCTTTCGTCAGCCACATCAGTGGCGTATGAATGACAAATTGGTAATCCATCGCTAAATTCAACGTTACATTCAATGACTTAATAAATATATCGCGGCAATCCGGATAGCCGCTAAAATCCGTTTCACATACGCCTGTTACGAGATGACGCGCTCCTTTTTGTTTTGCAAGCACCGCGGCAAACGACAAAAACAATAAATTTCGCCCATCGACAAACGTCGATGGCAATTGCCCTTCATTTTGTTCAATGGCAATATCACTCCGCGTAAGCGCATTTGGCGCTAATTGATTTAATAGCGACATATCCAATACCGTATGTGGAACACCAAGTTCCTTCGCAATGGAAGCTGCCACTTCAATTTCCAGGCGATGACGCTGTCCGTAATCAAACGTCACCGCTTCTACCTCGTCAAATTGCTTTAGCGCCCAAAATAAACATGTCGTGCTATCTTGGCCGCCGCTAAAGACGACAATCGCTTTTTCCTTTTTCATTTTTCGATGCACTCCCTTCCGATTTTTCCAGAAGAAGAGGCGTTCTAAAACAAAAAAGCTATACCCCCTAAGGATATAGCCGTCCCTAGTTTTTTATAGAGGGTTGTTCTAGAAACCTCTCCCGTACGTTCGTACGGAATTTTTCTTCTGTTTTTTCCTTTTAAACTATACCACATTCATCTTTTGGATTGCATTATTTTTTTTATTTTATTCGCTGCCTTCACATATATGTATAAAGCAGGAATATAGAAAATGACGAAATACAGGCCGATCGTAGAGGTCCATTTGTTCAACCGTTCGATTTGTTCTTTTTCTTCGAACCACAATGTCCCGATAAATAAGAATAACAAAATCACAGGAACAAAGCGGCGCTGCTTGATGGAAAACAATTTTTTCGCAACGCGCGAAGCCGACCATACCGCAATACAAATAATTGGAAATACTACCAGCACATAAATGGAAATGATAATGTACTCCATCCTTTCAATAAACGGCACTGCTGGAATTTTTGCCAGCGTTAATGTCGGCCAAGTGATATGCTGAATTTGTTCTTCATTATAGAAAAGAATCGAGACCAGCATAATACTTAAATAGATGAGGGTCGTAAACGCACTTCCCCATTGCGCCCATTTATGCGATTTTTCCGGCTGTTGGATAAACGGGTAATATACCATCAGCATTTCCATTCCTAAATATTGCAGCGACATTGCTTTCGCACTCGCAAAAATCTCACCGATCGAATGGTCAAACACCGGCAGCAAATTGCGATAATGGGCGTATTCAAGCGGGAAAAACAACATTGGGAAAATAGTGAGCAACGGAATCACGACGCCCCAAAAACATACCCCCGTGACAACGCGGAATCCTCCTAATACGGTGTAATAAGCCAGCGCTAAAAAAATAAGGCTGAACTGCCATGCCCCCATCAGAGGAAACATCCAAATTTTAATAATCTCAATATACGTTTGCAATACCGTAAACGCTAATAAAGAGAAATAAACAAGCAAAGCGAAATTAAAGACAAAGCCGATCCATTTGCCGAAATAGCGTTGGTGTATAGAAACGATATCTTCAGCATCAGGGGAATGAGCGAAAAGTTGATACATGATCCAAATTAATAAATGGACAATAATTCCCGTTAGGATAACAGCTATCCACGCATCGTGCCCCGCCTCTTTCATCACCAAGCGTTGAAAACTAAGCATTCCAATTCCCACTTGGGTGCTATTAATGAGAAAAAACACCAAAAAGGGCGAGATAAGGAATCGCTCTTTCATTGCTTGATTCATAAAAATACCTCCCCATCCGCTCGCGTCACTCACCGATCCCTGTTTGTATAATGTCGACAGTTACATGCGGCTTGATTTCTAAATCTTTATATTCACGATAAAACTCGTCTGCATTCCAATTCCTTGTTTCGCTGCGGACAAATTCGCCAATGCCAATCGGGTCAATCTCTTTTTCTTGAAAATAGCGGAGCAGGCGGCGAATATCGCGCTCGATTTCATCTTCCATCTTCTTTTTCACCGTAGAGAAAATATTTTTATGCGGCATATCGAGCCAAGACGGATAATCTCTGACAGAAGCGTGAATATGAACAAAAATATGTAGAACATGGCGGTTCCCTTTCCTTTTCCACTCATATTTGGATGTCGCAAATAAATTTTCGAGCATCACCCGGTCCTCGCCTTGTTTTCCCCGATTCCCTACTTTTAACTGATATACTCCTTTTTTTGTTTCATTTAATAAAATTTTTACCAAAAATGAATCACGCAAACTCACTTTCCCCACATATTTTCCATCTTTAAACAACGCAAGCCCTTCTAATTTCACAAAATCCCCCTTTTTCTCAAAATAAGGCAAAAACGGATCGCTTCCTTTTGAAAAATAGTTATATAAAAACAAATGTAAATTCGTTTTTGGCAAATTCATCGAACGGACATTTTGTTCGACTAGATTAGGCAAGTACAGCGTATCGCTCAAAGTAGTGCTCGCCGTAATATCCAATAGCTCACGTGCGCTTCCTGACGACACACCTAACAGCAAATGGCTTCCCACTTTATTGTTGCGGGCCAAACTATGGGTGATTTGTATAATTCCCCGTTTGGCAAATTCTTTGCCAAATAAAATTAAACGAAGCTGCCCTTCCTCAATCGGCAATGCCGACTTGGAAGAAAGGCGGGGAATTAAATCATACACCGTTGACGAAGACGTCGTTAATAAATTCGGCTTTGTCATCGGTCCTTGTTTAAACGTCGGGTATACCGCCGTTCCTACATATTTTCCGTCATGAAAGTCATAGCCCATTTCTTGAATAATTTGAATTTCATCAATAACGCGCGAGCTTTTGCAGCCGGCAAGTAAAAAGACCGATGCGGCAATGAACAGAAGCGGCTTCATATTCGACCCCTTTCTTACTCGTCGATATCGTCTTTTTGTTTCGCTTTCGCCGGATTATAGCGGAACAAGGAAAGCGGGCGAAGAAACGTTGGTCGCTGCGCTGTTTGGCTGTATGAGAAACGGATAATACTATCTTTGAAATTGCGAATGCGCAGCGGATAAAACGGAACTAAATATGGATTGCCAAATGATTGCAGCCTTCCTAAATGAATTAATAGGAAACAGACGGCGAAAACAATTCCGACTCCGCCCCAAAATGTCGCAAATAAAATAATGGGAAAGCGGATGAAGCGAATTGTATTGGACATTTTAAAAATCGGTGTCGTAAAAGAAGCTAAAGCGGCAAGTGAAACGATAATGAGCATGATGGTGCTTGTCAGCCCTGCGTCCACCGCAGCTTGTCCGATCACAATACCGCCGACGACCCCAAGCGACTGCGCCACTTTTGTCGGCAGGCGCGCACCCGCTTCGCGAAGCAGTTCAATGGTGATTTCTAAAAATAACACTTCCAATACCGGCGGAAACGGTACGTTAGAACGGGAATAGATAATCGGTCCAAGCAAATCTTTCGGAATCATTTCATAATGGTACGTTAATACCGCAATATAAATCGGCGAAGCCAGCACGGAAATCATAATGCCAAAAACGCGAATCAGCCGGACAAATGATCCAAGAATCCATGGTAAATAATAATCTTCCGGTGAAGTAAAAAAATCGAAAAAAGTCGACGGGCCGATGACAACATATGGTGAACCGTCGCAAAGAACAACAACTTGACCAGACGCAAGCGCAGAAACGGCACGGTCAATCCGTTCCGTTGAGATAAAAAGCGGAAACGGAGAATTCGAGTTATCGGAAAGCATTTGATCGATAAGGGAATTGTCAAGAATAATGTCAAAATGGATATTTTCGAGTCGCTGGATCACGGTTTCGATCGTCTGCTTATTCGTAATTCCATCGATATACGCGACAACCACTTTTGTTTTTGATATTGTACCAAGCTCCATTTCCTGAAACACTAAATTGGGCGTTACGATTTGCCTTCTGATTAAATGTAAGTTAGTACCAATGTTTTCGATAAATCCCACTTTCGGTCCGATGACACTAAATTCATTTTCTGAATCATTGTTTGGACGCAGCCCTAAACTTTCATTTGCTACATTAATGAGTGCAACACGGTTATCTGTCTTTTGTAACTGAACAGCCACAAACCCTTTTAATATTTTTTCTTCGATCATCTGCACATCGTTCGTTACTTCAATGCGCTGAATCGGTATGATTTTTTGCAAATCTTCCAGCTTTATATCTGGATTTTTCGGCACATCATTTTGCAGATGGCAGAGAACGTGTTGCTGCAGCACTTTCGGGTCCACTAGCGAATCAAAATAGTAAATGGCAAGCAAATGACCGTTTACGGCAAACTCGACTGTAATGAAATCACTAGATTGACGCAGCTTATTCAATAATTGTTGCAGCGTTTTTTCCCCACCGTTTGTCTTCGTTTTTTTAAAAAAGGAAAAAATGGACATAATGATCCCCTCGTACTTGCCGTTTGAGGGATAGTCTTCCAATCGACTGTTGGTTTTATTCACTTCCTATTAGGTGTTGATATATCTAAATATTGTGTATATATTGAAAAAAGGAACAAATACATAGGAGGGAAGCAACAATGAGACATCTGACAAAACAACGGCGAGCGAAACAAGCGCTAAAAAAAGCGGTAGAGGTGGCAGAAAAGCTGCAACAATACATAGACAACACCCGTCCGTTAGAGGCGCAGTTAGATCATATTCGTTCGTTTTTGGACAAGCAGCTTGGACAGGATGAGTATTTTCTTATCGTAGATGAAACGGGATACAGTCTCGTTCATACGAACCGCTTGCGGGAAGGCAGGATTTTTTCGGATGAAGTAGGACAGAAGGCGGCAAAAACAACAAAACCGCTTTTGCAAGTGTATGAACGGGATACCGGGGAAGTGCTGATCGATGCAAGCTGTCCGTTATGGACAGATCCTAGTGGAAAGCGCTTTAATTTGCGGATGGGACGATTAATGCACCACCCTTATTTACCGATATATTTTTCCCTTCTCTCCATCGTCCCGGCTGTTCTCAGCCTGCTTTTCACTACTATTTTTTCCTTATCCGCGCTATGGATGTGCACTATGACCATTACCATTGGCCTTATCTTCAGTTTTTATTTTTATCATTCACTCATCATTGAACTGCGCCATTGGTATAGCGCCACCCGCTCCGTTTCCTCTGGGAACTTGCAGACAGAAGTGCGGACAAAGCGAAAACGAAACGAATTTCATCAAATCGCTTACGAACTTAATAAAATGATTTTAGGCATCCGTACGATTATTACCGAGCTAGCAAAGGCGGTCAAAACGGTCAATCAAGTCAGCGAAAAACAGCAATTGGAAACAAGACGGCTTTCTGAATCGTCTGATGAAATCGCGGCAGCGATGGAAACATTTCGCGAAGGCACAAAACAGCAAACGGTATCAGTAGAACAGGCAAATCATTTCGTCATGCAGATGGTAAAACGGGTGCAAAACATGCAAGAAGAAGTAGAACGCGTCGTTTCACAGGCGAAAAGCGCTCTCACATCGATGAACGAAGGAAACCGTCTCATTGAAGAAACAAAACAAAAAATGGATACCATGCAACAAGAAATAAACAAAACAACCGCATTAATCCATGCTGCAGCGCAAGAAGCAGCCAACGCCCAAGACATGATTTCGTCCATTCGTACGATTACAAAACAGACGAACTTGCTGGCATTAAATGCGTCGATTGAAGCCTCGCGTGCAGGAGAAGCGGGAAAAGGCTTTGCCATCGTCGCCCAGGAAGTTCGCAAGCTCGCCGAAGATACGAACACATTTGCCGCTCAAATTTTAGCTTCGTTGCAAACGATGGCATCAGTACTCCAAGATGCCGTGCAGGCGGTGCAAGAAAATGAGCAGCATGTCGAGAAAACAAAACTTTCCTTATGGAAAACGGGAGAAACGTTTACATTATTTCAGCATATGTTCACCCAATTAAATGAGCTGCTGCAACAAAATAAAATACATGTCGAATCGGTAACGGTGAACGGACAAAACCTTCAGCGGCTCATTGGCGATATTAACGCGATTGCCAGCGATTTTACAAACATGGTGCAAGAAACTACCGCCGGATTAGAACAGCAAACAATAGCCATTCACGAACTAGCTAAAGAAGCAGATGTTTTGCTTGCATCCGTCCATGAGCTAGAAAAAATCATACAGCGCTTTCGCTAATCATCAACAAAACAGCCGTTTTTCCACGTCAATGCGGGAAAACGGCTGCTGTTACGGGCGCGGTACTTTGCGCACCCATAATAGAAAAAGAAATGCAAAACTGATGTAGCCAAATATCGGATATAAAAATGATAAGAGCTCACTGTAGCGGAATAAGCTGACCATATACAGCACGATAAACAACACGGCAAAAAACAAGACGTTAGGAATAGAAACGAGCGTGCGCGCCTGCCGCTGCAGGCCAAAAATGCCGCCGATAATAGACGTAAAAATTTCCCCGTAAATCACAATGATATACACCCAGTAAAAAACGGCGAAAAACGAACGGATCACTTCCGCCATCGGGATATCGTAATTCATTGCATATGGAAACGATAAGAGCACAAAATGGCTGCTTAATAAAATGCCGGTAAGCAGCAGCCCGCCAAGCACTGCGCCGCGCCGCACCATGCGCTCATCTCCCGTCTCGCAAGCCAGCGGCACAAGCACAGGTTGCGCCATCGCCAAATTAAACGCCGCATACGAAAAAGGGGAAAGAAAGGCTTTTAATGAATAGTCTGCCGCTTCCAGTTTCGTTTCACACAATTCTCCCATGGTAATCAGCTTTCCAAACGCAATGGCGCTAAATAGCACCATCATCGGAACAATCAAGGCGTTTACTCCAAATAGCCCTTTTATATCGTACATCATGACTAACAGCGATAAACATAACGTCGCCACAATTCCGATCTGCCGCGGCAACCCGAGCTGTTCCTCAAACACCGCGCCTGCGCCGGCCATCATCACGGCGGTGACTCCGACAATCATCACCGTCATCATGATAGAAATAACCGGGCTCATTGCCCTGCCAAATAAATAGCGGTTAAACTGTTGATAAGAGGCGGCCTTCACTTTCCGTGCCATCACCATCATGCGCGCGCCACCCCACGTAAACAAGATGCCGCTGATGATAATGCCAATCGTTCCGGACGTTCCGTATTGCGTAAAAAACTCGATAATTTCTTTTCCAGTAGCAAACCCCGCGCCGACGACAGTGCCGACATAAACGGCGGCGATTTGCCAAGCTCCTGACCACTTTCCAGCCACTTCTGCCATCTCCCTCTCCTTGTCCACTATTCACTCCCATATATATGCCGACATAGTTCAATAAAGACGAGATGGCAGTAAAAAAGATGCCGCTATAGGGCATCCCTTCATTGCACCGTAATTTGCTCTACTTGATGTTCGTGAAGTTGTTCCGTTTCTACATGAATTTTTACAGAATATGTCCCTTTTTCTTGAAACGACGTTGCTGCCTCGTATTGGCCTGCTTGTTTTTCGCTTGCTTCGATAAACAGGTGCTTTCCGTTATCTTTCCACACTTCAAAACGAACGGTAGCGCCTGCAAGCGGCTTGCCATCATGAGTAATATGTACCGTTAAATGCGCTTCTTTATTTACGGAAAATTATTTTTCATGAAGCATCATCATGACATCGGCATGATGGTGTTCATCACCATGATGTTCCTCTGCATGATTTTGCGGCTGATCGCTCGGTGTGCCAACAACGATATCTTTTTTCGGCATATTATGCATATTTCGTGCTGTCACGTGGCTAATAACCGAATACGTCCCCGGCTCGGTAAACGTCTTTTTCACAGAATATTTGCCATCACCATCATTTTTGGCAGTTAACATCTCGTGCTTCTCGCTTCCATGTTTCCACACTTCAAACTTCACTTCATCCGCATCATTCACTTTTTCCCCGCCGTATGTCACGATACAAGAAAGTGTCGTTTCCTTATTTAATTCAATATGATCCGGTGTCTGAAGTTGAACTTCAAGCATTGCTGGCTTTTCCTCTTGCTTTTCCTGGCTGCAGGCGGCAAATAAAAGCAATATTAACATCAATGGCAAAAACAGCGAAAGCTTTTTCATTTTTTTACTTCCCCTTTGCTCTATTTTCTAGACTTAACTATACCATAACTTTTTCTTATCCGTACATTATTCACTATTCCTTCAAAAACATTTCACGGTTACAACAAATTTTTTTGTAAAAAACTCTTGAAAGTCAAAGATGGTCAAAGTATAATAAAATCAGAAAGTCAAAGATAGTCAAAGTCAAAAGAGCGAAAAAGGAGGTTATGCCTCATGCTTTGTCAAGTATGTCATCAAAACGAAGCGACGGTATTTGTCAATTTGCAAATCAATCATGAGAAAAAGCAAATGCACCTTTGCCACGAATGTTATGAAAAACAAAAACAAGAGCTGACTATTCCGATCAATTTCGGTTTCGATAATTTCTCGTCATTCCCATTTGATGATTTCTTGATGAACGGATTTTCACCAATTTCAGAAACGCCATTTTCAGAAATGAACGCGCCGCAACCGAATATCGCACAACCATCGAAACGAAACAGAAAAGGCGGCGGTTTCTTGGACCAATTCGGCCGCAACTTAACACAGCTTGCGAAAGCCGGTCTGATTGACCCAGTCATCGGACGCGATAAAGAGATTGAACGCGTCATTGAAATTTTAAACCGCCGCAATAAAAACAACCCGGTATTAATCGGGGAACCAGGTGTCGGTAAAACAGCGATTGCCGAAGGACTCGCCTTGAAAATCGCTGAAGGGCAAGTTCCGGAAAAACTATTAAACAAAGAAGTATATTTGCTTGACGTCGCATCGCTTGTTGCGAATACAGGCATTCGCGGTCAATTCGAAGAGCGGATGAAACGGCTCATCGCTGAATTGCAGCGCCGGAAAAACGTCATTCTCTTCATCGATGAAATTCACTTGCTTGTCGGCGCCGGTTCGGCGGAAGGCTCGATGGACGCGGGCAACATTTTAAAACCAGCGCTCGCGCGTGGGGAATTGCAAGTCGTCGGTGCCACAACGTTAAAAGAATATCGCCAAATTGAAAAAGACGCTGCGCTTGAACGCCGTTTCCAACCAGTTATCGTGCATGAACCAACGGTCGAAGAAGCGATTACGATTTTAAAAGGGATTCAGCCGAAATACGAGCAATTCCATCATGTGAAATATACGGACGAAGCGATTGAAGCGTGCGTCAAATTGTCGCACCGTTACATTCAAGACCGCTTCTTGCCGGACAAAGCGATCGACTTGTTAGACGAAGCCGGCTCCAAAGCGAACTTGCGCCTCGGTCCGACAGATGAAAAACAAATTCAAGAACGCCTTGCGCAAATCGCCAAAGAAAAAGCAAAAGCAGTGAAAGAAGAAAATTTCGAACTGGCAGCGAAATTGCGCAGCGAAGAGTTGAAATTGGAAAAACAATTGCAAAACGGCGTAAACCAAGAACGCCCAGTTGTCGATGTTGCTGATATCCAACGCATCATCGAAGAGAAAACAGGCATTCCTGTCGGCAAACTGCAGGCCGATGAAAAAGAAAAAATGAAACATTTAGAAGAAAACTTAGCGAAAAAAGTCATTGGCCAAGAAGAAGCGGTCAAAAAAGTCGCCAAAGCAATCCGCCGCAGCCGCGCGGGATTAAAAGCAAAACACCGCCCAATCGGTTCGTTCTTATTCGTTGGTCCGACTGGCGTCGGAAAAACGGAGCTGGCGAAAACGTTGGCAGAAGAGCTATTCGGCTCAAAAGATGCAATGATTCGCCTCGACATGAGCGAATACATGGAAAAACATTCGGTATCGAAATTAATCGGTTCGCCTCCTGGCTATGTCGGTCACGAAGAAGCCGGCCAGCTTACAGAAAAAGTGCGCCGCAATCCATACAGCATTATCTTGCTTGACGAGATTGAAAAAGCGCACCCAGATGTGCAACACATTTTCCTTCAAATTTTAGAAGACGGCCGTCTCACTGACAGCCAAGGACGCACCGTAAGCTTTAAAGATACAGTCATCATCGCAACAAGCAACGCCGGCGTGACAGACAAAAAAATTACGGTCGGATTTGAAAAACAACAAACACAAACAAGCATTCTCGACTCATTAAACGCATACTTCAAACCAGAGTTTTTAAACCGTTTCGATGCGATTATTGAATTCAAATCGTTGAAAAAAGAACATATGCTGCAAATTGTTGATCTCATGCTTGACGAAGTAAAAGCAGCAATGCGCGAACAACACATCGACCTTGACGTTTCGCAAGCGGCGAAAGAAAAATTAGCCGAACTCGGCTACCATCCAGCATTCGGCGCTCGTCCGCTCCGCCGCGTCATCCAAGAACATGTCGAAGACAAAATCGCCGATGTGCTGCTGGATGAAAACGATCAAGTCAAAGCGATTCGCATCGATGTCGAAAACGATGCGATTGTCGCCAAACCTTTGCATAAACAAACCGCCTAATCCCTTAATGGGAAAGGCGGTTCTTTTTTTGCCCATCCTTATTCGCTTGTACGTTATCACATTATTCCAGATTGAAAGATAATTACAAATTAGATGCATACCTTTACATGGGGTGTTGAACTGCCAGACTTAATGTCCTGCGAATAAGGTCGCCCTTTTCGAGGACAAAGGAAACGCGCATAAAACGAGAAAGGTTGTTAAACAATAGTAGCGCTCAACAAAGATATATTATGAGGTGATGGAATGAAAGTATGGTCTAAGTTTTTAATCTGTATATGTTTGCTATTTACGTTTCATTTACCTGTTCAGGCGCAGAATATTACCATTCCAAAACAAGCAGTAAATATCCAACGTGCCGCAAACTTAAAGGATTTAGTAAGCGGCTCAACATTCATTGCTTATGGTTGGTTCGATACTTCTTTCCAGAAACAGCCGTTAAATAAGTCTGTACAAGGCGGGAAGCTCGTTAATTTTGTACAAAGCTTTCATGTCGACAAATATTTAAAGGGAACCGGCGGCAAAATCATTAACGTGTTATCAACCGGGATTGAACCCCTTCCTGATCCTTTACATCCTCTCAACAAAGTTTATCCAGGACCGATGGCTGAGGGCCGATATGTTTGCTTTCTAAAACCTGTTAAAGGAACAGAATTGTATACCATTGTCGGGGGATGGCAAGGAGTCTACCCTGTTTACGAAGGAAAAACCATTTCCTTGAAAGAAGAAGGCTTTCCAGAGTTAAATCAATTAACGCTTAGACAATTCGAAGCAAAAATCAAATCCCGCTAAATATCGTACACAGAAAAGATAGGCGGCAAGCCTATCTTTTCGCAATAGATGCAGCAAGCTTCCTTCATAATCAAACGGAAAATAAATAAAAAAGATGATTGTAAAGCCCATTCATTTCCAATTTACATAATTCATTCGACAATCCTTTGTTTTCTCACATTTCGATGAACTACAATATCCTCTATGTATATTTTGATCGAGCTTAGTATCAATTACTAAAACGAATTATTCTTAAAGTATATACATTCATTCCCCGATTGTTTTGGCAGGAACAAGGAAGAGATCCTTCATGAATGGATGGCATTACAAAAAATATGGAGGTAGATATTAAAGAAAGCATCCGCTTTGATGAGCAGATGCTTTTTTACATATTGAAATATATCTAGAATGGCTTAGTTCATGTTTACCCAGACACTCTTCACTTCTGTATAGTTATCTAACGCGTAGCTGCCACATTCACGTCCGATGCCTGATTGCTTATAGCCTCCAAATGGACTTGCCGCGTCAAATACGTTATAGCAGTTCACCCATACCGTACCCGCTTTAATGCGATGTGCGAGGTAGTGGGCTTTCTTTATATCCTGCGTCCAAACACCAGCAGCTAAACCATAAAGTGAATCGTTTGCCTTTGCAACAAGATCATCTAAATCATCAAACGGCATCGCCGCTACAACTGGGCCGAAAATTTCTTCTTTTGCGATGGTCATTGAATGGTTCACATCAGCAAAAACTGTTGGAGCGACGAAATAACCTTGTTCGTACGGGATAGTACCGCCTACTACTAATTCAGCTCCTTCTTCAATTCCTTTATCAATATATCCTTTGACGCGTTTTTGCTGTTCTTCTGAAACCAGAGGGCCCATTGTCGTCTCTGGCAATAAACCATTGCCTTGTTTAATTGTTTTTGTAAGAGAGGCTAAATCAGCTACTACATTGTCGTACATTTTCTTTTGAACATATAAGCGGCTTCCTGCGCAGCATACTTGACCTTGGTTAAACATAATTCCCATAAATGCGCCAGGAACTGCCTTCGTCAAATCTGCATCAGGCAAAATGATGTTCGGGGATTTACCGCCAAGTTCAAGTGTTACCCGTTTTAATGACTCGCTTGCTTGCTTCATGATTTGTTTTCCGACAGCCGTTGAACCTGTGAAGGCGATTTTATTCACTAATGGATGATCCACTAGTGGCGCACCCGCTGTTTCGCCATAGCCAGGTACAATGTTGACAACACCTTTCGGAAATCCAACTTCTTCTATTAATTTTGCTAAGTAAAGAGCAGATAGAGGTGTTTGCTCAGCAGGCTTTAAGACAACTGTACAACCTGTCGCAAGGGCAGCGCCTAGTTTCCATGCAGCCATTAATAATGGGAAGTTCCACGGAATAATTTGTCCGACTACCCCCACTGGTTCATGACGCGTATAGTTAAAATAGTTTCCTTGAACAGGGATGGTTTGCCCCACAATTTTCGTTGCCCAGCCTGCATAATAACGGAGATGTTCAATCGCTAAAGGTACGTCTGCATTAGATGTTTCGCGAATTGGTTTCCCGTTGTCCAATGTTTCAAGCTGTGCTAATTCTAATTTATGCTCTTCCATTAAATCAGCCAGTTTATAAATTAAGCGGCTTCTCTCAGCTGCGCTCATTCTTGACCATGGTCCACGATCAAACGCTTCTCTTGCCGCTCTTACTGCCAAATCAATATCCTCCGGACCTGCTTCTGCTACATCCGCTAACTTTTCACCAGTTGCAGGATTGACTGTTTCAAACGTTTTACCAGAAACGGAGTCTACCCATTCGCCGTTTATGTACATTTTTTTACGCCGTTTAAAAACTCTACTAATCTAGGGCTTAATTCCATTCCTTTTGCACTGACATTTTGCATACACTTCACTCCTATTTTATTAATTTTGAAATCACTTCCAAAAAACATTACACTGTCCTTTAGAGCCACATTAAAACAATATTCCTAATTTTTTAAAATATACCAATTGCCACATTAACAATTTCAACAGGTGACGCTTATTTACTTTTAGCGGGGCAAGGTCAGCTATGGTTTATTGAAATGATTGCTCACGATGAACAAATAATTAACCCTTCTGGAAGGATTCCAGAAGGGGTTGGTTGATCCATTAAAATTTAGTGATGACGTTAAACCCTTTCGTATTATATTGTGACATATTTTCGAATACAGCGTTTACATCTTCCAATTTGATTTCACGTTCAACCAAGCGCTTCGGATTCAATCGTCCGGAAGAAATCAAGCTCAATAAGCCGCGATAGTCAGGATGAGGATTGCCGATACTTCCTACAAACTCAATTTCAGATGCCGTAATCAGATCGACAGGGAGCGATACAAAACCTCCTTCTTCTGATGTGGTTAAACCTACTTGAACATGTCTTCCTCCTTTTCTTAAGGACAGAACCGAATTAAGAACGGTATCCTTGATGCCTAAAGCATCCAGTCCGACATGCGCGCCTCCTTTTGTGATTTCTTTAATTGCTTCGACAACGTTTTCTTTTCTGGCATTGACAACCGCAATGGCGCCTTCCTGTTTTGCGATTTCAAGTTTTTGATCATCAATATCAACGGCTATAACTTGCGCTCCTAATGCATTGGCCACCTGAATCGCAGAAAGGCCTACTCCGCCAGCTCCATGCACGGCCACCCAATCACCAGGCTTGACATTGCCTCTGACAATACCGTGATATCCAGTCATGTAACGGCAGCCTAAAGCTGCAGCTGTTAAACTGTCAACATTTTCAGGGAGTCTGATCAGGTTAAAATCGGCATTGCGAACCAATACATACTCCGCATATCCTCCTTCAAGTCCAGAAACAAGACCATAAATTTGGAGGTTTTCGCATAAATTCGGCACACCTTTTTTGCAGTATTCACATCGTCCACAGGCGGAATGGAACGGAACTGTGACACGATCTCCCGGACGAAACGACTTCACATCTTTGCCAACTTCTTCGATTACACCTCCAAATTCATGTCCAGGTGTTATCGGTAATTCTGGGGACAAGCCGATCCACGACCAATCCCCTTGCCACGCATGCCAGTCGCTGCGGCAAACCCCGCAAGCTTCGATTTTTATTACCGCATCTTCCGGCCCTGGTTTAGGATCCGGGACATTTAAAATTTCCAATGGTTTTTTGTGCTGAATAATTTTCGCGGCTTTCATTATTTCTTCCTCCTCATTATTTATTTTCTGAAAAAATAGATTATTGATATATTTCTGATTTTAATTCAAAAAAAAATGATTGTATAGTCATAATGATTTATGTTTCGTCCAACAATATCCGACAAAATGAAACGAGATTTTTTCCTTACCCGTGGTGCTAGATAAACTTGAGCAAGCATAAAAATAGCCCTTGCCTGGCGAATCTCCTGTAGAATGAAAGTGCGACCTACCATTCGAAAGGAGAATCCCCATGCAAGAGCACTTTCATTTTACTACAGATCGTGCCAAGATTCAAAAGCAATATGCAGCCATTTTCTTTTTTGTTTCTGCCCAACTTTCATGCATTCAGGTGCATCTTCATCGTCGAAATCGCCATTTGGTAAAGCAAGAGGACGCTGTCATCATCGCCATTCATCTTTTAGGAAAGCTGCTCGGTTTTACTTCTGAACGGGCGTGGCATCGCTTTGTTATCGGGAACTTGTTCCCAAAGGGGCAGTTTCTGGAACGTTCCCGGTATCATCGTCGTTGTCGATCACTGCGTTTTGCGATCAAATGGATTCGCCATGAATTGGCGAAACGCGGGCAGCACCATGCCTACGCTGTGGTGGATAGCTTGCCAATCGAGTTATGTCATGCCGTGAGAATGGACCGGGTCAAACGGTTTCAAGGAATCGCCGATATCGGGTATTGTGCTTCGAAAAAGCAATGGTACTACGGGTTTAAGCTGCACCTTCAAGTTACAGATCAAGGTCTGCCGATGGGATATGTGGTGACGGAAGCATCTTGTCATGATCGAATAGCAGCCGAAAGCGTCATGACCCAAATTCCTCATCCCTATAGCTTCGGGGACAAAGGGTTTATTAGCAGTGACTTGCAAAAAAGGCTGTACAAAGAATACCAAATGGCGCTTTGGACTCCGTCTCGAAAAAACCAGAAACATCGTCCGCCTGAGACATGGGAGCAGTGGATCAAACAAAAACGCAAAGTGATCGAGACGGTGTTCTCGGTTCTGGTTGACCACTATCGTATCACTGAGATCCGAGCCAATTCGATCATCGGATTTGAAGTGGCGTTAGACGGTATATTGTTAGCCTATTCCCTGGTTACACTTGGGCTAGTTGAGCGCTAAAGCTCAACTAGCACCACGGGTATTACATGATTTTTTTAAAGCTGCCTTTCGCCTAGGCAACTTATTTTATGCGAAATATTCAATGCTTTTCCATCCATAGCACCATTCCGTCAGCTTTTTCCCACCGATATCAACGACTTCCTCAGCGATTTTCTCGCCTCCTAGCCTCTCGTAAAATCGGCGCGACGGATTATCGGCAAGCACCCACACGACCATAGAACGAATCCCATCACGTTGAAAATCATCCACTAGCGCTTTGACAAGCTTCGTTCCGTATCCTTTCCCTTGCGCTTCTTTCAACAAATAAATCGCGTATATTTCCCCTTCATACTCCGCTTCTTTTCCTTGTGTGGAGCGGTTTTTACCTCCGGAAATAAATCCGCATACGTTTCCATCTTCTTCAACGACAAAAATATAATGCTTCTGTTGCTGCAATCCTCTTTTCCAAAGCTGTTCTTTTTCGCTTACGCTTAATTGCGCCAAATACTCCGCAGGCACAATCCCTTCATATGTCGTTTTCCAGCTTTCGACATGCACGATGGCGATGGCGTGCGCATCATCGAGCGTTGCTTTGCGAACATTCATGCCCCTTCCCCCTATCGTACTATATTTGCTCTGTTCACTACATATTTGTATCGTTTAACAATTTCTCAATATCCTGTTAAGTGCTGGAATTTTATTGGTTACCACACCCAAACGATACGGTAATTGACAGAAAAATAGCCGTGGATCATCATATCACGCACACCTGCTATCTTTCTCCACTCAATCTGTGAATTCTTCTGCCTTATTTCTTGTGGAATGTTTTTCGTCGCTTCACCAATCACCAATATGTTTTTAATAACCGCATCACATACAAGTTCATTATCTAAAAAAGATTCATAATCCATATTTTTCGTATACTTTTAGATTTTATCGATCGCCATAAGAATATATTGCAAAAAAACCTTAGGCTCCCTCGGCATATTGAACATCCTCCAATATATATGGTTTTAACGCAGGTTTAATGTCATCCAGTATCACTAGGTCGACCGGTTTATGAAAATGATCTTCTAAGAAAATTTTTAAATCCATATAATGGTCAAATGTGATGGCGGAAGGCTCAAACTCCACCAAAATGTCTATATCGCTGTCAGCTGTTTGTTCATTTCTGCTATAAGATCCAAAAACGCCGATACGTTTGACTCCGTAGTTTTCTTTTAATAATCGAAAATTTTGTGATAAAAAACGAAGGATTTCTTCTTTTGACAACATAGTTTTCCCGGCTACTAAAATCATAAAAATCGACTCATCGCGATGGAACCAGCAAAACAGCTTGCCGCTCAGGAAACACCTGAGTTCCATCAGGAAGAGAATCCTAATGTCTCACCTGCTGTGAAAGACACCCCGTGGCTCGCTGTTAGCGGCGGCACCTGTCGTGCACCATTCCTTCCATCGGTCAGTACACAACAACGATTTTAGTAACCAGGTCTACACCTCCCATTATATTTTTCCTAAAAGATAAGGAAGAAATCTCGCTTGATTTCTTCCCCCTTAACTATTATTTCCATCTATAAGCTCTGATCGTCAACACTATTCAACCATCCCTCGATCTCGCCGACTACCGATTGGACGCAGCCGTCTTCAAACGGCGAAATGAGGTTGGCGGCGCGGACCAATTCGGTAAACGGCTTGCTTCCGCCTTGACGGCATAATGTCAAATAATCATTCCACGCCTCTTTATAGTTTTCACGCGAACGTTTCCAAAATTGGAACGCGCAAATTTGCGCAAGTGTATAGTCGATATAGTAGAATGCGTTCGTATAAATATGGCTTTGCCGCTGCCAAAAGCCGCCGCGTTCTAAATAATCGTTGCCGTCATAGTCTCGTATCGGCATATATTTCTTTTCAATCTTCCGCCATGCTTGCTTCCGTTCCGCCGGCGTCGCGTTCGGATTTTCGTATACAAAATGCTGAAATTCGTCCACCGCTACGCCATACGGCAAAAATAATAAAGCATCGCTCAAATGATAGAATTTATATTTTTCCGCATCTTCCCCGAAGAATAACTTCATCCACGGCCATGTGAAAAATTCCATGCTCATCGAATGAATTTCGCATGCCTCCAAGGTCGGCCAGATGTATTCCGGAATTTCGTAATGGCGGCTTTCATACACTTGAAACGCGTGCCCCGCCTCATGGGTAAGCACGTCGATGTCTCCGGATGTGCCGGTAAAGTTCGAGAAAATAAACGGCGCTTTATAGTTTTCGATATAGGTGCAATAGCCGCCGCCTGCTTTTCCTTTTTTCGCAACGAGGTCCATTAGTTCATGATCGATCATATACCGGAAAAACTCGCCTGTTTCCGGCGACAGTTCTTCGTACATCTTTTTCCCGTTTTCAATAATCCAGTTTGCGTCCCCTTTTGGCGTTGGATTGCCGGTTGGAAAAACAAACGCTTCATCATAATATTTCAGCTTCTCGACACCGATGCGCGCCCGCTGCCGCTCGCGAAGCTTCACAGCAATTGGAACGATATGCTTTTCGACTTGTTTGCGGAATTTCGCAACCATCTCGGCGTTGTAATCAGTCCGTCCAAGACGGGCATAACCGAGTTCCACGAAGTTTTTAAATCCGAGCTTTTGCGCGATGGCGGTGCGCACTTTCACAAGCTGATCGTAAATTTCATCGAACTTCTCCTCATGTTCTTGGAAAAAGGCAAAACGCGCCTCACTCGCCCGCTTGCGCATCTCGCGGTCCGGTGATTCGACAAACGGCTGCAGCTGCGCTAACGTCCGTTCTTCCCCTTCAAAGAAAATTTTTGCCGAAGCGACCAATTTTGTATATTCGCTCGTCAGCTTATTTTCCAGCTGCAGATCTTCCACAATGTTTGGAGAATACGTTTTTAATTCCGTCTCAGCGAGCGCAAATAACTGTTTCCCCCATTTTTCTTCAAGCTGCGAACGGAACGGAGACGAAACAAGCGCACGGTAATAATCGTTCACAAGCCCTTTAACAATTGGCTCAACTTCATCGAAAAAATCTTGCTCCTGCTTATAAAACTCGTCGTTCGTATCAATCGTATGACGAATATAGCAAATTTGCGCCATCGTGCTGAAATCGTTGCGAAGCTTATTAATTTCCTTCATCGCCTCATCCTGTTCTTCTGCGCTGCTTGCCTTCTGGAACGATTGCAGCGCCTGTTGAAATGATGCTTTCAGCTTCTCGATATTCGGCCGTTCATAACGAAACTCAGAAAATTTCAACGCAATCCCTTCCTTTTCTCTCGTTTTCCTTATCTTAGATTGTATTCCATTCATACACGGAAAATCCTTTTTTTCGATTACAAAAGGTTGTTGACGAAATTTGTCGAAAGAACGTATAATAATAACACCAATTGAATATTTTTTCTTTCTCATCCACATAGACGGGATACAGGCTGCAATGAACAAGAGTTGTAGAAACGAGACGCAAAGAGCCAATGAGGAAAGTTGCCGAAGTTTGCGTCGGACTCTGACGCCGTAGACTGGGCCTGTATCCGAACATGCATCGTTGCAACAAACGATGAAGCACTATCGATTGGAAGTTGGATGCGGATGACCACATGCACCCGTTGAAAACTTTGGGGTGTATTTTTTTGCGAAAAAAGCTAAAACTTAATTATCGTCAGGAAGGAGCTATCCACTTTGCAACAGCAAAAACTTGGATTATGGTTATTAACGGCGCTTGTCGTTGGAAATATGGTGGGATCGGGAATTTTTATGCTGCCGCGCTCGCTAGCGGAAGCGGCAAGCCCGCTTGGTGTCATTTTCGCGTGGTTATTAACGGGCGGCGGTGTATTAATGACCGCGCTCGTATTCGGTAATTTGGCGATTCGCAAACCGGAACTAAACGGCGGGCCGCAGATTTATGCGAAAGAATTGTTTCCGAAAGGCTCGAACATCTCGATCCTATCTGGCTTTATGTCTTCATGGGGATATTGGATTGGCAACTTTGCCGGCAACGTGGCGATTATTACGACGTTTACCAGCTATTTATCAACGTTTTTTCCAATTTTAACAAGCAAACAAACGTTATTTTCCATCGGTTCTCTTGATGTAAAGCTTGGGAACTTGTTGACGTTTCTTATATGTACCGCATTGTTATGGGGAATGCATTTCATCATTTTGCGCGGCATCGAAGACGCGGGAAAGCTAAACTTTGTCGCTACCGCGGCAAAAGTGCTCGGATTTTTCCTATTTATCATTATCGCTTTATTTGCGTTTGAAAAAAGCAACATTGGCTCGTTTGTTGCCCCGCGTTATGATGATGCAGGGCATTCGATTGGATTATTAAGTCAAATCAAGAATGCGGCTGTATCGACATTATGGGCGTTTATCGGCGTCGAATCAGCGATTGTTTTTGCATCGCGTGCGCGCAAACAAGCCGATGTCAAGCGTGCGACAATCCTTGGCTTGTTGATTGCTCTTGCGATTTATATCGGCATTAGCATCCTTGTCATGGGAGTATTGCCGCAAAAAGAACTCATTCAATCAGAAAAACCGCTTGTAGATGCCATTGTCACGATTTTAGGCCCAAGCGGCGGCTACGTTCTTGCCGGACTAGGATTGATCAGCTTGCTCGGCTCCACGCTCGGTTGGGTGTTATTAAGCGCTGAAGTGCCGTATCAAGCGGCAAAACAAGGTCTGTTTATTCCAGCATTTTTAACGGAAAATAAAAAGAAAGTGCCAAGCTTTTCTTTAGTTCTTTCGAATGGATTAGCACAAATCTTTATTTTTTCGACGATTTCCAACTCGATGTCAGCGGCGTTTGACTTTGTCATTTACATTGCGACATTGGCGTATCTTGTCCCGTATTTTATCGCCTCTGTCTTCCAATTGAAACTGGCGCTGACCGGCGAAACGTACAAGGAGACGGCGCGGGGCCGCATCATCGATGGGGTGATCGCTGCTTTTGCGACTATCTATTCCATCTGGGTCATCATCGCCGGCACCGCGGATATCAAAACGTTTATGCTTGGAGTCATCCTGCTTCTAAGCGGCATCTTCTTCTATCCGCAAGTGAAAAAAGCGGCACAGCAATCAGAGGAAACACAAAAAATGTCGGCATAATGAGTACGGTGTCCTAGCTAGCTTGTCAGGAAAATGTTCAATGTCGGTTCGTTTGAACAGCATTCACAAAATATGGCGATTGGACACCCCAACTGGGATCATCATAAATTATCTCCTCCTTTTCCTTTTACAGCTTATCCTTTTTTCAAAAAATAAGTGGCTGCAATAAGCAGCCACTTATTTTAGACGAACAGCTATTCTCTTTTTGCACCGTATCCCAGCTTTTTCAATAACGCAATCGCCTGTTCCTTTTCTTCAAGAGTCAAGCCGGAAACGGTTTCGTGAATCGTTTGCGCATGCTCTGGGAAAACCTTTTCGATAAACGCTCTTCCCTTTTCCGTAATCGAAGCATATGTGACACGGCGGTCTGTTTCACATGCTTTTCGCACAATTAACTCTTTTTGCTCCAGCTTGTCTATTACATATGTAATGCTGCCGCTAGCGAGCAAAATTTTTCCGCCAATTTGCTGCAACGGCTGATCCCCTTTATGGTAAAGCAATTCTAAGACCGCAAACTCCGTCGGATTCACGCCAAATGATTGAATCGACTTATTCACTTGATCGCTGACAGCTCGATATGCTCTTGATAATACAATAAACAATTTTAGCGATTGTTCAATGTCTTTCTCTCTCGTCATCCACAATCAAACCCTTTTGTCGGTTAAATTCAACGTCATTGTCAGTATTTATATTCCATCATTCTCTTCTCTAAAAATATTTTCTTATTTGCATTATACTTGAAATATTAAACACGGTGCAAATCTTTTTTTGTGGACACCTTTTCCCCCGTCAAGCGAGATGCTCGCTATTTGGTTATTTTTGTTTATTATTATATAGTATATGAATAAATCATTTTTAGTGTTTGGGCGGTTATCACCTTTCATTTCAAAACGCATATAAAAACACTAAAGGTACGGAAAGGAGGATTTGATGAAACAAGTATTCATTGGGAGTATACTTTCCGCGTTATCCACTGGATTAGGTGCGATCCCAATTTTATTTTTAGCGAAATCGATTACTCACCGCTGGCGGGACATATTGCTGGCGTTTTCAGCTGGAATTATGATGGCGGCTTCCATGATGAGTTTAATTCCTGAAGCATTACAGGCAGGCGGTTTTTTCACTTTAACAATCGGGTTATTTTTTGGAGTCCTTATTTTAACCATTTTGGAAATGACGGTTCCCCATATTGATTTAGAACATACAAAAAAAGGAATTCAGTTTGATGAAAAAGCGATGCTCATTATTGCAGCCATTACCTTACATAACATTCCAGAAGGATTGTCGGTCGGGGTCAGCTATGCTTCGAACGTATCGGAAACAGGTAATTTAATCGCGCTAGCCATTGGATTACAAAACGCTCCGGAAGGATTTTTAGTCGCGCTTTTTTTAATTCATCAACAGATTGGAAGATGGAAGGCATTTATCATCGCTACACTTACAGGAGCGGTTGAAATCGTGACATCACTTCTCGGATTTTATTTAACATCCTTTTTTCGCGAGCTCGTCCCGTATGGCCTTGCATTCGCCGCAGGTGCAATGTTGTTTATTATTTATAAAGAACTCATTCCGGAAAGCCACGGGGATGGAAATGAGCGGACATCTACCTATTCGTTTATCATTGGCATATTATTTATGATTTTTTTAGTAGAATCGTTTTAATAAAAACCCCCCTGCTTGAAGAAGACAGGGGGGGGTTATTGCCATTACTGGCCTACTTCTTCTTTTTCTTCATACGGATGGGCGACCCAGCCGGACGGATCGATAAACAGGCGGACAGCGACGACTTGGCGGTCATCCATTAAGGTGAAATAATGCGGGTTTCCTTCCGGCACAGAAATGACATCGCCCGCTTCAAGCTCGACATCAAAATACCCTGTTTCGCTGTCCCCTTTGATGATAAAAATGCCATGGCCAGCAGTAATAGCGCGCACTTCGTCTTCCGTATGAATGTGCACTTGTTCAAACTTTTTCAACAGTTCATCCAAATTCGGCGTCGCATCCGATAAGGCGACGATATCCCAAGTTTTGTAGCCTCTTCTCGCCGCCAAATCTTCAATTTCTTCTTTAAACGTCGCCAAAATTTCCTCTTTTTCTTCGTCGGTCAATACATATTTGTCGCGCAAATGTTCCGGCAGTTTGTTAATGTCCCAATGCTCGTACAACACGCCTTGTTTGTTTAAAAAGCTGCGGACATTTTCTTCTCCTTCAATCACTTCTCCCGTTTTTCTCACTTTGATTACTGCCATTGGAATTTCCCCCTTCATCAATTTTTATGGTTTAACAACCGGCTGCACGGCGGTCTGCTTTAGGAGCAGCCACTTGACGTGCCAGCTGAATAAAAACTCCCATGCTTCTAAAAACTTCTTTGCCTCAAACGCGTCTCTTCCCCATACGGTGATGCCGTGGTTGCGGATCAATACCGCACCGGCATCGCCGTTTACATGCTTGGCAAATTCCTTCGCAAGCGTTGGAATATGCGCGTAATTCGGAATAATCGGAATGCGGATGACCGCATCTTCTTCCCAAATCCCAAACGCTTTAATAATTTCCTGGCCGGAAAACGCAACTTCTCCGTCATCTCCGTACAATTCGGAGATAACGTTATTGTCGATCGTATGGACGTGGAGACCGCAGCCCGCGTTCGTTTTCTTGTAAATTTCCACATGCAAAAGCGTTTCGGCGGACGGCTTTAAATGCGTATTCTCCACTGGATTTCCAGAAGCGTCGACAAGCAAAAAATCTTCGTCTGTCTGCTTGCGTTTGTCTTTGCCGCTCGCCGTGACTAAAAAAGTGAGTGGGTCATCGGTTACTTTGATCGACAAGTTGCCGCTTGTGGCAAAAAACCAATCGCGCGCCGCCAATTCCGCTTTTATCTCGGCAAGCTCTTTCCATCTCTTCACAAGTAAACTCATGACTTCACCTCCATCGTCTCCAGAAAATGAATGACATCGAAAAACGTTGTAAACGGCGTATGCGGAATATCTAGTTCTTGGCATTTTTGCAGCAAAAAGTCACGGGCGATAACATGATCCGCCAGCTTTGCCACTGCTAAATCGGTGATCGAATCGCCGATGACGATATGAAAGGCATCAGGCTTTGTCAATTTTCGAAGCAACGACGGCTTGCAGCAGCCGCAGCCGTTTTGACACTGTTCATCACATGAATGCGGCCATGTAATGCGAATTGTCTCTCCGCTGAAATCAGAGCCATTGCAAAAGATGCGCTCTTTTTCGATGAGCCCTTCTAAAAGCGGATAGACAAAAAAGTCGATGCCGCCGCTTATGACATATAGCGAAATATCACGTTCCTTCGTAAACGCGACAAATTCGCGAAACCCGTCACGGATGCGGGCATTTTGTAAAATGAAATCGACAATCTCTTCTTTCCAACCCGATGGAAGAAGGGAAAACATCGCGCCAACCCCTTCTTGCACCGAGATGCGCTGTGATAATATATCGTCTTTTAACGTTTCCCACTCCGGCGGCGCAAACCGTTTCATAATCGCGATAATGTTGTCATTGTCTGTAATCGTCCCATCAAAATCACAAAATATGATTGGTTTTGTCATGATGTCACCTCTACTGCGCCCCATAAGTCAATCGCCTTTCGCAATGCCTCATTTTCGCGCGCTGCTTCATGAAGCGATTTTCCGGCAAGAGCCGCATCGATCGCAGCGCGAAATGCTCTGCCGCCGCCTGTCGCTCCGTCTGGATGTCCGTGTATGCCGCCGCCTGCATTGACGATGCTATCTATGCCAAAATCGCGGAACAACAATGGCACAAGCCCTGGATGAATGCCAGCTGACGGAACTGGGAACGACCGTTTAAACGGCTCCTTATCATTCGTCAACTCCGCGGCAATGCCAAGCGCCTCTTCTTTATCAAGAGCAACGCTTCCGTATGGCGATGGAAAAAGCACAAAATCTGCACCAACAAGGCGAAGCAATTTGCCAAGCAGCAAGGATGCTTTTATTCCGTAAAACTCCGATGGAGTAAACGCCCCGCTGAATGCTGGATGAGCCATGATCGGAATGGTGATCTCATCATCTTCTCGCAACCCTTGGAGCACATCCAAACCGTACGCAAATACGTTAAATAACAATACATCGGCTCCTAATTCGACTGCGCGTTTTGCTTTCTCCTTCAATTCGAACGTTTTTCCAGTCAAGTTCACCGCATATAACGTCCGTTTTCCTGTCTTTTCGTACACTTCGTTTAACACCGCTTTTCCAGCCGTAATTCGCTTTTCAAACGGCGTTAATTCGTTTTCAAACAAAATTTCATCGTCTTTAACGAGATCGACCCCGCCGAGCGCTTGTTGTTTCAGCTGCTCGGATAAGTACGTTAAATCGCGGCCGATCATCCCTTTAAAAATGCTCATCAGAAGCGGGCGTTCATATACACCCACTTTTTTGCGGATTTCGTCAATGCCAAAACGCGGGCCAGGAAACTGTCTTTTCCATTCGTCGGAAAACGTTAAATCTAGCAATCTCACTTCTCCATCCAGCGACAATTTGCCAAACACCGTCGTTAAAAGCGCCGGAATATCCGCGCTAAAGTTTAAGCTCGGGTATGCAATGCGAACGATTCCACGCTTCAATCGCTTTCCAAAGTAACGGTTGGCGCGTTCGTTCTCCTCGAGTTCTTGTACGCTTACAACTACTCCTTTATGCTTGCGCAATTGTTCCTGCTCAAGAAGCGGCAAATCCGTCCACGAACCAACGGTCAACCCAAGCGCAATTCCTTCCGCCTTTTTCTCTAAATCTTTTTCATCGTGAATAAGATATGTGGCAATTACTTGACTCATGATCATCCCTCTTTCTGTTCATCCATCAAAAAAACCTCTTCATAAGAAGAGGCTTTATTTATTCACGCTCTTCTTATCTCTCAGCGTTTCCGCTGCAAGAATTAGCACCGTGCTTAACCGTCGTTAAGCCGGTTGCCGGGCTTCATTGGGCTTGTCCCTCCGCCTGCTCTTGATAAGAATGCTTGCAATATCGTATTCACTTTTCAAACTATTCGCGCTCGAAAATTTAATTTGAATTATGACAGTATTTTTTCGCTCTGTCAATCATTTTTTAACCCATTTTAGAAAAGACCAAGCTTCGCAATCCGTTCCGCCGCTTCTTGCAGGCGGGATTCGCTTGTTAATAACCCAACTCGCACATATCCTTCTCCATGCTTGCCAAATCCAACTCCCGGCGCGACAACGACATGCGCTTTTTCCAGCAAATAATCGGAAAAACGTTCCGATGTCCATCCGTTCGGCACCGGAAGCCACGCAAAAAATGAACCTTTTGGGGCGTCGACATCCCAGCCAATTTGCCGCAACGCGTCAATAAGCGTATTGCGCCGCGATTCATACAGTGCGACAAGCTCTTCCACGCAGCGCTGCGAAGAAAGCAATGCGGTTGCCGCCGCTTCTTGAATGGCGCCAAACAAACTCACATATAAATGGTCTTGCAGCAAGTTAATCGCCGCGATCACGCTCTCATTTCCAACGGCAAACGCCACGCGCCAGCCCGCCATATTATATGTTTTGGAGAATGTATAAATTTCAACGCCAATTTCTTTTGCCCCCTCTGCTTGAAGAAAGCTGACCGGTTTTTTTCCGTCAAAGCCAATCGCACCGTAAGCAAAATCATGAACGACGCAAATACCGTGTTTTGCGGCAAACGACACCGTTTCTTCAAAAAACTCCTTAGAAGCGATCGCCCCGGTTGGATTATTCGGATAGTTTAAAAACATGATTTTTGCTTTTTCCGCAATATTTGCAGGAATTTCATCATAATCAGGCAAAAACTGATTTTCCGCACGCAATGGCATCATCACCATTTCCGCGCGCGCCAGCGCAATCCCCGACCAATAATCCGGATATCCCGGGTCAGGCACGAGCACAATATCCCCCGGATTGGCTAAACATTGCGGGATCTCCACAAGACCCGCTTTCCCGCCAAACAAAACCGCCACTTCTTTTTCCGGATCAATGGCAACGCCGTATTCGCGCTCATAAAACTTAGCAACGGCGCGTTTCAAAAAGGAATACCCTTGAAATGGCGAGTATTTGTGATATTTTGGGTTCGCCACCGCTTTTTGCATCGCCTCCACGATATGCGGTGGAGTCGGCTGGTCGGGATTTCCTTGCCCTAAATTGATGATGTCATGCCCCTCCGCCATTTTTTTTGCGACTTTATCGACAAGCGAAGCAAAAAACTGTTTTGGAAGGCTCTGCAATAACTCAGATAGTGGAAATTGTTTCATCGCGTTAACACCTTCTCAAAAATTTTCTTGAAATTCTAGTGAAAAATCATATATCGTAAAAATCAAAATGTAAAGTAAAATTTTTTCGAGGTGAATGTTCATGACGATAAAAATCGCATGTCTTCAGCTAGATATCGCTTTTGGCAATCCTAATGAAAACGAACGGCGCGTTGAAAGAGAGATAGAAAAAATTTCAAAAAATCACCCAGATATTATCGTCCTTCCTGAACTATGGACGACTGGCTATGACTTAACCAGACTCGATGAGATTGCCGATGAGGGCGGTATGCGTACAAAAGCGTTCATTCAAAAACTTGCCAAGTCGCATCATGTCAATATTGTCGCTGGATCAATTGCCAGAAAAACAGATCGCGGCGTCACCAATACAATGTACATCGCCGACCGAAACGGCATCATCGTTGGCGAATATAGCAAACTCCATTTGTTCCAGCTGATGGATGAACATCTTTACTTACAGCCAGGGGAAGAAATGGGATTGTTCACATTAGAAAACACTCGATGTGCAGGCGTCATTTGTTATGACATCCGCTTCCCAGAATGGATTCGCGTCCATATGGTCCAAGGGGCGGAAGTGTTATTTGTCGTCGCCGAGTGGCCGCTTCCTCGCCTTTCGCATTGGCGTACACTGCTTGCGGCGCGCGCGATTGAAAATCAATGCTACGTCATCGCGTGCAATCGCGCTGGAAGCGATCCAAACAATGTCTTTGCCGGTCATTCGCTGGTGGTTGACCCATGGGGAGAAATCATTGCAGAAGCAAATGAAGAACCTTGTACGTTAATGGCACAAATCGATCTTCAAAAAGTAAGAGAAGTGCGAAAACAAATCCCGATTTTTGCGGACCGCAGAGCTAACGACTACATCGCTGCAGAAAAAAATTTTTTAAAAAAGAGTTGACAAATCATTTCGTGACCATGTATGATTCGTATCAAGCATAAAACTTCAAAATTGCCAACATAGCGAAAATTAAAAAATTGAATATGCTGACACACTCTTATCAAGAGTTGGCTGAGGGAATTGGCCCAATGAAGCCCAGCAACCGACCGTAATACTATCGTGAGATAGGGCGCACTTTTTGGCGCCGGAAGTTCTCTACTTCCGCAGGGCACGGTGCTAAGTCCAACAGAAAGACTCGTTCTTTCTGAAAGATAAGAGGTGCGAAGATATGGAATCTTCAAGCCTCTTTCTATGCAGAAAGAGGCTTTTTAATTTACATGAAGGAGGAGTTTTACATTATGCCAGTTTCTCATCCAACGGTTTATGAACCATTAACGGAACAAGGCGCAATCTCTTTGACGGTCCGTCTCGGTCTTTTTCCGGAAGGAACACCGCTTGCCTGCCGCGAAATTGGCGACGGCAACTTAAATCTTGTTTTCCGCGTTGTCGATCAGCAAACAAAGAAAGGAATTATCGTAAAACAAGCGCTCCCGTACGCAAAAGTAGTCGGTGAAAGCTGGCCGCTCACATTAAAACGCGCTGTTATTGAAAGCAATGCGCTGCGCACATTCGCAAGCTATGTTCCGCAATACGTGCCAAAAGTATACTATTCCGATGAATCTTTGGCAATTACCGTTATGGAAGATTTATCTCACTTGCAAATCGCCCGCAAAGGGTTGATTGAAGGAAAAACGTATCCGCTTTTATCGCAGCATATTGGCGAATTTATCGCAAAGACATCGTTTTACACTTCCGACTTTGGCATGAATCAACAAGAAAAAAAACAATTAGCGCAAAGTTTTGTTAATCCGGAATTATGCAAAATCACCGAAGACCTTGTATTTACCGATCCGTTCTTTAATCATGAAACGAACAACTTTGAAGACGAGCTTCGCGATGATGTAAAAGCGCTTTGGAACGATGACAAGCTCCGCTTAGAAGTCGCCAAATTAAAGCGCAAGTTTTTAACCGAAGGAGATGCGCTCATCCACGGTGATTTGCATACTGGAAGCATTTTTGCCAGCGATGAAGAAACGAAAATCATTGATCCAGAGTTTGCGTTTTATGGCCCGTTCGGTTTTGACATCGGCCAATTTTTCGCAAACTTGCTGTTAAATGCGTTGTCCCGCCCAGAACAACAACAAGAACCGTTATTTGCTCATATCGACAAAACTTGGGATGTATTCGCGACAATCTTTTCTGATCTTTGGCGCACTCACAATGTAGAACCATATGCAAAAACAGAAGGATTGTTAGAAGACGTGCTGCATCACACGTTTATTGACGCGATCGGCTTTGCCGGATGTGAAGTCATCCGCCGCACGATTGGATTAGCACATGTCGCTGACCTTGATGGCATTGAGGATAAAGAGGAACGCTTACAAGCAAAACGTTATGCCCTTCGTCTTGGCAGAAGCCTCATTTTGCAACGTGAAACATTATCTAGCACTAAAGAAATCCGTTCCCTTTTCGCACAAACAGTGCTTGCAGCAACGAATTAACACAATGAAAGGAAGAACCATAATGGCAGAACCATTCGCAATCCCGCGCTCTGTGGAATGGAACGACACTCATATTACAATTTTAAATCAACAAAAGCTACCATTAGTGACGGAATATTTGGAATTAAAAGATATTGAAGATGTACGGGACGCAATCGCCACGTTAAAAGTACGCGGCGCACCGGCGATCGGCATTACGGCTGCTTACGGCCTCGCTCTTTCTGCACAGCAATATGAAACAGAATCACTGGAAAAATTTAAAGAGCACGTGCGAAAGGACCGCGACTACTTAGCAAGCTCTCGGCCAACTGCAGTGAACTTGTTTTGGGCATTAGACCGGCTTGTTTCCAGCATCGCCCACGTTTCCTCTGTTAACGAAGCAAAAACGACGCTCATCCATGAAGCGATTCGCATTCAAATTGAAGATGAAGATGTATGCCGCCGCATCGGAGAGCATGCGCTTTCCTTATTTCAAAACGGCGACTGCGTTTTAACCATTTGCAATGCTGGTTCGATCGCAACCGCCCGCTATGGCACGGCGCTTGCTCCGTTTTATTTAGCGAAAGAAAAAGGGATGAATCTTCATGTTTACGCGTCGGAAACTCGTCCGGTCCTGCAAGGAGCAAGATTGACGACGTGGGAATTGATGCAAGCGGGGGTAGACGTCACTCTTATTACCGACAATATGGCGGCGCAGACGATCAAGGCGAAAAACATTACCGCTGTCATTGTCGGCGCCGACCGAATTGCCGCCAACGGTGACACTGCCAACAAAATCGGCACCTTTGGACTGGCGCTGCTCGCTAAAGCGTTTGGCATTCCATTTTATGTCGCCGCGCCATTATCGACCATTGATTTAGCAACCAAAACAGGGGAAGAAATTCCGATTGAAGAACGCAATCCAGAGGAAGTGACGCATATCGCCGGAACGCGAATCGCTCCAGAAGGAGTAAACGTTTATAATCCAGCGTTCGATGTAACACCGCACGACCTTATCACGGCCATTATTACCGAAAAAGGGATCGTCCGCGGCAATTATGAAACTGAACTGCCAGCACTGTTTGCAAAGGAGGCTCGCCATGAAGCAATTTAGACTTAACTATTTAGTCGCATTTCTTTTTTCCATTATCGTCATCCTTAGCGGCTGCATGAATGAACAAGACGCCGTCAGTTCGAAACCGGCCAAACAAGAAAACAGCACGGCCGAAGAAGCAAGCGAAACAACAGCAGCAACAACCGAACAAGCAGATATCCCTGAAGAATTAAAAAAACCAATAAAAATTGCCGCCATTATGCAAATGTCGATCGGCACGTTTTCTTCTCAGTATATCGCTGGCGTAAAAGAACAAGTGCAAAAATTTGGCGGCGAAGTGCAAATTTACAATGCGGATAACGACTTAACGAAAATGGCTTCCTATGTCGAAACAGCCATTACGCAAAACGTCGATGCGATTCTATTAGATCACGGACGCGCTGATGCGTTGGAAGGTCCGGTGAAAAAAGCAGTCGAAAAAGGCATTCCTGTTGTCGCATTCGATAACGATTTAAACATCCCAGGCGTAACAGTGATTGACCAAGATGACTACAGCCTTGCATGGAAAACGTTAAAAACATTGGCCGAAGACTTAAACGGCGAAGGAAACATCGTCACCATTTGGGTTGGCGGATTTACACCGATGGAACGTCGTCATGTGATTTACGATGCGTTTAAAAAACGCTATCCGAACATCAAAGAAGTGGCGAAATTTGGTACGGCCAGCGCCAATACCGCTTTAGACACACAAACGCAAATGGAAGCGATTTTGAAAAAATATCCGAATAAAGGCGATATTGACGCAGTGTTTGCGACTTGGGATGAATTTGCCAAAGGCGCAACGCGTGCGATCGAGCAAGCGGGACGCAATGAAATTAAAGTATATGGCATCGATTTAAGCGATGAAGATTTGCAAATGATGCAAAAGCCAAACAGCCCTTGGGTCGCTACAACAGCAACGGATCCAGCCGAAGTCGGTCGCGTTCAAGTTCGCTTTGCGTATCAAAAAATTGCTGGCGAGAAAACACCAAACATTTATTCACTAGAACCGCATTTAGTCAAACGATCCGATTTGCCTAACCAACAAGTTTCGATGAATGAGCTTCATGAATACATTTCCGGCTGGGGGCAATCAAATGTTGCCATTTCCCCTTGGATGAAAACATTGGAAGCACAGGTGAAAAACAAATGAACGGTCTTTATATGAACAATATTTATAAATCGTTTGGCACGGTAAACGTATTAAACGGCGTGAATCTCCATGTACAAAAAGGAGAAGTTCACGCCCTTTTAGGGATGAATGGAGCCGGGAAAAGCACATTGATGAAAATTCTCGCCGGCGCCCTTTTTCCAGACAAAGGCACGATAACAATAGATGGAGAAGAGCGCCGATTTTCTTCTCCTGCTGATGCGAAAAAAGCAGGCATTGGATTAGTTGTTCAAGAGGTCGATACCGCCCTGTTTCCATCGCTGACCGTCTATGAAAATATTGCTGCTAGCGACATCGTTGATACAAAACAAAAGCCTCTTCTTTCATGGAAACAGCAAAAACATCGGGCCGCAAAGCTTTTGCGCCAAGTTGGTCTGTCGATTTCGCCGAACAAGCTTATTCGCGAATGCACCTTGCATGAAAAACAGCTCATCGTTTTAGCAAAAGTGCTCTCCTCATCGGCCCGATACATTATTTTAGATGAGCCGACCGCCGCGCTCAGTGAAACAGAGACGAAGCGGCTGTTTACAATTATCAACGATTTAAAAGCACAGGGAGTTTCATTCATTTATATTTCTCACAAATTGAAAGAGGTAAAAGAGATTTGCGACCGCGTCACCATCTTGCGTGACGGAAACGTCGTCCACCATGGCGATGTTTCCACCCTTTCACTAGAAGAAATGATTCAACATATGGTTGGACGCGCTTATACAACCGTGCAAAAAGAAGCACGCACATACAGTGATGACATTCTTTTCAAAGTGGAACAGCTGCGCATCGCGAAAACAGGCACAACCGTCGATTTGGAAATTCATAAAGGGGAAATCGTCGGCATTGCCGGACTTGCTGGAGCCGGGAAAACCGAACTCGCCGAAAGTCTAATCGCCCATACAAAAGCGACGGGAGAATGGTGGATCGATGGAAAGCGTTATACGTTCTCCTCGCCAAAAGAAGCGATTGCGGCTGGAATCTGCCTTATTCCGGAAGAGCGGAGAAAACAAGGGCTTTTCTTAGATGAAACAGTCCGTACGAATCTTACGGTTCGGCTATTATCATCATTAACAAAGTGGCAATGGGTGTTGCAAAAGAAAGAAACACAAGTTGCTCAACATTTAGTGGATGTATTACGAATTCATCCGCCTTTTCCGCAAGCGGTTGTCAAACAGCTAAGCGGCGGCAATCAACAAAAAGTCGTCATTGGCAAATGGTTAAAGACAAACGCTGATGTATTCATTTTTGATGAACCGACAAAAGGTATTGATGTCAACGCGAAACAAGAGGTATTTTCGATCATCCGCTCCCTCGCCGATGAAGGAAAAGCGATTTTATATTTAACGAGTGAATTTCAAGAACTACTCGATATCGCTGATACGATTTATATCATGGTAGGCGGACAGCTTGTTAAACGTGTTTCCGCGCGCGATATCACCTATGAACAATTGATTTATTACTGCAGCGGAGGTGATTTGGATGTCACAGCCAGCCGTTTCGATCGCCAAGAAAAAGCAAGCGCCATCTCTTCTTGAATTTTTATATAAGCATGGCACACTGCTTGCCATTCTCGTTGTCATTGCTTATTTTAGCATTACTCTTGATCGATTTTTTACGTATGAAAATTTCAGCGATATTTTACGGTCTATTTCCATCGTCACACTCGTCGCTATTGGCATCACCTTTTCTCTGATTGTGGATGGATTTGATTTATCTGTTGGTTCGACCGTCAGCCTAGCGACGATCGCAAGCGCCGCGGCACTCGTATTATACCGCCAGGAAATTCTAGTGACGTTGCTTGTTCCGCTTTTACTGGGAGTCGCCGTCGGCTTATTAAACTCGTTATTAATTGTGAAATTAAAATTGCCGGATTTACTGGCTACATTGGCGATGATGTATGCGATTAACGGCGTGCAGCTGACGTACACGAAAGGATTTTCCATTTACAACGACATGCCGCTTCCAGACGGAGGAACGGCGCCGGGCAAATTCATTCCTTCCTTTTTATTTATCGGTCAAGGGGAAGTATTCGGCATTCCGTTTTCTGTTTTATTAATGCTAGTGGTCGTCATTGCTGCTCATCTATTTTTAACATATACCAAACCAGGAAGATTGTTTTATATGACGGGAGAAAATCGGGAAGCAGCACGGCTTTCGGGAATCCCTGTCAATCGCTACCGCACTTACGCTTACGTGATCAGCGGATTTTTTGCCGCGCTCGGCGGGATTGTCCTCGCTTCCCGCATCGGAACAGGACAAGTATCAGCAGGAGCCTCCTTTTTAATGGATGGAGTAGCTGCCGCTTATATCGGCTTTTCCGTGTTTGGCGCGGGAAAACCGAACGTCATCGGCACGCTGTTTGGCTCGATTTTAATGGGGGTTCTGCTCAATGGACTAACGATGATGAACGTTCCGTATTACGCTCAGGATATCATTAAAGGGGCTATTTTAGTCGGGGCGCTTGCGTTATCGCACATGCAAAAAAAATAGGAGCGTTTCCCCTTCTTAATCATAAACAAAGCTATCATTGCCGACAGTTGACGAGCGAAAAAAAGATGGCAATGATTAAAAGCCGGCCCAATTGCAAAAAACAAAGTGTACTACATCTAATTTGTTACATCACGCAGGCCGTAAAAAAACTAGAAGCAAGTGCTGCTTCTAGTTTTTTTATATCGTCCGATACCGTCTTTCCAACTGTAATAATCGTTCTTTTACATTTGTCCGGTTGCCAGCATATCCCGTAAGCGAACCATTTTTTCCAACCACTCGATGGCACGGAACGAAAATAGCCAGCTCATTTGCTCGATTTGCCTGTCCAACCGCCCGTACCGCTTTCGGGCGGCCGATTTTTTCAGCAATATCACTGTAGCTGACCGTCGTTCCGTACGGAATTTCACAAAGCGCCTGCCATACTTGTTCCTGAAATTCCGTCCCTTTCCATTTTAAAGGCAAGTGAAATGCTTTCCGTTTGCCATGAAAATATTCGTCAAGCTGTTGTACAGCGTTTTCTAATAAAGGAGAATTGCTTTTTATCATTTCATATTGTTGACGGAGCTGCTGCCAATCTTCCTCAAAAAGTTCAACACTTACAATCGCCTCGCCGTCGGATATAACGTAAATACAGCCAAGCAGATCTGACTTATATATGCTGTATTCCAGTTTCATGTTCATCCTCTTTCTCCACTCGTTCAATCGGAAGTGTGATATGAAACGTCGTACCAACGTCAACTTCACTTTCCACATCAATTTTTCCTTGATGTTCTTCAATAATTTTATAACTAACCATCAATCCAAGTCCAGTACCGCGTTCTTTCGTCGTATAAAACGGTTGGCCAAGCTTTTTGATTTTATCTTGCGGAATACCGCAACCTTGATCTGTAATGGAAATGCGGATATGACTATCATCAAGCCGATTAATTCGAACAGTAACCTCCCCGCCTTTTGGCATCACTTCAATCGCATTTTTTAATATATTAATAAACACTTGCTTCAATTGGTTCGGTTCGCAATAAATGAATGGGATATGCGGCGCGAAATCAGCGACAATTTGCACGTTATGCATCGTCGCTTGGGCGCTAATTAAATCGATCGTATCTTGCATGATTTTGCATACATCATTTTGTTGATATTGAATCGCCTGCGGTTTAGCAAGGACAAGAAATTCGGTAATGATCGATTCGATTCGCTTCAGTTCAGACATAATAACATTAAAGTACATGGAATAGTCCTCTTTAATACTTCCTTGTAATAATTGGATAAATCCTTTTAGCGCCGTCATCGGGTTGCGGATCTCATGAGCAATGCCCGCGGCAAGTTCCCCTACAACATTAAGGGTATCAGATTTTCTTAGCTGCAACTCCATTTCTTTTCTTTCAGTAATGTCACGCAGCATAATCATTCCTACACCTGGGATGATTTCCTTCTTTAGTGAAAACTCTACAATTTTTTGTTTCCCGCCATTTGAAAAATCCATCTCCGCATACGCTTCTCCCAAACGATCACATTGTTGAGCCAATTTATAGAAATGTTTCCGTGCTTTTTCCGGGATAAACGCTGTAATCGGCCGATGAAGCAATTGTTCTTTCGTTGCTTGAAAAATTTCACAAGCGATCGGATTCACATCTAAAATGTGATAACCTTCTCCCCATAATAATATTCCGTTCATAGAATGGTCAAAAATGCTGCGGAATTTTTGTTCACTCTCGCGCAGTTCCCTTTCCATTTTTCTCCGTTCTGTAACGTTGCGGAAAATAGTCAAATGATAGCCATCAATCGCTCCTTGCTTCATCGTAAACTCAAGTTGTTTATCTTGTCCATTTGGCATATGGAATGTTAATTCGTCGCGGATTTCTCCTTTTATGCGGAACTCCGCAAATACACGCTGTACTTTTTCATCATCGTGGTCAAGGAAATCAAGCAAATTTTTCCGAACAAGTAAATTCAGCGGCAGCTCAAACGTCCGGCTTGCGGCATGATTTGCGTTCAAAATATGCCCCTGGTCATCCCAAATCAAAATCGCCTCATGAGCTTGTTCAAAAATGGCACGAAATCTTTCTTCACTTTTTTGTAATTTTATTTCCATATTCTTCCTCTCAGTGACATCTCGCATAATCGCCATGTAAAAACCGCTATATACGTTTGATGTCGTTGTAAGTTCAAACATTTTTACCGTACCGTCAAAACGGACGAGCGACAATTCTCCTTTTGCCGTTCCTTTTTCTTTTAATTCAGCAAGAAGGCGCACAAAATCATCGGCACATTCTTTAGAGATAAACTGCTGAAACGATAATTTTAACAGCTTCTCTTTTTCTAAGTTTAAACTCATGCAAAAAGCAGGATTTACATCAATAAAACGGCCAAATTCATCGAAAATCACAATGCTATCTACCGCGCGGTTAAACACATCTTTAAATAGAAACTCATGAATAATCCGCTCTCTCTCAAGTGCTTTGTGAGCGGAAATATCACGCATAATTACTAAATCAAATTCGTTAAACGCGTCTTTTTTCATTGAAAACTCAATATGTTTCACTTTTCCGTTCCTTAGCTTTATGAGCAGCTCATCGCTAAATGAGCCAAATTTATGTAACATTGATTGCTGAAACATTAAAATATCCGGAGGGACTAAGTCAAGAAACATCGTCATCTTTTTTCCAATCAATTCATATTTCTCCATTTCGAATAGTTGACATGCCGCTTCATTCACATCCACAAATTCGCCATTTTTATTAAAAATGACAATCGCATCCAAAGATCGCTCAAAAATAATTGAATAGCCATTTAACCGTTCTTTTAACCGTCTATTTTCTTCTTCTAATGACTTTACATCCACTATCAAGCTTTGTTCTTCACGGGGAGAAAGGCTATTATTCATGTTTATCCCTCCTTCTCCAAACCATATCAAATTATTATATATTCTCTGCCGAAAAATTTACTCCTTCCGTTTATTCGAAAAATTCCATGAAAATAAATTTTTCCAATGTTCGACAAGTTTTTCTTCTTTTTCTTTTGTCTAAAATATGTTATATTAAAATGTTGTTTTACAATGCTCTCGTAAAGGGGTTTATTTCGATGAATATTATTTGTACGACATTAAACTCGAAATATATTCATACGAATTTAGCGATTCGCTACTTAAAGGCATACGCCCAGCCAGAGTTTGATATAAAGCTTGTCGAATATACGATTAAAGATCCGGCGATGAACATCGTGACCGACCTTTATCGAAGAAAACCGGATATTATCGGATTTAGCTGCTATATTTGGAATATCGAAGAAACCATTAAAGTCGTAAAAATGTTAAAAAAGATCGCTCCTGATATCACCATTGTCGTCGGCGGTCCAGAAGTGTCCTATGACGTGCGCGAATGGATGGAAACCGTGCCGGAGTTTGATTTTATTGTCATCGGTGAAGGGGAAGAAACGTTTAAACAATTTTTGATGGAGATGCATGGAGATCGCAACTTCCACAACGTCCACGGGCTCGCGTTTCGCCATCATGGAGACATCATTATTAATCCGCAGCGAAATAAAATTCGCTTAGCCGATATGCCATCACCATTTCGTTTTCCAGAAGATATTCCACATTTACCGAAACGCATTACGTATATCGAAACGAGCCGCGGCTGCCCGTTCAGCTGCCAGTTTTGCTTATCATCGATCGAAGTCGGAGTCCGCTATTTCGACCGGGAAAAAATTAAAGAAGATATCCGCTATTTAATGAAGCATGGAGCGCGCACGATTAAATTCGTCGACCGTACGTTTAACATCAGCCGAAGCTATGCGATGGATATGTTTCAATTTCTTATTGATGAACACGTTCCGGGAACCGTATTTCAATTTGAAATTACGGCAGACATTATGCGTCCGGAAGTCATCGAGTTTTTAAACAAAGAAGCACCACCAGGACTGTTCCGCTTTGAAATCGGTGTGCAATCGACAAATGATGAAGTAAACCGGCTTGTCATGCGCAAACAAAATTTTGAAAAATTAACCCGCACTGTGATGATGGTGAAAGAAGGCGGAAAAATTGCTCAACATCTCGATTTAATTGCCGGACTTCCGGAAGAGGACTATACATCATTCCGAAAAACGTTTAACGACGTTTTCGCACTCCGTCCGGAAGAATTGCAGCTAGGCTTTTTAAAAATGCTTCGCGGCACCGGCCTTCGCCTGCGCGCAAAAGACTACGGCTACGTATTTATGGATCACGCACCATATGAAGTATTGCAAAATAATGTGCTTTCTTTTGATGACATCATCCGCATTAAACAAGTAGAAGATGTGTTAGAAAAATATTGGAATGCGCATCGGATGGATGAAACGATCGAATATTTAGTAACAAACGTATTCCCATCGCCATTTGATTTCTTCCAAGAATTTGGCACATACTGGGACGAACGCGGCTGGGCGAAAATCGGGCATCAGCTTGAAGACTTATTCCGCCGTCTACATGAATTTTTGCAGACAAAAAAACTGGATGAACTTCCAATCATTGAAGCGTTAATGAAATATGACTATTTACGCAATCAAAAACATAAGCCGCGCAAACCATGGTGGGAAGAAAAAACGGACAAATCGCTGCGTTCCTCGCTTTATCGCCAGCTGCTCGAACATCCGGAACAATTAGGGAACGAATTCGTCTCACTGGAATTGAATGAAAAAAAATTATTTAAACATACGGTCATGGAAATAATCGAATTTGACATCGGCCATTATCTGAAAACAAAGGAAATACGTCTGACCCCAACGGTGATGATTGCTTATTTTGATCCCATCCAATTGCAAACGAAAATTTTTTCCGCCCCGCTATCTTCCTTTTCAAATGCCGCAATAAAAAAGTAGGGTTTATCCCTACTTTTTCTTTTTCGCTTTTTTCTGTTGTTTTCTCTCTTCCATTAACTGAAGCGGCTGATGGGCGTTAAAATCGCCAAATTCAAACGCCATTTCCTCGCGTGCTTCGTTATGTTGGCGTTCTCGTTTTTCTTCTCTCATCTTCATTGTCCATCTCCTTGGCGCGCTTTTTTCGAATTGCGGTTCGCTCCGCGGCTCATGTCTTCTTCTCCCGCATACTGCGCTGCAAATTCTGTATCCGGTAAGCTTTCTGTCGGCGTTTTGTTATTGTTTTTCGCTGCATTAAACTTCACTTTTCGCTTCATTACTTACTCCCCCTCTCATGTTTATAAGCGATTAAGACGATTTCTTCTCCTGTTTCTTCACGCAACCGTTTTTCCAGCTCTTGCACTTTTTTTAACGTCTGCTCTTTCAGGTCAGCAACTGGAAATGAACTGTTTTTCAACGGGCATCACCCTTTGCCATTTTTCTTATTTTCCCTTAAACACTGTACGGTTTATTCATAACCATATATATTTTTGCTCACACTATAATTGAGGTGATATCCACATGGATCAAGATAAAAAAGTCGAATCGCCAATTCTTGATGAGACAATGCCTCATCAAATCCATGCTCCATCATTTAAGGGAACTGGCATAAAAACACAGCCTCCATTTGTCAATAAATATGGTGTCGTAATCGGCGACAGCAAATATAACTCGCCAAATTCACCGCTGAATCACTGGAGTGATGAGATCGATCCAAGCATTATGGCAGGCGATGAATGGGTGCACCCGACAAACGACATCGGCTGGAATACAGAAGAAAATCGCGAGCTTCTCGAAGCAAAACGGCGGTCCCAAAGGGTTCCGTTTATGCACCCAAGCATTGATACAAGTTATGGGCAAGATTAGCCTATCATTTCGAAACAAAATTATTTTCAAAAAGCAAAAAGGGATATCCTCACTATTGTGATATCCCTTTTCCTATGCTTGCTTTACGGTTTTATGCTTTTTGTATACATGTTTCGCATCAGTAATCGTATCAAGACACCGCTTTACTTCGAAATTATGCTTCATGTTACTTTTTCTTTTTCTGGTTTAATCGCTACAAATGTGATGGCGCTTGCCAGAAAACATAATGCAACTAACAGAAACAACAGCATGGATGTCTCCCTTTTCATCAGCAGCGCAGCAAGAGGCGGTCCCATAGCGACACCGATAAACCTTAACGAGCTGTAAAATGAAGTCACCGTTCCCCGCTCTTTTTTTTCAATCCCCCCTGTAATAAGGGCATCCAAACACGGAAGCATCATGCCAATGCCAACGCCCACAAGCGAAAAAAGCGCAACCATCCACCAAAGAGATGGAAAGGATTTCCAAGCACCATCACTAGCGGAATAGAAGCAAGCGATGCAATCATCCCCCCTTTTCCCGCCGATGTCCTTGCCTGTTTCGGCATTTGCTCTATCCATTCCATCTCCATACCTGCCTTTATTTATGTTACACGTTTATGTTTATCATTTCCGTTTTTTCATGAAGCATACAGTGCAAAAAATCTTGCCTACAATGAGGCAAGATACATATTCTTCCATTTTCTATAATAATAATCATTTACTCCACACAACTTTCTCATCACAAATTTATACCAAACCTACCCTTAAAAACCTTTAATTCCCATTATACAACTATTCTAATTCCATATACTAAACATGCAACACATTTTAAACATGAGGAGGCTGAAAACAATGGCAAGATCAAGCAATAAATTGCTTGTTCCTGGAATTGAACAAGCGTTAGATCAAATAAAATATGAAATTGCCCAAGAATTTGGCGTACAATTAGGAGCAAATACGGTTTCTCGCGCAAATGGCTCTGTCGGTGGCGAAATTACAAAACGGTTAGTCGCACAAGCACAAAGCCAACTTTCCGGATCTGCTTTCCAAAAAACCGAATAAAATGGCGATTAAAGCCGAGTGAATGGACTCGGCTTTATTAATCGTTTTTCTCATTTTTATGTATATTTTCCTTTTCATGTTGACCACGTTCGAATGATTTTTCGAAGTTCTTGTCATAGTCTCGTTTCCAATGATGCTCGTCCTGTTTATTGTTTTTTTGATGATGTTTCCAATGATGATCATATGAGGATGAATGATTGCGGTGATGCTGGTTCTGGCTATCGCTCTTTTTTGGATAATGTTTCAGGTGGCGATCATCCGATCGATCGCTGTTATGATATTTATTATTTTTTGCGGATGATTTATGATTTTTGCCATTTTCATCCTGTTCCTTATCATTACTTTTTTTTTGTTCATCTTTTTCCTCGAATGGATATTTCTTTTCATTACTATTATTTTCTTCCCGTTTCTGTTTATCTTTCTTTTGCAATGAATGGTTGTTCCCTCGATTCTTCTCATCTTTTTCGTTTAATGAATGGTTGTTCCTCCGATGTTCCCCCTTTTGATTACCATTATCTTTATTTTTTTTCTGATTCTTCTCATCTTTTTTGTTTAATGAATGATTGTCCATTGGATATTCATTCTCTCCATCATTTTGTTCCAACGGTTTTTCTAGTTTTTTCGCTTTTGTCGACTCTGGTGAAACCGTCTTCATTTTTTGTTCAATTTGCAGCAGTTTTCCCGTTGTCACTCCCTTTTTTACCGCTTTATTTCGTACTTCCATCGTGCTTTCTTCTGTCTTTACGATAATGTTTTTCTGCTGATACGAATGTTGGATTTTCTTTAATTCTGTAGAAAGCTCCCGTGAAGATGCAGCACGGTATTTTCTCTCCACCGCTGTAATCAATACTTGACCCCCTTCTTGCAAATATCCTTTTTGCATACTTAATTCAATAATTTCCATGGTAATATCAACAAACTCTTTTTTCTTCCAATGAGAAAGCTGTGAAACAATCCTTTTTCCTTCCTCGTTGTAAGCCTTTAATTTTAACACTTTTAGCTGCTCATCCACTCCAACTTCGATGCTTGGATTAATATCAATCGACATGTAAGCGTACACTTCATTAGAAGGAAAATGAAATAATGTTGTAACTAAAAGTACCACCGCCGCCACCAAGCTTGTTATGACATATCGAAATGAACGACGACGAACAATGGGCCTTTTTATCACCTGCGCTTCAATCTCTTCTCCTATTTCATAATCTCCATCTTTTTTTACTTGAATAAATTCCCCCTCAGTCGTTAATAATGTGACAAACTCTTCGTCTAATTCTAATACGATCCCTTTTTTCACGATGGAAGCACCCCTTTTATATAATCCTTTAAATAAACATAATCCCCAGCTAAAATAATCGCCACCGCAATAATATATTTTCTATTTCTCTCTATCGTTTTTCGGCTTACTTCGGCAATATTTTGCAGTTGTTTAATCGGTAATTGCTTTTTTCGAAAAAGCCATTCGAGCATTTCCTCATCTTCAACTAACAATTTAGCGACATTAATCGCATTTATTCGCGCATCTTTATGTTTTGGCGACTGTTCGATAAGGTCATGAAAATGAATCCCAAATTCCTTTAACACTTGTTGATAATGAATAATTTCTTCGCGACGATGTTCTTGCTCCACTTGCTTGTAAAATTCATCCATGGATAATTTCGTATCCAAGTATGTTTGGGCTGAATTTTCCTCATCTTCATTTGTATGTAAAATAATGTTCTTCTCTTTTGCTTCTTTACGAATGTAATCGATTAAGCGCCTTTTAATAAGCAGTTCGGCAAAAGAAATAAACGAACCTCCTTTATGAGGTGCGTATTTTTCAATGGCTTCATTAAATGCGATTAAACCGATGCTTAGTTCGTCATCCCCTTCGTGAATAAATCGTTTGCACACATTTGAAACCGTCTTGGCAATAAAAGGTTTATATTGTTGAATTAATTGATTATGCAATACTTTATTTCCTTGTTGAATTTCATGAACTGTTTGCTCAATCGTTCTCTCCTTCTTTAATGAAAATAATATGCTAAACATGGATTCCACCCCATTTGTTAAAGAGACGAACTAGCCTCCCTAAGGATATCATTCGTACATGTTAGCGTAATTTTGATCGTCATTCAATCGGAAATTTGTTACATTTTTCTTATTAAGACTCCTTTATTAATAAGAAAAAAAGACCTTTGCCATTAGGGCAAAGGTCCCTCTTAGCCATTTATTATCCTGATTTTTTCCTCTGTTGCTTCTTCTACATTATTCAGCGTGCTATGTTTGCGTCCATATAAGAAGTAAATGACAAGGCCGATTGCAAGCCATGATACGAAACCAATCCACGTCATTGGAGGAAGCTGAAGAACTAAATACCCGCAAAACGCGACGGCCAATAATGGAATAACTGGAACGAACGGAACCCGAAAGGCGCGTTTTAAATGCGGCTGCGTTTTCCGTAAAACAAGTACGCCGACGGAAACGGTAATGAACGCAAACAATGTGCCGATATTTGTCAATTCTGCAAGCTTATTTAAAGGTATCACTCCCGCAAATACCGAAACAATGATTCCTGTAAGCCAAGTGTTCACATATGGCACCTGCCGAACTGGATTCACTCTCGAGAATACTTTCGGAAGCAAACCGTCACGGCTAATTGCGTAAAATAGACGAGTTTGTCCATATAGCATAACAAGCAGCACCGTCGTAATCCCAGCAATCGCTCCTAACGAAATAAAACCGGCAACCCAATCTTGGTTGATATAGCTTAACGCAAAAGCAACAGGATTTTTTACATTTAATTGATCATACGGAACAATTCCTGTCAGTACAAGGGAAACAGCAATATATAACAAAGTACAAATAAATAAAGACGCAATAATTCCTATCGGCATGTTTCGCTGCGGATTGCGCACTTCTTCCGCCGCGGTCGAAACCGCGTCAAAGCCGATATATGCAAAAAAGACAGTTGCAGCGCCAGTTGCTACTCCGGAAAATCCAAACGGCATAAATGGCGACCAGTTTTCCGGTTTTACATACCATACACCGACAGCGAGGAACAATAATACGACAGCGACTTTAATCACAACCATAATCGCATTAAAACGGGCAGATTTTTTTACTCCAAGATTCAACAAAAATATAATGAAAAGAATAATACAAATTGCCGGTAAATCGATAAATGTTCCCTTTGCCGGATCATAAGCGTTTGTCAATGCTTTTGGAAGCTCAATGCCAAATCCGGAAAGCAGTCCTTGGAAGTAACCAGACCATCCAACCGCCACTGCTGAAGATGCCACACCATATTCTAAGATTAAATCCCATCCTAAAATCCAAGCGATTAATTCCCCAAACGTTGCATAACTATATGTGTAAGCGCTGCCAGACACCGGCACTGTTGAAGCGAATTCCGCGTAACAAAGAGCGGCAAAAACGCAGGCAAGACCAGAAAGAATAAAGGAAAGTACAAGTGCAGGACCGGCGTGTTCGGCAGCGGCAACTCCCGTTAATACAAAAATTCCTGTACCAATAATAGCACCAATGCCGAGCATCGTTAAATCAAATGCTCCTAAATCTTTTTTTAAAGAGGCGCCTTTTCGGCCAGCTTCGTGTAAAAGCATCTGGATCGATTTTTTTCGAAACAAATTCATAAGATGTCTCTCCTTGTCGCTTTTTGTAGAAATTTGTTGAAGAGTACAATACAATAAGGATTTTACGCTATTCAATAATTTTTGTAAAGTTAGAAAATAACAAAAACAGCAAAAAAATTTTGCCATTTTAAGCGTTAAAGTTATAAATTTTTTCGCATCCATAATCCAAAGATATACAAAATTTATAATTTACAAATTTTTCAGATAACTATATAATAAATTTGTGACAATTTTATGAACAACGAAAGGAGGCGCATTGTTTCAATTTATTATCAAATAAGAATTAAGGGGGGATTTTCATGGCTGTGCAAGAGCGTTCTTTCGAAAACCGCTCGGCAATTGATTATAGCCAAATTGCTCAATCTTCATCTTTTCAACATCTCATGCGCGCAAAGAAAAACTTTATTTTGCCAGCAACGCTATTCTTCTTCGTGTTTTACTTTGCCCTTCCGATTTTAACGTCTTATTCTAACGTGTTAAATTCTTCTGCGATCGGCCCAATTAGCTGGGCATGGGTGTTTGCATTTGCGCAATTTATTATGACATGGGCATTATGCATGCTTTACTCTAAGCGCGCAGCAAAATTTGATGAAATCGTCGAACAAATGAAACAAGAAGCGAGGGAAGGAGGAAACGTGTAATGCATGGCTTAGCCTTTTTCCTCTTTTTAATCATTGTGGCTCTGACGCTGGTCATCACTTACTTCGCTTCAAAAAGAACAAGAACAACGAGCGAGTTTTACACAGCAGACAGCAGCTTAACAGGCTGGCAAAACGGTTTGGCCATTGCCGGCGACTATATGTCTGCTGCCTCATTCCTAGGAATTGCAGGAATGATTGCATTATTTGGATTTGACGGCTTCTTCTATAGTATTGGCTTCCTTGTTGCCTATTTAGTCGTTCTTTATATTGTCGCCGAACCGCTGCGCAACCTTGGAAAATATACGATGGCTGACATGATTGCAGCAAGGTTTGATGACAAAAAAGTGCGCGGTGTTGCCGCGCTGAATACGATTTCCATCTCCATTTTTTACATGATTGCTCAGCTTGTTGGAGCTGGCGGTCTCATTAAGCTATTATTAGGGATTGATTACGTTTACTCTGTCCTCATTGTTGGCGTACTCATGACGGTTTACGTCGTTTTTGGCGGCATGACGGCGACGAGCTGGGTGCAAATCGTGAAAGCAGTCTTGCTAATAGTTGGTACGTTTATCATTTCGATCATTGTCTTTGCGAAATTTGATTTCAACCTCATAAAAATGTTTAACGAAGTAAAAACAGCCACACCACTGGGCGAAGCATTCCTCAACCCTGGCAATAAATTTAAAGATCCGCTTGATACAATCTCATTAAATTTAGCACTCATCCTAGGAACAGCAGGGCTTCCACACATTTTAATCCGCTTCTTCACAGTAAAAGATGCACCAACTGCTCGCAAATCGGTCGTCTATGCCACATGGATTATCGGAATCTTTTACGTATTAACGATTTTCTTAGGATTTGGGGCCGCGGCCTTCGTTGGTTATGACAAAATTGTCGCCGCAAACCCTGCTGGAAACATGGCAGCTCCATTGTTAGCCGAAGTGCTCGGCGGTGATTTCCTATTCGCGTTTGTATCGGCAGTCGCATTTGCCACTATTTTAGCTGTCGTTGCTGGACTTGTCCTATCAGCCGCGTCGGCATTTGCTCATGACTTTTATAGCCATATTCTTCGCCGCGGTGAAGCAACGGAAAAAGAACAGATGGTTGCGGCGCGCTGGGCGTCTGTTGGTGTATCCGTTTTATCCATTCTTTTAGCGTTATTCGCTCAAAAAATGAATGTCGCTTTCCTTGTCTCATTGGCATTTGCTGTTGCCGCGAGCGCCAACTTGCCGATTATCGTATTAACGATTTTCTGGCGCCGTTTTAATACAACAGGAGCTATTGCAGGAATGCTTGTTGGATTATTCAGTGCGTTGTTGCTCGTCTTCTTTAGCCCAAACGTTTGGTCACCGGAACCGGGAGCTGCTATTCTTGTCGGTGAACCGCTCTTTAAACTTGCAAACCCTGGTATCGTTTCAATACCATTAGGATTCATCGCATCGATTGTTGGCACACTTCTTTCCTCGAAAAACGCCGACAGCAAGAAATTTGATGAAATTCTTGTGAAAGCGAATACAGGAATAAAAGAATTAGCAAACTAATGCAATGAATCATTCTGCTGGATTGGAAAGAGCGCATCCTTTCCAATCCAGCTTCTTTTTACTCTTGCCACTATTTGTGTTCTTATTGCCCTATTTCAGTTATCCGCGGTCTATCCAACAAAGTCTTCTTTAATTTGCAATAAGAAAGCCCGAACACTAAGATTCATGTTCGGGATGAGAAGTTAAGCGTGGTACATCTTAGCATAACTTGTATAAATATCTACTTGCTGCCGATCGACATCATAACCGATGCCCGGCTTTTCCGGTACTGTAATCGTTCCATGATGAACAGTGACTTCAGGAACGATAATATCTTTCGTCCAGTAATGGGAAGAAGCGGCTGTATCACCAGGCAACGTAAAATTATCTAATGTCGTAATGGCAATATTGTGTGCTCTTCCGACACCAGCTTCTAACATGCCGCCGCACCAGACAGGAATATCGTTCTCCTTACAAATATCGTGAATACGTTTCGCCTCCGCCAATCCTCCGACACGGCCAATTTTTATATTGATAATTCGACAACTGCCAAGCTGAATGGCTTTCCTTGCATCTTCAGCGGAATGAATGCTTTCATCTAAACAGATTGGCGTATTTAACTGTGCCTGCAATGTTGCATGATCTACGATATCATCAGGAGCAAGCGGCTGTTCAATCATCATTAGCTGAAACTCATCTAGCGCCTTTAGTCGATCGATATCTTCTAATGAATAAGCAGAGTTTGCATCGACCATGAGCGGAACATCTGGAAAACGACGACGAACTTCCCGAACAACCTCAACGTCCCATCCGGGTTTAATTTTTATTTTGATGCGCCGATACCCTTCTTGTACGTACCGTTCGATAATACGCAATAGATCATCGATGCTTTTTTGAATCCCAATGCTTACCCCTACTTCAATACGATTCTTATTTCCACCGAGTGCTTTATGTAACGGCAGTTGCTGTCTTTTCGCAAATAAATCCCATATTGCCCCTTCTATCGCCGCTTTTGCCATTTGATTTTTGCGAATGACGGAGAAACGTTGCCGCAACTCTTCTGGGTGAGCAATTGGCGCTTGAAATAAAAGAGGCAATAAAAAATCTTCTATCATATGCCAATTCGTTTTTACGGTTTCTTCATTATACCAAGGTGAAGGGAAGGCCACCGATTCCCCCCATCCTGATAACCCATCTTCATCCATCGCTTCCACTAAAATAAACTCCTTCTTTTGAAACGAACCGAAACTTGTGGTAAACGGTGACTTTAGTTCCATTTGTAAGTGGCGCAGTATGACTCGTTTCACTTTTATTCCCATAAAAAATTCCTCCTCATTATAGCGGCAATTCGTTGCGCTTAACGCAAACATAGTACAAAACAGGCTCACCATCTTTTCGAAGTATATGCGCAACGGCCCATCCTTCACGGAAGAGGCGAACAAAAACATCACGCGTCTTATAGCGCCAATCAAGCGCTAATTCATGATCTGTCTCTTTTAATCGTTGAAACTGAAGAGGAATAGGCACAAGCAAAAACGGATAGTCATGATGAATAGGTTCCTCTTTCCAAATCGCTTCTGGGTCACCGGTGTTGTTTTGTTTCCAATCAAGCACCATCTTTTCTGGCGACCACTTCAGTCTTGAAAAAAAGCGGCCTCTCTCTTGTAAATATCGGCTCCCTAGAAGCCACTCCACAATAAATCGATCCGACGGTAAATGCTTATTTAGAGCATCATCCATTTCACCGTAACAATTTTCGATATACTGTGAGCAAATCGCTCCTAACTTTGCAATGTTAAGATAGCCGTTTCTGCTTTGGAGCGGATCGTATGTCCAACGAATCGTACGATATCCCTGCTTGATTGCTTCTTGTGCCTGTTTCATTTTTAACATATAACCTATTCCTTGATCACGAAATGGTTCAGCAATCCCGAGCATATGCGAACAAAGATACGTTTCCCCATCTTGATATCCGGGAAAACTATACACAAATCCGACCATTTTTCCATCAATAAAAGCACCGATAATAATGCCGCCGTTTTTCGCCACCGTTAACGTTTGATGGGTAGGAATTGGGCTTGTTCCCCACACTTCCGCTTCTAGTTGGGCCATTTCTTCAAGTTGTTCGATCGTGTCAATTTTTTGTAGTGAGATACGCACTTTCTGTCTCCCCTCGTGATGCAAAATGCTCAAACGTTTCCATAATGACTCTTGCTAATATTTCAATACCAGATAATAAATCTTCGCGGCGGAACGTCATTTGCGGATGGTGCAATCCCGGTTTTAAATCACAACCAAGCCCTAGCATCGTCGTTTTTAACTGTGGTTTCATCAATGAATAAAAATGGAAATCTTCCCCACCTGAAGTGACTACTGGCGGCAGACATTTTTCTTCTCCTAACGTAGCAACAATGGCACGCTCCATTAGTTGCTGTGCTTGTGGATGCGGCCGCGCAGCGGCAATACGAACTCCTGAATAAAGCTGAATATCCGCATCATAAATAGATGCAATCCCTTTCACCACGTGATTCAATCCTTCTACCAACTGTTCCATCGCCTCGTTCGTTTGCGCTCGCAAATCAAGCGAAAATTCCGCATGATCTGGAATGATGTTCGCATTTTTTTCTCCTGCGTGAAATCTTGTCATTTTGATCGATGCAGGCACTTGTGGATCAATATGGATTTTGCTCAGCTCTTGTACGATCGCACTCCCAACTTCAATGACATTGACTCCAAGGTGCGGTCTTGCCGCATGCGCGGCAACTCCTTTAATTTCTCCATCAATGCATTGCGCTGCTCCGTGCAAAATCGCGGGAACAGCATAACCGCTTTTTACTTCTTGAATCGGCCGCAAATGAACACCGTATAAAAAGTCAATATCATCGATAACTCCTTTTTCCAAAAACTTCAATGCTCCTGTTCCTTTTTCTTCTGCTGGCTGAAAAAGAAACTTCAATGTTCCAGGCGGCTTATAACCGATGCGATTAAACAGTTTAGCAACCCCTAATACCATTGTCATATGTGCATCATGCCCACATGCATGGTTTGCTTGCCATGCTCCATTTACTTCTTGCCAAAGCGCATCCATATCGCTGCGCAATCCGACTGTAAACGGCCCGCTGCCGATTTCCCCAATCACTCCTGGACAATCGGAAAACGTGTTGGCACGATATCCTTCTTGAATCAGTTGCTGCTTAATAAACTCCGTCGTTTTCCACTCTTCCCAACTAACTTCCGGATGACGATGAAGGTGGTCAAAAATCTCCCATAATTCTTCCTTCATCGCATGAATCATTTCTCTCATTATGCTCTCCCCCGATGATATATTTGCAAACAATGGCGAAACATCAAATGTGCTTCGAAAATAGTTGTTACACATATTATAATATTCAAAAAAAATGTTGCAACCTGTGCAAGTTAATTAACGAACAAAAAACGGTTTATGTTCATAACAGCAACACAAAAAAATCCTACCTCTCTTTGTAGAGAGTTAGGATTTCCACTTCCGTTTGACAAGCTGATTAATCACTTCAGAAAAAATCAATCCCATGGCAATCGCTCCAGAAATCATAAACGCTTTCGCCGCGAGCGATATCGCCGTATTGTAGTCGTTGAAAACGACGTGGCGCATTGCTTCAAACGCCAATCCTCCTGGGACAAGCGGAATAATTCCGGAAACACTAAAAATCGTAACTGGCGTCTTATATATTCTTGCAAATATGGTGCTGATCATCGCAACAAAGAAAGCCGCAATAAACGTAGCGGCAACACCATTTAATTGATGTTCGGCAAATAAAAAATAAATCATCCATCCAACCATTCCGACAAATCCGCTATTGATTAACAATTTCTTTGGAATGTTAAAAATAATCCCAAACGCTGCTGAAGCAATAAAACTTGTTAATATATGTTGTATGATCATCCGCAATTCCCCTTACGATTAGCCAATCGACAAAATAAGCGCAATACCGGTGCCGATCGCGAACGCTGTTAAAAATGCTTCCGCACCTTTAGACAACCCAGCGAGAAAATGTCCTGCCATTAAATCACGCACCGCGTTCGTAATCACTAGTCCCGGCACTAACGGCATGACAGATCCAATAATGATTTTATCTAAATTCGCCCCCAACCCAATCGCAACAAGAATCAAGGCCAATCCACCGCTTATAAACGATGCAAAAAATTCAGCGAAAAATCGTATTTTCACAAGACGGTGAATCATCTCAAAACAATAAAATCCTGCTCCTCCGGCAAGAAACGAAGGAAAGAAGTTGTTCCATCCTCCAAACATGACAGCAAAACATCCGCTGGCAATCGCCGCCGCTGCTACTTGCTGCGAAAGGGAGTAAGCAAACTTTTGTTTTTCCACTTCTTTTAACTGTGTATATGCCTCATCCAATGATAATTCTCCATTGCTGATGCGACGGGAAATATTGTTCACAAGCGCGACTTTTTGCAAATCTGTCGAACGTTCCACAATCCGAATAAACTGCGTGGAATTCATTCGATCAATCGAAAAAATAATTCCTGTCGGCGTGACATAACTGTGCGAACGGGGAATGCCAAAGGAAGCAGCAATACGCATCATTGTATCTTCCACACGATATGTTTCCCCGCCGCTTTCGAGCATAATTTTTCCCGCAAGTAGACAAAGGTCTACAATATCGTTTGTACGGTCATGGTAAGTCGGCATTCTCTATCTCTCCATTCATGCTTCATTTGTGATATTACAAAAAAATATAACGCTAGACAATAGCCGTTTTACACACTTGCTGCTTTCATGCCAAGAAAAGCAAGAAGCAGACCGAGTATATAGCTTAATGCAAGATACAAAACAAACATTTTCCATTGCTTATGAATATAAAAAGCCATACTTTCTAGCTTAAATGTGGAAAAAGTCGTAAATGCCCCCATAAATCCTGTTCCGAAAAGAAGCTTCCACGAATCATTCCATCCTTTTCCTATAATATATCCAAGCAAAAAAGATCCGATTAAATTGACTAATAATGTAGCAAGCGGAAAAGAAGAAGGATACTTCTGTTTGATCCAATTGCTGATGCCAAAGCGCGCAATCGCGCCGAAAAAACCCTCCGATCGCCACCAGTGCGCTGTTCCATAACATAAGATCTCCTCCTTATTCCGCCGCCTCTTTTTGTGCATGCAAGCGGCCGTGTCCAAGGCGAAATCCGATCCATGCCATAAGCAGCCCGCCGCACATGCTGAGGAAAACGTAGAACAACGCTAACTCTAAATGAGACGTGTGAAGCAACTGAACCGTCTCGACGCTGAACGTCGAAAAAGTCGTAAACGATCCTACTAATCCCGTTCCTAGTCCTGTCACAACATAAGGAGGAAGATTGCGCAGCCGAGGCAAATAAGCAGTCAGCCATCCTAACGCAAAACAGCCAATTATATTGGCCAGCCATGTTGCCAAAGGAAACAACCCGTTCCATAAGGCGCCCACAAACAATCCTAAATAATAGCGAAGCAGCGCGCCGACAATGCCGGCAAGACCAACGACGACATAAATCACGAACAATACCCCTTTTCCTTCAATTTATCCAAAAAACAAACTCCTACCAATAATTGATTTACTGGTAGGAGTCATCAGCCCGAACGATAGTTTAGCGAACTCCATCGCCTATTACTCTGTCCGTTATTATAACAAAAAGATATCTCATTGCCAATTTGCGCAGTTTCTCCCTTGGCTGTCTATGTTTTTACCAGCCATCTGTTTTTTTCTTCTTATTCTTCTGCACTGATCACGTATGGAAACATTTATTGTGACAACCCCAAACTTTCGTCATCATCCTTCTTCGTTCATCACCGAACTTATGACTAGTTACTCTCCTTACAAGAATAACTGCTACGAAAGCCCGTGACTTTAGTCATCGGGATGAAGTGGCTGAATAATAAAATTATTAGAATATTCTTTATTATTATAATTGTAACCTATCTAATGTTTGGTTATCATGATATTAGATAGGGGTGATTTATTAAATCTCTATGATCAATATTACATAAAGAAGGAATGGTTTATCTTCATCCATATCATGTGATTTTCTACCCAAAATACAGACGAAAAGTGTTAGTCGGTGAGATGGAAAAAGATTTAAGAAAAATTTTTTATCAAGTGGTGAAAGAAAAGGATGTTGAAATCCAATCGTTAGAAATCATGCCTGACCATGTTCATTGGTTTATTTCCTTATGATCCAAGAATTCATATTCATGCGTTAATCCAGAAATTGAAAGGTCGAAGCAGTCGTATTTTTCGTGAAAAATATCCCCCCTTGAAAAGTCGACTGCCTTCCCTTTGGACTCGCGGCTATTTTTGCTGTACAGTTGGATGTGTTTCAGAAGAAACCGTTAGGAAATACATTGAAAATCAAAAACATGTGTAAAGGAGGTGGGTTGCATTGGCGGGAGCGAAAACACCAAGCTATGTATTGACGTTGCGGCTCCAGACAGAATCATGGCAAAAACATATCCTCGAAAAGCGGTTTGAAATCGGCCGCTGTTTGTATAACGCCTGTTTAGAGGAATGTTTGAAGCGGTACAAAAAACTCCAACATGATTCCCGCTATCAAGACCTTGCTCAACAGAAGCCCTCCAAAGAAAAAAATCGCCAACTTTCCGACCTGCGAACCGAGTACGGACTCTCCGAATATGCGATGCACGCTTTCGTTCAGCCAATGCAGCGCCACTTCCGCAAACACATGGACGCGCATACGGCGCAAAAAATCGCCACCAGAGCGTGGAAAGCGGTAGAAAGGTTCTTGTTTGGCGCTGCCAAACGGGTGTATTTTAAACGGTTCGGCGAAATGGGTTCGTTAGAGGGAAAATCGAATTCCGCAGGGATTCGCTTCAAAAGCCATGCCATCCATTGGAATGGGCTGATGATCCCTGTCATCATCCAACCAAATGATGTGTATGCCCATCTCGCCTTGCAAGACCGAATCAAGTATTGCCGCATTGTACGTAAACGGATTCGGGGGAAAGTAAAGTATTATGCCCAACTCATTTTGGAAGGGGTTCCGCCGCAAAAAATCAATCGGCAAACCGGCAAAGCCAAGCATCCCCGTGGTGAAGGAGTGGTCGGCATTGACATTGGCACGCAAACGATCGCCATTTGCGCTCCGAACGAAGTAAAATTGTTGGAACTCGCTCCAAGTGTGGATGACATCCATCCGGAAAAAAGGCGGCTGCAGCGAAAACTAGACCGGCAGCGGAGAGCAAATAATCCAAATAAGTACAACGAAGATGGAACCATCCAGCGAGGAAACAAAGAAAAGTGGGTGTGGAGCAAAAATTATATCAAAACAAAAAATCAATTAGCGGAACTGCAAAGGAAGTTAGCGGAAAAACGCAAGCAAGATCATAATAAGCTGGCAAATTGGATATTATCGTTAGGCAATGATATTAAAGTGGAAACAATGAATTATAAAGCATTGCAAGCAAGAGCGAAAGAAACAACGATGAATGAGAAAACAGGAAGGTATAATAGAAAGAAACGATTTGGTAAAAGTATAGCGAATAAAGCTCCAAGCATGTTTTTAGCCATATTAGACAGAAAATTACGGTATGACGGAAAAACGCTCAAAAAAATAGATACATTCTCTGCGAAAGCCAGCCAATATAATCATATCACGGGTGAATATGTAAAAAAGAGGTTATCCGAACGATGGAACGATATGAATGGCTGTAAAATTCAACGAGATTTATATAGTGCGTTCCTCATCATGAATGCGAAAGATCACTTAAAAGAAATCGATAGAGAAAAATGTTTTGCGACATGGGAAAGATTTAAGCGACTGCATGATAAAGAAGTAGAACGTTTAAAAAATAGTGGTAATAAATTATTAAGCAGTATGGGAATTTAAATGATGAAAAGCGTCTTGAACCGGGCGCACAGGGCGCTAAGCACCATTGAGGTGTTTGCCCATGAAAGTCTTGTGGAATGAGAGTGAGTGTCTATACGAAGGTATAGACGAAGCTCTTTAGTACACAAGAACCTGCCGACTTTAGTCGTGCAGAGGTTCAGATCTTGATCTAAAACCTCATTTTTACGATCGCGCACAACCCAAACAGCGATTAAAGAAATAATCGAGGTAATGATGATATAAAGAGCGACTGGAACATAAGAATTGTCATATTCCGCTAACAGCGCTGTCGCAATAAGCGGAGCCGTTCCGCCCGCAACCGCGGCGCCGATTTGATATCCAAGTGTAATCCCTGTATAGCGCACGTTTGATTTAAATATTTCGGAAAACATCGTCCCTAACACAGCAGTAATCGGCGCCCAAATAATTCCAAGTCCAATTACCGTCGCGATAATCATCAGTGTTACTGAGCCTTGCTGCAGTAACCAAAAGTACGGAAACGCATACAATATCATTAAAATCGTTCCACCGATATAAAGCGGTTTGCGTCCAATTTTATCGGACCAGCTGCCCATGACCGGAATTAAAATCGTCGTGATCAAAGAGCGAATGATGTATAGGATAAAAGCAGCCCTACGGTCGGATCTTCGCTCGGGAAAAACAACTGATTAAATACAAGCGCAGCGACCGTTCCATACAAGAAATAATCAAACCATTCAATCGAACTCCCGACAAGACTCGCTACTAGCACACGACGTGATACTCCCTTATCCACCGTTATTCCCCCATTCTTTGTTGTCCCTGGCAATAATATTTTATCGTTAATATTCAGAAAAATAAAATAAAAAAATTCTTAAACTGCTTACTCCATCGTCTTACGAATATGTTTCGAAATCATCACTACTCTGTTCCTGCCGCCCGGCATTAATAAGCTTCGAAATACGGGCAAATCCGATGAAGCAAAGCCCGTATATTCCCCAACTGATTGCTTGCCTAAGAATTCTTGCTTTATCAAACGCTTCAACGCCATAACGAACAATCAGCCAAGCTTTGATGGCAGCAAGAAGCAAATCTCGCAATGCAAAAGCCAATGTTATCCATTGAAACAAAGATAAGACGTCTTTTTGAAAAAACCGCTGTTTCATCACTTGACGGTTTGCTCCCTGCATCTCCACAAAGTCCAGCGAGATATAAAGAACGATTGGCTTATTCGCCGCCATCGTCGCCAAAAACAAAATCGCCAATGCCACCGAATAATATACTCCGTTCCATAACATTTGCAGCGCAGAGCCGGCCAGCACGTCTAACAGCGTTCCGATGACTAAATTAGCGATCATAAATATGCCAAAAAAATTGATTCTTCTAATGGAAAAAAAGCGGTATACGGTGTACACCATGCCGGGAACGGCGGAGACGAGCATCGCATAATAGTCGCCGATGTGACCGCGCGCCGCATGCCAAACAACCAATGGAAAAATAATATAGCATACTACATCAAGCAGCACTACTTGCTTAGACATTTGCTTTCCACCTATCTTTCGTTTTCCTGCTCCATATTTCGCTTCCCATCCATGTAATTCCTGCAAAAAATATTTGGCTATTTTCGAGGATGATTCGGAATGCGGATGCCGCGCGAAAAGTCATTTCCCGTGCCTGCTGGTATATAGCCAACAATACCGTGCTTAAATGGAAAGACACCGTTTGCGATTTCATGGACCGTGCCGTCGCCGCCGATGGCAATAATGGCGGCAGTTTCGCTCGTACTCTCAATGATTTGCCTGGCAATTCGTTTCCCATCACCTTGCTTCTCTGTAAAAAATACTTCATATGAAATATGTTTTTGGCGAAGAACTTTCTCTAATCTTTTCCATACCTTTTTGCACCGCCCATTTTTCGCCGCTGGATTGACAATAAAATAAAGTTTCATCCTTTCTCCCCCATAAAAACTCCGTTATCGATTTTTCTCAAGGATGCTGTATGTTTATGTGCATATACATTAAATTAACGCTATTGTACATTATTTCTTTAATTTTTATGAAGTAATATCCAACAAATTTACTGCATGCGTGCCATCCTTATCTATCACTTCGAGCTTTGAAATCTAGTTTTGCAATATTCCCATAATAATGTAAAATGATACAATAAACACATAGTTATTTGATAATTTAAAATTTTAATTGAATAAATATAAAAATATATGGTAGTATGGTAATAATCTGCTAAACCAATAAGCTACCGTCTATGATCATGCTGCATCATTCATCATCAGAAGGAGGAAATGCCTATGATTGTAACAAAAGAAAACTTAAATCCGTATGAAATCGTCAAAAAACAAATTGAAACGGCGGCAGTGAAACTAGGTTTAGAACCGCACATCATTGAAATTTTAAAAAGACCGATGCGAGTTCTCTCCGTATCATTCCCTGTCAAAATGGACGATGGTTCCATCCGAGTATTCGAAGGATATCGCGCTCAGCATAACGATGCTTTGGGCCCTACTAAAGGGGGAATCCGCTTTCATCCTGATGTTACACTTGATGAAGTGAAGGCATTATCGATGTGGATGTCATTTAAATGCGCTGTCGTCGGACTTCCTTACGGCGGCGGAAAAGGCGGAGTCATCTGTGACCCGCAAACATTAAGCCGTGGGAATTAGAACGAGTCAGCCGCGGATTTATCGAAGCCATTTCGCAAATCATCGGCCCGGATAAAGATATTCCTGCGCCTGACGTTTATACAAATTCGCAAATCATGGGTTGGATGATGGATACATATAGCCGCATCAATCAATCTTTCTCCCCAGGCGTCATTACGGGAAAACCGCTCATCATCGGGGGATCGAAAGGAAGAAATGAAGCAACCGCGCGCGGTTGTGTCATTACGATTCAAGAAGCGATGAAAAAACTTGGACGTCCGTTAAAAGATGCAACCGTTGCGATTCAAGGATTCGGAAACGCGGGAAGAACCGCCGCCAAACTGCTTGCAGAACTGGGATGCAAAATCGTCGCTGTCAGCGATTCCAAAGGCGCTATTTATGACCCGAACGGATTGGATATAGCGAAAGTAGAACATTTGAAAGATCATCACGCTTTGCTCGACTACGGTGCGGAATATCAAATCGATCCTTCCGCTTTATTGGAACTGAAAGTAGACATTTTAATTCCTGCCGCTTTAGAAAACGCGATCACATCCAAAAACGCTGACCAAGTTCAGGCGAAAATCATCGCAGAAGCAGCAAATGGCCCAATCTCTCCGGATGCAGACCGCATCCTCACAGAGAAAGGAATTATCGTCATCCCTGATATTCTTGCGAACGCAGGCGGCGTAACCGTATCCTACTTTGAATGGGTGCAAAATTTAATGAACTATTACTGGAGCGAAGAAGAGGTGAACAAAAAATTAGCAAACATCATGGTGCAAAGCTTCCACGCCGTTTATGAAGCAGCGGAAGAACATGAAACCGATTTGCGCACAGCCGCTTACATCATTTCGTTAAAACGAATCACAGAGGCGATGAAAGCGCGCGGCTGGGTATAAAAACTAGAAGCAGTTTTGAAACGAAGCCTCACTTGGGGGCTTTGTTTTTTCTGTCTCTATTATTCTCTTTTCAACAAAAAATCCGAACTCGTTTGTGAGTTCGGACCGAATTTCTGTTATTGTTGTTGCTGTTTTATATCCTCCCCGATAATTTTCACCTCTAATTCAAGATCAACGCCGAATTTCTCTTTTACCGTCTTCCGCACCATTTCAATGGTTGCAATATAGTCGGAAGCGGTGGCGTTGTTTTTATTAATAATGAAACCAGCATGCTTCGTCGATACTTCCGCACCGCCGACTCCTTTTCCTTGCAGGCCGCTGTCTTGAATAAGTTTGCCCGCAAAATAGCCAGGAGGTCGTTTAAATACACTGCCGACAGACGGATACTCAAGCGGCTGTTTTGATTCGCGCTGGAACGTTAAATCGTCCATTTTTTCTTTAATTTTTTGCGGATCGCCTTTTTTAAGCTGAAATACTGCCTCTAACACGATATCATGTGTCTTGCTAATAATGCTTGTGCGATAACCGAGCTGCAAATCATCTTTTTTCAAAATCTTACATTCTCCTGTTTGTGTGATAACCTTCACATGATCAATCACGTCTTTGACTTCTCCGCCGTAGGCGCCCGCATTCATCATAATCGCGCCGCCGATAGATCCCGGAATGCCGCATGCAAACTCGAGCCCCGTTAAGCTATGTTCTAGCGCAAACCGGGAAACGGCTTTAATATCGGCGCCGCTTTGGGCGATGATTTTTTCCCCTTCCACTTTGATTTCTGTAAGATGTTTTAATTGCATCACAATGCCGCGAATGCCGCCGTCACGCACGATGACGTTCGACCCGTTGCCAAGCAGTGTAAAAGGAAGCTGATATTTTTCTTTTAACCGAACGACTTCCATTACTTGCTCATATGTTGTTGGCCAGACAAGGAAATCCGCCTTGCCGCCAATTTTGACTAATGTATGATATTTCAGCGGTTCATCCCGCAAGACATTTTCTTTCCCGCAAATTTGCACTAATTCTTGATAAATCATTTCATTTGTATACATTGCCTTTCCCTCTTTACTTTTTTATTTATTTTTGTGAAATACGTATATCCGATTCTAATTTCATCTCGACATTTCCTTTTATCGCTCTTGATATCATGCAGCTTTTTTCTGCTTTTTCCGCAAGGAGCGCTGCTTTTTGGACCTCTTTGTCCGTCGCTCCAGCAGCCAATGTGATCGCAGGACGGTGAATGATCGTTTTGTACGTAATTACTCCTCTCTCTACTTCCACAATTCCTTCTGATTCCATTGTAAGTTCATTAACCGGAATGGAAGAACGTTCTAACATCGCCGCAAGCGTAATTAAATAACAGGTTGCTGCTGCGCCTAACAACATTTCGTCTGGATTTGTTCCAATTCCTGGTCCATCCATCTCCGGCGGAATGGATACTTTCGTCTTCAACTGGCCAGCGTCAATAAAGCCGCTGCCATTTCTTCCGCCAGACCAATTCGCTTTTAAGAAAAAATGATGTTGTTCCATTGTAATCCTCCGCATCGTGAAAAATCATCCAACGTCATACGCTAATCCATCGTCCGCGTTTTCACGACGGAACGCCATTTCTATTTTACAATAAACGCTCCATTTTGGTAACGAGCAAAATCTAATAATTCTTCCCGCTCCTTAGCAGCCAGTGAGAATCTATTTTTCGCATGGTAGAATAACGAAAATAACCACACTTTTCTATATCCATATGCGTAAAATAGATTCATTCCAACGTGCAAATGAAAAAAATTGTTACATCTAAAAAGTAAGCAGGAAATTTGAAATAATGTGCAAGCAATAGTAAGATAATTGTCGAAACCGTTTAAAACAGTATCTGGAACTAAATAAAAGTTTTATTAATGGTGAGTGGGTTGAAGGATTAAGTTCGAACTCTTATAATATTTTAAACCCGTATGATGATTCTGTCATTACAACAGTTAAATTAGCTACAAAAGAACAAACACAGGAAGCTTTTGAAGCGGCGCAGCAAGCGCAGAAAAAATGGGCGAAATCTTCGGTAGAGGAAAGAAAAGCGGTCATCCGGAAAGCTTAGAGTATTTTAAAGAGAATAAAGAAGCAATTTTAGAGACCATGGTAGTAGAAACAGGCAGCACATATATAAAAGCGGAAATGGAATATCAAATTACGTTAGATGAATTAGTAGAAGCGGAAAAAATGACAGAAGAGATTTATACGTATAGAGAAGTTCCTTCTCCTATTGAAGGAAAAACAAATCGAATTTATCGATTGCCGCTCGGAGTTATTTCATCGATTTCTCCATTTAATTTCCCGTTATTTTTATCGATGAGAACCATTGCCCCTGCGATCGCATTAGGTAATGCGGTCGTTCATAAACCGGATTTGAAAACCGGCTTAACCGGAGGTTCGATTATTGCGGCAGCGTTTGAATATGCTGGATTGCCTAAAGGTGTACTCAATGTGATTTTAACGAATTCGAGAGAAATTGGAGATGAAATGTTAACAAACCCTCATGCTAAGTTGGTCAGCTTCACTGGATCGACAGAGGCAGGAAAGCATGTCGGAGCTGTCGCTGGTGGAGCTTTAAAACGCGTTGCATTAGAATTAGGCGGAAACAGTCCGTTTGTCGTGTTGAGCGATGCTGATGTAGATCGCGCAGTGGATGCAGCGATATTCGGAAAGTATCTACACCAAGGCCAAATTTGTATGATCGTGAATAGATTCATTGTTCATAAAGATTTGTATGATGAATTTGTACAGAAGTTTGTGGAGCGGGCTAAAAACTTGCCGTACGGAGATCCGCGCAATCGTGAAAATGTGATTGGTCCGATCATCGACCAACGTCAGTTAGAAAAAGCACTAAAGGTAATTGAAGAAGCAAAAGCAGAAGGAATTCCGTTGGCATTAGAAGGAAAACGCGTAGGAAATATATTAACGCCATATGTATTTGTAGATGTGGATAATGATAGTAAGTTAGCTCAAACGGAAGTGTTCGCACCGATTGCGATCATGATTAAAGCGGAAACGGACGAACAAGCGATTGAATTGGCAAATGAAACCGAATATGGTCTAAGTTCGGCTATATTTACATCTGATCTTGAAAAAGGAACAGAACTAGCTTTAGAGATTGATAGCGGAATGACGCATGTAAATGACCAAACGGTTAACCTTCAATCGAATACACCATTTGGAGGAACAAAAGAAAGTGGATTAGGCCGTTTTGGAAATCCATGGATTGTAGAAGAGTTTACAGTGACAAAATGGGTTTCCGTTCAACATCAATATCGAAAATTTCCGTTTTAAGGAATAACTATATTAGTAGAGGATATATGCCCTTTATTGAGCATATATCCTCTTTTTTCATAGAACGCGTCGCAAAACGCATAACGGATGCATAAAAAATAAATCGCACCCCATCTTGCTTAATCCCTTGCGCAGAAACGTCTTGTCTCAACTTGAGAAGATGAAGGTGGGGCGTTGTTTGGATATTTTCACCGTCCGCCATCCGATAGGTGACAAGCGGAAAAGAGGGGAAACAGCTAGGAATTTATCATATTTTATATGCCGAAAGTGACATTGGAAATGGTATTATTCGATAATTCTTATTTTGAATTTGTTGCCATCATCGAACCCAATAAAATAACTCCCCTCAATTGCTCCCATCTCGTTTTTCTTAAAACAATCTTTTATATCTTCTACTATTTTCTCTAAAAGTTCTTCTTTATGATTTACTCCATATACCTCTAAACTGTAACCACTCATTTCAATTCCTTTTGGTTTCGCGCTAACAAACGTATTATTCAATACTTTGAATTCCCCATCTTTATAACCTATCATACCGTTACCCGACTTTATGCAAGCTAAGTTGTATTTGAAGAGTATATCGGCTAACTCTTTCATAAATACTGAACTCATCTGCATCCAATCCCACCCCAATCGCATAAATAATTTCATCCCGCCACCGCATGGCTCGGCGTCTATTATTAATTTGTCAGCTAGTCCATCCCATGTAATCGTCTTGGTCTTGTCCAATGCCATCATTGAATCATCCTCTGATGCGTTTACGGCAATTGTGCATATACCCGTCCGATCGCTGTTGCAATTCCTCTAACTGTGCCAACTGTATCGCCAATGGTGCACAACGGATTACGCCAGCTTTCCTAGAAGAGAAGCGCGGCCGCCACCAACGTTTTCATCGACTTTCTCCCGACAAAACATGATACTCTTTCAACATATCGTGTTAGCAATCCAATTCTGCTTCGATATGTTTGAACACATCTTTTTTAAGCTCCGTTGCGGCCGCCTTTTCATCCACTTCAATAACATATAATAAGCATGTTCTCCTTTATATTCTTCCGCATGATCACTAGTACAAAGCAAAATGAGACTATCGACTATGTTTTGTCCATCTTCTAAAAACCTAGATAGAAATGTAGTTTCTTTGTTGCTCCGCATCTCTCACACTTATTTTTGCATTTCTTACGAACAGCTTTTTGGTACCGGTATCCCTCTTTTCTCTTGTGGATTTTTCAATATGTATTATCGGAAGTCCATCTTTTAAATTTCCGAATGATTAGCATGCTCTTGCAGAAACAACACCGCAACAAAGCTAGGAATGGCATCGCAGAACGCACATATTACCTGCATTGTTGTCCCCTAGTGTAAAACGTGGAAACAAAGGATGATGTATAAAATTTTGTATAAAGCATTTTGCTAGGCAAAAAGAAAAAAGGTAGGGTATTCTCTGATTTGGACCAAAAATCTTAGAGAAAGGAGTACCCTACCTATGTCTAAAAGAAGTATACCGAATGTCGACTGGGCAAATCAACTGGAAAGTGTCATTCGTCAGTTTGTAAAAGAAAAATTAGAACTGATTATGCGGGAAGAAATCAAAAATTTCCTCGAAATCGAACAGGCTGGAACACCGAATAGGAGAAACGGCTGCTATCTCCGTTGTGTTCGGAAAAAAGATCAATTCGAAATGGTGGAGGACCTGAAACTCATTTATCGTTCTCCGAATAAAGAAATCGCATTGGAGATGTTTCAACAGTTTCAATCCAAATAGTCTCACAAATACCCAAGGGAAGTCCAATCGTGGGCAAATGAGTTGGATGTCCTTCTCATTTATGGACTATCCAAGCAGTATTCGAAGTGTGATTTATACAACGAATGCCATCGAACGAACGATCAAGGAGATTCGGAAACGCCTAAAACCGATGAACAGTTTGAATAGTTTAGAAGCCGCAGAAAAAATCGTGTATTTGACCATTCATTAATGAGAAATGGGCAGGGCGAAAGTTGCGAGGATTTGCCGAAGCGCAGGAAGCCCTTCAACGAATGTTTGAAGAACGTTATCATTAACCAAATACTGTAAATAAACAAAATAGGGGGATTCTCCCTTTCCACACAGGAGACTGAATATTCAGTCTCCTGTGTGGAGAAAATCAGTCCCCTATCAATTCAAATCCATTTCAGAGAAACCCTACCCCATTTACATTACACAAAATTCTTGACGGTACCGACACAGTAGACACATACTGCGACATAGGGGGATTTTAAGAATTCTTTTTGATGTTACTGTCCAGCTTCTTTGAGCAATAAAAGCAGAATAAGCCAACAGCTAAACTTAAAAAGGCTGGTACAATGGCATAAACGAAGAAGATTGTCCAAATAAATAGGTATCCACTAATTGCAAATATAAGCCAACTGGTAATAAGTAAAAAACTAGATAAAAATTCTTTCGTAAATATCACCGTCCTAAGAATGTAACTTTATTCTATCATAGGACTATCCATAATATTGGAATAACTTGTTGCACAGTTCGAAAAAACAGTGTAACAAAACACTATTTGAAGATACTAAACCTACATTGTATTCCACTAGATAATCCGAATACTCATTATTCTTAACCATTTCCCCCCTTTACTGTAATATTTAATTTTACCTATTTTTATAATTTTTAGAAATATGACCAAATATAATGTGCGGCATTATATATAAGACGATTGATATTAAAGTGCTAAAAATTGTTTACTTGTACTTGATATTACAGAGTAAGGTGGCATTTTATTCAGATGCCCTTTTTCAACTAACGGGAGCTTTAGTTTAATAAATGGTGAACGTGTTGCAAAACGCATAACGAATGCATAAATGCACATAAAAAAATCCACCACCTTGGAAATCATATACAGTGACCAAAACCAACTACCAAGGGGTGGACACTATCATGTTTTCCAATTTAAACAACGAACATACATGGGCTGCCGAGGGAATCATTTTATCTCATGTGTTAACCACAGCGAATCGAAATGATGCGGCAGTGGCACCAGAATTACTTGTTTCTTTAAAGAAGTGGGATATCGAATTGGTATTGGGCGATGCCGCGTATGACAGCGAAAAGGTTCGCCAAACAGCTGAGCAGTCAGGAATCCTATTCAATTTCCCCTATCAACCGCCGCAATAGCAAGGAACGGAAAGATGCCTATGGCCGGGTTTTTCCTGTCTTGTTGAAAACGAGGTTTGGCCAATGGCTGTTTGGGCTTCGCCGCAGGATTGAACGGGTATTTAATGAGTTAAAAAGTGATGGGGTGGAACAGCCGCGATGGTATGGATTTCATCGATATGTACTGCATGTGTTATGCTGCATCCTTATGCATAACTTGAGTTTTTACTTTAGTTTTGCAACACCATCTGTTATTAATATAGTTCACGGCCTACTTCATGCTCATGCCAGTATTTTACTACACAAAAAAGCATCGTTTCAATGCATGAGTAAACGCTTATGTCATGAAAACCTTTAAACAACTCTGAAAGCTTATACACATCTTCTCATTAGAAGAAAATGATCAAATCACACTTGAAACATTTTCTGCAATAATAATGAGCGAGTGGAATTAATAAGTGAAAAAATGCAAATACAGAAGAATGACTCAAGGCTCACGTTTAGAAAAAAAACGAGAGCCTTGAATCTTTTAATTAATTTCCCTAAAAAAGTCATATATCATTCAATCTTTCTTCAAGAAAATCGCCCGATTGTTGAAGTTTGCTTTTCATCTCATACTCATATACTGTGGGCTATGTAAAGTGCAAAAATGTATCTCATAGCACCAAAAACATTTCCTTATTTTTTCATTCAAAGATCTCTCACTTTTCGAAATAGATGTTTTACAAAAATTTTAATCACAGTTTATTCAAACGAAACTTTTTTTATCATTCACCGTAAATGAAATTGAATGGATAATTTTCCAACTTAAAGGAGAGAACAGTATGGAAGTACAGTATCAACAAATCTCACCTAGAGCGATGAAGGTACGCAATTTAAACGAACTTATTACATCACTCATTGCCCTTGTCGTTATAACTGGACTTTATTTTTGCACAGATTATTTTAACTGGTGGAGCTGGCTACGGTATGTTTGGATCGCCCTGTTTGTCATTACTATAATTGGTATTCCGTGGACCTATTTTGTAAGTTCACCGATATACTATAAAACTTTTCGATACGGGTTAACGGATGATTTTTTATACATTAAAAGCGGGATTTGGACAAAAGTGGAAGTTGTAGTGCCGATGACGAAAATACAATCAATTGAATTGACTCAAGGCATCATTATGCGAAAATATGGTGTCCGCTCAATTGAAATTAAAACTATGCAAGGTGGCGTTACCATTCCACATATTGAGGAAGAAGTTGCTATAAAGCTCCGCGATGATATTTCGAAGCTTGCCCGTTTAAAGGAGCTTGATGAAGTATGACGTTTCGCTATTCCAAGCTAAAAATATTCTATGACCTGCTAGACCTTATCAAAAGCAATCTGTTTATACTTTTCATTTTATTCCTAAATGCAGGTAGTAACTCTATGTTCATGAATATTGTGCAATGGGGTGCGATTGCGGTTTTCGGATTCAGTTTCCTGTTTCGCATCTATGAGACATTATTTACTAAAGTTGTATTTGCCGAAGATGGCATTCATATACATAAGGGCCTATTTTCTAAATCAGAGCAATTTATACCGCGTGAAAAATTTGAGAATGTGCAAACGAAGGCAAATGTTTTGCAACGATTATTTGGCGTACAATCGATCACAATGGAAACAGGAGAAGCAACTAGCGATGTGACATTGGAATTTGTAAATAAAGTGGATTGCATCAAGATAGAGGATTATGTTTTACGAAATGGAATCAAGAGCAGCATGCTGAGGAAGCCATCAATGAATCTGAACGTCAAATTCTTTTCACCACTACCATTCGTGATATTTTGAAAGCTTCCCTATTGTCCTTTAGTTTTTTAGCCATCATTCCTATTGGCTTAAATATATGGTCAGATGTACATCCAGAGAAATACATTAATGTAGACAAGGTTATGTCTCATCTTTCAGGATGGCTGCTCATCTTGCTAGTCTTACTTGCCGTATTAGCAGCTGTCGGTATCGGCGTCTTTAAAACGTTTAATAGCTACTATCAATATACCATTTCAATGGACAATGAACGCATTTATGTACAAAAAGGCTGGCTTTCTAAGCAAAGCTTTTCCATTCGCAAAGACAAAGTACAAGCGGTCATTTACAAACAAAACGGCTATCAAAAGTTGCTCGGTGTGACAACAATTAAACTTATTTCAGCAGGGGAAATTTTGCCAGGTGAGGACCAAAACATTAATGAATTTTTCCCGTACTTACCAACGGAAAAAGCACATGAATTAATAGCAATCATGCTGCCAGAATTTCAACTGCGTAGCATGACACATTATGCATCCCCTAAGGCAAAAAAGTTGATTTGGCTTCGACCACCAATTTTTGCAAGCCTCGTTGCTGCCATTGGATTTTGGAAACCCATTTTCTTTGTTTTTGGTGCGATTGTGTTGGTGTTTACTTATATCAATCGTATTCGAGAATACCGTAATACAGCGTTTAAGTTAGAAGATGCGCATGTACAGCTTCGCTCAGGTGCCTTTACAGTAGAAACACTCGTAACGAAACGGGCAAAGTTGCTTGAATTGCAATTTGAGCGTTCTTTGCTACAGCGAATTTTTGATGTCATGAGTGTAAAACTAACAAATCGTGCACACCCGGTTCACGTAACAACGTTATTAGATATCGATTCTTCTCTACAGCCGTTGATCACATCTTGGTTTGAAGCGCGCACAAAAGATGTGGAGATTGATCCACATTCACAGTGCGATTCTTTAAAGCAAGATGCTTGTCCGATTCCTTCTTACGTTGAAGTTAATAGCAAATAAATAGCATGCCAGCAGCATATTCAATTATGCTGCTTTATTTATGAAAAAACATAATTTATATTTATTTTAATAAGAAAGCGGCTAATCAAATCGATGCCCCGTTATCAAAATCAAACTAAAAATGCTTCGGCACCAAAATGGCACCAAATATAATTTGGACACCATTTTGAGTGCCCTGCTATAAAAAGCAAAAAGCTTGAAACCCTTGATACACAAGGATTTCAAGCCTCTCGCTCTAGTGATTCCGACTGGGCTCGAACCAGCGACCTCCACCCTGTCAAAATAGAAGGGGAAATTCAACTATGTAAATATGGGATAAATAAAATTAAATATGTCTTGAAAATACGCGATATTTCAAGGTTTTTTGTTTAAGAGAGTTAATAAAAATTAAATAAATTAATTATGTTAAAGTGCCTCTTGTGCAGATTTTGTGCAAGTTTTGTGCAGATTTTTCTTCGGTGTGTAGTATGTGGGTTCCTAAGTTAAGTCCGTATAATTGTGTAAAAAGGGAATAAACAAAAGAGCCACGTTGCTTCCTCTTTGGTCAAATAAACAGTGAACCCCAAACATAAGGAGGTATGCAACGATGGCCCAATATCATATTCCTGTAAATGATGAACTTTTGCACGGGTTATTGCCGAAAGATCAAGGATTGACTAAGCTACTCGAACAAATTCTGAATCAAATCCTCGAAGAAGAGTTTGAAGACGCTACGGCTGTCCTAGACTATCCGGATCGTTACCGGCGACGCCTGCGCACGACCAATGGAGTGGAACGGCTGAGCGAAAATATTGAATTTTTGAATTAAAATTATAAAAATTTGCATAATGAAGTCGATATAATAAAATGGAAAGGAAGTGAGAATAATGTTGAGTGGATTAAACCAAGAACAGATGGCAAATTTTAATTCTAATCGTCAACTTTGGATGCTTCGATCTCTTTATGGATATAAAGGACATGTATTAGAAGAAAAAAATAATGTTGTTATTTTAGATGGTAAAGGTTTCAGAAATATGATGGAAAATGCAACGGAACCCATTAATCCAGATAATGTGATACACATGTCAGCGGAAGAAGAACGTCAACTTCGCAGCAACGGAAACAGTGAACTCCTTATTCAAGCATTGAAAAGAGCTGGTGAATTAGGAATACTAGATCCAAATGGGCATCAAAAATCACCTGTTGTACAACGATTAATCGAAACTTAAATCAAATTTTAGGATATAAAGCTTACGGATTATAATCAAGAAAAACTGGAAAAGGGCGTTCATTTAGTAATTTTTATTGTTTTTTTCAATAACCAAGTGTTCTACAACTAAGCCACCTAGATGAGCAATTTCTATAACATTTTTGTGGAATTTTGCATTATTTGGAATTCAATCTCACGTGTACTCATGCCACTTTGATACATCTTGATGATCGCTTTCTCCAGCCAGCCGGTGTGACGTTGGCAAGGAGCAAACAACTGCGTTTAAAATTCCCCATTTCGATTTCTTGGGACCAAAAAAGACCTTCAATCCGGTCATATTGCGTATCTAGATTTCGTTGATAATAGTCATTTCTCATATTCGATGTTTCCGCCTGTTCGATTTAGAGGAAATTTTTGATTTCTTCATCCTAAAATGGAAACAAATATTTTTTGAAGAAATTAATAGGAAGGAATAATATCAATGAAAACTAAATTTCTTAATTACTTTAGTCCTATTCTATTAATGGGATATGGTGTTTATCAGGTCATTAATAATGATGTTGATATAACTTCTATTATTATTATCTTAGCTGCCACCTTTTCATTAATCTTGACCATTTATTCCGAAAATATCAAAAATGATGAAAAAATAAAATAAAATAAAATATATTATTGTTTGTTGATTTAGGAACATGAAGAATAGGCTACTGTATTCAGAACAGAGCCTCTTCTTTGTTTGTTATCTCGACAAGAAATGGTACGATCAATACGACTAAGAGAGCATAAACAATTAATGTGATAACAGAGATTGTCGTTGGAATCTGGAATGAAGTTAAAAGCACTAACAAGATAGGCACGGTTGCCGCTACGAGAAACAATTTCTTTTTCGATTTAGCGGTAAAAAATAGTTGTTGCTTGCAATTTGGACATCGCAACGGGTCTCTCTTGACAAGCATCGTCTGCTTAAATACCTCTGTCCACGAAAGTTTACGGTTACAATTTACACATGAAGGCATATTCCATCCCTCCTCTCGCTCTCAGCCATGACACATTAGGAAATGGCAAAAGTTGACCTTCTTAAAGATTCATATTAAAATTTCTGTTTCTTTACTCCATATACCTCTCACAAAAGATTTTTACATATATATTCATAAATACCACTTTTGTTAATAATCCCATGTTCCATTACTTTTTTCCTTCTTTAATTAAACTGTCCATTAGTGAAATAAGTTTTGCTTAAAAATAATTATAAATACCCGTGGTGCTAGATAAAATCAGACAAGCATAAAAATAGCCCTTGCATGAGGATCTCCTTAAAATGAAAGTGCGACCAAACATTCAAAAGGAGAAGTCCTATGCAAGAGCACTTTCATTTTACAACAGATCGAGCCAGACTTCAAAAACAATATGCATCGATTTTGCTTTTTGTATCGGCTCAACTATCGAGTATCCAGATTCCTCTTCAACGTCGAAATCTTCATTTGTCGAAACAGGAAGACGAAGTCATCATCGCCGTCCATGTCCTTGGCAAGTTGTTGGGCTTCACTTCCGAACGGGCTTGGCACCGGTTTGTGATCGGGAATTTGTTTTCCAAGGACTTGTTCCCTGAACGTTCTCGGTACAACCGTCGCTGCCGAGCGCTTGGCTTTGCGATCAAGTGGATGTGGCACCAGCTGGCCAAGCGCGGGCAACACCATGCGTATGCGGTCGTGGACAGCTTGCCGATCGAGCTGTGTCATTCAGCTCGAATGCATCGCGTCAAACGGTTTCGTGGAATCGCCGATATTGGCTATTGTGCTTTCAAAAAGACCGCTTTCTATGGGTTGAAACTTCATCTGCAGGCCACCGACCAAGGGCTTCCGATGGGATATGTCGTCACTGAAGCGTCTTTGTCACGACCGGGTGGCCGCTGAAACCGTCATGACGCAAATTCCACATCTATATAACCTAGGTGACAAAGGGTACATCAGCCAAAAACTGCAAAAGAAGCTGTACGAAGAGCATCGAGTCGCTTTTTGGACGCCCGTTCGAAAAAATCAGCGAATTCTCCAATCCGACGCATGGAAACAGTGGATGAAACGAAAACGCAAAGTGATTGAAACCGTGTTTTCGATTTTAGTCGATTCGTATCGGATCACCGAGATTCGAGCGAACTCGGTTTCTGGATTTGAAACGGCGCTGGATGGTATTTTACTGGCTTACTCCCTTGTTGTTCTTGGGCTAGTTGAGCGTTAAGACTCAACTAGCACCACGGGTAATTATAAATATATTTCTACCACATAAACCGAAGAACCAATAAAAATATATTCAAATTATTCCTTATAATTATCAAATTATTTATTTAAAAAACCGATAATAATAACAAATACTACTTTAGGGGGTAAAGTATGAAATGAATTCATTTTTTGGAAAACCAGGTAAGACATTAATTTTGTTTTAATTTTCACTTTGTTGGCCATTGGAGTACAGAAAAGCTATGCGAATGAATTACTTGTATCAAATCCAAACATGAATTCAATTATTGAACTACAAGAAAGTATGGGTTTTACGGATGAATCACTATCGGTAAATACTGATAAAGCACAAACTGAAATAAAAACAAACAAAAATTGGAAACGTTATACCAAAAATTCAATCCCAATATAATGTAGGTGGTTTAATATTAAATACTGAGGATTATTTAACAGAAGATGAACCAAATGACTTATTTTTCTTTAGTCCTAAAAACGTTAGTATCCAGATTTTATCAGAAAACGCTGATTATATTGCAACTTTATGTTGGAGATTTTGAAAATGAATTAGCATATCCCACTAACATCTATAGTTCACCGGGAGAATTAATGGTGTTAAGTAATCTTCCAGCAGGTGATTATGCTTTAGGTGTATTTTCACAAGGGACTTTGGGGATACATACAAACTTCAACTGAATGCCTCCAATCCTGCTAATTTTAATGAAGCCCTATTTATTTCGCTAGATTTCACAAAATTCGTTGCAAAATACAGCGATGATTCCGTGTATACAAACGGTCAATGTGTGTTGAATTTAAGTGGAAATAATGAACAGCTTGATTGGGAAAAAAATATTATTTCTCATACAACGGGGGATATTCGCAAAGAACGCATTCCCTATCGGATATAAAGATATCTGCTGTTTCAGAGCCGATTACCTACTCTTCTAGTTATGCAAGTTCTGATTTTGCAATTATGGTATATCTGGATGTAGGTACGCTTTTCACATACCACGAATCACAATATCAATCTGGTCCAGACCCGTACTACTATAGTTCGTTTGTTGATACTTTAGGCAAGGAAACACCACGCAGACTGGAAGCTGACGATTTTAACTATGGCGATCACATTTTAATCGTCGATTTAAAAACAGGTAAATCAATAGACTTCTTTAGTGTGTTGAATTTTTACTATGCAAGTAAGGTGGAACCATTGCCTTCCATTAAATATTTAGAATAGGAGGGAATAACCGTGAAAATTGATCTTGGGTATATCGGAGCAATAGTCGCACGAAATAGAGCCAAAATGCCATCTGTATACGAAATTAAAAATCCATTGGCTGGAAAGCAATTGGAAGGCATCCGAAATGGACAAGCCTATAAACTTACGATTTCGGATGAAATCAAACAAGTTCAAGGCATGATGGCCATGACGGTAGAAGAGTTTTTTCAAAAAGATATTAACGTACAAAACGCTGATCCTTCCGATATTTTCTCTTATCGGCCACAGGATCAATGGCTTGTGTTTAGCCAATATTTACATGAATCCAAATACTTTGATTCGCTAAGTAATGAAGAAGTAAAAAAAGTAGAATCCATCTTACAACACATAACGGATGGAATGGATAGTTTAGTGAAAAATTCAGGGATTAACCTCTTTGCAATTAAGAAAGAACAACCGAATTCTTATGAAACCCATCTTGAATTGGCTTCTTCGACAGCTGCACTTCAACACTTCAGTGATACGTTTTTAAGTGGCGACGTAAAAGCTGGATTTGATCAACTGATTCAAGATTATGTTCGTCACAATACGAAAAAAGTGATGGATTATCAATCCGTAGAGGAAAGATTCTATGCAGCACGAGCCAAAATCAATCCGCTAAATGCTCCGCTGACATACCAACAAGCACGTCATTTATCAATGACGAATAAACTTGGAAAAACCATTTATACACACGAAGAAATAGAATCGGTGATAAAAAATTATCAAGAAATGTTTAAGGAAATTAAAAATGAAGAGGATTTATCCTCTGTTTTATTAAAAGTTAAAGAACAGCTGCTCGAATTTGTAACGAAAGGTATTTCACCAAAGGATGCGGATTACCAATTGGCAAAAGATTTTGTTGCACAGCGTTCCAATGACACATTCAAGCGAATCGAGAATTACTGGTATATGTTATTGAAAGAAAAATAATTGTGTTCATTTGACCCATGCTAAAAGATAGGAAAAATTTTATACTTTTAGTTACAGTATCTATTACCTTTTGGAGATAGCCATCCGTATTATCAAGACCTAAATTATAAAAAATAAAGGAGAACACATATTAGTCATATATAATATGTATTCTCCTTTTATCTCTTTAGTTGAACACGATTATCTTGAACACAAAAGATAAAAGCAAATAAAGTTCATCAACTAAAAGTGAACTTTAATCTTCTTTTACATCTTGACCAATCAATTTCTTTTCCCCATTTGATTTTCTTCCCTTTTACCTCTTATTCACTCATAACTACCCATATGCCACCATTAGGTATTTATTTTATTTCTTTAAGTACATTATTACCATCTGTTCGTTTATACAGGAAATATCCTCTATTGCCATTTAAAAATAGTCTCATTTCCCCAAGACTGCTACCTACAAAGAGGTGCAGTAATGACCGAATATCTTCGTTCTTCTCACCATTCTTCATATTGTTGCTTAAATCATCAAATATATGCTAAAAATACGATTGGTGAAAAAGATTTAAGTGAAGAACAAATTAAAAAATTTATGGATACAGTTAATCCTAAACTGAATTGGAATATAGCAGATTTTCAAACATAAACTTCTTGAATTAACGTGTGCTTAGTTTAATAAAAGATAAAAGGAGCATTCCTGTTAGAAGTTTTTTCGGGGACTTGAATAAAAAAAGCCCTCTTGGTATGATTCGGGGGTGTCAATCGGATGAATTGACCCCTAATTTGGATACCAAGGAGGACTATACATGAATTCTATCTCAAACAAGAAGATTAATCAAGTCACCGATCAAACGCTGGTTGTTGGCATGGATATCGCGAAAAAGAAGCATTACGCCTGCTTTGTGGATGAGCGAGGGAGGGTGTTAAAAAAGCCGTTTCCCGTTCTGCAATCGAGAGAAGGATTGGAATGGTTGTACCAGTGCATCGTGGAAGCCATGAAGGAATTTGAAAAAACCGAGGTGATCGTTGGCATCGAGCCAACGGGACATTATTGGCTCAATCTCGCTTACTTTCTTGACGAGAAGGGCATTCCTCCATACCCGTCAAGTTAGCGGTATAAAATTTTTTAGGATGATACGCATGTTCGAAAAATCAATCAAAGGATGAAGAGAAAACCAAATGCTGGGCATGCCAAATAACCCTCAAGAAGAGGGTTATTTGGAATTTATATCCATAACCCACACTACCATATCCCCAATTTCTTTAAAAGATCCGATACCGTTTCCTCTCCTTTCCTTCGGTCTTTCCTCGCGTGTTTCCTTAACAGAGACAGGAGAGATGGAAGGACGGTTTCCATCGCTTGGGGATGCAAAAGAAACCGATGCCAATACGATTGGAGGATATTAAGCGCTTTCCATTCACTGATCTCGATTCCCTCCCGTTGATGCCAATACCTTCGGGCTTGGAACAGAAGAGTCTGCGTGACTAAAATGGCAATCAATGTCCCATATAAGTGGCATTCGAATCGTTCCTTCTTCATCTTTTTGACACGGTCAAGGTCAAATAAGGATTTCCAGCCCTTAAATAACAGCTCCACTTGCCAGCGCAGCGAATACAGCTCATAAACTTGTTGCGCATCAAACGATTCTTGTGGTAAATTGGTCAGTAAGATGTGATATTTCTTTTGTTCAAGGGTTTGGCGTGACAGCGCCTTCCCTTTCTTTTTTTCCTTTTTCCGCACATACGTCAGCCGTTTTTCCCATTCTTCCGCTGTGAGACGGCGAAAAATCAGACGCGGAACATACAGGCGTTGGTGTCCGATATACACGTGTTCCACTTCCACGGCTTCCCCCTCGCCCAATCGATTTCCTATCGATTCCCAATCCCATTCGTGCCACTCCCCGTCCTGTTTGATATAGACTTTGATATCGGAACGCAACCGGGTAATATAATAAGCACCTCGAGCATCGATCTCCGCCAGCGTGGCGAGTGAAAAAAACCCCAGATCCCGAATGCAAAGGTCATTCGGTAAAATCGTGTGCTGGGTATGATAAGCAAAACGGGCATCGGAATCATTGGCCTGTTGGACGCACAGCTGAAGACAGGTGCCCGATAACAGCTCATACTCAAATTGGATTTTGGCGCCAGATGAAACCGAACCTTGATAGTCCTCACCATAGTCGGCCGGAAGTAAAAAACTGGTAGAGTCTAAGATCCGCAGACGGGTGAAACAAGCGCGATACGTCTCGGTGATGGAAGAGAGTGCCGGACGTTGATGCATCAGGAGAGTAAAAAAGACCTCTTTTAAAAACGCCACGGCACGAGGCGTAAACCGCTGATTCAGTCCTTCATTCGAGAGAGAGCAATCATGCCAGAGCGCCAAATCGGCACACAACCGCTGAAGCGACTGACAGGCGAGCGATCCGTCTCCCCAAGCACATAGCGTCAGAAAGGCTTCCGCTGTTAATGAACGCTGCCGCTGAATGAATCCGACTTTCCGTGCCAGACGGGTCAGTTCTTCAGAGGAGAAGAGTTGACGAATCGTTTTTATCCATGCCTTCATCTTTTTTGCCATCAAAAAATAATCCTTTCCAACGATGATTTTCGTTAGAAAGGATACCATGTTTTTGGCGCTGAAAAAAGATCAAATTCTTAACTTGATGGCTATGGGGAGGAGGACGTGATTCAATTTCATGACTTTGGCATTGACGTCCAAACGTATGCAGAGCGTGGAAAAGAAAACGACTTCCCTCTTCTGACACAGTGTCCGCATTGCCGGGCCAAGCGCCCGTTACACCGCCACGGTTACTATGAGCGAAACGCATTGACCCCACATGGTGATTATCGCATTTGGATTGTCCGGTATCGCTGTCGGGAATGCTTGAAGACGGTGAGTGTGCTGCCTTCCTTTCTCCTCCCGTATTTTCAGTATACGTTGTCCGCCATATGGCAAGTCGTGAAAGAGCAGTTGGAATTGACCGAGGGGACGAACCGGGCTCCGTTTCTCCCGACAAAGGACGGCATCATCTTTTATGTCCGGCGGTTCTGCCGAAACCTATCAAACCTTCACAGCTTTTTTGCGAGGCGGTGGAGGATCATAGGCCCTATCGTGAAAAAAGAAAAGGAACGGGCTTCCTGGTGGATCCGGACGTTGGAGAAACACGGTCTCTATTCGGTCATCAGAGACATGTGGAAGGACGGATTCCGACACCCTTTTGCGAATCAAATGGGATCCTGATTTTACATACATATCCTAAATTGGAAATGGTTGAGGTTCCCACAAACCTTTCCTATCGACGGAGAAAAAGCGATCCGGTACGATAAGGGCAGACGGACCGGAACGGTCCTGATTCCAAGTGAGACAAGGAGGAGATTCGAATGGATGAGTCGATGAGACACGACATTGCCCTGTTTCGGTACGGGCTAATCGCTCCGTTGGTGAATGGGCAGGTGGAACCGAAGGCGTATCTGAAAGAGGTGAGCGAGCGAATGCACCATGTTCCCCACCAGGGCGACAAACGAATCGCAGCCAAGACGATCCTCGATTGGTGCACCCGATACAAAAAAGGGGGCTTTGACGCCTTAAAGCCGAAGCGCCGTTCGGACCGCGGCCACTCAAGGCGTCTGTCGCCCGATGATGAGGATCATATTTTAGCCCTAAGAAAAGAACATCCCACCATGCCCGTGACGGTGTTCTACGAACACCTGATCGAGCAGGGGGAAATCCCAGAAAACCATATCTCTTACTTTACTATATACCGATTGTTGAAAAAACACAACCTTGTCGGGAAAGAAATCTTGCCCATGCCGGAGCGAAAGCGCTTTGCGTATGACCAGATCAATGAGCTTTGGCAAGGGGACTTATCCCATGGACCAACGATTCGAGTCAATGGGAAAGCCCAGAAAACGTTTTTGATCGCCTATATCGATGACTGCTCGCGGTTTGTGCCGTACGCGCAGTTTTTCCCTTCGGAGAAGTTTGACGGGCTGCGGATCGTCACGAAGGAAGCGGTGCTTCGTTGCGGGAAGCCGAAGCGCATTTACTCGGACAACGGGAAAATTTATCGATCCGAGGTGCTGCAGTATGCGTGCGCCGAGATGGGAATTACGCTCATCCACACCCAGCCGTATGACCCGCAAAGCAAAGGGAAAATCGAACGGTTCTTCCGCACCGTACAGACGCGGTTTTATCCGCTGCTGGAGTTGGATCCCCGAAGTCGCTCGAAGAGCTGAACGAGCGTTTTTGGAGGTGGCTTGAAGAGGAGTATCATCGAAAACCGCACCGCTCGCTGGACGGAAAAACGCCGCATGAGGTGTTTCAATCGCAAGTGCATCTCGTGTCGTTCATCGAAGATGGCGATTGGCTGGATGCGATTTTTCTGAAGCGGGAGCACCGCAAGGTCAAAGCCGATGGAACGATCACCTTGAACAAGCAGCTGTATGAAGTGCCGCCCCGGTTCATTGGGCAATCGATTGAACTCCGCTATGACGAACGGGGCGTCTATGTGTACGAAGATGGAAGGAAGGTGGCGGAGGCCGTTCGGGTTCGTTTGGAGGACAACGCCTATGTAAAACGCCATCGGTCCCCGTTTGCGGCGATTCCGGCGAAGGAGGGAGAACACGGTGTATAAATCGTTTTACTCCCTTTCGCGGGAGCCGTTTGCGAAAGAAACAGACCCGTCCGAGGCGTATCAAGGGGCGCCGTTTCAGGAAGCGTTGCGGGCGCTGGAGTACGTGAAACGAACCCGGGGGATCGGGCTGTTAATCGGAGAGCCAGGGGCGGGCAAGACGTTCGCCCTTCGGGCGCTGAAAGAGTCATTGAATCCATCATTGTATCATGTCGTCTACTTTCCGTTATCCACCGGAGGCGTGATGGATTTTTACCGTGGTTTGGCCTTGAGATTAGGAGAGAACCGAAGTACCGCAAGGTAGACCTCTTCCGCCAAATCCAGCAGGCGATCGAGCGATTGTATCATGAACGGCGGATCACGCCGATGTTCATTTTGGACGAGATGCATTTAGCGAAGGATGCATTTTTACAGGACATCGCGATCTTGTTCAACTTTGAGATGGATTCGACCAACCCATTTGTCTTGATTTTGGCCGGGCTGCCCCATTTACAGGGGAAGCTGCGGCTCAATCAGCACCGCCCTCTCGACCAGCGGATCATCATGCGATACCGGATGGGGCCGCTGGAGAAGGAAGAGGTGGCGGGCTACATCGAACATCGGATGAAACAGGCCGGGGCGAAGCATCCGATCTTCACCCCATCAGCGTTAGAGGCGATTGCCCTGCAGTCGCGGGGATGGCCTCGGGTGATCAACACGTTGGCCACGACGTGCCTGTTATACGGGTATCAGCTGAAAAAGGACGCCATTGACGAAGAAATGGTGCGCATGGCCGCAGAGGAAATGGGGTATTAGCACGAAAGGGGCCGAATCGGCCTCTTTTGTGCTTTCTCTTTTCCATAGGTCCATCAGGCGCGCTGGAAATCTTCATCTGAAAGAGCGTGCAAACGTTCCGAAAGAATGTGCAAAATCCGGAACAATCCGCAAAAATTTTGCACATTATTTCCGAATCCGCCTGAAATAATTTGAAAAAGGGATTCTGAAATAATGTGCTAATTTACAGTATGGTTTAAATACCTTTTGAAGAATATCATTATTCTCCTAGGTAACCAATATTTATAAAATTACGACAACTCATAATAGCTGTTATGAACGGTTATAAGTAACTCTGATAATACGGAATAAGTACGATGTTCCAACCATATTAATAATTGTCGAAAGCTTCATTTGTCTATATTTATGAAATGTGTCCAATTGAAAAAGGGTTATCTCATAAAACTGATGAGATAGCCCTTTTTCGGTGTACCCTTGTAATTACTTTAATTGATAAAACAAAAAAGTAATCCACCCTACCGCCAAGTAAACTCGGTACATACCATATTATATATTACTAAATGTCGGTAGTACAGGATTAACAATGTTAAAAATAAATCAAATAAAATTTTTAGAAAACAGTATTATTTAAAGCGAGAGCCTTTTATGTTCAGCCTGGGATTTTCGTAATTTCTTCACATATTCCCGAAAATCTTTATACTCCACGAATAATTGTGTTGGAATTTTATCCTGAGACACTATTCCCCTCTTAGTAAAAAGCTTCAGATTCAATTAAATATTCTGTGAATGTCTCATTCCCTTTCATGTTTACCAAGTTATATATTTATTGAGAAAGCATTCCCACCGACAGATATTAAGTCCCGATACCTTGTTGCGCCCGATAATACAACTAAACGAAGTAGATCCTCTCTGCCTAGGCTACTATCCAATACAACTGTATTGAAGTGATTTATCGGTAGGATGGTGTTGCAAAACTAGAGTAAAAACTCGAAGTTATGCATAAGGATGCAACATAACACATGCAGTACATATCGATGAAATCCATACCATCTTGGCTGTTCCAACCCGTCACTCTTTAACTCATTAAATACTCGTTCAATCTCACGACGAAGTCCAAACAGCCATTGGCCAAATCTCGTTTTCAAAAAGACAGGAAGAACCCGGCCATAGGCATCTTTTCGTTCCTCGCTATTGCGGCGGTTGATAGGGGAAATGAATAGGATTCCTGACTGCTCTGCTGTTTGACGAACCTTTTCACTGTCATACGCGGCATCGCCCAATACAAATTCGATATCCCACTGCTTTAAAGAAACAAGCAATTCTGGTGCTACTGCCGCATCATTTCGATTCGCTGTGGTCAACACATGAGATAAAATGATTCCCTCGGCGGTGGTGCAGAGATGGAGTTTATATCCTTTAAACCAGTGATATCGGGTGGACACTCCCCACTTCGCCTGTGAATCGTAAAGACTGCTTCGAAGGGCCGTGCTGTCGATCAGCACGATTTGCGGATAACGTACTTCTAGATCTTTGAGCAGCTGTGCATGAAAAACAGGAAATCCTTGTTCCCGGAACCACTTCGCCGCACGGGAAAACGTAGAAAGGTGAGGGACTTCACCAAGCCCACAGGCCCGTTGAAAACAGCGAAAACGCTGCAGGATGCGCACTAATTTTCGCAAGGAATCAATGGAAAAATAGGTTTTCAAAAAGAAACATTTCAACAACGATTTTTTCGACACCGGCGGTCTTCCTGTCACATACGGTGTTTCCGGCAATGATAGCGAGTCGATATACCGAAATAATGCTTCTAAAATTGGGTCAATTTCATAAGTCCATGCATGTTCGCTGTTCCAATTGGAAATCATAATAGTGTCCACCCCTTGGAGAGTTGTTTTTTTGGTCACTGTATATGATTTCCAAGGTGGTGGATTTTTTATGTGCATTTATGCATTCGTTATGCGTTTTGCAACACGTTCTAATTTTAAAGTGGGTTCAAAACAATGAATAAGTAAATGAATAAGTATAAGAAAAGAAAGGATTAAAAGTCATAAAGAAAGGGAGAGGGATACCTAAATCAATAAAATTTAGAAGATAGTTTATTGTTATCGTCATTTATATGAATGAAGCGCATTTATTTCATAACGATTAAGTTGTTTTGAAATGTACATAATTTTAGTTTTGTTTCCTCTTAACTGACTCCCCCCGCAGGCGTATATGGCTATTGAGCTCGAATTTTGAAATGTGGGGGTTTTATGGATGTTTACAGTTGTTTGTAAGCATTTTATTTGCTACATTATGGTTAAGAAAGCTTGTCATGTTGCCTTTAGAGGACATCTGTTTAAAAGGGGATGTCTTCTATGGGTTATGTAAAAAAAGAAGGTTCAAGTTGGTACTTTGTGGCTGAATTAGGAATTGATCCGCTCACTGGTAAGAGAAAGCGTAAAAAGCAGCGGGGATTTAAGACGAAGAAAGATGCTGAAAAAGCACTCGCTCTGATTGAGGCAGAAGTATTTAAAGGAACGTATTTCGAGCCTTCTAGCATTTATTTTAAGGACCATCTTTGTGAATGGTTTAAAGTGAAAAAAACAGTATTAACATCCAAACAGCGCAAGTTTATGAAAACTACATGAACAATAGAATCATTCCAGTATTAGGACATGTTCAACTGTCACAGCTAACTCCAATGTTGTTGCAAAATTATGTGAATGACTTGAAAGAAGAAGGGCTCGCGAGTTCAACGATCAAAAAAATTTACAATATCATAAAAGGCTCGCTTGATTATGCTGTGAACATGGAGCTGTTACCTTCTAACCCCGCAAAAAAGATCCAGCTACCAAAGGATAAAAAGAAAGAGATGACTGTATGGGATATAGATGAAATTAAAGCTTTCCTTAAAGTAGCTAGCCGAGATCGACTATATCCCGCTTTTCATTTAGCGATCACGACTGGAATGCGGCGGGGCGAAATATTGGGATTGCGCTGGAAAGATGTTGACCTTGATAAAGGCATATTATACGTTCGTCAAACTCTAAGCAAAGATGGAAAGAAATTTTTGAGCGGTGCTAAAACTGATTCAAGCGTCCGAAGCATTAAACTCTCTAATGAAACAATTGCTGTTTTGAAGAAACATAAAGCTAGAGTGGCTAAAGAAAAATTAAAATGCGGACCTGATTATGTAGATTATGACCTTGTCATTTGCACGTCAAAAGGCACACCTGTAAATCCTGAGAATTTGAAAAGAACTTTCGAAAGGTTGATTAAAGCAGCGGGTGTTCCAAAAAACCGCTTCCATGACCTGCGCCACACTCACGCTACGATGCTCCTTGCACAGGGTGTACACGCAAAGGTAATATCCGAACGTCTAGGTCATAGCAATATTAAAACAACACTAGACATTTATTCTCATGTATTGCCTAATATGCAAGAGGAAGCGGCTAATCAAATCGATGCCCTGTTATCAAAATCAAACTAAAAATGCTTCGGCACCAAAATGGCACCAAATATAATTTGGACACCATTTTGAGTGCCCTGCTATAAAAAGCAAAAAGCTTGAAACCCTTGATACGCAAGGATTTCAAGCCTCTCACTTTAGTGATTCCGACTGGGCTCGAACCAGCGACCTCCACCCTGTCAAGGTGGCGCTCTCCCAGCTGAGCTACGGAATCATATTCTGTTGAACACATCTATTATTATATGGATAAGCCTGATCTTTGTCAAATACTTTTTTAAAAAATTTTCATCTAGCGATTGGGTGTCAATCGCTGTACGGCATTGTCTCGTACAGGCAATAGGGCAAGAACGATCGTAAATCCCCGCTTTCAATACATCATTATGTTATTTAGCACTTCTATATTTATTCCTTTGTTTGATCACATATCATCGGAGACATTTATTTCGTTTAATGAATAAACGAAAAGGTATGCGCGAGGCAGCTTCTTTTGGCGCATACCTTTTTATTTTATCGTGCTGAAACAGTGGATGATGATGTTTCTTTGACATATGACAGTGCTTGCTCGAAATCGGCAATTAGATCGTCAGCGGCTTCAAGGCCAACACTAAGACGCAGCAAGCCGTCCGTGATGCCGCGCCGCTCCCGTTCTTCTTTCGGCATCGCCGCATGCGACATTTTGGCAGGATACGATAAAATCGATTCGACTGCTCCTAAGCTGACGGCAAATACAGGGATGCGAACATGCTTTACAAACGTCCGGACCGCTTCTTCATCGGCAAGGCGGAACGATAATACCGCGCCAAAGCCTGATGCTTGGTAGCGCTGAATCGCATGGCCCGGATGATACGTAAGCCCTGGATAATACACTTCTTCCACTTTTGGATGGTTTGCTAAATAACGGGCGATGGCAAGCGCGGATTGCGACGATTGTTCGAGGCGGACGTGCAGCGTCTTTAATCCGCGCAACACAAGCCATGCGTCTTGGACGCCGAGCACCGCTCCGAAAGAGTTTTGCAATTTGTACAGCTGTTTGGCAAGTTCCTCGTCTTTGACAACGGCAAGCCCGGCAACAACGTCGCTATGCCCCGATAAAAATTTCGTCGCGCTATGAAGGACGACATCGACACCAAGATCGAGCGGACGCTGCAGAGCGGGAGTCATAAACGTATTATCTAAAAACGTTAAACAGCCATTTGCCTTTGCAAGCTTCACAATCCCGCGAATATCGGTCACTTTTAAAAGCGGATTCGATGGGGTTTCAACGTAAATGACTTTTGTATTCGGGCGAATATGGGAAGCTACTTCATGCAAATCGGTCATATCAACGAACGTATATTCAATACCAAAGCGGCTCAATACCTCGGTAATCATTCGGTACGTACCGCCGTAAACGTCTTCCGTCACAAGCACATGATCGCCTTTGGACAAGAGGAGAAAAGCGGTGGAAATCGCCGCCATTCCGGATGAGAAGGCGAAACCGCGCACCCCGCCTTCTAACGCCGCAATCGTCTCTTCCAACGCTTCGCGCGTCGGATTGCCTGAGCGGCTATAATCATATTTGCCGAATGTATCAAAATCAAATTGATGGAACGTGGAAGCGTGCTGAATCGGCACACTGACCGCTCCCGTTTGAGGATCCATTTTCCATTTATTATGGAGCAGTTTCGTTTGAAAAGATATGTGTTGTTCCATCTCCCTACACCTCTTTCATACTTTTTAACGCTTTCGATAAGTCAGAAATTAAATCTTCGACATGCTCGATGCCGACAGAGAAACGAAGCAGCCGGTTACAGACACCGTTGGCGATGCGGATTTCTTCTGGAATATCGGCATGGGTTTGCGTTGCTGGATACGTAATAAAACTTTCGACTCCTCCTAAACTTTCGGCGAATGTAATTAATCGTAAACTTTGCAAAAAGCGGTTGACCCATTTTTCTTCGCGCAAACGAAACGATAACATGCCGCCTCTTCCCGGGTATAATACATCAGTAATATCTTCATGCGCCGCTAAAAATTCACTGATTCGCTTCGCGTTTTCTTCGTGCTGCCGCATCCGAAGCGCCAGCGTCTTCATGCCGCGAATAAGCAGCCATGAATCAAACGGTGAAAGCACAGCGCCAATTGCGTTCTGATATTCCGCAAGCCGCTTGCAAAGTTCCTCCCCCTTCGCAACGACGAGACCTGCCAACACATCGTTATGGCCGCCTAAATATTTTGTCGCACTATGGATGACGATATCGGCTCCTTGCTCGATCGGACGCTGAAAAACTGGTGTGTAAAACGTGTTGTCGACAATGAGAAGCAGTCCATGTTTTTTCGCAAATTTTGCCACTTCAGTAATGTCCGTTTCCTGCATTAACGGGTTCGTCGGTGTTTCTAAAAAATCGCTTTTGTTTTTTCAGTGATGTAGTTCTCTACTAATCGTATGTCGCGAAAATCTACATAATGAAAAGACAAGCCGTATTTTCGCCAGCCGCGTTCAAATAAACGATATGTACCTCCATATAAATCGGAGGAAACGAGAAATTCATCCCCGCTTTCAAATAACGCAAGAACCGTCTGAATGGCCGCCATGCCCGAGCTGAACGCGTAGCCTTGGTCTCCTCCTTCTAGCTTTGCGATCGCTTCCTCGACGATTTTCCGAGTCGGATTGCCGGTACGAATGTAGTCAAATCCGGTAGACTTCCCGATTCCTTCATGACGGTACGCGGTCGAAAAATAGACGGGCGGATTGACCGTTCCTGTGACCGTGTCACTGCGGTTTCCGATTTGCGCCAATAACGTTTCCATTTTCTCCATCTGTATCTCTCCCTCTTCTATAAAATAAAAAAAGTCTTCTAAGAAGAAGACTTTTCCATACGTCGATCAGTGCTTCTTCTTATCTGCCGAATTGAAAAAATTCAATTCGCTGGATTTAGCACCTGGCCAAACGTTTGGCTGGTTGCTGAAGCTTCATAGGGCCAGTTCCCTCCACTTCTCTTGATAAGAATGCATCCTTCACTATTCATTTTTTCTGATTACTAAAAAATGTACCTCATTTATCGTAAGTTTGCAAGAAATTTTTTAAATTTTTCAAATTGACACGTTGTTTTTATACGTTGGAAAAACTCCGGCGCTTTTTTATGTAAATATTCATCATAATCTGCTGTGTTTGTTAACATGTTTTTACAAAAATATGGTACAATAACAGGTGAATCTGTTTTTGTTGGAGGATCCATCATGGCATTACAAAAGGGACAATGCATGATTACACTATTTATAGCGATGAGATGGATGAGGAAATAACGCTGCTTGCCTATTTGCCAAGTTCGTTTTCCCTGCTTCATAAGTATTCTCTTCTTATCGCTCAGGATGGGAAAGATTATTTTATGTACGGGAAAATAAAAAGCGTTATTGAACAACTGATGGAAAACGGCGAGATTGACCGCACCATTGTCATCGGAATTCCATATCGCGATGTTAAGGACCGCTATGAGAAATATCATCCAAACGGAAAGAAAAACAGCCGTTATTTGCGTTTTTTAGCACATGAGCTCGTTCCGTTTTTAGATCAAACGTTTCCTACGTACCAAATCGGAAAAGGACGCGCGCTCATCGGCGATTCCCTTGGCGGCACTGTATCACTAATGGCAGGATTATTGTATCCGCATACATTTGGAAAAATTGCGATGCAGTCGCCATATATCGATGAAGGAATCATCGAACAAATTTTACAATTTACAGAACCATCATTATTGCAAATTTACCATTCGGTGGGCACAAACGAAACAGCAGTGAAAACGACGGACGGAAATGTGCGCGATTTTATCACTCCAAATCGAAAGGCGCGTGAAGCGTTTATTCAAAAAGGATTTTTGTATGAATACAACGAATTTGATGGCGGTCATGCATGGACATATTGGCAGCCTGATGTTCCGCGTGCAATCGCGCATATCCTTTCTTTGTAAACACTACTATGCTCTTCGGAATTTTGTTATAATTAAGTACTACTTATCATAAGGAGGGGTTTTTATGAATATGGTATTGCTTTATTTCCTTCGAAGCGAATACAAGATTTTGCCAATTCCTATAGAAAGCGTTACGACAGCCATTACGCCCTCATTCCGCCGCATTTAACCTTAAAAGAGCCTTTCGAAGCTGACGACCAGAAAATTAAAGAAATTGTGAAGGAACTGCGCAAAATCGCCGCTGAAACAGATGTCATTCCGTTAAAAGTAACAAAGTTTAGCTCATTTTATCCAACAAGCAATGTTATTTATTTAAAAGTGGAACCGAACGAAACACTCGAGCGTCTCCATGAGCGGCTTCACAGCGGAATCCTTGCTGATAAGTCAGAATACGTATTTGTCCCTCATATTACCATCGGCCGTGATTTGCCAAACGCTGAATATGCTGATGTATACGGACAATTACGGATGCAAAAAGTTCATTTTGAAGAAACGGTTGACCGCTTCCACCTTCTATACCAACTGGAAAACGGCTCATGGACAGTATATGAAACATTTCTTGTTGGAGGAAAGGAACAAGAGTAATATGAACGTAGCAATCGGAACAAAAAATGATACATCTTTATACAACGATGCCTTGCTTGTTCGACGAATCGTATTTATCGAAGAGCAGCATGTTCCGGAAGAAGAAGAAATTGATGAATTTGAGCAAGAAGCGATGCATTTTGTTTTGTACGATGGGGAAAAACCGATTGGTGCCGGCAGGTTTCGCACGATCGATAACGGTCTAGGCAAGATCGAACGAATTTGCGTTTTGCCGCAATATCGCGGCAGTGGGGCAGGAAAGCTGATTATGGAAGCGATTGAGCAGTTTGCAAAAAAACAAGGTGTCCCAAAAGTAAAACTGAACGCGCAAACACATGCGGAGCCATTTTATCAAAAACTTGGATATCAAACCGTTTCCGATGTGTTTATGGATGCTGGAATCCCTCATGTAACGATGGTAAAATCGCTTTAAGACCGTATCAAACGATGGTACGGTCTCTGCTCATTTTCTGCAATCCATAAAGAATAGTTGCGTACACTGTTGTTACATAAGCGGTTATGCTGTACGTATAACAGCCAAGAGAAAATACAATTTCATTTCCAATTCATACATAAGCCGTTCGTGACTTAGTCAATCATTTTCACGCCATATCATATTTTGCTGCACTAGTTTCTTTATATCTTCTGTATATTGTCCATGCCCTACAACAGCACGCTTCATTCGGAATGAAAGCAATCATTGTAACGTCTATTCCTTTGCGCATATTTTATTTCCTTTGTTTACTATTTATATTATAGATTTTCAAGACCGTCTTTTTGTAATTGATTCGCTTTAGTTGCCAATATTCATTTTTTCCTAAGGAATATAAAGAACAAAAGGGAGCTTCGATTCCGAAGACTCCCTTTTGCTTACTTTTTGTTATTCAACATGTTAGCAATCGTACTAAAATCAAGCTGTTTTCCGTTTTGAATGATCGTTTTGACGATTTGGTCTTCTAGCTCTTTTGGCACTTTCCGATTGGCGATTTGCGCGACGCGTTTGATGACGTGACGCACTGTTTTTTCGTCTTTAAAATTGGCATTTTGCAAAGAATTGGCTAATTCGAATACGTCTTTCATATTTACACCTGTTTTCTTTTCGATATTTTTAAAAAACTGATTATCCATTTACCAAATCCTCCTTTTCCTCTTATATCGTATGAATTGAAAACCAATAAGTGCATACATCAGAAAGAAAAAGTACGAGCTGCCCGTCGAATAGAACAGCCCGCACCCATTACATGACATTAGTATACAAACGCAGCACCGACAATAATTAACAAAATGAACAACACAACAATCAACACAAAGCTACTGCCATGGCCGAAACCGCCATAGCCAAAGCCTCCATAGCCGAAGCCTCCGTATCCTCCGAAACCGCAGCATCCAAAGCCCATAATGGTGCACCTCCTTACGCTTTGTTACTTTATCGTATTCATCATGCTTGCAACTGGTATAGGCGTATATGGAAATCTATTCCCCAAATATCCGAAACAGCTTCGAAAACTGGTTTTCTTTTTTCGAAAACCACTTGTTCATATAATCCAAGTTTCCTTGGACGCCTTTTAAAAATTGATTATTTAGCTTCTCGATTTCCTGTATTTTTTTATCGAAGTCTCTTCCCCACTGTTCAAACAACTTAATAAACTGCTCATGTCCCTCTTTTTTAGAATTCGCCCACGTTTCCAGCGCTTTTTCCAACTCGCGGCTCATCCTATCCCCTCCTTCCTTACCATTTGTTTATGCAATTTAGGGGACAATGTGCCAAAGCATATAAATTCTTTTTTTCCACAAAAATGTGATAAAGTATAAGCGGACACTACTTCATTCAAGGGGGAAATTCTATTGAAAGAGCTCCAAACGACAGAACAATTCCAAGAGGTCATTTCGGGGGAAAAACCGGTAATTGTAAAGTTTTATACAACATGGTGCCCAGATTGCACAAGAATGAACATGTTTATCGATGATATCGTTAACGAATATTCGCAATACGATTGGTTCGAAATTAATCGCGACGATTTTCCAGAGCTTGCTGAAAAGTACCAAGTGATGGGCATTCCAAGTTTGCTCGTCTTCCGAAATGGGGAAAAAATTGCTCATCTCCATAGCGCCAATGCGAAAACACCAGAAGAAGTAAAAGAATTCTTGCAGTCATTAACCGTATAAATTTTTGCAAGCAAAAAAGCCGCTTGTCGGGTGAATATTCCCTAGCGGCTTTTTCCTACTTTGCATTTTGCGCTTTTGTTCAAAGAACAGAAACGCTTTTTAATTGCCGATGGCCGTCTTAGAAAAATTTTGCTTTCCAATACGTCTGTTAATACTCAATATCTTCATAATCTTTCGGCTGATGGGTGACATTGTTTTCGTTGTACATAAATTCAATCGATATTTCTTCATCGGTGGTGCTTGCACGGCTGTTTTTCTTTAATTCCAGTTTAATTTCTTCGTCTGTCGTCCGAATACGTTTTTTTTCCATTTAGTATATGCCTCCTTTAGTTTCGTAAAAATGGCTCCACTTTTTGCAATAGTTTCTGCATTTTTTCAGCGTTTGTCTTATATAGTTCTTTTGCTTCCTTTGACTCTGTTTGCAAAGCGAATAATTCAAAGTCTGCCTGCACTTTTTTGATCGCTGCTAGCAGCAGCTTTTTCTCTTGCGGCTCAGGAATTTGGATTTTATCGTCATACAAATCGAGCGTCAGCTGACCGTAAGAGTCTACTTGGCCTAAAAACACATTCTCGATCGCCACCCCTTGTTTATCCAATTCCTGTTTTAGCCAGCCGCGGTTCAGCCCCATCGTCGCAAGCGGCTCATCTAAAATCATGCCGTCCATAATTACTGTTTGCGGCTCCTTTTCTGACGGAGGGTTTGGAAATACGTCCCCAACGGTTAACGGCTGTTTTTCCCGTTTCAATAACACGTTTAACTCGCCGTTCGGCTCAAGCACCGCAAATTCCACATCTGCCACACGAAACACATCTTTTTTGCGAAGCTGCTCGAGCAATTCATCGACGGTATATTTTTCCCGTTTTAAATTATCTTCTAACACTTTGCCGTTTTTAATAAAGACCGTCGAATTGCCTTCAACGAAGTTGCGGAATTTTTTATTTCGCAGTGAAAGACGGGAAGTAGCTACCGGGAATAACGCCCAAATTAAAATACTTGTAATTCCTTCCTCCAGACTAATACTTAAATCCATTGACATTGTTCCCGCAATGTCGCCAATGGTAATGCCGACGATATACTCAAAAAACGAAAGTTTTGCTAATTGTTTTTTTCCTAATATCCGTGTAATGATAAACAACCCAATTATAATAAAAACCGAACGAATTGCTACTTCTAACCATACTGGCATCGATCATGCTCCTTACTTTCCATGATATTGAGGCTCCTCCAATTCCAGCTTGCCGATACGCTTTTTTATATCTGCAATAATTTCCTCTGTCATCATCATCGCCTCATGGAACGTTCTCTGCGCCTCTTCATCTTGTGAAATGAGAGCAAGCCCTTGCAGTCCGGCATGAATGCTCTTTAAGCTCGCTAGACTTTGTTTTACTTGCGAGGCAACGGTCATCGCTTTTCCTCCTTATCCTTTTGGTCGGAATAATAGTGCACCGATAAATCCAAATACAATTGCTGCCGAAATACCAGAACTTGTGACTTCAAACATTCCCGTCAGCACTCCAATAATGCCATGTCTGTCCGCCTCTTGAAGCGCCCCATGAACTAGCGAATTCCCAAAACTGGTAATCGGAATTGTTGCACCAGCGCCAGCAAAATCAATGAGCGGCTCATATAAACCGAAACCATCTAAAATGGCGCCAACGACAACCAGCGATGTCAACGTATGGGCAGGAGTCAGTTTGAACACATCCATCAAAATTTGTCCAATAACACAAATAAGCCCACCGACAACAAACGCCCAAAAAAACATCGACATCATGATTCATCACCTCCATACTCAATCGCCACCGCGTGAGCAATGCAAGGAATCGTTTCGTTTTGCTGGAACGAAAGCGGCGATAGAAGGGCGCCGGTTGCAACGACGAGAATTCTTTTCAGCTCTCCTCGTTTCATTCGGTTTAACAAATGCCCGTATACGACAGTGGCAGAACAACCAGCACCGCTCGCTCCCGCTAATACGGGCTGACCTTCTCGGTAAATAATCAATCCACAGTCTTGATAGCGATCTTCCTCTACATTCACTCCGTGTTGACGCAATAAATCGAACGATATTTCATGTCCGATCTTTCCTAAATCCCCGGTGACGATCAAGTCATAGTAAGAGGCATCAATTTGCATATCGCGCAAATGTGCTTCGATCGTATCTACTGCCGCAGGTGCCATCGCTCCACCCATATTGAACGGATCGCTCAATCCCATATCAATGACCCGGCCGATCGTCGCTGATGTAACACGCGGTCCATCGCCGTGAGAGCTGATAAGCGCTACACCTGCCCCGGTGACTGTCCATTGGGCGGTTGGCGGCTTTTGCCCACCGTATTCCGTTGGATAACGGAATTGCTTCTCTACCGCCGCATTATGACTTGACGCACCTGTCAATATATAGTCTGCCCCACCGTAATTCACAATAAAAGCACTTAACGCCAATCCTTCCATCGAAGTAGAGCAGGCGCCAAACACCCCTAAGTATGGAGCGCCAATCGTTCTTGCCGCAAAACTAGTCGGGGTCATCTGGTTAATAAGATCTCCGGCAATTAGAAACTGCACTTTCTCTTTTTCTATTCCCGCTTTTTCCATCGCTTTGAACATCGCTTCTTCCAGCAGCACTTTGTGCGCCTTTTCATACGATTCCTCACCGAGCCACAAATCTTCATGAAGCAGATCGAAATCGTCGGCGATGCGGCCGTTTGCTTCGAACGGCCCTCCAACAGCCGCCGTTGACAAAATAGTCGGTTTGTTTTCAAATACCCATGTCCGATGCCCTTTTAGCATTATAAACCACCCCATTTCGTTGCGATCGTTTTCACTAATGCAACGACAAAGGCGGAAAACGTACCAAATAAAATAACCGACCCTGCCAGCTTAAACATGTTCGAGCCGACCCCAAGCACAAATCCTTCCGTCCGATGCTCAATCGCTGCCGAAATAACGGCATTCCCAAAGCCTGTAACAGGAACAGCGCTGCCAGCCCCAGCAAATTGCGCAATCCGGTCATACACTCCAAGTCCGGTTAAAATCATCGAAATAAATACCATCGTTGCTACGGTCGGATTTCCCACCGTTTGCTCCGTAAAATCAAAAAAGTACATGTAAAGATACGATATCGCTTGCCCAATGGTACAAATTAGCCCGCCAATAAGGAAAGCGCGAACACAGTTTTTCAAGACAGGGCGTTTCGTTTCTCGTTCTTTCTCAAATAAATGATATTCTTGTTGTACGGGAGTAAGTTTTTTTCGTTTCTCGTTTGCCATGGTGCCACCCCTTACGTGAGCTCTTCGCTTAATTGTTTGATCTTTTCTATTTGTTGATCCACTTTCCGTTCATTCCATTTTTTATTTCCTAATTTGCCACGCAGCTCTTCTGTTTTCCAAAAAATTTTTAAATCACTCGATGAAACAATTTGATAATTTGGAAATAAACGTATTAACTGACGATCAATTTCTTTTTCGATTTGTTTGCGATAAAATCGATGCATATGCTTTATTTGATAAGCAACGAGCAGTTTATTGCTTGTGTTTACAGCAACGACATCTTTTATATCATCTCTTTCCTTAAGATGCGCAACTGCTTGTTCTGCCGCTTGCTGATTGATGGCAGCCTGTTGCGCTCCATTTGTATTTATTTCCATGAAATCAGATCCTTGCATCGACTGTTGCTTTACTTTGTTTTCATTCGCACAGCCGCCCATTAATATGCCGATAACAATCGTCATCATCAACCATTTTCTCATTCTCATCAACCCATCCATTTATGTATTTCGTTCGAAAAAAGGTTGGTATATAACCAACCTTTTTTCAACATCTTTGGAAACTCGATCTCGCTGCAAAATAGCATGTGTTATTGTTGTTTATATTGTGGCTCTTCGTTTTGAATTTCTTGCACGCGAGAGTTGACTAAATCAACGATCGCTTGTGTTTGTTGCGCTGCTTGTTGATAAAGTTGTTTTGCTGCTTGGTTTTCCGTTTGTAATGCAAATGTTTCGAAACTTGCTTGAGCTGATTTTAAACCTGCTAATGTTTGTTTTACTTGAGTTGCAACAGTCATGTTTATTCCCTCCCTAATATTTGTGGTAGTATCGATTACAATTGTTAGAATGGATTTTTTTGCAGAAAAATATAATTGTCATTTTTTACAAAAAATTAGGCTGTCCATAGAACCGGACAGCCTTTTCTTTATACTTATTTTTCTTCCTTCACTTTGTCAGAAAAACCGCGGCCAAGAGATGGGTTGTTAATAATCCCTGCGATGACGAGAATGCTTAAAAATGCTTCATACAGACGCTCGTACTTCCCTAAATCGATATCGACGCCAAATGTTTGCAGCGCCAAAAAGATAAAAGAACCGATGGCAAGCCAAAGACCATAGTTTTTAAAGCGTTCCACTTACGCTTCCCCCATCCATTTTCACCAAATGCTTAAATCCAGGAAAAAGGTCTTCTTTCCTCTTCATGATCATCATGCTTATGATCATCACGCGGTGATTCTTCATGAACATCTTCAATTGCTTCTACATCTTCGCGATGCGGAAATAACCACGGATCGCGAATGCGTCCTTTTGGAACTATTATCACATCGTCAGCATGAATAATTAGCTTATCGACATGGATAACACGAGATTTTTTACGACCAGACATCCCCATTCCTCCTTCCTGTCGACTTGTTGCATTGTTAGACTATGCAACTAGGCAGATGAAGGTATAGGCATTTTTCACAGTTTATCCATTATTTCTTTTTATTGTTCTGCCGCAGCCACATCCTCCTGCCCGCTTCGCAGCCGTCTTTTTGGAAGAATACACTCGTTTTGCCTTAATTTGCTGTGGTTGAATTCCTTTTTTCATCGCTATAACCTCCAAGCTGTGTAGTGTATTATTAGTTTATGTGGTGCGGAAAAAATGTGTTTCTCCTTTTTCATCAGGATATAATTGGCATTGGCCAAAAAACTGTTGTCGAAAATCCCGTAAACATTCCATGATGTTGCAATGATTTCTTGCTTTGCGTGTATTAATCGATACTTTATCATAGATACAAGAAAACGAGCGGGAGACCTTTCTTTCCCCCGCTCGTTTTTATGAATCCCATTTTTCCACTGCCCATTCGATGAAAGAGGCGCCCCCAGCAATCGCCAATATCATGAGAAGTGGATGAAATATAATAGGACAGAATATGTTGCCGATATAAAGAATAGCAGCACACCAAATTCCTGTACACCAATAGCAGCTCAGCAGTTCCCCGATCCAATGGCGCAGACCGCTTCCTTTAATATGCAAAAATGATTGTACCGTTCCATCTGGTAATGTTTCTTCCACAATTTCATGAAACGGCTTCCGTAAAAAAGCAGTAATCGAATCAAACATGATCAATCTCGTTAACCGAAATGTCCCTAAAATAAAAAGAAAAAGTTCAGTAGCGGTCACGATGTTCTTCTTCTCCCTTCTCAGAAAAACCAATTAACGTAAGGGAAACGACCTCCTTTCTTGGAATCGCAACCTCTCCGAAAGCAGTATCCATGATAATTTCCGTTTTATCATATTCACGGATGATTCCTTCTCTTTCTCCGTCCGTACTAACGAGCTTGCATTTTATATTGGCAAGATGCTCTGGGAGATTGCCTAAAAAGGACAGCTGTTCCTCTAGCGACATTTGTTGAAACTGCTTTTCTTGCTCTTGGACAATTTCTTCATGTCCCCATTCGTTCTCATGCTCCGTTTTTTTCTCGACATCCTTTTTGCTTTTAAACGTTTTCTGCATGTAAGAAACCACACGCTCCAGCTTCGGCTGCACGATATAAAGAAGCGGCTCATTTTCCACCATATCCCGCCGTTTCATCGATAGTCCCCTCCTTTTTCAACTGTTGCCTTATATATGTATGCTGTTTATCATAAGAATTGCCAAGAAGTTACCCAAAAAAAAACAAGCTGCTCCTTTTCTAGGAACAGCTAATCCGATTTATATAACGTTTTTTTGATCGCTATCACCATTGCTGGATGGGAATGATCGATAATCCGGCTCTAATTTTTCATTTTAATACCCTAAAATATGGTACCCAGAATCGACGTGGATAATTTCCCCCGTAATGCCGCGTGACAAATCGCTAAATAAAAATAGTGCCGCATCGCCAACTTCTTCTTGCGTCGTTGTGCGACGAAGCGGAGCGCGTTCTTCGATTTGTTTTAAAATCGAGTTGAAGTCGCTAACCCCTTTTGCCGATAACGTCCGAATCGGTCCTGCTGAAATGGCATTGACACGGATGCCGTATTTTCCTAAATCGTTTGCTAAATATTTTACACTTGCATCAAGCGATGCTTTTGCCACACCCATAATGTTATAATTTTGTACCACACGTTCACCGCCAAGGTATGTTAATGTGACGATGCTTCCACCTTCGGTCATCAACTCTTTCGCTTCCCTAGCAACAGCGGTTAATGAATAAGCGCTGATGTTATGGGCAAGCAAAAATCCTTCGCGGCTTACATTCATATATTCTCCGCTTAAATCTTCTTTGTTTGCATATGCAATACAGTGGGCAACCCCATGAATGACGCCAACTTGCTCCTTAATTTGTTGGAAGCATTGGGTAATTTCTTCATCTTTTGTCACATCACATGGCAAAAGAAGAGAGTTTTCATCCTCCAGCGTATCAACAAGAGAGCGAACCTCTTTTTCAAAACGTTCCCCAGCGTATGTAAACACAAGACGAGCCCCCGCTGCGTGCAAAGACCGCGCAATTCCCCATGCAATACTGCGTTTATTCGCCACTCCCATAACCACATATGTACGTCCTTTTAACGATAAATTCATCCGTCATCCTCCTATATCCATTAAAATTAATATTTGTTATTAGTACCTAGTGTTAATTTTATTATATGATAAGTCTCACAGAAAGTAAATGAGTCAAAACTCTTTGCAAAAATATCGTAATTCGTTAATATGGTATATGGCATGTTTTTATCATGATGGAGAGGGTCATAATATGGAACAAGATCGGCTATCACAACCAAAGCTTGATTATAATTTGTTGTTTATTTTGTTTTTAATGGCGATTGTTAGTGCGATCGCTATTCATAGCGCACAACCAACTTTGCCGGAAAAATTGCAGAATGTCAATTTTGCTTATAAACAATTGCAATGGTATGCGATTGGAGTTGTTGTTATCGCATTAACGATGATTATCGACTATGATCGTTTTTTCCAAATCGCGTGGTATTTATATGGATTTGGAATGCTGCTGTTATTGGGTCTTGAACTTAACGTTCCTGGAACAGTCACCATTAAAGGAGCAACAAGCTGGTACTCTCTTCCAGGCGGGAACTTTCAGCCATCTGAATTAATGAAAATTTTTATGATTATCGTTCTTAGCCGCATTATCATTAACCATCGCGAGAAATATCCGGAACCGACCGTAAAAGATGACTTTAGGCTGCTTGGCAAAATCGCCTTAACTGTTTTGCCGCCATTAATATTGCTAATGAAGCAACCGGATTTAGGAATGTCGATGGTGTTTGTTGCCGTTACCGCATCACTTGTGCTCGTTTCTGGCATTCGCTGGCGCATCATTCTCGGAATTGTGTTTGCCGGATTGATGGTCATCGCTATTCTTGTATTTATTTTCTTCCGATTTCCTGACTTTTTCCACAAATATATTTTAGAGGAATATCAGTTAAACCGTTTTTATGGATGGCTTGCTCCTTATGAATATTCTAATGAACAGGGCTTCCAGCTCATTCGTTCCCTGCTTGCGATCGGATCAGGAGAATTGTATGGAAAAGGATTTGGCAACATTCAAGTATACCTCCCGGAAGCACATACCGACTTTATTTTCGGAATCATCGCCGAACAGTTCGGGTTCATTGGTGCAAGTGTTGTCATTTCACTGTTTTTCCTTCTTATTTACCGCATGGTTCATATTGCTTTAGAAAGCAATGATTTATACGGAAGCTACTTATGCGCCGGGGTCATTGGAATGATTACATTCCAAGTATTTCAAAACGTTGGAATGACCATTGGACTTTTGCCAATCACCGGGCTTCCGCTTCCATTTATCAGTTATGGGGGAAGTTCGCTTGCGACTTATATGTTAGCCATTGGACTTGTTTTGAATGTCCATTCACGCACGAAAAAGTTTATGTTTTCTTCCGAAGAATAAAAAGCCGCATGATCAGCGGCTTTTTATTTTATAATAATCATGCGCATTCATTACTTTACTAAAGGAGAATGAAGCGATGAAAATCGATATCATTGGCGATATTCATGGATGTTATTCAGAGTTTGTAAAGCTAACTAAAAAGCTTGGATATGAATGGGACGACGGCATTCCCCTTCACCCAGATGGGCGGAAACTCGGCTTTGTCGGCGACTTAACAGACCGCGGCCCACAATCGTTGCAAACAGTAGAAGTTGTCTATTCCCTTGTCGAGCGCAAGTCAGCTTATTATGTCCCAGGGAATCATTGCAATAAACTGTATCGCTTCTTTTTAGGAAGAAACGTCCAAATTACGCACGGTCTTGAAACAACTGTCGCAGAATATCGCGCATTGCCGCCAAGTGAACAAGCAATGATTCGAAAAAAGTTTATGAGGCTATATGAAGCCGCTCCGTTATACGCGCAGCTAGATAACGGCCGCCTTATTATTGCCCATGCCGGCCTTCGTCAAGACTATATTGGAAGAAATGATAAAAAAGTTCAAACATTCGTTCTTTATGGTGATATTACCGGGGAAACAAATCCCGATGGAACACCTGTCCGGCGAGATTGGGCAAAGCGTTACACAGGAAGCGCATGGATTGTATACGGTCATACACCGGTGAAACAACCTAGAATCATTAATCGTACGATTAATATTGATACTGGCTGCGTATTCGGCGGAGCGCTTACCGCTTTTCGATATCCTGAAATAGAAACCATATCGGTTCCATCTTCCTTGCCATATGTGCCGGAAAAATTCAGAACGTTCGATTGAAAATGCCGCTTATCAGCTTACTCGTTCCATCAATTGTTTCATATCATCAGGAAGCGGGCAAGAAAACGTATATATTTGCCGCTTGATCGGATGGAAAAAGGAAAGCTCTTTGCTGTGCAACGCCTGGCGGCTAATTGCTTCCCGGCTTCCGCCATACAATTCATCCCCTGCAAGCGGGTGGCCAATATGCGCTAAATGAACACGAATTTGATGCGTGCGGCCTGTCTCTAGCTGGAGCGATACGTATGTATATTCACGAAGCCGCTGTAATACGCGAAAATGAGTAACGGCCCGTTGACCATCATCGCGTACTTCCCGAGCAATAATGCTATCGCTTTTGCGGGCGATTGGCGCATCAATCGTCCCCTTGTCTTCCGTTAAACATCCGTGACAAATCGCTTCATAACGCCGCGTTACTTTTCCTTGTTGCTGCAGCGTGGATAATAAATGATGAATATGACGATGTTTTGCGACGAGAGCAAGGCCGGAAGTATCGCGATCCAGTCTTGTTACAACATGAATCGTCGACTCTAACTGTTGCTTTTGGTAATGATAAAGCAATGCATTAGCAAGCGTGCCGCCCGGATGCTCACGCGATGGAATCGTTGCCATAAACGGCGGTTTATTCACGACCAAAACATATTCATCCTCATATACAATATCAAGCGGAATCGCTTCCGGCATCATCCCTTCACTTGGGGATTCTTTTGGAAATAGTACTCGCAATGTTTCTCCACAACAAAGACGATGACGAACAGTGACTGGCTGTTCATCCACGAAAATGGCCCCTCCATGGAATTTAATGTCTGTTAATGCCGTTTTCGAAATGCCTTGTTCCTTTAAAAATTCCCGGACAAGCTTCCCTTCCTCTTTTTGCGTAATCGTCCAAGTTAGCGTAAAACGCGACAATGTTTTGTACCTTCCTTTACTTCCTATTTATTCTAATCAAACAATGGAGCGAAATGGGTTAATCAGCGATAAATGAATCGCGCACTCGCTTCCAAAATGGAAACGGGCGGAAACGAGCAAAACGAATTTTCTCCTGTGCGACGCGACATTGAATCGATTTAACGTCTTTATGCAAAAGCGATAAATGATCAATCGTAATTTGAAAATCGACATTGTTCACTGGCTTTAATATACATGTATGGTGCGCAGGAAGTACAAGCGGTGATCCAATCGTGCGGAACACCCGGTTATTGATGGACGCCATCTCGGTTACTTGTATCGCTTCGAGTGATGGGTGTAATATCGCGCCGCCTAGCGCTTTATTATAGGCGGTGCTTCCTGTCGGCGTAGAAATGCATAATCCGTCACCGCGAAACGTTTCAAATAAATCGCCTCGGATTTCTACATCGATCACGAGCGTGCCGCTGACGCTTTTTACTGTGCATTCATTTAAAGCGAGATATTTTGCTTCCCGTCCCCCGTTTATGTAGCGAATAATCACTTCTAACAACGGATACTCCACCACTTGGTACGGTGTTTTCGCAATCGCGATGACCAGCTTCTCGATTTCTTCAGGCACCCAATCGGCGTAAAATCCCAAATGTCCGGTATGAACCCCGACAAACGCCGTTTTATCTAAGCGGCGACAATAACGATGGAACGCATAAAGCAATGTTCCATCACCGCCGACAGAAATGACAATATCAGGTTTATCTTCATCATACTGTAAATCAAAATCAAGTAAATATGTTTTAATTTTTTGCGTAAGTGCGTTCGATGTCTCATCCCCTTTGGACGTAACGGCAAATTTCATCGGCGCTTGTTTTTCTTTCATCGTTATTCCCCTTTTGCATCCTGTTTTCGCGAAAAAGCTGCTTGCGCTTCTTGAATTTCAAAGCGAATTTTTGACATTTCTTCGTCCAAACGATAAGCTGCTTCTGCAGCGCGCTGCAATCTTACTTTAATATCTTCAGGAAAGCGACCGCTATACTTGTAGTTTAATGAATGTTCAATCGTTGCCCAAAAATTCATCGCGAGCGTCCGAATTTGAATCTCTGCCAAAATTTTCTTTTCTCCGCAAATCGTTTGCACCGGATAGCGGATCACTACATGGTAAGAGCGATAACCGCTTTCTTTTTTTGGCTGATGTAATCTCGTTCTTCCACAATTTCAAAATCGTTCCGCTTCCGAAGCAATTCGACTACCGTTTTAATATCATCGACAAATTGGCACATCATACGAAGTCCGGCAATATCTTGCATTTGTTCTTCCAATTTATCAAGAGGTATATTTTTCTTTTGCGCTTTATCCAAAATGCTTGCGACTGGCTTTACTCTTCCGGTAACAAATTCTATTGGCGAATGCACCCCTAAAATTTCAAATTGGGCGCGCATTCCTTTTAGTTTTACTTTTAATTCTTCCACCGCTTGTTTGTATGGCGCCAAAAATAAATCCCAATGTTTGACCATCATACCACCACCAATTGTTATGTAAGAAAAATTTCTTTTACCGCCTGTTCCATCTGTTCTCCGTAATTGGCGTTTCCATCAATATTTTCAATTAAATATGTTAGCTCTTCCTTGAAATGGGTCAGTTCCATTTCGATCGTTCCACTTTGCAAAAAGATAGGTGTACCGTCTGTTAATACTTGTTTGATGTCCATCCAAAACTCGGATGGAATCGCAACATAAATAAAATCTTCATCCGTTTCTAATATATAAATAAACGCAATATTGTCTGAATCAACAAGCATATGATTTTTTGGTCTTGCTTGTTCAAGCGAAAATGGAGGATGATCGCAGATTAGCCATAATCGCTCATCTCGTTTTTCTACTTTTTCTACGACTAATTTCTTTTGCATGCCAAATCTCCTTCCACATAAACAGTCCTTTTTTTATTTTACCATAATCACCCTATGCATAATAAATAATTGATATTCAACAATAAACATCCGATAATAAAATTGAAATGGATACAAAGGGGAGAAAACATGAACCAAGAAATAGAAATCGAATTTAAAAATTTATTAACAAAAGAAGAATTCGACCGAATTCGCCAAGTGTTTCATATCGATGATCATGCTTTTGAACATCAAGAAAATCATTATTTTGACACACCGCAATTTTTGTTAAAAGACAAACGAGCAGCACTGCGAATTCGCGTAAAAAACGGCAACTACACATTAACGTTGAAACAAACGACAGCACAAGGGGTTTTGCTTGAGACGCATGAACAGCTTACAAAAGAAGAAGCAGACGCCCTCTTAAATGGCACTGCAATGGTTCAAGGCCCGATTGCACAAATTCTTCAAGAAATTGGCGTTCCGCCTGAACAACTACGACATTTTGGCACATTAGCCACCGACCGAGCACAATGGATGTACAAAGGCGGCACACTTTTTCTTGATCATAGTCATTACCTACAAACCGATGATTATGAGTTAGAATATGAGACTAAAGATGCAGAAAGCGGAAAACAACGATTTTTACAGCTGCTTCATTCTTTGCATATCCCAATTCGGCCAACAGCTAATAAAATTCAACGTTTATATATGAAAAAATATAGAGCGGAGGAAGAGCGATGAACACTCCTGCACTAAAACTATTGTTGGAACTTCAGGCATTGCAAAATTTATCTACCAATCGTCCAAACATCATAAATCAAAATAACACATGGTCATTTGCGCAGCTATTCCATCAATTGCTGTCAGAGCAGCAACCAATGTTGCAAGTCCCTGAAAATCCAAATGTGTCAACACCATCGGCAGAAAAAACATCTTCCTCTAAACATATGGATGGAAATATTGATACATTAATTGCACAGGCTGCGGAAAAATATGATGTTGATCCAAAGCTCGTTCGCGCTGTCATTCGTCACGAATCTAATTTTAATCCAAATGCGCGCAGCCGCGCCGGTGCGGCTGGACTTATGCAGTTAATGCCAAGCACCGCAAAAATGCTTGGAGTAGAAAACCGTTTTGATCCAGCCCAAAACATCGAGGGCGGGACAAAATATTTACGAATGCTGCTTGACCGCTATAACGGCAATGTCTCGCTTGCACTTGCCGCATATAACGCCGGTCCCGGAAACGTAGATCGTTACGGGGGAGTTCCACCATTTGCCGAAACAAGAGCATATGTTGAAAAAGTGCTCAACACATACTACTCATAATATTTATTCAAGTCACTTTGTTTGAGATAAATAAACTTCATTGTTAAAATAGCAGTAAAATAGTCGTACACAATATCTAAAAGGAGTATTCACAATGGCTGAACAATGGCAAACACTTTATGAGGCGGTCGGTGGAGAAAAAACAATTACAAGGCTTGTGGAAGCTTTCTATAAACGTGTTGCTAAACATCCTGATTTAATCCCAATTTTTCCGGATGATTTAACAGAAACGATTAGAAAACAAAAACAATTTTTAACACAATACTTAGGAGGGCCGCCACTTTACACAGAGGAGCACGGACATCCAATGTTGCGGGCACGTCATTTGTCATTTGAAATTACTCCAACTCGCGCTGAGGCATGGCTTTCCTGTATGCGCGCGGCGATGGATGAAATCGGTCTGTCTGGACCGGTGCGCGAACAAATTTATCATCGTCTCGTTTTGACTGCTCATCATATGGTCAATACCCCAGACAATTTGGAAAGAAAGGAGCATTCCCTTGAATGACAAATTAGCTGGGAAGCCGACCCCAGATTGGTGGTATGCTTCCCAGCCTCGCAGCAACGAGACAAAGCCGTTGGAAATTTATTTGTTTATCGATCCTTTATGCCCTGAATGCTGGGGGCTTGAACCTATTATCAAAAAGCTAATCATTGAGTATGGTCGCTTTTTTACATTGAAACACGTGTTAAGCGGAACATTGGCAACGCTGAATATGCGGAAACGCCATAAGCCAGAAACGATCGCCAAAGTGTGGGAGCGGACGGCGTGCCGTTCGGGAATGTCTTGCGATGGAAGCCTATGGCTTGAAAATCCAATTTCTAGCCCATTTGCTCCATCGATCGCCATTAAAGCGGCGGAATTGCAAGGCAAACGCGCAGGAATTCGTTTCTTACGCAAATTACAGGAATTATTGTTTTTGGAAAAGCAAAATGTATCCGATATCTCCGTGTTAATTGATTGTGCAATAAGCGTTGGATTGGATGTGGATGAATTTGTTCGTGATTTACAGTCGTCAAGTGCGTCCAAAGCATTTCAATGCGATTTAAAAATTACATCAGAGATGGATGTAAATGAAATTCCAACACTCGTCTTTTTTAACGAAAACATTGAGGACGAAGGAATTAAAATTTCCGGATGTTACCCTTACGAGATTTATGTCGAACTCATTCATGAATTGCTTGGCTTCCATCCAGAACCATCCCCTCCTCCCCCGCTCGAGTCATTTTTAAGCCATTTTAAATTCGTCGCCACAAAGGAAATTGCAGTTGTTTATGATATGACTATAAACGAAGCGGAAAAAGAGATGAAAAAACTACAGCTGAAACAAAAAGTGGAAAAAGTACCGGTAAAGCATGGAACGTTTTGGCGCTATATCTCAGAAGAAGAATAAATAAGGAAAAGCCCGGCTGAATGCCGGGCTTTTCCTTGTTGCCAAGACAACAAAGGGGATGGGAGAAATTTTTCACGGTCATACAAAGGGGTATAAGGTTTTTGTGACTTCGTTCACGATATTATCTTAACAAATTAAGGCGAGTGTTGACAACTACTTTGTGCTTTTGTTCACATTATTGTCATAAATATAGAAGAAAGCATGTTTTCCTTTGCTTTGTTCATATAAATGAAATGAATCAAATTAGGAAGGTGAAAAAAGGTGAAGAAACACATCACTCTGTTCATTTGGGGATTGGTTGTGCTTATCGCCTTTTGTTTAAATTTGTTTGGTCTTATGCATCTTATTCCACTGTTTATTACGATGCCACTTTTATTTGTTTCCATTTTTGGCTTTTTAGCAACTTGGAACAGCCGCAACCAATTTAAAGGATTTTATCAAAAGCGAATGTGGCAATAACTCCACATTCGCTGTTTTTTACGATAACATCTGTTCCATTTCATCTAGTTTTTCTGCGAATACTTGACAAGCCTGCCGGATCGGTTCCGCGCTCGTCATATCTACTCCCGCTTTTTTCAACACCTCAATTGGATAATCGGAGCTGCCTGCTTTTAAAAACTCAATATAGCGTTTAACAGCCGGTTCCCCTTCTTCTAATATTTGTCTGCTTAATGCGGTGGCTGCGCTAAACCCTGTGGCATATTGATAAACATAATAATTGTAATAAAAATGTGGAATCCGCGCCCATTCTAATCCAATTTCCTTATCGACGACAATATCATCACCGAAATATTTTTTGTTTAATTCGTAATACATGGAAGTCAATGAATCAGCTGTTAACGCTTCGCCTTCCTGCGCCTTCATATGGATCATATGTTCAAACTCTGCAAACATCGTTTGCCGAAAGACCGTGCCACGGAACCCTTCTAAATAATGGTTAAGTAAATATAATCGTTTTTTCTCATCATCGATCGTTTTTAATAAATAATCACTTAATAGCGCTTCATTGCATGTCGATGCAACTTCAGCAACAAAAATGGAATAATCTCCATACGGATACGGCTGCGTTTTGCGTGTGTAATAACTATGCACAGAGTGGCCAAATTCGTGGACTAACGTAAACAAATTATGGACGTTATCTTGCCAGTTAAGCAAAATATATGGATTTGTTCCATATGAACCTGATGAATAGGCACCGCTTCGTTTCCCTTTATTTTCGCGCACATCTACCCATCGGTTTTCGAGGCCCTCTTTGACGATGCCAATATATTCTTCACCGAGCGGAGCAAGCCCTTTTAACATGTATTCTTTCGCTTCTTCATACGTTACTTCCATTTTTACATCTTGCACAAGCGGAGTATATAAATCATACATATGAAGTTCGTCAAGTCCAAGCGCTTTTTTGCGTAAACGGACATAACGGTGCAACAGCGGCAAATGTTCATGAACCGTTTCGATCAAATTATCGTAAACACTTTCAGGAATATTATTGCTGCTTAATGCCGCTTCCCGTGCTGATTTATAACGGCGAACGCGGGCAAAAAAGTTATCTTTTTTCACCGCTCCGGCGAGAGTGCTAGCAAACGTATTTTTGTACTTTTCGTACGTATCATATACCGCTTTAAACGCATCGCGCCGCACACGGCGGTCTGTGCTTTCCAAAAAGCGAATAAAACGGCCATGTGTCACTTCCACTTCTTCCCCATTTTCATCAATAATCGTTGGGAATGTTAAATCCGCATTATTCAGCATGCCAAATGTAGTCGAAGATGCTTGCATGACTTCCGCAGCTTGGGCAAGGAGCGCCTCCTCCTCGGCAGACAATACATGCGGACGCTGACGGTTAATTTCGTCTAAAGCGTGTTCATACAGCTTTAATTCTTTTTTCTCTTCTAAAAATGAGCGCAACTTCGCCTCATCGATCGCTAAAATTTCCGGAACGATAAACGCCATCGCACTAGACGCTTCGCTATAAAGGCTGGTAGCACGGTCATTAAGTCCTTGATAAAAGGCATTTGTCGTATCTTGGTCGTAACGCATATGCGCATATGTATATAGCTTGCCGAGACGCATCGATATCTCATCTTGATATTGCAGCGCTTCGTATAACGTATCTGCTGATTCTCCCAACCGCCCTTGATAGTCCGATAATTTCGGAATCATTTTTTTCACTGCTTGGAATTCTTGCTCCCATGCTTCATCCGTTGGGAAAATGTCCTCTAAACGCCATGTTTCTTCTACAGGAATTTCACTTCGTGATGGCAACGATTTTTTTGTTTTCTTTTCTTCCATTTTGCAAACCTCCCTCTAGAAATGTTGATTTATCAAGGCTTTTCGGCCCCTCAGGGGTGTCCAAAAAATATTTTTCGACAAAATCCCTTACATCCTTTTTCAGTTTTGTGGATATCTTACAGACCTAGGGTGCGCTTCGCGTCCACGGCTGGGGATATTTTCCTTCCGTGGGGAGAAGCGTATTCGATGCACCCTTTGGATCTCCGCGTCGCTGATGAGGACGAACCCTCCCATGTCTCCGGGCGTCTTCGCGCCAACATTCCCTCGTTCGGTCTCGTCATCAGGCGGAGGCCGGCCAAGCTCCTTTGGGGACTCAAGGTCGAATGGATAAAATCACGCCAGCTTCTCCGGTGTCATCCTGTTGTCCAACGATTCTTCCGTTCGCAGGGGGAGGCCTTAGGCCGCCCGTTGCACCTGGGACAAGACGTCCTGTTTCATTCGCTCCGCGTCAAACGCTTGTTTCTTCGTACAAATCGCAAACAGCACATTCAACAGCTTCCGGCACAAGGCGACGATGGACTGCTTTCCGGTCAGCGGATTGACGGATCGGGTCGTATAATACTCATGCAGCTCGCGAAACGCCTCGTTATGCCGAATCAGCGGAATCATCGCCCGAAACAGCACCGATCGCAGCCGTTTCCGTCCCCGTTTGGAGATGTGCTTTTGCCCTTTGCGCTGGCCGGAGGAATTCTCCTTGAGCGTCAGGCCCGCCAACTTCACCAATTGACGTGGGTCCCGATAATGGGCGAAGCTGCCGATCTCCGCCAGAAGATCGATGATCGTGGCGTCTCCCAACCCGTCGACCGTTTTCAGCCATTGATACTCCATCGTCGTTTGAACCAACGCCTTCAACTCGGCGTCCAACGCGGCGACCTCAGCCTCCAATTGGCGGTATCGGCGGACGAGCGCGGCGATCTCAAACCGGGCCATCGTCGTCCCTTCCGTCACCCCAATCGAGTCCTTCGCGGCGTCGATCAACGCCTGAATTTTGGCCTTCTGCGGGCATTTCAGCCCTTCGCTTTGCCGGTACACCTCAAGAAGCTCCTCCACCGCCCGGCCGGCCATATCGGCTGGAAGCGGCGTCCACTCCAGCACCGAAAGCGCCGTTTTCCCCAGGTCGCGAAACACCGTCCAAAACTCCGGAAAATATCGGTCGGTCCAGCGGACGATCGCGTTTTTCACCGCCGTCTGTTCCTTGCGGAGCTTCTCTTTGAGCGTGCTCCCGACGCGCAAATCGGCTTCGATCTCGTGCAACAGCCGGGGGACGAGGAATCGTCCGTCTTTCGCCAGTCTGGCGATGACTAGGGCGTCTTTGGCGTCATGTTTCGTCGGCAGGTTGTCATCGAGTTCTTTCGACCGGCACACATGCGCCGGGTTGACCATGACCAACGGGATCCCGTGCTCCTCGAGGAAGTAGGCCAGGTTCAACCAGTAGTGCCCGGTCGGCTCCACGGCGACGATCACCTGCGGCTTTCCGAACGCTTGCATCGCCTCCTGAATCGCTTCATACAGCTGGCGAAAGCCCTCTTTCGACTGGAAGATCGGGAACGATTTGCGAAGCACACGCCCCCGGTCATCCACGAAGCAGGCGTAGTGGGTTCGTTTCGCGATATCGATGCCCACGACAAGCGTTTGTTCGGTGACTTGATCAATTTTATAGTTTTGTGTACAATTCATCTGAAGTCCTCCTTGGTATGGTGAGTGATGTGTTTGACACCCCTGCATCATACCAAGAGGGCTTTTTTTGATCAAGTCCCCGGAAAAGCTCCTAACGGGAATGCTCCTTTTGGAAAATTATATCATAAATCATATTCACTTTTTTACTATCATTTCCTTTTTCGAGAAAATAAATGTTTGCTATCACTTTCTTATACAATATTTTTGTTAAGTTCCAATTTATTTATATAATGGTAAAGTGATGGCTCCATTTTCATCTGCTCCATCATTTGTTGATCCTGCTGTATTACTTCATCCATCGTCTTTGGAAAAGTAAATTCCTTTACTAAACGAAGGCTTTTGCGGCTTTCCCATTGAAAATAGCCTAACTTCGTAAGCAATTGCAAATACTCATAAACTGCTTGCGTATAGCGTTGTCCCATTGCGAGCGGCAACTGGCGAGCCGCAAGCCGCCCCGCTGCCATTCTTTCATCAATAAAACGATAAATGGAATGTATAGAGACATGTTTGCTTTCTGATTGCATAAATGGGATTAACACATATGTTTGCCAAATAAATGGCGGTGTTTCAAACAAATAGCCGTGCGGCAGCGGCCAGCCTGCTTCGGTAGGAAAAAGGGAAGGAATAATGCCAAAGCGATAAAAATCAGAACAAATAAGCCTTGTGATCTTATTCGGATATGACGTGAAAGTGAGACGCCATTGTTTTTTACGGCAAAGCCAATCATTCCAAAACGATGGTGGCAGTGAAACAACCGGAGATGATAGCAAATCGGAAAAAGAAACCGAATGCAGAGGCTTGACAATGGGAATCGCAAATGTATGGCGAACAGAAAACGGAATCAAATGAACGAGGCGGATAAGACGTTTGGTTTCCGAACAATAGTAGAAAAGGAGCGGGCGAGGAACAAACGGAAAATGGTGGGCAAACATCCATTGAAATCGGGGCAATGCCAAGTGGTATATGGTCCGATATCGCAAATGATGTGCTCCAAGAATCCAAATTGGTCGAATTCCTTTTATGCGATAGGAATCATTGCGTTTTTGAAACAACTGTTCACTAATGGTAGAGCATTGATATTCCATCGCATACAGGAGGTGGTTATGCGCAACAAGGATGTCTGGACGTTGTTGAATCGATGGTAAATATGGCTCTAATTTTGCCCGTATGTTTTGACGTTGAAGCCAGGAAAATAGATCTAACTTTCCTGCTAAATGACGTGTTGATTCCGACTCATATTCATATGGACATGCGGTATCTTTTTTATGCGCAAAATGTGGAATGCGGCGACTGCCGAGCTTTAATACCACTTCCCGCTTGCAGGCAGGACAAAAAAACGCTTCCCTCCTCTTTAACTGAACTAATTCCTCCTTTGTCCAAGTCTTAGCCAGTGAAATGAATTCTCCATTCCGCAACAAGGCAACAAGCAAAATGATCACATCCTTTCATCATCCTTTCTAGTTTATTCGACAAAAACAGTCTGGTTTCCTATTTTTTATACAAAATTCCTTAAAAATGATAAACACCCGGTACAATTCCGGGTGAAATTTTATAATAAAGGAGATAATAATCTTGATACAGATTCAACAACACGAATGGATAACGGACGTTGTTGAAATGTTTCATAATCAATTGGACTGGCTTCTTTTAAATCTTCCAGAAAATCAGCAACAAGTTTTTTTGTACTATCCGTATGATATAAAAAAGCGTTTACTTCGAAATTGAGATGAAAGCTGCGCATATCCATATTAGCTGTGCCGATTGATGCTAATTCCCCATCAACGATCATGATTTTACTATGCAAAAATCCTTTTGAATATTCATAAATTTTCACACCTGCTTCCAACAATTCCGGGAAATAGGATCGTGAAGCATAAAAGACAATTTTTTTATCTGGTCGTTTCGGTGCCAAAATGCGGACATCAAGCCCGCTTAAAGCAGCGATTTTTAATGCTGTTAGGATATCTTCATCAGGCACAAAATACGGCGATGCAATCCAAATCGATCGCTGAGCAGACGTAATCATTGCAAAATATAAATGCTTAATGACTTCCCATTTCTGGTCAGGACCACCCGCAATTAACTGAACTCCCCCCTGACCGTCATAATGAACGAGCTCTGGAGATAAATATTCCGGTGTCAATAACGTTTTTCCCGTCATATAATACCAATCTTGCAAAAAAATAAGCTGTAGCGTCCGGACCGCTTCGCCACGAATCCATAAATGCGTATCGCGCCAAAAACCGAAATATTTATCTTTTCCTAAATATTCATCACCGATATTCAGTCCCCCGACAAAGCCAATCGTTCCGTCAATCACAATAATTTTTCGATGATTGCGGAAGTTAATGGTGTTGCTCAAAAACGGCAAACGAACCGGTGAAAAAGGAATCATTTCTACCCCGGCATCGCGCAGCTCTTGAATATACGTTTTGGATAATTTCCAGCTTCCTACAGCATCATAAAGAAAACGGACATGAACTCCTTTTTTTGCTTTTTCTATTAAAATCGTTTTTAGCTTCTGTCCAACTTCATCATGGCGAACAATGTAATATTCTAAATGAATATGGTGTGTCGCTTTTTCCAGTTCTTCAAAAATAGTAGAAAATGTTTCTTCGCCATTCGTCAATACCCTTGTTTCCGTCGCGAGAGAAACCGGGCTTTTTCCAATTCGATGAGCCAGCTGAAGCAGCGGACGTTGGTGTTCTCCAATCGGCATCTGTTCTATCGCCCACTCTCGCTGTCCTTGAAATTTTAAAAATGTTTGTTCATCGAGCATCGCCTTTTTTTGGAAAAGTCTCTGCTTTCGATAATTTCTTCCAAACATTAAATAAAAGAAAAATCCAATTAGCGGGAAGCTTCCGAGCACGACAAGCCACGTGATTGTATGGGCAGGCTTTCTATTTTCGAGAGAAATAACAAACGCAATGAAAACAACAGAGCAAGAAATTAAAATACTAAGCCCACCAAGCAGCTTCCCTTCCCAATAATCATTGGTCAAAAATAAAAAAGCCGCTACAGCCAGGACAAAAATAATAACCCTTAACGTATTTCGCAATGAAATTCACCTGACCTATTTTCTAAACTTTCCCGCCGAAGAAAACGCCGATTTCAGCAGTTGAAATCGGCGGCTACTTTAATGGAAAATATTGTTTGATCGCCTCTAAAGCATTGTCGCGAATAATCTCTTTTCCATATTCCTCTAAACGGTAAATCGTAACTTGCGAATCCATTCCATATTCTAGAAGCAAGCTCAAAATGTTGTCCATTTCATATTCGGTGTAATCTTCCTCATTAAATTGGACAAATAAGTAATATCGATCTTCAAATTGGAAAAGACGATTGTCAAGTCCTGTAAAGTTAGCACGATGTGCAAGGGCAATCAAATCTTCGATATCTTTAAAACAAATAGTAAACTGAAGGATTTCCTTATCATTATCGTCGGCAAACGATTCATCATTGCGTACAATATGGAAATGATGGTCAAGCAGTTCTTCAATTTTTTCATCAACTGGGACTGGAAAATCGCGCAATTTTTCTTCCGGAAGCGGAAGTTCCAATTTGCTTCCATCTTTCGATAATTGCGCTTTTGTGACAAGCACTTCTAACCCTTTATCCAATGCTTGTACTTGAATCCAAAGAGGGCCCTCAAGCGAAAAATCGCCTTCGCTATGAACCTCATCCATCATTTCCCAAAATAATTCTTCGCTGCGCTCACGGTTATACCAAATTTCTTCCCGGTCAAAACCACGTTCTTCTATATCAACATAAGAAATATAAAACTTTACTGTATGTTCATTAATTCGTTCTATTTCCATATTGCCGAACTCTCCCTTCCTAAAAAAAGAATAAAATTGAAGGGACTTTTACCCCCAAAAATTCTATCTTAAATACAAGATTATGTCTTGTACTTTTATTTTATGATAAAAATCGAAAGATGGGAAATAAAAAAACCAAGTTTTTAAAAATTGGGTATGAAATAAAACATGCCCTACTATAATGATGGTGAAAACAAAAGAAATGAGGGACATGCATGGCTGGCGAATATGTGACATCCATTCTTCTCATCATTGGCATTGATATTATTCTTGGAGGAGATAATGCTGTTGTTATCGCGTTAGCAAGCCGCAAGCTGCCGGAACGAAAACGAAATATCGCAATTTTCGTTGGCACCGCGTTGGCCATTTTCATTCGCATTCTCTTAACAGTAGGGATCGTGATATTATTAAAAATCCCTTTTTTGCAGCTAGTCGGCGGCTGCATTTTGCTTTGGATTTCTTTAAGATTAATGGTTCAAAAAGAGGAAGCGAGTGCATCTATTAAATCGGAAACATCCCTTTGGAAAGCGATATGGACAATTGTGACTGCTGATATTGTGATGGGGTTAGACAATGTTCTTGCGATCGCTGGAGCAGCTCAAGGTCATACTTCTCTCGTTGTGTTTGGTTTTCTTTTTTCCGTTCCCATTATCATTTTAGGCAGTAAACTAATTCTTTATGCGATGGAGCGATACCCTTTCCTCATTTATATTGGCGGAGCTCTGTTAGCCTATACCGCCGGAAAAATGATCAGCGAAGAACAACAAATCCGCTATTTATACGACAGCGCTGCTGCATGGAAACCGATGTTTCCATTTATTACAGCGGCATCAGTCGTTTTGCTCGGTTTCATTATCAATCGTAGAAAATTGCATCGTTGGACATAAAAATATGGATCGGCTGCCCAATAAAGAGGTGATAAAAAACTTCTACATGGCGGGCCATGTAGAAGTTGGTTCTCCTCTTATTCATTAACGAGACGTTGCGCTTGACGAAGTTGATATGCTCGCACTTTTCGCGGCAAGAAACGGCGAATTTCGTCTTCATTGTAACCGACTTGAAGCCGTTTTTCATCAATAATAATCGGTCTGCGTAAAATTCCCGGATGTTTTTGAATAAGTTCATATAAATCTTGAAGCGGCAACGATTCGAGATTGATGTTCAGCTTTTGGAAAACTTTTGATCTTGTTGAAATAATCTCGTCTGTTCCTGTTTCCGTCATGCGTAGAATTTCTTTAATCTCCTCAATCGTTAACGGTTCGGAGAAAATATGCGTTCTACATAAGGAATATTATGTTTTTCTAGCCATGCTTTCGCTTTTCGGCATGACGTGCAACTTGGTGAAGTATACAATTTCACCATATTCTCACTCCCTTTCAACAAGGATAACCTAACCTTGCCTTCTATATCAATGGAACGAACTAGCTAAACTCTGCAGCTACAAAACATGGTAATTTGAAATAACTCTAACATAATACATTATACAATAAATATATAAATAAAGATATAGTTTTTCAAAAAAGTCATCTATTTTCTAGGTTTATTTTTCACCGCTTCTTCCAATAAAAAGAAAAATCACTTACAATAAAATTAGAGCGATTGTCTGGGGGGAGAGCGTTCATGACACAATATGTTATGGATTATATCATCGTTTTCGTAATGATTGTTGGCATCACTGCGTTAATGGGAGTCATCGCGAACGGTATTGGCGAAAAAATTTTCGGCGGTTCGAAGCGAAAAGAACATGTAAACGAAACAAAACGTACACAAGCTGGCTGGAATTTAGTCGGCGGCAAAAAATAAAACGATCTCTCAAATCGAGATCGTTTTATTTATACATCGATTGATATGTTTTATATTCTGCTTCCGAGCATAATACGAAATGCCCTGGAGTAATTTCACGAAACTCCAATTCCTCTCCTTCTTTATAATTATGCTGCGACGGATCATAAATAATCCGTTTGCGCGTCCGCTCTGTTTCCGGGTCAGGAAGCGGGATTGCCGATAATAGCGCTTTTGTGTAAGGATGAATCGGATTGCGGTACAATTCCTCCGCATCCGCAAGCTCCACCATTCTTCCAAAGTACATAACGCCAATACGATCGCTAATATATTTCACCATCGACAAATCATGAGCGATAAACAAATATGTCAAGCCTTTTTCCCGCTGCAACTTTTTCATTAAGTTCACCACTTGCGCCTGAATCGACACATCCAGCGCGGAAATCGGCTCATCGGCGATAATAAACTCCGGTTCCACCGCTAAAGCGCGGGCAATCCCGATCCGCTGGCGCTGGCCGCCGGAGAACTCATGCGGATAGCGATTGGCATGCTCACGGTTTAAGCCGACTGTCTCAAGCAGCTCATATACGCGCTGCATGCGTTCTTCCTTCGTTTTCGCAAGACCGTGAATATCGATGCCTTCAGCGATAATATCCGCAACGGTCATGCGCGGGTTTAACGAGGCGTATGGGTCTTGGAAAATCATTTGCATTTTTCGCTTTAATTCCTTTAACTCTTTTTTTGATTTTTTTCCATGAACGCTCACTCCGTTAAACAGCACTTCCCCTTCCGTCGCCTCATATAAACCGATAATCGTTCTTCCTGTCGTCGATTTGCCGCACCCGGACTCACCAACAAGCCCAAACGTTTCTCCTTTGTAAATATCAAATGTCACTCCATCTACTGCCTTTACCACTTCCCCTCTGCCAACGCGAAAATATTGTTTTAAATTTCTCACTTCGAGGAGTTTTTGTCTAGCCACGAGGTCCTCCTCCTTTCCGAGCAACAATTTGCGCAAATTTAGCCATGCGGTCGCGCACGATTTGCGGCGGTTCTACTTTTGGCGCATTTTCATGGAGTAGCCACGTCGCTGCGTAATGCGTATCCGAAACTTTAAACATCGGTGGTTCTAATTCATAGTCAATTTTTAGCGCATATGGATTTCTTGGCGCAAACGCATCGCCTTTCGGCGGATTCAATAAATCCGGCGGCGTGCCTGGAATCGAGTAAAGCTCCATATCTTTATGATCAAGGCTTGGCATCGAAGCAAGCAATCCCCATGTATACGGGTGCTTCGGATTATAGAAAATCTCATCGACTGTGCCGATTTCTACGATTTTTCCAGCGTACATGACCGCCACGCGGTCAGCCATATTGGCGACAACACCAAGGTCATGTGTAATGAAAATAATCGACATTCCTAGTTTCTTTTGAATGTCTTTCATCAGTTCCAGGATTTGTGCCTGGATGGTTACGTCTAATGCTGTCGTCGGCTCGTCGGCAATTAAAATTTTCGGGTTGCAAGCGAGAGCGATCGCAATCACGACACGCTGGCGCATCCCGCCGGAAAACTGGTGCGGATATTGTTTTATGCGCAACTCCGCATTTTTGATACCGACAAGCTGCAATAGTTCAACCGCACGCTTGCGCGCTTCTTCTTTCGAGATTTTCTGATGTTTTAAAATTGCTTCCATAATTTGCTTTCCAATCGTCATCGTTGGATTTAACGATGTCATTGGATCTTGGAAAATCATTGAAATTTTTGCACCGCGAATGTTTTGCATTTCTTTATCGGAAAGCTTCGTTAAGTCTTTTCCTTCAAACAAAATTTCTCCTTGTTTAATTCGGCTCGGCGGAGTTGGCAATAGCCGCATGAGCGCTTTCGAAGTCACCGATTTTCCGGACCCTGATTCACCGACAATGGCCAACGTTTCTCCTTTATATAAATCGAAGCTAACGCCCCGGACCGCCTGCACTTCGCCTGCATGTATGTCGAAGGAGATGTGTAAATCTTTCACTTGTAATATTTTTTCCATGTTTTCGCCTCCTTCCGTCCATTATTTGCGCATTTTCGGATCTAGCGCATCGCGCAGCCCGTCTGCCACTAAGTTAAAGCTCAAAATTAATAAACTGATGACAACCGCTGGAATGATCATCATATGCGGATAGGTTTGAATCGATTTATATCCTTCGTTGACTAATGAACCGAGCGATGCTTCCGGTGGACGAATTCCAAGACCGATAAAACTTAAAAACGCTTCGGTGAAAATCGCGCTTGGAATCGTAAACATCGTTGTAATAATGATTGGACCGACGACGTTCGGGATTAAATGCTTAAAAATTAACCGGGAGTTGGATGCTCCTAGCGTACGGGCCGCAAGCACATATTCCATGTTTTTTAATTTTAAAATTTGTCCGCGGACGATCCGTGCCATCGTCATCCAGCCAGTGATGACCATAGCCAGTGTAATCGAAATGATCCCCGGCTCAAAAATTAAAATAAACAAAATAACGACAATTAAGCTCGGAATACCGTATAATATTTCAATAATCCGCTGCATAATGTTATCGACGCGACCTCCGTAAAATCCGGAAATCCCGCCGTACGCAATTCCGATGCACAAATCGATCAGCGCAGCCAATAACCCGATGTAGAGGGAAATTCGGGTTCCATACCATGTTCTTGTCCATAAATCGCGGCCTAAATCATCTGTTCCGAACCAATAGTATTCTTTAATGCCGCGTTCTTTATATACATCAACGCCGTTTGCATCTTTCCCGTCTAGATTGAGCCAGCTAATATGCTCTAAAACAGGAACTTTTGGCGGTAATTTCGCACGGTTTAAGTCTTGCTCCTTATAAGAATGCTTGCTCGTCATCGGAGCGATAATTGCTGTAAGCGTTAAAATAATAATCATAATTAATCCAGCAATCGCGCCTTTATTTTTCCGTAAACGTATCCATGCATCTTGCCAAAATGTTAAACTTGGACGATTGATTTTTTCTTGTTCTACAACGTTAGGTGGGGCGGGTTGAAAAAGATCTGGTGAAATATTTTCATAGTTTAGTTTATTCATTATTTTTTCCCTCCCGCTAGACGAATACGTGGATCAACGATGCCATATAATATGTCGACGATAAAAATCGCGAATATCAGTAAAGCAGAATAAAATAATGTGGTTCCCATAATTACCGGATAGTCGTTCATTTCAATCGAACGAACGAATTGTTCCCCTAATCCAGGAACTGCGAAAATCTTCTCAATAACAAGCGTTCCCGTCATTAAGTTAACGACCATTGGACCAAGAATCGTAATAATCGGGATGAGCGAGTTGCGGATCGCATGCTTCACAATCACTGCCGAATTGCTAATTCCTTTCGCTCTTGCGGTTAAAATATAATCAGAGCTCAACACTTCCAACATTTCTGTCCGCATAAAACGAGCGATGTTTGCGATCACACCGACTGATAGTGCAAGCGTTGGCATAATTGTATATTCAAACCCTTCCCAAAACGCTACCGGGAGCCATTGCATCTTTACCCCAATATAATATTGAAGCAATCCGGCGAAAACGAATGACGGAATGGATATTCCTAATACGGAAATGACTGTGGCCGTATAGTCTCCCCAAGTATTATGACGAATCGCGGCGAAAATGCCGAGTATTAACCCAATCAACGTTCCAAACACAATTGCTTGAAATCCAAGCTGTGCCGATGGACCGATTCGTTCCCCAATCAATTCAGTTACCGGACGGTTATCATACTGAAACGAAACGCCTAAATCCCCTTTTAATAAATTGCCTAAATAGCGGACATATTGCACTGGAACCGGATCGTTTAATCCGTATTTCTCTAAAATAATTTGCCGCTGCTCTGGCGTGAGTTTTTCTTGGTTTTGCAATGGTGAACCAGGAAGCAATTTCATTAAAAAGAACGTCACCGTCGCGATAATAAATAACGTAATGACCATATACACAATCCGTTTGATCACATATCGTGCCATTGGAGCACCTCCTCCAACATAATAATTAGAATCTTCTTCTTTTTTCGACTTTTTCGCCTTTTCAGGCAAAAGGAGAGTATATGCTTTTCACATATACTCTCCTCCGCAATTACAATTACTGCAGAACTATTACTCGATATATGCCCATTTATAACTATAATCTCCGCCAAATGGATGAGAAACAATACCTTTTACGTATTCACGTTGCAAATACGCAGAGCCGCGTTGATAAAGCGGTGCGACTGGCATTTCTTCAAACAAGAGTTTTTCCGCTTTTAACATTGCATCCCAGCGGGCTTGCAAGTCGTTTAGCAACGTTGTTTTCGCATCTTTAACAAGCTGGTCGTACTCTGGGTTGGACCAGCCAGTTTGGTTGTGCGGGCCGTCTGTCACCCAAAGATCGATAAATGTCATTGGGTCTTGATAGTCCGGGCCCCAACCTGAGAAGGATAGGTCATATTGCATGTTGCTTTCTAGCTCAAGCTTTTGTTTAAATGGCTGTTGTTTAATGTTAATTGTAAGGCCAGGCAAGTTCTTTTCAAGCTGTTCTTTCAAGTATTCACCAATTTTCTTCGCGGTATCGGCATCAAAGTTCAACAGCTCAATCGTAAATTTGTCTTTGCCAAGCTCTTTTTTCGCTTGTTCCCATAATTTTTTCGCTTCTTCTACATCGTATTTCACTAAATCGCCGTTTTCGTCACGGAAATCTTTTCCGTTTGGACCTTGAACAAAGTCTTTTGGAACAATATAGTTTGCCGGAATTGTACCGTTGTTAAGAAGCGTGTCAACAAGCGCTTGTTTGTCAATCGCCATCGCGATTGCTTTACGAGCGTTGACGTTTTTCAACAATTCGTTTTTCGTGTTCATGCGCAGCCAGAAAATAGATGGATCAAGCTCTGTATGGAAGTTTTTGTCGTTTTTATATTTATCAACAAACTCTGCAGTTAGACCAACTCGGTCCACTTTTTTCGTGTCGTAAAGGTTTACAGCTGTTGCGGTATCTTTTACGATTTTGACATTGATTGTTTCTAGCTTCACATTGTCTTTATCCCAATAGTTTGGATTTTTCTTATATGTCCAGCCTTGTTCATGCTTCCATTCGCTTAATACGAACGGACCGTTGTAAAGCGTCGTGTTCGCTTCCAAGCCATATTTGTCGCCTTGCTCTTTTACGAATTTTTCGTTTTGCGGCATGAACGATCCAAATACGGTTAAGCTGATGAAGTATGGAATTGGGTTTTTCAATTCTACTTGAAGCGTATAGTCATCTACCGCTTTTACGCCAAGCTGGTCAACTGGCAATTTGCCTTGGTTAACTTCTTCTGCGTTTTTAATGTCATACATAATGTAGGCGTATTCGGAAGCTGTTTTTGGATCTAATACTTTTCTCCACGCAAATACGAAGTCATGCGCCGTAACAGGATCGCCGTTCGACCATTTTGCGTCTTTGCGGAGTTTGAATGTGTAAACTTTGCCATCTTCGCTTACTTCATAGCTTTCCGCCACACCTGGAACCGGCTTGTTATCTTTGCCTAAACGGTAAAGGCCTTCCATCACGTTGTTCAACACGATGAACGATACTTGGTCTGTCGCAAGCGCGGAATCAAGCGATGGAATTTCCGAAGAATCCAGCAAGTTCAACACTTGCTCTTTCTTTTCGGCCGGCTTATTTGCAGTGCCGCCTTTGTCTTTTGCTGTGTCGTTGTTGCCTCCACAGGCCGCTAGAAATGTGGTTACAGCCAGGAGAAGCACAAGAAACAATGATAGTTTCTTCTTCACTAAAAGTCCCCCCTTAAAAATATATAATGTATTAAAAATCTTCTGAATATGTTATATTTCAGAAGATTTCACCTACAACGCTATTATATAATTATTAATATATTTGAAAAGAATTTCCTTATTTTATTAAATATAAATTTTCTAACTTTTTTGTCTTAATCGATTATTATAATCTAATGCGTTTAATTTGAATTTTAACGTTATTTTTACAAAATGTAAATAAAAAATTTTCATAATCTAAAGAAAGCGCTTACAGTATAATATTATGACTGTAAATCCGAAAAAAGATGAATAATTACATATCATTTGTCCCATTCTAAAGTTTTTTTTGTATAATTTTTCTAATAATATTTACGAATTTTATGTTTTCTGATTGAATAAAGACGAAGATAAGATGTGTTGATCAGGAGGTAGAAAGTGAAATCAATTATAATACGAACATGTTTGCTTACAGCATCTATATTAGTACTTAGTTTATTCATCGTTTTATTACAAGGGGAGTGGTCGCTCGTTTCTTTCGTGAATGTTGCATTTTTGCTGGCTCTTTTGCCATTTATTATCGGCGGGTTTTTGTTTGTGTATGAAGGCGGATTTTTTAAAGGCGTTATGTACGGGTTTCGGCGCTTGCATACAAGCAGATCGAAAGCCGGGCGTTATTTAGCGGAATTGCAAGGTTTATCTGATGAACAACCTGTGCAAGCAAAAAAGTTTACTGTAACGTATCCACTATTGTTTTCTGGTCTTATTCTTCTTCTCTTGACAATTGCCGCCGGATATGCCATACGATAAAGTTGCAGCAACTATCGCATTGTTTTATAATATAAAGCAATCAATCATATGAAACATGCGATGAGAAAGAAGAGTACATATTGCGATGCCTTCAGAGAGCTTGTGGGTGGTGCGAACAAGCGGCTAGCAATATGGAATGGGCTTTCGAGCATCCGGCTGAATGAGCAGTTGGCTTTAGTAGGCTTTGGACGTCTGCCTTACGTTATCAAGGCGCCATGCGCATAAAAGCATGGGCAAAGTGATTGCACATCATGTGCAATAACTAGGGTGGCAACGCGGTCCTATCGTCCCTAACTCTCAGGGGGTAGGGCCTTTTTAAATTGATAAAAAAAGGAGTGGTGTTATGAAAACGAGCTTTTCAGGAATTCAGCCAAGCGGCGTCATTACGCTTGGCAACTATATCGGAGCAATGCGGCAATTCGTGGAATTGCAGCATGAGTACAACTGCTATTTTTGCATTGTCGATCAACACGCCATTACCGTTCCGCAAGATCCGGAAGAACTGCAAAAAAACATTCGCAGCTTAGCCGCTCTTTACTTGGCGGTCGGCATTGATCCGAATAAAGCTACTTTGTTTATTCAATCGGAAGTTCCTGCCCATGCCCAAGCGGGTTGGATACTGCAATGCATTTCTTATATCGGTGAACTAGAAAGAATGACTCAATTTAAAGATAAATCGGCAGGAAAAGAAGCAGTGAGCGCCGGGCTGCTTACCTATCCTCCATTGATGGCTGCGGATATTCTCTTGTATAAAACCGATATCGTACCTGTCGGGGAAGACCAAAAACAACATATTGAATTGACGCGCGATTTAGCGGAACGATTTAACAAACGGTATGGAGATTTTTACGATTCCAGAACCGCGCATTCCAAAAATCGGTGCACGCATTATGTCACTTACGGATCCAACGAAAAAAATGAGCAAATCGGATCCAAACAAAAAGTCGTTTATTACACTTCTTGATGATGCCAAAACGATTGAAAAGAAAATAAAAAGCGCTGTAACCGATTCTGAAGGCGTCATCCGATATGACAAAGAAAATAAACCGGGAATTTCCAATCTCCTTAACATTTATTCGATTTTAGCCAATAAAACGATTGAAGAACTTGAACAAGAATATGCTGGAAAAGGATATGGCGTATTTAAAGCTGATCTTGCCCAAGTAATTATTGACACCCTTACTCCGATCCAAGAAAAATATTACGACTTGTTGGAAAGCAGCACGCTTGACCAAGTGCTTGACCAAGGAGCAGAAAAAGCAAACAAAGTAGCAACGGAAATGCTTGAAAAAATGGAACAAGCGATAGGGCTTGGAAGAAGACGCTAAAACAATAATAAAAGCAAGCCGAACGATGGCTTGCTTTTTTATATGCTTATTAAGCTTTCCTATGCTGACTCTGGCAGAAATATCATTCATCATTGCGACTTTATTTTTCTTAATTCACTTTTGGCTCCTGTTCCATTTCCCAAAGCTTTTCAAAAAACGGCTGTCCTTTAATTAATTTTTCGCATAGCTGCTCATGTTTGTCGGACCAGCCGTATTTTGTCTCTTCGTATAAGTGCTGCCATGCTTCTTCAAACGACATTTTTTGAATATCAGGATATTTTTGCGGCGCCCATTCCGTATACCAGTAGCGTACCTCTGCAACGTTTTTCGTCGAATGAAGTTGGTCAAGCACCATAAATAAAAGTTGTTTAAGCTGTCGTTCCTTTCGTGTAAGTCCCATCATCCATTCAGGGGATGGCGACAAAATATGATGTTCTTTTTCATGAGCAGGCAGCGGATATGGTTCTTCTTGATGTTCAGCGACCATTTCGTATACTAGCTGCTCCTGTCTCGGAATAAGGCGGCTTTTCCGAATCGGAATGTTATAACCAATCGTATCAACAGCAAGAATGCCATAACCGTCTGTAATGACAAAACAATAATCAAGCTGAATGCGTTCATGATTTTTGCGCACATATGCTTTTTGATATACGTCTTCAAGAAGCTGCTTTGGGATTTCCGATAAACTGTTTTCAATATAGTTGAATAGCGCAGAAGACACTTTAAGAAGCGGTACTTGATCGAGCAGTTCCACTTGATCATCTTTCCGCCATTCATGGAAATGGCATACGTTGTATCCGTTCTCTTCCCCTTCAAACCAATTGACCCAAATATCATGCAGATACAGCATACGATACCCCTCACTTCCAAACCTATTTGTCCATCAGTATAGGCAGAGGGGCGAATTTTATTCCATACTACCCTTTTTTATCCATTACTCTTCTCGGTAAGGGAAGTATAAGCTTCCCCACATTAGTAAAAGTCCTATTGGTAATAAATAACATTCTACTCTTGTGCAAATATATGAAAAATATTCGCTCCATCCCCGCTCTGGCGTCATAATGTTTAAATAAGCAATAACGGTTATCCCGCCAATGACAGAAACTCCAAAACCGACTAAATAAATAAATATGCGAATCATCGGGTCCCTCTTCTTTCTCTTAACTTGTCCATCTTATTTTTACATATATGAGCACCCGATGATCATCATGACTATTCGTTTTTCTCTAACGCGGCAAGCTGCAGCATCTGTTCTGAATCGATGCCCATTAACCTGGAAAAGCGAGCACCATGTTCAAGGCAACGACGGACTATATAATATCCCACTGCATAACCAAGCATGGCTGGATAAAAACCGAGACCATAGAGAAGTCGAGAATATAACGGATGTTGTGGTAAAATTGACTGATATGGTGAAACATATCGTTTCCAAAAATGATCAAGTTGTTCATCCGAGTAATAGGTCGTCCAGCTTGCTTGATGACTCTTGCCAACATAACGGCCAACAGCATTTTCGGCAAGTCCTTCTAGTACGATCGCGTCTAAAAGTGTAACGCCTTCATCTTCCTTTTTTTGTTTTTTCAGGCGGCAAACATGATTATACTCATGTGTGATCAATGCCTCGATTTCTTTGTCCGTATGATGCGGTAATAAAAAAATAAGCAATTTATCGTGAAAAGCGACTCCGCCTTTACTATTAAACTCACGAGCCAATTTTCGATTATGTGTGTCTGCTGGAAAAAGAAAAAGAGGCACATCTGGACCGTTCCATTCCTTTTTTCGCTTCTCGTAAACCGCCTCGACTCGTTCCCATATGTTTTTTTGTTTCATTTGCTTAATCATTTCTCCGATATTTTTTGACGGTTGATACATACCGTAACGCACGAGATAAAGATAAATATCACGTGCTCTGGCGTTTGGAAAGTAGGAAGTTAGATGTTGGCATAGCCGAATAGGATTGTCATGCCATTCATTGAGCCATTGGTCGGTACGAATAACAGGCATCTTTTTCACCTCTTTTTCCGTTTTTTCTATCGTATGACGGAAAAGAAAAAGAGGTCAACTACCCAACGGCTAAACGGCTAAAGCCGTGGGCTTGCAGCTAGCCTAATTGGCTGCCGCGTTCGGCTGGTTGACAGCAGCCCTGCGGATGTTTTCCGCAGCCACGTTGTCGGCAGGGGCAGCGTACCCACAAGCTCGACAACAAAACTGATCCCTTGACGGTCTGTTTTCTTTGGCCACATGTCCGCAAACCGGACAGGTGCGGGAAGTATTTTTTGGATGAACCAATACCACCGGCACGCCAGCGATCGCCGCTTTATACTCAATAAACTTTCTCAACTGATAAAAAGACCAAGAAGAGTGTTGACGACGCTGTTGCTTTTTAACCGTTTTCTCGGTGCGTTGGCGGATGCCCTTTAAATCTTCAAGGGAAATGCCGCATCCGAGTGCCTTTGCCTTTTCAACAATCTTCTTGCTAATGCAGTGGTTCACATCACGGGCAAATAGTTTTTCCTTCTTGGAACGCTTCTTAAGCAGGCGTTTCGCTGACTTGGTGCCTTTCTTTTGGAGTTTGGCGCGAAGTTTCGCATGGCGGCGGCGCAGCCCGTTGACCTTCGAGCCGGAAAATACCTCACCGGTGCTATCGACGGCGATATTAATGATGCCAAGATCCACACCGATAAATCCGTTTTCGGAATTGGGCTGGCCTTCGGGAACGTCCACCACGAGCAGTAAATAAAAAATACCGTTTTGAAGGACTAAATCGGCTTGACCCCGAACACGGTTGCCGCACAGCAAACCTTGATGGTAGCGGCTAATGACCATAGGGATTTCCATTCTTCCTTGCAAGGTAAGGATGGAAGCATACTCTAACCCTTTAAAGGACAGGATTCTTTCATCATACACGATGGCACCGGTTTCTTTAAAGTTATGCAAGGTTTTTTTATCCAAACGATAGCTTTCCGACACTTTGCCGATGGCACGAACGGTCATTTGGGCAGAGAGGCCAAATTTTTCCCTGACGTCATAGTAGCAAAGCCGCTGGATTTTCGTTTTGGAAAAGGTTCTGGAGCGAAAAGCAATCTCGCTAATATAGTTGCATGCTTGGTTAAACCGTTTCATTGTTTCCAGCAGCGCATGAAACTGTTCAAGAGTTGGCATTAATTTAATCTTGAGAGTGCAGAGCATTCTTGATTCACCTACCTTTCTAAATCCAGTGTACTTATATTGAACGAAAAATTCAATATATACTGAAAATATAAACCCCGCCTTCCTCCACAGCTAAAGCAGTGGGCTTCCGGCGGATGTTCTCGTGAAAAACGGCTATCTCTCTTCTATCGAGATAGCCGTTTTCCATTATTTTGTATATTTTTGAAAATCAACGTTGCATTATGTCCGCCAAATCCAAGAGAATTGCTTAACACTGCGTTTACTTCTTGCTTTCTTGCCTCATTTGGCACATAGTCCAAATCGCATTCCGGATCAGGAGTTTCATAGTTCATCGTCGGCGGAATCATTCCATCTTTAATCGCTAATACGGAAAATATCGCTTCTACTGCTCCAGCCGCTCCTAACAAATGACCGGTCATCGATTTTGTCGAGCTGACCGCCAGTTTGTACGCATGGTCGCCAAACACTTCTTTAATCGCCATCGTTTCATATTTGTCATTGTATTCCGTACTTGTGCCATGGGCATTAATATAGTCAATATCTTCCGGCTGCATTCCCGCATCTGCCAACGCTTGGCGCATCGCGCGAACACCGCCTTCCCCTCCTGGGGCTGGCGCAGTGATATGATATGCATCCCCTGTCGCACCATAGCCGACAATTTCTGCATAAATCGGCGCGCCGCGGCGCAACGCATGCTCTAGCTCTTCTAATACGAGAATGCCGGCGCCTTCACCCATGACAAAGCCATCCCGATTTTTATCAAACGGACGGCTTGCCGTTCTTGGGTCTGGGTTCGTAGATAATGCCGTATTTGCACAAAATCCGGCTAACGCCATTTTCGTAATCGGCGCTTCTGTACCGCCAGTAATCATTACATCGGCATCGCCGCGTTGAATGACCTTAAACGCATCACCAATGGAATTTGTCCCTGTTGCACAAGCAGTGACCGTACAAGAATTGATTCCTTTTGCACCTAGAATAATAGATACTTGCCCTGCTGCCATATCCGGAATCATCATCGGCACAAAAAACGGGCTTACGCGACGGTAGCCGCGTTGTTGGAAAATTTCAAACTGCTGTTCAAACGTTTCCATTCCGCCGATGCCAGATCCGATCCAAACGCCGACTCTTGCCGCATTTTCTTCTGTAATTTCTAATTTTGCATCTTTTACCGCCATCAACGAGGCAGCGACAGCATATTGCGTAAAACGATCCATTTTACGTGCTTCACGTCGATCCATAAAGTCTTCCGGATTGAAATCTTTCACTTCTGCTGCTACTTTTGCCGGGAATTCATCTGGATTGACACGAGTAAGCATCCCTATTCCCGACTTGCCGGCAATAATGTTTTTCCATGTTGTTTCCACATCGTTTCCAAGCGGTGTTACTGCACCAAGACCTGTAACAACGACTCGTCTTTTTTCCATCGCTTCCGTCTCTCCTTTTTATCCGTATTGAGCTGCTAGCGGCCCCAACGTAAAGCGATTGCACCCCACGTTAATCCGCCGCCAAATCCAACCATAATTATGAGATCATCATCTTTGATTTTACCTGCTTCTAATTCTTCGACAATAGAAATCGGAATGGAAGCCGCTGAAGTGTTTCCATATTTTCGAATAGTTGTTGACATTTTCTCCTCCGGCAGTTCAAGACGCTGCCTTGCCGCCTCGACAATGCGAATATTCGCTTGATGTGGAATGAGAAAATCAACGTCGTTTTTCGATAATCCTGCTTTTTCTAAGACGTGAATGCACGATTCACCCATTTGACGAACGGCAAATTTAAACACTTCTCTACCGTTCATTACGATATATTCTTCTTTATATAAATGTTTTCCTCCTGTTCCGTCTGCACCTAATTCAAACGATAAAATACCACGTCCCTCGGAAACAGGCCCCATCACGACCGCACCAGCACCGTCGCCAAATAGCACTGCCGTATTGCGGTCATTCCAATCGATGATTTTGGATAATTTTTCAGCTCCCACTACCAATATATAACGATATGCGCCATTGTCAATAAATTGGCTTGCTGTGACCATTCCATAAATAAAGCCGGCACATGCCGCGCTAATATCCAATGCTGCTGCTTTTACCGCTCCAAGCCGTTCCTGCAGCATGCAGGACACAGATGGAAATGCCCTGTCAGGAGTTACCGTTGCTACTAAAATTAAATCAATATCTTGCGGAGAAATTTTTGCGTCCTCGATCGCTTTTTTCGCTGCAAAATATGCCATATCGGAAGTATCCATATCATCAGTGGCTATTCTTCGTTCTTCAATTCCCGTTCTCGTCCGAATCCATTCATCAGACGTATCCATCATCTTTTCCAAATCAAAATTTGTTAACACCTTTTCCGGCAAATACCGGCCGATTCCAATAATACCTGCTCCCACACTGAACATCTCCTTTAGTAGTATATAACCAATTATTATTACTTGGTACTAATTTTATCGGAAATAGAAAAAACGCGCAATAGAAATATGCAACACATGTGATTTGTCTAGTCACTTCTTAATTTTTTACATACAGTGCTAATAAAGATAAAGAAAAGGAGGCGGTGTTACGATGGATGATAAAGAGCAGTCAAAACAACCTAGCGAGCAGTTAGATCGTTTTTCCCGTTTAATGTTCGGTCCCTTTCCTCCACGATCTCATCAATCACATGATAATCCAGCTGCTCGTACGGAGTCTTCTTCACAGCAAGACATTGATTTTATGCAGATCATTCAAAATATTGATACGCTGGTCGCTTCGTTTGACCAATTAAAACCATTGATGAGAAAAATTACTTCTTTGGTAGATATGTTTAAAAAATAAGAGGCGTCGTTAGACGGCGCCTCTTTTATTATTAACTCTTAATAACTAACAATAATTCCTCTACCGTTCCGATCATCAATAGAGGAATTCATGGAAGCTCATTATATTGTTGAAAAAATTGATCGATCGCTTTGCCAAATTGGTACCGTTTTTCCGGCAAACAATAAATCACATGAACGTTATGGTTAGTCGTCCTCATCCATTGCTCATATTTTCGACAATGTAGAGAGGATGGGTAAGGAGTAATTCCTGATAATTGCCATATTTTTATTGGAACTTGATGCGGAACAAGCAGCAGTGAAGGAACCGCTTTTTCGGCATTTGCCTCGTCTATATCGTATGCAAGCGCTATTTCTCTTGCCATTCGCTTATAAAAAAACTTATTTTCCTTTTCATACTCAAGTTGAGCGCGTAAATCTAGACAAGGGCTTAACATCACAATCGCGCGGATTTGCTTTGGCATTGTTTCAAGGAGCTGCAAAGCCACAAGCGCTCCCATTCCTTCCGCAAGAATATAAATACGATTGTTTAATATTTCACTTTTTAATACGTAGTAAATAAGTTGCTTAGCCAAGCGTACGGCTTTAGGACTTCCCCAATGCCGGCCGTATAAATGAGAGTAAAAAATGGTATAACCATATTCGAGCAACTCGCAAAGAAGATGATGGCGTCCTTTGTGCTCTATCCAAAAACTTGTATGTTCATTAACAAAATGATTCGTATCGCCAATAATAAAGACAGCAAATCCGTTTGGGCGCTCTGGCAAATGAATGATACACCACTGATCGTCGAGCTGAAAAAATCGTTGTTGAATCGTCATTGATATCCACCCTTGTTTTTACGATGCATAATTGTACAATATACAGTATGCGGAACGAAAAAAAAAGTACGGGTATATGCCTAAAAGATCAAGTTGTGGTAAGATAAGAAAAGGAAGCTAGAGAGATTGGGGGGAAGAAGCATGCGGCTTTTTTGGACGTTTTTCTGGACGTTCCTTTTAGTGCAAATGGCTACATACGTCATTGGCTCTATGCAAGGAATTCCATATAATTTTTCAACAGGGGCTTTATTAGGGGCGATCTTTACTATTTTGGTTATTATTGTAGCAAGCTTGATTCCTGATGAACCGATAGAACACCACTAAGAAAAACTAACAACAAGGCTGTCCTAAAATGAAGGACAGCCTTGTTTCTATTATTGGACTTCTACAACGATTTGCCCGTTCCGATAATCCACTACAACCGTGCTGTAGTCTTTCACACGTCCGGCGACAATTTCTTTTGCAAGCGGTGTTTCAATTTGCTTTTGCATAAATCGTTTTAACGGACGCGCCCCGTAAACCGGGTCAAATCCAGACTCGGCGATATATTCTTTTGCTTTATCTGTCAAAGAAAGCGAAATATGACGGTCGCTAAGCCGTTTCGCTAATTCGTTCGCAAACTTTGTCACGATTCCTTTTATTTCATTCATGGTTAACGGCTTAAATAAAACAATGTCGTCGATTCGGTTTAAAAATTCCGGACGGAAATGCGCGCGCAATTGCTGTAATACTTGCTCACGCGTCTCTTCTTTAATCTCTCCATTTTCCGTAACTCCTTCTAGCAGTAAATGCGACCCGATATTCGATGTCATAATCACAACCGTATTTTTAAAATCAACGGTACGTCCTTGCGAGTCAGTAATACGCCCATCATCCAGCATTTGCAATAAAATATTGAACACTTCTGGATGCGCCTTTTCAATTTCGTCTAACAGGATGACGGAATACGGTTTGCGCCGCACCGCTTCCGTTAGCTGTCCTCCTTCTTCATAGCCGACATAGCCCGGAGGAGCTCCAATCAAGCGAGAAACAGCATGTTTTTCCATATACTCGGACATATCGATGCGGATCATTTGTTCTTCACTGTCAAACAACGCTTGTGCGAGCGTTTTTGCTAGTTCTGTTTTCCCGACTCCTGTCGGTCCTAAAAAGATAAAGGAACCAATCGGACGATTAGGATCTTTAATGCCAGCACGCGCCCGCAACACCGCATCAGCAACAAGTTCAACCGCTTCATCTTGACCGATGACTCGTTCATGCAGCAATTCGTGCAGACGCAATAACTTTTCCCGCTCTCCTTCGACTAATTTCGTTAACGGGATTCCCGTCCATCGCGAAACGATTTCCGCAATTTCTTCCTCTGTTACTTCTTCGCGGAGAAGACGGCCTTCTTGACTATTTTCATTCATTTGTTGTTCAAGCTGCTTTAATTGTTTTTCTAACTGCGGAATGCGGCCGTGACGAAGTTCTGCTGCTTTATTTAAATCGTATTCATTTTCCGCTTCTTCTAATTCCCGCTTTGCTTTTTCCAGCGCTTCGCGAACGTCACGCACGCGCTGGATAGCTTCTTTTTCCTGCTGCCATTGCGCTTTCATACTGTTCGCTTTTTCCCGTAAGTCAGCCAGCTCTTTGGTGAGCGCTTCAAGACGTTCTTTACTCGCTTCGTCTGTTTCTTTTCGCAATGCTGCTTCTTCGATTTCCAATTGCATGACGCGGCGCATCACTTCATCCAGCTCCGATGGCATGGAATCCATTTCGGTACGGATGGTCGCACATGCTTCATCGACTAAGTCAATCGCTTTGTCAGGCAAAAATCGATCCGAAATGTAGCGATCGGCCAATGTCGCCGCCGCAACAAGGGCACGGTCATGAATTTTCACTCCATGATGAACCTCAAACCGTTCTTTTAAGCCGCGCAAAATCGAAATCGTATCTTCCACGCTCGGTTCTTCGACAAGAACTTGCTGGAAGCGCCGTTCGAGTGCCGGATCTTTCTCAATATATTGCCGGTATTCGTCAAGTGTGGTTGCACCGATACAATGCAACTCGCCGCGCGCCAACATCGGCTTTAACATGTTGCCCGCATCTATCGCTCCTTCTGCCCTTCCGGCACCGACAATCGTATGCAATTCATCGATAAATAAAATAATTCTCCCTTCGCTTTTCTTTATTTCATTCAATACCGCTTTTAGACGTTCTTCAAATTCGCCGCGAAACTTCGCCCCGGCGACGAGTGAACTCATATCTAAAGCAAAAATCGTCTTATCCTTCAATCCTTCCGGAACATCTTTGCGAACGATGCGTTGCGCCAATCCTTCTACAATTGCCGTTTTCCCAACACCCGGTTCCCCGATAAGCACCGGGTTGTTTTTCGTTTTGCGTGATAAAATGCGAATAACACGGCGAATTTCGCTATCACGACCAATGACAGGATCAATTTTTCCCGCTTTCACTTCAGCGACTAAATCGCGGCCGTATTTTTTTAATGCTTCATATGTAGCTTCTGGATTTGGACTTGTCACGCGCTGATTCCCCCTTATTTCCGTCAATACGTGCAACAATGAAGAACGGTTAATGTTGTAACGATGAAAAAGTCGTCCGATATCATCGGCCTCCGATGTAAAGGCAAGCAGTAAATGCTCAACAGAAATATATTCGTCTTGCATATTTTTTGCTTCTTCTTCCGCTTTTGTCAACAATCGCTGCAGTCGTTGGGACATATAAAGGTTTTCCGCACCAGCCCCAAGCACTTCTGGCTTTTTCTTTAACAACATTTGCAGTTCATGAGTGAATGCGTCTATATTAACTCGAAGCAGTGTGAAGATTCTTCTCGCAAGCCCTTCTTCTTGCTGCAATAATGCGAGCAGCAAGTGTTCGACATCGAGTTGCTGATGATGGCGCCGAATGGCAATCGATTGAGCCTCAAGAAAAGCCTCCTGCACTTTCTCCGTAAACTTATTTGCGTTCATCGACTTTCCCTCTCTTTTGACCTTTTTTGACCTTTAAGTATATTATAGCGGATGCCGACTTTTCTTTTCAAATAGAAAGCCACTCCAATATAGGAATGGCTTTGTAGTGGGGAATATACGGAACCAGGATGGCGACATTTCGCCGTTGCTCACAGGACGTGGGCAGCCTTTAGGCGAAATTGGGCCGCCTCCGCTTTTCTTCTTGTCCAGCTCGGCGGCTAGCTCTCTTGTGCGAAATAACCTTCTCCCTTGAAGTGCAAGCACTTCAGCGGTCGAAGAACATTTCGCTTCGAGAGCTGTTCGCGCCGCCTCCGCTTTTCTTTATTATGGTTTTCTCTTATATGTCCAGTGGCGATTGTGATTTGATGTTTCCGGGAACGTATCTCCTGCTTTTAGTTTTATTTTTTTTGGATTTTTGACGTTATCACCTGTTTCGCCAATTTCAATATATATACCGTTGTTCGGCGCTTTGTCGCCTGGTTGGAAATGGCGCTGTTGTCCCATTGCAGCATCCCCCTTATCCGAAGTATATTTTTATCATTCCCGTCTGTTCCTTTGTTCATAACCATACAAATAATGGCTGCATGAAAAAAGCACCGGCATATCTCCGGTGCGATTTCGTCATAATAACGATAGTAAAATCGCCTTCTGTACGTGAAGCCGATTTCCGGCCTGTTGGAAGACAAACGAATTTGGTCCATCAATCACATCGGCTGTTACTTCTTCATCGCGGTGGGCTGGCAAGCAATGAAGAAACATATAATCAGGTTTTGCATGTTTTGCTAATTCGCAATTGACTTGAAACGGTTGAAACACCGCAAGACGCTGCTCGCTTTCTTGTTCTTGCCCCATGCTCGTCCATACGTCTGTATAAATGATGTCCGCGTTGGTGACCGCTTCGACTGGATTATGCGTGACTGCAACATTCGCTCCTGTTTGTTTTCCAATTTGCATTGCCGCATTTACATACTTCTCTTTTGGCTCATAACCAGCCGGGCAAGCGATCACACAGTCCATGCCAACTTTTGCAGCCGCAATCATAAGCGCGTGTGCGACGTTGTTGCCATCACCGACATAGGCAAGTTTCAATCCTTTTAACGTGTTCTTCACTTCATAAATCGTTAATAAGTCAGCCAGCGCTTGACACGGGTGATCATCATCGGTCAGTCCGTTAATAACCGGAATCGTCGCATATTCAGCGAGCTCCTCCAATTTTTGATGAGCGAATGTGCGAATCATAATCGCGTCAACATATTGCGATAATACTCTCGCCGTATCGGCGATCGTTTCTCCTCGTCCAAGCTGCAAATCATTGCTATTTAAATAAAGCGCACTACCACCGAGCTGGGTCATTCCCACCTCAAATGATACTCTCGTGCGGGTGGATGGTTTTTCAAAAATCATCGCTAACGTTTTTCCAACAAGCGGAGTATACAATTGTCCGGCAAGCTGTTTTTGCTTTAATTCCTTGGCAAGTGTCAACAAATAATGAATATCTTCTGTTGAAATGTCCATTAATGTTAAAAAATCTTTTCCTTTTAATGAAACGACTGTTTTCATATAATCACCGCTTTCTCGATTTGTTTTTTCTTTTCAAGCCATTCTTGAATGGATGAAACAGAAAACTTTTTCACACCGACTGCTTGTAAAAAGAGACAGAACGTTTCGATTTCTGTAAACGTCATAATTTGCCGGGACAACGCAAGCATTCTATATTGGCTGTTTCCGTCTTTTTGCAAATCTAAAAACGCTAACGCTTCCTTTCGTTTTATCCATTCGGAAAACGGTATGTCGGAAACAATGATTAATTGTTTTTCCTTTATAATTTGAAGAAGTTCATCGCTTATTTCACCGTTCACATAAATTTCTCGTGCTTTATGTTTTTTTGCTAAATACGAATAAAACGCCTTTGCCGCCGCTTCTTCCATTGTTTTTGCAATGCTGATTCCCTCTCCCGTCGACTTCATTTCTGGTCCAACAAGCGGATCGACTCCCGGCAATTTATATGTCGAAAATACCGGATATTTTAAAACAATATATGGCAAGCTCGCCAAACGCCGCTGTTTTTCGTCAACGACATCGCTTAAACATTTCCCAAGCAATAATTTTGTCGCAATTTGCGCGAGCGGTATGCCTGTTGCCTTGCTGACGATCGGAACGGTCCGGCTTGCGCGCGGGTTCACTTCCAATACGTATACCTGATCGTTGGCAATGACATATTGAATATTCATAATGCCTTTAAATTGTAATTTCTTTACAATTTTTTCGGCGTACGTAATGATTTTGGATTGTTCTTCATCCGTAATCGTTTGCGCTGGCAGCATTGCATAGCTGTCTCCTGAATGTACTCCAGCCTTTTCCACATGTTCGATAATCGTCGGAAGTAAAATATCGTTTCCATCCGCAACAACATCGACTTCTGCTTCTTTTCCGTCTAAATATGCATCGATCAGCACAGGGTACGTAATTATTCGCTGCTCTAGCAGCGCGCATAATTGTTGTTCATTTTTCACAATGAACATTCCTCTGCCGCCAATGACATAAGAAGGACGAAGCAATATCGGATAACCGATTTTTTTGGCGTTCGAAATAAGTTCTTCTTCGTTATTTGCCATCATTCCCGGTACGTGTGGAATATCCAATTCTTCTAATAGCTGATAAAAACGATCACGATCTTCAAGCTGGTCAATCACATCATAAGTGACGCCGAGAAGAGTGATATTCGCTTCTTCGAGCCCTTTCACGAGATTAATTGCCGTCTGTCCTCCGAACTGAACAATGACTTTTTTAATCTGTTCCGCTTCTATCACGTTCAACACTTCTTCTAAAGTAAGCGGCTCGAAATAGAGACGGTCAGCCACAGCAAAATCAGTGCTGACGGTTTCCGGATTATTGTTCATCAATACCGTTTCATATCCTTCTTCTTGAAGTGCGTACACACTGTGGACAGAGCTGTAATCAAACTCGATTCCTTGCCCGATTCGAATCGGTCCTGCGCCAATAATCAATACTTTCTCTTTATCGCTTTTTTTCCGTTCATCTTCGCCGAAATATGTCGAATAGTAATAATCCGTTTCTGAATGGAATTCTGCCGCGCACGTATCGACCATTTTATATGCCGGAACGATGCCAAGTTGTTTTCGCTTTTCTCTTACGTCTTTTTCCTTCACGTTCCATACTTCCGCTAAAAACGCATCAGAAAACCCTTTTTCTTTCAACAGACGGAACGTCGATTCATCAATATGTTCTAAGCTCGTTTCTTTCGCTTTCTTTTCTAATTCGATCAGCTGATAAAACGAATGCAAAAAGAAACGGTCGATTTTTGTTAATTCATATACGGTATCGATCCTTTCTCCGCGACGGAACAATTCGAGAATCGCAAAAAAGCGGCGATCATCTTTTCGAACAAGCAGTTGTTTGAGCTCATCATCTGTATGGGAAGCAAGTTCTGGTAAATACAATCCGTTATTCGCACCTTCTAATGAGTAAACCGCTTTTTGAAACGCTCGTTCCATGTTGCGGTCAATCGCCATCACTTCTCCCGTCGCTTTCATTTGCGTGCCAAGCTGGCGATCGCCGAAAGGAAATTTATCAAACGGCAAGCGCGGAAATTTTACAACGACATAATCGAGTGCTGGTTCAAAGCTTGCGTACGTCGTTTTCGTTACTGGATTAAGAAGTTCCGCCAATGTATAGCCGACTGCTAATTTCGCGGCTATGCGTGCGATCGGGTATCCCGTCGCTTTCGATGCAAGCGCCGATGAACGGCTGACACGCGGATTTACTTCAATTAAATAGTATCGTTTGCTAAACGGATCTAGCGCGAACTGAATGTTGCATCCTCCAATGATACCGAGCGCCGAAATAATTTTGATGGCTGAAGATCGCAACATTTGGTATTCCTCGTCCGTCAACGTTTGCGATGGAGCAACAACGATAGAGTCACCGGTATGGATGCCGACGGGATCGACGTTTTCCATATTGCAAACAGTAATGCACGTATTCGTATGGTCGCGCATTACTTCATATTCAATTTCCTTATATCCAGCTACGCTTCGTTCAATAAGACATTGCGTAATTGGACTTTCCGCGAGTCCTTTTTCGACTAGATCAATAAATTGTTCCATCGTTTCTGCGATTCCCCCGCCCGTTCCTCCGAGTGTATAGGCGGGGCGAATAATGATCGGAAATCCGATTTTTTCGGCAAAAGCGACCGCTTCATCGACACTCGTAATAATTTCACTCTCCGGAACTGGTTCGCCTAATTCATACATGAGCGCGCGAAACGCTTCGCGGTCCTCTCCTCTTTTAATCGCTTCAATCGGAGTTCCGAGCAGTTTCACCCCATATTTTTCTAAAATTCCTTCTTCATGAAGCTGAAATGCTAAGTTTAGTCCCGTCTGTCCCCCAAATGTCGCCAATAGCCCGTCTGGTCGCTCTTTCGCGATAATCGCCTCCACGCTATCCACCGTCAACGGCTCAAAGTACACGGCATCGGCATGAACTTCGTCTGTCATAATCGTTGCCGGATTGTTATTCACTAAAATAACGCGGTACCCTTCTTCTTTTAAGGCAATACACGCTTGTGTGCCGGAATAGTCAAACTCCGCCGCCTGTCCGATGACAATCGGACCGGATCCGATGATTAAAATCGATTGCAGCGATGTATCTTTAGGCATATACTTTCTCTCCTTTTACTACCGTTTGCAAAAACTCGTCAAAAATATGGTTCGTATCGCTAGGACCTGGATGCGCCTCCGGATGATATTGCACCGATAAAATTGGTTTGTGGCGGTGTACTATTCCTTCGACGGAACCGTCATTGACGTTTGTAAATCGGATATTAAACGGGGTGTTGGCTAAACTTTCTTTCTTAACCACATAACTATGATTTTGTGATGTCATAAACACTTTTTGTTTTACCGTATCATACACAGGCTGATTTGCTCCCCGATGGCCGAAGCGAAGTTTTTCCGTGTCTGCGCCGTATGAAAGCGCCACTAACTGATGACCTAGACAAATCGCTAACGTTGGATAATGGTCAATAATTTGGCGAATGTTTGCTAACTGCTTGGAAAGTTGTTTTGGATCTCCTGGGCCATTGGACAACACGATTCCATCCGGCTTCATTGATTCGATCATTTCAAATGAAGTATGGTACGGAACGACGGTAACCTTGCATCCCCGCGCTACCAATGACTGCAAAATCGATTTTTTGTAGCCAAAATCGATTAATACGAGATGAGGCCCGCCGCTTCCGTATGTTTCGATTTTCGCAGTCGACACATCATGAACAGGAAACGGGTTTTCATGAAATGCCGCCGTGTTACATGACGGTGAAACAGTAAGTTGTGCCATCATCGTCCCTTCATTGCGAATTTCCTTTACTAATGCACGCGTATCAACATGGGAAAGCAACGGAATATTCCATTGCTGCAAGTATTCCTTTAAGCTGTATTTCGCTTCGTAATGATATCCTTTGCTGCTCGCTTCATATACAATAACCGCCTGTACATGCGGGCGCTTGCTTTCAAAATCATCTGCGTTAATCCCGTAATTTCCGATTAACGGGTACGTAAACACGATGATTTGATTCTTATAAGAAGGATCGGTTAATACTTCTTGATACCCGGTCATGCCGGTAAAAAAAACGATTTCTCCGCTCACTTCTTCATTTGGAAGCGGCGATTCCAACTGTCCGACAAATGTCTTTCCGTTTGCTAAATGCAAATATGCTTCCATGAATGACACCTCATGCTCGAATTTTTATTTATATTACAGAATTTTTATTCACCTATTAAGGATAAAGACGCAGCTATCGACTACTTCGTAGCTGCGATTTTTTCTTTCTGTATTGTTTGTTTGATAATGCCTACCGCTTGATCTAATTCTTCTTTTGAAACGACTAGCGGCGGCAATAGCCGAATCACATTCGGACCAGCTGTTAATACAAGCAGTCCATTTTTGTGAATAAATGGGATTAGTTTCGTAATGTCCTCATCACATTCAATGCCAACTAATAACCCAAGTCCCCGAACTTCTTTTACTAGCGAAAATTCGCTTAATGCCTCTTGAAGCTTCGTTAAGAAATACGTTCCTTTTTCTTGTACGTCTTGTAAAAAGTCAGGCTGAAAAATCGTTTGCAACGTCGCTTTTGCGGCTGCCATCGCGATTGGATTGCCGCCAAATGTCGAGCCGTGAACCCCGCGGTAAACGTATCTTTCAAAAACGCTTTGCCAATCATCGCACCAACTGGAATGCCGCTTCCTAACCCTTTCGCACTTGTAATAATATCCGGTTCGATATCAAAATATTGATAGGCAAATGGTTTGCCAGTGCGGCCGATGCCGGTTTGCACTTCATCGACAATCAATAGTGCGCCGTATTGCTTGCAAAGCTCAGCTATTTTTTTCAAAAACGCTTTATCGGCCGGTCTGACTCCACCTTCTCCTTGAACAATTTCCACCATTACCGCCGCAACATCTTCGTTCATTTCGTTTTCCAGTGTTTCGATATCATTAAACGGCAGATGGATAAATTGTGGTAAAAGCGGGCCAAACCCTTTGTATACTTTTTCTTGTCCTGTGGCCGACATCGTCGCAAACGTCCGTCCATGAAACGATTGCTGAAACGTAATGACTTTATGTCGCCCCGTATGTTTGCGCGCTAATTTTAATGCCGCTTCGTTCGCTTCCGCGCCGCTATTGCAGAAAAATACATAATCGCCGCAGCTATTTGCCGCAAGAAGTTCCGCTACCTCTTCCTGAAGCGGAATGGTAAATAAATTAGAAACATGCCAAAACCGCTCAAGCTGTTCTTCGATCGCTTTCTGCACAGCAGGATGACGGTGGCCAAGATTACAGACGGCGATCCCGGAAACAAAATCCAAATACTGTTTTCCGTTTATATCGGTAACCATCGTCCCTTCCGCTGATTGTATACAAATATTCCAACGGTTATATGTCGGAAATAACGCTCCCATTAATAGACCCCCACTTCGTTTCGAATCGTCGTTCCATGCAATTGCCCGTTTTCATAAAACGGTGTTTTCCCGCTTACGATCATCACTTCATGAAGCGATTCCGATAACGCGGCAATCGCTGCTTTTACTTTCGGAATCATTCCTCCTGTAATAATCCCTTCATTCATCATCCGTTCAATCACATCGATCGTTGCCTGTTCAACGATAGAACCGTTTCGCAAAATCCCCGGAACGTCCGTCACAAATAGCAATTGCGCCGCCTTGATCGCTTTCGCTACCGCCCCCGCTGCTGTATCGGCGTTAATATTATATTTTTGGCCATCCTTATCCGCACCGATCGGTGAAATGATTGGAATGTAACGTGATTTTAATAGCTGATGAACAAAATCGGCATTGACATTGACGACTTCCCCAACGTATCCGAGCTTCGCTAAATCGATTGGCGCCGCTTGCAATAAACAGGCGTCTACACCGGAAACGCCCACGGCAGGCAGCCCATGCTGCCGCAGCAATGCCACAAGCTGCTTATTTACCTTTCCTGCTAAAACCATTTCTGCTACTTCTAGTACTTCTTTTGTCGTCTTGCGCAAACCGTTCACAAATTCACTCGGCACGTTTAGCCGTTTTAGCATTTGTCCGATTTCCGGTCCGCCGCCGTGAACGAGAACAATGTTCATACCTTGTGCGTACATCTCTTGTAAACTTGTAAAAAACGACGGCGACAGATCACTTAACACGCTCCCTCCACATTTGATGACAATCGTCTTTCCCATCTCCCTCTCCCCTTATTACGTGCGATAACTCGCATTAATTTTCACATAATCGTACGTTAAGTCACAGCCCCAAGCAACTCCTGTTCCGTTGCCGAGATGAAGATCTACTTCAATGATAATCTCATCATTTTGCAAGTAGGCTCTCGCTTCCTCTTCGGAAAATGGCTGCGGTTCGCTTCCTTTTAGCATGACAATCGGTCCCATCGAAATATCGACATTGTCCGGATTCACCATTGCATCTGCGTAGCCAATTGCACAGATAATTCTTCCCCAGTTTGCGTCAGCACCATAGACCGCCGTTTTTACTAAATTAGAGCCAACGATTTGCTTGGCGATTTTTTTCGCATCCTCGTCCGTTTTCGCCCCGTTCACGCGCACTTCAATGAGCTTCGCCGCCCCTTCGCCATCTTTGGCGATTTGTTTCGCTAAATCCTCACATGTTTTTTTCAGCGCTTCATAAAAGTTTTCCCAGTCTGGATGATCCGGCGTTAATTCCTTATTTCCGGCAAGTCCGCTCGCCATAACGATTACCATATCGTTCGTGGATGTATCTCCATCTACCGTAATTTGATTGAAGGATACATCTGTAATGGAACGAAGCGCTTCTTGCAATACCGGCGAAGAAATATTGGCATCGGTCGTCACAAACGCGAGCATGGTTGCCATATTCGGATGAATCATTCCCGAACCTTTCGCCGCGCCTCCGATCGTTACCGTTTTTCCGTCAATCGTTGTCTGATAACAAGCTTTTTTCATGACCGTATCAGTCGTTAAAATCGCTGTTTGAAACGCCTCCGCATTTTCCGGCAAGTCGCCTGGCTCTAATTTTTTCATTCCTTCCCGAATTTTCTCCATCGGCATAAATTCACCGATCACACCAGTGGAGGCGACCGCAACAAGATGCGGGGCAATGCTGAACTGTTGTGCGCATAATTCTCTCATTTCATACGCATCTTTTAATCCTCTTTCTCCCGTACACGCATTCGCGCATGCGCTATTGACGACTACCGCCTGCAATTTTTGCTCGGCCGCGATGCTTTGTTGCGTTACTTTCAGCGGGGCGGCTTGAAAATGGTTTTGTGTATAAACCGCGGCACAAGATGCTGGCACATCGCATACGATAACGCCCAAATCTTTTTTCGCGTAACGCAAACCGGCATGCACGCCTGCCGCTTTAAATCCTTTTGGAGTTACGACCGTTCCTTCCGCAATATAAGAAATTTTCGTTCCATGCTTTTCTTGCTTTGCGATCACCATCGTTTGATCTCCTTCCTTATGGATAAATCGGTGCTAACATAAGCCCGCTTTCTTCATCCCAGCCCATCATCACGTTCAAGTTTTGAATCGCCTGTCCTGCCGCTCCTTTGACAAGATTGTCGATGACGGAAACAACGGTAACTCTTCCCGTACGTTCGTCATAAGCAACTCCGATATCGCAATAGTTGGAGCCATACACTTCTTTTGTGGCTGGGAATTGTCCAGGCTTGCGAACGCGGACAAATTTCGAATCTTCATAACTTGTTTTATATAAATCTAGCAACGTCTCTAACAACAGCTCTTTCTTTGCTTTCGCATAAATCGTTGCCATAATTCCCCTTGTCATCGGAATTAAATGCGTGCTAAACGTAATCGGCTGAATGCGTTCATTCCAAGCTTTTAGCATTTGTTCGATTTCTGGAATATGTTGGTGAGAATTTACTTTGTAAATTTTGACATTTTCATTGACTTCTGAAAAATGGGTATTCAGCGAAGCTTTCCGTCCTGCTCCCGACACCCCGGATTTTGCGTCAACAATAATAGAATCTTCTTCAATCAACCGCTCTTTGACAAGCGGGGCCAACCCGAGCAGCGCAGCGGTCGGATAGCATCCCGGATTGGAAAGAAGCTGCGCCTTTTGAATGTCCTCTTTATTCCATTCCGTTAATCCGTATACCGCCTGTTGCAAATAGTGATCGGAAGCCGTTTGTCGCTTATACCACATTTCATATACCGATCTATCTTTCAAGCGAAAATCGCCGGATAAGTCAATCACTTTAACTCCTTTATCAATCAACGTTGGTGCAAGTGTGCTAGAAACGCCTGGCGGAGTAGCAAAAAAGACGACCTCGCATTCATCTGCCATTTGTTCGACATCGATTTTCTGAAGAATCGCTCCCTCTATTTCGCCAACATGCGGGAAGCTTTCGGAAAAATGGATGCCGTCTTGTGAAGAAGAATAAAGCGAACAGTGATGAACATGTGGATGATGCTGTAAAAATCTTAATAATTCTACACCGCCATACCCGGTCGCACCAATGATTGCAATATTCATGACAAGCCTCCTTGAACGAATTATCTTTCATGTAATTACCATTATAATACTGTATAAAAATAAAATCAAATGTATATTTAATTATTTTCTAAATATTTTTTAATCGTTTTTATAACTATTTCCGCAAAACACAATATTTGTTTCATGGAAAAAGTGTATTATACTCGGACACCTGTACATCATCGGACACACTAAATAAAAAAACGAGGTGCGTTCACTTACACACCTCGTTTTTTTATGAGTAAAGGACGATCATGGCAATAAGAAAATAAGCGGCGTTGGCAATTTCTAATATTCCTAATTTCATAATCGGCAGCGATTTTCCATATAAATAAACAGCCCGAACAACACTTGGCACATAGGCAAGAACAAATAACGGGTACCCGATGACAACGAGCGCGATCATTAATATTCCATGGTATCCCCATGACAACCATTTATACATCGGGTTTTTCTTTTCGCGAATCATTGTTTTTACGTAAAAGGTACTTCCGAGGAAAAAGAGAAAACAAAAAGCAGCTAGTTCAAACGCTTCTATCGTTAATTCCCCGCGTCCAACATAATAGCTGGCAAGACCTCCAACGCAAAAAGCAGCGATTGCCGCAACATCATTCCAAAAGGCTCGTTCCTGCTTCCGTTTTGCATAATAAAGATTAACTAGAAAGAACGGAATCATCGCCATTCCAAAATAAAACAAAGATGGAACATACCATAAACAAATACCAAGCATCACTGCGACAATGGCAGTGTAGCGGTAAAACGCCCCCATATACTCTTGTTTACGTTTTGATTTTACCGCCATCAACAACGGATATGTCGCCAAGTATAAGAAAAACCATCCTACAAATAACGGCAGATGAAGCCATGTCAATCCGCCTGCATATGCGCCTAATACAAACGGAATGATCAGCATTGCCCATGCGCCATGTTGTTTCGGAACAATCCACTTTTGTTTTTGTCGGTTTTTCATAGATCTCATCCTCCGCTTACCGGTGGAATAAAGGCAACGATATCACCTGGCTGAAGTGTTTGATCATCGCGGGCATATTCCTCATTCACCGCGACCATCACTTGTTTCAGATCAATGTCATAACGCTTTTCTACTTCCTGCTTTAATGCATTTACCGTTTTGGGCACGTCAGGAAGCACCATACGCTCCTCTCCAATTGCTTCCTGTAAATGCGCAAAAAAGAGAAGTGTGATCATTGTAAATCCTCTCCTTCCGGCTTTCCTGTTGGATACGCTTTCGTCCCTAATTGATTGCCAACCCATTCCATTCCATCTTCCCAATGTTCTTTTTTCCAAATCGGAACAATTTGTTTAATGCGCTCAATCGCATATCGGTTTGCCTCATACGCGTCGTTGCGGTGCGGCGACGAAACGGCGATGGCGACAGCGATATCGCCGATATCCAGCCTGCCGATTCGGTGCGTAATCGCCACTTTCGTTTCTGGCCATTTTTCTCGAATCTCCTCCCCGATTTGTTCTAGCATTTTTTCCGCCATCGATACGTACGCTTCGTATTGTAAAAATAAGGTCCGCTTTCCGTTTGTCCATTCGCGCACCGTTCCCATGAACGTGGTCACCGCTCCGGCTTCGGGGCGCATTACTTTTTTTACCACATTCTCAATGGAAATCGGCTTGTCCGTAATCATAAAAAGGCGTTCCTTCATTCGTTTTTTCTCACCTCATTCATTAACCAATGTAAATAACTTTCCTCATCATTGATGAAAAATAAAGGATATGGAATGAAAGATAGCCGCGAAGAAGATTCCCACGTAATAACGGCAATAATATTAGACAACTGTGACAGCGAATCCCAATCGTCCTCGTTTCGCAGCATCACAACCTTTTTATATGATTCATGTTTGTAGCCTTCGACAAGCACGAAATCAAGCGGCAAAAGTTCATATAATGATAAAATTTGCGCTAGCGGCCATGCAGGCTGCCATGCGTGAAGCTCGAGCAAACCGCCGCCTTCCACTGAAACGGCAACTGCTCCCGCCTGCTCGTGGCGCTTTGAATCCGTATAGGAATCGTTTCTTTCAGGATAACCGCCGTGTCCATGATGTTTCACTGTTCCGACACGATATCCTTCTGCTGCCGCGATTTTTATCCATTTTTCAATAAGCGTCGTTTTGCCACTATTTTTATAGCCAACCACTTGCCAAACGTTCATATGTCACTTCCTTCCTCATCTTCTAGCAGCCATACATCGACGGTATCCCCTTTTGCAAATCCTCGCGTCCCTCCAGGCAGCACCATCAGGGCATTTGCTTTTGCCAACGATGTGACAATATTCGATTTATCCATCCCAACAGGCGACACCGTTAACCGACCATCTTCGATCGCTGCATAACTTCTAACGAACCGGGTAAACGGATTCGGTTTTGGAAAGTCTGCCATCAACGTTGCTTTCGCTTTCCGTAAATACGGTTTTGGCGAAAATAGCCGCGTCCGTACGGCCGGACGTACAAACAACTCATATCCAACGTAACATGCCGAAGGGTTGCCAGATAGACCAAACAACAGTTTTCCATTGAGCTGCGCAACCGTCGTCACGCTTCCCGGACGCATCGCGACTTTATTAAATAACACTTCTGCCCCAAGGCGTTCATAAATGGCCGGCAAATAATCGTAATCCCCAACCGAAACGCCGCCCGTTGTGATGAGAAAATCAACTTGTGGCAGCGCCTTTTGTATTGCTGTAAAACATGTATCCACATCATCGGCTAATTTTCCAAAATAAACTGGCTCCGCGCCGCTGCGTACTACTTGCGCCTGAATCATATAGGCGTTGCTGTTGCGAATTTTTCCGGGAACGAGCGGCTCAGATACGTCCAAAAGCTCGCTGCCTGTCGCGAAAATGCCAATTCGCGGTTTTCTCGCGACTTTCACCCGAGCATACCCGAATGTCGCTAACAATGCTTGCACTCCTGGATTAATAAACGTTCCCTTTGGGACGAGCACCTCTCCTTTTTTCGCATCTTCTCCTTGGAACGAAATGTTATCTTCCGGTTGAAAGGAACGTTTGATCGACATATATGTTTTTCCGTCTCTCTCATATTGTTTCGCTAATTCCAGCATGACAACCGCATCGCATCCATCTGGAATTTGCGCCCCCGTCATAATGCGCACCGCTTGAAATGGTTGAACGGTCTTCGACGCTACTTGTCCCGCTCCAATCGTTTCAATCACTTCAAATTCTACGGGATTGTCAAGCTTTGCTTTTGCGGAATCAACAGCGCGTATCGCAAAACCGTCATATGGTGACCGGTCAAACGGCGGAACGTCATGGTCAGCGCGCAATTCTTCCGCCAAATACCGTCCATATGCCTCTTCTAATAAAACCGTTTCCACTTCTCCTGTTCCTGCATACTTCATGACTTTTTGGATTGCCTCTGTTACCGGAATAAGAGTTCGTCTTTCTTCCATGATTTTATCCCTCTTTCTGTATATTGGTTTCCATTTATGCATCCTTATTCCAAATGTATTGATATTATCAATCTTTCTATTCATTTTTTCAACTATATAAGTTAAACTTGAAAGTCCTGCTTCTTGCAGAAGATTAAGTTTGTAATCCATCTTGTTTTCTATTGTACGGAAACGAAAAAAATCCATTTGTGAGATTAATCACATTTTCTGGCTTCCTTTGCAGTTCAACATGATTTGTTCAAAATCTATTCATAAATATATGTGTGATATGCATCACGACATAGAAATAGAAAAGGAAATATACTTGGATTGTAACGATTTATAAAAAATGGGGGGCCGATCATGGAAAAACGGTTTACAGAACAATCGATCATCGGTGATATCGTAGCACAGTTTCCAAAAGCAAGCGATATTTTCAAAGCATACAAAATTGATTTTTGCTGCGGTGGACAGCGTCCGTTAAAAGAAGCGATACAAGAACGAAACTTAGATGGCAAAGCGATATTAGAACAATTAAATACTCTTTATGCACAATCGCTTGAAAAAGATGAAAAAAATTGGTCGGAAGCTTCTTATAGTGAACTGATCGACCATATTATCCAAAAACATCACCGTTACCTGGCGGAAGAATTGCCTAATCTTAGCCCTTACGTAACAAAAGTGCTTCGCGTTCATGGGGCGCATCACCCGCATCTAGCACAAATTCATAAGTTGTTTAACGAGCTGAAAACAGAACTCGAGCAGCATACGATCAAAGAAGAAACTCATGCTTTCCCGCTTATTTTACAATTTGAAGAAACTCCGACTCCAGAAAACAGAGAAACGATGAAACAAGCAATTCGCGAACTTATCAATGAACATGATGTTGCTGGCGATATCATCAAAACGATTCGTGAGATTACAAATGACTTCACCCCGCCAGAAGATGCATGCCGGACGTACCGTCTTGTCTACAACCGATTAGAAGCGCTAGAAGAAGATTTATTGGAACATATCCATTTGGAAAATAACATTTTATTTCCGCGTGTTCTTCATGAAACAGAAGCATCCCAATAAACAACAACCGGACTGCTCCACATAACGAGCAAGTCCGGTTTGTTTATCCGCCAATATAAGACATTTCAATTTTTTTCCGCGTTTTTGCTGTTTGCTCCGTTCGTTCATCCGAGTAGCGGTCTGTCCGCATGTTCCATGTCGATGCAATCATTTTCTTTATTTCTTCTTTATCGGCCCCGGAACGCAGTTTTTCTTTTAACGAAACGCCGCTTGCAGCAAACAAGCACGTATATAGCGTGCCATCGGCGGAAATGCGCGCCCGGGTGCAGCTTTGGCAAAACGATTCGGTCACCGAAGCGATAAAGCCGACTTCCACGTTCGTGCCAACATAGCGGTAGCGGCTTGCCACCTCGCCGAAGTAGGCTTTTTCCACCGGCTCAAGCGGATGCATTTGCTGCAGGCGTTCATACATTTCTTTTTTCGTTACCACATGGGAAAAATCCCAGCCGTTTGTCGTGCCGACGTCCATATATTCAATAAAGCGGAGGGTAATACCTCGTTCTTTAAAATAGTTTGCCATCGGAATGATTTGCGAGTCGTTCATTCCCTTTTTGACGACCATGTTCACTTTGACGCCAAGCCCGGCTTCCCGCGCTGCTTCAATCCCTTTTAACACCGGTTTGACCCCGACGCCAACCCCGTTCATCTTTTTAAATACCTCGTCATCTAACGCGTCCAGACTGACATTGACGCGCTTTAGCCCCGCTTCTTTCAAACGTTTTGCCCATTTCACTAAATGAATCCCATTCGTAGTAAGAGCGATATCGCGAATGCCGGAAATGTGCGCCAGCCGTTCTACTAATAAGTCTAAGTCGCGTCTTAACAGCGGTTCTCCCCCGGTGATGCGAATTTTTTCCACCCCAAGTTCCGCAAAACTTTCCGCAAGCAGCACCATTTCCTCGATCGTTAATAATTCGTCTTCACGCAAAAAACGGAAATTCGGTCCGAATATTTCTGCCGGCATGCAATATACGCATCGGAAATTGCACTGGTCTATTACTGAAATGCGCAAATCGCGAAGCGGACGGTTCCACTGGTCTACAATCACCGATTGACCTTTTCCCATACCGCCTCCTCCTTTCAATTGAACTTAAAGTTTGTCGCACATAATTAACCATGTAAATACCGCTGTTTTTTCCAAACAGAAAAAAAACAATGACCGATGGCGGAAGCACAAGTGGAAGCCTCAGCACCGTTTCTATTACGATTTTCCCTTTAAACCGGTGGCGTGCCATCCATTTCGCGATAACAGTTCCAAGGAGAACCACAATGACTCTGGAGATGAATGCCGCTTTTATCGACAACAAAATCCAGTTATGTTAAAAACCTCTTTCAACAACACTATGACATTTTCCCATTTACTATACAAGAAAGATAAGAGAAATGTTGTGACGTTACTCACATTTTAATATAACAATCATGAAAACGGTTTCAAAAAATATTTTGTGACATCATTGTGACAATGATCACAAATACAACAAAATGTGATTTTCTTCACAACAAAAACAACCCCTTGTTTCCTACAATGGAAGTAACAACAAACCATTGAGGTGAAAAAAATGCTTGCAGCAAAAACGTTGCACAACCATGATCACTTTAGCCATTTGCGTGAATTACTCCGTTCTGCGAAACATACAGTCAAAATACGAAAAGGAACATTTTTATTCCAAGAAGGAATGGATGCTGATGAACTATATCTTATTCTTTCAGGTAAAGTGCAAATGAGCAAAATTTGCGCTGACGGAAAAGAGATGTGTTTCCGCATCTGCGGCTCTGGGGAAATTATCGGCGAGCTAACATTGTTTACAGCAGAACCTCGCTATTTGTTAACAGCAAAAGTAATCGAAGATGGTGAAGTGGCAGTCATTAAAAAAGATGATTTAGAACGAGAGCTCCTCACCAACCCTTCACTTACTTATGAATATATGCAATGGGTCAGCATGCATGCGCGGCGGACACAAACGAAATTTCGCGATTTAATTATGCACGGCAAAAAAGGAGCGCTCTATTCCACGCTCATCCGCATGTGCAACAGCTATGGCGTTACGCTGGATAATGGAAGCATCCTCATCGACTTAACGCTGAAAAACCAAGATTTAGCCAACTTTTGCGGCACCACCCGCGAAAGCGTCAACCGCATGTTGAACGTGTTAAAGCAGCAAGGTGTTCTTTCCATTAAAAAAGGAAAAATTACGATCCATGACCTCGACTATTTAAAGAAGGAAATTCAATGCGAAAACTGTCCGGTGGATATTTGTCGCATTGAATAAAAACACCCCTCCTTTTCGAATGGAAAAGGAGGGTGTTTTTAAATCTTCTTTGCACGCATGCGGCGATATACAACATAATGTCTATTTAAATACGTCAGCGGAACGCTCCAAACATGGACAAGACGGGTAAACGGCCAGATGCCAAACAGCAATAAGGCGGTAATAATATGAATTTGGAATCCTAACGGGGCATCGCTTACCAGTTGAGGCAGCGGCCGAAACGTTAAAATCCCTCGGAACCATGGACCAATCGTATCGCGATAATCAAACGTTCCTCCTGTAGCGGTATATCCTACTGTATTGGTAAATCCCGTTAAAATGACGATGGTTAACAGAAACAATGCAAGGAAATCACTTTTGCTGCTGTTGCGGAAAATACGACGAACGCTTAACCTCCGCCATAGCAGCAACAGAACGCCGATGACCGTTGCGACCCCGGCTGCGCCGCCGAACCAAACCGCCCCGAAGTGATACATCTCATCCGTAATTCCGATTGTTTCATAAAATGGTTTTGGCACCAGTATCCCAGCTACGTGCCCGAAAAAAACAAATATAATTCCCCAATGAAAAAGAATACTTCCCCATCGCAGCCGTCTGCTTTCAAGAAACTCACTTGATTTTGCCGACCAGCCAAATTGATCTGTATTATAACGGTAAATATGACCAACGACAAATAACGTAAGCATGAGATATGGATAAATTACCCAAATAAATTGATCAAGTAAACTCATTAGGCGTCCTCCATTCATGTTCGTATTGTTAAGAGGCTTTTTTCTCCTCTAAAAATGAAACGATTCCGGTTACACAGCCATCCATGACAAGATAATACGGATTATTCGCTAATTTTAGTTCCTCTGTAATTTTATCAATGGTTGTTTTATGAATAAGAAGCATCTTCTTTGCATGCTCTTCGGGAGCGACAGACGCAAATTCTAAAACGACTGGCAAATAGTCTGGCAGCTCCTCATCCAATAGATCAAAACCGGCGTTGCGAAACTCTTCTTTTAGTTTTAAAAAGGCTTGGCCGCGCTCTTTCTGATCGCCAAATAGATGATAAGTTAAATACATTGTGGTTTTATCGCTAAAATCAAACGTATTCACATATATTTCGCATAACGTCTCTATTTCGTTTGTCGTTAAATAGTCCAGAAACTGCATAAACAGTTTCCGGACGCCTTCATTGCTTAGCGAAGAAATTTCATGGAATAATTGTTCATCACCAATCCACCCTTGTTCCGGGTACTGCAGCAAAATCGAAGCGATTTTAAAAATTTTCCGGTGCTCTTCCATCGATATCACTCCAATAAAATTGATGAAAGTTTTCCGCGTCATATCCCGAACAGCCGGAACAAGATTCCATAAATTCATAACCGACTGCTCCTTGTCCGTAAAACATATTGTCTGCCTTCTCGCGATGAGAAGATGGAATCACATAGCGGTCGGAATATTTCGCAACAGCGGAAAGCTTGTACATTTCTTTCACCGTATGTTCATCCATTCCCACTTTATCTAATATGCTCTTATCCGGTTCTTTCCCCAAGTTCACGGCGCGCATATAACTTCGCATCACCACCATTTTTTTCAACACCGTGCGAATCACTTCCGTATCTCCTGCTGCAAGCAAGTTCGCCAAATATTCAATCGGAATGCGCATTTGATCAATCGCTGGAAAAATGACGTGAGCATTAATGTCGTCCAATCCACCGTCAAATGCTCCCATGATTGGGCTTAGCGGCGGAATATACCAAACCATTGGCAATGTGCGATACTCAGGATGAAGCGGAAGCGCAATTTTTTGTTCCACCGCCAATTTATAAACCGGGGAGCGTTGTGCCGCTTCAATCCAATCATCGGTATATCCTGCTTCACGCGCCGCTTTGATCACTTCCGGATCATACGGATTAAGAAATACATCTAAGTGGGCTTGATATAAATCTTTTTCATCCTTAACCGAAGCAGCAGCCTCCACTTTATCTAAGTCATAAAAAACAATGCCGATATAGCGGAGACGCCCGACACATGTTTCTGAACAGATCGTTGGCTGACCGGTCTCAATGCGTGGAAAGCAAAACGTGCATTTTTCCGCTTTATGTGTTTTCCAATTAAAATACACTTTTTTATACGGACAGCCTGTCATACAAAAACGCCAGCTTCGGCACGCATCATGATCGACGAGCACAATTCCGTCTTCATCCCGTTTATAAATCGCACCCGATGGACAGGAGGAAACGCATGGCGGGTTTAAGCAATGCTCGCAAATGCGCGGCAAATACATCATAAACGTTTGCTCAAATTCGAACTTTACTTTCTCTTCAATGCCTTTTATGTTCGGATCGCGTTTTCCTGTTTCATATACTCCCGCCAAGTCGTCTTCCCAGTTCGGCCCCCACTTAATTTCCATATATTCACCTGTCAGCTGCGACTTTGGTCTGGCAACGGGCTGATGTTGTTTTTCCGGGCTGTTAATCAAATTTTCATAATCATATGTCCAAGGCTCATAATAATCGTCAATCGGGGTCATGTCCGGATTATAGAAAATATTTAGCAGTTTATTCACCCGGCCGCCGGCACGCAGCTCAAGCTTCCCGTCTTTAAGGACCCATCCGCCTTTACGCAAATCTTGATTCTCCCACTCTTTCGGGTAACCGATTCCCGGTTTTGTTTCTACGTTGTTCCACCACATGTACTCCGCCCCGGGACGATTCGTCCACGTATTATTGCATGTAATGCTGCACGTATGGCAGCCAATGCATTTATCTAAATTCATCACCATCCCAAATTGCGCCTTAATCCTCAAGCCAGTTCACTTCCTCTTTTTTAAGTTTGCGAATGATGACTTGTTCATCCCGTTGGTTTCCCGTTGGACCATAATAATTGAAGCCATAGCTTAATTGCGCATAACCGCCGATCATTTGCGTCGGTTTTACATGAATTCGCGTCGGGCTGTTAAACGTGCCGCCGCGAAGTTTGCTGATTGGCGAACCTGGAACATTAATATAACGGTCTTGCACATGATACATAAACGCGACTCCGCGCGGCAGCCGGTGGCTGACAACCACCCGTGCGACGACAACACCGTTGCGGTTATACATTTCAATCCAATCGTTATCGGCAATGCCTGCTTCTTCCGCGTCGTCTTTATTCATCCATACATGCGGTCCGCCGCGAAACATCGTTAACATCGGGAGCGTATCTCCATATGTGCTGTGATACGACCACTTAAAGTGCGGCGTTAAATAGCGGAGCGCAATTTCTTTGCCGCTTACCTTCGGACGATGGTCCTTTTCGTAGAAAGCCAGTTTTCGCAATGGTGCTTTAAACGTCGGCAATTCTTCTCCAAACTCCAGCATTAATTCATGGTCAAGGTAAAAATGTTGTCTCCCTGTCAACGTCCGCCACGGAATCAGCCGCTCGACATTGGTCGTAAACGGGGAGTACCGCCGGTTTCCTGTTTCGCTCCCGCTAAATACAGGAGTAGTTAACACTTGGCGCGGCTGTGATGTAATCGCTTGGAACGTAATGTGCTCTTCCGCCCGTTCTTCCACTAAATCTTTTAGCTTTTGCATCGTCTTTCTTTCCATCTCTTCCCAAGCTTTCAGCGCCAGCGAACCGTTTGTCGCGCTCGATAACGCCAATATCGCCTCCGCAGCGTCACGGTCGGTCAACAGGCTTGGACAATCTTTATACGGCCCTGTCAGTGAGGAAGAGCCAGCCGTATCAAGCATCCATTTGTATTCTTCATTGGCGTTCCAGCTGAGCCCTTTCGCTCTGATTCGTTCCTGAACAACCGGGCCGAGAGCCACAAATTTGTTGTATACTTCGGCATAATCCCTTTCCACGATGTGAAGCCGCGGAAAATTTACCCCCGGAACCGGGTCGCTCGCTCCGTCTTTCCAATCGTTCACGATTCCAAACGGCTGGGCAATTTCATCGTGTGTATCATGCAAAAGCGGCGTTGCCACGACATCTTTGACTGGAGCGGAAAAATAGTGTTTCGCCATTTCCGAAAACGTCTTGGCGAGCCCTTTAAAGAAATCCCAATCCGATTTCGCTTCCCACGGCGGGGCAATCGCTGGATTAAACGGATGCACAAACGGATGCATATCTGTGCTGCTGATATCATATTTTTCATACCATGTGGCTGCCGGGAGGACGATATCGGAATACAGCCCTGTTCCGTTCATGCGAAAATCGATGTTTACCATTAAATCGAGCTTTCCTTCGGGTGCATCCTCATCCCAAACGATTTCGCTCGTCTTTAGCCCATCGTTTTGTCCGCTTAAATTTGCGTGATGTGTCCCTAACAAATGTTTTAAAAAATATTCATGGCCTTTTGCCGAGCTGCCGATCAAATTGGCGCGCCAAACAAACATCACTCTCGGAAAGTTGATCGGGTCGGACGGATTTTCGATCGCAAACGTTAAATTCCCTTGTTTTATTTCATTGACCACATATTGAATCACTTCTTCGTTTGTCTTTGCGTTTGCCTTTTCCACTAACGTGATGCTGTTTGCGTTAAATTGCGGATAAGATGGGAGCCACCCTAAACGAACCGCTAAATAGTTATAGTCGCCGCCATGCTGATAACGCGGCTGATCAAACAACGGAGAAATATGTTCGTCCATCTTTTGATCTTCGTATTTCCACTGCTCTGTTACAAAATAGAAAAACGACGTTCCGTTTTGCAGACGCGGCGGTCCTCCCCAGTCGCGCGCCATCGCAATCGTCTGCCAGCCTTCCAGCGGCCGCACTTTTTCCTGTCCGACATAATGCGCCCATCCTCCACCATTTACTCCTTGCGAACCCGTTAACAAAACAAGGTTTAAAATCGCACGGTAGATAGCATCGGAATGATACCAATGGTTGATGCCCGAGCCCATGACAATCATCGAGCGACCTTTCGAATCGATCGCATTTTGCGCAAATTCGCGCGCGATTTGCGCCGCCGTGTTTCGATCAATGCCAGTAATCGCTTCCTGCCATGCCGGCGTATACGGTTTCGGATCATTATAATCGACAGGATAATCACCCGGCAGTCCGCGGGAAACACCGGTTTTGGCCAGCAATAAATCAAAAACGGTCGTTACATACAGCGTATCTCCGTTTTTCTTGATTGCTTTTACAGGAACGCCGCGTTCTAACACCGATTTTTTCTCTACTTCAAAATGCGGAATTTTAATCGTAACAATATCATCTTCTTTTCCTAAAAACGTTAATGCCGGATCGAGGCCGATTCGTTTATTGTCCATGTCATCGAGCTGCAAATTCCAATTCCCGTTATTTTCCCACCGATGCCCAATCGTTCCGTTTGGCACGGCAAAAGTCTGCGACTTTTCATCCCATACGACCGTCTTCCATTGTGCGTAACGCAGCGGCATGCCAATGTCGCTTGCCCGTAAAAAGCGGTCTGCCGCATAATGATCTCCATGTTTTTTAAGGATGACTAAAAACGGCAAATCCGTATACCTTTTCACATAATTTGTAAAGTAATCTGTTTGCCGATCGACATAAAATTCTTTTAAAATGACGTGCGTCATGGCCATCGCCAGCGCCCCGTCCATTCCCGGCTGAATCGGAAGCCAGTTGTCGGCAAATTTGACAAACTCCGCATAATCCGGGCTCACAGCGACCACTTTCGTTCCCCGGTAGCGCGCCTCTACGTAAAAATGGGCATCCGGAGTGCGCGTCTGCGGCAAGTTTGATCCCCACACGATCATGTAGCTCGAATTAAACCAATCAGAACTTTCCGGAACATCCGTCTGTTCGCCCCATATTTGCGGGGAAGCAGGCGGAAGATCGGCATACCAATCATAAAAACTAAGCATCGCTCCGCCGATTAAATTTATAAATCTCGCACCGGCGGCATAGCTTACCATCGACATCGCCGGGATAGGTGAAAAACCGAAAATACGGTCTGATCCATACTTTTGAATCGTATAAATAAGCGAAGCCGCAATCATTGTGTTGACTTCATCCCAATTCGCGCGGATAAATCCGCCTTTTCCGCGTGCGCTTTTATACCGTTTTGCCTTCTCGCGATCTTCCACGATCGATTTCCATGCGGAAACAGGGTCTCCTTCTTTTTTTAATGCTTCTCTCCATAGCTTTAAAAGCGCTCCGCGCACATACGGATAGCGGACTCTTAGCGGGCTGTATGTATACCATGAAAAACTTGCTCCTCTTGGGCAGCCGCGCGGTTCGTATTCCGGCATATCCGGACCTGTAGTCGGATAGTCGGTCTGCTGTGTTTCCCAAGCAATAATGCCGTCTTTCACATGCACCCTCCAACTGCAGGAACCAGTACAATTCACTCCATGGGTTGTGCGAACTACTTTGTCATGCTGCCAACGACGGCGGTACACTTTTTCCGAGTCGCGACCATACGGTGATACCTCGGCATGGCCAGCGTTTTTTTCGGATTTGCCAAAATACTTTAGCTTTTTTAGCAGCGGCGAAGGTTTCTTATTCATGTCAGCATGAAGCTCCTTCCTTTGCTTTATTGGCTAAAATAAAAATTTTTCTTCGTCGTCACTATGCATACGGTTAATATGCAAAAGCGCGTGAAATCGAGTGAGTACCTCTTTATCAATTCGTTGCGCTAACAATTGTTTCACTTCTTCAATTAAATATCTCATTAAATCATGGTCGCGCTTTAACATCGCCACTTTTTCAAACAAATTGTGGTCTTCCTCTACTTTTTCTTGATAAAATCCTTCTTCTTCCGCCTGCGCATGGGCAATGACTCTCTTTTCCCAATGCTCCACAAGCGCATCAGCAACCTCGCCAAGATGCTCCTGACGCCCATCGTTATATAGCTTCTCAAGCAGCTCAGTCAGATGTTTCGCCTCGGTAAATGCCCCGTCATGAATGGAACGATGCGCCTCTAATTTCCGTAAAGATGGACCGCCCATTTCACCACCTCTTTCCCCTGCTTAAATAAATTAAACCTCTATTAGCATATGTTTCCTATCTGTTCCGTTTATTATTCAAAAAATAAAAAAGGAGAGTTTTCATCTAACGAGTTCGGTTGTTGTCAACAGTATCCAAGATGTTGAACCCGATTATCAATTTCATAAAGATGGATGTATTGTGGAAGATTGTACGCCTTTTAACGAACCAAAGGCATTCTATAAACGTGGAAAAAGCACAGGTGAATCACAAAGATGGCAATGTAAGACGTGCAAGAAGTTAATATATTACCTAACCGTAAGCAATCTATCACATACAATCAAAAACGAAGTGATATTCTTCTTTGGTTTACAAAGTTATTGTTAAGTCGGGTTCCGATTACCAGAACTTGCGAACTTTTGGAAATTGGGAGAGGTACCTATTACGAATTTGTTTATCGAAGATGTTTGGAGTTTTTGGAACGGCACGAAACAAAACCGCTTCAAAATATGCAGTTTAAAGAAATGTGGCTCAATAGATAAAATGACTTATTTCCTCAACAATGTTCGGAAAAAAGGAATGGGTGGCAGCCAGTATGACGATTTAAAGTCAATTCCCAACCAATGTGGTGATTACTGCCGATGTCTTCTCAAGGTATGTGTTCCGAAGTGATGTGGCATTTGATTGGGATATTTCATTGAGGGATATTGCCCTTGATACCGTTCTTTTAAAAGAAAACCCCCTAAATGAATTTGCTAAGAAACACGCTCGCATTCCGAAATATTATCATTATCCGATGCCTACATCTAAAAAATGACAAACAAACTTATGTCGAGTATCAAGCCGAATTAGATAAAATTGAACGCAGAGCCAAGTATATTGATAGATTACACATAACTTATACAACGATTGCTCATTATTGGCTCATTAAACAGCTTGTAAAGGCTTCAGAATGGCGTTTTGTGACGGATAAAGACAATTCATTGATGACTTCCCTTTGAAAGGGATTTGATATTTTATAAGACCAAATCACCACGCGATTTGTTTTTTTTATTTTTGTTGAAATATCAATATTTTTTGACGAAATCCTTTTTAAGGATTTTGGTATTTTATGTTAAACTAAATATATAGATTAATCAGAAAATTAACAAGAGTAAAATGAACCCATAAGGGGGGAGTGTATGAAAAAGTTTTTAATTACATTATTAATATTAATTTCGTTAGGCATTGGGGGGTATTTTGTTATTGGACTATTTAGTGCTAAACCACCTTTACCAACCATAACTGTTGGAGAAAAAAAGGTAGAAGTGACACAAGGTTCGTATTGTTGGAATGGATTACTTAATTCTGTTTGTATTGATACAAGTTCTCCGCCAGAACTCATTAAAAATCAAGAACTAAAACCTGTGGTTATACCATCAAATTCCCAATTGAAAATAGAATTCAAAGACGAGCCTAAAGAAAATACATTAGTAGTAAATAGATGGCTTACAAATGAAAAAACAGAAAATGTTCCAATAAATGATAATGTGATACTATTACCAAAAGAAAAAGGTGTATATGTGTATGATGTTTCAGCAAGATGGGAAAAGGGAGATTCAAGTTATGCCTTCGTAATTGAAGTGCGGTAGTAACCTTTTAGTAACAGTCTTAATTGAACAAGTCAATATAATTTTAGTTTAAAACGCTTGGAATAAGCCCAAGCGTTTTAATATGCCTTTTACTTTGTTAAATGTGGTTCGAATTTTGTGCTAATTACGCTGTTATTTGTACTGTTTTTTGATTTTGTACTTCTGAACCGAACCCGTTAGTTTTCATCTCTCCTTTTTAATGTTGTGTGATGCACATCACTTATCTTTTTCTATAATCCTTTACAATAGATGAAGAAGCTCTCTTGTAGCGGCATGCCGTTTCTCGTTTGGCAGAACGGGAAACGGTTAGTGTCCGCTTGTTTCTGTACCGTCATCTTCACCGGTCTCCGTTACTTTTAATATCGCTACGGCTCCTTTTTGCGCGTGGTTGAATTGGTGCGTAACGATCGGATACGTTCCCGGGCGTGTGACGGTAAATTCAACGACCGCGCCGCCGCTAGCCGGAAGCATCACTGTCTGCAAACCTTTTAGATGGTTGTTTGGATTACCGTCGATATACACATCATCCAAAACGGTTCCAACGACATGGAATGAGCTGACTTCGTTCGGACCAACGTTAAGGATGTAAATTCTAACTTTGTCGCCGACTTTGGCAACGAGCGGCTTCTCTTTTAGCGTAAATGTATCTCCGTTCGTATTTCGATCGCCTGCTTTTAACGCTTTTGCCGAAAAAACAACATAGCTTGGTACCCCGTTTTGGAAATCATCCATGTCATTATACTTGTACCACTCGTTTTGGATTAAGACAAATTCGCGGTCCACTTCTTTATCGGTCGGATAGCCGTTTTTCGGCTTGACGATAATCATCCCATGCATGCCGTTGGCGATATGGGCGAGCACCGGCTTCGTGCCGCAATGGTACATAAATACGCCTGGGTTATTCGCTGGGTACGTAAACGTTCCCGACTTATTCGGCATGACGTCGGCAAAATCTTTCGACGGCGAAGCGTGGACGGCGTGGAAATCCATGCTATGGGGCAGCGATGGGTCCATATTTTTTAACGTAAAATGGAGCGTATCTCCTTCATTGACGACAATGAGCGGTCCAGGTGCTTGACCGTTGAACGTCCATGCTTTATAGATTTTTCCTTTATCGATTTCGATGTCAGTTACTTGTGCAGTCATCTCGATTTTGACATCATGCGGACCGATGCGTTCCATTTTCAATGGAACCGGTTTTTGGTTAAGATCTTTATGGGCAGCGATGACGTTTGAACTTGCGTGATGCTCTATCTTTACCGTTTCTTTCGTCGCCTCTTTCTCCCCGGCACCTTCGTTTCCACAGGCCGCTAGTAACGCTGCCGTCGCTGCTACCGCCATGAATGTGTGAAGTTTGCCTGCCATGTTCCTCCCTCCATTTTTATCAATCCTTACACTTTAAGAATAGTGCGTTCTGTTTCTCATCCTAGTGATTCGTATCACGTATCATGGCCGATGTTTGAATAGTTTGTGAATTGTTGAACAATGTTATATATTAACGTTAGAAATCATTTCGGTAGGGAAAATGATGGATTGAACGATATACGTTTTACTTAAAAACATGCAAATAATCAGAAATCAAAGCTCCATATTAAAAAAAGCAGATCGCTTGAAACGACCTGCTTTTTGTTACGGTGCATATGGTTTTGTCACTTTGCCCACTTTTTTTCCGAAGACGACGCGGTTAAGCAGGAAGCAAACGAGGGCAAACAAGCTGAGAAGAAGAAAGCCGAGCACGTAAGAACCAGTAGCATCTTTCACTATTCCCAGCAAAATCGGTGGGAAAAAGCCGCCAAGTCCGCCCCATGCGCCGACGATGCCGGTGACAGCACCTGTTTCTGCAGGGAATAGCTGCGGAACAAGCTTAAAGACCGCACCGTTTCCTAATCCGGACATAATGGCAATAAACAAGCATGCGACTGTCATCACAACAATATTTTCCATTCCAAATACAATGGCAAGCGCTCCAATCGTAATTCCAGCATAAACGAAATTCAATACCCGTTCGGCACCGATTTTATCGCCGAGGTTTCCGCCAATCGGTCTCGCAAGTGTCGCAATAATGGTAAATCCAGCAGCGCGAAGCCCGGCATCCACCGGAGTTAAACCATATAAATCAATGAGCAGCGATGGCAAATAAATGCCGAATGCAACAAATGCACCAAATGTAACGAAATAAAAGAGAGATAACGTCCACGTATGTTTATACTTCAACACCGATAACGAATCAAGCATCGTTTTTTGCTGCTTAGGCTTTGGCATATCCGGAGTAAAGAACCAAACAAGAAGGAGCATGATGACAACTGGGATAATCATTCCCCAAAACGCCCATTTCACTCCAAACGCTGCCGCGATCGAAGGAACCAAAAAGCTTGCCACCGCTGTTCCAATATTCCCCATCGCGTTAATGCCGAGTGCTGTTCCTTGTTTTTCTGGCGGTGTTAAGCGCGATACGAACGTAACAGAAATGGCAAACGACGTCCCTGCCATTCCGATAAAGAACGCCCAAAACATTAACATTGCATATGAATCAGCAAAACCCGCTCCTATTAATGGAATAATTATGAACAATAGCAACAACGAAAATAATCGTCTGCCGCCAAATCGATCCGTCCAAATCCCGAGCGGAATGCGCATAATGGAACCAAGCAAAACTGGAATCGCAACTAAAATGCTTTTTTGTGTCGATGTTAGTCCGTACATTTCTTGGAATGTATTCGCCAACGGAGAAAATACAGCCCATACAGCAAACGCAAACGTCATCGCCAACGTTGTAATCGGCAAAAGGGCTTTTTGCTTATTCATCACGAAAATCCTCCTTTTTGTTCACAGCCATATAACTAAATTCACCTGCTTTTGAGTACATCATACGCAAATGAAAAAAAAATATTTGTGAAGTTTATCACATTTTTTTATAGTGTCACATAATTGTAAAAAGTTGATTTCCATCTTTATCGTGTCCTGTTTATTTTAATGTCTAGAAAATTATTTCAGTGAACTCGTAAATAAAAAACTGGCTCCCTAATAAAAGAGAGCCAGTTACCACTGTGATTAAGATAAATGTTTTTCTTTTTTCCGTAACGCTTTTGGAATGTATATGCAATATGGTTCGCTTTCTAAGTAATCACCCGTAACTGCATACGCCCGCGAGCGCGATCCGCCGCAAACGTAGCGGAATTCGCATACGCCACATTTTCCTTTATATTTATCAGGATTGCGCAAATCTCGGAAAATCGGAGAATTTCGATAAATTTCCGCGAGCGGCGTTTCCCGGACATTTCCTGCTTTCACCGGGAGCAACCCGCTCGGATATACGTCACCGATATGAGAAATAAAAACAAATCCATTGCCATCATTGACCCCTTTTGGCGCACGGCCAAGACCATCGACTTGTCCAGTTAATCCCTTCATCAACACGTCTTCATAGTTAATTTCATCGCCCGAGATTTGTTTTTCTCGCATTTTCGCCTGCAACACGACACGGCGGTAATGCTGCCCTGCTGTCGTTTTTATGTCAAACGGGACGCGCTTGCTCGTTTCATAAAGCCAACGAAACACTTTTTCATGTTCCACCGGCGAAATCATGTCAGACTCTTTTCCGCGTCCTGTCGGCACAAGGAAAAAGACGCTCCAAAGCACACATTTTAGTTTTTCAACCAACTCTGCCATTTCATCAAGCACATGGACGTTATATCGGGAGATGACGGTATTAATTTGCACTGGAATATCAAGTTCATGTAAATATTCAATCGCTTTTATAGTCAAATCAAACGAACCGGATGTTCCACGAAAACGATCATGAATTTCCGCGTTTGGCCCATCTAAACTAAACGCCCAACGAGAAAGGCCAACTTCCTTCGCTTTCCGAATCGCTTCCTTTGTCACGTTCGGCGTCGCACTTGGCGTCATTGAAACATGAAGTCCTTTGTCAATCGCATATTTGGCAAGATCATATACATCTGGGCGCATGAGCGGGTCCCCGCCAGTAAACACGAGAAGCGGCTGATCCATCTCATATATATCATCAATTAACTTTTTCCCTTCTTCGAATGTCAATTCGCGCGGATCGCGGTGATATTGCGCTTCCGCTCGGCAATGAACACATTTTAACTGACATGCCCTTGTTAGTTCCCAAATCACAATAAACGGATTTTCGTTAAAGTCCCTCACTACTATCCCCCTCCTTGTTCTCATTGTACTGCATTGGAGAGGACACTAATGTGATAAATATCACAAAGTGACTTATGTCACAATATCGTCAAACTCATTCGGCGTGTTTACATTGCGAAAGACGATCTCATCTTCCCAAAAATCTTGCTCGTTCACATAGTGGACATGGCAATGGCGAAAAAGCGATTTCATCCTATTATCTTGTGCCTGTAGAAGTTTTTCGATCTGCTTGCATGTTCGCCGATGATATATGCCAACTAATGGCTGAATTCGGCCGAAATGCGCACAGATAATCGCATCAAACTTCTCGTTCGCATATTTAGCAAGTTTTGCCGCTGCTTCTGGACGCATATACGGCATATCGCACGGAAGCACAAATATCCATTCCGCCTCGCATTCTTTCATGACCGTATAAATTCCGGCAAGCGGCCCTTGGCCACGATACCGTTCATCGTCCATAATCACTTTTTCCGCCGTCTTTTGTCGAAAACAGTCTATTAGCGAAGGATGGCTAACAATATAAATATCCTCTACTACTGCGCGTAACGTTTCCACAGCAATTTCAAAAAAATATTTTCCGTTAAATTTGGCAAACGCTTTCGGGCTGCCAAAACGCCGCGACTGCCCGCCGGCAAGAACCACTCCTGCCATTTTGTTCATTCATTTTTCCCCTTTCACCAAAATCTTTGTTTTACTGTACCATGGAAGCAACAAAAAAAAAAGATTCCCATCATTCTTTCGGGAATCTTTTTTAGCATTCATGTTTATTTTTTGCCGATTGCGACTCGCCAAATTTCTGGTCCCTCTTCCAAGTACTCCCAAGTAAATTGATCTGGACGTTCCATCATAAACTGATAATGCAGCGGACGCGGATCATGGTCATTCGTTAATTCCATCACTTCACCTGGTTTTAAGCTATCGAATAAGCGAAAGATCGCAGGGTGTCTTTCTCTCGGCTCATAGTCAGGTGCATGAATTTTTGCGGCAAATTGATTCATACTTATTGCCTCCTTTATAGTATAATTAATTATGTATACATCATAATCATTTCTGTCGTTTGTCGTAGTGACGAATATCACAATTGATGGATGAAAATTCTCAATGCCTGTGAAAGGAGAAATGATGATTGGAAGAGCTTGTTGGCTTTTGTTCGCAGTGCGGCAAACCGATACATTGTTTTCATGGTTTCTTAAACGGCGTCATTTGCGACGAAAAAGAAACATTATACTGTTTTCAATGTCACGAGAAAAAAGAAAAAATGCAGAAAACCTAACAATAAACAAGATAGAAAGCGCTATCATAGAAAGATAAAAAGAATCACAGCTATTTGTGCTGTGATTCTTTTTTGTTTATTCTTCTTTTGTCAGATCGGCGACCGGAAGCGCTTCTCCCTCGCCGTGTGTCGGTTTACGCAAATGGAATAGCGCTTTTACGCTGAACCCCATAATCACGATGACACCAATTAAGAAAATCGTATCTGGAACAGCACGGATCAGATTCAAGTTTTGCACAATATCTTGTTGTAAAAACTCTGGAGAGCGAGATGCCCAATAGCCTTTTTCAAAAGCTTCTTTAATTTGCAGAATGCCGACTGGCAACAACGTCACTGCAATCATCCCTGCAAGCCCGATATTGAGCATCCAGCATGCAAATTTTAATAATTTATCGTTCCATGCTTCCGGTTTCACGATATTGCGCAATGAGTAAAGCAGCACGGCAATACCGAACATTCCGTAAACACCCATCATCGATCCATGGCCGTGGGCTGGTGTTAAAAATTGCCCGTGTTCAAAGTAGCTGACTGCCGGCAAGTTGATAAGGAATCCAAGCACACCCGCGCCGACTAAGTTCCAAATTGCCGTAGCAATTAAGAACCAGAATGTCGATTTATAAGGGAAGTTAACCCCGCCGTCGCGCATCATTTTATACTGTTCATATGCTTCTAAAATCAGCAATGTAAGCGGAATGACTTCGAGTGCTGAGAAGACGGCGCCAAGCGCGATCCATATTTCCGCCGAACCGTTGTAATAATAGTGGTGGCCGATACCGATGACCCCGCTGCCAAGCAAAATCGTAAATTGGAAATATAATGCTCTTACTGTAGATTTTTTTGTAACAAGTCTCAATTGCACTAACAAAAAGCCGATAACAACAACCGCAAACACTTCGAAAATTCCTTCTACCCACAAATGGATAATCCACCAGCGCCAGAAATCTGCCATTGTAAAGTTCGTGTCTGGCTTAATAAAGAACGCAAAGATGTAAAAGAACGGCACCGCAATTGCAGAATAGAACAATAAGTGAATTAGTCCGCCTTTATCACTTTCCCGCTTTAATCCGCTCTTAATGCCGCGGAAGACGATAAACAGCCAAATAAGCATACCTACTACTAAGATAATTTGCCAAATGCGTCCAAGCTCAAGATATTCCCAACCTTGATGGCCGAGCCAGAACCAGTTGTTTCCTAAATATCCGTTTACTCCAAGCCATTGGCCGATCATGCTGCCGCCGACAAGAACGACAAGCGCCCAGAACAAAATGTCAACAAGAAGCCCTTGTTTTTTCGGTTCATGTCCACCGACAAGCGGTGCGATAAAAATCCCCATACCTAACCATGATGTTGCAATCCAAAAAATTGCTAGTTGTAAATGGTAACCTTTTGCAATGTTAAACGGCAGTAAATCGTGAATCCATTTGATGCCGAAAAAGCTGTCTGGTTCTACATAATAATGGGCAAGCAACGCGCCAAACATCGATTGAACGAAAAACAGCACGGCTACGATTGTAAAGTATTTTGCTGATTTCGCTTGCGAAGGGGTTAATGGCTGCTTGCGCAAATCGATAACTGGAAACTGTCCTTCTTTATATGCTTCTTGCATGCTCAATTGATAACGATAGAAGAAGTACAAAATAATCGCAACAAATAAAATTAAGATGGTCACACTTGCACCGCTCCACCACATGGCGGAAAACGTCATTGTATTTCCTGCATCTTCGTAATAAGGCCAGTTGTTGGTGTACGTAATATTGTCACCGATACGCGGAGTGCTTGATAACCAAGCTGTCCAGAAGAAGAAATCGGCAATTTGCTGAATTTGATCGCTGTCCGCAACCCAAGCGCGATTTGTTTTTGGCATATCCGATTCTTTAATCAACCCTTTTTGCAAGCCCCAACCATCACCGTTTGTAAATACATCGCGGTAATAGTCACGAACTTTTTGAAGCCCATATACTTGTGCATCTGTTAACACAAGCACATCGGTAACCGGATTGTAGCGGTTTTTCCGCATTTCTTTAATAACTTTATCCCGAACGATTGTTTTTTCATCTTTGGATAGCTCAGAGAATGGCTTATCATACAGTTCTTTTGCTTTATACTCTTGCATTCCTTCCGTATAAATTTTCAATGCTTCTGCTGTATAATCCGGCCCCATGTAAGAACCATGTCCAAGCACTGTACCGTAATCCATTAATCCGTATTTCTGGAACACGGACTGCCCACCGATAATTGTTTCTTTCGTCATTAATACGTCGCCGCTTTCGCTTCGGACCTCTTTCGGTCTTGGCGCCATTTCTTTAAAAATCCAGTATCCGCCAACTAGCAAGACGGTAAAACTGATCAAAATCGTAAAAATTAATATAGATTTAAGAAAACTATTTTGTGTTCGATGTTCAGGACGTGGAGACGTACGAACCGATCGATTAATTTCCATAAATAACCACCTTCCTATCATTAAATTCGCCTTCATTGTAACGCTGCAAATGGGATTAGAATGTGAGGTACGGCAAACGTTCGCTATGATTTTCATCACTATGATTTACGTCACAACTCTTTTATGGAAAATGTTATAAAATTAAGTTGGAGGAAGCATTGTTCCTTCTTATTGCTTAAAACAATACGACTATTTTTTTATATATAAATTTAAGGAGAGATTATCTATGACAAATAATTGGATGAAAGAGAGATTAAAAAGCGTTCCGCTTTTCCGTGAATTATCCGATCATGAGCTTGAATCGCTTGTGGCTATTTCTCATGTGCGCGTCTATAAACCACGGACGTTTGTATTTATGCAAGGAGACCCGCTCGAGCGTGTCTATTTCATTCATTCCGGGACGGTAAAAATTTATAAAACCGATATGAGCGGGAAAGAACAAATCATCTCGATTTTGCAGACAGGAGAAATGTTTCCGCATACCGGTTTTTTCTTAAAAGGTTCGTACCCTGCGCACGCGGAAGTCATCGACGAAGCGACGTTAATTGCGATCCCAATCGCTGACTTCGAACAAACGTTAATTTGCTATCCAGAGGTATGCATTAAATTATTTCGCGTCATGGGCGAAAAAATCGTTGACTTGCAAAAACGTTTAGAAGAACAAATTCTTCATAACACATATGAACAAATTATTATGCTTCTGTTGCGCTTAACAAAAACAAATGCGGTACCGCAAGGGAAATTTTACCGTTTGACTGCTCATGTGACGAATCGAGAGCTTGCCAACATGATCGGCACCTCACGGGAAACGGTAAGCCGAACGCTTAGCCAATTAAAACGAAAAGGATTGATTGATATTAATGAAGATGGATTTTACCTTATTGATAAAGAAGGATTGGAAAAAGAAATCTTTTTCTAATGGATGTGACAAAAATCACAACGCTTGAAAATGAAAATTACTATCATAAAAAACAAAGGAGGGATTTCATTGGGAAAGATTGTAGAGTTGGATGTCCGCGAAGATTTACAAAAGAAAATCGAACCGTTTGAAAAAATTATGAACACAATTAAACCGCTTCAAGCGGGGGATACGTTTATTCTGCATGCGCCGTTTAAACCGATTCCGCTTTTTCCGATTATGAAAGCAAAAGGATTTACGTATGAAGCGGAACAGATTGGGAAAAAACATTGGAAAGTCACGTTCGTAAAACAGGGGTGAGAACGATGATTCTTGACAATCGCGGGTTAGAGCCGCCGCAGCCAATGATGAGAACATTGGCGGCGTTAGGGAAACTGCAGCCTGGAGAAACGTTAACCATCATTAACGACCGCCGCCCGATGTTTTTATACGAACAACTTGATGAGCTTGGCTATAAATACGAAACGACAGAACGCGAGGATGGCAGCTTCCAAATTACGATTACAAAAGGATGACCATCATGATTCCAACAAATACTGCATATGAAACAAATATTCGTCTTCCTTTTTTATTTATCTTGTTTGGTGTCATTGCTTTTGTTGCATCACAAACAGTCGCACTCGTTGCCGGACCAGCCATGGTAAACGGAGCGTTCCGCCTGCCGATCGTCTGGGCGGCGGCGCATTTCGCCGTGCTCGGTTTTGCGCTGATGGTTGCGATGGGAGCGATGTACCAGCTCGTTCCAGTTGCGTTTTTGACACCAATTTGGAGCGAGCGGTTAGGATTTGTACAATTTTTTATTACAGCAGCCGGAATCGTATTATTTTCTGCCAACTTAGCGTTTAATGCGCACTTCGCCTTTTTCCCAGGGTTGTTGCTTGTGCTTGGCATCATGCTCTTTCTTTTTCAAATGGCAATGACATTGCGGAAACAGGCGAAAAAAAATATTATGACATTGTTTGTCAGCTCGGCACTTGCTTGTTTATTATTTACGATTGTCTTGGGACTGACGCTTGCCTTTCATTTTTGGAGCGGCAGACAAACGATGGATCATCTTTTTGCTTTAAAAACACATATCTTATTTGGCGTGTTCGGCTGGTTTACTCTGCTTATTATCGGTTTTTCCTATAAAATGGTGCCGATGTTTTCTCTCGCGCATGGGTTTTCGATGACGTTGGCGCGATATGTATACATCGTTTATATGACGGGGCTTGCCGTTACATTTATCAGCTTTTTCATAAATGGACGATCGGTTTTCATCTCCGGTGCTGGGCTTTTATTTATTGCATTCGTACTATTCGCTTATCATATATGGTCGATTTTGCAAAAACGGATGAAGAAAAAACTGGATCGCCCATTTCAGTTTGCTTTGCTTGCCATTGCGATTGCCTTTATCCTGCACGGGACAGCATTTATTTTATCGTTTTTCGGCAATCTTCACGGAATTGCGATTGTGATTTACGGCTATATACTTGGCTGGATTATGTTAAGCATCATCGGCTATTTATATAAAATTGTTCCGTTTTTATGGTGGACGCACCGCTACAGCAAAAAGATCGGCCAAGAAAATGTGCCGACGTTAAAACAAATGATGAATGAGAAATGGACTGTTGTTCAATGTGTATTGTTTATCATTAGCGTTATCGGTGTCGTAGCTGCATTGACTGTTTCCAGTCCGACGATATTTTATGCTGCCCAAGGTGCATTGACATTGTTTTCTCTTCTCTTTGCCGGGACGATTCTTTCGGTTTTGTGGAAATAAAAAGGAGGCTATAATCATGGATATTCGCGAATTGGTACTTCAGCAGCTTCGAACGGTTATTGACCCAGAACTGGGGATCAATGTCGTGGATTTAGGGTTAATTTATGATTTGCAAATTAATGATGGAAACATATATATTTTAATGACGCTTACGACACCGGGCTGCCCGCTTCACGACTCCATCGTCGGCGGTGTGAAACGTGCGCTCGAACATATCGATGGAATCCGCGATGTACAAGTACAAATTACATGGAATCCGCCTTGGACTCCGGAACGAATGAGTGAAGAAGCGCTGCGGCAATTAGGGCATTTTTCATAACTTTTTTGGGGAAATGTCCCGTCCGCTTTTACCCTTCCGATAATGTTGTAACGGCTATGCCATAAGCATAGCCGTTTTTTTCTTACACATGTTTCGTAAACCATTTCACCGTTTCTAAAAACGCTTCCCTTGTCACTTTATGTCCTGCCGTATCATCGGAAATAAACTTCAAATTTTCTTCTTTTCCTTGATAAAGCGGTTTTATTTGTTCATAAAACTCATATGTATAAGAATAAGGGACAACTTGGTCGCACTTTCCATGCCAAATAAGAAGCGGACGGCCCGCTAATTTCTCCGGCTGTCTAGAAAGGTCATATTTCATTAATCGCGCCTTTTCCCGCTTTAGTTGTTCATCGGAAAGCGGAATCGCCACTCCCATTTTTTTGCCTGTTTCAATTAAGGCGTCAAAAAATGCTTCATACATTGGATTTCCCATCAGCGAAACGGCCGCTTTAATCCATGGATACACGGCAAGTGCGCCAAATGTGACAATCCCCCCATCGATGTACCGGCAAGTCCTACCCGATCCGGCTGAATGAGATTGCGAAGTTCTAATTCCTCTTTGATTTTTTTAATTTCCGTAATCGTACGCGTCACAATATTCCAGAACGCCAATTGCAGCTCACGATCAGATAAAGACGAATCTCGTTCACCGTGATGCAGCGCATCCGGCAAAATCACGCGGTATCCCGCCTCGGCAAGCAAGTACCCAAAGTGCAAATTATGTTCTTTTGCACTTGTAAATCCATGAATAAACAAAATAAACGGCAATCGTTCTTCCCGCTTTTCTTTTTTTACGACATGAAGCACAGGCACTTGGGCAACGGTTTCTTTTTCAATGATGACCATGATCCCAAAACTCCTTCATTCTTTTTTCTATAGTGTAACATGTAGACAAGAATTTTGGAAAAGAGTTACACTATATTAGAAAAGATCCAAAAAAACAAAATGATGATAAATATAGTAGTGACCTTAAACTCATGATCGTATATACTTTAAAAAAACAATGTAAAGGGAGTTATTATGAAACAATATTTAATTGCGTTGGATTTAGATGGTACGTTATTAAAAGATGACAAAACGATTTCCCCATTTACCAAAGAAATGATTTTGCGCGCAAAAGAAGAAGGGCATCTTGTCGTGATTGCAACTGGAAGACCTTATCGCGCCAGCAAAATGTACTATGAAGAGCTTGGACTCACAACGCCAATTGTCAACTTTAACGGGGCGTTCGTCCATCACCCTGCCGACCATTCATGGGGGATCCGTCATTTTCCGCTTCCGCTCCAAACCGTAAAAGACATTATTGAAGTAAGTGAAACGTACTCGATTAAAAATATTTTAGCCGAAGTGATGGACGATGTATACTTTCATGAACATGATGAAATACTGCTAGATATTGTCCGGCTTGGCAACCCGGCCATCGAAATCGGCGACTTGCGCTATGCATTAAAAGATGATCCAACGAGCATCCTTATTCATACAGACAAACAACATGTCGACCAAATACAGTCGTACTTATCCGACGTTCATGCGAACGTATTGCATCATCGGCGCTGGACCGAGCCATGGCATATCATTGAAATCGTTCGCGCCGGCGTTCATAAAGCGTTTGGACTCAAGCAAATCGCTGATTATTTCCATATCCCTAGAGAACGGGTCATCGCTTTTGGAGACGAAGATAACGATTTAGAAATGATCGAATGGGCAGGTCATGGCATTGCGATGGGCAACGCGATTGAGCCCCTCAAACAAATCGCCAACGATGTGACTGCAACAAATGAAGAAGATGGCATCGGTATTTATTTAAAATCAATGTTAAAGCTGTAACGAATTGCCTTATTACAATCCCCCCTATACGGTTACACTATCCATGACGCAATACTGCGTCTTTATTTTTTCAAGGGGGGAATACGTCTTGGGTAAACGAAATAAATCGAAACGCTTCATTCAACAAAGCGTCGATGCGGTAGAAAAACATGACGAACGAATCCCTTACCACATGACATACGCTGAAGCGGAAGAGCGCAAAATGCAAAAAGCGTTTGAAACGTCGCTTGGAGGCGAATAACGATGGGCAATCGATTGTTTCAAGAAGCGCGCAAAGCGGTCATGCAGGCAAAACAAGCAGCAAACGGCCAAGCGGATATCGACTTGGATCGCGCGATCGCCATAGCAAAAAACGCCTTATCTTCTGCCTATGCTCATTCCAGCTTGGCAGAAAAAGCGCAGTTGCGTCAATTCCAGGAAGAACTTGATCAACTCACTCAGTAAAGGTTGCGGCGCTCGTCCGCAACCTTTTTATAGGAAAGAAAAATTGTCTTTTTTCATCATAATCGCTACACTAAAATATATCTTATCTTAACTTTATAAGAGGTGGATGCAGTGTCGATTCAAATTATTACGGACAGTGGCAGCGATCTCCCACATTCTTATTTGCAGAAGCATAACATCGCGTTTCTGCCGCTTCTTGTCCATTTCAATGGCGAAGAATACGAAGACTTTATTACCATTGAACCAAAACAAGTATATGACGCGATGCGCAACGGACAAATCGTGAAAACGGCGCAAGCGAATCCGCTAAAAATGAAAGAACTATTTACCAAGTACGCAAAAGAAAACCGCCCTTGTCTATATATCGCGTTTTCCTCGCAATTATCTGGTACATATCAAACCGCGATGGCGATTCGCAGCGAAGTGCTTGAAGAATATCCTGAGTTTCAGCTAACGATTATCGATTCGAAGTGCGCGTCGCTCGGACAAGGACTTGTGGTGATGAAAGCGGCGGAACTCGCAGAAAGAGGAATGCCGTACAACCTATTATGCGAAACGATTGCTTCTTACTGCCGCCATATGGAACATATTTTTACGGTTGACAATTTAGAATTTTTGGCGCGCGGCGGGCGAATTAGCAAAACCGCAGCAATGGTCGGCGGCCTTTTAAACATTAAGCCGCTTCTCCATGTCGAAGACGGCAAACTTATTCCGCTGGAGAAATTACGCGGCCGCAAAAAAGTGTTAAAGCGCATGGTCGAAATCATGGCGAACGCGGCGACGATCTGCAAAAACAAGTGATCGGCATCAGCCACGGCGACGACGAAGAAGCCGCATTGGAATTAAAGCAGCTTATTGAAAAAACATATGGCTGCACGCGCTTTTTCATCACCGAAATCGGCGGTGCGATCGGCGCGCACGCCGGTCCGGGCACATTGGCGCTCTTTTTCTTGAACAAATATATTGAGGTATAAGTCCTTCTTTTCCACGCATACTAATGGTGTACACCGTGGATAAAGGAGTGCACGCCAATTATGTCACATACAAGCGATAACGATAAAAAAGCACGAGACAACAACGCGAAACGCCATGAAAAAAACATGTTGCGCGAAAAAAACCGCCAGGCTGGGAAATTTGCGTACTCGAAGAAGACGGATCATTTATAAAATTCGGCTGTCCTTTTATACTGGACAGCCTCTTTTCTTTGCCGAGAAGACCCCCACCTCTAAGCGAAGCGTAGGTGGAGGATGAATCGGCATTTTTTGTTTTTTTAGTAATTTTAATAGTTGAAAAGCGTTCTTCTTCTGTCATAAATGAACGGAGGGGCTTGGGGCCTTTGAGCAACAACAGACAAAGGAAACAAAAATCCCCCACTTTCACCGGCCTTAGCCGGTAAGTGGGGATAGTTCAATTTCATTCCATCCGAAATTTTGCCATCACCTCATGCAGTTCATCCGTCAATTGTCTTAGTTTTGTTACTTTCTCCACCATTTTTTCAAACGCTGTCAGCTGTTCGGCCATCGAAGCGGCAATTTCTTCACTGCCGGCCGCCGACTGTTCGACGACGGCGCTGATGCTTTCCACATTTTGCAATACTTTCTCCTCTAACTGTTTCGATGTGATAACATCATCAACAAGTGCTTGAATATCGGCGGAAATGCCGGCGACTTTACCCTCGATTTCGGCAAACGCCTTCGTTGTTGTTTCAATCGATTGCGATTGCTGCTCGGCGATTTTTACCGCTCGGGCAACGGTTTCGGAAACCGTGGAAATGCCATGCTTAATCAGCGAAACTGTTTCAAAAATTTGTTTTGTCGCCTGTGCGGATTGCTCGGCAAGCTTGCGCACTTCTTCCGCGACAACAGCAAATCCTTTCCCCGCTTCTCCCGCTCTTGCGGCTTCAATGGCCGCGTTTAACGCCAACAAATTCGTTTGTTCCGCAATATCGGATACCACCTTTGCCATTTGTTCAATGTTGGCGGCGTAGCTCGTAAATTCATTCGTCGCCTGTTCAATCGACAATGTCGCTTCATTGCTTTCGCGAATGAAGTGCATTTGTTGTTCCATCGCTTTTTGGCCATGTTGAATCGCTTCGACAGCCGTCTCGCTGTAATGTGCTGTCTGTTCGGTTCGCTCCGCTGTTTTGGCAAACGTATCATCCATTTTTTCAATCTGCTGTACTGCTTGCTGCAATTCTTCAGAGATGCTTTGCGCTCCAGCGGACAACTCATTGGTGGATAACGCAACTTGCCGGTTGATCTCCGTAAGCATTTTATTTTCTGTTTCGATTTCTTTTGCAAATGTTTCCACTTGTTGACTAACCACTTCTACCGAACGAAGCAGACGCTTCAACTCCTCGACCATTGTATGAAATGCCACATTTAATGCACCTAACTCATCGTTTTGTTTATAGTCAATGCGCTCAACAAGCAAATTGCCCCCCGCAATTTCGACCGCATTGTGGGCAAGCTGCTTGAGCGGATTCGTAATCGAGCGCGTCAGCCGTAGACTCATAGCACCTGACACAACGATGAGCGCGATGCTGCCGATGACCGCCGTCCAAATGACAAAACGGATTTGTGCCTGTAAATCACGCTGGAGCTCCTTGTAGTAATCATTCGTATACAATTGCAGCGTGTAAATATCATTGACCGCCCCTTCGATTCGCATCGCTTGCCGTCTTGCTTCCGATACATCGCGATGTTCAAGAGCGGCAAGCGACGCATTATGCACTTCGGCAAATTTTTGTTTTGCTTTTTCTAATAGCACGCGAAATTCCTTTTGTTTCAATGATTTTTCTAATTCGCCAATCAGCTTTTCTGTCGTTTCGATTTGCGCCAGCACTTCTTGCTTATTTCCTTCCGTCATATTGTAGGCGGCGTTGTTTAAGCTCTGCTTTGCCGATTTCATGCTTGCCTCGAGCTTTTCTATCGTCAGCAAAACCGGAACGATATCTTTATTCGTTGCCTGAATCGACAACATATTGACGATAATGAACCCCATCAATACGGTCGATGCGATAAGCGAAAGAAACGAATGAAGCCACAATTTTCTGCGAATTGTCATTCTAATCCCCTTTTCTGTATTACTTTGTCGCCACTTTGCCGTCCACAATGTTTTGTTTCCACTGTTCGAGCAGCTGTTGTTTTTGGTCATCCCATGGGATAACGCGAATCGGTGCGAGCCCAACTCCATCTTCCGCTAATCCAAGCTGAACAGTGCCGGTTGGCAATTCCCCTTTTTCCACGTATTGTTTTAACACGCGAAACAAGGCGACATCGACATTTTTGACCATTGATGTCACAACCGCTTTTTCCGCGTAAAAATATTGGTCGCTGTCAACGCCAATCGCATACACACCTCGTGCTTCCGCTTCCCGAAGCGCACCAACTCCCGTAAATCCTGCCGCCGTATACACGACATCACTCTTTTGGTCGAACATTTCTCTAGCAATTTGGGCGCCGAGCTTGTCATTTCCGAAATCACCTGCATACACGATGTGAACGGAGGCGGACGGCTTCACGGCGTGAACCCCTTTTTCAAACCCCGCCGCAAATTTACGAATCAATGGCACATCCGCCCCACCGATAAACCCGAGGCGGTTTGTTTTTGTCACAAGCGCCGCCACCACTCCGGCAAGAAAGCTTCCTTCATCTTCTTTAAACGTAATCGATGTCACGTTTGGCAAATCAGAAACAGAGTCAACTAAAATAAAACGCTGCTTTGGATATTGTTTTGCCACTTTTTCCAAATCCTCTTGCACCATAAAGCCAAGGCCAATGACGACATCATTGCCATCTTTAATAAGCTCCTTCAATCCTTGTTCATACGTTTTCGTATCTTTCAATTCACGATAATCAAAAATGATGCCTAGTTCATCACGCGCTTTCATTAATCCGCGAAATGCCGAGTCGCTAAACGATTGATCTCCAAGTCCGACGTCCGACAACATAATCCCGACTTTGATACTATCTTTTTTCGTTACCGTCTCTTTCGTCGAACAACCAGTCATCATCAAAATAACCAATAACGCAATAACAAGATGCCATATACGTCTTTGTTTTTTCATTTGTTCGTCCCCTTCTTTTCATGGTGTCCATTATTGTTTATCGGCATCATTCTACATTTGTTGAGTTTTTTGCATAAAAAAAGCAAAGCTGTAATTGGCTTTGCTTTTTATTATCGCTTGATATACGTCCATCCATCTTTTTGATATACTTTGTCTTCTTTCATTAATCGTCCTAATGCTCGTTTAAAGGCGGCCTTGCTCATATGAAAGCGCGCTTGGATATCGTCCGGGTCGCTTTTGTCGTGATACGGCATCGCTCCGCCGCGGCTTTCTAAGTACGTATAAATGGCTGCCGCATCTTCGTTGATGCTTTCATGCTTGCGCGACAGTAAGGAGACATTGACCGTCCCATCCTCTTTGACGGCGATAATCCGCCCTTCCACTGCTTCACCGAGGCGCGGCGCGTTTCGCCACTGGGATTCATGTACAAATCCAAGGTAGCCGACATCAGAGATAAGGAAAGCTCCCACCTTAATCACGCGGTAGACGCGCCCGCGAATGTTTTGATTGAACGCTGATTCCGGCGCTTTCACGGCGATTTGTTTCATCGTTTCATCATCCGCTAGTTTAGCAAGCAGCCGTCCTCGTTTATCCGTTTTTAACGAACAATATAATTGATCCCCTCGCTTCGGCCATTGCGAGCGGAGCGGCGGCAAATCATCGATGGACACGAGCATATCTTTGGAAATGCCAATATCGACAAAGACGCCCAATTTCGGAACGATGTCGACCACTTCAACCCAGTCGTATTTGTGGTTCGTAATTTTCGGCATTTTCATGGTAGCGCACAGCTGTCCGTCGTGGTCATGATATAAAAATACCGTTGCCTCGTCGTCGACCGCAAGCGTTGTATTCGCTTCTCTTTTATGCAGCATCACTTCCTCCGTGCCGTTCGTCAAAAAGCAGCCAAACGGCATTTCCCGTTTTACCGTTAATGTCATGATTTCTCCAGGAATTAATCGTTTCATTGCAATCTCTTCCTTTGTCTATATTTTCACGCTTATTATTTCCCACTCCAATGGACAATTCTGCATAAAACACAGTTTTTCCCATCATCACAATAGCACCTCCACGTCGTTCGGCTTCCCCTCCTTTTCTTGTTGTGTCCCTTGCCACATTTTACTATAATAAAATAAAAAATGCTGGAGGTTGTGTATGTCGAAAGAAAGTTCCTTTGATATTGTATCGAAAGTCGACTTATCGGAAGTCACCAATGCGATCAACATCGCGATGAAAGAAATTAAAAACCGCTATGACTTTAAAGGCAGCAAAAGCGACATTTCGCTAGACAAAGACGAACTCATCCTTATTTCCGACGATGAATTTAAATTAGAGCAGCTAAAAGACGTGCTCATCGGCAAGCTCATTAAACGCGGCGTGCCGACGAAAAACATCCAATACGGCAAAATTGAGCCAGCTTCTGGGGGCACGGTGCGCCAGCGCGCCAAACTTGTGCAAGGCATCGATAAAGAAAACGCGAAAAAAATCAACACGATCATTAAAAACACTGGCCTGAAAGTGAAAAGCCAAGTACAGGACGATCAAATCCGCGTCAGCGGCAAAAGCAAAGATGACTTGCAAAAGGTCATCGCCGCGATTCGCGAAGCGGACTTGCCGATTGATGTGCAATTTGTTAACTACCGCTAACACGGATGGGAGGAGTTATAGCCCTCCCATCCGTGTTTTCTTTTCTTCTCTTCTTTGACAATGCCATTATTGATTTTTTCTTTCACCGGGATTACTTCCTTCCGTTTTTTCATATATTTGATGGTGTTGCAAAACTAGAGTAAAAACTCGAAGTTATGCATAAGGATGCAACATAACACATGCAGTACATATCGATGAAATCCATACCATCTTGGCTGTTCCAACCCGTCACTCTTTAACTCATTAAATACTCGTTCAATCTCACGACGAAGTCCAAACAGCCATTGGCCAAATCTCGTTTTCAAAAATACAGGAAGAACCCGGCCATAGGCATCTTTTCGTTCCTCGCTATTGCGGCGGTTGATAGGGGAAATGAATAGGATTCCTGACTGCTCTGCTGTTTGACGAACCTTTTCACTGTCATACGCGGCATCGCCCAATACAAATTCGATATCCCACTGCTTTAAAGAAACAAGCAATTCTGGTGCTACTGCCGCATCATTTCGATTCGCTGTGGTCAACACATGAGATAAAATGATTCCCTCGGCGGTGGTGCAGAGATGGAGTTTATATCCTTTAAACCAGTGATATCGGGTGGACACTCCCCACTTCGCCTGTGAATCGTAAAGACTGCTTCGAAGGGCTGTGCTGTCGATCAGCACGATTTGCGGATAACGTACTTCTAGATCTTTGAGCAGCTGTGCATGAAAAACAGGAAATCCTTGTTCCCGGAACCACTTCGCCGCACGGGAAAACGTAGAAAGGTGAGAGACTTCACCAAGCCCACAGGCCCGTTGAAAACAGCGAAAACGCTGCAGGATGCGCACTAATTTTCGCAAGGAATCAATGGAAAAATAGGTTTTCAAAAAGAAACATTTCAACAACGATTTTTTCGACACCGGCGGTCTTCCTGTCACATACGGTGTTTCCGGCAATGATAGCGAGTCGATATACCGAAATAATGCTTCTAAAATTGGGTCAATTTCATAAGTCCATGCATGTTCGCTGTTCCAATTGGAAATCATAATAGTGTCCACCCCTTGGAGAGTTGTTTTTTTGGTCACTGTATATGATTTCCAAGGTGGTGGATTTTTTATGTGCATTTATGCATTCGTTATGCGTTTTGCAACACGTTCATATTTTTAAACATCCTTTTTCCCACTCTTCTAGGCGGTAATAAGGATTCGTGAGAGCTGCCAAGCGTTTATCCTGCTTTTGGCTAGCCATCATCCTCATCATAGCAATGGAACTAAGCGAGACGGACAGAAAAGTTCAGCAGCTGCGTATAAAGGGAGTCATTTTTGTAAAATTATATTGAATATTTCTACAAAATCATTTACAGTAATATATAAATATTTTTTGAAAACTACATATCTAGTTCTTATCAAGAGAGGGGGAGGGACTGGCCCGATGAACTCTCAGCAACCTGGCGGAAGTCAAGGTGCTAAATCCAGACAGGCGAAACGCCTGGAAGATAAGAAGAGACGATACATAAAAAGTCTTCTTCTTATAGAAGGCTTTTTTCTTTTACTATCTTCATAGAACGGGGGAATGATCGTGGGGTTTTTGCAAGACTTAAAAGAACGCATCCTTATCGCCGATGGAGCGATGGGAACGCTATTATACTCGCACGGCGTCGACCGATGTTTTGAAGAACTAAATTTATCAAAACCGGAAGACATCATTCACATTCATGAAGCATATATCGCCGCGGGCGCAGAAGTAATCCAAACGAATACATATGGCGCCAACTATGTCAAACTTGCCCGCTACGGATTGGAAGATGAAGTGCCATCCATTAACCGCGCGGCAGTAAGGCTCGCCAAAAAGGCGGCGGGAAATAAAGCCTATGTGCTTGGAACGATCGGCGGATTACGGAGCATCAACAAAAGCGCCGTTTCCATCGACGAAGTAAAGCGGACGTTTCGCGAGCAATTATTTGTGCTTTTAAACGAAGACGTCGATGGCTTATTGCTCGAGACATATTACGATTTGGAAGAATTGCAGACGGTGCTTGCGATTGCGCGCAAAGAAACGGATAAGCCGATTATCGCGCACGTCTCCCTCCACGAAGTTGGCGTCTTGCAAGACGGCACTCCCCTTTCTGAAGCGTTGGCGCGCTTGGAGCAGTTGGGAGCTGATGTCATCGGTCTAAATTGCCGTCTCGGTCCATATCATATGATTCGTTCACTCGAGGAAGTGCCGCTGCCGAAAAAAGCGTTTCTTTCCGCGTATCCGAACGCAAGCTTGCCGGATTATCGCGACGGACGGCTTATCTATGAAACAAACACCGATTATTTTAAAGAAACGGCTCTTGCCTTCCGTGAACAAGGCGTGCGCCTGATTGGCGGGTGCTGCGGCACGACGCCGAAACATATCGAAGCGATAGCAAACGCCTTAACCGATCGGACACCGATTACAGAAAAAGTCGTTAAACAACGTCATGTTCCGATTTCTATCCAAACAAACGAACCAAATGCCGTACCGCCGTTGCAAGATATCGTACGTAAGCGGCGCTCGGTGATCGTTGAGCTTGACCCGCCGAAAAAATTAGGGATCGCGAAATTTTTAGAAGGCGCCAAAGCGCTGAAAGAAGCGAACATTGATGCGTTGACATTGGCCGATAACTCGCTGGCAACTCCACGAATCAGCAACATGGCGCTCGGCTCCATCGTCAAAGAGCAGCTCGGCATCCGCCCGCTTATTCATATTACCTGCCGCGACCGCAATTTAATCGGCTTGCAGTCGCACTTGATGGGCCTGCATACGCTCGGCATCACCGATGTGCTCGCCATCACCGGAGACCCATCGAAAATCGGCGATTTTCCTGGAGCGACATCCGTCTATGATTTATCTTCCTTTGATTTAATCCGGCTGATTCGCCAATTTAACGAAGGGCTTTCGTATTCCGGAAAATCGCTCGGGCAAAAAACAAACTTCTCGATTGCCGCGGCCTTTAACCCGAACGTCCGTCATTTAGATAAGGCTGTAGAGCGTCTGGAGAAAAAAATTCAATGCGGCGCCCATTATTTTATCACCCAGCCGCTTTATTCCGAGCGGCAAATCGAAGAGGTGTATGAAGCGACGAAGCATCTTGAGACGCCGATTTACATCGGCATTATGCCGCTAGTGAGCGCGCGCAACGCCGATTTCCTTCATCATGAAGTGCCGGGAATTACTCTTTCTGATGAAATCCGCTCCCGCATGGCGGCATGCGCGAATGACCCAGTGCAATCTGCGCGCGAAGGAATCGCAATTGCCAAATCGCTCATTGACGCCGCTTTTGACTTATTTAACGGCATCTACTTAATTACGCCGTTTTTGCGCTATGAAATGACCGTCGAACTCGTTCGCTACATTCATGAAAAGGAACAAGCCGCACAAGAAAGGAAGGTACTCCATGGGTAACATCACACTTGAGCAACAGCTCGAAAAAAAAATATTAATTATTGACGGCGCAATGGGAACGATGATTCAAAGCGCGAAGCTCTCAGCTGATGATTTCGGCGGAGAAGCATACGAAGGATGCAACGAATATTTGACGCTCACCGCCCCGCATGTGATCGAGCGCATTCATGAAGCATATTTGCAGGCGGGAGCGGATATTATCGAAACAAACACGTTCGGTGCGACAAGCGTTGTGTTAGATGAATATCATCTTGGCCATTTAGCGCTAGAGTTAAATATCGAAGCAGCTAGGCTTGCGCGCAAAGCCGCCGACGCCTACTCTACTCCCGAATGGCCGCGCTTTGTCGCCGGTTCAATGGGACCGACGACAAAAACGTTATCCGTTACAGGAGGCATTACGTTCGAACAATTAGTTGCCGCTTACGAAGAACAAGCGCGTGGACTATTGCTTGGCGGAGTCGACTTGCTTTTATTAGAAACGTGCCAAGACACCTTAAACGTCAAAGCTGGATTTATCGGCATTTCCAAGGCGTTTGAAGCGGTCGGAAAAAAAGTGCCGATTATGATTTCCGGGACGATTGAACCAATGGGAACAACATTAGCAGGACAAACGATTGAATCGTTTTTCATCTCCGTCCAGCATATGAAGCCGTTCGCGGTCGGATTAAACTGCGCGACCGGCCCCGAGTTTATGACCGACCATTTGCGCGCGCTCGCTTCCTTGGCGAACACTGCTGTAAGCTGCTATCCGAACGCTGGGCTTCCGGATGAAGAAGGATGCTATCACGAGACACCGGAAATGTTAGCGAAAAAAATCCAACGATTCGCTGAAAAAGGATGGATTAACATCGTCGGCGGCTGTTGCGGAACAACCCCGGAACATATTCGCGCCATCGCCGAAGCGGTCCGGGACATTCCACCGCGGCCGATTCCGAAATCTTTTGACGTTCATGCCGTCTCCGGCATCGATCCGCTTATTTACGATGAAACAATGCGTCCGCTGTTTGTCGGCGAGCGGACAAACGTAATCGGTTCGCGCAAATTTAAACGGCTCATCGCCGAAGGAAAATATGAAGAAGCGGCGGAAATTGCCCGCGCGCAAGTAAAAAACGGCGCGCACGTCATCGATATTTGCTTGGCCGACCCGGACCGCAACGAACAAGAAGATATGGAAAAGTTTATCCAACAAGTTGTAAAAAAAGTAAAAGTGCCGCTTGTCATTGATTCGACGGATGAACGCGTTATTGAACGCGCTCTCACTTATTCACAAGGGAAAGCAATCATTAACTCGATTAATTTGGAAGACGGCGAAGAACGGTTTGAAAAAGTCATTCCTCTCCTTCACAAATATGGTGCTGCCGTCGTTGTCGGAACGATTGATGAACAGGGAATGGCGATTCATGCTGAGCGGAAGCTGGAAATTGCCTTGCGTTCGCATGACTTGCTCGTCAACAAATACGGAGTTTCCCCGCATGACATTATTTTTGACCCGCTTGTGTTCCCGGTCGGCACCGGCGATGAACAATATATTGGCGCGGCCAAGGAAACGATCGAAGGCATCCGTCTCATTAAAGAACGGCTTCCGCAATGTTTAACAATACTTGGCATCAGCAATGTCTCATTCGGGCTTCCGCCGGTTGGGCGGGAAATTTTAAACTCCGTCTTTTTGTACCATTGCACGCAGGCCGGGCTCGATTACGCGATCGTCAATACAGAAAAATTGGAGCGATTCGCTTCGATTCCGGAAGAAGAAGTGCGGTTGGCTGAAGAACTGCTGTTTAACACGAACGATGAAACGTTAAACACGTTTATCCAATTTTACCGCGATAAAACGAAAGAACCGAAAAAAATAAAAACCGAGCTTAGCCTTGAGGAGCGGCTCGCGGGCTATGTCGTCGAAGGCACGAAAGAAGGATTGTACGCCGATTTGGAACAAGCGCTGCAAACGTATTCCGACCCGCTTGACATCATTAACGGACCGCTGATGGCGGGGATGGATGAAGTTGGGCGGCTGTTTAATAACAATCAACTCATTGTTGCCGAAGTATTGCAAAGCGCGGAAGTGATGAAAGCAGCGGTCGCCTTTTTAGAACCATATATGGAGAAAAAGGAAAACAGTACAAAAGGAAAAGTGCTTCTCGCCACTGTCAAGGGCGATGTGCATGACATCGGCAAAAACTTGGTCGACATCATTTTAAGCAACAACGGCTTTCACGTCATCGACCTAGGCATTAAAGTGGCGCCGCAAAAGCTGATCGAAGCCGTTCAAGCCGAAAAACCGGATATTATCGGTTTATCAGGGCTTCTTGTCAAATCCGCCCAGCAAATGGTCGTCACCGCGCAAGATTTGCGGCAAGCGGGCATCTCGATCCCGATTTTAGTCGGCGGTGCGGCATTATCGCGTAAATTCACGGAAAACAAAATCGCTCCGGAATATGATGGAATCGTATTATACGCAAAAGACGCCATGGAAGGACTGGCGCTGGCAAATCAGCTGCAGCACAACGAAATCGAATATACAAAAACAAAAAAGCAAGAAACGGAAACAGAAAAAACGACACCAACGGCTATTGCGGCAAAGTCGAACGTCTCGACCGACGTTCCCGTGTTTGTGCCAACAGATTTAGAACGCCATATATTGAAAGATATTTCGCTTTCGCATATTATTCCATACGTCAACTGGCAAATGGTATTAGGACATCACCTTGGGTTAAAAGGAAAAGTAAAACGGCTGCTTGAGGAAAAAGATGAAAAAGCGCTTATGTTAAAGCAAGTCGTCGATGACCTGCTTGACGAGGCCCAGCGCAACAACTGGATTACGCCAGCGGCGGTATATCAATTTTTCCCGGCGCAAAGTGAAGGAAACCGGATTTACATTTACTCGCCAAAAGACAAACGGACCATTATCGAAATGTTTGAATTTCCAAGACAGCCAAGAGAGCCATACCTTTGTTTAGCTGATTACTTGAAATCTACAGAAAGCGGACAAATCGACTATGTGGGATTTTTCGCCGTCACCGCCGGAAAAGGCATTCGCGAACTTTCGCAGCGATGGAAAGAAAGCGGCGAATTTTTAAAAAGTCATGCGATTCAAGCGCTGGCGCTCGAAATCGCCGAAGGATTAGCGGAGCTCATCCACCAAGTCATGCGCGACCGCTGGGGCTTTCCGGATGATCCGGATTTCACGATGGAACAGCGCTTTGCCGCGAAATACCAAGGGCAGCGCTACTCGTTCGGCTATCCGGCTTGCCCGAACTTGGAAGACCAAGAAAAGCTCTTCCGTCTATTGAACCCAGAAGAAATCGGCATCCATTTAACGGACGGATATATGATGGAGCCGGAAGCTTCCGTTTCCGCGATTGTCTTTGCCCATCCAGAAGCGCGCTATTTCAATGTGTTATAAAAAGCTGGCCCGATGTGGCCAGCTTTTTTATGCAATGTAGTCATCAATGATTGTTTGCCAACATTACATATTTCCCTGCCCATATCCCATACTAACGATGACAAACGATGCACAGGGAGGAATGGACAATGGTTACAAAACAACAAGCAACGCTGCCGCCGCAGCACCAAAACCGCCAGCCAGGTCTGCAAACAGAAATGAACCCGCAGCCTGTTTCCGTGAGTGAACAATACAAAGCAAGCGGGAAATTACATAATAAAGTTGCCATTATTAGCGGCGGCGACAGCGGCATCGGCCGGGCGGTCGCCATCCATTTCGCAAAAGAAGGTGCGGATGTAGCGATTATTTATTTAAACGAACAGGAAGATGCGGAAGAAACGAAGCGCCAAGTCGAACAAGAAGGAAGAAAATGCTTACTGATTGCCGGCGATGTCGGTGATGAACAGTTTTGCAAACAAGCGGTCAAACAAACCGTGGACCAATTTGGCAAACTAGACATCGTCGTCAACAACGCCGCGGAACAGCATCCGCAAAAAAGCTTGCTTAACATTACCTCGCAGCAGCTGGAAAAAACGTTCCGCACCAACGTCTTCGGCTACTTTTATTTGACGAAAGCGGCGCTCCCCTACTTGCAAAAAGGAAGTTCGATTATTAATACCGCATCCATCACCGCCTACGAAGGCAATGAGCAATTAATTGATTATTCCGCAACGAAAGGAGCGATCGTCGCCTTTACGCGCTCTTTGGCGAAATCTCTCGCCGGGCAAGGCATCCGCGTCAACGGCGTCGCCCCAGGACCGATTTGGACGCCGCTTATACCATCGACATTCACAAGCGATCAAGTCGCCACTTTCGGCTCCAACACTCCGATGAAACGGCCGGGCCAGCCGAGTGAAGTGGCTCCAAGCTATGTATTTTTAGCAAGCGATGAGGCATCCTATATTACGGGGCAAATGATACATGTGAATGGCGGGAAGATTGTAAATGGATAAGAATTATTAAAACGCACTTTAAACTATTAGCGAATAACACGTGATTTCATTGTTGTTGATAATTTTTCTAAATATTAATATTTTCGACAAACATTTTCGACAGCTTTTTGAACTTGTCGTACTGTAGCTTTATATAAAAAGCAGAATTTCTTATGATAATTTACGAAAGGGTTTCCTTTTCGAAAGAATATGGGAGGGAATAGTTATGAAAGCCGCTGTAGTTGAACAATTTAAGGAACCATTAAAAATAAAAGAAGTAGAAAAACCAACCATTTCATATGGAGAAGTATTAGTCCGCATTAAAGCATGCGGTGTTTGCCATACTGACTTGCATGCCGCTCACGGCGATTGGCCGGTAAAACCAAAACTTCCTTTAATCCCTGGCCATGAAGGAGTAGGAATTGTTGAAGAAGTAGGTCCAGGCGTAACCCATTTAAAAGTGGGCGACCGCGTTGGAATTCCTTGGTTATATTCTGCATGCGGCCATTGTGAATATTGTTTAAGCGGACAAGAGACATTATGTGAGCACCAAAAAAACGCTGGCTACTCAGTCGACGGAGGTTATGCTGAATACTGCAGAGCGGCGGCAGACTATGTGGTCAAAATTCCTGACAACTTATCATTTGAAGAAGCCGCTCCAATTTTCTGCGCCGGAGTTACTACTTATAAAGCTTTAAAAGTAACAGGGGCAAAACCAGGAGAATGGGTAGCGATTTACGGTATCGGAGGCCTCGGCCACGTTGCCGTTCAATACACGAAGGCGATGGGGCTTAATGTCGTTGCTGTTGATATAGGTGATGAAAAACTTGAACTTGCAAAAGAGCTTGGTGCCGATCTTGTTGTAAACCCTGCTAAAGAAGATGCGGCGCAATTTATGAAAGATAAAGTCGGCGGGGTTCACGCGGCAGTTGTAACAGCTGTATCTAAACCTGCTTTTCAATCTGCGTACAATTCTATCCGCAGAGGAGGAGCGTGCGTTCTTGTCGGATTGCCACCGGAAGAAATGCCTATTCCAATTTTTGATACGGTATTAAATGGAATTAAAATTATTGGCTCTATTGTCGGCACGCGGAAAGACTTGCAAGAAGCGCTCCAATTCGCCGCGGAAGGAAAAGTGAAAACAATTATTGAAACACAACCTCTTGAAAAAATTAACGAAGTGTTTGACAGAATGCTAAAAGGACAAATTAACGGGCGCGTAGTTTTAACGCTTGAATAAGACGGCAAGAGTGTTCTTGCCGTCTTTTTTCTTGCAGCGACACTTTTTATATCGCCAAGCGAAATTCCTCCAGCTGTCGGACAATCTCTTTTCCAATTTCAATCGAAGCGGTAGCGGCAGGTGACGGGGCATTTAAGACGTGAATCGAACGGCGGCCGTGGACAATATAAAAATCATCTACAAGCGTACCGTCTTCTTTTAATGCTTGCGCTCGCACTCCAGAAGGACCTGGAAGCAAATCATCCTCTTCGATATCCGGCATTAACTGTTGCACGTTTTTCACAAACTGTCTTTTGGAAAAAGACCTTGCCATTTCTTCCACCCCCTCTTTCGCATAGCGGGAGGCAAGCTTCCAAAATCCCTTAAAAAACAGAACGTCTTTTGTATCCATGAAACTGAAGTCCGTTTTTAAGTATCCTTCCCGTTTAAAACTTAAAACGGCATTAGGGCCTACATCGACCGTTCCATCTATCATTCTCGTAAAATGGACTCCTAAAAATGGGAAATTCGGATTTGGCACTGGATAAATTAAGTTTTTTACCAAATATCTTTTCTCCGGCTTTAATTGATAATACTCCCCTCTAAACGGGACAATCCTTAAATCCGTTTGAATGTTGGCAAGTTTTGCTATGCGGTCGGAATAAAGCCCGGCGCAATTAATGTAAAAAGACGTTTTGATCGTATGTTGGTTTGTATCGATGACCGCTTCATCGTTTTTTTCCGTAATCGATTCCACCTTATGATCGAGGAGAATTTGCCCTCCCTTCTCTTGAATGATTTCCGCCATTTTCTCCGCTACTTTTTTGAAGTTTACAATCCCCGTTGCCGGAACATGTATCGCTTTTATTCCGTTTACATATGGCTCCAATTCATGCAACTCGCGCTCTTCGATCATCCGTATAGAAAGACCGTTTTCAATCCCTCTTTTATATAAATTTTCTAGAAGAACGAGTTCTTCTTCCTTATTTGCGACAATAACCTTACCGCACATTTCTGCTTCTATTCCATGTTCGCGGCAAAAACGATACATTGCTTCATTGCCTTTTTTCGCTAATTTCGCTTTATAGCTTCCTGGCCGGTAATAAATGCCGGAATGAATCACACCGCTGTTATGTCCTGTTTGATGGGCGGCAACGCTCTTCTCCTTTTCCAAAACAGCAATTGCCGCATTTGGTTTCCAATTTAATATAGCCATCCCAACGGCAAGTCCGACAATTCCTCCGCCGATAATAACGTAATCGTACATCAACAGCTCACACCCTTCCATATGTTGCAACTTCATTTATTGAAATGAATATGGTTTCCTATCCTAAAATAAAATTTATAATAAGATAAGCAAAAAATCGAATAAAATATTCAGAAAATAAAAAATCTATACTCATGATGCATCCATATCGTAAATTCGCCACATAAAAGAATTAGTCTCCAACCACTTTTTAGCGATTGGAGACTAATTTTTCATTTTCGATAATAATCACACGAAAACCGCTTCACAATCCGATGCGGAATTATGATGCGTTTTACCGGTTCGTTCGGGTTGGCGATTTTTTCGATTAAACTTTTTGTTGCTTCATAACCGAGCTGGAAAATGTGGATGTCCACCGATGTCAGCGGTGGACGCGACATTTCCGCCAGCAGCGTGTTGTTGAAGCTGACGATCGAAATGTCATCGGGAACGCGCAGTCCCATTTCATCCAATGTCTTCAGCACGCCTAAGGCCATTAAGTCGTCGGCGACGACAAGCGCGGTCGGCGGATCTGCGAGCGAAAGCAACTCCTTCATCGCTTCCTGACCGCCTTCCTGCAGAAATTCTTCATGCATGATATAGTCTTCCCGATAAGGAAGCCCTGCTCCTTTTAATGCCGCCTCATAGCCGTGCAATCGGTCGACGGTCACTAAATATTTCTTATTTCCGCCGACAAAGGCAATTCGTTCGTGCCCTAACTCAATTAAATGCTGGGCCGCTTCTTTCGCCGCCCGATAGTTATCGTTGTCCACATGGGTGATTTGTTCTTCTTTTTGATGCGGCTTTCCGATAACAACAAACGGAAATTTATTTTTTTGCAAGTATTTCATCAGCTTATCATCGATGCGCGAATATAACAAAATCACCCCGTCCACGCGGCGGCCTTGAAGCATGTCGATGACTTCTTCATAAATTTCATCTTCTTCTTCTCCCGTCGACATTTGCAGCGCATATTTCTTCTCATGCGCCGCTTTGCTGATGCCGCGAATCACTTCTGGAAAAAACGGGTTTTGCAGCGCTAGTTCGGCAGCGCTCGGCATGACAATTCCGATCACCTGTGTCGCTTGACTCGCCAAACTGCGCGCAATAAAATTCGGATGATAGCCAAGTTCTTTCATTGCCTGTCGCACTTTTCGCTTCGTCTTCTCACTAATTCGCGGACTGTCGGCAATAACGCGGGAAACCGTGGAGGGAGCCACGTTTGCTCGTTTTGCAACATCTTTAATCGTGACGTTCATCTTTACTCCCCCATTGCTTTTTATCCATAGTATACGTTGTTTATCATGCTAGTCGCGCCTCATTATTCACTTTCAGCGCCTCTGTGCATATAGAAAGCCATTTTTCTTTTTATTCTACGTCGTCCGTTTCGGCCGCTTTTTGGCAAAATACAAAAACAGGGCAAATAATGCGTAAACAGCAACAAGCGCAGCAATAAACGGAATATTTATGCCTGTTTTATCGGCAACAACATAAAATTCCGCCGTTTCGCGATTGATAATAATATCATAGCCTTCGCTGTCGCTCCGCACTAAATCTCCGGCAAGCAGCCCGCGCAATTCTTTGCCAGGTGCAAGCTGTTCATTCGTAATATGCACTTTTTGCGTTTTGCTTGTATTATTAATCGCAATCACTGTTGTTTCCTCTTTATATTGCCGTTTGAATACAGCCATGCCGTCCTTCTCATACAGCAACGTAAAATCGCCTCGTCTTAGTGACGGAAGCTGCTTTCGCAGTTCCCCCAGCTTTTTGATATATTGAATAATTTCATCATCGGCACGGAAATTCATTAAGCGGCGGTTATCGGGTCTTCTCCCCCGTTCATCGCAATTTCCGTTCCATAATACATAATCGGAATGCCAGGAGCTGAGAATAAATATGATAAAGCAAGCTTTGTTCTGGAAATCGGGTTTTGTTTGTTGTCCAAAGCGAGCTTCGTAAACCGGACCGTATCGTGGTTGTCTAAAAATGTTCCCAGCAAATACGGACGGTCGTAAAATGTTTTATTATACTCCCATACGTCATAAAGCGGCCGCAATGATTGATCCCGTTTCGTCAATGTCGTCGTTACCGCATTGTAAAGCGGGTAATCGATGAAACCGTCAATTCCGTATTTTCCGTAATCCGCAATATAGCGCGGATCATCGGCCCATACTTCTCCAAGCAGCAAGAAGTCTTTTTTAACTGATTTTACTTCTTTGGAAAACTCTTTCCAAAATGATTTTGGCACATGGCGAACAGCATCTAAACGATAGCCGTCAATATCGGTCTGTTTGATCCACCACTTTGCCGCATCAATTAAATACCGCTTCACCTCAGGGTTTTCTTGCGCTAAATCAGGCAGTCCGTATATCCATCCATTTTCTGATTGTTTTTGGTCATTCCAGTCGAAAATTTCTTTTTTCTCATGAAACCAATCTTTCTTCGCTGGGTCGTTCAGCCATGGATGGTGGTAGCCGGTATGGTTGGCGACAAAATCCAGAATCACCTTCATGTTGCGTTTATGCGCTTCTTTCACTAACGTTTTTAAATCTTCCATCGTGCCAAAATGCGGATCGACTTTGTAAAAGTCTTGAATCCAATAGCCATGATAGCCGCCCGGTTCATTTTTAAAAATCGGTGTCAGCCAAATCGCCGTAAATCCCATATCTTTAATGTAGTCTAGTTTGGCGGTCACTCCTTTTAAATCACCGCCGTGATATCCTTTTGGATCATTGACATTAACGTCTTGGTCATTCGTCGGATCCATGTTGTTAAAGCGGTCGACCATAATAAAATAAATTGCCTCATCTTGCCATGTCCGTTCTTCTTTTTCAGCAGCTTGTACCGGAACCGCACAAAAAAGAAGAAACGGAAGCATAAATAAAGCGAATACTCGATTCCCCATTTCCGTTTCCCCCCTTGTATCATAATATCGTTTTGACTGTCGGAAAGGGGTAATATCACCTTTATCATAACGGTTATTACTCTTTTGTTCCACCTAATGAGTATATAAAAAGGGGGAATTTATTATACAGCAATTTCTAAAACGATTACACTAAATGAACAGAAAAATGAAGGAAACGGGGGCGCTTTTTATAAACGTTATTTCACTGCCCCCTCCGACACTCCTTTTATAATCTGTTTTTGCGCAAAGAAATATCCAATAATGACTGGAAGGATTGCAATTGTTAACCCCGCAAGAGCCAAATGCCATTGTTTCGTGTATTCTCCAAAGAAGAAGAACATTTTTAGAGGGATCGTATGCATTCCTTCTTTATTGATCACAAGCGAAGGCAACAAATAATCGTTCCATATCCAAATGGTATTTAAGATTGCAACGGTAACAGTGATCGGTTTAAGCATCGGAAATATAATATGCCAAAACACTTGAAAACGATTAGCCCCATCTATGATTGCCGCTTCATCTAATGACTTTGGAATGCCATTTAATGTCCCATGATAAAGGAAGATAGAAAGACTGCATCCAAACCCTAAATACATGAATATTAATCCAATTCTATTTAACATATCCATCTGCCCAAAAATATAAATCAAAGGGATCATGACGGACTGAAATGGAATGAGCATCGCTCCAACAAAGATGAAAAATAATAAAGAACTCATTTTTCCTTTTCGTCTTGAAAGCGCATAAGCTGCCATGGATGAAAATATAATGATGATGCTGACACTGACAATGGTAATGAGCAAGGAATTAAAAAAAGTTTTCACAAAATCCAGCTCTTGAAAAGCTTCAACATAATTTTCAAATGTAAATGTTTCAGGTAATCGCAAAGTATCTGTAAATATTTCTCTCTTTGTCTTGAAAGAGTTTACAATCATTAAATAAAACGGAGCTAGCCAAACTAGAGCTAAAATAACCCCGAGGATTTCAACAACGTACTTCTGTGCTCTCCTCATTACATCTCCACTTCCCTTTTTTTATTGAAATACACTTGAGTCAAGGAAATTACGGCAACAATCACAAAAAATATCACCGCTTTTGATTGCGCATAAGCCATTTGGTTTTCGCTAAATGCTGTTTTAAAAATCTCCATTGCGATCATCTGTGTGGAGTTATAAGGGCCTCCGCCTGTTAAAGATAAGTTCTGGTCATACAGTTTAAAAGAGTTGGATAATGTTAAAAATAAACTTACGGTAAAAGCTGGCGCTACAAGCGGAAAAGTAATATGGCGAAAACGTTGGAAGCGATTAGCTCCATCGATCTCGGCAGCTTCTAATAACTCTTGCGGGATGCTTTCTAAATATGCAATATAAATAACCATAATGTAGCCTGCCATTTGCCAGCTCATTAAAATAACAAGTCCCCAAAAACCTGTTTCTGGTGTCGATAACCAGCCTTTTAAACTTTCTATGTGCAGGTAATTTCCTACATTAGCAAACACTTTAATAAAAATGAATTGCCAAATAAAACCGAGTATTAAACCTCCTATTAAATTCGGCATAAAAAAGATCGTTCGAAGAATTTTATACGTTTTTATTTTTTGAGTGACAATTAACGCAAGAGTCAATCCAAACAAATTAATAAAGAGCACAGACGCAATAGAAAACTTGGTTGTAAACCAAAGGGAGTGTAAAAATTCCTTGTCTTGAAAAACATTTATATAATGCTTAAATCCTACAAATTCAGTACTTTGAATCCCATTCCAATTAGTGAAAGAGTAGTATAAACCAAAAATAAACGGTATGATTACAACAACGGTTAGCGCTATAAGAACTGGAGCCAAGAACAGCCAGTACCATAATGGTTGTTTTCTCATGGAAAACGCCTCCAATATAACTAAACTGACAAGAAGAATTAAAAAATATAGGTAGATTTCATCAAAAAATTTGAGTGTATTTTCGTTCCGTCTCCCATTTAACAGAGAAATAGAAGAAAACAAAGCAACTTACCATAGTGTTATTTTCTTCTATGCCACAATAATCAATTATTTTACTATTCAAATGAGAGTGGGGCATGCGATACCACATGCCCAGTCGATAGAAAAGCCATTTGAAGGACCGATCGTAACTGGTTTTTATTAGTTAAATCAACACGCCTGATTTATTTATTTCTTGCTTCTTCCCATTCTTTTTTAGAATTTGCAATTAATTCATCCCATTTCATCTTTCCGCTTACATATTTTTGGATATTTACACCTAACTTATCCATGCCCCATCCTGTTGGATATCCCATGAATACCCAACCAATCGTTTTTCCTTGTTGAGCATAATCATAAATTTCTTTAGATAGTGGGTCAGAAATTTCCGAAGAATCATATCCATCATACGCCGGAATAAATTTAAATTCATTCAAAACAATTTCTTTTCCTTCATCAGATGTGTATAACCAATCTAAGAATTTTTTCGATTCTTTTACTACTTTTTCATCTTTATTTTTGTTTACTGCCCAATACATCGGAACACCGACTGGAATGACATCCTCTTTATATCCTTCAATTGGTATTGGCAAAATGCCGATATTTTTCTCTGCTAATTCTGGATCGATATCTGCGATTGAGTTATATACCCAGTTCCCCTGTTGAATGATCGCTACACGTCCCGTAGAAAATAATTCTTCCACTTGTTGCGAATAATCTAGACTTACAGTAGGCTGCACAGAATATTTATTTTGTAAATCAATTAATTTTTTCATTGCATCGCCGTACTTAAATTCAACGGTTTTTGCATTAAATGCGTTTACAACATTTGAATCAAATTCAGGCGCTAAAAATACATTAGATAGGTGAAGCCCAGTTACCCAAGTTTCTTTAGCAGGAAAAGCAAAAACAGCATCAATGCCTAAAGATTTTTTTTCTTTGTCCAGTTTTTTGACTGCATTTTCTAAATCAGAAAAAGACTTAATATTTTTTGGATCAATACCCGCTTTTTTAAATATTTCTTTATTATAAATTAGTCCATATCCTTCTTGGTTATATGGAAGTCCTAAAATTTGATCGCCTTTCTTAACCCCATCAAGCGTTCCTTCAAGAGCTAGGGATGCAGCTTTTGTATCTGACAAATCAGCCAATTTATCTAACCAATCTTCCACATCTTGCGGACCACCGACGTTAAAAATCGCCGGTTCATCTCCTGAAGCAAATTTTGATTTAAGTGCAGCACCGTAGTCTTCACCGCCACCGACTGTCGTAATATTAATTTTGACACCCGGATGCTCTTTTTCATATTGTTTTGCTAATTTTTCAAATTGATCTTTAAATTCCACTTTAAATTGGAAAATGTCAATTGTCACTTGATCATCTGAGCTTTTGTTCCCAGAATCATTAGATGAATTAGATGAAGAACATCCAAATAACGCTACACTTAACAACAAAAATAATGAAAGAGCAGCTAAAAAGACCTTTTTTGCTTTCATTTTTCGTTTCCCCTCCAAATAAATTTTCGGAAACCGTTTGCACAAAATAGCACAAAATGAAAACGGTTGCACTTTTATTTTCATTATACAACACTTGTTTTATTTATCAAGCATTTTTTCAAATTAACTCTTTTATAAAAATTTTCATCTTCCTAAATAATCTCGAAATGCGCAAACGATTTCTCTTTTTACATCCGATGCACAGTACGGCGATATTCTGTCGGTGTAACTCCTTCGATTTTTTTGAAGAGTCTTGAAAAATAGGCGCCATCTTCAATTCCTGCTCTCTTGGCAATCGCTTCAATCGTTTCATTCGTTTCTGCCAACCATTTTTTTGCTTTTGACAAGCGATAATAATTCAAATATTGCACAAAACTCATGCCAATTGTTTTTTGCATACAACGGGTAATGTAGTCAGGATGAAATCGTAATGATTGAGCGAGCTGCTGAATCGTAATCGGTTCAGCATAATGCCGTTCGATGTAAGCAACCGCTTCGGCACACACTTTTTCAGAAGCGCTTGGAATATGCAGCTCCTGTTTTTGCAATTGCCAAATGAATTCAACAAAATAGAGTAATTGCTTTAATGAACGATCTGGATCTCTCTCCTCATTCAGCTCGACTAATTGTTGAAGCAATTGTTCGATGCGTTCCCTTTGCTTTACTTTCGCATATTGCCGTATCCAAAAACGATATTGAACCGACTCGACATATGTTGCTTCCCTCTCAATGACATTTTGCCAGCTTAACGACTGTTTTGGAACGACGTCATATCCTCCTTCGATCGTAAAATGAAGCCAAACTAGTTGTGTTTCTTCCGTGCAAGGATAATGCCCGTAATGCTCTCTTCCCGGAATAAGAATAAGATATTCTCCTTCTTTTACAGCAAATTCCTTGTTTTCTTCTGTCATATATAAGCATCCCTTTTTCACATATAACAAATCAAACACAGAAAACGTCCGTCGAAAATGTTTTTGTCCTTTTGGAAATACGCTTTCTGCCCCTTTAATAAAAATCGGAAACGGCGGAAAAGAAAATGTTATGTATTCCATTCCAAACATCCTTTCACATGTCGGAAATATACAAATCAAATCGCTCTTTTCTCTTCTTATTATGCAATAAACTAGATAAACTTGATATAGTTTTAAAGTCGGAATGATTAAAGGAGTTGTCTTGATGAACACCGATCAGAAAAAGCTTTCCTTATTTGCGCTGACATGGCCGATTTTTATTGAAACGCTATTATATATGGTCATGGGAAATGCCGATACATTGATGCTAAGCCAGTATTCGGATCACTCTGTTGCCGCTGTCGGCGTAGCGAATCAAATTTTTGCTGTGATTATTGTCATGTTTAATTTTATTGCCTTAGCCACTGCCGTCTTAGTGGCGCAATATTTGGGGGCTGAAAGAAAGCAGCATGCAGTGGAAGTTTCGCTCATCTCTATCGCTGTTAACTTTTTGTTCGGCCTTGTACTTAGCAGTGTGCTATTCTTTTTCGGAAAGCCAATTTTATATACGATGAAACTATCGAACCATTTGCTTACAGAGGCGAACGACTATTTAATGATCGTCGGCGGATTTTTATTTATTCAAGCGCTCATTATGACCATTGGAGCTATATTAAAAAGCTATGGTTTTACCCGTGAAACGATGTACGTAACCATCGGCATGAACATACTGAATGTGATTGGCAACTACTTATTTATTTTTGGACCGTTCGATTTTCCAGTATTAGGAGTAAAAGGGGTGGCAATCTCGACAACCGTCAGCCGTCTCATCGGATTGATCGTTATCTTTTCTTTATTATTGAAACGGACAAAAATGCCATTTTCATTATCCGTTCTTCGTTCTTTGCCATTTCATCATATCCGGGATCTATTGAAAATCGGAATTCCATCCGCTGGAGAACACTTGGCGTACAATACGGCGCAAATGCTTATTACGTATTTTATTACTTGGCTTGGAGCAGAAGCGTTGACAACGAGAGTATATACGCAAAATATTATGATGTTTGTTTTTTTATTTGGCATTGCGATAAGTCAAGGGACGCAAATTCTTGTCGGCCATCTCGTCGGGGCCGGACGCTATACAGAAGCATATACACGTTGTTTAAAAAGTTTGCGCAGCGCCATCGTCATCTCGATCACGATGGCATCGATTAGTTTCATTTTCTCAAGACAGCTGCTTTCATTGTTTACAGATAATGAACAAATTATCGAAACAGGCCGATTGCTTCTCTTATTGACAATAGTATTAGAGCCCGGACGTTCGTTTAATCTCGTTATCATTAGTTCACTGCGGGCAGCTGGAGATGTTAAATTTCCAGTATATATGGGGATATTGTCCATGTGGGGCGTTAGTGTTGCCATTTCCTATTTTCTCGGTATTGAGGCTGGTTTAGGACTGATTGGGGTATGGATTTCCTTTATTGTTGATGAATGGCTGCGTGGATTGCTGATGTTATGGCGTTGGCGTTCGAAAGTGTGGATGAGAAAATCACTTATACCAAGCATAGAAACTGCATAGACAAAAAGAGCTGCGACAAAGGCAGCTCTTATTCTTTTATAGTAATGCCGTATTTTTGGAACCAAACATGCACTTGGCCAAGATACGCCAATAGTTGTGGTCCTGTCATTAACTGTCCAAACCAAGGCGCTTGGAATGATTTTCCTTCTGTTTCCACTAACTCTTCTAATTTTTTCGCATCAAAAAATTCATAAAGAATCGATGAGCGGTCGTGCAATAATTCTTTTACCCAATTTTTTACTAGCTTCGTATAAAGCGGATGGTGGGTTTTCGGATACGGGTTTTTTTTGCGATATAACACTTCCTCTGGTAAAATTCCTTCCAATGCCTTGCGCAAAATGCCTTTTTCGCGGTTGCCGTACATTTTCATCTCCCAAGGAATATTCCAAACATATTCTACTAACCGATGATCGGCAAACGGCACGCGAACTTCCAAACTCGCGCCCATACTCATGCGGTCTTTTCGATCCAAAAGCGTTGTCATAAACCAAATCATGTTCAAATAAAACAATTCGCGCCGCTTCGCATCTTCCGCGCTTTCCCCTTCCAGTCTTGGAACCTCCGCGATCGTTTCACCAAAGCGCTTTTGTACATATTCATCCAGCTGCAATTTCTTTCTCCAATCTTCTTTTAATAAATCCATCCGTGCCTCTGTCGAACGCATCCAAGGGAATCCGTTCCGCGCTAAATCGTCAGGACGGTGAAACCATGGGTAGCCGCCAAAAATTTCGTCCGCACATTCCCCGGATAAACTAACGACAAAATCTTTTCTTATTTCTTTGCAAAACCATAGCAACGAAGAGTCCACATCCGCCATGCCCGGGACATCACGGACGATCACCGCTTCCTGTAAATGATGAAACAAATCTTCCTGACTAATGACACAATGATGATGGACGGTTTGGAATGTTTTTGACATTAGTTCAATCCAAGGTGCATCGGCATTTGGCTGAAAATCATTTGCTTTGAAATATTGGTCGTTCCCTTCATAATCAATCGAATACGTATGAAGTCGTCCTTTTCCTTCCTTTTCAAACGCCATTGCGGCAATGGCAGTAATGGAACTGGAATCAACCCCTCCTGATAAAAACGTACAAACAGGTACATCAGAAACAAGTTGGCGCGTAACAGCATCGATAAGAAGAAAACGGAGTTTTTCTACCGTTTCATCTAACGAATCTCTATGCACATCGCTTTGAACATTCCAGTACGCCATACTTTTATTCCTTCACGGGAAAACGTTAAGGCATGCGCTGGGCGCAATTCTTTCATTCCGCGAAACACTCCATGCCCTGGTGTCCGTGACGGACCTAATCCAAACACTTCTGCTAGTCCTTCATAGTCCACTTCTGCTTTTACTTCCGGATGTGCCAAAATTGCTTTCATTTCTGAGCCAAACAAAAGACTATCATGGACATGCCGATAAAAAAGCGGCTTCACGCCAAGTCGGTCCCGCGCTAAAAATAGCTGTTCGCGCTGTTCATCCCAAATCGCAAAAGCAAAAATTCCGTTAAAATAATCAACACAGTGCTCTTTCCACTCTATATAAGCGTTTAATAATACTTCCGTATCCGAATGCCCTTGGAATGTATACCCCTTTTTTAATAGTTCTTTACGAATGTCTTCTGTATTATATAATTCTCCGTTATAACAAACGGTATAACGATACCCATTTTTCATTCTTGTCATCGGCTGTTTGCCGCCTGCTGGGTCGACCACGATAAGCCGCTTATGCCCAAATGCGGCATGTTCGCTAAACCAAGCATTCGTATCGTCAGGTCCACGTTTCGCTAATGTTTCTGTCATTTTAGAGATAATCTCTTTTTCCATTCGCAAGTCGCGCTGAAAATCAACCCAACCGGTGATACCACACATACGAACCAATCCTTTCTTGATAGATAACAAAAAAGCTATTTTTAACATAACACGTCCCGAACGCCATACCTTTTCTTTTCCTTAGCTAAGCCAAGCTATCTCGCGCTTGAGGGATTTTATCATAGTTCTTCCCGCCTTCGCTTTCTTTTTAATTTGGCATTCTCCGTATTGGCATGATTCCATTTTATGCAGCACCTCTCATTTCGATGAATTGTCCGATTGTAAGAACGATGTGAATAAATGGAAGACAATTTGGCAAAACAGGAAATAAAGGAGGAGGAAAAGTGAACATCGAACATCGTCTTCAATGCATAAATGAACAAAAACGCGCTTATATACAAGGAACGATTGAATTCGTAAACGACGAGTGGATCTTTTTTGATGAAGAAGATGAGGAAGCATCATTACTTGAGGAAATGACAGAAGGAAATATAGAGATTTTCCGCCATGGTCATTGGATGTGCGGCCAATTACAAAAAGACGGGATGGTCGATATAGGGATCGAAGTTTTCCCGCTTCAAAGCGGCGAACACGTCCGTTTTCGAAAGCGGCTTCCATACGCTTATCAACAATGGCTCGAATCGCTTTCGGATAAAACGTTTTTTCATTTTGTACAGTGGCTAAATGAACTCGGCTTTTCTTTATACGATTGTTTATACTGCTATAATGGATTGTTATTTAAAAAATATTCTGGTGTTAATTTTATTATTTATGATAATACTGAATTCATTAGCAACGTCCAACATTACTATGAGCGTGGAGATACATATAAAGACCGCTTTGAAATCACATTTAATACCGGAAAACGGTTTATTTGCGCGCACATCGGATAATGGGGAAAGAGTTGTTTTCTTTCCCCAATTCTCTATTTGTGGCTTACCGTCATATATGTTGACAATTCTTCTGCGGTTACCGGACGATACAATGCATATCCTTGTGCGTGATGGCAATGCAGCATTTTTAACAATTCCAGCTGCTCGACCGTTTCCACCCCTTCGGCTACTGTTTTTAGCCCTAATCCGTGCCCCATCGTAATAATTGCCTTTACGATCGCGATATCCGAAGAATTTGTATGCATTTGCTCAACAAATGAACGATCAATTTTTAATATGTTTACTGGTAAATTTTTTAAATAACTAAAAGAAGCGTATCCACTTCCAAAATCATCAATAGCAATACCGACACCGAGCTGCTGTAATTCTTTCATTACTTGAATACTGTAATGAAGATTACGAAGCATAGAGTTCTCCGTTAATTCTAAATGTAAGCAATTTGGGGAGAGCTGCGATTGCTCTAGCGCCTGTTTTACATCATCAATAAAGCCTTCATGCTGAAATTGTCTCGCCGACACATTCACAGAAACGAAGAGTTGTTGATTCCATAATTGCTGCCATTTTTTTGTTTGTTTGCAAGCCGTTACTAATACCCATCTTCCAATTTCATGAATGAGCCCCGTCTCTTCTGCTAGTGAAATAAATTCATTCGGTCTAACAAGTCCTAGCTTCGGATGGCGCCAACGAATTAACGCTTCGTTGCCGACAATAACACCTTTATGTATATCAATAATCGGCTGATAGCATAGAAAAAATTCTTGATTTTCCAGTGCTTTTCGCAAATATCTCTCCATCTCTAAACGGTATAACGTTTCTTCATTCATTTTTGCAGAATAAAATTGTATTCGATTTCCTCCACTCTGTTTTGCTCTATTTAGGGCGATATCAGCATTTTTGAGCAATGAATGTTTATCCATACCATCGTTTGGATAGAAGCTGATTCCAATACTTATAGTGATAAAAAATTCTTTGTTTTCATATACAATCGGCTTCATCACTTCTTTTGAAATGTGCGCTGCTGTTTTAAACACTCCTTCTGAATCGGTGCGCTCTGTTAAAAGTAAACAAAACTTATCCCCATGAAACCTTCCTAAATACGCTCCAGCTGGCAAAACATGCTGAATGCGCTGAACGACTTGTTTTAAAATTTCATCTCCCGCATAATGCCCTATACTATCGTTAACTAGCTTAAAACGGTCTAAATCGATGAATACGACTGCTAGCTTCCTATTTTTTTGCTTCGCCTTTTCTAACTGTTCATCGATGATTTCCATAAACTTTGTCCGGTTTGGAAGATGGGTATCCGGGTCATAATACGCTAAATATGAAATTTTTTCTTCCGCTTTTTTTTGTTCGGTAATATCTCTTCCAATCCCGTAAATGCCTACTTTTTTCCCATCAACGATAATTGGAACGTTTTTAATTTGGAATAATAATGTTTCCCCTGATTTTGTAGGAATCTCCAAATTATAATATTGAATTTTTCCACGCAAAGCTCGATAAAAATGTCTGCTAACACGAGGTACATCATTCGGATGCATGTATTTTAAAGCGTTCGTATGTAAAATTTCCTCTTTTGTGTAACCTAGAATTTTCTCGAAAGCGGGATTCACGTTCGTAAAATTCCCATGTAAATCAGTAGAATATACAATATCTGTATTATGTTCAAAAAGTGATTGTGATATTTGTACATGAACGCGAAGCCTCTCCATTTCTCGAGAGGAGGTGGACATTAAATTCGCTAGCGTCATCACCCCTTGAAACATCTCAGGAATAGATAAAGAAACGGAAGCACTGCTATTCTCTCCGTTCTGATTTCCCTCCGATAACGCAAGCATGCTAAAAGTGGCTGAACGTATATCTCTATCCTTGATCACCAGTTCTACAAATATAAATGGCGTAAAAGTAGGAGCAACTTGCTCCAGCGTTGTCGTTATTTGCTCTAGCACTGGATATGCATAGCCTTGTACGGCGATGCTACGATAGAAAAAAATCGCTTCCGTGTATTTTTTCGTCAATTTGTTTAATTCATCGGATATAGTCCAAACCAATGACGTTAAATGAACGTAGCTAAACTTAACCTTCTCCCCTTGATGGACGTAACCGTTTAGTTCAATAGAACCATCCTCATTTACTTTAACGATGGATAAACATTCTTTATGGCCATTTTTCTCAATAATGAACGGAAATTCCGCTCCTGAAAAAGGCAATCGATCGATAAATTCCTTTCCTAAATAACGTTGCAGCAATTTTATTGCTTTTTTTCCATCAAGCTCGTATAACTTATTTCCGCTGCATTTCGTTATTCGAAAAGCAGTGCCAACTGGTTCCCATAAAAACGGATGTGATGATTGAACACGAAAAGCAGAACCGTTAAAACTAATTGCCAGCATACCGCCAGTGACAAATCCTTCATGCGAAAACAAACGCTCTCCTTCATTAATTCGCCCGGCAATCACAACCGTTTTTTCATTTGCTAGTGGTATATGGCGAATAAGGGAATGAAGATTGCTATTCTGGTCAGTAAATAAAAGAAGAAGATTTGTTTCTTCCGTTATAAGCGTATCCGAAATATATGTTACAAGCTCAAGTTCATTTGCAAATTCTTCGTATGATAATAAAACAGAGTGAACGCTAACTTTTTCGAACACAGTAAAACATATAAAAAATTTGTCATCGAAACCAAAATGTTCGCCGTATGTGACGCCAAATAGCTGCGCTTGTGGAAGATAACGCTGAAGCAACCCAATCATTTTCCGAAGTTCAAGCTGATCGACTTTATTGGCTGCAACTTGTACAAAAATATGTTCATATTGGGCAAGGTGGTGCTGTGCGATAAAGTCATACAATTCTTCTGTATTATGACAATGTAGACGGTACATGTTCATTCATTTTCACCACTCTTATGCGAATATTTAGAAAATTTACAAAAACCCTCTCTCTACTAACATATCATATTTTTTCTATCAGAAAAAGCGGCAACTCCACATGGAATTGCCGCTTATTTCAAAAGAGATCAAACCCCAGCGGTAACATGAATCCTAAAAATAGAACGAGCACGAATGCGACGATCCATTGAATCCATGCAACATTCGTATTTTTTCCTTTTTTCATGCCGCTTAAAACCATCTCCATTGCCCCGATTAACCATAGGCCAACAATAGCTTTGATGATGTATAATATGGAAATCGAAGCAATGCTATGTAATAAAAGCCCCCCTGTTATCACGGTGAAGATGTAAAACAAACGAAGTGCCATTTGTACAATTTTTGCTTTCGAAGCCCCCGAGCGTTGCAATGAAACGGCGATAAAAAACAATATAACGGTGATTAACCAACTTGTAATATGTGCATGTGTCATGCCATTTCCTCCTTTTTCACATATTCATCCCCATCATAGCATGCATCAATCAGAAAAAACAAACTTTATATAAAAACTATTTATCTCCCCTGCTCTAGGAGGAAAGTCAACAGGTTCCTGTGTGCTACAGAGCTTCTGCCTTCGCATAAACACTCGCTCTAATTCCACAAGACTTTCATGAGCAAGGAATCCCTCCGCTCTCCCGGTTTAAGACTCTTTTCATCATTTACATCGTTTAACATCCCTTTTTTTGTTATAATAAAAAATAGCGCAAAAATTCCATAAATCACTAGGGAGGAACACGCATGAGCAAAACCACTGAAATTATCCGCTTAACAGAGCAATACGGCGCGAACAACTATCATCCGCTTCCGGTTGTTCTTACTAAAGGAGAAGGGGTATGGGTAGAAGACCCGGAAGGCAATCGTTATATGGATATGTTAAGCGCTTACTCAGCCGTCAACCAAGGGCATCGCCACCCGAAAATTATTCAAGCACTAAAAGAGCAAGCAGATCGCATCACATTAACTTCGCGAGCGTTCCATAATGATCAGCTAGGCCCTTGGTATGAAAAAGTCGCGAAATTAACCGGTAAAGACATGGTTTTACCGATGAATACAGGTGCAGAAGCGGTAGAAACCGCTTTTAAAGCGGCGCGGCGCTGGGCGTACGACGTTAAAGGCGTAGAAAAAGATAAAGCGGAAATTATCGTTTGTGAAAACAATTTCCATGGCCGAACGATGGCAGCGGTATCAATGTCCTCTAGCGAAGAGTATAAACGCGGTTTCGGACCGATGCTCCCAGGCATTAAAATCATCCCATACGGCGATGTGGAAGCATTAAAGAAAGCGATTACACCAAATACGGCAGCTTTTATTTTTGAGCCGATTCAAGGCGAAGCAGGGATTAATATCCCGCCGGAAGGCTTTTTGAAAGAAGCGTATAATGTATGTAAAGAAAACAATGTTCTTTATATTGCGGATGAAATTCAATCTGGCCTCGGCCGTTCTGGAAAAATGTTTGCTTGCGACTGGGAAAATGTCGTTCCAGATATGTACATCCTCGGTAAAGCATTAGGAGGCGGCGTATTCCCTATCTCTTGCGTAGCAGCAAACCGCGACATTCTCGGCGTGTTTAATCCTGGCTCCCACGGCTCCACATTTGGCGGAAACCCACTTGCATGCGCGGTATCCATCGCGGCGCTTGATGTCATTATCGAAGAAAAATTGCCGGAACGTTCGTTGGAATTAGGGAACTATTTCATCGAAAAACTGCGTGAAATTCAACATCCAGACATTAAAGAAGTGCGCGGAAGAGGACTGTTTATTGGTGTGGAACTTCATACTTCCGCCCGTCCATATTGTGAAAAATTAAAACAAGAAGGGCTGTTGTGCAAAGAAACGCACGATACCGTTATTCGTTTTGCTCCACCGCTCGTTATTACAAAAGAAGAATTGGATTGGGCAATAGAGCGGGTGAAAAAAGTGTTTGCTGGGGTATAACAGTGAAACGGGGCTGGTGAATAGAAACGCCCCGTTTTTTCTTACTCTCCAATTTTATTTCTTAACGTTCCGATTCCTTCGATCGTAATTTCCACAACATCTCCTGCTTGTAAAAAGCGCGGCGGCTTCATTCCTTTTCCGACTCCCGCCGGCGTTCCGGTAGCGATAATGTCTCCTGGTTCCAGCGTGATTCCGCGAGAAATGGTTTCAATAATCGTTTCGACGTTAAAAATAAATTGCTCTGTGCTCGCTTTTTGTCTTATTTCTCCATTCACTTTCGTCTCTATTTGCAGCTTATTTGGATTTTCAATAAGTGATTGATGGACAATCCATGGTCCCATTGGACAGAATGTATCCAAACTTTTTCCAAGCAAATATTGTTGATGCCGTTCCTGCAAATCACGTGCCGTAATATCATTGATAATGGTATAACCAAATACATAATCAAGTGCCTCTTCTTTGCGAATCGCCTTTCCGCGTTTGCCGATCACAACAGCAAGTTCTCCTTCGTAATCCAATTGGTCTGTCACATCAGCATGGCGCAAGACAGTTTCCTCATGTCCAATCACCGTTGTCGGCACTTTGGAAAATACAATGAGGTGCTGTGGGATATCCAACTTCCCTCCTAGTTCGATGGCATGATCTGCGTAGTTTTTTCCAATGCAAAAAATATTTTTAGATGGGCGCGGAATCGGTGCCAGCAAACGAACGTCGTGTAAATCATACATATATTGTGTAGACGGGTTTTCTTTTACCCATGCTGCAATTTCATTTACTCTATTAAGAAACTCATCTCCTAACGCGATACACTCCAACAATGACGACGGAAGCGTCATGCGCTTTTGCATCGCCTGCTCGGCAAGGTGTAAATGAACGACCTTCTCACTCTCCTCGACTATACCGACAAATATTTTATTATTACGCTGTGCTGTAACAAATCTCACCGTAAAATCTCCTTTCTATTTGAATTAATATGTACTTGTTTACAAAAAACCTACTATTTGTTTAATTTTGTCTAAATTAGTAAAATTACTACTTATTTTAGCGAAAACCTTTCTTTTTTCGTCGCTATATGTATAATAATGTTTAGCTTCTTTTCTTCCATTCACATTCATGGCTTTCGTCGTGGGTAAAAAGAATTGATCATGGCGCTTAAGTAGTTTTTTCTTAAAAGCTTCATTACAAAAATGAATCGAAAAACATGATCTTAGTGACGGTGAATGCAATGGTGATTTTAATTGAGGAAAAGCGGCAACAAATGATCGAATTAGCATTGACGTATGGATTTACCGCCAAAGAAACGATCGAGTGCAGTCAAGAACTAGATGAACTGATTAATCGTTATTTGCGGGAAACAGCAACGATCGAACATTCTTTCTTACCTGTCCCTCCTCAGTAATGATTGTGAAGGGGGACTTTTTTATTTGCGAAAGGGTTGTCTTTTCCCATAAGTTACAGACCGCCATATCCATTCGAGCGGACCGATCCGAAAAAACTGAAACCATTTTTGGCTTCCTATTAGTTGTACACCATAAATAAGAAATACGAGCATACTTCCGAAAAACATGCCGATATGTCCATACCATCCAAATCCATAACTATAAAACAACAGTGTACAACATACTGATTGCAACAAATAGTTAGTGAGCGACATCTTTCCGATATGATGGAAAATGATTAGTTTTCGCCGCCATTTTTCCTTTTGAAATAATAGAATAATAGCTGTGCCATAAAAACATGCTAGCGCTGTTCCTCCAAATATATTTTGAATATACTCGGTGAAATAATTTTTCACCGTAAAGTATGGCAACAGCTTTAGAAATATTCCTAATAGAAGTGACCATAATGCAATTTTTTTAATTACGGAAATGTAACGTTCTGCTTCCTCCACCCATCGTTTTTGTGCAACATATCCCCCGAACAAACAAAGAGGCAACACCGTAAGAACCGTAAATAATAATCCTCCTGAACCATTGGCGTACATCCAGTCATTCCAGCGTTGCCAAAAAATATCGGACATAGACCCGCTTTGATAATTGCGCATCGCTTCCATCGCCAGCTGGATGCTGCCATTTCCTGTTTCTTTTGTTCCTTCTAAAAACATAAGCATTCCAAATAACAGCGCCATAAATAAGTGAGGAATCAAAAAGCAAACGAACGCTCCAATCATCCATGTGCGCGGCCGTGCTTGAGAAAACAGAAGCAATATTCCTCCAGCGATGGCGTATGAAATTAAAATATCGCCAAACCAAATCAAAAAAGCATGAACAATCCCGAACATAAGCAGCATAGCCAGCCGGCGTAAAAATGTTTGAATAAATGGAAGCTGTTTTTTACGCAGCCGATCACGAAACAGTATCATGCTAAAGCCAAATAAAAATGAAAATAACGGATAAAAACTTGCCTCGCAAAAAACGTCAATGGCCGCCATGGTCCAATCATCGAGCCGGCTATTTGTCTTCATGTTTCCATACATAACCGGTGATGAAAAATGAGGCATGTTCGCCATCAAAATTCCTAATAGGGCAAAGCCGCGCAGTACATCAATGACCAAGATCCGCTCGTGATTTGCCTGTTTGTCCATTTTTTCTCCTTTCTTTTCACATCGACCGTTTGACAGAAAAAAGGCTCCGCATATGCGGACGCCATTTTTCTTTAATTAACATAACGGCCTGTTTTCCCAACAGAATCCCAATACTGTTTACGTAAATGCACTTTTTGAATTTTTCCTGATGCCGTTTTTGGCAATGCATCGACAAACGTTACACCAGTAATCGCCTTAAAATGCGCCAATTTTTCCCGTGAGAAGGCAATCAATTCCTCTTCCGTCACTTCATGACCAGGACGAACGACAACAAACGCGTGAGGCGTTTCTCCCCATTTTTCATGCGGCGCAGCGATTACTGCCGCTTCCAACACCGCCGGATGTTCATATAAAACGCCTTCTACTTCAATGGAAGAAATATTTTCCCCACCGCTAATAATAATATCTTTTTTCCGGTCGACAATGTCAATGTATCCATATTCATCTACTGTTCCCATATCACCAGTATATAACCAGCCATTGCGGATTGCCTCCATCGTTGCCTCTGGATTTTTCCAATACCCTTTCATCACATTGTTGCTTCTTATAATGACTTCACCGATCGTTTTTCCATCATGCGGCACTTCATCACCATACTCATTCACTACCTTTACTTCACAACCGATCATCGGATACCCCGCTTTTGCTTTCAGGCGATATTGTTTTTCCAACGGCAAATCACGCAAATGGGAGCGGATCGTGGAAATCGTGTTAAGCGGTGAAGACTCTGTCATGCCATACACTTGGATAAATTCCCAACCGAGATCTTGTTCCACGCGCGTGACAAATGATGGCGGCGGCGCAGAGCCTGCAATCACAACACGAACTGGATGGTCGATAACCGGCTTATGTTCGTCATAATATTGTAAAAGCATGTTTAATACCGTCGGCGCCATATGCATGACGCTAACCTTGTATGTTTGAATATAGTCAAAAATCACTTTTGGATCGACTTTCCGTAAACCGATTTGCGTCGCTCCGTTTGCTGTATAATAAAATGGCGCTCCCCATCCGTTCACATGAAACATCGGCAATATATGCAAATACGTATCTTGGTCGGAAACGCGGAGATGATGCATCGATATTAACGCGTGAAGATAATTATTACGGTGCGTTAACATGACACCTTTTGGATTTCCCGTCGTTCCGCTTGTGTATAAAAGGCTACATACATCGTTTTCGTCAATGTCCGGACGATCAAACGACGTGCTAGGATGCTGCGCTAACCATTCTTCGTAATCGATTTCATCTGTTTCTTCATTTTTTTGATGAACAATAATCGTCTTTACGGTCTGCAGTTTGTCCTTAATTGGTGCGATGAAATGATATAAATCTTGATCAACAAATAACACTTTGCTTTCACTATGATTTAAAATAAACAAATAATCCTCCGGCCTAAGGCGAGTGTTCAGCGGGACCATGATCGCTCCAAGCTGAAATACACCGTAAAATCCTTCTAACATTTCAAGCGTATTTGGCGCCAAATATGCGACCCGGTCTCCTTTTTCTACCCCCAATTGTTTTAGACCGTGAGAAAGTTGATTCACACGCTCATTTAATTGTTTGTATGTAAGCGTGCGACCAGAGCAAATCATTGCTGTTTTGTCTCCATACAGTGAAACGGCTCTATCCAAAAATTGTGTTAATACTAATGGTACGCTCATTATTCCATCCCCCGTAAAATATTTTAGAAAATTCACAATTATATTATACATAATTTTTTATTATTACACCATATCTTATAAAAAGAAAAAGATGGCCTTTTTTTAATCGTGACCATCTAATTGTTTCCACGCACTCCTGCATCTTTTATATCAGGGTCAAACGTATTTGTTACACTGCAAAATGTATTTGTCTGCAAAAAATCGCCTGTATTTGCTCCCCCCGCTCCTGAGTTCGTTTTCGCTGTACTTTTTGGAGCGATTTGCAGCACATCTCCCATATTTACTGTCCCGTTTCCGCTTACACTCGTCACTTTAACTCCCCCGATAATCGTCGCCGGCATATCCATTCTCCTTTTTATATTTTTATATATCATATGACAAAAAAATCGATTCGTCTGGACATCCATCGTGCGTTTAACTGTTTTGTCGCTTTTTCATACACTAACAGTAAGCATATAAAATAAGGAGGTAGAGCGCATGCCATCCTTTATTGGCGGCCCAATTAAAATTACTCACGTTAGTGGTGACGGAACGGTTAATTTTGGGGATGTGTTACAAATTGCACCAAAAAGTACACTTAAATCAAATACTGGTTCTGGCGGCAGCAATAATGGCGACTTTTTACAAACAAATACGTTCGTCAGCTTTACAAACACCAGCGATCCTGATATGAATGACTCCAATACTACCGCAAATAAATGAACCTCTCCCACCTTCATTCCATTTAAAGGTGGGAGACTTTTTGGGAAAAATCTTAAAACGCTCACGTTTTTGCCGCCGCGCCCATACATTATCATAAGAACAAGAGAAAGGTGCATGCGTTATGCCAGCATTTGTCGGAGTTGTTAAGTTAAACAGTATCGGAAGCAGCGGCGTGTTTCATATTGGAGACGTGTTTGCGATTTCGCCACACAGTGTTGCCAAAACATTTGCCGGTGCCGGTTCATTTAATACAGGAGATGGCTTGCATATTTATAACTATTACAGCAATACGAATATAAACGATGCGGACATCGCGGATGAAAATGTAGTAGCTAACGCCTAAAAGGGGGAGAACCAATGAATTTTTATATTAGCCAAAGTATATGCATTTATCAATTGAAAATAGGTTCTGTTATGAACTCATCCGTACTGCAAATCGGCAGCGCTGGCAGCATCCAAGCGCTTTCTACACTAACAAACACAGGAGGATTCACGAAGCCTGCTCCACACGCTACCGCCATCGTTCCATTGGCAGGAGGAGCATCTAGCAGTCCTCTAGTCCCGCTTCATTCAGCAACTCGCTAAAAAAGCATGAAAATAGTGATGACAACAAAAGGCCGTCCATATATTGAAGTAAGAAGGGACTTTGGAGAGGATGATTTCAACATTATGTTCCTATATGACTATTTTGCGAAACTGCGGCGCTACTTGTCATGGCAAACAAAAAAAATACAATCGTTAGAACAGCGGCTTCTCCTCCTTGAAAAACAACTAATAGAACTTCAACAACAACCGCGTACAACCATTGAACGAATCGAATATAAATTTGACCAATTAAAAGTAGAAACATTGGAAGGGACATTAAATATTGGCATTACTCCCAACGGTGTTGGCAACACTATCGAAGATTTTGCCGTTCAACCTGAAAAAACAATAGTTCCAAAGCCGGAACCAGTCTTATTCCGCACCATTCAAGAAAAAGTTCATGCTTATTTAGAAAAGGAAGCAAAGGAAACGTTAAAGAAATTGGAAGAACAATATGCACTTCGTCTTGATGACACGTATCGACATTTTATTTTGCAAGACATCGCTCGACAAGTGGACGAACGAATCCATTTTTATTTACAGCAAAAAATGAATAACGGATACGTCCCTGCATCGGACAATGATAAATCGGTCGAAAACGAAATTTTTCAAAAAGTAAAGATAGATATTGAACAATCGCTTGACCTTTTTCTAAAACATTTACCAAAACAAGGGGAGAACAATGAACTATACAGTGATTAACCGCGATATCCATGTTGGCGATATTCACTTAACAGCTATAACAAGCTCCGCCATTTTTTTAGTTGGAGATGCAGATGTTATTAATCTCGCTTCCACTTTCGACACGCCGCCGGAATCGTTAATTATCGGTCCATTCGTCCCACTCGCTCCAAGAGGAGAATAATCATGAAACGAACATCGATGGTAGAATATTTTCATGGAGAAACAGTTGTTTATAGTTCTGTTTTACAAATCGGTGATTCACGGGAAATTACTTCGCGTTCTCGCGTTTTAGCGGTTCAACGACAATATGAATTATTTTTCGGGGGCGAAGGAGAAGAAATTTTTCCTATCTTTACAAGACCAATTCCCAAATTGCAGCCAAACAGCAATGATATTTTCATTCAAACCCTTCATCAATCTCCCGTTATTTCCGTTCGCTCCATTCGTATGTTAGCGGTTTCCACTTCTTCCGTTGTTCATATTGGATCGACTTCTACTGTTGATGCGGAAGCAAGAATTAAACATATTCGTCAGCTTGCTCCGGATTCTTCATTGCCTTCTATGACAAATACAGAAACCACTTCATCAATAACAAAGGATGAGAAATAATGCCTTCTGTCGTCGGACCCATTAAAATTAATACTGTCAGCAGTGGAGCAGTTGTGCAAATGGGGGATTGTCTTTATATCGCTCCAAAAGTAGCCACAAAAACAATGGCTGGTTCAGGAGGATTTAATACTGGGGATTTTATCATTACAAACAACGGCATCAGTTTAACAAACACGTTTGACTCCGATACGTTTGACAGCAATGTTGCTGCAAACAATTAGCAAAGCAGCCACTCCTTTTCAGGAAATGGCTGCTTTGCATTTTTATTAGTAAAAGTTACATGACTTCTAATCTAACTCTTGTTCCTCGCCCAGACGGTTCCGCCGGCTCAACAATAAGCCGCTTCGGCAGGCGGGAGCGAATTTCTTGCACATGACTGATTACCCCGACAGAAAGCCGCTGCGAATGAAGCTTTTCCAGTGCAGAAATAACCGTATCAAGAAGTTCCGCATCAAGCGTGCCAAACCCTTCGTCCAAGAAGAAAAACTGAAGCGGATATTCCCCACGCAATTGAATTTGTGCTGATAACGCCAATGCGAGCGATAATGATGTTAAAAACGTTTCTCCTCCTGATAATGTTGTCACTGGACGCTTTACCCCGCCATTGGCATCATCGCGAATGAGAAACCCTCCTTGTGAGTCGACTTCCAATGAATAGCGCTGTCTTGTCAACGAACTTAATCGCTCGGAAGCCATTCTTGTCACTTGAATGAGTTGTTCTTCCGCCATAAATTCGACAAAGCTGTTTCCCTTTAAAATCGACTGCAAATGTTTATAACGATCCATAAGAGCGGCTAACTCTTGTTGTTTTTTCTCTAATTCCGTAAACCGTTTATGTTTTTCCGTTAATTCTTCCACTTTGTTTTGCGCGGCACCCACTTGCTGCATGGCTTCATCTACTTGTTGTTTTATTTGTTCATATACAGTCTGCAATTGTTCCCATTGTTGTTGATCAATCATTTCCCCACCGATCGCTTCGGTCAGCTGCTGAAGACGATGCTGGGCATGTTGCACTTTCTGCCAATAATGTTTGATTTGCTGTTCCCACTCGAGGCGTAATTCTTCTGCCGCCTTTGCTTCTTTCACTTCGTTTTCATCGGCAAATGTTGTTTTTTTCAATTCATTAAGCCAACGCAATTTCGCTTCTTCGTACCGTTCTTTTCCTTCTTCCAACGACTGCTGTATCGCTTTTGCTTCCGTTTCTAGAGCTTGGTATTGTTTTTGTGCCTGCAGCCATCTTTGATATGCTTCTTCTTCTTCTTTTTTTAAGTAAAGCAGCTGTTTTTCCACTTGAAGAAGTTGCTCTTCTACTTGCTTTCCACCTGCTTTTTCCATTAACTGCTGTTTATAGTCATCTGCCAGTTGTTGTTTAGCCTTCCACAAGGAAACAAGGCGGACTTTTTCCGTTTCCAGCTCTCGCTGCTGTTGGGCTAATCGCTCTTTTTCATTTAATTTAGTTTCAAGAAACGGAATGCTGTCATCGATTCGTTTTTGCAATTGCCGAACGATTTCTTCATGTTTTCGCATTTGGTTGCGGAGCGCTTCGATCGTATCAAAGAAAAATCGGTATATTTTTCACGCCAGCTTGCTTCTAATTGATTGTATTCATTGAAACGATATTCCCGCTCCGTTTGTAATTCTTGTACATCTTTTTCTAGCAATCTTAATTCTTGCTCGATGGCTTGCTGTGACGATTCGGCATCACGCCACTTTTGCAGCGCCTGCTGAAGGGCTTCTTTTAATTGCAAACAATCTTGTTGAAGTGCTTTCACTTCCACGGCAATATCGATATCTTCTTCAACCTTTAATTTACTTACGTCGAATCGTTGGAACGTCCACTCATTTCCAATAAATTGCGCCAATTGTTCAAGCTGTGCTTTTAATGTGTGCAACACTTGCATATAAGTTTGTCCTTGTTTTACCTGCTGTTCCAATATAGCGATTTTCCCGCTGCTAACGTTATTGTGCTCATATACATACGGATTCGGATGTTCGCATGACCCGCAGACAGGACATGGTTCTCCTTGGCGAAGTTGTCTAGCAAGAATTGCTGCCATCTCTGCAGTTTTCGCCTGCTCCGCTTTTTCGCGTTCTTGCTCGAGCTGTTGTTCATACCGATACAACCGTTTTTCTAACTGCCATTGTCTCTCACAGACAGAATGATAGACTTTTTCTATTTTTTGGAACAAAACGTGCAATTTTTCTTTTGCCGTCTCTGCGCGCTGTCTTCTTTTTTCTCGTTCCTTATTGGCCTGCTGTTGCGCTTTTTGTTTTTGTGCCAGCCGTTGTTGAATATCTTGAAGCGCATCTGTTATTCTTTCAATTTGCTGTTTTTCATCGTATGCCCGCTCAACCACTTCCTTTTGCTCTATAGAAGCTGCATATTTTTGCAGCTCTGCCTTTAACATTTGTTGTTTTTCCAGCCCGCGTTCATACAACTTTGCTGCTTCCTGCCATTCGACAAGCTTTTTCCGTTCTTCTTCTTCTAGCAAATGAATTTGTTTCCTCATTTCGTTTAATTCTGTTTCTAACGCATGGATTTGAGCCGCTAACTGTTTTGCTTGGGTGAGCTGTTCTTTTTTTGCTAATAAATGAGGTTCGGAAGCGGCCTTTTCTTGCCGAATACGTTCATAACGATGCATCGCTTTTTCATAAAGTTCTTTAGCTTGTACGAGTTTTTTCTGTAATTCCTTTTGTTTCTCCTCTGCATTGATCACAAACCGGCGCGCTTCTTCATACTGTTCGAGATATGGCCACATTCGTTCCGCTTGTTCCGCGCGTTCTTTTCTATTCTCTAATAAGCGAATATGTGATTCTTCACTGGCAAGGCGCGCTAGTTCGGCTTCAAGTTCTTCTTTTTCCCTTTGCCATGCCCATAACTGTTTCGTTCGTTCCATCGTTGCTTCCATATCATGTAATTCTGCTTTTCGCTTTTGCAATAACTCTTGTAATGTTCCTAACTCTTGTTTCGCGCGTTCAAGCGCTTCTTCCGATGCATCTCCTAAACCTGTCTTCTCAGCGATCACTTCATTTAATTCATTAGAAATGGCAGCGAGTTTTTCTTTCAATTTTTTATTTAACTTGTCTCCATATGGTTCCAAATGAAAAAGGCGCTGTAGCATCTGCCGTCGTTCGGCGCCTTTCAATGATAAAAATTCGGCGAATTTCCCTTGCGGCAGCACGACGGCGCGCGTAAAATCTTTCATCGTTAAACCAAGCAATTGCTCTATCGCTTTATTGACTTCCGTCAACTTATCCGCCAACACAACGGTTTCTGCGCCAACTTCGATAAGCCGGCATATTCCGCTTTTTAACCGCCATTCATCGCTACGTTTAAAGCTGCGCTCTACCGTATATCGCTTCGTGCATGTGGCATTTTCTAATTCAAACGTAAAAGAAACGAACAGTTCATTTTCCGCATGATTCATAATTCCTTGCGTATGGTTTGGCGCACGTTCCACACTGCCAAATAACGCAAGTGTAATCGCGTCTAAAATCGTCGATTTCCCGCTTCCAGTTGGGCCGAAAATGCCAAAGACGCCACCTTCGCATAATGATTGAAAATCAATCGTTTGTTTCTCGCGAAAACTGTGCAAACCCGCTATCGTTAATGAAATCGGCTTCACTCTTCCGTCTCCCCCTCTTCTTCCTGTTCCGCCACCAGTTCTAAAAATAATCGGACAAGCTCGTCGTCCGCCTTGCCGCCGCCTGTCTGGCGCTCATAAAAACGGCGGAACATTTCTTCTAATGATAATTGCTCTTGCTTCCGATTCTCTATATGCTCTTCTTTTTCTGGAAAGACAGGACGGATATGCACAAAACCAGAATGAAGCTTGCGCAATCGATAAATTTCCTCCATGGATAACGGCTGTGAAAGGTGAATTTCCAAATCAATCCATGCAGATGGATCTTTTCCTTCTTCACACCAGCGATATACTTGGGCAATTCCTTCGGTTGCTTGCCACCTTACTAACGGTTTGCCAGAGGACAACGGTATTTCGGAAACTATCGCTTTTTCCCCTGGTTTTACATCGACAATCGTAACAGATTTAGCGTATCCCGCTTCAGAAAAGCTATATGCAAGCGGTGAACCAGAGTAACGCGCCGCCGTTTCAGCACGTTTTACATCTTGCGGCCGATGCAAATGGCCAAGCGCGACATATTGAGCTTGTTTTGGCAAACTAGTAGCAGCTACTGTGTAAGCACCACCGACTTCAATCGGCCGTTCCGAATCGGATGTACTTCCTCCCGCCACATAAATATGGCTCATTGCGATGTTTACCGTCTTTTCCGAAAACGAAGCGGACATCGCTGCAAATAGATGGCGAATGCGCTCGTCGTATCGGTCACGCAAAGAAATTTCGGAATGTTCTTTGGACAGCAATTCTGCTAAACGCGATTCAGAAGGATACGGGAGCGGAGCGAGCATCATCGTTTCATTTCGCGCTGGCACTTCAATGCGATAGACGGTCGTATCCGGCCACCCTAGCAAAAGGATGCCGTAATCGGCTACTAATTTCCTAGCAGCGCTAATCCGCTCCGGATGGTCATGGTTACCGGCAATAACAGCAACCGGACGTTTTCCTTTATCTGAAAGGCGGGCAAGACTTTCGTAAAACAATTGTTCAGCTGCTGCCGGCGGATTAACAGAATCAAACACATCTCCCGCCATTAACACGACATCAATTTTTTCTTTTTCCACGATGTCGACAAGCTCATCAATAAATTGTTCCTGTTCCGGCAGACGGCTTCTTCCTTCCAGCGTTCTTCCTAAATGCCAGTCGGCTGTATGTAAAATGCGCATACGCTTTCCGTTCCTTTCTTTCTAGAAAGTATTCGGAAAAGAGGAGATCCTCTTTTCCGTTTCTAGTTTCTATATGGAAATAAGATGTGAGCCATCAAATAAATATAAATAACATTCATCTACATTGATTTTCCAAATTTGTTCTACAGCGCGACGGTATAACTGCATTTGTGTTTTATAGCGGGATATTATCACCTGTTTTGCTTCATGCCAACCTCCTGCGAACCGATTAGTTACGGTGTCTGTTTTAAAGTCGATTAATACAAGTCCTTTTTCGTCAGCAAATAAACAATCAATGACGCCTTGAACAAGAACTTTTCTTTCTTCGCCAACACCATCTTCATATACTTCTTTTGCCGGCAGCGCCAAGCTAAACGGCACTTCACGATACACTTCGTCTGCGGCACGTAGGCGCTTGCCGATTTCTGTGTCGAAAAACGCAACAACGCTCGAAATATCGATCGCTTCCGCCTGTTCGTGTGTTAGCAGCTCCATTTGAACTAATTTGGCTATTTGTTCACGAACCGTCTCTTCCGTAATTGGTGCTGTCAAATCGACTTGCTGCATCACAATATGCATTGCCGTTCCTTTTTCTGCCGGTGTCAATGTTTTCTCTCTCATAAACATTGGACGCTCAAACAGCGGTGTGGAAAATGAATGAAGCGGCATTCGGTCGGCATTTTCCCCAAAAATTTCACGATGTCGTTTTAACTCAGATACCGTTTGCTTCGCACGGACAAGCATTTCTTTTTCATATGCGTATTCCCACGAAAGAAGGCGATCAACCTCTTCCTTCCATTCCCCCGCGTTCGGAACACGCTCTCCTCGTTTTAACGCGGTGATTATTTGCTCATCCATCTGCTCGGCTTCTTTATCCACGTCATACAATTGGCTCGCCGGAATGACTTCCATATGCCAAATAGACGGATGGGAAGCGATTTTCTCACATACATAGGACAAATCACCGAAGTTTCGCCCGTCACGATGGCGGATGAGCGCTCTTCCGATCCAATCTAAGTAACAACGCGCAGAAGCACGGACATCATCCGGCAAAAGCCACTCTTCTTCCATCGCAGTGCTTTTCCATTTTGCTACTTCTTTTTCCGCATCTTTCACCGCTGCGATTAAATATAGTTTCTCTTTTGCCCTTGTTAACGCAACATATAAAATTCGCATTTCTTCCGCTAAAAAATCGAGCCGTTTCTTCTGTTTTATCGCGATTTGCGGCAATGTCGGATAGCTGATGCGCAGCTTTGGATCTACAAATCTCGCCGCAAACCCGAGTTCTTTATCAAGCAAATACGATTCATATAAGTCTCGCGTATTAAACGGACGCGATAGCCCTGCAATAAAAACGATTGGAAATTCAAGCCCTTTGCTGCTATGAATCGTCATAATGCGAACAACATCTTCTTGTTCGCCAAGGGAGCGGGCCGCACCTAAATCATCTCCGCGATTTTGCAGGCGTTCAATAAACCGTAAAAAGCGAAACAATCCTCGAAATGACGTCGTTTCATATTGCCGAGCTCGGTCATAAAGCGCGCGCAAATTCGCTTGTCGTTGTTTCCCGCCAGGCAAACCACCGACAAAATCGTAAAATTGCGTATCCCGATATAGCTGCCAAATAATATCCGCCAACGAACGCTGACGCGCCATTGTCCGCCAATGTTTTAGCTGTTCGTAAAACAGGCGCAATTTTTGTTGCAACGCTGCTTCTTCTTTGTCATCCACCGTTTTAGTCAAAAATGACACCATTGCCTCATAAAACGTGCCTTTTTTCTCATGAATGCGAATAAGCGCTAATTCATTTTCATTCAAACCGACAATTGGAGAACGCAAAACCGACGCAAGCGGTATGTCTTGATATGGATTATCGATCACTTTTAATAGTGACAGCATGATAGATATTTCTGTCGCTTGGAAATATCCAGAAGATAGATCCGCATACACCGGAATACCTTGCGCGCGAAATTCTTCCATTATTTGCGGAGCGGCCGTCATGGAACGGAGAAGAATAACGATGTCTCGATACATGGCGCGACGCATTCGTTTTGCTTTGCGATCGTAAACGTGAAACGGCTCGGAGACGATTTCCTTTATTTTTTTTGCCATCATGCGCGCTTCTAGCTGTGCTGCTGCTAGATCATTCGTGTCAAACTCCCCGGTTTCTTCGTCGTCTTTGCTATTTCGGTCAATAATGATCAATTCCGGCACTGCCTGCTCATTGTCCGGATAGTCAACGGCGCCATATTTTAATTCCGCCGCTTCGTCATATTCCATCTCCCCGACTGTTTCGCTCATAATTTGTTTAAAAATAAAGTTCGTTCCATGCAAAATTTCCGCGCGGCTGCGAAAGTTATTGGATAAGTCAATTTTCATTCCCGATTGCTTACCGTCTGCCGTAAACCGTTTATATTTGCTTAAAAATAACATCGGCTCCGCCAAGCGAAAGCGATAAATTGATTGTTTTACGTCACCTACCATAAATAAATTTCCGGTATGTTCATTTCCTTTTGTCACAAGCCGCAATATCGCTTCTTGCACCATGTTCGTATCTTGATATTCGTCAACAAGCACTTCAACAAATTGAGCGCGATAATCCAAAGCAGCGTCAGACGGAAGCCATTGTCCGTCAGTTGAATCTGGATGACGCAAAATTTGCAAACAATAATGCTCCAAATCCGAAAAATCGACGATTCCTTTTTCACGCTTGCGTGCTTGAAACATTTCCGTAAATTGTTTTACTAACCGAACAATCGTTTCAACGACCGGTTTCATCTCCCGCATATGGCGAAGCCATGTAGTCGGGCGGAGAGAAAATACATTGTCCCGCAACGATTCCAATTTCTTTTTTGCTTGATCGCGCAATGATTTTGCTTCTTCCACGAGCTGCGGATCGTATTCGTCGCCGCGGCACGATTTTAAACGCGATAACGACAACGACTTCATCGCTTCATATAGCTCGTCCCATGAGCGGTCTAACAATGCTTCTAAATGGGCGATAAGCTGCAAATCATCGCGATAATTTTCAGCTCGCGGCAACGGCCCTCCAGGCAAATGAGCCAGTTGTAAAGCTCTTGCAATAAGGCGTTTTGCCGCTGCCAATTCCATCTCTACATATTTTCTTAAGTAAGAAATATACGGAAGCTGCGTTAATGGAGTATCCTCGTCTATGTCATACATCGCAACAAGCTGGTCAAGCCATCTATATGGTTCCGGATGCGACCGGGAAAATTCATAGATAGCCAAAATCATTTCTTGCAGCTCAGCGTCGCTCCGGTCCCCTGTATAACGGTCCACCACTTCGAAAAACAGCTCATTATCGGCTTTTCCGTACTCTTCTTCCAAGAGTTCTTCCATCACTTCTTCTTTCAGCAATTCCATTTCCGTATCATCAGCAATGCGAAATACGGGATCAATATCGATCAAATAGTAATATTTGCGAATAACGTCCAAACAAAAGGAGTGAATTGTTGAAATCGAAGCACGATTCAACAAACTAAGCTGTCTGCGCAAATGGAGCGAGTTTGGCTGTTTATCCAGCTCGCGTTCGATCGCCTCGGCAATTCTCGTTTTCATTTCGGCCGCAGAAGCGTTGGTAAACGTCACAACAAGAAGCCGGTCGACATCAATCGGGTCTTCTTTCGCCGTAATTTTTTGGATAATCCGTTCGACAAGCACCGCTGTTTTCCCTGATCCTGCCGCCGCTGCCACTAAAATGTCTTGGCCATCCGCAACAATAGCCTTCCATTGTTCATCCGTCCACTGACTTTCCTTCGGTTTCGGACGAAAAACGATATTCATTTCAGTCCTTCCCTTCTGAAAATTTTTGAACAATTTCGCGGTTTTCTTCCGGAACTAACAAGCGATAGCGATTATTTGAAAACGATTCATCAAACTGACAAACCGACTTAAATGCACAAAACTCGCAAGGCGTCTGTTCATTTAACTTGTATGGCGAAATGTCGACGATTCCGTCGACGATTTGAATGCCAATGGTTTGAAACAGCTGGCGGATATGTTGGCGAAGACGCGAAAAATCTTCTTCACTGACCACCGATGAGCTGGAATGAATAGCGCCTTTTTTCGTAATTTGGGCTGGAACGATTAACGACCATTTTCCTTCCTCCATTTGCGTGTCCATCAAGCGGATTGCTTCCACATCCCCGAGCAAAAGCCCGCGCATTTTAAATTGTTCCAACAGTTTTCGTTCCACTTCTTTTTCATCATAAAGGAGCTGATCGCTTTTAATAATTGGATTGTGCACATGGAAATAAAGAATCCCGGCCGGAAAAGCTTCCTTGCCGACTAGCTGTTCTGCATAAGTGAGCACAATGTCCAAGTAAGTGAGCATTTGCAGCGCAAGGCCGTAATATATTTCCGTTAAATTCAGCGTTTTGGCGCTAGATTTATAGTCAATGACGCGCAATAGCACTCCCCTTGAACTTTCCGCTTTATCAACGCGGTCAATTCGTCCGACAAGCTCCATCACCGTACCGTCCGGAAGCCGGAACGTAAGCGGTGGAAGCACGCCATTTGGTCCAAACTCCAACTCAAGGCCAATCGGCACAAAACTGCTTGCTTTCGCGTGCTCGCTTAATACATTCGTTGTCCGCGCAATAACGTTTTGCAGCTTTCGTTTCATATAATAGTAGCGATTGGAACTAAGCAATATTTGCTGCTGAATGAGCGGTGCGATTTGTTCCACCGCTTCCATTGACAGCTGCTCACACTGCTGTTTGGACAAATGGCGCCAATCAATTTTTGCTTCGCGAAGGCGGTCGGAAATAATTTTCAGCGCAGAGTGAAATAGTTGTCCAATGTCAGGAGCATCGAGCCGAAAAACAGCCCGTTCCTTTAACCGTAAGCCATGGGAAACAAAATGGGAAAACGGGCATTTTTGAAATTGCTCCATGCGCGATACGCTCGCCTGAATTTTTTTGCCGTACAATCGCTTGCTAATTTCTTTTTTCAACGGCGTTGCCTCATTCGTATAAAATACCCCTGCAATCGCTTTGCGCGCGTGACTTCTCCATTGTTGATCACTTACGTAAAAGTTATATACATCCCACCAAAGCGGCGCAATCGAGTAATTCCGTTTCCATGCTTGCAGTTGTGTTACAAGATATGTTAACGTCGCACGCGGAACAGTGACAAATTCATGTTGTTCCGCAAACGGCGCATCAAGCGGATCATTTCCGCAGACACGCTTTTGCAAATTCGGGAATAAATCAGTAAGATGCTTAATAATGATCGAAGGAGAGAGCGCTTTTCCTTCTTCATTTGCCAGCGGATAGGTCACATATAGACGCTCGCTTGGACTCGTTAATGCTAAATAAATGAAAAACGGTTCATAAAATAATTGTTCTCTTCCTCCTGGAGCAACTCTCGTTCCAAACTGCTGTAAAAGTTCCCGTTCCGTTTCCGCCAGCAATCCGTCTTCTTTTGCTTTCGCCGGAATGATACCTTCATTTACGCCAATAATAAACGCGCATTTTACATCAATAAGACGAGAACGATCTAATTGGGCAATAATCACTTGGTCCATCGCGGGTGGAACAAGCGAAAATTCGAGACGGTCAAGCCCTGTTTCGATGATTTTCGCAAACTCTGCTACCGGTATCGATTCATCTCCTAACATTTCTACATATTGGTTTAATAAATCAATCACCGCATTCCATACTTGCTCATGCTGTCTTGCTTCCATCAACCTGCCTTGTTCTTCCGCTTCTTTGCTCATTTTTTCTAGTTTTCTAGGAATTTGTAATTCTTCTAAGAATAAATAAATCGCTTCACAAAGGCTTTTTCCATCTTTCGCTCTACGCATTCGGCGCTCTAGCTTAGAGAGCGGAGCTGCAATTATATCACGCCATTCGTTTAACTTTTCTTCGTATTGCTTTTCCTCATCTGTTTGCGGGATGGATAATCCTTCTAATGCCTGGTAGCGGCGGTATGTCCAACGTTCACCATTTGTCCATTTTTCTCCTTTAATTCCATATGCGAGAACATAATTTTCTAGCTGGTCCATCGCTTCTCGCAACGCAACGATATCTTCTTCCACTGGAAATAATAAATCGGTTTTAATGGCGCGAAATACCGATTCATAACGCCAGCGCGATGTAATAATTTCCATGCTGGCCCGCAGCAATTCAATAAGCGGGTGATGATGCATCGGCTCTTTTTCATCCATAAAATAAGGAATATGAAAATCATAAAAAATGTTTTTCACTAAATCGCGATAATCTTCCGTATTGCGAACAATCAAAGCAATATCACGATAACGATATCCTTTGTCACGCACAAGATGAACGATTTCTCGAGCAATCGCTTCGATTTCCGTGCGGCGGTTTGCCGCTTCATACACATTAACCGCCTCTGTCTCTTCTGAATAGACAACCGCGGGGCGCTCATGATAATACGCTTCAAGATGAGCAAGCGCTTTTTCTTGATGGCGCATATTTCTATCTAAAATCATGGTTTCTTCGATGGCAACATCATTTAAGAGCGCCATTTGGCGAATATCATGATAAGTTTTTGCCGTTAAATAAAATAAATGCAATTCATTTGGCAATCGGTCATCGTAAGGCGCATCTACTGTTAATGCCACAGTAACACGTTTACAATGAATAAGCAGCTGTTCAAGCACCATATACTCCTGTGGTGTAAATTGGTGAAACCCATCAATATAGATTTCTGCATTACGCAAATAGCGGGATTGCGGGATTTTTTCGGAAAGCAACCGCAAATAATCCTCCGAATCTATGTAATGGTTCAATAAACTTCTCTCCAGTTCCTCATAAATGATGGATATATCGTTTAATTTATCGGCTAACACCTTTTCAGCCGGCTTTTTTCCTTGTTCCGTCAGCGCTTTTACATGTTCGCGAAGATGCTGTGGAGTAACACAATAACGTTTACATTCTGTAATCATGTCGTGAAGCTGTTTGATAAAGCCTGTTTTATCAACGGCGCGGCCAAATAATTTCAATTGTTGTTTCTTTTGTTCGACAATTTTTCGAATCATCATCTGCATTCCGATATCATTCACATGGTATCGACTCATTCCGCCAGTTTCCTGCAAAATACGCCATGCTAACCGTGTAAAGCTAAAAACTTGCGCCCGGATCATTCCGCCTAATCCTGGTGTATGTATTAACGCATATTCTGATTGAAACGTCATTTGCTCTGGAACAAGATAAATAATCGGATTCCCTTTTGGCTCTTCTTTTAATTTACGACGAATTTCATTTAAGCACGTTGTTGTTTTTCCACTTCCCGATCTTCCTAAAAGAAATCGAAGCGACATCGATATCACCTTCATTTTCTATTATTTCCTTCATTTTAGCACATATGTTCGTATTCTGGAAGAAAAAATAGTATTCACGAGCTATACCGCATCGATGAATACCTTTTACGCGAACTCCCCGCCACTTCACTTCGTTTGAACTCAAGCGATTTGAAGTTTTCGCCAAGCGATAAACTAAAAAACCGTTTTACACTTCCCCTCGTTCCAAAGGCGTCCGTTCTTCTATCATTTTATAGCCATGCGTTTACTGCCGCAAATAGAAATTCATTTCCACTCCAAACAAAATTTTTAAACTATATCAAAATCGGACAGAAAATTGTTGAACAGGCCAATAGCGCAAATCAACTTTTCCTACTACTTGACTTATTTTCACGAATCCGAAATGCCGGCTGTCCCAGCTGCTTAACCGGTTATCGCCAAGGACAAAAATATATCCTTCCGGCACTCTCTTTTTCCCTGTAAGTTCTTCCAGCGTAAAATCTCCCGTCAACTTTCCGCCAATCAATTTTTGTTTATACGGTTGTAAATACGGTTCATTGGTTTTTTTTCCGTTAATATATAGCACATCATTTTTATATTCAATTTGATCACCAGGCAGTCCGATCACGCGTTTTACGTAATCTTCCTTTTCGTTCGCATGAAAGACGACAACATCAAACCGATGAATATCGCCAATTTGATAACTTAGTTTATTTACAATCAACAAATTTCCTTCTTGCAATGTCGGCATCATCGATTTCCCCTCCACCATATAGTTGGTGAAGCAAAGAAACCGTAATACCAAAATAAAAGTGAGTGCACCTCCGAAAAGAAATGACCTGCGCCACCGCCGTCTCTTCTCCCCCATGTTCCAATCGCCACCTGCCATTATCCATCTCCCTCATTATACCGTTTTTCAGTTATCGAAAACTTCGCTTCCACTTTCTTTCCAGCATACCATAACATTGCGATAACAACCGCTATCGCGACTGTACGCAACGGCTGTTTCACAAGCGCGGCAATATCATATCCAATAAAACTAATTGTAAAAATCATTACCATCTTTCCCAATAATACGGCTAAAATAAATTGCTGCTGGCTTATCCGCGACAACCCTGCAACAACATTGACGACCGCTGATGGAGTAAACGGAAAACAATATATTAAAAACACTGGGCCAAAACCATGACGCTCAATCCAGTGCATAAACTGCCTGACTTTTCGATGGCGGCTTACAAAACGAAAAAAACGCTTTTGTCCAATTTTTCGTGTAAGCCAAAAAACGAGAATGGAACCGAGACAGGCGCCGATCCACGAAATAAGGAAACCTTTCCACAAACCAAATGCTGCCGCATTTGCCATAACGAAAACAAACATTGGTAAAACAGGAAAAAACGATTCCAACAACGTTGCTGCAATTCCTGGGAACACTCCAAAGGAGCGATACTGCTCCAGCATGGATAGTGCGTTGTCAAGGGTAAACCATTGTTTGATTGCTTCGATGTCCATTTATACTCCCCATTCATATTATGCTATATATTTATTTTACACACTTCTAAGGGGAATTTGAACTAATCTTTATGGATATGAATGATCAAAACAATGGAAAATGATTAAATAGTAATAATAGTAATGAAAAAATAACAGCTGCAAGAGCCGTTTTTCTCCCACTTACTTGCGATGAAGAAAATCCGCTGAAGTGGGAGATTTTTCGGCTTTTTAAAAAACTATTGCTGCAACCACCCTTTAGAATGATTCATCCGAAACACATACTGCAGTTTACGTTCTCTTGCTTCCATTCGCTCTGTTAGTTTCGTTCTGAGCTGTGCCGTACGATAAAGTTGATTGACAAAAGAGTGGTAGGAAACATCAAGTAAAATACTTTTTTCGTTGGTAAAATAGACGATTGTTTGATCATTTTTTGTGGGCTCATATTTATATACGTGAATGTGTGATAGCCAAACACAGCGGGGATCACTAGGGGAAATCGTTGGGAAAACGTAAATTTCGTTGAGCGGTTCGATTGCGATCGGCGCTTTATGCGTAATGCCGATGACAGCTCGGGTGCCTTCTTTTCTGCCTCGAAAACTAGAACCATAATAGTCGCAGCTGCGTTTAATAATATCAATTGGCCTCATTTTAACAATATACTCGCCATCTTCTTCCACAACTTTTGCGTAGAAATTACCATGTAAGTGATGCGGTAAAACCGCCATGGTATAGCGGCTAATAATAAATTTATTCAGGACGATAAACTCATTTACTTTCATTACAAATTTCTCTCCTCTCTTATACATTGTACCTAATTCCATCATATCATTAATAGTTATATTTTTCTATATTTTCAAAAAATAATGAACAATTTTTATGATGAAAATCACGTTAAATAATAAATCCCATGACCAAAGTCATGGGAGAAAGGTGTTTTTAGAATGACTAATCTCTCGCGAACTCTTCCACTTATTAATGGAATGAAAGCGGAAGAGGTTCATGAATTATGAAATGTTTGCCGAATTTCTTCTTCCGCTAAATATTCATTTGCTTGTTCAATAGCTGTATGCTCGCCAATCGAACCTCCAGCATATGTTTCCTCATTCAAAAATGCCTGCTGAAAATGAAAATCTGTACTTATGCGAAACTCTGGATGCAACGTTGGCTCAAATGGCATTTCTCTTTTTTCATTTTCCTTTTGCATATGATAATCGCCTCCCATGTTTAGGATGTGTTAGTATTTCCAAATTATACAAAACCAGAAGGCACATTGTTATTTGTAATATTTCATTGGGAAGGCAACCATAAAAAGCGATCATATGATTCTCTAACATATTTTTACAGGAACATGTATGCTTTCTTGTCTAATTTTATCATTTCTATATATCACTCGATAACAAAAGGGCACGCTTATATCAAGCATGCCCTTGTTTCTTCTATATGAAATCCCCCATTTTTCCCTTATGCTGTCGTAAATTGTTCTTCTTCTGTCGAACCTTTCAACGCGACCGTTGATGCTTGGCCGCCGGAAATCACTTGCGCTACTTCGTCGAAGTAACCAGTACCAACTTCGCGTTGATGTCTTGTTGCCGTATAACCATATTTTTCTGCGGCAAATTCTGCTTGTTGTAATTCTGCATATGCCGCCATACCACGCTCTTTGTATCCGCGTGCCAATTCGAACATGCTGTAGTTTAATGTATGGAAACCAGCGAGTGTAACGAATTGGAATTTGTAGCCCATTTTTGCGAGTTCTTTTTGGAAGTTTGCAATCGTTTCGTCGTCCAATTTTCTCTTCCAGTTAAATGATGGCGAGCAGTTGTAAGCGAGCATTTTGCCTGGGAATTTTTCATGAATCGCTTCTGCGAAACGACGCGCTTCTTCTAAGTTTGGCTCGCTTGTTTCGCACCAGATTAAATCTGCATACGGCGCATACGCTAAGCCGCGAGCAATCGCTTGGTCAAGCCCTGCTCTCGTGCGGTAAAATCCTTCCGGTGTCCGTTCACCAGTAATAAATTCCTGGTCACGAGGGTCGATATCGCTCGTGATTAAATCCGCCGCATTCGCATCTGTACGTGCAATCAACACAGTCGGTACACCCATGACGTCTGCTGCAAGACGTGCCGCAATTAAGTTACGTACCGCTGTTTGCGTTGGAAGCAACACTTTTCCGCCTAAGTGACCGCATTTTTTCTCCGAAGAAAGCTGGTCTTCGAAGTGAACACCTGCTGCACCTGCTTCAATCATCGCTTTCATCAATTCAAACACATTTAATTGACCACCAAAACCTGCTTCTGCGTCAGCAACAATCGGTACGAAATAATCGACATCTCCGCTTTGTTCCAAATATTGAATTTGATCGGCACGTTGCAACGCTTGATTAATCCGTTTCACCACATGAGGTACGCTATTGGACGGATATAAGCTTTGATCTGGATACATTTGCCCTGCAAGGTTTGCATCTGCCGCTACTTGCCATCCGCTTAAATAAATCGCTTTTAAACCGGCTTTCACTTGCTGAACTGCTTGGTTTCCAGTTAACGCCCCAAGGGCATTGATGTAATCTTCCGTATTTAGCAATTTCCAAAGTTTCTCTGCTCCGCGACGAGCTAATGTATATTCAATATCAATCGAGCCGCGCAATTTAATGACATCTTCTGCGCTATAAGGACGAACAATCCCTTTCCAACGCTCCTCATTTTTCCAACTTTCTTCCAATTGTTTTACACGTTCTTCAAAACTAGCCATTTCTCTTCCCCCATCTCTATTGTTATAATACATTATCGTTTTGTACGTTGTTATTATATAACAGAATCACAAAAAAGAAAACAGTTTTTTTGAAATTTTTTAAAAAGAATTTCAAAAAGGAAATCTTTTTTGCTTTGTCACTGTTTTTTCCGTAAACCGGCTGAATGAACATAAAAAAAATCATAAATGGCACGCATAACACCCACGCATACAGCCACCAGCGCCTTTCAAAGCGGCGAAGGAGCCAATACAATACTGTTGCAATCAACATAAACAGCACCGTATCAACAAAAAAATTGGTCAGCTCATCCTTCAACCAACTTGATACCGATTGCGTGCTAATGCCATATGCGCGGGAAAGATGATAGCCGACAAAATTTAGAGGAAGCGAAAATGCCGCCACAATGAGGGATAACCAAAATACATATAGGACGGATCGAAGCGTAAACCACTTTGTTGCTCGCTCCACCCACGTTTGCAACGCTTTAGCAACACCGAGCGCCAAGAGACAAAAATAAATTAGCCATTCGTACGGAACGGCGAGAAAAAATAAAAGATCCTTCCACCTCGAATATTCTTCGCTTAACATTTGCTCTTTTGGTGTTAAAAATGTCGACGGATCGGCGCTCGTTCCTTTCCACTCTGGCGGAATCGATGTATCAGCAACGAATAAATACCATGCCATTCCTATTCCATACAGCACATAAACGAAGAGTATCCAACGAACGACTTTTTCATTACTTGCAACCTCCTTTTTAGCAACCAACACTGCTATTTTTAGTGTAATCAACTTCGCCATAATTAGAACGCCAAAGAACTGTCACAAATATCATCCGTATAAATGACTATTTTCCTGTATGATAAACATAGGAGAGTGATAATGGTGAAAAAATTGTATTTATCGCTAACCATCTTGTTTATTCTTTGTGTTGGTGCCGGAGCATTTTATTTCACCGTATATCGGCAGGCAAAGATGGAACTGCCTAGCGATGTTGTAATGGAAACAGCATGGGGGGATGAATATCGTTTTAGTGATATGAAACCGAAAGTTCGCTTGCTTGAATTTATGTATACAAATTGCCCGGACGTTTGTCCGAATACGACATTTCAAATGACAAAATTACGCGCAAAACTAGAAAAAGAGCACGTGTTTGGGAAAAATGTCGAGTTTATTACGATTACCATCGATCCGAAGCGGGATACTCCGGAAAAGCTGCAAGCATATGCGAAATCGTACGGAGTCACCAACGGCAATGAAGGCTGGCTGTTTTTGCGGGGAAATGAAGCAGATACAAAAAAAGTCGCCGATGCTTTTGATTTCCAATATCGCGACCCTGGAAACGGCATGCTTGTCCATACGACGTTAACCTACTTATTAGATGAAAACGGGCGCGTTATTGAACAATTTGGCATGGGAAAAGAACGATTTAACGTACAGGAAGTTTATGAGACGATTATGGACGAAATAAAATAAAACAAGGAACATCCTAGTAAAAAGCTTCAGTCTTGTGATGAGCTGAAGCTTTTTATTTTATATATCAAACTGTTCACAAGACGATTGCTTGTTTCCTGCGCTCTCTGCTTTTATCAACATATGAGTGTCAACCGAAGCACTCTTATTCTGTTGCCGCCACTCCCACTCCATCTGCCTTTCCATTTTAGCAATAAAAAAGGTAAGCACATATTAGGAACAGAAATATGTTTGGCTTACCTTTTTACTGCGTTCATCATTCTATTGACCATTTATGCAAGCAGCGCATAAACGCTCAACACCGCCACAGATACGAGAACGACAATGATAACGTTCGCGCCGAGCCATGCCGCCACAAATGCGCTTATAAAGCCAAGAATGCCAAACCAAATATCTTCATGGATGAAAAAGATTCCTGGAACGATAAGCGCACCTAACGTCGCATACGGAACGTTTTTCAAGACACCTTGCCAAAACAGCGGCAGCTTGACGCGCTGAAACACGACAAGCGGAAGCATACGCGGAATATATGTCACAAGCCCCATACCGATAATCATCCAAACGATCGCGCTATTCATCTTGTTCCGCCTCACTTTCTTTCGCGAAACATTGCACGGCAATTGCTGCCGCTAATGTCGCAATCACAATTGACCACCCTTTGGAAATATGCAAGAGAAGCATGCATAGCGAATTGATGACTGCGGCCATTCCCGCAAGCAAAATGATTTTTCGCTGCTTTTTCAACGCTGGAACGAGCAAACCGATAAACATCGCATATAGAGCGACCGACATGCTTTTTTGCAAGCTTTGCGGCAAGCTGTCGCCGACAAGATAACCGATGCCCGAATTCACCACCCAGCTGCCGTATGACATCAAAATAAGTCCAAACATATAAGAGGCGGTCACGGTCCCTTCTTTCATCGCCGCCACGGAAAACGTTTCGTCCGTAATGCCAAATGCATAGAGCGCCTTTTTCCAAAGAACGTCCGGTTCCGCTTTTTCATTTAACGAAGCCGACATAAGAAAATGGCGAATGTTTAAAATAAACGTTGTCAACACAATTTCAAACATTCCCGTGCCAATGGAAAGCAAGTTTAACGCAATGTACTGGGAAGCTCCAGCAAACACAATAACGCTCATCAGCACCGTTTCCGCGGGCGTTAATCCCGTTGTTTTCGCGAGAAACCCAAACATCAGCGCAATCGGCATATAGCCAATCGCAATCGTCACCCCTGCTTGCACGCCTTGGCGAAACGGCGATGATTTTCCCGCTGCCAATGTCGTTTCCACGATGAATCCCCCGTTTCTGTCTAGCTTTACGTAATATTATCTAAAAATTGTTTATTTTTTGCAATAATCAGTTCATCATGATTCGACGGGGATATATTAGAACTGCGATCTCTCCTTCACAGATTCCCAATCTCTTGTTAAATAACGAAAAAGCATCAATCAAAACGGCGGCATGTCTTTCTATATTCCAGCAATGTTTTATAGGGGACATATTGATGAAGATGGGTATCACCTTAGTAAAAAAAAGAATTGCTATAAGCTGCTCTTTTTTGTTCGTGATATACTGATAATAAATTGAATTTTCACACTTCTGAAAAAAGGAGCTGGAACCGATGACGTTAAAGCTGTACGTACTAACGGAAAAACAATTTCTTCCTCGTCATGAAGTAACCTATCCAATGGAAGAACGGGGGCTGCAGTTTGGCGATGGGGTTTATGAAGTCGCGCGCATCTATCAAGGAACGTATTTTTGCTTGAGGAGCATATCGACCGCCTATACCGTTCTGCGGCGGCGATTCGCCTTTCTGTTCCTTTTGACAAAGATGTGCTGATGGAAAAGCTGGAACTGCTGCGGGAAATGAACAATGTGAAAGAAGACGCGATTCTCTATCTTCAGGTGACAAGAGGGAGCTTCCCACGCAACCACGCGTTTCCGGCCGAGAATCGTCCGAATTTGTACGCCTATATTCGGGAAATGCCAAGAAAAATACGAGAAATCGAAAATGGAGTGCGTACGATTTTAACAAGAGATGTCCGCTGGGAATATTGCTATATTAAGAGTTTAAATCTTCTACCGAACGTGCTGGCAAAACAAGAAGCAACGGAACGCGGGGCGTTTGAGGCAATCTTTTACCGAGACGGAGACATTACCGAAGGCAGCTCCTCAAACATTTTCCTTGTCAAAGACGGAAAAGTTTACACCCACCCAGCGACAGAGCGCATTTTAAACGGCATTATCCGCATGAAAGTGAAAGAATTTTGCGATTTATTTCACATTCCATTCGTCGAAGAAGCGTTTTCCATCGAAGATATTGCCCAAGCGGATGAAATGTTTTTAACAAGCACCACATCAAGCATTATTCCAATCATCCAAGTCGAAGAGCAACTCATTGCCGACGGGAAGCCAGGAGAGGTTACAAGAAAACTTCAAGCGGCATATGAAAAAGCGGCGGGGCTTGCTGTCAAAAACGCAAAATAACAAAGCGGGGAATCGTTCCCCGCTTTTCTATTATCCTAGCACGGCGCGGTCGCTAGCGAATTGGCTTCCGCGGATGCGCTGAAATTCTTGTAATAGACGTTCAACCGTCAATGATTGCTTTTCTTTGCCGCTCGCTTCGAAAATAATTTGCCCCCGGTCCATCATAATCAGACGGTTGCCCAAGCGAAGCGCTTGTTCCATATTGTGCGTAACCATTAATGTCGTCAGTTTATATTTTTCTACGATTTCTTTCGTCAGCTCCGTAATTAACTCTGCACGCGCTGGATCAAGCGCCGCCGTATGCTCATCCAAAAGGAGCAAATCCGGTTTCGTAAATGTGGCCATTAAAAGCGACAACGCTTGGCGTTCTCCTCCAGACAATAGCCCGACTTTCGCGGTTAAGCGGTTTTCCAAGCCAAGATGAAGCGTCTCGAGCGTCTCACGGAAAAAATCGCGCCGTTTTTTCGTCACCCCGAATTTGAGCGTTCGCCGCTTCGTGCGATTATAGGCAAGCGCCAAATTTTCTTCAATCGTCATATTCGGCGCCGTACCGGCGAGCGGGTCTTGAAACACGCGGCCGATATAGCGGGCGCGTTCATGTTCCCTCAGTGCCGTTACATCTTTTCCATTAATCCAGACAGAACCAGTGTCGGGGAAGAGCCGGCCAGAAATAATGTTCATCATCGTCGATTTTCCCGCGCCATTGCTTCCGATGATCGTGACGAAATCACCGGGAGCTAATGTTAAGTTAATCGGCTGCAACGCTACTTTTTCATCAATCGTTCCCTCGTTAAATACTTTTGTAATCTGTTTGAGCTTCAGCAACGCGCTCCCCCCTCTCTTGTGCTTGTGTTTTGCGCTTTTTGCTCCGTTTTTCTTTTTGCGCTGCGACAATGTTTGGAACAATGAGAGCAACTATTACAATAACCGCCGTAATGAGCTTTACGTCTCCGGTTTCCAAAAACTGCACACGCAAGGCAAGCGCTAAAATGACGCGGTATACAATCGCTCCACCGATGACCGCTAATGTCGCACGCGCAATCGTACGCGCTCCGAACAACGCTTCCCCGATAATGACCGAAGCAAGCCCGATGACAATCATGCCGATTCCCATACCGACATCGCTAAACCCTCCATATTGCGCGACAAGCGCTCCCGAAAAAGCAACGAGCGCATTAGATAAGCCAAGTCCAAAAATCGTCAGCCAATCGGTATTGGCGGAGAAGCTAGAAACCATTTGCTTATTGTCGCCCGTTGCGCGCAGTGCTAAGCCAATTTCCGTTTTCAGCAACTGATCAAGAAGCAGTTTGATAACTATGGCAACAAAAGCCATCGTCACGAAAATCGCCCATGTGCGCGGTACAAACCCGGCAAAAGAGATCATGCTGTTGATCGCTTTGTCTAGCCCTGCATTTTGCCATGCTTCCGTCATCGCCGTCATTACCGTGTCTTGCTGTAAAAGCGGAACGTTCGAACGCCCCATAATCCGCAGATTGATAGAATAAAGTGCAATCATCATTAAAATTCCCGATAATAGCGGATTAATCTTCCCTTTCGTATGCAATATTCCGGTGATCGAACCAGCAGCAAACCCGACTAACAACGCGGCGGCAGAGGCAAGAAACGGATTCGTTCCGTTAATAATAAGCACAGACGCCACCGCCGCCCCGGTCACAAAGCTTCCATCTACCGTTAAATCAGGAAAATCTAAAATACGAAACGATAAATACACTCCTAACGCCATAATCGCATAAATAAATCCTGCTTCAATCGCACTAAAAATCGCTGTTGACATAATGCTCCCGTCCTTTGAAAGTACATCCCTCCTTAAAGGAGGGATGCACTATATTTATTCAATATATTCTGCAATGGAATCCCATTCTGGGTTAAGCTCGATGCCCATATCTTTTGCCGCTTTTTTGTTAATAAGCAGCTTCAACTTCTTCGGATATTGCACAGGCAGATCAGATGGTTTTTTGTCATCTTTAAGAATTTGTACAGCCATCTCTCCTGCTTCATATCCAATGTCATAATAGTCAAACCCGTAAGCGGCAAACCCGCCGCGTTTCACCGAATCTAATTCACCGGCAAACAATGGAATATCATGGTCGCTTGCTACTTGGATCACCGACTCGAGCGCGGAAACAACCGTATTATCCGTAATGATGTAAATGCAGTCCGCTTTGCCGACAAGTGATTCCGCTGCTTGTTTCACCTCAGCCGTTGTCGATACAGAAACAGGAACAATTTTTAAATCTGTTCCTTTCATCGCCTTTTTGACGGTTTCGACTTGCGCCACTGAATTTTGCTCTCCAGAGTTATAAATCATGCCAACGCGATTTCCTTTTACGTATTTATCAATAAACTGCACTGTTTTCGGAATCGCATCAGGATGCGTATCGGTCGTTCCAGTGACGTTCCCTCCAGGTTTTTCTATTGATTGTACAAGCTGTGCTCCAACCGGGTCAGTAACAGAAGTAAACACAATCGGAATATCTTTTGTCGCATTCAACGCTGCTTGAGCGCTTGGAGTGGAGTTAGCAAAAATTAAATCAACTTGATCGGAAACAAAATTATTGGCAATCGTTTGGTTATTGTTCATATCTCCTTGGGCAATTTGTACATCATAGGAAACGGACAGCCCCTTATCTTTCAACGCTTGCTTAAATCCTTTTAACGCCTCGTCCAATGATGGATGCTCCACAATTTGTGTTACCCCGATGCGATATGTTTTCTCTTTGTTTCCTTCACTTTTACTTGTTTCTTTCGCACCGCACCCGCTCAATAATAAAAAACTTGCCGAACATAACATTGCGATTTGTTGAATCCTTTTTTTCATCATCCCATCCCCCTAGCAAACAATACTTTATCGCTTTTATACTTTTTAGCTTTTATGCATTAAATTATATAAATTTATTATTCTATTTTCAACTATATATTTTAAGAAAAAAATAAAAGTACCGAAAATTCGGTACTTTTTACAACTTCGATGAGAGTTCTTTTAATGCACGCCGCAAAATTTTTCCTGTTGTATTTTTCGGCAATTCATCTAAAAACTCAATGGAGCTTGGAACTTTATATTTTGCTAGATGCTTGCGGCAGTATTCGATGAGCATTTCCTCCGTTAATTGCGGATTTTTCGAAACGACAAAACATTTCACCGTTTCTCCATAATCTGGATCAGGCGCGCCAACTACAGCCGCTTCCACTACATCTGGATGACCGTATAGAACTTCTTCTACTTCACGCGGATATACGTTATAGCCGCCAACGATAATCATATCTTTTTTCCGATCGACAATGTAGAAATATCCTTCTTCATCCATTCTTGCTAAATCTCCTGTATAAAGCCAACCGTCACGAAGCGCATGGGCTGTTTCTTCCGGCATTTTGTAGTAACCTTTCATGACGTTCGGACCGCGGACAACTAGTTCGCCGACTTCTCCGACTGGCACTTCTTCGCCAAATTCGTTCACTACTTTGTTTTCGACATTCATAATGCTTGTTCCAATCGATCCAGGTTTTCGCGGACGATCGAGCGGGTTAAAGCATGTTACGGGAGATGCTTCCGACAATCCGTATCCTTCCGAAACGATCACTTTGAATTTTTTCTCAAAGTTTTTCAATAACGCCACCGGCATCGAAGAACCGCCCGAGATGCAGAGACGAAGCGTACGGAAATCGTCCGCGCTTCCGCCTTCATATTGGTACAGGAAGTTATACATCGTCGGTACACCTGCAAAAATCGTTGCTTTTTGTTCCCGAGCAATGTTGAAAATTTTCGCTGGACTAAACTTTGGAACAATAATCACCGTTCCGCCATTCATTAGCGGTGCATTCAGCGCGACGGTTAGACAAAAGACATGAAACATCGGCAATGTCGCAATAACACGATCGTTTTCATTGATTTTTAAATAATTGGCAATATCTTGAGCGTTGCTATATAAGTTTTTATGGGTCAACATTGCTCCTTTTGGTTTTCCTGTCGTCCCCGATGTATACAAAATTACCGCGGTATCATCATCCGCCAACTTCGGTCCTTGGAAGTTCACATCACCAGATCGAAGTACATCTGTAAACGATTTCATTTGTTCCGGCAAAGAAATTCCTTTTTCTTTTCCTTGCGGAGTTTCGCAAATAATCACATGTTCTAGCAGCGGCAAGCGTCCTTGCATTTGTATAAACAACGGAACGAGTAAGTCCAAGGCAATAACCGCCTTTGCATCTCCATTCATCAAAATATAGCTGATTTCATCGGGTGTATAAATCGGATTAATCGGAATAACGGTTGCTCCTAACCGCAACGCTCCGTATAATCCAATCACGAAATATGGTGAGTTTCCGATTAACAAGGCGATGTGGTCACCTTGTCGAATTCCCATGTTATACAGGCCGCTAGAAAACTTGGAAATCGCCGCATCTAACTCTCCATATGTACAACTTTCACCTTCAAACCAATACGCTTCCTTATTCGGCAATTGATCTGCTACCTCTGCCAGCCGCGATGATAAATTCACCAAAATCCCTCCCCCATAAAAGATACTGAATGAATTATCATTCATTTTATAATTTAAAAAATTCTAACTAGATTTTATTATAAGAAAAAAGAAAAAAGAGAGCAAGAAAAAGCTTGCTCTCCTAATTGAGTCACTGTCGTTTGTTTTTCCAGAAAACATTTTGATTGGCTGAATGGGGGATAAACTTTTTCTATTTTTCCCACACTAGTCCTGTTTTCGCTAACTGCACTTTGCCGGAAAACACTGCATTTGCCTCGCTGACAAGCTGCGTATGCTCTCCAAAATGCGGCAAATGGGTTAACCATAGTTCCGTTACGTTTGCATCACGGGCAATCATTGCTGCTTCTTCGCTCGTCATATGGCCGGCGGGAGCGGCGTTTTGCCCGGCGTAAAAATTGCATTCACAAATAAGCAAATCCGCATTTTCAGCAAACGGCGCAAACTCCGGTAAATAGCTAGAATCAGCCGTATAAACGACCGTTGCATCTCCTGCTGTAATTCGCATCGCATAACAAGTAACTGGATGCACTGTCTTCATAAAGGTAATGTGAAACGGTCCGACTTGAAGCGATCGTTCCGGATCATAAGCAACCGCTTCGGTAATCCCCTCATGCGCTAGACGGGCAAATTCCCCTTGATCAAATGGGTGCCCGTAAATCGGAAGCACTGGCAATTGTACTCCAAGATTCTTTTTGATCAGCCGCGCATATTGCAATGGACCGATATCCGCGACATGGTCATGATGATAATGAGATACGATTACCGCATTTAATTTTTCGACAGATACATAATTTTGCAATTTCGAAAGCACGCCGCTTCCACAATCCACTAACAAGCGAAATTCGTCATGCTCAAACAAATATCCGGAGGTTGCTTCATTCGCTGCTGGAAAACCTCCCCAATAGCCAATAACCGTAACTTTCATCGTACTCCTCCTTATGTACTCATCTGTTATCATCATACATAAATTTAGTGGACTTTGCATCTTTGGCGAAATTTGTTTTAAAACAGTTATTGACAAATCACATTCTGTTATAATACAATACAAGTAACAAAACAACGGAGGCGATCGCAATGTTAGTAAAAGTGTTAGAATTTTTCAAAAACCTACCGCCAAAAAAATGTGTGCAATGCGGCAAAGAAATAGAAGAACAGCATGAATGCTACGGAAACACATGCACTAATTGTTTAGGCGTCGTTTATCATCAATAACACGAAAAACGTTTCTGTCTATATACGTAAAGGTGCTTCTCTCTAGAGGCATCTTTAATTTTTTTTGTATGGATCGTCATTGAATCTATATGTGTCCGCGCTGCTTCATTCATAAACGTTGAACGTAGATGAAAAAAGCTTCCAAAGCATTACGCTTCGGAAGCTTCGTTCATCTGTTTATCAAACTGACGTTTATGCTGTGCAATAAAGTATAAAATTGTTCCTACCATGAAAATGGCAATAAACAAGGCTAAAACAGCTGCGTTATGCCACATAAACGCAAAATCTCCACTAGAAATAACCGCTTTAAATCCAAGCACCGAATATGTCATCGGCAACCAAGCATTGAAGTATTGCAATACGTCTGGAATCAATTCAAGCGGGAACGTTCCAGCACTTGTTGTAAGTTGCAAAATTAATACAACAATTGCAATAAAACGCCCCGGATCTGCCAACGTCGTCACTAGGAATTGAATTAACGCAATAAACGTAATGCTTGTGATCATCGTAAATAGTATAAATCTAGGAACACTTTGGACATGAATGTCTAATGCTCCAAGTAATACGGCATCTGCCAGCAATGATTGGATAATCCCAACGGCTACTAAAATGCCAAATTTCCCAATAAACCAGCTAAATCCTGATTTTGGCACGTCCGCTGGTTCACGCAATGGAAACACAATGGACAAAACAAGGGCGCCGACAAACAATCCTAGCGATAAGAAGTATGGTGTAAATCCGGTACCATAGTTTGGCACATGATTCATTTTTTCATTTTTCTTTTTCACTGGATCGGCAAACATTTTATAAGTATCATCATTTGCTTTGACATCACTCGCTTTTTTCGCGCCATCAGCTAGTTTATCTGCCAACTCATTCGATCCATCCTCTAATTTTTTCATTCCACTTACAAGCTGATCAGAACCGTTAGCAAGTTGATTCATGCCGTTGGAAAGCGACACAGCGCCATTTTCAAGGTCATTCATGCCATCGGCAAGCTTTCCGGACCCATCCGCAAGCTGATGCGCGCCATCTTTTAATTTGTTTGATCCTTGGGCGAGCTGATGCAACCCAGAAGACAATCGATCACTTCCCGCGACTAACTGATCAACACCATTTTTTCCTTCTTGTAATTTTTCCCCAAACACTGTTAATCCTTGCACTACTTCCGACTGGCCGGCAACAAGCGCGTCAGCACCGCTTGCTAATTGTTGCTGGCCTGCTAAAAGCTTTTCGACTCCTTCGCTTAACGCAAGCTGGCCATTATGGAGCCTAGAAGCTCCCGCAGCAAGCTGATCCGCACCTGTTTTTAATTGACCGGCACTATTCGATAACTGTTCCATTCCTTGAGCGACTTGTTTGCTTCCTTCGGATAGAGGAAGTAATTGTTCTTTCAAAGTTTGTAATAGCATTTTTTCTTTTGGATCTGTTGCTTGTGCTGCTAACGCGTCCAATTGGGCTACCGCTTTCTCCAATCCTTGGCTTACTTGGACAGCGCCTTTATTTGTCTTCTCAGCCCCTTGCTTCCATTGTTCCATCGATGCGGAAAGCTTTTGTGCTCCATTTTGTAAATTCTGTGATCCTTGTGTTAATGGCGGAATGTTTTCTTTCATTTGTTGCATTCCATCAAGCGATTGATGAAGACCGCCGGACAGTTGTTTCGCACCATTCTCCACTTGTTTCGCGCCAGCTAATAGTCGTGAATGGCCGTCCTGCATTTTTGCAAAACCATTTTGCAGCTGATAGAGCCCGGCGTTTAGCTGATTAGCACCTTCGCTAGCCGATTGCAATCCATTTTCAAACGTAAGCGATTTTTCAGCGAGCAGTTTTAAGTTTTTATAAAGCTCATTAGCACCATTTTTTGCCGCATGCGCTCCTTTCGCTAATTTTCCGCTTCCTTCTTTCGCGGAATGCAGACCGCTTTGCAGCGAGACACCGCCATCATTTGCTTTTTGAATGCCGTCATGCAGCTGTTTTGCACCTTCGCTAGCCCGATCAAGTCCTTTCGCCATCTCGCGGATATTTTCAAACATCGCTTCCGCATACGTTTCTGTCACCGTATTGGAAACTTCTTCTTTAATCTTCTCTACGGCACTATCGCCAATTTGCGCCGATAGGAAGTTAAATCCTTCGTTTGGCTTATAGATGAGTTTCATCGGTTTTGGATGTTCATTCTGTAAAGTCGTAGCATTTTCCGAGAAATCTTCCGGAATTTCAATGGCCATATAATACTTTTGATGTTGCAATCCTTTTTCCGCTTCTTTTTCAGAAACAAAATGCCAATCAAATTTCTTGTTTTCTTTCAGCTTTTCTACTAACTTATCGCCAATTTCCAATTTTTCACCGTTCATCGCTGCTCCTTTGTCGTTGTTCACCACAGCAACAGGCAATTTATCCAGATGAGCGTATGGATCCCAAAACGCCCATAAAAACATTCCACTATATAATATCGGAATGCATATAACAGCAATAATCGATATCAATGCCTTTCGATTACGAAAAATCGCATGCGCCTCTTTCCATAATAATGAGAGTCCTCGCATTTTCTCCCTCCTCTATACAATTGACCAATTTGTCCATTTGGTCATTTTTAAGCAAAAAAGAGAAGGACTATCTATTTCGACAATCCTTTCAAAAAATAAAGCTCAAATAGTTCAGCAATTTTTTCTTTCGGCAGCGGATCATGATCTTGCTCCCAATCGACAATTAATGCGATATATACTTTTAACATTAAAAACGCTGTAATTTCAGCATCGCAGTCGCGAATTCCTCCTTTTTTTATAGCGATTTCGATTTTCTCACGAATGTAATCGATAATGGCCCAATCTAATTTTTTCATCACTTCTTGGACTGCCGCCGTTCCGACATTGCGAACCTCTTGAAGAAGCTTCGCCGTTAATTGATGCTGCTGGCGAAACTCTAAAATGCGATATAAAGCCTGGTGCACGTTTTCCGAAAAGGGACGATTAGGATCCATCGCTTGCTCCGCCGCCTCTTTTATTTCTAAAATAAGCGAAGAAATAATTTCATCCAATAAATCTTCTTTATTTTTGAAAAACGTATAAATCGTCCCTTTTCCGACATTGGCGAGCTTCGCTATTTGCTCCATCGTTGTTGCCTTGTAGCCGAATAACGAAAACGATTTAGTAGCTGCTTCAATAATTTGTTGTTTTCGATCAATAGACATATCCCTCATCCTTCGAAATGACTAAATGAACAATTTGGTCATTTCGTCTAAAATCATAACATATTTTTCACAAAAAAGAAAGAGGTTAACTCTTTTTGAGTCAGTCAAGATTTTGTGGGAACTTTTTTGGTTCGCTGAAAACAGGTGTAAGTCATAGATTGGCGAACCATTTTTTGAATTTTATCCGTAAGCGCTTTCGAACTCTCATCCCTTGCCATGACAGATCGATATGTATACCTTTTTTACCATCCTTTGAGTTCAGACAGGGCATGATAGATCGGTGTCCCGGACGATTGCTGTAAATATGGCACGTTATTCCGCGTTACCTCCGGAAGAAGACGGCGGACGCGTTGTTTCGCCTTGTTCACGACCGTCTGTTTAGTGGATGCCGTTTCCTCCGCCGGATGCGACGATTCTTCTCCGAAACGACGTCCGAAAAGACGAATCCCATCCATCCGGGCAATCATTGCCTTGAAAAACGCCCTGAGTCCCTTGTCTGTCCAACTGCGGCGGTATTTCACCCGATACGCCAACTGGCTCATCACGCTTTCAGCCCTCCCCATCGGATACATGCCCGTTGTGTCCACTCCTTGCTCCTTCAGCCATTCCCGGTAATCACGGATGCATCCCGGCATCGATTCGATCCGGTGGATCAAGGCAGCCAGCTGTTGTTCTTTCGCTTCGTCCCCCAGCGTACCGAGGGCGCTGTTCAGTTCCACAAGCAACCCCTCTTCATCCTGCTTCACCAGCTTTTGCCGAATCGCCTGCCACCGTGGATGGCCCGAGAGGCATTGGCGCAATTCACGCGCCACGTGGAATCGATCCAATTGAAAGCAGACCCGTCCCTTGAAATACTCCCGGCACGCGGTAATCCATGGAGCGCCGTCCCCGTTGATGACAAGAAGATCCCGGCAAGGATCATAGGCATATTCATTTATCAAAAATTCCTCGAAGCCTTCCCACACCTCCCCCTTGCCCTCATGGACGTAATGGCGCTGATTCACGAATTCGATCCGGGAGCCGTTGCGCTTCCATCCTTCGTGAACGGTCAGGATTTTGTCTTCCTTGGCCCGTTTTCCCTTCCCTTGGCGGGAAACAAACAGTCCATCGGCCTCCACCAACAGCACCCGTCCATATCGCTGGTCCACCGGGCAGTGCAGCGGAACTTCGGCCTCGAGCACCAACTGGCGGATCGCCTCATGGCTCATCACCGGATACCCGACCATCTGGGCAAGCGTACGAGCCGCTTTGCGATAGGAAGAGCACTCCACCGCCAATCCCACCGCTGTTTCTTCTAGACAAGGGCTGATTGACTGCGATCCATCAAACGCGAGAAAGGAATCCAGCAAAAATGTGTAACGGTTTTGTTCTCGGTCTAAATAGTAGTTTCGCTCAAAGGTGACTTCGCCAAACAGGGTTTGAATCGTGGTGCGTCGTTTGTCTTTCAAGTGGTATCGGCGCTTATCTCGATTCTCTGCCAATTGCCGGTCGATGTCCTCCAACAGAGCCGTAAACAGCTCGGCGAAGGCGTTTTGCAAGGCTCGAAACAAAGCAAGTTCGATCTCTTTCCATGTCAACGAATTTGTGGTAAGATGTTGTTGAATATTCATAGGACTCTCTCCTCCTGTTTGTAGTGTGGTCAATGAACATCTTACCAGGGAGAGAGTCCTTTTTTCATGTTTCCTGCTTGGGATCCTACCGCGCTTCGCTTGGTGGCCCCGATGAGGGGGGATTGCGAACCTACGTTCCCAACCCCCTCATCGGGGAACTTCTAAGAATTTTTCCCACAAACATTTTACTCACACACTCTTTTTAGTTAACCTCCGCAAACTTTCGATGGCTCACTTGCAAATAATCGAGTACTTTTTTTACCGCTTCTTCCCCTTGGGCAATGCAATCTGGCAGCCCTAATCCTTCGTACGAACTTCCCGCTAAAAACACACCTGGAAGCTCAGAGTCCATGTGTGCTTTTATATTCGCAAGCCGCTCTTTATGGCCTACCGTATATTGCGGCATCGCCCTTTTCCATCGTGAAATAACGAAAAATTCCGGACGTCCCGTAATACGCATAATCTTGTTTAAATCGTCCAGCACGACGCGGACAATTTCGTCATCTGACTGTTCGACAATTTCTTCATCGCCAGGGCGGCCGACATAGCAACGCAACAGCGCTTTTCCGCTTGGTGCGGTATGCGGCCATTTTTTATGTGTCCATGTGCAAGCCGTAATCGTATAATCATTGCGGCGGGAAACGACAAAGCCCGTTCCATCAATATCTTGTTCAATAGCGCTTTCCGGAAAGGCCAATGCCACGGTTGCTACCGACGTCGATGGAACTGATTGAAACGGCGCGAAAAACGGATAATCAGCAAACATCGCTGGTACAGATGAGTGCGGTATCGCGACGATAATGCTATCTGCTTTCCACACTTCTCCATTGCTTAAACGCAAACGATATTCCGTTCCTTCGCGTCTAACGTTTTCTACCCGCACCCCTTTCATGACACTGCCTTGTTCCAATCGTTTTTCCAATTCATCGACTAACGATTGCAATCCCGTTTTTAATGTTTGAAACGCGCCTTTCCGTTGTTTTGCTGCTTTTGGCGTCGTTCGTTTTGCACCTCGCACAAGGCTGCCGTATCGCTGCTCCAATTGAAAGAACTGTGGAAATGTCGACATTAAACTCATTTGATCAATATCGCCTGCATAAATGCCAGATAACAGCGGCTCAATTAAGTTATCTACCACCTCATCGCCAAATCGGCGGCGGAAAAATTGTCCTAATGATAAATCGCCTTCTGTTTTTGTCGGCGGCAAAATAAAATCAAGGGCAGCACGCAGTTTTCCCAGCGGAGAAAACAACCCTGTCGTGATAAACGGACCGATTTGTGTCGGAATCCCCATGACGGCTCCGCCTGGTATCGGATATAGCTTGCCGTTCACTAAGATGTACGATTTTCCTGTCGCGTTATGAACAATCTCGTCTTCTAGCCCTACTTCCTGCACAAGACGAAAAGCGCTTGTTTTCCGCGCTAAAAACGAATCAGGACCGCGCTCAATCACAAAACCGTCACGTATCACTGTTTGCACTTTGCCGCCTAAACGATGGGTCGCTTCTACCAGTTTACATTCAATAGGAAGCTGTTGTTCTTTAATTGCTTTTTGCAAATAATAGGCAACGGCAATTCCTGTTATTCCGCCTCCGATGATCACAACCGTACGTTTTTCGCCACTCACTGTTCATCGCCTTCTTTATCAAAGTTTGATCCGTTTTAATACAACTATTGCCAATGCATCGATGAATTTTGGATTCGCATTCGGCATTTCTGGTCGATAATAGTTTGCCCCGATTTCTTCTGTTACTTGTTTACATTCAATATCGTTATCGTACAACACTTCCAAATGATCAGCGACAAAACCGACTGGAACATAAACAAACGATGTATATCCTTTTTCCTGATGCAGCTGTCTCGTTAAATCTTGTACGTCTGGTCCTAACCAAGGCTCTGGTGTGTTGCCGGCACTTTGCCAACCTACCGCATAATGTTTTACACCTGCTTTTTCCGCGATTAGTTTAGCTGTTTCGGCAAGCTGCTGCGGATACGGATCCCCCGCTGCAATAATTTTTTCCGGCAGGCTATGCGCTGACACAATGAGCACTGCTTTTTCGCGTTCTTCTTCGGTCATGGACGCGTATACTTCTTTTACTTTTTCCACCCAATAATCGATAAATTTCGGTTCATCATGCCAGCTGTCAATCGTATAAATGACCGGTCCTCCTAATTTTTTTGCTTCCGCTTTTGCCCGTTCATTATACGATTGAATGCTAAACGTTGAAAAATGCGGTGCAAGCACAATGCTCACAGCTTCTTTTATGCCATCTTCATGCATTTGGCGAACGGCATCTTCCACGAACGGCTCAATATGTTTTAATCCTAAGTACATTTGAAACTCAATGTCATCTTGAATGTCGTTAAGCCGCTTTTCCAATTGTTTTGCTTGTTCCAGAGTAATTTTTGCCAATGGAGAAATTCCGCCAATCGCTTTGTAGCGTTGTTTTAAATCTTCCAATAGTTCCGAAGAAGGCTTTCGGCCATGACGAATGTGCGTATAATATCGTTCAATATCTTCTTCTTTATATGGAGTTCCGTACGCCATCACTAATAATCCCATTTTCTTTTTTGCCATCTTTACTAACACCTCTTATTTTCTTGACGTATAGTCATGGATAAACGCCGTTAACCGTTTTAACGTTTCTGGCTGAATCTCTGGAAAAATGCCGTGGCCTAAGTTGAATATATATCCCGGCTGTTCCATGCCTTCGTCCAAAATTTGTTTCACGCGTTTTTCAATTACTTCCCAAGGAGCCAGAAGAACTGCTGGATCTAAATTTCCCTGAAGCGCTTTTGTAATCCCTCTTTCCCGCGCTTTGCGAATCGAAAGCCGCCAGTCGAGTCCGATTACATCAAGCGGCAAATCGTTCCATTCTTTCGCTAAATGGCTCGCACCAACCCCAAACATAATAAGCGGAACGTTTTCTTCGCGAAGCGCCGCAAAAATCCGAGCCATTGTCGGTTTAATAAATGTGCGGTAATCGTCAACATTCACCGCGCCAACCCATGAATCAAAAATTTGAATCGCGCTCGCGCCAGCACGAATTTGCGCCTTCACATAGCGAATCGTCATATCAGCAAGCTTGTCCATCAGAGCAAACCACGCTTTTGGTTCTGCGTACATAAACGCTTTCGTTTTATTGTAGTTTTTCGATGGACCGCCTTCAATCATATAGCTCGCAAGCGTAAACGGCGCACCCGCAAATCCGATGAGCGGAACATTTAATTGTTCAGTCGTCAGCAGTTTGATGGTTTCCAATACATATGGCACATCTTCTTCCGGATGAATTTCTCCAAGTTTTTCTACATCCGCAAGAGAGCGGATGGGATTAGCAATCACCGGTCCAACCCCCGCTTTAATTTCTACATCAACACCAATCGCCGGAAGCGGGGACATAATATCTTTATATAAAATGGCCGCATCCACATGATATTGTTCGACCGGCAATCTTGTTACATAAGCACAAAGCTCTGGTTGATGGGTAATTTCAAATAACGAATATTTCTCCTTAAGCGCCCGATACTCCGGCTGGGACCTTCCCGCTTGTCTCATATACCAAACCGGAACATAATCTGTCTTTTCGCCGCGGCAGGCGCGTAAAAATGTATCATTCTTTTGTTTTGACATCCTCATCCGCCTTTCTTTCATTCAACATCGATAGATCTATAAAAGATAAAAAATTTTTCATCAAAGCAATTGTATACAAAGTTACAATTATAACTATACAAGGTTCTTATGACAATGTATAGCAATGGGGGGAAACTGTCAAAAAATTGACGATTTATTTTCGTTTGTTACTGACTTTCTGCACAATACCGTTTCGTTCGTCTGATTTCAGAAATAAATAGCCAGTCATTCCGTTTTTTATACTTTTCATGGTTATATCAAAAAATCATTCGTGTTCCTTTATTATTATATCAAAAAAGCCGCCTCGCTCACTCCTACGAGACAGCTTTTTCGTCAATGTTAAATCAAAAACATCGCTACAATGGTTGTCACAACAAGTCCAATCGCCACCGGAACCAAGTTTCGGCGCGCCAGCTCAAACGGGTCTACACCGCAAATAGCTGCCGCTGGAATAAGCGCCCACGGAACAAGCGTGCCGCCTCCAACCCAAATTGCCGTAATTTGTCCAAGCGCAGTTAATGTCGCGGCACCGCCGCCAATCGCTGTCGCGAATAAATGAGCAACCGACCCCGTTAACGAAATACCAGAAAATCCTGAACCATCCAATCCTGTGATTGCTCCTACAATCGCTAACGTGACCGCTCCAACTCCATCGCTGAGCGGTACGACATGAGCGAGCGCAATTCCTAGATCGTTTACAATTCCTTGCGATAGTTTAGGCAAGTGTTCTCCGATGATTTTGACAAACCCTGCGTCACCGAGGTAAAAAAACGCCGCGATCGGAATGACTGGTCCAAACACTTTAAAGCCAAATTGAAATCCTTCGATTAAATAATTCGTAATTTCACTAAAACTTTCTTGTTTATAAGCAAAAATGGAAATAAGAATTAAAATAAAAATCGCTGTTCCACCGATTAACGCAGTCGCATCTCCACCTTGCAGGCGCAAATAAAACATTGCGATGACATCTAGAACAAATAAAATCGGAATGATGATCGCCAACATATTTTTCGCTTGATTAGACAACAATTGTTTTGCCTTTTCGATTGCCTCATCCGCTGTCGCCGCTACTTCATTCGCTTCATTAGCGAAATGGCCCCTTTTCATATCACGACGAAGCAATAGAAAGGCAGCAACCGTAGTAACAACTCCCATCACAAACACAAGCGGCACGCTGGCAGAAATGACTTCGGAGACAGAAAGACCAGCGGCATCTGCTGTCAGTTTTGGCGCTCCTTGAATAATAAAATCTCCTGATAGAGCAATACCGTGACCAAACAAATTCATCGCCATCGCCGCTCCTAACGCCGGCAACCCAACACGAATGGCCACAGGCAGTAACACTGCACCCATTAACGCAACTGCGGGAGATGGCCAGAAAAACCAAGAAATGATCATCATCAAAATCCCAATCGTCCAATACGCCCATCCCGGAGTGCGGATAAACCGGATAAACGGCGAAATCATCACATCATTAATTCCTGTTGTTGTCATCACTTTGCTCATTGCCACAATAATGGAAATCACTAAAATGGTTGGCAAAAGCTCTGTAATCGCGTAAATAAAGCTATTAAACACCCCGCTGATCGCCGCGCTTAACGAATGGGTCGCTGTAGCGGCTAACAAAAAGATCCCGATAATGCAAATAAGTGATGTATCTTTTCGTGCGATCATAAATCCGATAATAAACACGATAAACGCTAAGTAAATCCAGTGCAGCACCGTTAATTCCACACCCATTTATATTCTCCTTTCCTATATGCTTTCCATTGTTAAATAGGACATTTTCCCAACATGGATGTACTACAGCATATGAAAGGAGAATAAAGGTGTGAAACACTTATATACAAAAAACCCCCGCTTATTCATTCGAAAAAGCGGAGGTAAAAAACCGTTTTATCTTTCTTGAACGACCGAATAGACTGTTATATAAGATGGACGCGGAAATATTTTTTGTTGAGATGGTTTTTGTTCTTCTTTCCGCTGCTCATGCGCTTTTGTGAACGCTTTTGAACGCTGCCAATTTTCAAAATGCTCTTTTCCTTCCCATAATGTCATAATGATATACGTGTCATTAGAAAGCGGACGCAGTACGCGAATCGCAACAAATCCAGGTTCATTTTCAATCAGTCTTGCCCGCTGCACAAAGCGATGCTCAAATAGCGGCCGCCCTTCGTCGGTCACCGGAATATTATTGCATACAACAAACGCTCCGCCCAACTCACCAACTGCATCGATCACCTCATAACGGCGCGGCTCTTTAAACACCGTTTCGCCATCTGTTTCATGAATCAAAACAGCATCTTCTTCCCTTTCCAACAACAACATCGTTTCGTTCGCATGCATGTCTTTCACTTTTTGCAAATAATCCGTTGTTCCTGTTGTGATATACATCTTTTTCATATTTTTCCCTCCCGCTTGCGACGTTTGGAAAGATAATGAAACAGTAGCCAATAACTAAAAACAGCTCCTGCCATCCATGACGCGCCCCATATCCAGCCAGCATAAAGCAGGAATAAAAACAAACTGAAAACAATGTTTTGCACCATTAATAAGAAAAAGAGAAGGCGGCATAATGCCTGTTTCCGCACATCGTTTGGAAGCGGATATAATCGGATCAACAAGTTTGTCCGGTGATGGTCGATCAATGCGAATAATTGAAAGCCGGTGATGTAAAGAAAAAATAACGACGCGGCGATTTTTCCGTATTCGGATGGAACAATATAAAGAAATAACAATCCGATTGCGATTAAGCGGATATAAAGACCTAAATATCCGCCCGAACGGATGAATGTTCTTGCGTACAAATAAAGAAACGTATTTTTTGGATGATATGGAATCATAGAAACTAGAAAATCAAGCCAGCGCCGCCGTTTCGCCTCCTCTTTCCATTGTGGAACATCGGTAAATAAATTGGCGATACGGTAAAATGTGCGCACCGCACTTGTTTCTTGTTCAATGAGCCGCTCCCATTTCCATCCTTTTCGCTTTGTTGCTTGCACCAAATAAACCGTTATGCCTGCGATGATGGCACATAGAGCAAGTAAAAACAAAACCGAAGCGTGAACAAGCAAAAAGTAAACAAAAAGAGCATTGACCCCAAACCGTGCGACCATGCTAAGACGATGGGCAAGCGGTTCAATAAAATAATTTCCTTTCCAGCTTATAAATAAATTCCATCCTTTCAAAACGAGCAACACGAAAAACAGCAGCCATAAAGAAACATCGGAAAACTTCCGGTGAAGCGGCGCAATTGCCAACCATACAAGAAGCAGCCCATATCCCTGCAAAAGAAAACTCAGCAAAAAAGCCCGTTGAATATATGGACGAAGCTTTGTCTCAGACGGCAATAAAAACACGATATCCGCTTCTTGAAATAACGTGCGCAACGAACCAAACGTCAATACGAAAGAAAAAATCAGTGCGGCAATGATGGGATAAGGAAAATGCGGCGGAAGCGTTTGTACCCAACGATGGTAGGCGACCGCCCCTAGGCCAATGCCAATGAGCAATATAAACAATAGATGATCGTTCAACATATAACGTAAATAGCGCCGCATTTTTCGCACTTCTTGATAAAGGCGGTCGTTCCATAGTTTTTTTCCATCCATCATACGCTTTCTTCCTTTGTTAACGCAATATATAGTTCATCCAACGTTGCCGCTGGAGAAGAAAATTGTTCACGCAACTCCTCGAGCGTTCCTTTCGCCCTTACTTTTCCGTTATGCAAAATGACAAACGAATCACAATATTTTCTGCTGTCGCCAAAATATGTGTCGACATTAAAATGCCCGCCCCTTTTTTCTTCATTTGCTGCATTTGTTCAAGCAAAGAATGAATCCCTAACGGATCCAGGCCAAGAAACGGCTCGTCAATGATATAAAGCTCTGGCTCCACTAAAAAGGCGCACATAATCATGACTTTCTGCTTCATTCCCTTGGAAAAATGAGCAGGAAACCATTTTAACCTTTTCTCCATGCGAAATTCTTTTAATAACGGCGGAAGACGCCGTTCGTATTCATGTTTTTCCAATCCATAAGCCATCGCCGTTAATTGCAAATGTTCCTCCAATGTCAGTTCCTCGTACAAAATAGGTGTTTCTGGTATATATGTAAATTGCGAACGATATACATCCGGCTGTTCCGAAAACGTTTTTCCGTTAATCGTAATCGTCCCTTTCCTCGGTTCCATCAGCCCAATAATATGCTTGATCGTCGTACTTTTTCCCGCGCCGTTTAGACCGATTAAACCAACTATTTCCCCGCGATCGACGGTAAACGAAACATCTTCGAGCACGTTTTGCTTCGTATATCCCCCGTATAAATGTTGAACTTCCAAAAGCGCCATCGCCTGCTTCCTTTCTATTCATAAATTACGGATTACATTTTCATTTTATCAAAGCAACAAATACTTTCCAAAAATTATCTCTCTCCTTTTTGCATACATCCTTTTTTCTCGGGCATGATAAATAGCGAAGAGGGGATGAGGAACAGCGCAAATGATGAATCATCCACTTGGAAATGAGGTGTTCACGAAAGACACACTTGTCGAAGTAACACCATTGTAATGCAGTGAGGAAGCGCGAAACTCCTTAAGTAAATGAGGTGTTTGTGAAAGACAAGACCATCGTTCCATTGCTATGAAGCAACGAACCTCTATGTAAGAGCTTAAAGGGGATGGTCATCTTGAACAAAGGAAAACTCACTCTTTAACAACTTTTTTTGCAAATGGGGTGTTCATCAAACGCCATTTTGTTTGAATAAACCCTCTCCCCTTTTCACTAAAGCAGGATGTAATCAATACAAGATTACATCCTGCTCTTTTTATGGTAAAATGGAAGAAAAAATAGGAAAGGTGGCTTTTTCTAGTGAGTGAATGCATTTTTTGCAAAATTGTAAACGGAGACATCCCAGCGGCAAAAGTGTATGAAGATGAACATGTATTGGCTTTTCTCGACATCAGCCAAGTAACGAAAGGGCATACGCTTGTCATTCCAAAAGTACATAAAGAAAACATTTTTGAACTCACTCCAGATGTTGCAAGCCACGTCTTTACCGTTGTTCCAAAAATCGCAAACGCGATCAAAAAACAATTTTCCCCAGCCGGCTTAAATTTACTAAACAATAACGGTGAACAAGCAGGGCAAACTGTCTTTCATTATCATGTTCACTTAATCCCTCGTTACGGCAAAGGAGATGGATTTGGCGCTGTATGGAAATCCCATGCAAGCGATTATACGTTTGACGATTTACAAACCATTGCCGCAACAATTCAAAAAGGATTGGAATAAACAAAAGGAAGCGATTCTTACCCGCTTCCTTTTGTTTTTGACCGTTATTTTAACACATCTTGCAAATCTTTATCTTCAATCTCCACTTTTGCATCTTTTATCAGTTTTTCTACTTTTGATTGTACTTTTGCTGGATCCAATTTGCTTTGTTTTACTTCGAATTCGATTTCCTCTTTCATTTCGTTAAACGGCTTTTTCTCCTCTTTATCCGTCACTTTGATGATATGGTAGCCATAGTCTGTTTTCACCGGATCGCTCACTTGTCCAACTTTTAACTTATAGGCCGCATCTTCAAATTCTTTCACCATTTTTCCAGGTCCAAACCAGCCTAAATCGCCGCCATTCGGTGCTGACCCTGGATCTTGTGAATATTGTTTCGCAAGCTTTGCGAAGTCTTCTCCTTTATCAAGCTTCGTTTTAATTTCTTCTGCTGTCTTTTCATCTTTTACTAAAATGTGGCTCGCTCTAATTTTCGGTTTATAGTTCTTATAATAGTCTTTTAACTCTTTATCCGTTACTTTTATATCTTCCATTGCTGCTTTTTGCCGCAAAAGATCCAGTTTCACCATATCCCGGATCGCTTTTTCTCCATTTTGCTGAACGACTAAATCATATTGCGTTCCATACATTTCTTTTAAGTTCTCGATTTCTTTATCGATTTCCTTGTCCGTCACTTTATATTTTTTGCTTAATACTTTTTCATGAATAAGGTCACGAATCACTTCCTTGCCTACGCGGGCCTTCATTTCATTATAAAATTCTTCTTTTGTGATGTTGCCGTCCTTTGTTTTTACAATGACTTCAGAATCGCCGTTATTGCAGGCCGAAAGCCCAAAAACAGCGGCGACGGCTGCAACGATCATCCATTTTCTCATTTGTTCCACAACTCCCACACCAATTTTTTGACAAAAAAAATACAACAATAACTATAACATATTTTTCATAAAGAAAAAAACTTTTTCCTTTTAGTCATACGCCCATACATGTGTTTTTGCCTTACATATGATGATGATGAAGCATCTGAGGCTGAATTGCTCCTTTTTGAAAGGAGGTGTTACAATGGGCGCACCTTATGCAGGAGGCTTTGCGTTAATTGTTGTGTTGTTTATTTTGTTAATTATTGTTGGATGCTCATGTTTATTCTAATAACCCCTTCCCCTTGTCTACAACACATCTACAAAAAAGCTGGCAGCACAAGCTGTCAGCTTTTTTCTATGTAAATAACACTTCAAAATAGGAAGAAATTAATAAAATCGTAATAAGAACGTTGATTGTTCGAAAAACACTTGGTTGCTTTTCTTCTGGTATTTCCCTTTGCGCGCAAAGGCGAGATGTTAATTGATTAATAAGAAATAAAATAATGACAGCAAGGGGTATAAAGTACACCGTCAAACCTGTTTCCCCTCCTATTCATAATTACTCATTTACTTTACAACGTTTCTTTTTATAAATCAATATGATTTTTACAGAAAAACTCTTCTCCCCTGAAAAAACTTTTTTATTGGTTGTTTTTCATAAATTAGGTAAAATATACGTAAAAACTTGTCCATTATGTTCGGCAAAAGGAGCGCGCATATGGGAACACTAGAGGAACGAATCGCCAAATTGGAATTCCATCGATCGTTGTTAATGGAAATGGTCGATGAAACAAAAAAACCGTTTTATTATCTTGTTATTAAAGCAAATTTAACAAAAGAAGAAGTAGATGAAGTGCTTGCCCTTTGCGAACAGTTAAGCGAGGAATATGAAAAACAAAAAGCGGAAGGGCTGACGATTTTCACCCCGCTTCTCCTTCATTTCGCGGGAATGCTCCATCCTAGCCTTCCGCTCGAACAGACAGTTGACGCTCTCCTTAAGCAGCAAATGTTTGTCCCCCTAATGACGGAATTGAAAAAGTTAATGAAAACCGTTAGCTAGACTGACTTGTTAGCTCCTTTTCTTTTTCTTGCGATTTCGCGTTTCGTTTCACTAGTTTTCCATCTTGTTCCACGAAATCGTTTTTAATGTTTTCAAACGCTCTCTCAAAAATTTCCATAAAGTCATCGCCATAAATGTTGCGGATGATACACATCATTTCTAAAATTTCTGGAAACTTTCCATATAGCTCGCGCAGCGGCAATGCTCCGTTAAACACCGCGTTTTGCGTTGGATCATACGATTCCATTAATTTCAATAATACTTCTTCTCCTTTTTCTGTCAGTTCAATGTACGTATTGCGTTTATCATCTTGTTTTTTCGAAAAGGAAAGCAAGCCTCTCTCTTCTAATTTTTTTGAAAAATTAAACGCTGTGGATACATGCATCACTCCAAATTTTGCAATTTCCGAAATCGACGCCCCTTTAAAATGATATGCAATCCATAAAATATGATGTTCGTTAATGTTTAAGTCAAATGGTTTAATCCATTGCTGCCAGTCTTTTTCGATCGATTTCCAAAGCGCCTTGCTTAACTGAGCAATTCGTTGGCTAAATAGCATCGCCTCTTTTATAGAATAATTTTGCTCTGTCGTTTTCATCGTTCCACCCACTCTTTCCTCACCGTGTTTTTTACTTTCTATTATGCCAGTAAAATAAAAATTAATAAAGATAAAAATGTTTAATTTTTTTATTTTTGTGACCATTCCCCGCCGTTCATAGCTGTAAGTTAGCCAACATATAGTAAGCATAGGGGAGAAAGCAATGATATATATGCAATCGTTTTTTTTTATGATTAGTTTCATATTTTTCTGTCTTTTCATAAATACTCTTTTTTCATTAACAAAAGCGAAAATGTATCCACCAAAAATAGTATTAAAACAGCGTGCTTTCAATTATATTGGAATAGCATTTTTTTGCTTTGTCACTGCTTGGCTACTCCGATATGTATAGCGTGATAGCAAAAAACCCGACCAAGATGATGATCGGGTTTTTTGCGATTGTTACGCATGCGCTGTAATGTTCATCCGCTTAAAAATGGACGAGGCAATTGGATAGATAATCACCATCACAATCGTATTAATCACAGCCGCCGGCAATACAACGGTCAGAAATAAAGCAGAAAAAGCTGCCCCGCCTGGCAATCCGACCAACAAAAGCGCAGCGGTTAAAAAGATCGTGCCAGAAATGATCGTGCCGACCGCTGTTAATATTGCGGCAGAAATCACCGTTTGACCATACTTTTTCAAAAGCAACACAAACGCGAAGAATACAAAAGCGGTAATCGTTTTGTCAATGATATTTGGAACTTGTCCCCCCGGGAATCCTGTTGTCATCGCGGAAATAATGCCTGTCACAACTCCAACAAGCCCCACTGCTTTAACATTCGGAAACAACAAAATAGCCAAAAACATCATTGTCAGCATCATGTCCGGCTTCATCCCAAAGAAAATTCCTGGAATGACCGCGTGCAATACCGCACCAATTCCGACTAACAATGCCAATGAAACTAGTACTCTCGTATTCATGCTCATCTCTCCTCATCTATTCTTTCCTAAGCTCCTCTAATAGTGCATTTGCACCTATTACGAGAATCTTTCTACCATTATATCACTTTGCAGTATGAAAGTGAAGTAGAAATTTTCAGTTAAATTTCCGATAGAAATCATTCATAAATTCCGCTAACGCTTCACACGCTTCAAGCGGCACGGCATTATAAATCGATGCACGGCAGCCCCCAACAGAACGATGGCCGGCTAGTCCAACAAATCCTTTCTCTTTTGCCTCCGCCAAAAATTTCTTCGTTAATTCTTCATTTGGCAGCCTAAATGTCACGTTCATAAGCGAACGGCTGTCCTTTTCCGCATGTGGGGCATAAAACCCATTGCTTGCATCAATCGCTTCGTATACGACAGCCGCTTTTTCTTTATTGCGTGCTTCGATCGCTTTCACACCGCCTTCTTCCTCGACCCATTCGAGCACAAGAGAAAGCATATAAATCGCAAACGTTGGCGGCGTATTGTATAATGAATTACTTGAGCTGTACGTGCGGTAATCGAGCATCGTCGGCAAGTTATCCGGAATGCGCTCCAATAAGTCATTGCGGATAATTACCACCGTCACGCCGGACGGCCCAAGATTTTTTTGCGCCCCCGCATAAATTAATGCAAATTGCCCAACATTGATTTCCCTGCTTAAAATATCGCTCGACATATCGGCAATAAGATCAACTGGCAAATCCGGGAATTCATGCCATTGTGTGCCGAAAATCGTATTGTTGGAGGTAATATGTAAATACGCTGCGTTTTCGGAAAGCTGAATGTCTTCCGGATGCGGAATGTACGTATAATTCGCTTCTTTGCTTGATGCGGCGATATGAGTTTTCCCAACCTTCTTTGCCTCTTTCAGCGCTTTTTCCGACCACGATCCTGTTAACACGTAATTAGCGACATGGTCTTTTCCAAGCAAATTCATTGGCACCATCGAAAACTGCAGGCTCGCTCCGCCTTGTAAAAACAAGACGTCATGGGTATCAGGAATGTTCATCAGCCGTTTCAGCCGCTCTTTGGCGCTGTTGTGCACCGCATCGTATTCTTTGCTGCGATGGCTCAGCTCCATCACGGACATCCCTGTATTTTGAAAATTAAGCAATTCCGCTTGCGCCCGCTCTAATACCGGAAGCGGCAACGCTGACGGTCCCGCGTTGAAATTATACGCCCGTTTCATTTTTTCATCCCCCATTTTATTTCTTTAATGAATAAGAGAGTTAATATTATCCTAACACGAATTCCGAAAAAATAAAGGGAATTTTTCAAAAAATAAAGTCCTTGTTGGCTACAAGGACTTCGCTTGCTGGCGCCGCTCCCGCTCCTTTCGGATGCGCTCCATATAAATTTCTCCCTCTTTTTCAATAAATGCTTCATCGATTTCTCTCTCTTTCGCTGCTGTTCTTACTGCCATGTAACCGCTAAAAATAATTCCCGCAACAACTAAATAAATCCACCATGGCATGCTAAGCATTAACATCCCCCTTTTTCTGGCTTGTCTTACTAAACTATACGCACAAAATCAATGATCTATGCATAAAGAAAGAGGCGGAAAATACCGCCTCTTTCGTATTGTGCAATGCTTATTCTTTTTTTTCTTTGCTTGCTGCTTTCAGGGCTTATGAATAATGCAAGAAGCCCACTGCCTTAGCCGTTGGGAAGAAGGCTTTATGATGTCCCCCCTCTTTCTTGCATTAAAACAGAAGAGAAAATTGGTTTATAAAATGAACGATTCTCTAATGCATAAATTCGTTCCGTAAACTCACCCGGCTTTACTTTTTCAAGCGCCCGGTCGATCATATTCATTTTCGCATCCAAATTGTCAATGTAATGAAGAATTTCTGCTTCTTTCACCATTGGCGGCTTCGGACTGCCCCATTCCGCTTTTCCGTGATGGGAAAGCACCATATGTTGCAGCACGATGATTTCTTCGCCGCTGATGCCAAGATGTTCAGCAGCTTTGCTGATTTCGCCTACCATAATCGGAATATGTCCAAGCAGCTTGCCTTCGAGCGTATACGAAGCGGACACTGGGCCAGACAGCTCAATTACCTTGCCAAGGTCATGTAAAATCACGCCAGCGTATAATAAATCTCTATTCAATGACGGATATAAATTCACAAGCGCTTTTGCCAATTCTAACATCGACACGACATGGTACGCCAATCCGGAAATAAATTCATGGTGGTTTTTCGTCGCCGCCGGATAGTCAAAAAATTTCTGTTCGTATTTTTTTAATAAATAGCGCGTAATCCGCTGAATATTTGGATTTTGCATTGCAAATATGTATTCTGTAATTTTTTCCATCATGTCTTCGCGTTTCATTGGGGCCGTCTCGAGAAAATCGGATACACGGACAGCATCCCCTTCGTGAGCGAGACGAATCGAGCGGATTTTCAGCTGCATTTTGCCTCGGTAATTATGAATGTCGCCCAATACTTTAACAATGCTTTCCGGCACGTAGACACTTTCATCTTCCGGAGACACATCCCATAGTTTCGCTTCAATATCTCCAGTTTTGTCTTGCAAAATCAATGTTAAAAACGGTTTCCCGTTACTAGCGATTCCTTTTGTCACCGATTTAATGAGCAAATACACATCGACTTGCTCGCCAACCTCATAATGAACAATTCCTTTCGCCAACCTTTTCCCTCCGTTTCCGTATTTGCGTATAGTTAAGTATACCACATGTGTGCAAAACACAAAAAGAAAACCTTGCCTTAGGCAAGGCCTTACTTTTTCGTCAATTGCACCGCTTTTTTCATATCTTTCAGTGAACCAGATTTTCCGTACATGAGCACTCCGCCGCGATACACCTTCGATCCGAAAAAGGCAAGCAAGCCAATCGTAGCGATTAATAAAACAAGGCTGAGCACCACTTCCCAAAATGGAACAGGCAGTAACCCAACACGCAAAAACATAATCATTGGCGCGAAAAACGGAATGAATGATGTCACCGTAATAAAGGACGACTCTGGAGCGTTTAAGCCAAACATCGCGATCATAAACGCAGCAATGACAACAATCATCACCGGCATAATCATTTGCTGTACGTCTTCCACGCGGCTGACGAGCGAACCAAGCACGGCAAATAATGTCGCATATAAGAAATAGCCTAAAAGGAAGAAAATAATCGCATACACAAATGTCGAGACAGGAAGATGATCAAAACCGAGAAATTTCCACAATTCTTGCCCGCTGCTTTTCAGCGCTGTGAAGCCAACCGCAAATAAAATCGCAAACTGTGTTAAGCTAAGAAGCGCAACCCCTAGGATTTTCCCGAACAGCTGCTGGATCGGGTGAACGCTTGATACCAAAATTTCCATGACGCGCGACGACTTTTCCGTCGCCACCTCTGTGGAAATCATGCCGCCGTACATGAGAACAAACATGTACATCGCAAACAGCAGCATGTAAACGAGAACGCGCGCCTGATTCAACTCTTCCTCCGTTTTCGCGTTTTTTTCCAATGCCACTTTTTCAAACGGAACCGGTTCATATAGCTGTGCAATCTGCTCTTGTTTAAGACCGAGTTTTGCTGTTGCCAGCGTTGTTTTCAGCTGCTGGAGAGCTTGCTCAAGCTCGCTTGGCGTATCGTTGTCGGCAATCGTGTTCGCGTAATATGCTGCTTTCGGCAGCTGCTTCTCATCAGCGGAAACTACGAGGAGCGCATCCCACTTGCCATTGCGGACGGCCTCCTTTGCCTTTTCTTCCAGACCGGTCACCTTCTTTAACTTGAGATCATCGTGTTTTCCCTGTTTTAGCTGTGCCTCAAGCGGTTCGTAAAACGCTCCCGTTGTATCGATGACCGCCACCGTTGTTTTTTCATCCTTTGTAAAAAATTCAATAATATGCTGGATGTTGGCCATCGCAAAGACAAAGAGACTCGTAATAATCGTTGTGATGATAAACGATTTCGCTTTCAGCTTTGTCGTATACGTATGCCAAAGTACAATCCAAAACTTATTCATACGCCGCACCTACTTTTTCAATGAAAATATCGTTTAACGAAGGCTCTTCTAGCGCAAACTTGCGAATAAATCCTTTGTTGGCAATATGGGAAAGAATTTTTTGCGACACGTCTTCGTTTTCGATTTGCAAATGCACGCCTTCCGCTGTCCGCTTCATTTTGACAACCCCTGGGAACTCCGCCAGCTCATCAAGCGGCATATCAGCATGAATAATAATGTTCTTTTTGCCAAAAGACCGCTTCACTTCTTTCAATGATCCGTATACGACCGGCCGACCGCGGTGCATAATGCAAAGATGCTCGCACAACTCTTCGACATGCTCCATACGATGGCTCGAAAAGACAATCGTCGTTCCATTGTTTTTTAAATCGATGACCGCTTCTTTTAACAGCTCGACATTGACCGGATCGAGCCCACTAAACGGCTCGTCTAAGATTAATAGCTTCGGCTTATGCAACACGGCGGCGATAAATTGAATTTTTTGCTGATTCCCTTTCGACAGTTCCTCAACCCGCTTGTCCGCGTACTCCGGCACGTTAAACCGTTCAAGCCACGCTTCCATTTCTTTTATAATCGCTGCTTTATCCATGCCGCGCAGCCTGCCTAAATAAATAAGCTGATCTTTTACTTTCAGTTTCGGGTACAGACCGCGCTCTTCCGGCAAATAACCGATGAGATGGCTTTTCGAGTAGTCGATTTTTTCTCCATTCCACGTAATCGTTCCTTCCGTTGGTTCCAGCAAGCCTAAAATCATGCGAAACGTTGTCGTCTTTCCCGCCCCGTTCGCGCCAAGAAATCCGAACAAGTTTCCTTCCGGAATCGTTAACGTGACATCGTTGACCGCAGTCACTGTGCCAAACCGCTTTGTCACATGCGCTAACTGTAACGACATTCTCACTCCCCCAATTTTAGATAAAATTTCCACTAAATCATACACGTTTATCATAGCGAAAAGTTTCATCATTTAGAAGGAATTTTTTTAAAAATAGCAAAATAATAATATGAATCACCATTCAGCAAAGGGGGACTACTATGCCAACATATATATTAACAGCATTCGACAAAAGTGGAGAAAAACTGTTGGACGAAACGTTCGAAGCCGCGAACGATGAAGAAGCAAAAAAAATCGGCGAACAAAAATTGCGCGAACATAACTGCCACGATAAAACGCACCGCTGTGTAACATCAAGCGGAAAGCTGATTTTATTCCACCGTTGACACGAATAAAGCCCGGTTGCCGAAAGCAATCGGGTTTTGAACAGAAAGGACGGGAAAAACAAGGAAAGATATGCATAAAACGCAGCAGGCGGAACAGCTTCACCATGATGAGGACAAAGTCTTTGCACCTACCGAAGACTTACAAAGGATCGAAGGAGGCGTATGGAATCAAAAGAGCTTTCGCCCGGATTCACGAGAACATCCGCTGGAAGCCCACTGCTTTAGCTGTGGGAGGAAGGCGGGGTTTATATTTTCAGTATATATTGAATTTTTCGTTCAATATAAGTACACTGGATTTAGAAAGGTAGGTGAATCAAGAATGCTCTGCACTCTCAAGATTAAATTAATGCCAACTCTTGAACAGTTTCATGCGCTGCTGGAAACAATGAAACGGTTTAACCAAGCATGCAACTATATTAGCGAGATTGCTTTTCGCTCCAGAACCTTTCCAAAACGAAAATCCAGCGGCTTTGCTACTATGACGTCAGGGAAAAATTTGGCCTCTCTGCCCAAATGACCGTTCGTGCCATCGGCAAAGTGTCGGAAAGCTATCGTTTGGATAAAAAAACCTTGCATAACTTTAAAGAAACCGGTGCCATCGTGTATGATGAAAGAATCCTGTCCTTTAAAGGGTTAGAGTATGCTTCCATCCTTACCTTGCAAGGAAGAATGGAAATCCCTATGGTCATTAGCCGCTACCATCAAGGTTTGCTGTGCGGCAACCGTGTTCGGGGTCAAGCCGATTTAGTCCTTCAAAACGGTATTTTTTATTTACTGCTCGTGGTGGACGTTCCCGAAGGCCAGCCCAATTCCGAAAACGGATTTATCGGTGTGGACCTTGGCATCATTAATATCGCCGTCGATAGCACCGGTGAGGTATTTTCCGGCTCGAAGGTCAACGGGCTGCGCCGCCGCCATGCGAAACTTCGCGCCAAACTCCAAAAGAAAGGCACCAAGTCAGCGAAACGCCTGCTTAAAAAGCGTTCCAAGAAGGAAAAACTATTTGCCCGTGATGTGAACCACTGCATTAGCAAGAAGATTGTTGAAAAGGCAAAGGCACTCGGATGCGGCATTGCCCTTGAAGATTTAAAGGGCATCCGCCAACGCACCGAGAAAACGGTTAAAAAGCAACAGCGTCGTCAACACTCTTCTTGGTCTTTTTATCAGTTGAGAAAGTTTATTGAGTATAAAGCGGCGATCGCTGGCGTGTCGGTGGTATTGGTTCATCCAAAAAATACTTCCCGCACCTGTCCGGTTTGCGGACATGTGGCCAAAGAAAACAGACCGTCAAGGGATCAGTTTTGTTGTCGAGCTTGTGGGTACGCTGCCCCTGCCGACAACGTGGCTGCGGAAAACATCCGCAGGGCTGCTGTCAACCAGCCGAACGCGGCAGCCAATTAGGCTAGTTGCAAGCCCACGGCTTTAGCCGTTGGGTAGTTGACTGCTGTGATCCCTATCCAAACAACGTTTCCAGCATTTTCAGTTTTTCGTTCGTGTAATGGACAAAATTTTCGTTATACACCTTCGGTTCTTTCGGATTGGCAAAGCGGGTAATTTTTCGAGTCTTCGGATCGACAAACTTGCTGGACGCGCCGCAGCCAAGCCCGATAATCGACTGTTGTTCTTCCATAATCATAATGTTGTAAATGCTTTCTTTCCCCGGCAAGGCATATCCAACGTTTTCGAGGTTGCCGAGAATGTTTTTTTGCCGATACAAATAGTACGGAACATAGCCGTGCCGCTTCGTCCACTCTTGGGCCGCTTTCATCATTTCGCTGATTTCGTCGCGGTCGGCGACTTTGTATTTCGCTTTGTTTTTTGTCATTTCCGACGCTCGTTTAAACGAAAGCGTATGCACCGTTAACGACTCCGGCATGAGTTTTTCCGTTTGCGCCAATGTATAGGAAAATTCTTTTGTTCCTTCCCCCGGAAGCCCGATAATTAAATCCATGTTAATGTTGTTCATGCCCATCTCGCGAGCGAGATGAAACTTTTCAATCGTTTCGTCTACCGTATGGTGACGGCCGATTGCTTTTAGCGTTTCCTGAATGTAAGACTGTGGGTTAATGCTGATGCGATCGATGTTCCACTTTTTAAGCACATTCAGTTTCTCTGGTGTGATCGTGTCCGGACGCCCCGCCTCGACCGTGATTTCGCGGACACGCTCGACATTTGGGAACGACTGATACATTTCCGCATACAGCCGGTCCATTTCTTCGGCGGTGATGCTTGTTGGCGTGCCGCCGCCGTAATAAATTGTCGTAATGTTGATGCCGCGCTCTTTTAAAAAGCGGCCGACTTCCCGCATTTCGTAATGCAACCCAGCTAAAAAGGCATCGACGGAACCTTGGCGCCCGCCAATCGCATACGCTGGAAACGTACAATACGCGCATTTCGTCGGGCAAAACGGAATGCCGATATAAATGCTTACTTCATGGGCGAGGTCATATAAATCTGGCACGACTGTAAGCTGGCGGTCGACGATTTCCTGCATCAGCTCAATTTTTTCTTCTGTTACTAAATAATCATCGCGAAGCTGACGGTGCGCTTCCTCTTTTGAAAGACCGGAACGCAGCTTTTGATGCAACAGTTTTACCGGACGTATTCCTGTCAACACTCCCCATTGTTGAATCAGACCGGTATATTGCTGCAATAACGTCAAATATACATGAAACACCGTATATTTTATTTGTTTGAAACGATCTTTCTCCTCAAGATAGCCGGATACGTCTTTTTCATGATCCGCTTCATATTTATTTCCCGTTAATTTTTCCGTCAATATTCCATGCACATGAACACGCTTGTCGCCGTTTATCGAAAGCGCAACTGCTATATCTGCGTCGTGAACCGATTCAAATACCAGCTCATATTCTTCGAAAAATAATCCTGTGATTACCTCCAACGGACGTTGAAACCGCTCGACATCATGTAATCCTTGAATTTGAACGCGCAATGACATCACCTTTCCCAGTCAAGCTTATTTAAGTGTACAGAAGGCAATTCGCTCTCGTCAAGTAGCGAGATTCGCCAATGAAAAAGCTGGGACCATCCATCCCAGCTTTCCTTTTATCGTTTTATTTTTAATTTCCGCAGAAATTCCGGTCGCAGCTGCTTGCGGAAATGTTCTTTAATCATGTAGGCGACACCGAGCTGTTCGTTCGAACGTGTCACCCAGTCAGCTGCTTTTTTCACTTCCACTGGCGCATTTCCCATTGCGACTCCTAGACCAACAGCTTCAATCGCTGGCATGTCGTCGAGACCATCGCCGATTACAACCATTTCTTTTAAAGAAATCCCTAAATGATTGCCAAGGCGCTGCAATCCTGCGAGTTTTGACACGCCCTGCGGCACAATTTCCATCTTTTCGTTTGGGTGCATAATCATATCAATGGTCGGGAACGCTTTTGCTAATACCGACATGGCCTCATTCCTTTCTCGTTCGTTGGCAAAATAGACATCGATTTTCGGAACAGCCACTGGTTCATCCATTAATATATTGCCGAGCGAATCGACAAACTGCGTCGGATAAAAAAACGGATCGCCTGATGATAACACCGTTTTTACGACTAAATTTTTTTGCACTTTGTTCCGATTGCCGATCGAATAGCGCTCATGCATCAATCGAATGTTGCAATTGTAATTTTCAAGCACCTGCACAATGTTAAATGTCCGTTCTTCTGGAATAAGCGCTTCAAATATTTTTTCCTTTAGTGATTTTCCGATTATTGCACCTTGAAACGTGATCAATTCGCTATCCAATTTTAACGCTTTTGCGACTTTCCGTGCCGCGAGCAAATTTCGGCTCGTCATTAACGTCACGTAAACTCCTTTTCGTTTCACATATTCTACTGCTTCTTTTGTTTCCCTTTGCAGGCGGCCGTTGTTTTTTAAAATCGTTCCATCAATATTGAGAGCAAGCAATTTGTACATCGCTGTCTCCCCCTTTTCGAAAAAGTTGAATCTTGCCCCTCTTTGCGTTCGGCGTTTTTTTCTTTTTGAATTGTTTCGCCTCCGCTTTTCTTCCCTGTCTAGCTTCGGCTCGCAACCGCTCGGGGTCAAATAACCTTCGCCTTCGGGGCGACAAGCACCCCTGCAGGCGAAGAACATTTGCCCGTCGCGGTTAAGCAGCTCGCCTCCGCTTTTCTTCTCTGTCTAGCTTCGGCTCGCAACCGCTTTTCTTCCTATCACTTCATAGCTATGATAAAACGGACAAAAAAAGAACACCCAATACGAGTGTTCACATTTATTCTGCGAATGAACGATATAGTTCCTCTAGCGGTTTCATCGTGATTTGTTGAATATCGGATAATACCATGCTCATTCGTTGTTCAAGCGTCATCAGCTGGGCAAGCTTTTCGTTTTGCTGGGTGAGCGCCATCGCTTTTTGCGCTTGCTCGATTTCTTCCGGTAAAATTTCAGCACCAGTCATCTGTTTTTCATGAAGGCGCATTTGCAAATTGCGGAAATTCGTAAATAGGCGATACGCGGTTTCGTCGCGGCGCACCGCTTCGTACGCCTGCTTTAATTGTTGAAAATCACTGCTTGTACGGATTGCCTGCTCCAGCTGCTCGGCAAGGACATAGAGTTGATTGGACATAAAAAAGCCTCCTATAAAAAAGTAACGTATCACTATCATAACGTATGCGCCGAGAAAAAGCGATATGACTAACAAAAATTTGATAATCCGGACGGAACAGCATTTTGATTTCAAGTGTGTTTGTCACTCCACCGACCATCAAATCATCCCATGTTTCTCTCCTTTCACGTATGTTTTGCAATCACCAATATTAGGCGAAAATCATACGATACGATATGAAATAGAGTTTGTGTAACGAAAGCACAAATGAGGGAGAACAATGAACCACCCCCAAGCTATCGCCGTAATGACCGAAATTTTTCATACGGACTCACATGTTCACTTCGGATCCATACATGAATTTTGCAAGGAATTAGCGGAATATAGCAAGCAACATCACCTAACTTTATACGTTACATCTTTATCGATGTATTTAGAAAATGAACGAATTGGCTATCAGTGGATCAATGGAGAATGGACAAAAACGGAAGTACCGCCTGCAAAAGTGATCTATAACCGCATTCATTCACGAAAAACAGAATTAACCAGCTTATTTGAACGTCTTATCCAAAAGCTAAAAGATGAACATGTTCTTATGTTTAATCACCGTTTTTTGCATAAATGGGAAGTGCACGAATGTTTAATGAGCCATCCGTACTTGCATCCGTATTTGCCAAAAACGGAGTTATTCACAAAGAAACAAATGCTCGACGACTTTCTTGAACAATTTCCTGTCGTTTTTATTAAACCAATTTACGGCAGCCAAGGACGCCATATTTTGCGCATTGAAAAAACGGAAGGCGAGTTTCGCCTTGACTATTCCACGTTCATGAAAGATACGATGCAACAATATCCTTCTACTTCCGCCCTGTTTGCGGTCTTGAAAGAACGAATAAAGCTGGCATCCATCATTCAGCAAGGCATTGCCCTCCAGACGATGGAAGGACGTCTCGTTGATTTTCGGCTATCATGCCACCGCATTCATGACAGCGAATGGCGCGTAACATCCGCTATCGCACGCGTCGCCCAGCAAGAACAATTTGTCGCCAATCTTGCCCGCGGCGGGGAAATCGTTTCAATAGATGAGGTATTGCGGAAATGGTATGAACAAAACAGAGCGTTCCAGCAAAAAATGCTGTTAAAAGAAATCGCGCTCGAAACAGCTTCCGTATTAGCAAATGAAGCCGATGGATTATATGGAGAGTTCGGCATTGATTTAGCGATCGACCAAGAAAACAAACCATGGATTATCGAAGTAAACACAAAACCATCCAAACAGACCGATATGGCAATGTCAAATCGCCTTATTCGACCTTCCGCTAAAGCGATTATTGACTATTGTTTATCGCTTATCGAGCAAAAGGAGTGAGTAAAATTGATTTCTCTTGGATTTGTCACCGTCTATGATCAACAAGAAGTAAAGTATTCCACAGAAGTTGCCAAGCGGGCTGATCGTTATGGCATTACCGTATACCGCTTTACCCCTTTTGATATTGACCCGTTAACGGAAAAAGTGCGCGGCCTGCAATTTGATAACACCAAGCAATCATGGATAGAAAGCACTTTTGACATTCCCACCTTTTTATATGACCGTTGCTTTTATCGTGCGGATGACCGCTCGAAAAAAAGCAAACCGATCGTACAATGGTTAAAACATCGGCCAGATATTACATTTTTAGGACACGGATTCCCAAGCAAATGGGAATTGTACAAGAAGGTCATTGAACATCCATTGCTTTCCCCGTATATTCCCAAAACAGAACGTCTTCAATCCGCTATGGATGTACTGCACATGATCCAGAAAGAAAAAGCCGTCATTTGCAAGCCTGAACACGGCTCGCGCGGCAAGGGCATTTATGTCATAAAACAAATGAAGAACTTACTTCATATTTTAGATGCAAGTGGTCAAACAATTGCCCATATCAGACGAGAAAACGATTTGCAACGGTGGATTAATGATTTGCTTCAACACAACTCATACCTTATTCAGCCGTTTTTGCCGTTACAGACGAAGAAAAACGAGCCGTTCGATATCCGTTTTCTCTTCCAAAAAAACGAACGAGGCAAATGGAGCGAACGAGGCAGAGCGGTGCGAATCGGGCAGCCTGGAACAATGATTGCCAACGTCAGTGCCGGCGCTTCCATTTTCGATTTTTCGGAATGGATCAACCAAGTTTCTTCCCCACAACGCCTTTTTATTACCGATGGAATCGAAACGATTACAAACGTGTTGCCATCCTACTTGGAAGAGCAATTTGGCCCATTGTTTGAACTAGGTCTTGATCTCGGGATTACTGAGGAAGGCGCTGTATGGATCATTGATATGAATTCGAAGCCAGGCCGAAAAATTATTACTGCACTCACTCCTGAAAACTGTGACGTCTACGAAGCACCGCTTCGCTATTGTCTGTTTCTCGCAAACGAGGTGAATATCTCATGAAATATACATTAACGATACAAGAGGCGGAAGAAAATACGATTTATCTTCCGCCCGATATTTCGCTCTCCGGGCAAACGATGGCCGCGTTCGGAAGCATGTCCACCGCATGCTGCTTTGTTTCGTCCCCGGTTTTAGACAAACATATCGTTATCACAAACGATGTTGCCAAACGCTTACAAATCCCATTTTCTGCCGATATTCATCTATTTCTCACTGAAGACACCGTCCATCTTGGTCCGCTCATTGGCATTTTTACCGCAGGGTTTACGAAATCGCCGCTTCGTCCGGTGGGAAAACGGAGCTTTTTCTTTGCGAAACTGCTTTCACAAGAGAAAAAAGTCGGCGGATTTGCTTTTGTTTTTGGCGCTCATCATATTCATTGGGAGAAAGGAACGATAACGGGGTATTTTTATACAGAAAACGGTTGGGTCCAGCATGAAGTTCCGTTTCCTACCGTTATCTACAATCGCTTGCCAAACCGTCGAATTGAAAACGATGAAACATTTCAAGCAATTAAAGAAACATTAAAAAAAGAATACGGAATCCCTTGGTTTAACGAAAACTTTTTTAATAAATGGGAAATATACCGTCTGCTTGAAAAACATCCATTATCCAGGCCGTACCTTCCAAACACGTCTTTTTATCCTACGATCGAGACCGCCGATCAATTTTAAAACGTTATGGCGAAGCATATTTAAAGCCCGCCAACGGCAGTCTCGGTTTAGGTATTTACCATCTTTTGAAGAAAAACACGAAGTATGAATGCCGATTTCGAGATGAACATGGAACTAACCGGTCGCAAACCTTTCCAACGTTATCATCTTTGTGGGAAAACGTTTTTTCACAAAAAAAATTAGATTCATATATTATCCAACAAGGGATTCGCCTCATGGAAGTCAACGGAAGAAAATTCGATTTTCGCGTTCATACAAATAAAAACGAAGAAGGGGTTTGGCAGGTGAGCGCGATCGCTGCAAAAATCGCAGAAAAAAGAAGCGTTACGACCCATATTAACAATGGGGGCATCGTAAAAACGATCGAAGAAATTTTCCCAGACCGAAGCACTCGCAACCATATCATAAGGCAACTTCATGACACCGCTCTTACCCTAAGCCGTTGTCTTGAGGAACAGCTTCAGATGAACATTGGTGAAATCGGATTTGATCTTGGAATCGACCAACAATATCGGATTTGGATGTTTGAAGCAAATTCGAAGCCGGGACGATGCATTTTTAAACATCCGAAGCTAAAGCAATATGATGAACTAACAGCGATGCTCTCTCTTGCGTACGCCGTTTATTTAAGTAAAAAAATAATTGATGAACCAGAGGCGTTATTCACATGACGATCATTTGCTACAATGAAAAAAAACAACAATGGTTTCATCAAGATGAAGGCCGTACCTACGTTTTTGGATACCAGCATCCATTGTCTTTTTCTAACGAATTGCCGTCTTTTTCGTTTCACGTAAAAGAACAGCGGGGAAAAGTAGGACCGCTTGTCGGCATTATGATTAGCGAATCTTCCATTCCCGCTTTGTTAAAACGAAAAAAACGATATATCGAGCTGATCACCACTTCCTTGCAAGAAGCGGGAAGTATCGCTATCGTTTTACCATTTAGCTCTATCTATGAAAAATTCGTTCAAGGATATGTATTCGTTCGCGGCCTCGGACAGTGGGTGCCTGTTACCGCCCCTCTTCCCGACGTTTTTTACAACCGAATCAAAAGCAGATCAGAAGAAAAAACAGACGAATTCCAACGAATCATCGAATTTTTAAACAACCTTTGCATTCCATTTTTTAATCGTTCTTTTTTACAAAGTGGGAATTATACGAGACATTACAAAAAAACGACCAATTGCGCCCGCATTTGCCAGCTACGCTTTTAGTTCATGATACGGACGATATACGAAAAATGCTGCAAATACACGGAAGTGTATACGTTAAACCAAACGAAGGAGCAAAAGGAAAAGGGCTGTTTCGCTTAACTTCTTCTCCTTTACAAACACACATCCTTTACGAACAAATAAATGTTCGAAAAACACTCACTTCCCTTGACGAACTCACTCCTCTTTTTTCATCGAAACGCTACATTGTCCAACAAACAATTGACGCTGATACATGGAAAGGAAATCGGTATGATTTGCGTGTTCTCGTTCATTATCACCACGGCGCTTATGCAATCAGCGGCATTGGTGTGCGGATGGCGCCAGCGCAACAACTGACAACACACGTCCTAAACGGCGGAAAACTTCTGCCGTATTCCGAAGTGAAACATCGGATCGATGAAGCCCTTTTATGTAACCTAATTTCCGAGTGCGGGAAAGAAATGAGCAAGCATTTCGGTTTTATTGGCGAGTTTTCCGCGGATATTGGCCTTAGCAAAGATGGACAATTGTACATGTACGAACTGAACGCCAAACCGATGATTTTCGACGAACCGGACATTCAACATCATGGTGCCAAACAGCTTATCTCCCTATTTGATGAACTAGCTGGTTTTTTATCATCGTAAAAAATAGCTGGCTATATTGAATGGCCTGCTGTAATGAGTGATCTGCCGCTTTTTGTGCAGCTCCCGATAACATCTCACTTGCTTTTCGACACAACATTCCTTTTTTTAATTCATTGGAACAAAGCGCATACAACAGTTCGGAAACCGAAGCTGTTACGATCTTTTCACTGTCGCTTTCTTCATATGCCCCGGCAAGTAAATAGTGAATATATTGCCATAGTTTATATTGACGTGTTATATCCTCTAAATACAGAATAAATTGTTGTTTCCACGTTTCATCGCTCACTATTTCTGCCATCTGTTCTGCTAGTTGCGTTGATGTTCTTGTTATGTACAGCAGTTGTTTCACCGTGCGTATCATTGTGTTCCCTCCTTGCTTGTCCTGCTTTTTGACATATATATGATGAATACGAATAATCTATGCTTTTATAATACAAACTACAAAAAACAAGGAGGGACGCATTATGACGGAACGAAACAAACGGAATTATCAAGATTCCCAATATGAAGGACGCGATGAACACTATATGGATATCGACCGTATGATCAATGAGGGATTGGCAGGGGGCTATGTCCATGGCCACGGTGATGCCGTAAACATCGAGGAAGCGCGCGACTTAGCAAAAGAAGAACCTCCTCATGAAACAACGTAGCCATTCAAAAACCGATTTTCCTTTTTATTGGGAAAATCGGTTTTTCTTTTTGTATAATAAGTGAAAGGAATCATTCAGATGTAGAAAGGAAACATCGCCATGCTCAAACAGCTAAAATCCTACTATAAGGATGCAATCGTCATTAATGAACAAGTAGCCGACACTGATGCATATGAATGGTTTTATACAAAAGATGGAGATAAAATCGGAATTTGCAAACAACGTCTATCGAAACAGGAAAAACAGCTATTATCGATTTTTCTCACGCCGATTCCCGATGTCAGCCGTACGATTAGCGATGAAGAAATGGCGTGGCATCGTTGGGTCACGCATGGAGATTCAACGTTGCTGCAGCATTTTTCCTCCCAGTCCCCGTATTATCGCTTTATTCATTTTTTCATAAAAGGTTCTGTTGTCAACAAAGATGATTTTTTCGATGTCATCAGCGGGTTGTTTTCCGAACATATTATTATCGTTTGGGAACACGACTACCGAGGTGTCATTATTGAAAAAAAACAAAAACCAACCCTAGATCCTTTGCCGTTTGCTGAAATTATTGATACATTATCTACCGATTTTTATATCACCATTCATCTATTTATCGGGCACATCCATCCATATGGTGACCATCTTTATGAATTATTTTGCCACGAAAAACAATGTTTCCAGCTAGCACAAACGTATATGCCAACACAAACGGTATATCAGATGGAAGATGTGATTCCGCTATTGCTTATCCATGGTTCCTCGGAACTTGAAATGATCAAGAAGTCGCTTCCTTTTCTCGAAACATTGGATGACGAGTCACTTCATATCATCAAAACGTTTTTTCAATGCAATCTAAACGTTTCCTTAGCGGCAAAAAAGTTATATATGCACCGCAACAGTTTACAATATCGCATTGATAAATTTATTGAAAAAACAGGAATCGATATTAAACATTTTAAAGGAGCTGTCGCTGTGTATTTAGCAATATTATTACAGCAATATGCGGACAATTGAACTACAGTAAAGCCAGGATCACCATACGAGGCAAGCGCATAGTCCGTCTATTCGTCATCTTGCCTGAAATCTCCCTCTTTTTTTGTGCATGTTGTCCATTTACGAATTCTGCTATTTTCGGTACGCTTAAAGCAGTTGAAAACGTTTTCTAATAGGGGGAGTGAGAATATGGCAGAGCTTCGTTTAGAGCACATTTATAAAATTTACGATAACAACGTAATCGCTGTAAAAGATTTTAACCTACATATTAAAGATAAGGAATTTATCGTCTTTGTCGGTCCATCCGGCTGCGGCAAATCGACAACATTGCGAATGATTGCCGGTCTTGAGGAAATTTCAAAAGGCGACTTATATATTGACGGCAAGCGCATGAATGATGTCGCGCCAAAAGACCGCGATATTGCGATGGTATTCCAAAACTACGCGCTTTATCCGCATATGAGCGTTTACGATAACATGGCGTTTGGCTTAAAATTACGGAAATTCCCAAAAGCAGAAATCGAACGCCGCGTCCGCGAAGCAGCGCGCATTCTTGGCCTTGAGCAATACTTAGATCGCAAGCCAAAAGCGCTTTCTGGCGGCCAACGACAACGGGTGGCATTAGGACGCGCCATCGTCCGCGACGCAAAAGTATTTCTAATGGACGAACCGCTTTCGAACTTGGATGCAAAACTTCGTGTGCAAATGCGTTCCGAAATCGCTAAATTACATCAGCGTTTAGAAACAACAACGATTTACGTCACACACGATCAAACGGAAGCGATGACAATGGCAACACGGCTTGTTGTCATGAAAGATGGTGTCATCCAGCAAGTTGGCACACCGAGAGAAGTATATGAAAAACCAGAAAATATTTTCGTCGGTGGCTTTATCGGCTCTCCAGCGATGAACTTCTTAAAAGGAACATTGCAAGATGGCAAGTTTGTCATTGGTAATATTACTATTAGCGTTCCAGAAGGAAAAATGAAAGTGCTTCGTGACCAGGGCTATATTGGTAAAGAAGTCATTTTAGGCATTCGCCCAGAAGACATCCATGATGAACCACTCTTCCTTGAAGCATCGCCAAATACGAAAATTACCGCCCGCGTTGAGGTAGCCGAGCTGCTTGGTGCAGAATCGATGATTTATTCCAATATTAATGGACAAGAATTTGTCGCACGCATCGACGCCCGCACAGAAATCAAGCCAGGCCACCAATTAGACCTTGCCTTAGATATGAACAAAGCACACTTTTTCGATATCGAAACGGAAAAACGAATCCGTTCTGCGGATGAAAAATAACGATATCGTTCCCCAAAATATTGCACAGGCTCTAGCGATGATGCTAGAGCCTATTCTTTAATAAACCGCACTTCTTCGTGACAGCAATGCAGACAATAAAAAAGATGCACACATTCGTGCCGAATCAATGTCTTCGGATACCCATCGACCAATTTCATCATATCAATATCCATATACGGGCTGTAATCATCAAAATAATCCGTAATTTTTCCTTGATCCACCATTTGCTTCTGACAGCGCGAACAATGCACTGCCACATTACGTAATCCGTTGCATAGCGGGCAAATGTTCATGGTGTTTCCTCCTACTAAAACAATACCTTATTTTACATATTCCCTAATATCCTCAACCATAAAACGTCAAAAATTACCATAAAAAAGAAATGAATAATGAAAGAAAAACGTCTCAAACTATTAGTACCATTAGCAAACAATATATTGGGTTCAGCCTAGTTTGGCGGCATGCTTATAACAGCATGCGTGCTGGTGCAAGTCCAGCGAACCCAGCCATTAAAACTTTAAACAAGGAGATGACCACAATGGCACGTAACAACAATTCTAACCAACTACTAGTCGCTGGTGCGCAACAAGCAATCGATCAAATGAAGTATGAAATCGCTCAAGAATTTGGTGTAAACCTTGGCCCTGACACAACTTCTCGCGCTAACGGTTCTGTTGGCGGCGAAATTACAAAACGCCTTGTAGCAATGGCGCAACAACAAATCGGCGGCCAATTCGGCACTCGCTAATAAAAACTTCATATACATGGCTTAAGCCCCAGGCGTCTTGCCTGGGGCTTTATCTTGTTACTCGATGAGTTGTAAAAATTGTTTTGTGCGCTCATGTTTCGGAGAAACGAGCAGCTGTTCCGGTGCTCCTCTTTCCACGATGATTCCCCCATCCATAAAAACCACTTCATCGGCTGCTTCTTTCGCAAACCTCATTTCATGAGTGACGACGATCATTGTCATTCCTTCATTCGCCAAACTTTTCATGACTTTCAGCACTTCACCGACAAGCTCCGGGTCTAACGCTGATGTTGGTTCGTCAAACAGCATGACTTCCGGTTCCATGGCGAGCGCCCGTGCGATCGCGACACGCTGCTGCTGCCCTCCAGACAGCTGAAATGGATAATGATTGGCTTTATCTTTCAGCCCCACTTTCTCCAACAATGCCATCGCTCTCTCGCGTACTCGCTCTTTCTTTTCGCGCTTGACCGTCACAGGTCCTTCCATGACGTTTTCAAGGGCGGTCATATGGGGGAACAAATTATAGCTTTGGAACACCATTCCTGTCAGTCGGCGAAATTCATGAATCTCCGCTTCGTCACAGGCTTCGAAAAATCGAGCTGTCTATTCGCTATCGAAATTTTCCCTTTCGTCGGCGTCTCAAGCACGTTTAGACAACGCAAAAATGTCGTCTTCCCTGAGCCTGATGGACCGATAATGACCACTACTTTCCCTTTTTCCACCGTAAGATCGATTCCCTTTAATACTTCTACGTCTCCAAATTGCTTATATAAGCCTTGAACAGAAATCATCATCGTATCTCCTTATCGCTATCGTGCAATGTAACGATTTAAACGCTCTTCGATTCGGTTTTGCACAATTGATAGTAGAAAGCAAATAATCCAATAAATGATTGCCGCTTCAGTATATAACAACAAGAATTCGTAGTTCGTCGAGGCAATTTCTTGCGCTTTGCGAAACATTTCCGAAACGAGAATGAGCGATGCAAGCGATGTATCTTTGACTAAGCTGATAAACGTATTGGACAACGGTGGAATCGACACACGCGCTGCCTGTGGAAATATTACCCGGCGCAACGCTTGCCCCGATGTCATTCCTAACGAATACGCCGCTTCCCACTGCCCTTTCGGAATCGATAAGATAGCGGCGCGAATAATCTCTGAAGCATACGCGCCGACGTTTAACGAAAAACCAATGATCGCCGCAGGAAACGAAGGAATCGTAATGCCGATGTTCGGCAGGCCGTAAAAGATAATAAACAACTGGACAAGAAGCGGTGTTCCGCGAATGGCGGATACGTATATTCTCGCGATAATTTCTAATACTTTTACTCCGGAAATGCGCGCCAATGCCGTGGCAATCGCCAATATTAATCCAATAGTAAACGTAATAATCGTCAGTGGAATCGTATAATACAAAGCCCCCTTCACCAGCGGGAGAAGGGAACTCTGCGCGATAGATACTAATCGGTCTACCCGTTCAGGGTCTGCTAGCACATTATTTAGATACATCTTCACCAAACCATTTCTCGGAAATTTTTGCGTATGTGCCGTCTTTTTTCATGTCCTCTAACGCTTTATTCACAGCTTCCACTAACGTTTCGCTGCCTTTGCGGAACATAAATCCGCTTTGAGAAGCGTCCTTATGCTTTGCCACAATTTTAATTGGCGCGTTCGGCTTTTGTTTTAGGAAATCAAGAACGGATAGATTATCGTTAATGGTAACGTCCACCCTCTTGGAGCTTAACAATTCAACCGCTTGATTAAATCCTTCCACACCAACAATTTGAGCGCCATACGACCGCGCTAAATCTGCATAGTTGCTTGTCATCGATTGCGCTGCTTTTAGTCCTTTTATGTCTTCAAATTTAGATACTTTATTGTTATCTTTATGAACGACTAACACCGCCATAGAAGTAATGTACGGATCAGAAAAATCATATTTCTTTTGCCGGTCCCGGCGGATTCCGACTTCATTGGCAATCATGTCAAAACGTTTTGCGTCCAATCCCGCGAACATCGCATCCCACTGTGTTTCCATAAACACAGGCTTGACGCCGAGACGCTTCGCTACTTCTCTTGCCAAATCCACATCAAAACCGGTTAACTTTCCGCTTTTATCATGAAACGTAAACGGCGGATATGTTCCCTCTGTTCCAATGCGCAATTCCCCGATTTTTTCACCTGCGCTAACAAGTCGGTTTCTTGCTTGCCCGACTTTTCCTTGGATTGCTGATTGCCGCATGCGGCCAACAACAAAATCGAAGCTGTCAACAAAAGAAGCAAACTTTTGAGAAAAAATCTTTTCATATATTTTTTTAACCTCCATCATTCCGATTGGTTTTTAGCGACATATGTCATAATAAAAAAGTTTGTATAAGATGTCAATAAAAGAGTATAAACGACAAAACAAAAAACGGAGCTTCTCGCTCCTTACATATTTTCCACTAACGGCGGCTCATTTAATGAAACAAGTACTTTCCTAATTCTGCGATTTTCGACTTGTCGTACGGTTAAAGTAAGCGGACCATAATGCAGCGTTTCGCCGACATTCGGCACGCGTTCAAACATTTCAAATATCCAACCGCCTAACGTATGGGAAGAGCTTTCCGGTGCATCAATTTTCATTATTTCGCAAAATTCATCAAGCGGAAGTTCAGCGTTAAATTCATAACTGTTTTCATCGATTTGTTGAATATTTTTTACCGCTTCATCATGCTCATCCCATATTTCTCCAACAATTTGTTCAATAATGTCTTCAAGCGTAATTAATCCTGCTGTTCCTCCAAACTCATCAATGACAATTGCCATATGCACTCTGCTTTTTTGAAGTTCCGGCAACAAATCAGAAATTTTCATTGATTCCACGACAAACAGCGGCTTGCGTAATAACGCGCGAATGTTTATATCTTTTTGTTGTACAAGCTCACTAAAAAAGTCCCTTTCAGATAAAATACCAATCACATTATCAATATCTTCCTCATACACCGGTATACGGGAGTACTTTTCTTCAAGAAAAACATCTCGAATTGCTTCGATCGGCTGATTTACTTCCACAGCGACCATATCTGACCGTGGCGTAAAAATTTCTCCAACTAAAATTTCATCAAAATCGAGCGAACGGTGAATTAATTCTTTTTCTTTGTTGTCAATAATGCCTTCTTCTTCACTTAAATCAATCATCACTTTAATTTCCTCTTCCGTTACTGCTGGAACAACCGTTCCATTCGTAAACCGTTTCGCTACGCTCTCTTTTACAGCGTTAAATAATGTCGTGATGGGTGAAAGCAGTTTCATCAATGCGTAAACAATTCCGGCATAACGAATCGATAGCGATTCCGCATGCTCTTTCGCAATCGATTTTGGCAAAATTTCACCGAAGATTAAAAGAAGCACGGTCATGACAATAATCGCAGCAATAAGACCTGCACGCTCCCCAAGCATCGTTGTCGCAATATCTGCTAAAAACGCAACGGCAACAATACTTGTGACTCTGTTTGCAACAAGCACCGTCAATAAGACGCGATCTAAGTTTTCCATAATGTAATTTACTCGCTTGCTGCCACGGTGATTTTCTTCCACATAATTTTTCAAGCGAATTTTATTCGCTGAAGAAAATGCGGCTTCCACCGAAGAAAAGAAGGCAACTAACACGATACAAAGAAAAAACCACCCTAACAGACTCAGAGGCAACTCTCCCAAAGAATCTTCACTCTCCTAAATAAAAAAACGTACTTTGTTAGTATTTTAGTATTATCCATTGTATTTATTACATTATATCAAATTTTTCACAAAAAGCCTATTCGCAAAACGCCTATCGTCTAAAATATAATAAAACTGCAGGATGATCCCTGCAGCTTTTTATGACTCGATGATGATTGAACCGATAAAATATATCAGCACAAGCAATGAAGCAATGTTTAACGTTACGGATAATTCCTCCATAAATGCCCCTCCTAACGATAATCATCCCCATTGTTATGTTAACACAATAATTTTCTCAATACGTAAGACATTTTATACAACTTTTTGACAAATCCATTTTTTCCCCTTGCATTTTATTGTCAACTACCCAACGGCTAAAGCCGTGGGCTTGCAACTAGCCTAATTGGCTGCCGCGTTCGGCTGGTTGACAGCAGCCCTGCGGATGTTTTCCGCAGCCACGTTGTCGGCAGGGGCAGCGTACCCACAAGCTCGACAACAAAACTGATCCCTTGACGGTCTGTTTTCTTTGGCCACATGTCCGCAAACCGGACAGGTGCGGGAAGTATTTTTTGGATGAACCAATACCACCGGCACGCCAGCGATCGCCGCTTTATACTCAATAAACTTTCTCAACTGATAAAAAGACCAAGAAGAGTGTTGACGACGCTGTTGCTTTTTAACCGTTTTCTCGGTGCGTTGGCGGATGCCCTTTAAATCTTCAAGGGCAATGCCGCATCCGAGTGCCTTTGCCTTTTCAACAATCTTCTTGCTAATGCAGTGGTTCACATCACGGGCAAATAGTTTTTCCTTCTTGGAACGCTTTTTAAGCAGGCGTTTCGCTGACTTGGTGCCTTTCTTTTGGAGTTTGGCGCGAAGTTTCGCATGGCGGCGGCGCAGCCCGTTGACCTTCGAGCCGGAAAATACCTCACCGGTGCTATCAACGGCGATATTAATGATGCCAAGGTCCACACCGATAAATCCGTTTTCGGAATTGGGCTGGCCTTCGGGAACGTCCACCACGAGCAGTAAATAAAAAATACCGTTTTGAAGGACTAAATCGGCTTGACCCCGAACACGGTTGCCGCACAGCAAACCTTGATGGTAGCGGCTAATGACCATAGGGATTTCCATTCTTCCTTGCAAGGTAAGGATGGAAGCATACTCTAACCCTTTAAAGGACAGGATTCTTTCATCATACACGATGGCACCGGTTTCTTTAAAGTTATGCAAGGTTTTTTTATCCAAACGATAGCTTTCCGACACTTTGCCGATGGCACGAACGGTCATTTGGGCAGAGAGGCCAAATTTTTCCCTGACGTCATAGTAGCAAAGCCGCTGGATTTTCGTTTTGGAAAAGGTTCTGGAGCGAAAAGCAATCTCGCTAATATAGTTGCATGCTTGGTTAAACCGTTTCATTGTTTCCAGCAGCGCATGAAACTGTTCAAGAGTTGGCATTAATTTAATCTTGAGAGTGCAGAGCATTCTTGATTCACCTACCTTTCTAAATCCAGTGTACTTATATTGAACGAAAAAATTCAATATATACTGAAAATATAAACCCCACCTTCCTTCCACAGCTAAAGCAGTGGGCTTCCGGCGGATGTTCTCGTGAGAAAGGTAATACTTATTACTCTATTATAAAAAAGGCTAATCGACAATCCTTTTGGCAAAGCTACAAACACAAAAAGAGAGCTTCTCATAATAGAAGCTCCTAGCCTAAATAGCGATAATAAATCGTTTTTGCCTCTTGAATATCCTTTGTCCCATGAATGAGCGCGCGTCCGTCTTGAAAGACAACAAGCCGTCGCTCTCCAAGCGATACAGAGACAAGATACGGGTTGACATCTACGGGCAATCCTTGTTTGACAAATAATTCAGCCAGCTCTTGCAAGTTGTAGTTTCGAGGCGCAGCCGGGCGAATTTGTACGGAATTTCGTCCGCATAATACCGCTGTTTTTGTCTGTTGATCATAAGAAAGGTACGGATACGATGGATGAGTGCCGCAAGTAGGGCAATCTTCTTTTTTCACTTGATCAATGCGAATCGCCGTATGCTGATTTTTCCATAAATCAAACGACACAAGTTTATTGCGCAGCGCCGCCCAATCTTCAACAAGAATTTTTAATGCTTCCGTTACTTGATAGGCGACGACCATTTGCACAGCAGGGCTGATAATTCCTGCTGTATCACATGTCAAACCGCCTACTGGCACCGTTTCGAGCAGACAGTGAAAACATGGGGTCTTCCCTGGGATAAACGCGTAACTAATGCCATAGCTTCCGACACACGCGCCGTGAATCCACGGGATGCGATATTTATACGCAGCATCGTTAATAATCATACGTATATCAAAATTATCTGTCGCATCAATCAAAAGGTCGGGCTTTCGCTCTGCAATAAGCTCTTCAAGCTCTTGTGCCGTTACATCGCCGACGATGGCATCAATTGCGACATCAGAATTTACCTCTTCAAGCCGCCGCTTTGCAGCAATTGCTTTTGGGATACATTCTTTTGCGTCCGCTTCGCTATATAATTGCTGACGTTGCAAATTGCTCCATTCGACATAATCGCGGTCAACAATGGTGACTTTGCCAACGCCTGCCCGCACAAGCGCCTCTGCATTTCCTGTTCCTAGCGCACCCGCACCAATAATGAGCACATGTTTCCGCATAATCTTTTTTGTCCTTCTGCGCCAATTGGCGCAAATAACTCTTGTCGAGAATACCGTTCAATCAAACAACACTCATTCCTTCCATTGGACTGCTTGCTGTTGCGTACCGTTTTTTAGGAATTCTGCCTGCCTCATAGCCAAGACGTCCGGCTTCCACAGCAAGTTTCATCGCTTTTGCCATTTTAACCGGATCGGCTGCACCAGAAACAGCAGTGTTTAACAACACACCATCAGCCCCTAGCTCCATTGCAAACGCCGCGTCCGCCGGGCTGCCAATTCCAGCATCAACAATCACCGGGACAGTTGCCTGTTCAATAATTAAGCTTAAGTTTAACGGATTGACAATGCCTTGTCCGGAACCGATCGGCGAAGCCCCCGGCATAACCGCATGACAGCCAAGCTCTTGCAGACGTTTTGCGAGCACAACATCATCAGAAGTATATGGAAGAACGATAAATCCTTCTTCCAACAATATCTCTGTTGCCTTTAACGTCTCCACTGGGTCTGGAAGCAATGTTTTCTCACAGCCGATCACTTCTACTTTTATCATATCACATAATCCCGACGCTTTGGCGAGCCGAGCGATTCGCACTGCTTCCTCCGCCGTTTTCGCCCCCGCTGTATTTGGAAGAAGTTTATATTTTGTAAGATCTAAATTTTCCAAAAAATTAGGCTGGTTTGGTTCAAAAATGTTCATGCGTCGAACAGCAAACGTTAAAATTTCCGCACCTGACACTTCCACTGCTTGCTTTTGTACTTCCAAGTCTGGATATTTTCCTGTTCCTAGCAACAATCTTGATTGAAATTCATATGGCCCGATTTTTAACATATCAACCGCCTCCTACAAAATGAACGATTTCTACTTTATCGCCATTACATAATGTTGTTGTTTCATATTGCTGTTTTGGGATAATCGTTAAATTTACTTCGACAATCGCAATTTTATTGTTTAACTGAAAATGGGCAAGCAAATCGCTAACCGTTTTCACTTCATCTGGAACATGAATCGATTCGCCGTTAATAATGAGTTCCATCACTTCCCCACCTTTGCTTGATGTCTTGTAAGTGAAAATGGAGCAAGGTCGACCTCGCTTCCTTTTCCTTCAATGAGATCGGCTAATAATACGCCGGTGATCGGACTTAACAAAATTCCGTTCCGGTAATGACCTGTCGCGATCCATACATTCGGATAGCACGGATGCTCCCCTATGTATGGCAAGCCATCGCTCGTTTGCGGACGGATGCCGCTCCACGCTTTTTCCCATTCCGCATTTTTCATTTCTGGAAGAAGATGATGCGCACGTTCAAGCAAACTCATGATTCCATGAATCGATACTTTTCGGTCAAATGTGTGCGGTGTCGAAGTTGCCCCTATCAACAGGCGATTTCCTCGTTTTGGAACGATATAACAACCGTTTTTCGCAAATAAGGTCGCTTGAATTAACGGTTTTTCTGTTTTTACAAGAAGACATTCCCCTTTGACTGGATACATCGGCAACGATATGCCCGTTTTGGCAAGAACACGCGAAGACCATGCTCCTGCCGCAATAACCACAACATCGGCTGCGATCGTTCCATGATTGGTGCGAATCATGTATGAATGATTTGCTTGTTGTAAATCGATGACTTCCGTATACTCATGCCACTTTGCTCCATAGGCAATCGAGGCATTCGCAAAAGCGGCAGCGAAATCAGAAGCGCTCACTTGTCCGTCTGATGGGATGTACATCGCGCCCGCTAAATCGCGGGAAACATTCGGCTCTATTTCCGCTGCCTCATCCATCGACAGCCAGCGTACTGGATAATCGGTATGCTGCCAAAATTCGTAATGGCGACGGAGGGCCGCCGCTTCTTCCTCGGTCACCGCCACTTTCAACATGCCTTTCTGTACAAGCCCAATGTCGATTCCGGTGAGTTCCTTTAATTCCTTCGCAAGTTCAGGAACCATCTCCCTGCTTTTGAGAGCGAGAGGAATAAGCGGACTCTCTTCGGAAAATTCAGACTGCGCTCCAAGCATTCCTGCCGCCGCGCTTGATGATTGGCTCGCAATCCGCCCTTTTTCAAGCACACCGACGCGAAAATGACGTTTCGCCAGCTGAAAAGCAATAGAAGCGCCAATAATTCCGCCGCCGACAATCACAACGTCGTAATGGTAACGTTCCATTTAAATCCCCTCTTCCCTTTTCTGCTAACGATTTCTTCCTCGTTCATGCCATTTTCTCTATAATTTTTTTAAGTTTCTTTGCTTCGCCAACAGGATCTTCAGCAAAAAATACTGCTGACATGACGGCAATCCCGTGCGCACCAGCTTTCAGTACTTGTTCTGCATTATTGGAATGGATGCCGCCAATCGCGATAACAGGAATATTCACGTGATTGACGACACTTCGCAATGATTCTATTCCGCGCGGCGGTACCCCTACTTTGCTTCCAGTAGCAAAAACGTGGCCGTATATACAATAATCAGCACCGCTTTCTTCCGCTTCCATCGCTTCAGCGATCGAATGAACCGAACAACCGATAGACAACGAAGGAAAATGATGTTTTACTTTCCGCACAGACAAACTATGGTGCGCAAGCTGGACTCCTTTTACTCCAAAAACCACCGCCACATCAATTCGGTCGTTCACGATGATTTTTCTAGGCGGCACTCCTTGCTTGATTAACGCTGTAAGAAACTCGGAAATTTCCCTTGCTGTTTTCATTTTTTCCCGCACATGAATCGCGTCTACATATGGATGAACGCGGGCGCAAATCGCAACGAACTGGTCTAAAGGCTGTTTTCCTGTTGAAATGATATGAAGTTGTCTTTCCATTCTGATCCCTTGCTTTCTACCGCACATCTTCCACCGGAATGTACGGATAATAAATCCCGGCGTAATAAGCCGCTGCCGTCACTATGATAAAAACAGCAACAAGCACAATATCATATTTGCTAAACCCGATTTCATAATAAAACGTTCGCTCTGCGCTGTTGGAAAAACGCTTTGCTTCCATCGCAACAGCGATGCGCTGGGCACGGCGGATGCTTTGTGATAAAAGCGGAATCGCATACCGCTTCATTTTTTCGAACAATCCGTTATGGACAACCCCTCGTACTTTTAACGCGTTTCTTACAGTTTGAAATTCCTCGATCATAATCGGAATTAAGCGAACGCCTGCTAAAAAGCTGTAAGCGTATTTTGGCTTTAATTTTAACTGCTGCATCAGCGAATAAAATAAGCGGACCGGTCTTGTCGTTAGGGAAAACAAAAGCCCAAGGAGCGCGAACGAAAGCGCTCGAAATCCAAGATGCATTCCGCGCAAAAAGCTTTCTTCCGTCACATGGATAAGCCCCCAGCGAAACCATGTCGTCGAACCTTCACCAAACAAAATCATCGATGACGCGGTCGACACAAATACAAGAAAAAACGGCAAAAACAATAGCAGCAAAAACTTCCATGGATAGCCGGTATACAGCATAAATAACAAGAGAAGACCGAACGAAAAATTGATTAAAACATTTGGGTTGTGTACGAATAAAACAACGATAAACAACAAAATGAGCACCATAAGTTTTAAGCTCGGATTCGTATGATGCAGCCATGTTTCTCGATAATGAATGTTCCATTTCATCATCTATACCTCCCTACACGGACAGCACAGCCGCTTTGGATGGATGAGGAGAAATCCGTTCATCTTTCAACAGCTGCCCGTCTTCAATCACCCATCTTCTTGTGGCAAAATATTTGACAATGTTCTCATCATGGGTGACCATCATAATCGTTGCTCCTTGCTCGCGATACGATTCCAATAACTCAAGCAGCGCAAACGTATTTTTTGCATCTTGCCCAAACGTTGGTTCATCGAGCAGGAAAATTTGCTGTCCGCTTACGATCGATGCAGCCACACTTAAACGACGCTTTTGTCCCATGGAAAGTTGGTATGGATGCTGATTTTGCTGTTTTCGAAGGTGGAATCTCTGCAGCAATTGTTCGACCGTTTCCGTAATTTCCGCTTCTTCTCGTTTTTCTAAACGAAGCGAATAAGCAATCTCCTCTCGTACAGAATTAGTAACAAACTGAAATTCCGGATTTTGGAAGACAAATGCAATCAAACGATGAAGCTGTTTTAACTGCTTGCTGTCTTTTCCGTATAACTCATACGTCCCGTCTGTGCGAATGAGCTTCATCAGCGCGTGCAAGAGCGTACTTTTCCCAGCGCCGTTTTTGCCGGTAATGGCAATCCATTCTCCTGCGCATACGGTCGCTTCTTCCACGCGTATTTTGACATCGCGCAGGCGATAGCCTTGGAACTCGCGAAGGCGGATAATTTCCTCTTGGCGAACATTCACTCGCTGGCGTTGCCGCTTCGCTATATATTCATCCCATACACCGGGATACCAAATTCCTTGTGAAGCAATGATATCTTTGTAATCGGAAAACACCGTTTGCGCTTTATCATCAGCAATGATCTCGCCGTTATCATTAAATAAAATAATCCGATCGACAAAATCGAGTATATGATCGATTTTATGTTCGACAATGATGACCGTTTTATCATGGGCAATTTGTTTCACCGTCCGCCAAATCGCTTCCGTTCCTTCTTCATCAATCATTGCCGTTGGTTCATCCAAAAACAGTACATCTGGATCTAACGCCAATACGGAAGCAAGGGCGAGCCGTTGCTTCATTCCTCCCGATAGTGTATGAATATCGGTATGCGGCTCTACAAAAAGACCAACTGTCTCTAGCAGCTTCTCGATCCGCTCTTTCATCTCTTCGCGCGGCACACCGATATTTTCGAGCGCAAAGGCGATTTCTTCATCGACAAACGGCATGCAAAATTGCGAATCGGGATCTTGGAAGACGTAGCCCCAATTATCGGGAAGCTGCACTCGCTCTGCTTTCATCGGAATATCGATCGAATGCGGAATCAAGCCCGACAGCACTTGCAACAATGTTGATTTTCCGCATCCGGATGGACCGAGCAACAACACTTTTTCTCCTTCGTAAAACGTGATCGATAAATCTTTAAATAACAATGTATCTTTTCCAGGAAATTTCAAGCGCAGCCGTTCAACAGATGCTATCGGTTTCATCGGTTCACACGCCACCTTTTTTAACGATCAAGCGCATCGTAATCTTCTTTCGAAGCCGGGCGCAACATTTGCGTCACACCAGTTTTTTCTAACGCTTTTACTAAAGAAACGGCAAAAACACCGGCAATCACCACTGCGCCAATAAAACGGGCAATAAGGAATAATGCCAAGTTCCAAGGAGCCAGCGATTCAATATACCCTTTATAAAAATCCATCACAAGCGAGCCAATCGTCGCACCAATCGCCCCTAACGACACGACCAATGCGTCAAACCGTTTATAACGGAACGCGGCAAACACCACTTCCGCCAAAAGCCCTTGAACGACTCCGTAAATAAGCACCTCTAGCCCCCACTCTGAGCCCATAATAAATTCTCCAGAAGAAGCAGCAATTTCCGCTAACAGCGCAACACCTGGCTTGCGGATCAGCAAATATGCCACCGAGGCGGCGATAAACCACATGCCGTAAATCAATTGATCAACATGAAACCCAAATGGCTTAACAAAGTAATAGAGAGGTCCCCAAATTTTATAAATGATCCCAAAAACGACAGAAATCACGATTGTCGTTAAAATATCAACGAGCTTCAACCCTTTAGTTGCTGACATGTTCTTTGATCTCCTTTCTTGCTGATGGCCATGTTTCTAAGCGATATGCCATCTCCCAAAATTCGTATTCATATTCACTGCTAATAAGAAAATGCTGTTCCATCCGTTTGCGATCGGATTCGGTGACTGCTTCCGCAATCGCATCCAAACGGGCGATTTGTTCTTCTACTAAGCTGCGAAACCATTCGGAGCTATATGTTCCAATCCATTTCTGATAGATCGGCTCTTTCGGCTTGCAGTCCTTTAGCCGCTCACCAATCTCATAATAAAGCCAGTAGCACGGCAAAATCGCTGCAATCACATCACCTAAATGCCCTTCGTACGCAGCCCGGTACATATGCGACGTATACGCGTATGCGGTCGGCGCCGGAATAAATGACGCTTTTTCTTCCTCCGTGATCCCAAGCAGCTCGGAAAACGTTTCATGCAAAGATAATTCTGCTTCACATGTGCTTTGGGCATGATGCGCCATGCTCGCGATTGTCTTTGCATCTGGAGACTTCGCTGCCCCAATTGCCTGGACTCTCGCAAAATGGCGCAAATAATACTCATCTTGCATCACATAATAGCGAAAACGAGTAAGGTCTAGCGTTCCTTCCCCTAACTCTCTCACAAAAGGATGGCGAAAGCTTGCCTGCCAGATCGGATCGGCCTTTTTCCGCAATTCCATCGCAAATGACATCTTTATCTCTCCCCCTCTTTTTATAAAAAATAAACACCACTTCCTTTACGATGCGTAAAGAAAGTGGTGTTGCACACATAGTCGTCGAAAAAACACAGAAAAACCCACGACTGCGCCACTCCACTTCCCTACGCTGGTATTACCCAGATCAGGTTCTAAGGGTCTCAAAGGCACACTTTGATCTCAGCCTTTCTAAAGGCCCCCCTAGTGGATTGCGTCCAATATAAAAAATTTTCCCTTGTTTAAATTTATCATATCACGGTAAATATCATTGTCAACCCTTTTTTTACTATTCCACGATGACTGCTGTACCGTATGCCAAGATTTCCGACGTATTCGCCATAATTGCCGCTGTAGCGACTCTTACGCCGATTACCGCATTTGCTCCTTGGCGTTTCGCCTCGTTTATCATGCGTCCAATCGCAATTTTTCTCGCTTCGTCCATCATTTCGGTATACGCCTTGATTTCTCCGCCGACAATCGTTTTCAGACCAGCCATAATGTCTTTGCCGATATGTTTTGACTGTACCGTATTTCCTTGTACAAATCCGATATACTCTTTTATTTGTTTTCCTGGTACATAGTCCGTCGTTGCGATAATCATCACAATCCCTCTTTTCTTTTCATCTATGCTTATCGTTATTCTGTTTAGAAGAAAATAGTCCTGCCAAATGTCGACAAACTTGCCTGCGTTGCGTCTTTGTCCGCAATTCTGTATCATAGAAAAAGCAAACGACTATATCATAATGGAGTGGAGAACGTGGCAAACGTATTTTTAAAACGAAAGCGAAAAAAACGGCTGGAACAAGGACATCCATGGATTTTCCAAAGCGAAGTCGATTATATTGAAGGAGACTTTGAACCAGGCGATTTTGTGGACGTATATAATCATCAACGCTACTTTTTGGCAAAGGGCTATATTAACCCGAAATCGCAAATCATTGTGCGCGTTTTGACGCAAAATCCTGATGAAGAGCTAAATGAACAATTTTTTGTCGACCGAATCCGCAAAGCATGGGAGTATCGTGAGCGAATGATTCCCGGCGTTCGCTCATGCCGCGCTATTTACGGTGAAGCTGACTTTTTACCGGGGCTGATCGTCGATAAATACGAAGACGTGCTTGTCGTTCAAATTCTTTCCCTCGGGATGGAAAAACGGAAAGACTGGATTTTGCGCGGTTTGCTTGAAGTATTTAAGCCAAAAGCGATTTATTTGCGCAATGACGTGTATGTCCGCGAGCTAGAAGGGCTAGAGCAAGAAAAGGCTTTTGGTATGGCCAGTCGGAAACGGAAGTGCTGATTGAAGAAAACGGCGTCAAATATATCGTCGACATTGAAAACGGGCAAAAGACGGGATTTTTCTTCGACCAAAGACAAAACCGAGCGGCGATTAAACCGCTCATTAACAGCGATACAACAGTGCTCGACTGTTTTACCCATACTGGCTCGTTTATGCTCAATGCGTGCTTATATGGTGCGAAACACGTCACTGCGGTCGATATTTCCGAACACGCCATTGAAACAGCAAAACGCAACGCCGCACTCAATGGCTTTACCAACGTCGATTTTGTCGTCGCCAATGCATTCGATTATTTGCGCGAAGCGGTTCGCGATGGAAAGAAATGGGGCGTTGTCATCATTGACCCGCCAGCGTTTGCGAAATCAGCTCAAGCCGTTCCGAAAGCGCTGCGCGGCTATAAAGACATTAACTTAAACGGCTTAAAGCTTGTCAAAGATGGCGGCTTTTTCGTCACAGCGAGCTGTTCGTACCATGTTCACGCTGATTTGTTCCAAGCGATGATCGAAGAAGCGGCGTTTGATGCGAAGAAAATTTTGCGGCAAGTGTACTGGAGCGGCGCCGGCTACGATCATCCAAAGCTGCTTGCTGCCGATGAAGGCGACTATTTAAAATTTGCCATTTATGAAGTGCATTCGCGCAGATAGCTAAATGGTTCCATTTTCTAAACAAAAAAACGCTTAGGACTGTCATACAGTCCTAAGCGTTTTTTTGTTTATGCAAAATATATAAGTAAAAGCTAATAGAAATCAACACGGATAGTGCGGCAGTTATATAAATGCTAGAGTAACCGAACCAATGGCCAATTTGCCCAAAAACCATCGCTCCTACTCCGACCCCTAAATCGAAAAAGGCGAAAAAGGTCGCATTTGCCATTCCTTTTCGGTTTTTTGCCGCTTTTTCCACAGACCATGCTTGCAGTGCTGGCTGCACCGTTCCAAACCCTAGCCCGTAAAGAATCGCTGCGATAAACAAAATCGCATTGCTTGGCAGCCAAGCCAACAATAACATTGCAATGAAAATCAGTGCAGCACCTGGTATAAACACCGCCTGATGGCCTTTTCTATCATACAACCGGCCGGCAAACGTTCTTGTTACCATTAACGCAAGCGCATATAGCAAGAAATACCATTGAATTCCTGAAATTCCTTTTTGTGCAGTATATAGTGGCAGAAATGAGGCAATTCCTCCAAATGTCACCGTAAGGAAAAATAGCAAAATTGAAGGCTCTAGCGCGCTTTTTTCATAAATATCCCACTTATTACGCGCTTGCGCTTGCGGCTGTCCGATTTTTTTATATGTAATATTCGAAGCAAACAATAGTGACGCCAAACCTAAAACGGCACAAATCAAAAAAAGATGGCGGAATGACAACATTCCGGCGAGCAATAACCCCATAGATGGCCCAAAAGCAAGTGCTAAATTCCCTGATAGTCCATAATACCCCATTCCTTCGCCTCTCCGGCTGGCAGGGATAATGTCCGTGGCAATCGTTCCGGAGGCAGTAGTCGAAAACCCCCACCCAATGCCTTGAATAACCCTCATCATAAACAACAAAAAAATGCTCGCGATAAAGCTGTATGATCCGACCGAAAGGACAAAGATCGCAAGCCCTAGCAAAAATACAAAACGCCGCCCCTTTGTTTCTAACGCATGCCCGGCAAACGGCCGCACCATTAATGCCGCAAATGTGAAAATCCCGACCACTAAACCGATCAGCTGGTCATTGCCGCCAAGATGCTCGACAAACAGCGGAATCGTCGGCAATGTCATTTGAAATCCAAGAAAAACAAAAAAATTAGCTAAACAAATAAGTATAAAATCTTTTGTCCAAATTTTTTCCTTCGTCGCATCTATGATGTTTTGACTTTGTGGTTCCCCCACCGCAAACTCCCTCCAATCATTCATTTTAAACCGAACACTCAATACAGTTTAGTGTAACATAAATAGATAAATTTTTTATGTAAAAAGCTTATTGGAAATTTATAAAAATATGTTCAGCTTATTTTTTCGCTATCATTCATAAAGCCAATTTCCCCCAATATATCTCCTTATCAAATAAGCCATATCCTGCTTGCTAGGATAACATTGACCAATCTGATATATTGCTTCTCCTTCTGTTAATAAGGCGGCGCAGCAATTTCAAGCATAAGTTTCCCCTCTTATAATGAGATAAAAAAGCTGCCCGTCTAGGCAGCTTTTAGTTCCATCCTTTGCGTTGTCGCAACGAAGCAATTTGCGCCGTATGATGTTTGCCGTGCCATGCGTGCATGGCGATTAACACATATAAAGGGACGTTCTCTTTTGTACCTTCATGATAAAAATTCCGCTGAAAATCATCGCTGCTCATCGACTCTAGCAGATGCGCCCACCGCTCGTGAAGGCCTTCGAGCAATTGCAGCGATGGCTCGATATGTAGTGAACGAGCTTCTGTCGTCTTTGCCCAATCATTTTCCTCAAACGGTTTAATCGAAGGAACATCTTCCGTCAATGTCCATTTTGTGCGTAAAAACGCGTTCATGCTTGCATCGGCGATGTGATGGACAACTTGTGCAACCGTCCACCCACCATCTCGATACGGCGTGTTCAGCTGTTCTTCATTTAATCCGCTGACCGCCTCCCGCAATTTTACTGGTATTTGGCGAATATCAGAAATCCACTGTTTCGCATCTTCTTCGCAAAACGCAGCCGGTGCTTGAAATTTACCAATCGGGTAGCGAATTTCATCCATAATTTTTTCCTGGTTACTAAAATCTATAAAAATCGACTCATCGCGATGGAACCAGAAAACACCGCTTGCCGCTCAGGAAACACCTGGGTTCCATCAGGAAGGGAAGCCCAATGTCTCACCTGCTGTGAAAGACAACCCGTAGATCGCTGTCAGCGACGGCATCTGTCGTGCACCATTCCTTCCATCGGCCAGTACACGACAACAATTTTAGCAACCAGGTCTACACCTCCTTTTCTTACATATATTCTATAATCCATAGAAAAATCCTGCTTAATATGAAAGGCATATCATTACTCCCTTGAACCGGATATAATTGCCGCAGGCGAAGTTTACAAAAGGACAGTACAAAATAATTTGACAAGCCCTGCCTGGCATGATACATTTAGTTTGAAAAAAATCAATATTCTTAAAAAATAGAAAATTATAAAATTAATAGAGCTTATGAGGGGGATGACGAAAATATGACGAGGCAAGCAATCAAGAATGCTCTCAAGGATGTTCTTGACAAAGTTTTGGATAAAGCTGTAGGCAGGGCTGGAGGCGTACCAGGAGTGGTTGCAATGATAACTGATCGCGAGGGCAACATCTACGAAGGTGCAGCCGGGGTGCGAGAACTCGGAAAGGAAACGCCGATGACCACCGACACAGTGTTTGCTCTTTTCTCGACCACTAAAGCCATCACCGGCACAGTATTGATGCAATTGGTCGAGGAAGGAAAAGTCAGTCTCGACGATCCAGTCAAAAAGTATGTTCCTGAGATTGCCGAGATTAAGGTTCTTGAGGGGTTTGACGCAGACGGGCAGCCTAAATTAAGAGAACCTAAAACCGACATTACGATCAACATGCTGATGCTCCACACGGCTGGCTTCGGTTACGAGTTCTTCAGTCATGAGGATCGCAGATATCGCGAGCAAAAAGGAATACCTTCCATCCTCACTAGTACCTTTGACTCGATTAAGAGTGTGCTGCTATTTGAGCCAGGCGAACGATGGAACTATGGCGTCAACATCGACTGGGTTGGCAAAGTTGTCGAAGCCGTACGCGGCAAGCGACTGGGTGAAGTAATGGCCGAGCATCTTTTTGCTCCTCTAGGTATGACCGACATCGGATTCACGCTAACGCCGTCGATGATGGAACGCCGCGCAACCATCCACAGTCGCGCAAAAGACGGTAATATCACACCACTGCCTGATCTCATCCTGCCGCAATCTCCTGAAATGGACATGGGAGGACATGGTTTGTATGCCAGCATTGGTGAGTATATGAAATTTATCCGGATGATCCTGAATGACGGTGCGGGCGTAATCAAACCAGAAACGGTCGCGCAAATGGCTCAGAACGGGCTTGGCGCATTGAAGAGCGGCGGCTGGATCTCGTCCGATCCATCGCTAGCTAATGACGGTGAGTTCTATCCTGGCGTGCAAAAATCGTGGTCCTATACATTCCAGGTAAACGAAGATCCTACCCCTACAGGTCGTCCAGCAGGCCAATTGATGTGGTCTGGTCTAGCCAACCTGTTCTACTGGATCGACCGTAAGAACGGCATTGGTGGATTTTGGGCTTCTCAAATATTCCCATTCCAAGATACAGCTTCATACTTGGGCTTCATCGAATTCGAGTCAGCGGTCTACAGTACATTGAAGCGTTTAGGCCAAATTACCACTTGATCTGAGAGTCTAAAACTGAAATAGCTGTTCAGAATCAGATTTGCCGCCTCCGCATTCACTCTCTTGCTTTCACTGTTGCTAGTGGCAAGCGCCAGTTCTTCCACACCGAAGCAAAATAAAGCTGCCGAGAAATGAACGGCAGCTTTTGTCTATTTCAGCAAATATACGCGTGCTTCATACGGTTTCAGCTTAAAGCGTGTTGCGTTTTTATGCGGTTTTACATCATAGTTTTGCAGCACCAAATTTTCTGAGCTTAATCGAATGCCATCATATCGATACAGCGCTGGTTTATCGCTTAAATTGACAATAACCACCGCTTTTTCGTTTCCAAGCGTTCTTGTGTACGCATAAATCGTCGGATGCTTTTCTAAAATCAAATCGTACGTTCCATAAATAAACACTTCGTTCTCCTTGCGAAGCCGAATCATTTTTTTGTAAACTGAAGGACGGAGTTCGGGTCGCGCAATTGCGCCTCGACGTTAATGGTCTTATAGTTTTCGTTCACTTTCATCCATGGCGTTCCCGTCGTAAACCCCGCGTTTGGCGCGTCGGACCATTGCATTGGGGTTCGCGAATTGTCGCGCCCTGTTTTCCAAATCACTTTCATAATTTCTTCATGGGAGCGACCCTTTTCCCGTTCGATTTGATACATTCTTTTAATAGCAACATCATTGTAGTCTTCAATATTCGAAAATTGGACGTTCGTCATCCCAATTTCTTGTCCTTGATAAATAAACGGTGTTCCTTGCATCAAAAAGTACATCGCACCAAGCGCCTTCGCACTTTCGGTAAGGTACTCCTTATCATTTCCCCATGTCGAGACAGAACGAGGCTGATCGTGGTTTTCTAAAAACAATGCGTTCCAGCCGCGGTTTTCCAGCCCTTTTTGCCATTTTGTCAACGTGCGCTTTAATTGGCGCACATCCACTCCGCCATTCGTTCCTTTTTGCCATAACCCTAAATGTTCAAACTGGAAGATCATATTGAAAATGCCGTTTTCCTCACCGACCCATTCTTCCGCGTCCTCGACGGTAACGCCATTCGCTTCTCCAACCGTCATAATGTCATAATGCGCAAACGTTTGCATTTTGAGCTCTCTTAAATAATCCATAATCCCTTCTTGGTTCATATGGCCAGCAAAAGACGGAACATAATCTAGCCCTTTCGGATTCGGCAAATCCGGCAATCCCGGCTTTTTCTTAATATGTGAAATGGCATCCACTCGAAATCCATCAATTCCTTTATCCAGCCACCAATTAATCATTTTATACAATGCTTGGCGCACTTCTTCGTTTTCCCAGTTTAAATCCGGCTGCTTTACATCAAATATGTGCAAGTAATATTGATCAGTTTTCGGATCGTACTCCCACGCCGATCCGCCAAAGATGCTTTCCCAGTTGTTCGGCTCTTTGCCATTTTTTCCATCACGCCAAATGTACCAATCCCGTTTCGGATTATCCCGTGATGAACGCGATTCAATAAACCATGGGTGTTCGTCGCTTGTATGGTTAATGACTAAATCTAAAATCACTTTCATGCCGCGCCGGTGAATTTCCTCGAGCAATAAATCAAAGTCTTCCATTGTCCCGAATTCTTCCATAATCGCATGATAATCGCTAATATCATATCCGTTATCGGCATTTGGCGACTTGTAAATTGGACAAATCCATATGATATCGATTCCAAGGTCTTTTAAATAGTCAAGCTTCTCGATAATTCCGCGAAGATCTCCAATTCCATCGCCATTTGAATCCATGAAGCTTCTCGGATAAATTTGATACGCGACTCCTTCTTTCCACCAAGCTTTCTTCACGGCTGTATCCTCCTCTTTTTGTGCATACGTTTTCACTATTAACTGTACACTACATGATGCCAATATACAATCTTTTTTGCAAAAAAGAAGGCAGCCTTCTTTTGTATACATAGAAAGCTGCGCTTTTTCTATTCTTACTCTGTTTTGGAGCGATTCGCCTCGTAAATTTTTAAATTATGGTACGCCAATTTTAACAGTGGCGTTTCGATTTCGTATTGTTCCGCCAATGAAAGCAAATATCCTTGCAAATGATCCGCTTCAATGAGTTGTCCTTTTTCCATATCCCGCTGCATCGATGATTTCATCGTCGCTTCTATTCGGTTTAATTGCGCCAGTTGTTTTTCTTCGATATCATCGGCAATTGGTGCTCCATGAGCCCGCATCACGGCCGCAATCTCTTTTAGCAATCCGAAAATAATTTCTTGTCCGTACTTTCCAGAGCGAATTGGTCCAATCGGCGCTCGAAACAGCGTCGTCACCCCTGACATTGTCGCGATAAATAAATATTTATTCCACATATCTGTCGCAATATGCTCGCTTAAACGAAAACGGGCGTTGCAGCCGGAAAATAATTGTTCCAACGCAAGAACGCGCTCCGTCCGCTCCCCGGACCATTCCCCAAATCGAACATCATGGGAAGCGCTTGTTTGCGCGATTTCTCCATGCTCATTCAGCGTTGTTTCGATAAAACAAAGCCCTCCTAACACGTTTTCCTTTCCAAACTCATTCCAAAGTATTTCCATATGCGCCATGCCGTTTAACAGCGGTAAAATCATCGTTTTTTCTCCAACATACGGTTTCACATCGCGAATCGCTTCCGGCAAATGGTACGCTTTGTTGGAAAAAATGACGACATCAAACGGCTCGGCTTGCTCACCCGTTACAAGCAGCTTCGGAGACAGCACCGCATCGCCGTGAACGCTATGAATCACTAGTCCCTTCTCTTGCAGCTGCTTTTTTCTTCGCTTGCGAACAAGAAATGTCACGTCCACTCCTTTTTCGAGCAATCTTCCGCCGAAATAACCGCCGACTGCGCCTGCACCGACTACAAGTATACGCATATATTTATTCCCCCTTATAAAACAAAAAGAAAGTTATTTTTCTTATGACAAAACAGTCAACTACCCAACGGCTAAAGCCGTGGGCTTGCAACTAGCCTAATTGGCTGCCGCGTTCGGCTGGTTGACAGCAGCCCTGCGGATGTTTTCCGCAGCCACGTTGTCGGCAGGGGCAGCGTACCCACAAGCTCGACAACAAAACTGATCCCTTGACGGTCTGTTTTCTTTGGCCACATGTCCGCAAACCGGACAGGTGCGGGAAGTATTTTTTGGATGAACCAATACCACCGGCACGCCAGCGATCGCCGCTTTATACTCAATAAACTTTCTCAACTGATAAAAAGACCAAGAAGAGTGTTGACGACGCTGTTGCTTTTTAACCGTTTTCTCGGTGCGTTGGCGGATGCCCTTTAAATCTTCAAGGGCAATGCCGCATCCGAGTGCCTTTGCCTTTTCAACAATCTTCTTGCTAATGCAGTGGTTCACATCACGGGCAAATAGTTTTTCCTTCTTGGAACGCTTTTTAAGCAGGCGTTTCGCTGACTTGGTGCCTTTCTTTTGGAGTTTGGCGCGAAGTTTCGCATGGCGGCGGCGCAGCCCGTTGACCTTCGAGCCGGAAAATACCTCACCGGTGCTATCGACGGCGATATTAATGATGCCAAGGTCCACACCGATAAATCCGTTTTCGGAATTGGGCTGGCCTTCGGGAACGTCCACCACGAGCAGTAAATAAAAAATACCGTTTTGAAGGACTAAATCGGCTTGACCCCGAACACGGTTGCCGCACAGCAAACCTTGATGGTAGCGGCTAATGACCATAGGGATTTCCATTCTTCCTTGCAAGGTAAGGATGGAAGCATACTCTAACCCTTTAAAGGACAGGATTCTTTCATCATACACGATGGCACCGGTTTCTTTAAAGTTATGCAAGGTTTTTTTATCCAAACGATAGCTTTCCGACACTTTGCCGATGGCACGAACGGTCATTTGGGCAGAGAGGCCAAATTTTTCCCTGACGTCATAGTAGCAAAGCCGCTGGATTTTCGTTTTGGAAAAGGTTCTGGAGCGAAAAGCAATCTCGCTAATATAGTTGCATGCTTGGTTAAACCGTTTCATTGTTTCCAGCAGCGCATGAAACTGTTCAAGAGTTGGCATTAATTTAATCTTGAGAGTGCAGAGCATTCTTGATTCACCTACCTTTCTAAATCCAGTGTACTTATATTGAACGAAAAATTCAATATATACTGAAAATATAAACCCCGCCTTCCTCCCACAGCTAAAGCAGTGGGCTTCCGGCGGATGTTCTCGTGAATGAACAGGAAAACACAAACGAAAAAGCTCGTCCTCATTAACTTAAAATAAATACGAAAAAGGAAAAAAGGGGAATAGTTTCCATACCCGTCAAGTTTAGCGGTATAAAATTTTTAAGACGATACTCGTGTTCATCCCCGCAGTGAGTGATGGGGATCACATCCATTATTGGGCATACCAAATACCCCTCCAGAAGAGGGGTATTTGGTATTTATATCCATATCTAATTCTACCATATCTCTAATTTCGTTAAGATATCTGATGCCGTTTCTTCCCCTTTCCTTCGACCTTTCTTGGCATGTTTTCGTAACAGGGAAAGGAGAGAGAAAAGGTTGATTTCCGCCATATGCGAACGCAAAAGCAACTGGTGCCAATACGATTGGAGAAGATCGAGCGCTTTCCGTTCACTGATTTCAATGTCTTCCTTTTGATGCCAATACATCCGAGCTTGAAACAGAAACGTCTGGGTGACCAAAATGACAATCAACGTCCCGTATAAATGGCATTCGAAACGTTCTTTTTTCATCTCCTTGACTTTCTCCAAATCAAATACGGATTTCCAGGCTTTAAACAACCATTCAATTTGCCAGCGCAGGGAATAGAGCTCATAAACCTGTTGACCATCAAACGACTCTTGTGGTAAATTCGTCAGTAAGATGTGGTATTTCTTTTGTTCGAGGGTTTGGCGTGCCAGCGCCTTCCCTTTTCTTTTTTCCTTTTTCCGCACATACGCCATCCGTTTTTGCCATTCTTCCGCCGTCAGACGGCGGAAAACCAACCGTGGAACATACAAGCGTTCATGTCCGATGTATACATGTTCCATTTCCACTGATTCCCCTTCCTCTAATTGATTCCCAAGGGATTCCCAATCCCATTCCTTCCACTGGCCATTCTCCTTGATATACACTTTCATATCGGAACGGAGCCGAGTAATATAATACGCTCCGCGGGCGTCGATCTCGGCCAGTGCGGCAACGGGAAAAAGCCCAAATCCCGAATACATAGGTCATTCGGTAAAATCGTATGCTGGGCATGATAGGCAAAACGAGCGTCCGAGTCATTGGCCGATTGAACGCATAGCTGAAGGCAGGCGCCGGATAACAAGTCATATTCAAACTGAATTTTCACCCCCGACGAAACGGAACCTCGATAGTCTTCCCCATAGTCAGCGGGAACCAAAAAGCTGGTTGAGTCCAAAATCCGCAGGCGGGTAAAACAAGTTCGATAGGTCTCCATGGCTGACAAAAGCAATGGACGTTGATGCAGGAGGAGAAGGAAAAACACTTCTCGCAAAAATGCCACGGCCCGATCGGTAAAACGCTGATTCAAGCCTTCGCTTGAAAGGGAACAGCCATGCCAGAGCGTCAAGGCCGCACACAACCGCTGAAGCGACTGTTTGGCCAGTGAGCCATCTCCCCATGCACAGAGAGTCAGAAAGGCTTCCGCCGTTAACGAACGCTGCCGCCGGATAAAGCCTGTTTTCCGTGCGAGACGGGTTAATTCTTCGGGAGAAAAGAGTTGACGAATGGTTTGAATCCATGCTTTCATTTGTTTTTCCATGAAAAAAATCCTTTCTAACGTGGAGTGTTCGTTAGAAAGGATACCATGTTTTTGACGATGCACAAAGACCAAAATTCTTAACTTGATGAGTATGGGAATAGTTTCCCCTTTTTATGTCAGCAACAGCGTGATACTTTTCCGCCTTTGCCGTTATAGCGCGCTTCCTGCACTTCGCAGAAAAACTCTTTTCTTGATTTTATCGGCTCTCCTGGATGATGTGTTTTCATATGTTCTACATATTTCTCGTAGTTTGGAACACCAACCAGCAAATCAAGAAATTGCTTGCGGTAGGAAAGAATCGTATGAAGCCACTTACGCATAATGTTTAACCTCATTTCCTCCATCTCTTGGAATATAAGGTGCTTCTTTCAACGGTACATGTTTGTTTTTCAATACTTTTATCCACATATTTACTGCCGAAATCAACATGGCAATCACAACAAGCATGAAAATCGCGCAAAGCGTTGCATCAATGTAGTCGTTCATAATGATTTGCCGCATTTGTGCTTCATTGGTTGCAGGTGCTAAAATTTTACCTTGATTTAATGCATCTTTAAAGGCATTAGCATGAGCTAGAAAACCGATTTTTGGATTGCTATGGAACAGCTTTTGGAATCCTGCCGTCATCGTTACCACTAAAAGCCATGTCGTTGGGACCAATGTCACCCAAACGTAAGCTTTTTTGCCCATTTTGAATAAAACCGTCGTTCCAAATAAAAGCGCAATTCCTGCCAGCATTTGGTTGGCAATACCGAAAAGCGGCCATAATGTATTAATGCCACCCAGAGGATCGACTACCCCTTGATATAGGAAATATCCCCAAGCAAGAACACACAGCGTCGTCGCGATAATATTGGAAACTAGCGAATCTGTTTTGCCAAGCGGTTTGTAGAAAGTGCCCATAATATCTTGAATCATAAAACGGCCAACGCGTGTACCCGCATCAATCGTCGTTAAAATAAAGAGCGCTTCAAACAAAATCGCGAAATGGTACCAGAAGGCCATTAATGCTTTGCCGCCGATCACATTAGAGAGAATGACAGCCATTCCGATCGCTAGTGTCGGCGCTCCGCCAGTCCGCGATAAAATCGTTTGCTCGCCAACATCTTTCGCAAGTTCCGTCAGCATGTCAGGCGTAATTGTAAATCCCCATGAAGACACGACTTTTGCTGCTTGCACAACATCTTGCCCAATCACAGCAACTGGGCTATTAATCGCGAAATATACTCCAGGAGTTAATATACACGCAGCAATCATTGCCATCACTGCAACGAACGATTCCATTAACATGGCTCCATAGCCGATCGGGCGGGCATGGCTCTCCATCTCAATCATTTTTGGCGTTGTACCGGACGAAACAAGTGCATGGAATCCAGACACCGCACCACAGGCAATCGTAATAAATAAGAATGGGAATAAGTCACCAGCAAACACAGGACCAGTGCCGTCAACAAATTTCGTCAGCGCCGGCATTTGCAAGTCTGGAGCAACAACTAAAATTCCCAGCGCTAAACCAACAATCGTCCCGATTTTTAAGAACGTACTCAAATAGTCGCGCGGCGCAAGCAGCAGCCACACCGGCAAAGCAGATGCGACAAATCCGTAAGCAATCATTAAAATCGCGATCGTTTCACCTTTCAATGTAAAGATTTTCGCTAATGTCGGGTGCTCCGCCACATATTGTCCAGCGACAAGAGAAACAAGAAGCAGAATAAATCCCATTAATGACGCTTCCGCCACACGCCCTGGACGAATAAAGCGCATGTAAACTCCCATCAAAATCGCAATTGGAATCGTTGCGGCAATAGTAAACATTCCCCAAGGGCTTCCTACAAGCGCTTTTACTACTACCAATGCTAAAACAGCTAATAAAATAATCATGATTCCTAAAATACCAAGCGATGCAATGAACCCTGTAACCGGGCCAATTTCTTCCTTCACCATTTCGCCAAGCGATTTGCCATTGCGCCGCATAGACGCAAATAAAATAATAAAATCTTGGACAGCACCGCCTAAAACAACGCCGATAATAATCCAAAGCGTGCCAGGCAAATATCCCATTTGCGCTGCTAAAATCGGTCCGACAAGCGGTCCGGCGCCAGCGATCGCCGCAAAATGATGGCCGAATAATACCCATTTGTTTGTCGGCACATAATCTTTTCCATCATTAAACACTTCCGCAGGCGTTTTGCGACTGTCATCAAGTTCAAATACTTTGCGAGCGATAAATTTACTATAAAAACGGTATGCTACCGCATACGTACAGACAGCCGCGACAATCAGCCAAATCGCATTTACCGTCTCGCCGCGGTTCAATGCAAGAACGGCAAACCCTGCCGCCCCAAGAGCGGAAATAAGCCCCCAAAGCAAGACCGATTTTAATCCTTTCACGTCTTTTCCCCCTTTGTTGTTTTAATAATATTATATTAACTATTCTGAAAAATTCAAAGAATATTTTCTAGATATTATAAGGATAAATATTTTTATAGTCGTTTTATCACCATATCTTTTTTACTCTGAACATTCCTGCCTAATATTAATTTGTTGAATTTTGGGTAACTGTTTTATTATTCCAAAAAAGTATAAATCAGTTTTATTTGTTAAAAATGTAATATCAAGAAGATAATCATGAGTTTTTTGCGCAATGATTATATCTTCTTTTTTCGATTGCAACAACAAACAACACAAAGCAAAGAGTTAGGAAACGTGAAGGCAATGGAACAGTTAATGTGGTGCATTGCATTGCCTGGATTGGGCCAACTTCTCAATAAAAAATACTTCAAAGGCACTTTGTTTATTTTGTTGGAATTTCTCATTAACGTACAATCGCAATTCAATGAAGCAATTCGATTAAGCTTTTTAGGGAACAACAAAGAAGCGATTGATGTCGTTGATTTCCAATGGTTAATGTTCTATCCATGTCTATACTTTTACGCCATGTGGGATGCGGTAAAAGATGCGGGAGGTGGACAGTCCCCCTACTCCTTTCTTCCCTATGTGTTCTCTGCCTATTTCGTCACGATCGCTCTTATGTATTCCGCACATATTAAAATTTTCAAAATCGTTTTCGGTCCTATTTGGCTTCCGAGGCTTTTTGTCATTCCAGGGTATGCATCGGATTGTTGCTTCAATTTTTGTTACTAAAATTTCGAACTTCCCGCAAATGAGGAATGCCTTCTCACTAGAAAAGCATTCCTCATTTTTTCATGTCCTTACAAAAAATAGTTGAATTTTCTATCGTTTTATTATATGCTTGTACCAACAGCAACAACACTATATATTGTGTTATAAACTCATAAAACAACTAAATATAGTATAAAACCGCAAGCAATGGTGTCCATCCGGACTTAATAGGGAATCTGGTGAGAATCCAGAACTGCCCCCGCAACTGTATGTGTGGACGAAATGGAACATCCACTGTATGTGAAAGCTCGCTCGGGCGCACATACGGGAAGGATCCAAAGTAGGAAGAAGCACGAGTCAGGAGACCTGCCTTGCTTGTTTGCGTTTCATGTTCTCCGGGGAGCGAGAAGATGAAACGATGGTTGGAAAGGGCTTCTCTTGCCTTTTTTATACTGTCGTTTCGTCCACTCGACCCGAGTGGATTTTTTATGGAAACAAGGAGGAGAAACTGATGGAACTACAGGCGAACACTATCATTATTACTTCAGAAAACGGGCAAACTAAACCGTTTTCGCGCGAACGACTCATTTCCTTTATCCGCAATATAACAAAAGACTACCCGCATCTACAGACAGATGACTATATGGAGCGCATCATCCGCATCATCGAAAGCAAAGATACACTTTCTGCGGAACAAATCACGAATTACTTAATACTTGAAGGTCTTTCCTATATTAGTGAGGCAGAACCAGAATGGACGTTTGTCTGTGCTCACATCTATTTGCAAAAGCTATACAAAGAAGCGGCAAAACAACGTGGATATGACGCAAAACAACGCTACGGCAGCTTGTACGAGTTGATTACAACGCTTGTTTCTAAAGGCGTGTACGATCGCTCTCTTCTTGATGATTACTCAAAAGAAGAAATCAATGAGCTTGGAAAACTTATTGATCCAGATAAAGATAAGTTGTTTACATATATCGGCCTTCGCACGCTCGCGGACCGCTACCTCGCCCGCGACTACGACCGCAACTTGTACGAACTGCCGCAGGAGCGCTTCCTTATCATCGCAATGACGTTAATGGCGAAAGAACCGAAACATCGCCGGTTTACGTTCATTCAAGAAGCGTATTGGGCGCTAAGCAACTTATATATGACCGTCGCCACGCCAACGTTAGCAAATGCCGGAAAAAGCTACGGACAACTTTCAAGCTGCTTTATCGATACCGTCGATGACAGCTTGCAAGGCATTTACGACAGCAACACAGACATCGCCAACCTTTCAAAATCGGGTGGCGGAATCGGCGTCTATCTCGGCAAAATCAGAAGCCGAGGCAGCGATATAAGGGGTTTAAAGGCGTTTCGTCCGGAGTGATTCCATGGATGAAGCAGCTTAATAACACCGCCGTCAGCGTCGACCAATTAGGGCAGCGCAAAGGTGCGATTTCCGTTTATTTGGATGTTTGGCATAAAGACATTTTCGCTTTTTTGGACGCGAAATTAAATAATGGCGATGAACGAATGAGAACACATGATTTATTTACGGGCGTCTGCATCCCAGATTTATTTATGGAGCAAGTAGAAAAACGCGGCGATTGGTACTTGTTTGACCCCCATGAAGTGCGCAAAGTGATGGGATTTAGTTTGGAAGACTTTTATGATGAGGAAAAAGGCAGCGGAAGCTTCCGCGAAAAATATTGGCAATGCGTTCAAGAAAAGAGCCTTTCGAAAGAAAAAGTGCCAGCGATCGAAATAATGAAAAGCATTATGCGCAGCCAGTTAGAATCCGGCACACCATTTATGTTTTACCGCGACGAAGTGAACCGGAAAAACCCGAACGCGCATCTCGGCATGATTTACTGCAGCAACCTTTGTACAGAAATCGCGCAAAACCAAAGTCCGACCGTCGTGGAAAAACAATATACGAAAGATGGAAAGATTATCATTGAAAAAATCCCGGGCGATTTCGTTGTTTGCAATTTGTCTTCCATCAATCTTGCCCGTGCCGTCACCGACGATGTACTCGAGCGGCTCATCCCGATCCAAATGCGCATGCTCGATAACGTCATTGATTTAAATAATATCCCGGTATTACAAGCGAAATTCACCAATCAAAAATATCGCGCCGTCGGACTTGGCACGTTCGGCTGGCATCATTTGCTTGCGTTAAAAGGCATTCGCTGGGAATCAGACGAAGCAGTTGAATACGCGGACAAGCTGTACGAAAAAATTGCCTACTTAGCGATCCAAGCGAGTATGGAGCTCGCGAAAGAAAAAGGAAGCTATCCAGCGTTTCCGGGATCTGACTGGCAGACGGGCGCTTATTTCGACAAGCGCGGATATCGTCGCACCGAAGACTTTGACTGGGATGCACTCAAAGAACAAGTCGCCAAACACGGCATGCGCAACGGCTATGTGATGGCAATCGCGCCAAATGCTTCGACATCGATTATCGCCGGCAGCACCGCCAGTATCGATCCGATCTTTTTAAAAGTGTACGCCGAAGAAAAGAAAGATTACAAAATTCCAGTTACCGTGCCCGATTTAAACGCCGAAACAACGTGGTACTATAAATCAGCTTACCATATTGACCAGCATTGGAGCATTAAGCAAAATGCGGCGCGCCAACGCCATATCGACCAAGCGATTTCGTTTAATTTTTACGTGTTGAACACCATCAAAGCAAAAGAGCTTTTAGATCTTCATCTCACCGCATGGAAGTCAGGACTAAAAACAACGTATTACGTCCGTTCTACTTCCAGCACGATCGATGAATGTGAATCATGCGCAAGTTAATGCCAAGGGGGAATAAAACATGGCACATCCATTAACGAAGCGGATCATCATGGACCCAGAAGCACCAAACCGCTCTACAAGAATCATTAACGGCAAAAGTTCGAACGTCTTAAACTGGGATGATATCGCCTATCCTTGGGCGTACGCCAAATATAAACGAATGCTGGCAAACTTTTGGACGCCGTTTGAAATCAATATGTCCCAGGATGTTAAACAATTTCCGAATTTAACTGAACGCGAACAAGACGCGTTTTTGAAAATCATTGGGCTTTTAGCGTTGCTTGACAGCATTCAAACAGATTACGCCGGAAGAGTCGCCGATTATATCACTGATTCGAGCATTAACGCGCTTATGATTATGCTCGCGCAGCAAGAAGTCATTCATAATCATTCATATTCTTATGTTCTTTCAAGCCTCGTGCCAAAAAGCAAACAGGACGAAGTGTTTGAGTTTTGGCGAAACGAACCGATTTTGCGAAAGCGAAACGACTTCGTCACAAACGGCTATAAAGAGTTTGCTGAACATCCAAATGTTGAAAACTTGCTAAAATCGATCGTGTATGACGTTATTTTAGAAGGTCTGTTCTTCTACTCCGGCTTTGCCTTCTTTTATAACTTGGCGCGCAATCAAAAAATGGTCGCGACAAGCACGATGATTAATTACATCAATCGAGACGAACATATTCATGTCGATTTATTTGCAAAAATTTTCAAAGAAGTACTAAACGAATATCCAGAATACAATACACCGGAACTTGCTCAATTTGTGCGAGAAACGTTCATTAAAGCAGCAGAGCTGGAAATCGAATGGGCCAATTACATCATTGGCAACGATATCGATGGCATTGATATGCACGATTTGAGCGCCTACATTAAGTTTTACGCCAACGTCCGCGCCCATCAGCTTGGATTTGACCGTCCGTTTGACGGTTATCGGACAAATCCATTGCGCTGGATTAAAGCATATGAAGAAGTCGACCTCGGCAAATCAGACTTTTTCGAACAAAAATCAAGACAATATACAAAAGTGAACATCGATAACGGATTTGATGAGTTATAAGCAAAAGCCGCCAATCATTCGTTGGCGGCTTTTGTTTCTAATTGGTTTTCACCCTTCTTCTTTTTCAACGTGCCAGCGGCAATCACTCCAGCAATGACGAGAATTTCAAATCCGTATTTGACAATCGGATTAGCAAAATACTGATCTAAAAACGGCTCGTCCACAATCATTTTCGAAGCCGTCCATGCAAGCACTCCCGCTCCGATTGTAATAATAATTGGGAAACGATCGATCCATTTCAAAATTAACGTACTTCCCCATACCATGATCGGCACCGAAATTAATAATCCTAATATAACTAATAAGAAGCTTCCGTGCGCGGCTCCCGCTACCGCCAGCACATTATCCAATCCCATCAGCGCATCGGCGATAACAATCGTGCGGATTGCCTCCCATAAGCTCCCTACTGCTTCCACATCATGGCCCTTTTCTTCGACAAGGAGCTTATAAGCGATCCAAACAAGCAATATACCGCCAATTAGCAGCAATCCAGGAACTTTTAATAGCCATACGACAAATAAGGTCGCAAGCGCGCGGATTACAACCGCCCCTACCGTTCCCCAAATAACCGCTTTTTTCTGTTGATGCTTCGGCAAATTTCGCGCCGCCAAACCAATGACGATCGCATTATCGCCCGCTAGTACAAGATCAATAATGATAATCGATAAAAGTGCAGATAGAAATTCCATCGAAAATAATTCCATTGATCATTCCTCCTTTTTTTAAATACCGTATTTATCTTTTGAATGTGAAGGAGCCATTTTTACTATTTGCTGAAGAATAAATAATAGTACGGTTACATCATCAATGATGCCAAAAAGTCCCAACCAATCAGGAATAATGTCAAACGGAAACACCATATAGATCGCTAAAAGTACAATGGAAAGCGTCTTTTTAAACATAGGCACTTCTCGAGAGCGAAAAAATTCGATGAAAAACGGGATAAACCGGCGGATTTTTACAATGAAACGCAGTCGTTTCCATAATTTTCTCATTATATCCCCCCAAATACTGCATTTCATCTTTTTCGAATCTCCTTTTTATTCTCCCCAATCCTCCTCCTTTCTTCACAAAAAAAGACCTTTACCCAATCGGTAAAGGTCTTCATAAAAACAGACCTTTACCAATATCGGCAAAGGTCTCGCTAACAACATCACCGTTGCCAACAAAGCCGAGGGTGTGACCCTGAACTGACGACTTTGCTGTTAAAGCTACTCCCCTTTAACACAGAAACCATATATTATTTTCAATTTAATGATATTCAATCATTATATGCGTTGTCAATAAAAAACTCGACTTGTCAATCAATCTCTTCTGTGCCAATAGAAAAAATATGATATAATTCAGAAAAAATTCATTAGGAGAGACGGAATATGAATACCAAAGAAATTTCTGCTCTTTTTCTGCTTGCGGCTTTATGGGGAGCTTCTTTTTTATTTATGCGCATCGCTTCTCCTGTCATCGGTCCTGTGCTTACAATTGAGTTGCGCGTGCTTATCGCCGGCCTCGTGCTGTTATTGTATGTATGGATGTTCAAAAAAAGCATAGAGCTGAAAGCTTATTGGAAGCAATATCTCATCGTCGGGGCGCTGAATGCGGCAATTCCGTTTACACTGATCGCCGCTGCCACGCTGCATTTAACGGCTTCTTTAGCGGCCGTTTTGAACTCCACCACCCCGTTGTTTACAGCGCTTGCTTCGCGATGGTTCCTTCATGAACCGCTTCATGCAAAAAAATGGATCGGCATCGTCCTCGGCATTGTCGGCGTGTTCGTGTTAGTTGGCTGGAGCCCTGTTCCGCTTTCGATGCAAACCGTTTTTTCTGCGTTACTGTCGGTTTTGGCGGCGTTCTCCTACGGCTGCGGCGGTGTTTATGCGAAAAAAACGTTTACGGGAGTTCCGCCTTTATCGCTGTCCATCGGACAACAATTAGGCGCCGCTTTCGTGCTGATTCCTTTCACGGTTTTCCATATCCCAACGAAACCGGTATCATCGGTCGTGGTGTACTCGATATTGGGATTGGCTGTTTTTTGTACGGCTATTGCCTACTTATTTTATTTTTATCTCCTGGCAAACGTCGGTCCAACGAAAACATTAAGCGTCACCTTTCTCGTTCCTGTATTTGGCGTCATTTGGGGGATGATCTTCCTCCATGAAAAAATTACAATTGGCATGATCGGTGGATTGATGATTATTTTGACAAGCATTTTTCTTATGTCTGATGTCAAAATCTCGATAAAGCGACAACAATGCTTAAAGGGGTGAAAATAATGAAAAAAACATATTATGCAGTTATTTTTCCCTCGGAGCGAACTGCAGGCGATCACGGGTATGAAGCCATGGCAAAGCAAATGGTCGAACTAGCGTCCAAACAGCCTGGCTTTCTTGGCGTCGAAAGCGTCCGCAACGAAAACGGCATCGGCATCACCGTTTCGTACTGGGACTCTCTGGAAACAATTCAACAATGGAAGAAGCATGCAGTGCACAAAATTGCCCAAGAAAAAGGAAAACAGCAATGGTATCATCGCTATTCAGTCCGGGTGTGCAAAGTAGAACAAGAATATAGTTTTGAAAGGTAAACGGTGAATACACGAAAGACTGCTATGTTTGGTTAGCAGTCTTTTTTCTGCGTAATGAAAAATCGAACCTTTTCTTCCCCCGCTTCGCCTTATATGCAGATAAAACTTTGACAAAAGAAAGGATGATTGTATGCATGATGAACAACATCTTTTGTTTCAATGCAGGCGAGGAAACAAAGACGCTTTTTACCTGCTTGTTTCCCCGCATCTAGCGAAAGCGTACCGACTTGCTTTTACAATACTTCGCTCACACCATGATGCCGAAGATGCCATACAAAACAGTTTGCTCGAAGCCTATCGCACGATCAGCGAAAATAAAGAAATCCGCCATTTCGCGTCATGGTTTTACCGGCTTGTCACACATCGCGCCATTGATATGGCGCGCAAACTTGGAAAAGAAAGACAATATGCCGAAATCAGTGATGTGCTTCCGTTTTTATCGAATTCTCATCACTTGCCCCTTGACGAAGTGATCAATAAGGAAGAGAAGCAGGAGCTTTTGGCGCATATTCTTAAGCTCGATATAAAACATCGCGTTATTCTTGTGCTTTATTACTATCAAAACATGAAAATCAGCGAGATTGCCGAACTTCTTCAAATCAAGGAAGGCACGGTGAAATCGCGGCTGTTCCAAGCGCGAAATTTGCTTTATCAATATTTTCAAAAAGAACGGAAGGAGGAGCTTCGATGAATTCCCGCGATGATTTAGTAAAGCAAAAGATAGAAAGCTCGATCGATCACATTCCCGTTCCGGAAAGCATTTTCGATTTTGCCAAAGAACTTCCTTTCCAAGTAGAAAAACAACAAAATCCGAAACTCATACGTAAACCGAGATGGCGAAAATGGCTAGCGGTTGCTGCCGCTTCCATCTTCATCGGAATTTCAACAGGGGCTTATATTTCTCCGACATTTGCCGCCTACATTAAATCCTTTTTCATCCGTTCTGAACTGGATGAAGGCGTACAAACTGCCGCAAAAGAAGGATTCTCGCAAAAAACAGAAGCCGCTGTCACTGATCACGGCATTACATTTAGAATTAAAGAAGTAATGGCGGATACGAATCGGCTTATCTTTACGTATAGTCTTGAAAACAAAAATGGAAAATTTATCGACCCAACTATTCTTTTTGAAAAAGAGCAATGGGGACCAAAGCAAACAATGTATTTTGTTAAACATGCCAATGAATTTTACATTACTAATGAGAAAGGGGAGGTCGTATCCACAAATAAGACATATCAAACAAACACGGGGAGAATGGTTTCGCAATCGATTGATCAAGTATTCCCTCACGACCATTACGCTGATCTTATGTTCTCATTAAACGATAAAGCCCTCGAAGCAAAACAGCTTTTTATCCATATCGATCTGAATCAAATTGGTACGGTCAATGGTCAATGGAAGCTGAAAATTCCAGTCAACATCGATAAAAGCATGTTGGCTACAAAAACAGTACCGATTGGCCAAACGTATGTCACTGATGACGGATTGCAAATTACGGTGAAAAAACTTGTCTATTCTCCTACATTAACGAGCATTGAGTTAGAAACGTCATGGACAGAGGAAGGAAAAGAACGGCTAAAAAGCCACCCAGAATACTGGCTTGGTGACCAAATGTTTTATCAGCCGCTATTCGATATTGTAGATAGCAACGGAAATATTGTCGCAACAACTTTACCAAGATGGGACATCGAAGAGTCAAAAAGAGCGGTATTTGTTTCTAAAAAAGAACTTCCTTCCCGACAACCAAACGTCATCCGCTGGCGCTATTCGTTCCTCCCGTTTTCACCAAAAGGAACATATACGTTTGTATTTCGCGGGATTGAAAGAATGGAATATCCAGATCAATCGCTGGCATTCTCTGCGGAAGAATTGAAAAAGCACCCAATTTCTCTTCACTATAAAGGAAATACCCTTACCATTCATCAGTTGCGATTAGAAACAAATAAAGAGAACAAATCCGTTGGAATATTAGATGTAGAAACAAACGCCTATTCAGGAATGGATTTCCAACTAAGCGATGAGACACAGCAAGTCTACACGATCAACCAAAAAAATTCCTGGCTGCCAACGATCATCAGCTACGACGACAAGAAAATGATGTACAAAATAAAAAGCAATGTTGAAATAGAAGGAATGGAAAAGATCCCGAAACAGCTGACAATTACTTTAAAATCGGTGATCGTATTTGACCCAAGCGAGAATTGGCACGTTTCACTTCCTGCCAACAATGAATAATAAAAAAGCAGGGCACTCCCCTGCTTTTTTACTGCCCGGATGTCAACTTTAATCCAATCAGCCCGACAAGAATAAACAACAAAAAGATCATCCTCGGCACGGTCACCGGCTCGTTTAAAAAGAGCATGCCGATGATGACCGCTCCCATTACTCCGATTCCCGTCCATACCGCATAGGCGGTTCCGATTGGCAACGTTTTTGTCGCTATCGACAAAAAATAAAAACTAACAAGCGCGCCGAAAAACGTAATGATGGACGGCACCATCCGCGTAAATCCCATCGTATATTTTAACGCGACCGCCCATACGACTTCGAAAATGCCGGCAATAACTAAATATACCCAAGCCATTTTCCTCATCTCCTTTTTGTCCAAATAAAAAAAGCCGTGAAGAAATATCGAAACGATACTCTCCAGGGCTTTTATCCCTCTGCGTACGCGGAAACACCGCGCGTTTTCTCACGGTCGCAGACTGGCCGCGGCGTGGCCACGGAACCCTAGAAAACTTTTTATCTCCTTATTCGCCATTATTGTAACACTTATGATTGTTGCCGGCAAATAAAGGAGTTCTTTAGTTCTTGAAGAATATGATAATTAAGGAGGAGACAAGAAAGGAGGAGCAATAGCCATGCGCGAAGTGCAGCGTCCACCTTGGTATGCGAACGCGCTTGTCCTTATCGTCGCCGCTGTTATGTGGTACGGATTTATCCAGCAAATCATATTTGGAATCCCATTTGGCGCGAAGCCGGCAAGCGATACGGGAATGTGGGGCTTGTTTCTGTTTTTCGGCATTTGTTTTCCGCTCTTCTTTTTGTCGCTGAAACTAGTCACAAAAACGGAAAAAGAAGGACTTGTCATTCGTTTTTTCCCATTTCGCTCCCGCGTTATTCCGTATCAACAGATTAAAAACGTTCAAGTTCAGCCTTATCATCCTATGTCCTACGGCGGCTGGGGTATTCGCTGGAGCTTGAAAAAAGGCCGTGCTTACACGATGAAAGGAAAGAAGGGAATATGGATCGAGCTGACGAACGGAGACGGTTTGTACCTCGGCTCGCAAAAACCGGAAGAACTTGCGAAATATATACAAAGAGAGTGTCTGCACCGCTAACAGGTGAACACTCTCTTTTGTATGTCATCCAATCTGCCTTCATAGAAAAAGCGAATAAAACTATTACTGAATGATCAGCTCGATTTCGTTGCCAGACGGATCGCTTGTCAATATGCTATTTTCGCTTCGCCGCACCGATGCACCGATATGTTGGAGCCGTTCCACCACTTTTTCTCTTTCCGCTTCATTTGGCAGCACAATCGAAAATACGCGCAATCCAACGGCGTTCGCTGGCGGTTTTGGCGCCCCGACTCCAGCCCATGTGTTCAGACCGATATGGTGGTGATAGCCGCCCGCGGAAACGAATAACGCGTGCGTTCCCATACGTGTCGTCGGTTCAAAGCCTAATCCTTGCACATAAAAAGCATAAGCTTCTTCGATGTGGGCGACGTGGAGATGAATATGGCCAATCCACGTATGCATTGGAAGCCCCGACCACGCTTCCGTTCCCACTTGCGCCAGCAAATTGTTCACATCTAACGGCTCCGTTACCGCTTTATATTCTCCATTTGCCGTCTTCTCCCACTTTTCCATCGGGCGGTCGGCGTATATTTCGATGCCGTTTCCGTCCGTGTCAGCCAAATAGATCGCCTCGCTGAACAAATGATCGGACGCTCCCTGCAGCGGATAGCCGGTCTGTAATAAATGAAGCAGCGCCTCGGCGAGACTCTTTCTGTCCGGAACTAAAATCGCGAAATGATAAAGCCCCGTTGTCCGAGGCGGCTTCGGCACCGCATCCGCTTTTTCCTCGAGCACCACTAACGGAGTAACTCCATCCGCAGTTAATGCCGCTTCGTGTTGATTTTGCTTTAATAGGCGAAATCCGATGATTTCTGTGTAGAAACGAAGTGATTTATTTGAAACCATTTCAGCGATGCCCTCCAGGAAATGAAAGGACACAAAGGCTAAACTGATGATTATGGATAAAAACCCGGAATGGTTAGTTGGTGACGAGATTAAATGGAACTTTACTAAATTTCTTATTAACCGAGATGGAAAAGTGGTTCGCAGATATGAATCAATCGAAGAACCGATCTATTTTGAAAAAGATATTGAAACACTTGCCACTGCTTAAAAAACCGGCCCAGCTTTATCTGAATAGCTAAAGCAAGTAAAATGATAAAGATTGCTGAAGCTTCAGCAACCTTTTGAGGTAGAACCGTTTCTCGAAACGGTTTCTTTATCCTTTTAGGACAAATTCATTTCCATCGATGTCCTTAGCAACCGCTATTAAAGGCAGCTTAACGGTTCGTGATTTACCGGATTTAGAGCTTGCCTACGCACCACCGTTTTCTTCCGCGAAAGATCCAGTGAATATGGCCGGTTACGTTGCTTCGAACATTCTCGATGGAATGGTGGAAACCGTACAATGGCATGAAATTGATGAAATCATCGCAAACGGAGACACGCTCATTGACGTTCGTACACCAAAAGAAGTCGCATGTGGAACGATTCCTGGTGCTATCAATATTCCGCTTGATGAACTGCGCGAACGTTTAGCGGAACTTCCGAAAGACAAAACCATTTACAAGTACAATCGGAGAAAGCCCATGCAGGGTGTAGCCCGTCTTTAGACATGGGATGAACCGATTGCTTTGACGTAGTCAAAGATGGTATACTACTCTTATAGAGAAGAAAAATCCAACGTCTTGAATCGGGCGCACAGGGCGATAAGCACCAGTGAGGTGTTTGCCCATGAAAGTCTTGTGGAATTAGAGTCAGTATCCATGCGAAGGTATGGAAGAAGCTCTATAGTACACAAGAACCCCGTGGCTTTAGCCATCGGGAGGTTCAGGTAACATGTCAAGTCGGCTTGCGTGGATATTTAGCAACACGAATTTTGCACGACAACGGTTTCCGCGCGAAAAATTTAGATGGCGGCTATAAATTGTATTCCTCCGTATTTGGTGCAAAACACTAAGTTCAAAATATGCCGCCGAAAGTCGTAGAAAAATAATGAACCACTCCCACCTTCATTCCATGAAAAGGTGGGAGTTTCTTATTATCTCCAGCAAAGAAGTTTTGGCATAGAAAAATTCTTGTATAGAACTTTGTTTTTATACAAAAAAATCGCTGATCATCTTGCCCTTCCCTTTCGTTTAGAGAAAGGAGGCTTTTCGGGAAAAAAGGGAAACGATCAGTAGTTTTTGGCGTTTATTTTACCACTTCATGAAACGTAGCTTCTGTTATGCTTTGTAAATCTTCCACGCTTAGTTCAATTAACAAACCAATTTTGCCGCCGCTAACGATGATATGCTCAAATTGACAAGCACTGGAATCGATAAAGGTCGGATAATGTTTTATCATCCCTATCGGTGAACACCCTCCACGAATATAGCCAGTCAATTTTTCGATATCTTTCATCGGCGCCAATGCGACATTTTTCTCTCCCGTTATTTGCGCAGCTTTTTTCAAATCGAGTTCCGATTCTACAGGGATGACAAACACATAAACGTTTCCGCTCTTCCCCTGTGTTACTAATGTTTTATATACCAATTGAGGGTCTTTCCCTATTTTTTGAGCAACCGATATGCCGTCAATTCTTCCATCCTGACTGTCGTAGGTAAAGACATTGTAAGGAATCATTTTTTTATCAAGAACACGCATCGCGTTGGTTTTTTCTGTCGCCATTTTTCTTCCCTCCAGTTCGTTTCAACAGTAAATGCTGGATAATCAACACACATGATACTACAATAAATATCCCAATTTCCACTTTGCAACATGAAACATTAAATCATTCCGATTCAACGTTCATCACATTCTCCCGCGATGGTTAGCTCCCGGCAATTTCAACTTTTTTAAAATCCACTCTATAGAAGTAGCAATTGGCCAAAAAAATATAACAAACCCAGTTTATCACTGGGTTTGTTATATATACTTTCCTGATTTATTATTTCGTTAATGCAGCTTCTTTTTGTGCCTCATCTTTTTTTGGCATCTCGCGAACTCCAAATGCAACACGTTTAATGTTGAACAAATGAGTTACTGTAACGTTGTCAGATGTAACGTTGTTGCCGATTGCACCGCATCCAAGTGTCAAGGATGGCATTAAATTCACTGTAGCACCAATTCCACCAAATGTTGTACCAGAATTTACAATAATACGAGATGCTGGTTTATCGATTGTGTACGCTTCGATCACTTTTTCGTCTTCAGCGTGAATTCCAACTGTGTGACCGAGTCCGCCCACTTCAAGCAGTTTTAGTGCAAGCTCGCTTGCTTCTTCCATACCTTTTACAGTATAGAATGCTAGAATTGGAGACAACTTTTCGATTGAGAATGGATATTCTTTACCCACTCCTGTTTCTTCCGCTACAAGCACTTTCACGTCAGCAGGAACTTCAATACCAGCCATTTCCGCAATTACTTGAGGCGTTTTTCCAACGATCTTCGCATTTAACGAACCGTTTACCATGATGATAGAAGCTACTTTTTGTTTTTCCACTTCATTCAAGAAGTAAGCGCCTTGTTGTTTTAATTCAGCAACAACTTTTTCTTTAATAGATTCATCAACTAAAAGAGCTTGTTCAGAAGCACAAATTGTTCCATTGTCAAAAGTTTTACTTTGGATGATTAGTTCAACAGCTTTTGCGATATTTGCACTTTCATGGATATAGACTGGTACGTTACCAGGTCCTACGCCATATGCAGGCTTTCCAGAGCTGTAAGCTGCTTTCACCAAGCCAGGACCGCCAGTTGCTAAAATGACATCGGTTAATTTATGCTTCATTAACTCGTTTGTTGCAGCCATTGTTGGTTGTGTGATGCAAGAAATCAAGCCTTTTGGAGCTCCAGCGCGCTCTGCCGCTTCTTGCATGATTCTTGCATCCTCTACTGTACATTTTGCAGCTGCTGGGTGTGGGCTGAAAATAATAGCATTTCCTGCTTTAACTGCGATCAATGATTTAAAAATAACTGTTGAAGTTGGGTTTGTGGATGGGACGATTCCTGCAACGATTCCTACAGGTTGAGCAACTTCCCATACGCGATTTTCTTCATCGCGACGAATAACCCCGACAGTTTTCACATCTTTGATAGAGTTGTAAACGTCATTCGCTGCGAAAAGGTTTTTCGTCGTTTTATCTGCAACATTACCAAAACCAGTTTCTTCTACTGCCATAGCCGCTAAGCGTGCCGCTTCTTCTCTTGCCGCATTTGCCATGCTTTCAACAATTTTATCAATCTCTTCTTGTGTCATTTTTGCAAGAATTTTTTGCGCTGCTTGAGCTTCTTCAAGGTAATTTCTTACTTCTTGGATGGATTGCAAATCAATATCACGTAACACTTTTAATCCCTCTCCTTTAATGATTTTTATTTTTTATAATTTCCTATAACCGGTAGAATAATTTTGTCATGTCAATATTGCTCGTGTGAGCAGCAACGTTATCTTTTGCTTCCGCCATCACCTCCTCTAAGTGGCAATCACTTGGCGTTCAATAGCACCCGCCTTTCATGGCAAGAATGAGGCAATATCGACCACACAAAACTGGCAACGGTTACATAAAGCGGTTACATAAAAACCCAATATTCGACAGACAGGTTATTACGCTGCTTAGAGTATAGTTGATATTCTACGTCGTTTTTGTCCTGTACAATCTCAATTTCTTCTTTCTTCATAATCGAACTATCATCTCTTTTGAGACATACAACTCCTGTCCTGAATGTTTTCCATCATCCCCGTGGCATTTTTGAGTTGCTATAAAACTTTAAGAGGATTCATTTCTCTCAAACCAAGACTAGTAGACTAACAAGTAGAACCCGCGATTCCGATCTCAAGGTGGATTAGAACGGAATCGCGCGAGTCCTTAATATTTCATTTCCCTGAATTACTCCTCAGTTAATGCTGGAAAGTGTGGAACAACTTCTTCTCCTAATTCTTCAATCACTTCTTCAACAGGACGATGGCCATATTTTAAGTTGATAATTACGTGATTGACACCAATATTTTTAAGACTTTCCAAGAATTCAATGAGTATATTGCGTCCGACTCGGAACCCTAAATGAATAGGGATTGGCGGATGATTTGGGTCCTCCGTCAAATCTACATATAAAGATTGAGTGAACGGTTTAAACTGATCGGTATGAGAGCGCCAATTTTTAATCAATTCCGCTTGGAATCTCAAGTTTCGCGGATAATACATCCAACCATCGCCGTTTTCAGCAATCCATTCCACGGACTGAGAACTGTGGCCAGTTACCAGCACCGGAATGTCCGACAAGCGCGGTTTCGGCAAAAGATCCCCGCTCGACATATGAACTCGCGTTGATTCGATTACCGGAAAGTTCTCCTTCCACGCTTTTTTCATTACGAATACAGCTTCTTGAAACAAAGCGCTGCGCTGTTCAGGCTCGACTGAGAAAGCTGGAAATTCGATAGGGCGATCCCCTGTCGCCACCCCTAGAATCAAACGTTCGCCAGATAGTTTGTCAACCGAAGCGGCTGCTTTGGCAACATGCAAAGGGTGGCGCAAGGTGAGAATAATACTTGCGGTTCCCAAAGCAATCTTTTCGGTATGGGCGGCTAGATATCCTAAATAAACCCAAGGATCATAAATTTGACCTACATCTCCAAAATAAGGGTCATGTAATGGAACATCTCTAACAAACAATGCAGCAAAATTGAGCTCTTCTGCCCTTTTTGCCAGTTTCATTTGTTTTTCAATGTCCATCTTTGGAATGCTGCCCTCGTATGATTCAATTGGAAAGAACAACCCGAGAGTAAGATGGTTTTCTTTAAACATGCGTGAATATCCTTTGTGCTTTTCAAAACGATTCATCATCGTTCCTCCACATTTACATTTCTTTCAGCCATCCCGTTTCTTTCGATGTCTTAATACTACCCCTAGTATTCCAAAGACAAAAACAGCCCGACAGTCAGATAATGCGCAAATCTATATTTACCAAACCGATTCATATTTATTCCGTCTATTTTTATCTGTTTTTATAAATATAAATATCTAGAATTATCGATATAAATCATAAAAATAAAAGAGATTTAGAACTAATTCTATATTTATAGATATCTAGAACTATGAATATAATAATATAAAAATAAAAAGGATTCAAGCCCAAAATAATAATTGATGCTCACAATCTAAACGTGAGCGAAGAATTGGGGCTATAAATCCCTAGATAACAATTCGATTATTTTTTTGATGTTCTCCTCATCTCTTTTATAATAAGTCCATTGCCCAACTCGTTTTGCTTTTATCAATCCGGCGTTTTGCAACATGGACAGGTAAAGGGACACTGTAGATTGTGACAATCCAACTTTTTTATGGATGTCGCTTACGCAAACTCCATCTTCGTGTATATCCCCATGCTGCGGTTTTGGAAAGTGAATTTCAGGATTTTTTAACCACTGTACGATTTGCAGCCTTGTTTCATTGGACAAGGCTTTAAACACTTCTAGAAGTTCCATTGCTACCTCCAAGTTTGTCAAATTATTATAATATTTTATTATATCACAACTGCATTTGAGCACTTGAGTAAATGAAGTAAATAAAAGTGACATGAACCGGCTTCTAGAATAAAGATATACAAGCAAACGATCCAAATAAGAAGGTTAATGTCTCTTGCATGGATAGATTAGCACATCCAAAAGAAATCTACAATCCCCTATCGCTTAACTCGGATGTTGAAAGCGCATTAAAGATAAACCCCTCCAAAAAAATCGTTGATATTATCATTTTTCTATGCGATATAAAAAAACTCCTTTTTTACCCTTAATTTTTTTGTAAGTGTTAATGTTATTTTTTGAAATCCTCCATTATTATCGATCTTCTGGGGTATTACAACATTATGCAGGTTAACGGTAAAAATTCATATAAAATCATCAGAATAATTTTGAATTTAAAAATTGGTGAGAATATACAACAAACCCAGCTTGCCGCTGGGTTTGTTGTACGCTATTACTTCCTTGCTTTCTCAGGATAATATTGGTTTACAAACTTTTCTAAAGTGCTTTAAGTTAGTGCGGGATTTTTCTCTTTCAACTGTTTGTTTGACGCCTGCATCTCACGAATTCCATTTTTGAATGATTTTTTGTGCTGATTTAGCTTCTTCAAGGTAATTTCTTACTTCTTGAATAGATTGCAAATCAATATCACGTTTGATTACCATCTTTCTGTCTGATATTGGTTTGATCCTACATATGCCTTCTATAACTGAATGATTTTGGATACAGGCTCTAATGATTAAGAATTGATTTTTTTAGTCGTTGGAAATAATGACTTTTAATGCTTTTTCTTTTGCTGCGTTGCCAAATACCTCATAAGCTTTCATAATGTCAGAAAAAGCAAAGCGATGTGTAATTAATTGTTCCGGTTTTAATTTTTTCGACTGCACCGTTTTTAATAACATCGGGGTAGAAGTCGTATTGACAAGACCGGTTGTCAACGTAATGTTCCGTATCCACAACTTCTCAATATGAAACTCCACGCTTTTTCCATGAACACCTATATTGGCTATATAGCCGCCTGGTTTTACAATTTCTTGGCAAATATCAAATGTTACTGGAATTCCGACGGCTTCCATCGCGACGTCTACACCTTTTCCGCCGGTTAATTCCATAATTTTTTCCACTGCCTTACCATCAGCGCTATTAACCACTTGAGTTGCACCAAATTTTTTCGCAACTTCTAAACGGTTATCGTCTAAATCAACCATAATGATCTCTTAAAACTGAGCCGTTAATAGCGCTGCCATACCTACGGGACCAGCTCCGATAATGGCAACGGTTTGTCCAGGCTGAACCTTTCCGTTTAACACCCCAATTTCAAACCCTGTCGGAAGAATGTCACTAAGCATGACGAGTGCCTCTTCATCCACGCCTTCCGGAATCGGATAAAGACTGTTGTCTGCGTGTGGAATTCTTACATACTCTGCTTGGGTTCCATCAATTAAGTGTCCTAAGATCCAGCCTCCATCTTCGCAATGAGCATACAACCCTTTTTTGCAATTTTCGCATTTCCACACGAGGTAATACAAGAAATCAGCACTCTATCGCCTTTTTTGAAATTTTTTACTGCTGAACCAACTTCTTCAATAATCCCTACGCCTTCATGCCCTAAAATTCGACCTTCTTCTACCGTAGGAACATCCCCTGAAAGAATATGCAAGTCTGTTCCACAAATCGTTTGTTTTTGTGATCTTAACAATTGCATCGGTTTCCTTTTCAATTTTCGATTTTGGCTTTTCCATTACTTCTTTTTTTCCTGGTCCCAGATAGGTAAGGGCTTTTATTTTTGGTACCTCCCTAAATAGTTTCACTTTTTCCAATTTTTATTTTATAGAAAAATAAGTTGATATTTCAATGAACCATCAATAAAATATTGTATCGAAATTTTGTCAATATTGTATCAAGATTTTGCCGGAGATTTTTTCTGTCCAGGCTTTCCTTCTTTTTATATCTCCTCTCCAGGCGAACGGAAACAAGCTTTCTTCCATAAACATTACTCATGCATAGGCAAGGGAATCCTTGCCTATTCACACTGGGTCATTATCTACGTTGCTGTAAGATTCAATCGCTTGATCAAGCGCCCGATACGCTTCGGCAAAAGCGTTCGTTGCCGACTCATCGCCCGCATTGGCAAGCTGTGCTTGCGCGTTTTTCGCGTGGGTGATAGCGCGAATGACATCTTCCATCATTTGTTGTTTGTCGCCTGCCGTCGCCTTTAACTGCTCGAGTTCGCGGAGACATTGTTCCAAATCGTAAGCGCCCGGATTGTCAAACGATTGTTCCAGCTTTTCTTTGACACGCTGCAATACTTCTTTCATTAACGCCCACACCCTCCTTGATATTTTCACCAGCTAGTGTGGGCGATTTAAAGCAAACTATACATGGAAATGAAATGATTGAAATAAAATGCGGTTCATATTTATACTTGAAATTATAAAATATCAACCCAAATTTTTACGGCTGTCGCTAAAATTAAAAACGCTAAAATAACTTGCAATATTTTTGTATTCATTTTTTGGCCCATTTTTGCTCCTAAAGGAGAGGCGATTAAGCTGGCAATAACCATGATGATGGAAGGAAGCAGTTCCACTTGCCCTGTTGTGATTTTTCCAAACGTCGAACCAATGGAGGAAATAAACGTAATCGCCAGCGAAGAGGCAATCGTCATTCGTGTTGGGATTTTTAACACAACAAGCATAGTAGGCACTAGCAAAAACGCACCGGCTGCGCCAACGATTCCTGAACCAATCCCAATGACAAGCGCTAATGCAGCGGCAAGCCATTTGTTAAAGGTCACTTGATCGCTTGGAATATCGTCAATGCCTTTTTTCGGAACAAACATCATAACAGCAGCCAACGCGGCAAGAATACCGTACACGACATTAATTGTTCCTTCACTCATCACTTTTGAACCGAATCCGCCAAGGAAACTGCCGATCAAAATGCTAATCCCCATATAAAGAATTAATGTTTTATTTAAATAACCGCTTTTTCGATACGCCCAAACGCCGCCAATCGTCGCAAAAAACACTTGCACCGCGCTAATTCCCGACACTTCATGGGCGCTGAACGAAGCAAGCCCAAATAACGGCGGAAGATAAAGCAGCATCGGGTATTTAATAATGGACCCTCCAATACCAACCATGCCAGAAATAAATGAACCGATAAAGCCAATGAGAAAAATCACGATGATGAAATTCAATGTCAATTCCATCAATACATTACCCCTTTTGACTTTTCGAAAACTAGGGGGTACTTTTACGTACCCCCGAATGATTATTTTCTTTTAACCCAAAATTTCCATACACCATTTTCTTCTTTATAATCGACTAGCTCATGACCGCTTACGTTTATCCAAGCGGTTAGATCATTTTTTGCTCCTTGATCCATTGTTTCGATTTCAAGTATTTGACCGGGTGGCAATTCATCGATAGCCTTTTTTGCCTTCACAACGATCATGGCACAAGATAATCCTTTTGTATCGACGACCTTATTCCCATTCATTTTTTCAACTCCCTTCAAATTAACGGGTATGATGCAGCGCGCAACGGTTTGGACCGATTTCGAGTTCTTGCTGCTGTTCCTTGTCGACCGCTTTCAGCCCGCGGTTAATCGCTACGATGTCTTCAAAGTTTGGCGGTGTCTCTGTGTTTGCGTTTTGCACGACAATATCGATAAATTCTTGTTTTTTCTTATGCTGCATCATGTCGTTGCGGGCACGAATGTTGCCTAATGTATCGCCGATATATCCCGCTTTGCTCATTTCTTCATCCAAATTAGCGTAATGGGCAGGCAGAACGATTACATCATCCGCAATCGCGGCTACTTTTTCGTATACCGTGTCGTATAAATCCGCTGCCCATTCCGCTGCTTTTCCGCCTAAATCCGGGCGTCCGAGTCCGCCGACAAAAATCGTATCTCCAGAGAAAAGCAATTGATTATTCACGAAGAAGGAAACACTTCCCGGCGTATGCCCTGGCGTTTTCACCGCTAATACTTCTAATTGCACTTGTTCAAAATCAATGCGGTCATGTTTTTCCAGCGGTTCGAAATCAAACACCGCTCCTTCGCTTTTCATCAAGTAATATGTCGCTCCTGTACGTTCTGCTAACGCTTTTCCGCCGGAAATATGATCTGCATGTAAGTGGGAATCGACGATATGCGTAATCGCTACCCCTTCTTCTTGTGCGACTTGTTCATATACATCAATAAACCGCGATGGGTCAACGACAAGCGCTTCGTTTCCGGAAATCACCATATAAGAGAGACATCCTTTTCCGACACGAATGAATTGATATACTTTCATCTTGTCATCTTCATATACTTTTGCTTTATGAAGATGTTCGCTCCACGCTTTCATGCCGCCAACGAGCGTGTAAATGTTGTCAAATCCGGCTTCTACTAATTGTTCTGCCACAAATGCCGCTGAACCGCCTTTGGCACAAACGACGACAACATCTTTGTCTTTTGGAAGGCGGCCGATAACCGAATCTACACCATCAATCAACTCAAAGTATGGAACATTAATATATTCAAAGTTTCTCCCTTCAATTTTCCAATCATGAAAATCGCTTTCGTTACGTACGTCAAAAATAACGAGATGTTCTTTATTTAATACTTTTTCTGTTAATGTTTGCACCGTCATTTCTTTTACCGCCATTTTTATACCCCCTATAGTATATTTTTGTTTTTTAAAAAACCGCTCAATCAGGATTGAGTTGTATCGAGCGGTCCTTCCCATTTTGACATGCCTGGGACGACATTCCATACATTAGTAAATCCTTTTTCTGTTAATTTTTGTGCCGCTAAATCGCTGCGCGTTCCAGTACGGCAAACAACATAAATCGTTTTATTCTTCGGCAACTCATGGATGCGGTCTTCTAATTCTCCAAGCGGAATCGAAATAGCGCCTGGTATATGTCCGAACGCATACTCCGCCGGCTCGCGGACATCTATAATGACCACAGAATCATCATTTATTTTTTCCGCCAGCTGTTCATTGGAAATTACATGAGAATATGTTGCTTCGCTTTTTGTCTCATGGTCACTTGCTTTACGAATATAATGTTTTAACACGTTTCCTTCCTCAATCGTTCCTAAGTATTGATGGCCGGTACTTTCCGCCCATGCTTTGATATCGGCTTTCGAACCTTTATCGGTTGCCTGTACTTCAAGCACTTGTCCCGGTTGCAAGTCATTGATCGCTTTTTTTGTTTTTACAATTGGCATTGGACAAGATAATCCCTTTGCATCGACTGTCATATCTACACGAATCATGCTGCATTCCTCCTTTTGCCGTTTTATTTATTCAACAGGTCCTTCCCATTCCAACATGCCGCCAGTCATATTGATCACATGATATCCATGACTTTCTAACAGCTGTGCTGCGCGTCCGCTTCTTCCACCCGAACGGCAAACAAGGATATATTCTTTATTTTTATCTAGCTCATTCATGCGAAATTCGAGCAATCCTAACGGAATATTAATCGCACCAGGAATTTTCCCAGCCGCTACTTCATCCACTTCACGAACATCGATAATGTTCAGTTGTTTTCCTTCTTGAAGAAGTTTTTCAACTTCTTTTGCCGTTAATTGTTTCATCAACGATCCCCTCCTTTTTTATGACCAAGCGTTCATCCCGCCTTTTACGTTCGTTACGTATTGGAATCCAAGTTTCTTCAATAGTCTGCTGGCTTTTGTACTTCGCATTCCGCTTTGGCAAATCACAATCACTTCTTTTTCCTTGGATAATTCGTTGGCACGTTTTGGCAGTTCATGAAGGGGAATATTTTTAAATCCGCGAATATGATTCGCGCGGAACTCCGCGGGAGTACGTACATCCACATACTGCACATCTTTTTTTCCTAATTCTTTCTTTAGCTCTGCTGTTGTAATCATCCGTACTCCACGCGGTGGAATGACGCGGATTGCAATAAACCAAACAAACAATAGGAATAAAACGATATTCATTACTGTTTGTGTCATTCGTAATCACCTTTAAATGAATAAGTTTATGTTCCCTTCTGACGCATCCGCCAAATACGTTGCCACTCCAGCAAACTCAATGCCATCGATCAATTCTTCTGGTTTCAACCCTAATAAATCAACAGTCATTTGACACGCGACTAACTTAACCCCTTGCTCTTTTGCCATTTCAATTAATTGTGGCAGCGGCATCGCGTTATGCTTTTTTATAACGTGTTTGATTAATTTTGGTCCGATGCCGCCAAAGTTCATGCGGGAAAGCCCCATGCGATCCGCTCCGCGCGGCATCATTTTGGCAAACATTTTTTCCAAAAACCCTTTTTTCACCGGAATATGCGCATCTTTTCGCAATGCGTTTAATCCCCAAAACGTATGGAAAATCGTGACGTCATGGTCATAAGCGGCGGCACCATTCGCGATGATGTACGCCGCCATCGCTTTATCGTAGTCGCCGCTAAATAAAATAATCGTTGTTTTTTTCTTTTGTTGCGACATTAAGTTCCTCCTTTCGTATACATATACTCATATACGTATATAAAATGCTAAAAAATTACCCTTTTTGAATCCAAAACGTCAATACGCCATTTTCCTCTTTCATATCAATAACCGTATGGCCGCTTGCTTTTGCCCATGCCGGCAAGTCGTTTTTTGATCCTTTATCCGTTGTTTGCACTTCGAGCACTTGCCCTGATGTTAATTCATCCATCGCTTTTTTCGCTCTTACAACCGGCATTGGACAAGCTAATCCTTTCGCATCTAATACTTTATTTACATTCATGATGGATAACCTCCTTATTATTTTACCATTACCCCTATAGGTATATTAATATGTGTAAAAGAGTGTGTCAACCCTTTTTTCAAGAGTTGACTTATCTGCTTTTTACTAATAGCTCTACCGCTTCTTTGACTAAATGTTCCGTTTTTTCTCCTTTTTCCATGCTTTCGCGCAGACAATTTTCTAAATTGGTACTTACAATGACCGCAATGGCGCGATCAATCGCATTGCGTGCCGCCGATAATTGCGCGACAACGCTTTTGCAGTCTTTTCCTTGTTCCATCATGCTAAGAACGCCTTTCACTTGTCCCTCAATCCGTCTTAAGCGGTTTTTGATTTCTTTATTGTATTCCATTTTTCATTTCCCCTTTCTCGACAAGGACAATGGATGATTGAATAGCTTTGTACGTCAAAACCGCGGCGTCGTAAAAAACGTACGCCTAAATTTTTTTCGATTTCATCGTTTGCAATAATATGAAGCGATTTACTGGGAATATTAGAAAAATGCCGTTTTAAATAAGCATACGGAATATGAAGAGAATTAGCAATAGGCGGTTCTGTTGTTTCGTTATAATCACGAATATCTAACACAACCATATCCTTGATTCGTTTATCGGCTATATCTATGCATGGAACACCGCTTACCGGATAATAACGGCGATACAATGCTATGAATAATAAACTGAAAATAATCAGGCTGATGATATACAATATAGCGATCACCTCGCTCCATCATTGTTGTCTGTGTTTATTATATACCCTTATAGGTATATTGGCAACTGTTTTATTTTAACAATATGTGGATGAATGATGTATCGTTCATCATCCCAACATGTATTGGGATAACCGCTGTTGCCTCAATACGTTAGCAATATACCGTATACGGTTGGATGAAAGGAGAAAAATTCCACATTCTGGTGTTTTGTTTTCATATATTCTAGCAATTGCTGAGAAGGAATTCTCTCATGAAGCGGCGGCCCCATTTCGCTTTCTACCGCTTCCCATTCAATGATCAGAAATTTTCCGTTTGGTTTCATCACCCGTTCGATCTCAGCAAGCACTGCGTCATGATCATCTACTTCATGAAACACGAACGACATGAGCCCCTTATCCGCCAATCGTGAAGGCAAAGACGTATTCGATACATCCTCAAGTATATATTCAATATTGTCCACTTGTTCTTTTTCTGCGTGTGTCTTTAAAAATTCCAACATTTCTTGTTGTACATCGACAGCATATACTTTTTCTTTCGTCTTTTTCGCCATTGGCACGGTAAAATACCCATTGCCAGCTCCCAAATCAACGATGACATCTTGCGTTCCGATTTGCAGTATCTCTATTGCCCTTTCTGGATCAATGATTTCTTTTCGCTTCGGATCTAATAATTTTTCCGCCTTTTCTGGATGAAAACGATGCCCTGCCATTCATAAATCCTCCTGTATTCTTTTTTTAATGATTATTATAATCAAAAAGCTTCGGAATCCATAATCCGAAGCTTTTTCTTGCTGATGCATTTTTAGCAAATTGCACAACGGTTTGGATCGATTTCCATTCCCGTTCTTTATCTGCTTGAAATTTTCCCATATCCGTTTGACATACTTCCAATCGTATATGTTTCTTTCCTTCCATTTTTCAATCATCGAATATCTCTTTGTTGCATACATCAAGAACGAACCATTTCTTAACGTTAATCATTGTTGGAACAAGTTCTTTTCCAGCAATGACATCCCATATCTTGCTAACGTTGCAGTAATTGCATGATGGCGTCCGGATCAAATCCGATTACCCATTGACCATCGATTTCGATTTGCGGGACTCCGACTTGCCCTGTTGTTTCAACAAGTTTCCGAGCCGCGACAGGATCCCGTTGCACGTTGACTTCTTCAAACGGAACGCCTTGTTCACGTAAAAAGTTTTTTACCATTACACAATACGGACATGTCGTTGTCGTATATACCGTAACTCGTTTCATTTTCGTCCCTCCACTAGAACGTCAACGTAATGTCGGCGTCTTTTGCAAAGTTTAGAAATGTTGCAGCGCCAGCGACTTCAATTCCATCGACAAATTGATCTTTGTCAAGGCCCATGACATCCATCGTCATTTGGCACGCAACTAGTTTCACACCTAATTCTTGCGCCATTTTTACAAGCTCTTCGATCGATGGAACATTTGCTTTTTGAAATCCTTCTTGGAAATGCTCTTTTCCTTCTGGAAGCGGTAAGTTTTTATGTGCTTCTTTATGAATGAGATTCAACCCTTCAAACGTGAAAAAAATGCCTACTTCCGCCTCAGATGCTGCTGCCGCTGTGGCAATATTAAATACTTTGTATGCGTCAAATAAACCACCGTTAGCTGCGATAATCGCTACTTTCATCACAAATTCCTCCTTTTTCTCGATCATAGTTTTTACGAAATAAAATATTTTTATTTATTTACATATACATGTATGGGTATTTAATCTAATTCTTATAGTAATCGATTTTTCCATCAATGTCAACGAACAAATATAAAAAATGTCGAGCAGGAAGTCCTACTCGACTTGTTCGTCCTTCAATCCTGCCCAAAACGCAGCAACTACAGACAATTCCACAACAAGAATTGGCGCATACATAATAAGAAATGTTTGCATGTTATGCTCTCCCTATAATTGTCCTTTTACATATTTTTTGTTGAATAAAAACAATCGCATTAACAAATACAGCGATGGAATTAATAACAAGAACCCGGCAATTACTTCATGCATAGAAACAAATAACGTTCAAACACATAAAAATGAGCTGCCTCCATGAGCAGCTCCTTTTCATTATATATATTTTCGATGCACTGTTTTTCCATCATACGTAAATAATACAGGCTTCTCTTCAACGACCGTTTCCATATGAACAGCGCGGCCCCATAACTGATAAATGTACGGAAGAACTTTTTCTAAATATTTAATGTCTAATTCAATTCCTTCATACCAATGTTTTAAATATAATTCACCATTGCGCATGTAATCGCCATCATTTACTGTAATGTATGGAAATCCGCCATTGACACGCATACTGACGAGTTGATCGCGAATGTGCTCCCAATTTTTATCAACAACTTTATACTCTTTCCCTTGTTTTTGAAATAAATACATATCCTCGCGCATCACTAACTCTTTCGTTAAATAATTTCGTAAAAACGAAATATCGGATTCGAGTTCACGTACTTCAAAAATTTTTTGGCGTCCCGATCCTGGCTTCACCCCAAGTTTTTTCATTTCCTCCGTTGGGTTGTTCCAACGTTCTTCAATATCTTCAAAAATTTTCAACCCCAAATAATATGGATTAATCCCTGTGCGAGATGGCTGCACGACATTGGCGTTTAATTTCGCAAATTCAATCGCCTCTTCGCTCGTTAAATCCATTTCCCGTAAAATCCGTTGATGCCAATACGTCGCCCAGCCTTCGTTCAGCTAAGGTGCTTAAAGAATTTTCAAATCTTTGATGATTAACAATTAAATTTTAATACCATAACTATCCAAAGGATACAAATCATTTTCTGGTTCAGAATTATATTGAGAATATACAGACAACTCACCTGAATCTGATATTTGTACGACAATATTTCCTCTAAATCTAGTAGATAAAACTTTTTTCTTTGTGTGTTTTCTATATTTGTTATGTGCATCCTGTTCAGGCTTTTTTCCAATAGAACAAATAGTCCATGTAGGACTCATAATACTAACTGCATTTTCACTATACCCTGACTCTCGTCCGTGATGAGGTGCTTTCAAAACACTTACATTTTCCAATAGTTCTTTATGATTTTCGGCTAAATCGTCCCATACTTCTTTTTCTGCATCCCCACCTAAAACAATTTTATGCCCCTTATATTCAATAAGCAAAACATAAGAAAGTAAGTTCCAATTTTCTTGTTCATTCGCTTTACTAACTAAATCCTCTGTTGGTGATAAAATCTTAATACCATCATCAGTAAAAAAATTTCCTTCTGCTCCCTGATATAACCTTAATGTTTTTGGATTTTCTTCTTTAGTTCTCCATTCTTGATAGGTTTCCCAGTCCCTGTAATCATATTTACCTGTTACACTATTTTTATCTACTTCTTTACAATTATCCGTATCCCAGAAATTAACTACATCTATACCTTCATTTTTTATTCTATATAAACCCGTCATATGGTCCATATCTGGATGAGTAAGAATGAATCGAAAAATTGATGAACTAGTTATGCTGTTTTTTATATATTCTACTGGGTCAATTGGTTTGGCGAAATTAACCTTATTTTCCTCCAAATATTTTGTAGCCTCTGATAATTCTAGTGTTTTAATGTACTCCGAAAAAAATCTCCCCTCAGATAACTCATTAATTGATTCTTTATCTAACACCTTCGAATTATTAATATCGATTACTGTGACGCGACCACTTGGGAATTCAATAACTGTACAATCACCATGCCCAACATTAAGAAAATGAATCGTTAACAATTCTCGACGCCCCTTTTTCGGAATTATTTATTAATCTTTTGTTCTCTATACCAAGCTAGAAATGAAGTAAAGGGTATTTCTTCAGAATATAATGTATTTTGATAATACCCTGTCCTAAACAAATAAAACGATCCCACAAAAATAATTAATAGTATTGTAGAATTCCTATCAAATTGATGAAAAACAATCCAACACCATACAATTTTTAGTATTAGAAAAATTGAACAAAAAATAGTAACCAAAATTAGAGATCTCATCATATTTGCTACTGATAAAAGTACATCTCTTTTTCCCATTCGATCATGTACAGGACCATATGCTAATTCAAATAATTTTGGATCATCTTTTGCAATTGTAAATCCATAAAATTCATTTAAACTTTCTAAAATAGCTTGACCAATTTGATGATGTATAAAATTTTGTGTAAAGCATTTTGCTAGACCAAAAGAAAAAAGGTAGGGTATTCTCTGATTGGACCAAAAATCTTAGAGAAAGGAGTACCCTACCTATGTCTAAAAGAAGTATACCGAATGTCGACTGGGCAAATCAACTGGAAAGTGTCATTCGTCAGTTTGTGAAGGAAAAATTAGAGCTGATTATGCGGGAAGAAATCAAACATTTCCTCGAAATCGAACAGGCGGACACATCCAATATGAGAAACGGCTACTATCAACGAAATCTAGATACGCAATATGGCCGGATTGAGGGTCTTTTGGTGCCAAGAGACCGAAACGGGGAATTTCAAACACAGTTGTTTGCCCCTTATCAACGCCACACGGGCTGGCTGGAGGAAGCCATCATTAGGATGTATCAAAGTGGCATGAGTACACGGGAAATTGGCAAGTTTATCGAACGAATTCTAGGAAATGCTTATTCTCCAGCGACGATCAGCCGTATTACCGATGTCGTGAAAGAAGACATCGAGAAATGGCACCATCGTCCACTATCCAAACGTTATTCTGTCTTATATTTGGACGGCTTGTACGTGAAACTTCGCCGGGATACGGTAGAGAAAGAAGTTATTTATGTGGTGTTAGGAGTGAATGAAGAAGGGTATCGAGAAATTCTGGATTTCTTCGTGGGAGGACAAGAAAGCGCCTATGGATGGCGGGAGATTCTCCAACAGCTCTACAAAAGAGGCGTCAAGGAAGTGCTTCTGGGCGTATTCGATGGACTACCGGGGCTGGAGGAAGCCTTTAAGGCGGTTTATCCGAAAGCCGATGTGCAGCGTTGTGTCGGTCACAAAGTCCGCAACACGCTCAGCCGTGTTCGGAAAAAAGACCAATTCGAAGTGGCCGAGGATCTCAAGCTGATTTATCGCGCGCCGAATAAGGAGATGGCGTTACAAATGTTTCAACAGTTTGAGTCGAAATGGTCTGGTAAATACCCGAGAGAAGTTCAATCTTGGGCCAATGAGTTGGATGTCCTCCTAACATTTATGGATTATCCAAGCAGTATTCGAAGTGTGATTTATACAACGAATGCCATCGAACGAACGATTAAGGAGATTCGGAAACGTCTAAAGCCGATGAACAGTTTGAGCAGTTTAGAAGCTGCGGAAAAAGTCGTGTATTTGACCATTCAAGATTTTAATGAGAAATGGGCAGGGCGAAAGTTGCGAGGATTTGCCGAAGCGCATGAAGCCCTCGAGCGAATGTTTGAAGAACGTTATTGTTAACCAAATACTGTAAATAAACAAAATAGAGGGATTCTCCCTTTCCACACAGGAGACTGAATATTCAGTCTCCTGTGTGGAGAAAATCAGTCCCCTATCAATTCAAATCCATTTCAGAGAAACCCTACCCCATTTACATTACACAAAATTCTTGACGGTACCACCAATTTTTTTGGGAAATTTCACTTTTAACTTTCTTCCTTGTAAACAAATATATTTTTCTTCATCTATTTCTTGTGTTTTTTTGTTTATAAAAACAGGAATATTCCATCGTTCAATTTTTCGTGCCATTAGTTGAATAATATGCCCGACAAGATAACAGAAAACAAACAAAAATGCATTTTTTTCAAAGTCATTTTGAATTTTGCTAAATAAATCTAATGATAATTCATATTTAATAAAGAAAATAAGAATTACTGCTGGAAATATAACGGCAATAAAATCGTAAATTTGAAGTGGTATACGCAATTAATCTCCCCCTTAGTAAAAATAAATTATCCAAAATTTACACTTTCAATTATATAATAAAAACCACAATTTTACCAATTATTAGAATATTATTTTTAAACAAGTTCTTCAACATAAAAATACAAGCGGAATACAGTAAAACCCGCTTGTCTATCTTCATAAATTTGGTTTTATGTCTATGGAAACTCCGACTACTCTTCAACATCGGAAGCTTTGTTAACCAAAGCTTGTATTTCATCTAAAATATTATCAAATTCAAGATCATCAATCACTTGAGCAATTTTCCGCTTAAGAACCATCCAATTCTTATCTTTATGAATTTTATTTTGCAAAAATCCTCTGAGATTATCCCCTACCTCTTCTTCAATTTTGCTGTCTAAAAAGAAGTGTTTCAAAATTCCATGGGTCTTATTAAGCAATTTTTCATTTAACGACTGATTGACAATTATATTTTTGTAAATTTCAATATCAATTTCTTCAGGAGACTCATATTCTTTTCCAGAAACTTTTTGAACTAAAGTCATTATGAATAGAAAATATGTTGCTACAAAAAGAAATGCCGCATTTTTTCTGAAATCACTTGCTCCAGTTTTGTAATTTAACTCCTCTTTAGCATATTTCAGAATTAGGTAAGGGAAAAGAAAGTATTCGGGTGCTAAATTTTTTGTATCTTCGTTAATTATTTTATCCCATTTACTTCCTAAAGGTGTTAACTCATTTGCTCTCCCGTATGCCACTGAAGGCATTTGTTTTATTCCTGCCGTAAAAGCTTGTATTACTTCTTTAGCTGGAAGTACATATTTTTTAGAACTTCTTACTGATTTCAATAAATAATTGTAATCATCGTAGCCATTAAAAGATTTTTGAACCTGAGAAGGTTCCGTAATAAAAGATCCTCTTTGAATTTCATAGTAATAACCGTATTGTTTTAATGTTGATTTTAAATTACGTTGGAATGTATCAAGCGCATAAAAATCTAATCCCCTGACAGCATTTTGGCTATTTGTATATCGAGTGATGTTATCTCTTAGTTCCTTTTTTTCGTTTTCTTCAGCACTCTTTTTTGTCCTAATTATTTTAACTAAAAGATGCCCATCTTGTTTTATTTCATTTAATTCTTTAGTTGTCTTTGTTTTAAAATAATCTGCTAAAGTCTTAGCAGTTTGGCAACCGTTTACAATTTGTGGTGCTTTTAGATGCACTACACCCTTTTGTTGACTATAATCTTCGCAAACTATTGTTACTCCATTATTATAAAACCAGAATCGTTCAGGTTCTTCTTTCAGGGTAGTTTTTATTCCCTTATTTATTTTAGTACCCTTTAAGTAATTTCTAATATTAGAATGAAACAACAGATTACCACCGTCATTTACAAAATTAGCAAAATCTCTGAGTTTTACAACCGCTACAATGGTATTAGATTCTTCAAAATTTTTCCCAATAAAAAGTTTAATTACTTTATCTCTAAATTCCTTTGGTAGCATTCCTTTTTTTATTTCTATTTCTTCTTGAATTTTCTCCAAGTCAAAAAAATGAAATTTTAAATTATTAAATGACTCATCGATGTTCTTTTTAGCAGAATTAATTTGCATAACTTCCCAATCGTTAAAAATGTTATTTGTAACGTAATAGCAATTAATTGTTTCCTTGTTTTGATGACTTTCCCTTAAATTTCTGCACATTTCTTGAACAATATCTCTATCTGTTACTGGAATTTCAGTAGTCACTCTTTGACAATCTGCAATAAATCTCATCACCGCATCGATATTGTGTGCATTGTTATATTTAGTTTGCAATACACATATTTCCCCATTATATTCAAATATTGCATCAATACCATTATCAAATTTTCCTGATATCTCAGTTGCATCCAAAACCTCGTCTTCTCTAAGTTCAAATATATTATAAAGCACCCATTCGCAAAAGCTATTACCAATTCCAACAGAATTTCTAAGTTCATTTTGCTCATTGACATACTCTTCAATTGAATTTTGAATTTGCTTAAACAACTCTCGATCTTGTTTTGATTTTTTTTTGGTAACCATTAACTCTCCCCCCTACCACAAATTATTTTACCAAATGATCAAAATTTTTACATGACAAATTATGAATATTTATTATATTCCATATATTAAATCCTTGGTTATCACTGAATATCTCTTTGCCAAACTGCAAATCCTTGGACCTGCCTTGTTACTACTCCAAAACCGAACCCTTAACTACTTATGAATCAAGGTAAATTTATGATCATAACATTATTGATGTAACTTTAGTCACTAAAAAACAAGGAAGTTTTCTCTTCCTCGTTTAAAGCTGTAATCTTTGACATGGATCGATAAGATGAGATGCAACAGTGATACTTTAACCAACCTAATTACCGAGTTTACAAATCTCCTCTATCCAAATAACCGAGAACTGTTAAAAAAGGACTTCCTTGTCCATAATAAAATTAGGACAAACCCCAGCTTGTCCCTTGAAATCAAAGGTTTTTCTTGAATTTCAGTCATATCAATATCGGTAATTTGGGGTTAATCGCGATCGGGTCTTACCCTTAATTACCGAGAAAAATTTCTTTACCTACCAATATATGCACCTAATCACCGAGATATGTTATTACATAAATACAAAAATCTCCTGCAAGCGAGGAGATTTTTGTATCACTTATCCTCTAAATTGAAGCGTAGTTTACATTGCAAATGTCCTTCTTTATTCACCATGATTTCTTCAAATAAATACAGAAACAATGCTCGCATATCTTCATTGCAGCTAGAGACAGGCGCCTGAAATTGTTTTAAATGATCTTTAATTAAATTTTCATTTTTTTGAACCTCTTCTAAGAATTTTATTTTTGCCTCTTTTTCCTCCATCCAACGTTCCATTTGATGAACTTTGTTTAGGATTCGATCTTTTGTAATGATCAATATTTTGATGTGGGGTTCCTTTTCTTCCTTCCTTTTAAAGGCTTTTTCAATTTCAATATCGCAAAGCTGGAGTTTTCGTTTTTCTGTTTGCCATGACACTTTTAAATCCTCAATACTTTTCTTGAGGTTGCTAATTTCTGTTTCCACTTTTTCCTGAACAGCCGAGATCAGTTTCTCCGTATCTATACCCTGATAACTTTTGAATACTTTTAATACCGTTTGATGTGCATCATCTACATCGACTTTATAATTGCATGATTTGCACAAATACACTTTTTTTCCATATACTTTTCCCTGGTTGCTCGTCGTTCGCTGATCTTTTCCAATTAACCCCCCATTACAATTTTGGCACTTTAACAAACCTGTTAACAGAAAAGATGTTTTAAAGTGTTTCGGTGGAATTTTTCTCTCGTTCTTTGTTTTGTATAGATTCCAGCAATATTCCCATTCTTCAATCGTTAAAACCGCCGGAATAAGTGGACTTTTTTTCATTATCCACTCACTTCTGTCTTTTAACGCATTGTGTTTCTTTTCGTGCTTTCTTCTGATCGCGATATAACCTGCATAAAAGGGATTCGTAATGATGTTTTTTACACGGTCCTTAGTCCATGCTTTTCCACGATAACTGTTTTCAGGAAGCTGTCTGGCAATAGATGAAAAACCATGATGATTTTTATATAACTCAAACACTTTTTTCACCAATTCTATTTCAGCTTCCACTATATCAAACTTTTCAGTTCCTCCTTCCTTTTTGGAAGTATACTGATACCCAAACGGAGCCCTGCCACCTGTCCATCGTCCATTTTTCGCCAACGTTTCAATTGCATTTTTTGTATTGATCCGGATTTTATCCAGCTCATATTTGGCTATTCCATCTTTAATCGCTCTAAAAATAGTGTCGCCAAAATCATATAAACTTTCTGTTTCACTTTCGATGATTGGGATATCTAATATATGCATCGTTGCGCGTATCAGATCATGTTCTTCAGGTATGCGTGCAATACGGGAATGTGAGTAGATAATAACGAAGTCAAATTTCTTTTCATAAGCTGCAGCAATCAATCGCTTATATCCTTCACGATCTTTTTTTCGTGAAGACACTCCCTCGTCCAGAATTTCCTCCACAATTGTACACTGATATTTTTCGGCTAAATCATAGGCGCTACGACGCTGTGTTTCCATTGTCTGCTTATGCGTGGAATGCCGACCATAAAAAACCCCCTTCATGCCGGGTGTCAAAATCTTAGATAAGTCCAATTTCTTCCCTTCCCTCCAATCCTGTAAATAATGGATGACGGAAAATAATTTCAATTTTCTCTTTACTGACCCGAACACGAGAGATAATGTCCTGCAGCAATTCTATTTTTTGATCATCTGCCATGTCTGGATCAATCATTTTCAACGATGACTCCTGTTTCCAATCATGTATCGTCTTAAACTTTTCGTTTATTTCGAAAATCCTGGATTCTAATTCGGATTTAACAAACAAACTTTGTTCATATTTCTTTAACATCTGTAACATCGACTTGTTTAATTGAAGTTCTTCTTCCTTTGCCAGAGCATGCTCCACTGTCTGTACCATGCTTTCCTCTAACTGTTTCAGTTCGCGGTCAATTTGCTCAATGGCTTCGATATATCCCTTTGTCTCTCCCTTGTATATTTTCTCAATAACCTCCGCAAATTGCGTATGAATAATTTGGTTAAAGAACTCATTCGCATGTTCAATAACTGTGTTTTCTAACCAATCTTTTGATGCTCGCACTTTGGAATGTTTTTTACATTTATACACTAAAAACGTTTTACCCTTCAATTGATGTGGTTTGCCATGCATTACTTGATTACATTCATCACAATAAACAAGATCTTTTAATAAAAATACATGGTTTTCATTTTGATTTTCTTTTGATTTTTTGCGTCTCTTTACAACCTTACTCATTTTCTTTTGAACGTTTTCCCATACTGTTTCATCGACAATCTTAAGATGCGGCACATCTTTTTCAATTTCTTCTCCCTTTATGTGAGATATTCTTTTTCCTTTGTAAATAGGGTTTGTAAGAACGTTTTGCATATTAGAATAGTTCCATTCCTTATTATCTTTAAAGCGCAGTCCCAATTCGTTTACTATCTTTACAAATTTTGTGAGGGAGCTAAAATCTTTTTGCAAAAATAAATCATAAACGTTTTTGATTGTCTTTACTTCCTCTTCAACTAAAATCCAATCAGACTCCTCCTCATCCTCTTCAAGATACTCTCGGGGTGATCGATACCCAAATGGAATACGTCCCCCAGCATGTTTTCCTTCTCTTGCTACAGTTACTTTAGAATCTTGCAATTTTTGAACCAATTTTTCAGCATCTTCCTGATTCATGGCGGCGACAATCCGTTCAATTAATTCAGCCTCCGCCGTATACATCATAGGAAATTCAAAGCTCGCTGCGAAAATGACATTTACCTTATGCTGCCTTAGTAAATCATATAAACTCATATACTGTTGTACATTTCGTGCCAAGCGGCAACGGCTGTACACAATTAAATTTTTTACCCGCCCCTTTTTTATTTCTTCGATTAGCTGCGCCATACCCTTTCTCTCTTCCATTTTCTTTTTCTGGCGGACGTTTCTCGATCCATAAACTCATCATCGATCAATAAACGGTTTTTTGCTGCTACCTCATGCACATGCTGCATTTGCATTTCAATGGATAGCTTCTGCTTTTCTTTGCTAATCGAGTTGCGGTAATAAGCAACCGTTTTCAATCATCCAACACCTCCAACTCCCTTTTCGTTTCTTGTCTGTTCTGTATTTGCTTCAAAATAATATCTGTGTACAAGTCAAACCACTTTTCCGCTGCCTCTGGATCATGAACATATTGAATAGAAACGACTTGGCAAGTTACTTTTGGGATTTTTCCTTTCATTCCTATCTCTCCTCAAAAAATTTATGATGTTTTCCTAAAACTTAAGCTTACAAACAGGATTTTTTTGGATGAATGTTGAAATACAATAAAGCCTTTGTTTCTAACCAAACTTGTATTTCTTTGAAAATACATGCGTCTAGCCATTTTTACGGAGGAATTCGAATATGTTGCAACATATAGGAGAACGAATTCGTGTGCTAAGAAAACAAAAAGGAATCAGTTTAAATGCTTTCGCTGAACGTTTAAATGTTTCTCCTGCTTATCTCAGCAACCTAGAAACCGGTAAAACAGACACCATTCAGCTTTCACTTCTCGAAAAACTTCAAGAAGAACTCTCACTCCTTCCTGTTGAAACAACACATTCCAGTGATAGCGAATTCGATATTCGGATCCAACATGTCATGCGACAACTAAAGGAATTGGAACAAAAGCACCCAGAAATTGCTGATTACCTCCTTTCCACACTGGAGCGAGGAGTTCATTTGTTTTTGAATGAAAACTCCACTCGCTAATTTTATGATGAACAAATTTTGGTAATTTTATTCATAATAATAAACATCTGTTCATAATAATGAATAAAATTAACAAAAAAGGAGAGCCTAACCATCGACCGGTTGGCTCTCTTTTTGTTGGAAGGCAATTTGAATCTGTTTGGCTTGTTCCTGACCGATTTCTTTATGCAATAGGTGATGAATTGCACTTCCCTTAAACTTCTGTTCCCATGCAACCATTTTTTCTTGGATCATTTGAGCAACGGGGTGGCTATGAAGATCGTGGATGTCGTCAAATGAAAATTTTCCTAAACTGCTATTTACGGAGAAGCGAACTTTCACATCTTCCATCGGTATTCCCCCTTTGCTCATACATATGCAGAAAGTGAGGTGGGACAACCCTGCAAATCGGTCAAACTCATTGTTTCGTTCATCCAAACATATATATGGGATATGGGACAAACAGAGTTGGAGGCAGTATGTATGAAAGACATTTTTCAAGAAAGATCGATTGCTTTATATTGCCGCGTTTCTACGGACGAACAAGCTCGGGAAGGGGTTTCGCTCGATGAACAACAAGAACGGTTAAAAGCTTACTGCCGGGCAATGGGTTGGAATGAGGAACCACTACTTTTTATCGATGACGGTTATTCTGCTAAAAATCTTGATCGTCCGGAGTTAAACCGTTTATTACAGGAAGTAAAAAAAGGTACGATTTCAAAAATATTAGTCACGAAATTGGACCGCTTGAGCAGGCGATTATTGGATCTTTTGAAATTAATTGATACGTTCCAAGAATATAACGTTTCATTTATTTCAGTTAGTGAATCGTTTGACACCAATACTCCGTCCGGACGTCTTACACTCCAAGTCCTGGGTGCGGTTGCCGAGTTTGAACGGGAACGAATTCGGGAACGTGTTTTTGAAAACATGCTGCACGCAGCCAGACAAGGAAAATGGTTAACACAAAGCCCTTACGGTTACAGATTAGATGTAAATAAAGAATTAGTTATTTATGAACCGGAAGCACAAATCGTTCGAAAAGTTTATGATTGGTATCTAAATAAAGGGCTCGGCTACTATGCGATTGCTAAAAAGCTAAATGAAGAAGGAATAGCTTCTCGTCAAAAAAAGGAATGGTCGATTCGTGCTATTAAACGAATGCTTACGAATCCCGTATATAAAGGAACTCTGGTTTGGAACCGTATCGACTCCAGTAAATCGAAGCGAGTAAAAAAAGATGATGCCGATTGGGTTGTCGTTGAAGACGCTTGTCCAGCTATTATTGATCAAGTTACATGGGAACAAGTACAAAAAAGAGTAAATAAAAAACAAATGGCACCTCGAGCACAAACAAGTCCCCATTTGCTTGGTGGACTATTAAAATGCGGCAGATGTGGTTCAGGAATGAGCATTGGTTGGTCAGGTTCAGCGAAAAATCGCTATCGCGTTTATCGTTGTTCTGCTAACAAAAACAAAGGAACGTGTACAAGCAAACAGTACCGCGCTGACGATGTGGAATCATGGTTTAAACATGGGTTATTAAAGTTAGCTGATTCAATTAACTCTCAAATGATTCCTCATCTTATTCAAAGGGCTGCTGAAAACGAAGAGAGTACAATCGAGCAAAAAATTCGAGCTGCCAAAAATCGTTATAAACGAAAAGTGGAAGCATACACGGCAGGACTCATTGAATTAGAGGATTTAAATGAAGAAAAAAAGCGGATGGAACAAATCATTGCAGAAGCTCAAAAAGCGGAAAATGCTTCCTCAGTGGATGTAAAAAAGCTTGAGGCAATGGTGAAAGAAAAAATAAACAATGTGATCGATGCAATTGATGTTTTACCAGTCCAGGAAGCAAAATCATTCATTAAAACGATTGTTGAAAAAGTGATTTTACTTGATGAAAAGGATATTGAAATCGTATTAAACATTCAGTAAATGGAGTTGACAGCATGAAACCGATCACCTTACGCCAATTGCTCGATACTAATCAATTTCAGAATCTGCTTCATCTAAAAAAAGAACTGATCTCTTATAAAAATTCTGGTGTCATTTTTTATAAAGAAGTAATGAGTTCACTTGAAATCGATACGCCATTTGAATTGTATTTTGTGCTGTCAAAAGGAGGAATTGAATACGAAAACGCATTCCCGATGCCAATTAATTTTTACAGAGAGTATTTAACATATAACCGTCCTCTGGAGTACCTTGCGCGTTTTTATCAGGAATACTACGGAACAAAAACATCCCATCCGACCGATTTTTTCAAACATTAAACGTTTTTCAAGCTAAAAAATATGCTTGGTTTTACAAATGACACCAACGAGAGGACGGTAAGTATGGATTGGATACCGTTTGATACACCATTAGAAAAACATCCCAATAAAGCTTTGATCACCTATATGGCAAGACAGTTTGATATCGAACCTGTACTGATGCACCATTTGTTTATTCACGGCATCGACAATTGCGAAAAAGTATCACGATTCTTATTTCCGACTATAGATGATTTTCATGATCCATTTCTCATGAATGACATGAAAAAAGCGATTATACGCATTATTAAAGCTTTGATACAAAAAGAAAAAATTCTGATTTATGGTGATTATGATGTAGATGGAATGACAGCAACAGCTATCCTGTACAAAGCTTTAAAGAAATTTAAAGCAGATGTACATTATCGATTGCCGCTTCGCAGTGAAGGGTACGGTTTGTCACCAAAAGCAATGGAAAAAGTTCCGGAAGATGTCTCTTTAATTATTACAGTAGACAATGGATCAAGCGCCCACCCTGCCATGGAAGTGGCAAAAAGAAGAGGAATGGATGTCATTGTTACGGATCATCACGAAGTTTTAGGTCCGCATCCCGACTGTTATGCGTTTATTAATCCGCGACGCCATGACAACACTTATCCTTTCCGACATCTCGCAGGTGCAGGAGTCGCTTTAAAAGTTGTACAGGCACTTTTTATGGCAGGAAAAATCCCTTGGGATAAACATGTTTATGAATTTATTGAGTTTGCCACATTAGGTACGATTGCGGATCTAATGCCTATTAAAGGAGAAAATCGTATTATTTGTAAACTTGGATTGCAGAAAATGAACTATACACCAACCCCTGTATTAAAAAAACTCTTTGAGATTTTACGAATTAAATATGTCGATAGTTCCACCATTAGCTTTCAAATTGGACCGATTTTTAACTCGTCGGGACGAATTGATGATCCGAACGAAGCTGTCGATATTCTAATCAATCCTTCATGTACAAAAGCAGATCTTTATGCATTAATTACTTTAAATAAAAAGCGGCAACAAATGACAAAAGAACAATTCCAACGTATTGAGGAACAAATTATTCAAAACCAATGGTATAAACAAAATGTTATTGTCGTTTGCGATGATTTTCACAGCGGAATTATCGGTCTCATTGCCGCCAAAATAGCCAATAAATTCAAAAAGCCAGCGGTTGTGATTTCCTTGACAGGAGCCGGTTCTGCCAGAAGTGTAAACACGACTGATTTTTCCATCATTAATGTGATTAAGAAGTGCTCACATTTCTTAACCAAATACGGTGGTCATCGAGCCGCTGCTGGTTTTTCGATTAAACCCGATTTCGATCATATTCATGCTTTTAGAGAAGCGATTCAACTAGCAGCCTTAGAGGAACCGCCACTACATCCAAAATTAAAATACATTAGTACAATTCCCTTACATCAGTTCCCTATGCATCTTTTTGCTGACTTAAGCGTTTTAGAACCATTCGGAATGTCATTTCCAAAGCCGTTGTTTTATTGTTCACCGCTGGCAATCAAGCAATTCCAAGTATTCGGGAAAAACAATGAACATTTAAAATTAACAACGAATGATAAAGAAGCCATTGCCTTCTTTAAAGGGGCAATGGCAAACGAACTCCAACAACAATTGTTAGCTGAATTTCTTTACACTCCTAACTGTCCGATGAAAAAAGATTTTTTAATTCATGATCTTCGTTTCATCCAATAACCAAAGAGCCTTGGAAAAAGTTAAATACAATTAACAAAATATATTGTTTTTTGCAGAGGAGGACATAACCCACAACGAGGGGCTGTACATTGACAGAATGGTATATGGAAATAACACAATTGTATTTGGATCTAACTCTAGTGGCAGATTTATTTGGTTCGCTATGAATCCGAGAATAATCTGCCACTTTTATATATACAAAGTGATTACATAATATAAAATTCATAATCAGTCTATACCTACAACTGGACTGCGACGCTCAAGCAATACCACATCACGCCATACCCCATTTAACTTTCCTATACGTTGTCGGATACCAACTTCACGAAATCCAACACTTTGATGTAAACGTAAACTTGGTATGTTTTCAGGGAAAATCCCTGCTGTTAATGTCCAAAATCCTTTTGCCTCGGATTCTTTGATCATAGCTTGTAGAAGTTTTTTTCCCACTCCTTTTCCTCGACTCACATCTCGAACATACACACTCACCTCTCCCACCCCTTCATACACGCAGCGATCCGATACTTTACTTATCTTACACCAGCCTTGAATGCCTTCTTCGTTTTCAGCGACCAAACATAAATTTGCGGCAATGGTCGATTCCCATTTTTCAAACGATGGTGCTGTCGTTTCAAACGTTGCTTGTCCTGTCGCAATTCCTTGCTCGTAAATTTCCTTCACTTGCATCCAATCCTCTTTGCGAAAGCTACGAATGTTCATATGAAAAATCCCTCCTTATTTTCATACAGAAAAGGCACTAGGAATCGCCTAATGCCTTTTCCATGTAACATTAGCAACACTCACGCTTTTCTTCCCCAACGAGTTCCGATCTGTTACACCACATTTTTTAAGGTTTCATTGCTTTAATGATCGCAGAAACAATGTAATCCTCGATGTTCGCTCCAGGCACCCAATCTTTGATAAACTCCTTCGATTCATCTTTTGGTTCAATGGTGATCTGTGTGAATCCACTCTGTTGTAACATGGATTCCAGTTCACCAATCGATGCTGCTCCTGATACGCAGCCCGAATACAAGACATCCATATTGTTTTTGATTTCCGATGGAAGTTCTGCCGTCGCCACAACGTCGGAAATGACAAGGCGCCCTCCTGGTTTCAGCACACGATAGGCTTCCTTGAACACCTGGGGCTTATCTGGAGAAAGATTAATGACGCAATTGGAAATAATGACATCCACCGAACCATCTGCCACCGGTAAATATTCGATTTCTCCTAACCGAAATTCAGTATTGGTAAAGCCACCCTTGGCAGCATTGTTGCGTGCTTTGCTGATCATTTCTGGTGTCATATCCACACCAATGACGCGCCCGGTTTCTCCGACCTGACGAGCAGCCAAAAAGCAATCGAAACCGGCACCACAACCAAGATCCAACACCACATCTCCGGGGTTCAATTCCGCAATTGCTAGCGGGTTGCCGCAACCAAGTCCAAGATTAGCTCCTTCTGGCACGGCAGATAATTCCTCATCCGAGTATCCTAGTTTTGCTGATACCTCATTAGGTGTACCACAACATCCGGAAGAGTCTGAACAACAGCTTCTAGAATTTACTTCCTGCAGCGCAATTTGCTTATAGCGGCTGCGGACATTTTGCCGGATTTGATCGTTATTAACGTGATTCATAAGTTATCACTCCTTAAATGATATAGAATAAAAATCCTGATAACGTTGCCATCGTCATGACAGAACCTACAAACGCAAAGACCAGCTTCTTTCTAAAGATACTGTGTAATCATGTGATCTCCGGTAAGCTTGCCCCTGCTGAGCTAACCATCGGCGCCATAACAGGTCCTAATGCCATGCCTTTTGCAATCAACATTTGTGAAATGGGAATCATCGTGAAAAGGCGGATATACAAAGGAATTCCGATGATTGCTGCAAGTGGAACAAGCCACCACTTATCACCCCCCATATAGGTTGAAATCCATTCTGTCAGTACAGCACCATGAATAATGGCTTCAATGCCTGCACCCAAAAGCAAATATGGATAAACCGTTTTTATTAAGTGAAAGGTCTCCTGTAAAGCTTCTCTCATGTTTCGTTTCTTTCCGATCTCTACTTCTCCTTTTTTTACTCCGAGTGTCGCAGCCATGAGTGTCAATATGATTGGATCGAGCACAGGAGAATCAAAGAGAAAAATCATCACAATACCGAAACGGACCTTCTGGTTTAAAAGCGATACGACAACTGGGATCGTAGAACATGAGCAAAACGCAAACGCGACAGCAACCAATGCTCCGAATAACGGATGGCGCTTTGTTAACAAACTTTGCATTTTATCATAAGGAATATATCCTTACTGAAAAGTGAATGACGAACGAAATAGCCAAAAACAAAAGAGTTAATTCTAACGCAATATAAGAGAAAGTCTTGAAAAATCGCTATGCTCATTGATTATCTCTCCTTATTTTATTTGCAAATTACAACTATATGTTTAACAAACAGGCAAGCCTAGATATACTTGCCTCAAAATAACGGTTTACAACATACACTTGATTTTGCCATACACTCATTCAACAATTTAATCGAACGAATCACGGTTTCTTTCTCAAATTCCGTCATATGTGAAAACACTTCTTCTAGATATCGATTTATTTCTCGATCAATGGTTGTTGCGATAAACTTTCCTTCGGTGGTTAACGATAACGTGTATACTCTTCGATCTTCAGGAAGCGGCGTTTTTTTTACTAATCCCTTTTTCACTAAATTTTGAATCTGTCTGCTGAACGTGGTAATATCCATTCCTAATGCTTCAGCCACTTGTTGCATGGAGGGATGTTCTCTTTTGTCAATTTCATAAAGAATATGGCTTTGAACGAGAGAAATATCTACATCATCAATCGAACAGCAATTTTTATTTAGCAATCCAAAACGACGTGTCATCACTTGAAACAACTCTCTAATGTTTTCCATTTTTTTCACCTCTATAATTATTTATATCACATTATTTGCAAATTGCAACTTTTTTATTTTAAAAAATAAAGAAAATTTTATCGACATGTCTCGTCCTTTGTTTTGTATGAAGTATTTATTAAATAAAATCAGCCGAGAAGATTCTTCTCGGCTGTCATTTAGTCTTATTCGCCTGTTTCAGCAAATTTTTTGATGCGCGCGCCGATTTCATCGCGAACACGACGGAATACAGCTAATTTTTCCTCCTCCGTTCCTTCCGCCTTTGCCGGATCATCAAATCCCCAATGAACACGTTTCACATTTGGTGGGGTTACTGGACAATGGTCCGCTGCATGACCACATAATGTTACTACCAAATCCGCTTTATTTAAAATTTCCGGATCAATGATATCCGATGTCTGGTTCGAAATATCAATTCCTACTTCTTTCATGACTTTTACCGCGTTTGGATTTAGTCCATGCGCTTCAATACCGGCGCTGTACACTTCCCACTCGTCGCCAAGATATTTTTTTGCCCATCCTTCTGCCATTTGGCTGCGGCAAGAGTTACCTGTGCATAAGAAGTAAATGATCTTTTTGTTTTTCATGTTTCCTTCCACCTCTGTTGTTAGTATGATACTGATTCTGTTTTAAAGTATTTTCGTTGAAACCATAGTGCCACGTTGACTAACGCAATCATGACAGGCACTTCCACCAGTGGTCCAATAACAGCTGCAAATGCTGCACCGGAATGGATCCCAAACACGCCAACAGCTACGGCAATCGCTAACTCAAAGTTATTACTGCCGGCTGTAAAGGCAAGTGTTGTGGTTACAGGGTATCTCGCTCCAAATTTCCTCCCTAAGAAGAAGGAAACGAAGAACATCAACACAAAGTAAATCAACAATGGAATGGCAACTCTCACTACATCCAACGGCAAGCTTACAATGACGTCTCCTTTTAAAGAGAACATGACGATAATCGTAAACAACAAAGAAATCAATGTAATCGGGCTGACTTTTGGAATAAATACTTTTTCATACCATTGTCTGCCCTTTGCTTTTACTAACAAAAAGCGCGTCAACATTCCGCCAAGAAACGGAATTCCTAAGTAAATAAACACCGACTTAGCGACTTCCATCATTGTAATATTAACGACAGCACCTTCTAGTCCTAACCATTCTGGAATGATCGTCACAAACACATACGCATAAACAGAGTAAAATAGCATTTGGAATACAGAGTTAAACGCCACCAATCCAGCTGCGTACTCCCTGTCTCCTTTCGCTAAATCATTCCAGACAATCACCATCGCAATACAACGTGCCAGACCGATCATGATGAGTCCGACCATGTATTCCGGTTTATCCGGTAAGAATATGATCGCCAACAAAAACATAAGAATCGGTCCAATAATCCAGTTTTGTACGAGCGATAACACTAATACTTTCACATCTTTAAAGACGCGCCCAATCTCCTCATAACGAACTTTTGCTAACGGAGGATACATCATTAAAATTAAGCCAATCGCAATTGGAATTGATGTGGTCCCTACCTGCAAACTGTTCATTCCGTCTACAAAGCCTGGAAAGACAAATCCTAATCCAATTCCTGCTGCCATAGCAAGGAAAATCCAAAGCGTGAGGTATTGATCCAAAAACGATAGACGTTTTTTCCCCGTATTATTCATTTTTTCCCCCTAATAATTTAAATTAGTAGGTTAACAACCGCAACGGAGCGTAGGGTTGGTTTCCTCAATCTTACGAATATTCTCTGTTTGATCTGGAATATGTTGCAGAATATCTTGGATGAAATCATATAACTCATTTTGTGAATTGAGGGAATAATAAATCCACTGTCCCCTCTTATCTTCTTTTACTAATCCTGCATCTTTTAACTTGCGAAGATGCTGACTAATCGCCGGCTGACTCATGTCAAACACCTCAAGAAGCTCGCATACACAACACTCACGTTGTTTTAAAATTGCCATGATCGTTAAACGTGTTTTATCACCAAGCAACTTTAAAACATGTGATGCTTTTTCTATTTCCACTACTGTCTTTTGCACGGGAACACCTCCTATTCTTGTATAATTATATAGCTATTTACTTATATATGAACGAAAATGAAATATGATACTCCTAAATGTCTTTATTTGCAATTTTGTTTATCTCACACTAAATAAATAATGTTACATCTTTCATATCCACGACATGGATATGGTAGTATAACCATACTTACTCCTCCCTTTAATAAGCATATAATTACATACTTATATAAAACAAGAGAAAAAAACGATTTTAACATAATCTTTACAATTCAAACGAAAATGTGAAAGTCGGAAGTAAACTTGCCTTATCTCGTCTCCATTTGTTGTTATTCTTCAGAACGAGAGATTCTCCTCCTCGTCATAAATTTCTTTTATTTGTTTCGGTTCGTTTGTTAACTCCATTTCAAATCCTTATTTATTTGATAAGTAAAAAAGACTAACGACTCGAGTCGTTAGCTAACACTGTTTCGTCAACTGAATTCAGGATTTGTTCTAATTTGGTTCGGATCGCGTTTTTAAGCATGGATCTTAAATTTTTTTTATACTTCTTCTTAGTCAATGGACAAATATATTCTCCATCATCAATAACCTCGTTTTTTAACTCTCCATCTTCATTGAAAAACAACGTATATATTTCGTTGATTAGTTTATTTTCTTGCTGTATGTAGTTTATTGTTTCACTTTTGTATCCCTTGATCACTTTTTCGAAAATCATTTTAAAATCTTCAATAGACATCTCTTTCTTTAATTTGCGTTCCATTGTTTTTGGTGTTTCATTACTACTTTCTTGTTGATTTTTCTTTTCTAATTCTTGATACATCTCATCCATTTGCTCATATAAACCGATTAAAAAAGCATTTTCTTCTTCCAGTTTTTGAACTTTAACCGTTAATTCAGTGATTTGCTCGTAAACCAAGTTCAACTCATCCTGCATATTAATGAGTTGATTTTCTAATTGATTCTTCTCCTCCATGAGCTGTTTCATTAATTCTTCCGAGTGAGTGCTATCACCTTTAACTTCTTCAGAATCCAATTTATTATGCTTTTCACGATGGTCATTCGCCAACATTGAAAAAGAGTTTTCTACATACCATTCATAAACTCCCATTACTTCAGGCAAACCTGGTCTCTGTTCTTCAATAAACTCGAATAAATCATCGTGATAAATTCGCCAATCCTCCTTTCGATTTGCCGAACGTTCTGCTTTAATCTTTCCTTCTCTGATCCAACGAGTAACCATTTGAATTGAGTCAGTAATGTAATATTCCTGAAGTATTTTTAGTGCTTGGTGAACATTATATACTTCCATCTCCTTCTCCCCCGCTCAAAATTATTTAAAATAAAAATATGTTGGTAATGTTATACCTATGACATTACCTAAGTAATTTTAGGAAAATAAGAAATGCTTGGCTTTAAGCGCCAAGCATTTTTATTAAAATCCCATTTAATTAATTAAGATCTCTAAAATTTAGGTCATTTGTTTTGTTAGTTTTGACTGTTTTTAATCAGGGCTTTGTTAAATTTCAATGTTGATTTTTAAACCACACAAAAAGACCGAAATAAATTCGGTCTTTTTGTGTGTCTTCTTCAACTATTGCATTATTCTTTCACATTTAGCAATCGCATGCTGTTTAATGTTACGATTAATGTTGCTCCCATATCCGCAAATATCGCTAACCATAACGTTAACCAACCAGGTACAATTAACAATAACGCCAGCACCTTAATGCCCAAAGAGAAGGTAATGTTTTGCTTAATAATTGCTAAAGCCTTGCGGCTCAATTTAATCGTATATGGCAATTTACTTAAATCATCAGACATTAAAGCAATATCGGCTGTTTCAAGGGCTGTATCGGTTCCAGCACCACCCATTGCCACACCAACGGTTGAAGCTGCAAGAGCTGGTGCATCGTTCACACCATCTCCAACCATCGCAACACTTCGATACTTGTCGCGAAGCTCTTTGATGAAATTCAGTTTATCTTCTGGAAGTAAATCGGCTTTAATATCGGAAACACCGACTTGTTTTCCGATGGCTTCGGCTGTTCTTTGGTTATCTCCCGTCAGCATCACCGTTTTTTCAATACCGACTTGATGAAGTTTTCGAATAACCTCTTTGGATGATTCTCTTATTTCGTCTGCCACGGCAATTAACGCCAGAATTTCTTTTTCCGTTCCTAATGCCATGACCGTTTTCCCTTGTATTTGAAGGGTTGTAATTTGTTCTTTTATTTCTGATTGGATGCCATTTGGAAGAAGTTCTTCAAAAAGACCTGGACTTCCGACATAATACATTGCGTTATTTACTTTGGCTTTGACCCCTTTACCTGTAATGGATTGGAATTCTTCAACCGATACATCATTAAAATTCAATCCATCTTCTTCTGCTTTTCTTATAATGGCGGAAGCAAGTGGATGTTGTGAGCCTTTTTCAATGGCTGCTGTAATGGTCATTAGTTCATTTTCATTGCCATTATAAGTGACTACATCGGTGACGGAAGGAATACCTTTTGTTAATGTTCCTGTTTTATCAAAAGCAATCACTTTTAAGTTTCCTGCTTCCTCTAAATAAATACCACCTTTAATTAACACACCGTTTTTCGCTGCATTTCCAATGGCAGTTACAATCGAAACAGGCGTGGAAATAACCAACGCACACGGACAACCAACCACTAATACAGCTAGACCTCGATAAATCCATTCGCTCCAATCAGCACCCATAAATAATGGAGGAATAACGGCTAGTAAAAGAGCAAAAATGATAATGGCTGGTGTATAGTATTTGGCAAAACGATCTACAAACGCTTGAGAAGGTGCTCGTTCTGCTTGAGCTTCTTCCACTAAATGGATGATTTTCGAAAGAGTTGTATCTTCCACTCGTTTTGTAACTTTTACTTCCAATAACCCTTCTTCATTCAATGTTCCTGCAAAGACTTCATCACCGACTGTTTTGGTTACTGGAACACTTTCTCCCGTAATGGCAGCCTGATTTAGCGTAGATGTACCCTTGATGACGATTCCATCCATCGCTAATTTCTGACCAGGCTTTACGATCATAATATCTCCGACTTGAATATCGTCAACAGGGACCATCATTTCTTCATTTCCGCGACGAATTAATGCTTCTTTTGGAGCAATATCCATCAACGATTCAATGGATTGACGAGCTTTATCCATGGAATAACGCTCTAAGGCTTCGCTAATGGCGAATAGAATAACAACCGTTGCACCTTCTCCCCATTCACCAATCGCTGCAGCTCCTAAAATCGCCACTGTCATCAGCGTATTCATATCAAAATTCAATCGAACTAGGTTTTTGAAACCTTTTATAAATAACGAATATCCACCGATTAAAATTGCTGCAGCATATCCAATTGTCGCAAAGATATGCTCTTCTCCGTATTGCTTCCCTAAAAACCAACTGATCACAAGCAAAACGGCGGAAATATACACTTTAATGTTCTCTTTTTGCTTCCAAAAAGGTTCACGCTTGACTGCTTTTTCTTTATCTTCCCGAACCTTTAAGTTTTCAAAAGCTCCTGCTTTTTCTAATTCTTCGATGGTTGTTGTACCCCAAACGGTAATTTTAGATGCTCCAAAGTTTACTTTAGCATCTTGAACACCTGGCAATGATTTTACATTATTTTCAAACTTTGCTGCACAGTTTGCACAAGTAAATCCTTGAACACGGTAGGTTTTCATTTCTTTCTCAGATAATTTTGCTTGTTGTTCAGACACGGACTTTCACCTCTTTCTCATGTGCTAACGCAATCATGATTAACTGCTTAATATGGTCATCATCCAGCGAATAAAATGCTAGCTTTCCTTCTTTTCGATACTTTACAATCCCTTGTTTATAAAGGGTGCGTAAATGATGGGAAGTGGTTGCAACAGAAGCCCCGATGATATTAGCAATATCACATACACATAACTCTTCATCTTGGCAAAGTGAATAGACAATTTTTGCCCTATTTTCATCTGCCAGTGCTTTAAACAACTGGACAACACTAGATATATCTTCTTTTTGCAATTCACCATGTATTCGATTGACTTTTTCTTCGTTATAACAATAAATTTCACATGTATCTTTCTTACTCATTCATTATCCCTCTTTCATATTCAAATTTCCGTTTGAATATATTATACCCCATTTCTTTTATTATTCAAATATTTATTTGAATTAAAAACAAAAAAAGAATGGAATTTAAAAAAATCAACCCAATATTTACCGTGCGATTCATTTAATTAGCTACATCAAAAAATTCTATTAGATAAAAACAATAAACCTCATTATCCGCAAAAAGATAATGAGGTTTATTATTCCTTAACCAAAGAATGTTTGGAACAATAAATATGCGTTTAAGCTGATAATCACAACCGCTACCATCCAAGCAAGAACTTTCAACCATAATGGATTTGCGAACTCACCCATTTTCTTTTTATCGCTAGTGAATTGAACGAGAGGCACTACCGCAAAAGAGAGCTGTAAAGAAAGAATCACTTGGCTCAAAATAAGTAATTGAGCCGTTCCGCTTTCGCCATAAAGAGCAGTTACAACAACGGCTGGGACAATGGCAATCAATCGAGTTATCAGTCTTCTTAACCAAGCAGGAAGGCGAATATTTAGAAAACCTTCCATCACAATTTGACCAGCTAAGGTTCCCGTTAATGTGGAGTTTTGACCAGAAGCCAACAAAGCAACTCCAAATAAAATACTTCCAAGTGTTGTTCCAAGCAGTGGAGAGAGCAAGTGATAAGCATCTTCAATCTCCGCAACATCTTTCATTCCTGCTTTATGGAACGTAGCAGAAGAAACAATAAGGATCGCTGCATTAATAAATAAAGCGAAGAATAGGGCAATCGTTGAATCCCAAGTAGCATATTTGATCGCTTGTCGTTTACCCGAGCTGGTTTGTTCGTATTGACGTGTCTGCACAATGGAAGAATGCAGATAAAGATTATGAGGCATTACGGTTGCACCTAAAATCCCGATTGCAATATAGAGCATGGATGGATTGTTAATAATCTCTTTGCTTGGAACAAATCCCTTCAATATGCCACCTACATCTGGTTTAGAAAGAAAGATTTCAGTCGCAAAGCAAGCACCAATGGTTAGAATTAAAACAATCACCAACGTTTCAATATAACGAAAACCTTTATTCTGCAGTAGCAATACGACCAGTACATCCAGAGCTGTAATAATCACTCCATATATTAACGGAATGCCAAACAACAATTTCAAAGCGATTGCCGAACCGATCACTTCGGCTAGATCACAAGCTGCGATTGCCAACTCGCATAAAACCCATAAGATCATTGCTACAGGCTTGCTGTAATGGTCGCGACAAGCTTGGCTAAATCCCTTCCCGTTACAATTCCCAACTTGCCAGCCAATGCTTGAAGCAATATTGCCATTAAATTGGAAAGCAAAATAACGGAAAGCAACGTGTATCCGAACTGGGAACCTCCTGCGATATCAGTCGCCCAGTTTCCCGGGTCCATATACCCCACGGCAACTAAGCATCCTGGTCCAGCAAACGCAAGAAACTTTTTCATCCAAGAACCCGTTTTTGGTATACGCAAACTTCTATATACTTCGGGCAATGTTGGTTGTGTCCGTTTCTTTCTCCAACCTTCCTCAACGACTAACGGCAGTTTTTTTATATTTTCACTCATGATGATCACCTCATGATTGGTTTTCGCTAAATATTTTGCATTAAGGAAACTTTTGGGGTAAAAAAATTTGCTCCTACAACTTAGAATTAGATATATGTAAGAGCAAAGAAAATGTTGCCTAAATAAATTGTACATCAGAAACTTTTTTAGTCAATGGAAACTTTTATCGTTTGTTAGTTTAAGATCGCTAAAATATTGAACAAGGTACTGACCTTGTTCAAACCATTTAATGATATTTGAAGCTTATGTTTGAATGAATACTCTCCCACTTACGCTAAGCTTAGAAGGGCTATAAAAAGTTCTAACCACAACATTGCAAGCACCTTCAATGGTTTAAAATATCATTTATCAAATACTCTGCATCGGCACCCACTCCTCCAATAAGAGCAGATCCCCTTCGATACTGCCACGGCAATCCCAAGAAGTACAATCCTTTCACAGAAGTTACCCCTCTTTGGTGAATGGGCTTTCCTCTATGGTCTAAAACATTCGGAATTTGAATCCAACTGTAATCAGAATAAAATCCAGTTGCCCAAATGACATTTTGAACTTGAATTTGACTGTTATCTGCAAAAGAAATAACATCTCCTAAAATACTTTCTGTTCTGGGTTTAATTTTAATTTTGCCTTCTTGTATTAAATGTTTCAGTTCTTTACCGAAAATAGGGTCACTTTGCTTACTGATAAACTGACCTAACGAGCTGTTGATATGGACATTTAATAAACCTAATTTTTTAAACCACCAGAAAATACTTTTACCCATTATTTCAAGTGGAAAGAACTTCATTTTATGACCTACAGATAAATAAACTTCTCTGTCTTCGGACAATTCAACAGCAATTTGTGCCCCTGAATTTCCCGCACCGACTACCAAAACAGAGCCTTCTTGTAATTGAGATGGATTCAAATAACGGGATGTATGCACTTGATACACTTTATCGGATAAGCTTTCTGCAAATGGTGGAATGTATGGCTTTTGGAAAGGACCCGTTGCTACAACCACTTTCTCTGCCACATAATTACCATTATTGGTTGTAACTTTAAAAATCTCATCTTCTTTTTGAAGGGAAATGACTTCTGTGTTCAGATGAATAGGTAATTCAAATTTTTGAGCATAATCCTCTAAATAATCGGCAATTTCATCCTTGGTTGGATATCCGTTCGGGTCACCCTTTAAAGCCATTCCTGGCAAAGAACTGAACCAGCGAGGAGTAAAAAGAACTAAGGAATCATATCGGTTTCTCCAAACATCTCCGATTCGATTTTCCTTGCCAACAATGGCAAACAATATATTATTTTGTTTCAGATAATATCCCATCGCTAGTCCTGCCTGACTAGCACCGATAACCAGAACATCAACGATGTGTTGCATTTTATCACCTCTCTTCTGAAAAGGATTAAACTTTCATTTCCCCGTGATGGATTTGAGAGGTTTCAATTTGAATGGTTGCATGCTGAATTTTAAAGTGGTCCTCAATAAAATGGATCGCTTCTTGTAAAACCTTTTGGCTGTCTTGATGATCTTCAATCAAAATATGGCAACTTAATGAGTCTAACCCTGAAGTAATTGTCCAAATATGAAGGTCGTGAACGTTAATCACTCCTTCAATACTTTCTAAGGCTTTTTTCACTTCATTTTGGTCAATGGTAATTGGCGTTCCTTCCATCAAAATGTGAACCGTATGTTTAATCACTCCCCAAGCGCCTTTCAAGATTAATAAGGCAACCAAAATGGAAATAATGGGGTCAGCGACATACCAACTAAAGAGCCACATGACAAGCCCAGCGATGATAGCACCTACGGAACCCAAAGCGTCACCGATCACATGAAGATAGGCACTACGCAGATTGACATTATTTTTTACATCCCCTTTTTTCATTAACGCCCAGGCACTTAAAAGATTGGCAAAAAGTCCAATGGACGCAATCAGCATCATAGAGCCGCTAGCCACGGTTGGAGGATTGTAAAAACGTTCAATTGCTTCCCAAATAATAAATCCAGCGATAACAAACAAGGTAACTCCATTAAACAAAGCGGCTAAGATTTCAAAACGATAAAAGCCATACGTTTTATTGGGGGAAGCTGGTTTGGTGGCAAACCAAATTGCCACTAAGCTAAGAACAAGTGAACTAGCATCACTAAGCATATGACCAGAGTCAGAAAGAAGGGCTAGGCTGTTTGTGATTAAACCTCCGAAAAACTCTAACAACATAATTCCAGCGGTAATGAGAAGGGCAATTGTAAGCCCTTTTTTATTTCCTTCTCTACTGTGATCATGGTGATGTCCGTGGTGATGGTGATGACCATGGTGGTCGTGAGAATGATGGTGGTGATGATGATGCATGATAAAATACCTCCTTAATGATGTTCAGAATGGTCAATGGCTTGTTTTAATAATGAAATAACATGTTCGTCATCGCAGGAGTAAAACAGTGTTTTTCCTTCACGGCGATACTTAACCAGTCTCAGATTTCGTAACATACTAAGTTGATGGGAAACGGCTGATTGAGACATTTCCAACACTTCTGCAATGTGATTGACATTGCACTCTTCTTGCGATAACAAATAAAGAATTTTGATTCGTGTTGGATCGGCTAATACCTTAAATATTCGCGATACATTTTCAATGGTTTCAGATTTTAAGAAAGAATGGTCTTCCATCTTCATGATGATTCCCCTCACTTTATTTATTATATATGAGCATATGTTCATATGTATGTATCATATTTTATATTCATTTTTTTGTCAAGTTTAGGAAATGTTTTTTCATGAAAATGGGTTATTTAGCTCATAATGAATGGAAGGAGGATGATGACAACCGTTCAGGTGGAAAAATCGGACTTGCAACATGGCGATTTAAGGGTATAAAAAGGACAGCAGTGAGCTGTCCTTTCGAATATCAGCACATCTTTTGTAAATTCTTCTTCAAGTTCCCGTATGACGTTATCCTCAAGTTTTTTACAGAAAAAACAAGTAAAATGAAACCAATATAAAACCGATTATAGCCATGATAACACAGTATATTTTGGTAGATGCGCGTAAAGCTGTTCCAAAAATTTCTTTTCCCGTCACGGAAAGCATTACCCCCATCGCCAATGCGATAATCATTGCTACTAACCAAGGAACCCCCATTCCGTAATTGCTTCCGATGAATGCTCCAACTCCTATGGGGGCGGAGGCTATGGTTGCCCCAAGTATGATGCTGAGAATTCCAAACCCAGCCATCAGCAAGGGAGTAAAAACAGCAATACCTTCTGGAATATTGTGAAGCATAATCGCAGTCATCATTGGTTTAGTCAATGAATCGTGAGTATTGGCTCCAAGTGCGATGCCTGTTGGAAAATTGTGTAGGGCAATACTGAATGTTAAAAATAGACCAGAATGTACAAATAAGTCTTTTTTAGCGTCATTGGTAATAATGATCACATGATGGGAAACCTTTTCTAGATGCTTATAAATAAAATAACCAAAAATCAATCCGACAATAGCAATAAACCAACCTCCAATTTCTATGCTTTCAGGCAAAATTTCCATCGTGACCAGTCCAAATATCATACCACTACATACTGAAAAAATGGTTGGCGTTCCTTTTTGCCAGCCTTTAAACAACCAAGCAATCACTCCGCCAGATAACATTCCAATAGCAGAAGCAGAAAACCCTAAAAGCCAAAGTGAGTTCATCCATCATCCCCCTTGTACTAAGTTGTCTTTACTTTTATATCTGCCAAACTTATAAAATATGCCTTAAGAAAACAAAAAATCCTCCACCGTGGGAGGATTGTAAAGCCTTCGTTTTCGGAAAAGTGAGGTTTGTTTATTATAAAGGCATTGGAGTTTTAGTTGGTTTTGCGTAACCTTCTTTGTACTTTTCATCAATGTAATGGCGAATTTCCTTTATAGACTTACCTTCTTGTTTCATTTTAATGGATTCCGCTGCGATTTGTAAGCAAACACCACAACGAGTACCGTGGTCATCCCAGACAACAGAACCATCTTTATTGATTTTTTTGACAAAGCAATTCATACTACTTTTATGTCCCGCACTCTCGGCACAACCGCAATAACAAGGAATCCATTGTAACAACTCTATTGATTTGCCAGCAGCTTGATATACCAAGCGGACCTCTTCACTTTGACCTTTCAAAAAGGTCGGTAAAACGTCAGCAGAAGCAGTTTTTTCTTGCAAATCCCCATTGGAAGAATGCTCTTGATGTGATTGTTCTTTATTGGAACTGCAAGCCGAAATGATCAAAGTGAGCAGAAGTAAAACAATCATTCCCTTATATTTCATCCTTGTCACCTCTTATAACATTAGACATGACTAATATATCATAAGGGGTGGACATATTCAGCGTAATAATAAATTGTTCAAAATATTGTCAATTTATAAAGCTAAATCAACATATTATATTAGTCAACTATAATATGATCAGTTATAATAGGTACCGTCAAGAATTTTGTGTAATGCAAGATAGATAGGGTATCTCTGAAATGGATTTGGAATGGATAGGGGACTAGTTTCCTCCACACGAGGGACTGAATATTCAGTCTATTGCGCAGAAAGGGAGAATCCCCTTATCGTATTGGTTTGATATTTACATTATTTGGTTAATTGTAACGTTCTTCAAACATTCGCTCGAGGGCTTCCTGTGCTTCGGCAAATCCTCTTAACTTTCGCCCTGCCCATTTCTCATTAAAATCTTGGATGGTCAAATACACGACTTTTTCCGCGGCTTCTAAACTGCTCAAACTGTTCATCGGCTTTAGACGTTTCCGAATCTCTTTGATCGTTCGTTCAATGGCATTGGTTGTATAAATCACACTTCGAATACTGCTTGGATAGTCCATAAAGGTGAGAAGGACATCCAACTCATTTGCCCACGATTGGACTTCCCTTGGGTATTTGTGAGACCATTTGGATTGAAACTGTTGAAACATCTCCAATGCGATTTCTTTATTCGGAGAACGATAAATGAGTTTCAGGTCCTCCGCCATTTCGAATTGATCTTTTTTCCGAACACAACGGAGATAGCAGCCGTTTCTCCTATTCGGTGTTCGAGCCTGTTCGATTTCGAGGAAATGTTTGATTTCTTCCCGCATAATCAGCTCTAATTTTTCTTTCACAAATTGACGAATAACACTTTCCAGTTGATTTGCCCAGTCGACATTCGGTATACTTCTTTTAGACATAGGTAGGGTTCTCCTTTCTCTAAGATTTTTGGTCCAATCAGAGAATACCCTACCTTTTTTCTTTTGTTCTAGCAAAATGTTTTACACAAACTTTTATACATCATCGAGAAATTTGTCTAATAACAATAAACCAGCATTAGGAATCCAGTATCCTAATGCTGGTTAAAAAGAGATCGTGTCATATATGCTTGTTTCGGATGATTTACTTGCTCCGGATATAGCAGTTCTAACTTTCCTTCCCTAAGCAATCGTGAAATGTACTTTTTGCGAAGAGGATCCATCTGCCTATTCAGTAATTGACTTAATTCTTTGAGCGTTAACGGCTTAATTGCACAAAGATTTAAAATGATCTCATCCATTTCGGAAGGATGTAATCTCTTTTTCTTCCTTGCTAATTCAGAAATATCCAATAGCACTTTTTCATAATCTTTTGTTTGTTCGTTTTCGTTAGGTCCGGAGTTAGCAGCGTTAGGTCCGGAGTTATTAACATTAGGTCCGGAGCTTATCCGATTATATCTGGAGTTCCCTATAGACTTTTGATGAAACATTTCCGTTAGCGTATATTTTGTACCTCTTCCTTGTCCATTTGGTTCTAAATATCCTTTTTCCACCAGTCCGGATAATAATTTGCTTATTTCATCACTCTTTTTATCTGTCAGGCTTTGCAATCTCGTATTGGTCACATAATTTTCTTGATGTGCCGTCACTAAAATTAATACTTCATCATTGGTTAAAAACTTATAATGTTTCCCAAGAACTGCTTTTAGAAAATCGACGCTTTCCTGCGGTAATAATGAAGTTGTTCGCAACGTAAGAATCGTGCGATCCGGCTGAAATTCTTCAATTAATTCTGGGGCAGTCCAATGTTGTTCTTTCCACGCCAAATGAATATTCTCAATCCCCGACCCTGCCCGTTCACCAAGTCCGATTAACATAAACATTTTAAAAATCGTTGGATTTCTCGGATCACTTATTCCACCTTTCAGTGCTTGTTGCAAAGGAATCCGAAGAACACCCGGGTTGGAAAATCGAAATAACATCTTTTCCTTTTCGATAACAATTCCGCGTCGCCCGTAGTAATCGGCATGAGCCAACGTATTGACTAAAGCCTCACGAAGAGCAGCGTGCACCCTTGTATCATCCTTGCGAAAAAGCCCCTCCATTTGAAAAGGAATGTTTAAATCATCCGTTAGTCTGCGGATCACTTTAAAATAAAAATCATACAAATTCCCCGACCAAGTGCCGTCGGAAGAAATAATCCGATCTGTCCATCTCTCCCCCGGCACATCCGAACTCTTTTCCCGATATTCTAAGAAATACTGCGGTAAATACTCTGTAATGCTGCGCTCTTCCCCAAACATGAGCAACCCGGCTAATGTTAGCCCTTCCTCGTTGGTTTCGCGTAGCCTTCCCAAAGCTCCAATTTTATATAAAAAGTCCTTCAGTTCTAAACCATTCCAAGGATGATCTGGTTTCAAAGAAGAAAAGCGATTTCGATAACTTCTCACCGATTCCATATTCAAATCATTTAAACCGTAATTGGGAAGAACTTTGCTGTCTTGAGGAATTGGAGATTGATCCGCTATCATTCGCTGTACTTCTTCTTTTGTACATTTATAGTCTCCTTCATAATTGCGGCGATATGTACCTGTAAAAGGATTATGACCAATATAAATTGGCTTGTCCTCACGTGAAGCTCTTGGAACATAAATTTTCACGATTTCTTTCCCATCAACTTCAATAATTTCTACATTTCGATCCACTAAGATATTTTTACTAATCCTTTGGGGATTATTAATTCCATCCCAAAAGTCTTTGACTAACTTTTTTGCATCAACATCGACTGGGAAAAACTCTTGTCCTTTTTGCTCAACCCCAAGCAAAATAATACCGCCATTTGTATTTGCAAAAGCAGAATACGTTTCCCAAACATCTTTCGGTAGACCGCCTTTGGCTGCTTTACATTCCAATTCGGCATTTTCTCCATCTTCTATAATACGCAACAAATCCTTCGCGTCCATTCCGCCATATATCTCCTTTAAATTTCTAATATTTACTACAATTATTTGACAACGAAAAGAAACAATCCTTTTAACATTCAACAAATTATACAATTTTCCATTTGGTACCGTCAAGAATTTTGTGTAATGTAAATGGGGTAGGGTTTCTCTGAAATGGATTTGAATTGATAGGGGACTGATTTTCTCCACACAGGAGACTGAATATTCAGTCTCCTGTGTGGAAAGGGAGAATCCCCCTATTTTGTTTATTTACAGTATTTGGTTAATGATAACGTTCTTCAAACATTCGTTGAAGGGCTTCATGCGCTTCGGCAAATCCTCGCAACTTTCGCCCTGCCCATTTCTCATTAAAATCTTGAATGGTCAAATACACGATTTTTTCAGCGGCTTCTAAACTATTCAAACTGTTCATCGGTTTTAGGCGTTTCCGAATCTCCTTGATCGTTCGTTCGATGGCATTGGTCGTGTAAATCACACTTCGAATACTGCTTGGATAATCCATAAATGTAAGGAGGACATCCAACTCATTTGCCCAAGATTGAACTTCTCTCGGATACTTGCTGGACCATTTCGACTCAAACTGTTGAAACATTTGTAACGCCATCTCCTTATTCGGCGCGCGATAAATCAGCTTGAGATCCTCGGCCACTTCGAATTGGTCTTTTTTCCGAACACGGCTGAGGGTGTTGCGGACTTTGTGCACGACACAGCGCTGCACATCGGCTTTCGGATACACCGCCTTAAAGGCTTCCTCCAGCCCCGGTAGTCCATCGAATACGCCCAGAAGCACTTCCTTGACGCCTCTTTTGTAGAGCTGTTGGAGAATCTCCCGCCATCCATAGGCGCTTTCTTGTCCTCCCACGAAGAAATCCAGAATTTCGCGATATCCTTCTTCGTTCACTCCTAACACCACATAAATAACTTCTTTCTCTACCGTATCCCGGCGAAGTTTCACGTACAAGCCGTCCAAATATAAGACAGAATAACGTTTGGATAGTGGACGATGGTGCCATTTCTCGATGTCTTCTTTCACGACATCGGTAATACGGCTGATCGTCGCTGGAGAATAAGCATTTCCTAGAATTCGTTCGATAAACTTGCCAATTTCCCGTGTACTCATGCCACTTTGATACATCCTGATGATGGCTTCCTCCAGCCAGCCGGTGTGGCGTTGATAAGGGGCAAACAACTGTGTTTGAAATTCCCCGTTTCGGTCTCTTGGAACCAAAAGACCCTCAATCCGGCCATATTGCGTATCTAGATTTCGCTGATAGTAGCCGTTTCTCATATTTGATGTTCCGGCCTGTTCTATTTCGAGGAAATTCTTGATTTCTTCCCGCATGATCAGTTCTAATTTTTCCTTTACAAACTGACGAATGACACTTTCCAGTTGATTTGCCCAGTCGACATTCGGTATACTTTTAGACATAGGTAGGGTTCTCCTTTCTCTGGAATGTTTGGGTTCAATCAGAGAATACCCTACCTTTTTTCTTTTGGTCTAGCAAAATGCTTTACACAAAATTTTATACATCATCTTCCATTTGTCAAAGAAATTTATGGTTCACCAGGACAAAATGTATTACAAATGTTATTTTAGCATGATCACTAAACATTATCGAACCATGCAGCAAACCATTAATCAAATGTGCAATATTTAAACATTTTAACATCAAGAAAATAAAAAAATCACTTTCGTATACAAGTGATTTCTCATTTACATATTTAAGCTCCTTTGCAAAACGAAGCCCAGCCTTCGTTCATGATTTTCGTCTCCAACTGCGGCCAAAAGTATAACATTTCTTCGCGCATCATCGTTAAAATATCGCGCTGCCATTCTTCCAGCTCACGGCTATATTCTTCAATAAACAATAATACGTCTTTTTCCGGTTGCGGCGGGAATTTCCGTCGCTTTTTACGCGGTGGCGGAGTCGGCTTATCTTTTTCATCGAGCAACCATAAATCATCATATGGCGACGCTATTTTTGGCGGTTCTTCTTCTTCGTATACTTCCGTATCTTCCAAAGTCCATGATAATTTCGGACGAAGCAGTGACGGATCGATATGCTCTTGAATTGCCAATACCGCATCTAAAAACTTTTCTACTTCCAATTTTCCATATTGATGTTCGTAATGTTTGATTCTCTCGGCGGTTGCTGCCATGCTTTCGACCATATCCCGCTTTGTGTTGCTGAAACGAACGTTATTTTTGAAAAAGTCACTATGCGCTAATACATGTGCGACGATCAATTTATTTTGAATCAGCGAATTTGTATCCAATAAAAATGCGTAACAAGGGTCAGAGTTAATGACTAGCTCGTAAATTTTGCTTAAGCCTAAATCGTATTGCAGTTTCATTTTGTGAAACTGCTTGCCAAAAGTCCAGTGGGAAAACCGCGTTGGCATGCCATACGCACCAAACGTATAAATAATATCCGCTGGACAAATTTCATAACGCATCGGATAAAAATCAAGCCCAAACCCTTCAGCGATTTCCGTAATCTCCGCAATCGCCCGTTCCAACTCCTTCAAATCATCTTGTCGCATGCACATCTCCTCCCCTTTTCCCTCTTATCACAATGTATGAGGAAAAAGGAGTTTTGATACGTATAAGTCCATTCCATATTTCGCGTTTAATCCATACGACTGATCAATCATATGTCTACTTTTCTTCCCCATCTTTATATAAAAAATTTCCTTCAACGTATGTATTGTTTATAATGGACATTAGCAAATAATAAAGCCCATTTATTTTCTGCTGACTCGCTTTGCTCATACTATTAAAGTGTGGTGATACAGTGGAGCATTATTTACATTATTTTATCGATCATTTTGGATATATCGGCATTATGGTCGTGTTAATGTTAGGAATTGTCGGTATGCCGATTCCGGATGAGCTGCTACTTACGTACATTGGATACCGAATTTCCACAGGTTCCATGTCATATCCTATCTCATTTGTTTTTGGCTTTATTGGTGCTATAGCTGGTATCTCCATCAGCTACTATTTAGGAGTAAAACTCGGATTGCCGTTTTTGCAGAAAATAGGTCCAAAAATACATATTACAGAAAAGCGAATAGAGCAAACGAAAGCATTATTTGCCAAACTAGGGCCATCGGTGCTGTTTATTTGCTATTTTATCCCTGGCATCCGTCATCTTGCTGCATTTTTAGCTGGATTTAACGCATACGATCGAAAAAAATTTATGTTATATGCCTATAGCGGAGCATTTGTCTGGGTCTTCACCTTTCTTACAATTGGTAATTATTTAGGGAAGAATTGGATTATAATTAAACAATATATGGATGAATATCGCACTTTTTTTATGGCCGTATTTATTCTCCTCATTTGCCTGCTCACAATATATTGGTTTTATCAGCAAAAAAAGAAGTAAAACACCGGCACTTTGAAACCGGTAAATTTATTTTTTACCTTCTAACGTAACATTTACAGCGTAAAAAAAAACAAGAACCATCATACACTAAAGACATCTCCTTCTATAAAGGAGGCATGAACTTGAACACCATCGATTATGACAAAGCATTATACTATACGCACCGCTCCGAATGGGATAATTTGCTTATTTTAATGGTGCGTACACAAGATGATTTGCTTTCGAAAAAAATTGAGCAATTTCTTCACGCCTACAATTTTGAATATGATTACTCAGTCATTCAAAAGCGGCTAACCGCTCTGTTGCGTTATATCGACCATGCCCTTGAGGCAAGCGAACAAAAAACAGGAGCTGAGCAATACGCTTATTCCTAAATAAAAAACGGGGAATTGGTTCGATCCAATTCCCCATTATTTATCCTATCGATTCTCCGACCGATGTATAAGAAAAATCTCCTTTTATCCTGTCACATGAAATTGTTCTTTTTTCACCGATTCTCCAGTCCTTAGCACCAATAGCCCGGAAATGATAAGCAATCCGCTTAATATGGCATATGGAATCAGGACATGCTCTAATGAAACGAGGCCAGTAAATACGCTTAACAAGATGGAACGAATAAGAAAACCGAACGCACGAAATAAACTGTCTACCCGCCCGATTTTCTCATTTGGGATTCGTTCCATCATTAACAAGCTGCGTGCCACCCTTGTACCCGCATTGCCAAACGCGGTAATGCTTACAAGCAGATAAAATATCCACGTGTTTTTTACGAAAAGAAACATCGTCATCGCCATCGCATACATAAATACGGTGATCGTAATGCTTATTTCTGTTCCGATTCTCCTCAGCAACAACGGAACTACAGCCCCTGCAAGCGCCGCACCAATTCCATACACCATACTTTGGATTCCGTATACCGAACTATCTTCCTTTAAGACATCGGTGATATAAATCGGATGAAGACAATTGGTCATCATTACACCAATAAAAGGCATGAACGAAGCAAGCAAAAACCAAAACAATAGCGGACAAGCTTTCATATAGCGGCATCCTTCGGTCATCTTATTCTTTTTTCTCTCTCCACCACTTGGCTGCGCTGATATAACGGTGCAACTCAGAAAGGATATCATCCACTTGCATAGCCGCCGCTTGGGTTAAATGATCATCAACGAAACAAGAGGAATCTAAGACAAGCTGTTTTGGAATGGCGTTGGCATGCAATCCACGCATTACTGTACGCATATTGTTTAAGGCATTGATTCCGCCTTTTCCTCCCCCTGCCACCGCAATAAGAGCAGCTGGTTTGTGTTCGAATTGATCGCTGCTTAAAAAATCAAGAGAGTTTTTTAGCGCTCCGCTCATCGCACTATGATACTCTGGGGAACAAAGCACAATGCCATCGGCTTGCTGAATTTGTTCGCGTAACTGGCACACAGCAGGCAACTCTTCTTGGCCTGCTTCACCGTTATATAGCGGTATGGCTCCTTCACTTAAATCGATAAGCTGCGCTCCATATTGCTTTGCAATATGTCTAGCAACGATTCCCGTTCTCCCCGATTTGCGCGGACTTCCGTTCACTACAACGATATGCATGGCATTTCTCTCCTTTTTTCCTTGTTTTTCTGATTATAGTGTAATCAAAGGAATGGCTTCTTTCGCCGGCAAATCGGGAGAGCTGTACATACGAAAATAGCCGAAGCCTCAATACAACTAAAGTCTGAGATGTTTTACAGCATAAAGAGCCGCTTGGGTGCGATCCGCAAGATTTAACTTAGCAAGTATATTGGATACATGCGTTTTGACCGTTTTTTCTGTAATCATTAATGCTGCGGCAATCTCTTTATTGCTTTTTCCTTTCGCAATTTCCGCAAGCACTTCTTTTTCCCGCTTCGTCAATACTTCAATAAGTTGTTCCTTACGATCCCCTCCCTTTGACACATGAGTCATTAAATGCGTGGTGACTTTCGGGTGAAGCTGATTTTCGCCTCGGTACACAGATATAATCACTTGTACTAACTGATCTGGTTCTACATCCTTCAATTGATACCCCGACGCGCCGGCACGAATGGCGGGAATAACATGATCCACATCAGAAAAGCTTGTTAAAATGAGAATCTTCGTATGAGGAGACAGCTCCTTTATTTTTTTCGTTGCTTCCACGCCATCCATAACCGGCATGACCAAATCCATTAACACGACATCTGGTTGCAGTTCTTTCACCCGTTCCACCGCTTCTTTTCCATTGGACGCTTCACCGACTACGTTAATTTCTTTTTGCGTGTTGAGGAAAAAAACTAATCCTCGCCGAACAACATGATGGTCATCCACAATAAGTACGTTGACCCCATTATCCTCTCCCCTTTTTCAACGGAATGATGACATCAATCGTCGTTCCTTCCTCTGCGGCACTTTTGATATGAATGTCGCCATTTAACGATGCGACCCTCTCTTTCATACTATTTAAGCCGAGAGAAAAAGGATGTCCATCCGTCTTGGAAAATCCGCATCCCTCATCATGTATTTTCATATGGACATAGTGCTTTTGGACGTGGATCGCCATATCAACCTCAGACACTCCCGCGTGTTTTTTGCAGTTATTCAATGCTTCTTGTCCCACGCGCCATAAACACTCTTCGACTTCATTAGATAAATCGATCAGTCCGTTAATATCCACGGTTACTTTTAACCCGAGCATATCTCCGTAATGCTGAAAGGCGTTGGCTAGCCCATGTTCCAACCCATGCGGACGAAGCTGCCAAATAAGCGCCCGCATTCCTGAAGGGCTTCTTGCGCTAATTGTTGAATGTAGGCGAACGTATCTTTTATTGTTTCGTCTTGAGTCATTTCTTTTGCGCCGCGGGCCGTCAACTGCAGCGAAAATAATAATTGGCTCACCGAATCGTGCAAATCTCGCGCTAAGCGGTTGCGTTCTGCTATTAACGCGAGGTTTTGTTCATTTTCAGCGAGCTTGATTCGCTTTATTGCTGTCCCGATTTGATAAGCAACCGCTTCTAATAATGCCAGTTCTTTATTTGTAAAACTCGTTTTATGCGGAGCAGCTACATTGAGCACTCCAAATTTCTCATCCCCTGCACGAAGAGGAATGCTCGCGTGGTGGGTAACGCCATTGGTATCTCCCCATTGCTCTTCGATTGCCTTTTCAAGCCGCTTGCATTCAATGACATTCGCTGCCCGCTGCAGCCGCCCATCTCTGTACCGTTCCAAACACCAACAGCCTCCTTCGCACATCGGCTTCTTATTTTCCCATGTCAGTGCAGGAGGTAATTGATAGTCAGCAATAAGAGAGTATCCTTCTTTTGGATGAACAAAAAAAATCCAGCCGCATTGCAATCTCATCACTTGTATTAATTCCTTTAATACCGTCTGCAGCATTTCCTTTAAATCATTGCACTCATTCAATGTTTCGGCAATGGATTTTAATGTAAGCAATTCTTGAATATCCTGCTTGTCCTTGCTCATTTTCCTTCCCCCTTCGCTCCAATCGTATAGAAAAAAGACAACGCCGACCTTCGGCATTGTCTTTTTTGGCTTATGCAATAGGATACTGTTGAATGAGCGGATGAAGGACGATTTCATCGATCAGCATATGCTTTGGAGCGCTTGCCATATAGACGACTGCTTTGGCGACATCTTCAGCTTTTAGCCAATCGCGTTTTTCCGGAACGCCTTGGATGGAATTGGCGAAGTATGTATCAACCATTCCTGGGTTAATCGTACCAACGCGAATGCCGTACTTTCTTACTTCCTGCGCAAGCGAACCGGAAAATCCTTGAACGGCGTATTTGGTCGCGGTGTATGCCGCTCCGTTCGGAATCGTGTAGCGGCCGACATCGGAAGAAATGGTAATAATCGTTCCCGATTTTCTTTCTTTCATATGCGGAAGCACCGCTTTTACCCCAATGAACACGCCTTGAACATTAACAGCAAAGATGCGTTCCCATTCTTCCACAGTTGTCTCTTCCACTTCTTTAAAAAATCCGATTCCTGCATTGTTGACGAGAATATCGATTTGCCCAAACTCTTCTAATACTTCTGTGACCATCTTTTGCATCTGCTGTTCATTGGCAACGTCCACTTGGAACGCCTTCACATAAGAGAATCCTTTTTCTTTCAGCTCTTTTTCCGTTTCATAAACCCCTTCAGAACTTCCCACGAGCGCCAATTTTGCTCCTTGTTCCGCCAATTGAAACGCAATGGCCTTTCCGATTCCTCGAGAAGCTCCTGTGATAATCGCTACTTGGTTTGTTAACATGTGGCATGATCCTTTCCGTTATGTTTATCATTTAAGATGGCGAAGCAGTGCGAAGAAAGTTATGAACTCGTTTCATCACTGCATTGGAAAGTTGTTGCAGCTTTGCTTCACTGTCGGCTAATGACTTCCCTTTCACGCCGAAATATACTTTGATTTTTGGCTCTGTTCCCGAAGGGCGCAAGCAAAACCATGAATCGTCTTCCAGCAAATACTTTAATACGTTGGAAGTCGGAAGTGTAATCATTGTTTTTTCACCAGCCGCAGTATTTACCCGTTCTTTCGTTTTGTAATCCTCGATCACGGTTACTTTTTTTCCTGCTACTTCTACCGGAGGTTCATTGCGGAAAGATGTTAGGATAGCCTGGATTGTTTCCGCACCTTCTCTTCCTTTTAACGTTAATGACTGCTGTCCTTCACGGTAATAGCCGTATTGTTGAAATAATTGCAGCAATCCTTCATATAAAGACATACCTTGTTTTTTATAAAAAGCACATACTTCCACCGCTAATACCGCTGCTTGGACCGCGTCTTTATCACGTACAAAATCACCGATTAAATAGCCATAGCTTTCCTCATAGCCAAATTGGAACGTATACTGACCGGTCTGTTCATATTCTTTTATTTTTTCGCCGATAAATTTAAATCCTGTTAATGTATCCACCGTATCTAAGCCGAAAGATTGCGCAATCGCGCGGCCAAACTCGGAGGTTACAATCGTTTTTAGCACCACGCCATTTTGCGGCAATATCCCTTTTTCTTTCTTTTGGGATAGCAGGTAATGAAGCAATAAGCCTCCTGTTTGATTTCCGGTCAATACAACATAGTCGCCTTTTTCATTTTTTACGGCAATCCCTAATCGGTCGGCGTCAGGGTCTGTCGCAATTAACAAGTCAGCATTGACTTTTTTGCCGTACTCTATCGCTAACGCAAATGCCGCATGCTCCTCTGGGTTTGGCGATGCAACTGTGGAAAAGTTCGGATCTGGCTGCTCTTGTTCCTCAACAACAAATACATTTCGGTATCCAAGTTCCTTTAACGCGCGGCGAATCGGTTTGTTTGATGTGCCGTGAAGCGGTGTAAAAACGATGTGAATATCGACTTCTTCCGCAAGCTTCGGTTGAAGGGAGACCGTTTTTACAGCGTCAATATAAGCATTGTCCACTTCTTCGCCGATGATTTGAATGAGCCCTTTTTCTTTTAAAATTGCTTCGTCCTCAACATGGATATCAAGTTCATTTTCCACTTCATTGACGTATCGAATCACCGCATCTGCCGTGTCTGGAGGAAGCTGCCCCCATCTTCTCCATATACTTTATATCCATTATATTCTGGCGGATTATGGCTTGCGGTGATGACGATGCCGGAAAATGCATGCAAATAACGAACAGCAAACGAAAGCTCCGGCGTCGGTCTCAGCTCATCAAATACATATGTTTGAATGCCGTGAGTGGCCAATGTTTTCGCTGCTTCCATCGCAAATTCCCGAGACTTATGCCGCGAATCATAGGCAATGACAACACCGCGTTTTTTTGCTTCTTCGCCAAAGGACTCTATGTATCGCGCCAAACCTTCTGATGCTTTCCGAATCGTGTATATGTTCATCCGGTTTGTCCCCGGACCAATTTCTCCCCGCATGCCGCCTGTGCCAAATTCTAAGTTTTTATAAAAACAATCTTCCAGCCATTTCAGGTCGTCTTGACGCTCTGTTAATAAACGCTTTAATTCTTTGTCTAATGACTTATGTGCTAACCATTGTTCATATTTATTTTTCCAATCCAACGGACATCCCTCCCTTTCTTTATGTATTCGTTATCATCATACAATATCCTTCATAAAAGAAAAAGGATGTCTCATAAGTCAGAGACATCCTTCATTTTTTTATCCTTGTGGTTGCGACGGCTCAGAAATGTTTGTCAATGCTTGTCCCGCCGCTTGATCGGACGCGCTGTTTGTCGCGATATCGCCTAAAGCGACAATTCCTTGAATTTGGTTATTTTCGACAATTGGCAAACGACGAATTTGATGTTGCGCCATCACACTTGCCGCCTCTTGAACGCTCATATTAGGCGTACCAGTGACCACGCGATTCGTCATTATTTCCGATACAGGAGTGGAAGCTGGATCTTTTCCTTGCGCCGATGTACGGAGTGTAATATCACGGTCCGTGATCATTCCTTTTACTTGACCGTTTTCCACTACTGGAAGAGCCCCAATATTTTTTTGGCTCATGATTTGCGCAGCTTCTTGAACTGTTTGGTTAGGAGAAACTGTCGCTACATTTTTCGTCATAACGTCTTGAACTTTGTTGTTGTTATTATTCATGTGATCCTCCCCTTTCACCGATTATTATGGGCGGATTGGCGGGAGGATATAGATAGAAAATAATGTTTGCACCGTTTAGTATTGGCACCGGAAAAAGCAAATGTTTCATGACAACGGATTTTATATACGCGCGCCTCCCATGGACGCAGGCGAATTTCTTTCAGTTCTTCCGTTTCATCAACATCGTAATTGCTGATAAGCAGTTCTTTTGTTTTGTAGGTGATATCATCCGGAAGCCGGAAAACAGGAGTTTTTTCAGAAAAATTGGTAATAACAATCAGCTTTTCATTTCCCAATGTGCGTGTGTATGCGTAAATATAAGGGTCGTCTTCCAAAATTAAGTCATATGTTCCATAGACAATAATGTCATGCTGCTTGCGAAGTTGAATTAATTTTTTATAATAATGAAACACCGAATTTGGATCCGCTAAAGCCTCTTTTACGTTGATTTCCTTATAATTTGGATTTACTGGAATCCATGGCGTCCCCGTTGTAAATCCTGCGTTTTCGCTGTCATCCCACTGCATCGGTGTGCGCGCGTTGTCACGCCCTTTATAATAAATTTTCTCCATCACTTTTTGCGGATCTTCACCATATTCTTCCACACGTTCTTTATACATGTTCAATGTTTCAATATCGCGGTAGTATTCAATCGACGGGAAGCGCACATTGGTCATTCCGATCTCTTCACCTTGGTAAATATACGGTGTTCCTTGCATCATATGGAGAAATGTTGCAAGCATTTTCGCCGATTCCACACGATACTTTCCATCATCGCCAAAGCGAGAAACAGCGCGTGGCTGATCATGATTGTTTAAGTAAAGACTGTTCCATCCTTTTCCTTCTAGCTCTTTTTGCCATTTTGTCATCGTTTTTTTCAAGTCGGCCAACGACCATGGACGAATATCCCATTTTCCTCCAGGCCCTGAATCTAAATCCACATGCTCGAATTGGAACACCATGTTTAATTCATGGCGAGACGGATCTGTATATAAAATGCCTTCTCTCGGAGTCACTCCCGGCGTTTCTCCAACCGTCATAATATCGTACTTTGATAACACTTCCCGGTTCATTTCTTGCAAAAATTCGTGAACGCGCGGACCGTTCATAAAATATTTGCTTACTGAAACATATTTTTTTCCTTCCTGCGGTTCACCATCCGGTAATCCTGGTGTTTTCGAAATCATATTAATGACATCCATCCGAAAGCCGTCGACGCCTTTGTCAAGCCAAAACTTCATTATGTCATACACTTCGCGGCGCACTTTTGGATTTTCCCAGTTTAAATCTGGTTGTTTTTTTGAAAAAAGATGCAAATAATATTCTTCCGTCGTTTCGTCATATTCCCACGCTGAACCGCTAAAAATTGACTCACAATTGTTCGGTTCCTTTCCATCTTTTCCAGGCCGCCATATATAGTAGTCGCGATACGGATTGTCCTTTGACTTTCTTGATTCGATAAACCACGGATGCTCATCTGATGTATGATTGACGACTAAATCCATCACTAGCTTAATCCCGCGTTTGTGCATTTCCTCAAGCATTTCTTCCCAATCTTCCATCGTACCGAATTCATCCATAATATCGCGATAATCGCTTATATCGTATCCGTTATCATCATTTGGCGATTTATATACCGGAGATAGCCATACCACATCCACGCCAAGTTCTTTTAAATAATCAAGTTTCGCGATAATGCCGCGGATATCGCCAATGCCATCCCCGTTGGAATCGTAAAAACTGCGCGGATAAATTTGATACACAACCGCCTCTTTCCACCATGCTCGTTCCAAATTTCTCACCTCTTGTCCAGTTGTACACAAGCATTGTACTATAAAATAAAAATAGCGGCTTATATATTTATTAAAATTTTACATTCTCCTTTTCGTCCAATATAATGAAAATGGCAATAAACATGAGAAATAAGGGGACTACAGTATGAATAACAATGCCAAAACATTGGAAAACGCGCTTATCGGCGCTTGGGGAATTTCACTGATTGCAACGCTTGGGAGCCTTTATTTTCCGAAGTTTTAAAATTTACTCCTTGTGATCTTTGCTGGTTCCAACGAATTTTTATGTATCCACAAGTGATTTTATTAGGGCTTGCGGTCATTCGGAAAGAATATGGCATCGCGCGCTATAGCCTTTCATTATCCATCATCGGAGGAACGATCTCACTTTACCATTATTCTCTGCAAAAAATTCCGTTCTTCCAAAACTACGCAATTTCATGCGGCCGCGTCCCTTGCACGGGACAGTACATTAATTGGCTTGGCTTTATTACGATTCCATTTTTAGCGTTAGTTGCATTTTTTCTCATTAGTGTATTAAGCATCTTCATTATTCGTAAAGGGAAAGAAGGGAAAATAAGTTGAAAAAGCTCCTTATCTTCGGATCGATTATTGTAGCGCTGTTTGCGGCGATCTCCTTTATCACATCGTATCAGCAAAAACAAGCTGCCAAAAATAATCCTTATCATAAAGAAGAACTTGACCCTGCAACTGTTGCGCAGCTGGATGACCCAAATTATCAAAACATCATTTTACCCGATGAACTGGAGCAGAAATTAAAAATAAAGAAACCGTCACCGTCTATTTTTACAGTCCGGATTGTCCTCACTGCCAAAAAACAACACCTATTATCGTTCCTTTGGCAAAGCAAATGGGGATTGACTTAAAAATGTTTAACCTGCTTGAATTCAAAGACGGATGGGACAAGTATCATATTGAAGGAACACCAACCCTTATCCATTATGAAAACGGAAAAGAAGTAAAACGAATCGATGGCTACCATGACGAAGCAGTTTTTCGGGACTGGTTTTCTTCGATTCAACATAGCAATAAATAAGGAGCTCGCCCTGTGATGGACGAGCTCCATCTTACATTAACCAATCGCTTTGTGAAGGCAAATACATACTGCATGGGTAATGACGCTTGTTCATAAACTGCTCAATCGTAAACGGAAACGCAATACCGTATCGCCTAAGTAATTCGATGTTCCGCTCAAATAGATCGCGATACCGCTTACAATCTCCGCTTTTTCCTACATACTCAATCACAGTAATTAATGATTGAAGTGATGAAATAATTTGAAATGCTTCTTTCATTGTCCCATTGTATGTAACATATTCTCCCTTTAATGAAAGGATTTGTAAGTTTTCAAACGCCTGAATTTGCTCGTCATCGAAATAATACGGAAAAATGTTTGTGTAAAAATAATTTACTAAATAATTGATATATTCCTCTTGTTCTTTCGTTGATGCACAAACCATTTCCATGTTTCTTACCACCTTTTTAGATAACGCTTGCGCTACTATTAGCAAAACGATACTATAAGTGTATCATACCTTATGTACGCATAGGGATAGAAAGTGTTTCCACTGTTTTGAAATTTTGGAGTGAAATAATGATGTGGTCCAAAAAAGGAGACTGGCTTGAATGCGTCATTCCTTCTTTTTGGGAAGGACGTACGATTGAATCGTTGCTAAAAGAAGTATGGTGCGCCTCTAAAAAGTTAGCTCATCAGCTGCGAATGGAAAAAGGAATCAAGCTCAACGGAAAAGAAGCATCATGGCAAACGCCATTAAAAGAAAAAGACCGCCTGCAGTTGCACCTTTATAAACCTGAACCCTCCATCATTATTCCTGAATATCGAGAGCTTTCCGTTTTATGGGAGGACGAGCATCTCCTTATTATTAATAAAGGTGCTGGAATCGATATCCATCCTTCTGAACCTTCTCAAATAGGGACTTTAGCGAACGCGGTCGCTTTTTATTTACAATCACAAGGGATTTTGACGAAAGTACGGCATATTCACCGGCTTGATCGTGACACATCGGGAACGATTTTGTTTGCCAAACATACGCTTGCAGGAGCCACGCTTGATCGGATGTTGGAAAAACGGCTCATCAAACGGACGTATGTAGCGCTCGTCCATGGCATCCTAAAAAATAAATCAGGAACGATTTCTGCACCGATTGGACGCGATCGCCATCATCCAACGAGGCGAAGAGTTTCGAAAACGGGTGCAAAAGCGGTAACACACTACCGCGTCTTACATACGTTTCCCGATGAACAAACATCGCTCGTAGAGCTTTCCCTCGATACCGGGCGCACTCATCAAATCCGCGTCCATATGAGTTACATCGGTCATCCGTTAGTCGGAGATGTTCTTTATGGCGGAAAAGACACATTTCATCGACAAGCACTTCACGCCGTTAAACTATCATTTTTGCATCCTTTTACGAACGAAATGATTTCATGCATCGCTCACGTTGATGATTTTCCTGTTGATATCGCTCGGTTTTACATGGATCCACCATAAAAGGCAGACGTCCTATAAACGTCTGCCTCATAAATGCAATTCCTCTTTTTCACCGAGTTCATTATCTGCTTCTCTCTCTTCTTTTTCCTGCTTCACGACTTCTAGCGTCTTCACGTGGTGACCATCCATCTCCTTCACCGTAAACAAGTAATTATCGATTTCGACGCTATCGCCTACTTTAATATCATAATGCTTCGTTAAAATCCATCCTCCAATCGTATCGACATCCTCATCATCAATGGAGAGGCCAAACAAATCATTTACTTCGCTAATCAGCACTTTCCCGTCGATAATCGTACGTGTTTCATCAATTTTTTGGATCAACGGAATTTCATCTACATCAAATTCATCTTGAATTTCTCCAACAATTTCTTCTAAAATATCCTCGACAGTAACAAGTCCCGACGTACCGCCATATTCATCGACTAAAATGGCCATGTGGATGCGTTCTTTCTGCATTTTCACAAGCAAATCATGGATCGCGATTGATTCAATCACTTGAATGATTGGGCGGATATAATCTTCCATTTGTTTTTCTTCGGATGGATTTGTCACAAGATCGGTAAACACTTCTTTCACATTAATAAGTCCAAGAACGTGATCTTTATCGCCATCAATAACTGGATAACGAGTATATTTTTCCTCTTTAATAATTTCCAAATTCTCTTTCACGCTTCGATTAATATCGAGCGCAACAATTTCTTTGCGCGGTACCATAATTTCTTTTGCAACCCGATCGTCAAATCGAAAAATATTGTTCACATATCGATATTCTGATTGGTTAATCTCTCCGCTTTTGTAGCTTTCTGATAAAATGAGACGTAGCTCTTCTTCGGAATGGGCAATTTCATGTTCTGCCGCTGGCTTTAACCCAAACATTCTGGCGACGAGGCGCGCGGAATTGTTGAGCATCCAAATAAACGGATACATCACTTTATAAAATAAAATAAGCGGTTGAGCTGTAAACAGTGTAATCGCCTCCGCTTTATGGATCGCAAACGTCTTGGGAGCCAGCTCTCCGACAACGACGTGAAGAAACGTAATCGTCGAAAAGGCAATAACGAAGGATAAAACGTGCGAAATCGACTCCGATAAATGGATGCGTTCAAAAAGCGGTGTTAATATCCGCTCCACCGTCGGTTCACCGAGCCAACCAAGCCCTAGCGATGTAATCGTAATGCCTAATTGGTTCGCCGACAAATAGCCATCAAGGTTGGAGATCACCTTTTTGGCAGCAATCGCCCGTTTATTTCCTTCGCTAACTAATTGGTCAATGCGCGAGCTGCGAACTTTGACAATCGCAAATTCCGAAGCTACGAAAAAAGCGGTACATGCAATAAGCAATGCTACCACTAACAAGTTGACTATGTCCAATTGGTTTCCGGACGCGGATAACGCGCCCGGATCACACCTCCTACAGACAGGTTTATATCCTTATTCTTCATTGTTATTTTGCGTAAAAATTAACACGTATTTTAACAATTCTAAAACCGAAATGAGCGTTGCTGCCACATATGTCAATGCGGCCGCTCCCAATACTTTGTTGACGCCGCGCTTTTCATCCGGATAAATAATACCTTCCGCTAACATAAATTTTTTCGCCCGCGAGCTTGCGTTAAACTCTACCGGCAACGTAATGAGTTGGAAAGCGACGGCAAATGAAAAGAAAATAATGCCTAATCCAATTAGCGAAAGCTGTTGGAACAAAAATCCCGCCAACAATAAAAATGGCGCCGCTCCTGATGTAAAGTTTACAATTGGAAACATGCGATGCCGAAGTACTAACGCACCATATGATTGTTGATGTTGTACAGCATGCCCGACTTCGTGCGCGGCAACCGATATGGAAGCGATCGAACGGCCGTAATATACCGGTTCCGATAAACGAACAGTGCGCGAAATCGGATCATAATGGTCCGTTAATCTTCCTGGCACCACTTCGACAGGCACATCATAAAGACCGTTGCGGTCCAAAATCATGCGTGCAACTTCCGCGCCTGTTAATCCGGAAGAAGCAGGAACTTGAGACCAAGTGTTGAAATTGCTTGATACTTTAAATTGCGCCCATAGCGAAATGCCAAAGGCAATGAGAATGAGAAAATCCATCGGATGGAATAGCATTGCAGCCCCCTCCGTTATTTTTGTATCACATGTAAATGTGTATACTAATATTTATTGTACTTTAACGATCTTTCATACGTCAAATCATACAATTTATGAATGGCTAACAAGAAAAATTGAATACGCCACAAAATTCGTTTTTGCAAAAAAGAGGCTTCTCCACAACGGAAAAACCCCTTTTTCTCGCATCATAATTAAAAATCGAAGTTATCCGGATCTGGTCCGATTCGCTTGTTCAAATTAAGCGCATCAATCTTTGCCATTTCCTCTGCCGTTAGCTCAAAATCAAAAACATTCGCGTTTTCCTTAATGCGTTGTGGCGTTACGGATTTTGGAATCGTGACAACTTCGTTTTGCAAATCCCAACGAAGGACGACTTGTGCTGGAGTTTTCCCATATTTTTCACCAATTTCCACAAGCGTCGGTTCTTGCAAAATTTCTCCTCTCATCAGCGGCGACCATGCTTCAAGCTGAATGCCGTGTTGTTTGCAGAAAGCATGGAGTTCTTTTTGCGTCAAGCGAGGATGATATTCCACCTGATTTACCATCGGTTTAATTTCGCAATCAGCCATTAAATCTTCTAAATGATGAATTTGGAAGTTGCTTACGCCAATTGCCCGGACACGCCCATCTTTATATAGCTTCTCCAACGCTTTATACGTTTCTTTATATTTTCCTTTTACCGGCCAATGCACTAAATATAAATCAACATATTCCAGACCTAACTTTTGCAGGCTCGTTTCAAATGCTTTCAATGTTGTTTCGTATCCTTGATCAGAGTTCCACACTTTTGTCGTAATAAATATTTCTTCGCGCGGAATGCCTGATTCACGTATCGCTTTTCCGACACCTTCTTCGTTTTCATAATATGCCGCAGTGTCTATATGGCGGTAGCCAATTTCTAGAGCGGTGCGCACCGCGTTAATGACTTCTTCTCCATTCTTCACTTTATAAACCCCAAGTCCGATCCACGGCATTTGTACACCATTATGTAACGTAACTCGATCTTGTAAGTGTTTCATATTTTCTCTCCCTTTTCGAAAATTTGCTTACTTTTATTTTATTATCTTTTCGTACATAAAAAAAGCAAAATATAATGCATAAAAAAATGAGGGTAAAAACCCTCATCTTATTGTCGCATTCCATTTTTTATCCATTGCGCAACTTGAACGGTACGGCGCGCTTGATGTTTCACAGCAGCTTCCGCATTTTCTACTATTTTTCCGTTTTGATCGACTGTCACACTCGTTCCGTATGGATTTCCTCCTGCAACAAAAGCAGATTGATCCGTATATCCAGGCGCTACTACGATCGCACCCCAGTGGTACATTGTTGTATATAGTTGTAAAATGGTTTGTTCTTGGCCGCCATGAGCATTTCCTGCAGATGCCATGGCGCTGACAACTTTATTGGCAAGCTTTCCTTGTGCCCATAATCCGCCGGTTGTATCTAAAAATTGCTTTAATTGCGAAGGAATATTGCCAAAGCGAGTCGGCACGCTGAAAATAATCGCATCCGCCCATTCTAAGTCCGCTAACGTAGCTGTTGGGACATCTTTCGTTGCTTCCGCATGAGCTTTCCACGCTGGATTCGATTCAATTGCTTCTTTTGGAGCGAGTTCAGGAACTTTTACTACTTTTACTTCTGCCCCTGCTTCCTTCGCCGCTTCTTCCGCCCATTTTGCCAATTGATAGTTCGTACCTGTTGAGCTGTAATAAATAATGGCTAATTTTACATTTTCCATCGTCTATTCTCCCCTTTACACGAATTTTTTCGTGGAAAAAATGAGTGTTTCACGGCCTTGCCGGACTTCCCAACTGTAATTTCTCCATTTTTTTGCATGCCATTCATTATTCTTGCAAGATCGTTATAAACACTGAATTCATAAATCTTGAATTCAAGATTTATGATATAAAAAATTAGATTTATTGTCAAATTTTTAAAATAAAAAATGCTTTTCTGCCATAAGCGGCAAAAATTTGCCTGCCTTCATATGTTGCATCGAACTGGCAGAAAAGCATAGGTGATGTCGAATTGCTAAAGTTTACTTTGCAACAACCATCTTCGTTCTCTCTGCATGTTGTTCTTCAGAAGGATGAAATTCATTTTCCATCTTAGAAACAACAACAGTCGCTACAGCATTGCCAATTAAGTTTGTAATGGCACGCGCTTCCGACATAAAGCGGTCTACGCCAAGCAATAACGCGATTCCTTCTACTGGAATCATCGGGAACGCTGCCAAAGTCGCCGCAAGTGTAATAAATCCGGAACCTGTGACCCCTGCTGCACCTTTTGACGTTAACATTAAAATTCCGAGCAACGTAAGCTCTTGCCAAATGCTTAAATCGATACCGTAAGCTTGGGCGATAAAAATCGCCGCCATCGAAAGATAAATAGATGTTCCATCGAGGTTAAAGGAATATCCTGTCGGCACAACAAGCCCAACAACTGGCTTCGAACACCCGTATTTTTCAAGGCGCTCCATCAGTTTTGGCAATGCCGATTCAGAAGAAGATGTGCCAAGCACAAGTAAAATTTCCTCTTTGATATAAGCAATAAATTTAAAAATATTAAACCCGTAAAACTTCGCGATAAGTCCGAGTACGACAATAATAAATAGCGCCATCGTAATATACACAGAAGCCATTAATTTTCCAAGCGAAAGCAATGAACCGATTCCAAATGTGCCAATCGTATACGCCATCGCACCGAACGCTGCAATTGGCGATACTTTCATGATCATATTAACAACACCGAAGAAAATGTCCGCCAAACGCTCAAATAAGGTAATAACCGGTTTGGCTTTTTCTCCTAACCCCGCCGCGGCAAGGCCGAATAATACGGCAAAGAATAAAATCGGCAATAATTCGCCTTTTGCTAGCGCCCCAACAACGTTATCCGGGATGATGCCAAGCAAAAACTCAATGACGCCATGATTCACTTCTTCTGCTTGCTTCGTATACTGTGATACATCGCCGCCTTTTACGGCATCAGTATTAAACCCTACCCCAGGTTTGATCAAATTAACCACAATAATTCCGATTGCTAAAGCGAACGTAGTAATAATTTCAAAGTAAATAAGCGCTTTTCCACCGATGCGGCCAACCTTTTTCAAATCCCCCATGCTGCCGATTCCAATTGCGACCGTGAAGAAAATAATCGGCGCAATGACCATTTTAATTAGCTTAATAAATGCATCTGCAAGCACTTTTAATTTTGATCCAAATTCAGGGAATAAAAAACCAACGATAATCCCCAGTATAATTCCAATAATTACTTGTACGGTTAAGTTTTTAAACTTACCCCGCATTTCTCCCCTCTCCTTTCGTATCTTGACAACGCTTTCATTTTGCAATTCTAATGTTAAAGTAAAGTTCAGAAAATAAAAATATTATGGTGATAATGATCTTTTTGGTCTTTTTGGTCGTAAAAAAGAGCGGCCTTTCTTAATAAGGCCGCCTTCCTCTTTATCTCTGTTTAATTTCGCGAAGCAGCTTGTCGCCAAACTCTTTTGTAAATTGATCATACAAAGGCGCAAACTTCCGTTCCCATCTCTTTTTTTCTTCTTCAGACAGTTCATAAATATGAATACTTTTGTTTTGTTTTATTTTTTCTAATTCCTGTTCGTTTTGTTTTTTCGATTGTTGTAAATTCCATTTCGTTGTTTCCTGAATCGCTTCTGTTATTTTTTGCTGAATATCTTTCGGCAAACTTTCCCAAAACGATTTATTCATCATCACGGCATAGCCGAGATACCCATGATTGCTAATCGTTATATATGGCTGAAATTTGTAAAAACCCTTCGAATAAATGTTAGAAATCGTATTTTCCTGTCCATCAAATTCATGCCTTTCTAAAGAGCGGTATACATGATCAAATGAAACAACAATCGGTTCGCCTTCGAGCAAACGAATTTGCTTTTCAATCACTTCGCTTGGCATAATACGAAAGCGCAATCCGCGAAAATCATCAGGACGGACCAGCGGCCTAGCCGTGCTCATCATTTGTTTAAAACCGTTGCCCCATAAAGCCAATCCCTTAATCCCTTTTTGATCCAACATCGCCAAAAGATGTTCACCCACATCCCCTGTAAATGCCCGCTCCACATCGTGATAATCTTGAAATAAAAACGGCAAATCCAATACTTGCCATTCCGGAATCAACTCCGTCACTTTGGAAAACGATGGAGCAATCATTTGCACATCGCCGCGCAATAGAGCATCCATTTCCTCACCATCGGAATATAAAGATCCATTCGGAAATACTTCTACTTTTACACGGCCATTTGTTTTTTTCTCTACAAGATCCGCAAATTTTTGCGCCGCTAATCCTTTTGGCGTATTTTCCGCTACTACATGGCTAAAATAAATGACAATTTGCTTTTTTAACCCTTGTTGTTCATCATCATACACCATATTTTCATTGCGAAAATGCTGTTTTAATAAGTATCCTAAACAGACAAGCAAAACAAGAGACGCCACCCACCATTGCTTTTTCATATTCCACACCGTTTATGATTAAGCTTTTTAATCAAATTTTATCATATTGCCGAAAAATGTTAAAATAATTACAAATTATATTATTTTCCATAAAGACGAGGTATTCATTGTGATGAATCGGCTATCCATCCGCTGGAAAATCACGATCCTAATTTCCTTTATTGTTAGCTTTTCCTTATTGTTAAGCGGAATGTTTGTCATCGGCGACTTTTTTCATACAAAAGAAGAGGAATTACGACAGCGGGCATTGTTGACAGCACGGACGGTATCAGAGCTTCCTGAAATCAAATCACATATTGTCGGAACAAAAGAAGAACGATCTTCCATCAATATCATTGTGGAGCGTGTTCGCATTATTCATAATGCCGACTACGTTGTTGTTCTTGACATGAATAAAGTTCGCCTTTCCCATCCCGTCCCATCCATGATCGGACGTGTTTCCCGCGGCGCTGATGAAGGGCCTGCCTTTGCCGAACATACTTACACATCAAAAGCACGCGGTGAAATCGGCACGGTCATTCGTGCGTTCGTCCCAATTATGAATAAAGATCATCAACAAATCGGCGTCGTCATTGCGGCATATCGATTACCGACTTTTTTCGAAGTGATTGATGCTTTAAAAGAAGAAATTTCGATTACTATCATTCTTTCTTTGCTCATTGGCGGGATCGGTGCTTGGCTGCTTGCTTCTCATATTAAGCGACAAATGTTTCATTTGGAGCCGCATGAAATTGCCAAGCTGCTTGTTGAACGGACAGAAGCCTTTAACGCCATGCATGAAGGGGTCATTGCAATCGATAGTAATGAAAACATTACGATTTTTAATGATCGGGCTAAACGAATGTTTGGCGTCAAAGGAGACGTTATCGGTAAACCAATTCGGGCTATTATTCCGGACACACGTCTACCTGAAATATTAGAAATTGATCAGCCTATTTATAACAAAGAATTACAAATAGGAAACTTAACGATTTGGAGCAATCGCATTCCAATTAGAGTGAACGGCAAAACCGTTGGTGCCATCGCTATTTTCCAAGATCGTACCGAGGTGAAGAAGCTTGCCGAAGAGTTGACAGGTGTGAAAGCGTTTGTCAGTGCTCTGCGCGTGCAAAATCATGAGTATATGAATAAACTTCATACGATCGCCGGACTCATTCAATTAGGACATTTGGAGAAGGCGCTCGAATACGTATTTCAAGTGACAGAAGAGCAGGAGGAACTGACTAGGTTTTTAAGCAAGCATATTAAAGATGAAAGCATTTCCGGGCTTTTACTTAGCAAAATCCGCCGCGGCAAGGAATTAGGCATTCGCGTCATCATCGACCGCCATAGCCGTCTGCATGCTTTTCCACCTGCACTAGACCATCATGATTTTGTCATTATTCTTGGAAACTTGATTGAAAACGCGTTTGATTCCTTTCAAGGCATTACGGACCGGGAAAAAGAAATATATGTAAGCATTGAACAAAATGAGGAAATTTGTTCTCTCTCGGTGGAAGATAACGGCCAAGGTATTGATGAAAAACATCTCGACCGTATTTTCGAGGAAGGATTTTCAACCAAAAGCGAAAACGGGCGCGGCATCGGTTTATATTTAGTGAAACATATTGTCGAAAAAGGGAAAGGGCATATTGATGTGCAGTCAGAAAAAGGAAAAGGAACGATATTTACAATTACCTTTGACATGTAAGGAGGAAAAAGATGTACCGCGTATTGCTTATTGAAGATGATCCGATGGTGCAGGAAGTAAATCGCCAATTTATCGAACAAGTGAAAGGATTTACCGTTATTGGCGTCGCTGCAAATGGCGTGGAAGGGATACAGCTAATCCGCAAACTTCATCCTGATTTAGTGATTATCGACATTTACATGCCTCACAAGGATGGTCTTGAAACATTGAAAGAAATTCGTTCCGAAGGATATGAAGTAGATGTCATCGCCATCACCGCAGCAAGTGATATCGATACTGTACGCCGCGTGTTGCAAAACGGTGCTTTCGATTATATTATGAAACCATTTAAATTCGAGCGTCTCAAACAAGCGTTAGAAAATTACCATTCATTTCGTCAAGCACTGAATGAAAAAGAATCGTTAACACAGAAAGAGCTAGACGCTCTTTTACAGACAACAGAATCCCAAACGTTCGAGCCTCGCAGTGGGCTGCCAAAAGGATTAAACGAAGTCACATTGCAAAAAATCGCTCGTTATCTCCGAAAACAAACAGAACCAGTTTCCGCCGAGGAAGTCGCCGAAGGAGTCGGCATCGCCCGGGTAACTGCCCGCCGCTATTTAGAATACTTAGAAAAGAAAGGGGTAGTCACTCTCGATGTTCAATATGGCGGAATTGGACGCCCAGTAAACCGATATATGATGAAACACATATAATGCCATGTTTTTATACCGATGAGCGTTCCATAAAACGAATAGGCAGTTTTTCCTTTTTCTTCACGATATTCCCCGTTTCGATGTAATGATAAATGAGACGAAAGGCCTTCGTTCCCATCAGCGCAAGCGGCAGCTCCATCGTCGTAATTTGCAGCGGTTCTGAAATCGGATGATTATCAAAACTAACAATCGCAAGGTCATCGGGGACGTTTACCCCTTCTTTTTTTCCCCACAACACGATGCCCGCCGCCACTTGATCGCTTGATACAAGCAAAGCGCTCGGCTTTTCGGACAGCTCCATCCATTGACGGATCACCCGCTTTCCGTCTTCCATGTATAAACAACGATCAAAAATCCACTCTTTTCGCGGCTCAACGCCAATTTGCCGCAACGTATCATAATATGCCGCTTCCCGCGCCTTGCTATTTGCTCCTGTCGTTCTTCCGATACAATAGCCGATATGCCGATGCCCCTTTTGAATCAAATAGCTCAAAGCCTTCGTAAACGCCTCGTAATGGTCAATATAGACGGATAAAAAATCTTGATCTTGGACGTCTTCGCATAATACGATCGGTCCATCTTTCTTATATTCCTCAATGACGCTCCAGTCTGCCACATGTGAACAAATAATAAGCCCATCGACTTGTTTCATCCGCATCATCTCAAGCGCCTCTAATTCCTTTTCCACATCGTAATTCGTTTGAAATAACAAAAGGTGATACCGATGACGAAGCGCTTCTTTTGATATTCCTTCCAATACTGTAGCGAAATACGGATGATTCACATATGGAAGAATGACTCCGACAATCGACGTTTTCCCTTTCGCTAGATGAACCGCATTAATATTTTTTGTATAATTCAATTTCTCTACCGCTTCCCATACTGCATTTCGCTTTTCTTCCTTCACGTATGGGTATCCGTTTAATACTCGTGAAACCGTCGCAACCGAAACTCCTGCTTCTTTTGCAATTTCCCGGATATTTGCCATCCTCTTCACCTTTTTTCAAAAAACTATTGCATTGAAACGCGTTTCATACATTATTGTACTCTTAAACAACATAAAGGAGGAAGAATCGATGATAAGCGGAATATTGTTGATTTTGTTTCTATGTGCGGTTGAATGGCTTGGAGCCCATATAGCTTTAAAAGCCAATCCCCAAGCAAAGCGAGAATATTATAATAATAACGATCCATTCAAAACATTATTCATGTGACGGTGGAACTTCGCGAAAAACGATGGCGGACCGATGAAATAAAAACAGGAATGATGGAGGCTTTTGCAATATGCTTATGCAGCGGTTGCAAAAAATGACTGCATGCCAAAAACGTACGTACGCTACTAATTATAACTATTGTAACAAAAATACTTCCATCGTAACATTCCTCCTTCATGTTTCGACTGATATAATAAGTGATAGATAAATTAAGGAGGAATGATGGATGCAATTCACTTGGAAACCGTTTATAACTGCCATCATGGCGATCGCGCTTGTTTCAGGTTGTGGAACGAAAGAAACAAATGAAGTAAAACAACCGAATCCTTCTAATAAGGACACAACCCAAACGGAAACGACGCAATCGGACAACACAGGGAAATCAGAGACATCACAATCTTCTTCTAAAAACGAAAACAGCGCCTCTGAAAATGGCGGTGCCACTAATGAAGAAAACAAACAACAAAGTAATACAGAAGAAAATAAACAGCAAACTAATGCAGAAGAAAACAAACAACAAGAAGAAGCGCGCCCTTCCGAAATGCAATTATCTTATATGGTCGATGGAAAAGAAGTGAAAGAAACTGCTTCTTTAAAAACAAGCGACAACCAAGGTTTTTCCTTATATGTACTAAAAGGATGGGAGCTTGAAGCTGAAGAGCCGCATTCTGACTTGTTGCTGCGAGATAACAGCTTTGTCAGAATCCGCCTTCTTCATGAAGAAGGGAATAAAATAGATTATGTGAAACTAGCGGAAGAACACGCACAAGCAGTGTCTTCCGATGCCGCTCGCCAGGACAGCGCAAATCTGCCAGAATCATTGAAAGGAGCCGCTTGGTATACCGCACAATCGGAAAATATGACGGTTCATGTCATCGCTACAAGCAGCCCTGTTCCTATGCTTGTAATGATTCAAACGCCAAAAGATAAGGAAGAACTTGCGCCTGCTTTAGCAATGATAGAAACAATACGAAAAACAGATTCAGCCAAGCAAGACAAAGAAGCGGCGAACCCAAATGAATCTGTCAGCTCGTCCAATTAGATCATCTATTTCAAAAAGAAAATTTGGTCTCGTTTGCATGCCAAACGAGACCTTTTCTTATGCCAGCCCAACAAATCGAAAAATTGTAGATAGGTTGATTAGGATCGATGCAGTGACAAAAACTACTCGCCCAAGGCTCGGTCTTAGACGAAGGAAATACGCTCATCGTTTTTCCTTCCCGCTCATCGTATGAGAAGAAATAGAATATGGAAGCCTGAAGCCATGAACATCAAAAAATGCGCTATTTGCTTCATCAATAACCAACGGAATCCGCTCGCCGACCTGAATATTCCACTGTCCGTTTCATCTGGCAATCCAATGTGTATGTTTTGTTAGTTAAAACGTCACAAGTGTTTCAGCACCTAATACTTCTACATTCGCAACAGTAGCAATAAAATATTCATCTTGAGATGGAACGAGATGAATATGTTCGGGGCGAACGCCGACAATCACTTGTTTCGGCAGCAACAAACTGCTATTTGAAAATCGTATTGCCCGTTCATAGTTGAGAAACAATGTGTTTTCTGATACTTTTGCCTCTACTAAATTCATCGGAGGAGAACCGATAAACGAAGCAACAAAAGTATTATTCGGATGATTGTACACATCCAGCGGCACACCGATTTGTTGCGATATTCCCTCGTGCAAAACCATCATTCGATCTGCCATCGTCATCGCTTCAAACATCTCGAAGGCCCAACTAGCACAAAAAATTCTCCTGATTCAATGGAAGCATTTAAGTCGTGAATGACATATTTTTTTCCGTCATAGGACTTGCAAACACGAACAAACTCCACGTTTGTCACACGATGCACCTCCTTGCTTTTGCTTCTTTCCATAAAAAATGCTTCCCGTTGAAACCGCTATCCCCCCTGCTTTGCAAGACAGCTTGATTACTTTCATCATGGAGGATGTTTGTAAATAAGCTGTAAAATAGGGTTTTTGCTTCTGTAAAATTTATACTTTTTGTAAAATAAATAAAAATCTCCTGCGCTATTGCAGGAGATTCATACGAATGCCTTATTTTCTTCTTTCCGGAAAAATGTTTTCATCGCATGGAATACATCTGATTTTTGTTTGAGGATATAATAACGGAATTTTTCATCTTTGATGTTTTTGTAAGCAGACATTAGCGTCGAGTGGCGGTTATACTGATTTACTTCTCCATATCCAAACATGTTGGACACTTTCATTAGTTCTTGAACAAGTTTGACACAACGGGCGTTATCTGATGTCAAGTTATCTCCATCCGAAAAGTGGAACGGATAAATATTATAACGCGATGGCGAGTATTTCGTTTCAATGAGCTCCAACGCTTTTCGATAGGCGGAAGAACAGATCGTGCCTCCGCTTTCTCCTTTTGTGAAAAATTCATCTTCGGTAACCACTTTTGCTTCTGTATGATGGGCGATAAATGCGATTTCCACCGTTTCATATTTTGTACGTAAAAAGCGGGTCATCCAAAAGAAGAAACTGCGTGCCATATATTTTTCCCACAATCCCATTGAGCCGCTTGTATCCATCATCGCAAGAACAACTGCTTTCGAATCTGGCTTTACCACTTCATTCCATGTTCTATATCTTAAATCTTCACGATAAATCGGATAAAAACTTGGATTGCCATTCATCGCATTTCTCTTAAATGCCGCGAGCATCGTTCTTTTTTTATCGATATTCCCCGTTAAACCAGTACGGCGAATATCATTAAATTCAATATGTTCTACAACGTTTTGGTCCGCTTCTTTTCTTTGTAAATTCGGCAGCTCCAATTGGCTGAATAACGCTTCTTCCAATTCCATTAGCGAAACTTCCGCTTCATAATAATCTTGCCCGGGCAAGTCGCCGGCTCCTTGCCCTGTTCCAGGCCCTTGTCCCTCCCCTGATCCATCTCTTGCAACAACATCGCCAACTTGACTGTCTCCGTTCCCTTGACCAACATGTTTGTTTTTCTCATAATTATAACGAATTTTATATTCATCCAAAGAACGGATCGGAATTTTAATGACGTCACGTCCGTTTGACATAATGATGCTTTCTTCTGTAATTAAATCTGGCAAATTGTTTTTAATTGCTTCTTTTACTTTTTCTTCATGTCGTTTTTGATCGTCATGTCCTTTCCGATGGAGGGACCAGTCTTCTTTCGATATAACAAAGTTTCCTTTCATTTTTTCCCCTCCTCATTTAAAATGTTTTCACACTTTTTTATCTTGAAGCATATATTTATGTTGGCGTCATAACAAACATAATGAATAAATGACGGTTTGTTTACTCTATCCTATGCAAAAAAACGAAATAATTGACAAATTATTACGAAAATGAACATGTAAATTTTTGTTGGACAAGCCTAAAAAAGTACAAAACAAAGAATATAAGCTTTTTCTTTTTTGATACATCACCAGACTGCTATTTGAGTAAAAAAGCATGCCTAACATTAGGCATGCTAACGATTTAATAAGCTGCCGACATAGCGAAGCAATTCGTTTGCTGACGTAGAATTATAGCCATATTCATCGATCAAGCGTGCCACTACTTCATTAATTTTCTTTAATTGCTGCTCATCCGGCGTTTTCGATGAAGTGGTGATTTTTACAATGTCTTTCAAGTCAGCGAATAGTTTCTTCTGAATCGCCTCCCGCAACCGCTCATGTGAGTTGTAATCAAACCTCTGTCCTTTTCGGGCATAGGCGGAAATACGAATTAAAATTTCTTCACGAAATGCCTTTTTCGCGTTTTCCGAAATGCCGATTTGCTCTTCGATCGAGCGCATGAGTTTTTCGTCTGGATTCATTTCCTCTCCTGTCAACGGATCGCGCAGCTTCGTTTTATTGCAGTACGCTTCTACATTGTCTAAATAATTGTCCATCAACGTTTTCGCCGACTCCTCATAGGAGTAGACAAACGCCTTTTGTACTTCTTGCTTGGCGATTTCATCGTATTCTTTCCGGACAAGCGAAATAAAGTTTAAATACCGCTCTTTATCTTCTTTGGAAATAGACGGATGCTGATCAAGCCCCTCTTTTAAGGATCGCAATACATCTAGCGCGTTAATCGATGGAACTTCTTTGCGAATAATGCACGAAGAAATTCGGTTAATGACGTAACGAGGATCGATGCCGCTCATTCCTTCATCCGGATGTTCTTTTTTCAATTCCTCTACATCTACTTCATTAAATCCTTCGACCATTTCGCCATCGTAGAGTCGCATTTTTTTAATTAAATCGACATCCGGCCGTTTCGATTCTTTCAATCTCGTTAAAATCGTAAACATTGCGGCAATTCGAAGCGTATGCGGAGCAATATGAACATCAGCTACATCACTTTCCCGAATCATTTTTTCATAAATACGCTCCTCTTCCGACACACGCAAATTGTATGGAATTGGCATGACGATAATCCGCGAGTGGAGCGCTTCATTCTTTTTGTTCGCGATAAATGAACGATATTCCGTTTCGTTCGTATGGGCGATAATTAGCTCATCAGCGCTAATGAGCGCGAATCGCCCCGCTTTGAAATTTCCTTCTTGCGTTAAAGAAAGCAAATGCCATAGAAACTTTTCATCACATTTTAACATTTCCTGGAATTCCATAATTCCTCGGTTCGCCTTGTTTAACTCACCATCAAATCGATAGGCGCGTGGATCTGATTCTGAACCATATTCAGCGATGGTTGAAAAGTCGATACTTCCCGTGAGATCAGCAATATCCTGAGATTTTGGATCAGACGGACTGAACGTTCCAATGCCGACCCGTTTATTTTCCGAGAAGAAAATTCTCTCTACCATTACATCTTCAATACGCCCGCCATATTCTTTTTCCAATCTCATCATGTTCAGCGGCGAAAGTTCTCCTTCAATGCGGATGCCATACTCTTTATAAAAATCATCGCGCAAATGAGGTGGGATTAAATGAAGCGGATCTTCATGCATCGGGCATCCTTTAATCGCATACACTGCGCCGCGTTCTGTCTTCGAATACTCCTCTAACCCCCGTTTTAGCAATGTAACAAGTGTTGATTTTCCGCCACCAACAGGACCCATCAACAACAAAATACGTTTGCGCACATCAAGCCGCTTTGCCGCTGGATGAAAATATTCTTCTACTAGACGTTCCAGCGCCTCCTCTAATCCAAATAGCTGATGGCTGAAAAACTTATATCGTTTTCTTCCATTTACTACTTCGACTCCAGCATCTTTAATCATATTATAAACGCGTGAATGAGCGGACTGAGCAACCCATGGCTTTTCTTTTAAAATCTCTAAATACTCTGCAAACGTACCTTCCCATTTTAACCGTTCCTCTTCTTCCCGATATTGTTCGATTTTCTTTAAAATATCCATAAAGGACCTCCTTATCCTTGATGTCTTAACAACAAGATTATTACAATGTATGCAAGGATGTCCCGAATCATTCATCGCAAAAAAAATTTTGTCTGACTGCCACGGCCCATACTTGCCATTCACAACGCTTGTCATATTCGCTATAATGAAGGAGATGAAGCAACCATTTCGTGAAGGAGGAATCGCGATGCGTACATTGCTTGTATTAGGCGTGATCATCGCTTTTTTAACCGCGATCTTTACAGCTGGCTACGAAGATAAACCAGGTGTAAAAAATTAATGCATAAAAAACGACCTCCTTTTCAGAAGGTCGTTTTTTATTTAAAATAAACCGTTAAATTTTTGCTGACGCAACGCTTCATAGACTAAAATAGCTGCAGTATTGGATAAATTTAAGGAACGGACTTTATCGTTCATCGGAATGCGCAGACAGCGATCCATATTCGCTTCAAGCAAATCTTTTGGCAATCCCGTCGTTTCACGTCCAAACACAAAAAAATGATCTTTTTCCATATCACTAAAGTCGAAAGAATCATAGTATTTTTTTCCAAATTTAGTGATAAAGTAAAATTCTCCGTTTGGATACCGCTCAAATAACTCTTCCAATGAATCATAATAAGAAATATTTACATATGGCCAATAGTCAAGACCGGCGCGTTTTAACATTTTATCATCGGTCGAAAAACCGAGCGGACGAATCAAATGAAGCGCTGTATCTGTTGCTGCACACGTACGTGCAATATTCCCCGTATTTGCTGGAATTTCCGGTTGATATAGTACTACATGTAGTGGCATATCGATCACCTCAAACTATATTGTTATTTTCGATCAATGATATGAAAAAACTTATAGCGAATATTAGGTGTATACGCCGTGGAATCTTCATATGACCAATAGCGCATGCGGCTATTTGTTGTATGAGCGTTCACTAACGGCATTCCGTTCGCATCCTTCGCTACAACAATCGTTGAGTGATTAAAACGACCGTCCCCTTCAAAGTCGTAACAAATCACATCTCCAGCCATCAATTGTTCTGGCGATGATACTTCAACCGCTTGTAATCCAACACGCGCTCCGCTCAAGTACCAACGGAAAGAATGTGCCACCGCCCAACTATAGCTCCAATTGTTGTTTTTGCACCACCATCCCTTTGCGCGATTCGGATACCCTGTCATCGGGGCTCCACCTGCGTATAAACATTGGGAAATAAAATTCGTGCAATCTACCTTAAACCGTGGAAACGCGGGATTGTAGCTGTTCCACCACGTTTCAGCATAACGCACCGCCTTTGCTCGATCATATTTTATAGAAATTCTTTCATCCACTAACATCTCACGTTCTAAACGAGGCGGGACCATTTCCTCGCTCACAATTATTTTTTCATCTTTCACTAACTCTCCACGTTCAAAATACGCTCTTCTTTCCTCCACTTGTTCCTCAACGTACATCTTGCTGCCATGCTTTATTAAAAATTGATAATGAGCTAAATAAGCAAGCTTCCCCCCAGTTTCCATTACATGCTTGCTTACAATTTGGCTATTAATGGAACAGCGGACAATTTCTGCGCCGCGTTTCTCGAATAGCCGCTGCTTCCTTTCCACTGCTTCTTCTACATTGCGTTCGTCTTTAGACACAAAAAATTGAGCTCTTTTTTCTAATAAATATTGCAGCTGTTTTTTCACATCGCTCACCGCTTTCTTTTTTGCTATTAACTTATGTGACAGGTGAGCGATTTTTTCCCTTTTCCTCATTTGACCGCAATAATTGTAGTCCCTTTTCGATTTCCGCAAGAACTTCCGGGTCTTTTTCCGTTTTGCTTGCTTCCTCTAAATCGGAAATAACGCGTGTATCACCAATTTTTCCAAGCGCCCACGCCGCTGTTCCGCGAATAACCGGACGGCTATCTTCTTTTAATAGTTTTAGTAAATCCGGAATAGCTGTTTGATCTTTATAATGCGCTAAAGCCAAAATGGCATTTCGCTGAATCGGCTTTTTCCCTCGCCAAGCCCCAGCAATCGAACCGAATTTTTCCTTAAATTCTCGATTGCTTATATGCAAAAGCGGAATTAATTTTGGTTTTACCACTTCAGGGTCCGGCTCCATCTCTGGATGGAGATGAAAGTCTTTTCCTTTATTTTCAGGGCAAACCATTTGGCACGTATCACATCCATATAATCGATTTCCAATTTTATCACGAAATTCATCAGCTAAAAAACCTTTCGTTTGTGTCAGAAATGAAAGGCATCTCTGTGCATTCAATTGTCCTCCCTGCACGAGCGCTCCCGTCGGGCAAGCATCGATACACTTCGTACACGTTCCACAGCGGCTTTCAATCGGTTCATCAGGTGGAAACGGAATATTGGTAATCATCTCTCCTAAATAAACATAAGAACCAAACTCTGGAGTAATAATAGAACAATTTTTTCCGCTCCAACCAATTCCAGCCCGTTCCGCAACAGCACGGTCAGCCAGTTCTCCCGTGTCTACCATCGATTTTACTCTAGCCTGAGGAACTCTCTCTAAAATAAATGCTTCTAATTTTTCAAGACGTTCCCGCAAAATGTAATGATAATCCTTTCCCCATGATGCCCTGCAAAAAATTCCTCGTCTTTCTGTTTTTGTACCACGCGGAGCATTTTTCATTTTGGACGGATATGCTAAGGCAATCGCAATAATAGACTTTGCTTCTGGCAAAAGCAGGGAAGGATTGGTTCTCTTTTCAATATCCGGCTCTTCGAATCCTGATTGATATCCTAACTCTTGTTGGCGACGAAGCCGCTCTTTTAACTCGACAAACGGATCAGCACTAGCAAATCCAATTTTATCAATACCAATCGTTTTGCTATATTCAATAATCTCTTGTTTTAGAGCCGCCACATCCATCGTTATCCCTCCTTTCGCTAAAATTCGGAATCTATGTTACAATAAAGAAAAAATTTCGAGGTGAAAGCAGATGGACGTAGTTGTCGCGGAAACAATAAAACAAATGATACCTCAATTTAAAGTAGGGATTATACTTTATAATCATATCGTTGTTGATGATTCTCCGCAAATGTTAAAAGGAAGACTCCAATTATTTCAAGAATCCATTTACTTTGATTTGCAGGAAACAGCGATTGCAGATATTCCTGAACTGGCGGAATGGCGCAGGGCATTTAAAACGATCGGAACAGACCCGAGCAGATATCGTCCTTCGTCGGAAAGCTTATATCGACGTATTCAAAAGAAAAACTTTATCCCAACTATCCACTCCGCAGCCGACGTGAACAATTTCTTTTCACTTTATTATAAAATTCCAATTGGCATTTATGATTTAGATAAATTGGAAGGACCGATTACCATTGATATTGGAACAGACCAAGACGAGTATATCGCTATCAACGGGCGCACTGTCAACTTTTCTCATAAGCTCGTATCAAAGGATGTTCACGGGCCATTTGGCAGTCCGATTGTTGATTCCCAACGAACAGCTGTTACAAAAGAAACGAAAAACGCCGTTCAAATTGTTTATTTACTGCCATCTATGAAACAAGAACAATGTGAAAAACTGTTGCAGTCCATGCAAAAGATGTTCTTGCAAATTCATGGAGGTGATGCTGTCTTTCAACTTGTGTAAAAAATTACATAAAAAATAAAAAACGCAATGCCTCGTTCTTTGAAGAAACGAAACACTGCGTTGTCCCCATAACCATTATTTGCGATGGAGCGGGTGATGGGAATCGAACCCACGACATCAGCTTGGAAGGCTGAGGTTTTACCACTAAACTACACCCGCATATTATTTTTTATTCTTTAAATCTGTATACAACGCGCAGTTGTCATGCCTCTTCCTCTGCTAGCAAACTCAAAGATGATGGATGCATCGAGGCAACCCGCAATCAACTCGAAGCAAATTCGATGATGTATTGCTCGTGGCTGAGGTTTTACCACTAAACTACACCCGCGTATACATTCTCCGAATACAAAACCGCATTTATCATGAACAACATTAAGTTAACGGTATTGATTATAACAGAGGATGTATTAGATTGCAACTATAAAACGAAAAAATTCGACAAATTTCGTTTTATGGAAAGAACAAAAGCACCAGCGTAACTGGTGCTTTTATGACCCGTACGGGATTCGAACCCGTGTTACCGCCGTGAAAGGGCGGTGTCTTAACCACTTGACCAACGGGCCACATTGAATGGCGGAGAAGGCGGGATTTGAACCCGCGCGCCGCAAAATTGCGACCTAACGGTTTAGCAAACCGTCCCCTTCAGCCACTTGGGTACTTCTCCGTATGGCTCCGCAAGTAGGATTCGAACCTACGACCTACCGGTTAACAGCCGGTTGCTCTACCGCTGAGCTATTGCGGAATAAAGAGAATGGCATTAATCATATACGAAATTATCTTTATCCCTTCCTCTTCTAGCTAATTCACAGAAGCAAGATGCGTCGGGACAAAAGATACAAACCTTCTAGTTTTCATTTGGTTTTCGTTGCCTCTTCCTCTGCTAGCAAACTCAAAGATGATGGATGCGTCGAGGCAACTCGCAGTGAACTCATCGATGTAGTGCTTGTCGCTGAGCTATTGCGGAATAAAGCAAGTCTAATATTAGTTTAACTCACTATCAGATAATATGCAATATGGTGGGCCTAAGTGGACTTGAACCACCGACCTCACGCTTATCAGGCGTGCGCTCTAACCAGCTGAGCTATAGGCCCAAGAAGCGGGTGATGGGAATCGAACCCACGACATCAGCTTGGAAGGCTGAGGTTTTACCACTAAACTACACCCGCATAACATGGGGCGACTAGTGGGAATCGAACCCACGCATGCCAGAGCCACAATCTGGTGCGTTAACCACTTCGCCATAGTCGCCACAATCTGATGCCGGCTGCAGGACTTGAACCCGCAACCTACTGATTACAAGTCAGTTGCTCTACCAATTGAGCTAAGCCGGCATATGAAATTTGTCTAAATTATTTTCATTGCCTCTTCCTCTACTAGCGAACTCAAAGATGCTGGATGCGTCGAGGCAACTCGGAGCGAGTTCATGGAAGCTTAGGCTCGTTGCTCCCCAATTGAGCTAAGCCGGCACATCAGACAGAAAAACTTAAGAGTGAGTGGTGGCTCGGGACGGAATCGAACCGCCGACACAAGGATTTTCAGTCCTTTGCTCTACCGACTGAGCTACCGAGCCATTTTATTATCTTAATATTCTGTGTTGTCTTGTCCTTTCCTCTTCTAGATTATTCAGCAATGTTAGATGCGTCAGGACAACTCGCAGCATATTCATGGAAGTATCATTCATCGTTACCGATCCATATACTTAGTTCATTGTGGCGGTCCCGACGGGACTCGAACCCGCGATCTCCTGCGTGACAGGCAGGCATGTTAACCACTACACTACGGGACCAATATTGGTTGCGGGGGCAGGATTTGAACCTGCGACCTTCGGGTTATGAGCCCGACGAGCTACCGGACTGCTCCACCCCGCGGCGATATACTATAGTAACGAGTAACGATGTATGGCGGAGGAGGAGGGATTCGAACCCCCGCGCGCCTTGCGGCGCCTCTCGGTTTTCAAGACCGACCCCTTCAGCCAGACTTGGGTACTCCTCCATCATATTAAAGAACATGGTGGACCTTGTAGGATTCGAACCTACGACCGGACGGTTATGAGCCGTCTGCTCTAACCAGCTGAGCTAAAGGTCCATTTCAATGGCGGCGGAGGGGATCGAACCCCCGACCTCACGGGTATGAACCGTACGCTCTAGCCAGCTGAGCTACGCCGCCAAATTCTTTATTATTACTGGTGGAGCCTATCGGGATCGAACCGATGACCTCCTGCGTGCAAAGCAGGCGCTCTCCCAGCTGAGCTAAGGCCCCATATTTTCTAAATCGGGAAGACAGGATTCGAACCTGCGACCCCATGGTCCCAAACCATGTGCTCTACCAAGCTGAGCTACTTCCCGCTTCCTACATATTCATTAAAAGATTAACGCGCTCGAGAGGATTCGAACCCCTAACCTTCTGATCCGTAGTCAGATGCTCTATCCAATTGAGCTACGAGCGCATATGCCGAGGGCCGGACTCGAACCGGCACGGTAGTTACCTACCCCAGGATTTTAAGTCCTGTGCGTCTGCCAATTCCGCCACCCCGGCGGCATTAATGGAGCGGAAGACGGGGTTCGAACCCGCGACCCCCACCTTGGCAAGGTGGTGTTCTACCACTGAACTACTTCCGCACGCTTATAAGATGCGGGTGGAGGGACTTGAACCCCCACGCCGTAAGGCGCCAGATCCTAAGTCTGGTGCGTCTGCCAATTCCGCCACACCCGCAAAAGTGAGCCATGGAGGATTCGAACCTCCGACCCTCTGATTAAAAGTCAGATGCTCTACCTACTGAGCTAATGGCTCGTGTGGTAAATAAAGACACTCGTTGTTTCTCGTTGCCTCTTCCTCTACTAGTGAATTCAAAGAAGCAGGATTCGTCGAGGCAACTCGTAGCGGATTCATAGGAGCTTAGGCTTGTTGCTCCCCTACTGAGCTAATGGCTCATACTATTACAGTGCCGGCTGCAGGACTTGAACCCGCAACCTACTGATTACAAGTCAGTTGCTCTACCAATTGAGCTAAGCCGGCATAAGAAAGAAGTATTGACATATACGTTTAATTTTTTGTGTCCCTTCCTCTTCTCACTTATTCAGCGAAGTGATATGCGTCGGGACAACTCGCAGTGAATTCACGGAAGCTTAGGCTCGTCTCTACCAATTGAGCTAAGCCGGCATGAATGTAAGGAAAATCACACTTCATATATATTATCATGGTGGAGGATGACGGGATCGAACCGCCGACCCTTGCTTGTAAGGCAAGTGCTCTCCCAGCTGAGCTAATCCTCCGTATGAATTGCCTAGCGACGACCTACTCTTGCAGGGGCGCTGGCCCCAACTACCATCGGCGCTGGAGAGCTTAACTTCCGTGTTCGGGATGGGAACGGGTGTTTCCTCTCCGCTATTGTCACTAGGCAAGTAATGGACAAGTTTTATTATATATAAATAGATAGTCTTGTCAAGATGGGTAATTCATTCCTTCAAAACTAGATAACCGTCTGTTTGGAAGAAGCCGTTTTGCATAGGCGGCCTATGCTTTTCCGTTGTCTAGCTCCTAGCGTCCTCCGCTTTTCACTTTGTCTAGCTCCGGCTCGCAGCGCCTTGCGGAAAATAACCTTCCTCCGTCGACATGCAAGCATGTCTCGTCGGAAGAACATTTTCCTTTTGGCGCTAAGCGCTCGCCTACGCTTTTCCGCTTGGTTAAGTCCTCGATCGATTAGTATCCGTCAGCTCCACGTGTCGCCACGCTTCCACCTCGGACCTATCGACCTCGTCATCTTCGAGGGATCTTACTCGCTTGACGCGATGGGAAATCTCATCTTGAGGGGGGCTTCACGCTTAGATGCTTTCAGCGCTTATCCCTTCCGCACATAGCTACCCAGCGGTGCCCCTGGCGGGACAACTGGTACACCAGCGGTGCGTCCATCCCGGTCCTCTCGTACTAAGGACAGCTCCTCTCAAATTTCCTGCGCCCGCGACGGATAGGGACCGAACTGTCTCACGACGTTCTGAACCCAGCTCGCGTACCGCTTTAATGGGCGAACAGCCCAACCCTTGGGACCGACTACAGCCCCAGGATGCGATGAGCCGACATCGAGGTGCCAAACCTCCCCGTCGATGTGGACTCTTGGGGGAGATCAGCCTGTTATCCCCGGGGTAGCTTTTATCCGTTGAGCGATGGCCCTTCCATACGGAACCACCGGATCACTAAGCCCGACTTTCGTCCCTGCTCGACCTGTCCGTCTCGCAGTCAAGCTCCCTTGTGCCTTTGCACTCTACGAATGATTTCCAACCATTCTGAGGGAACCTTTGGGCGCCTCCGTTACCTTTTGGGAGGCGACCGCCCCAGTCAAACTGCCCACCTGACACTGTCTCCCACCCCGATAAGGGGTGCGGGTTAGAATTTCAATACCGCCAGGGTGGTATCCCACCGGCGCCTCCACCGAAGCTGGCGCTCCGGCTTCTCAGGCTCCCACCTATCCTGTACAAGCGATACCAAAATTCCATATCAGGCTGCAGTAAAGCTCCACGGGGTCTTTCCGTCCTGTCGCGGGTAACCTGCATCTTCACAGGTATATGATTTCACCGGGTCTCTCGTTGAGACAGTGCCCAAGTCGTTACACCTTTCGTGCGGGTCGGAACTTACCCGACAAGGAATTTCGCTACCTTAGGACCGTTATAGTTACGGCCGCCGTTTACTGGGGCTTCGGTTCGCACCTTCAGCCTTGCGGCTTAAGCGCTCCCCTTAACCTTCCAGCACCGGGCAGGTGTCAGCCCCTATACTTCGCCTTTCGGCTTCGCAGAGACCTGTGTTTTTGGTAAACAGTCGCTTGGGCCTTTTCACTGCGGCTCTCTCGGGCTCATCACCCAAGAGAGCACCCCTTCTCCCGAAGTTACGGGGTCATTTTGCCGAGTTCCTTAACGAGAGTTCTCCCGCGCACCTTAGGATTCTCTCCTCGCCTACCTGTGTCGGTTTGCGGTACGGGCACCTCTCACCTCGCTAGAGGCTTTTCTTGGCAGTGTAGGATCGGGGACTTCGGGACCGATGGTCCCTTCGCCATCACGGCTCAGCCTTTGCGCCAGACGGATTTGCCTATCTGGCAGCCTAACCGCTTGGACAGGCTATTTCCAGCAGCCTGCTCGCCCTACCTTCCTGCGTCCCCCCATTGCTCAAACGGTGAGGAGGTGGTACAGGAATCTCAACCTGTTGCCCATCACCTACGCCTTTCGGCCTCGGCTTAGGTCCCGACTAACCCTGAGCGGACGAACCTTCCTCAGGAAACCTTAGGCTTTCGGTGCAGAGGATTCTCACCTCTGTTTTCGCTACTCACACCGGCATTCTCACTTCTAAGCGCTCCACGAGTCCTTCCGGTCCCGCTTCGGCGCGCTTAGAACGCTCCCCTACCGATGACCAACGGTCATCCCACAGCTTCGGTGGCACGTTTAGCCCCGGTACATTTTCGGCGCAGAGTCACTCGACCAGTGAGCTATTACGCACTCTTTAAATGATGGCTGCTTCTAAGCCAACATCCTGGTTGTCTGGGCAACTCCACATCCTTTTCCACTTAACGTGCACTTTGGGACCTTAGCTGGTGGTCTGGGCTGTTTCCCTCTCGACCACGGATCTTATCACTCGTAGTCTGACTCCCAAGGATAAGTCGTTGGCATTCGGAGTTTGACTGAGTTCGGTAACCCGATGAGGGCCCCTAGCTCAATCAGTGCTCTACCTCCAAGACTCTTCCCTTGAGGCTAGCCCTAAAGCTATTTCGGGGAGAACCAGCTATCTCCAGGTTCGATTGGCATTTCACCCCTACCCACACCTCATCCCCGCACTTTTCAACGTACGTGGGTTCGGGCCTCCAGTAGGTGTTACCCTACCTTCACCCTGGACATGGGTAGATCACCTGGTTTCGGGTCTACGACGACGTACTTAACGCCCTATTCAGACTCGCTTTCGCTGCGGCTCCGTCTCTTCGACTTAACCTCGCACGTCATCGTAACTCGCCGGTTCATTCTACAAAAGGCACGCCATCACCCATAAACGGGCTCTGACTACTTGTAGGCACACGGTTTCAGGTTCTCTTTCACTCCCCTTCCGGGGTGCTTTTCACCTTTCCCTCACGGTACTGGTTCACTATCGGTCACTAGGGAGTATTTAGCCTTGGGAGATGGTCCTCCCTGCTTCCGACGGGATTCCCCGTGTCCCGCCGTACTCAGGATCCACTCGGGAGGGAACGAAGTTTCGACTACAGGGCTGTCACCTTCTCTGGCGGGCCTTTCCAGACCGCTTCGTCTACCCCGTTCCTTTGTAACTCCCATGTGAGTGGTCCTACAACCCCAAGAGGCAAGCCTCTTGGTTTGGGCTGTTCCCGTTTCGCTCGCCGCTACTCAGGGAATCGCGGTTGCTTTCTTCTCCTCCGGGTACTTAGATGTTTCAGTTCCCCGGGTGTGCCCTCCATACCCTATGGATTCAGGTATGGATACTGCCCCATTACGGGCAGTGGGTTTCCCCATTCGGACATCTCCGGATCAACGCTTGCTTACAGCTCCCCGAAGCGTTTCGGCGTTTGCCCCGTCCTTCATCGGCTCCTAGTGCCAAGGCATCCACCGTGCGCCCTTTCTAACTTAACCATGCGAAAACAGCTTCATGCTTGCCGCCTTCGCTTCTCGGCTTCTTCCACTGTCTAGCTTCGGCGCCTAGCCCCTCACGGTCGCTTCGGTCCTGCCGTGGCGGCAATAGCCTCCTCGCAGGCCCTCCAGCGCCTATCGGGGCTAACCGCGGCGCCTCCGCTTTTCTTCTCGGTTATCTAGTTTTCAAGGAACCAACTTATTTCCTGCATCCGCTCATAGACGCAGGCGCAAGGCGACTACTTGAGTATGCTTCCTTGCAGCCTTGTGTCGAGGAATCCTGCTTCCTCGAATTCACTAGCAGACGCAGACACAAAACACTTGAAGGAGTAAAATGCTCCCTCAAAACTGAACAAGGCTACTGCCTTGAATCAACTTCTCTGCTGCCTTGCGCCGAGGAATCCAGCTTCCTTGAATCCGCTGGTAGACGCAGGCGCAAAACGGATTGATTGAAGAAAACATAAACATGTTCCCTCAAAACTGAACAAACCCGAAGCGTCCTTCGCCTTTCTGCTGTCTAGCTCCAGCGCCTAGCTCTCTTGTGCCAAATAACCTTCCCCCTCGAAGTGCAAGCACTTCTGCGGGTGAAGAACATTTGGCTTCGAGAGCTGATCGCGGCGCTTCCGCTTTTCGTACTGTCTAGCTTCGGCTCCTAGCCCCTCGGGCCGCTTCGGTCTCGCTGCGGCGGCAACAGCCTCCTCGCGAGCCCTCCAGCGCCTGTCGGGGCTAACCAGTCGCCTTCGCTTTTCGTATCATCCTTAGAAAGGAGGTGATCCAGCCGCACCTTCCGGTACGGCTACCTTGTTACGACTTCACCCCAATCACTTGCCCCACCTTCGGCGGCTGGCTCCCTTACGGGTTACCTCACCGACTTCGGGTGTTGCAAGCTCTCGTGGTGTGACGGGCGGTGTGTACAAGGCCCGGGAACGTATTCACCGCGGCATGCTGATCCGCGATTACTAGCGATTCCGGCTTCATGCAGGCGAGTTGCAGCCTGCAATCCGAACTGAGAGCGGCTTTTTGGGATTCGCTCCCCCTCGCGGGTTCGCAGCCCTTTGTACCGCCCATTGTAGCACGTGTGTAGCCCAGGTCATAAGGGGCATGATGATTTGACGTCATCCCCACCTTCCTCCGGTTTGTCACCGGCAGTCCCCCTAGAGTGCCCAACTGAATGCTGGCAACTAGGGGCGAGGGTTGCGCTCGTTGCGGGACTTAACCCAACATCTCACGACACGAGCTGACGACAACCATGCACCACCTGTCACCCTGTCCCCCCCGAAGGGGGAACGCCCTGTCTCCAGGGTTGTCAGGGGATGTCAAGACCTGGTAAGGTTCTTCGCGTTGCTTCGAATTAAACCACATGCTCCACCGCTTGTGCGGGCCCCCGTCAATTCCTTTGAGTTTCAGCCTTGCGGCCGTACTCCCCAGGCGGAGTGCTTAACGCGTTAGCTACAGCACTAAAGGGTTTAACCCCTCTAACACTTAGCACTCATCGTTTACGGCGTGGACTACCAGGGTATCTAATCCTGTTTGCTCCCCACGCTTTCGCGCCTCAGCGTCAGTTACAGACCAGAGAGCCGCCTTCGCCACTGGTGTTCCTCCACATCTCTACGCATTTCACCGCTACACGTGGAATTCCGCTCTCCTCTTCTGCACTCAAGCCCCCCAGTTTCCAATGACCCTCCACGGTTGAGCCGTGGGCTTTCACATCAGACTTAAGGGACCGCCTGCGCGCGCTTTACGCCCAATAATTCCGGACAACGCTCGCCCCCTACGTATTACCGCGGCTGCTGGCACGTAGTTAGCCGGGGCTTTCTCGTTAGGTACCGTCACCGTACCGCCCTATTCGAACGGTACTTCTTCTTCCCTAACAACAGAGCTTTACGATCCGAAGACCTTCTTCGCTCACGCGGCGTCGCTCCGTCAGACTTTCGTCCATTGCGGAAGATTCCCTACTGCTGCCTCCCGTAGGAGTCTGGGCCGTGTCTCAGTCCCAGTGTGGCCGGTCACCCTCTCAGGCCGGCTACGCATCGTCGCCTTGGTGAGCCGTTACCTCACCAACTAGCTAATGCGCCGCGGGCCCATCCGTAAGTGGTAGCAAAAGCCACCTTTCAACCAAAGACCATGCGGTCTTCGGTGTTATCCGGTATTAGCCCCGGTTTCCCGGAGTTATCCCGGTCTTACGGGCAGGTTACCCACGTGTTACTCACCCGTCCGCCGCTAACCGAACAGAAGCAAGCTTCCGTTCGGTCCGCTCGACTTGCATGTATTAGGCACGCCGCCAGCGTTCGTCCTGAGCCAGGATCAAACTCTCCAAAAAGAAAGTTGATTGGCTTATTTAATTCGGCACTGACACCGAAGGTGTCAAGCCGCCTTCGCTTTTCGTTGTGGACGCTTCGTTTTGTTCAGTTTTCAAAGAACATTTGTTTTCTTAAAGCGACTTTTTTATATTAACACTTTCATTTTTTATTGTCAAGTTTTTTTTTGCTAACATCGTTTCGCAACTTTCTTGGTTGCGACGACGTTTCATAATATATCATCTCTTTTTTAACAAGTCAATAACATTTTTGTATTTTTTTTAGGAAATAAACTCCATGAAGACCTCTCCCACCTTCACTCCATGAAGAGATGGGAGTTTTTTACCGCCTCCATCGACAAAGCTTCTGCATAGAAGAAGGCAATCTCCTTCCACCTACATTGGAAGCCTTCTCGATAGATTCTGTAAGCAACGTCGACACCACACCGATGGGGCGGGCGAACCGTTCTACTACTTCTTGCTTACACAAGTAGATATTTTTAGGAATTAAAAAACTCCCGATCCCTCACCTTCCTTTACTTCGAGAGGAAAGGAGGATTCTCGGGAAAATGTTACAAACAGAATTGCTATATTCTAAAAAATAAAAGCGCAGCCCGAACAAACAGACAAAATAAAATCGCAGGTGCGATAAAACAAAAATTCTACTACTGTTCTTTATTTTGCAATGAATAGTAACGATGATATATATGGCGACTTTTTGTTGGCACTTCTTCTACAAACAAGACCTTTTTCTCTACTAAATATTCCAGCATGATGATAAGATCTACGGAATACGATGAAAGCTCTGGATGCTGCATAATTTCCGCAATGCTCCATGCTCCCTCTTTTTCCCTTAAAACTTTAAACAAATGGGCAGCTCCTGATGGGATTCGCGAATGGATTAAAAATTCACTTGTCAAAAATAAAAGCTCCAGCCGTTTCTGCAACGGCTCCTCACTGCTGACAAGTTCTTCATACAACTTATAAATTTGCGCATCCATTTGTTTTATTTGGTTCCATACAGTGACTTCGGGATAAAATCCTTGTTCGATGACAGCTAATCGCGCTAGATGATGCAATGCATGAATAACATGATTATACGCATCCAACAGTTGATCTGCCTCAAAAAATGCCTTTCCGTCCATATATCTGCGAATTAATTTGGCAAATTCTATCCCCATTTTTAATTGCCGCATCTCTTCCGGGGAATTCTTTCATACGATTTCGGAGCTGATATATATAATCATTACGGTCAAATAAAATTTTCCCATTGAATATCCAATCAATAATCTTTCGATGGGAACCAAGAAGAAGCCATTCATTTAATTTTGTTTCATCGACCACATATAACGCCGCTTTTTCTTCTCCTGATACATAATGTTTCACAAATATAGGCGGAGCCATATTAGTAGTAACTACCAATAAAACGATATGAAAGGTGTCTGTCACAGCAGAATTGTTCGCTTTCTTTTCAATCATCAAAATCCCTAATGTATTACGATGACTGGCCCATTCTTGGTAGATGGGACGAATTAAATCCTCCATTATCGTTTCCTCCATCTCCTTCATGATGTCATGGTTATTCGACAAAAAAACAAAAAATCCTCTTTGTCGTTTCTAAACTTCCCGAAGATAGCGACACATTTTTCACCACTTTATGATATAGTGTTATGTATAGGAGGGACAATAAATGGGTATCAAATATTCGAGCAAAATCAACAAAATTCGCACATTTGCCTTGAGCTTAATTTTTGTCGGCTTTATTGTTATGTATATAGGGATATTTTTCCGTACATCTCCTTTTGTTATGACACTGTTTATGATTTTAGGCCTTCTTTTCATCATCGCAAGCACCGTTGTTTATTTTTGGATTGGAACATTATCAACAAGAGCAGTGAAAGTCGTATGTCCATCTTGTGGCAAAATAACAAAAATGCTTGGCAAGGTAGATTTATGTATGTTTTGCAATGAGCCGTTGACATTAGATCCAGAGTTAGAAGGAAAAGAGTTTGACGAAAAATATAACCGAAAAAAGAGAAAAAGCTGATAGCATTCCCACCCCGCTATCAGCTTTTTAATGTTGTTGGCGTGTCTTTTCTTGACAGTCAGGACATGTTCCGTAAATTTCCATACGGTGATGATCTACTTTAAACCCTGTTATATGAGCAGCAAGCTCTTCTACCTCATCTAATGCTGGATAGTGAAAATCGACAATCTTGCCACATTGTTCGCAAATAACGTGGTAATGATTGGATGTAACAAAATCAAAGCGGCTTGATGCATCACCATATGTTAACTCTTTCACTAATCCGACCTCTTTAAAAACGCGCAAATTGTTATAGACGGTTGCTACGCTCATGTTTGGAAATTTTCCTTCCAGCGCTTTATATATTTCATCTGCTGTCGGGTGTGACATCGAATTAATTAAATATTCCAATATCGCATGACGTTGCGGAGTGATGCGTATTCCCGTCTGCTTTAACGTATCAAGCGCTTCTTTTAACTGCTGATTATCAGACACCGTCATGCACCTCGCTTCCTTTAAAAAATAAAAAGAATTATTATTTTATAATTTTTATAATTAGTCTACAAGTATTTTATGCTATTTGTCAATATTCGTATCATTAATATATGAACTTGCCACATTTTTTAGCAAAAAAAATGTGCGGAAGGTTGTTCCGCACCAATATCGCTCTTTCATTCATTTGAGGAGGTTACTATCCATCATACGCATTATCGGCTTTTTCGCATGGACTTTTACCTAGATATAAGGAAAATTACGTTAAATTTTCTAAAATATATTCTAACGCTTCTTCTACATGTCCTTTTACTTTAACTCCTCTCCATTCCTTTACCAATCTTCCGTCCCGATCAATCACAAACGTCGAGCGCTCGATCCCCATATATTCTTTCCCAAAATTTTTCTTTAACTTCCAAACACCATACATTTCTGCTACTTTATGTTCTTCATCGGAGAGCAATAAAAAAGGCAATTGATATTTCTCAATAAATTTTTTATGGCGCTCTACAGAATCCGTACTTACTCCTAAAATAACTGTATTTGTCTCTGTAAACTTTTCATAATGATCGCGAAAATCACACGCTTCTGTCGTACATCCTGGCGTCATATCTTTCGGATAAAAATATAATACGACATGTTTCCCGCGAAAATCAGAAAGGGAAACTATTTCCCCATTGCTTGCCGGCAATGTGAAATCCGGTGCTAGTTGCCCGATTTGCAAAGACATCGTTTTCCCTCCACTGTCTTATTCTTTCGTTTTTAGGGTAGCGAAAGATACAATAAATTGCAACGATTACCGCTCATCCCAGTCAAGCATTGTTCGAGCAACAAGTACAGCAGGCATAATATAACCCAATAAAGCTTCAATGATGGCAATCCATCTTCCAATCCCCATTGGTGTAACGTCCCCATATCCAACTGACAATAACGTGATCCCGCTTAAATAAAGACTATCTTGAAGTATAGAAAAACATTCATTAGCCGTTCTATTCGCAGACGGGGTAAACACGTGATGCCCATTCATCTGAAGCACCATATATATAAGCCCAAAACCTAGCATCATCGTGATATACCATTGAATAAGGACAAATAAATTTTCTAAGGAAATGCGACGAGTTGCTTTTACACTTGTCGTCCAAATAGACGTAATGCTTCCAATCAACACCGTCGCTACAATTCCAACGAACGCGTACTCCATCGCCCTCACCTCATACTTGTCCATAACCATATATACGAAGACAGAAAGTTGATTATTCATTATATAAGTGGATTCGATATAATAAAATATGGTACGGGAAGAAAGATATGGAGAGGGAGAAAAAAATGCATACGATTTTGATTGTCGAAGATGATGATAAAATCGCTTCCATGCTGAAAAATCATATTGAGAAATATGAATATCGCGCACATATTGCAGAACAGTTTGACGACATAAAAAAGGAATTTATAAAATGTCGCCCTCATCTTGTACTGCTCGACATTAATCTGCCTCGATTTGACGGTTTTTATTGGTGTCGGCAAATCCGCACGATTTCCCTTTGCCCCATTATTTTTATCTCCGCACGCAGTCATGAAATGAACCAAATTATGGCCATTGAAAACGGTGGGGATGATTATATTACCAAGCCATTTAATTTCGATCTGGTCATGGCAAAAATCAAAAGTTTACTGCGGCGAACATACGGTCCTTACGCCGCTCCTGCAGAGCCCCATGTATATGAAGTATCAGGATTGTACCTGTTATATGATCGACATATGGTTCAATGGAAAGAGAAAACGATCGAGCTTACAAAAAAGGAGTTTACTTTATTAGAACGATTGGCGAAAAAATCTGGAAAAATTGTATCTCGCGAAGAACTACTCGAGTCATTGTGGGATGATACGGAATTTGTCGATGATAATACACTATCCGTCAATATTACACGCGTTCGCAAAAACTGCAGCAAATTGGAATCGAACAAGCAATTGAAACGGTTCGCGGTGTCGGTTATAAATTGGTCGAGACATGGAGGGATTCATAATGAAATTGTTTTTGCGCGAGCATATCCCGCTGACCGTCTTTCATCTTCTTCATGCTGTACTTTTGTTATCGATTGTGTATTTATATATGCTCGAACAATCTTTCCATCCATCTTTTGGCATGTTTGTTTATCTTTTTGTTATCAGCCTTGTGTGCATCGTGATGTTTTTAACATGGCGTTATTGGCGGCAATCCCATGCATATCGTTTTTTATCGTCCAACTTGCGGCAGTTAGACATGAGCACTCACCCTTTTAGCGGGTCTCCGTTACTGCATGCTTTTCAAAAACTCCTCCACTCGCAGTATCGTTATTACACAAAAGAACTGCAAGCATTGCATAAAGAAATGGACGATGCATCATTATTTATGAACCAATGGGTACATCAGATGAAAACACCGGTTTCTGTCATGGATTTACTTTTGCAAAACTTTGACATTCAAGACCAATTCGACCGAGAATTTGTGAATAGCATGCGCGAAGAACTCGAACGACTGCAACATGGATTGGAGCTGGCCCTGTATTCGGAACGAATAAAACGTTTTTCTCATGATTTTCATGTAAAGCGGCTGCCGCTAAAAACAATGGTCAACCATGTCATTCAACATTACAAACGCTCTTTTATTCGCAATCGCATTCACCCCATCGTGGAAATTCCCGAAACGATTTTCGTAGAAACGGATCAAAATGGTTTCAGTTCGCTCTTAGCCAAATCGTCATCAATGCCATCAAATATTCAAAAAACGTCAGCAACCAAATCGTGCTTTCTGCTGTTCAACGTGAAAACGAAGTGTTTTTGTCCGTTCAAGATTTTGGAGTCGGCATTCCAAAACAAGATATCGGACGCGTATTTGAACCTTTTTTCACTGGTATGAATGGGCGTAGGTTTCGCGAATCCACTGGAATGGGGTTATACCTTGTCAAACAAATTGTTGACCATCTTGGCCACGGAATTACCATTTCTGCTGAAGAAGGAAAAGGAACAACCGTCACGATCACTTTTTACAATGTGACAAAAATGTAAGAAAACAAGCAGACATTGTAAGAAAAATCGATATGTTCACATGTTCTCCCTCCGTATAATCGACAGTAGAAGAACATAAGGGAGGATTTTTTTTATGACGATCCTGCAAGCAAACTCGATTACGAAAATATATCGTTCTAGCCAATCGGCCGCGCACCGGGCGTTAGATAATTTCAGTTTATCGATTGAAAAAGGGGAATTTGTCGGAGTCATGGGGCCATCCGGAAGCGGAAAAACAACCTTGCTTAATATTTTGGCAACCATCGACCAGCCGACTACGGGAGAAGTGTTGGTAGAGGGGAAAAATCTATCGCAGCTTTCGAAAAAAGAGCTTGCTTTGTTTCGCAGACGAAAACTCGGCTTTGTATTCCAAGACTTCAACTTGCTAGACACGTTAACCATCGGAGAAAATATCATTCTTCCACTCACATTGGACAAAATTCCCGTTAAAGAAATGGAACAACGATTGCAAACAGTGGCTTCCACTTTAGGTATTGAAGGGATTCTCGATAAGCGGACATATGAAGTCTCAGGCGGACAGCAGCAGCGCGCTGCAATTGCACGGGCGATTATTCATGAACCGCTGCTCATTTTTGCCGATGAGCCGACCGGGAATCTGGACTCAAAATCTTCAAAAGATGTGATGGAAACATTAACAGCATTGCATCAGGAAAAGAACGTTTCCATCATGATGGTTACGCATGATCCTTTTGCAGCGAGCTATTGTGAGCGCATTATTTTCATCAAAGACGGCAAATGGTTCACAGAGATACGCAGAGGACATAACCGTCAGGCGTTTTTTCAAGATATTCTGGACATGCTGTCACTATTAGGAGGGAACGTCAATGACATTTCGACAATTCGCCCTTCATAATGTGAGACGTAACTTTAGCCGATATGCCGCCTACTTTTTGAGCAGCACTTTCGCCGTCACTGTCTTTTTTATGTACGCTGCATTTATTTTTCATCCTGATGTAGTGAATGGAACGATTCGTCCCTCAGTAAGAAGAGGAATCTTTGCCGCTGAGGTCATCGTCTTTCTTTTTTCTGTATTTTTCATTTTTTATTCGACAAGCTCGTTTTTAAAATTGCGTAAAAAAGATTTTGGCTTGCTGACGTTGCTCGGTATTACGCGCGGCCAGCTGAATAAATTAATCGTAATCGAAAACTCAATTATCGCCCTTCTTTCGATTGCAACAGGAATGGTGTTTGGCGCCTTATTGACAAAAATCTTTTTCATGATGTTTTCTGTTATGTTAGACTTGCCATCGCCGCTATCTTACTATATTGCTTGGAAAGCGGTCGCCACTACCGCCATCGTGTTTCTGGTGACATTTGAGGCAATTACGATCATGACGCTCATCACGATCCGTTCTTCGCAAATTATTGATTTATTAATGTCGGCGAAAAAGCCGAAAAAACCGCCTGTCTACTCGCTCTGGCTTTCGATGCTTGCGGTTATCTGCTTGGCGATTGGATACTATTTAGCCTATACCTCCAACATCATGCAAATGATGAAACGCGTCCTTCCAATTCTACTGCTCGTCATTATTGGAACGTACTTTCTATATACGCAATCGAGCATTGGGCTTTTGCGATACTATAAAAAGCAAAAGCACTCCTATTATCGCGGCACAAACTTAATTACCGCCGCAGAACTAACATATAAACTGAAAGATAACGCGAGAATTTTAAGCATGGTGACGATTTTAACGGCGGTGACCTTTACTTCTACCGGGGTGCTTGCCAACCTTTATTTTGGCAAAAAAGCAGAAGCAGAAGCGCGGTTCCCGCACGCGATTGCCCTTATATCAAAAAAAGAGCCAAAAGCTTTCGAAAACAAATTGCAAATACTAAAAAATGCTTTACATGATGAGCATATTTCTTTCACTAGTCATAAGGCCGCTTTCATCCGGGCGTATAATCCAAAGAAACCTAACGATCATGTAATGCAACATCTTGTTCTTATGCGTGTAACAGATTACAATCGATTCGCGGATTTGGCTGGTCAGCCGCATATATCGCTACCAGCAAATACAGCTGCCTATATGCAACCTACCCCTGACCAAGGGTACGAACCTATTAAAGGAAAACAAATTGCGATTGCCATAAAAAATAGTAATGAGACGATGGTGGTTCCATTGGCTAAATCGATTCCCCAGCCAGTCATCAATCCTTCGGGGGTTATCGGATATATGTTAGTTGTTCCTGATCATTTATATGATAAATTTCATCGTCTCGCGGCAGAAGAAACGATTCAATATTATGCTGGTATATCATATAAAAATTGGGAAGTAAAAACATCAGTAATCAAAAAACTGAACCGCTTGATTCAAAAAGATGATGTCGATTTGACCAATCGTTTAGAATTCTTTAACCGAATGAAACAAGTTTTCTCCTTAATGCTCTTTATTGGTTTTTTCGTCAGTGTCCTCTTCTTTTTAGCTGCTGACAGCATTTTATATTTTAAGCTTTATAACGATTTGGAACAGGACAGCAAGCAATACGAAGCGCTATCCAAACTCGGTTTGACATGGAAAGAAATGAAGCAAATTGCGGCAAAGCAAGTAGGGATTCTCTTTTTCATTCCGTTTGTCGTTGCCACCGTCCATGCCGGCTTTGCCTTTAAAATGCTGCAAAACATGGTCTCCGGCTCCGTCGTCAAAACGAGCGCGCTTGTCATTATCATCTTTTTCGTTGTTCAACTTGGTTACTATTTCTTGATTCGTTCGCTTTACACGAAAAAGGTGGAGCAAGTAATGTAAATTAAATGCGGCCTTTTCCCAGTACATAGATTCGGAAAAAGGCCGCAGAATATATCTTTTTTATCTATACACCGTGCTTAACTTAATAACAAGCTATAATTATCTACATTCCTATGATCGAAAGAACGTATGTCCATACTCCCACAAACAACAGCAGGATCAAGCTATAATAAATCGTCATTTTAAACAAGTTAGATTCTCTTCCAGTTTCTTGCACTGCAGCAGTTGCAATGGCGATGGATTGCGGAGAGATGAGTTTTCCCATCACTCCCCCGCTAGTATTGGCAGCAAGCAATAACGAAGAGCTTGTCCCTATTTGCGTTCCTGTAACCACTTGTAAATGGCCAAATAAAGCATTGTTGCTTACGACAGATCCTGTAATAAACACACCGAGCCATCCTAATAACGGGGAAACGAACGGAAATACATCCCCTGTCTTCGCTAATGCCAAACCAATCGTAGAGGATAAACCCGCATAGTTGGCTAAGTTGGCAAACCCCATGATAAAACAAATAGTCAATACAGGAATCGAAAGTTCTTTACATGTTTCTTTTAAACTTTGTATTCCCTCAGCGAACGTAATATTTTTGCTGAACATCACTGTCAACAGCACCGCTAATAAAATCGCTGTACCTGTTGCGGATACAAGATCCAGCTTAAATATAGCATCTAATGCAGCCTGTGCCGGTGCCACCGGAGGAGTTTTTACGACTTCCCCATGCAAAATGGCACTTTAAACAAAAGCGTAGTTTTATGCAGCGCTCCACCTTCAGCAAACAGTGCTTTAAAACCCGGCAGACTCCAGATAATAACGATTAACGTTAAAATATAAAAAGGAGACCACGCACTGATGATTTCTTTCAAACTGTATTTAGATTTTTCTACAGCTTCTTCATCCTGATTTACTCGATATATATGTGACGGCTGCCATTTTCTTAAGAAAATAGTTAATGCCCCCATACTGACAAGCGCCGCTAAAATGTTGGCCAATTCCGGACCGAGCACAATGATTGTCAATGTTTGCACAATGGTATAACTTCCGCTTACCACTAAAAGAGCAGGCAATGTTTCTTTAACGCCTTTCCATTTATCTAAAATAAACACTAATAAGAACGGAACGAAAAACGTGATCAATGGCAAAATCCAAGCAAGTGTACGAGATAGCTCAATCGGAGTTAAATCTCCCATTTGTGCTCCGACAATAACCGGAATCCCAATCGCTCCAAACGCGCCAGATGCAGCATTGGCAATTAAACAAAGAGCGGCGGCTTTTAATGGATGAAATCCTAATTCCGAAAGTAAAGCAGCCGAAATGGCAATCGGAACGCCGAATCCCGCAGCTCCTTCTAAAAATGCGTTAAAACTAAAACCGATGAGCAACAATTGAAGCCGCTGATCCTCAGAAATGTTTGCGATACTCCCACGGATCATATCAAACTTCCCTGTTTTCACAGCGATTTTATATAGCCAGACAGCCATGATCACAATATAGCCAATAGGCCATAAACCGTTTGCGATTCCATAGATGGAAGCAGCAATCGCCTTTGAAATCGGCATATGAAAAAACAAAACAGCTGTCACTAATCCAAAACAAAGAGTGAGAAAAGCGGCTTTTATTCCCTTCATTTTAAACACGGTTAAACATGATAAAAATAAAACAATTGGAAGCGCCGCAATGAGTGCAGAAAGATACGTATTATCGAAAGAATTGTAATGTTGTATCCACATGTTGCTCACCTTGTTATTATTCTAAGTCAGTATTTTATTACTTTACATCATTAAAATAACGTGAAAGAATGTCTTTTAATACAGTTACGCTATGATGAAATTGCTGTTGTTCTGTTTCATTTAACTTCAATTCCATTACCTCGCGAATACCGTTTCGGTTGATAATAGCAGGTACACCAATATAAACGTTTTGCTCATTATATTGACCATCTAGATAAGCAGAAACGGTTAAAATAGCATTTTCATTGTGCAAAATAGCACGTGTAATGCGGACGAGTCCCATCGCAATGCCGTAATAAGTTGCGCCTTTTTTCTCAATAACTTGATATGCCGCATCACGAACATTGACGAAGATATTTTCTAAATCCTCTTTTCTATAGCGATCGTTTTGCGACAATATTTGTTCGATTGGAACACTTCCAATTTCCGCATGGCTCCAAACAGGCAATTCTGTATCCCCATGCTCTCCGATAATATACGCGTGTACATTAGTCGGAGCTACTTGAAAGTATTCGCTTAGCAAAAAGCGGAATCTTGCCGTATCCAGAATCGTTCCCGAGCCTATCACCCGTTCTTTCGGTAACCCGCTGAATTTCCAAGTAGCATACGTTAAGATATCTACTGGATTCGTCGCGACAAGAAAGATTCCATCAAACCCTGATCTCATCACAGAATCGACAATCGTTTTAAAGATATTCATGTTTTTGTCAACAAGATCGAGCCTTGTTTCCCCTGGCTTTTGGTTAGCACCTGCACAAATAACCACCAAATCGGCATCTCGGCAATCTTGATAATCTCCATGCCATATATTCATTGGCTTCGGCGCGAATACTTTTCCATGATTTAAGTCCATCACGTCGCCCGCTGCCTTCTCTTTATTCACATCAATCAACACTAATTCATCCGCGATTCCTTGATTCATAAGGGCAAATGCATAGCTGGCCCCAACGAATCCTGTTCCTATAAGTGCCACTCGATTCATGCATTGTCTTTTCATAGTTGTCTGTCATCCTTTCCCAAAATTAGTTTGTGAAATTATTCACAAATATATTGTGCATTGTTTCACAAACTTTATCAAGTATCAACTAGTAAGAGAAATTTGTCTTTTTTGTTAACATTTTGGCCGCACAACAGTATTTTTGTATCACTACATTCAGTTCCTGCAAGCAATCCAATAAACGAAAAAAATGGTCTGTATATACTCATTTTCATAAAAAAAATAAGAGGGCAACCCCTTTAAGGAATTTTTACTTCCTTTCGGATTCTCCCTCTTTTTAATTCCCTGCACCTCGATATCGTTTTACCCCTGCGTTCCACAAAAACACGGCAATCGTAAAAAAGATGATTCCCATGACTGGAGTAAAAAACGCATATCCGTACCACTCTTTTTTGCCGAGAAAATAAGACGCCGGATACACGCCAACGAACGCAAACGGCAGAATCCACGTTAAAATATAGCGGATGATGCGGTGGTAAATATCAATCGGATAGCGCCCATAGTTGCTGATGTTGTACATCATCGGAATAATCGATGTACGAGCATCGGCCCAAAAACTAATCGTCGCCAATGACACAAATACTCCCGCGTAAATAAGCGCCCCACCTAGTACAAGCAAAATAAACATAAAAATATCATACCAATGCAACGAAAGATGCAAGCGCGCACCTGCATACACCATAATGATCATGCCTGTCACTCCGCCAAGAAGCGACTCTAACTCCATGCGTTCGAGAATAATTTGAAATAAGCTGTGAACCGGACGCGTCAACACACGGTCCATTTCTCCACGCACAATATAGCGCTCGTTAAAATCCCAAATGTTAAAAAACGCTCCGAACACCGCATATGGCACTAAGAAAAAGCCGTAAATAAACAAAATTTCCTCGCGCGTCCAGCCGTGCAATAACGTCGTATGTCCAAACACAACAAGAAGAAAAACAAGATTGACCGCCTGCGACATCAAATCAGAAATGAACTCGACAAGCAAATCAGCGCGATATTGCAACTTTGTTTTCATGTATTGCGCCATATACTGAAAAAAGATCGATACGTAAAACACGACTCACCCTCCTTGAATGACAAGCTGTTTTTTCGCCGCTCGCCACAATAGCTGAATCGGGATGAGCAACAGCACGCACCATGCAAACTGAAACAAAAGGCCGCGGATGATTTCTTGCCCTTGAAAGCTTTCTGTCACAATCATGCTTGGAATATAGCTAATTCCTTGAAATGGAAAGTATTTCATTGCCGCTTGCGCCCAATCCGGATAAAAGCTGATTGGCAAAATAAGTCCGGAAAACAAGTCGACCACAAACCGCTTTGCACGCAATAACCCTTCATTGTTAAGGGTAAAAAACGTGACAATGCCTGCAAGCAAATTCAACTCCGAATTAATAATAAAACTAAACATAATCGACAATGTGAAAAACATCCATGTATGAACATCGGTTGGAAAACGGAGGGGCAAAAATAAAGCGACAAAAAAAATTCCCGGAAGCGAAAGAAACAACAAACGAAAGATTCCTTCCCCTAATCCTTGCATCGTTTTCATTCCAAGATAACTGTAAGGACGAATAAGCTCTGTCGCCACTCTTCCTTCTCTAATCTCCATGGCGATTTCACGGTCGATATTATTGAAATAAAACGCCCGCGCCATCCATGAAATGGCAACATACGTTGTCATTTGCTCCATCGACATGCCTTGCATCGCCGATTTGCCGCCATAAATCGCCGACCAAAGAAAATAGTACGCCGCGATGTTAATAGCATAAATGAGAATACCTGTGTAATAATTCGTCCGGTAAGCAAGCATCATTAAAAAGCGGATGCGAATCATTTCGATATATTTATCCATGCACAACACCTTCTTCATAGATGTTGCGGATAATTTCTTCCGTAGAAATTTCATTAATGTTCATATCTTGAATCGAATAGCGGGAAACAACGCGGCTAATGACTTCAGGCAGAAGCGATGGCGCTATATTTGCTGTCCAGACGTTTGCTTGCTCCCCTTTTTTCCATGTTACTTGCAAACCATCGGTCAATTCCTTTAAAGCATCTAACGTAATTTCGCTTGCGAACGTAAATTGAATTTGTTTCCCTTCTCCCCAATTCTCTTTTAGCTTTTGCAGTGAGCCATCGTAAATGATTTTTCCTTCATCCAACATAATGACGCGTTCGCATAACGCTTCGATGTCGGAAATATCATGGGTCGTTAATAAAATGGTTGTGTTGTATTTCTCATTAATTTCTTTTAAAAACTGACGGATTTTCAGTTTTACAAGCACATCCAAGCCAATCGTCGGTTCATCTAAAAATAAAAGCGGCGGGTTATGAATAAGCGCAGCGGCCAGCTCACAGCGCATCCGCTGTCCAAGCGACAGCTTGCGAACCGGCTTGTCCAACAGAGGACCGATATCGAGCGTTTCAATGACATGTTCCATATGTTCTTTGTAGTCTTGATCCGATACACGGTACACTTTTTTCAACAGTCGAAATGACTCTTGGACGGCGATATCCCACCAAAGTTGGGAGCGCTGCCCGAACACAACGCCGATGGTTCGAACGAACGCTTCCCTCTCTTTATGCGGATTCATGCCGTTGACGAGCACTTTACCGGATGTCGGCGTCAAAATTCCCGTCAGCATTTTAATCGTTGTCGATTTCCCCGCACCATTTTCCCCAATATAGCCGACCATTTCACCTTGCTTTACAGTAAACGAAATGTCGTTGACAGCGCGAATGATTTTATAATTTCGTGTAAATAAATCGCGAAACGCTCCGAATAAGCCAGAGCGACTTGAATACGATTTAAATTCTTTTCTTAAGTTTTCTACTTCAATGACGTTCATGTTACACTCCCTCCACATAGGCAATAGTTTATCTGAAGTCACATCCCGAAACAAATGGTATGCTTTATGTTAAAATAAAAATCGGCAATGAAATAATAGGAGGATTTGAACGATGCAATTTACGAAATCAGAACAGCTTTATCAAGAAGCATTGCAGCATATCGTCGGCGGCGTCAACAGCCCGTCCCGCTCATATAAAGCGGTCGGCGGCGGAGCGCCGGTCGTCATGGAACGCGCGCAAGGCGCTTATTTTTGGGACGTTGACGGCAATAAATATATCGACTATTTGGCGGCATACGGACCAATTATAGCTGGCCATGCCCATCCACACATTACAAAAGCGATTCAGCGCGCCGCAGAAACTGGCGTCCTTTACGGCACACCCACGCCGCATGAAATTACCTTTGCAAAAATGTTAAAAGAAGCGATTCCGTCTTTAGAAAAAGTGCGTTTTGTCAATTCAGGAACGGAAGCGGTCATGACCACGATTCGCGTGGCGCGCGCTTATACGGGCCGTGATAAAATTGTCAAATTTGCCGGCTGTTATCACGGACATTCCGATCTTGTCCTTGTCGCTGCCGGCTCCGGTCCATCAACGTTAGGAACTCCAGATTCCGCAGGTGTGCCAAAAAGCATCGCCCAAGAAGTAATCACTGTGCCGTACAATGATGTCGACTCGTTTAAACAAGCGATGGACGTATGGGAGACCAAGTTGCCGCTGTGCTTGTGGAACCAATCGTCGGAAACTTCGGGATCGTTACACCAAAACCAGGCTTTTTAGAGGCAATCAATGAAATTGCCCATCAAGCGGGAGCCCTCGTCATTTACGATGAAGTGATTACCGCATTCCGCTTTATGTACGGCGGGGCGCAAAATTTATTAGGGATCGAACCGGATTTAACCGCGCTTGGAAAAATTATTGGCGGCGGTCTGCCAATCGGTGCATATGGTGGCCGCCAAGACATTATGGAACAAGTCGCGCCGCTCGGTCCGGCATACCAAGCAGGAACGATGGCAGGAAACCCAGCGTCGATTCTTGCCGGTATCGCCTGTCTTGAAGTGCTCAAGCAAGACGGCGTGTACGAATATCTTGACAAGCTCGGCGCGATGCTGGAAGAAGGCATACTTCTTCACGCAAACAAATACGGCATTCCTATAACAATCAATCGTTTGAAAGGTGCATTCACCGTCTACTTCACAACAGAAAAAGTCGAAAACTATGAACAAGCCCAACGAAGCGATGGAGAAATGTTTGCGAAGTTCTTTAAGCTTATGTTAAAGCAAGGCATCAACCTCGCTCCTTCCAAATATGAAGCATGGTTTGTTACGCTTGCTCATACCGAAGAAGACGTGGAATATACGCTCAAAGCGGTGGAAAATGCATTTAAACAATTAAAAAATGAATAATTATGCAATAATCCCAGGAGGAATCCCCTCCTGGGATTATTGTTAAGTTGTCGAAAACGTTTGCAAAAAACATAAAATATGATGAATATAATTATCCAAGAAAATGAATAAATAATTGATTTGGATATGCAATCATGATATTATAGGTTATAAATTCTGAAAATTAAGATCAAAATTGCCGCTTATGTTTATTCAACACGGGAGGTGAATGGCGAAAAGCAGGAACGTTCCCGCTTTAGCGCCGCTTACGTTATGAGACAACGTTGGAACCCTAACCATTTTAAAAACTTTCATCAAGTAGAACATGATGCTTGCGGCATTGTCGCCGCTATCGAAAAACAACGTATTCCAACCCGAGAAAACATTATGACATGTATTGACGCGCTTGTCAAAATGAATCACCGCGCCGGATTTATTAATGGCGAGGGAGACGGCGTCGGCATTCATATGGATATTCCAAGAAAACTTTGGATGGAAAAACTCGCAAACGTCGGTCAAAATCCAGAAATAGCAAACGACGAAAGTTTTACCGTCGGCCATCTTTTCATCGATCGTTCTGCTGATGTAGACCATATAAAAACGAAGATCAAACAGTTATTCAAAAAAACAGGTTTCTTATTGATTTTTGAATCTGACCGTGTGACCTCCTCCAGTGCGTTAGGCCCAATCGCGCTTCGGCAAGAACCGGTATTTTGGCAAGTCGCCTTATTGCCAAGCGACAATGCGCAGCTTACAAAACGATTATTTGATCTAATGATTGAAATCGAGAAAGATGAAAATGTTCATGTTGCCTCTTTAAACAATTTTCACGTTGTGTATAAAGTGATGGGAGCCGGAGATATTTTGCCAAAATACTATCATGACTTGGCACATCCGTTTATCGCATCGACCATGACGTTAGGACATAACCGTTACTCGACGAATACACTTTCTAACTTTTTTCGTGTCCAACCGTTTAGCGTGTTAGCTCATAACGGCGAAATCAACACAATTGCAAAGCTGCGTGACGAAGCAGTGATGATTGGTGTCCCATTGACAAATGACGGCAGTGACTCCCAAGATTTAAGCCGTACGTTGGAAACGCTTATCTGCCGTTATGATTATAGCTTATTTGAAGCGATGGATATATTGTTCCCGCCTATCGTGAATGAAATTAAAGCGTATCCAGAGCACCTCCAAGACTTGTATACGTACATCCGTGAATCATGGGGGCATTTCGCCCAAGGGCCGGCAGCAATTATCTCCCGCTACGAGGACGAAGCGGTCTTCAGCGTCGACGCGCTCGGATTACGCCCACTTTGGAAATTAGAAACGGAAAAACGATTTGTTTTTGCGTCAGAACCAGGAATCATTCCGGCAAGCGAATATACGGGAGAACCAAAGCCGCTCGCACCAGGGGAAAAAATTGGCTTAACATGGTTCGGCGGCGTCATTCAAGTGTTGGAATACGAACAGTTTCAGGAAGAAGTATATGCCCGTTTTTCGAAACGGTTTGACATTACTAACTTCCGAAAACGTCTCGATGTTCCGAAACTGGAAAATCACGTATTTACTTTTGTGCCGACAAAAGTGCATAACGGTCAATATGCCGCGTTCGGCTGGGACAGAGAACATATTCAACTTTTAGAACAAATGGCGGAAAAAGGTGCGGAGCCGATTCGCTCGTTAGGTCATGACGCGCCGCTTGCGGCTATTAATCCGAATCGGAAAAATCTCGCAGATTTCATTAAAGAAAGCGTCGCCGTCGTCACCAATCCAGCCATTGACCGCGACCGTGAAATGGAACATTTTTCAACAAGAACTGTCATTGGAAAACGGCCATCTCTTGTAGATAAAACAGAAACGTCATATGTTATCGAGCTCAGCTCGCCGATTCTCATCGAAGGAAAAATCGGAAACGACTGCGCGACAGAATTACATCATCCTTCGTACGACCAAATTGTTCATTCGTTCCGAGAAAAACAATTAGCGCACATCCTGTCGGCGACATTTACGGCGGAAGAAACCATTCCGCAGGCGCTAGAGCGTCTTTCTAACGAAGCATGTGAAGCGGTTCGTTCCGGCAAGACCTTGCTCGTCATTGATGATGCAGAAGCACATCAAAACGGAAACTTATGGATTGACCCGTTGCTCATCACATCGGCCATCGATCAATCGTTAACAAAACAAGACTTGCGCCGCGATTGTTCCATTTTGCTTCGTTCCGGCGCGATTCGCTCCCTTCATGATTTTGTCGTCGCCTATGGATTAGGAGCAAACGCGATCAGCCCTTATCTCATGTTTGCGACGGTTGCGTCGGAAGAGTCGACTGCACCTGTTGCCAACCTATTTAAAGCGCTCAATAAAGGATTAGAAAAAGTGATTTCAACGATTGGCATTCACGAATTGCGCGGATACAGCCGCCTCTTCTCATCGATTGGCCTGCATGATGAAATCGCCGATGTATTAAACATTGTCAACTTCTTTGGCTCTGACTCGTTGAAATACGATTTCGAAGCACTGAAACAAGACGCAATCGCCCGTGCCGAAGACTACGCCAACGAAAACGCCAAGCCGGGAAAAACGTACCACCTCTTCCCTCGCATTTGGAAGGCGATTGGAGAGGTCGCCCAAACAGGATCATATGATAACTATCGAGAAAAAATGAACGAGCTCGAAACCGAAACACCGACAACGATTCGCCATTTGTTAGATATAAAGAAAACGGAAAAACAAGTTCCTGTCGAAAAAGTCGATATTAGCGTCGGCGAACATAGCCTGCCGTTCGTCATTGCTTCGATGTCGTTCGGTTCGCAAAACGAAGTGGCGTTCCGCGCTTATGCGGAAGCGGCAGACCGCTTGAACATGGTCAGCTTAAACGGCGAAGGCGGCGAAATTAAAGATATGCTCGGCAAATACCCGCGTACTCGCGGCCAGCAGATTGCATCAGGCCGTTTTGGAGTGAACGCGGAACTGTTAAACTCTTCGAATCTATTGGAAATTAAAATCGGCCAAGGAGCAAAACCAGGTGAAGGAGGCCACTTGCCGGGGTCAAAAGTAACGGCAAAAATCGCCGAAGCGCGTAACGCAACCATCGGTTCGGACTTAATTTCTCCATCGAATAACCATGATATTTATTCGATTGAAGACTTGGCACAAATGATCGCTGAATTAAAAACGGCAAACGACAAAGCAAAAGTCGCCGTCAAAGTGCCGGTCGTGCCAAACATCGGGACGATTGCAGTCGGCATCGCCAAAGCGGGAGCGGACATTATTACACTAAGCGGTTTCGATGGCGGAACCGGAGCGGCGCGCATCCATGCGCTGCAACATGTCGGCCTTCCGGTGGAAATCGGGGTAAAGGCCGCTCATAACGCCCTTCTTGAAGCCGGTTTGCGAAACAAAGTCGAAATTTGGGCGGACGGCGGCATTAAAAGCGCACTTGACGTTCTCAAAGTGATGTTGCTGGGGGCCAACCGCATCGGCTTTGGTACGCTATCGATGATTGCGATCGGCTGTACGACGTGCCGCGGCTGTCATTTAGATACGTGCCATGTCGGAATCGCCACTCAAATCGAATCGGTTGCGCAAGCAAAAGAACACGGATTGCGCCGTTTTGTTCCGCGGCAATTCGAGACGGCAGTGCAAGGATTAGTCAACTTATTCACCTCGTTTGGAAACGAATTAAAAGCATTAACAGCTTCTCTTGGATTTACTCGCCTGCAAGATATCGTCGGCCGCTCTGACTTATTAGAGCAAACAAGAGGACTAGAGCAATTGAATCTATCAAACTTGCTTGAAGTGCTTGAAGTGGAGCAAATGGCGCAAAAAGAAGCAGCGGCAAGCGCAGAGGAACCATCATTGCTCGTTGCTGCTGGGGCGGAATATCTCGATTACTATGTGGAAGATTTGCATCGTTCCCGTGAATTTACGACCGTCACGTCCGAACAGCGCGTTCTCGGCAGCCGTGTTTCTTGCCACCGCGTGCGCGGTCGTCTCGACGGATCGTACAAAAAGTTGCCAGATGTCACATTGCGCTACAAAAACGGCTCGATTCCTGGAAACGGGCTCGGCGCTTACAACACTCACGGCATCCATATCCATGTCGACGGCGGCGGACAGGACGGCGTTGGAAAAACCGCATTTGGCGGCAGCATTTTCATTTTGAAAGCAAAGGGAAAAGACGGAAAATTTTATAACGGCTCCGTTGGCAAAGGCTTCGGATACGGGGCGCAAAAAGGTTTGTTCATCGTGCAAGGAAACGCGGACGCACGCGCTGGCATTCGTCTGTCTGGTGCGGATATGATCATCGGCGGCCAAGTGACAACGCCAATTCCGGAAAAAGAACATGGAAATATCGGCACACGTGCGAACATTAAAGGATTTGCCTTCGAATATATGACAAATGGACGCGGCATTGTTCTTGGCGACCCAGGTCCATGGATTTGCGCCGGAATGACAGGTGGAGTCGTCTACTTGCGCCACCAACCGGAAATGGGGTTAACAAAGGCGGCATTGGAACGCCGCATCGCAAAAGGAGCGCAAGTACGCCTCGAGCCACTGAACGAACGTGGAAAATCGGATGTACAAGAATTGTTATCGAAATACATTGAACTATTAAAAGAACACGGTCAGCACGAAGAATCGCAATCATTACAGCCGCTTCTTGAAAAACCGGAAAACCATTTCTTCCAGGTGATTCCGACAAAAGAACAAGCCGATCCTTCCGTTTCAACAGAATGATGAAAAGAGTATCCCACAACTAGCGGGATACTCCTTTTTATTCTGACATACTCGGTAACTTTTTGAACAGGAATTTTGTTATTAACCGCCTCATATAATCACCTAGACCGAAAATCGTCATATCTATTTTTTTACCACCTGTGTTTATACATGCTAAACTGTATATGTAGCCTTTTATCTTTTCATTTGTTTTTTCGCACCTCTATTTGCACAGAGGAGATTTTAAACACCCAGTTAGCAAGCATCATACGTTTCCCTTCGTCATTTAAAAAACATTTCATGTATATTTTCCACTTGATATCATATATAAAAGCGTGTATAGTACTAAATTGTTTATAAGAACTAAGGAGGAAAGGTTTGAACATACAATGAAGCTCGGTGCCCGCATTTTCAAAACGGGAATCGCCGTTACATTAGCGCTTTTTCTAGCATCCCTATTACACTTTCCCTCTCCTGTATTTGCGGGAATTTCCGCAGTTTTTGCAATGCAGCCGACGATTTACCGTTCCTATTTATCATTGATTGAACAAGTCCAAGCCAATATCATTGGCGCTGCATTTGCCATTATTGCTGTTCTTTTGTTCGGACGTGACCCGTTCATTATCGGCCTTACGCTCATGATCGTTATCGCTCTTTGCTTAAAAATGCGCCTCGAGTCAACGATATCGGTAGCATTAGTTACCGTTATCGCGATTATGGAATATACTGACAGAGAGTTTATCAAATTTGCCGTTATCCGGTTTTCCACCATTATGCTCGGGGTATTCGCTGCCTTTATCGTCAACTTAATTTTTCTTCCTCCAAAATATGAAAAAAGGCTATATGCACAAATTAATGAAAACACGGAAAATATTTTAAAATGGATTCGCATCCATATAAGGCATGCGTCCGAGCACCATATTTTAAAAGAAGACATTGAAAAAATGAAAGAAGATATGACAAAACTCGAGCATCTTTACTTAATGTATAAAGAAGAGCGCACGTACTCGCGAAAAAATCGTTTTCAAAAATCACGAAAACTTGTGCTATATCGGCAAATGATCGTAGTCGCAAACAGAGCGCTCGATACATTAAAAATTCTTCATCGTTTTGAAAACGAGTTGTACCACATGCCGCTTGAGTTGCAGCAAGCCATCCGCTCACAACTAGACAGTCTGCTTCATTACCATGAACAAATATTGCTAAAGTTTATTGGTAAAACAAAATGTCATCCTCGTACAGAAACAGCGATGGAAACCTATCAAGAAAGAACACGTTTAATTGAAGCATTTTACGCACATCACCAGCAAAAAAACGAATATTACCTCTTTTCATTAATAGGAGCGATTATCGATTATAGCGAACAATTAGAACATCTTGATAAATTGATTGACAGCTTCCAACATTATCATCATGATGCTGCCTTAGTAAAAAATTTAGCTAGTCACTAAAAAAGGCTATCTCCGCTAAAAGAGATAGCCTTCTTTTATTAGTTTTTCATGCGCGGATCCAACGCATCGCGCAATCCGTCGCCCATCAAGTTAAAACCAAGCACGGTTAACATAATCGCAAGCCCTGGAAAAATCATCGTCCATGGTGCTTGTGTCAAAAAGTCTTTCGAATCCGCTAACATTTTCCCCCATTCTGGATTCGGAGGCTGTGCCCCCAATCCGAGAAATCCGAGGGCGGCCGCTTCGATAATCGCAGTAGCAATCGCCAGTGTGCCTTGCACGATAATCGGTGCCATACTGTTTGGCAAAATATGATGGAACAAAATGCGCATATCGCTCATCCCAATTGCTTTTGCCGCCATCACGTATTCTTCTTGTTTAATGCTTAATACACGCGAGCGAATCAATCGTCCGAAGTTCGGGATATTAATCACCGCAATCGCAATCAGCGCATTTTGCAAGGAAGGTCCAAGCACCGCGACAATCCCAATGGCAAGCAAAATACTTGGAAACGCAAGCATAATATCAAACAAGCGCGAAATAATTCCATCAATCCAGCGCCCGTAATATCCTGCAATAATGCCAAGCATCGAGCCGACAATAACGGAGCCGAGCACGGAGAAAAATCCGACCCATAGCGAGATTCTTGCCCGTAAATGACACGTGAGAAAATATCTCTGCCAAAATCGTCTGTTCCAAATAAATGTTTGGATGAAGGCGGCTGCAGCCGCTCTGCTAAATTTTGTTCTTTAAAGTCATAAGGCGCAAGCAGTGGAGCAAAAATCGCCAGCAAGATAAAAAAGACAACAATTCCCAATCCGACAAGGGCCATTTTATTTTTCCGAAATCTGCGCCATCCTTCTTTCCACAGGGAAGCAGATTCTTCCTTTTCTTCCACAGCGTGAATCGGCGTTTGATTACGGGCTAGTTCCGCCATATCCGCTTTCCCCCTTTAATTAGTTATATTTAATGCGCGGATCAATCGCTGCATATAGAAGGTCTACAATTAAATTAATGAAAATAAAAATCGTTGCGATTACTAAAATCCCAGATTGAATAACCGGATAGTCACGGTATCCAATCGCATCGTAAATGTAGCGGCCGATGCCTGGCCAGCTGAAAATCGTTTCCGTTAAAATCGCGCCACCTAGCAATAAGCCTGTCTGTAAACCTATTACCGTCAATACAGGAATAATGGCATTTTTTAACGAATGCTTGTACACGACCCAAAACATGCTTAATCCTTTTGCTCTTGCCGTACGAATATAATCGGATTTCATCACTTCGAGCATGCTTGAACGCGTAATCCGGGCAATGATCGCCATCGGAATCGTCGCTAGCGCTACGCTTGGCAAAATTAAGTGCTGCACGACTTGCATAAATTGCTCAGTATTCCCTGCTAGGAGCGTATCAATTAATATAAATGGGTAATCGGTTCAATTGGATTTCGTACTTCTTCGCGTCCCGATGTCGGCAGCCAATCTAATTGAATCGCAAACACCCATTGTTCCATCAGCCCAAGCCAGAAAATCGGCATGGAGACACCAATTAAAGCTAATACCATCGCGATGTAGTCAAACCACGAATTTTGAAACCAAGCACTAATGATTCCTGCATTCACCCCGATCACAACGGCGATGATCATTGCCGCTAATGAAAGTTCTAAGGTCGCCGCTAAATATGGCCAAATTTCTTCTGATATGGCCGCTCCTGTTCGAATGGATTCTCCTAAATCTCCTCTCAGCAATCCGCCTAAATATTTGATGTACTGAACATACCACGGCTGATCTAATCCGAGCTCATGGGTTAATGCGGCAACCGCTTCTTTCGTTGCCTTTTGCCCTAAAATGACTTGAGCAGGGTTGCCCGGAATCGCGCGAATCATGAAAAAAACGACAAGAGACATCCCTAATAATACAGGAATGACCATTAATATTCTTCTTACTGTATAAGAAAGCACTTCTGTCACTCCTTTCACCGATCATGAAAAAAGAGGGAAGGATGCACTCCTCCCCCTCCACACGTTGTTATTCGAATTCAACTTTTGTAAATTTATCCGAACCGGTCGGATGCGGGTTATAGCCTTTAATGTTTGCTTTCCCTGCAAGCAGTGGCGTCGAGTGGACGAGCGGAATCCATGGTGCATCCTCTTTGATAATTTCTTGCGCTTTTTTGTAAAGGTCATTCCGTTTATTTTCATCGCTGATCGTTTGCGCTTCGACTAGAATTTTATGAAGCTCGTCATTTGAGTAATACGTATAGTTGTTGCTGCCGATGCTGTCCTTGTCGAGCAGCGCGTACAAGAAGTTGTCCGCGTCACCGTTATCTCCTGTCCAACCAAGCAAGAACGCATCTGCTTCCCCTTTTGCTGCTTTTTCTAAATACGTTGCCCATTCATACGTAACAATTTTCGCTTTTACACCAATTTTCGCGAAATTTTCTTGAAGTGCTTCCGCTATTTTTTTGCCATCCGGCATATATGGACGAGGCACTGGCATTGCCCATAATTCCATTTCAAAACCGTTCGGATAGCCTGCTTTTGCAAGTAATTCTTTCGCCTTGTTCAAATCAAACGGATAATCTTGAATTTCATCGTTATATCCAGGAATGCTCGGCGGCATCGGGTTTTTCGCCGGTTCCGCCTGGCCGGCATAAAATGCGTCAATGATCGCTTTTTTGTCCACCGCATAGTTCAATGCTTGACGGACTAATTTGTTTTTCAACGGTCCTCTCGTCGTCGTCAATCCGACGTAACCAACATTCATCGATGGACGTTTAAAAACTTGCAAATCTTTATTTCCTTCAATTTGTTTCAAATCGTTCGGATTCAAATCTTCCATTAAATCAATTTCGCCTTTTAATAGCGCATTTAGGCGAGCAGAGTTATCCGGAATCGAAACAAAGATTAATTGATTAAGCTTTGGATAGCCTTTTTCCCAATAATCTTTATTTTTTTCAAGGACAATGCGCTCGTTTCGTTTCCATTCTTTAAAGACGAATGGACCAGTTCCAACCGGATTTTCGCCAAATTTGTCTCCAGATTTTTTAATCGCTGCCGGGCTGGCAATCGCAAACGGCGGCATTGCGATGTTTTTCAAAAACGGAGCCTGCGGACGTTTCAACACAAATTGAACCGTGTAATCGTCCACTGCTTTTACTTCTTTGATGACATGGCTTTCATCGTTTTTATAGCCGCCAAACATCGAGCCGTAATACGGGAATTTTTCGGCGTTGCCGTTCGCCCAACGCTCGAAGTTAAATACGACTGCTTCCGCGTTGAAATCCGTTCCATCATGGAACTTCACGCCTTTGCGGAGCTCAAATGTGTACGTCAATCCATCATCGGAAATCGTCCATTTTGTCGCTAACGCCGGTTTTACCGTTGTATCGCCATCGTTATAATCTAGCAGTGTATCGAAAATGTTTTTCGTCACTTTTAACGATTCGCCATCGGTGACCGTAGCTGGATCGAGCGAGACGGAATCACCGCCGCGTCCATATACGAGCGTGTCTTGAGATGATGATTTGCCTTTTTCACCGCTGCTTGTCTTTTCTGATTTTCCACAGCCAACTAGTGCCATGGACAATACAAGCATCAATGCAAGCAATGTTATCCATATTTTTTTCCTCACCATAAGTTCCCCCTTTAGATTTCATTTTTATCATTTCGTTGCTTGCCAATGACTAATAAAGATGGCAAGCAACGTAATGGCCTTTTTCTACTTCTTTCATCTCCGGCCGCTTTTGCTTGCAAATGTCCATGCAAGCGTTGCAGCGCGTATGAAATGCACACCCTTGCGGCGGATTTGCGGGATTTGGCAAATCGCCTGATAACAGCTGGCTTTCCTTTTTATATTCGGGATCTGGAATCGGAACAGCGGAAAGCAGCGCTTTCGTATACGGATGTTTTGGCGATTCATATAATTGATCGCTATCGGCCAATTCGACTAGACGACCTAAATACATTACGCCAACGCGGTCGCTAATATGACGGACAACCCCTAAATCATGGGCAATAAAAATATAGGTAAGTCCAAATTCTTTTTGTAAGTCTTCTAGCAAATTCAACACTTGCGCTTGAATCGACACGTCAAGCGCCGATACTGGCTCATCGGCGATAATGAGCTTCGGGTTGGTCATTAACGCCCTTGCAATACCGATACGCTGCCGCTGTCCGCCGCTAAATTGATGTGGATACCGCTTCGCGTGATAACGTCCAAGCCCGACGATTTCGAGCATCTCTTGCACGCGCTTTTTTCTTTCCTCTTTCGATCCTATTCCATGGACCACGAGCGGCTCTTCCAATATTTTTTCAACCGTATGGCGCGGATTCAGTGATGCAAAAGGATCTTGGAAAATCATTTGCATATCGCGCCGCATTTTCCGTAATTCCGATTTAGATAGCTTTGTCACTTCTTTTCCTTCGAATACAATCGAACCTTCTGTCGGCTCAATTAAGCGAAGAAGCATCCGGCCGGTCGTTGATTTGCCGCAGCCGCTTTCCCCGACGATGCCGAGCGTTTCTCCTTTGTAAACGGTAAATGTGACATCATCGACCGCTTTCACTTCACCGATTTTTTTTCCAAATACTCCTCCTGTAATCGGAAAATATTTTTTAAGACCTTTCACTTGCAACAGCGGTTCGCTCACGATTTCGTTCCTCCTCTCCGAGCGGCAAAAAACAGCGAACACGATGCCCTCGTTCTCCCGCTTCATATAATTCTGGATCTTCGTGGAAACAGCGGTCAAACGCATATTCGCACCTTGCGGCAAAACGGCATCCTTGCCGAACCGATCCTGGTTTTGGCACATTTCCCGGAATGGAATATAATCGTTCCTTTTTTGTCCGAATATCCGGCACCGATTGAATGAGACCGATCGTGTAAGGATGTTTTGGGTTTTTAAAAATCGTTCGTACATCGCCTTCTTCCACAATTTTTCCTGAATACATGACGATCACGCGTTCACATACCTCAGCGACTACCCCTAAATCGTGCGTAATCATCATAATCGATGTGCGAAAGTTTTTATTCAGTTCCTTCATTAACTCTAAAATTTGCGCCTGAATCGTCACATCGAGCGCCGTTGTTGGCTCATCAGCAATTAATAATGATGGATTGCATACCATCGCCATCGCAATCATCACACGCTGGCGCATCCCGCCAGAGAGCTGATGCGGATATTCATCGACAATCTGTTCTGCGCGCGGCAAGCCAACCAGCTTTAACATCTCGACGGCTCTTGCTTTCGCTTCTTTCTTACTCATTTTCGTATGTATGCGAATCGCCTCAATTAGCTGGTCTCCAATCGTAAATAGCGGATTTAATGAGGTCATCGGTTCTTGGAAAATCATCGCGATTTCATTGCCGCGAATTTGCTTCATCCGCTTTTCCGTTGCATGAACGAGATTTTCACCTTTGAAGATAATGTCGCCATCAACGATGCGCCCGACCCCTTTCGGCAATAAGCCCATAATCGACAGCGAGGTGACGCTTTTTCCACATCCTGATTCTCCGACGACTCCTAAAATTTCCCCTTCGTTTATGTAAAAATCAACGCCATCAACGGCAGGAATTTCTCCTTCATCCGTAAAAAAAGATGTTTTCAATCCTTTTACTTCCAGCACTCGTACATCTTCCATTATTTCACCTCTCTTCTAACGGAATTGATAGAATATTTTATTTATTAATTTTAATCAAAATTATGCCACGAAAATTTCGATAAGACAATATAATATTTACAAAAAATTAAAATTATCTAAACAGACAAAATAATAATAAAAAACAGTCTTACAGCATGTAAAACTGTTTTTCCTTTAATTTACTAAACAATAATATTTTTCCTACTAATAAACAAAGAAAAGGAGGGAGAGGTTCATATTATCTAAATAAAAAACGGCCTTAGCAACTTTGCAAGACCGTTTCTAACTCTTATTTTTCGATAATATAAACATTTTTTCACTCCGTGTAATTCAATTGTTGAATCGTAAATAAGTGATAATATTGTCCTTTTCTGGCCATTAATTCATCATGTGTGCCGCTTTCAACAATCTTTCCATCTTCGATAAGAAAAATCCGGTCCGCATGAGTAATCGTTGACAGGCGATGGGCAACGATAAACGTAGTCCGATTTTTCGCGAGCCGTTCCATTGCCTCTTGAATGTAATGCTCGCTTTCTAGATCAAGCGCTGATGTTGCTTCGTCAAAAATAAGAAGCGGAGGATTTTTCAAAAAGACACGGGCGATGGCGATTCGCTGTTTTTGCCCGCCGGATAATTTAATGCCGCGTTCTCCGACCTTCGTATCATATCCGTCCGGCAAATTCATAATAAAATCGTGAGCGTTGGCCGCTTTTGCGGCGGCAATCACTTCTTCGTCTGTCGCACCTGGTTTTCCGAGCAAAATATTTTCTTTCACCGAATCGCTAAATAAAAAACTATCTTGGAACACCATCCCGATTTGATCGCGCAGACTGCGGACGCGTATGTCGCGAATATCTATGCCGTCTAATAAGATGCGTCCTTTTGTGACGTCATAAAACCGTGGAATAAGGCTTACTAATGTAGATTTTCCTCCCCCGCTCATGCCGACAAGAGCGATCGTTTCACCCGCTTTTACGGAAAACGAAATATCTCGAAGTACAGGCGGTTCGTTTTTATTATAAGCAAAAGTTACGTTTTCAAATACGATGTCCCCTTTTACTTCCTTGCAGTCCATCGCATTTGGCGCATCCACAATATCATATGTCTCATCCAAAAACTCAAACATTCGATCCATCGAGGCGAACGACTGCGTTAATGTCGTTGACGAGTTCACAAGGCGGCGCAGCGGGCTATAAAGCCGATCAATATAACCGACGAAAGCAACCAATGTTCCGACGGTAATATGACCAAGCAATACTTGATAGCCGGCATAGCCAATCACAATGATGGGAGCAATATCTGTCACTGTATTCACAACAGAGAACGATTTTGCATTCCAGCTCGTATGCATAAGCGCCTTTGTTAAAAAATTGTTGTTTTGTTCGGAAAAACGTTTCTGTTCCTCTTCTTCGATCGCAAGACTTTTAATCACCGGCATTCCTTGTACTCGTTCGTGCAAGTATGCTTGCAGTTCCGCCAGCGCTTGGGAACGCATTCTCGTCCGTTGCCGCAAACGCCCGAAAAAGTATTTTACGGAAAATGCATAAAGCGGCAGCGTACTAATGGAAACAAGCGTTAATTTAATATCCATCTTCATCATAATAATAAGTGCAATAATAATCGTGGTCATATCTAGCCAAAGATTCATCAGTCCTGTAATAATAAAATCTTTCGTTTGCTCGACATCGTTAATCACACGCGAAATAATTTCCCCTGTGCGATGGTTAGAGTAATACGTAAAGCTTAATTTTTGCATATGTGTAAATAATCGATTGCGAATGTCATAGAGCACTTTGCTTGCCGTCCACTGCGCAAAATATTGCCGATAATATTCGACAATCGGGCGAATAAGGACAAAAATCACTAACATCACAGCGATAGCCCACCAAAGACGCTCTGTCTTGACGGACATCGGCAACTTCGTATTTGCGATAATTTCATCAACGACATATTTTAATAACAACGGAATGAGAAGCGGAATCGCAAACTTAATAATTCCGATGATCATCGTTGCAATAATATACCATTTATATGGACGCACAAATTGCATATAGCGGCGAATAATTGCCAAAAACATATCCCCTTTAAAAAGCAGAAAACCTGTTTGCGGCAACGAACAGGCTTTTTCGCTTTCCCCCTTCATTCACTTTCGATATGAACGAAACTTTTCATACCACGTGTCAATAAAATCTGGCGCAAACGGACCTTTTCGTTCATGAATCCAACTGATCAGCTTTTTCACATTATTTTTTAAAATTCGATCGATCACATCTGGATAATTCATTTCTTTGCGATGCCGTTCATATTCATCTTCGTCGAGAAGAATATATGTCATATCGGGAAATACTTTAATATCCAAATCATAATCGATATATTTTAGCGCTTCCTCATCCCATACAAACGGTGAACTCAAATTGCAATAATAATAAATTCCCTCTTCCCGAATCATACCAATAATGTTAAACCAATGTTTCGCATGAAAAAAACAAATTGCCGGTTCGCGCGTCACCCATGTCCGGCCGTCTGCTTCCGTCACCATCGTTTTATCATTCGCTCCGATAATACACGTAGACGTTCCTTTTAGCACGATCGATTCTTCCCATACTCGATGAATCAAACCGTTATGTTTATAACTATGAATTTGAATAATTTCTCCTTCTGCAGGATATCCAGACATCATTCTCCCTACTTTCCTATGGGAACTTCTCTTTTTTATTATAACGATTGAAGATACAAATGAAAACAAAAGAGAGCCATCTTAACGCGTTGAAGATGGCTCGCACGTACGGCGATACTGGTTTTGATATGTGAGAATGACTTCTTCCGTTTGCTTTTCAAACGTTTGTTGAATCTCTCTTAACTGTCGTTTCATTTGTTGGATTTCCTCTTGAATGGATTGGAGTTTCGCTTCTTGTTGCAGCTCGATTAATTGTTTTTCAATTTCTTGGCAGCGCTCGATTTCCGACTGTAAAAATAAAAGCCGATCCATCGTTTTTAGTTGCTCATTCACTAAACGTTCAAACAGTTCCACGTTCGTTCTCTCCCTTCCCTTCCGGTTATGTTTATTACATTCGGGAAGAGAGGAAAATTTCCTTTGACTATATATGTAAAGTTATGATAGCTTTTGTCGATAAAAAATGGAGGCAGCTAGCTCTTTTCTGAGAAATCATTTTCCCAATCGACCAATGGGAAACGATTCTCTAAGAACTGGCTATACCGCCCCCGCTTTTTTAGCTGTCTAGCTTCGGCTCGCAACCTGTCAGCTACTTGAATTTGCATCTTCGCTGACATGCGCCGAGTAACCGCAGGTGCAGCTAGCGGGACAAATAACCTTCTCCCTTGGGGTGACAAACACCCCTGCGGGCGAAGAACATTTGCCCGTCGCGGTTAAACGGCTCGCCTCCACTTTTCTATGTTATTTGCTTGAATTTTGCGCTTTGCGAGCTTCTGCTTGCGCGTTTTGTTGTTTTACTTGTTGCACATTAGTTTCTGCAGCAAATTCAGTGCCGAATTGACCTGCTTGTGCAGATTGTGCGTTTTGTTGTCTTACTTCTTGAATGTTAGTGCCTGCAGCTGTTTTGTTTGGTTGTTGTTTTGCCATTGTTATCACCTCCACGTCACTTAATGTGCCCAGGAGGTGATCGTTTTATCCATCCAAATTACAAAAGTAAAGATCTTCCACCATCAACGATAATCGTTTGACCGCGGATCATTTCTGCTTGGTCGGACAATAAAAACATTACCGCGTTGACAATATCTTCAGGTTTTACCATTCGACCGGCAGGAGTTTTTGCTACTGCATCGGCTAGCAGTTCTTCCCGATTTGGAAAATGTTTTAATGCGTCTGTGTCGACCGCACCACCTGATACGGCATTGACAGAAATATTTTTCGGCGCTAATTCGACAGCTAAATAGCGCGTTAATGATTCAACCGCAGCTTTGGAAACACCGACAGCCGTATAATTTTCTAAATAACGGATGGAGCCGAGCGAGCTAATGCTTACGATTTTTCCGCCGCCGACTTTTTCCATTCGTTTTGCCGCTTCTTGCGCGCAAAATAACAGCGCTTTGCTGTTAATATCCATCGTCCAATCCCAATGCGATTCCGCAAGCTCCATCGCCGGCCGCAGCACGCCTGAAGCGGCGTTGTTAATAAGGACATCCACACGTCCAAACGCTTCATCCACTTGCGCGAACATCGCTTTAATTTTTTCGACATCACCGACATTCGCTTTCACGACAAGCGCTTTTCGCCCCAGCGCTTCGATTTCCTGCGCCGTTTGTAACGCCGCTTCTTTACTGCGTGCGTAGTTAACGACAATATCGTATCCTTCTTTTGCAAGACGAAGGGCAATCGCTTTGCCGATTCCACGGCTGCTTCCTGTGACTACCGCAACTTTTTCACTCATGTTTTTCTCCCCTTTATGTATAAATGAATGAGTACTTTTTTAAACTAGAAAAAAAGGAGGCATCCATCATGTACGTTGGCCGCGATATGACCGAACTTTCGATGATCCCAAAATCAGAATGGAAAGACAGCGAACTCGCTTTTTTCCACCATTCGTTTCAGCAAATTGCTCCTTATTTAAACGCAGAAGGACAAACGATCCACCGCGAAATCATCGAAGAAATCGAAGCTCGCGGTGGACTCAGAAAAAGCGAAGCTACCTATACACAAGGAACGAGACAATCGTATGACTGAAACAGGTGGATTATCCACCTGTTTTTTTCTCTTTATACTCTCTCCAAATTCGTTGATGGGAAGCAGGAAAGGCGTATAAACTGATTTCTCGCTCATCAACAAGTTTCAGCTGTTCTGTTTCCGTAAAACCATTAACTAGTTTGCCGTCATAAACGGTAATATTCCAAACTAAGTGAGAAAACACATGTTCTAAAACCGCAAAAGGTTTCTCAAGCTGGACTATTGCCCCGTATTCTTCCTTCAAAAACTTTTCCAACTGTCTTTCCGGATTTTCCCGTGAATGGGCTACTTCGCAGTTCGGAAATTCCCATAAATTCGCAAGCAATCCATCGCTGTCCCGCTTATGGATCAGTACTTTGCCATGTTCATCTTTCAGCACCGCAGCTGCAATCGCCACTTGTTTAACACTCGTTTTTTTCGTTTTTACCGGAAGCTCCGTCTGTACCCCTTCTTGCAGCGCCCGGCAATGCGCTTGTACCGGGCAAAGGAGACAAGCTGGATTACGCGGTGTACAAATAAGCGCTCCTAACTCCATCAACGCCTGGTTGAAGTACGAAGGGTTTTCGCGTGAAATAATTTGCCGGACAATCGCTTCGAATAACTTTCTCGTTCCTGTTTTGGCGATATCTTCCCAGACAAGAAAAATCCGTGATAATACCCGCATCACATTGCCGTCGACGGCAGGTTCCGGAATGCCATAGGCGATGCTTAATACCGCTCCTGTCGTATATGGCCCAACCCCTTTTAATTTGGAAAACTGTTCTCGGTTGTTGGGAATTTTCCCGCCATATTGTTCTTTCACTTCTTTTACTGCCGCATGCAAATTACGAATGCGCGAATAGTAACCGAGTCCTTCCCACGCTTTCAGCACCTCTTCTTCGTCCGCTTCCGCAAGCGCCTCCAGTGTCGGAAATTGCTCGATAAACTTATTAAAATACGGAATAACGGTGTCTACTTTTGTTTGCTGAAGCATAATTTCCGACACCCATACTTTATACGGGTCATTATCTTTGCGCCACGGCAAATCGCGCTGTTCTTTTTCAAACCAGCCGATTAAATCTAACTGAAATTGTTCGACGTCAAAGCCATCCAGCAACGTTCGTGTCTTCACCTTGTCTCCTCCATGCTGCTTTTATTCCATCTAGCATGTTTATTATAACAAATGATGCTGCTTGCCGCAGTACAAGGAGGGCTTGAATGGTGCCTCTTCTTTTTTCGCTATTCTTAAACAATTCACCAGAAGAAGGCTTGTTTATTAGATTGTACTTTTTTCTTCTGTAATTGACGGATATATAGATTGAGCATTTTTCTCTCGTAATTGACGGATATCAATGCGCACCAGCAGAGAAGCAGCCAAAGCGATAACAAATAGTCCTGCGAAGAAGGTTAAGCTGCCTTCATAAGAACCGGTAGTATCCTTGATGTAAGCGGCAAATAGCGGGCCTACAAGTCCTGCGGCTGCCCAAGCGGTCAAAATGTAACCATGAATGGCACCTAATTGCTTTGTACCAAACAAGTCTCCGATATACGCAGGAATGCATGAAAATCCTCCGCCGTAGCAAGTGTACACGATAATCAACATTCCCATAAACAACCACTTGACCGAAACGTCCGGCAAGAAAAAGAAGATAATAATTTGTAAAACGAAGAACGCTGTATAGGTATTTGGTCTTCCGATGTAATCAGAGGCAGATGCCCAGCCGATACGTCCTAAGCCGTTAAATACTCCAATGGCGCCAACCAATGCCGCAGCCGCAGCTTGGTCAATACCGATACTTTCCATGGCAAGCGGCTTTGCCACAGCTAAGATAGCAATGCCGCATGTTACATTGATAAACAACATCATCCATAAATACCAAAAACGTCTTGTTTTAATTGCTTCATTTGCGGTCAATTGTGATAAATCCATCGATGGTTTTGCTTTTCCAGCCTTCACTTTTTCTTTAAAGCCTTCTGGCATCCAACCTTCAGGCGGCTTCTCTAAGTAAAGAGAAGATAAAGCCATAATCAAAAAGTAAACAGCGCCTAAAATATAAAACGTGTTACTAACGCCAACCGAACCGATCAAACTGTTCATCACAGGACTTGAAATAGCGGCGGCAAATCCGAATCCCATAATCGCAAGCCCCGTAGCAAAACCACGACGATCTGGGAACCATTTCACAAGTGTGGAAACAGGTGTAATATATCCTACTCCAAGACCAATTCCGCCTAACACCCCATAGAATAGGTAAAGCAAATACTTCGATTCCAAAACAACCGCAAATCCGGAACCAGCAATGCCGATCCCAAAGAACGTTGCAGCAAGTAATCCTGCTTTTCTAGGACCGTGTTTTTCGACAAAGTGACCAAGGAATGCCGCTGATAAACCTAAAAACAAAATGGCAATGCTAAATGTTAGCGCAACTTCTTGATCCGACCACCCAAACATTTGTTTTAATGGGTTCGTAAAATTACTCCATGCATAAACAGAACCGATGCAAATATGAATTCCTACTGCCGATAAAGCGATGAACCAACGATTTTTCATTTGTTAGTCCCCCTTTTTATTCGGTTATTTGATCGACATGCGTATACACATTAAACGTTTGTCCGCGAATAAACCCTACAACCGTAATGCCTAAATCGTTCGCTAATTCGAGCGCCAATGTCGTTGGCGCGGATTTCGATAAAATAATGCCTATTCCCATTTTGGAAACTTTCAGCAATACTTCCGATGATACTCTTCCGCTGAACGCGATTAATTTGTCCGATAACTGCAAATCGTGCTGCAAGCAATATCCGTAAATTTTGTCCAACGCATTATGCCTGCCAATATCAGAGCGAACGATGACTAGTTCGTTTGGCGTACAAAGCGCTGCGTTATGAATGCCGCCAGTCGCTTGAAAATCGGTGGATCTCTCTTGCAACAGCCGCATAAGACGAAAACATTGGTCAACATGAACGTTCGTTCTGTGCACAACCGTTTTGGCAGTTTTCATATCGTTGTAAAAATAAAATTGTCTGCTTTTTCCACAGCAAGAGCCGATAAACCGTCTTGCATAAAACTCTTTTTGAATAGACTGTTTCGTGACAAGCTCAACATAGGCAAATCCGCGATGTTCATCCACGGATATTGCCTTTATTTCCTTGCTGGAACGAATCAGTCCTTCCGAAGCTAAAAAACCGATGACCAATTCTTCCAAATGGGTCGGAGTGCATACCATTGTTGCGAATTCTTGCCCGTCAACGACAATCGTAAGCGGAAACTCCACCGCAACCTCATCATCTAGCTCTTCAAAATGATCATTATGATACTTTACAATTTTTTGCTTACGAGTCACGAATGACTCCATCGACCCCACCCCCCGTTTCCGGATTTCACAAAAAGAAAACCGCCACATTTTCTATGACGAAGGCATACTATCCTTCGCGCACATAGAAAAGTGGCGGTAGTTTCAGCACAGAGCTCCTGTGACAAAACCAACGCTCTCGTCACGCTACAAGCGGAAACTTAACTACCAATCGCTCTTTCGCCATTGTATAGCTAAGCTTCCTACCATACTCATCATGTTAATCTGCTTTTAGCATATCATGAAAACGCATTCAAAAACAATACAGAATATTTCGACATATTATTTTTCTATCGGCTTTTCAAATATAAATACAGAAACAGCAATATCGTCTTCTACTTTAATATCGCTAAATAAATATAAAAGTTTGGATCCTGCCAGTTCCTCAAGACCTTCCGGCACTTTTTGCGCATATACTTCTTGAATCATGCGAGTACGGGCTGCATGAACCATTTCCTTTCCTTCTGGCGACCTTGCGATAAATTTTTCTGTCGGCGTTAAATTTCCTTGCAAGATCGTGATGGCCAGATTGTCGATAAAATATGTTTTAATCCGTTCCGGCCCCTTTCCAAACAGTTGCTTGCGAACTTTCCGCACTAAATCGTTGAATGTCGCTTCCTTTTTGGACATTGAAAAGCCCCTTTCCAACCATAAATTTGCGAAAAACGATGTCTTTACAGGTTGTTTTACGAACAATTCAGTAATATAATTATAATAAAAAAAATCAAAATAGACATAAACATAGTGGAAAAATAATAAGGTTTCCCTTGTTATTTTTCTACTAGTCTATTTGGATATGGATTGGTTATTTTAGTATCGTCATGCTAAAAAACTACTCCACCATGACTGAAGACCATCTTCATTCATGGTGGAGTTTTTATTTTACTGTGGAGGAGGTTTAAGCATGAGCGAACAATTGATAACGATTACAATAAACGGAAGCGATTACAGCGCAAAACAAGGAACGACGATTTTGGAAGTCATTAATGAAAACAACATTCCCCATCCGCAAGTTTGCTATACTCCTGAACTGGGAGCCATTCAAACATGCGACACCTGTATTGTTGAAGCAGACGGAAAATTAGTGCGCGCCTGTGCTACTCCCGCTAAAGACGGCATGAACATCGAACTTTCTTCCGAACGGGCGAAAGTAGCGCAAAAAGAAGCGATGGACCGCATTTTAGAAAACCATCTATTATACTGTACTGTCTGCGACAACAATAACGGAAATTGTAAATTGCACAATACGGCGGAAATGATGGGAATCGAGCATCAATCGTATCCATACCGCCCAAAAGTAGATCCATCGGAAGTGGACATGTCCCATCCATTCTACCGCTATGATCCAAATCAATGTATCGCCTGCGGGCAATGCGTAGAAGTATGCCAAAACTTACAAGTAAACGAAACGCTATCGATCGACTGGGAAGCGGAACGTCCTCGTGTCATTTGGGATAACGGCGTTCCGATTAACGAATCTTCCTGTGTCAGCTGCGGACAATGCGTTACCGTTTGCCCATGCAATGCATTAATGGAAAAATCGATGTTAGGCGAAGCCGGCTTTATGACCGGTTTAGATAAAGAAATTTTAAATCCGATGATCAATTTTGTAAAAGAAGTCGAACCTGGCTACAGCAGTATTTTTGCCATTTCGGAAATCGAAGCGGCGATGCGCAAACAGCGCATCAAAAAAACAAAAACAGTTTGTACGTTCTGCGGTGTCGGCTGTTCGTTTGAAGTATGGACAAAAGGACGGAAAATTTTAAAAATCCAGCCTGTCTCCGAGGCACCGGTCAATGCAATTTCCACATGTGTAAAAGGAAAATTCGGCTGGGATTTCGTCAACAGCGAAGAACGCCTGACCAAACCGCTGATCCGCAAAGGCGACGTGTTTGTCGAATCAACATGGGAAGAAGCGCTTTCGCTTGTTGCGGAAAAACTTGGCGAAATTAAGCAAAAATATGGCGGCAATGCCATCGGCTTTATTTCGTCGTCGAAAATATCCAATGAAGAAAACTATTTAATGCAAAAATTGGCTCGGCAAGTATTTGAAACGAACAACGTCGACAACTGTTCGCGCTATTGCCAATCGCCGGCAACCGACGGATTGTTCCGCACGGTAGGAATGGGCGGCGATTCCGGAACGATTCACGATATCGCATCAGCTGGGCTTGTCATTATCATCGGCGCTAACCCGGCGGAAGGACACCCTGTTTTGGCGACTCGCGTCAAACGCGCGCATAAACTATTTGGTCAAAAATTAATTGTTGCTGACTTGCGCAAAAATGAAATGGCGGAACGCGCCGATTTATTTATCCGACCAAAACAGGGAACGGATCAAGTATGGTTGATGGCCGTCACGAAATATATCATTGACCAAGGCTGGCATGACGAAGCGTTCATTCGCGAACGCGTTCATTTCTTCGATGAATTCAAAGAAGTGCTCGAAAAATATACGCTCGATTACGCGGAAGAAGTAACAGGCATTGCGAAAGCAGACTTAATCCGCATCGCTGAAATGATCCACAAAGCAGATGGAACATGTATCCTCTGGGGAATGGGCGTTACGCAAAACACGGGAGGAAGCGATACATCAGCGGCCATCTCGAACTTATTGCTCGCAACAGGCAACTATGGACGCCCAGGCGCTGGAGCGTTCCCGCTCCGCGGCCATAACAACGTGCAAGGTGCTTGTGATATGGGGTCCCTTCCTTCCTGGCTTCCAGGATACCAGCATATTACGGATGATATCGCGCGGGCAAAATTTGAAAAAGCGTACGGCGTCCGCATCGATGGAAAACCTGGTCTTGATAACATCCAAATGATCGAAGCAGCCGAACAAGGAAAATTAAAGGCAATGTATATCGTCGGCGAAGATATGGCACTTGTGGACTGCAACGCCAATCATGTCCAAAAAGTGCTATCAGAGTTAGACTTCTTGGTAGTACAGGACATTTTCTTATCGAAAACAGCGCAATTTGCTGACGTTGTTTTGCCAGCAGCTCCAAGCTTAGAAAAAGAAGGAACGTTTACCAACACAGAGCGGCGCATTCAACGTTTTTACCAAGCGCTTGAACCGCTCGGCGATTCAAAACCGGACTGGTGGATCATTCAAGAAATCGCCAAACGGATGGGTGCTGATTGGAACTACGCCGGACCGAAAGAAATTATGGACGAAATCGCAAGTCTTGCTCCGCTTTTTTCACAAGCGCATTACGAAAACTTGGAAGGCTGGAAAAGCCTTTGCTGGGGCAGCTACGACGGTGCAGATACGCCGATTCTTTATAAAGAACGCTTCAACTTCCCGGATGGAAAAGCGCGCTTTGCACTCGCCGACTGGGTACAGCCGGCAGAATATCCGGAAGAATACGATTTGCTTGTGAACAACGGACGATTGCTCGAACATTTCCATGAAGGAAACTTAACATACAAATCAGAAGGCATTCAAAGAAAATTCCCTGAAATATTCGTTGAAGTATCTCCGGAATTAGCGAAAGAACGCGGCATCAAAGACGGCTCGCTCGTTCGTTTAGAATCACCATTCGGCAGAGTAAAAGTGCGCGTGCTCGTCACTGACCGTGTCAAAGGAAAAGAATTATTCTTGCCAATGCACTCGGCAACAAACGAAAGCGCCATTAACATACTTACCGGTCCTGCCACTGACCATCGCACGAATACACCGGCGTTTAAACAAGCAAGAGTGCGCATGCAAGTGTTGGAAGTCGACGGAGAATCTCCGCTCCCGCGCACCAATCCGCGATTTAAAAAGCGGAATCCAAAAAGAGGCGTCGAAGTCGATCGAAAATGGAAGCGTCCGGATTACGTTCCTTTAACGGATGAATGGAAGGAGGCACAGCCGCGTGGCTAAACCAATTACAACCATTCAAAAACAAAACATTACCGAAGAAGAAAAACGTGAGAAAACAATAGAAGAACTAAAAACTTCATTGACGGAAAAAGAAGAAGCGGTCACTGAACTGCTTTCTATTATAGAAGAACTGCATAAAAGCGGCATACTCGAAGCGGCAAATGCGATGCTTAAAGCAAAGGAAGATATCGTGAAAATCGTCATCGGCCAAGCAAATCGCAAACCGGTGACAACGGCGATTAATCATGTGATCGGGATGGCACAGCTGCTTGCCAATCTAGATCCGCAATTAACCGATAAGTTATTGGAAAGCACCGCTTCAAGCATTGCCGAAGCATATAAGCAAACAAAAGAAAAAGATAAAAAAATCGGCATTTTCGATCTTTTAAAAGCAGTGAATGATCCTGACATTAACCGCGCCATCCGCTTTATTCTTTCCTCTCTAAAAGAATTTGGAAAACGTCTGGATGATGATAAAAGCTAAACATTCGCCTTTTTCAGCCATCTTTCCTAAACAGGAAAGATGGCTTTAGTATTCCCTTCCCTCGCCAATGCATTCGAAATGTGCTACACTGGCAATACATCCTTGTTTTTATGTGCTTACTCGTCCAATGATCGAAAACGGACTGGATATACTAATGAACGAAACTAGCAAAGGAGGCTTATTTCGCTTGGATACAGGCACACACATTCTTATGGGGGTAGCGCTAGGCAGTATTGCCACATTGGACCCCACTGTCGCTCAAGACCCTTTTTTGTCTCATGCTGTGCTTATCGGAACATTAGCCGGCTCCCAAGCGCCGGATATTGATACGATTTTAAAATTACAAAACAACGCAAAATATATCCGCAATCATCGCGGAATTACCCATTCGATTCCTGCCGTATGGCTATGGTCGTTATTCATTACAGGCATTATCGTTTGCTTTTATTCATACGTCAATGTATTTCACTTATGGCTATGGACGTTCATTTCTGTCGCAGTTCACGTATTTGTCGATATTTTTAACGCTTACGGCACGCAAGCGCTGCGGCCGTTTACAAAAAAGTGGATTGCGCTTGGTGTGATCAATACATTCGATCCAATTATTTTTGCCCTGCATGTCATCGGGGTTGGTCTGTTGTTTCTTGGCCTTCATCCCGGCTATACGTTTCTAGCGATTTACGGTGTCATCGCCGCTTATTATATAATACGATTACGCCAGCAGGCAGCGATTAAACAAGCCATCCGTGCTGAAATTGCCGATGTCGAACAGATTATTACCGTTCCGACGTTCCGCTTCCGCGAGTGGCATTTGGCGATTACGGCAAAAGACTACTTTTATGTCGCGAGGGCCAAAAACGGGTACATCTATATATTGGACCAATTTGAAAAATGTCCGCTTCCTGACGATCCCGTCATCGAAGCAGCGAAAAAGGATGAAAACGTTGCTGCTTTTTTGTCCTTTTCCCCCGTCTACCGATGGGAACTTCATGAATATAACGATCATTATGAAGTGAGATTTACGGACTTGCGCTATCGCAGCAAAGGCTATTATCCATTCGTCGCCGTAGTGCAATTAGATCGCAATTTAAATATTGTCAGTTCGTATACCGGCTGGATTTTCAGCGAAGGGAAATTGCGAAAAAAACTGGACCTCATTCCAAACTGATAAAAATAGGCGGTCGTTTTGAAACAACCGCCTATTTTCAATGTTTTAAATAATCATTGCGATTTAGCAAATGTTGATATTTCGGATTTGTCGTTTGAAATTCATGTAATGTCGCTCCATACCGGTCAATCCATTGACGCACTACTTTTTCTGTCAGCTCTTTTCCTCTATATTCGTATCCAGCGCGGGCATATGTCGTTTCGAAATCTTCCCATAGCAATTCGACCCACGTTCTTGCTTGGGCATAAGCAAGCGACGGATTTTTCTCCAACAAATAGTTCGTCAGCCGTTCAAAATATTCATTCATCGTCATTTTTTCCACCTCTTATCCCAACAATTTGAACACATAAGAGAGCAAAATATCCTCATAATAAAAATACGTGTTGGCCATCAACACGAGCAATTGCAAAGGAGGGAATGTGCGATGCGGAATAAAGAACGCAACTTCCCAAACCAAAACAATAATAAATTCGAAGGTGAACCACGAGCGAAAGCGGAATATGCTTCAAAACGGGCAAACGGCACGACTAACACCCATCCGCAAGAACGCATGCACGCTTCCGGTAAACGCGATGACAATTTTTAAAAACTTTCTCTTATTTTGAGAGGTGTGAGACAATGGGTCGCCATTCGCACAAAAAATTTTATGATAACTTATACTCCAATCCTTTCCAGCAGCCATGGGCAAATCCAAAACATGCCCATGCACAAGTCAACGGAGAAACTCAACAAACACTTAACTTAATTATCCTTGAGCGTCAAACGCGGAAACAATCGTAACAAAATCGAACCTAGAGAATCTTCTCTAGGTTCTCTTTACTATAATTACGGCTTTCGCAACAACGAAATCGGCAATGCTTCTTCCTCCCCGTTTCCCTTTAACCGATAGCCCCAAGCAAATACTCCTTTCAAATAGCGTACTTTAAAATATTCTCCCGGATCTCCCTCGATCTCGTATATTTCGCCCGGCTGAAAATCATTTGGGTCAAGCAAATACGCTTTTGCCATCGCGATTTTTCTTTCATATACGGCGTATTCATTTATCATGCCCATCCGTTCTGCTTTGCGCGCTTTTTCCGTTAATGCCGCGATTTCCTGATGCAACTCTTGTTCCGTCATTTCACTATAACGCTTTTGTTCTCCTGGCGCTTTCATCGTTTGTTCCCCCTTTGATTTTATTATATGATAAAAAAGACAATCCAACAGAATGGAGAGACAGACAATGGATGTTATTGCTATTACCGGGGCCGGCACAGGGTTAGGAAAAGAATTGGCATTGCAATATGCTAGTCAAGGCCATACCATCATCGCCCTCGGCAGACGGATCTCCCCTCTTTTAGACGTAGTGCAGGAAATCGAGCATCTAGGAGGAAAAGCGTTTGCCTATTCCCTTGATATCCGCCGTTACGAAGATGTCGTTGACACAGTCGATATGATTGCGAAACACCACCATGTTACGTGTCTTGTGAATAATGCTGGCATCGGCCATTTCGGTCCGCTTTCTTCGCTTTCCGCGCAGCAAATTGACGATATGATTCAAACGAACATCAATGGGACCATTTATATGACGAAAGCATTTTTGCCGCATTTTCTGGCAATGCCGAAAGCAAAAATTATCAATATTATTTCGACTGCCGGCTTACGCGGCAAAGTGAATGAATCCGTCTATGTCGCGACAAAATTCGCGATTCGCGGCTTTAGCGAAAGCTTAACGAAAGAGCTGGAAGGCACAAATATTTCGGTTACCGCTGTGTACATGGGAGGCATGGACACCCCATTTTGGCATGGAACCGATCATATAAAAGATCGTTCGCGGCTTCGTTCCCCAAAAGAAATAGCAAAACAAATTATCTCTTTAGAACACGGGCAAAACGAAATTATTTTATCTTAATGTTCCTGCTCCTCCTTTAATTTGCTCAAAAATTGCTCGATCATCTCCAGTGGGAAGCCTTTCCGGTACAAAGCCTGCTTCATTTTTTGCTCATACATCGGACTATCATATTTTTCATAGCGCCGATGCGCTTTTCTTCCTTGATACTCCAAAGCTTCCCACTCCTGTTCCTCCTTTTCGTCCTGTTCTGACAACAGCACCTGATCGATGACTTCGTGCGGAAATCCTTTTCGATATAAAAGCTGCTCGATCTGATATTTCCATTGCCGCAAAGACTGTTTTGCCCGCTGTTTTTTTGCTTTTTCATAAAGCGATTTTGCCGTTTCCACTTGCTCATCAAAGGAGTAAATAGCCAAGCTTTGTTCAATCCATTCTTCCGCAACCCCGAGCTTTTCCAATTCTTTACGGATGACATATGGCCCTTTTGCCGTTGTTTGCTTTTGCGTGCGCACATAAGCGAAGGCGAATTCACGGTCATCAACGTATTTGTTCTGTCGCAGCTTATCGAGCACCTCTGCAATCACATCGTCAGATGCGCCTTTTTTTCTCAGATGATCGGTCACCTCACGTTCAGACCGCATGCGGTGCGATAAAAAATATAAAGCCTGATTATACGTTTTTTTGACTTGATCCGCATATACTATTTCTTGTAAGGCATTCCCATCAATTTCCATTCCTTTTTTCAGGCGGAATTGAAGCAGCACGTCTTGATCAACGGTAATCACATCTATTTCTCCATTTTCTTTTTGGATCGTGACGCGAAAACGTTCACGGCTGTTTGGCTGAACGGCTATATTTGTAATGATCCCCATGACTTTCCCTCCATTTTTATCGTAACATACAGAAGGAATCCGGTACACGAAAAGCGAAATAATTCACTACGACAGACTAGGAGGGAAGGATATGAATATCGCCATTGCCGGCGGAACTGGATTTATCGGAAAAGCGCTTTCGAACCACCTTGCGTCACAAGGCCATACCATTTATATATTGACGCGACGTCCTAAATTATCTTCCTCTTCTAATATCCGCTATGTTTTATTCACGCCTGAAAGTCGTCCCGCAACAAACTTTCCTGCCTTTGACGCCGTGATTAATTTAGCCGGCGAACCGATTAACCGCAGAAGATGGACAAAAAAGCAGAAAGAACGCATTGTCCATAGCCGTGTCTCCACGACCCAATGGATGATTGAGCTGATCAAATCATTGCCATCCCCTCCTCGCGTATTTATTAACGCGAGCGCCATCGGCATTTACGGCACTTCGCTTACCGATTCTTTTACCGAAGAAAGTTCAATGATTGGCAACGATTTTCTGGCACAAACCGTAGCAAAATGGGAAAAAGAAGCGAAACAAGCAGAGTCGTTAGGGGTTCGTACAGTAATGGCACGATTTGGTGTCGTTCTTGGCAAAAACGGCGGGGCGTTGCCGAAAATCGTCTTACCGTACCGTTTCTGGATTGGCGGTCCAATCGGCTCGGGACAGCAATGGATCTCCTGGATTCACATTAACGATGTAGTACGTGCACTTGCATATATTATTGATCATAAGCAGCTAGCAGGACCGGTTAATATCACTTCTCCATCTCCCGTCCGTATGGGACAGTTCGGCGAAACGGTCGCCCGTATACTTCACCGCCCTCATTGGCTTCGCGTGCCAAGTGCGATGCTGCGCGCCCTCCTTGGTGAAATGAGCATGCTTGTGACCGAAGGACAGCAAGTCATTCCGAAAAAACTGATGGAAGCTGGGTTTGTCTTTTCCTTCCCTACGCTGGAAAAAAGTTTAGCCGATTTACTAGCCACATGACATTCGTTATCGAAAAATCAACAAATATATAAAAAAATTTAACAAAAAACCTATTTCTTTTTTCTTGATCATCGTGTATGATGATAAAGACCTGTGCTACTCATTGCCGACAATCAGATAACGACGCAACAAAAGGGAAGGCAAATGGTGCGCCACCAGCGGATATCGCTGGTTCTAGTGGGTTCGATTCCCACCCCGGAATTTTTTGATGAATATATTAAAAAATTTCGAGGGTGGTTTCGCCCACAAGTAAACTGCCCTCGATATAAGGAGGGAAAAGTATGTTAAAAAAACGGGAGCTGCAAGATTGTCATGCACTCTACGAGCTGATGGTGCACCCGGACGTCTTCCCTTTCGTGCGCCAAAAAGCAAGCTCGTACGAAGAATTTTTATTTATGACGAAACAAATGATCGAAGCGGAAGAACGCGGTGAACTCATTTCCCGCACGATTTTAGATGAATGGGGAAATCCAATCGGCACAATCAGCCTATTTGACATACAAAATAACGCTGGATTTTTGGGCACATGGCTTGGAAAGCCATATCATGGCCAAGGATATAACCAACGTGCGAAAGAAGCATTTTTCCACGAATTATTTTACGAGCTTTCCATTGAAACTGTATTTATGCGCATTCGCAAAGTGAACATCCGCTCCATCAAAGCGGCAGAAAAATTACCGTATGTTACCCCAGCGAATGAGACAAGAAAAAGTTTGCTGGAACAAATCGGAGCTGATGTATATAATTTATACGAAATTACAAAAGATAACTATACATTATATACCCTTCGCCATCCTTCTCAAATCGAACAAGAACAACGCAAAGAAGCGTAACAGGGCTGTGTATAACAGCCCTTTTTCTATTATTCATGCATAAAACGAACAAACAGTGGAAAAACTAAAAATAAATCTTGATAAAAGTGAGGGGCAATAAATGGTGGAAAAACGAAGACAAGAAAAAACGAAAAGGACGTTAACGCGTGCACAAGAAATAACGTATTCCCGCGACTTTAAATTAGCCGACCAAGCAGGCGGCTATACAGCAAAAAAAGCGAAACATTAGAAAACATTGTTATTTATACTTTATCGAGCAAATGCCATCCTAAGTAGTGAATCGTCCGATTCACATTATTGCTTAGGAGGAATTGATGATGGGTCGATCTCGCGGACAAAAAACGCGTGATAAAAACAAAGCAACTCTTCCACAAGTACCAAAACAACTGAAATCCGACGGACTAGATGTTGAATATTCTCGCGAATTTGCGGATTACGAAGACCTAGAAGCAGAAGCGCGCGCTCAAGCATCTGGCATTCGCCAAAGCAAAGCACGCAAAAAATAGAGCCTAAAGGCAGCGCAAATAAGCTGCCTTTAGGCTTTTTCCTCTTCAAATTCTAGAATATCGCTGTACTGCTTATAAAAAAATCCAAGCTCCCCTTTATAATTTTCCTTCCACGGTTTATCTTTGCCACAATAATGAATAAACACTGTATTTTTCTGAATCCAATGTAAATCATGCTTTGGATTTGGCAATAACTGAATCATATCGTAATATCGCGCATCGTAATTATAACGATAACAATCCACTGGCTTAATTTTGTCCCAATATAAAGCGTTTAGCACATCTTGATCCGGAAGCACAAGCTTAAACCGATTATCACGAATAAACTGGTAAATATCCTCTAACCGCACTTCTTTTCTCATTAGCGGCAAGTTCATCAGCATGACACCAGTGTTAAAGTAGCCTCTTGCATTCGGGGTTTTCAGCCTCAGCTTGTTAAATAAATTCGCTACTTTTGTCGAATGGGTATGCTCCGCGGCAATAAACATATTTCCTTCAAAATCCATATTATAAAAATCATCGATCGGATTAATCGCAACAATATCTGGATCAAGATATAAAACACGGTCCAATTCTTGGGGCAAAAACTGATGAGCAGCAAGCCGATAATACATTTCCGAAGTATAATGACGAAATACAGGAGCATCGGCAAATAATTGAGGATCGACATAAATCGGAATCAGTCGATGGCCTTGTTGTTCTACAAACCGTTTCAATGACTCGATTTCCATCTCGGGAATACGCGAATATAATAGGTAGAACGAAAATGGTTTATGATTGTTGCAAAACAGCGAGTTCATTAATACTTTTAATGGCGGAATATAGTTCGAATTTAACGTCACCAGTACATGAAACATAAGCAATCACTTCCTTGTCCTTACCGTATAGTTATACTATTCCCTTACATTATATAGTATGACTGAACCTCCCGATGGCTAAAGCCACGGGGTTCTTGTGTACTATAGAGCTTCTTCCATACCTTCACATGGACACTGACTCTAGTTCCACAAGACTTTCATGGGCAAACACCTTACTGATGCTTAGCGCCCTGTGCGCCCGGTTCAAGACGCTTTTTGTTATTCAAATTCCCATACTGCTTAATAATCTATTTCCGCTGTTTCTTAATCGTTCAATTTCTTTATCATGAAGGTGTGAGTAAAATGTTTGTGGAGAAATTCTTAGAATTCCCCGATGAGGGGGTTGGGAACGTAGGTTCGCAATCCCCCTCATCGGGGCCACCAAGCGAAGCGCGGTAGGATCCCAAGCAGGAAACATGAAAAAAAGGACTCTCTCCCTGGTAAGATATTCATTGACCACACTATCAAACAGGAGGAGAGAGTCCCATGAATATTCAACAACATCTTACCACAAATTCGTTGTCATGGAAAGAGATCGAACTTGATTTGTTTCGAGCCTTGCAAAACGCCTTCGCCGAGCTGTTTACGGCTCTGTTGGAGGACATCGACCGGCAATTGGCAGAGAATCGAGACAAGCGCCGATACCACTTGAAAGACAAACGACGCACCACGATTCAAACCCTGTTTGGCGAAGTCACCTTTGAGCGGAACTACTATTTAGACCGGGAACAAAACCGTTACACGTTTTTGCTTGATTCCTTTTTAGCGTTTGATGGATCGCAGTCAATCAGCCCTTGTCTAGAAGAAACGGCGGTGGGATTGGCGGTGGAGTGCTCTTCCTATCGCAAAGCGGCTCGTACGCTTGCTCAGATGGTCGGGTATCCGGTGATGAGCCTGAAACGGGAAGCCAGCAGCTGAATTACGCAGGAATTCAATATCCCAACATTCATCAAAAGCACCAATTTATCAAGCGCTACAAGCATTGAAAGGAATTTGAACAAGTAGGGAAGCACACACAAACAGGATAAGAGAATCAGAAAACGATTACAAAATATACCTAAAAAATCAAAACCTCAAAAAAATCTCCCACAAAATCTTGACTCAACCGTATCATCGTTTTAGACAATAAAACGATAGGTCGATTCCCAACCGCTGCATCGATAAACAGTTCTTCCGACAAATGCGATATGCTCGTCTACATTCGAAAAAAAGCATGCCAACCTCTTGAAAAACAAACAAAGAGCCACCCTACGGCTCTCTGTTTTACAAATTTCAGCGATCAAAGAAACTTAATTTCGAATAAGGTAATCAAATGCACTTAAGGCTGCGGTAGCGCCTGACCCCATTGAAATAATGATCTGCTTATACGCGCTATCCGTGCAGTCACCTGCAGCAAACACTCCAGGGATGTTCGTAGCGCCATGCTTATCGACGATAATTTCGCCGAAGCGATTGCGTTCAATCGTTCCATCTAACCAGTCCGTATTTGGCACTAAGCCGATCTGAACAAATACCCCTTGCAATTCAATATGATGTTCCTCTCCGGTCGCCCGGTCGATATAAGTGATGCCATTTACTTTGTCCGTACCGGTAATTTCTTTTGTTTGCACGTTCTTTAAAACCGTTACGTTAGGCAGGCTATAAAGGCGCTCTTGTAAAACAGCATCGGCTTTCAGCTCCGGCATAAACTCAAGAACGGTGACATGCTTTGCAATGCCTGCAAGATCAATGGCTGCCTCAATACCGGAATTGCCGCCACCAATGACCGCAACATGTTTTCCTTCAAACAACGGACCATCGCAATGTGGGCAGTATGCGACCCCTTTGTTCTTAAACTCCGCCTCGCCTGGTACGCCAAGGTTGCGCCAGCGAGCCCCTGTTGCGATAATAACCGTCTTGCTTTTTAACACGGCGCCATTTTCAAGTTCGATTTCAATAAGATCTTTCTTTTCCAAGCGTTTGGCACGCTGTAAATTCATAATATCAATATCGTACTGTTTGACATGCTCTTCAAGGCTTGCTGCAAGCTTAGGGCCTTCCGTATATTTCACACTGATAAAGTTTTCAATGCCTAATGTATCCAATATTTGACCGCCAAAACGTTCCGCAACAATGCCTGTACGAACGCCTTTACGCGCCGCATAAATCGCTGCAGCTGCTCCGGCTGGTCCCCCACCGACAACCAGTACATCAAATGGTTCTTTTTCAGCGAAATGTGATGCGTCCAAAGTATTCCCCATCTTCGCCAAAATTTCCTCCAACGACATCCGGCCGCTACCAAAGAGCTCTCCATTTAGGAATACTGTTGGAACTGCCATAATTCCTTTTCTTTCCGCTTCTTCCTTAAAGGCTGCGCCATCGATCATCGTATGCGAAATGCCCGTGTTCAGGACGCTCATCAAGTTCAACGCTTGAACCACCTCAGGACAATTATGGCATGTCAAACTCACGTAAGTTTCGAAGTGATAGGTGCCTTTTATGCTTTTAATTCGGTCAATCACGTTCTGATCAACCTTTGGCGGTCTTCCGCTTACTTGAAGCAGAGCAAGCACTAAGGAGGTAAACTCATGCCCTAAAGGAACACCAGCGAATGTTATACCAGTATCTTCGCCGATACGATTAACACTAAAGCTTGGCGTTCTTTGCAACTGCGTTTTCTCTACTTTAATTTTTGGTGACATTGCGGCCAATTCATCGACTAAAGCAAGCATATCGCGGGAAACTTGATCGTCTCCCGCGCTCACTTTTAGAACAATGTCATTTTCCATCAATTGTAGATATTGGGCTAATTGCGCTTTTATCTCGGCATCCAATATCATGGTGTTACCTCCTTAAATTTTCCCTACAAGATCAAGGCTCGGTTTAAGCGTTTCAGCCCCTTCTTGCCATTTCGCTGGACAAACTTCGCCTGGATGGTTGCGGACGTATTGTGCCGCTTTAATTTTGTTAATAAGCGTGCTTGCATCACGGCCGATACCGTCAGCATTAATTTCCACCGCTTGGATGACACCGTCTGGATCGATGATGAACGTACCGCGCTGTGCAAGACCTTCCTCTTCATCAAGCACATCAAACATGCGACATAACTTTTGAGAAGGGTCGCCGATCATAATGTACTCGATTTTGCTGATTGTTGGAGACGTATCGTGCCATGCTTTATGTGTAAAATGTGTATCTGTTGAAACAGAATACACTTCAACGCCAAGCTCTTTTAAAGTCGCGTAGTTATTTTGCAAATCTTCAAGCTCCGTAGGACATACGAATGTAAAGTCAGCTGGATAGAAGCAAACTACACTCCATTTGCCTTGAAAGTCTTGTTCCGTAACTTCAATAAACTTCCCATTATGATACGCTTTTGCACGGAATGGTTGTACTTTTTTTCCAATTAGAGACATCTTTCATCTACCTCCTGAAAATAGTGTTGGAATGATCAATAGCCTAATTAAATCATTAATTAAATTATAATAATTTTAATTCTATATTTATTATCATGTAGTAGTATCTATTTGTCAATAGATATGATTTAATTTTTTTATTTTGGTTGAGTGCAATCTCCATATGGAATGCTTCTTTGTGATCCGCGTCCCTTCTTAGTATGGCAGGCGCCTATCACGAATAAACTGGTAAATATCCTCTAACCGTACTTCTTTTCTTATTAACGGCAAGTTCATCAGCATGACACCAGTGTTAAAGTATCCTTTTGCATTCGGGGTTTTCAGCCTCAGCTTGTTAAATAAATTCGCTACTTTCGTGGAATGGGTATGCTCCGCGGCAATAAACATATTTCCTTCAAAATCCATATCATACAAATCATCGATCGGATTAATCGCAACAATGTCTGGATCAAGATATAAAGCGCGGTCCAATTCTTGGGGCAAAAACTGATGAGCAGCAAGCCGATAATACATTTCTGAAGTGTAATGACAAAATACAGGAGCATCGGCAAATAATTGAGGATCGACATAAATCGGAGTCAGTCGATGGCCTCGTTGTTCTGCAAATCGTTTAATGACTCGATTTCCATCTCGGGAATACGCGAATATAATATAGAACGAAAATGGTTTATGATTGTTGCAAAACAGCGAGTTCATTTAACACTTTTAAACGTCGGAATATAGTTCGATGAAACATAAGCAATCGCTTCCTTGTCCCTACCGTATAGTCATACTATTCCCTTACATTATATATAAATTTTCATCACGTTCTCAACATATATGTCCATGCGAATTTTCCCCTAGAAAGTTTCATTTTTCAATCTTATGCAAAAATAAAAACAGCAGCGAAACGCTGCTGTTTTGGATTATCCGTGAACGGCCGCAAACCCTGGCTCACCGTCAAATAAGTAAAGATTTTCTGTTTTAATGCAATCAAATCCAGCCGCAACAAGTTGGTTGTATAATTCGACAATCTGCCGATGTTCGATTGTTTCGCCAGGTTCTGCGTGGAAACGGCAGCGCCAATGGTCGGTGCAGAACGTTTCCAGAAGCCCTCCTGGATATACCTTCACTCCGCGGTTTGTAATAACCCGAAGCTTGAGATTGCCTACTTTAAATTGCTCCAACGCTTTGCCGAGTTCTTCCGCCGTCCCTTTATCCCAGTCAAGGAAAATGTCCACGCCAAATAATTCTTTCTTTTGTTTTTGCCGCGGTTTTAGCACCGCGTGAAGCTTTGGCGCTTCTTTATAAGAAACTGGAGAAAGTTTTTCCGGAAGCTGGCCAAGACGGTCGATGACCGCCTGGGCAAACTCTTTTGTTCCCACTTGCTGTTTGCTGATTCCTTCGCGGTAAATGTCAAACGTATGGATGCCATCTTCAATGGTTTTTAACCAAGCGTTATGCACGCGCGACGCTACTTCCGGCTGGCCGATATGCTGCAGCATCATCACCGCTGCTAAAAGCAATCCGGATGGATTGGCAAGGTTTTTCCCGGCAAGCGGCGGCGCCGATCCGTGAACCGCTTCAAACATCGCACATTGATCACCGATGTTCGCCGAACCTCCAAGCCCGACAGAACCAGAAATTTGCGCCGCAATATCGGACATAATATCGCCGTATAAGTTTGGCATGACAATGACATCAAATTCTTCTGGGCTATTCGCTAGTTTTGCCGCGCCGATATCGACAATCCATGTTTCTTTTTCAATATCCGGATACTCTTTGCCGATTTCGTCAAACATGCGGTGGAAAATGCCGTCTGTCAGTTTCATAATGTTGTCTTTCACAAAACAGGTCACTTTTTTGCGTCCGTAGCTACGCGCATATTCGAACGCATAGCGGATCACTTTTTCCGAGCCAGGCTGGGTAATCAATTTCAAGCATTGATATACTTGTTCCGTTTGGCGATGCTCGATGCCGGCGTACAAGTCTTCTTCATTTTCACGAATAATAACGACATCCATATTTGGATGTTTCGTTTCGACAAACGGATAATACGCTACAGCCGGCCGGACATTTGCGTAAAGACCAAGCGCCTTGCGAATCGTTACGTTTAAGCTTTTATACCCTCCGCCTTGCGGTGTCGTAATCGGTGCTTTTAAAAATACTTTCGTTCTTCTTAACGAATCCCATGCACTCTCCTCTAGACCAGTCGTTCCGCCGCGAAGATACACTTTTTCGCCGATTTCAATCGTTTCAATATCTAATTGTGCGCCAGCAGCATCTAAAATTTTTAGCGTCGCATCCATAATTTCAGGACCGATACCATCTCCGTACGCAACTGTAATCGGTGTTTTGCTCATCTGAATCCTCCCTTTGTTGTCTATGTTGTTATATAAATGTGATCTATAATAATCCACTACTACGCAGCAGCGGAAGATCACTCTCCATCCCACAGCTATATTATTTCAGTACTATCTTTTCATCTCTCATGCTTATGTATCCAACGGTAATGGCCAGTATCATCATGCCATATATGATAATAACAAAATATTATTAAAATTTCCTTAAAAAATTTAAATTTTTTCCTATACACAAATATTGACCTATTAGCCATCTCATAAACAAAGCAACAGACCATCGCATTTTTACATAATAATGTGAAGATGTGGCCATGTATAACGATTCACATTCAAGCAACCGGCATAATATCAGTAAATTTTTTATTGCATACAAATATAATTTTACCATTTTTCTAGTATCCATATTTTTTATTTCTCCACGATCATTTCTTTCCCATTCACTGTTATTCATTACCTTTTATGCTATAGTTAATATAAATACCGTTAACTTCCAATATGTAAACTGCTTCAGCGGCAAATATTATATGATTTAAACACGATTGGGGGAAAATGAATGATCAAAAGAGGAATGGTGTCATTTTTCATCATCATGATTAGTTCCATTTTATTATCTTCCTGCAGTGAAAAACCTTCACCGCATGATGCATTGCAAAAATATACGAAATTGTGGACAAACCAACAATTTGAAGACATGTATGCGATGCTATCTAAACAAGCAAAACAAAACATATCAAAAGAAGATTTTGTAAATCGCTACAAAAAGATTTATAAGGATATCGAAGCAACTAATTTATCGGTAAAACCATTGCCAGCAGAAGAAAAAAAAGAGGACGATAAGAAAGAACAAATCAAACTCCCTTTTTCCGTAAAAATGAACACAATTGCCGGCCCGATCCAGTTTGAGCATGAAGCATTGCTTGTCAAAGAAAAACAACACGATGACGAGCAATGGTATGTTCAATGGGATACGACATATATTTTTCCGCAATTACAAAAGGGGGATAAAGTTCGTATTGCCATTACCGCCGGAAAACGCGGGGAAATATACGACCGCAACGGGCTGCCGCTCGCGATGAACGGAGCCGCCTACGAAATCGGCATTGTTCCTGGGAAAATGGGCGAAAACGAGGAATCCATTAAAAAACAGCTTGCCGAGCTGCTCCATATCCCTGTCGAATACATTAACGAAAAATTAAACGCCGCTTGGGTACAGCCTGATTATTTTGTTCCAATTCAAAAAGTGGCAAAATCGGAAACAGCGCTATTAGAAAGCGCCCTCAACATCCAAGCTGTAGCAGTAAAAGAGGTAGCAGAAAGGGAATATCCATTCGCGGAGGCCGCTGCCCATCTGGTTGGATATATCGGCAATATTACAGATGAAGAACTAAGCAAATTAAAAAACAAAGGATATTCGCCATCCGACCGCATAGGAAAACGCGGGCTCGAGGAACTGTTTGAAGAGCGTCTCAAAGGACAAGACGGCGCTAAAATCTATATCGAAAAAAAAGATGGTTCGACAGTGACGGTCGCTGAATCTAAACCAAAAAATGGAGAAACAATTACTCTTACGATCGATGCCAAACTGCAAAAAACGATTTATGAAAATATGAAAAGAAGAGCTGGAACCGCCGCTGCCATTCACCCGTTGACCGGCGAAATTCTCGCCTTAGTCAGCTCCCCTTCGTTCAATCCAAACGAGTTTGTACTCGGAATTTCAGCAGAGGAATACAAAAAATTAGAAAATAATCCGCTAAAACCGTTAATTAATCGTTTTGCCGCCACCTATGCGCCTGGGTCAGCCATCAAACCTATTATCGGTGCAATCGGCCTTGAAAAAGGCATCATTACTCCTGAACAAACGAAAACGATTGTCGAAAAAAAATGGCAACCGAAAGACGGATCATGGGGAAATTACTTTGTGACAAGAGTAAGCGATCGTTTACAAAACGTCAACCTCCAAAATGCGCTCATTTATTCCGATAATATTTATTTCGCCATGGTCGGTCTGGATCTCGGACCGAATAAATTGAAAGAAGGGTTGCACTCATTCGGATTTGGCGAAAAATTGCCGTTTCCATACCCGATTCCATCTTCGCAAATATCGAATACAGGCGAGCTGAAGACAGGTCCACAACTGGCGGATACCGCCTATGGCCAAGGACAAATGCAGATGAGCATTCTTCATCTTGCCGCTGCATACACACCGTTTGTAAACAATGGTGATTTATTACAACCAATTTTAGAAAAAGGACAACAAAAAACCGTTTGGAAACAACAGATCATTTCGGCAAAAACTGCGAACATCATCGCAGAAGGGCTAAAACAAATAGTGGCCAATCCAAATGGAACCGCACATGGCGCTTATATGAAAGATATTATATTAGCAGGAAAAACCGGGACCGCTGAATTGAAAGATAAAAAAGGAGAAAAAGGAAAAGAAAATGGGCTGTTTGTCGCATACAATGCCGATCATCCTGACCTTCTCATTGCCATGTTAATAGAGGATGTACAAAATGATCATGGCAGCAAATACGTTGTAAATATCGTGAAAAACATTTTTCAAACGGTAAAATCACATTAACGGAGTTCCATCACGAGCTCCCTTTATTCTGGATAATTTTTTGACTATTTACAATTATAAATTTATTATTTATAATAAAACTTAACAAGCCGTCTCCCGTCGGTTTCGCGGCTGACGCTACACAGGCGGTATTAGCACGACAAGGACTCGACAATTTTATACTGCTTCATAATAAAGAACTGTTTCGGTCTGACCAGCATTTCTTTGCCGAAATGCTCCCTCAGGTCGTGAAAGCCGGTTCCTTTCTTCACGAAGAAAAGGAGCCGGCTTTTTTATTCGCTCGTATAGGAGGTGGACGAATGCCAGGAGCGTTAGACGGCGTCCGCATTTTAGATATGACGCGTGTCCTCGCAGGACCCTACGCCACGATGATTTTAGGCGATCTTGGCGCTGATGTGATTAAAGTCGAAGCACCGGGCGGATCGGATGATACAAGATTTTGGGGCCCTCCCTTTCAAAACGGAATGAGCGCCTATTACACTGCGGTCAACCGCAACAAACGAAGCATTACTGTTAATTTGAAAGAAGAAAAGGAAAAAACATCATTCGTCATCTTGCCAAAACAGCAGACGTTGTCATTCATAATTTCAAAACAGGAACAATGGAAAAATTAGGACTTGATTACGACCATCTCTCATCCATCAACTCGCGACTCATCTATTGCTCGATTACCGGATTTGGAGAGACAGGCCCGTACCGTCATTTACCTGGATATGATTATATTATCCAAGCGATGAGCGGATGGATGAGCATTAATGGCACCGCATCATCAGGACCGCTTAAAGTCGGAGTAGCCATTACCGATGTCTTTACCGGTTTGTATGCGGCAATCGCTATTCAAGCGGCTCTCCTCGCCCGTGAAAAAACAGGACGCGGGCAAAAAATTGACCTTTCGTTATTCGACTCGGCGATCAGCGCGCTCGTCAACGTTGCGGCTAACTATTTAATGTCTGGCAACGTACCAACGCCTTTAGGAAACGAACATCCGAACATTGTTCCGTATTCAACGTACGAAGCAAGCGACGGGCCGATTGTAATCGCCGTTGGGAACGATCGGCAATTTCAGGCGTTTTGCGGGCTTCTTTCCGACCCGACAATAGGAACAGATCCACGCTTTCAAACGAATCCAAGCCGTGTTGCCTTCCGCGAAGAACTCAACAGACGCATTAATGAAGAAGTGAAAAAACGGACGCGGGCAGAGTGGCAGCGCCTGCTTGCCGAAAAAGGTATACCGTGCGGCCCGGTGCAAAATCTTGAACAATTGTTCCAGCACCCACAGACGCTAGCCCGCGACATGATCATTACGATGAAGCATGAAAAGGTGGGGTCTCTGCAGCTTGTCGGAAGCCCGCTCAAACTATCCGATACAAAAATATCGTACCGTCTGCCGCCTCCGCTTGCCGGAGAGCATAACGACGAAATTATAAGAGAAATCATGAATGAAACGGGGGAGGATGTATGATGATGAATTTCGATTTTACTCCGGAACAAGAAATGCTTCGCAGCACCGTGCGCAAATTTGTCGATAAAGAAATTATGCCGTACATCAAAGAATGGGATGAACGGGGATATTTTGATCCGAATATTTTCAAACGGCTTGCGGAGTTAAACTTAATGGGCGTATGCATTCCGGAAGAATACGGCGGAATGGGCATGGACTACAACTCGCTTGCAATCGTCTGTGAGGAGTTAGAACGCGGTGATACCGCGTTTCGCACTGCCGTCTCCGTACACACAGGATTAAATAGCTTAACCTTGTTGCAATGGGGCACAGAAGAACAAAAACAAAAATATCTCGTTCCGCAAGCAAAAGGCGAAAAAATTGGCGCTTTCGGCCTGACGGAGCCAAACGCTGGATCGGATGTTGCCAGCATTTCCACAACAGCTGTTCGCGATGGGGACTACTACATTTTAAACGGGCAAAAAACATGGATTTCCCTTTGTGACATCGCCGATCACTTTATCGTATTTGCCTACACCGATAAATCGAAAAAACACCGAGGCATCTCCGCTTTTATTGTCGAACGGACAATGCCTGGCTTTTCATCAAAAGCGATTAAAGGAAAACTAGGCATCCGCGCCGGCAACACAGGTGAGCTGTTCTTTGACAACGTCCGCGTCCCGAAAGAAAACCTACTTGGCGAAGAAGGAGAAGGATTTAAAATCGCCATGTCTGCGCTAGACAACGGAAGATTCACGGTTGCTGCCGGAGCGGTCGGGCTTATTATGGCGTGTCTCGAAGCGAGCGTAAAATATTGCCATGAGCGCAAAACGTTCGGCAAAGAAATCGGGAGACATCAGCTTGTGCAGCAAATGATCGCCAGAATGGAAGCAGGATTGCAAATTAGCCGTTTGCTCGTCTATAAAGTAGGGTTTTTGAAAAATCAAGGCCGCCGTACAACAAGAGAAGCATCACTCGCAAAGTGGATTGCGTGCGACTTCGCTAATCAAGCAGCCGACGATGCCGTCCAAATTCACGGCGCGTACGGCTACTCCAACGAATACCCTGTCGAACGCTACCTTCGAAATTCAAAAGCGCCGGTCATCTATGAAGGAACGCGGGAAATCCATACGATTATGCAAGCGGAATATGTGCTTGGCTACCGTCAGGATAAACCGCTGCGCAAAATGCTTCCGCCTTGGAATCCGGATTCGGTGAAACTTTAACATAAAAAGGCCCTCGCTTGTACGAGGGCTTTTTACTGTGTATTTTCCTGCATTTTGCAATATTGCTTGTATAAATCTTTTAGCGCCGCACACAACGCCGAATTCGCCTTTCCTAAATACCCTTCATTCAGCTGCTCTAAAATGGAATCAATCCCGTCCCTTAGCGAATGGCCTTTAAGCAGGCGTGCAACATAATCGCGCCCATGTTCTGTTGCCAGCGTACACGAAGCGTCGACAATCACCCCGTACTTTTTATCAATTTCCGCCGTAATCGTCAGCGTATCATATACGCTTTTTGCCGCCATTCCCGCCGGCAGCCGTGCGTGTCCTGCAATAAATTGCGTGTTCATCTTCCTCTCCCCTTACGTAAAGATGTCTACTATAAGATTATAAAACAACATTAATCATAATTTTTTAAATATATCGACAAAATTTTTTGATCATAAATTTGCTTGCACTGTTGTCATCATCTATCGATTTTCTTATCCGCTCTTTATGGACGTGCAACAATAATGCTATAATGTGCTCAAACGAACGCCTCGGATGGAAAGTAAACGCAACGGGGGGCTTGTATGTCTCCATCCTTTAGCAAAAACATACAAGTCGTCAGAAACCCCGCTTCAAACGAAGTAAAGTGGCAGATCGTTCACTAGGGGTGGTAACATGGACCGATTTACTGTTTCCTCGATTGTAAAAGTGATGAATGAATTATTTCCTAAAGAAGCTTCTTTCGTGATTTCGGATGATAAGCGCTATATTTATTACCAACCAAGCAAACAAATTGATTTAAAAATTCGTCCGGAGACAAAATCAAACCGGAATCGGTCACTTACAAAGCCTTGACCGTTCAACGGAAAATCGCAGAGCAAAAAGATAGCCGTGTTTTTGGCGTACCTTATTTCGGGATATCGGTCCCAATTTTAGATGATGGCAACCCGAAAGGCTGCGTTACCGCCATATTGCCAAGAAAGCCGCTGCTTACAATGCCGTATTTAACGATCCGAGTGATGGATCGTTGGCTGCCTGTTCCTTTCGAGAACGTGATCTATTTAGAAGCCCAAAATCGTAAAACATTCGTAAAATCGACTTATGCGGAAGGCTACCATAAATACAACTTAACCGAACTGGAATTTTCCCTTCCTGATGATATATTTGTTCGGTGTCATCGATCCTATATCGTTAACATTCATCACATTATAGAAATTCATCCAGATTCGCATTCTACTTTTTTATTGGTGATGAAAGACGGCTCAAGAGTACCCGTGAGCCAAACATATGCAAGCCATTTTCGGAAGCTGCTCTGCTTTTAATGTGTGTAACTGCACATCAAAACAGTTTCTTCCGCTATACAGCTCCCTTCCTTTTGCCAATCTCTCTAAAGAGCTCATGGAAAGTGAGCTCTTTATTTATGGAAACAGCACGTTTTTCCATTACTATTTGGTAATGATTTTCCTTTCTTATCCCCTTTCAATCCGGAGTGGTTTTCTATTTTTTCTCCTTTATGTATTAAAAATTCTTTTTTAGTTGCAAAGAAAGCCCTTTTATTCACTTTTGAATGATTTTTCATAACTAAATAGCTAGAATATTTTAAAAAATAAAATAAGAGGTGAGCAGCATTGGATAAACAAATTTTCGAATTAATCGGTAATTCTCGTTTAAGGAGCCGAATTGTAACAGCAGAAACAGCAGCTTCATGGATTAAAGACGGTATGACGCTCGGTTTGAGCGGATTTACCCGCGCGGGCGATGCCAAGGCAGTTCCTTTTGCACTGATTGAAAAAGCAAAACAACAACCTTTAAAAGTAAATGTATATACAGGCGCCTCACTAGGCTCAGACATTGATAAAATGATGGCAGAAGCAGGAATTATCAATAAACGGCTTCCGTTTCAGGCTGATTCTGTTATGCGCAAAAAAATTAACCAAGGGGAAATCTTGTTTATTGATCAACATTTATCACATACCGCAGAATTAGTGCGTTCAGACGTATTAAATCCTATCGATTTCGCAATTGTGGAAGCGGTTTCGATAACTGAAGACGGAATGATCATCCCGTCTACTTCCGTAGGAAATTCTTCGATCTTTGTGAAAAAAGCCCGACACGTTATTATCGAATTGAACACAGCCCAACCAAAAGAACTAAAAGGACTTCATGACATTTACGAAGTCGGCAACCAAGGAAAACGCGAACCGATCCCTTTAACAAAAGTAGACGATCGAATCGGAACAATTGGTATTCCAGTAGATGAAGATAAAATTATTGGAATTGTTTTGACAAACCAACTTGATTCCCCATCCACGATTGTGCCTCCAGATGCGGAAACAGCTGCTATAGCGAATCATTTAATCAATTTTCTACGAAAGGAAGTCGCAGCAGGCCGACTTTCTGAAAATTTAGCGCCGATTCAGGCAGGCATTGGTTCTGTTGCGAACGCTGTCCTTTACGGTTTATTGGATTCTGAATTTTCTAATTTGGAAGTTTATTCAGAAGTTCTTCAAGATGCCATGTTTGACCTCATCGATGCTGGAAAAGTCCGGTTCGCTTCCGGCTGCTCTATTACTTTGTCTCAAAACAAAATGAAACAAGTGTATTCCAATTTAGATGCTTACCGAGACAAGCTGATCCTTCGTCCTCAAGAAATTTCTAATCATCCGGAAATCGTTCGCCGTCTCGGACTCATTTCCATCAATACAGCCTTGGAAGCAGATATATACGGAAATATTAATTCTACACATGTTCGCGGCACAAACATGATGAATGGCATCGGTGGTTCAGGCGACTTTGCCCGCAATGCACGCCTTACGATCTTCGTGACAAAATCCATTGCAAAAAATGGAGCTATTTCAAGCATCGTTCCATTCGTATCGCACGTTGACCATACCGAACATGACGTGGATGTGATTATCACAGAATATGGTTATGCCGATCTTCGTGGGTTGGCGCCAATCGAACGCGCACCTCTTATCATTGAAAATTGCGCACACCCGGATTACCGTCCGCAGTTGCGCGAATACTTCAAGGAAGCGCTTAAGCGCGGAGGCCAAACACCGCACGTCTTGGAAAAAGCGTTCTCATGGCATATCAATTATGAAAAACACGGAACAATGTTAGAACCGAAATATCAACTGCAAACTCAATGACAAAATATTAAAAGAGGGGGAATCTTCACGAAGATACCCCCTCTTTTATCAAACCGCGCATATCCTATAAAAAAGGATTGTTCTCATGATTCTGTTTAGTATTGTGCATATAAGTTTCTACATAAATTCTCTCCGAATCTGAAGCATTCTTTGCCCCCTCTTCGGGGTCTATTTTCATATTTCTTTTTTTTGCAATAAAATCGATAATGCCTCCCAAGAGAAGCAGTCCAACGATTAGTATAATCCATCCCATTTTATCACCTCCTGCTTTTATTTTAACACTTATTGATAACAACTCCATTTACTGGATGAAAAAAAGTGCGGCTTAATGTAGGGGATAGTGGAACAAAAAAGCAATCTCTTTAAAAGCGGGGTAACCTTTATCAGGATACCCTCCCATCAAACATCAAATGCTATAGTAGTCTATTGTTATTGTTGTTTATCGGGCTCTTTCGTCACCTGAAACTGCTTTAGCATGTTGTCAAATCTAGCTCCGTGTCCTTCGCTCGCCTCGACAAAGTAATGCTGCTCGATGACGAACGTTCCTCCCTGGCCGTTATCGACAAGATAATACTTTGCTACTTCATCATTCCATTGCCGACCGCTTTCCCCGTGAGCATGCTGATCTACATTAGCCATGCGCGCATGATCATCTATATAATCGCTCATTGCCACGATTTTTGCTTGCTTTTTCATCAGCCGATTGCATTCATTAAGCAAAATCCGGTAAAACCAAGGCTTATACGCTTTGGCCGGGTCGAAGCGGTCAATATGATCATACACACGGATAAACGTTTCTTGCACCGCATCCGCGGCGTTTGCCCTGCTTTTGCTCATTTGGGCTGTCAATTGGGCAAAATGGCTGTGCCGGCATTTATCCTGCCATGCTTGCAGTGATGATCGCGCCAACCGTCAACATCGATCCAACTTCTCTTTCCTTTATTTTGACGCTTATTCTAGTCGTCACCATCAGTTCGTTTGGGGTTGCAGGTGTTGGCGGTGGGGCTACGTTTGCGGCGATTTTAGTGCTGTCGACTATGAATCTACCAGTAGCATTAGCAGGATTGCTCATTTCCGTAGAGCCGTTGATTGACATGGGAAGAACTGCCCTAAACGTCAGCGGAAGCATGACTGCCGGTGTAGTCACCAGCCGCATCACTAAAGAATTGAATTTAAATATCTATAACGGAGAAACGCAAAAACTAGAAGCATAAGGCTTGGATATGTTTCTCGCTTTCCCACCACGTCAAAACTGCCAGCTGCACTTGCTCGGTAAATGAAAGAAGAAGGCCGAAATATGGTGAACTGGCATCTGTCAAACAGATATGTGTAAAAGAATTACGGTATGGGTTCAGTATTCAGCAGAACTCATGCCGTTTTATAATAATAATGGCTTGTTGCACTTCTGTAACGGTTTGCAGCGAAACTGAAACATGTCATGGCACGACAGATTATAGGGAAGAATAGAATTTCTTACATAATCTGTGGTTCTGCAAAGTGAGGTATGAGTGGTTGACGAGTGGATTTAGTTTATGAAGGAAGTTAGGATCTTTTTGTTGTAGTAAAAGGCAGTTATATGTAGTATTGACATTTAAAAAAGGATTATAATTTATAACAAAGCATTCAGAAAGCTGGTGAGAGGTTGTTCAGAATAACAGAAGATTTTCCTACCTTTATAAGACGATATCCAGTTACCACCCTAATTGTGGGAATCTGCACCATTCTGATGATTATTACTACATTCATGGGAGGGTATAATATCAATACAATTGCTCAATTAGGGGGATATGATAAACAACTGATTAATAGAGGACAGATATGGCGGTTATTAACTTATGCATTTGGTCATATGAGTTATGCTCATTTCTTTTTAAACATGCCTTTTATTCTAATATTCTCTCGTCCTCTTGAACGTATTTTAGGTAGCATAAAATTTCTTTTGAATTATGTATATATGAGTGTTTTTGCATCTATAATAATTCATTTCTTTTCTGATTATCCTATTCCATTAGCAGGTTCTTCTGGGCCCGGCTATGGATTATTGGGAATGTATATATTTTTAGTTCTTAAACATCGTAATAAATTTCCTACATACGATAAGAGGTTTATTATTACGTTTACTGTAATGGGTTTTATCATGACTTTTTTGATTCCTGGAATAAGTATTTCAGGTCATATAGGTGGATTTGTTGGAGGAATTCTTTTATCTCCTTTTGTATTTAAGAAACAAAAGAATTTGGAATTTAGCATTAGTGGATAACGTTTATATTTCATTAAAAGAGAACACATGATTGGCTTGATTCTTTAGGAGGTTACTGAAGGATCGGGTCACAATTTTTGATATCGCAGCGCTTACTGCAATATAATAAAAAGATGTGGTAGTGAATTTATCAGAATATATCCAATCTTTATCAGACATACTACTATTAAATGAGTGATATTTGGTATGATAACCATTTATTTCAAAAAATAAAAAATTAATGGAGTAAGGAAGAAGAACATGAATAAAAAAAGAATGTTTTATTTAGATCCACCTAAAATATTGGTATTAGGGTTTAGTTTCATTATTCTTATTGGTGCATTTCTTTTAACTTTACCTGCAGCAACAGTAGATGGGAAGGGGCTTCCGTGGTTAGATGCTTTATTTACGGCTACTTCTGCTACTTGTGTAACTGGCTTGGTCGTTGTGGATACTGGTACGACGTTTACATTATTTGGGCAATTAGTCATTCTAGCACTGATTCAAATTGGCGGATTAGGATTTATGGCCTTTGCCACCCTTTTTGCTTTGATCTTAGGTAAAAGAATTTCATTAAAAGAAAGGTTATTAATAAAAGAATCATTAAATAATTTGTCAATTGATGGCGTTGTTCGGCTAGTGAAAAGAATATTGATTTTTACTGCCGTTATCGAGCTGATTGGCGGTATTTTGCTTGCGATTCGTTTTTCCTTTGATATGCCGTTGCCTAAAGCAATTTATTTTGGCTTTTTCCATGCCATCTCAAACTTTAATAACGCGGGATTTGACTTAATGGGTGATTTCAGAAGCTTGACCGGCTACGTGGATGATCCGCTGGTGACTCTCGTCGTATGTACTCTCATTACACTGGGCGGCATTGGTTTTATTGTTATGAATGAAGTATATGAGTACCGTCAGACGCGCCGTTTTTCTTTACATACAAAAATCGTGTTTGTTATGAGTTCGATCTTGGTTGTTTTTGGAACTATTCTTATTTTTATTTTGGAATATCATAATCCGAAAACATTGCAGCCATTATCACCATTAGGAAAATTTTTAGCATCCTTATACCAAGCGGTTACACCGAGAACGGCTGGTTCGAATACACTGAATATCCCGGATTTAACGCAGCCGACTCTCTTTCTCATCATCTTTTTAATGTTTATAGGAGCATCTCCTGGATCAACAGGCGGGGGGATTAAAACGACGACCTTTGCTACTCTGTTAGGCGCGGTTTGGTCAAATATAAAGGGCAAAGAAGATGTAATTTTTTTCCGAAACCGTATATTGTATGACACGATTTATAAAGCTCTGACCGTAACAGTAAGCGGCTTATTTGTTGTCATGATGATAACGATGCTTCTAACGATAACTGAACCGAATAAAGACTTTTTGATGATTTTGTTTGAGGCAACGTCGGCATTTGCTACAGTAGGGTTATCGATGGGGTTAACGCCCGAATTATCTCCTGTCGGAAAAATTCTTATTATATTAACCATGTTTGCAGGAAGGGTAGGCCCTTTAACGATCGCTTATGCCGTTACTTTACATCGAAAACCGGATCCATTTAAATTTCCAAAGGGAAAGATTATGATCGGATAGTAATTTATATCATAAAGGGGGACGAAAGAACATGAAAGGACAATATGCTGTGATCGGATTAGGAAGATTCGGTTCTAGTCTGGCTACGACCTTGCACCAGGCTGGAAATGAAGTTTTGGCCATTGATCGAAATGAAGAACGAATTGAAGAATATAAAGATCATGTTACATATGCGGTTGTCGCTGACTCAACAGATGAAGAAGCATTAAAGAGTGTCGGCATTCGAAATTTTGACGCTGTCATCGTAGCGATTGGTGATGATATTCAAGCAAGTATTTTAACGGTGTTAATCCTTAAAGAATTAGAGGTCAAGAAAGTTGTGGCAAAAGCCATTAATAAACGGCACGGTCAAGTCTTATATAAAGTGGGGGCAGATTGGGTTGTATTTCCGGAACGGGATATGGGAGAGCGGGTTGCAACCCAGCTCATGTCACCGAACGTGCTTGACTATATTGAACTCGCGAAAGATTATAGTATAAAAGAAGTAAAAGTCCCCCCGTCAATGATCGAAAAAAATTTAAGAGAATTAAATCTCAGGGCAAGGTTTAATATAACGGTCATCGCTATTATCAGCGATGGAAAAGTAAGCATTTCCCCTTCGCCTGATCGAATCATTAAAGAAGGAGATATATTAGTCGTGATCGGGGAAAATAAAGATTTGGACCGGTTTGAAAAGTTTAACTAAAAACGGTTTTTAGTAAAGTGGTTGAAGGATCAAATGGCAGGCGTAAAAAAAACGGGTGGCTTGATGGATTTTATCGGGGACTCGCTCTTGGATCAAAATACCGGAAAGTCGATCTATTTTATCGAATTCAACAAAGAAGGCAATACATCAGGGCTCCTTCCACAAGGAGCTCCGTTTTCTTTAAGCCGTTACCGAAATTAATGTCAACTACCCAACGGCTAAAGCCGTGGGCTTGCAGCTAGCCTAATTGGCTGCCGCGTTCGGCTGGTTGACAGCAGCCCTGCGGATGTTTTCCGCAGCCACGTTGTCGGCAGGGGCAGCGTACCCACAAGCTCGACAACAAAACTGATCCCTTGACGGTCTGTTTTCTTTGGCCACATGTCCGCAAACCGGACAGGTGCGGGAAGTATTTTTTGGATGAACCAATACCACCGGCACGCCAGCGATCGCCGCTTTATACTCAATAAACTTTCTCAACTGATAAAAAGACCAAGAAGAGTGTTGACGACGCTGTTGCTTTTTAACCGTTTTCTCGGTGCGTTGGCGGATGCCCTTTAAATCTTCAAGGGCAATGCCGCATCCGAGTGCCTTTGCCTTTTCAACAATCTTCTTGCTAATGCAGTGGTTCACATCACGGGCAAATAGTTTTTCCTTCTTGGAACGCTTTTTAAGCAGGCGTTTCGCTGACTTGGTGCCTTTCTTTTGGAGTTTGGCGCGAAGTTTCGCATGGCGGCGGCGCAGCCCGTTGACCTTCGAGCCGGAAAATACCTCACCGGTGCTATCGACGGCGATATTAATGATGCCAAGATCCACACCGATAAATCCGTTTTCGGAATTGGGCTGGCCTTCGGGAACGTCCACCACGAGCAGTAAATAAAAAATACCGTTTTGAAGGACTAAATCGGCTTGACCCCGAACACGGTTGCCGCACAGCAAACCTTGATGGTAGCGGCTAATGACCATAGGGATTTCCATTCTTCCTTGCAAGGTAAGGATGGAAGCATACTCTAACCCTTTAAAGGACAGGATTCTTTCATCATACACGATGGCACCGGTTTCTTTAAAGTTATGCAAGGTTTTTTTATCCAAACGATAGCTTTCCGACACTTTGCCGATGGCACGAACGGTCATTTGGGCAGAGAGGCCAAATTTTTCCCTGACGTCATAGTAGCAAAGCCGCTGGATTTTCGTTTTGGAAAAGGTTCTGGAGCGAAAAGCAATCTCGCTAATATAGTTGCATGCTTGGTTAAACCGTTTCATTGTTTCCAGCAGCGCATGAAACTGTTCAAGAGTTGGCATTAATTTAATCTTGAGAGTGCAGAGCATTCTTGATTCACCTACCTTTCTAAATCCAGTGTACTTATATTGAACGAAAAAATTCAATATATACTAAAAATATAAACCCCGCCTTCCTTCCACAGCTAAAGCAGTGGGCTTCCGGCGGATGTTCTCGTGAAAGGTAAAAACACGCTCAATCATTTTTTAACACTAGCCGTGAAACACACTCCACATGCGCCGTATGCGGAAACATATCGACCGGCTGGATGTAGTCGACCGTGTAGCGTTCGGACAGCACATCAACATCGCGTGCAAGGCTGGATGGATTGCACGAAACGTAAACAACGGTTTTTGGTTTCACACGGAGAATCGTTTGTAATAATTGTTGATCACATCCCGTACGCGGAGGGTCGACGACGATGACATCAGGCTTCCATCCTTCCTTCACCCATTTTGGAAGCAATGCCTCCGCTTTGCCAGTGACGTACATCGCGTTTGTAAATCCGTGTTTTTTCGCGTTTTTCTTCGCATCTTCAATTGCTTCCGGAATTGTATCCATCCCACGGATTTCGCCGGCGTCTTTGGCAAGCCAAAGCCCGATCGTGCCGACGCCGCAGTAAGCATCAACGACTTTTTCCGTTCCCGTTAAAGCGGCGGCCTTTTTCACTTCGTCGTACAGTTTCACCGTTTGCACCGGATTCAGCTGAAAGAACGCGCGCGCCGACAGTTCAAACGATAAATCCCCTAACACTTCTTGAATGTATTCTTCTCCTTCTAAAAGGAACGATTCTTCCCCGAAAATAAGCGACGTTTTTTGTCCATTAATATTTTGCACGATCGACTTTACTTCAGGAAGACGGCGCTTTATCTCGTCGATGAGCAGCTCTTTGCGCGGAATTTCTTTTTTTGTGGTAATAAGCACGAGCTGAACATCCCCCGTATGGAAACCGACTCTTGCAACGATCGTGCGGACAAGCCCTGTTTGTGCCCGTTCATTGTAAATCGGAATGCGCAAGTCTTGTAAAATCATTTTCACGATATTGGTAACGCGGTTTGTTGCCGGATGTTGAATGACGCATTCGGGAATATCGATTAATCGATGAGAATTCAATCCGTACAACCCGGCAATAACCGCTCCTTTTTTTGTGCCGACTTGAAACTGGCTTTTATTGCGATAATGCCATGGGTCGTCCATCCCGATCGTCGGGCGGATCTCCAGCGTTTCAATCGGAAGACGGCAATGCCGCTCAAACGCTTGAATAACGATATCGCGCTTTTCGCGAAGTTGCGCTTGGTAATCAAGATGTTGCAGCTGGCAACCTCCGCATTGCTCGTAGACAGGGCATCTTGGTGTGACACGGTACGGGGAGCGCTTGCGAATTTTTTTAATTTTCGCCTCCGCGTATTTCGGGTGGATGTTTGTCGCCTCCACGACGACTTCTTCTCCCGGAAGCGCTCCTGGGACGAACACCACTTGCTTTTTAAAATAGCCAACTCCTTCCCCGTTAATGCCGAGCCGTTTAATTGTCAGAGGAAACTGTTGTCCTTTCTTGATGGTAATGGTCTGCTTCGTCATGCTCTCCACTCCTCTATTCGATGCTTCTCCATAAGTATAAGGACGCATAGCTTAAATACGGCTCCCAGCGCTTGCTTAGCTCTTCCATTTGTTTTATCGATGGCTTTTGTGAAAGACCGAGCAGCCGCTGGATCGCTCGCTGCAACCCTATGTCCGCCTTCGGAAACACATTTGGTTTTCCAAGCCCAAATAAAAGAAAATTTTGCACCGTCCATGGACCGATGCCGCGAATCGATAACAATTGTTCCATCACTTCTTCCTCGTTTTGGTGTGCAAGTTCCTCTAATGAAAGCTTCCCTTCGGCAATAAGCCGTGATGTATCAATGATATACTCCGCTTTTCGTCCGCTTAACTGCAGCTGCTTCAGTTCATCATAGGAAAGAGAAGCAATATCTTCCGGCCGCGGGTAGAACCAAACGCCATCGATTTGTGTTCCAAACGTTTTCACAAACCGCTCTGTCAGACGGTAAGCAACTTTTAAATTTAATTGCTGGTGAATGAGGCATTTCGTTAAACAAAAATAAAGATCAAAATCTAAAATAAGCGGCATTCCTTGATATTCGGTAAAAAGCGGTTGTAATTCGGTCCGCTGAAAATGTTCGTGAATCGGGGCAAGCGGTGTATTCCATTGAAACAGATGGGAAATCCGCTCGATGATTTTCTTTTTTCGTTCAGGATATGGCGCCGTAACAAGAAAACGCGGCTCCTCCTTTGTCCCAATGCTTTCGACCGTAACAGCGATTGGGATCTGTTGAACATAAAGCGGCACAACCACCTTCTGTTCCGCTATATCCACCGATATAAGAGGATCGAGGGCAAGCCGCTTCAGCGCTTTGGAAAAATCGTACGGAGGGGCGACCTCAATTTGCTGTTGCCACATACCTAATCACCTTTTTTCATCGTTAATACCCACATTATAACGAAAAACACCCCTTTGAACCAAACGTTCAAGGGGTAAAAAGCCATGGATGCAAATTCATTTTTTCGACCATCAGATCATCGAGGCTTTTAAACGTGTAGCCTTGCTTGCGCAAATCGTCAATCGCTTTCGCAAGCGCATCCGCATTGTCTTTCGAGACGGTATGAAGCAATAAAACCGCGCCCGGATGAATTTGTTTCATAATGTTATCATATGCGTACTTCCACCCTTTTTGATTGTTCGTCTGCCAATCAACAAACGCAAGCGACCAAAACACATGGTAATAACCAAGCTCGCGGGCGACCGCCATCGTCCTTTCACTGAAAATGCCGCGTGGCGGGCGAAGATACATCATTCCTTTTTGTCCCGTCAACTCTTCCGTTTTTTTACGAACGGATTCCAGCTCTTTCCGAAGCTGTTCATTGCTCACTTGCGTTAAATCAGGATGATGCCATGAATGGTTGCCGACAATATGCCCTTCTTTCACCATTCGTTTCACTAAATCAGGAGCGGTATCTAAATAGTGGCCCGTCACAAAAAACGTCGCTGGCACTTTTTTCTCTTTTAAGACATCTAAAATTTTCGCTGTATAACCGTTTTCATAGCCATTATCAAATGTTAAATAAATTTCTTTTTTGTTTGGATTCCCTAAATAAAATGCATCATATTTGGCAAGCAGTTGATCTAACTCTTTTCCCGCGGAAGGAGGCTTATGGTTCTCGCTTCGCTTAACCCCCCAATGAATCGCTTTATTGCTTACAGCTTCAGCGGAAGCAGGAACAAACGATAAGATGATGACACATACTAACAGCCATATCGCCCATTTTTTCATCGGTCTTTCCTCCTTGTCGTGCTGCTAACCATTAGTTTTTTCCACCATTGCCACTTTAACCGCGCCATTTTTTGCATAAAAAATCACCGCCAGCACTGAGCTGACGGTGATCAATCCTTATTTAAAAACAGGCTCTTTGAACTGTGCAAGTTTTTCTAGTGAGGATTTTTCCACATCTTCGTGCAAGCTGTTGCCGTGAGCGTCCATCGTAACAACAGCGGTAAAGTTTTCAACGCGTAAATGCCACATTGCTTCTGGAATGCCGAATTCCAATAAATCGACTCCTTCTACCGACTTAATACAGTCTGCATAATATTGCGCCGCGCCACCGATCGCGTTCAAATAGACGCCGCCGTGTTCTTTTAGGGCTTGGAGCGTTTTTGCGCCCATTCCGCCTTTTCCGATGACCGCGCGAACACCGAATTTTTTCATAATGTCTCCTTGATAAGGCTCCTCGCGAATGCTTGTTGTCGGACCGGCCGCTTTGACTTGCCAATTGCCGTTTTCATCTTTTAACATGACCGGTCCGCAGTGGTAAATAATTTGTCCATTTAAATCAACAGGAGAATCATGATCCATTAAATATTTATGAATCGCGTCGCGGCCAGTATAAATGACTCCATTGATGCGGACAACATCCCCGACTTTCAACTGGCGAATTTGTTCTTCCGTAATCGGCGGCTCGAGGACGATTTCGCGCACTTCGCCAAGTTCTGCCGTTGCGGCTGTTTTCGCTTTTTCCAATTCTTTTTCAAAATCGACGTCTTCTCCTTCTTGATATAACCATTCCGTAATTTCGCCTGTTTCTGGATCGATCTTCACGCCGAGACGGCGGAACGCCCAGCAGTTATACGCAACGGAAACGAAGAAGCTTGCCGGAATGCGGTGCATCACTCCGATTTTACAGCCTAATAATGTCGATTCGCCGCCAAATCCCATCGTTCCGATGCCGAGTTTATTAGCATTTTCCATAATATATTCTTCTAGGCGGCGAAGATCTTCGTTTGGATTAACATCGTCCACAGAGCGGAAGAGCTGATCTTTCGCCAGTTCATAGCCAGAAGCGCGGTCGCCGCCGATGCCGACGCCGATAAATCCGGCGCTGCAGCCTTGCCCTTGCGCTTGGTATACCGCATGTAAAATACATTTGCGGATGCCGTCTAAATCACGACCGGCTCGTCCAAGCCCTTCCAATTCACATGGCAAGCTGTATTGAATGTTTTTATTTTCACAGCCGCCCCCTTTTAAAATAAGGCGAACATCAATGTAATCGTTTTCCCATTGTTCAAATTTAATAACAGGAACACCAACGCCAAGATTATCGCCGCTATTTTTTCCTGTTAACGAATCAACGGAGTTTGGGCGAAGCTTTCCTTCTTTTGTCGCCTGAACGATTGCGGCATGAATCGCCTCTTTCATTTTTATTTGGTTTGCGCCAACAGGCACTTTAATTTTGAACGTTGGCAATCCTGTATCTTGACAAATCGGTGATACGTTTTCTTCCGCCATTTTAATGTTGCCGGTAATTGTCGCCAGCGCCATCGCCGCCCGCGTTCCCGCGTTTTCTCTCGCTTTTGCCCGAGCGATCGCTCGACGCACATCCTTTGGCAGCTTCGTGGACGTTTCCACGATAAGTTCATACATGCTTTGTTGGAATTTTTCCATGTTCAACGTTCAACGCCCCTTCCCCTTTGCTCATCCTATGTATTACTATTTAGAATTGTCTTCCTATTTATTATAACCTTTTTTCTACTTTCGTGTAAAAATAAAAAGTTGCCATCGTATTTTTATTTTCAATATCTACAGTTGTTTGCATCTTCAATCAACTTGCGGCATAATTGGACAATCGAATTGACTATTGTCTGAACATATTAACGTACTATAGCAAATATAATTATCGCAAAGGAAAAAACAGTATATTGCTTGCCATTACAAAGCAATTGACAAGCACAGCAATTGTTTTTCATAATGAACGATGGTTGTAATTTAGAAGAAAAGAGGAGAATTATATGAATTCATTAACACTGAAACCTATTGCGCCATCGTTTGATCCGTGGGAAGCGTATCTTGATATAGAAGAATATGGGGAATTGCAACTAACAAACATTGAGTTTACGACGACAACATTATGCAATATGCGCTGCGAACATTGCGCAGTCGGTTATACATTGCAAACGAAAGACCCAGAAGCGCTGCCGCTTGATTTATTAATTCAGCGTCTAGAAGAAATTCCGCATCTACGTTCATTAAGCATTACCGGCGGTGAGCCGATGTTATCATTAAAATCGGTAAATAACTATGTCGTTCCGTTATTGAAGTACGCCCATGAACGTGGAGTGCGGACACAACTAAACTCAAACTTAACATTAGAGTTAGATCGTTACGAAAAAATTATTCCATATCTAGATGTGTTGCATATTTCGCATAACTGGGGAACGATCGATGACTTTGTCGAAGGCGGATTTGCGATGATGGAGCGCAAACCAAGCGTTGCGCAGCGTGAAAAATATTTTGAACGAATGATTGAAAACGCGAAAGCTTTGGCTAAAGCGGGAGTCATCGTCTCCGCAGAAACAATGCTAAACAAGCGGACAGTTCCACATTTAGAAAAAATTCATCGCCAAGTCGTTAATGAGATGCATTGCAAACGCCATGAAGTGCATCCAATGTACCCTAGTGATTTTGCAAGTGCGCTGGAAACGTTGAGCTTGGACGAATTGCGGGAGGCAATTCATCATCTTCTTGATATTCGCGACGAAAATGTTTGGATGTTGTTTGGAACACTTCCATTTTACCCTTGCAGCGATAACGAAGAAGATTTAGCGCTATTGAAACGACTTTATTCGAGTAAAAACGTAACCGTCCGCAATGATCCAGACGGGCGCTCCCGACTAAACGTCAATATTTTTACAGGGGATATTATTGTGACTGATTTCGGCGATGAGCCGGTGCTTGGAAACATCCGTCATCATACGCTGTTAGAAGCATACGAAAAATGGAGAAATTCCCCTATCGCAAAACAGCTTCTTTGTCATTGTCCATCCGTTCAATGTCTTGGGCCGAACGTACTTGTTAAAAACACCTATTACTCTGATATCGATTTTACGAAACGAAAAGCGCGAATCAAAAAATAAAACGTCAAGGTTATCACCTTGACGTTTTATCGTGGTTGTTCGCTTACAACATATGAAAAATACAGACGGTCCTGAACAGGAATCCATGCGCCAATTCCTCGTGTTGTTACATTTTTCACGACAATTTTCTTTTTATTTCCTTTAAGTACAACATACACTTCTCCATAGGTAACTTTCCCTTTTTCATTCACGGCTGGCGCATAAGCATACAAATAACCAAGCTTTTTGGCAGGCACTTGATATGGATGGTCTTTTTTCGTCCCAATCCCGACAACCGTACTAAACGCTAACGGCAAGTTCGTCTTTTTCATCGCCGCATTTAACATCATTTTTTGCACCGCTTCTTCGCTTGGAATTGGTGCCGTTAAACCGCCGCGCACATGCTTTTGCGTTTCCTGTCTGTAATATAGTCTTTGTGGAGCATTGCCGCCACGATTATCGAGAAAATTGGTATTGACCTTTTGATACTCCCAATTCGTTGACGTTTCTAACGATTGATAATTAAGCGGCCATTGTCCTAAATAAATCGTTGCCCGGTACCCAATAGCAAACGGCGTACTGGAAACGGAAGATTCATTAAGAAGCCGGATCAGTTCTGGATTCTCAATCTTTACGTTTGCTGAATCAAGGAGCTGTTTTGTAAATTTGCTTGGTTCTAGATACGGCAAATCTTGCGTCGGATTTGGATACGTATTTTCTTTTGTAATATCTACTACGGAGCTCGGCTGTGCTTGTTTGGAAGCCGCATCAGCGGTGAAAGTAGTAGCATACATCATAAAAGCACTAATAAAAAGGCAAATACTCCATTTTTTCATCATGCTGACTCCTTTCCATTGCTACTCTCACCGTTATTTTCTTTCAAAAAAATACGGTTTATCCGTATAGAAAAAAAATTTATTAACAAAAAGGCTCTGCCGATTAGCAGAGCCTTTTTGGATAAACGAAAATACTCATGAGGATCAAAGCAAGTAAAAGCCGATTCCCATAATCGTATAAGCCGCGAGCAATGTCGCCCCTTCAAACCAGTTTGTATCCCCATCATTAGAAATGACAATCGTCAATAATACAGATGTCGCCATTGCGATCAATTCCGGAAGCGAAAAAACAAGCGGCATCTTTTCTGGAAAGAGTAAAGAAACAAGAACAAGCACAGGCGCAACAAACATAGCGATTTGTAACGTTGAACCAATCGCGATTTCAACAGCGATATTCATTCTATTTTTGTATGCCATAATAACGGCAGAGGCGTGCTCCGCTGCGTTTCCAACGATGGCGACAATGATAATCCCGATAAACAATTCGCTCCATCCGAACGATTCCGCCACCGTTTCAAACGTATGGACAAGTCTCTCGGATATGTAGGCAACTGCCGCGGTTGCTAGCGCTAGAATCAAAATCGCCTTTCCTTTTGTCCATTCTGGTTCTTCATGTTCATCCACTACATCAGACTTTTGTTGATATACCCCGCGATGTGTGACAAGCTTAAAGTATAAGGCCGCTAAATATAAAAGGATCATAATAATCGAAATACCGACACTAAGAGATAGCTTTTCTTGACTAGACATGTTCATCGCAAACACTTCAGGAATCACAAACGCCACTAAAATGGCAAACGTAAGCAGTCCGGCGTTATGGCGGGCATCATATACATTGAATTCCTGCCGCTTGTACTTAAGACCGCCAACAAAAAAAGACAAGCCAGCCACTAATAATAAGTTGCCAAGCACCGAACCTGTAAGTGAGGCGAGCACTACTTCTACGAGCCCCGCTTTTAAAGCAAAAATGGAAATAATGAGCTCTACTGCGTTGCCAAACGTAGCATTAAGCAATCCCCCTATGCGCGGTCCAGCTACAATAGCCAAACTTTCCGTAGCGCGTCCCATATAGCTTGCTAAAGCAATAATCGTTAAGCAATACACCGCAAACATCAAGACCACAGGCCAATGAAGAAAACTGCCGATTACTGATAATGGAACGCCGATCCATACCATCAGCGCAAATACTTTATTCATCCGTTATAATTCCACCTTTCTCGTTCAGTTTATCTAGAACGGCTCATTATATTCGTTCGACAATCAATCAGAAAATAGCGGCATTTTTTGAACCATATGTTATGTATGACAATGGGATAACGGTCGTCATTATTATTCAATATTCTCCCAAATATATGTATTTAACACTTTACGTAAAAATCCCTCCTTTATTTTTCTTGCCTTATACAATCCACTTATGTACCATGTTAAACGAGTGTTATGTTTAGAAACGAGGTATCAAGCAATGCGCTTTTGGATTTTAATCAGCATTGTCGCTATTTCTGGTTTATCACAAGGGATGCTTCTGCCGCTTCTTTCTATATTGCTTGAAAAACATGGATTTTCCTCTTCTGCAAATGGCATACATGCCACAGCGTTGTATATCGGTGTCCTATTGATCTCTCCATTTTTAGAAAAACCGCTGCGTAAATATGGATACCGGCCTATGATTATCCTTGGTGGTTTTATTGTAATATTATCGCTCGCCTTATTTTCAGCTTTTCATTCATTTTTGATTTGGTTTTTCTTGCGCCTTTGCATCGGAATTGGTGACCATATGCTCCATTTCGCAACACAAACATGGATTACCGATTTTTCTCCCGCACAACGGCGAGGACGTAACTTGTCGCTATACGGGCTATTTTTCGGCATCGGTTTTTCAGCTGGTCCGCTGTTAGCGTCACTCATTCAATTCCATGAATCGTTGCCGTTTTTCTTATCATCGCTACTTAGCCTTATAGGCTGGTGTAGCGTCTTTTTCTTGCCAAACGAACGGCCGCAGGAAAGCGAACAATCTGGTTCGGCACACACATTTCAACGCTTCGTTCATGCATGGAAATACGCGTGGGTTGCTTTATTGCTTCCGTTTACTTACGGCTTTTTGGAAGCATCGATTCATGCCATTTTCCCTGTTTACGCTTTGCGGGAACATATTGGTATAGAACATGTAGCATTTATTTTACCAGCCTTTTCACTTGGAGGTATCATTTTTCAATTGCCTCTTGGAGTATTAAGTGATCGTTTTCAGCGAAAACGAGTCATTTCCGTTGCTTTATTGATCGGAAGTGCCAGCTTTTTTAGTGCTTATTTATTCCATCACTCCCTTGTCGGGCTTGCCGTTTGTTTCTTTATTGCCGGTATGTTTGTCGGTTCTTTGTTTTCACTCGGGATTACGTATATGGCAGATTTGCTGCCAAAACAGCTCTTCCCAGCCGGAAACTTACTATGTGGTATGCTATACAGCATCGGCAGCATGATCGGTCCGTTTATGACCGGCTTAATGATTCAATTCGGGGCGAATCACAACTTTTTCTTTACGATAAGCGCACTTCTCTTCCTTGTCTTTGTGCTGCTGTTATGGAATAAAACAAAGAAGGTCACTCATGGATGACCTTCTTTTTTGTGTTTATTTTCAAAAAATTGTTGACCTTTCTTTTTGTTCTGTTATATAATAATGGCAAGAAATCGATATTCTGTTTTAAAACAGAACGACCTGGAGGGGAGCGATAATAAATGCTTAGAGCAGAACGAAAAAATATGATTGAATTTATCGAAAAAGTAAGGGGAATTACAAGAGACCAACTTGCTTATATGACAGACGCAGAAATCGAATATATTTATGAGTTGTACTATTACAATCATGAAGAAATCGCAGAATAAAAGGACCGCCATAGGACAGTCCTTTTCTTTTTTATAATCTCTTTGCGCCACCGATAAAAACACTTTGTTGAGGCGCTGCAGAGGCTTATTGTCTTCGCGTAGATCCCTGCAGGCTTTTCTTTTGTTTTTGGAGCATTATCCTCGCGGTACCTCCAGCGGTGTCGCGGAGCCAGATGGCGACATTTCGCGTTGCCCGCAGGACGCGGCAGCTTTTAGCGAAATTGGGGCCTTACGCTTTTCTTATTGTCTAGTTCGGCGGCTAGCTCTCTTGTGCGAAATAACCTTCTCCCTTGAAGTGCAAGCACTTCAGCAGTCGAAGAACATTTCGCTTCGAGAGCTGTTCGCGCCGCCTCCGCTTTTCTAATGATATCCGTTTTGGCCGTTGGCGCTTCCGCTTGTTTTATGTTTTGGTTTGTTTTTTCCTTTTTGCTTTGTACCGCCGTCTTTTTTCGTATGTTTCGTCATCATAATCCCCTCTCATCTTCAACAAACCTCTTACAGTCGTTACTATTTCCCTGAATTTGTTGTTTATGAAAGGAAGTTTGTGCATATTAACGCGTGCGTTTTCTTCCTTCCCGTTCACAATCAAAAATCGCGTTCATTTCTCCTCCTAAAACAATAATCATCCCTGATAAATAAAACCACACCATTAAAATAATCATTCCACCGAGGCTTCCGTACATGGCGGTATAATTCGCAAAATTGTTGACATAGTAAGAAAAAGCAAGCGACATGAGAATCCATCCAACCGTCGCAAAGATTGCGCCGCTGACAATATTCGCACAACGCAGCTTCTTATTTGGCGCGAAATAATATAATGCGGTAAACACAACAAACAAAATTAATGAACTAATGACCCAACGCAACGCGTTCCAAGTCATTAAAAATGTTTGGGAAAAACCAAATGCAGAAAATAAAAATAGCCCAATCGTTTTCCCGAATACAGGCAAAAACAATGCAACGATGATCACAAAAATCATTCCGATTGTAAGCAATACCGACATTCCACGAGCGATAAAAAAGGGGCGATTTTCCTCGACATCATAAGCGCGGTTAAACGCCCGGACAATCGCATTCATTCCATTTGAAGCTGACCAAATCGCAACGATAATACTAAACGATAACAATTTCCAGTTTTGGTCGTCCATCACCCGACGAATGTTTTCCTCGACTAAATGAAGCGCTTCTTTTGGAGCATATTGACGTATTATGGAAAGAATATCTTCATGTGGAATTGGCAAATAAGCAAGTAACGTAAATAAAAAAATAAGAAATGGGAACAGGGAAAGAAGGAAATAATAAGCTAATTCCGCCGACAGACGGGGAATTTCATCCTTTTGAAAACGCCGCACCATTTCACGAATAAACGTTAAATTAATCATCATTTCTCGTTCCCCCTTCATTATTTTATTCGGGGACAATCATCCTCTTTCCAGCTATATGCTTCTTTTATAAATTCGATAACTTCCGGTGTTTTTTCTGCAATATCTTTTATTTTTTCCATAATAAACGCCATGTCTTCTGCCATCTCTTCTACAGATTGGCGCCATTGTTTCAGCTTCATCGGCAATGAAAGACGGTCTTGCTTTTCTTCCCTTTTGATCAGCAAGGAAAATGCGGCTCCTACTGCTGCCCCGATCATCACACCTTTCCATACATTTCTCTTCTTCACTTATTTTTCCCCCTTTTTAAAGTTTTTTCTCTTTTATAATTGCTTCTAATAAATGTTCACACCCTTTTCGGATAAGCTCATATACTTCTGAAAAGTTTCCTGTGTAATACGGATCTGGCACATCAGCAATTTCGCTATTTGGAACAAAATCAAGAAGCCGGCCGATAAATCCTGTTTTATTGTATCCGGCTAATCGTCGCAGATTCCCAACATTTTCCGCATCCATGGCAATAATATAATCAAACTCCTGCAAATCTTCTTTACAAATTTGCCGAGCGCAAATTCCTGAAAAATCGATCTTATTTTTCTTTAATATCGTCTGTGTACCTTCATGCGGCGGTTCTCCGACATGCCAATTCCCTGTTCCCGCTGAATCAACGATGATTTTTCCTTCCAATCCTCTCTCTTTTACTAAATGTCGAAAAATCGCTTCCGCCATCGGCGAGCGACAAATATTCCCTAAGCAAACAAATAATACTTTTACCATTGTTTCACATCTCCTTTCGACCCCATTATATACAAAAATATTAGCGCAATGTATTCCCTTGTATGTTAAAATACATGTAACCTTTACAAGGAAGGAGCAAAAAAATGGATTTATCCAAAAAGTCGGCAGAAAACGTAGCGTACATGGTAGAAAAAATAAAAGAAAAGCTAAAAGTATTAAATTTTGATGCGATTAAACCATCCCACTTCTCCGAGGAATGGTATGATGAGCTAAAAGACATTTATGAAATGGTGATGAGAAAAAATACGTTTAGCCCAAGCGAGATGCAGGCCATCGCCGAGGAGTTAGGAAACTTACGCAAAAAGTAAAAAATGCTGAAGGAAACGTCGTTTTTCAATGATTCATTATGTACAATGCCATACTTACGTATCCATGTAAGGCGGAAACGTCTATCGCTGTCCTTTTCGCTTTGGGCAGCGTTTTTTATTGGTTCTACTCAAATTATCTTTATTTTCGTATAATTATGTCTAAGTTCTAATGTTTTAAGGCGGGAGAGGAGAATAAAAATGATCTCTGGCGGTATTCATTACGTGTTATTTATCATTCTATTATTCTTCATTACCGTAATCGTTTCTTACATATTATTGAAAATACTATTCGCCCACACATTTCCTATTTACATGCTCTCTGCAGCAGCAATCATATGCATCATCAGCCTTGTGGTTTGGTCAATACATTTTCCCCATATGGCGGATTCTTTCACTCGATTTTTGTTCAGCTCCATCGTTGCTGTGCTCAGCGCCTTTTGTTTGGCAGCGTCCGCATTTATCATTAGCCGCTTATTAAAAGAAAATAAACAATGTCATAAATGTCTTTTTTTCGAATACCCTGATGTGATTCTTCTGCTAGACATAAATGGGCTACTTATATCCGGCAACCCTGAAGTAAGAAAAATGCTTGGATACAAACCAAGCGAATATATTGGCAAACATTTTACTCAGTTTATCGCCCCAGACCAAATTGAAAAAGCAAAAAAAAAATTTGAACGAACATTAAAAGGAGAAAGTTGTGAATATGATTTACAAGTAAAGCATAAAAATGGAAAAATTATTGACATGCATTTTAAAACCATTCCAATAATTCATGGAAATCGCTTGAAAGGAATTTATGTGATTGGTCAAAATATGACGGAACTCAATCGCTACCGAAAAGAGCTGGAAAACTTATATCATAAACATACACTCATATTAAATTCTATTGCTGAAGGAGTTTGTGGGATTGATAAACATGGGAATATCGTTTTCTGGAATCCAGCTGCAGAACGAATGACGGGATATAAAGCGGAAGAAGCCATTGGAAAAGCATCGCATGATATCATTCACCATACGAAAAAAGATGGAACTCCTTACTCTATTGATGAATGCCCAATTGATCTCGCCATTCAAGATGGGAAAACATATCATATTAGTGAAGATATTTTTTGGAAAAAAGATGGTACCCATTTCCCCGTTTCCTATACGGTAACGCCTGTTTTGGAAAATGGAGCCGTCGTTGATGCGGTATTGACATTCACCGATATTACCGAACTGAAAAAAACAGAAGAATTCATTCGAACATCGGAAAAGCTCTCAGTTGCCGGCCAGCTAGCGGCTGGGATCGCCCATGAAATTCGCAATCCGCTTACAGCCATAAAAGGATTTATACAACTATTGCAATTCGAACTTGACGAGAAAAAACCTTACCTTCACATTATTGAATCAGAAATTCAGCGCATTGAACTTATTTTAGGCGAACTATTAGTGTTGGCAAAACCACAAGCAACCAAATTTACAAAAAGTGATATTGGTGTTTTGCTTCAACATGTCACCACTTTATTAGAAACACAAGGTATTTTGCATAACATCCAAATTATTACAAAAATTGATCCATCTCTTCCTCTCATTGAATGTGACGAAAACGGATTAAAGCAAGTATTTATTAATTTCTTAAAAAATGCAATGGAAGCGATGAAAAGCGGTGGACATATTTTTATTGAGGCACAAAAAAAGGATGAATATTCCGTTCTTATCCGCTTTATCGACGAAGGCTGCGGAATTCCAAAAGAACAGCTAGAAAAAATAGGAAAACCGTTCTTTACAACAAAAGAAAAAGGTACTGGCCTCGGAATAATGATCAGTAAAAAAATTATCGAAGACCACGGTGGAACGATGTCGATTATGAGTGAAGAGAATAAAGGAACAACCGTCGAAGTAACATTGCCGATCCGCGTTTCTGCATCCTCTGTTTTGCATAATTCCCTATTATCCGGTTGACATGCATGGAAAAGGTCGGACAACAAACCGCCCTTTTCTTTCCTGATTTCTTTATTCCTCTACTGTGTTATATCAGCAAAAAATTAATTCCTATCGAAAAACTAGGATTGACTTTTGTGTGAATTATGTTAAAATTTTAATCAATTACATCAAACTTATCGAGAGTGAGGGAGGGAACTGGCCCGATGAACTCCGGCAACCTGCTTCATGAAAAAGTAAGGTGCTAATTCCAACAAAATGGGTGCCATTTTGGAAGATAAGGTGAAATATGCGGCCTCTTCGCTCTTTCCAAAATGGGAGAGCGTTTTTTATAAGCGTTCGTTCTCTTTCTATTCCTATATAACCGACTAATCCACTTTATTTTCTTTGATTTTTAAGGAGGGAGAAAGATGCTCACTTATCAAACATGGGAAGCCGAAGAAAAACCTTCATTCCCTCACGATAATGAAACAAAAGGGGCGCTTGATGTCCTCACTTGGGCATTCCGCCAATATAAGGACGATATTGTGTACGCCTGTAGCTTCGGCGTTGAAGGAATCGTGTTAATCGATTTGATTTCGCAAGTAAAGCCAGATGCGGAAATCGTATTTCTCGATACCGGGCTCCATTTTCGCGAAACGTACAAAACAATCGAAAAAGTAAAAGAAAAATATCCTTCTCTCCGCATCGTCATGAAAAAACCAAGTTTATCGCTAGAAGAACAAGCGCAACAGTTGGGAGATGAATTATGGAAACACAACCCAAATAAATGTTGTGAACTGCGAAAAGTCATTCCGCTTCGCGAAGCATTAACAGGAATAACCGCTTGGATTTCTGGACTGCGCCGCGAACAATCGCCAACACGAAGCCATGTAGAATATATAAATAAAGATGACAAATTTAAATCCATAAAAATATGCCCTCTTATTCATTGGACATGGAAAGATGTATGGAATTATGTATACAAACGTCGTCTTCCGTACAATGTCCTTCACGATCGCGGCTATCCAAGCATTGGCTGTGAACCTTGTACGTCCCCTGCACTCGATCCAAATGATTTACGTTCCGGCAGATGGGTCGGCCACGGAAAAACAGAATGCGGTCTTCACATCTCATAAGGTTTGGCTTGTCACCTTTGGCATTATTAGCTTGAAAAAACAATAGCCGAAGAAAAACGATCATTATACAAAAACAGCGGTGACGTTTCGCAATAAATCATAGTTTTCCTATATGAAATATTGATTCTAGGAGGTTATGAACAATGAGTTTAAGCATTCCACACGGAGGCACATTAATCGATCGATGGAATCCTAGCTATCCATTGGATACACTGACAAAAGAAATTGAGCTGACAAATGCCGAGTTAAGTGATTTAGAATTGATCGGAACAGGCGCTTACAGCCCGCTTACCGGATTTTTAACAAAAGAGGATTATGACTCTGTCGTTGAAACGATGCGCTTAACCAACGGTACAGTATGGAGCATTCCGATTACCCTTGCTGTAACCGAAGAAAAGACAAAAGAGCTTTCTGTCGGCGAAACGGCCAAACTCGTTTACAACGGAGAAGTCTATGGAGTCATTGATATTCAAGAAATCTATCAACCTGATAAAACAAAAGAAGCACTTCTCGTTTACAAAACAGAGGAACTCAAACATCCAGGCGTACGGAAACTATTTGAAAAGCCAAATGTATATGTAGGCGGCCCGATTACATTAGTAAAACGCACTGATAAAGGGCGTTTTGCTCCATTCTACTTCGATCCGGCCGAAACACGTAAGCGTTTTGCCGAGCTTGGCTGGAACACGGTGGTCGGCTTTCAAACGCGAAATCCTGTCCATCGCGCCCATGAATACATCCAAAAATGCGCGCTCGAAATTGTCGACGGCCTCTTTTTAAACCCGCTCGTCGGCGAAACAAAAGCGGATGACATCCCGGCGGACATCCGCATGGAAAGCTATCAAGTATTGTTAGAAAACTATTATCCGAAAGACCGCGTGTTTTTAGGAGTATTCCAGGCAGCGATGCGCTACGCCGGGCCACGGGAAGCGATTTTCCATGCGATGGTGCGCAAAAACTTCGGCTGCACCCACTTCATTGTCGGCCGCGACCATGCCGGCGTCGGTGATTACTATGGCACATATGATGCGCAAAAAATCTTCTTGAATTTTACGCCGGAAGAACTTGGCATTACGCCGCTGTTTTTCGAACATAGCTTTTATTGCACGAAATGCGAAGGAATGGCGTCGACGAAAACATGCCCGCATGATCCGAAATACCATGTTGTATTATCCGGCACAAAAGTACGGGAAATGCTGCGCAATGGCCAAGTGCCGCCAAGCACGTTCAGCCGTCCGGAAGTCGCGGCAGTATTAATTAAAGGATTGCAGCAGCGCGAGGCTGTCACCTCATCTACACGTTAAAGGAGGAGAAAGCTTGAGCACGAACATCGTTTGGCACCAAACGTCAATTACAAAAAAAGACCGCCGCAAGCGCAACGGGCATCACAGCGCGATTTTATGGTTTACCGGACTTTCCGGCTCCGGTAAATCCACGATCGCCAATGCCGTGTCGAAAAAGTTATTTGACCTTGGCATTCAAAATTATGTATTAGACGGCGATAACATTCGCCACGGGCTAAATAAAGATCTTGGCTTCTCCGTAGAAGATCGCATCGAAAATATTCGCCGCATCGGTGAAGTTGCCAAGCTGTTTGTTGACAGCGGCCAATTCGTCTTAACGGCATTTATTTCTCCTTTCGCGCAAGATCGTCAGCTTGTCCGCAATTTAGTAGAAAAAGATGAGTTTATCGAAATTTATGTGAAATGCCCGCTAGAAGAGTGTGAGAGACGCGATCCAAAAGGACTGTATAAAAAAGCAAGAAATGGAGAAATTCGTGATTTTACCGGCATTGACTCTCCGTATGAAGCGCCTGTTTCTCCGGAATTAATACTTGAAACAGATCGTTACACGATCGATGAATGCGCCAATCAAGTGCTTGCTTACTTGCGCAATCGAAATTTTATCAAGGGGGAATTTTAAATGGCATATGAAAAAGTATGGGCAAATAACCCGAATTTAAACAAAACGGAATTAAAAAAACTCAGAAAAGATGGACTAAAAATTTTTGAAGATATTCCTTATTACGCAAAGCATGGATTCTCTTCGATTCCGCAAGAAGAATGGGATCTTTTCAAATGGGCGGGGCTTTACCTGCAGCGCCCTAAAGAAGACGGCTATTTTATGATGCGTGTTTGCATTCCTTCCGGGATTTTGAATAACGAGCAGCTCGAAACGCTAGCAGGCATCGCCCGTGATTACGGACGCGGTTTGTTTGACATTACAACCCGCCAATCGGTTCAATTCCACTGGCTGCAAATCGAACAAATTCCTGATATTTTTGATCGTTTAAAACGAGTTGGGTTATCTACCGCCGGCGCCTGCGGCGATATCACTCGCAACATCGTCGGCAATCCGCTTGCCGGCATCGATCCGGACGAACTGTTCGACACGAGAGAAATCGTCCGCGAAGTATATGAATTTTTCCAACACAATGAAGATTTCTCCAACTTGCCGCGCAAATATAAAATTTCAATCAGCGCCAACGTCTATAACACGGTTAACGCGGAAATCCATTGCTTGTCGTTTACACCGGCGAAAAAAGTGATCGACGGCAAAGAAGTGCTTGGATTCCATGTGAAAGTCGGCGGCGGTTTATCGTCTGCTCCATATCTTGCCCAAACGTTAGATGTGTTCGTAACGCCAGATCGCGTGAAAGACGTTGCTGTTGCTGTCACAACGATTTTCCGCGATTACGGTTATCGCGAAAAACGCCATCGCGCCCGTCTCAAATTCCTTGTCGCTGACTGGGGCGTTGATAAATTTAAAGAAAAATTAATTGAGCTCACGGGGCCTCTCCCATCCAAAGGGGAAGATGTGCAAAAAGGCTGGAATCCTGGTTACTTCTATGGTGTCCATCGCCAAAAACAAGAAGGATTAAATTTCATCGGCTTTAATGTGCCAGTTGGCCGCTTGAGCGCGGATGAAGTATTCGAAATCGCGCGCATAGCCCGCCAATACGGCAACGGCGAAGTCCGCACATGCAATTCGCAAAACATAATTATTCCAAATATTCCAGATAAATACGTTGACGCTGTATTACAAGAAAAAGTGTTCGAGCGGATTTCTATCCGTCCGAACACATTCACCGGCTATTCTGTTTCTTGTACTGGCACTGAATTTTGCAATTTGGCGCTCGTCGAGACGAAAGAACGGATGCGGCGCGTCGCTGAATATTTAGATCAGCATTTAGAACTGGACGTTCCAGTACGCATTCATATGGTTGGCTGTCCAAACTCATGTGGCCAACGGCAAATTGGAGATATCGGCCTACAAGGGATCAAAACAAAAACAAAAGACAGAGGCATGATTGAAGCGTTTGAAATTTACGTCGGCGGCACGCTCTACAACGGCGGCAAATACAATCAAAAATTAAAAGGAAAAGTAGACGCGGAACGAATTTCCGAAGTACTTTTGCAGCTATTAACTTATTTCAAAGAAACCAAATTGCCGGGCGAAACATTCTTAGCTTACTTAGACCGCGTTGGAATAGAAGCGTTGCAAACAGAACTAGACAGCATTTTAGCGCAAGTCAGCACGGTAGCATAAAAGGTGACAGCAATGTTTCTTTATCGATTTGAAGTAACAACAAAAACAGAAATCATCTATGTCGTCATTGCCGCAAACGATGATGAACAAGCATTTCGCCTCGTCGAAGTAGAATTAGAAAAACATTTTTTAAAAGTTCCTGATTATACGGATATTTCTCTACATGAAAAAAAACTGATTCGTCGCGGAGGCGGGTTCGTTGTCTACAGCGAACCCCGCCATTCTTCATAATAAAAACAAGCAAACGAGAAAGGGCTGAAACAAAGATGGGAAAAGTATACCTAGTTGGAGCGGGCCCTGGTGACCCTGAACTAATTACCGTAAAAGGCCTCAAATGCATCCAGCAAGCCGATGTTATTTTATACGACCGCCTCATCAATGAAGAGCTGTTATCCTATGCGAAAAAAGATGCAGAACTCATCTTTTGCGGCAAATTGCCGGGTTACCATACCATGCAGCAAGAAACCATTAATCATTTCCTCGTTCGGTACGCCAAAAAAGGAAAAACGGTTGTTCGTTTGAAAGGCGGCGACCCGTTCGTATTTGGCAGAGGCGGTGAGGAAGCAGAGGCGCTTGCGAAACATGGAATCGAGTTTGAAATCGTTCCCGGCATTACTTCTGGAATCGCCGCTGCTGCTTACGCTGGTATTCCTGTCACCCATCGAGATTTCAGCTCTAGCGTCGCCTTCATCACCGGTCATAAGCGGAAAGGAAGCGAAGAAGAAATCAAATGGGAAAATCTCGCGAAAGGCATTGATACGCTTGCCATTTACATGGGCATCAGCAATCTCCCATATATTTGCAGCCAGCTCATCCAATACGGGAAAGCTCCTTCAACCCCCGTTGCGGTCATTCAATGGGGAACCATGTCCGAACAACGGACCGTAACTGCTACCTTATCGACGATCGCTGAGGTTGTCGCAAAAGAAAAAATCGAAAATCCAAGCATGATTATTATCGGGAACGTCGTAAAACTTCGCGAAAACATTCAATGGTTTGAACAGCTTCTTCAAAAACAACAGACGGCCGCTAACGCAGCATTATGACGAGGTGGAATATGCAAGCGATATTGTACGTCTGTCACGGCAGCCGCATCGCCAAAGCTCGCGCGGAAGCAAGTAACTTTGTAGAACAATGCAAGGCAAATATCAATGTTCCCATTCAAGAACTTTGTTTTATTGAGCTTGCCCACCCAAATATTGTCACTGGAATCGATATTTGCGTTCAAAAAGGGGCATCTCGCATCGTTGTCCTCCCGCTTCTGCTTTTATCAGCAGGACATGCTAAACATGATATTCCAGAGGCGATCCGGCAAGCAAAACAGCGCCATCCCCACTTAGAAATCGTGCTTGGAGAACCGTTTGGCGTGCATGAAATGATGATTGATATTGTTGTAGACCGGATAAAAGAACAAGCAGTGCCGCTAGACCATGAATCGATGATTCTGCTTATCGGACGCGGCAGCAGCGATCCGGATACGAAGCGTGATATCACCGCGATCGCTAAGCTGCTTCAAGCAAAAACAAACGTCCCGCGCGTTGATATATGTTTTTTAGCCGCCATCCGGCCAACATTGGAAGACGGTTTATATGAAGCAAGCCGTTCTTTCTACAAAAAAATTTTCGTCGTTCCTTATTTATTATTTACTGGCGTATTAATGAAAACAATTGAAAAACAGCTCCGTTCTCTTTCTTCATCCAATAAACAGTGGATTTTATGCAACTATTTAGGATACCATCCTTTTTTGCAGAATATGATCAAAGAAAACGCACAAATATTGTTACGAGCGAATAAGGGAGCTTAACATCGCCAAGCTCCCTTTCGCTTTTCGTCCTCCCTCTTATCTTACATCCACATATACAAAATCCCCTATCTATTGTATGATGAGAATAGAAAAAAGATGGCGAGGGGCGAGCAATATGAAACGGTTTCACTTAATCGTTCATGGGCGCGTTCAAGGCGTGGGATTCCGGTATTTTACCCAATATGAAGCACTAAAACGGCAATTGACAGGCTGGGTCAGAAACAATGACGATGGAACAGTGGAACTTGAAGTACAAGGAAATGAAGAGGCGATCCAGTTATTTATTGACACGATCCGAGAAGGAACGCTTTTTGCGAAAGTAACCGATGTTTCCGCACAAGAAATTCCAGTTATTAATAATGAAACGCAATTTCGCATCATGTACTAAGGGGCTGCAAATAGATACAGCTCTTTTATTTGTAATATAAGTTTATCTGGAAGATTCAACTTCTGGCGGACAAGAAGTTTGCCGCAGATTTTTCGTCTGTCCGGGGCAAGGCCGTGGCTTGCCTCAATCACGCTTATGCGCAGCCGAAAAACATCGTGATTCTTTGATCAAAAGGCAAAACTTACATCTATAATGCTACTGTATGATGGTGAGCAATTACGCAGGAAGGGGATGTGTAGATGTGTAATGTAAACACGTTTCAATAATGCATCGGTTCGCATATTCGTTTTTTCGATTCGCTTCGCGGCAAACAGGGTTAAAAATATCAATGGAAGCTTGCGGATATTCACCGCACACATCCACACCTACTACCTTTTTATAGAATAATAGATGACGCAGACAGGAAAGCAAAAACGAAAGCGGCATCGTTCCTTGATCCCAGTTTGTCACCGCATCATCACGGCAAAGCACGTCTTTATCAATACTAATATATATACAATGAGTAGGAATGACGGAAAAAAGCATGCTTGGAGAAATATCGTAATGATCAATTGGGAAGACAGTAATATTAGAAGATAAACGAAGATACTGTTGTGAAGGTTTTGGACCGATCATAACCACCTTTTTTAAATAAGGATGCTTTAGCGCATACGATACCCATGAACCGCACGAAATAACAGGATCATCCCCAGTTCCAACATCCGTATGATGGTCAAACAAAATGAGAGTAAAAGGCTCCTTTATTTCTTGAATAAGCAAATAAGAAACATAGTGATAGTTTCCGTTTCCGATGAGCACCGCTCCTTTTTGTTTACGAAGACGTATGCGTCTCTCAATCTCGCGTAATGATTCGGGTTCACAATACAAGTTTGTATGTGCTAAATCGGTAAAATCGATCCATTCATGTGGAAAATGAAAAAGCTGTTTTGCGAAACATACGTATTGTCAAAGTTTAAAAACGTTATTCCATTTCCTTGAAAACTCATCAATAACACCTCTTCTCTATTTTGGCGTAAAATCGAAGCTTGATGAGTCTCAATAACTGTCTTCTTTTATTATAATCAAGAAGTTCGATAGACGAAATATTTTCGTTTTTTTGCTCGTTTCATGTAAAATAATAGAAAATAAATAGCAGGAGGGATTCGCTTGCAGCCGATTGATGTTTGCGAAGTGCAAACCGCATTAAACCGCTTTGCCAACCAAGACGTATATATTCATTTAGAGACGACAAATGGAGCATATGCTTCTCACCATAATGAAGGATTTTTTTCTGCCGGAGCTTATATCCGCAACGGTCTTATTCGTTTCAGCCGCGGGAAAATCGTTGGAAACGGGCCGTATCGTGTCGGCTTAAAACTTGATTTCGGCTGGGTGTATGCGGAAGGATTAACAGACTGGGAAATGACAGAGAAAGGACAATTGCTGTTAGCCGGGCACGATTATGAAGGAAGGCTGGCTGTTGCACTGCAATTAAGCCATGAGCCATTTTAATGAAGGAGTGATTTTCATGGAAAGACATATATTAGTCGTATTCCCCCATCCCGACGACGAGGCGTTTGGAGTGTCTGGAACGTTAGCGCAGCACGCTGAAAGTGGCACACCGATTACGTACGCCTGCTTAACCCTTGGGGAAATGGGAAGAAATATGGGAGTGCCGCCATTTGCCAACCGTGAAACACTTCCTCTCATTCGCAAAAAAGAACTCGAAGAAGCATGTAAAACTATCGGCATCCATGACTTGCGCTTACTTGGATACCGCGATAAAACGATAGAATTTGAGGATGAAGAATTGCTTGCCGATCGAATCGGAGAAATTGTCGCAGAAACGAATCCATCGCTTGTCATTACGTTTTACCCTGGTTATAGCGTCCATCCTGATCATGACGCATGCGGCGCCGCCGTTATTCGCGCTCTCAAGCGCCTTCCGAAAGACAAGCGCCCTGTCGTTCACTGCGTCGCATTTGCAAAAAACTGTGAGCAAGACTTGGGCAAGCCAGATGTCATCCGTGATGTCAGTTCGGTCATCGAAAAAAAACTTGCTGCCATCCAAGCGCACCGCTCACAAACGGAAGGATTGATGAAAGCGGCGAAAAAACGCGGCGGCGACGTGTTAGAATGGCTGAAGACCGAGCGGTTTTGGACGTATAAATGGGATGATTGAAAAAACAAGCAACTTTCTCCATAGAGGGAAGGTTGCTTGTTCCAATTTCTATCAGTCTATTAATTCCCCTTTCCATACGGTTACTGCTTGCCCAGACAGTCCCACTCTATCATGATTTACTTCTACCTTTTGCATCCATTCTTCTGGCATTGGGGCAGAAAGAAGACAAACAGCTGCTGGATTCCCGCTGAATCGCTCGTTCGTAAACGCATCGACGACATAAATGGATATCATCATCCTACCCTTCCTTTCGCCTAATTTCCTCTTTTACCACATTCTCCAGCAGCTGTTCAAACTCCTCCTCCCAATCCCCCCTCTTCCGAAATGATTCATCCGCAATTGCTTTAAATAATTTTTTCCTTTTTTGCTCATCGTGCACATTTCGTAAAATCCATTGCCGGCATTGGTAAAGAAAATCGATATACCGTCCGTAGTCATCATCGTACAGTTCCTCAAGCTGGCGGCGAATTTGCTGGGCGATGGTCGGGCTTGCGCCGCCTGTCGAAATGGCAATCGTCAATCTGCCGCGCCTTATGACCGCAGGAACATGAAAATTGGACCGTTCCGGATCATCGGCAATGTTAATAAGCTGATAAGGCTTCACCGCTTTCGCCACCGCTTCGTTGACATCCCGATTATTCGTTGCGGCAATCACAACCCATGCTTCTTCCAAATCGTCAGGAGAAAACGTTTTTTGCCGCCAAATAAGTTTTCCAGCTGCTTCTAACTGTTGAATTTCCGATGTAATCGTAGGAGCCACAACCGTAATGTTTGCCTTTGCTTCAAGCAATCCATGAATTTTCCGTTCCGCCACCTTTCCGCCGCCGACGACGACAACGTGTTGATTTGCGATATTTAACATAACCGGATATCCCATACGAATTTCCCCTTTATAAAAAACGGCCGTGTAGAAACCCACGGCCTTTTCCTCCATTATATTATCTTTGCGTCGCTTCTTGAATCCATTTCGCCAACCGTTTATTTTCTTTTTTCATATGTTCAAGCCATTGGGGCAATAACATGGCCATGGCATTTTTGTCGTTTTCCTTCATCGCTTCATATGTTTGATAATGAAGCTTGCGCAATTTTTGCTTTTCCTCTTTTGACATCCACTTTTTCTTCTTATGTAATTGGTTCAATTCTTGTTTAAATTGTTCTTTCGTTATTTCTTTATTAGCGAAACGATCAATTAATTGGTCAAGCGCTGCTTCACGCTTCTTTTTCATTTCCTTGCATTTTGCTTTCAACGCTTTTTTCACTTGTTCGTCCTGCATTTGTTTTCTTAGCGTTTTCCGCTCATCAAGCACCTTTTGCCATTCATCCGCTTGGTCTGGCGTATATTGTCTGACTATTTTCATCCATTTTTGTTCATCTAATTCTCCATGCTTGAACATATGTCCTGCAAGCACATGACCGATTGCTTCCGTGTCTCGCTGTTTTACATTTGCATTCTCATGTACCGCAAACGCTCCTGTCGGGATGATGAGCATCATCACTATCGCAAAAGAAAGCCACATTTTTTTCATTCCATTTCCACTCTCCTTTTAAGAATCCGTTTTCTTCTGCAAGTGCTGTTTGTTTTCTTTATCAGGTGAGAAAATAAATTCGCAAAACCTAACGATATTTTCCCCTCTTTTCTAAAAACGTTGCATAAAAAACAAAAAAAGCTTGCTTTTGAAAAATGGCAAGCTTTCCCTAGATTACCGAAATTTTTCATCAATTCGCCGCTGGTAGTCGCGCAATGCTTGGGAATTTGTTTTATTTCGCTTTTTCATGAGCGCATTCCACCGCAACAATTTCTCATTTAGCTTCTTCTTTAATTTCTCTTTTTCGTCTTCATCTTCACAGCAGCGCAACAAATCTTCTAGCGTCATTAAATCTTTTTTTAACTCGACTTCCTCAAAGACGTAGCCGGCGTTTTTTAACATCAAATAACCGATTCGCAAATCTTCTGGAATATGGGACAAATCCTCCAGTTCAAGCGGTTTTCCAAAGCCGGGAAGATTGTCAAATTCGCCGTTTTTCATCGCTTCACGGATTTTATCTTCAGCAACTCTCCAAATAATATCCATCATTTCATCTCCTATGCTTGCAGCACTTTACAGCGATGTTCATACAAAAACGCTTTTAACTCCTTATACGATAACGGCTGCGCAAAATAATATCCTTGTGCTTCATCACAATGCTTATCCTTTAAGTATGCGACTTCCGCTTCTGTCTCTACTCCTTCGGCAAGCACCTTCACGCCAATATTATGCCCGAGGCGAATAATAGATGGCAAAATCGCCTCTTTTTTTCCTTGAATGTTTCGTACAAATGAACGGTCAATTTTTAAACGGTCGATCGGAAGGTCTGTTAAATAACTTAACGAGCTATATCCCGTTCCAAAGTCATCCATGCTAATCGTAACGCCGATCGATTTTAGCCTTTTTAAAATAGTAATCGCTCTTTCTGTATCTATCGTCATTCGTTCCGTAATTTCCAAATCTAAATGGTGTGGCGGCAGTCCTGTCTCCTCCAATAGTTTCATAAGCTTATGAACAAAGCGGCGATTTTCAAATTCATACGGAGATAAGTTTACAGACACCGATAAATTTGGAAAATCATTTAACAATTGTTTCGTTTGTTGACATGCCATGCGGATTACCCATTCGTTAATCGGTATAATCATTCCCGTTTGTTCTGCAACAGGGATAAACGCATAAGGGGATATCAATCCTTTTTCTGGATGATTCCAGCGAATCAGCGCCTCCATTCCTGTCACCATACCGGTGTCTAACTGAATTTGCGGTTGATAATAAAGCTCAAATTCTCCTTTTTCCAACGCACGGCGCAATTCTCTCTCCATCCCAATTTTTTCTTGAATTACTCGAGCCATTGGCTCTTCAAAGAACAAAAATTGACTTGCCGGTTTTTGACGCAACTTGTACCGTGCAATATCCGCTTTTCGAATTAGTGTTTTTGGATCCATTCCATCTTGCGGATATAAACTGATTCCAATTTTTATCGTAACATATAGTTCACGACCTTCAACGATCACTGGCTCATCGGCGATTTCGCTAAACTGATTTGCTGCAGCTGTCGCCTTTTCTTTTGTGCTTCCCGACAAAATAGCAATAAATTCATTTCCGCTCCATCTTCCTAACAAGACATCTTTACAACTTCGTTTTTTCCACTCTTCTACAATTTGCAGCAACACTTGATCGCCAACGGAATATCCGTAAAAATCGTTAATGGTTTTCATACCGCTAATTTCAAGAAACATAATCGCCACTTCTTCCTGACGATCAAACGCTTCTTGAATTTTTTCCGTGATGGCGCGATGCAATGCCTCTTTGTTCGGCAGACCTGTCAGATCGTCATGAGTAGCGATATAATGCATCTTTTCTTCATTGTTCTTTCGTTCTGTAATATCACGGATCGCAGTGACGTTCACCTTTCTGCCGTCATAGTCATACTCACGTTGAACCATTTCCGCTGGAAAAATGGTCCCATCTTTTCTCCGCAATTGAATTTCATAGAGCTCTTCTTGATCATTATGTTCTATCTTTTTCAACGATTCAAGAATCATTAAATCTTGAACCGGCATATGAATAAGTTCGCTTTCTACATATCCGAACAACCGGCATGCAGCCTTGTTAGCTTCGATTACCTTTCCATGCGCATGTACAATAATTCCTTCCATTATACTTTCCGCCAATCGTTTAAAACGATTTTCACTCACTTCTAGTGCTTGCTTATGTTTCTCAAACAACTTCCGTTCGACTTGCATATATATACCTAATAAATAAAACGCCTTCCAGACGAGGAAAACAAGGGAACAGATCCACATCCCTTTCTGACGCTCTTTTTCTAGTCTTTCCTTATATATTTTTGCATCATAACCAATCCCTAAAACCGCGTCTACCGTTCCATCCTGTTTGAATACCGGCATAAACACACCGATGCTTTCTCCCCATTCATCCTTCGTAGGGTATTTCTCCATAGCAAATTTTCCTTGAAAAGCCTGTTCAAGCTCGGGAATATAGGCGCGATAAACCGTACCGATCGGCAAATGCTGTTCTCTCTTATCATTTATCTTCCCCTTGCGTTTGTAATCCACTTCCGAAGCAACAACAAAGTAATAATTCCCTCGTTCATTCTTTTTTAACGTGTACATACTCAATATTTCGGAATGATCATTTTGCCATTGTTCCATCATTTGTAAAATATGAACATAAGTTTCATCATTTTCATCTGTTTGTTCATTCAACTGCTCATGATGCATATTTGACAAACCGTCAGCCAACAACCTTGCCAAATTCCTGGCATCTTCTTCATATTCCTTATGTTCTTCTTTTTCTAAATAATTGATATAGATGATTCCGCTAAAAAGCAATGCCGCAGCAATCATGTAAAAACTTACTGTTAACCGAGGCGCAATTTGGAAAAGCGATAATGATAGCTTCTTTTTCACGACACGATAGAGCCATAGATGTATAACAAGAACAATGAATATAGCAATCAATACAAACAATGTATATTCGATTTCTTTCGACATAAGTGACCACCATATTATTTTAAATTCGGCTTCTCATGAACATTATAGAAGCATTATTCCTGCCCTTCCTCCCCACCCCATTCCTATTTTTTCGACATTTTACGACATCTTTCACAATTATTTGGTACATAAGTATTGTACTATGATTAGTTATATTTTCATTTATCGACAAAAAACACTACTTAATAGCAAAAATTTATATGAGAACTTAGCACCAAGTCACATATTTGTAACTTTTCTGTAATATTATTTAATTCAACTGTAAAAGAACAGCGGTAATTCCTTTGTTATACTATAGCCATGGAAAGTCGAATTGGAAAAATTGTTGTCGGGGGTTTACGGAAAATGAAAAAATTCATCGCATTAGTTTCACTATCTTTTTTAGTTATGTTTTCTTCCTTATTTACAAACACTTCTAGTACGGAAGCAGCTGGAAACTCAAAATTACTGATCACTGAAGCGAAAAAACTGATCGGCACTCCATACAGATATGGCGGGACAACACCAAAAGGATTTGATTGTTCGGGATTTGTCTACTATACACATAAAAAAATCGGAAAAATTTTACCGCGCACTTCCAAACAAATGTATCAAAAAGGAAAAACGGTACATAAATCAAACTTACGTACAGGCGACCTAGTGTTCTTTAATACATCTAAAACCAAAACAGGCGTTTCTCATGTAGCAATTTACATCGGGAACAACCAAATTATTCATGCTACATCCAAAGGAGTAAAAATTGACAGTTTAAATAATTCATATTGGAAGTCAAAATATGTTGGAGCAAAACGGTTATAAGGGAAGCATGAAAAACTCTCTGGCATATTAAGTAAACATACTTGATATGTAGGAGAGTTTTTCATTTTCCAAAAAAAGTGCCCTCCTTTATTAGGAGGGCGTTCTATATATTCATAGGGGATCGGGGGAATACTTGGAAAACTTTTCGCTACTATTTATTCCCCCTTTTTTGTTATTTTATACATGAAAATAAAAAAATTTTTTTCTAATGTTCATTTATGTGGAGAAACTTAACAATTGATACATTTCGTCATTTTATAGTCATAAATGTGAGAAATAAGTCGAAAGTTATATATGTGTGAACTTATAGTTATGCTTTTTTTACTTCTTTCGGTAGATTTTTTAAGTATATTAAAGGCAGGTGTTGACAATGTTCGGTTCGTCGGAGATTGGAATCGACCTAGGAACGATGAATATACTGCTATATAGTAAAAATAAAGGAATTGTCTTTAACGAACCAGCGGTGATCGCTTTCGACGTCCAAACGAATGAAGTGCTCACCATTGGAACGGAAGCAAAAATGATGATCGGTAAAACACCTAATAATGTTGAAACAATATATCCATTAAAACATGGTGTTATTGCAGATTTTGACAAAACGACAACAATGCTAAAACAAGTGTTTAAGCTCGCTAGCAAGCGCATCGGTTTTTCCATTAAAAAACCAAATGTTGTCATTAGCATTCCATTTCATTCTACTTCCGTAGAACGCCGCTCTTTTTATGAATTAGCAAAACATTGCGGTGCCAAACAAGTATATTTACTCGAGGAGCCAATCGCTGCGGCGATCGGCGCCGACTTGCCAGTAGATGAGCCAGTGGCAAATGTCGTTGTTAATTTGGGAGCCGGCAAAACAGAGGCAGCGATTATTTCTCTCGGCGGAGTTGTCGCATGCCAGTCGCTTCGCATCGGCGGCAATCAACTCGACGAGGATATTATTCAATACGTAAGGCAACATTATAACTTGCTCATTGGCGAGCAGACAGCGGAACGAATTAAAATCGAAATTGGCCATGCACCAATTGCTCATGAAGAAAAAACAATGACCATTCATGGCCGTGATTTAGTGACCGGTTTTCTTAAAGCCGTTCCATTGAGTTCTACAGAAGTGCAAAAAGCGATGGAAGAATCGCTTTCACAAATTCTTAGCGCGATTCGAACTGTGCTCGAAGAATGTCCTGCGGAACTTAGCGGCGATATTATTGACCACGGCATCGTCTTAACCGGCGGCGTCGCCCTTCTTCACGGAATCGAGAAATGGCTAAGTTCAGAATTGCATGTTCCAGTCCATACTGCTCCGAACCCGCTTGAAGCAGTAGCAATCGGAACGGGAAAAGCACTCAGTACGATTCAAAAGCTTATCACTTCCGTTCCGTAAAGAGTCTTTTCACTAAAAACCCCCGCATATAGAATAATGCGGGGGTTTTTTATGCACCGGACAAGAGTCCTTTGTTTGTCATAACTGTTATAATGTTTTATGAATGCGCCTTTTTTCGCAACTCTTAGTCCACTAGGCACCGTCCCTCTCTACAAACGTTATTATGGAATCATCCACGATAAAATATTAGATTGCAAAAATACGAGTATACCAATCAAAATAATTAGGAAAATACTATGCTTCACCGTAAATCGGAATAAATCGGATTCTTTTCCGGTTAATCCGACGGCCGCGCAGGCTACCGCAATCGATTGCGGCGAAATCATTTTTCCGACAACCCCGCCGGAAGAGTTCGCTGCTAGCGCTAAAACAGGATCCATGCCAATGGAAGTCGCCGTCACTTTTTGTAAATTGGCAAACAGTAAGTTCGAGGACGTATCGGAACCAGTAATAAATACGCCGAGCCATCCTAAAAACGGGGAGAAAAACGGGAATAAGAAATTTGTCTTCGCTAAGGCCATCCCAAGCGTCGTGCTCATACCGGAGGCGTTTGTTACATATGCAAAACCGACAACCGAAGCAATCGTAACAATTGGAAACTTTAATTCATTTAATGTTTCGATAAACGTACTTCCCCAATCTTTCCAAGACATTTTTATAATAAATTTGGTTACCACCGCAGCCAACAAAATAGCTGTACCGGCTGCGCCGAGCAGTTCTAGTTTATATACTGCCGCAATCGGCTGGCCGCTTGCATTAATGATTTTATTGTTCAATCCCGGTACTTCCGGCATAAATGTCAGCTGATAACCAATTGCGTTGACTAGCTTTAACAGCCCATTCGTTCCCTCGTAATGTCCTGTCAAAGCCGCTTTCACTTGCGGAATTCCCCAGAGGGAAATGAATGCGGTTAGCACTAAAAATGGAGACCATGCCTTAAATACTTCCCCGCTTGTATAGGCAGCTTTATTTGCTTGGGCTGCTGCTGCCACTTCGGATTCCGTTGAAAAACGATACGTGCTTTTTGGCTTCCAATACCTTAAAAAGACGGCGAGTGCAAACATCGAAACTAAAGCCGATAAAATGTCCGGAAGTTCAGGACCTAAAAAGTTAGAGCTAACATATTGCGTAATCGCAAAGGAGGCCCCTGACACAATGATCGCCGGTAATACCTCCACTGTTTTTTTCCATCCAGCCATAATAAGGACAAGATAAAACGGAATCAATACCGATAAGAAAGGCAATTGCCGCCCTACCATTTTCGAAATTTCCATCGCCGGAATACCAGTTGGCCCTTCCATCGCAGTAATCGGAATTCCGATCGCCCCAAAGGCAACTGGAGCTGTGTTGGCAATTAAGCAAATTCCCGCTGCATACAACGGATTGAATCCTAAGCCGACAAGCAGTGCTGCAGAAATAGCTACCGGCGCCCCAAATCCAGCTGCTCCCTCAAGAAACGCCCCAAATGAGAACGCTATCAACAATGCTTGCAGACGACGGTCTTCCGTGATCGACAACACGGAGTTGCGAATAATATCAAACTGGCCGGATTTAACTGTCAGTTTATACAAAAAAACGGAAGTGATAATAATCCATCCAATTGGCAATAATCCATAAACGGCTCCTTGTGTTATCGACATCACTGCCATTCCGGCCGGCATCCTGTAAGCGATTACAGAAATTGCTAAAGCAAGAAGCAAGGTGGTAACTCCAGCTATATGGCCCTTCATCCGCTTGATAGCCAGAGCCCAGAAAAAATATAAAATTGGAATAAGTGCTACAACAGCTGATAACCAAAGATGATCAGCAATTGGCGTAAAATCTTGTTTCCACTGCATCAACACTCCTCCTATATTTTGTTAATTTTTTCTCTTGTTCTCACATTGTTGTAGCTGACAATTCACCCATCAAGTCATCAGATGACCGGATAATAAAATACTGTTCTGAGTCAAATTATAGAAGATGATGAGCCAAAAATGCAATATGGTTTTTTAATTTTCTAAATCTTTAGTTTTATAAAGCATTTTTTGAAGAGAGAAGATTTCTTATTACCGTCTCATTCCGTGTATTATAATAATAAACAACGTCAGTTCCTTTCCCATTTGCTTTTTTATTGAACATCCAATGCTAAATAACAAATGTAGCTGACCTTTCCGTTAGCAGAAATAATTCAAAACGTGTATCATCAAGTTAGGACTTATATCGAGGTGAATACATTGGAATTTAAACAAATTAAAACGAAAAAGATTTACGAAGAAGTAGCGGAAGCAATTTTTCATATGATCAAGACCGGTGTATTAAAACCTGGAGATAAATTGGACTCTGTTCAGCAACTGGCTGAGAAGTTTCAAGTGGGACGAGCCGCCATTCGTGAAGCGCTAACTGCTTTAAAAGCAATGGGGCTCATCGAATTAAAGCAAGGAGAAGGCACCTATGTCCGAGAATTTGATCCAGCAACGATTTCCTTTCCTCTTTCCATTGCGGTATTAATGAATAAAGAAGATATTTGGCACTTACTTGAAGTGCGCAAACTGTTGGAAGTAGGCGCTGCCTCTTTAGCTGCAGAAAAACGGACAGATGACGATTTAGCAGCGATGGAACAAGCTCTTCATGAAATGAGGGAAGGAATCGGAAACGATGAGCTTGGGGAAAAAGCGGATCTCGCTTTTCATATGGCAGTTGCGGCCGCCTCCCACAATCCGATTTTAGTCAGCTTAATGAACAGTGTATCGGAAATGATGATCGAAACGATGCGGGAAACCCGGCGTATTTGGCTGTTCTCTAAGCAAACAACCACGGAAAAACTGCTGCAAGAACATACCGAAATTTTTAAAGCAATAAAAGAAAAAAACGCCGATGCCGCGCAAGAGCGAATGCTTCAGCATTTAACCAACGTGGAAAATGTACTGCGCAAATATATATATTCTCGATAATCGCCCGGCAAAACAGCCGGGCATTTATTTTTTTTTATAAATTTAAAAAAAAGTGCTTGATTTTTCAAATTTTCATAAAAGAATACCTTTCATCACTGAAAATGGTATATAATTATTATACAAAGTCATCAGATGACCTGCTCACCTAATATGCTACTGGGAAGGGGATTCATAATGAAAGTTTCGTTATTCGCCACCTGCCTCATCGATTTATTCTATACTAATGCTGGAAAAGCAACGGTAGAACTATTGGAGCGATTAGGGTGCGAAATTGACTTTCCGGAGGCGCAAACATGCTGTGGTCAGCCAGCCTATAACAGCGGTTATGTAAAAGAAGCAAAAGAAGCAATGAAACATATGATTCGCACGTTTGAACATGCCGATTATGTCGTCACTCCTTCCGGCTCATGCGCAACCATGTTGAAAGAATATCCACGCGTTTTCCAAGGAGATCGCGAATGGGAATCGAAGGCGAAAGCACTCGCTGATAAAACGTATGAACTCACCCAATTCATCGTCGACGTGTTGAAGGTGGAGGACGTCGGCGCTAAATTTCAGGGACGCGCCACTTATCATACCTCGTGCCATATGACACGTCTGCTCGGCGTCAAAGAAGCGCCTTTTAAGCTTCTAAAAAATGTAAAGGGATTGGAACTTGTTCCATTGCCGAATGCCTATCAGTGCTGCGGGTTCGGTGGAACGTTTTCTGTAAAAATGGGAACGATTTCCGAACAAATGGTGGATGAAAAAATTGAACATATCGAAGAAGTAAATGCAGATTATCTAATCGGAGCCGACTGCGGCTGCTTAATGAACATTGGCGGACGCATAGAGCGGCAAGGGAAGCCAATCAAAGTAATGCACATCGCTGAAGTGCTAAACAGCCGATAAAAGGAGGGACCCCCACATGCCGATGAAAATTGGCGATGCAAATTTCCACGAACGAGTCGAAACAAATCTTCACAACATGTTTATGCGCGGCGCTGTTGCAGGAGCGCAAGAGCGGCTGCATACAAGACGTCTCGAAGCGGCCGAAGAGCTTGGGAACTGGGAAGAGTGGCGCTCGCTCGGGGAAGAAATTCGTCAGCATACACTAGAAAACTTAGATTATTATTTAATGCAATTAAGTGAAAACGTTGCCAAACGCGGAGGACACGTCTTTTTCGCGCAAACCGCGGAAGAAGCAAACAACTACATTCGCAATGTCGTCATCCAAAAAAACGCGAAAAAAATTGTCAAATCGAAATCGATGGTGACGGAGGAAATCAACTTAAATGCTGTGTTGGAAGCAGCGGGCTGTGAAGTCATCGAAACGGATCTTGGCGAATACATTTGCAAGTGGACGATCACGATCCTCCTTCTCACATCGTCGCTCCAGCACTTCATAAAAATAAAGAACAAATTCGTGACGTCTTTCGCCAAAAACTCGGCTACAAGCAAACAGAAAAACCGGAAGAGCTTGCGCTTCATGCCCGCAAAATGCTCCGTCATGAATACTTAACCTCCGATATCGGCATCACCGGCTGTAACTTTGCCATTGCTGAATCCGGCTCGATCACGCTCGTCACCAATGAAGGAAACGCCGATTTAGTTACTGCTCTTCCGAAAACGCAAATCACCGTCATGGGGATGGAGCGCATCGTCCCGACGTTTGAAGAAATGGAAGTGCTTGTCAGCCTTTTAACGCGGAGTGCCGTCGGGCAAAAATTAACGAGCTATATTACCGTATTAACGGGACCGCGCGATGAAGGCGACGTGGACGGCCCGGAAGAATTTCATTTAGTCATCGTTGATAACGGCCGCTCCAACATTCTTGGCACAGAGTTTCAGCCGGTATTGCAATGCATTCGCTGTGCTGCCTGTGTCAACGTATGCCCGGTTTACCGCCATATTGGAGGACATTCGTATGGCTCCATTTATTCCGGCCCGATTGGCGCTGTTCTTTCCCCGTTATTAGGCGGGTATGACGACTATAAAGAGCTGCCGTACGCCTCTTCCCTTTGCGCGGCCTGCACGGAAGCTTGCCCAGTTAAAATTCCGCTCCATGAATTATTGCTAAAACACCGTCAAGTGATCGTCGAGCGTGAAGGAAAAGCGCCGATTTCAGAAAAATTGGCGATGAAAGCGTTCGGTTTAGGCGCATCTTCATCCTTTCTTTACAAGCTCGGTTCTAAAGTTGCCCCAAGCGCCTTGACGCCGTTTACAAACGACGACCGAATTTCCAAAGGGCCAGGACCGCTGAAAGCGTGGACAGAAATTCGCGAGTTTCCTGCACCAAATAAAGAGCGATTCCGCGACTGGTTTCGCGAACATCAAAAAGGAGGAGAAAAATGATGCAAACTGGCACGATTCATAATCGTGACAAATTTTTGCAAACCGTTGCCAATCGGCTCGGGCGCCATCAGCGCACATCGGGAGTATCCCGGCCGCATTGGCGCCATCAGCCGCAATGGACCGTATTTCAAGGCTATAGTCAAGATGAATTATTGGAAGCATTGAAAGCGCAATGTCCGCGCATTCACACCCAATGCGTCGAAACAACAGCTGTTGAACTAAAAGAAACGTTAAAGGAAGTGGTCGCCAAGCACGGGGGCGGCCCGAGTGTGACATGGGACGACCCCCGCTTTGATGAATACGGATTAACCGCTTACTGCGCAACGAATGGCCGAATGAAAACGTTGATGTCCACATTTGGGACGCTTCTGCCGGCAGAAAAAATATCAACTATGCCGAACAGGCAAACGTCGGTATTACATTCAGTGATATCACGCTTGCCGAGTCAGGAACAGTCGTGCTATTTAGCGGAAATGGAAAAGGGCGCACCGTCAGCTTCCTGCCAAAAACGTATATTGCCATCATCGCGAAAAGCACGATCGTACCGCGCATGACCCAAGCTGCCGCTTACATTCATCAACAAATCGAAAAAGGGCATCTCATTCCTTCATGCATCAATTTTATCACCGGACCAAGCAACTCTGCCGATATTGAAATGAACTTAGTCGTTGGAGTGCACGGCCCGATGAAAGCAACTTACATTGTCGTTACCGACCGATAAACCTCTCCTATCTGCATTCCATTTAGAAGCAGATGGGAGCCTTCTCTTTTGCACTTTTTGATGCCAGCCTTATACGTTTTCATGTCGCACCCGTTATAAACGTATAAACGGGCACGTCCGGAATGAACGTGCCCGTTTTTAATACCCTTTCTGCACATCCACTTTGTTGCAAAGCGGTTCATTCGCTTCAATTCGCTGTAGTGTTTGTAAAAAGCAGTCCACTGCCTCTTCAGCAGATGTCAATGCAGAAATATGCGGGGTGATGATGACGTTCGGATGTTGCCATAACGGCGATTCAGGCGGCAATGGTTCGTTTTCGAAGACATCTAAAACGGCAAGACGAACATTTCGGTTTTCCAACGCATCCCATAATGCCATTTCATCAACAGTTGCCCCCCTGCCCACGTTAATAAAACTAGCATTATTTAAAAGGGCAAAAAACTGTTCGTCAAATAAATGATACGTTTCGTTTGTCAATGGAAGCGCGGCAATGACCCAATCGGCTTTCGGCAACACTTCGCTCGCTTGATCGGTTGGAAATACTTTAACAAAATGCGGTTTCATCTGCCCGCTTCGTGAAATTCCAATCGGTTGAACACCAAACATGCCCAAATAACTAGCCAGCTGCTGTCCGATATGTCCTGTCCCATAAATAACGACACATTGACTTTGCAATGGCTGCGGGGGAATTGGCTTCCACTGCCGCTGTGATTGGTACCATCCATAAACGTCATGACATTGTAAATCGCGAAGCATATAGCTAAGGCAATATTCGCTAATTTGTTTACCGAACGAGCCGACCGTCTTTGTCAGCAACACATCTTCTTTCCACTCTCTATTCCATAAAAATGAATCGACGCCTGCTCCGAGAGAATGCACCCAACGAATGTTGCCAAATTCAAAACGAGGTGCTGGGCGAAACCCGACATATGCGTCCGCCCAAAAAAAGTCGTCTCGACATACCTCATTTTCAGCAACAAAACGAAAATTTTTATTGACCCCCTTTTCTTGCAATAGCTTTGCCATCTCCGAATATAACCGTCCCGTTACTAAAATATTATGAACCTTCATCAACCTTCCTCCTTTACCACCAATCAGTTATGAAAGAAAAAGGGATATCCCCAAATGGAGAAATCCCTCCGTTTACACAATGGTCCCTTCTTTGCTTTCTGCTCTTTTATTTGTTATATATCCAGCAGCTAACACGAAAATCGTTAATCCAGCGCTAACAGCATACGTTAACGTTCCTTCGCGGAAATGAAGAAGCTGCATAAACCCTTCGTCTTCCATCATCATTTTTCCGCCTGTCCATGCCAAAATCCCAGATCCGACATAAGCGATCCAGCGATATTTTTCCATGACTTTCACAATTGCTTTTGACCCGAAAATCATAATCGGAATACTGATCGCCACTCCAAACGCAATCATGCCGATATGTCCTTCCGATGCCCCTGCTATTGCAACGACGTTGTCCAAACTCATCACCGCATCGGCGACAATAATCGTCATAATGGCTTTGAAAAGGCGGTCTGATGACTGAATATGCGTCTCTTCTTCTTGTTCAAGAAGCACTTTATAAGCAATCCAAAGCAATAACAACCCGCCTGCTAAATGGACAAACGGAATTTTTAATAAAAATACTATGATTGCCGCAAATAAAATACGCAAGAAAACAGCCCCGCCTGTCCCCCAAAAAATCGCTTTATTTTGCTGGTGCTTCGGCAACTTGCGCGTCGCCATCGCAATGACAACCGCATTATCACCGGATAAAATGATATCAATCGCTATAATCTTCAATAATGCCAACAGCGCTTCCGAAGATATTGTCAAATAAACGCACCTCTTCTCCTTTTCTGAAACTAACTTTTTCCCCTTTTTCTTTCATCTTACCGCAAATGCTCCCTATCAGCAACTTCTCAAAAATCGCAACAAGCAAACCGCCTTATTAAAAAAAGTTATCTAATTCTGAAATATATAACCAATAACTTTGTAATAAAAGAGCACAAAAATAAATTTACATTTATTTCAAAATATGATATCATATTGATATAAAATTGATGTTAAAGGAGCGATGCTCATGAAGGAAACAAAGGCATGGTATATGAACGGGTTTGCTGGGATTATTGGTATTGCTGTATTAGTGGCAGTGGCGATTATTAGTTTGCTTCAGCAGCTAGTCATTATTGCCGCTCTATTCGTTGTTGCCGCCATCGTGTTGGCCAGCGGCATCACCATTGTTCAGCCGAACCAAGCAAAAGTGTTAATTTTCTTTGGCCGCTATTTAGGTACGATTCGCGATAGCGGACTGTTTCTTACCATCCCGTTTACGATTCGGCAAAAAGTTTCTTTGCGCGTCCGTAATTTTACCAGCAAAAAATTAAAAGTAAACGATGTTCAAGGCAACCCTATCGAAATTGCCGCTGTTATTGTATTTCGGGTCATTGATTCCGCAAAAGCAGTTTTTGATGTAGATAACTATGAAGAGTTTGTAGAGATTCAAAGTGAGGCAGCCATTCGCCATGTTGCGACGAAATATCCTTATGATACCTTTACCGATGATGATGAAATCACATTACGAGGCAATGCAGATATTATTTCCGATGTCCTTGCCAACGAGTTGCAAGAGCGCCTAAAAGTAGCCGGAGTGGAAGTCATCGAAGCTCGCCTTACTCATCTCGCCTACTCTCCAGAAATTGCAAGCGCGATGTTGCAACGGCAACAAGCAGCCGCGATTTTAGCGGCAAGAAAGAAAATTGTCGAAGGTGCTGTCTCCATGGCGCAAATGGCGATCGAGCAACTTGACAAAGAAGGAATTTTAGAGTTAGATGATGAACGAAAAGCAAACATGGTTAACAATTTAATGGTCGCCATCATATCCGAACGCGCGACCCAACCGGTGATCAATACCGGAAGTCTATATTAACGGTTGTGGAGTGCTATGGCAAAAAAGAAAAGTTTCCCCTTACGAATCGATCCAGCCTTATACGAAGTCATTGAGAGGTGGGCACACGATGAATTTCGCAGCGTCAATGCACATATCGAATTTCTATTGCGCGAAGCCGCTAAACGAGCCGGACGACTTACGCAGCGAAAAATAAATACAGACAAATCCACCGATGAAAGAAGCTAGCATTTCCGTTTTAGGCGGAATGCTAGCCTTTTTATTTTTGTCAATTTTGTTTTTGTTTGACGGCGGCGCCTATTCCGATAAAGCAATTGACGTCAGCCGCGCCGCCGCTGTGGATTGCACAGGACCGTACCATATCGAAAATGTGTGGTGTGATTCATTATGCGTGTATACGAATCATCCGTATGCCACCCCATTTCGCGGCTTCGGCCATAGCGAACAAGCTTTTGCCATCGAACGGGCCATCGACTTGCTTGCCGAAAAGCTAGGTATGGACAAATGGGAATTACGGCGAAAAAACGCGATTCGCCCCGGCCACACGACCCCGACACAAGTGTGATTAAACCGAAGCAATGTCGGCAATTTGCCGGCCTGCCTCGATCGTTTGCGCGAGCTAATGAAATGGGACGAATGGCAGCGCATCGAAATCGACGCTTATACCGTACGGGCAAAAGGCATCAGCTGCGCATGGAAAACGTCAACGATTGACACGGATGCGAGCTCCGGAGCCATTTTAACATTCAATCCGGATGGAAGTGTGAATGTAATCTCCGGTGTGGTGGAAATCGGAACAGGAACGAAAAATTTTTATTTGACCGCTACGAACGGGTGCTAAATCCGCAATTGCGCACTTATCGGCCAATTCGCTTCGGCGAACATCCGGAATATATTGTGGAGTTTATCGAAACGCCACAAATCGATGCGCCATACGGATCACAATGAAGACTGCTTTTAGTTGAGATTTTTCCACCTAAAAGCAGCCTTTTTTTATCACTTTACATATCGTTTCTCTTTGATAACAACGCCGCGCTTTGCCATTTCCTTGATGTAGATGTCACCCAGAACGATTTGTTCTGGCGGGTAAACACCTCGTTTTTCGATGATTCCGTTTCCAATCATTTGTGCAACGACCGAAATCGTATTCGCTGTTGTCCGCGCCATTGCGGTAATATTCTTTTTTCGATCTTTAAATGTGACCGTTTCATATTCAAAAATCGTTTCTTTATTATTTTTTATTCCTCCGACAATCACCCTTAACAAGACGACATCCTCTTTATCTTTTAAGTCTAAAAGCGGGGATAATGTTGCTAAAAGCACGTCTCGCGGCTTCACTTTTTGCCCTTTCACTTCCACCTCGTAGTCATTTCTTGTTAAATTTAAATCGACGAGCAACTTAAATTTTTCCGCATGGCCTGGATAGCGGATCGTCTTATATTCTAAACATTCTAATTGCGGATAGGAATAAGATAACGTGGATGTTCCTCCTGATGTATGAAATGCTTCTAGCGGCCCGAACCTATCAAAGTAGATTGTTTCAATCTCTGATAAAGATGGGATTTCTTGCTTCCGTCCATCCCGGATGATGAGAGACGGGTCCGTATAATGATCGAACAATCCTTCCAGTGAAAAGACATGGTTGTATTCTAACGGAGGCTCCGGACGCACAGGAATCCCGCCGACGTATAGTTTAATTGATTTCAATTCATCTAGTTTGCTTGCTCCGTAACCAGATAAAATGTTAATCATTCCCGGTGCCACTCCTAAGTCAGGAATGATCGTCACACCAGCTTGTTTTGCTTTCTCATGCAATTGTAAAATGCGATCCGTAATATGGCCGATATGTCCGCCTAAATCAACGGAATGGACGCCGACTTGAACAGCTGTTTTCGCCACGATTTCGTTAAAAGTATAAAATAGCGCATTAATGACAACATCGTGTTCGCTCATTAATGCCGCTAGCTTTCTTTCATTCGATGCATCGACTTGTTTGGCCTCGATTTTACTAGAATATAACTGCTGGCAAACTCGCTCCGCTTTTTTTATATCGACATCTGCTATGGTGACGGAAGAAACCGCTTCACTTTGCACTAAATCGCGTGCTGCTTCTTTTCCCATCAGTCCTGCTCCAAGAACCAACGCTTTCATGGCATTTGCCCCCCTATTCTTTCGCAGATGAATTCATTATTCGTCAATATCGATTTGCGCCCGCTGCAATTTACCGCTGAAATCAATATAGATACTTTTCCATTCTGTAAATACGTCTAACGCCGCTACACCGGAATCGCGATGGCCGTTTCCCGTTCCTTTCGTTCCGCCAAACGGCAAATGAATTTCCGCCCCTGTCGTGCCTGCGTTCACGTATACAATCCCCGTATCTAAATCACGCATCGCTACAAACACTTTGTTAACATCCCGTGTAAAAATAGAGCTAGATAATCCGTAGTCAACACTATTGTTCACTTCAATTGCCTCTTCTAAGCTTTTCACAGGAATAATGGAAGCGACTGGACCGAAAATTTCCTCCCGCGCGATCCGCATATTTGGCGTTACATCCGTAAAGAGCGTCGGAGCGTAATAGTATCCTTTGTTATATTCTCCTTCTTGTAAAATGTATCCACCCGTCAATAGTTTTGCTCCTTCTTCTTTACCGATTTGCACGTATTGGTCAATTTTTTGCAACGCTTTTTCATTGATGACTGGTCCAACTTTTACATTTTCATCTAAGCCATTCCCGATTGTTAGAGTTCGCATCGCCTCTAGCAGTCTATTTTCTAATTCTTTTTTTATACTTTCATGGGCAATAATTCGGCTGCACGCGGTACATCTTTGTCCGGAAGTGCCAAAAGCGCTCCATAAAATTCCTTCTACCGCTAAAGATAAGTCCGCATCGTCCATCACGATCACCGCATTTTTTCCGCCCATTTCGAGTGACACTTTTTTCAAGCTTCGGCCGCATTTTTCCGCAATTTTTCTGCCTACTTCATTGGATCCGGTAAAGGAAATCACCCGTACATCAGGATGTTCGACAAGCGCGTTCCCCGTTGTCGGACCGTCACCATTGACGACATTAAATACTCCTTTTGGCAATCCAGCTTCTTCAAAAATTTTTGCTAATTCCTGCGCCATAAACGGCGTTTCCAACGCTGGCTTCCAAACGACGGCATTACCGGCTACAATGGCAGGGAACGATTTCCATGTGGCGATCGCAATCGGAAAGTTCCATGGAGTAATAATGCCAACGACTCCTACAGGGGCACGGACACTCATCGCAAATTTATCTTTTAATTCGGAAGGAGTCGTATCTCCGAATAATCGTCTTCCCTCTCCCGCCATATAAAACGCCATATCAATTCCTTCCTGTACTTCTCCGCGAGCTTCTTCAATGACTTTTCCCATTTCCATGGTTAACATTCTTGCTAATTGTTCTTTTCGTTCCTTCAACAAATATCCTACTTTATATAACACTTCGGCGCGTTTCGGCGCGGGTTCAAGCGCCCACTTTTTTTGCGCAGCCTTTGCCGCTTTTACCGCTGCATCTACATCCGCTTCGAGCGAAACTGCCACTTCTCCAATCGTATCTCCTGTCGCCGGATTAATGACGGGAGCGAATTGTTTGCTGCTCGATTCTTTCCACTCACCATTAATAAAATTCAATACTTTCATCAACGGAGTTCCTCCTTGTTCTTTATTTTCTATTAAAAACTTATGCATCCATGATGGTTGCTATTAATTAAATCAAGCTATTTACATAGAATTCGCCCGTTTCCGCAATTGTTCAATTGTTGTGGTGACAGAAATTTGATTTGGATCCGTCATTATTTCAATAACAGTCGGTTTCGCTTCTTGCAGCGCCTGAATGAGGGCATCAGTAAATTCCCCTTCCGTTTCGACCCGAATGCCATTTGCATTGAAACATTTGGCTAATTCGGCAAAGGAAACCGTTCCTAAATCTGTGCCGATCACTCGCTTTGGGAAACGGAGCTCTTGATGCATGCGAATCGTCCCGTACATGCTGTTATTAAACACAATGCTAATGATAGGAACATGATATCTAGCAGCTGTTTCTAACTCTTGAACGGTCATCATAAAACCGCCGTCTCCCGATAGAGAAACTACTACACGATCCGGATATGCCAACTTGGCGCCAATGGCGGCCGGCATGCCATATCCCATCGCTCCGGAAGTAGGGCCGATATACGTATGTTTTTCCGTAAATTGAAAAAAGGAATGCAGCCAACCAGCAAAATTTCCTGCATCATTGGTGATGATCGCACCTTGCGGCAAATGTTCTTGTAGACTAGCAATCACGGATTCATTCACATTTCGTTTTTCCATTGAGAGTGTTGATGCTTGTTCGTATATTTTTCGTCTCGATGTTGCCCAGTCACGCCAAGACGGTTGAATATTGATTTCCAATAATTTCGAAAGCGCTTCCTTGCAATCAGCCATGATTGCCACTGTTGGCGGGTATACTTTTCCCAATTCATTTGCATCGATATCAATATGAATCAGCGTTTGTCCTGCTGATAGCAAGCGGTAGTCTTGTGTCGTCACTTCCGATAATCTCGTTCCAATCGCAATAATGACGTCCGCTTGTTTTACTGTCTCAATAATCCCTTTTGACGTTCCTAAACCGAGATGTCCAACATATAATGGGTGATCGTTTGGAAATACATCATGCCTGCGGAAAGAGGCAGAAACAGGTATCGCAAACTTCTCAGCAAACAAAAGCAATTCTCGTTCCGCTTTCGAAAGTTTCACGCCCCCACCGGCAATAATGATAGGTCTTTCTGCTTTTTGTAAGACTTCTTGAACACGCAAAATATCTATTTGATTCGGAGCAGGTTTCGGAACGGTCATTTTTGAAAAAACAAATTCATCTATTTCTTCATGGAATATATCTTCCGGAAGCGATACAACGACAGGACCTGGTCTTCCCGTTTGTGCAACGCGAAATGCCCGTTGAACAAGCTCCGGTATTCGTTTTGCATCATTGATTTCCACCGTCCATTTCGCAATCGGTTGGAAAAATTGCTCTAAGTCTACTTCTTGGAACCCTTCTCTGCCGCGAAAATCGCTTTGCACTTGGCCTAAAAAAACGACCATTGGAGTCGAATCTTGTTTTGCCGTATGAACGCCAATCGCCAAATTCGCGCCTCCAACACCTCTTGTCGCCAGCACAACCCCTGGCTTTCCTGTTGCTTTTGCATATCCTTCCGCCATAAAAGAGGCGCCTCCTTCATGACGGGCGGAGATCAGATGAATGGATGGTTCATCAAAAATAGCGTCCATTAGCGGCAAATAACTTTCTCCCGGCACGCAAAACACATGGGAAATTTCTTCCGTTTTCAAATAATGGACAATCGCCTTTGCAGCCGTAATTTTTCTCTTTTCCTGTTTCACCGCTTCTACTCCTCCCAATTTACTTGTTTGAGTCGGTCAGCCACTTGTTGCAACCGCTCAGCCGAAACGGAAAGCGATAACCGAACATATCCTTCTCCTGATGGACCGAACGCTGTTCCTGGCGTGACAATTACTCCCGCTTCTTCCAGCAATTTGGTTGCAAACTGTGCAGAAGAGTATCCTTTTAAAACAGGTATCCATAGGAAAAACGTCGCCTTCGGGGGATGAACATTTATGCCAAGCGAGCGCAAAGCTTTTACCATCATATTCATCCGCTGTTCATATATTCGATTGTTTTTTTTGACCGCTTCATGATCGCTTGTTAACGCTGCCGCCGCCGCTTTTTGGACCGGAATAAACTGGCAAGTATCAATATTGCTTTTGATAATCGACAGCGCTTTAATCATATCGCGGTTTCCAACAATATACCCGATTCGGCAACCGGCCATATTGTAACTTTTCGATAACGAACCAAACTCCACCGCTACTTCTTTTGCCCCATTTACTTGCAAAATGCTTGGAGCTTTAAATCCTTGAAACGTAACAAAAGAATAAGCTGAATCATGAGCAATGAAAATACGATATCGTTTCGCAACCGAAACCGCCTCAGCAAACGTGTCGATTTCGACAGTCGCAGCCGTTGGATTGCTGGGATAGTTTAAAAACAGCAATTTCGCATCCCGATAGATTTGAGAAGAAACTTTCGGAAAAATCGGCTTATATCCGTTTTCCGAATCAAGCGGCAAACGAACGATTTTTCCTCTTGCTAAATGTACAGCTGTGCTATAAACCGGATAGCCAGGGTCTGGAACTAATACAATCTCCCCTGGATGAAGAATCGCCTGTAATAAATGAACAATTCCTTCCTTTGAACCGATTAATGCCAACACTTCTGTATCTGGGTCTAACTCTACGCCATATTCCCGTTTATAAAAGAGCGCAACCGCTTCTCTATACTCTCGGCACCCGGCATATGGAGAATACGTAAAATTTTTAGGATTATCCAGCTCTTCCTTTAATTTCTCAATAACAAAAGCAGGCGGCGGTAAATCGGGCGCCCCGATCCCCAAATCGATCACATCTACTCCTTTTTTCACTAGTTCTTCTTTCTTTTGCTGAAAAACAGAGAACAAATATGGCGGCATGGTTCTTATAATATCGGAACAAATATCCATCCATATCCCCTCGCATTTTTCAATTTATTATCCTTTCTCTCTTACTCTATGCCTCCAGCTCGTTGTTTAACTCTCATTGAAGTTTTGTTTCTTAACGATCACCGCAAGAATAAACAATCCAACGATGACTGCAGCTAAACTAGCCAGCGTGCTTTCGGTAATGCCAAGCATAAGATAGCCAATTGCTGCAATACATGCTGCTGCGAAAGCATAAGGAAGCTGGGTGATTACATGATCAATATGATTGCTTCCTGCACCTGTCGAAGATAAAATTGTCGTATCAGAAATAGGAGAACAGTGATCACCAAACACCGTCCCTGCGAGCACTGCAGACAACGCAGGCAATAACATATTCATATCGGTCGAAGCAGCAATTTCACCAGCGATCGGCAATAAAATTCCGAATGATCCCCAAGAAGTTCCCGTAACAAAAGCCATCATCCCTGCAACGATAAACAGAAGAAACGGAAATAAAGAAATGTGGATATTCGATTGTTGAACTAAACTAGCTAGGTAATCTCCTGTTTGAAATTCATCAATTAACGTCACAATCGTCCAGGCAAAAATTAAAATGATACAAGCGGGAACCATCGATTTTACGCCTTCTTTTACACCTACGATAAAAGTGTTCGGATTTATTGACTTTTTTACAAAACTTTTATAAACGAAAATCCCCAATGTTACGAAAAGGCCGCCTAATCCGCCATACAGAAGCGATTTCGCTACATCCGTATTCTCAAAGATGGTTAAAATGCTTACTTTCCCGCCATCTATCGCTTCATATCCCGTCCATAACATGGCGAGCACAGTAGCGGCTACTAAACTCGCAAGCGGCCATATTAAATCCCCTACGGTTCCATTTTCACAAACTGGTAATGGGTTCATAAAATCCCCACTAATTGTCTTATTTTTATCCACCACTTCGCCAGTTCGAACCGCCCTTGCCTCATGTTTCTTCATTGGACCAAAGTCAATCCCCCAAAAAGCAACAATAAAGACAATCGCTAAAGCAGCCCAAACGTATAAATTCATTGGGATCATTTTGATAAAAGCGGTAAGCGGAGAATATTCCGTCACATGATGAAGGGTAAAAATAGTACCTAAAATACCAATAATGTAAGCACCCCAACTAGAGATAGGAGAAACAACACAGACAGGAGCAGATGTAGAATCAATAATATAAGCTAATTTTGCTCGCGAAACCCGATAAGAATCAGTAACAGGGCGGGAAATTTGCCCAACTATTAAACTGTTAAAATAATCATCGATAAAAATAATGATGCCAACGATCGCTGTCATGACTTGAGCTCCCGTACGGCTTTTTACTCGCTTCATCGCCCACTCTCCAAAAGCTTTACTACCACCCAATATATTTGTGAAAGCGGTTACAACTCCGAGAAGAATGAGGAAAAGCAAAATAAATATGCTCCACGTATTCCATGTGTGGTCAGAAATAAAAATTCCTTTAACAGCTTCCCACAAAATGAAGAACGTCTTTCCTAACGAGAAATTCGATAACAATAACGCTGCCGTAACAATACCGACTCCTAACGATAAAATCACTCTCCTTGTAATCATCACCATCAAAATAACAACGACCGGCGGAACTAAAGAAAAAATTGTATTTTCCATGTTCATCCTCCTCACCATTGTTTTCCTTATGCACAACGGCCTCTGCAATTTATCGCAAAGCTTCTTTTGCTTCATTTTGCTATAAGTCGGGAAATTCCCTTACTTTCTCATAATGTAAACGTTTTCTTGAACAAGTGAATCTATTCGATAAAATCCTTCCGTTAAAAAACAGAAAACGACCAGTGTAACCACTCATGATTAAACTGGCCGATGTCTATTTTGACAAACCGCCGGCAAAGACGGTTTAAATAGACTACGCAGTTTTATATACATTGTTATATGATGGTTGATCATGGATTATGCTTAGAAAATTTATGTGGCTCAGCCAAGCCGTATCCCCATGGAAACATATTTTAATTCTACAAATTCGAAAATGCCCTCTTTTCCGCCTTCTTTTCCTAGCCCCGATTGTTTCACACCGCCAAATGGAGCTTCCGCCACCGCTGGAAAGACGTCATTAATGCCGATAATTCCATATTCCAGCTTCTCCATGACTCGATACGCACGATGAATCGAATCGGTAAAAATATAAGCTGCTAACCCATATTGCGTATCATTTGCCTGACGAATCGCTTCCTCTTCCTCCACAAACGGCTGCAGCGGAAGAAGCGGACCGAACGTCTCTTCGTTCATTACTTTCATCTCTTTCGTAACATTCACTAACACGGTCGGTTCAAAGAAATGCCCCGGATGCGGACCATTCCATCTCTTTCCGCCGCAAACGACCGAAGCCCCTTTTTGTACTGCATCCTCTAAATGCTGCTGCACTTTTTGAACAGCCTCTTCATTAATTAACGGTCCGATATCCGCCGTTTCTTTTGTGCCAATATCGATCGATAAACATCGTACTTTCGCCATTAGTTTTTCGAGAAAATCATCCCAAATCGTTTTTTGCACATACACACGGTTCGCACAAATACATGTTTGGCCGCAATTGCGAAACTTGCTTGCAAGCGCCATCTCCGCCGCCAAATCAAGATCGGCGTCATCAAATACGATAATCGGCGCATGACCGCCTAGTTCTAAAGAAAGTTTTTTTACATGATCCGCGCTTCCTTTCATCAATAACTTGCCGACTTCCGTAGAACCCGTAAACGTAATAAGCCGCACATCAGGATGATTCATCCAGCACTGCCCGATCGAAACGGCATCACCGGTGACGAGATTGACAACCCCTTTTGGAATCCCTACTTCTTCCAATATTTTTACGATCCGATAAGCAGTTAACGGCGTTTCTGGAGCCGGTTTTAACACCACGGTACACCCCGCGGCAAGGGCTGGGGCTAACTTTCTGGCAATCATCGAGGCCGGGAAATTCCAAGGAGTGATGGCGGCGACAACGCCGATCGGCTGTGGAATGACCATTAAACGTTTATGTTTGTTCGATGAAGGGATCATTTCTCCGTACAAACGATTCGCTTCCTCGGCATACCAAAGAAAGTAGCTTGCCGCCGAATCGATTTCTGCTCTTGCTTCTTTTAATGGTTTTCCTTGTTCCGTTGTTAAAATGACAGCTAGTTCCTCCTTATATTCCAGCATTTTCGCATATGCGGCATATAACAGTTGCGACCGTTCCCTCGCCGTTTTTTCTGACCATTGCGGAAACGCTTGGCGGGCCGCACGTACTGCCTGTGCCGCTTCCATTTCATTGCCGTATGAAACTTCCGTAATCGTCTCTAACGTGGCGGGATTTTGAACAGGAAGCGTGCTGCCGTTATGCGCTTCCAACCATTGCCCATCAATAAAAATCGTTTTGTATAATTGGAAAATTTGGTCATGTATCGTTTCCCTCCAAAATGAAAACATTTTTCTATCATCCACTTCATTAATTATGAATAGTCTGCAAATAATGATTAGATGTTCTATGATTTGTCATCCATCATGCACAATCCCCACTGCAGCCAATCAAATAAACTTTTCATGAAAATATATATAAAAGAGCTCAAAAGAAATGACTAAAAAATAAAAAGCTAATTCATTTCCCGATTTTCTCTCTTCAAAACGGGAGATGAATTAGCTATATATTTGACAATCCCCTTAATAATATAAAATCTCTATATAATGGCATTTGACACATTTTCGCATAAACGGTGTCTCGAAAAACGAATGCTGACAATTTTTTTGGATATGGGCAATTTGCTGTTCCAATTTAAGAATTTTCTCCTTCAATTCGGCAATTTCCTTTTGCAATTCTTGAACATCATCGATAGAGAGATGAGCCATTTTCGACAAACTCCTTCGCTTTTTGTTTCATCCCTTCTTCCCTCACCGTTTTTTGCAGCTCATGTGAAATTTTCATCGAGCAAAACTTCGGCCCGCACATCGAACAAAAGTGCGCGACTTTCGCCCCTTCCGCCGGCAATGTTTCATCATGATATTCCCGAGCTCGATCTGGATCAAGCGAAAGGTTGAACTGATCGTTCCAACGAAACTCAAAGCGCGCTTTTGATAACGCGTCATCCCGCCGTTGCGCTCCCGGGTGCCCTTTTGCTAAATCGGCCGCGTGTGCTGCGATTTTATAAGCGATCACTCCTTCGCGCACATCATCTTTATTCGGCAGCCCTAAATGCTCTTTTGGCGTCACGTAACAAAGCATCGCCGTTCCGTACGCGCCAATGATCGCTGCTCCGATCGCGGATGTAATGTGGTCATATCCCGGCGCGATATCGGTCGTAAGCGGTCCTAATGTGTAAAACGGCGCACCTTTGCAAATTTCGATTTGCTTATCGACATTTTCCTTAATTTATGCATCGGCACATGCCCTGGTCCTTCAATCATCACTTGCACATCATGCTTCCAAGCGATTTCTGTTAATTCTCCGAGCGTCTCCAATTCAGCAAACTGCGCTTCGTCATTCGCATCGGCAATCGAGCCTGGGCGCAGCCCGTCTCCAAGAGATACTGCAATATCGTACGTTTTCAAAATCTCGCATATTTCTTCAAAATGCGTGTATAAGAAGTTTTCTTCATGGTGGGCTAAACACCATTGCGCCATAATCGAGCCGCCGCGTGAAACAATACCAGTCGTTCGGTTTACGGTCATCGGTATGTAACGAAGCAGCACCCCCGCGTGAATCGTAAAATAGTCCACCCCTTGTTCCGCTTGTTCGATGAGCGTATCACGGTAAATTTCCCACGTTAAGTCTTCGACGACGCCGTTCACTTTTTCAAGCGCTTGATAAATCGGAACCGTCCCGACAGGCACAGGGGAATTGCGAATAATATATTCTCGTGTCGCATGAATGTGTTTTCCCGTCGATAAGTCCATAATCGTGTCTGCTCCCCAGCGCACCGCCCAAAGCATTTTTTCGACTTCTTCTTCAATGGATGATGTGACTGCGGAATTGCCAATATTCGCATTAATTTTTACATGAAAACGACTCCCAATAATCATCGGTTCACTTTCCGGATGGTTAATATTCGAAGGAATAATCGCTCTGCCTGCGGCAACTTCTTGACGCACGATTTCCGGATCTATATTTTCGCGAATCGCAACAAATTCCATCTCCGGCGTAATAATCCCTCGTTTTGCGTAATGCATTTGCGTCACAGTTTTTCCTTTTTTTGCGCGCAGCGGTTTTCTCTCGAAAGGCAGAGTAATCTCTGATTGCTTCCCATTACGGAATCCGTTATCTTCCGGTTTCACTGGACGCCCCTCGTATTCTTCAACGTCGCCCCTTTCTAAAATCCAGCGTTTTCTTAGCGGCGGCAATCCTTTTTGAATGTCCGGCTGAAAATCAGGATCGGTGTAAGGACCGCTTGTGTCATAAACACGAACAGGTTCATTTTCGATGATTCCTGTTTCTGTCTTTGTTGGACTTAACGTAATTTCTCTCATCGGAACACGAATATCCGGTCTTGAACCTTCGACATACACCTTTTTACTCGCAGGAAATTGCATGAAAGATTTGATGTTTTGCATGTAACTCCTCTCCTTTAAAATAATGATTTAGGATCTGAAGTTACACCAAAACGCGGGGCGGAGATAGGAGAATATATGCGGAAATAAAAATCGGATTCTCTAAGAGAACCCGATGGAACGCAAATAGCGAAACGTACGCAGCAAACGCATACACTCCCGCTATCTACTTCCCTACGCTGGTATAACCCAGATCAGGTTCAAAGGGTCAAAGAACTTAAGCGCGTTCTTTTCTCAGTCCAAGCTATTGGACTCCCCTAGTAGATAAGCGACAAACTTATTTAATTTTTCTTAATATTAACATACTTATAAAGCAATGTAAATACGCTTCCTTATACGGTGAACCGTTTTAACATTGTTTGCATATTTTCTGCCATTTTGCTTAACGATGATGCCGATGAAGCAATTTCCTCCATCGATGCCATTTGTTCTTGCGTTGCCGCCGAAATATTCGCCGATCCAGAAGAAGATTGTTCCACAATCTCCGTCATATGTCCAATGGAAGCGGCCACCCGTTGCGCGTTTTCTGTCATTTGCTCGATCGCTGTGGATACTTGTTCGATTTGGGCATTGACTTCGCCGATGGATTGGCGGATTTGTTCAAACGACTGTCCAGCCGTTTGCACAACATCAAGCCCTTGCGATACTTCGCTAACGACTGTTTCCATCGATTCGATCGCTTTTTCCGTTTCTTCTTGGATATAGCCGATCAGCTGCGAAATTTGCTGTGCGGATTGAGCAGACTGTTCCGCCAGTTTGCGAACTTCATCCGCCACAACGGCGAACCCTTTTCCTTGTTCTCCAGCCCTTGCCGCCTCAATCGCCGCATTTAAGGCAAGTAAATTCGTTTGCGAAGCAATTCCTGTAATCACCTGCGTAATCTGGCCGATTTCATTCGAACGCTCTCCAAGCGCTTTAATAACTTGTCCAAGTGATTGGACATGGTCATAAATAAACTGCATTTGCTCTTCCATTTGCGAAATCGACTGTTTTCCGGATTGCGCTTTTGCCGATGTTTCATTTGCGTTCATAGACACGTGCTTCGTGTTCGCAGCCACTTGCCCAAGCGTATCGGAGATGTCGTTCATCGCTGACGACGTTTCTTGCGCCGTTTTCACTTGCTGTTCGGAATTTAATGAAATCGTTTCCATTGTCGATGCGATTTGTTCGGTCGCTTTCGTCGTCTGTTCCGCAATGATCGTTAACTGCCCGGAAAATTGCGTCATCTCATCGGAATGGCGCTGAATGTTGGCGATGACTTCCTGCCACGTTTCCGCCATTTTATTGAGCGAAACGGCAATTGGTTTTAACTGTCTTACTTCATTTATAGGAACACGCGCCGATAAATCTCCATCAGTCATCTTATCTAAATGCTGATTGATAATAGCGATCGGGGCAATAAATCGTCGATAGTTTAATATCGCAGAAACGACTCCGACTACAGCCCCAAATAATATGGTCGCAACAAGCGTCCACCAAAACGCCGCGCCGCTAATGCCGTTCGCCATACATACACCAAGGCCGATGAATGCAGTGCCAGGAATGACAACGAGCATCGTGCGCAAAATATAACTATGCAGCGACAACCTTTTTCCCACCTTTTTTCTAATATTAAAGAATCTTACTATTAATTATATCGGATATATTCACCTCTTTTTTATATTTCTAGTATATTACAAAACATAAAACAAACCGTTACCCTTTTTCATTACTACTTACTCTGCTCTTTTTCAAACACATAAAATGCCTATCCGAAACGAATAGGCATTTTCCTTATTTTCCGTATAACAACAATTGAGCAATGCCAATAAAATATTCTGACTCACGAATAATATGGTTCAGCACTACTTTTGCCGTTGGATTTTTGCTCACTGCTTTGCTTTCCGTTTTTATTTGTTGACACAGCTTAATAAATCAAGACTTTGCTGCAAGCAATGAGACACTAGCTGCAACACTTGCTGGTAAAGCTGATAAGGAACGTAATATCCCGCGCGAACGACCGATTCAATAAAACGCACTACTTGCTGATGTGTTGCAGAAAGCGCCTCTTCCCATTTTTTCAACGCTTCGACATAAGCCGGCTCTAAACCGCTAACAAGCTCCCGAATAACGACCGTATGCTCCTCTTCTTGATGCTTCCAAAATTCCGCTTCGTCTAAAATACGCAGCGGCATTTGCTGGCCATAGTAAAATTGCATGAACATCCCCCCATATTGCATGATATGGGGGAAAATGAAAAAGTATGAATATACAAACAAGCGTTCCTCTGAACCTCCCGATGGCTAAAGCCACGGGGTTCTTGTGTACTATAGAGCTTCTTCCATACCTTCGCATGGATACTGACTCTAATTCCACAAGACTTTCATGGGCAAACACCTCACTGGTGCTTATCGCCCTGTGCGCCCGATTCAAGACGTTGGATTTTTCTTCTCTATAAGAGTAGTATACCATCTTTGACTACGTCAAAGCAATCGGTTCATCCCATGTCTAAAGACGGGCTACACCCTGCATGGGCTTTCTCCGATTGTACTTGTAATTCACCATAAAAAAACGGGCATCTCCTTCTTAGACACCCGTTCTTTATGATCAATATCCAATTATGCTGGTTTCTCTGTCGTCACATACGTTCCGGCAATAAAATCATGAATCGAACGTTTATCTTCGCGCGCCGCCACCATAATGGCGCTAATAATTAGCGCAATGCCCAGCGTCACAGCATAAACAAGCCCGCCGACAAAGGACCGTAAAAACATCGTCCCGATTACGACTTTTCCGCCATTTACTTTCGCAATGCGGATGCCTAACAACTTTTTCCCTACAGTATATCCAGACCAAACCGCCGGCACAACTAAAGCGTAAACGAGGTTTGCTGCCGTAGTGAACCAATTCTCCTCCCAGCTTCCCGTAATAAGGTAGCCAATAAACACTAGCGGCAAACCGACAATAAGACCGTCTAATAAACCAGCCGCTAACCGTTTCCAAAATCCCGCTGGATTCCTCACCATGATACAATCCCCTTTCTTTCCCTTCGTCACTACAATGTATTCATCACCATTGCATCCGATTCATGGAAGATTATTATTTATCATACCGATTATTATTTATCATACCGGTTTATCTCTTTATTGACAATGCATGACATTATTTTTTCATTATCGAACTTTGAAAAACAGTTCAATTTAATGCAATTTCGCCACAACGACAGAAATATCATCGAGAAACGGATACTCTTCCTTAAACATTTTATTTATATGTACTATCATATTTTTGTTGTCTAAATGAATATATGGTTTTAGTTTTTCCCGGAACATTTCGATATTGGTTCTAACAGAACCATGGGCCCCTTCGACTACTCCATCCGAGTACAGCACTAACGTTGCTCCTGGAGCGTAATTTAGTTTTCCCGTTTCCACATGGAGATACGATAACAACCCGATCGGGGCACATCCTTGGTCCATCTCCTCGACTAAACCGTTTGGATGAAATAAAAAGCCAGGAGGATGACCTGCCGAAGCATATTCAATGAACTTTTCTTTTGTGTTTACCATCGCATAAACGGCAGTAAAATAATACGTATTCATTGGCCCATCTTCATGGTACAACAACTGCATATGTTTATTTAACTCATGAAATACTTCTTGCGGATAAATGCATTTTCGAATAACCCCATTTAATAATGAACGAACGGACATACAAATGAGTGAAGCAGCTACTCCGTTCCCCATCACATCCATCAAAAAGATTCCGTATCGGTCGCTATCAATCCGATACCATGCATACATATCTCCCCCTAATTCTCCTGAAGGGACATACATACCATATATATCAATCACTTCCGTTTTAAGCGGCTTGCTCAATACACGTTTTTGCACTTCCTGCGCTAACTTTAAATCATCTTTTAAGCTTGTTGCGGTCTTTTCGTTTTTGATCATATCTGAAAATAGAAAAAGATAAAAAATCAGATGCCCTTCTTTATCATGAATCGCTGTAATCGTCGTCTGTTGAGCATACACTTCCCCATTTTTCCGGCGCCCACGCAGACTCCCTCTCCACTGTCCTTTTTCAGCGACAGTTTTCTTAATGGTTTGATAAAATGTTCATTGTAGTAACCAGAATACAAAAAGTCTAATGATAAACCGATTGCTTCTGACCCGTACCCCGTAATTTCTGTAAAAGCGGGATTAATAAATTGAATAACTCCATTTTCATCTGTAATCAATATAGCCTGCTGTACATGTTCGCACACTTTTTCCGCTAGTAAAAGCTTTTCATTCATTTTTTTTATCTCCGTAATATCCGTAATCACTCCACTTAACATTACTAGCTTTCCATTTTCATCAAATGCGGGAAACGTTTGGTCCAAAACCCAGCGAACCGTCCCATCCTGTTGATGAATAATGCGATATTCATGTTCAAGACAGCTTCCCTTCCAAAGAGCAGATTGCTTTTTCTCTACCTTTTCTCGATCTTCCAGGTGAATAACTTTTTTCCATAGCTCTACATCTTGATAAAAGGCTTCAGGCTGTATTCCGTAAATCTTCTCGCAAGACGGAGAAACAAAAATAACCCGCCTTTCCGCTAAGTTGGCTAGCCAATAAACTTGGTCCGCTTTATTATAGAGTGTGTTCCATTCGTCAAGAAGTTCCAATAATTCTTTTAACGAAACATTTTTGTCTTTCCTGATTTTTTGCAAATGCTTATGAATCATATCCCATTCTCCATAAAAAAATTAATCGCATCTTTTTCCGTATCGAAAAGTTTAATAAACGAAGCAAACTTAACAATATGGAAAATTTCTTGAAGCGAATCTCGAACCCCTGCGATCACCAGCTCTTTTTGCTGCTTTCTTGCCGTCATGACACTATTGGCAATAATGCCAAGACCAGCGCTATTAATATATTTCACTTGTTCCATATTTAATATGAGATACTCAGCTGGATTTTGAATAAACTTAGCCATCGCTTTTCGAAATTGTTCGGTATTGTTCAAAGTAATATCTTCATTCCATACGAAAACATCAATTAGTTCATGCTGTGCACCCATATTCCGTTCCTCCAACAGTCGTCAATGAGCTTTATATTTACACATATAAAACAATACGTTATTCCCTTTTTGTTCAATATAAACATCGTCTACAATATGAGTGATAAGCTGCAACCCCCTGCCGCGCAAGCCTTTGTTGACCTCATCCTTTCTTGTAATGTCAAATTTCTTTCCATGTTGCTTTACACCAATAATCAAATTCTCTTTTCCACATTTCCAAAATACTTCAAAAGGCAGCTGGTTTGTTTTTTGACAATATTCATACGCGTTCGTACACGCTTCCTCCGTTGCTAATCGAAGAAAGAGACAATCACGTGGCAAAAATCCCATTTCACTTGCGATTTGCTCGGTTATATCCATCGCTTTCATAATATCAGAATCTGCCATTACTGTGATATTTCTCCTTATACTTATACTTTCCATCAATATTCCCCCTATTTCTTCTATAATATGTGTGCTAAATAGTACTTTTGTAAGTACGATAACACTTTCTATTCATAGGGGATGAGCATCTTTATAACAACACAGCAACATCGCACTATGTTCGCTTCTATATGTTTATTATAACTAAATACCTAGTTCTTATATACTATTAATGATTATAATACAAATTTATTTTGCTTCCTATTTCCTATATACCAAAACATTTCCATGTTAAACAAGCAGAAAATAAAAAAGGAACATCATCGATCCATAATTTTGTCTAATGATGTTCCTCATTGATAACTTTACGATTGTTTAACTGATATACAAGAGCAATTAGCTGAGAACGGTCGTTTACCCCTATTTTTTGAAAAATATTTGTAATATGGTTTTTCACCGTATGAATGCTAATAAATAATCGATCCGCAATTTCGCGGTTGCTGCATCCTTGGACTAATAAGTTTAACACATCCATCTCCCGGGTCGTTAAGCGTTCCGATAGCATATCGATATTCAATTCTTGCTTTGGCGTCTGATAAGTATTTTGCTTCATGACCATTGTGCCGATCCCTATTAATGCCGCAACATATACTTCCGCTTCTTTTGCAGCCTCGATATCTTTCAAATGAACAGCCATCACGCCGTGCACATGTTCATGAACCGAAAATGAAATTTCCATTACAGTCCCAAACTTTGTTTCACGCAGCTTCGGTATATTTTCTAGCAGTCTTTTTTCAGTAGAAAAGTAGCGTTGGCAAACATCTTCATAATATTCTGTTACTTGTTGTTCTGAAATGGCGCCACAATGAACCTTTACTTTCCTTTTATGATCGGCTAACACTGTAAATGCGAAATCACCGTACGCCAGTTCCGCAACAAAATCTGTCATCATCCGTATAATTTCATCGGTATCTTTTACAACATTCATTGCCCGGCCAATTTCTATTAACATCGATAATCTCATGAAATGTCGATCCATTTTTATGTAAGCTAATTCATATTTGGAATGTAATTGCCAATATTTCATGAGAATAGCGCCGATTTGGACTGCCTCTTTCGGTAATGAACGTTTTGTTTGACTGCCGATCACAATCCAGCCTTCTACTTCATCGTTGTGCAAAATCGGATATATCACAACAGTACTCGGTTTTATTCCATTTTTCACGAAAAAAGCAAAACGTGGGTCAAGCGCGGCATTTTCAACACAAACAACATTGTGCGAATGAAATAGGGAGTTTGATAGTGGAGGAAAAGCGGTCTTTATCTGCTGATTCCAAAGCTGTTCTGCCTTTTCTCCCACAGCGTGTGCAACAACCCATTCGCGATTTTGCCGTTTTATATACAATGAAAAATCTATATCAGAGTCTATCTTTTGAAACATATGTAAAAATCGTCCATATGCAAAGAAAACTGTTGCGCACGATCCACTGCCGTATCTAATAAATAGAAGTACTGTTCGTAATGTTGTTTTTGTCTATTATTGCTAATAAACTCGCCACATATTGTTGCCATTTTTTCAATATCATTTAACTTTTTTTCCACCGCCGATATCGTTTGCTCTTTTGTTTGTTCAATGGCTTGAAGCCATATTTGTGAGTCAGGGAAACGAAAACACTGCTCCTTGATCATCGGTTTTGTCTCTTCTTCAATAAACGCACCTGCCCAAATCCAATACTCGACTTTTTGTTCCACTAGTACAGGTGCGACAATTGCCTTTACTCCCCAATACCCTGTCTGAACAACCATCGGACGTTGCCATTCGGTATAGTCATTCGGAAAACATGAAGGAGGAAACGGCTTATCTGGAGAAAAAAGTACAAGCTCCGCTAATTCCGTTATATTTGAGACTTTTGTAACAGGTTGATGCTGTAAATCAAGCATAATAATGCTTAACTCCGTGAGTGCTGCATATGCATCTTGAACATGCTGCAAAAAATCTTTAATATTCAATTCCTCCTCAACTCACTTACTTGTAATATTGTCATCCTTATCTATTATTTACGTATAAGTAAAGCGAAGTCAAGTTTAGGAAAATAAGGATAGATAATTCAACTATATAGTCCTATTTTCATATGTTCAATATCATAAGTCGATCTGTTAATAATTTTTTAGTCTTGAAATGCCGATTGATCAAAACCATCAGTTAACAGGCAAACAACCTCTACCATTTTCCATCTATTGTTTACGATTCTATTAATTCAATCTTTCATAACATATAAAAGGCCCGGCACGTTCGTATCATGCCAGGCTTCTGTATTCGTTACTCATGGCTCCATTGTTTTTCGGTCTGCCACCTCTTTATCAATGTTCCAATTTGATATTTGATGCTCTATTTTCTTTTTTATGATCCCGCATGTATACAAGGAATAATGAACTTGCAAACCATGTAATCAACCCAAAGATAAAACTTCCCACCAATTTTGTGTAAATTGTAGAGAAAATAAAACCGTTAACACACAAATGAAACCACCAATCATCCCATAAACAGACCCTTGCGCAGTTTTCGCTGCTTCTTTAGAACCTTTCTTCATGCCAACCATCATCACAGCAACAACCATAACGGCTGGAAATGCGGCAAAAATTCCCCCGATAACTTTCCATGGTAATAGTTTTGCCGTTACATAACTTAACACAACGGCTGATCCGCCGAATAAAAAACGGAAAAATAAATCACGTCTATCCATACAATCACCTTTAATTAAAAATATCCTGAAATGACAGCAAAAAGGATGGAAACGAGAAACCACCCAGCTATTGATTGTGTAAGCCCACGTTTCCAACCTTGCTTAGTACAAAAGTAAACGGCCCCTATTGCACACATAATATTGATGAACATCCCAACAACGGCTCCTTGAGATAGAACAATCGACTTTTCCACTAATTCACTGCCCTTTGCATCGAGCCGAAGTGTCAGTAATGCTGCTAAAAATACAGCGGGAAAGGCAGCAAAAATTCCTCCTATTTTCGGCCCTAATTTTCTCGAGATAATGGTAGAAGCGACGACCGCGCCTCCCCCTAATAAAAATCGAATAACTATTCCACTAATCGATAATGACTCCAAGATAGATTCATCCTTTCTTTGGTGACCAATCTAGTGAGGTAAATATTATTTTTATATATTTATTTGTGATTATTTTCACGTATATATTGTAAACGACGATAGAACAAACGCTTGTGAACTTTTATTTAATTTTTTTCTTGTAACGCTTACACTTCCAAATTTGTGACAAATGTTTGAATAAAACTTATTTTTTCTTACTCCCAACCATGGCGGCAAATATTTTTATAGTAAATCGATTTAATCATCATATGAACAACGTAAATGCAAACATTCAAAAACAGCATGGCTAGCTGGAACATCAATGAACATTCTGAACTGAAAAAATCTACAAGAGAAAGAGGGAATGCCTCCTTTTGGCTATCTCATCTCCGAATATTCAATAGCCTAATTTTGGAAATACAAACACTTAACCTACAACTTGTCTAATCAAACTTATTATCCTGCTCATATATTAATATCGAATCTTAATTAAAAGAGGTGAAACATATGTCAAAAGATTGGGAAGAAAAATGTAAAGATCACCATAAGCCAAAGATAAGATGTGGTTGTATTAATGGGCAAGTAGTGACAGTGAATGGACCTGCAACGCAAGGACCTCCGGGACCTCCGGGACCTCCAGGACCTCCAGGGGCTGGTGCTTATTATTCCGTATGCATCTGGACTAACTCCTGTTGCACTGTCTACAACTGATGTTTTAGGTGTAGTAGTTAGTACTGGATCTATCCTTGGATTCGGAAGTTCTGCGCCAACTGTTGACCTTAGTGCAGGAACACTAAATCTAGGCACCGCCGCCATAAACATTCCTGACTTCGCATTTGTGGTTCCTCGTGCCGGAACAGTCACATCCATATCTGTATTCTTTAGCGCTACAGTAGGTGTAACTTTAGCTACAGCTGGAACAGTCAGAGCAGAATTATGGAGGGCATCTGCACTAAGCAACTCCTTTACTCCAACAGGCGTTTTTGTAGATTTAGCACCAAACTTCGGCCCTATAGTTTCCGTTGGCAATACTGCTGCTAATACTGCTGCGGCGTCACTTCCAGTAGCTGCGGGTGATAAACTATTACTGGTTTTTTCTTTAAGGACATCTGGATCTACTCTAATTAATATCGGCGCCCTTACAGGTTTTGCAAGTGCAGGTATTGGAATCAGTTAATAAATAGCCCATGACCTAGTCGACACAAAAGGGAGACATCCTCATAATAAGGATGCCTCTCCAAAGTGTTGAAAAAGGAAAAAGTTCACGCTCCTCGTGAACTTTTTCTTTTCTTTCATGATCCCTATCCGCGATCCACTGTGTAGAGCCCGCAATGATTTAAAATCTGCGTCCACCACCTATATTTCCTCCGCTAGCTCTTTCTCCTGCGGCTGTTTCATCACCACATCGTTAATCAGTCTTTCACTTTTTATGGTCAATAAGTGACACGACATAACTGCAAAAAAGGAAAACGGCACCGTCCCGAACAGTCTACGCTGTTCGGGACAGCGCCGATAATCGGTGATCCGATTTCAATCGTGCTCCACATCACCATGGAATAGTCAAGTTAAGCGGCGGCTTGCTGAGTACGTCAGCCAGCTGCTGTTTGATATCGGCCAATGTCTCCGGCGACTTGGCTTCGGCGCGCAGAACAAGGATAGGCTGCGTATTCGACGGACGCACCAATCCCCAACCGTCTTTGAACTGGATGCGGGCGCCGTCCACGTCTACGACCTTATGACTGCTTGCAAACCGCTGTTTGACCGCGGCGATGGCTTCCGCCTTCTGCTCTTCCGGACAAGGCACGCGCGTCTCCGGAGTGGCATGATACCGTGGGACGTCGGCAAATAGCTGCGACAGCTTGCGGTCATCATTGGAGAGTATACGCAACAACCGCCCCGCCGCGTACAAGGCGTCATCATAGCCGTAGAACTCGTCATTGAAGAACAGATGTCCGGACATTTCTCCTGCAAACGGAATCTCTGGCCGGCTGCGCAGTGTCGCCTTAATATGTGAATGGCCAGTGCGATGGAAGAACGGTTTGCCGCCAAGCCGTTCGATTTCCTCGACCAACGCCTGCGAACACTTGACCTCAACCGGCGCTTCGGCCCCTGGATAGCGACGGAGAATCTCACGCCAGAATAAAATCATCAATTGGTCGCCCCAGAGGATGTTTCCTGCCTCGTCGACGACTCCCAATCGGTCACCGTCGCCATCGAATGCCACACCGAGATCCGCCTTTTCCCGTCGCACCACGTCAATTAAATCCTTCAGATTCTCCGGTACCACCGGATCTGGATGGTGATTAGGGAATGTCGGATCGGATTCGCAATACAAAGGTATGACCTCGCAGCCCCATGCCTCCAAGGCTTTCGGCGCAATCGCCGAAGGGGTCCCGTTGCCGCAATCGACCACTACCTTGAGCTTGCGCGATCCCAGCTGGATCTTGTCTTGCAGCATTTTCAGATAGGCCGGTTCGATGTCAAGCGTCTCCACATATCCTTCCTTCCACGTGTCGATGCGGCTGATCCCTTGTGAGTGGAGAATCCGCTCCATCGTCCGCCGCAATTCCTGAATGCGCTCGCCATAAATGGTAGTCTTATTCATTGCAATCTTAAAACCGTTTTCGTCGCCTGGATTGTGGCTTGCGGTGATGATCATGCCGCACGGCACATTAGTGTACTCGAGGCTGTAGTAGAACATCGGGGTCGTCACCTGACCGATGTCAATCACCCGACACGACGCCTGGCTAAGCCCCGCAATCAGCGCACGGTGTAATGCAGGTGAAGAGATGCGGTTGTCGTGGCCAACCACCACTTTCTCCTCACCGGCTTGCCGTACCATTTCCGCAAACGCCAATCCTAACAAATAGGCAAAATTCTCGTCGAGCTCCTCTCCTGCGCGTCCGCGAATATCGTACTCTTTAAACACGTGCTTCGGTAGAACGGATCGTTGTTCCATCGAAAGACTCATTGAAAGCCACCTCCAATTGCAAGGAATTTGCCATAGCTTCCGTCAATAAATAGGAAAGTGTCGACTCAGCCCCTCGATTCGGATTCGGCCCATCCGAATTTAGGCCGTCACAGCAGCTCCCATCGCTCAGATCGGCGAGGGGAACACCGAGGTCGTTATCGCCATAAAACCAATCGCGGCAGCGACGAACGACTTCTCGGTACGTGTCGTCTCCCAATACCCGATAGGCCTCGCGGGCAGCCAAGGCCAGTTTCATCACATCAACGGGTTGCTGATCCCAGTCAGCGCGTCCGTTGCGGCTGCACCAACCGCGATTGCCGATAGGACGGATGACGCCTCCCTGGCCGCTCATCTTATCCAGCAGGAAGTCGAGGCTTTCTTTAGCTACCTGCAGCGTCTCAACGCGGCCGCGATACCGATAGGCCACAAACAACGCCCACGGCAACAGCCCATTGGCGTAGGTGATTTGCGGCTCATACCAACGCCAGTCATCCGTTCTGTTCATGTGGTAAGCGTCGAGCAAACTCCGCTCAAATACGTCCGCCAGATTGATGAGATCAGCCTCGGTCACACCAGAAGGCAAATCCAAACCGTCTCTCCGCTTAGACAATAGCAGGCAACAAGTCGCAAGAGCCCATGCCTGACCGCGCAAAAACCGCAACCCGCGGCTGGCCGAAAGCGCCCGGCCCAGGATCTCGGCGGCCACACATCTCCGGGCCTCATCATCGAGATTTACGTACGCCACTGCCGCAGCCCAGAGTGATCGGCCTAGGCAGTCGTCTGAGCGTGATTCTGATTCCGGCGTCCGGTCAAAATGAAAGTTATTCTGGAACCAGCCGTCCTCCCTCTGCGCCCAGAGCAAGAAGGCCAAGTATCGATCCAACAGCCGATATAGCCTGTTTTGCTCCTTGGACTCATCGTCTCCAAATAAATCAAGCCACTCCATGCACACCCAGATGGCACGCGCATTGTCATCGGTTGAGTATCCCTCGCGTCGGCGCGGAATGCGCCCCAAGCTATGCTCAAGCAGCCCCGTGTCGTCAGTCATGCGTTCTAAATGATCGAACTTAACGACTGACAGAGGCAACGGGATTCACCTCTCCTTCCAATCGCTCTTTGGCTTTTTCATCACCGTCCGTTTCACTGCAGAGCTTTGCAAACAGTTGCAGGTGTTGCTCGCCTACACGAGGCCAGTGCGTCGTTTCACCAATCTTCCGAATCCGCTCTTCCCACTGCCGCAAAGCCGCATCATCGGCCAACAGCCGCCGCAACTGCCGCTCCCAGGCTTCAGTGTCGCCGTACGGCAGCAACAGTTCCTCGCATCCGCGCAACAGGTCGCGGGCATGTTCATATGGCGTCGAGAGAACCGGACGGCCCACGCCAACCGCATAGGCCAAGGTGCCGCTGGTAATTTGCTGCATCCCCGGATACGGAGTGACGTAAAGATCACACGCCGTCAAATAGGCGATGAGTTCCTCCTCGCTAAAATAGCGGTCGATCATTCGTACGTTCTCCTCCAGTCCGAGGCGACGGATCATCTCCTGAAGCTCCTCGCGGTACGCTTCTCCTTCGCGTTTTTTCACTTCAGGGTGTGTCTGTCCGGCGATGACATATAGCGTCTCCGGCACTTCGCGAACGACTCCCGGCAAGGCGGAGATCACTGACTCGATGCCCTTGCCGCGATTGAGCAATCCAAAAGTGAACATAACCTTGCGTCCTTCGAAGCCCAAGCGGCGGCGAAGGCGATCCCGTTCCTCACTGAGCGGCTTTGGTGAACCGTGCGGAATGTAGAAGATTTTACTCTCCGGCAAGTTAAACGCTCGTGTCAGGTACGAAATCGCCTGACGATTCATAACCACGATAGCGTCGCTCGCATCGGCAATTTCTTGCTGAATACGGCGATAAGGCGGTTGAGGATCAGCAAAGATGGTATGAAACGTCGTGACAAGCGGCTTTTTCAGGGCTCGGACGAAGTCCAGTATGTATTCACCCGCTTCGCCTCCGAAAATACCGAACTCGTGCTGCAAGACCACTACTGAGACATCGCTAAGATTAACCCGTTCCGCCATTCGCGTGTAAGCCGCTCGGTCCTGTGCTGCCAGCGGCCAAAACTTCGGATTGTTCCGGTACACTGAATCGTCATCGCTTTCGTTATAGAGCACAATCACCGGATCGACATCTCGTCGTTTGCCGGCGGCGCTCACGCTCTCAAGAAGATGCTCGGTGAACGTGGCAATGCCGCAACGACGCGGTGGATATGTGCTGACGTATGCGATCCGCTTCATGCCTGCATCACCTCTTGAGGTTGGTTGATAATGGAATTTTTGAACTCCTCGCCGGCAGGCGCCACGGTCCGATACCCGAAAATGCTGTTGCTGAGACGGCTACCATCGCGTACGACTGAACGATCCCAAAGGATGGAGTTCGAACAATGCACGCGAGCACCGATGTAGCAGTTATCACCAATCACCGCGTATGGACCAATCACCGCTTGGTCGCCTACTTTCACATTATTTCCAATTAATACTGGTGGCACCAAGAGGACGCCGGAACCTAATTCGACGCCTTCCCCTGTCCAAACACCTGGCTGAACCTGACGCCCTTGCATGGAAAGAGGAAAACGTCGGTCGAGCGCATCCCAATGAACTTGGCGATAACGTGCCGGAGTTCCCATGTCGCGCCAGTAGCCACTGCTTACCATACCGTAGACTCCAGCGTTTTCCTGAATCAAACGCGGGAACGTTTCGCGTTCAATCGAGACCTCGCGTTGCGCCGGAATATAACGCATAACCTCCGGTTCGAGGATGTACAAGCCGGCGTTGATTCGATTTGACGGTGCCTCTTCAGGGCGCGGTTTCTCAATAAAACGCAAGATCCGTCCGGTATCATCCTGTTCAACTACTCCGTATGAAGAAGGATCATCTACTTCTGTCAGTGCAATGGTGGCAATTCCACCGTGCTGGCGGTGAAACTCAAGAAGAGGAATCAACTGTGGCAAGTGGACGATGTCGGCGTTGAAAACCAAGAACCGCTCATCGAGTAGTCGCTCCGCGTTTTTGATGGCTCCTGCCGTCCCCATCGGAAACGGTTCGAGAGCATACTCAATCTTCACTCCCCAGCGCCGTCCGTCGCCGAAGTAACGACGAATCACATCTGAGCAGTGGTGAGCGGCTATGACAAACTGATCGACGCCTTGTTCACGCAGATGAGTGATGAGGTGTTCCAACCATGGTCGATTTGCAATGGGTGCCATTGGTTTCGGTAGGTTTTCAGTTAGTGGACGTAGACGTGTGCCCAAACCTCCAGCTAGCAGCAATGCTTTCATTTTGCCATCCCTCCATTAGTTTCGAAATTCATAGGGTTTACTAAATTACTATGAAGACCGAAACAGATGGATGAATGAAAAAATGAAAGATGAGAGGTTGATTGTTAGCACTCAATATCACCGGTTGCTAATAATTAGTATACATAATATCCCCTGTGATGGCAAGTAAAACGCTCGTACTTTTGGTTGGACCACATTGAGTTTGCTCAGCGATCTCCATGCTGCTAAAGAGAAAGCCTGAGGATTTGGGACTTTGCGTCCCTCTGTGCTAAGAAGGACGCAAAACAGGAGCGCCAAAAGCTGTCTTTTCGGTATAATACAATTGTTGACATAATATAAGATAATAAGGATTCATACGAGATGAAGGAGGTAAAGATGCCATGCCTTATCCGCTCCCACCATATCGCGTAGGAATTGCCGGCGCAGGCGCTTTTGCTGAGTTCTTGGCCGGCGCTCTCGCTCCGTTGCCGGAATTTCAGTTGACAGCCGTTGCTGGCCGTACTGACGAAAAGCGCCAGCGCGTGCTGGACGCCTATCGCCACCATCGATCCGATGCCGCTCCCCGCGCGAATATCGGGAAGCGTCCGAACTTATCCACGATCCGGACATCGACGTGGTGATCCTGACAACACCGCCTCACCTCCACGCACCGCTCGGCGAACTTGCGTTGACGAAAGGAAAGCATCTGTTGCTGGAAAAACCAGGGGCGCTGACTTCAGCGGCGCTGAAAAGCAATGCCCAGCTCGCAGCGAAACAACGGCGAGCGTTCGCCGTCAATCTGGTCTTGCGCTACAACCCCTTGGTGGAAGCGGTCGAATGGATGCTCCGTCACCATCTATTGGGTCGTGCGCACCACGCCAGTCTCCACAACGCCGCACACCGCGTCACATCTGGGCATTGGTTCTGGAACCGCGAATTGAGTGGAGGCATCTTCATCGAACATGGGGTTCACTTCTTCGAAGTCGGTCGCCACTGGTTTGGCGAACCTGTGGATGCGCGCGGTTTTGCCGCAACCGAAGCAAACGGCGAGCAGTCGCGCGTGTGGGCGAGTGTGATTCACCGCAGCTGCACACGTCAGGGCCATGTACAGAAAGCGCAATTGCCGACAAAAGAGGCAGGCGCCGAATCTCCGAACGAGTACGTACCGGTTCAGTACTACCACGGATTCACAATGGAGGCGGACGCTCCCGAATCGACACAATGGGAAGTCCACTGTGCCCAAGGGCGGATTGTGCTCGAAGGCTGGATTCCTCAACGTCTGTACGTCGAGGGCGTACTCACAGCAGAACAGGCAGAACTAATCGACGCTCTTCTCGACACCATACCTACGCAACCTGCGGCAAACGCTGGCGAACAGGTACGGACATGGGCCGCATCGCGGTTCCCGTCGTCCGATCGTACATCCTCTTCTTCTGTTTCCCGCCTACCGTATCGGCGGACGTTATCATTAGTTGATCGACAAGGATGGTATGAGGCGATGGTCCAAGCCCGCTTCCTAGACTTTTGCCGGATGATCCAAGACCCGAACTGGAGCGGACTGGTAACGCCCGACGACGCCGCATCCGACCTAGCCCTCGCCGAAGCTTGCACGGTTTCGGAAGCTTGGCAGGAAGGCTTGAGTCGGGACTTTTCATCCAATCAGACGAGACCGCTTTCACCTTGATTCGCACCCAACCATCTCCTTTCTGGACATCATTAAATAATTCCATCTGTTGGGCGTACGAAAAAAAAACCGCCAACCAGGGAAACGCCTGGTTGGCGGTTTCAAATTTTTATAGTTCTGTCGTTGGAAATCAAAACTACCCTATCGTCGTGAACCTTTCTCACCTATTCCACTGAGCCGAATATCATCTATGAAGTAAAAGAAAATCTATATATTTGACCAATGATGCACAACAGGGATTAAGAGTAACCATTCTTCCAAAAATAACAACTGCCCGCTAATTTATCCGGCATCCACGTCGCCTCCCTTTCGCCAATACAATACAGAAAACTAAGACAGGCACAAATCGAAAGAAAAGATCCCTTCATCCATCTTAATAGAAAATAGATAACAAATAATAACATTAACAAACTTAATTTGCTAAAATAATAGAAAAAAAATAAATTTTCAGGTGAGCAACTTGGAAAAGAAAGGTTTCTTTGAAGAACTATATCTCGCAAATAAAACATATCCCGAATCAAATATCATTCAACGTCTTTCTCCAAAAGAATATATAGAAGTCCTTATTCTTCATGCAGCAAAGCAGCTTGGAGATAAATTTAAGCGCCTTGCCGACGAAAATCGTTTTGATGAGATTATCCAGCTGACAGAACACATTTCCAATTTAGCATCCGATCATCAACAAGAATTTTCTTTACCGCTTTCGATGATTACATATAACTATTCCAACAGGGAATTACCTGTTATTGAAGATTTGTTTTTATCAAGATTGAACTTGCTACATAATGACAAACACTCAATGAAAAACTTTTTTAAAACTCTTAAATATGAAATGTTGACGGCCGACTCTGTTGATTTTATGGTCAGTTTTATTCGTATGTCGGGATTACAGCTCATCATCCGGCCGCTATTAGAGCTTGAAAAACGAAACATACCGGTTCGCATTATTACCTCTACCTACTTAGGAATTACAGAAGTCAAAGCGCTCAAAAAACTCATGCAATTTTCCAACGTTCAAGTCAAGATGATCGATACGCAAACAGAATCATTTCATACAAAAGCGTATATGTTTCATAGAAATTCAGGATTGAATACGGTCATTATCGGCTCTTCCAATCTTTCTCATTCCGCTTTAATTAATGGGCATGAGTTGAACGTTAAACTCCCTGATACGAGTTTTCTGCCTATTTATGAACAAACAAAATGGATATTTGATCAAATCTGGAACAGCGAAGAAGCAGTTACGCTTGATAGCGAGTTTATTCGTTATTACAGTGAATTTATTGAGGCAAAACGAAAGCTCGAAAACTTCAGGAAAAAAGAAATGATAGCAGCCGAAACAAAAGAACACTATCAAACCAAACACAGCATTAAACCAAATGCCATGCAGGAAAAAGCATTAAGAAATCTTCAACATACAAGAAAAAATGGCAATAACAAAGGCGTCATCATAGCGGCAACTGGAACGGGAAAAACGTACTTGTCCGCATTTGATGTGAAAGCATTTAATCCGAAAAAACTTCTCTTTATCGCTCATCGGGAAGAGCTTTTAGATAATGCGATTAAGACATTTCAGCAAGTGATCCCGAAGAAAGAAATTTTCGGAAAAATTACTGGAACGGTCAAAGAATTTGATAAACCTTATCTGTTCAGCACGGTCCAATCCCTGCATAAAGACGAGATTTTAAAACGATTTAAGCGAGACGAATTTGACTATATAATTATCGATGAATTTCATCATGCCGAAGCACCGACGTATCGAAAAGTGATCGACTATTTTCAACCGAAGTTTTTACTAGGCTTGACCGCTACGCCGGAACGAATGGATGGACGAGATGTTTTAGCGCTTTGTGACCATAACATTGTCTACGAAATTCGCTTGAGAGAAGCACTAGAGGCCAATTTACTAGCACCGTTTCACTATTTCGGTGTATCAGACCATACCGTTGACTACAGTAAAATCCCTCTTAAAAACGGCTTCTTTGATGAAGATGCTCTTGTAAAAGCATTAAAAACAAATGAACGGACAGATTTTATTATCGAAATGATTAAGACCTACGGCTACCACGGTGACCGGATGATCGGGCTAGGATTTTGCACAAACATTGAACACGCGAAATATATGAGTGAGGAATTTAACAAACGTGGGTATCATACAACCTACTTGACCGGTGAGCACAGCATCGATTATCGAGAAAAAGTCATTAAACAGCTAGAAGATGAAAACCATCCTTTAGAGTTGATTTTTACTGTCAATATTTTTAACGAGGGAATCGATATTCCAAAGTTAAATCTAATTCTTTTTCTTAGACCAACGGAATCTTCTACTGTTTTTATCCAGCAGCTTGGAAGAGGATTGCGGAAAGTAGAGGGGAAAGAATTTGTCACGATACTAGATTTCATTGGTAACTACCAAAAATCATTCGTCGTGCCGCTCGCTTTATCAGGGCAACTAAATCATAAAGCCTTTGACAAAGATTCACTCCGGGTTGCAGTGACACATGAATTTGCTGATTTGCCTGCTGGTTCTTACGTTGATTTAGACCCAATTACGCAAAAAGAAATTTTAGACCGCATTGATTCGATCAAAATGAATTCAACGGACATGCTGAAGTCTCTGTATCAGCAATTTAAAAATGAACTTGGACGAGCTCCAGAAATCCTGGATTTCTTATATCATGAACAATCGCCAAGCCTGATGTTTTTCATTTACAAATATCAATCATGGGTAAAAACAAAAGAAAAAATGAATGATGTAAATGAATTAGATAGAAAAATTTTGGGCCACCAGTTAATGAGTGAAATAGTAGAACGGCTCGAAAACCAGTTTCCAATAAAGTGGCCTTACGATTTCATTATTTTAGAATTAGCCTTTTTACAAAAAAATGTTTCGTATGCAGATGTCGTCAAACAGTTAGAAAAGAGATTTGCAACAAAAATTGACTTAGAAAAACATCAAACGCTTATTAGGCAGTCAATGGCCCGACTAGCAACCCCATATAAAAAACAAAAATGGTCGTTTGGCAAAGTCGTTGATGACAAATTTGTATTGAATGATGATATTCTTGCGGTAACAGAAGATCCAGAGTTTTATCAATACTTAAAGGATCGAATTGATTATGGAATTATTGAATTTAGACGAACGTATCATCCAGAAAGATTTCTCGCAGAAGGCGAAAAGCTTGTTCTTTATCAAAATTACACGAGAAATGACCTAATCTTCTTATTTGAAGCAGGAGTAAAAGAAGGCTCTTGGAGAGAAGGAGTAAGCCGAGTAGGCAACCATTATTTCTTGTTCGTAAACTTGAACAAATCAGAAAAAGTAGAAGAGCATTTGCAATATAAGGATTACTTTATCGATCAGCAGCATTTTCATTGGCAAAGTCAAAATCAAACGTCCCACGAGTCTTCTGTCGGGCAAAATTATATTTATCACAAAGAAAGAGGCATTCATATTCATTTGTTTGTGCGCAAGTTTGATCAAATGCACGGGATGACCTTGCCATTTATGTATCTTGGTGAGGTAGACTATGTATCCAGTTATGGCGATAAGCCAATGAACATTAAATGGCGGCTGCACCACCCCGTACCAGAAGACTTATACATTGACCTGATTCGTTAACAACATGGGGGCTTCCCCCCACTGTGTTAAAACATTAAGGTGATGAGGGACAGCCCCCTTTTAATAACGCTTCTACGGTTGGAATATCAGCCGGTGCCCATTCAAGAGAGTGCAATTCTTGAAGCGGCACCCATTTTAATTCCGCATGCTCTTTTGCGTTTGGCTCTCCTTCAATGATTTTTGCTTTATATGTAAGCAAATTAACAATCACATTCGGATATTCATGATGTACTTCTTCAATTTTTTCATACACTTCAATCGTGCATCCTAATTCTTCACGAATTTCTCTTACTAATGTCTCTTCAGGATTTTCTCCTTCTTCGATCTTTCCACCTGGAAACTCCCATAGATTCGGAAGTGACATTTCCGGAGAGCGTAGCGCGCACAAAATCTCATTTTGTTCATTATAAATGACCGCACCAACCACACGAACTGTTTTCTTCATCACAACCCGCCCCTTTTTCATGGTATTTTCTAGTTTATTTTAGCAAACAATTAGATTATGCAAAAACAAAAATCGGGTAGTGACAGGAGCATGATGATTTGAAAAGGACAAATCACACTCAAACAAAGACAAAGATCATCTCTTGTTTTTTGAAATATTTTCGAACTTTTTTCTATTAGAAAAAATAATATAAATTTTAATGATATAATAATAATGAATATAGAATGGAGAGGGGATATCTATGAAAGCAGCAAGATGGCATAACGCTAGAGACATTCGAGTAGAAGAAGTGGAAGAACCTAAAGCAGGAAAAGGAAAAGTAAAAATTAAAGTCGAATGGGCAGGAATCTGCGGAAGCGATTTACACGAATACGCGGCTGGCCCAATTTTTGTTCCTGTGAAAGATCCTCATCCCGTCAGTAAAGATGTGGCTCCTATTATCATGGGTCACGAATTTTCTGGACGAGTCGTTGAAGTCGGGGAAGGAGTTACGAAAGTCAAGGTAGGAGATCCTGTCGTTGTTGAACCTATTCTTCGCTGTGGAAAATGCCCAGCTTGCAAAAAAGGAAAATACAATCTTTGCGAACATTTAGGATTCCACGGTCTATCCGGAGGTGGCGGCGGATTCTCTGAATATACCGTGGTTGATGAATATATGGTTCACAAAATGCCTGAGGGCCTTTCTTTTGAACAAGGAGCACTGGTGGAACCAGCGGCCGTAGCTTTGCACGCTGTTCGATCAAGCAAAATCAAACCTGGTGACAAAGCCGCTGTCTTTGGAACAGGTCCTATAGGCCTTCTTGTTATTGAAGCATTAAAAGCAGCTGGCGCGTCAGAAATTTATGCAGTAGAAGTTTCCAAAGAACGTCTGCAAAAAGCGAAAGAACTTGGCGCCACATCTGTCATCAATCCAAAAGAAGAAGATCCGGTTCAAAAGCTCCGCGAATTGACCGATGGCGGTGTCGATGTTGCGTTTGAAGTAACAGGAGTACCGGCTGTTTTACAACAAGCTATTGACAGCACTACATTCGAAGGAGAAACGATTATCGTTAGTATATGGGAAAAAGAAGCAAACCTTCAGCCGAATAATATCGTATTAAAAGAAAGAAATGTAAAGGGAGTTATTGCATACCGCGATATTTTCCCTGCTGTAATGGAATTGATGAAACGAGGCTACTTCCAAGCTGAAAAGCTCGTTACGAAACGAATTAAGCTAGATGATATTGTAACAGAAGGATTTGAAACGCTCATCAAAGAAAAAAACCAAGTGAAAATTCTGGTCAAACCAGAATAAAGACAGCTAAAAAATCACTTCAGGGATTAGTCCATGATGGATTAATCCCTTTTTTGTTTCAGAAGTCAAGCCGGATTCATTTTTGTTTCTTGAGCATATTTGCCAAAACATCGAATTGCGTTTTTTTCATTATCTGTATTAATTCCTCCAAATTAAATGTTTGTCTTATACAGACTCGCTATGTTTTGCATAGGATGTACTATCCTATGTAAAGCAGGAGGTGTACTAAATGTCAGGTGGCTTTCGATCAAACTTTGCTTTAATTGTGGTGCTGTTTATCCTTTTAATTATTGTTGGGTGCAGTTGTTTTTTTGGTCGTTACTAATCTAGAATCGGCTGAAAAGTTTTACAGGACGGATCGTATAGATCTGTCCTTTTTTAATTCAAGGCAACCCAATTACTCTTTTGTTTCTCTCCCTAATCCAAAAACTCATAAATATCTGTTAATTAACATATGTCTGCTTATAACAAAACCAAAGCGTTACTCTTGTCTCTTCTAGCTGCGCAAACTCCCTTTTAACCAGGCGCGGGGACGATAGGGTCCGATCGGGATTTGGATTAAGCTTGTTTTCCCTTGCGAATCGATCTTGTAAAGTTTATCGCATAAGTTTACATCAAATCCGAGAAGCGGGTGCCCACCCATCCCCATGGCAGACGCCACCAAGAGCAGTCGTTGCACGAGCATCCCCGCCTCCATCTGTTGAATGCGATATCCTCTGTACCCTAATGCCATTTGGAGGTGATCCCTGTCTCCTATCACATGTAGACAGAGCGGTACTTGGAATAGATTTACATTGTCCATTGACATTCCGTATTGCAGGTAGTGTCGATAATCTCCGGAACGTATCCGACCTAGCGCATGAGCAGCACTGTCATAGTAGTAAGCTCCATCTGGAACGCCTTCAACGTTATAAAAACAGCCATACAGGGAGACACGGGACGGCGGCTTCTCGTGTTCTCCATCCAAATCATTTCGATACGAGAAAGAAAGCGTCGCCTCTTTTAGCAAAGCTGCCAATTGTTCTTGGCTTACCTTTCCCAAAACAAAATCCATATCTGGTGAATGCCGCTTCTGGCAGACTGACGCCAGATCATACGATAACCGCTTCACACAAGGCAGAACTACTGCTTGCATCCCACAGGCATCTCTCTTATCTCCCTTAATCTGCCGAAATGATCGCGGCGATTCCAACATCGATGCCTCATTCATTTTTCTCAGCATCGGATAGTCAATAATCCTCCGTGATCGAATATAGTAATGATGCTGAACTTCTGGCAATTCTCTGCACAATTCAGTGGCAGAGGCACTTTCTTTTAAGTTATTATCGTTATCAAACCAAGTGATGGAAGACTCCGAAGATAATGGAATAACCGCATACACACTCTCCTCCTGTTCGGACAGTCCAAGTAGATGGTTGACGGCCCTGTCAAGAAATTGGAAATACACTGCCGATGCGAAGCCGAACCGTTTCGCCGCTTCCAACAGCTGTCCGATTAGCACGCCAGCATCCAGCCCTTGCAGACGGTAAGCAAAATTATTGTATTTAAAGAAATTCTTCCAAAACATTGTCGATACAAAAACAACACCGAAACAAGCCGATACGTCACAGCGATTGCCCAGCGCCCTAGTTAGATAGGAATCGAAATTGCCTTCCCGCAACAACACCAAGCGATGGTGTGCCACATCGTAATGGTACACTCCATCTGGAATATCCCTTATTTTCAAATACACGTATAATTCATTTGGATACAACGCCCCTCCCGAGGGAACAAACCGCCGGTACAAATGCATTAGGTTTACTGTTTGTTCTGTGGGATCCACGGAAAAGGCTAGCTGAGAAAATTGAGTAAGGCCGAAAACGTACCAGAGAAAATGACCTATTTCTTCTAGATCGAGCTTGCCATCCGCTTTCCTTCCCTCGAGTGTTAACGGCACTTCTGGAGAAAGCGGAATCACTGGCAAGTTACGGTACAGCTTATACGCAAGCGGCGCATCTTCCCAATCTACCTCCCAATTTGGCGGCATAATCTTATCGATGTCAAAATGAAGATGGTGTAAAAATGTCTCTAGCTCCATCCTACTACCTCCTATGGGAACGGATGGGGATGTGGATTAAGCTGTTCAAGCGTGAGCGGTTTTGTCGTATACCCGAGTTCCATTGGTACCCGGAGCACCCTCTCCAGGCCTGTCACGCGGGTAAGATGATGCCCAAATGTCATCGGTAACATTCCCGGAATCAGTACTTTCACACAATATAATCCATTCCGTTTGATGACAGGTGTTGTCTGGTCCACGACAATTACCTCAAGATTCAATCGTCGGAACTTCTGAAGAATAACCCGCAGGTCATCCGTCAAGTCTGCATTCTTCGTTTGCTGCTTGAATTCCTCTTCAAACGTTCGCAACGGACGATGATCATCCAACAAAAATTGCAGGCGCTCCTCTGCTTCCGGCAAACCGTACAGCATGCCATGGTCTTCCATCTGCCGTACTAATAGCGGATCATGCAACATTTTTTCATATTTCTTTCGGTTTGCCTCAAATTTCTCGTCAAGCACAAGCATCATGCCCGCTAACTCGTGAATCGAGCTTTTCACCGCCCGTATAGGGTCCGGATGAGCTCCAGCGGCACAGATGAGATTCAATCCCTTTTGTTTTCTGTTTTTCGCCACTGCCCAGACGCTTGGAATTCCGTGCTCCATCGTCGAGTTGAAAAAATACAGATCATATCCCGCCACCGCACGTACACGATCGACCATCAACTGTAATTCTTTATCGTTAGCCGAACGAAGGTCAAGACGCGGAAGAGGTAGCTGCGCATACCAAGCCATCAAGAATGAATCGCGCTCCACCACCTCCAAAATGGCATGGAAAATCGCTTCTTCTAAACTCCCGCCTAATGCACATCCGTTGGAAGTTTCATAGACAAAGCCATCCCCACCTCCCAAACTGTAATATGCGAGCAACTCTGGAACCAAAATCGGACGCTCTTGTAAAAACGAATAGCCCCATACCCAATTCATTGGACGGTCAGGATCAAACGGTTTGAACGGAAAATCAGGCCGCGCATATTGTTCCTTCGCGTGTACTCCTGCCCTTACTGGGTTGAGTGCTTGATCTTTCAAATTTCGGTAGCTGTCATGAATCACTGTCCGTTTGCCACGAGGTTCGATGCCACAATATCTCTCTAACCCCTCCAAAATGGCGGTTAACTCGCTAACCTCATAGGAATGAGTCCGGCCTGCTACTCCCTCGTCCCCTATAAACATCGGCATATTTACAACAACATCCGCAAACGGCAACGCGAAATTATGCATTTTACCATTCAATAATCCAGTTCGATAATCTAGATAGTCTTTAACCAGAACTTCTTTTAACTCCTCGATCGGACGGCAGCGGTAACTGTCAGCGCTGATCTTCGGACTTGGTTGCAGCGATATGCAGGCTGCTGCCGGCGAATCGTCAGGTAATTGGCTGCATACCGTACATAACGGGTCGGGCAGAAAGAAGTGACATGAGTTCTTTAATGTTTTCAGGTTGATTAGGAACAACCTTTCTTCTAAACGGGTATGACTGCCTTCCAACACCCTCTGCGTCTCCGCGACAATCAGGTGAGCCATCTGCAAAAGTCCTATTCGTGATGCCCATGCATCATGCTGTATTCCTCCTTGCACCGCCATCACCTGTTGCAGCTCCCACATTTCCTTGCGGTCGTATCCCGCTATAAGGCGCCGCATGTCAGCACACTGAGAACATCCTGGGGTATTAGGGCGAACTAGCGGACCGATCACGCCCTCCCCAAATGAAACAAAGCCCCGGAGCCATGGAATGCCTGACGATCGTAATACCTCTTCCGCCTTGTGGTGAACGGAGGGATGCCAAGCATCGTGCAACACCAGAGCCAAACCTGTTTCTTCCGGAATTCCTTCCTCGAAATCGATTTGCCGAACTACCTGATATTGGACGGACAATTTTTCATACACAAAATCCGCCAACACTCCTTCTCCAACCATCAATACGCGAGAACCCATCAGAAATCCTCCTTTCTCAACAGCACGCCAAACACCCCTGCCAGTTCCTCTTTCAAAAAAGGTTCTATCGCTAAATCAAAGACGAAGAGCCGCATACGGTTTTGTTCCAAAACCTGCATGGCGGACTGCAAGAGCTCTGATTGCGTCGTCTCTTCACAAGCGGGGATCTCCATTCTTAGTGGCTTCTCTTCATTTAGAAAAATGGATGATTCCTCCATCGCTTGTATTTGGAAAGAAGTCGCTTGATTTTGTGCATCCATAATCGCCTGCTCTAGCGCTTTCCGCAACGCCATTGTGATATTCAAACCTGCGCTGCCATACCAACGGCCGCCCGTGCCGACCCATACTACAGGAAAGCCTGACACCTTTTCTCCCAAGCCGATCGTCGGTGACCCATGCATCGTCGCCAGTGACTGCAAATAAAATCTGCAGTGTTCATCCTCCACCGCACCCAATCGTACCTGAAAAATAGGTTCTCTTCGGTTAACCTGCCGTTTGCTCAGCTCCTCATCCAAGCACTTTTGCAATCCCCTGCAAACGCCTTCCGCCATCGTTTCCCCGGCTCCGACACCGATAAATTCCTGTGGTGTGACCACACCAACCTCTTTTTCGGTGTTAACGAGTAAATCTATCATTCCCGATACATACGATTCAATCCCAGCTAGCCCTGCTTCCCGCCGTGCCTCCTCATGTGTTAGACCTGCACAAACAACTTCTGGCAATAGCTCAGCCGGTCCCTCCGATAATGGGTTAACCGCTTGAACGCAGCACTGGGACAACGGGAGCTGATTCAAGTTCCTTTCCTCCCATATATGGAAAATTCCCGATTCTGTGGATGTCAATTGACTGAAATAATGAAACAATCTGCTCGAATCATCGCGGCTCGAATTTTGTTTAAGCCTCGAATCAAGATCTTGAATCAATTCAGCCGTCACACGTTCCGTCGTTGCCAGCGGATGTGGTATGAACGAATGCCAGTCACCTTCCAATGTTTCTAAGTCAAGAAGGAAAAATTGATTTCTCTGTTCTGATTTCGTCACTCCTGTAACTTTTTTAAATAATTCAAATACAATCACATTCGCCAACATTGCTCCCGCTGTTGCAGAAAAAGCTTGCACCAGCCGGTCTTCGCGAAGCGCGGATCGATGTATGCGACGCCATACGGACTCCCAGCATCCCTCAGAGTCCGGATGCACTAATGGACCAGCTAAACCCACTTGCTGCAAAGATATGGCAGGGAGAAACCCCTTCTTCTCCTCCCTGCAAACGGCATGAAGGGCCCGTAGTTCCTCTACATTGCCTTCCTGAGAGACATATAAAATCCACTCAAATGGCTGTACCACTTCTCGCCAAGAACTCTCCCCTGCTCCCTGTGTAGAGATATTTCCTCTATTGCTACTTCGGAGTCCATTTTGCGGGCATTCTCCGCCAGTTCCTTCAACCGCTGTCGATTAGTAGGCATCGAGTCTGTAATCAGAACATGGAACTTAGGCAATCCAGATTCGATCAACGCCGAAACTAATGAGACCAAAAAAGGTCCAGAGCCGACTGCCAATACTTTAGATTGGCGATATACTTGAAAACGGAACGCACCGGAATCAACGAAATTTTCTATAAATTCAATTTGTGAAGCATACTTTTTGAGAATCTTGCTGTCCAATTGATGCGGACGATCTTGGTTCACATCCCGAACAAAGCCGTTTCGGTACAGAATTTCTGCGATTTCATACACCCTGTTCCGATATGGGGCCGATAATCCTTTTGTCAATTCTCCCAATGTGTGCTCTCCATTGAACATTGGCATTAGTTTTTCAATCCACTGATAGATTGTTTTGCCTTTCATACGAAATGAGCTGGAGTTATTCCTAAAATACACGCCGCCATTTGGATCAGGGAGAAAAAACGTGTCTCTTTTCACCTTCAGACGCGCGGAATCGTTCAGTTTTGACATCCTGCTCCCTCCTTATCCGTAGTTGTTCCTAAATGCGTAGTATCATTTTATGTATTTGTATTTGTCCTTTATGTTCATTTCATAGAAAGGGCCCCTGCAGAGGATTATGCAGGGGCGGTTCCTTCTTAAATTCCTCCAAAACAATGGCCAAAGCAATTGTGGCATCTAAAGCAATTGAAGCATCTAAAGCAGTTAAAACAGCGTCCAAAGCACTGTCCTCCACAACGTCCAAAACACTGTCCTCCACAACGTCCAAAACACTGTCCTCCGCAACGTCCACCACAATGTCCACCGAATTGACGAGCATCATCGACAACATAGGTCTGGGTTTGAGGATCCCAAACCATCACCTCGTCCGCTACGAAATCATCCATACCTAACATTTGAAGTTCATTTTGGAAATTATACATTTCACACCATCTCCTTATTGTTATAAATTTGTTGTTTCCGTCGACGCAACCAAGAGTGGAGAGTAGAACGAAAGCAATCAGAAAGATATCTGTGAAGCAGATAATTCCACCGACTACTTCGAGTACTCTCTTCAACAAGCTATGTGCTCTGTTGGGTGGTTGTTACTGATTGAAGTGCCTATTTTTATTGAGACTTCGTAAAACCGTACGAACCTCCCCACCTTCATTCCATGAAAGAGGCGGTTACCATTTCCATCGAAGAAGCTGCTGCTAAGAAGAAGACGGCCTTCTTCCACTCGATGCCTGCGTTGGAAGTCTTCTCAATAGATTCCGTTCTTTCCTTTCCTGATTGGATAGTTTGGTCATAAAACATACGTTTGTTTTTATGGATCAAAAAATTTCCGAATCATATCCCTCCTTCCTTCGTGTAGAGGAAGGAGATGATTCGGGAAAAATGGTTAAATCGCTTAATTTTGATAATATAAAACCTTAGTCTACAGCATTTTATGATTCTACTCATATACTGAAATAGCTTAATAAAAGTTGAAAGTAGGCGAAACACATTGCTAGAACATAAAAAAAGAAAAAATGTGCAGCAGGTGAGGGTGATATGTGGTTGTACCAATACGCAAATCGTGCAAGTGCATGGACCTACACCAGCAGACATTGCATTAGCTGCTGTCAATGCCGCAACCACTGTTCCGGAGATGAGAGCCGCCATCGAAAATCCTCTGCTTGGATTGGATCTTACAGAATATAACGCGTTATCAGAAGCAGCTAAAAATGATGTTGCCCAGCAATTGCTCGATAATCGGCCTGCTTCAGGTTACCCTTCCGTTGCTAGTGTCCAAGCCGCTCTTGATCAAGCCGTAAATCAAGTTGTCGGTTTAGCTGCTGTCAATGCCGCAACCACTGTTCCGGAAATGAGAGCTGCCATCGAAAATCCTTTGCTTGGATTGGATCTTACAGAATATAACACATTATCAGAAACAGCTAAAAACGATGTTGCCCAGCAATTGCTCGATGATCGACCTGCTTTAGGTTACCCTTCTGTTGCTAGTGTCCAAGCCGCTCTTGATCAAGCCGTAAATCAGGTCGTTGATTTGGATAATATTTATGTTCAAGCTGGTGCCGTTGGTGGAAATGGCAGTAGAGCAAATCCTTTTGGAACCATTCCTCAAGGAATTGCTGCGGTGAATCCAGGTGGAACTGTTCATATTCTAAGTGGAACGTATCCAATTACATCACAAATTGTCGTCAATAAGGCTGGAATTACTTTAAAAGGAGAACCAGGTACCCTTCTATTCTTACAAGCAAACATTATTGCAATGCTAATTACTGCCGCGAATACGACAATCGATGGGTTAACGATGACAAGCGATATTCCTTATGCAAAAGAATTTATCCAAATTGGCGGGAATAATACGACAATCATCAATAATACCATTTACGGGCCACCTCAAGCATTGCCTATGAGCAGCTGGGTTGTTAACAGAGCCATTGTATCTCAAGGAGGCCTTGCTATTTCGGTGATGAATAATACTTTCCATTCTTTAAGGACAGGAATGTATATTAATCCGAATGTGACAGGCCCTATTAACAATAATGTGGTTTACAATACAAAAGGAGGATTTTTAGTAGACCGTGCATTTACAACATTCTTAGGAAACTCATGGGGAACCCCACCGAATGAATTTGATATTGTTTTGCTTGCAGGTACAACATTTGGTCCTCCATATGATGATCTTGCTGAATTAAGTGCACTTAATAATAATGCAACCATTTCGGACCAAAGATAAAAGGTTAAAGGCAAAGGCTTGAGGGATAAGGATTTTCCCTTTTTCCTCAAGCCTTTTTCCAGCCATTTATCAAAACTTTATTTCGATTTTGGCAGGTGTTTTTTTATTTTACAAGAGTTTATTTATGCTCTACAATTTCAAGGTTAGTTTAGCGACACACTCCACATGCGCGGTATGCGGAAACATATCAACCGGCTGCACTTCTAACGTTTTATACCCGCCGTCTTCGAGGATTCGCAAATCCCTTGCCAATGTTGCCGGGTTGCAGGAAACATATACGACGCACTTCGGCTTCATGGCAATGATCGTTTGCAAAAGTGTTTCATCGCAGCCTTTGCGAGGCGGGTCGACAACGATACAGTCCGCGCGGATGCCTTGTTCGTACCATTTCGGAATGACTGCTTCCGCCTCGCCGACGGCAAATTCAACGTTGGTGATGCCGTTTAATTCAGCGTTGCGCTTTGCGTCTTCAATCGCTTCCGGTACGACTTCGACACCGTACACTTTTTTCGCTTTTTTTGCTAAAAACAACGAAATCGTGCCGATGCCGCAGTAGGCGTCAATGACTGTTTCTTCTCCCGTTAATTGCGCGTATTCCAACGCTTTTTCATACAGCACTTTCGTCTGTTCGGGATTGACTTGATAGAAAGAACGAGCCGAGATCGCGAATTTAATGTCACCGATGTAATCGTAAATGTATTCGGCACCCCACAATACTTTCGTATCGTCACCCATAATGACATTCGTCTTTTTCGGGTTAATGTTTTGAATAATCGACTTTACATTTGGCACGGAGTCAATAATTTCTTGCACAATTTTCTTTTTGTGCGGCAACTCTTCCGTGCGGGTAATAAGGACGACCATCACTTCTTTTGTCACTGCCCCGTAACGCGCCATAATATGGCGGAGAACGCCTTTATGCGTCACCTCATTATAGGCAGGCACCTTATATTTTTCACAAATCTTTTTCACTGTCTGCACGACGACATCATTCATCTCTTGCTGGATCAAACATGCGTCCATATCGATAATTTCATGACTGCGCTCTTGGTAAAAGCCAGCTACCAGCCCTCCTTCGCGCTCGCCGACAGGAACTTGTGCCTTATTGCGATAGCGCCACGGGTCTTTCATGCCGATGACAGGATGAACGATGACATTTTCCAATTTCCCGATGCGCGCCATCACTTCTTTGACATGTTTCTGTTTTGCCCGAAGCTGCCCTTCGTAGCTTAAGTGCTGCAGCTGGCAGCCGCCGCATTGCTTGTAAATCGGACACAGAGGCGCGACGCGGTCCGGGCTTTGCTCATGCAGCTCGATAAGGCGTCCGTAGCCATATCCTTTTTTCACTTTGATGACTTTGATTTTCGCCTTCTCGCCCGGCAGGCCGTTCTTGACAAAAACGGGAAAACCGTCGATTTTCGCCACTCCTAACCCGTCATGCGTCAAATCTTCAAATGCCACATCATAATATTCGTTTTTCATTACTGGTGCTTCGATGTTTGCCATTGTTCTTCACCCTTTGAGGAACTAACTCTGCTATAAAAAATATAACTTGATATTCCGTCTTTTGAGCTTTTTATCCAAGGATCTGTGACAAACTTCTTATCCATCAGAAGTCTTAAGTGTAATCAGCATCCGTCGTCCACACAGTGCTGTCACGATTGTAGCACACAATTCTGTGCAACACAAAAAGAAGACAGGTTAGTACCCTGTCCTCATTTGTTCTGCTTTTTCTTTTGAGACGAATACTTCTAAATGCCGGTACAAATTAACGAACTCCCCTGGCAGCATTCCGCCGTACTCGCCGTCTAAATTTAGCTGCATATTGTTTGGCGAAGTTACTTTAATGCGGTTTGCCTTCGTGTAAATCAGATTCGGGTCATTAATATGTTCGCCGCGCGCCGCGAGCGTCACTAATCGGATAAATTCCGCCAAATTCGTTTTCTTTAAAATAATTAAATCAAACATGCCGTCATTCAAAGACGAGTCCGGCGCCAGCTTTTCAAAGCCGCCGACAGAGTTGGTGAGCGATACTAAAAAGAGCATAATTTCGCCTTCAAACATTTTGCCGTCATATTCAATGCGAGCCTCTGTCGCTTTGATCGATGGCAGCATCTCAATTCCTTTTAAATAGTAGGCAAGCTGACCGAGCATTGTTTTTAATTTGCTTGGCACCTCATAAGTTAGTTCGGTTAAACGGCCGCCGCCCGCAATATTAATAAAATAGCGGGTTTTTCCTTCATTTGTTACGGAGCCGATATCGATCGGAACGGCTTCTCCATTGGCGATAATGTCGCATGCCCCTTCAATCGAACGCGGCACGCCGATGGCGCGGGCGAAATCGTTCGTCGTCCCGACCGGAATAATACCAAGCTTTGGACGATAATCTTGATCGGCAATCCCGTTGACGACTTCGTTGATTGTTCCGTCCCCGCCGGCAGCTACCACTAGGTCAAATTCGCGCTCAACCGCTTTGCGGGCCGCTTCAGTCGCGTCTCCCGCTCCTTCCGTCGCATGGCAAGATGTTTCATAACCTGCTTTTTCTAATTTTACTAACACATCTGGCAAATGTTTTTTAAATATTTCTCGACCTGACGTTGGATTGTAAATAATCCTCGCTCGTTTCATTGTTTCATCATCCTACTTTTTTAATGTGCGATTCCACTATTTAACATAATAGCGGAATTGCCCAGCAGTTGCAACGATGACGTCTTTCCATCAAGAAAGGGCTGATCTCTCAGCCCTTTTCATTATTGCCCTGCTGTTTTCCGTTGCTCCACCGCGTCTTCACTCTCTTGGATACTTGGCGGTTCCACATTTCCTTTCGCCGCAAAGTTTTCTAGCAATTGTTTCACATCGATCCCCGTGGAAGCTTTCAATGTTTCCTGCAGGCTGGCCATTAAATTGGTCGCATAGCCAGTAATGCGGTTCGCCCCGCCGTTTGTGCTATTAGAACCCGTATCGACAATCGTAATTTTATCGATATTCGCAAGCGGACTTGCCACTTGTTTCGCGTATTCAGGAAGCATTTTGATAATCATATCGAGAATCGCCGCTTGACCATACCGTTCGAACGCTTCGGCGATTTTTTGTTTCGCTTCCGCTTCGGCCAATCCTTTCAAGCGGATAATTTCTGCTTCTGCTTCCCCTTTTGCTTTTTCCGCTTCTGCCTTAGCAAGCCCGTCAAGCCGGATTCGTTCTGCCTCCGCTTTCGCCATCGCTTCGATGCGGTATTTTTGAGCGTCCGCTTCCGCTATTAACTTCGCCTTTTCCGCCGCTGCGGCCTGCTCGATCGCATAACGTTCGGCGTCCGCTTTTTTCTTCACTTCCGAATCATATTGCCGTTCACGGCGCAAAATTTCTTTTTCCTCGAGCTCGATTTGCTTTTGCCGCTCGATAATTTTAATTTGCATTTGTTGTTCCGTAACTTCTTGTTTTGCTTTCGCTTCTTCTAAATGATAAGCCTGATCGGCTCGCGCTTTCGCGATATCTTGTTCACGACGGAATTCCGCTAATTTCAACTGATTAATTTTTTCTGCTTCCGCGATTTCCGTCAAGCGCTCTAGCTCCGCTTTGCGCGCTTCTTTATCCGCTTCCGCGCGTTTAATGCGCGTTTCTTTTTCCGCTTCAGCTGTCGCGATGTCGGCGTCGCGTTTCACTTGGGCAATGCGAGGTTTTCCTAATGCATCTAAATAACCGTTTTTATCGCGCACATCTTTAATGGTAAACGATACGATGACAAGCCCCATTTTCGCTAAATCTTGTGAAGCGACACGCTGCACTTCTTGTGAAAACTTGTCGCGGTTTTTATAAATTTCCTCGACCGTCATCGAACCGAGAATCGAGCGAAGATGGCCTTCCAATACTTCTTTCGCTTCATTTTCCATATCCTGGCGAGTTTTTCCTAAAAATTGCTCCGCCGCTGTAGCAATCTCGCCAATGGAACTGCCTACTTTAATGATCGCCACGCCATCCGCCATGACGGGAACGCCTTGTTCCGTATAAACTTCCGGCGTCTGTACATCTAGTTTAATAGAAAGAAGGCTAAGCGGCTCCGCCTGCTGGAAAATCGGCAGTACAAACGTCCCGCCGCCGCGGACAATTTTAATTTTATTTCCTGATTCATCGACATGCACATTTTTGCTTCCTAAATAACTTCCTGTCACAATGAGTGCTTCATCTGGTCCGACAGTGCGATAACGAAGCATAAAAATAGCTACTAATCCGATAAGAAGCAGTACGACAACGCCGATAACAATTAACATTGGCGTCATTAAGCATATCCCCCTTTATGTAATGATGAAATATAATATGGATCGTGCTTCGCCACAACAGCGACGCCGTTTTCCATTTTCACGATAATCACTTCCGTCCCTGAGGCGATTTCTTCGTTGTCCATGCTTTTTGCTGGTTTCGAAATCGCTCCGCTCTTCCGCTGCAGCAAAATCTCTCCAAACCCATCGGACGGCACAGTTACAATCACTTTCGCAAGCGACCCTTCCAAGTCCGTTTCCGAATAATTCAGTGATGTTTCCGCAGAGCGGAGCGGAATAAATACGAAAAAGTGCAAAAGCAAGACGACAATGACAGCAATTCCTGCGCTAATCAAAGCGATGAGCGCGCTAGACATCCCCGTATATCGTTCGAACAAAAAACCGGACGCACTTCCGACGGTAAAAAATGATAAAATAAGCTGTGGGCTGAACCATGGATGGTCTGGCATCTCAAAGATGCCGTCGATCATATCGCTTAGCAAAATATATAATAACGTCAAACTGCCGCTTACAATAAGCACACCCAAATACACTGTTTCTAGTGGATATCCGAACAATCCCCGCACCCTCTTTCCGCCATCGTCTATTTAATTATACGAAATGACGCGCGTTTCCGTTTCATTACTTTTCAGATGGATATTATATTTTTTCGACATTTCCCTACATATTTCCTTCTTTTTTCCAAAACAAAGGCACCGTTTCACAGCGTAAAACGTCGCTGCCTTATGTTTATTTGACTACTGTTTTATCGAAGGAGAAGCGGAATGTGCATCTATAACTTATTAAATTCCTTTTCTAGCTGTCCTAGAAGCATCATTCGGTACATGCGAAAATCTGCCTGCAACGACCAAAGCGGATGACCGAACGTGGCCGGTTTATTTCCTTCTATGAAAAAGTGACTGAACCATGCAAAAGCGTAAGCAGTCACCGGGGCGGCAAGCAGCCACCAAGCATTCCATGTCACAACTGCTACGATCATAAATAAAAACACGAAACTCGTTCCAACAAAATGCCAACGTCTGGTGGCTGGCTTGCTATGTTGCGATAGATAAAATGGCCAAAACTCCTCATAACTTCGAAATTCCATCTCCCATCCCCCTTGCTCTATAATAAGTAAAACGCTTCCATAATTAATATTCTATGCATCCAATCAGCCTCCTTTCCCAATATAAACCAATTAGCCCTTCTGAATGGATCATTCAGAAGGGCTAGTTATCTCATTGACTCCGCTCGCTCAGTTGCAATGACACGGTCTTCTTTCTTCCATCCCTCCAAAGCTCTATTTGCACACGCTCTCCGATTTTCGTTTTCGTGTACAAATATTTCCGCAGTGCAGCGACACTATCCACTTTTTCTCCATTAACTGCCACAATGACATCTTTCGTCTGAATTCCTTCATCCGCCGCCGGAGAACGGTTCTACTGCTGTTACAGCCGCTCCTGTGGCAACACCGCTTGGCAAGTGCAGCTGCTCGCTCCGAACCGAGTCAGAAAGATCAGCCACATCGACTAATTGCACACCGAGATACGGGCGTTTTATTTTTCCATATTGCATCAACTGCTCGACAATCGGTTTTACATCTTCGCTCGGAATCGCAAATCCTAATCCTTCCACTCCAGTTTGGGAAATTTTTAAGCTATTAATCCCCACCACTTGTCCGGCGCTATTAATTAATGCACCACCGCTGTTTCCCGGGTTAATCGCGGCATCTGTTTGAATAACGTTTAGCTCCCATTCCCCGGCAGAAGTAGAAATGGACATCGTGCGTTTTCCGCTGACAATTCCTTCTGTCACCGTTCTCGATAAATCTAAGCCGAGCGGATTGCCGATTGCCGCGACTTGTTCCCCTATGCGCAGCTTCGAAGAATCACCAAAGACTGCTACTTTTTTGACATGACTGCCATCAATTTTTAATACCGCTAAATCGGTTAACGGATCGGCGCCGACGATTTCCGCTTTTACTCTTTCCCCATCGGCAAGCGACACTTCTACTTTATTCGCTCCTTCAATGACATGGTTGTTTGTTACGATGTATGCTGTATTTCCGTCTTTTTTGAAAATGACTCCCGAACCAGTTCCTGCTTCTTGATCTTGGACACTATCGGAGAAAAAGTCCGCCTGTTTTTGAATGTTCACCACGCCAACGACCGCATCGGCAACATTTTCAATCGCCGCAACCATGTCATTATTAGACGTGCTTTTCGTCGGTTGGAGAGGAAGCGACTCCGTCGAAATGTTTGTTTCATTTGGTTCCTTTGTGGATGATGAAGTAGAAGGAAGACCAATCATCGGTGCCGCGTATACCGTAAGTCCGCTTCCGATCACCGCACCGACAATCGAAGCGGTAATCCAAGAAAAGAAACGTCTTTGCTTCGGCGGCCGATACGATGGCATTGGTTGTTCATGTGACGGTATGTTCACATGATCCATCGTCCATTTCCCCTTTCTTCCATTTTTGATCGTTATTTTTTCTGTCGAGTAACAGTGTAAAAAAGGAAAGTGAAAAGTTAGTGAAAAACCCCGCTATTTTCACATTTTCATTTATTTTTCACGAAATTTTGCTATGATTGTTCACAAAGAGAAACGGGAAAAATAGAAAGGAAGGAAACGAGATGAAAATTCTTCTCGCAGAAGATGACCTCTATTTAGGCGAATTAATCGTGCATATGTTAAAGAAAAAAGGCGTGGATCACATCGATTGGGTGCAGGAAGGAGAAGACGCGTACGACTATGCGCTCTCCTCCTTTTACGATGTGCTGATTCTTGACTGGATGCTGCCAAACGGAGATGGAGTGGAAATTTGCAAACGGCTGCGGAAAAACGGTTACGCTGGCGCCATTCTCATGTTAACCGCAAAAGATGCCGTCGAAGACCGTGTTGAAGGATTAGAAGCCGGTGCGGACGACTATCTCGTCAAACCGTTTGAAATTGATGAATTAATGGCCCGCCTAAAGGCGCTCGCGCGGCGCACGTTTGTCCCGCTTCAGGAAGAAACCGTACACTTTCATGGCTTTGTTTTAAATCGAACAAGCCATACCCTTTACCACGGTAATGAAGAAATCTATTTAACCCCACGCGAATTTCAAGTATTGGACCTTCTTTTGCAAAACAAAGGGCATGTCGTACCGCGCGAAACCATCCTTGACCGCGTTTGGGGATGGGATGCGGATGTTTCCATGAAAACGATTGATGCGACGATTAAATTGCTGCGGAAAAAATTAAAAGGGGAGATCATTCAAACAGTGCGCGGGGTGGGATATAAAATTGACAAGTAAATGGAACGCTTTCTTATTGAAGATAAAAAACACCGATATGTTTCACCGAACGCAATGGCGCCTGACGGCATTATATAGCGGTATTTTAATGGTGTTTCTTGCATTATTCATCGCGATCGCCTGCTTCCTTTTTTATATGATTGTCACAAATGACCAAGAGCGGCGGATTACCAGTCTCGCCAACCAGGAAAAAAAAGCGATTGAACAATTTTTGATCAAACAAAGCGATTTCGATTTGATGAATGAGGAAAACGTTGTGTTTTTAAGCGAAGACCAATTCTTTTTTTATGTCGTCGGCACCGACGGCGAGCTTCTCATGGGCGATGAAGTGAACAAAAGAATGCGGCCGTTTCTATTAGAAGCGCTGCAAAATGCCGCGCTAAACGAAAATGAACTAACCTATATAAAAGTAAATTTTCCTGCCCATATGCATCCATTTTCCCGCTTTCATTCTCGTGAGTTAAAGCTACTAACCGCCGCTCGCCCTATTGTCATTCGCGGCCGTTTGATCGGCGTGTTATATATCGGCATGGATGTGACTTCATTTTCCAACGTATTTCAATGGTTATTAATCGTATTGATCGGTCTTGCCATTTTATTTATCGGCGTTGCTGTGTTGTTAAGCTACTTTATGTCAAAACGATCGCTCATTCCTATTCAGGAAGCATACCATCGCCAGCGGCAATTTGTCGCTGATGCCTCCCATGAACTGCGGACACCGCTCAGCGTCATTTTTTCTTCTGTCGAAGCACTAGAGATGGAAGAAGAACTGACAAAAAATGAATTTACACAAAAACTGCTGAATCGACTTCGCGAAGAAATAAAACGAATGACAAAGCTAATGAATGATTTATTGACGCTCGCGCGTGCTGATTCTGAGCACGCCTCACTGCAACTAGCCAAAGAAACGTTCGATTTTCGCCCACACGCGGAACGAACATTGCATTTGTTGGAAGAATTAGCATCGAAAAAAAACATCCGCATGGACTTTCATTCTCCTGAATCTGTCATCATTACCGCTGACGCCGATAAGCTGACACAGCTGTTATACATCTTGCTGGATAATGCAATCAAATACACTCCGGACGGAGGACAAGTAACGTTAAGCCTTCGTGTCGAACCGTTCAAACAACAACGAATGCTCACGATCTCCGTCAAAGACACCGGAATCGGCATTCCTCCTGAATCACTTGACCGCATTTTCGACCGTTTCTATCGCGTTGATAAAGCCCGATCGCGCCAGCAAGGCGGTCACGGGCTTGGCTTGTCCATCGCCAAATGGATTGTCGACGCTCATGGCGGACACATTCACGTACAAAGCGAAGTCGGCAAAGGATCGGAATTTATCGTAAAAATCCCTTGCTAAAATGCTTTCCATTACGGAAAGCATTTTTTATACTTTTTCACCTAATTTTCTCTTTTCTTTTTTACAATGCAAACTGTACAGAGGAAGGAACAAAGGCGATGTTCACTTGTTCGTCTCTTTGCCATCCTCCCTTGTAAGCGGCCCAAATGCCACCATACAAGCGCATGTTTACTTTATGACGGAAAGGAGGTGACAAAATGTGCATGAAAAAAAGAATGGCCGCTCTGTTCATCCTTTTTCTCCTTGCTATATACGGGGGAATGCAGCTTGGCCGCTTCGTTTTTGGACAATCCATGCCAATGATGAATATGTCGCCCCATCACAGACCATTTGCAATCCGTCACCATGCTGCGTTTCATTATGGCCACGAATTCGGCGGCTGGATCACCATTGAGGTGCTTTCTCTTCTTTTCCAATTGAGCCTTCTGATCATCGGTTGGCTGTTATGGAAAAAAACGAAGGGGCCTTTTAAGTGGATGGGACTTGCCATCATCGTATGGGGAGTAATCTCCTTGTTGCCAAAATGGCTGCTCATCCCGGTTGCGTTCATCGCCATCTATTCAATCTACAAAAAACAAGAACAAAAGGCCGAACCGATGACAACATGGCCAACGCCAATCATACATGATCGACACTTTTTAGACGAATGGGAAAAAACAATCAAAAAGGAGGAACAATGATATGGGGTTATTCCGCCGGGTGAAAACTGTTCTACTTGCCGAATTACATGAACTTATTGATCAATGGGAAGACCCAGTTGCTATGACAAAACAATACTTGCGCGAACTGCAGGATCAAATCGAAAATGTCCAACAAGCAATCGCCCGACAAATAGCGGTGGAACAACGCTATGAATCGCTCATTGCCCACACAAAAACAATGATCGAAAAACGGGAGCGCCAAGCAAAACTGGCATTAGAACACAATGAAGAAACCATCGCCAAACTCGCATTAAGAGAAAAACTAATGTATGAGAAAAAACTTTCTGCTTATCAACAACAATACGAGACGATCAAAGAAAAAACAACATATATGACGGAACAGCTAAAACAGCTTACCGAAAAATATGATGAACTTTCCGCAAAACAATTAGATTTGATCGCCCGCGCGAACGCAGCAAAAACGATCAAAGACGTAAACACAACGCTTGCGTCTTTCCATCCCGAACAGGCGCTCCGCGGTTTCGCGCGCATGGAAGAACGCATTCTTGCCTTAGAAGCCGAAGCAAACGCAAGCATCCATTTACTTGAATCAACACATCCACTTCCTTCCATCTTTGAAGAAGAAGTCGAAAATGAGCTGGCAAAGTGGAAAGAAGCGCAAGCCAAAAACGCGTAAAACCCCCTCTTTTTATATAGATTAGGGCTGACTCAAAACATCGTCTTTAAGCGATGTTGAGTCAGCCTTCTTTATTACTGATTTTTTGGGTTGGGTCTTATCTCGCTTGTTGGAGAACCCTGATTTTTCTCCATCTTTTAAAATGGTACGCAACGCAAACCAGTCCTCATTCTTTTGGTAGGAAGATGTTTTGATTTGGTTTTGTCTTTATTTTATGTTTTTGTTTACAACTTTCACGCTTGGTTTCAAAATATTATTAATATTACTAAAGTTCGCTATCGGTGTGTCTCATGATCGTCATTTATTCAAATGTTATAGGAGGGGGCTTTCTTTAAAATGAATAACGATCATTCTTCTTCAACTACATTGACATCGCGGCGTATTTACTGGATTGTAGCTGGAATTACCTTCTTAACATTATTAGTTTCAGCAGGCGTACGTTCTACTCCCGGTGTTCTCATCATTCCTTTTGAGCAATCATTTGGCTGGACCCGTGCAGAAGTTACGTTTCCTTTGGCTATCAATATAGCACTATATGGTCTTTGCGGACCATTTGCGGCAGCGTTTATGGAACGATATGGCGTAAAACGAATGATGCTCATTGCCCTATCGTTGTTAGTGATAGGTACGGGGCTTTCTGTATGGATGAAAACGACATGGCAGATGACATTGTTATGGGGATTTTTAGTAGGATTCGGGGCAGGGTTAACTTCCTCTGTTTTAGGAGCTGTAATAGCAAATCATTGGTTCAAAGAGAAGCGCGGATTGATTGTAGGCGTGTTTTCTGCCAGTGGAGCAGCAGGGCAGCTCGTTTTTTTGCCTTTATTCGCAAAAATTATCTCATCTTACAACTGGCAAACAGTTGTCCTCGTTACATCCTTGGCAGCGCTGATTACGATATTGTTTGTAGGATTGTTTATGCATGATCAACCTAGTGATGTAGGGCTTCTTCCGTATGGTGCAACAGATCCGGTTGAAACAGCAGCTGCTCCCCATGCAAATAGCAGCCGGGTTTGTTCTTCAAATACATAGAGAAAAAGAGTCAATTGCCCAATCCGTATAATGTAAGCAAGCAAAAATTGTGGGTGGCCAAAAAAGAACTAAAAATTCCAAGGGGCCACCCTTGATTTTATTACGAAATGAGCGACTGATTGGCATCCATAATCTGTTGCCCATACGCTGTGAACACGGCAAGAACAACCGCAAGCGCAAGGTATAAACATAACCATGTCCATTTTGTTTTCGCATCCGCACGATAATACACTGTTTGCTTCTGTATTTCTTGTTCGTTTTCTTCTATTTCTTTTTGGAGCGAACGGATAAAGTCTGAAACGGTTTGTTCCTGCAATACGCCCCATCGAGTTGCCTCTAATAACTGATTATACTTTTCCACATACCGCTCCAAACGATAGTTTTGCAGCTTCTGCTCATCTTGGAAAATGGGGATGTACCATGTTTTTTTCCCCGCCGCAGCTCCATCTCTTTGCGTTTGATCTCATCTTCCCAATGCCAATACATTTCTTGCTGCTCTTCTTCCGATAAAAGCATGTATCGTTGAATTTCCTGCAGTAATGACTCATTGACTTCTTTGTGAATTTGCGCCTTTTTCCAGCGGAACTCCCGGCGCAAAAGCTCCCAGCATTTCAAAGCGCCTAACAAGATAATGAGCGGGGCGATTGGTCCCGGGTTCCAAAGAAAATAAACAAACATCCCAATAAGACCAAAAAACCATATTTTTGGCGAAATCACTCCGACAATTCGCCCTCCATCTAACGGATGCAGAGGCATAAGATTGAATAAATTAATAAGCGCTCCAAGCGCAATGACTAATCCCCAAAACGGGTTTCCCGTCATCCAGTACAATGGCAAAGCTGGGAGAAACCCCAATGTCCCCCATAACGGGCCGGCGTATGCTAAATACGCCTCATCTTTCGCCGATTTTGGTTCTTCCTTTAGCGCAATAAGCGCCCCGACAAACGGAATAAAAATCGCCTTCGATGTTGGAATTCCTAACCTTTTTGCCGCAAACAAATGGCCCATTTCATGCACATAAAGCAAATACACGAGCGCCACCGCAAACTTCCATCCGTATACAAGCGCATATGCGCCGATCGAAATAAATAAGGAAATGAGAGAACTGAATTTTAAAAACTTAAAAATCGCCAGCACCCACTTCAGTTTTCCTGCCAGAAACAAAACAACAGTCAAAAACGCAAGCCACGCCTTTTTAAACTGCTTCAATTCTCTCAGTCTCCCTTTCCTTATTTCCGATGCATTTTAAACTGCAAAAACAGCTCGTTGTAATAAGCAAGCATTCGTTTTCCTAAATTCTCGTACACTTCTAAGTTTCCGACCGACTCAAAATCTGGATAAAACCGTTTATCCTCAGTTACTTCTTTCGGCAAATAGTCCAGCGCCTTCTCATTCGGCGTCGAATAGCCGACATACTCCGCGTTTTGCGCAGCGTTTTTCGGATCAAGCATAAAGTTAATAAATTGATGTGCTCCTTCGATATTTTTCGCGGTTTTCGGAATCACCATATTATCGAACCATAAATTTGATCCTTCTTTCGGCACAACATAATCGAGCTTGTCATTTTCCGCAATGATCCCCGCCGCATCACCTGACCAAACAACCCCGATTGCCGCTTCTTCATTCACCAAAAGCATTTTAATCTCATCACCGACAATCGCTTTGACGTTTGGTGTAAGACGATCGAGTTTTTCCTTCGCTTCTTGTAAATGCTTCTTATTCGTGTCATTTAACGAATAATGCAAACTATTGAGCCCCATGCCAATCACTTCACGCGCGCCGTCCACTAACAAAATTTGATTGCGCAGATCCTTGTCCCATAAATCGTTCCAGCTTGTTATTTTTTTTCCGCCAAGCATTTCCGGATTATAGACGATGCCGACCGTCCCCCAAAAATACGGGACGGAATACTTGTTGCCTGGATCAAATGATAAATTCAAAAAGCGCGGATTGATATATTTTAAATTCGGCAATTTTGAATGGTCGAGCGGAATAAGCAATCCATCTTCTCTCATTTTACTGATCGCATATTCAGAAGGAACGGCAACATCAAACGTCGTACCGCCTTGGGCAATTTTCGCCATCATCGCTTCATTGGAATCAAACGTTTGGTAGATGACTTTTATGCCCGTCTGCTTTTCGAACTTTTTAATAAGCTCAGGATCGATGTAATCGCCCCAGTTATACACTGTCAACGTATTTTCTCCAGAATATCCTTCCGCTTTATTCAGCTGGGAAGATACGTAAAGCAGTACAAACGAGGCGAAAAAAACGGCCGCAAACAATGATATAAGCTTTCTCATTTTCGTCGCCCCCTCATTCCGTATAAGGAGCTGCTTTTCTGGCTAATAAAGTAGTAGCCAATCACCAGCACAACCGTAAACAAAAATAACAATGTCGATAATGCGTTAATCGACAGCGAAATACCTTGGCGCGCCCGTGAGTAAATTTCTACCGATAGTGTCGAAAAACCGTTGCCTGTCACAAAAAACGTCACCGCAAAATCATCCAGCGAATACGTCAATGCCATGAAAAAACCAGCGAAAATACCAGGGGTAATAAACGGCAATATTACTTTCGTCAGCACATCCCATTGATTCGCCCCTAAATCGCGAGCCGCATCAATCAGTGTCGGACTCATTTCCTGCAATTTTGGAAGCACCATCAACACGACGATCGGAACACTAAACGCGATATGCGACAGCAGCACCGACGTAAAACCGAGCTGAATGCCGATAATCGTAAACAAAATGAGAAATGAGGCGCCGATAATGACATCGGGGCTGACGATCAAGACGTTATTCAACGTTAAAAGCAGCTGTTTCATTTGCCGCTTTTTCACATAATAAATCGCAAGCGCTCCCATCACGCCGAGAATAGTGGAAATCGCCGCAGACAAAAGGGCAATCGTCAGTGTATTTAACACGATAATCCATAAACGGGTATCACCGATCACCTCTTTATACCATTCCAGCGTAAACCCTTCGAAATCATGCATCGTTCCGCCGCTATTAAACGAATAGTAAATTAAATAAATAATCGGGGTGTACAAAATGAGAAACACGAACACTAAATACGCGTTCGCCCACTTTTTATTGCCTCGCATCGCCTCACCCTCACTTCCGATTTCCTGTCGCGATCACCACAATAGCCATCGCGATAATTAAAAACACCGCAATCGTCGAACCCATGCCCCAGTTTTGCGTGACGAGAAAATGTTGTTCAATCGCCGTACCGAGCGTAATGACGCGGTTCCCTGCGATTAAACGCGTAATCATAAACAGCGATAACGACGGAATAAACACCGCTTGACATCCCGCTTTCACCCCATCTAGCGTAAGCGGAAAAACGACGCGACGAAACGTCGTCCAAGCCGAAGCGCCAAGATCACGCGCTGCGTCAATGAGCGTTGGGTTCAGCTCCTCCAGCGAGTTGAAAATCGGCAGGATCATGAACGGGATAAAAATGTATACCGACACAAATACGAAACTAAAATCGGTGAATAAAATTTGCTTTGTGCCGATGCCGATCGTTTCCAAAATCGCATTCGCCAATCCGTACGTCCCAAAAATGCCGAGAAACGCGTACACTTTTAAAAGCAAATTCACCCACGTCGGCAAAATAATAAGCAAAAGCCAAAGTTGTTTATGTTTCGTTTTCGTCAGAAAATACGCGGTCGGATACGCGACAAGCAGCGAAAAAAGCGTGATCAAAAACGCGTACCAAACGGAACTGACCGCCATCTTTAAATAAATCGGCGTAAAAAACGTTTTATAATTGGAAAGCGACCAATTCCCGTCAATGTCAAAAAACGAATAATACAAAATCAATAAAATCGGCGCAACGACAAATAGCCCAATCCATATTACATATGGAAATAAGTAAACATTGCGTACACTATTTTTCATCGGATCTCTCACCATCATCTTCATCATCGCTAATGCGCATGACATGAATGTCCTCTGGGTCAAAATAAAGCCCGATTTCTTCCCCTACTTCCGCTTTTTTCGTCGAATGGACGAGCCATTCATTCCCATCTTCGTCATAGCAGCACAACTCGTAATGTACACCTCGGAACAATAGCGAATCAACGCGCACTTGGAGCTTTCCTTGATCTTTTGTCGTAATGTCCAAATCTTCCGGACGGATGACAATATCGACTGGCTCGTTCGGGCGAAATCCTTTGTCCACGCACGTAAACCGCTTCCCAGCGAATTCGACAAGGTAATCTTCAATCATCGTGCCTCGCAAGATGTTCGATTCACCGATAAAATCAGCGACAAACCGATTAATCGGCTCATCGTAAATGTCTTTCGGTGTGCCGCTTTGCTGGATTTTCCCCTTATTGAGCACAAAAATTTGGTCCGACATCGCCAGCGCCTCTTCTTGGTCATGTGTGACAAAAATAAACGTAATCCCTAAGCTTCGCTGCAGTTCGCGAAGCTCATATTGCATTTCGGTGCGCAATTTTAAATCAAGCGCCGACAGCGGCTCATCAAGCAGAAGCACTTCTGGTTCGTTGACAATCGCGCGCGCAATCGCCACTCGCTGCCGCTGGCCTCCGGACATTTCTTGAATACTGCGATTCTCGTATCCTTCTAAATTCACAAACCGAAGCGCCTGCTTTACTTTTTCCTCAATTTCCGAGCGCTTTTTCTTTTTAATCCGCAGCCCAAACGCCACGTTTTCAAATACGTTCAAATGCGGAAACAAAGCATAATCCTGAAACACCGTATTCACTTGCCGCTTATTCGCAGGTACATGATTTACCGGCTTTCCGTGAAAATAAATCGTTCCTTCCGTCGGCTCCGTAAACCCCGCGATCAAACGCAGAATCGTCGTCTTCCCGCATCCCGACGGCCCGAGCAAGGTATAAAACTTCCCGCGCTCAATCTCAAAACTGACATCATCGAGCACGACTAACCCATCGTATTCCTTCGTCACCCGCTCAAAGCGGATGATCGCCTCTTTCTCCATCAGCCCCCACTCCTTGCTTCGAATATATCCTCTGCCAATGAAATCAATCTCTTCCTAATTCCCATCAATCACTATTAGAACATGCACACAATAAAAGTGCAATAAAAAAACTCGTTTCTCCACTAGCATTATGCTAGAGAGAAACGAGAATGCGCCTATCGGTTAGAACGTGATATGGACATGGTGCAGGGAAAGCTGCCGGAACACTACGCAATTACTCGTAGGTGCGATAAAAATAAATAGTTACCAATTCATTATATCACGTTGGAACGCTGGTTCAATTTCATAATTACGATAAAAACAATAATAGAACCTCTTTTAGCTTGGTTTTCATTTCTCATAGGTAAGATAAAAACTGAATCTGCGTGAGATTGACCGTTTGGTACACACAAAAGGTTTCAATTCCTCATAGGTAAGATAAAAACCTCAAGTTCACTGACGAATAATTTTCGCCCTTCTTCATGTTTCAATTCCTCATAGGTAAGATAAAAACGTTTCTGAAGTCAATTTACATGTTGATGCACTTGTGAAGTTTCAATTCCTCATAGGTAAGATAAAAACCCACAACAAATGCTAATATATCAAGGATGGCGAATAATGGATACATACAGTATACGTCAGTTTGAAAATTGCGTCAATATCAAAAAAGTACTGATGGCTGTAGGGAAGAAAAGAAAAAAAGAAGTGTCGTCGATCCCCCGCACTTTTTGCATGATTGGAGGTCGACGACAATTTTTTCGCCATGAATGATAGTTTATATACGATCGCACTATCGTTACATTTCTTCCTATTTTGATGATGAATCTGGAAACACGAAATATATTTTATCTACTTACTATTCATTCATTGATCTGCTTCCTTATTTACTCGTTTAGGAGCAGCATAGACACAAGTGTTGGTTAAACATGTCGGAATTTCAAACTGGATTTATATAGATAAGAAACGACCTCATTCTTTCAGCCGCAAAGAGATACTTCGACAAAATTGTTTTTCATTCTTCTGATGGCAATGCATTTTTTGTATCATGAATGTCGATGTCGATCTTCATTTTTAAATTCGTCTTTTCCTTCTCTATATCTTCTCGAAGCATCAATAAAATCGCCTCCTGATACCCCGCTTTCTTGCACCGCTCTATCTCCTGCTTTACTGGCTGCAGTTCGGGAGAGGAGATCGATTGCAATTTTGCCAGCCGCTCCTCAGAAAGCGACACACTCGGCATCGAGGCAAAGTAGTCCTCACACGTGAAATGCCAAAGGGAAAGATTCTCTCCGTATCGCCCGGCAAGCCGATCGGCCATTTTCAGACCTTCTGGATCAAAGTCGCCCGAATAATAAAGACGTGCGCCCGACTCGACAAGTGAGTCAAGGAGTAACATCGTCGCTAGATTGAGCTGGCCGTTTGTACTAACGATTGGCATCGCTTCGTCTAGCAGTTCAGAAAAAACGCCGGCGTTTTCTACGACAAAGACGGCATTTCCTTTCGCTGGATACGCGCGGGTTAGTGCCACTATCTCCCTCAGCGGCACATTCAGCGCCATATTCGTTTCACAAGCGGCGGAAAATACGGGATGAATGCCCTCTTTCGTTTCTGCCAAAATTCCCGCGCACGTCACGAAATTGAGGATGTCTTCGCGCAATATGCCGAACGATTGCAATAGTTCATTGACTTCTTCTACGGACGAAAGCTGATATTTTTTCCGGGAGTAAAATTCCAGCGCGGATAGAAACAGTTTTCCTTGAAATGTGTGTAAATCAAACGCGTGCGGGTCTCCGGTTACTTTTTGCGCGAATAGCGGCAGGCGTTCGTACGTTCCTTGCTTCGGAAGCTGGCGAAGCGCTTCGCAAACTGTGCAAATGGAAGCATACAGCTCATCGCGCTGCTGGGCGTATGCTTGGTGAAGAAGACGGTATTCGTTCGGATGCTCCAGCGCTGCCGTAAGCCATTCCGCCCCACTCGGGTAAGCGGCGATCAGCCGCTGGAAAAACGCCGCTTTTTCTTGTTGTTCCGCTTCACGCCTTTCTTTGTTTGCGACGAGCGGTTCTCCAAAATAATGGACTAACAGCTCTTCCAGTGAAACACCTGCAAATCTTGTCTTATCCAGTTGTTTGGCAAACGCCTGTAGCGAAACGCGCGTCATTTCCTTCCCAAAAAACGCCGCGATTGCTTCTTTTTCTTCTTTCGTAAAATTCGCAAGGGAAATGGTGCCGCCAATGCGGCCGAGCGATTCGTACTTCTTTTTCATTTCGCAAAAAAGGCGGTGAAATCCAGCTTCACCGCGAAAAAATTGCGCCGCTTCCGCCGCTAGTTCCGGCAATGATTTCATTGTTTCACCACCATTTCTTGTTCGTCCCAATCTGTCACAAGCCGCTTCATCGTTCCGTTCCAATAATAGCGGATCACGGTGACGTGCGAAGCGTTTTTCGGGCGCACAAGCTCGCAAATCGAAAGAGCCGGCACGGTGTCGTAATCTCCCCACAGCGCCTGCGAGTTCATGATGTAATTAAAGCCAAGCGATTCAACAAGATCGAACATATCGCGAATATTATTTTCATCCACACCGGCGAACGCTTCATCAAGGGAAATGATGTATGGCGCCTCCTCACTTGCTTCTTGATAGCGGGCATACGCGGCCGCAAAGAGCGGAATGTACATCGCCATCGCTTTTTCTCCGCCGCTAAACTGATAAAATCGCTGGTTCGTTAATTCCCGTTTTGGCTCATTTGTTTTTTGATAATAGAGCGTAAACGTAAACCATTTCCGGTAATCGAGCACTTCTTTGATGACTTGATGAAGCGTGTTGCCTTGCCCTTTTTCTTCTAACATTTCACGGGCGCGGTTAATTTTGGACCGGAAGTGCATCGTGACCCGCTGCAAATCTTCTTCTTTTAACAATCGCGAATTCATCCGCAACAATTCAACAAGCTCTTTCGTATCCATTTCTTCTTCTGTTTCCGCTGTTTTCGGTTTCCATTGAATGGACAACAATAATCCGGAAGAAGCATCTCGCTGTTGCATGAGCGCGTTCATGTCTTTCACCCAGCGTTCGGCACGCTGAATGCGGCTGCGCAAAATACGTCCGACCGTTTTTAAAATAATATCTTCGTACAACTCGCGGTCTTGTTCATTAATGTATTCCCGCTGAAGGAGAATGTCTTTTTCCATTTCCTTTAATAAATAGAACGGAGTGACGCGCTGTCCTTTGTAATCAAGCAAAAGAATGATCCGATCCCGTTTTTCTTTCCAATCGCTCACCTTTAACTCCATTTCTTCGTCCAAATCGATACCAGCAAACGGATTTTCCTCTTCTAATGCGACAGGTTCTTGAGATAGGCGGTATTCCACTAAATTCGCGCTTTCTTGGAAGAATACGCTATTCAATTTAGCAATCACGGATGAACGCGTTTGTTCTTTTCCGATTGATCCGTAGCGGCGAACAACATCTTTTGCTTGTTCATGCGGATCTACATTCTCCGCTACTTCGACAAGACCGTGTTCCGCTTCTGCGATAAACGATCGCTTCCATACTGCTGCAAGCGTGCTAGCAAATTGAAGTTTTCGCTCTAACTCTTCTAGTTGACGGTGAGTGGATTTGATCGTTTGTTCGATGTGAGCTTGTTCGTTTATCTTTTCCGGCAACGCCTTGTTTACCCATTCAAGGCGATCGCGAACGCGGGAGATTTCCGCGCGAATGTCATCCGCTCCCATCTGTTTTAACATTTGTTCCATATGTTGTATTTCTAAAAGGAGGCGTTGTTGCTCGCTGGCTAATATATTGATTTCGCCTTTTGCTTCATCGATTTCCGCTTGGACGGTTTCAAGCTGGTCTTGATGATAGCGGCTGACTTGCAATTGATGGAGAAACGAACGGTGTTCCAGCACCAATTCCGTTAAATGGTCCGTATACAATTTCATCCATCGCCGCGCCTCTTCATACCGCTCTTTTGTAAATTCAAGATCGAGTCCTTCCGCTTTTTCGCGAAGCGTTTGTTTTACTTGTTGCCAGTCGCGGGCGATGCTATTCAATTTTTCGCTTTTTCGTTCCACTTCTTGTTGTTTGCTTGTGATGGCGCGTTTTGTACGGTCCCATTCGTCAAAGGCCGCGCGAACATCGCGGTCAGACGGGAACGTTTGAAACGCTTCATGGATCGAGGCAATTGTTGCTTCCACATGCGCAAGCTGTTCCTTTTTTTGCTGAAGAAGTTCATCTAGTTGTTGAAGCTTTTCCTCGATTTGCGCGATTTGGGAAAGGCGCCACCGCTTGCGGGCGTTGCGGCCGATAAAGATCGCTTGTTCTCGTTTCGGCGCATGGCCTTGAAGGAGCCCAAACGAATAATGGCCCGACTCGTCCATCGCAAATCGTCCTTCTTGCGCCTCATCAGAAATAAGAATGCTGCGAAGAACAGATTCAATGCGCTCGGCGGAAACACCGAGGTCTTCATCCACATCGGGACGCAAATATTCGGCAAGCGTATGTGCCATTTCCACAGGATTTGGCTTGAGAATACGGTCATGCACGATGGAAACGTCTGTTTCGGTCACTAACGCGTCCAATAGCCCTGCGTGGTATAACGATGACTCGATTCGTTCGCGCAACGATTCTGGCACGTGGTCGTAAAACTCGACGCTTGCGTAAAATGGCACGTACGCAACCCCTCGTGCTTGTAAAGCCGCGCGGGCTTGTGCGGTTTGTTCGTCATGCTCTAATTCAGGGTCTTTTTGTTCTTTCCAGCGGCGCAGCTCTTCTTCTGTTTCTGCGATTTCTCGTTTTACTAGCTCGATTTCGTGTTCCCATCTCACTTTTTCCGCTTTTTTCTGGTCCAACGCCTCATAATATCGGTCGGCAAACGGTTTCTTTACATCTTCAAAATGATAGCGTTCATATAGCTCGTTTAAATAACGCAAAAACGATTGGATTGTTTCTTCATCGATCGGAATATCAGGATGTGCTTCTTTCCAGGCAAACACCGCTTCCTGCAGGCGCGATTTTTCCATTTCCAATAGCTCGTGCCATTTTTTCGCGTCATTATGGAGATTGTCTAGTAAACGCTGCTGTTCTCCAAGCTCGTGGTATGCGTCTTCGTATCGGTGCTTGAGGTCATCATGGCTCGTCCAAAGCGACAATATTTCCTCTAACCGTTTTTCATACGCTTCCGCTTCTTTTCGCCAAAGCGTAAAGTCAAACGGCTCGTTTCGATGCCGCTGAAAGTCTTCTTCATTTAGTTCATGTGAGGCAAAGGCGCTTTCAAGCGCGGCATAGCGCAATTCTTCCAGTTGTTCGTCGATCGTTTGCGCAGACTGGTGAAGAACGTCTTCGCTTTTGGCAATCTCTTGTTTCAACTTGCGCTCTTGTTGTTGTTTATCATCAAGATAACGTTCTTTTTTCATTATTTGATCTTGCACGTTCGCAAGGGCGTTTCGTTTCCCGATATTTTTCTTCGGCCCGAAACACTTCGTGGCTCGCTAAATCCAGCTCCCGTTTGCGAAGCACCGCTTGCTCATTTTGTAAGCCCTGAATTTCCGTTGCCAGCTCTTCTTTTCGTGCTGCATACCGCTCTTGATCGCGGAGGCACTGCTCGCGCTCTTCCGTTAATTTTTCCTCTTGTTTTGCTGCTTTGAGCCATTCGTTCGCTTTTTCCCATATCATATATTCGTTATATTGCTGATAGTGCTGGCAGAGTCGACGCAGCGACGCTTCATCCCGTTCCAACTGTTCCAGCTGCTGCTTTGCTTGGTCCATGTTTTCAATCGTTTCCGATAAATGTCGCAATTCGTCATCCGTCAACGCCGGAAGCGAGCTTTCGAGAATTTCGTAAATGACCGTCGGCTTGAAATCTTTCGATAATTTCGGACTGCGAAGCTGAATCAAAAGCTCGATCAATTCTTGAAACGCTTCGAGCGATTCGAAACGGAAAATATATTTATTGACAAGCTCCATATACTCTTTTTGCGTATCGACAACCGTTCCTCCGTCGCCAAGCACCGTGATTAATTCTCGTTTTGTCAGCGGGATTTTTTCGCCCGTTTTTTCCTTTTTGTACAATGTAATATCTTTACCGATGCGGCGGTTGTCAAAAATGACAAATCCCCAAAAATCCATGCCTTTCTGGCGTTTCGCCCTTAAACCGATTCCGGTTGTGATATAATGGTCGCTATGTTTTCGTTTATATTCTAAAAATAAATAGCCTGTCCGTTCATCACGATCAACTAATTCCTTTTCCCCAAGCAAATAATCTTCCATGCGGCGCGCCCGTGACCCAAACGGATCAAGGCGGTCAGGGTTTTCTTTCCGTCCAGCAAAACAGGAATCAAGCTTTGCATCGTCACTGATTTTCCCGAACCGTTGCTGCCGCGGAGAAACAGCCTGCCGTCCGCAAAATGGAAATATTCTTCATCGTAATACCAAAAATTTAATAGTCCCGCGCGATGGGGCACCCATTTATTCGTCATCATCATCATCCATTCCTTTCTTCATAAAATCGGGAGGATAATGGCCAACTATCCTTCCGAGCAGTGGATATAACATGATCATTCCCGTTTCTTTTTCCACATCCGCCATTTTCCACTGTTTTAATTCCTCCAACAGCACCGATGTTAACTGCGCTGGAGTCATGTCGCGATACGTTTTTCCCCATCCTTCTCCATAGCGCTCCTTGCATATTGTAAGCAGCCGCTGAAAATCCGCTTGTGTCATTCTGATTTTCCCGTATTCGTCTGGTGGATAATCTAGAAGATGTTCACGAACAACAGAAGCGAAATGAAGAATAATATCCGACGTTCCTTTTTGGTCGGGAAACAGTGTATATACGTTTTCTCGTTCCGGAAGCGTTAACAACGCGGCGTTTTTATACAGTTCGTAGCGAAAATCGCTATGTGCTTCAATATCTTCGCGCAATCGATGGCGAAAGTTGCGCAAGTAATAAAAGTCAGGATCATCTTTTTGTTGTCGATAAACAACTGGAGATAAAAACAGTTGCCGATAAATGCGGTGGCGCCGATAATCTTGCGGAGCGGTTTTCCACTCTTCTTCTAACAATTCTTCCATCGTTTTGTACTGCGTCAAATCTTTCGGATAGGAACGCATAAAATAACGGGAAAGCACGGGGACTTCATATAGCGCTTCATGGTCTTCCCGCTGGGCAAATCCTTCGATTTCTCCGTCCACACGCTTTACGACCCTAAGTTCTTCAGCGGTTTTTAATACACGGACCAGCGCGCGCCGCTGCTGGTAGTTTGTCCAATCAAGCGGAACGTCCCCTGGATACATCGCTTTTATTTCCTCACAGACATCCGACAGCAAAAATTTTTCTTCCACTTCCTTTCCTTCTAAATATGCCATCAAACAACAAAACAGCGCATAATCGAGCGGTTCTTGAAATGATTCAATTCCCATCCATGCCTCAGGTTCCGCCGGTATTTTTTCAAGTTTAGCAAAATAACGGTGAACAATGAGGCGATAACCGAATTTTTCTTGCACATAACGTTTTACGATATTTTCTCGTTCGCGAATCAGCTGAAACAATTCCGGGTCACGCTCGCGGGTAATCCAAAAGTTTTCCAGTAACACTTTTAGTGCTATTTTCGCCTTTTCATCAAAATCACGCTCCACTCACTAGCTCCTCCCTACTCTCAAGAAAATGAATTTCGTAATTCGGCATGATCATCGTTCCGTCTTCCGCGTGTAATTCAATAAATGAATCGTCTTTTTTGACAATTTTCACCTTCCAGCCAATTTCCGTTTTCACGACTCGATCTTCGCGCGTCATCGCTTTCGCAATCCAGCTTAATAACGTTTTGCGAACATGGGGAGCGACAACCGGCAACTCGCGTAAAATAATTTTGCCGTCTTGAACCAACTGTTTGAGCTCTTCTTCTTCACGCTGTTTTTGCTGTAAAAACTCCACCATTGTTTGTTTCTTTTTATTTTCATTGTCTACGATTGCCTGCGGCTTTTTCTTTTCCTGGTAATGGCGGACGCGCGGCTTCACCGTCCATTCGCTTGGTGCTTCTTCCCAAATGTCTCGATACATATCTTCGGTCGCATCATTGTCCGTCACCAAATGTTTTGTGTGAAAACAGCCAAACACAACTGATGACAATTTATGCGCATCTTCTAGCGAATCGAGTTTAGAAAACCATTGTGCCAAATATAAATAATCTTTTTTTCGGCTGCGAAAATGATGGTGCCGCTCGCCAAGCCGCTGCACAACCCTTGTAATACGGCGGATCGCCTCGTTCGTTTGTTTCTGCAAAAACGCCAATTCACTGTCATGCCCGTTCCGGCCTAAAAACCATTCTTTTAAGCTGTGCCATGTTTCCATCCGTTCTTCCACCATCTGCTCTCTTGAAAGCGAAAGATCTTCCCAACGCGGAATCGTCATTTGATAGTCTACGACATGATGAACAAACTGACGTACTTCTTCTTCCTGCAAGTCTTCGAGCAGTTTTTCAATTTGCATCGATGTTTTTTGCAACGCGACGATAAAATCCCGTAAATATGTCGTGAACTTTTCCTTATATACGAGAAACGCCTCTGACATCATTTGCTCTTCCATGTTTTCGCTGTTTAAATAAGCGATATAGTCGGCGGAATTTTGGATGATTTTTTTGAAATAGTCAAATGTTTCTTCCCATACTTGGTTCATCTCATCTCGTTTTTCCGCAAATCCATTTTTGATAATTGTTTCAATGCGGACAAGCGAGGTATACAGGCGGTCAAATCGCGTTTTTTCCAATGACCCGCCAAACGAATCGCCAAGCTGCTCGAGCGCGCGGATCATACGCTCGATTTCGACCGTGTACGGGCTGCATTGATAGCGAAACCGTTTCTTTTTAAACTCTTCAATCGTGCGAATGTGCGTTGTTTCTTGTCTCGCAATCAAGTTTTTCCATTTGACGAGTTGATCTAAATCTTGCTGCAGATCGTCTTCTGTATAATCCCGAAATTCATCGTGCTGTTTTAAAAACGCATACACTTCTTCTGGAAACAAATATTGCCGCATCCGTTCGTGCTGTGTGTAAAAATAGCGCAAAATCGCGCGATAGCGATACGCATTGTCCACCGCTAAATACTTTACCTCCGAAATCGGCTTTAGCCAGGAAGCATCCATGTCCATTCTCCTTATCGTTCTTCAGATCATCTATTTCCATTGTAATAAATGTCGAACAATTACTCCACTAAAAATCTATTCCATTCGACATGGCGTTTGTCGGAATGTTTAATGTATAATGAAGGATATAAAGGAGGTGAGTACATGGTAGAGGCGCTGCTGCAAGAAATTCTCCAAGAGGTCAAACTCACGCGCAACGATATCCAAACGTTAAGCAATCGTGTCGACAAATTGGAAAAGCGGATGAGCCGTGTCGAAGAGAGAGTGGCTACCTTGGAAAAAGACATGGCCAGTGTGAAGGAGCGTTTAGCAAACGTCGAAAGCACCGTTATTGTTCTTGATGAAAAAATCACCGAAACAAAAGCGATCAGCGAAGCCGTCCGCCATGGCCAAGAAGTCCTCACTGCAAAATATGACGCACTCTCACTTGACGTCCACGAATTGAAAGGAAAAGTCACTCACCTCACCAACGTGCTCGAAGACAAAGTCCTTCCTCTCCTCCATGACCATGAATCCGGCATTCAAGTTCTCAACAACCGCGTTTTTAAAGTCGAAAGCACGCTGCAACGGTTAGTCAGCCCATAAACGTTGTAAGCGGTATGACGCTTTTAGGCGCCATACCGCTTTATTTTTACATACATGTACAGCGAAGAATGGCAGCCGATTGATGGAGCAAGAATAATCATAAAAAAGTTGCCAACAAACTCGGGATGGCATTTTCACATTTTGTACTGCCATTCCTTATTTTCATGCATTGCTATTTTGTTTTTTTTCTCATAATTCCTATCGAATCTTGAGGATACAGGAGCATATCGGAGCATTTCTAAGGATGCGGAATCTGCTTCTAGGTCAGCATGGCAAATCCGTAAATATGCAAATATATAGTGCTATACCAAATTTGTAAATAACATCCAACTGACGATACAATATTGTCGTGACGGTTCCCACCCGTTATTTCCTGGCCTCTCCTTGCCGCTACATATCATTTCAGCGCAAATCTATATCAAGAACGTATGCACAATCACGTAAAGGAGGAATTTCATTGCGAAAATGGATGTTTCTATTTTTATCCGCTGTCATGCTGTTCACTCTAACCGCCTGCGGAGCTGGCGAAAAAGCGGAAAAAGGGAAAATTGTTGTCGCGAGCAAAAAGTTTACCGAACAGGTGATTTTAGCCCACTTGCTTGCCGAATATTTGAAGGCGAACACCGATTTAGACGTGGAAATGAAAGATAGTTTAGGGGGCGCGTTTGTGCTGCAGCAAGCCATGGAAAAGGGAGATGTTGATTTATACGTAGAATATACGGGTACTGGTCACTTAAACATCTTAAAAAACAAATACGACCCATCGAAAACACCAGAAGAAATTTATGAAGAAACGAAAAAGCAGTATAAAGAAAAGTTTAACATCGCGTGGCTGAAGCCGCTCGGCTTTAACAACACTTACGCCCTCGCAATGCGCAAAGAACTTGCTGACAAGCTAGGAGTAAAAACGTACTCCGACCTCGCCAAGAAATCTGATCAGCTTGTATTCGGCTCCGATGCGGAATTTTTTGAGCGAAGCGACGGGTATGACGGGTTAGTTGAGACATACGGCTTTAAGTTTAAGAAAACTACCAACATCGATCCTGACTTGCAGTATGAAGCGGCAAAAAACGGCGATATCGATGTCATTACCGCCTATACGACCGATGCACGCATTAAAAAATACAACCTCGTTGTGCTGAAAGATGACAAACACTACTTCCCGCCTTATCACGCTGTGCCGATTATCCGTCAAGAAGTGCTTGATGCCAACCCTGGATTGGAGAAAGTTTTGAATAAACTCGAAGGTGTTTTAACCGATGAAAAAATGATGGAACTCAACGCGCAAGTAAATATGGAAGGAAAAAGTCCAAAACAAGTGGCCATTGACTTTTTGAAAGCAGAAGGATTGATAGATTAATGTTTTCTCATAGCAAAGGTGGGATGAAGATGATTCGCTTTGAAAACGTATGGAAACAATATGACGATGGTTTTGTCGCATTAAAAAATATTAATCTCGAAATTCAAAAAGGAGAATTGGTCACTTTAATCGGGCCAAGCGGATGCGGAAAAACGACGACGATGCGGATGATTAACCGCCTGACTGAACCGACGTCTGGAACAATATACATTGACGGGCAGGACATTGCAAAAATGGATCCAGTGGAACTACGACGCAACATTGGCTATGTCATCCAGCAAATCGGGCTGTTCCCTCATATGACGATTGCGGAAAATATCGCCTTAGTTCCGAAACTAAAAAAATGGGAGCCGTCCGCCTATCAAAAACGGGTTGACGAACTGCTTGATCTTGTCGGATTAGATCCAGCGATGTTTAAACATCGCTACCCGTCGGAACTTAGCGGTGGCCAGCAACAACGAGTCGGCGTTATTCGCGCCCTTGCCGCAGAGCCTGACATCATTTTGATGGACGAGCCGTTCAGCGCGCTCGATCCGATCAGCCGCGAACAGCTGCAAGAGGATATTGTGAAATTGCAGGAAGAAATTCGAAAGACAATTGTGTTTGTCACACATGATATGGATGAAGCGATTAAAATTTCCAACCGCATTGCGATTATGAAAGACGGAGAAATCGTGCAATTTGCTACGCCGGATCAAATTTTGCGCCGTCCTGTCAATTCATTCGTACGCGACTTTATTGGAGAGAACCGCCTTGCACAAAGACAAACGGCCGTGCCGACAGCGGAAGACTTAATGTCCCATTCCATCGCTACGATATCGCCGAAGCGCGGATTAGCCGAGGCCTTCCGGTTCATGAAAGAGAAAAAAGTAGACAGCTTAATCGTTACAGATAAAAAACAATCCTTTCTTGGTGTCGTGACATTAAAAAAACTAGAAAGACATTATCAGCAGGAACATCTTCTTGTGACCGACATCGCTGATTTCGATGTGACGACACTAACAAAGGATGCTGATGTGACGGAAGTTGCGGAAATTTTCCAACACCAAGATGTCAGCGCTATCCCTGTATTGGCCGGGAATCGCCTTGTCGGCGTCATCACAAGATCGAGCATGATGCGCGGGCTGGCGGAATGGGAGTTTCAAAAGCAACCGTGAAGGTGGGAGGAGAAATGGATCTGCTTAACACGATGATAGAACGAAAACAAGAGATCTGGATCGCTTTCCAAGAACATATTTTGCTTTCCGGAACCGCAATGATCATTGCGATTTTAGTCGCTGTTCCGCTCGGCATTGTCCTGACAAGGCATAAAAAGCTAGCCGAACCAATCATCGGCATCGCTGCTATTATTCAAACGATTCCAAGCCTCGCTTTATTAGGATTTATGCTTCCGATCTTTGGAATCGGAAAATTGCCGGCCATTATTGCGTTAACGTTATATGCATTGCTTCCGATTTTGCGCAATACGTACACAGGCATCCTTGGCGTCGATCCCGCGCTTGTCGATGCCGGCCGAGGAATGGGGATGACATCGCGACAAATTTTATGGATGGTCGAGCTCCCCCTTTCCTTGCCAGTGATTATGGCAGGCGTACGAACGGCTACTGTTTTGACGATCGGCGTGGCGGCGCTCGCGACCTTTATCGGCGCCGGCGGCTTAGGCGATCTCATTGACCGCGGACTGCGGATCGCCGATAAAAATTTGATTTTGGCCGGTGCCATCCCAGCGGCGGTTTTAGCGATTTTATTTGATCTTTTATTGCGGAAGCTAGAAAATAAAGTAACGCCAAAAGGCTTAAAATCGTAGCAAAAAAAGAGGAAGGGCCGTATTAGACTGCACCCATGCCGGGTACACTAAAAAGAGCCTCAAGGAAATCCTTGAGGCTCGAAGGATTTAATAAAGTATTTTTTCTAACACTTTTTCCAAGTTAAGAGCATTAACATTAAGTTCGATTAACATTGTATCCTCATCATCCGCAGGCTCGTAACCTATTATAACTTTAGGAATATCATATTTCATTTTTAATTTCACTAGATAATTAACTAACTTTTCAAACCTCGATTTAACTTCCTTTTTATCATCTACGAATATTTCGCTTTCTGGGAAGTTAAAAACGATATCTCCGTATTCCTCGTCGAAGGAGAAAACTATTACCACATCTTTTAGTGTTATCCCTAATTGCAATTGTTCTAGAACAATATTACCCGTTCCTTTTGGTGATAATATCTCTTTCATATTTTTCACTTGAGGAAGAAAGTTCTTCCATTGTTTTCTGAACGACGGATAGTTTCGGTGATTGGTTCTTTGATGACTTGGTGATAGATCGTTTGGAAGAACGATTTGATTTTATCATAATGGAGGACGTTTTTCGTTTTTGAGATCCATTTCGAAACATCCGCTGTTATCCTGGCTGATTTCGCTCCTTTGATTCCCACTTTGCCAGCGATTCCTATCCCTTTGATCAGAGGAATAAAAGAAGCTAATAGCATTCCTCCCGCAAGCAGGCGGTCCCATCCGGATATCCGTTCTCCAGTAATTGGATCGTATTCTCCAAACAATCGCTGCAAGTCATACCAGCCAAGAAGCTCTAAGCCGAATTCTTTCATGTTCTCGGCAAGCGTTTGGTCTGCCTGGCGCATTGCCGCGGCCGTCCGATACAGCAGTTCCTCGACTTCATTCAGCTTTTCTTCATAGCGGCGGAGCCAATGAATCAGCTCGTCTTTAAGCTTATGGATGGCGGCAGAGTCGATTCCGGGAATCTGCACGGCTAAAGAAGGAAGTGTCCAAGAAAGAGATTCCTGCACACGCTGGCAAGCGTCTTCTGCATCGGGAACATGCTTCGCTACCGTTTCCAGCTCCTCTGGTTTGACTCGAATCGTCGTCATTGCCGTTCCTCTATCTTTTGGCGAATCTGGGCGATTTCCCTGCTTATTTCATGAAAAAGATCGTCTGCGGCCGCATAAATCCATGCCTCGATTTGCCGCAAGTCCCCGTATATCGACTCATACGCTGCCCTCGATTCTCCCTGCCAATGCGGAACATACTCGTCATTTGCGCGATAAAAGGCACGAGTGCCATCTTGAAATTCCTCGATCTCTTCTTCGACCTGCCCTTGATAGGACTCGAGGCAATCGATCATCGTCTCATAGGCCTTGTGTTTCAATTCTTTTTCTATCGATTCCAATAAAGACGACACCTTGATTTCCTCCCCCCATTTACACGCTATTTAAATGGTAGCACAAGGAAAATAAGGATATATCATGATATATTCCTGTTTTTCCAGATGACGATAAGGACTTTTTTCTTATCTATCATTCTGACATGCTAAACATATTAAAGCTCTTTCGAAAATAATCTGTTTACGGAACAAACTTTTTATGAAGAGAATGACTAGAAAGCCGGACGGCCATGGATGAAACGATGATGATATTGTTTTTCACCACATCTAATGGTTGACGGGACAGAACAGATTGTGTTTGCTGCATATGACGTTGACGAGAGAAAAGTAGCTGCATAAGCAAGAGTTTTTCCTTCTGTTTAACGCACCCGTTTTCTTGACATAAATGGCCAACGATATGAAGGCACGAAAATATATTTATCTGCTTTCCGGAGATACGGAAACAAGAAGCAATAGTACAACCGCGCATAATAGAAACGATTCGAGCCGGTGAAATAAAAAGACCCATTCCAACATTCTTGGAATAGGTCCACATCATTTTACTCATAAAAAATATGGAATCTTTCCCAAATTTCTTCTAAATCAGATAAATGCTTTTCGACTTCGCTACGCTTTCTCCGGCCGACTTCGGTAATGAGTGCGTTAACTAAACTTAACGGCGCAACGAACGAGTCAATAAACGACGGCATTTCCGTCGGAGCACATAACGTGACGTCTCCGTACGATACCAGCGGTGATAATAGATGGTCCGTAATGACAATAATTTTTGCGCCGCGGTCTTTGGCGAAAGCGACCGCTTCAATGGTGCTTTTTGTGTAGCGGGCAAAACTTAAACCAATAACGACATCGTCTTTATTAAGACGAAACAGTTTTTCCGATATGCCGTGCGGATTACGAATGAGCTCCGCATTCTCAAACAATATGTCGAAATAAAATTCTAAAAACAGTCCTAATGAAACCGCGCTTCGGTTTGCGATAATAAATATTCGTTTCGCGTCGGTAATGTATTGCACCGCTTGATAGAACGAATCCATGTCGATTTGCACCGACATTGCTTTAATTCTTTCGATGTCTTCTTGAAACATTTCGAAAATCGATTTGTCTTCCGAATCGTACACTTCTTCGGAAATTTTCAGTCTCTCCACCGTTGTCAATTGCCGCTTCATCGATTCTTGCATCGCCTGTTGCCACTCTGGATATCCCGAAAATCCTAAAAACGTTGCGAAGCGGACAACAGTCGCTTCGCTCACTCCTGCCATTTTCGCAAGCTTTCCGACCGTGAAAAACGGAACCGCTTCAGGATTGTTTAATACGTATTTCGCGATTTTCCGCTGTGCTCGACTCATTTCTGGCAGTTTTTCGGCGATTAATCGATACACTTCATTCATCGTTTTTCAGCCCTTTTCTCACAACGATTTGTTGGTGTGCCCATTATAAACGATTTTTTACCTTTCGAATAGCTTTTTCGTGCGCGTCTATCGTCCATGCGATATCTTCTTCCGTATGAACGACGGACATCGAATAGCGATTGCCAGGTTTCGTATACACGCCGTGTCCCAACAGTTCGTAATCGATTTCTTCCCGCAATTTCATATTTGCTTTTGTCAAATCGCGATAATTTTTTACGTCTTGTTCGGTCAAGACGATGTTGAAGATGCTTCCTAATCCGACCGTTTTCATTGGTATGCCATAAGCACGGTACACCGCTTCCAATCCTTCGCGGAGCATGTTCGTCATTTGCAATAGACGCGGCATCGTTTCTGGCTGCTGTAAGACGTCTAATGTTGCCAGCCCTGCCGCTAAAACAGTCGGATGACCGTTATACGTGCCGCTATGGAACAGGACATCCCCTTTGTTCGCTTTATCTGTTCCTATTGACAGTGCGTCTTTGCCGCGACGCGGGTCCATTTGTTCCATAATTTCTCTTTTCCCTCCGACCACTCCGATCGGGAATCCACCTCCTAACACTTTTCCTAATGCGGTAAGATCAGGCGCGATGCCGTAAACCGTTTGTGCCCCTCCGTAAGTGATACGGAATCCCGTTTTTACTTCATCGAAAATAAGGACGATGCCAAGTTCTTTCGTTATGGCGCGAAGCTCTTTCATAAAAATTGCATCTGCCGGAATAAAGCCACCTTGAACCGGCTCTAAAATAACTGCTGCAAGTCGATTTTTATGTTTCCGCAAAATCGCTTCCGTTGCCTCAATATCGTTAAACGGCAAAATAATCGTTTCATCCGTATATTGGGGAGGGATTCCTTTCGACTCAGGCACCGCTTTCGGCTCTTTTTCGTCTCCCGCTTCGGTAACCGACGGATTTACACTAATTAACACTTGATCATATCCACCGTGATAATGTCCTTCGAATTTTGCGATAGCTGTTTTTCCCGTGAACGCTTGTGCTAAGCGAATGGCAAGTAATGTAGCTTCTAAACCGGAATTTGTATAACGAACCATTTCCATGCTTGGAAATGCTTGAATAATTTTTTTCGCCATCAACGTTTCGAGCATGTGTGGCGCGCCAAATACGGTCGTTCCGTCAGTAATAATCTGTCTCATGATCGATTCGATTACTTTCGGATGGCCATGTCCTAAAATAAGCGCACCGTAACAAAGTAAATAATCGACATATTCGTTTCCATCGACATCGACTAGGCGGCTGCCTTTTCCTCTTTCCATGATAATCGGGTGCGGCGCGAAATATTTAATATTTGCCGTGACGCCTCCTGGTATGACTTCCTTCGCTTTTTCATACAAATGAAAGGAGCGTTTCATGCTACTAGCAATCGCTTCTATCTGCTCGTTTTCCACCATGAACACCTCTTTGAAATTTATTTTTCATTTTATAAAATTATATGAAATTTTTATTTCATATTACAGGATTTTTGCCTATATGTAAATAAAAAAAGAGGATGATCAAAAATCACCCTCTTTCACTCCAATACTACATGGTCGCGGTGAAAAGGTTATTTGTTTCTTTCGGTCTTCTTGATTGAATCACAGCAACGGCAATTAATAGCACGCTTCCAATTACACTAAACGTAATATTTGGCGAGATGAGAAGAAGACCAGCGATAAATAAGACAATCCGCTCCCAAACATACGCCTTTCTGACAAGGTAACCAACCATGGCGCTGCTTACACCGATCATGCCAATAATCGCCGTGACCACGCAAATCGTTAAAAACAGCGGTTTAACGTCAATTAAAATCATTTGCGGGTTCATAACAAATACGTATGGGATGATATACGCCGCCGTCGCCAACGTAAACGCCCTTACTCCTGTCATAAACGGGTTCGCTCCCGCCAGTCCCGCACCCGCATATGCTGCCAAACAGACAGGCGGCGTAATATCAGCGACAATTCCGAAATAGAAGACGAACATATGAGCAGCTAAAACTGGAACGTCCAACCCTAATACTAACGCTGGCGCAACCATCGTCGCGGTTACGATATAGTTTGCCGTTGTCGGCAACCCCATTCCTAAAATAAGGCAGGCAATCATCGTAAAGAATAACGTTAAAATTAATGATCCTCCACCTAACGTAATAATGCCATTTGCTATTCTTCCGCCTAATCCCGTTTGGACGACAACACCGACAATAATTCCCGCGGCTGCACATGCTGCGATGACTGGAAGCGCGGTTCGAGCACCTTCCTCAAGCGTTTTTACAATTTGCCATGGTGTCATTCTTGTTTCTTTGCGTACTAAGCTGACAAGAAACGCGACTAAAATCGCCACTAAAGCAGCGCGCATCGGCGTTTTACCAGTCAGTAATGTGTAAAAAATGACTATAAGCGGCAAAATCAAATATCCGCGTTCTGTCATCAGTTTCCGAAAGCTCGGCAGCTGCGATTTCGGTGTGCCGATAATCCCCTGTTTTTTCGATTCGAAGTGTACGCCTAAAAATACACCGAGGAAGTATAAAATGGCAGGAATGATCGCAGCCAACATGATTTGGCTATACGGCGTGTTTGTATACGAAGCCATAATAAATGCGGCCGCTCCCATTACTGGTGGCATAATTTGCCCACCGGTTGATGCGGAAGCTTCTACAGCTGCGGCAAATTCCGGCTTATAACCCGCCTTTTTCATCATTGGAATCGTAAACGCTCCCGATCCTACCGTGTTCGCGACAGAGCTTCCCGAGACCATTCCTTCCAAGGCGCTCGCAACAACTGCTGCTTTCGCCTGTCCTCCAATAAATCTTCCTGTTAACGCAAACGCTACGTCATTGAAAAATTGACCAACTCCAGTCCGAATGAGCATCACTCCGAAAAATAAAAACAAGAAGATAAATGTGGATGACACTTGAATTGGCGTACTAAATATTCCTTTTGTCGTTAAATACAAATCAGTTGCTAACTTTTCCCATGAAAATCCACGATGGGCAAACATTTTCGTTGGAATATGATTTCCGTATAACGCGTATAAAATTGCTACACCCGCTACTGCCACGATTGGCAAACCTACGCATCTTCTTGCCGCTTCAAGCACTAACAGCACACCAAGGGAAGCAACAATAATATCCATTTGCGAATACCCAAACACGATTTTTTGCGCTACAAGCTCCTCGTAATTAATCACATTATAATAGCCAACCCGAGCGCTGTGAAAGCAAGCACGACATCATACCAAGGAACTCCCTTTTGTTTCCGATGCAATCCTTTTTTAATCGGATAAAGCAAAAAAATGAGGCCTAAAGCGGTTCCTAGGTGTATAGGACCTTGAATTCTCGCTTCAAACGCGCCGCGATACCCTGTGTACAAATGGAACAACGTTAATGATACACCTAAAAAGAGGACAACCCATGACCATTTCCCGAGATTTTTTCTGTAGGAACTTTCTCGGTCATATTTTTCTAGTATTTCCTCTTGAGACAATTCTTCAAGCGGCTTTTCTTTCATATCTTTTTTTTTACGCCATTTCATCGTCATCACCACCTAAATGAAGTTAATTACTTGTTACCGGTTGAAATAGGCAACAGTAAAATCATAGGAAGCACATCGTTAAGATTAATGGAAAAACAAGAGATTTTGTGATAGGAGAATTATTGAAAAAAGGACCAGGACGCTTAGTCTGGCCCTTTTTATTACTTAAGGATACCAATTTCTTTATAGTATTTTTCTGCACCTGGATGAATTGGTAAATTTCCGCGTCCATTCAATGCGTTTTCTTTTGTCATATGTTTTGCCTGTTGGTGTGTGTTTTCATTTGCTTTTTCAATCATTACTTTCGCAAGCTGATACGCTGTCTCATCATCCACTGTATCTGTATTAGCGACTAAAATCGCAAACGCGGAAACAGTACTGACATCTTTTTTCAACCATTCATATGAACCGGCTTTCATCGTATATCGAGTGTAGCCGCTGTTCTTTTCAACATAAGCCAGTTCTTCACCAGTAATTTCTAAAAGTTTCACGTCTTTTACAGATGCTTGCAGTTCATCAATTCCGGCATCAGGCAGGCCAAGCAATCCGAACGATGCGTCAATCGTGCCGTCTTGCAGCTTCGCTTTCGCATCACCGAAGCCTTCTTGATAAGCTTCATAGTCACCGTCTTTAATACCGAAAGCTTCTAATACGATTTTTGCGGCTGATTGCGTACCACTTCCTGGCGGTCCGATTGCGATCCGTTTTCCTTTTAAATCAGCGATAGAATTAATCCCGAAACTTTCTCTCGTCACAATTTGCAATACTTCTGGATAAATATGGCCGATAAACGCGAAATTCTCTACTTTTCTTCCTTTAAAATCTCCTTTTCCTTCGTAAGCATCATATGCCGGAAGGTTTACAGTCATCCCTAAATCGAATTCTCCATTAGCAATTTTGGCGAGGTTTTCAACAGAGGCACCAGATTCAGTGGATGTAACATTGATACTTTTAATATTTTTATTCCAAACATTGGCCATTTCTGCTCCAAGTGGATAATATGTACCCCCTTGGCTTCCTGTCCCCATCAAGAGGTCAACCGTATCTCCGCTTTTCCCACTGCTTTTTCCTTTATTTTCATTTTTCGCTTCATTGCCGCCACCGCTGCAAGCAGTAGCAATAATTAACATAATTGTACACAATAAAGTAAGCAATATGGATCTTTTCCTCAACATCCTCATCCCTCCTATTGTTATTTTTTTACATAAAAGTTAATAATTCTGCTTACAATATAGAATAACATAAATAAAAAAACTATTGTATATTTTTATAATATTATTTTTTTATAAAATTTTTCTATTATTCCCAAGAACATTCCACGCTAACATTGTGTTTTAATAACTTGTTATTTAAAAGAAAAAAGACGAATTTATCATGAAAAATCCGACTTTTCCTTCCTATATCTTCTCAAAGCATCGGCAAAATCGCCTCTTGGTATCCCGCTTTTTTCGACTTCAAGCTTAACTGATTGTAGCATCATAAAATTAAGATAAAAATAAAAAGCTGGCTTGATGCAGCCAGCTTTAACTTGTTTATCGTTTGTTAATTTCTTCTACTAACAACTTATTGACAAGCGGCGGGTTGGCTTGTCCTTTTGTCGCTTTCATCACTTGGCCGACTAAGAAACCAAGCGCGCGGTCTTTTCCGTTTTTATAGTCTTCAACGGATTGCGGATTAGCATCCAATACTTCGATGACGATTTTGCGCAATGTCGCCTCATCGGAAATTTGCACAAGCCCTTTTTCTTTGACAATCTTCTCTGGGTCTCCGCCTTTTTCGACGAGTTCTTTAAACACTTTTTTCGCGATTTTCGACGAAATCGTGCCGTTTTGAATGAGCTTAATCATGCCCGCTAAGCTTTCTGGCGTCAGCGCGATCTCATGCAGTTCTTTTTGTTCTGCGTTTAAATAGCCAGATACTTCAACCATGAGCCAGTTGGACGCCAATTTCGGATCTGCTCCGTTTGCGACCGTCGCTTCGAAGAAATCGGCCATTTCTTTCGTCAGCGTTAATACTTTCGCATCGTATTCCGGCAAGCCAAGCTCTTCGATATAGCGTTTTTTGCGCGCGTCTGGAAGCTCTGGAATCGAAGCGCGAACGCGTTCTTTCCACTCGTCGTCGATATATAGCATAACAAGGTCTGGTTCTGGGAAGTAGCGGTAGTCTTCCGAACCTTCTTTGACGCGCATGAGCACCGTTGTTTTTGTCGCTTCGTCAAAGCGACGCGTTTCTTGCTGGATGACGCCGCCGGAAAGCAAAATTTTCTCTTGCCGCTTTGCTTCGTATTCGAGCCCCATGCGCACAAAGTTAAATGAGTTTAAGTTTTTCAACTCTGTTTTTGTGCCGAATTTGTCTGAACCAATTGGACGAAGGGAAATGTTCGCGTCGCAGCGAAGCGAACCTTCTTCCATTTTACAATCGGAAACGCCTGTATATTGGATGATCGATTTTAATTTTTCCAAATACGCATACGCTTCTTCTGGTGAGCGGATGTCCGGTTCTGACACAATCTCAATTAATGGAGTGCCTTGACGGTTGAAATCGACAAGTGAATATCCATCTCCGGTATGCGTCAGTTTCCCTGCGTCTTCTTCTAAATGAATACGGGTGATGCCGATTTTTTTCTTTTTGCCGTTCACTTCGATTTCAATCCAGCCGTTTTTGCCAAGCGGCTGGTCATATTGCGAAATTTGGTACGCTTTTGGGTTATCCGGATAAAAATAGTTTTTACGGTCAAATTTCGTTTCGGTCGCGATTTCGCAGTTTAGCGCCATCGCTGCCTTCATCGCAAATTCTACCGCTTGTCTATTCAATACCGGAAGAACCCCTGGATAGCCTAAATCGATCACGTTCGTTTGCGTGTTTGGGGGCGCTCCGAACGCATTTGGACTACTGGAGAAAATTTTCGATTTTGTCTTTAGCTCAACGTGAACTTCAAGACCAATGACCGTTTCAAAATTCATCATGTTTCCCCCCTTATAACGCTGGTTTTTGTTTATGATAGTCGGTCGCTTGCTCGAACGCATGAGCGACGCGGTAAATTGTGCTTTCATCAAAATGTTTGCCGATAATTTGCAAGCCGACCGGCAAGCCGTTCACAAATCCGCACGGTACGGAGATTCCAGGAACGCCGGCAAGGTTTACTGGAATCGTTAAAATGTCGTTCGCGTACATCGTTAGCGGGTCGTGCGTTTTTTCGCCGATTTTAAATGCTGGTGTCGGCGTCGTTGGTCCGATAATGACGTCGTATTTCTCAAATACCTTTTCGAAATCTTGTTTGATTAATGTCCGCACTTGTTGCGCCTTTTTGTAATACGCGTCATAATATCCGGCGCTTAACGCGAACGTCCCAAGCATGATGCGGCGTTTCACTTCGTTGCCGAAGCCTTCGCTGCGCGTTTGTTTGTACATATCGATCAAGTTTTTCGCATTATCCGTGCGGTATCCGTAACGCACACCGTCAAAGCGGGCAAGGTTCGCGGATGCTTCCGAAGAAGCAAGCAAATAGTAAGTCGCCAGCGCATACTTCGAGTGCGGAAGTGATACTTCTTCCCATGTCGCTCCTAATTTTTCCAATACTTTTAATGCATCAAGGACGGATTGGCGAACCTCTTCCGCAACACCTTCGCCTAAATATTCTTTCGGCACGGCGATTTTTAAGCCTTTAATGTCGCCGGTAAGCGCCTCTACGTAATTTGGCACTTCTACGTTTGCCGATGTCGAATCCATTGGATCTAAACCAGCGATGACTTGCAATAAGTAGGCGTTATCCTCTACCGTACGCGTAATCGGGCCGATTTGGTCAAGTGAAGAGGCAAACGCGACAAGCCCGAAGCGCGATACACGGCCGTATGTAGGTTTCATCCCGACAACTCCACAAAATGCCGCCGGCTGGCGAATCGAACCGCCCGTATCAGAACCTAAAGCAAACGGTACTTCGCCTGCCGCTACTGCCGCAGCGGAACCGCCGCTAGAGCCGCCCGGTACGCGCTCTAAATCCCACGGGTTGCGCGTGAGCTGAAAACCGGAGTTTTCCGTAGAAGACCCCATGGCAAACTCGTCCATGTTTAATTTTCCAATCGTAATCGCACCGGCTTCGTTTAAGCGCTCCATAACCGTTGCGTCATAAATTGGGTCAAAGTTATATAAAATTTTGCTTGCACATGTCGTGCGTAGCCCTTTTGTTACAATATTATCTTTAATGCCAATCGGCATGCCAAAAAGCACGCCAAAATCGTTTCCTTCTTTCGCTAGCTTGTCATCTAACTCTTTCGCTTTCGCGCGCGCGTTTTCTTCATTTAGTGTTAAAAACGCTTGCACTTGTTCTTCCACTTCGCCAATGCGGCGGAATGATTCATCCACTAAATCGGAAACAGAAATTTCTTTTTTATGTAATAAACGATGTAATTCGGAAATTTTATGGTCAAATAATGACATTGCTTCCCCCTCCTTACTCTAAAATGGCTGGTACGCGGAATTGCCCGTCTTGGTGGTCCGGCGCGTTTTTCAACACTTCTTCAAGCGGGAGCCCTGGTGTTGGCACATCTTCGCGCATGACGTTTTTCATATCCAAAACGTGCGAGGTTGGCGGAACGTTTTCTGTATCGAGCTCATTTAATTGCTCAGCGAATGTAATAATCGCATCTAACTGCTTCGTAAACATTTCTGCTTCTTCATCCGTAATCGCCAAACGCGCCAAATGCGCCACATGTTTTACTTGTTCGATGGAAATTCTTGACATCTTTTTCACCTCCAATGAGTTCGACCTACCACAATACTATGATGATACCAAACTTTCATTGAATGAAGCAACATTTGCCGCGCGTTCTGTGCAAGAATACAAAAACGGCTTTCCACCATATTCTTGATAGAAACGAACATATGTGCTATGATATTTTTAAATAACCAAAGCAGCGTGAATGGGGGATTTTTATGGACGAAACAGTTCTCCAGCAAGTGCTTGACAAGCTTGGCAATATCGAAGGTACATTGCATAATCTTGTCGAAGGGCAAAAACGGTTAGAGGAAGAACAGCTGACTATCCGAAAAGAACAACAAACGATCCGCCGGGAACAACAAATACTGCTCCAAGGGCAAAAACGATTAGAAGAAGAACAAGCTTATTTGCAATCCGGACTAAAGGAACTGAACGAACTAATGACAGCGCTTCTTCACCGTCAAGATGAAACAGATGCCAAACTTGAAGCCCTCACAATGGACGTACACAACATCCACGGTGAAATCACTTCTCTCAAACAAGGCCTTCACAAACTTGAGGAAAAAGTAGATTCCCACTACCAACAGCTGAACGAACGGCTAGACAATATTCAGCTTGATATCGATTTTGCCGTTCATAAAACAACTGCGAACGAGCGAGAGCTATATAAAATAAAAAGCAGGCTGTTTTAAAATTTTTGCTAAAAAGGAGAAGAAAACATGAATGTCACATTTGATCATATCGTTCACTATACAGAAAATCCGGAAGAAGCAAAAACCGCATTTCAGCTTATCGGATTTCACGCTATAAACGGTGGAAAGCATCCTTCTTGGGGGACGTATAACTGCCTGAACTACTTTACCGAACTGCGCTACATTGAATGGATCGGCTTTATGGACTTTGATAAAGCAAAAACTTCCGACAATGTATTGATCCAGCAAATCGTTGCGGATTCCTATAAAGGAGAAGGCTTTTCACAATTGGCATTCCGCACAGACGATATCTATTCTGTCATTGCCCACATTCAGGCAAAACGGCTAAAGCCGATTGGTCCGTTTTCCGGAAGCCGAAAACGTGAAGATGGTAAAGTATTAAGCTGGTCGATGCTGTTTATCGAGGACAAACAAGATGACACATGCCGCTATCCGTTTTTTATTCAGTGGGGCGAACCGGAAGAAGCCCGCGCGACGGAAATGGCACCGCTTATGCAGCACAGCATCGGAACCCCGTCTCTTTCGTATATTGGAATAAATGTAAGCCGCCTTGACGAGTCGTTGCAAAAATATTGCCACTTATTTGATGTACCCCGCCAGTCCGTAATGGAAAGCAACGATGAATTTGGTGCCTATTTCGAACTCGCTATCGGAAACATAGCGATCCGCTTATATGAAGCAAAAAGCCTCACCGCTCCAATCGACTATGCTCTTATCAACCGTCCGTTTTTATGCGGAATCACGGGGATGCCGGAAAACAAAACCGTCCATATAAAAAACGGGGTATATCAGTTTACCGTTTAAGTTGCTTCCTCTCGACAAGAAGGAAGCTTTTTTGTTTGGTTCCGAATGATGCGGCGACTTCTTAGGTGCCTGGCACTATGAACAGAAAAAGAGAATGCTCACTCAAGCATCCTCTTTCATGCTTGCAAAATCCATCCTGCTTTTTTCTTTCCTTGTTAAAAGCTGTCCAATGTTTGTAATGAGCGTATCGAAATGAGACATTTGTAAACTCCTCCCTACTTGTACTTTCGCATCGGAATCGTGATGCCCATTTCATCGGCGACTTCCATCGCTCGCTTATAACCAGCATCAGCATGGCGAATAATTCCCATGCCGGGATCTGTCGTTAACACGCGCTCTAAACGTTCTTTTGCTAAATCTGTCCCATCCGCAACAACAACCATTCCGGCATGCAGTGAATAGCCCATGCCAACACCGCCGCCATGATGGAAGGAAATCCATGAACCACCAGCTGCCGTGTTAATCAAAGCGTTGAGCACCGCCCAGTCGCCAATGGCGTCGCTTCCGTCTTTCATCGCTTCCGTTTCGCGATTTGGCGAAGCAACTGAACCGCAATCCAAATGATCGCGTCCGATGACAATCGGTGCTTTTAACTCTCCTTTGCGCACCAATTCGTTAATGGCAAGCCCCATTTTCACCCGCTCACCATATCCTAACCAGCAAATTCGAGCAGGCAGCCCTTGAAATGCTACTTTCTTCTGCGCCATATCAATCCAGCGAACAAGCGCCTTATTTTCTGGGAACAGTTCTTTAATTAGTACGTCTGTCCGATAAATATCTTCTGGGTCACCCGATAATGCCGCCCAACGGAACGGTCCTTTTCCTTCGCAGAATAACGGGCGAATATAGGCTGGAACGAACCCTGGAAACGCAAACGCATTCTCAACCCCTTCATCTTTCGCCACTTGGCGAATGTTGTTTCCATAGTCGAATACAATCGCTCCGCGTTTTTGGAACTCAAGCATCGCTTCTACATGTTTGGCCATGCTTTGTTTTGAGCGGCGCACATATTCATCTGGATTGCTCTTGCGCAATGCTGCCGCTTCATCCAGTGACATCCCTTCTGGAATATACCCGTTCAACGGGTCATGCGCCGACGTTTGGTCAGTGACGATATCCACTTTTACACCGCGTTTTAACAGCTCATGATGCACTTCTACAGCATTGCCGACAAGTCCGATCGATAGCGGTTCGCCTTTTTCTTTCGCCTCATACGCCCAAAGAAGCGCTTCATCCAATGAATAGGTCATGCGATCGCAATATTTTGTATCCAACCGTTTTTGAATGCGGCTTGGGTCGACTTCAACCGCGATGACAACCCCTTCATTCATTGTTACTGCAAGGGGCTGCGCACCTCCCATTCCTCCTAAACCAGCTGTGAGCGTTAACGTCCCTTTTAACGTTCCACCGAAATGTTTTTTCGCCACTGCAGCAAACGTTTCGTACGTTCCTTGCAAAATTCCTTGCGTCCCGATGTAAATCCAACTGCCCGCTGTCATTTGTCCGTACATGATTAACCCTTTCTTATCCAACTCATGGAAATGATCCCAGTTTGCCCATTTAGGGACAAGGACCGAGTTGGAAATAAGGACTCTGGGCGCACGTTCATGCGTTTTAAACACACCAACCGGCTTTCCTGATTGAATGAGGAGCGTCTCATCTTTTTCAAGCTCTCTTAACGTTTTTACAATCGCGTCAAACGCTTCCCAGTTTCGTGCCGCTTTCCCAATGCCTCCGTATACAATAAGCTCCTCTGGTTTCTCGGCAACTTCCGGATCTAGATTGTTATAGAGCATGCGAAGAACAGCTTCTTGTTCCCATCCTTTGCACTCTAGCTCAAGACCTTTTTTTGCTTTAATGTTGCGCATCATCGTTTCCCCCCTATGAATATTGATTGGTTGGTGTGATGGTTTGAAGAAAAAAGGGCCAGTCAACACCTTTCAACCATTGCGCTGTTGCTTCGATATCTTTGGAAAAGATGCGATCTTTTGTAATGGATGGAACGATATTTCGTACTGCTTCATAAAGCTTTCTCGTCTTCGGTGCCATGTTTTCCACACCGCGATACTCAACAGCTTGCATGGCACAAATCAGTTCAATCGCAAGTACCCGCCTTGTGTTTTGTAAAATGGCATACGCATGGCGGGAAGCGATCGTGCCCATGCTTACATGATCTTCTTGATTCGCAGACGATGGAATCGAATCGACGCTCGCCGGATGAGCGAGCGTTTTATTTTCGGATACGAGCGACGCTGCAGTATACTGCATAATCATCGCTCCTGACTGCAAACCTGGAGCCGGGCTTAAAACGGCGGCAAATCATTTAATTGCGGATTTACCAGCCGTTCTATTCGACGCTCTGAAATGTCCGCAAGCTCAGCAATAGCAATTTTCATAAAGTCCATCGCAAACGCAATCGGCTGACCGTGGAAATTCCCGCCGGAAATCACCTTCGCTCCTCCTTCAAAAATGAGCGGATTGTCCGTTGCTGCGTTGATTTCAATTTCCAGCTTTTCTTTTACATAATCAAGCACTTGCCAAGAAGCTCCATGCACTTGCGGGATACAGCGAAGCGAGTAAGCGTCTTGCACACGCAACTCGCCTTGTCTTGTCGTCAATTTGCTGCCCGCTAAATAATCGCGAATTCTTGCTGCCACTTCCACCTGTTGTCTGTAACCGCGGACGAGGTGCACATGTTCATCAAATGCATCAATAATGCCGCGCAAGCCTTCGATCGTCATAGCGGCAATCGCTTCGCTTTCATACGCCAGCTGTTCCGCTTCTAAATAAACCACCACTCCCATCGCCGTCATTGCCTGAGTGCCGTTAATAAGCGCCAATCCTTCTTTCGCCTTTAACGTAATCGGTGCAATGCCTTCTGTTGATAATGCTTCTATAGCGGGAACTCGCTTGCCTCGATAAAACACTTCTCCTTCTCCTAAAAGGGCAAGCGCCAGATGAGAAAGCGGAGCGAGATCGCCGCTTGCCCCAAGCGAGCCTTGTTGTGGAATGACCGGATGGATTTTGGCGTTCAATAAATCCAACAGCCGTTCAATAACGATTGGACGCACACCGGAATACCCTTTTAAAAGGGCATTAGCACGAAGAAGGAGCATGGCGCGAGACACCTCTTCCGGAAACGGCTCCCCCACGCCGCATGCGTGCGAATGAATTAAATTCCATTGCAGTTCTTCGACATCGTCAGCGGCAATCAAGACGTCGCTGAACTTTCCGAATCCTGTATTAATGCCATACACCACATTTTTATTCGCCACAATCTCTTCCACCGCTTTTCTGCTTCGCTCCACCGCCTCCATACTCTCTTTAGAAGCGATGACCAATTCATCACGGTACAATACCCGTTTTACTTCCTCTAGCGTTAACGTATGACCGGTTAAAACGACCATGTTTTCCCACCCTCTCCATCGCACTTTAGCGGAATAAAGAAGGAGGCTATATCCGCAATACACACATTGCGAATGTAGCCTCCTCATGACTAAAAAACTATAGGCTTCCTATTTTAAATATGGTTGATTCCCAATCCAATCGTTTCATGTTCCAGCCCGCGAATCGGTGCGCCAATTGTACCATATAAGGCAACGGCGATCCATTCTCCTTCTTTGCTGTTTTCATACGGGTTTCCTCGGACAACAGCGAAACGAAGACCGACGGTTCTCATTAAATCTCCTAGCTCGACCTGTCCTCTCGTTACGCCTTGCACCGCCTCAACTACCGCATGATACAGCGCGTGCATTTCTCGATATAGCTCGCCGTTTACAACATTGTTTCGCTTCGCTGCCGTTTCAACGGAAGCAACAATTTTTTGCAGTTCCATTGAACCGACTTTACCTTTGCAATAACGCCATTGCAAGTTGTCTAAATGAGCGGTGATTTTTCCTTCTTCTTCCTCTTCGAAAAGCGCCAAGAGCACCGCATTGCGGCCAATTCTTCCTTTTGCCTGCTTCAACACGCAAATCAGCACCTATTTTTAAAATTTTCTAAATAAACTAATAACTTACTATTATTGTAACAGCTTCATTCTTTTATTGTCAATTATTTTTTACCATATTTTAACAGGTTAGCAAAGTAATGAATTAACAAGCTAAAAGGGAAGGAATTTGGATTGCATTGGCGAGGCTGGGAATTAACATGATGGAAAAGAAAACATCACTAAGTTAACGCCGACATCGGTGATCATAGTAAAGACCTCTTTTCTGTCATAGGCAGCAATATTTTTCTTGAGGACCTAGACATGTCGATCCTGAACCGTGAAACGCATGGCGAACAAATTTATTGTCCGATGGCGTTTTCATTCAAGGAAATGGCAAAAAAGCTTGCTCATGTCGGAATTTTAATCCAAACCTAACTTGCTGACAAAATGACAAAAGAAATGAATAACATGTAATGCGAAAAATCTTCCTGCTTTAATTTAGATTGATGTACTTTGGAGGAGATGTTTTCGCACAAACGACAAGTCCATCGTAACAAGCAATAGGCTTGATAAGATTTAATTGCTTCCCTTCATGCATCGTGTAAGTATGCTTGAAAAGCCAACGATTTTGAGGCACTTTTCTTTGCCGAGAGATATCTAAAAAGCCAATTTCATGTCCTACTTGCTTGATTCGAAACTCGATGCTGTCTTGGCTAGGCTGCTGTACTTCATATACACTGCGATTATTTTCCGCTGCTTGCCCGCTATACATAAAAAACCCAATGGTATAGGAGAATTCCTTGATTTTGGGAGGTAAATAAGAAAATGTCGATAGAAACCCTAGTAATCTCCTAGATTGCTTCATTATATGCCCATTGTGCGCCCATATTATTATCTTTTCATTAGGAAACATCTCTTGTGCCAGCCATGAAATATTGTCAGCCATTGCCTTATTTCGGATTTTTATCGCTTTCATGAAATGGGAAGAGATCATCTGCATAAGGAAAATTCGGTTTTGCAAAATTCGGTTCACAAGCAAAAAAGCATCTTTTCCAAACTTATTTTGTAACTCAAGACTGTTTTTATCTAATAAAAAGAGGAATTCTTGATAAAGAGCCATCAATTCTTTGCATTTTCGCTTACGTTCCTTTTTGGAAATGGACGGACTACGGGAATTGACATATTGGTAAAGCATTTCTTGTTCCAACTCTACTATTTTCTCACCATAGGCCTTATCCATATTTGAAAACATTTTTGAGAGAAACTTGCCGGTAATATGATCGCTCGAAGCGGGCTGAATATCCAATCCTGTTAAGATGAGAGGCTGATTGGATAATTGTGTTTCCTTCACATAATGAAAGAGAGTCTCGACTTCCTCCGTATGCCAGACTTTAAACAAAGAATGTTTCATCCATTGCCTTATATCCAGTTGATCTTGTTGATAAAAGCATAAGCTGCAGTCACTAAAACTGCTTTCGAATGCTAAAACTCGAAACCCCAATTCTTTATGCAAGTACTTAATCATCTTTGTTTTAATCAGGCTATGCTCTGCCACACCGTGGCCATTCTCTCCCAAAAAAACGATCCGTTTATTCTGCAGTAAAGGTTTTAAAAAATACAAATCGGAATGACCATCTAATTCATGCAATTGTATACTGTATGTATGATCTTTTAACCAATCGATTTCAGAAGAAATATTACTTTTACAGTAAAACATGTGTTTATCTCCTTTTTAATAAGTCATATATACCCGTGGTGCTAGATAAAATCAGACAAGCATAAAAATAGCCCTTGCATGAGGATCTCCTTAAAATGAAAGTGCAATTAAACATTGAAAAGGAGAAGTTCCCATGCAAGAGCACTTTCATTTTAAACAGATCGGGTCAAACTTCAAAAACAAATATGCAGCGATTTTGTGTTTTGTATCCGCTCAACTATCGAGTATCCAGATTCCTCTTCAACGTCGAAATCGTCATTTGTTGAAACAGAAGGACGAGGTCATCATCGCCGTCCATGTCCTTGGAAAGTTGTTGGGCTTCACTTCCGAACGGGCTTGGCATCGGTTTGTGATTGGGAATTTGTTTCCCAAGGACTTGTTCCCTGAGCGTTCTCGGTACAACCGTCGCTGCCGAGCGCTTGGCTTTGCGATCAAGTGGATGCGGCACCAGCTTGGCCAAACGCGGGCAAACCATGCGTATGCGGTCGTGGACAGCTTGCCGATCGAGCGGTGTCATTCAGCTCGAATGCATCGCGTCAAACGGTTTCGTGGAATCGCCGATATTGGCTATTGTGCTTCCAAAAAGACTGCTTTCTATGGGTTGAAACTTCATCTGCAGGTCACCGACCAAGGGCTTCCGATGGGATATGTCGTCACCGAAGCGTCTTGTCACGACCGGGTGGCCGCTGAAACCGTTATGACGCAAATTCCACATCCGTATAACTAGGTGGCAAAGGGTATTCAGCCAAACGCTGCAAAAGAAGCTGTACGAAGAGTATTTGGGACGCCCGTTCGAAAAAATCAGCGAATTCGCCAATCGGACGCATGGAAACAGTGGATGAAGCGAAAACGCAAAGTGGTGGAAACCGTGTTTTCGATTTTAGTCGATTCGTATCGGATCACCGAGATTCGAGCGAACTCGGTTTCTGGATTTGAAACGGCGCTGGATGGTATTTTACTGGCTTACTCGCTTGTTGTTCTTGGGCTAGTTGAGCGTTAACACTCAACTAGCACCACGGGTTCTTATACATAATTTTGAGCTTTTACTCTAGTTTTGCAACACCATCTTGATTATCCAATTGTATTCGAGGGTTTACCTTTAGAAGCTGACGAATAAATTCTTTTTTGTTTTTCGGAGATATGGTGATAAATTCATATTTTCCGTAACTAATCTCAATCCTGTCCATAGATAAAGCAGGTGCTGTAAAGGGATTTTTGGTGTTGCGTACTTTATTGATTTCATCTATATTAATAGTTTTTTTATAGGGACCGCTTTGAATCTCTAGTTTTGAGTTTTCAATTTTATAACCAGTTCCAAACCATATCCATGCTAATAATATAGCAGGAACAACCATTATGACTGTTGTAACCGGTTTAGTATCCAAAATTGATGGTAGCATGATGACTCCTATAGGTTCGATAGATAAGATAGGAGGTATGATACACGCTAATATGACTGACCAAATGATTATAGTCATCCATAAATCCTTTTTTGAAGGAAAAAACATTTTCTTTCTCCTTTTTCTTAAATAAGTCATAACCGCATTTCACCAACGATTTTGATCCATCATACCTTCACAGACGGTCCTTATTCTTTTCGGCAATAAAATCTTTAATAAAAAACAACGGGTAAATCATCAAATACAAATTGGCAGCCCACCAAGTGATGTCAAAATCTTTGCGGAAAACCCAAAATGCAATGGCTTGTAAGCCAGAACAAAAAGTCAAAACAAGGGAAATCAAAGCATAGTTCATCCACGCTGGATTATTTTTATTATATTGATATATGCTGTAAAGACCCGTTATAGAAATAAAAATATCTAACGGAAAAAATGAACCTCTCCCACCTTCATTCTGTTTAGAGGAAGGGAGGCTTCTCGGGAAAAATGTTAAATTACTCTTCTCTGTTCCTCTCCGAAACATCAAAGTAAGCCGGGGAAACATATTTAAAAAATAAAATCCCATCATATTGTTGTGCAGGTACAAAGGAAGTAGGCATTCCCCCGCCTTCATAGGCCCGCCACTTTTTCTGTGCCCAGTTTCCATTGCACTGAATAAAACTATTTTGATAAGGGGAATGGTCAAGAAGGCTTTCCAAATGTTTTTTATTCGTTTTTTTTATTGGATATTCCTTACCTGTATAATCCAGCATTTTGCCTTCCTTTGCATACAACCCCAATACAAAACTTTTCTCCTTAATCGTTTGGGAGAGGTTTTCCACAAACGATTTATAGGCAGACAGGCGCTTGGCGGAAGTATTTTTGCTAATATGCATGTTATGTGCCCAAATGATAAATTTTTCATTTGGGTATATTTCCTGTGCTAAAAATTCTAGATTTTTTGCCATTAATGCATCCCGATACTCAAAAAGTTTCGAGAAACTTTTTTCTAAAGTTGCTTTCAAGTAATTTACTCTATTTTCCATCGTACGGAGGACAATTTTATAAATCTTGCTGTCCGGAAAACAATGCTGTTTGAGTTCCTCAATCAATTCCATGCCCTTACTTTCCATCTCTTCCCTTATATTTCGGCGCATTGAACGCTTGATTTTCCGTTTATCGGCTGCAATCAAAACCTCGATCGCCCGCTTTTCAAAATCGACAAACTTCTGTTTGGTCGGACCCGTTAAATAAGACTCGAGGAATTCCGAAAACAAATTCTCCTTTTTTCCTTGATAAACATCCACACCAGTAAAATACAGCGGCCGCTCCTGCTTCATTTTTTTCATATAGTCAAATAATCCAAGGACAAATTCATTTTGCCACACACGCCCAATGGTACCCGCCATAAAACGTTTAGAATCAAGTTGATCAGACAGATAATCGCCGATCATACATGGCCCCAATTCGCTTTCAAAGGCAAGTACATGAAACCCCAATTCTTCATGAAGATATTTAATCAGGCTTACTTTTGCTAGACTGTATTCTTTGACGCAATGGCTGCTCTCCCCAAGGAAGACAAAGCGTTTATGTTCCAAAATCGGCTGAAGAAACTCAAAATGATAGCGGCCCATATTCCCTATATCGATACTTTGATTTTTGACTTCGTTTACAAATAAAGTAGTCATTTGAATTTCACCTTATCTCTTTTTCCATGATTTCACCAACATCCCACACAAATATTTCCAATAGATAAATTACAACAAAATTCGTGAAATTCCTTCTTCCAATCGATAGAAATTCTAAAACACCCCTCTTTTCTTGACAAAAAGAGCTTCACAATATACTATCTGATAAACCTGTTTTATCCAGTTATCCTATTTCTAGAATCGAATAGAAATCACAGAAAAAAGTGGGCACAATGGATGCGTCGAAAACGCAAAATCGCGGAAGCCACTTTTTCAGTGCTTATGGACTCGTTTCCCATTGCATCGATTCGTGCAAACAGCGTAGAAGGTTTTAAAACAGCATTAGATGATATTTTCCCAACTTACACGTTCGTTATCCTTGGGCAAGTTGAACAATAGAGTTCAATTAGCACCATGGGTGAAAGTTTACACTAATAGTTCCTTCGCTGTCCGGGGACTTAACACTCGTGTGCTAGGTGTTCATTAAACAAGCTGACGCCTGTTGAGTACTGACGTCAGCTTACAGCTATTCTTAACCAGATAATATGGAGAGGATTGAATTAGGATTGTACCCGTGTGGAGGATGAATGGAATGCTGAATCGGGCGATTCCTCCCGGAGAACTGTGATGAAAATGACTAACAGCACAAATAGCAACCAGCTAGACACCCACATTGGAACGCTTCTAGGGGCAGGCAAAAGCAGAACGGACACAGCGGTCACCTCGGTCAATATAAGCCGACGTGCTGGTTGGAACTTTCGACACACCGCAATACAAGAGCAAGAAGCCAATCACTGTCACGACCACTGCGTAATAAACTAGCCATCGGTTACCGATAGGTGCCTAGCATCTTGGCTATTTAAACAGGAATCCTTTACCCACATATTTCTTGTATCCTAGAACACTCACAATCATATGAGATATGCCTAACAACAGTAAAACTATTAAAAAAATTGAAATTTTTTTATGAAATGTGTAATACAAACAATACCCGATTAAAATACCTGCCAATGACACATTTACAGACCAAAAGATTCTACAAAAGATGTGGATCACCCCGTTTTATGAACGACTAACTGCAAGCATATGCAAATGCATAGCCGCGAATAACAGAACAAACGGCTCCTCCTACAGAACCTGTTGCTGCTGCCCAAATTCCGCAGTGATATAAACAGACCCAAATAGAAGCGTGAACACATGGATCAAAAAATACGTTTTGAATAGTAACTGTATTTGAATTTGGACTATTGATTTGATTAGCTACCTCAAATGGAATTTTTTCCGTTAACCCTTCTCCCATAATATAACTCTGAACATGTGAATAACGATCTCCATTTATATTATAAAAAATATCCGCTTTTAAGTGTAATACTTCCTTTGTTTTTTTATCCAAAACAACTACTAAAATTCCTATATTTTTATTGTCTTTCGAATCAGCTCTCCATGCATAGTGATCAACTTGTTGGAACTTCCTTCCGTTGATTTTTAGGATGAGTGAATCCATTTCAATACCAGCACCTGTTTTTGGATTAATTTTTAGGCCTTCATCTTTTAACCACTTTATCGCTTTTTTAAATTCACTTTCATTGTGTAAAGAACTATAAGCTTGTCGAACCTTATTTTCTTCTAATATTTCAAATCCTTCAGGTTTTTCTACGACTTCCTTATTACCGCATTCACAGTCATGAAATTCTTCCGTCCCTTTATGTGCATCTGTCAAGTTCGGAAATGGGAAAATTAACCCTATTGCTATCACAAATGTCATAAGTAAAGAAAAATACTTTTTTATCATTTTTCAGCCTCCCTCTATAAATGTTGATATATCAACGGTTGTAGCCGTTTCAGAGGTGTCAAAAAAATATTTTTCGACAAAGTTCCTAACATTATTTCTTAAATATGTGTATATCTTACATTGACTGGGTACGCTTCGCGGCCACTACTGGTTAAATTTGGTTGTAGTGGGGGAAGCGTATGGATGCACCTTGGATCTCTGCATCGCTGATGATGACGAACCCTCCTATGTCTCTTGGCATCCTTGTGCCTACATTCCTTCGTTCGGTCTAGTCATCAGGCAGAGGCCGGCTAAGCTCCTTTAGGGACTCAAGGTCGAATGGATGATATCGCGCCAGCTTCTCCGTGTCATCCTTGTTGTCTAGAGAATCGAGACTATAGGCATCAAGCAGCCGTTTCGAGGCCAAAGATGTCCTGCATCATTCGCTTCGCATCGAACGCTTGGTGCTTCGTACATACAGCGTGCAATACCTTCAATAATTTTCCGCATAACACCACAATCGATTGCTTCTTCCGCAACGGATTATCAGGACGTGTCGTGTAATAGTCGTGCAGCTGCCGAAACGCTTCGTTGTGACGGATCATCGGCATCATCACCCGGAACAGAAGGGCGCGCAACCGCCTTCTTCCACGCTTCGAGATCCGTTTTTGCCCTTTGTGTTGGCCGGAGGAATGTTCCCGCAGCGTCAGGCCCGCTAATTTGATAAGCTGCCGCGGATCCTGATAATGGGAGAAACTCCCGATCTCTGATAACAGTTCTACGATGGTCGCATCGCCTAAGCCCGGAACGGTCTTCAGCCATTCGTATTCGACGGAGGTTTGAACTAGTTCAATCAGCTGTTCTGTCAATGCCTCGATCTCTTTTTCCAGCTGGCGGTACCGGCGGACAAGCGTGGCAATTTCGATACGGGCCATCTGTTGCCCTTCCGTTACGCCAATGGAGTGTTGGGCCAATTCCATCAACTTCTTCGCTTTCGGCCTTTGCGGCGATTGTAACCCCTCACTTTGCCGGTAAAGGGCGAGAACCTCTTCTAGCTCTTTTCCTGCCAGATCACTCGGAAATGGCGTATATTCCAGCACCGCGAGCGCCATTTTCCCAAATGACGGGAAAACTTGGGAAAATTCCGGAAAATATCGATCAAGCCAGCGAATCATCTGATTTCGAACTGCTCCCTGTTCTCCCACCAATTTGGAGCGAAATGTCGCCCCTACGCGCAGCTCCGCCTCCATCCCTTTCAGAATACGCGGATAGCTGAATCGGCCGTCTTTTACTAATCGGGCAATGACGAGCGCATCTTTCGCATCGTGCTTGGTTGGAAGATTGTCGTCCAGCTCTTTGGAGCGCTTCACGTGCATCGGGTTTGTCATCACGAGAGGAATGCCCTTCTCGTCAAGAAAGTAAGCGAGATTGAGCCAATAATGTCCCGTTGGCTCGATGCCAACGATCACTTCCGTTTTTTCAAATTCCTCCATCACTTTCACGATGCACTGGTACAACCCTTCCAACCCTTCTCTGGATTGCGGAACGGGAAACGATTTTTTCAGCACCCTCCCTCGCTCATCCACAAAGCAGGCATAATGCTTCTTTTTCGCGATATCCATCCCAACAACCAGCGTTTGTTCGGTGACTTGATTAATCTTCTTGTTTGAGATAGAATGCATGTATAGTCCTCCTTGGTATTCAAATTAGGGGTCAATTCACAGATTGACACCCCCGAATCATACCAAGAGGGCTTTTTTATTCAAGTCCCCGAAAAAACTTCTAACAGGAATGCTCCCTATACTCAATTATATTTATGATCCCTTGTTCCTTCACCGCCAACATCGTGTCGGAACCCCGCCATTTTTTGACGGAGTATCGACACGAAATGACAGGATATTGTAAATCAAATCACAATATAATTGTTGCTCCGCTAAAATAGAGGGGTTTTAAAAAATAAATACCCTCCCTACGTATTGTGGGAAGAATTCAAATTATCTTTCACGTTGTTGAACTTCTTCAAAAAAAAGATGAAGTCTCGATTTTGCCATTTCATGCACTTCATTGCGATCTCTCGGTCCGATCGCGATAATCTGCATTTCTACAATCCCGTCTTTTTCAACCGGATGATAAATGTTTCGTAAACTCATCGCGAAGTCGCACCCGTCACGCCCCAAAAAAATTTATTTTTTGTTTACTCTGACATTGTTTGTAGTTGTTGTTCGGCCAGTTCTCTGTAGAGCGGATGAGTTTGCAGCAATTCGCTGTGTGTTCCGACCCCAGTGATGGTCCCATTCTCTAATACAACGATTTGGTCTGCATTGACAACGGTTGAGAGGCGATGAGCAATGACAAGTGTTGTTCTTCCTTCCATCAGCCGCTGCAAGGCCTTTTGAACAAGAACTTCCGATGAGCTGTCCAGGTTTGAGGTTGCTTCGTCAAGGAGAAGAATTTTCGGATTGCGTATAAGAGCGCGGGCAATGGCAATTCTCTGCCGCTGTCCACCTGATAATTTGATTCCCCGTTCCCCGACTTCCGTCAAATATCCGTTTGGAAGCCGTTCGATAAATTCCGCTGCATTTGCCAGTTTGGCTGCCCGTTCTATTTCTTCATCAGTCACGTCTTTATTTAGCCCATAGCAAATGTTGTCGCGGATCGTTCCTGACATCATTGGACTTTCTTGAGAAACATAACCGATTTGACTGCGCCACGAATACAAGTCAAAATCTTCAATATTGGTTTCCCCTAGCAATATTTCTCCTTCATCGGGTGTGTAAAATCGTTCTAACAAAGCAAACAATGTCGTTTTTCCGGCGCCGCTCGGACCAACAATAGCTGTTGTTTTCCCTGAAGGAATAGTGAGCGTTACTTGTTTGAGTACAGGCTCCCCTTTTTTATAAGAAAAGGAAACATTTCGGAAATGTATGTCTTGCTCAGGATTTTGCACCGCAGGCAAGCTGCCGCTTGGTTCTTTCTCTAAAGATAAAATGCGTTGGATTCGTTCTGTTGCGCCCATTGCTTTTTGAAATGAAGTGAAAAATACAGCCATCTGACTAAACGGAACAACGATTTGAACCATGTAAATAATGATGGCGACAAGCGAGCCGGATGAAAGCGTGCCTGAGGCTACACGAACGCCGCCATAACCGATTAAAACGACTAAAACGAGCATCATCACAAATGTCATAAACGGGGAAATGACAGCCTGTATTCTCGCTTCTTTCAGCCCAAATTGAAACAAATGAAAAATCCCTAGTTCCCCGTTTTTTTGCTCCTCTTTCTCTGCACAATAAGCTTTAACAAGACGAATATCGGATAACACTCTGCCAAGATTGGCTGAAAAACTGGCCATTTCATCTTGGGTAGCTTTTGAAATTTTGTACATTTTTTGCCCAAGCGGCCAGAGAATGAGGAGCGAAACTGGAACGGCCGTCACCATCATAAGGGTCATTTTCCAGTCGATAATAAGGAGAATGCTAACAGCCCCTCCGACCGAGATCAATCCAGTCAGAAACGTAACTAAATGTTGGGTGATTAGCATTTTTACCGTGTTGGTATCTTGAGTAATTCGGCTCATCGTTTCTCCAGATTGGTGATTGTCGAAAAAAGAAATAGGCAATAATAAAACTTGATTCCAAACCTTTTTACGAATCGCCGCCACCACATATTCCCCAATATAGGTGAGGAAGTAATAAGAAAAGCCGGAAGTGATCGTTTGCAAAATAAATGAAGCCGCAAGTAAAATAATAATCGATGGTTCTACCGTAGATGCAGCGATCTGGTCAACAAGAGATTTCGTAAACCATGGTACGATGAGTCCAACCCCTGTCTCGATCAAACTAAGAGTAATAGCAGTGACAAAAATCCATTTTGGCGGATTCGTGCTCTTGATTAACTCCCAGAAAGATTGCCAATTGTCTATCGGCATATCACGATTCTTCTTCATTCCAATCTACTCCTTCTTTCGCTAAAAATATTTCTATAGCTTTTGCCACCCATTCCTCTTCTTCTTTGGAAAAAGGAGATGAAAACAGCATTGGCTCTTCTGCAAGTTCATCCCCTTTCCAATGAAATAGTGATAAATCTTCATCGAAAACTTCTTTTGCAACTTCTTTTGCGATAGAGAAAAGTTTTTCTATCAGCGATTGCACATCGTTATCGCTCGGATCTTTTCCATAGCACTCTTTTAGCTTTTCGAAAATTTCAAGCAGCTTCTTCCCATATTCCAACTGTTTTTCTTCGCTAATGTCAAACATTTTTTCCACTGTTTCATCTGGCATAAATTGTTTCAGCCATTCTTTATGTTTATTTTCCATTTGGATAGAGTTAATCAGCATGCAAAACATATTCGGATCAACCGTTTCTCGTTCTTCGATAAGATGCTGGGCATGCGTCACTGCCTTTATGACACGGTCAATATGTTCACGCTTTTGCAGCAAAAGCTTTTTTTGAAAAGCAAGCGATTCTTTTAAATCCCATTTTTCTTCTTGCATAAAATTTTTAATTTCCTCAAGGGAAAAACCTAAAAACTTCAGTGCCACAATCTTTTGCAATGCAATGATCTCATCTTCACTGTAAAATCGGCGTCCAGAACTCGATACATGCGATGGTTTCAAAATCCCTATTTCATCATAATAGTGAAGAGTTCGTATTGTTTGGCCTGTTTTTTTCGCAAACTCACCGATTGGATACACCTTCTTCATATTTCTCCCCCCTTCTGACACTATCATAAAACTTCACGTAACGTGAGAATCAATAAAAAATGTTTAAATTCAAGGAACCGCGCCAGCACAAAAAACCCTCCCTGCCTGCGCAGAGAGGGTTTTTCATTAAAACATTTCTGATACTGTTTTTGCTTGCATATGAAGAATTAAGTAGTCAGGGCCGCCCGCTTTCGAGTCGGTGCCGGACATGTTGAAGCCGCCGAACGGTTGGTATCCAACGATGGCGCCTGTGCAGCCGCGGTTGAAGTAAAGGTTGCCGACATGGAATTCTTCGCGCGCTTTTTCAAGGTTGGCGCGATTGCGGGAGATGACGGCGCCAGTTAAGCCGTATTCGGTGTTGTTGGCGATTTCAAGCGCATGATCGAAATCTTTCGCTTTCGTAAACGCGACAACTGGACCAAAAATTTCTTCTTGCATGATGCGAGCATTTGGATCGACATCAGCAAATACGGTTGGTTGAATGAAGAAGCCTTTGGAATCGTCCCCTTCGCCGCCTGTCATGAGACGTCCTTCTTTTTTGCCGATTTCGATATATTCCATAATTTTGTTGTATGCCGATTGGTCGATGACTGGACCCATAAATGTGCTTTGTTCCGCTGGATCGCCGACTTTTAATTGCTTTGTCAACTCCACAACGCGATTTAATACTTGATCATACACATCTTCGACGATAATGGCGCGCGAGCAAGCCGAACATTTTTGGCCGGAGAAACCAAACGCAGATGCGACAATCGATTGTGCCGCTAATTCTAAATCCGCTTCTTTGTCGACAACAATACCATCTTTACCGCCCATTTCGGCGATAACGCGTTTGAGCCAAATTTGGCCTGGATGCACTTTCGCCGCACGCTCATAAATGCGGATGCCGACATCGCGGGAACCAGTGAAGCTAATAAAGCGAGTGCGCGGATGGTCTACTAAGTAATCGCCAACTTCCGCACCGCTTCCTGGAATGTAGTTTAATACTCCCGCAGGAAGCCCTGCTTCTTCCAATACTTCTGCGAATTTGTAAGCAACTACTGGGGTAGCGCTCGCTGGCTTGAGCAGTACCGTATTGCCGGTAACAAGCGATGCGACGGTCGTACCAGCCATAATCGCAAACGGGAAGTTCCACGGCGAAATGACAACGCCGACGCCAAGCGGAATATAGAAGAAACGGTTTGTTTCGCCCGGGCGGCTTTCTACTGGAATGCCGTCTTTTAATTTCAACATTTGGCGAGCGTAATATTCCATAAAGTCAATCGCTTCCGCCGTATCCGCATCCGCTTCTTTCCACGGTTTACCCGCTTCTTTTACCATCAATGCCGAAAATTCATGTTTGCGGCGGCGCACAATCGCAGCAGCGCGGAATAAAATATCTGCACGCGCCTCCGGTTTTGTTTTGCTCCACCATTTAAACGCTTCATCGGCAACTTTCATCGCTTTTTCCGCAAGTTCTTTATTCGCTTTCGACACACGGCCGATTACTTCTGTCTTATTCGCAGGGTTAATTGAAACGATTTTCTCGTCGGTTGTAACCCGTTCACCGCCAATAATTAAAGGATAGTCTTTGCCAAGTTCCGCCTCGACTTTTTTCAACGCTTCTTCAAACGCTTTTCGATTCGCTTCTACGGTAAAGTCTGTAAGTGGTTCATGCTTATAAGGTTGTACCATCAATGATTTTCCCCCTTTGGTCAGATTACGAAAAAAGCGTTTACAGCCTACATCTATCATTCTAACGGATAAAGAAACGTTATTCAATTTTTTGCAAAAGCAAAAAAATTATTGGTAAATATGAACAAAAGGTTGATCTGCCTTCGCTTGACGAATAATAATGCTTTCCGGTCCACCTACAGAAGAAATATAGACGTTTACATTAATATAATTCGGAAACTTTTCCATGACCAGGCCTGTAACATATTGGGTAAATCCTATCACTTCCGCTTTTCCGTAAAACGGCATCGAGATGTTAATCGTCAGCTGTTGCAGTTGATCATTACGGTATAGCGCTTTTCCGACAACTCCTGTGTAATTTGGGAAAAATTCCTCAATATCCGATTTAAAATTGTTAAACTTTAACCAGTCATCCCGATGGTTTTTTTGCGCTTCATCGGATGGAAATAAATAGTACTCTTCATGAATGGCTTTCCATTCGTCAATCGTATCGCTTCCTTCATCCACATGCGCAACAGCGAAAAAGTTGCCTGGAATAACCGAAGATTTTGGCGCTTGTTTGAACAGCGCGATCGTAATCGGAACCTCTTTCAACTCTTTGATATGGCGAAGGCGGGAAAGAACTTCCGCTGCGATTCGTTTTCCTTCCTTTTCAATAACATCATCTTTGATTTTTACCTCGCGCGGATAGCCTTGTTCCGTTTCGTAGTAATGAACGGAATTTAATGCTAATCCAATGGCTACTCCGCCTAATTTTACTTTATTGTCACTCGTTTTGACTAAATAATCATGCTCCAAAATGCTTGCTAAATAAATCGGGCTTTTTTTATTTTTTTCTTCATTCGTTCCGCTGTCGCTAATAGGTGGATTTAAGCCGACGTTTTCGGAAGGCTTCATCTTTTCTCTTTTTAGCTGACTAGGAGTCCGTTCTCTTTTCAGCCAACGTTTCACCGTTTTTTTATCTAAGTATTGCCCTTCTTGGAATAAATATTCTTCTGGAGAAAAGCGGTCTTGTGCTACACGCATAAGCCCTGTTTCAAATTCATCCACATCCAAACGGGTATTTAAATCTTCTACTACTTCTCCCCGTGCTCCTGAGACTTTAAACGGCAGCACAACACGGTAATAAGAATCGGAAATGTTATATTTTGGAATCACTGCTTTTTGCTCCTTATTGTCTTTCTTCTGTACTACCTCTTCCTCATCAAATTTTGGAGCGCAGGAAGAAAGGAAAAGAAGAAGTGCAGTGAATATGATCATCCGTTTCTTCATTTTTCCACACCTACTTATTTTGTTCAATTTCTTGAAGAAATCTCGCTTCATCCCAAATCTCGATGTTAAGCTGCTGTGCTTTCGCAAGCTTCGAGCCTGCATCTGCTCCGGCAATGACTAAATCTGTATTTTTGCTCACACTGCCAGTGACTTTGCCGCCAAGCTGTTCAATTTTTTCTTTTGCCTCATTGCGCGACAATGATTCAAGTTTTCCTGTTAATACAACTGTTTTTCCTGCAAAATATGAATGAACATCGCCAGGTTTTGGCGTTTTCGGGCCCTTGTATTCCATGTTGACACCGTAAGCGCGCAGTTCGTTTAGAAGTTCTTTTACTTCCGGTTTCGCAAAATACGTGACAATCGAATCAGCCATTTTTTCACCAATCTCGTGAATTGCCATTAATTCTTCTTTTGTCGCTGTTTGCAGACGATCCATTGTTTCAAAATGTTCCGCTAACACTTTGGCGGCTTTTGCGCCGACATGGCGAATGCCGAGACCGAAGAGAAGACGTTCTAGCGAATTTTGTTTGGACGCTTCAATGGCATGGAGTAAATTGGCTGCCGATTTTTCCCCCATACGTTCTAAAGGGATGAGCTGCTCCTTCGTCAATCGATAAATATCCGCAACATCATGAATGAGTCCTTCACGGAATAGCTGGGAAATGACCTTTTCGCCAAGTCCCTCGATGTTCATCGCTTGACGTGATACGAAGTGAATTAATCCTTCGCGAATTTGCGCTGGACATTTCGGGTTAATACACCGGAGCGCCACTTCACCATCTAAACGAACTAGTTCACTTGCACATTCCGGGCAATGGGTCGGCATGACAAACGGCACTTCTTCTCCCGTCCGCCGGTCTGGCACGACATTCACTACTTCTGGAATAATATCCCCCGCTTTTTTGATGATGACCGAATCACCAATGCGGATATCTTTCTGGCGAATAAAATCCTCATTATGAAGGGTGGCGCGTTGTACCGTTGTACCTGCAACGCGCACCGGCTCTAAAATCGCTGTCGGGGTAACGACTCCTGTGCGCCCGACGCTTAATTCGATGCCAATCAGTTTCGTTACCACTTCCTCAGCCGGGAATTTATAAGCAATGGCCCAACGCGGACTTTTCGCGGTCGCACCTAGTTGTTTTTGCTGCTCAAATGAATCCACCTTCACTACAATCCCATCGATTTCATAAGGTAGATGCGAGCGTTTTTCATGCCATTCATTCACAAATTGAATGACTTCATCGATATTAGCACAGCGGCGGCGTTCCGGGTTTGTTTTAAACCCAAGCTGCTGCAAATAATCGAGCGCCGCGCTATGAGAATCAATTCCTAATTCTTCCGCGTTGGCAAGGCCGTATACAAATAAATCCAGGTGACGCGATGCGGCGATTTTCGGATCCAACTGACGCAAAGAACCTGCGGCGGCGTTGCGCGGATTGGCAAACAGCTCTTCCCCGCGATTGCGTCTCTGTTCGTTCAATCGCTCAAACGACGCTTTCGGCATGTAGGCTTCGCCGCGCGCTTCTAATGTCACGGGTTCGTTCAGACGAAGCGGCAAGGAACGAATCGTTTTTAAGTTCTCCGTAATATCTTCGCCGGTCACCCCGTCGCCGCGCGTCGCTCCTTGGACAAAATAGCCGTCTTCGTAGCGGACGGAAACAGCCAGCCCATCGATTTTCAGCTCGCACACATAGGCGACATCATCGCCGACTTCTTGACGCACACGGCGGTCAAAATCGCGCAAATCACCTTCGTTAAACGCGTTCGCAAGGCTTAGCATCGGCGTGCGATGTTCCACTTTTGAAACGCATCTAACGCCTGCCCGCCCACGCGTTGCGACGGAGAGTCTTTCGTTTTTAAATCCGGATATTGTTCTTCTAATGCGATGAGCTCTTGCATCAGCCGATCATATTCCGCATCCGGTACAGACGGACGGTCCAGAACATAGTATTCATAATTGTATTTATTTAAAAGCTCTCGAAGCTCTTCGATTCGTTTCATCGCAGCTTGTCGGTCCATTTTCGGTTTCTCCTTTCTTACACCTTTGTAATCGGAGCAAATTTCGCAAGCAGCCGTTTAATACCAATCGGGCTTGGGAACGCGATGTCAAGCTCTTTATCCTCCCCTTCTCCGCGAACGCTGACAACGGTGCCGATTCCCCATTTTTTATGTTCGACTTTATCTCCAACTTTCCAAGGGATCGCTTCTCCGCCAGTAGAAGAGGCGATTGCGATTTTACGGACAGTCGTTTGTTTTCCCGCCGCGGCCGATGTCCATGGCGTTCTTTTGTTTACCCGTTCCACTAGCTCTTCTGGAATTTCGCGAATAAAACGGGATACCGGATTTATATTTGTATATCCAAACAATGTCCGCATTTGCGCGCTCGTTAAAAACAGCTCTTCTTCCGCGCGGGTGATCCCGACGTAAGCGAGGCGACGTTCTTCTTCCATTTCGTCTCCATCGTCAAGTGAACGGCTATGAGGAAAAATACCTTCTTCCATCCCGATTAAAAAGACAACCGGAAATTCCAGCCCTTTTGCCGAATGGAGCGTCATTAACACTACCGCATCCTGATTTTCGCCGTTTGTTTCATTTAACTGATCAATGTCAGAAATTAATGCCAAGTCTGTTAAAAACGCAATTAATGACTTATCTTCGCTTACATTTTCAAAATGTTTCGTTACCGATAAAAACTCATCGATGTTTTCTAATCGGCTTTGCGCCTCCAACGTTTTTTCCGCTTTCAGCATCTCTCGATAACCAGACTTGTCCAACACTTCTTCGACTAGTTCTGTGACAGAAACATATTCTTGCAGCTGCGCCCATTGTTCGAGCTGACGTCGAAATTCGATCAATGAAGCAGCGGTGCGGGCAGAAAGTCCGATATGTTCTAGTTCACCGAGCGCTTCAAATACCGATAATCCGTTTTCGGAAGCATAGCTTACGATTTTATCGATCGAGGAAACACCGATGCCGCGTTTCGGCACATTAATGATGCGCAGCAAACTAATATCATCATTCGGGTTTGCAATCACCCGCAAATATGCCAAAACATCTTTAATTTCTTTACGGTCATAGAACTTCAAACCGCCGACAATTTGGTAAGGAATGTTCGACTTCAAAAGCACTTCTTCCATGACCCGCGATTGAGCGTTCGTGCGATATAAAATGGCAAAATCAGAATATCGGCGTTTTCCGCTGTCCACATATTCTTTTATTTTACCAACAACAAATTGCGCTTCATCCGATTCGTTCATCGCTTCGTAATAGACGATTTTTTGTCCTTCCGGGTTTTCCGTCCATAGTTTTTTCGGCTTACGGTTCACGTTGTGTTCAATGACTTCGTTTGCCGCTTGTAAAATCCGCTTGGTGGAGCGATAGTTTTGCTCAAGCAAGATGACTTTCGCGTTCGGATAATCTTTTTCAAACGATAAAATGTTTTGAATATCTGCTCCGCGCCAGCGGTAAATCGACTGATCCGCATCGCCAACGACACATATGTTTTTAAAACGCGACGCAAGCATTTTGACAAGCACATATTGCGCCCGGTTTGTATCTTGATACTCGTCAATATGAATGTATTGAAATTTATATTGATAATGTTCCAACACTTCCGGCACACGCTCAAACAATTGAATGGTTGTCATAATTAAGTCGTCAAAATCGAGCGCATGGTTGCGCAAAAGCCGCTTCTGATATTCTTCGTATACGTCGCTGACGATTTTTTCATAGTAGCTGCTCACCTTTTTCGCGAACTTTTCAGGGGTGAGCAATTCATTTTTCGCATTGCTGATCGTGCCGAGTATCGCGCGTGGATCAAATTTTTTCGGATCGATGTTTTTTTCTTTTAAAATATTTTTTAAAACAGAGAGTTGGTCGGTCGTATCTAAAATGGAAAAATTGCGGTCAATGCCGATGCGATCAATATCGCGGCGCAAAATGCGGACACACATGGAGTGAAACGTGGAAATCCAAATTTCCTCGGCTGCTCCGCCAAGAAGTCCCTGCACGCGTTCCTTCATTTCACGCGCCGCCTTATTTGTAAATGTAATCGCTAAAATATTCCACGGTGCGACGCGTTTTTCCGCCATTAGATAAGCGATCCGATGCGTCAATACACGCGTTTTCCCGCTCCCCGCCCCCGCCATAATGAGAAGCGGCCCTTCCGTCGTCTTTACCGCTGCTTGTTGCTGTTCATTTAAGTTAGCGAGTAATTTTTCCGACAAAAAATTCATATTGATCACCACCAGAAAACATATGTTCTATTTTACACCACTTTTTTCATATCGACAAATTTACTGTTTCACTGCTTTTACGGTCGCAAGCGCCTTTTTTATATCTTCGTAAATGACATTGCCTACGACGATCGTGTCAGCATATTGTGCCATTTCTTTTGCCTGTTTTTCCGTTTCGATTCCGCCGCCGTAAAACAATTGCGTTTGTTTCAACACATGTTTTACGCGCTGTACTAGCTCAGGATTTCCGTATGAACCGCTATATTCTAAATAAAAAATTGGCAGCCGATACATATGCTCCGCTATGCGCGCATACGCAACAACATCATCTTCTTGAAGTTCCGTATTCGCATCCGTAAGCATTGCTGCTTTGCAATTTTTATGTAAGATGCAATACCCTTCCATAAAAATTTCATCCCAGTTCATCATGTCGCCAAATTGTTTTACCGCTTCATGATGCAAATCGATAATCCATTTCTTTTCGCGGCTGTTTAATACCATTGGGACAAAATAAAAATCAAATCCCGGTGTCACTGACTCAAGATTTGATATTTCCAGGACACATGGAACGGAAAAACGGCGGATTCGCGCCAAAAGCTCCAGGACGTTTTCCAATGTAACATCGTCCGTTCCGCCGACAATGACTGCATCTGTTCCTGATTCACAAATGCGTTCAAGCTGTTCGTCACTAATTCCTTTGTTTGGATCTAACTTAAACACATGACGCCATTGGCGAATATCGTACATATAGAAAACCCTCCATTGATTTATCCATTTTTTCATTATAACAAATCGGCAAAAAGAAAAGGAGTTCCTTTTCTTTGGAAGGAATCTCCTTGCTTACTTCTGTTGTGCGTTATTTGCTTCTTCGGAATGTTGTTTCTCTTCTTCTTTAATGCGGTCTAACGCCATCGCATAAGCGTCGTTTCCATAGTTTAAACAACGTTTCACGCGTGAAATCGTCGCGGTGCTCGCTCCTGTTTCCGTTTCGATTTTATGATACGTATATCCCTCGCGAAGCATACGCGCTACTTCTAGGCGCTGTGCTAGCGATTGAATTTCATTGACCGTGCATAAATCGTCAAAAAAGCGGTAGCACTCCTCTAAGTCACGCAGGGAAAGAATCGCTTTAAACAGCTGGTCCACTTCCCTGCCGCGTAATTTATCGATTTGCATAATATTTCCTCCCTTACCACTTTACTATGTTTAAGTCCGGAACAACATTGATCCACGTTTTGCCTGGCATAAAGCCGACTGGTGCTCCATTTTCATATGGCAAAATGCGCCCGTTCACATTTTCCCATTCGATTTGTTTGACGATTCCGTTTTGAAATAAATATCCGCTTCCGCCAGAAACTAGATCAATACTGCGTCGCCCCGATGAATCGATAACATTATGCTTCGCCGCAATAACCAATACGTTTTGAATTTGGATAGGATCATGCGTATCATAATCAATGGTTTGTTCGCCCGCACTATAGCGGAAATAGCTTTTTTGATCCGGCACATATTTGTACTGCACTTGAGCATAGCCACGGTGAGAATACATAATGTCGATTTTGTCCACCTGTTCTCCTTTCGGGGCATCGATGCGAAATGGAAGCGGATCGATATGGTCTTGAAGCAAATATCCTTTCTCAGCCGCTCCCTTTTTGATATTGGCAAACGTGATATATGAATTATGCGGCGCTGTTCGAAAGGAAACACGCTTAAACAACGTTCCGTCGTAAAACAAACCGTTTAAATAATCGGTTGTCCCTGATTCCAGCATCGCTTTTGCCTCTGGACTCCAACCGTGGCAAACGTAAAGCGCATGATAACCATTGCTTAGCTCGATATAGTAGTCGCGCGCACTGCGCACAGGGCCTACTTTTTTCGGAAATTCGCTTTGATATAACGCTAAAAGCCGTGTAATATCCCCTTCAGCGAGCACCTCATAAACGATATCTGCCTTTTGCAGTCCTGACTGTGGCCGCGCTTTTGGATGATTGTTCACCATTACCGCAATAACGCGATGGTTCACCGCTCCTTCCGCTGGCAGCCCGGTTAGCGGAAACACTTCCTGTGTGGAAATGTTCTGTTGTTTTGGTGTTTCTACGGGCGACGGTTTCGGCTGAGGTGCTTTTAATTCATGCATACAACCGCCCATAAAAAGGTACAGCGCACTAAATAAAACAAGCCAACGTTTTCTCAACAGCCACACAACCTTTTTCTTTTCTATTTTAACGCATTATCGGCGGAAAGAGTACTGTTTTGTTCATTACATCATAAATTCCCCGTTGTGTAATACGCACATACGGCAAATGTGTCGATTGTAAAAAGAATAGCGAATAAATTGGATCCACAAAACGATATCCGCGCTGTTTTAATAATTCAACGAACTTTTTCTCCTCATCGATCAGCTGTTCTACGCTTTGTTTCGACATCATGCCATGGAGAGATAGCGGAATTTCGTGAATGATTTCACCATTTTCCACTAATACAATTCCGCCACCGATTTCACTCATTCGTTGGAAAGCAAGAAACATATCCTTCTTGCTTTTTCCGATTAAAATAATATCCCCTGTAGTCGAATAGGAGCTAACAAGTCCGTGAACACCAGCAGCGAATCCTTTCAATATCGTATTGACACGCCATTTCCCATGGCGATCCATCAGTACTAAAAAGCTTTCATCATGATCGGTGGACAGTTCGTCACGAGAAGTATCGATCGAAATTGAATATGGCTTCATAATCACCGAGTTTTCCATATACATTCCTATTGGCATCGAAAATTGTAAATCATCCATTGTTAAATGCCAAGATAAGCGAAGCGGCTCCATTCCATAGTCGCTCCACGAGATCGATGGCCATGTAATCGAGTCCTCTCCCTCTCTCTTTACCCATTGTCCTTTCGCAAGTACTTGCACAGGGGTTGGATCTTCTTTCGCACGCAAAAAGTTAATGTTTGCTATTCTTCCTGTCGCAATGCTTCCGTGAAGGTGCTCTATTCCGTAATGGCGAGCAACGTTCACCGTAGCCATATTGTATGCGTCAATAACAGGAATACCATGCTCCAACGCAATGCGAATCAAGCGGTCCATGACTCCTTCTTCATAAAACGATGGCGGCGATCCGTCCGTCGTGAGAATCAACTTATCATACTGATGAATGCCAAGTTCCTTTATTTCTTGTAAAAGCATCGGTAAATCTGGTCGAATGGACGAATGGCGTAATGACACGGTATATCCGTGCAAAAGCCGCATATATACTTCTTTGCCTGTCATCGCTTCATGATCGCTATCAGCACCAAGAAGCATCATTTTTGTAAGCGTTTTCTCAGAAGCACCAGGAAAATGCCCTTCAATTTTTCGTCTTAACCGCTTTGCTTCTTGAATCCAATGAAGTATCAGATCATCCCCAGCAAGAAGCTTCGGCCAGCCTGTTAGCTCGCCACCTTGCAATACCGTTTCCTGTTCCAGCCACCGCTTTACTCTGGCGTTGGATAACTGTTCTTCTTCTTTCTCCAGCTCCGTCTGTCCATCCAATCGACACCACCAGTACATCGATGACGGAAGCGCATTCATTTTCTTTAAAAAAGAAAAGGCTTGATCATCTGATAAGTGCAACAAAAAGAATAAATTATCGTTAATCAATGTTGTCGTTCCATATTTCGATGCATAGTGCGCAAACGAATGGGGATTATATAATTGAAATGGATGTGCATGTGGTTCAATATAACCAGGAACTAATATATAACCGCTGCAATCGATGATTTCACATTGATCATCGACCCGATCGGGAAACCGTTCCCCGACATACACAATTCGATCATTGTATATCCAAATATTTCCTTTCAACCATTCACGAAAATACGAATGTAAATAAGTCGCGTTCGTTAACACTTTTGTCGGTGATTTTTTTCCATCAATAATCGCAACATGTTCACGCAATTCGTAACTTTTCCAACGATAACGTTGTTCGCTCATCTATATCTCGTCCCCTTTTTTCCTAATCATGCCATGTAATCATTTTACCGCATTAAAGTCGCTTTCACAATGAAAAAGGAGGGAAAAATGGAGATGGCTAATATCGGTATCGTCAATGCGCTCATTCGTATTACTTTTGGTTTGACCATGCTTGCATGGGCAACGGCAAAAATGACAAGACGGCCTTGGTGCGCTTCTTATCTCATTGTTGCGCTGCTTGCCGCAATGAAAGTAGGAGAAGGGATTACACGTTTTTGTCCAATGACCGCTTTATTTGAAAATAATCGCCGTGAGCAATCGATACGTATAAAAGATGAAACGATGTTCAATCCTACTTAAAAAAGAGACTGGCGCTTGATGACGCCAGTCTTTCCGAAGGAGTGTTCGAAATGTTACTCGAATATATAACAGATATGTCATTTGTACTTGCATCCCTCATCGGCGGCATTATTGCTCTTACATTTGTGTACGTGCGGAAAAAGCGCGTTCGATAGCTTTATTTCCAATGTCGCGGCGATAAAACAGCTGATCGCATGTAATATAGGAAATTCGCTCATATACCGTTTGTTGTGCTTGCTTTAGCGTCTCCCCTTTCGCCGCAACAAGCAACACGCGTCCTCCGTTTGTGCATAACGCGCCGTTTTCCATCATCGTTCCCGCGTGGAACAACAGTGCGCTTTCTCCTAACTGTTCCCATCCTTTAATAACTGCTCCGCGCTCGTATTTTCCTGGATAACCTTTCGCTGCTAAGACAACGCCAATCACTGCTTCTTCTGACCATGTAAGCTCTATTTCACGGTCCGCAAGCAAGTCCAAAATCACTTGAATCAAATCGTTTTGTAAACGCGGCAAAACGACTTGCGCTTCCGGGTCGCCAAAGCGTGCGTTAAACTCGATGACTTTTGGTCCTTGTTTTGTTGCCATTAATCCAGCGTACAGCACGCCGGTAAACGGCCTGCCTTCCGCGGCCATCGCTTTCGCCATCGGCTTGATAATTTGCGAAAGCGCCGCATCAATCGTTTGTGCTGAAATTTGCGGTACAGGAGAGTATGCCCCCATTCCGCCTGTATTTGGTCCTTGATCATTGTCATATGCCCGCTTATGATCTTGGGCAATGACCATCGGATAAACGCGCTCTCCATGGACAAACGCCATGAACGAAAATTCTTCGCCCTCCAAATATTCTTCAATTACTACTTGCTTGCTCGCTTCGCCGAATCGTTTTTCGACCATCATCGCGCTTAGTGCTTCCATTGCTTCCGGCAGCGTCGCAGCAACGATAACCCCTTTTCCTGCCGCTAATCCGTCCGCTTTAATGACAATCGGCGCTCCTTTTTTCTCGACATACGCTTTTGCTTCTTCATACGAAGTGAAAGTTGCATGTTCCGACGTTGGAATGCCGTACTTTTTCATCATCTCTTTCGCGAACGCCTTGCTTCCTTCGATCAATGCCGCTTCTTTGCGTGGCCCGAAAATGCGCAGCCCTTCCTCCACAAAACGGTCGACAATACCGGCAAGCAACGGGGCTTCCGGACCGACGATCGTAAGATCGATACCCTCTTGTTTTGCAAACTGAACAAGCGCTTCGACATCCTGCTCATCAATCGAAACGAGCTCGGCGACTTGAGCGATCCCCGGATTGCCTGGGGCGGCATATAACCTACTTACGAGCGGGCTTTGCGCGGCTTTCCAGGCAATCGCATGCTCCCTGCCGCCGCGTCCGATAATAAGCACTTTCATGTTATTCCCTCCAACTTAATGTTTAAAATGGCGGATTCCTGTAAAGACCATGGCAATTCCGTATTCATCTGCTTTTTTGATCGAATCGGCGTCGCGAATCGAGCCGCCTGGCTGGATGATTGCTGTGATTCCTGCTTTCGCTGCCGCCTCCACCGTATCATCCATTGGGAAAAACGCGTCAGAGGCAAGCACGGCTCCTTTTGCTTTTTCCCCTGCTTGTTCAATCGCAATTTTCGCCGCGCCGACGCGATTCATTTGACCGGCACCGACGCCGATGGTCATTCCGTCTTTTGCAAGCACGATCGCGTTCGATTTCACATGTTTCACCACTTTCCATGCAAACCGCAACGCTTCCCATTCTTGTTCCGTCGGCTCGCGTTTCGTTACAACTTTAATCTCCGCGTCATCGAGCGTATGCGTATCCGTTTCTTGAACAAGCAATCCGCCTTGTACGGAAACAAGCAGCTTCTCTTTCGTGTTTGGCGCCGTGAAATCAACGGTAAGAAGGCGAATGTTTTTCTTTTGTGTTAAAATATCGAGCGCTTCTTTGCTAAACGATGGGGCAATCACGATTTCTAAAAAGATTTCATGCATTTTTTCGGCGGTTTCTTTATCGACCTCGCGGTTTAGGGCGATAATGCCGCCAAAAATCGAGGTTGGATCCGCTTCGTACGCTTTGGTGAACGCTTCATAAATCGTTGCGCCAACACCGACACCGCACGGATTCATATGCTTCACCGCCACCGCGGCTGGTTCGGTAAATTCTTTGACGATTTGCAATGCCGCATTCGCATCGTTAATGTTGTTATATGACAATTCTTTTCCATGCAGCTGCATTGCTTGGGCAATCGAGAAAGATGCGCCTAACGGTTTTTTGTAAAACGCCGCAGTTTGGTGAGGGTTTTCCCCATAACGCAACGCTTGTTTTTTCTCGAAAGTGATCGTCAATGATTCCGGATACTCTTCTCCAGTTTTATTCGTTAAGTACTCCGCAATCATCGCATCGTACGCAGCTGTATGGCGAAATACTTTTGCCGCAAGCTTTAATTTCGTTTCTGCCGAGACATCTCCGTGTTTTTTTAGTTCTTGCACTACCGTATCATAGTCGGCCGGGTCAACGACAACCGTCACATATTGATGGTTTTTCGCCGCCGCCCGCAGCATCGTCGGGCCGCCAATATCAATGTTTTCGATCGCTTCGGCAAACGTCACGTCGCTTTTGGCGATCGTTTGTTGAAACGGGTACAAATTGACGACAACAAGGTCAATTGGGGTAATGTGATGCTCGCGAAGCTCGCTTTGATGGCGCTCATTGTCGCGAATCGCAAGAAGTCCCCCATGGATCATCGGATGCAATGTTTTGACGCGCCCATCTAAAATTTCCGGAAATCCGGTAACATCAGAAATGCCTATGACAGGAACTCCCGCTTCTTCTAACGTTTTTTTCGTTCCGCCTGTTGAAATAATTTCCACACCGAGTTCCACTAACTGTTTCGCCAATGATACGATTCCTTCTTTGTTCGATACACTTAATAATGCCCGTTTTACTGCCATTATTCTCGATCCTTTCTATCATGTTCGAGTAATGTTTTTAATACAGCTGGATATAGCTCATGTTCCACTTCATGAATGCGCTCCTCTAGCTGTGCTAGCGATTCTCCTTCGTGAATGGCAATCGCGCGTTGAGCAATGATTGGTCCTGTATCCATTCCTTCATCAACATAATGGATCGTCACACCAGTTATTTTCACTCCTGCGCGGTACGCCTGCCCAATCGCATCTTTTCCCGGGAACGCCGGCAACAGCGAAGGATGAATATTGACGATTTTCCCTTCATATGCATCAAGCAATGTTGGACCAATGAGCCGCATATAACCGGCAAGAGCGATAAATTCGATCTCGTGTTTTCGCAACTCAGCTAAAATCGCTTGTTCAAATTCGGCTTTTGAGTCGTAATCTTTCGGAGAAAAAACGAACGTAGGGATTCGCTCCCGCTCCGCCCGTTCAATCACTTTCGCTCCCGGCTTGTCGCATACTAATAACGCTACTCTTGCTGGCACAATTCCGTTTTTCACCGCATCGACAATCGCTTGAAAATTCGTTCCGCTGCCGGAAGCAAATATGGCGATATTTTTCATGACATCGCCCCTCCGGCAAACGAAACGCCTTCTCCTTGTTTCACGCGGCCGATTAAATACGCTTTCTCACCAAGTTCTTCTAAGCGTGCGATCACTGGATGAATCATTTCACTATCTACCGCCAGCACCATGCCAATACCCATATTAAAAATCGAAAACATATCACGGCGAAGAAGGTTTCCTTTTTCTTGCAGGAGGTCAAAAACCGGCGGAATCGGCCACGAACCGTAATCAATTTCCGCACCTAATCCTTTCGGAAGCATACGTGGAATGTTTTCGATAAAACCGCCGCCAGTAATATGCGCCATTCCTTTGATTTCAAATTGTTTCATCACGTTAAGCAACGGTTTTACATAAATGCGCGTCGGTTTTAATAGTTCTTCTCCTAATGGAACACTAAGCGGTTCATAGACGCGATCAAGCGCAAGTTTCGCCTGCTCGAAAACGATGCAGCGAACGAGCGAATAGCCGTTGCTATGAATGCCGTTTGATGCAAGTCCGATGAGAGCATCTCCCGCTTGAATGGCACTGCCGGTAACAAGCTTCGACTTTTCGGCAATACCGACCGCAAAGCCGGCAACATCATATTCATTTTCGTCATACATTCCCGGCATTTCCGCCGTTTCTCCCCCAATAAGAGCACAGCCGGCCTCGACGCAGCCGTCCGCGATTCCTTTGACAATTTGCGCGATTTTTTCCGGTATTGCTTTGCCGCACGCGATATAGTCAAGGAAAAAGAGCGGCTCTGCTCCTTGCACAACGATATCGTTGACACACATTGCCACACAATCGATTCCAATCGTATCATGGCAGTCCATCATAAACGCGATTTTTAGTTTTGTCCCCACTCCGTCCGTCCCGGAAATAAGCACCGGTTCGCGATAGCCGAGTGAAGATAAATCGAACATCCCGCCAAAACCGCCTAATCCGCTGAGCACTTCAGGGCGCATTGTTTTTTGCACATGCTGCTTCATCAAGGAGACCGCCTTATACCCTGCTTCAATATCCACACCCGCTTGTTTATATGCTTCTGCCACGTCGAGTCCCCCTTTTTTACTTTGTTGCCATAAACAGCGACCGCGCTTTATGAATATCTGTCGGATAGTTTCCGGTAAAACATGCCATACATTGCCCACGTAATGGTAGATGAGGAGAGCGCCCAATCGCTTCTAACAGCCCTTCCTGACTTAAAAACGCCAAGGAATCTGCTCCGATGATTTGGCGGATTTCTTCTACCGTATAATTAGATGCAATCAATTCCTCTTTTGTGGATGTATCAATCCCGTAAAAACAAGGATGAGTGATCGGCGGCGAGCTGATGCGGACATGCACTTCCGTCGCTCCTGCTTCGCGAAGCATCGCAACAATGCGTTTGCTTGTCGTGCCGCGCACGATCGAATCATCGACCATGACGACGCGTTTTTCCGCGACAACGCCGCGTACCGGGGAAAGTTTCATTTTTACTCCTTGTTCGCGAAGTGACTGGGACGGCTGAATAAATGTACGTCCGACATATCGGTTTTTAATGAGCCCAAGCTCATAAGGAATACCCGTGGCTTCCGCGTAACCAATCGCAACGGAAATGCTTGAATCAGGCACGCCGGTGACAATGTCCGCTTCCACCGGAGCTTCAAGCGCCAGGCGTTTCCCCAGATTTTTTCTTGCTGTATGAATGTTGATGCCATCGACATTGCTGTCTGGACGAGCAAAATAAATGTATTCCATGCTGCAAATCGAACGTGATTGCGCTTGTGCAAATCGTTCAGAACGCATTCCTTCCGCGCTGATGATGATTAGCTCTCCCGGTTCCACTTCCCGCTCATACGTCGCGCCAACGACATCAAACGCGCACGTTTCGGAAGCGATAACATATGCATTGCCAAGCCGCCCAATGGAAAGCGGGCGGAACCCATGCGGGTCGAGCGCCACGTACAACGCTGTTTCCGTCAATAGCAGGAAAGCGAACGCTCCTTCAACATACGTGAGCGCTTCTTTAATTTGCTCTTTGAATGTCGGCGCATGGCTGCGGCGAATGAGATGAGCAAATACTTCCGTATCCGATGTCGTTTGGAAAATGCTACCTTGCTCCTCCAGCTGAAGCTTTAAGTCCATCGCGTTGACGAGATTGCCGTTATGTGCAAGCGCAATGCTTCCGGTTTGCGAACGGAACAGAAGCGGCTGAACGTTTTCATAGCCGCCTCCTCCCGCGGTTGAATAACGAACATGACCGATGGCGGCCGATCCTTTTAGCGCTTGAAGCTCTCCGTTGCTGAACACTTCGGTAACAAGCCCTAATCCTTTATGTCCTTGCAACATTCCTTGATGGGCGACAACAATTCCCGCTCCTTCTTGTCCGCGATGCTGAAGACTATGCAAACCGTAATATGTTATTTGCGCCGCATTTTCGTGTCCCCAAATGCCGAAAACACCACACTCTTCGTTCAATCCTTTGATTTCAGCAAGCATGGAATAGCTCCTTTCCAAACGCTTCTCATTTGCTCGACTGAAAGCTGGATGACAACTTCTCCGCTCGCTCGTTCAACAAGAAGCGTGCCATCGTTTGTTACTTCGCCAATAAGCTTCGCTTCCACAAGCTTTTCAAACTTTTCTTGATTTTCTTTTTCACGGAAACGATGAAACGAGATTGTGTTTCACTAAATAATTGAGACGTTATATCCCCGTCCACTGTTACTTTCGCGCCAAGGCCGTTTGTGCTCATCACGCATTCCGCCAGAGCGACCGCAAAACCGCCTTCTGCGATATCGTGCGCGGATGCGACGACTCCTGCTTGAATCGCCGTCAGCAATTCTTGCTGCCGCTTTGCTTCCGTTGCTAAATCAATTTCCGGTGCTTTTCCAAAAATGCGGCCTTCTAGCAATTTTTGCAGCTCGCTTCCGCCGAACTCCTGCTTCGCTTCCCCAATCACATAAATGAGATCGCCTGCTTGTTGAAACGCTTGTGTAGTAATATGACGAATGTCCTCCACGAGTCCAACCATGCCGATAACAGGTGTCGGATAAATGGCTTCTCCATTTGTTTCGTTATATAAAGAAACGTTTCCACTAATGACTGGAGTTCCTAACACTCGGCAAACTTCGCTCATTCCGTCAACGGCTTTTTCTAGCTGCCAAAAAATTTCTGGTTTCTCTGGATTGCCGAAATTTAAGCAGTCTGTAATCGCCAGCGGTTTCGCTCCTGAACAGACAACGTTTCGCGCCGCTTCCGCCACGGCGATTTTTCCGCCCGTTTCTGGATCTAAATAAATGTAGCGCGAGTTGCAATCGGTCGTCATCGCCAGCGCCTTGTTCGTTGCCGCGGATGCGCAAGACCGCAGCGTCCGATCCTGGGGCAACGACCGTATTTGTCCGCACCATGTAATCGTATTGTTGATACACCCATTCTTTGCTTGCAATCGTTGGCTGGGCTAATAACGAAAGCAGCGTTTCTTCATAGTTGGAAACAGCCGGAACATACGGTTCCATCGCTTGAAATTCGCGATAATATGCTGGTTCTTTCGACGGTTTATGGTATACTGGCGCATCTTTGGCTAAGGCGTCGACCGGGATTTCGGCGACGACTTCCCCACGAAAATAAAGGCGGAGCATTTTGTCATCGGTCACTTTGCCAATCGCTTTCGCTTCGAGCCCATATTTTGCAAACAACTCATAAATTTCTTGCTCGCGTCCTTGTTTGACGACAAGCAGCATCCGTTCTTGCGATTCGGACAGCATCATTTCATACGGAGTCATGCCTGCCTCGCGCTGTGGAACAAGATCTAAGTTCATCTCGATGCCAAAACCGCCTTTGCTCGCCATTTCCGCCGAAGAACTCGTCAAGCCCGCCGCTCCCATATCTTGAATGCCAACAAGCGCATCGGATTTTACTACTTCCAAGCACGCTTCAAGCAATAATTTTTCCATAAATGGATCGCCGACTTGAACAGCCGGTCGTTTCGCTTCTGATTGCTCGGTCAATTCCTCGGAAGCGAACGTCGCTCCATGAATCCGTCGCGTCCTGTTTTTGCTCCGACGTACATGACCGTATTCCCTACACCCGATGCGATTCCACGCTGGATGTCTTCATGACGGATGATGCCGACACACATGGCGTTAACGAGCGGATTTCCTTCATAAGCCGCATCAAATTGCACTTCGCCGCCAACGGTTGGAATGCCGACGCAATTGCCGTACCCAGCGATTCCCGCAACGACATGCTCAAATAAATATTTTACGCGCGGGAAGTCAATTCCCCGAACCGAAGCGAGTTTAACAAAGCGATAGGGCGCGCTCCCATCGAAAATACATCACGGATGATCCCGCCGACACCAGTCGCCGCTCCTTGATACGGTTCAATGGCGGACGGATGGTTATGGCTTTCGATTTTAAACGCCACCGCCAGCCCATCACCGATGTCAACGATGCCCGCTCCTTCCCCTGGACCTTGAAGCACATGTTTTCCTTCCGTTGGAAACTTTTTTAGTACAGGTTTAGAATTTTTATAGCTGCAATGTTCTGACCACATGACCGAGAAAATTCCCGTTTCTGTATAGTTTGGCAGACGTCCAAGAATTTTCTCGATCATCGCGAACTCTTCATCCGTTAATCCCATTTCCCGATACAGTTTTTCTTCTTTAATCATTGTTGGGGTTGGCTCAAGCAGTAACGACATGTGTTTCCCTCCAATATTTCACGATCGATTGAAACAATTTTAATCCGTCAGCGCTGCCAAGAAGCGAATCAACAGCTCGCTCCGGATGCGGCATCATTCCAAGTACGTTCCCTTTTTCATTGACAATTCCAGCGATGTCGTCCAAGCTTCCATTTGGGTTTTCCCCATGATAGCGAAAGACGATTTGCCGATTTTCGATCAGCCGCTTCAGTGTTTGCTCATCACAGTAATAATTGCCTTCACCGTGGGCGATTGGAATCGTAATCACTTCCCCTTGTTTGTAAGCGGACGTAAACATCGTTTCGTTATTTTCGACTCTTAATGAAACCGGACGGCAAATAAATTTCAAACTGTTATTGCGGCGCATCGCTCCTGGAAGCAGTCCTGCTTCTAGCAAAATTTGAAACCCGTTGCATACGCCTAGCACCGGCTTTCCTTCATCTGCCGCTTTTTTCACTGCTTTCATGACATTGGAAAAGCGGGCGATCGCTCCGGAGCGAAGATAATCTCCATAGGAAAATCCTCCTGGAAGCAAAATGGCGTCAAATCGATCAAGGTTTTCCGCATCATGCCATACATATTCCACTTCTTCTCCTAATTCATCGGCAATCGCATGATACATATCGACGTCACAGTTGGAACCTGGAAACACAATGACCGCGAATTTCACTGTACGACTACCTCCTCAATTTCATAGCGGTAGTCTTCAATCACTGTATTCGCTAGGAGCTTTTCGCACATTTCACGAACAAGGACATCAATATCGCGCTCGCTTTTTTCGATGACAAGCTCCATAAATTTTCCGATTCGTACATCCTGCACTTCCTTATAAGACAAGCTATGGAGCGCTCCCTTCACCGCCGTTCCTTGCGGGTCTAGCACACTTTCTCGTAACGTAACATATACTTTTACTTTGTACATGCTGATTCTCCCCCTAATCGTTGTAAAATCGTTTCATAGGCATCCGTTAAGCTTCCTAAATCACGGCGAAATACGTCTTTATCAAGCTTTTCGTTCGTTTCCATATCCCACAAACGGCAAGTGTCTGGGGAAATTTCATCGGCAAGCAAAATCGCTCCTTCTGCATCAACGCCAAACTCTAATTTAAAATCAATTAATCTCACACGGCGGTCTGCGAAATGTTTCGTTAATACGTCATTCACTTTTAAAGCTAGTTCCTTCAAAACAGCAATTTGTTCTGAGGTAGCCAGCTTTAAAATCGCGATGTGATCTTCTAATAAGAGAGGATCACCGAGGTCATCGTTTTTGTAATAAAATTCAATGAGAGGCTTTTCCAAGCGGGTTCCTTCTGGGATGCCAAGCCGTTTTGCTAGACTCCCAGCAACAACATTGCGGACAACCACTTCTAGAGGAATAATCGTCACTTTCTTGACAAGCTGCTCCGTAGCAGATAATTTTTGAATAAAATGATTTGGAATTCCTGCTTCACAAAGCTTTGAAAATAATACACTTGTAATTTCGTTATTAAGACGCCCTTTCCCCGCAATCGTCGCTTTCTTTTCCCCGTTAAACGCAGTGGCGCTATCTTTATACTCACCCATAATACGTTCGCATCATCAGTCGTATACACTTTTTTCGCTTTTCCTTCATATAGCAATGCTAGCTTTTTGACCATCAAAAAGGCCCCCTAATCCAGAATATTGAGAATTTTTTTAGTTGTACATCGGCAAGGGATTCCTTGCCGATATATCATTACGACAATCCTAACCGTTCAAAAATCGTATCCACATGCTTTAAGTGATAGTGATAATCAAAACAGTCATCGATTTGTTCTTTCGTTAAACGGCTTGTAATCCGCTCATCCGCTTCAATGAGCGAACGGAACGGCACTTGTTTTTCCCATGCCTCCATCGCTTTTGGCTGCACTAAGTCGTACGCTTCTTCGCGCGTCATGCCGGCATCAATTAACGAGAGCAATACGCGCTGCGAATAAATAAGCCCTAATGTGCGATCCATATTTTTCTTCATGTTTTCCGGATAGACTTTCAAGTTTTTCACGATGTTCGTAAAGCGATTTAGCATATAGTTCAACGCGATCGTCGCATCCGGCAAAATGATGCGCTCAGCAGAAGAATGGGAAATATCACGCTCATGCCAAAGAGGCACGTTTTCATAGGCCGTTAACATATAACCGCGAAGAACGCGCGACATTCCTGTCATATTTTCCGAACCGATCGGATTGCGTTTGTGCGGCATCGCCGAAGAACCTTTTTGACCTTTGGCGAAAAACTCTTCCACTTCGCGTACTTCGCTTTTTGCAAACCACGAATTTCAACAGCGAATTTTTCAATCGACGTCGCAATGAGCGCCAACGTCGCCATATAATACGCGTGGCGGTCGCGCTGCAACGTTTGTGTGGAAATCAACGCTGGTTTTAACCCGAGTTTTTCGCATACGTATTGTTCAACAAACGGATCAATATTTGCATACGTTCCAACCGCACCGGAAATTTTCCCGACGCGCACCGTTTCCGCCGCTTGTTTAAAACGTTCTAAATTACGTTGCATCTCCGCATACCAAAGCGCCATTTTAAGACCGAATGTTGTCGGTTCGGCGTGAACGCCGTGCGTGCGCCCATCATCACCGTATATTTATGTTCCTGCGCTTTTTCTTTCAATACTTGAATAAAGTTTTCTAAATCTTTCAACAAAATCTCGTTCGCCTGCTTTAACAAATACGATAACGCTGTGTCAACGACATCGGTAGACGTTAAACCGTAATGCACCCATTTTCGCTCTTCGCCTAGCGTTTCCGAAACCGCGCGCGTAAAAGCAACCACATCATGGCGCGTTTCTTCCTCAATTTCTTTGATACGCTGAATATCAAACGATGCATTTTTGCGGATAAGCTCGACGTCTTCTTTTGGAATTACCCCAAGCTCCGCCCATGCCTCACAAGCTAAAATTTCAACTTCAAGCCATGCTTTGAAACGGTTTTCTTCCGTCCAAATCGCTCCCATTTCCGGTCTTGTGTAACGTTCAATCATACGTGTTCCAGCCTCCGATCATTCCAAATTTGCCATGAATCAATCATTTTAAGTGCTACATTGACATCTTCCGCGAGCACCGTTACGTGCCCCATTTTTCTTTTCGGTTTTGCTTCTTTTTTGCCGTAAAGATGAAGGTGAACGTGGCTTAGTTTTTCGATATTCTGAAGGATTGGTTCCATATGCTCACCTAAAATGTTCACCATCACGGCTGGTTTTAGCAGCTCTGTGCTTCCTAACGGCCAGTTGCAGATGGCACGGACATGCTGCTCAAATTGAGATGTCACACAAGCATTAATTGTATAATGACCTGAGTTGTGCGGTCTAGGGGCAAGCTCATTAATATAAATATCCCCTTCTTTTGTTAAAAACATTTCAACCGCTAACGTTCCGACGAGCCCAAAATAGCCAGCGAGCGTTTCCGCATAACGAACCGCTTTTTGCGCTATGTGCCCGGAAATTCGTGCTGGAACAATCGTTTCGTGCAAAATATTATCGACATGAATATTTTCCGCGACCGGAAATACGGCCATCTCCCCAAGTCCATTTCTTGTTACGATAACGGAAATTTCTTTATCAAACGAAAGCCAGCGTTCTAATACACAAGGGCCAACCGCTAATAAGGATAGCGCTTCCTTGACATCTTCTTTGTTGCGGATGACGAATTGTCCTTTGCCGTCATAGCCGCCGCGCGTGTTTTGAGTACACAAGGAAGACCGACCGTTTCAATGGCCGAAACCAGCTCCTCTTTGGATTGCACTTCGACGTACGGTGCAACAGGAAGTCCCGCATCTGTAATCGCCTTTTTCTCCATCGCACGGTCTTGCGTAATGGCAAGCAGCTTGCTTCCTTGCGGCACATACGCGTGTTCCACGAGCCAATTTAAAGCATTCGCATCAATATTTTCAAATTCGTACGTAATGACATCACTCACCGCAGCAAGCTTTCGAATTGCTTCAAGATCGTTATATTCTGCCGTAATCTCGATATCCGCCACTTGGCCACATGGAGAATCTGGGGTTGGATCAAGAACGGCAACGCGAAATCCCATTTCTCTCGCAGCGATTGCCATCATCCGCCCAAGTTGTCCACCGCCAATAATTCCAATCGTTTGTCCAGGAATGATTTGTCGATTACACAAGTTGATCACTGCTTTCCATTACTTGTTTTCTTATCGTTTCCCTGCGTTTTTTTAGCGCCTCCATGTATTGCGGGTAATGAATGCCTAACATCGAGGCTGCTAAAAGCCCCGCGTTCGTAGCTCCCGCTTTGCCGATGGCGACCGTCGCCACTGGTACACCTCCCGGCATTTGTACAATGGACAAAAGCGAGTCTAATCCGTTTAACGCTTTTGACTGCACTGGCACACCAATCACCGGCAGCGTCGTTTTAGCGGCAACCATCCCTGGTAAATGCGCCGCTCCCCCTGCTCCGGCAATAATGACTTTAATTCCTCTTTCTTCCGCCGTCTCCGCATACTCAAACATGTAATCTGGCGTTCGATGGGCGGAAACTACTTTTTTTTCAAACGGAATTTGTAATTCTTCTAATATATCGCAAGCATATTTCATTGTCTCCCAATCCGATTGACTTCCCATAATCACACCAACAAGCGGCTGCATGTGGCATTCACCTCTTTGATTCTCTTCATATAAAAAACCAGAACGAACGTTCCCTCTATTGATAAGGGAAAGCATCGTTCTGGGCATACCTCGGCTATAAGGTGACGAAAAAACCAATACGATCCTTTCCCTCATAGTCCAATAATTTACGGTTATTGGGTAGAGACTTTTGGGCCATATTCCCAAAATTATATGAGGGTGATTCACTTTATGAAGTTACTATTATCTTACCAACCTTTTTCAGAAGATGTCAATATAAAATCGAACATTTAATTTATTTATACTATTAATGTTCGTGTTTTCTATTCATTCTCACAAAACGGTATAGAAAACATATGATGAAATAGCGGAGGAGGGAGTTGCCGTGAAGTCAAACCCGTTTAACTCGTTTCCCGAATGGACAAAACAATGGGAACAGTTTTTTCAAGGAGATTTTTGGGGAGTTTCCAATCATTCTTACCGACAACGAAAAAGCAATCTGGCATGAATATATACAAAAAGGACAACGAGCTATTAATCGTTGTCAGTTTACCGGGATTAGAAAAAATGGAAGATGTTGAACTTTATGTGTACTATAAAACATTAGAAATTAAAGCAAATATTAATTTGCAATTCAAAGGGTTCGAATTAATCGAAGAAGGAATTTTTCAAGGAGAATGGGAAACAACGATCCCGCTTCCCTTTGCAGTAAAGGAAGATCGAATTGAGGCAACATATCACAATGGTCTATTGTTTATTCATCTTCATCGCCTAATCCCTGATGGGACAAAAAAGAAAATCGAAATCAAAAAAGGAGAATAGTTTTTACATTCGACATGTTTTCAACTACCGTAAAAGCGCAATAAAAACATGATCATTCAAAAACAAACCAATCATTGGTAAGAAAATATGTATGATAAAAATGGGTTACAGTACATCGCTTTCCCTGCAAGTGATCACTCCTTTCTCCTTCTAAATATAAAAAAGGGAGGGTGTCCACAAATTTTTGGGACACCCTCTTTTCACAGCTTCCGTTTCCTATACTAAATCAAAAAGGGGGTCTAGGAAACGATGATAACGCTTCTAGTTTTGGGGGAGAGGATTTAAATGGCGTCATTAAAAACTCAATGGTTTTATATAAGCTGGGCAAAAAAATTAGAGAACTTGTCAGCTCTCTAATTTTTTGCCTGCCTAGCAACGACCTACTCTTGCAGGGGCGCTGGCCCCAACTACCATCGGCGCTGGAGAGCTTAACTTCCGTGTTCGGGATGGGAACGGGTGTTTCCTCTCCGCTATTGTCACTAGGCAAGCACTTCAATTGGCCACATATTATTATATTCCAATCATCACGTTTGTCAAGAGGGATTTCGTTCCCTCAAAACTAGATAACCGTCTGTTTGGAAGAAGCCGTTTTGCATAGGCGGCTTCCGCTTTTCCGTTGTCTAACTCCTAGCGTCCTCCGCTTTTCCGCTTGGTTAAGTCCTCGATCGATTAGTATCCGTCAGCTCCACGTGTCGCCACGCTTCCACCTCGGACCTATCGACCTCGTCATCTTCGAGGGATCTTACTCGCTTGACGCGATGGGAAATCTCATCTTGAGGGGGGCTTCACGCTTAGATGCTTTCAGCGCTTATCCCTTCCGCACATAGCTACCCAGCGGTGCCCCTGGCGGGACAACTGGTACACCAGCGGTGCGTCCATCCCGGTCCTCTCGTACTAAGGACAGCTCCTCTCAAATTTCCTGCGCCCGCGACGGATAGGGACCGAACTGTCTCACGACGTTCTGAACCCAGCTCGCGTACCGCTTTAATGGGCGAACAGCCCAACCCTTGGGACCGACTACAGCCCCAGGATGCGATGAGCCGACATCGAGGTGCCAAACCTCCCCGTCGATGTGGACTCTTGGGGGAGATCAGCCTGTTATCCCCGGGGTAGCTTTTATCCGTTGAGCGATGGCCCTTCCATACGGAACCACCGGATCACTAAGCCCGACTTTCGTCCCTGCTCGACCTGTCCGTCTCGCAGTCAAGCTCCCTTGTGCCTTTGCACTCTACGAATGATTTCCAACCATTCTGAGGGAACCTTTGGGCGCCTCCGTTACCTTTTGGGAGGCGACCGCCCCAGTCAAACTGCCCACCTGACACTGTCTCCCACCCCGATAAGGGGTGCGGGTTAGAATTTCAATACCGCCAGGGTGGTATCCCACCGGCGCCTCCACCGAAGCTGGCGCTCCGGCTTCTCAGGCTCCCACCTATCCTGTACAAGCGATACCAAAATTCCATATCAGGCTGCAGTAAAGCTCCACGGGGTCTTTCCGTCCTGTCGCGGGTAACCTGCATCTTCACAGGTAGTATGATTTCACCGGGTCTCTCGTTGAGACAGTGCCCAAGTCGTTACACCTTTCGTGCGGGTCGGAACTTACCCGACAAGGAATTTCGCTACCTTAGGACCGTTATAGTTACGGCCGCCGTTTACTGGGGCTTCGGTTCGCACCTTCAGCCTTGCGGCTTAAGCGCTCCCCTTAACCTTCCAGCACCGGGCAGGTGTCAGCCCCTATACTTCGCCTTTCGGCTTCGCAGAGACCTGTGTTTTTGGTAAACAGTCGCTTGGGCCTTTTCACTGCGGCTCTCTCGGGCTCATCACCCAAGAGAGCACCCCTTCTCCCGAAGTTACGGGGTCATTTTGCCGAGTTCCTTAACGAGAGTTCTCCCGCGCACCTTAGGATTCTCTCCTCGCCTACCTGTGTCGGTTTGCGGTACGGGCACCTCTCACCTCGCTAGAGGCTTTTCTTGGCAGTGTAGGATCGGGGACTTCGGGACCGATGGTCCCTTCGCCATCACGGCTCAGCCTTTGCGCCAGACGGATTTGCCTATCTGGCAGCCTAACCGCTTGGACAGGCTATTCCAGCAGCCTGCTCGCCCTACCTTCCTGCGTCCCCCCATTGCTCAAACGGTGAGGAGGTGGTACAGGAATCTCAACCTGTTGCCCATCACCTACGCCTTTCGGCCTCGGCTTAGGTCCCGACTAACCCTGAGCGGACGAACCTTCCTCAGGAAACCTTAGGCTTTCGGTGCAGAGGATTCTCACCTCTGTTTTCGCTACTCACACCGGCATTCTCACTTCTAAGCGCTCCACGAGTCCTTCCGGTCCCGCTTCGGCGCGCTTAGAACGCTCCCCTACCGATGACCAATGGTCATCCCACAGCTTCGGTGGCACGTTTAGCCCCGGTACATTTTCGGCGCAGAGTCACTCGACCAGTGAGCTATTACGCACTCTTTAAATGATGGCTGCTTCTAAGCCAACATCCTGGTTGTCTGGGCAACTCCACATCCTTTTCCACTTAACGTGCACTTTGGGACCTTAGCTGGTGGTCTGGGCTGTTTCCCTCTCGACCACGGATCTTATCACTCGTAGTCTGACTCCCAAGGATAAGTCGTTGGCATTCGGAGTTTGACTGAGTTCGGTAACCCGATGAGGGCCCCTAGCTCAATCAGTGCTCTACCTCCAAGACTCTTCCCTTGAGGCTAGCCCTAAAGCTATTTCGGGGAGAACCAGCTATCTCCAGGTTCGATTGGCATTTCACCCCTACCCACACCTCATCCCCGCACTTTTCAACGTACGTGGGTTCGGGCCTCCAGTAGGTGTTACCCTACCTTCACCCTGGACATGGGTAGATCACCTGGTTTCGGGTCTACGACGACGTACTTAACGCCCTATTCAGACTCGCTTTCGCTGCGGCTCCGTCTCTTCGACTTAACCTCGCACGTCATCGTAACTCGCCGGTTCATTCTACAAAAGGCACGCCATCACCCATGAACGGGCTCTGACTACTTGTAGGCACACGGTTTCAGGTTCTCTTTCACTCCCCTTCCGGGGTGCTTTTCACCTTTCCCTCACGGTACTGGTTCACTATCGGTCACTAGGGAGTATTTAGCCTTGGGAGATGGTCCTCCCTGCTTCCGACGGGATTCCCCGTGTCCCGCCGTACTCAGGATCCACTCGGGGGAACGAAGTTTCGACTACAGGGCTGTCACCTTCTCTGGCGGGCCTTTCCAGACCGCTTCGTCTACCCCGTTCCTTTGTAACTCCCATCATGAGTGGTCCTACAACCCCAAGAGGCAAGCCTCTTGGTTTGGGCTGTTCCCGTTTCGCTCGCCGCTACTCAGGGAATCGCGGTTGCTTTCTTCTCCTCCGGGTACTTAGATGTTTCAGTTCCCCGGGTGTGCCCTCCATACCCTATGGATTCAGGTATGGATACTGCCCCATTACGGACAGTGGGTTTCCCCATTCGGACATCTCCGGATCAACGCTTGCTTACAGCTCCCCGAAGCGTTTCGGCGTTTGCCCCGTCCTTCATCGGCTCCTAGTGCCAAGGCATCCACCGTGCGCCCTTTCTAACTTAACCATGCGAAAACAGCTTCATGCTTGCCGCCTTCGCTTCTCGGCTTCTTCCTATGTCTAGCTTCGGCGCCTAGCTCTCTTGTGCCAAATAACCTTCCCCCTCGAAGTGCAAGCACTTCTGCGGGTGAAGAACATTTGGCTTCGAGAGCTAACCGCGGCGCCTCCGCTTTTCTTTTCGGTTATCTAGTTTTCAAGGAACGAAGCTACTACTTTGAGTTCGCTTCTTTGCAGCTTTGTGCCGAGGAACCTAACTTCCTCGAACCTGCTTGTAGACGCAGGCACAAGACTAATTCTGACACAAAGCCTCTATTTTGAAAGAACATAAACATGCTCCTTCAAAACTGAACAAGGCTACTGCCTTGAATCAACTTCTCTGCTGCCTTGCGTCGAGGAATCTAGCTTCTCTGAATCCACTCGTAGACGCAGACGCAAAACGACTGAAGGAGTGAAATGCTCCCTCAAAACTGAACAAACCCGAAGCGTCCACTTCCGACTAGCCCATAAGGGCAGCCGCTTCCGCTTTTCGTACTGTCTAGCTTCGGCTCCTAGCCCCTCGGGCCGCTTCGGTCTCGCTGCGGCGGCAACAGCCTCCTCGCGAGCCCTCCAGCGCCTGTCGGGGCTAACCAGTCGCCTTCGCTTTTCGTATCATCCTTAGAAAGGAGGTGATCCAGCCGCACCTTCCGGTACGGCTACCTTGTTACGACTTCACCCCAATCACTTGCCCCACCTTCGGCGGCTGGCTCCCTTAAAGGGTTACCTCACCGACTTCGGGTGTTGCAAGCTCTCGTGGTGTGACGGGCGGTGTGTACAAGGCCCGGGAACGTATTCACCGCGGCATGCTGATCCGCGATTACTAGCGATTCCGGCTTCATGCAGGCGAGTTGCAGCCTGCAATCCGAACTGAGAGCGGCTTTTTGGGATTCGCTCCCCCTCGCGGGTTCGCAGCCCTTTGTACCGCCCATTGTAGCACGTGTGTAGCCCAGGTCATAAGGGGCATGATGATTTGACGTCATCCCCACCTTCCTCCGGTTTGTCACCGGCAGTCCCCCTAGAGTGCCCAACTGAATGCTGGCAACTAGGGGCGAGGGTTGCGCTCGTTGCGGGACTTAACCCAACATCTCACGACACGAGCTGACGACAACCATGCACCACCTGTCACCCTGTCCCCCCGAAGGGGGAACGCCCTGTCTCCAGGGTTGTCAGGGGATGTCAAGACCTGGTAAGGTTCTTCGCGTTGCTTCGAATTAAACCACATGCTCCACCGCTTGTGCGGGCCCCCGTCAATTCCTTTGAGTTTCAGCCTTGCGGCCGTACTCCCCAGGCGGAGTGCTTAACGCGTTAGCTACAGCACTAAAGGGTTTAACCCCTCTAACACTTAGCACTCATCGTTTACGGCGTGGACTACCAGGGTATCTAATCCTGTTTGCTCCCCACGCTTTCGCGCCTCAGCGTCAGTTACAGACCAGAGAGCCGCCTTCGCCACTGGTGTTCCTCCACATCTCTACGCATTTCACCGCTACACGTGGAATTCCGCTCTCCTCTTCTGCACTCAAGTCCCCCAGTTTCCAATGACCCTCCACGGTTGAGCCGTGGGCTTTCACATCAGACTTAAGGGACCGCCTGCGCGCGCTTTACGCCCAATAATTCCGGACAACGCTCGCCCCCTACGTATTACCGCGGCTGCTGGCACGTAGTTAGCCGGGGCTTTCTCGTTAGGTACCGTCACCGTACCGCCCTATTCGAACGGTACTTCTTCTTCCCTAACAACAGAGCTTTACGATCCGAAGACCTTCTTCGCTCACGCGGCGTCGCTCCGTCAGACTTTCGTCCATTGCGGAAGATTCCCTACTGCTGCCTCCCGTAGGAGTCTGGGCCGTGTCTCAGTCCCAGTGTGGCCGGTCACCCTCTCAGGCCGGCTACGCATCGTCGCCTTGGTGAGCCGTTACCTCACCAACTAGCTAATGCGCCGCGGGCCCATCCGTAAGTGGTAGCAAAAGCCACCTTTCAACCAAAGACCATGCGGTCTTCGGTGTTATCCGGTATTAGCCCCGGTTTCCCGGAGTTATCCCGGTCTTACGGGCAGGTTACCCACGTGTTACTCACCCGTCCGCCGCTAACCGAACAGAAGCAAGCTTCCGTTCGGTCCGCTCGACTTGCATGTATTAGGCACGCCGCCAGCGTTCGTCCTGAGCCAGGATCAAACTCTCCAAAAAGAAAGTTGATTGGCTTCTTTTCAGCTTCAGCGCCGACACCGCAAGGCGTCGCTCGCCTTCGCTTTTCTATTTGGACGCTTCGTTTTGTTCAGTTTTCAAAGAACATTTGTTTTGTTCTTTAAAAGCGACTCTTATAATATATCACTTTCAATTTAACATGTCAATATGTTTTTTAATTTTTTTCGTCCGCATCAAAGCGGCTTTACTAATATAACATCATCGCTTATTAAATGTCAACCATTTACCATAGGTATTTTTATCCAACCAAACAACACTTTCTGTACTCTATATTCTATATTCACCACGATCACACATACAGCCAAACAAACAGCACATGCGTTTTATCCTTATATAGCCGCCAAGTACAATATTAGCGGCAATACCTTCGTTTATAACCTCAACCTAACACTATTAGGTAAATAACTTTTTCTTTGTGTTTGCAATATATTTAGCTGTCAAATCTCTAGTATAAACAAAAAGAAAGATGCCACAAAAGATCATTCGTATGGCACCCTCTAGTTCGCTTTAACGTTTCCATTCTCTCTCTAACATTCCATAAATAACGTGGTCAACGAAATGGTCGTAAAGCCACTCTGCTTCCCGGATCGTCCCTTCGTTTGTAAACCCTAATCGCTCAGGAATTGCCCTGCTTCGTTCATTTTCCACTGCGCAACGGATTTCCAACCGATGCAATTTCAATTCATTAAAGGCATAGTCGATACACGCTTTGCACGCTTTCGTCATTAATCCAAGCCCTTGAAACTGCTCCCCAGCCAGTAGCCAATGCTTGTTTTTTTATTCGCGCGATCAATATAATGAAGTCCAATGACTCCCGCTAATTGTCCTTTATGCCAAATCCCTGCTTCAAAGCCGTTTCCAGCGGCAAATTTCCGCAATCCCCCCGCGATAAACGCTTTCGAATCCTCTACTGTTTTTGTTGAATCCACCCACGGAAGCCACTTCCGCAAATGCGGACGGCATGAATCAACTAACGCAAATAACCGTTCTGCATCTTCCACTGTAAGCAACTTCAGCCACGATTCTTCATCCAGGCGGTGGATAAACATAGCGTCCCCCTCCCAGTTTTATAAATTTTTCCTACTATTATACCAAATCCAAATAAAAAAGCCCGCCGTTTTGGCGGACTTTTTCTATTCTCTTAAAAAGAGAAAGTATAAGATAAAGATGACAAACAACACATATAAAATCGGATGAACTTCTTTACCGCGTCCTCTTAAAATCATCGTAATTGGATAAAAGATGAATCCAACCGCAATCCCTGTCGCAATGCTATACGAAAGCGGCATCGTAATTAACGTGAAAAACGCCGGAATTGCAACTTCGAGTTTTTTCCAATCGATTTCTCCAATCGAAGATACCATTAACACACCAACAATAATCAACGCCGGGGCGGTGACAGGCGCGGTAACAACACTTAATAACGGCGAGAAAAATAGTGCCAGCAAAAACAAAATTCCTGTTACTACCGCAGAAAAACCGGAACGGCCGCCAGCCGCGACCCCTGCCGATGATTCGACATAAGAAGTCGTCGTCGATGTTCCAAGCACGGCGCCAACCATGACCGCCGTTGCATCAACAAGCAATGCTTTCCCCGCGCGAGGCAGTTTATTATCCTTTAACAGCCCTGCTTGATTCGCTACTGCTAATAGCGTCCCTGTTGCGTCAAAAAAGTCGACGATGAAGAAAGTTAACACTACCCCAAGCATTTTTAACGAGAAAATGTCCGGTAAATGCTGAAGAGCAACGCCAAATGTCGGAGAAATATCCGGAACAGCTCCGACGATTTTATCTGGTACTTTGATTAAACCAAAAATCATTCCGACAATCGCTGTAATGACCATACCGTAAAATACGCTGCCATTTACTTTTCTTACCATTAATATTATCGTCACAAACAAACCAAAAATAGCTAATAGCGTATTTCCGTCTTTTAAATCGCTTAAACCTACTAACGTCGCCGGATTATCGACAATGATTTTTGCATTTTGCAAGCCGATAAATGTGATAAATAGCCCGATTCCCGATCCAACGGCGTACTTCAACTCTACCGGAATCGCATCAATAATTTTTTCGCGGATGCCTGTTAAAGATAAAATCGTAAAAATAACCCCTGATACGAACACTCCCGCTAATGCCGTCTGCCATGGGATTTGCATATGCAAAACAACTGTGAATGCAAAGAACGCATTTAGTCCCATCCCTGGCGCTAGCGCAATCGGGTAACGAGCTAAAATCCCCATTAAAATACAACCATACGCCGCAGCAAGCGCGGTCGCGACAAATACCGCACCTTGGTCAATCCGCAGCTCATTAGGAAAATCTTTTACCGCTCCTAATGACAGGGTAAACGGGTTAACGAACAAAATGTATGCCATCGACAAAAACGTTGTAATCCCAGCGATGATCTCCGTACGGTAATTCGTGCCGAGCTCTTCAAATTGGAAATACTTTTTCACTTACTGTCCCCCCTATAAAAATAAAAACGCTTCTAGTAAGCTACCAGAAGCGTTGACTAAAGAGGGATAATGAATATAGAGAGGACAAAAAAATGCACTCTCTACCCCATTATACCTCGTAGTCAAGCTATTTACGGTAGCTTGGTAGAAACTCCCGAGCCATATTCCCGGGATTATACGACGTATTTTGACAATATTCGCGATATAGGTACATTGTATCAGCACGATCGCTTTATGTCAATGAAAAAGACGAACATTTAATGATAAATGTCCGTCTTTTGTTCGTTTTACAGAAATCATTCCCATTCAATTGTTGCCGGCGGCTTACTTGTAATATCGTATACAACTCGATTGACATGCGGCACTTCATTGACGATACGCGTAGAAATTTTCTCAAGCACTTCCCAAGGAATGCGCGCCCAATCCGCTGTCATGCCATCCACCGATGTAACAGCGCGAATGCCGACCGTATAGTCATATGTGCGGGCATCACCCATCACACCGACGCTGCGAATGTCCGGAAGCACCGTGAAATATTGCCAAATTTCCCGATCAAGTCCCGCTTTTTTAATTTCTTCCCGTAAAATCGCGTCCGATTCACGGACGATTTCTAATTTTTCTTCTGTCACTTCGCCAAGCACGCGAATGCCTAATCCTGGACCTGGGAACGGCTGCCGCCAAACAATTTCATCTGGAAGGCCTAATTCCGTTCCAAGCGCGCGTACTTCATCTTTAAACAGCGTATTAAGCGGTTCGATGAGTTTGAATTTCATATCTTCCGGCAATCCGCCGACATTATGATGAGACTTGATCGTCTGTGCTGTCGCCGTGCCGCTTTCGATAATATCCGTATAAAGCGTCCCTTGTACTAAAAACTCTATTCCTTCTAATTTTGCCGCTTCATCATCAAACACATAAATAAATTCGTTGCCGATGATTTTGCGTTTTTGTTCCGGGTCGGTTACCCCTTTTAATTTTGATAAAAAGCGCTCTTTCGCATCCACTTTAATAACGTTCATATGGAATCCTTCGCGGAATGTTTTCATGACGCTTTCCGCTTCCCCTTTGCGAAGGAGCCCGTGATCGACAAAAATACATGTGAGTTGATCGCCGATGGCGCGATGCACAAGCACAGCCGCCACGGAAGAATCGACACCGCCGCTTAACGCGCAAAGCACTTTTTTATCTCCAACAAGCTCGCGAATTTTGCGCACTTCGCTATCGATAAAGCTTTCCATTGTCCAATCGCCTTTACATTGGCACACGTCAAATACGAAATTTCTTAAAATATCGTTTCCGTAAACGGAATGGCGCACTTCTGGATGGAATTGCACCGCGTAAAACTTTTTCGCCTCATTGCTCATTGCCGCAATTGGACAAGAAGCGCTAACAGCATCTACAGTAAACCCTTCTGGCGGAGCAGTGACTAAATCGCCGTGGCTCATCCAGACCACTTGCTCGTCTGGGAGACGTTCAAAAAGGGCGGAAGCGTTCTTTACTTGAATCATTGCTTTTCCGTACTCACGATGTGTTGCTTTTTCTACTTTTCCACCCAAATGATAGGTCATTAACTGCATGCCATAACAAATTCCTAAAATCGGCAAACCAAGCTCAAAAATTTTCGGATCACACGTAAACGCATTATCATCATATACGCTGTTTGGACCGCCAGAAAAAATGATTCCTTTTACATTCATTTCTTGAATTTTTTCCGCTGTAATCGTATGTGGATGCAATTCGCTGTATACCCCAAACTCGCGAATGCGGCGAGTAATTAATTGGTTATACTGGCTTCCAAAATCTAGAACAATAATCATTTCCTGTTTTTGTTCCATGTCATCACCTCATCGCAAAATAAAAAACTAGAATCGCCCCCGACAACTATAAAGGCAAAATTCTAGTTAATTCCGCCTTCATAGTCGGGTCGTTTACGGCGACCCGGTAGAGACTCTCGGACCATATTACCGAGGATATATGAAGGTACATATGATGATTTCATTAAATTTTAATCCATTCTATCAACTCTATCTATCAGCGGTCAAGATGCCGTTTTTTTAATTAAATTTTCCCATAATTCTTTCACTTCCGCCCATTCAACCCGAACGGTTTCTTGTTGATAAATCACCTTTTCATATAACAATGTCAACTTCGTCATTTCCTTTGTTTGAAACCAATCGTCGACATATGCGGCGTATTGTCTTAGCGTTTGATCTTGTTTCCGTTTTAATCCATAATCATCCAAGTGACGGAGTAAAGAAAGATACGCTTTCGTAAATCGGTCATTCCCCCGCTTATATTTGAATAGAAACAATGTAACATACGGCCACCATTTCCGTCTCGTTTTGTACAACACCAATACACAAACAAGCAATATAGACACTACAATCGTGATACGCTTCCACGACAAAATGTCTAAAAAGCTGGCGAATGTTTCTTTCACACTTGATGAAGGAGAACGATCTTGCTCCATCACATCTTTTATAGGAACACGGCCTTGCTCGAGCCTACGCTGTCGAGGAACCGGCGCTGTTTCCGGCGTAGATTGCAAATCGGTAAACTCATATGGGTTCGCAAACCCTTGCGTTGGCTCAAACGGAACCCAGCCGATTCCGGAAAAATACACTTCCACCCATGAATGCGCATCCTTGTTCGTCACTTGATATACATTTTTTCCTTCTTCCTCTCCCAAAGTTGCTCCTTCTATTAGTTGCCCCGACGTATATCCCTTCACCCAACGTGCTGGAATACCAAGAGAACGTAGGAGCACAACCATCGAAGTGGAAAAATTATCACAATATCCTTTTTTTGTTTCAAATAAAAACTGATCGACGTAGTCATCCTTTTCCCCTGGAATAGCAACATCACTCGTTTCATACACATATCCGTTCATGTGAAAATATTGCTCAATTGCTTTTACTTGTTCATACTGTGTTTGCTTTCCTTTTACGATTTGTTTCGCCAAATCGCGCACTCGTTTCGGTACGCTTTCAGGAAGCTGCGTATATCGCTTTTTTACCCCCTCATCTTGCACTGGCGGTGCGGCGTTTAATTTATCAATGGAGAACGTCGGATATTCATAAGTAATATTATATGTCCTTAACATAATCGCATAAGCTGAACGATCAGTTGCATACATTTTTTCCGTTGCCGTGTCCAAACGAAACACAATGTCTTCAGGCGTATCTATTGTCTTTAGCCCAAGAGGGTAAACAATATGGAAATAAGGCTCCTTTATATGGATGCTAGCTGTCATCGTTTGTTTTTTCACCGATAGATTCCACCAAGAATAACCGATATCTGTATTTTTTTCAAATGTTTTTACTTGCACACTATCCGAGCTTTCCCATCCTTTTCCTGTATAAATATCTTTCGTTTCGACACGCCAATAATGCCGCTTTTGGTCTTCGGCAATAAAAACGACCGTATCATCGGCAATAAATGGACCGCCAAGCCGCGAATCATTTTGCCCATAGCCGATTTTTTTCACCTTTGCTAAAGCAGGATCATTCCGTTTTTCCTCTTGCGGGGCTGCATAGCTTCTCACAAACGCCACCGGATCCGGCCATTTAGGCGGCAGTTTGGGACTAAAATATCCGCAGATGAAAGCTAGTCCAATTAGGCATAAGCAGAAAACCGTCCATTTTCTGATTCCGCCTGCAATCGATGCCTTTTCACGCAACCGTTCTATATGCAGGAAGCTTAAGAGGAAAAAACCAAAGACGACTAAACGAATAATCGCACCGTTTCCACGAAACATGGTAAACGTATCTAGTACCGTAATGTACGTAACAGTCAGGACATAAAAGAAAAACAGCCGTTTTTGCGTAAATAGCCAATAATGCAGTAAATACGCCATCATCCATAACAAAAGAAAAAAAAGAAAGCTGCGAAACGAGTTGGTCAGTTCCGCCCAACGCATCGAAAATAAAATAGGGACGTGATCAACAATTTCCCGAACAAGCAGCTTCAGCACCTGCAGATAAGAAACATGGTAAAACAATGTGTTTAACGCACAGACCATATATGCAATCTTTATAAAAGCAGAAAGCCACACTGGAATCCGCAACAAATAAAGAAGAAAACAGACAGACACAAACCAAATGAAGACTTGCACATTCCTGGTATCAGACACCGTTTCTAGCGGAAGAAGCCATTCGATCAGCAGCCAGCAAGCCAACCCATATATAAGCAGATTCTTCCCGAGATTTTTAATTGCATTCACCATTCATCCCTGCCTTTATGCAAGGTCGTCATTATATTTCGCGGCGATACGACCACAACATGGATTCCTTTGTGGCGCAGCGCTTCCATCCAGTTCCGCTCCTCTTTCGTCAAATCATCCTTGATAAGAAACACGGTTCCCTCATGGCGGCGTGCAGACATTTCGCCTAACGTGAAAACCAGCTCTTTCTGTAAATAAGAAGTAACATAGCAAAAAGCAACGGTCGCTCTCCAGTTTGCTCTTTCATTGGAAATAACGCGCGCAAATGGCTCATGACTATCACAAGCTACTTTTGCTAAATGATAAAACAAGCGCTGTAGATGCTCCTCACCATTTCGAGCAGGAAAGATGGTGCGGTCGCTGCCAACGGATACAAGTCCTGTCTGCACCCCTTGTTTAATAGCGGCCCGCAAAAAAGAAGCAACAAATGTCACGATCTCTTCAAACAATGATGTTGGTGTACGATCAAGTACAACGATCAAATCATCCCGCTGCCGTTCTTCAAACTCTTTTGTCATCAACCGTTGCTTGCGGGCAGATGCTTTCCAATGAACCCATGAAAAGCGGTCGCCTGGCGCATATTCCCGAACCCCCACAGCCATCGTCATATCTCGATGAATCTGTAGCAAGGAAGCGGCCATTCCTTGGTCAAACTGTTGTTCCGCTTTTCGGTACATGATATCGATATAGCGAGGATATACTAAAATCGTTTCTTCTGCGAAATGGATCGAATTCTTTTCTATCAGTCCGAAAAAGTCCGTAGCGGTAAGGCGAAGCGCGGAAAATACATGTTCCCCTCGCGGCAGCTCGCGCAATTCATACGTGTAAGAAAACGTTCGTTTCCAAATAAATGGAATCGTTACTTTTGTCTGTTCCATCTTAAGTAAAGGAACATCGGCTTCCTCCATCGTCAACGCCACAAATGGAAACCAAATCGGAAAACGCACTTCGACCGTTGCCGTAAGCGAATCGCCGGCATGAAACTGCCGCTGATGAATCACTCGCCTCACAATGACGCGATGAAACGGATAGACGGCAATTGCTAGTGAATAAAGACCAAATGGAAGAAAACTATAAAACAAAAACCAACTGACAAAACCTCCCTGAAACATCGCATATGAAAAAAGGATCACAAATAAACTAAATAAACCAAAAACTTGCCGAATAAAGCGCGTTCGTTTTCTCATCCGTTTCACTACCTTTGAATTGGAACAGGAGTTCTAGCGATAATTTGGGCGACAATCTCTTCCGCTGTGAGCCCGTCAAACTTTGCTTCTGATTTAATGATCATGCGATGAGACAATACATATGGCGCTAAAAACTGCACATCATCAGGGACAACGAATTCCCGTCCGTGCATAAACGCATACGCTTGTGCCGCTTTCATCAGCGCAACAGACCCCCGCGGACTTACTCCTAGGTAAACGGACGCGTTCGAACGGCTTCGCTGCACGATGTCAACGATGTAACGCTTAATAGGATCGCTAACGTATACTTTCGTCACCTGCCGCTGCAGCTCCAGCAGCTCATCCAAAGCCATTACAGGGCGAATTCCCTCAATAGGCGGCGCTTTTTCCACTCGGCTTAATATTCCCACCTCTTCCTCAGGGGATGGATATCCCATGTTTAGCTTCAATAAAAAGCGGTCTAACTGGGCTTCCGGGAGCGGATATGTTCCTTCATATTCAATCGGGTTTTGCGTTGCCATGACGAAAAACGGACGCGGCAACGGTCTTGTCGCCCCATCCACTGTAACGCTTCCCTCTTCCATCGCTTCCAAAAGCGCCGATTGCGTTTTCGGCGACGTACGGTTGATTTCATCGGCCAGCACGATGTTCCCCATAATTGGCCCGGGCTTGTATTCAAATTGCCTCTCTCTCGGGTTATAAATAGACACACCTGTTACATCGCTCGGAAGCAAGTCAGGGGTGAATTGAATCCGCTTAAACTGCGCGTTGATCGATTTGGCCAGCGCGCGCACCAGCATCGTTTTGCCGACGCCGGGAACGTCTTCCAAAAGCACATGCCTTTGGCCAGCAGTGCAACAAGGCTTAATATCGCTACGTTTCTTTTCCCCACAATCACTTTCTCGATATTTTCTACAACTTGTTCTATCGAAGGCTGTAACATTTCTTTTACCGTCATGAATGAAGCTCCTTTACTTTTAGGATGGCAGTCATATTGTTATGATGATAAAACTTTTGGCTGTGGACATTTCATTTCCTCAATTATTTAATATTATAATAACTAATATACATAATTTTTGAAATAATTTTTATTATTAAGGAGGATGGAGATGGAAACATCAAATAGCCAAACCAACAAGAAAAAATGGACCATTATTGGTCCCGGTCTCATTGTCGCGGCTACCGGTGTCGGGGCAGGGGACCTCGTCGCCGCGCTTGTCGCCGGCACGAATTACGCTCTTGTGTTCGCATGGGCAATCATCGTTGGAGCTATCTTTAAATTTGTGTTAAATGAAGGGGTAGGACGCTGGCATTTGCTGAGCGGCAAAACCATTTTTGAAGGCTGGCAGTCGATGGGGAAATGGGCCTCCGGCTATTTTGGCGTCTATGCGCTTATTTGGGGCTTTGTATACGGCGCCGCCGGTACATCTTCGTGCGCCTTGGCGATGTCAGCGATGGTTCCGGCCATTCCTCTCTGGGCTTGGGCAATTATCCATGGAATCGCCGGGTTTGCGATCACTTGGTCGGGCCGTTTTCAGCTATTTGAGCGTGTCATGAACGTACTAGTCGGTCTCATGTTTATTACTGTAGTCGGCTCGGCCATTCTCGTTCTTCCGCAGCTGAACGGACTATGGCATACGGCCGTTCCTGACCTGCCGAAAGGATCCCTCCTTTACGCGCTCGGATTAATCGGCGGCGTCGGCGGCTCGATTACAATGGCATCATACGGCTATTGGATTCAAGAAAACGGCTGGAAAGGACCCTCCTACATTTCGCCGATGCGCTATGATTCCGCTATCGCTTACATTGTAACAGCTATTTTTACGTTGTCGCTACTTGTGCTTGGTGCCGCCTTGTTATACGGAACAGACACAAGCATCAGCGGCGAGCAAGGGCTTGTCTCCTTCGCCTCCATTATGGGCAATGAGCTGCATCCGGCAGCGCGCTGGCTGTTTTTGCTTGGATTTTGGTCTGCCTCCTTTACGTCGGTAATCGGCGTATGGAACGGAGTATCATATTTGTTCGCCGATTTTATCCGCAATGTACGAAAATTGAACATTGATAAAGAAAAACTCAATCAAACAAAAGCATTCCGCTTTTACGTCTTTTGGCTCACATTTCCACCGATGCTTTTGCATTTTATCGGCAAACCGGTTGGATTAATTATCGTCTACGGTGCGTTAGGAGCATTATTTATGCCGTTTTTGGCGATTACGCTACTGTGGCTTTTAAATTCGAAAAAAGAGCTGCCGGAAGGAAGACGCAACCATCGGCTGTCCAACTTATTGTTGATTCTTTGCCTCGTCTTGTTTGCCGTATTGGCGGTGAACGAACTGCGCAACCTTTTTGCCTGAATAAAAAAACATCCTGGAGCTGCCAGGATGTTTTTTTCTATCGTCCACATAATGATTTTTTATTGTCTTTCGTGTAACGCAAAACAAAGGAAAAGATATAGAAGACAGGCGGGGCAACTGACATATGTATTTCCCTCTCGCCTGCCTTCAAACAGTCAACCAAGACAAAAACAGTGAAAAGAACCTTTTTTACTGTTATAATAACTATATAACTATAGCCCAAATAGATAACAGGAAAGGGACCATTTGTTGTAAGAATTAGATATAAACAAAAATGGTATTTTTATCCAAAAATTTTCGACTGCTTCCTCTATAAGCAAACTACTCATCATCGACACTTCTATTCCTTCGATGACCAAATCTAAAAAAGGTCGTAGAAAGTTTATTGTTGCTCACATTTGGTAATATTAGGGTTTATTAGGTGCCATAATCCAAATGGCGCTTCAAAAACAAATAAACAATCCATAAGGAGGAATCTTTGACCATGAATATTCGAGAAATTGAACTTCCAGGAATTGGGTACAAATTTGAAATTATTACGCGAAACAAAGATAAACTTGTCATTGTGATTCATGACGATGGACGAAGAGAAATTTATCACTTTGACGCAGAGGATTATGATGAAGTCGTTAGCAGTGTGACGCTAAGCGACCAAGAAGCGAGGCAAATTGCGGGGATCATTGGAGGAATGGCATACAAACCGAAAGCACTCGAAACGGTTGAATTCGCCTTTGACGATCTAATTATCGAGTGGTTTCAAGTAGAACCGAACGCCCCTGCTGTAAATAAAAAAATTGGAGATCTTGATATTCGGAACCGCTTCGGTATCACCGTTATCGCTATCAAAAAGAAACATTCCCGAAAATCTCATAATCCGGGTCCCAATACATTGATTGAAGCCGGGGATACATTGGTCATGTCTGGAGAAAGACAACAAATAAAGGAGATCATTAATCAGCTACTATCAAATAAGGAGTGATGTAGATAAATGAACGACTTAGTATTGGAAGTGGGAACAGCGCTCGTTTTAGTTGCTATTGGATCCATCATTGCCAATAAATTAAACTTCTCCATTATCCCGTTTTTGATCATTATCGGCATGCTGGTTGGTCCTCATGCCCCCACGATTAGGATTATTGACCTCACCTTTATTGAAAGTAATGAAATTATCCAGTTTTTAGGGAGGATCGGGGTACTTTTTTTGCTGTTTTATTTGGGGCTTGAATTTTCTGTCGGCAAACTGATTAAGTCCGGAAAAAACATTGTAGTTGGTGGCACCATCTATGTCATAATGAACTTTGTTTTAGGATTGCTTTACGGCAAGGCCGTCGGAATGCCATGGATGGAAACGCTTCTGATTGCCGGGCTCCTCAGTGTATCATCAAGTGCCATCGTGGCTAAAGTGCTTGTCGATTTAAAGAGGACGGCCAATCCTGAAGAGGACGGCCAATCCTGAAACAGAGCTCATTTTAGGGATGATCCTTTTTGATGATATCTTCCTTGCCTTATTTTTGACGACGATGTCAGGTGTTTTGCTAGCTGGCTCCACCTCCCTTTTTGGAATCAGCCTATCTGTTTTCACATCTGTCGCTTATATGTTGCTATTTTTTATCATCGCTCGAAAAGGTGCCCCTCTACTGAACAAATGGTTAAATATCAAATCCGATGAAATATTTATCATCGTCATCTTTGCTACTCTCTTCTTTGTTGCCGGTTTTTCCGAAACGATTCACGTCGCTGAAGCCATCGGAGCCTTACTGCTCGGGCTTGTCTTTTCGGAGACGGAACACCGTGATCGAATCGCACATTTAGTTGTTCCATTCCGTGACTTCTTTGGAGCTATTTTTTTCTTTAGTTTCGGTTTGAGTATTGAACCGTCAACCTTAATTCATGTGTTTTGGTTATCATTAGGGGCCGTTATCGTCACTCTAATAGCAAATATCGTCGCAGGGATGATCGCTGGGAGAAGGGCTGGATTGTCCTACAAAGCCTCTACAAACATTGGTTTGACGATCACTGCGCGTGGGGAATTTTCCATTATTGTTGCGAATCTGGGGATTACAGCGGGGTTAAACCCTATATTAACTCCTTTTACCGCACTTTACGTTCTCATGCTCGCGATATTGGGGCCGCTCTTTGCCAAAGAAAGTAAAAGTATATATAAACTACTCAATAAAGTATTTAAATGGGATAAGAAGGTAATAAAAGAGAAGCAGAAGGAACGACTGGAAACTGCGGAAAAATAATAGCATCTGCAACGCCTTCTTTACCATTCGCTTACTTCAGATCCATCTCTTATTTGCTTCCCCCCCGAGTGGACGCTCAGTTACCGGACAAGCGGCAACTCAGGGACGTATTCATGCAACCGATCGGTCTAAAAGATGTTTACATTCCAAAAGAAGACCTCTCTATGCAAATACTGTAGACTCCGTTTCTTCTCTTCCCTCTATCCAAAAAGAAAAGGAACACCGGGGTCACTCCCAGTGTTCCTTGTTTTTTATAGGGATTACATCATTCCGCCCATGTCAGGCATGCCTGCGTTGCCGCCTTTGTTTTCTTCTGGTTTGTCAGCGACAACTGCTTCTGTTGTTAAGAACATAGCGGCAACAGAAGCTGCGTTTTGAAGTGCGGAACGAGTTACTTTCGTTGGGTCTACGATACCAGCTTCAATCATGTCTACCCATTCACCAGTAGCCGCGTTGAAGCCGATGCCAGGTTTTTCTGTTTTTAAGCGTTCAACAATGACAGAGCCTTCCAAACCAGCGTTTTGCGCGATTTGGCGAACTGGCTCTTCAATTGCGCGAAGAACGATTTTCACACCAGTTGCTTCATCGCCTTCTGCTTCAATCGCAGCAACTTTATTGTATACGTTCATTAATGCTGTACCACCGCCGGCTACGATACCTTCTTCCACAGCGGCACGAGTAGAGTTGAGCGCGTCTTCGATGCGTAATTTGCGTTCTTTCAATTCTGTTTCTGTAGCTGCACCAACTTTGATTACCGCTACGCCGCCAGCTAATTTTGCTAGACGTTCTTGCAATTTTTCACGATCGAATTCAGAAGTTGTTTCTTCTAATTGCGCACGAATTTGGTTGATGCGAGCTTTAATGCGTTCAGAGTCGCCAGCGCCATCTACAATTGTTGTATTTTCTTTTGTTACAACAACTTTTGAAGCGCGGCCAAGTGATGCGATTGTTGTAGATTTTAAGTCACGTCCTAGTTCTTCGGAGATAACTTCACCGCCAGTTAAGATTGCGATGTCTTCAAGCATTGCTTTACGACGATCACCGAAGCCAGGAGCTTTAACTGCTACGGCAGTGAATGTACCGCGAAGTTTGTTCACTACTAATGTCGCAAGTGCTTCGCCTTCGACATCTTCTGCGATGATTAATAATGGTTTGCCTTGTTGAACTACTTGTTCTAAGATAGGCAAGATGTCTTGGATGTTAGAGATTTTTTTGTCTGTGATTAAGATATATGGATTTTCAAGCACTGCTTCCATTTTTTCTGTATCTGTGATCATGTATGGAGATACATAACCACGGTCAAATTGCATACCTTCCACAACATCTAATTCTGTTGTGAAACCTTTCGATTCTTCTAATGTGATAACACCGTCGTTACCAACACGTTCCATTGCTTCTGCAATTAATTGGCCAACTTCTTCGTCAGCTGCAGAAATAGCCGCAACTTGAGCAATGGATTCTCTACCTTGAATTGGTTTGGAGATTGCTTTTAATTCTTCTACTGCCACAGCAACCGCTTTTTCAATACCTTTACGGATGCCCATTGGGTTTGCGCCAGCTGTAACGTTTTTCAATCCTTCGCGGATCATTGCTTGCGCTAAAACTGTTGCCGTTGTTGTACCGTCCCCAGCAACATCGTTTGTTTTGCTTGCAACTTCAGCGACAAGCTTCGCACCCATGTTTTCAAATGGATCTTCTAATTCGATTTCTTTCGCGATTGTTACACCGTCGTTTGTAATTAATGGAGAACCGAATTTTTTCTCTAATACGACGTTACGGCCTTTTGGACCTAACGTTACTTTTACCGCATCAGCTAATTTGTCCACACCACGTAACATCGCACGACGAGCTTCTTCGCTGAATTTAATTTCTTTTGCCATACCCCGTTACCTCCTTATGAAATAGAATCGTTAAGTATTTTGTTAAGTATTTTGTTAAATATTATTTTTGCATATCTATGTTATCAATGCTATATTAACCAATAACAGCTAAAATATCGCTTTCACGTAAAATTAAGTATTCTTTGCCATCATATTTTACTTCTGTACCTGCATATTTCGAGAAGATAATACGATCGCCAACTTCTACTTCTGGAGCTACACGTTCACCGCTGTCAAGCACGCGACCTTTACCAACAGCAACAACTCTGCCTTCTTGTGGTTTTTCTTTCGCAGTGTCTGGCAATACGATGCCGCTTGCAGTTTTTTCTTCTGTTTCAATCACTTCAATGACAACGCGATCACCTAATGGCTTTAACACGGAAAACAACCTCCTTGATAATAATTTTCGCCGTTCTTATTAGCACTCGTCTTAACTGAGTGCTAACACACTTATAATATTAATGAACTTCTCTTTTTTTTGCAAGTGGGAAACACCAAAAAATAATATGTTTTTTCTCGTTTCCTGCCCTTTTTAATTATTTCACATTTCCACAAACCTAAACAACAATCCATTCTTTTTTTGTCATTTTTTATAGAAGATGTGCTACAATACGGGAAGTATCACTATATTATTTTATCGGCAAAGGGGTAAGTTTCATTGAAACGACGCTACTGGTATGTCATTATTACGTATGTCATCATGCAGCTATCAGGTATTGCAGGGGTCCCATTGTTGCATTTTCTCGGTGTTGGAAAACACGCAAAAAATGACTTTGTGGCAACAGAGATCGCCTCTGGCTATTGGGCGGTTATCAGCTTTTCCATCGCCTTTCTCATCATTCTCTTTTTCTTGCGTGAAGATATAAAACAGCGGCACACCCGTTATAGCGTTCCGTTATCTGCAGCATGGATGTGGGCCATTGGCGGCGTCTTTTTAGCCTTGTTTGCCCAAAGCATTGCCGCCAATATTGAATGGCGCTTGCTCGGCATCGAGCCCGGTTCAGAAAATACAAAACGAATTGTCGAGATTATTCGAGTCACCCCCTTATTGATGGTCGTTACTTCTATCATCGGACCGATTTTAGAAGAAATTATTTTTCGCAAAATTATTTTCGGAACACTATATCAAAAATATAATTTCTTCATTTCCGCACTAGTTAGTTCTCTTTTATTTGCGGTTGTCCATATGGAGTTCGAACACCTGCTGCTGTATGCGACAATGGGATTTACCTTCGCGTTTCTTTACGCGAAAACAAAGCGTATTTTCGTTCCGATTTTTGCCCACGTCACTATGAATACGTTCGTCGTATTAATACAAACGATATTTGCGGATGAGATAGAAAAAATGATGCGGCAAACAGAACAGATACAACTCATTATTGGAGGCTTTTAGTACGATGAAAAGGTCACCATTACAATTCGCTTTTTTCTATTTTCTTATGGGCATCTTATTCACTTACTTGTCGATTCAAAGTGCGGATGAAACCATTTGGAATTTTTTCACGATCGTTCTTGCGATAATAGCTACGCTTGATTTTGGAACTGCGATACGTCTGTTAGTACTTTACTTTAAAAAATGAACCTCCCGCCGCATTCACGGGAGGTTTTCTTGTTCCGTCTGCGCCAATAGCGCTTTGCGATAAGCTATTTTCGAAATCCAAATGCTAATTTCGTATAAAACCGAAAGAGGAATCATAACAATGATTTGTGACAGCACATCCGGCGGAGTAATGATTGCCGCCAAAATCAATAAAACTAAATATGCATATTTGCGCACTTTTACTAACAACATCGGTGTAATCAAGCCAAGCCTTGTTAAAAACATTACAACTACCGGAAGCTGAAATACAATTCCAAATGGCAAGATCAGGTGAAGCAAAAATTCAAAGTATTCATTAATCCCTATCACCTGATGAATGCCGAGACGGGACGCTAAATTTTGCATAAAACGAACGACGAAAGGAAATAAGATGAAATACGCAAAACTAATGCCAGCTAAAAAGAGAAAGATCGAAATCGGAATGTAGCTTAACGTGACTCTTCGTTCCTTTTCATACAGCCCAGGACTGACAAACGCCCAAATTTGATAAAGCAGAACTGGCGCGGTAAGAACAAACGCAAGAACAAACGCAAATTGAACATAAATTTTTATTGGATCTGTTAAACGAAAGGCGTTCATCGTTAATTCCTTCGCTTCGTCCGTTCGCTGCAAATATAAAATGACGGGCTCCACGAAAAAGAAACTAGCAATAAGGGCAATGACAAAAAACGCAAGAACAATAATAAGTCGCTTTCGTAATTCTCCCAGGTGTTCGTACACCGACATTTCTTTATCGTCCATACTTCAATCATCCTAACAAATCATAATTGGTCTGGCTTTTTTTCATCCTCGTCTGTTAATCCTTTAGTGGCATCCTTAAATTCCCGCAGCGATTGACCGAGCGATTTGCCCAGCTCCGGAAGTTTTTTCGTTCCAAACAATAATAAAATAACAAGCACAATTAACAAATATTTCACTTTTCATTCTCTCCTTTATCGGCCGGATAATTTTTTAAGAAATAGACTAATGATTGCAATTCAACCGCTAAATCAATATGATGGACACGAATATGTTTCGGTACGTTCAATCGAGCGGGTGTAAAGTTTAAAATTCCTTTAATCCCTTTTTGAACGAGACGGTCCGTAATCCATTGAGCGGCAGGAGCCGGTACGGTCAAAATCGCAACAGGAATTCCTTCGTGAAGGCGATTTTCCAATTCATCCAAATGATATACTGGCACACCGCCAACTTCTTTTCCTACTTTCTTTTGATCGACATCAAATGCCATCACAATTTTTGTATTATTATTTTTTGTAAAATTATAATTTAAAAACGCTGTCCCTAAGTTCCCGACTCCAAATAACGCCACTTCGGTAATTTCATCTTGATCAAGCGTCTTGCGAAAAAAAGATAATAAATAATTGACATTATATCCGTATCCTTTTTTGCCAAGCGCACCGAAATAGGAAAAATCACGGCGAATGGTCGCGGGATCAACTTTTACTGCCTCACTTAATTCCGCAGAAGAAACTCGTTGTTTTCCTGAAGCATGTAAATTTTTCAAAAAGCGGTAATATAGTGGCAAACGTTTTGCAGTTGCTTGCGGAATTTTTGGTTGTTCATTGTTCATTCGCAAATCCCCCAACACTACTGTTTTCTCGTTGATAATGGCCTGATTTCCCACCTGATTTTTCCACTAAATAGGTTGGGCCAATCACCATCCCTTTGTCTAGCGCCTTACACATATCATACACGGTCAGTGCACAAACAGAAGCAGCCGTCAGCGCTTCCATCTCCACACCTGTACTTCCTTTTGTTTTTACCGTTACGGTGATCAGTAATTGGTAAAGCGCTTTTTCTTCCTCGACATGCCATGCAAATTGGATGTCGACACCTTTTAACATAAGAGGGTGGCACATTGGAATTAAATCAGACGTTTTTTTTGCGGCCATAATGCCGGCTACTTGCGCAACAGCAAGCACATCCCCTTTTTCAATCATGCGATTTGTCATTTTCTCGTAAATTTCTTTATTTACGGTCACGCTCGTTTGTGCTACCGCTACTCGAATGGTATCCTCTTTTTCCGTAATATCGACCATTTTTGCACGGCCTTGTTCATTAAAATGCGTAAATGATGACACACATATCTCCCCCATTTATAAACTATACACTATTTTAGACATCTGTCTTTTATCGTTTTGTTTTATTGCGATAAGAAAACAAATTACGCTACACTATTATTGTTAAACGAGAGGTGAACAACAATGATTATTTTACAAGTCAATCAACTAACAAAATATTTCGGTGCTGACCTTATTTTATCGAATATAAAATTAGAAATACAATCCAAAGATAGAATTGCGCTCGTCGGAAGAAACGGAGCAGGAAAATCGACACTATTAAAAATTATTGCTGGTGAGATGTCTTACGATAGTGGAGAAATCATCAAACCAAAAGAAGTATCGATCGGATATCTTGCTCAAGATAGCGGTCTACACTCCTCTTTATCCATTTGGGAAGAAATGATGACAGTATTTGCTCCTCTAAAAACAATAGAAAAACAACTTCGCCAGATGGAGCTGCAAATGGGAGACCCTGATCTAATCGCCGATTCTTCCCGCTATGAAAAATTATTAAAAGATTATGATGCATTGCAAGAACGCTATAAAGAACAAGGCGGTTATCAATACGAAGCGGATATTCGTTCGATTTTACACGGCTTACAATTTGCGAAATATGACTATATGACGACTCCCGTTCAATCGTTAAGCGGCGGACAACGAACTCGTCTGGCGCTTGGAAAACTGCTTTTAATGAAGCCTGATTTGCTTATTTTGGACGAACCGACAAACCATTTAGACCTTGAAACATTAACATGGCTCGAACAATACTTGCAAACATATCCTGGCGCTATTCTTATCGTATCCCACGACCGCTACTTTCTCGATAAAGTTGTCACCCAAGTATATGAGCTGTCACGGACAACATTGAAACGATACACAGGAAATTACAGCCGTTACTTAGAACAAAAAGCAGCCGAATATGAACGAGAACGAAAACTGTATGAAAAACAACAAGAAGAAATCGCAAAACTCCAAGACTTTATTCAACGCAATATTGCCCGTGCCTCCACAACAAGACGTGCACAAAGCCGGAGAAAACAGTTAGAAAAAATGGAGAGAATGGAAAAACCAGCAGGAGACGAAAAAGTTGCTTCCTTTTCTTTTGACATCGAACGGCAAAGCGGAAATGACGTATTAATCGCTGAAGATGTCGCAGTCGGATATGATGAGAACAAGCCGCTCATTCGCAACATTCGTTTCCGCATCACGCGCGGTGAAAGCATCGCCTTGGTCGGACCGAACGGAATCGGAAAGTCAACGTTGTTAAAAGCGATTGTAAACAAACTTCCGCTGCAATCAGGACATTTCCGTTACGGTTCGAACGTGCAAATCGGCTATTACGACCAAAACCAGGCTGATTTGTCCTCGAATAAGCGCGTGCTCGATGAACTTTGGGATGAATACCCTGACAAAACGGAAAAAGAAATCCGCACCGTGCTCGGAAGCTTCTTATTCTCTGGAGACGATGTATTAAAACCTGTATCGGCCTTAAGCGGCGGTGAAAAAGCGAGACTGGCGCTTGCCAAACTAATGATGCAAAAAGCCAATTTCCTTATTTTAGACGAACCGACAAACCATCTTGATTTAGACAGTAAAGAAGTGCTCGAAAACGCCTTAATCGAATATCCCGGAACTATTTTATTCGTTTCTCACGACCGCTATTTTATTAATCGAATTGCCACGAAAGTATATGAGCTTTCTAGTGACGGAATTACCGAGTATTTAGGCGATTATGACTACTATGTCGCAAAAAAGGCGGAAATGCTGGAGCTAGAACGTCTCGCTTCCGAGAAACAAACAGGCCGTTCTCATGAAGAGGCATCATCGAAACTTAGCTACGAACAGGAAAAAGAGGCGAAAAAACTAGAACGACAGCGCAAGCGGCGCATTGAAGAAATTGAAACAGAAATTAGCGAATTAGAACAGCAAATCGCATACATCGACGAACAATTATGCGATCCAGAAATTTATCAAGACCATGAGAAAGTACAAAAATTAACAAAAGAGAGTGACGAAATGAAGGGAAAATTAGAAAAATTACTAGAAGAATGGGAAACACTTCATACATTACAATAATAATTGCGAAAAAACATCCACGGTTGTGCATACCCGTGGATGTTTTTTAGTTAGTCACATACCCACAAACTTATCCCCAATTTTTTTCCCACAATTTAAGTTATTCACGGATTTTTCCACATTATCCACAAAAAAAGCCGTTTTTATATGAAAAAATTTGTGGTTATTTCATCCCTAATAAAATAAGATTCTTTCTCTTTTTCCACAATATCCACAATTTGTGGATAAATATATTCACATGATTATTTTTTTAATAAAAAATTGGTTTTTCCTTTTTCCACCATGTAAAACGCTCATAGCTAATCTGTTCAAAGATACTTTATCTCTCTTCCTTTCACTCCGTTCAACGAAAAAAGTTACACATTTTTATATAAAAAAAGAACTTCCTTCAAGACATATCTTGAAAGAAGTCCTTTTCGTTTAATCTAGTTCTAAACTTGGATCTGCGTTCAATGCCATGTCGGCAAGTTTTCCTTGTGCGAATAAAACAGTTCCTGCCGCCGCAATCATCGCCGCATTGTCGGTACAAAGCGATAAAGGCGGAATAACCAATTCGATATGGTCTAATTCAGCCATTTTTCGCTCCAACTCCGCTCGTAATCCTCTGTTTGCGGCGACTCCGCCCGCAAGCAGCACTTGACGGACATTATATTCTTTTGCTGCGTTGACGGTTTTGGTCACAAGCACATCGATTACGCTCGCTTGAAAGCTGGCTGCCATATCTTTCGGGTCGATGATTTCTCCACGCTGATTCGCGTTATGAAGCGTGTTTAATACCGCCGATTTCAACCCGCTGAAGCTAAAATCATATGACCCTTCTTCCAGCCATGCACGAGGCAAATCAATGGTCACCTTTCCTTCCTGTGCAAGACGGTCAATATGCGGTCCGCCCGGATAAGGAAGGTTTAATGCCCTCGCCACCTTGTCATACGCTTCTCCCGCCGCATCGTCTCTCGTTTCGCCGATGACTTGAAACTTGCCATGCCCCTCCATGTACACAAGTTCCGTATGTCCTCCTGAAACCACAAGAGATAACAACGGAAATTTCATTTCCGTAACAAGCCGATTCGCGTAAATATGCCCAGCGATATGATGAACGCCTACAAGCGGAAGACCATGGGCAAACGCTAACGCTTTCGCCGCGTTCACACCAATCAAAAGAGCGCCGACTAATCCTGGACCTTGCGTCACTGCAATAGCACTCAACTGTTGAAACGAAACATCCGCCTTACGCATCGCTTCTTCAATAACGAGCGTAATCTGCTCGACATGGTGGCGCGAGGCGATTTCTGGTACGACTCCGCCAAATCGTTTATGGCTTTCCATTTGGGAAGCCACAATATTAGACAAAATTTCCGTTCCATTTTTCACAACTGCCGCCGCGGTTTCATCGCAGCTCGTTTCAATTCCAAGAACATATATGTCATGATTCATGATAATTTCACCCACATTACAAGAGCATCTTCTAAATTATCTGGATAATAATGTCTGCGGATACCGCCATTAAGAAATCCTAATTTTCGATATAAAGATTGGGCTACATGATTAGAAACACGAACTTCTAATGTCATGGTGACAGCCCCAAGTTGCTTTGCTGTTTCCATTAATTTGCGCATTAGCGCTTCCCCTAATTTTTTGCCGCGATATTCAGGCAATACAGCTACATTTGTAATATGCGCTTCATCAATGACGACCCACATTCCCGCATAGCCAATGATGCGGCCGTTATGTTCCATTACGATATATTTGGCATAACGATTATAAACAAGCTCATTATAAAATGCTTCTCTGCTCCAAGGAGACGTAAAAGAAGCATGCTCCACTTGCAATACTGCATCAATATCATTTAAGGTCATTGAGCGAAATCGAATTTTCATCCCCATATTTGTTTTCCCCTTTTTGCTTGGCAAGCCATTTTGCTTCTGCCTCGGCAAGGCGAACGTAATTAGGCACAAAAGTATGAGTATTCTCTTTTTCTTTATTTTTTCCAAGCAGCGCTAACTCACCTGGGCGAGGCAATTGTAACGAAGACGGCGCAAATTCCGCAAAATCGCCAAGTTGTTGCTGAAACGTTTCTTTATATAAGGCGATATCGGCTCCGATAAATAACACTTTCTCCTGTCTTTCCTGCAGTTTGTGCGCCCATTCATCGGCCAAAACGATTCGGTCACTTTCTATACACTCTAGTTGTACGCCGTTATAGCGATATAATCCTGTATAAATTTGACCTCTTCTCGCATCAAAAAACGGAGCGATAACACCCGAAAAATACCTTCCGTTCGCTGCTAACACTTCAAGGCTAGATACTCCTACAATCGGGATCTTTAATGCCCATGCTAATGTTTTTGCAATCGTTACTCCGATGCGCACTCCCGTATAAGACCCGGGCCCTCTCGCAACAACAATTAACTCTAGTTCACTGGGAGATACACCGCAATCTTTCAATAAAGACTGGATTGCCGGCATTACGCGCGTGGAATGGTCTTTCTTTATATTTGTCACTATTTCTCCTTTTACGATATCGTCTTCCACTAATGCGACTCCCATTACCACATTTGATGTATCAATCGCTAATATTTTCATGACTCTAAAATCCCCTTACATAACTGTTCATATCGTTCTCCGATTGGTTCAATCACTAATTTTCGCTCATCATTCCCATGGTGAAACAGATAAATGTTCAATCTTTCCGGTGGTAGCTGTGGTTCGATAAGATGTGCCCATTCGATGACAGTGACACCATCACCATGAAAATATTCGTCAAAACCGAGATCCTCCATTGTATCTTCTAAACGATACACATCCATATGATAAAGGGGGAGACGCCCTTTATATTCCTTCACAATCGTAAAAGTAGGACTGCTAACCGTTTTCCTTACTCCCAATCCTTTGGCTAATCCTTTTGTAAACGTCGTTTTTCCCGCGCCTAAATCCCCTTCTAATGTAATGACATCTTTTGCTTTTAACTGTTCTCCAAATCTTGAAGCAAGATGCATCGTTTCCTCAGGAGAGTGCATAATCAGTTCATAACGTTTCATCACGTTTCACCTTTACATTTTTATAATGATAACCTTCGCTTCTGAAATTTTATCATATTCTTATCACTTGTTACCACTTTCCCTGCTAATATTTAATATTGTTGAAAAGAAGCATCTATGCCTCTACACAATGACTAAAGTTATCGGCTTCCTTCGTCAATCTTCTTAAAGGATGAGTCCAACCTGCAGTAAGCTAGTTGCACATCTAAAAAAAATAAAAAAACCCTAGGAAGCCACTTCCTAAGGAGAAATAAAAAAACGAAACAAGGCTGTTTCGTTTCCTACGCAAGAATTTTATTAAAATGCATTCAACCTTAAGCGGTCCCGACGGGACTCGAACCCGCGATCTCCTGCGTGACAGGCAGGCATGTTAACCACTACACTACGGGACCAATATTGGTTGCGGGGGCAGGATTTGAACCTGCGACCTTCGGGTTATGAGCCCGACGAGCTACCGGACTGCTCCACCCCGCGGTGATAGAAAGGAATGATTGAATTAGGAACAAATGATTTGGAAAACTTTAATTCAATTCGTTGCCTCTTCCTCTACTAGCTAATTCAAAGATGTCAAATGCGTCGAGGCAACTCGTAGCTTATTCGATGGAGCTTAAGCTCGTTGCTCCACCCCGCGACGATAGAAAGAAATAAATTAATCATATAAATAGCCTAGCGACGACCTACTCTCGCAGGGGCGCTGGCCCCAACTACCATCGGCGCTGGAGAGCTTAACTTCCGTGTTCGGGATGGGAACGGGTGTTTCCTCTCCGCTATTGTCACTAGGCAAGCACTTCAATTGGCCACATATTATTATATTCCAATCATCACGTTTGTCAAGAGGGATTTCGTTCCCTCAAAACTAGATAACCGTCCGTTTGGAAGAAGCCGTTTTGCATAGGCGGCCTCCGCTTTTCGCTTTGTCTAGCTCCGATGCCTAGCTCTCTTGCGCCAAATAACCTTCTCCCTTGAGGTGCAAACACCTCTACGGGTGAAGAACATTTTCCTTTTGGCGCTAAGCGCTCGCCTCCACTTTTCGCTTGGTTAAGTCCTCGATCGATTAGTATCCGTCAGCTCCACGTGTCGCCACGCTTCCACCTCGGACCTATCGACCTCGTCATCTTCGAGGGATCTTACTCGCTTGACGCGATGGGAAATCTCATCTTGAGGGGGGCTTCACGCTTAGATGCTTTCAGCGCTTATCCCTTCCGCACATAGCTACCCAGCGGTGCCCCTGGCGGGACAACTGGTACACCAGCGGTGCGTCCATCCCGGTCCTCTCGTACTAAGGACAGCTCCTCTCAAATTTCCTGCGCCCGCGACGGATAGGGACCGAACTGTCTCACGACGTTCTGAACCCAGCTCGCGTACCGCTTTAATGGGCGAACAGCCCAACCCTTGGGACCGACTACAGCCCCAGGATGCGATGAGCCGACATCGAGGTGCCAAACCTCCCCGTCGATGTGGACTCTTGGGGGAGATCAGCCTGTTATCCCCGGGGTAGCTTTTATCCGTTGAGCGATGGCCCTTCCATACGGAACCACCGGATCACTAAGCCCGACTTTCGTCCCTGCTCGACCTGTCCGTCTCGCAGTCAAGCTCCCTTGTGCCTTTGCACTCTACGAATGATTTCCAACCATTCTGAGGGAACCTTTGGGCGCCTCCGTTACCTTTTGGGAGGCGACCGCCCCAGTCAAACTGCCCACCTGACACTGTCTCCCACCCCGATAAGGGGTGCGGGTTAGAATTTCAATACCGCCAGGGTGGTATCCCACCGGCGCCTCCACCGAAGCTGGCGCTCCGGCTTCTCAGGCTCCCACCTATCCTGTACAAGCGATACCAAAATTCCATATCAGGCTGCAGTAAAGCTCCACGGGGTCTTTCCGTCCTGTCGCGGGTAACCTGCATCTTCACAGGTAGTATGATTTCACCGGGTCTCTCGTTGAGACAGCGCCCAAGTCGTTACACCTTTCGTGCGGGTCGGAACTTACCCGACAAGGAATTTCGCTACCTTAGGACCGTTATAGTTACGGCCGCCGTTTACTGGGGCTTCGGTTCGCACCTTCAGCCTTGCGGCTTAAGCGCTCCCCTTAACCTTCCAGCACCGGGCAGGTGTCAGCCCCTATACTTCGCCTTTCGGCTTCGCAGAGACCTGTGTTTTTGGTAAACAGTCGCTTGGGCCTTTTCACTGCGGCTCTCTCGGGCTCATCACCCAAGAGAGCACCCCTTCTCCCGAAGTTACGGGGTCATTTTGCCGAGTTCCTTAACGAGAGTTCTCCCGCGCACCTTAGGATTCTCTCCTCGCCTACCTGTGTCGGTTTGCGGTACGGGCACCTCTCACCTCGCTAGAGGCTTTTCTTGGCAGTGTAGGATCGGGGACTTCGGGACCGATGGTCCCTTCGCCATCACGGCTCAGCCTTTGCGCCAGACGGATTTGCCTATCTGGCAGCCTAACCGCTTGGACAGGCTATTCCAGCAGCCTGCTCGCCCTACCTTCCTGCGTCCCCCCATTGCTCAAACGGTGAGGAGGTGGTACAGGAATCTCAACCTGTTGCCCATCACCTACGCCTTTCGGCCTCGGCTTAGGTCCCGACTAACCCTGAGCGGACGAACCTTCCTCAGGAAACCTTAGGCTTTCGGTGCAGAGGATTCTCACCTCTGTTTTCGCTACTCACACCGGCATTCTCACTTCTAAGCGCTCCACGAGTCCTTCCGGTCTCGCTTCGGCGCACTTAGAACGCTCCCCTACCGATGACGGGCGGTCATCCCACAGCTTCGGTGGCACGTTTAGCCCCGGTACATTTTCGGCGCAGAGTCACTCGACCAGTGAGCTATTACGCACTCTTTAAATGATGGCTGCTTCTAAGCCAACATCCTGGTTGTCTGGGCAACTCCACATCCTTTTCCACTTAACGTGCACTTTGGGACCTTAGCTGGTGGTCTGGGCTGTTTCCCTCTCGACCACGGATCTTATCACTCGTAGTCTGACTCCCAAGGATAAGTCATTGGCATTCGGAGTTTGACTGAGTTCGGTAACCCGATGAGGGCCCCTAGCTCAATCAGTGCTCTACCTCCAAGACTCTTCCCTTGAGGCTAGCCCTAAAGCTATTTCGGGGAGAACCAGCTATCTCCAGGTTCGATTGGCATTTCACCCCTACCCACACCTCATCCCCGCACTTTTCAACGTACGTGGGTTCGGGCCTCCAGTAGGTGTTACCCTACCTTCACCCTGGACATGGGTAGATCACCTGGTTTCGGGTCTACGACGACGTACTTAACGCCCTATTCAGACTCGCTTTCGCTGCGGCTCCGTCTCTTCGACTTAACCTCGCACGTCATCGTAACTCGCCGGTTCATTCTACAAAAGGCACGCCATCACCCATAAACGGGCTCTGACTACTTGTAGGCACACGGTTTCAGGTTCTCTTTCACTCCCCTTCCGGGGTGCTTTTCACCTTTCCCTCACGGTACTGGTTCACTATCGGTCACTAGGGAGTATTTAGCCTTGGGAGATGGTCCTCCCTGCTTCCGACGGGATTCCCCGTGTCCCGCCGTACTCAGGATCCACTCGGGAGGGAACGAAGTTTCGACTACAGGGCTGTCACCTTCTCTGGCGGGCCTTTCCAGACCGCTTCGTCTACCCCGTTCCTTTGTAACTCCCATCATGAGTGGTCCTACAACCCCAAGAGGCAAGCCTCTTGGTTTGGGCTGTTCCCGTTTCGCTCGCCGCTACTCAGGGAATCGCGGTTGCTTTCTTCTCCTCCGGGTACTTAGATGTTTCAGTTCCCCGGGTGTGCCCTCCATACCCTATGGATTCAGGTATGGATACTGCCCCATTACGGGCAGTGGGTTTCCCCATTCGGACATCTCCGGATCAACGCTTGCTTACAGCTCCCCGAAGCGTTTCGGCGTTTGCCCCGTCCTTCATCGGCTCCTAGTGCCAAGGCATCCACCGTGCGCCCTTTCTAACTTAACCATGCGAAAACAGCTTCATGCTTGCCGCCTTCGCTTCTCGGCTTCTTCCACTGTCTAGCTTCGGCGCCTAACCCCTCACGGTCGGCTTCGGTCCTGCCGTGGCGGCAATAGCCTCCTCGCAGGCCCTCCAGCACCTATCGGGGCTAACCGCGGCGCCTCCGCTTTTCCTTCCGGTTATCTAGTTTTCAAGGAACCAACTTATTTCCTGCATCCGCTCATAGACGCAGGCGCAAGGCGACTACTTGAGTATGCTTCCTTGCAGCCTTGTGTCGAGGAATCCTGCTTCCTCGAATTCACTAGCAGACGCAGACACAAAACACTTGAAGGAGTGAAATGCTCCCTCAAAACTGAACAAACCCGAAGCGCCCACCTTATTTCACACACATACAGTCCTTAGAAAGGAGGTGATCCAGCCGCACCTTCCGGTACGGCTACCTTGTTACGACTTCACCCCAATCACTTGCCCCACCTTCGGCGGCTGGCTCCCTTACGGGTTACCTCACCGACTTCGGGTGTTGCAAGCTCTCGTGGTGTGACGGGCGGTGTGTACAAGGCCCGGGAACGTATTCACCGCGGCATGCTGATCCGCGATTACTAGCGATTCCGGCTTCATGCAGGCGAGTTGCAGCCTGCAATCCGAACTGAGAGCGGCTTTTTGGGATTCGCTCCCCCTCGCGGGTTCGCAGCCCTTTGTACCGCCCATTGTAGCACGTGTGTAGCCCAGGTCATAAGGGGCATGATGATTTGACGTCATCCCCACCTTCCTCCGGTTTGTCACCGGCAGTCCCCCTAGAGTGCCCAACTGAATGCTGGCAACTAGGGGCGAGGGTTGCGCTCGTTGCGGGACTTAACCCAACATCTCACGACACGAGCTGACGACAACCATGCACCACCTGTCACCCTGTCCCCCCGAAGGGGGAACGCCCTGTCTCCAGGGTTGTCAGGGGATGTCAAGACCTGGTAAGGTTCTTCGCGTTGCTTCGAATTAAACCACATGCTCCACCGCTTGTGCGGGCCCCCGTCAATTCCTTTGAGTTTCAGCCTTGCGGCCGTACTCCCCAGGCGGAGTGCTTAACGCGTTAGCTACAGCACTAAAGGGAAAACCCCTCTAACACTTAGCACTCATCGTTTACGGCGTGGACTACCAGGGTATCTAATCCTGTTTGCTCCCCACGCTTTCGCGCCTCAGCGTCAGTTACAGACCAGAGAGCCGCCTTCGCCACTGGTGTTCCTCCACATCTCTACGCATTTCACCGCTACACGTGGAATTCCGCTCTCCTCTTCTGCACTCAAGTCCCCCAGTTTCCAATGACCCTCCACGGTTGAGCCGTGGGCTTTCACATCAGACTTAAGGGACCGCCTGCGCGCGCTTTACGCCCAATAATTCCGGACAACGCTCGCCCCCTACGTATTACCGCGGCTGCTGGCACGTAGTTAGCCGGGCTTTCTCGTTAGGTACCGTCACCGTACCGCCCTATTCGAACGGTACTTCTTCTTCCCTAACAACAGAGCTTTACGATCCGAAGACCTTCTTCGCTCACGCGGCGTCGCTCCGTCAGACTTTCGTCCATTGCGGAAGATTCCCTACTGCTGCCTCCCGTAGGAGTCTGGGCCGTGTCTCAGTCCCAGTGTGGCCGGTCACCCTCTCAGGCCGGCTACGCATCGTCGCCTTGGTGAGCCGTTACCTCACCAACTAGCTAATGCGCCGCGGGCCCATCCGTAAGTGGTAGCAAAAGCCACCTTTCAACCGAAGACCATGCGGTCTTCGGTGTTATCCGGTATTAGCCCCGGTTTCCCGGAGTTATCCCGGTCTTACGGGCAGGTTACCCACGTGTTACTCACCCGTCCGCCGCTAACCGAACAGAAGCAAGCTTCCGTTCGGTCCGCTCGACTTGCATGTATTAGGCACGCCGCCAGCGTTCGTCCTGAGCCAGGATCAAACTCTCCAAAAAGAAAGTTGATTGGCTTTAATTCGGCGCCGACACCGAAGGTGTCAAGTCGCCTTCGCTTTTCGTTGTGGACGCTTCGTTTTGTTCAGTTTTCAAGGAGCATTCCCTGAAACATTAGTTGTTAATTATGGAGCGGGTGATGGGAATCGAACCCACGACATCAGCTTGGAAGGCTGAGGTTTTACCACTAAACTACACCCGCATGTTTATTCATTAAGATTAAATAAATCGGGAAGACAGGATTCGAACCTGCGACCCCATGGTCCCAAACCATGTGCTCTACCAAGCTGAGCTACTTCCCGAAATGGCGCGCTCGAGAGGATTCGAACCCCTAACCTTCTGATCCGTAGTCAGATGCTCTATCCAATTGAGCTACGAGCGCAAATATTGATTTTGGAAACAACGAATTATATTTTAGCACTTCCTGAAATAAATCACAAGTATTTTTTTGTATTTATGCGGTCGAGAGGACTTGAACCTCCACGGGTTGCCCCCACTAGGCCCTCAACCTAGCGCGTCTGCCATTCCGCCACGACCGCATGTTTATTAAGTTAGTGGTGCGGGTGGAGGGACTTGAACCCCCACGCCGTAAGGCGCCAGATCCTAAGTCTGGTGCGTCTGCCAATTCCGCCACACCCGCAAAAATGAGCCATGGAGGACTCGAACCTCCGACCCTCTGATTAAAAGTCAGATGCTCTACCTACTGAGCTAATGGCTCATGGCTGGGCTAGCTGGATTCGAACCAGCGCATCACGGAGTCAAAGTCCGTTGCCTTACCGCTTGGCTATAGCCCAATGTAAATAAAGTATCTAAATGGCGGTCCCGACGGGACTCGAACCCGCGATCTCCTGCGTGACAGGCAGGCGTGTTAACCACTACACTACGGGACCATCAATAAAATGGGGTTGGTGCTTTATAGACCCCAACACCCATCAGCAGTGACCCGTACGGGATTCGAACCCGTGTTACCGCCGTGAAAGGGCGGTGTCTTAACCACTTGACCAACGGGCCACGACAAAATATATCAAAAGTGGCGGAGAAGGCGGGATTTGAACCCGCGCGCCGTAAAGACACGACCTAACGGTTTAGCAAACCGTCCCCTTCAGCCACTTGGGTACTTCTCCAATGGCTCCGCAAGTAGGATTCGAACCTACGACCTACCGGTTAACAGCCGGTTGCTCTACCGCTGAGCTATTGCGGAATAAAGGGAAATGTAGTTATCTTGTTGCAAAACATCATAACTTTCCAGTTCGTTGCCTCTTCCTCTGCTAGCGAACTCAAAGTTGTTGGATGCATCGAGGCAACTCGTAGCAAATTCATAGAAGTATCGCTCGTCGCTGAGCTATTGCGGAATAAACAAAATCATGCTTTCTTACTACAGAAACATATCGAGCCATATCTATTACAATTTTTCATTCTTAAAGGCTCGTTCAATCGACATTCTTTATTATATTGAGCTGAGTGATGGTTGTCAATAGCTTTTGTATTCATTTATCATCCATCGCCTTTTGGCGACGGCTTTTATAATTTAGCATATACAAACAATAGCTGTCAACACTTTTTTAACAAAAATATTGTTTGTTTTTTTAGGCTTGCCCCTATAAATGCACAAAATGAAACTACGGCAAAACGTGCTTTCATATTTCTCCGCCGTTATCCAACATTAGTTTTCCGCCACATTGTCCACAAACATACTTGTCTGTATTGACCCGCTTTTTCCGTCTATATTTTAAACTGCACTTAGAACAAACATACACGTAAACTTTTTTTGTTCTTTGTTGTGCTTGCTGAGGGAGTGGCCGACAATAGCGGGGAGCCTGAACTTGTCGTAATAAATCACGAAAGTCTTGGTCACGATGGCGATATCCTTTTCCTTCCAAATGAAGATGGTAATGGCATAATTCATGCTTAATAATGGCAATAAGCTCTTCTTCTCCGAACGCTTCGTAATATTTTTTATTTAGTTCAATGTTATGAGTTTGTAATATGTAACGTCCTCCCGTTGTTCGAAGCCTTGGATTGAATGTCGCTGTATGTTTGAACGGTTTTTTGAAAAATTGTAAAGACACTCTTTCGACAAGCCGTTGCAAATCACTTTGTTTCATTTTCGTTACTCCTTACTTTTTTGACACAGGACAGACCAACCATACATACATTATATACTAACCTTTCTGTTACAGGAGGTCGACTGTTATGCCAACATGGTTAAAAAATCAAATGAGACGAGCCTATTATGAAAAAATCGTTACCAAATCAAATTGCTAAATCAATGCTGGTTTTTTTATCAGAAAAAACACTGCTCATGAAAGCAGTGTTTTTTCTGATTCTTCCGGTGGAATCATAGATAAAGAAATTCTTCCTTTATCGAGATCTACATTGTCAACCCAAACTTTTACCACATCGCCTACTGATACAACGTCAAGCGGATGACGTACATATTGCTTGCTTAATTTTGAAATGTGAACAAGCCCATCCTGCTTAACCCCAATATCCACAAACGCTCCGAAATCGACGACGTTCCGCACCGTTCCTTCTAACTCCATTCCCCTTTTTAAATCTTCCATTTTTAAAATGTCTTTTCGTAATAACGGCTTTGGCAGCTCATCGCGAGGATCACGTTCTGGACGAATTAAAGCGTCGATAATGTCTTGTAATGTCAATTCTCCGATGCCAAGTTCAGCAGCCGTGTCAGGAATGGAAAGAGATTGCAATGCCTGACGAAGCTCTTCACTTCCGATATGTTCAGTTGTAAAACCAATTTGGTGCAACAGCCTTTTCACTTCTTCATACCGCTCAGGATGAATCGGCGTACGGTCGAGCGGTTCGTCTCCATCAATAATGCGTAAAAATCCGATACACTGTTCATATGTTTTAGCACCAAGCCGCGGTATCGATTTTAATTCCTCGCGGTTTTTAAATTTTCCTTGTTCCTCACGGCGTTTTACGATATTTTCCGATACTGTTTTCGTAAGCCCTGATACGTATTGCAATAAAGAGACGGAGGCAGTGTTGACGTTGACGCCAACTTGGTTAACAACGGTTTCCACGACAAACTGCAATGATTGCGCTAATTTTTTTTGTGAAACGTCATGCTGATATTGGCCAACTCCTACTGATTTTGGATCAATTTTCACCAGTTCGGCAAGCGGATCTTGTACACGCCTTGCGATCGAAACTGCGCTCCGTTCTTCTACCTGTAAATCTGGAAACTCTTGACGGGCAAGGTCAGAGGCGGAATAGACGCTCGCTCCCGCTTCATTGACAATAAGGTAAAAAATTTCTTTATCTACTTGTTTTAAGGTGTCCGCCACAAATTGCTCCGTTTCCCTTGATGCAGTTCCGTTCCCAATGGCAATCATTTCGACATGATATTCTTCGATAATGCGGATTAACTTTTCTCTCGCTTCTTCTATCTGTTGCTGCGGGGGATGAGGGTAAATGACATCGATTTTCAGCAATTTGCCTGTTTCGTCGACCACCGCCAGCTTGCATCCCGTTCGATAGGCAGGGTCTATACCAAGAACAATCTTCCCTTTTAACGGCGGCTGAAGCAATAGCTTGCGTAAGTTCTCCGCAAAAATATGAATCGCCCGCTCTTCCGCTTTTTCGGTTAATTCATTGCGAATATCCCGCTCGATTGACGGTTCAATAAGCCTTTTGTAGCCGTCCTCAATCGCTTCAGAAAGGAGGGAAGCGGCGGGAGATTGCGGATTTGTAATAATGTGCTTTTGTAAGTATGTCATAATATCTTCTACCGGCGCCTGAATGGAAACACGCAACACTCCTTCTTTTTCGCCGCGATTGAGCGCTAATACACGATGCGGAACAATCCTATGTACTGGCTCTTCATATTCGTAATACATTTCATATACTTTTTTCTCATCATTTTCCGACTCTTTGACAGTCGATATGATCACGCCTTTTTTCCATGTGTGCTGGCGAATCCATTGGCGAAATTGTGCATCATCCGATACCTTTTCAGCGATGATGTCTTTCGCACCTTGAAGCGCCTCTTCGACGGTACGTACTTCTTTTTCTGGTTGAATAAACTCTTGCGCTTTTTCTTCCGGCCGCGGCCTCATTGGACACGTCCATAACCATTCCGCAAGAGGCTCTAACCCTTTTTCCTTGGCAATGGTGGCTTTTGTACGTCGTTTTTGTCTATAAGGACGATACAAATCTTCCACTTGCTGCAGTTTCGTAGCATTGATGATCGCGTTTTTTAGATCATCCGTTAGTTTTCCTTGTTCATCAATAAGGCGAAGGACTTCTTCTTTCCGCTGTTCTAAGTTTTGTAGGTAATTCCATTTCTCCAAAATATCACGAATTTGCACTTCATCTAAGGCGCCTGTCATCTCTTTCCGATAGCGGGCAATAAACGGCACCGTATTTCCTTCCTCAGAAAGAGAAATCACATTGCTAACTTGCTTTGTGGACAAATGTAATTCATTCGCTATCAGGTCCATCAACGCTTCTCTATTTAACAAATCCTTACCCCTCCATGACTAAAAATAAAAATAGCTACAATGATGCAGCTATTCCTAACGAGTCGTATATGAATAAAATAGTTGGACAGATCGATTGTTTGCGACCTGCCCTTTTTTGCGCATAGCAAACTACTCACCACTTTTTATGAAACGGAGGCGATAGGTGGCTCAGTGCATTCTCTCATGGTGAATGAGACTTATATATCCTGAAGGCCGTTTCCGTCTATACTCTTGCTGCAAAAACGGAGTGGGGGGGTCACGAAACAAGTTTTGTTTCGGAGAAGAGAAATTTAAATTTCGAGCGCTACTGTTTAAAAATCTATAAGTCCTAAACTAATTTGCAGCGCTTCGTCCACCTTATCCATCATTTCATCGTCCAAGTGAGTAATTTTGTCTGTTAGCCGCTGTTTATCAATTGTCCGAATTTGCTCTAGCAGAATGACAGAATCCCGCTCAAACCCGTAACGTTTTGCATCAATTTCGACATGCGTTGGCAGCTTCGCTTTTTGAATTTGTGCTGTAATTGCCGCCACAATCACCGTCGGACTAAATCGATTTCCAATGTCATTTTGAATGACCAATACCGGACGAACGCCTCCTTGCTCTGAGCCCACTACCGGGGAAAGGTCCGCAAAATAAACGTCGCCACGCTTAACAATCAAAGCATTACCCCCCGCTAACTAAACGTTCAACGGTGTGGTCGGCCTCGTATTCTGCAAGAAACGCTTCTGAAGCAATGGATAAATTGATTTTGGCCATTTCCATATAACCGCGTCTCATTGCTTCACGGATTTGACGTTTTTTTCGCTCGCGAATATACATTTTAGTCGCTTGATAAATAAGGTCATTGCGGTTGCCGTTTTCCTGTTTTACAAGCACATCTAATTCGGTTACCAATGCTTGAGGCAAACGAACGACGATTTCTGTTGTTGCGCTAGATTCCGACACGAACATACACCTCCACGAACTGCAGCCGATTCATTACTTCCATTTCATAATACCACTAAATAAAAACGCTGCAAAGTCATTTCTGCTTTTTGAGTCAGTCAAGATTTTGTGGGAACTTTTTTGGTTCGCTGAAAACAGGTGTAAGTCATAGATTGGCGAACCATTTTTTTGAATTTTATCCGTAAGCGCTTTCGAACTCTCATCCCTTGCCATGACAGATCGATATGTATACCTTTTTTACCATCCTTTGAGTTCAGACAGGGCATGATAGATCGGTGTCCCGGACGATTGCTGTAAATATGGCACGTTATTCCGCGTTACCTCCGGAAGAAGACGGCGGACGCGTTGTTTCGCCTTGTTCACGACCGTCTGTTTAGTGGATGCCGTTTCCTCCGCCGGATGCGACGATTCTTCTCCGAAACGACGTCCGAAAAGACGAATCCCATCCATCCGGGCAATCATTGCCTTGAAAAACGCCCTGAGTCCCTTGTCTGTCCAACTGCGGCGGTATTTCACCCGATACGCCAACTGGCTCATCACGCTTTCAGCCCTCCCCATCGGATACATGCCCGTTGTGTCCACTCCTTGCTCCTTCAGCCATTCCCGGTAATCACGGATGCATCCCGGCATCGATTCGATCCGGTGGATCAAGGCAGCCAGCTGTTGTTCTTTCGCTTCGTCCCCCAGCGTACCGAGGGCGCTGTTCAGTTCCACAAGCAACCCCTCTTCATCCTGCTTCACCAGCTTTTGCCGAATCGCCTGCCACCGTGGATGGCCCGAGAGGCATTGGCGCAATTCACGCGCCACGTGGAATCGATCCAATTGAAAGCAGACCCGTCCCTTGAAATACTCCCGGCACGCGGTAATCCATGGAGCGCCGTCCCCGTTGATGACAAGAAGATCCCGGCAAGGATCATAGGCATATTCATTTATCAAAAATTCCTCGAAGCCTTCCCACACCTCCCCCTTGCCCTCATGGACGTAATGGCGCTGATTCACGAATTCGATCCGGGAGCCGTTGCGCTTCCATCCTTCGTGAACGGTCAGGATTTTGTCTTCCTTGGCCCGTTTTCCCTTCCCTTGGCGGGAAACAAACAGTCCATCGGCCTCCACCAACAGCACCCGTCCATATCGCTGGTCCACCGGGCAGTGCAGCGGAACTTCGGCCTCGAGCACCAACTGGCGGATCGCCTCATGGCTCATCACCGGATACCCGACCATCTGGGCAAGCGTACGAGCCGCTTTGCGATAGGAAGAGCACTCCACCGCCAATCCCACCGCTGTTTCTTCTAGACAAGGGCTGATTGACTGCGATCCATCAAACGCGAGAAAGGAATCCAGCAAAAATGTGTAACGGTTTTGTTCTCGGTCTAAATAGTAGTTTCGCTCAAAGGTGACTTCGCCAAACAGGGTTTGAATCGTGGTGCGTCGTTTGTCTTTCAAGTGGTATCGGCGCTTATCTCGATTCTCTGCCAATTGCCGGTCGATGTCCTCCAACAGAGCCGTAAACAGCTCGGCGAAGGCGTTTTGCAAGGCTCGAAACAAAGCAAGTTCGATCTCTTTCCATGTCAACGAATTTGTGGTAAGATGTTGTTGAATATTCATAGGACTCTCTCCTCCTGTTTGTAGTGTGGTCAATGAACATCTTACCAGGGAGAGAGTCCTTTTTTCATGTTTCCTGCTTGGGATCCTACCGCGCTTCGCTTGGTGGCCCCGATGAGGGGGATTGCGAACCTACGTTCCCAACCCCCTCATCGGGGAACTTCTAAGAATTTTTCCCACAAACATTTTACTCACACCTGCTTTTTCTACCTATTATCTTCTGAAAAGTCTTTCAGTTTATACTTAATCATTGCCATCCAAAACAAAATTTCTCACTTCCATTATACTCTTATTTCTGAAAAAAATACGGGGAACGCGATAACTTATTGTACAAGGAACCTCATAGTTAATCGTTCCAAGATATTGAGCCACGTCATCAACAGAAATATATTCGTCGCCTTGCCGCCCAATCAGCGTCACTTTCGTTCCAACAGGCATTTGCTTCGGCAGACGGACCATTAATTGATCCATGCAAATTCTTCCGATAATCGGCGCTTTTTCTCCGTTCACAAGTACATGGAAATTTTGCAGTTTACGCAACCAACCATCTGCATATCCAATCGGGACCGTTCCAACCCACTGCTCCGTTTCCGCCGTATATGTCGCTCCATAACTCACCTTTTCTCCAGGCTTTAACTTTTTCACATGAACGAGACGGCTATGCAATGAAAAAGCTTCTTTTAGCTCATACGGCAAATATTGTTTGATTTCCGGTGAAGGAGATAGACCATACATTGAAATGCCAAAGCGCACCATATTAAAGGCTTTATCCGGAAACCGTAAAGCTGTCGCACTGTTTCCGCAGTGGATAATCGGTGGTTTATATGGAAGCCATTCAAGCATTCGCAAAAAATTATCGTATTGGAAAGAAAAATAGTCCGTGTTTATTTCATCAGCTGTAGCAAAATGAGTATATGCTCCTTCCAATGAAAAATACGGATGTCGGTCAATTTGTTCAATGACGCGCTTTGTTTCCGTTTCCTCCCTGACACCTAACCGTCCCATTCCTGTATCCATTTTTAAATGAAATAAAACGGGACTCGTTTCGCTGTATACGTTTGCCGCTTGTTCTATCCATTCCGGCTGAAACACAGTGAGCGTAATCCGATGCTTTGCGGCAATATTAATATCGCTAGGCCGGCAAGCCCCTAGCACAAGAATAGGTGCAGTAACTCCTTTTTTCCTTAGCGCAATCGCTTCGTCTAAAAACGCCACTGCTAAATAAGAAGCACCTGCTTCAAGCGCTGTTTTTGCCACTTGTACATCACCGTGGCCGTATGCGTTTGCCTTCACTACCGCCATAATGCGGATGTCGTTTTGCAAAAAGTTTTTTAATTGTGAAACATTGTAGTAAATGGCATCTAAATCAATTTCTGCCCAAGTATCGCGGTAAAACAAATTGCTCATATCTCGCTGCACTTCCTTGTCTATCAAAATGAATGCAAATACATTGAAAGATATTTACTCCAACTTTATCTTCCTATCTCGATAAAAGGAAGCATTCCATCTTTTTTTAGTTTACCACTTGCAAAGCAATGAAGGAATATGTACTTATCGTCAATATTTAAGTTCCCCAGATTTTTTAGCAAACAAAAAAGGCCCAGCAACTGCTGGTCCGTGCCAATAACGGTTATTTCATTGCTTTTCCTTGTACAGAACGAGCAACCATTATCATTTCTTCTGGCGTTAAGTCCTTCGAAGCGAGCGTAAATTCGACTCCTTTATACGACCATGTAAGAGTCTGATCTGTCAACGCGCCGATCGCAAAACCTAAATCAATCGGTTCGCCATTGACAAGTGTCGGAGTGCTTGTTGCCGGCAATACTCTCGCTTTCTCTTGGACTAACGTGAATGATTTTTCGCCTCCAAATGTCATAATAATCCGTTTCCCATCTTCGGCAGCAACTTCTTTTTCATCTATTTGTTTTACCCCTTCCGGTAAATTGACCGGATACATTACTTCAATCGCTTTGTCTTCCGCTTTTGCCATCGTTGGTACTTCTAAGCGTGCTCCTGTCATGTTTTTAGAGGTATCAAACGCATCATCATCAAATTTTTTATTAAACTCCACTTTTGAAAATTGTACGGTTAACAAGGCGTTCCGGTCTGTATCCATCACTTTGACGGATACCGGCGATAAATCTTTTTTGTTTAACGTAATTTCTTGCTTTGGAATCATGTTGCTGTTCGGATAGTTTGTTTTCGTTTCAAATACGTAATGATTTTTCGTCGCTTTAAAACCCGCTTTCGAATCGCTTAAAATGTCTTTGACCAGTGACTCATACAAATACGCTTGACTGCTGTTTTTCGGCCAATCACTTTGGAAACGGAAGCTTTTGTTTAGCGCCGGAGTAAAAACAAAAACCCCTTCATCGTTGCGTAAAATCATCTGGCTTTGACCTTTGTCGGCATTTTTTAAGCTGACACGGTAGTACGAAGGCTGCTTATACCAAATTTCAACATGGTATACTTGCGGCTTAGATCCTGTTTGAAAGGTCATTTTTGCCTCTGCTTGGTAACTTGTCATCTCATCCATCTTTTCATCCAGCGCTTTCATCACGTCTTCTTGTGATTTTGCCCAGCAGCCAGTTAAAGCGACAAGCAGTATGATGCCCATAAATACACTAAACACTTTTCTCCTCATCGTTTCAACCCCTTTGTCTCATATCGATTTCCATCTGTGCATTACAATATATGAGACAACTTAGGGGAATATGCAGACTAGCTATGACAAGCGCTCAATAATGACTTGAGCAATCGCATAATCGCGGCTATGAGAGATCGAAACGTGAATGCGGCAATCCTTCCCATTTGAAACAACGATCGGTTTTCCGTTATCGTCATTCATAATTTGGATATCATGAAATGATACATTCTTTCCGATTCCTGTTCCAATCGCTTTTGCATATGCCTCTTTTGCCGCAAACCGCCCTGCCAAAAATTCTACTTTTCGTTTCGGTGATAATTGAAAAAAAATCCTTTTTTCTTCCTCCGTTAAAATTCGATCAATAAATTTTTCATTTTTCATCATTAGTTGCTCAATCCGTTCCAATTCTACAATATCGATGCCAATCCCGATAATCATCGTTCTTCTACCCTCTCTATGTACATACATTTTAATAAACGAATAAAGGAGCGAAGTTTATGTTTGCGCGCATGGAAAATGCCCATACATTTTTTCGGTTTTACCCTGTCGTTTCCATCCTTGTCGCCCTTCACGTAGTGATTTGGTTCACGTTTTTTTTACGCATTCCTATAGCCGAGCCATTATGGGAAAAAATGATTGGTTTTAATGCCGCTGTACAGAACGGGGAGTATTGGCGGTTAGTAAGCCCGCTTGTTTTGCATGTACGGTTTGAACATATGATCATCAACTCCATTTCTCTCATTTTATTCGGACCTGCTTTGGAAAAAATGTTAGGGAAAAGCAAGTTTCTGATTCTTTATATTGGCAGTGGAATATGCGCCAACATTGCAACATTTTTTGTTCTGCCAGCGATGTATAGTCATGCTGGAGCTTCTGGGGCCATTTTCGGTTTGTTCGGCATGTATGGATACTTGATCGTATTTTGCCGCGATATAATCGAAACACAACACGCGCGACTTCTTTTTGCCGTCATATGTATTAGCCTATTTATCTCATTTACTGCCCCTAATGTAAATATGGTCGCTCACCTGTTTGGTTTTTTAGGCGGTGGGATCATTGCTCCTTTCATTTCTTCCCATCTGCATCCACATCAGCCTTTTCTTCTTCATCGCTAAGATTCCGCTTTCTTCATTCATGAAAGCGGGATCTTAATTACCGAATGAGAAAACTTGCACCATCAATCCATTCGATTTCAGGAAATTGCCAATGGAATTAAACGGGAACTGAAGCGAAAAAAACGAATATCATGCACTTTGTTATGTTTCAACAACCGTAAACAATTATGCAAATTAGAAATGGCAATCCGTTCTAGTTTTTTTATCGCTTCATCCCGATCATGTATTTTTTGAAATTGCGCAAATGTCATCGTTTGGAAGGAGAACAATTTTGTAAATGTACACTCATCGCTACATAACCAAGCCGGACAATTGTCATACGAATCACCTTTCATCTATCAGCATATTGTATATTCATAATGTCTACTGTCCGGCTGTCATTCATGCATACGGATTTTCCCGCTTTATTGGATCGCTCAAATAAAAAACGGCGCTTATGCGCCGTTTTTTAACGGGCAACGCGCCGTTTTTTTGTACGCTCTTTCGGTTGACTGCCTTGACGGTTCCCGCGCTTTTTCTCCCGTTTTACCGGAAGCGGCGGCTCTTCCGTTAATTGCACTGGCGTTGTATCAGGCTCTTTTGTCAACATTTTAATGCACGCGGCGACAAGCGACACGGAATCATGTTCTTCCAATAACTCTTCGGCAGCTCGTTTATAAAAAGAAAGATTTTCCGATTCGACAGTCGCAACCAGCTTTTCCACAGCGATACGCTGTTGGCCTTCTAGCGCCTCATCAAGCGTCGGCGGCTTCATCCGTTCCATCTTCCGTTTTGTCGTGCGCTCAATATTATGAAGCTGTCCAATTTCCCGCGGCGTAACAAACGTCATCGCTACACCTGTTTTTCCAGCGCGCCCGGTGCGGCCAATACGGTGAACGTAGCTTTCCGGATCTTGCGGGATATCAAAATTGTAAACGTGCGTCACGCCGGAAATATCCAGTCCACGTGCCGCTACATCCGTAGCGACTAAAATTTCAATCGAACCTTCTTTAAATTTACGAAGAACGGATAACCGTTTCGCTTGGCTCAAATCGCCATGAATTCCTTCGGCAGCGTACCCACGCAAGTTGAGCGCTTCTGCCAATTCATCCACGCGCCGTTTTGTACGTCCGAAAACAATGGCTAACTCCGGCGCTTGAATATCCAATAAACGCGTTAAAATATCGAATTTCTTCTTTTCTTGCACTTCTAAATAATATTGTTGAATATTTGGAACCGTCATTTCCCTCGCTTTTACTTTCACAATGTGCGGCTCATTCATAAACCGTTCGGCGATGCGGCGGATTGGCTCCGGCATCGTTGCGGAAAATAATAATGTCTGCCGTTTTTCAGGAACATTGCTTAAAATCGCTTCGATATCGTCGATAAACCCCATATTAAGCATCTCATCCGCTTCATCAAGCACAACGGTGTGCACGTTGTCTAACCGAAGCGTCTTACGGTTGATATGATCAATAATTCGGCCAGGCGTTCCTACAATGATGTGCGGGCGTTTTTTTTAATGCGCGAATTTGCCGCTCAATATCTTGCCCTCCGTAAATCGGCAATACTCGAACGCGCTTGACTGCTCCAATTTTATAAAGTTCTTCCGATACTTGAATCGCCAGCTCCCGCGTCGGTGCCACAACAAGACCTTGAATGGCTTCATTTTTTACATCTACTTTTTCAATGAGCGGAATACCAAAAGCAGCCGTTTTACCGGTGCCAGTTTGCGCCTGCCCAATGACGTCTTTATTTTGTAGACTTAACGGAATCGTTTCCGCTTGAATCGGGGTCGTTTCCTCAAATCCCATCCGGCGAATCGCCTTCATTAATTCGTTGCTTAATCCTAATTCATGAAACGTTGTCAATGTTATTCAAACTCCTTTAAATTTCCTTACTATCCGAAATGAATCGAATAAAAATATTTAAGAGTTATCATACCATTTTCACGTTCTGTTTTCAATAAATACCATTTTCTAACTTATTTTCCCGTAAAAATTTTTCTACTTCGCAAAACAATAGATATCGGTCAGGGCCGTGGCAGACGTGATGGTATGATTCTCGTAACAATAACAGCTTTTTTTGCGATGAACCGATCTTATTATATAAATAATGGGCGCTTTTTACCGGAACGATGCCATCTTTTTCACCTTGAACAATCAGCGCCGGAATATGTACATTAGGCAAACGCGGCCGGACTTCATTGACTAATTTTCGGAACTCTAATATGGCTGTAAGCGGCGTTGCTAAAATTTTATTTTTGTAACGGATAAAAAGCGGATTTTCGCGAAGACGCCTCCTCCATCCATCACGAACGATTTCATGGATATCTTTTATTAATTGACGCGGATTGACATAATAAAAAGCGGCGCTTAATAGCACAAGCTTGTCAATCTTATATTTTTCCGCCAAATATACCGCGATTACTCCACCCATCGAAAAGCCGATGACATAAACCGTTTCGCATATTTCCATTAATGCTTGCAATTCCCTTTCTGCCGCTTGAAACCATTGATCATAAGTAATTCCTTTTAGTTGCAGCCGCTTTCCATGTCCGGGAAGTGTCGGCGTTTTGATCACCCAGTCCGTTCGTTTTTGTAAATATTCCGCCAGCGGAGCTACTTCATCAGGGCTTCCCGTAAATCCGTGTATACATAGACACCCAATCATCATCATCACCATTTTCCAAAAAAATCAAAAGCGGCAGTTAGAAACGCCGCTTTTATTTTTTCACGGTTGTTTTCATTTTACACAATGATATGGTTATTGCAAATCAGGAAGCAACTCTTCTAGCTTCATTCCACGTGAAGCCTTCAGCAAAATCACATCGCCAGAGGAAACAACCGCAAGCAAGTCTTTTGCCAAAGACTGCTTATCTTCATATGCTTTCACGCGCCCATCTGGAAAAAACGGCTGTGCCGCGAGCGCAATATGACGTGCTAACGCTCCATACGTAAATACATAATCGACCATTTCCGGCCGCAGCATCGCGCCGATTTCCCGATGAAACTCCGCTTCTTGATCGCCAAGCTCCAGCATGTCTCCTAATACAGCAATCTTTTTCTCATATCCCGTCAATTCGTGAAGCAATTGCAACGCCGCTTTCATCGATGTTGGGTTAGCGTTATACGCGTCATTAATAATCGTCCAGCCTTTCTTTGTTTCGATTAATTCCATGCGCATACGCGTCACTTGCAATTGTGAAAATGCTTCTTGAATCTTCTCCCAGCTTACGTGAAAAAAGCGAGCTACAGCGATAGCAGCCAACGCGTTATATACATGATGCTTCCCTAAAATCGGAAGGAAAAAGGAGCGATTTGGCGCCTGATGAACGGTAAACGTAGTGCCATTGGCCTGTACATGGACCGCTTTCGGATAATAATCGTTTTCGCTTCCTTGCCCAAATCTCAAGACGTGCTCAGGCAGCGGCAAGTCTGGAACCCGGTTCACCAGCAACGGCTCATCTCCATGATAAACAAAAAGGCCGTTCTTTTTTAAACCCGATAAAATTTCTAATTTTGCTTGAGCAATCCCTTCGCGTGAACCTAGTTCTTGCAAATGCGATTCGCCAATATTTGTAATAACTGCCGCATCCGGCTCGGCGATGTTAGATAATAATTCGATTTCGCCAAAATTGCTCATTCCCATTTCGACGACAGCCATCTCTGTGTCTTCTTCCAAGCGGAGCAATGTCAATGGTACGCCAATATGATTGTTCAAATTTCCTTCCGTCTTTTGTACTTCATAGGTGGTTGCTAATAATGATGCCACCATATCCTTTGTCGTTGTTTTGCCATTGCTCCCCGTAATGCCGATGACTTTTACCGAAAGCTGCTTGCGATACCGATGCGCGAGGCGCTGGAGCGCGCGCAACGTGTCGTCCACGATAATCACTGGCACGTCTTTCGGCGGGGTTCCTTCCGTTTCCGCCCAAAGCACAGCACTCGCGCCCTTATCGAGCGCATCTTGGACAAACGCATGACCGTTAAACTTAGCTCCTTTTAATGGAACGTACAAATTGCCTTGTTGAATCGTTCGCGTATCCGTTGAAACCCCATGAACCATTATGTCGAAAAAGCCGGCCGCTAACCGCGTCCGTCCACCATCGACTGTATATCGCGCAATGTACGAGTGATCATCTTTTTTCACCTTCATTTTTATTTCTCAAACGTATACGTGATTGTTTGCTTTTCTTCATGACGTTCGATCGCTAATTGTACAAGACGTTCAATCAGTTCTGAATAGGAAATGCCGCTATGTTTCCATAACAAAGGAAACATACTATACGGTGTAAACCCAGGCATTGTATTAATTTCATTAATATACGCTTCGCCGTCTTCCGTTAAGAAAAAGTCGGCTCGTACGAGTCCAGAAAGGTCAAGCGCCTTAAACGCGGTAATCGCCATTTGTTTAATCGTTTCATACTGTTCTTTTGTAACGTCTGCCGGAATAATTAATTCCGTATTACCGTCTTCATATTTCGCTTGATAATCGTAAAATTCTTTTTTCGGGACAATTTCTCCAACAACCGAACAAATTGGATCATCGTTGCCGATGACGCCGATTTCGATTTCACGCCCAACAATCGCTTCCTCAACAATAATTTTTCGATCATACTTAAACGCCTCAGCAAAAGCCGCTTTTAAATCATCGCGCTGCTTGCATTTCGTAATCCCGACGCTTGATCCCGCATTCGCCGGCTTGACGAAACAAGGGTATCCAAGCTCTTGTTCCACCTTGTCATAAGCCGCTTCTTCGTTTCTACTCCATTCCCGCTTCGTAAACGATACGTATTTTGCCTGACGTAATCCTGCTTGCGCAAATAAGTTTTTCATCACCACTTTATCCATCCCGACTGCGGAGGCAAGCACACCGTTTCCAACGTATGGAATATTAAGGAGCTCAAGCAACCCTTGCACCGTGCCATCTTCTCCGTTCGGCCCATGCAATAATGGAAAAATGACATCCACTACCGCTTCCTCTTGCTTTTTCCCGTCCGCAACCGCCGGCGTTTGATTTAACGCTACCGGTATAATGGCTTTTGCGTCAGATTGAAACTGCAATTGCTTTATATCATTTACTTTTCCGGTCAACCGTTCTCCCTTGATCCACTGTCCTTCTGTTGTAATATAAATCGGGATGACGTCAAATTTATTTTTATCAATGGCATTCATCACCGCCATCGCCGTTGATAAAGATACGTTATGCTCAGGCGATTTGCCGCCGTATAAAATTCCAACTCTCGTTTTCATTTAGGCTCCTCCTCTTTGTTTACCATAGTTTCTATTTTAACACGTTTCCAGCATAATCGTATGGTATTTTATATGAGTAATATAGGTTGTTTCGTCACTTTGAAAACAGTAAAAACACCATCTAACCCATTCGTTAGATGGTGAAATCTCTATTTCCAGAGAGCACGGTATTGTCCTTGATACATTGCCACAATCTCTTTTAATGCGTCTTGCGCCGTTTTTTCAATCTGTGAAAAATATTCATGCACCCGTCGATAAAAATGATTTTTTTCTATTTCATCCGTGAGTACATGAATGATTTTTCGTTCGTAATAACGAAACCCTGTCAAATTATAAATCAATCCATGTTTTTCAAGATATTGCAAATTAATTTGTTCTTGACCAGGCAAGTAACCAACCGTAAAAACAGGCAATTGTTTATGCAGCACTTCACTTACCGTAACGCCGCCTGGTTTTGTAATTACCGCATCTACTTCGTTATACAAACGATTCATCTCTTGTGGGCTAGATATGTATGAGAAAGGGCGAATATGTGGATGCTTCCAGCTTGCGATTTCATCATATAACTTTTTGTTCGTTCCACATAGTACCGAATAGCGAAATAAACGGGAATCTTCTACTTTCTTAAAAAAATCGACAATATTGCCTAGTCCTTGGTTTCCTCCCGCCAACAGCAAATGAAACGGGCGTCTTTTCCCCCTCAGCTCGGAATGTTTCGTCATAAACACTTCATGGACGGGAATACCTGTCACAATAATTCGTTTTTCATCAATATGATATTTCGTCATTAACTCCTTTTTTGCGTCCGCATGTGGAACAAAATGATAGTCGATGTCCCGTTTCCCCCATACGCTATTGATGAAAAAATCGGTATATACGTTGATTACTGGTATTTGAATCAGCTTCTTCCGCTTTAGCCGTTGCAAAATGCGCGATGGGAACGAATGAGTGCAAATAATGAGTGTCGGTTTCTCCTTCTCCAACATTTTTTTCATTTTATTTTCAAAATAAGGCAGCCATGGCTCAAAAGAAACGAATTCTAACCGATGAACATCATAGTACATAAACGCCTTATAAACACGATGATAGGAAGCTGGATGAGAGCGAATCCATCGTAAATACATTTCAGAAACCATTTTTTCCATCAGTTCATTACAATAGCTTAAAAAGTCGATTTTTTTACAGTATATATCTTGAAATTGCCTTTGCAGAAAATCAATCAACGTATCGGCTACTTTATGATGGCCTGTGCTCATTTGGAACAATGGTAATACAAGAATTTTCATCATCGTTAGCTCCCTTTAATTTTCAAAAGATTTTTTGCGAAATTGCTGTCCAACCCACACTCCAAGCAGAAACAACAAAAATAAAACAATCCCGATCATCGGAAAATAAATCAGTGGAATTTGCACATGTTGACCAAGCAGCATTCCAACAACGATGATGGGAATCACCCATATCGCTGCGCCAACGGATGCAAGCAATAAAAACAAACGGAAAGGAAAGCGGATCACACCAGCCATATATGGCGAAATTTGCCGAACGCCGGGGACGTAATAGCCAAACAAAATGACCCATTTTCCATATCGATGAAACAACTTTCGTGTTCGCTCCCATTTTTCCTCTTTTATTCCTACATACTTTCCGTACCTTTTAATAAATGGCGCTCCTAAAAAGCGGCCGATGCCGTAGGCGACGATCATTCCTATAACAACACCGCCCCAGCTTACGATAAAACAATATTCCCATAACAGCTGCTTCCTGGCAATAACAATCCCTAGAAAAAACAGCAAACTCTCTTCCGGAGCGGGAATGCCGACAATGCCAAAAAACAGAAACAGAAAAATAATCACATATCCATATGATTGCACGTACGAAAAAAGAATGCTCGTATCCATAGATCCCCCAATTATATCGATGAAATTTGTTTATTAGTTTGCTCGTTCAGCAAATCTGTAATCGTCACCCAGCGCATATTTTTCGCTTCTTCTTCCTTCAATAACAATTCCAACGCCGAAAGCATTTGTTCTGGAGCCAATTCATCAGCGCCAAACGTTTTCCCGCTGTCATGAAGAACAATCACCGCTCCATCTTTCAAGCTATTTTTCAGCCGATTAAACAATTCCATTGTACCAATTTTGGCATTCCAATCGCCAAGAATGTCCGTCCACATCACCGTCGAATATTTTTTCTGCAAAAACGGGGTGAACAAATTAAAATGCCCCCACGGCGGACGATAATACATCGGCCGCGTTCCAACAATTTGTTCAATAATATCCGCGGATTTTTGCAATCCTTTTTCTAAAAAAGGAGGGAAAATAAACCAATTGCTTATATGTCGATAGTTATGCATCCCAATTTCATGGCCTTCATCATGCATTCGTTTCACAATATAAGGGTATTGCTTCGCCTTTTTCCCAACAACGAAAAAGGTTGCCTTCACTTGATGTTTTTTCAACAAATCTAACAGTCTCGGTGTATAATATGGGTCGGGACCGTCATCGAACGTTAACGCGATCATTCCTGGTTGTGTCCCTTTGCGGTAAATGCGAAAATTTGTTTTTCGAATAAGAACTGTTGGAACGATGCCGTATAATATCATTACTCCAGCGAACAAAACGATCCATAGCATCGTTTTCACCTCTTTATTTGTACTTTACCAGTACTCTTTTTCTTTGAAAATAGAAAATTATAATCCTATTTATCTTTATTAATCATTTTCACGTAACCATTTCCAATTTTACATTTTTTATTAAATGAATAAAATCAGTCATATGTTATATACCGCAAGCACTTTCATAAAAATAAAAAAGAAAAAGATACAAACATTGCCTTGATTCTTCTCCATCTAACGAAATTTTCATGTTTTCGCACCTCAAGCGTCAATTTGCTATAATACAATACGATATTAAAGATAGTAATAATCGTTTTTAAAAGGAATGTAAAATTTCAATATGCTCAAAAAGATAGGTGATTACATTGAATAAAAAAATTATTCTTACCGGCGGCGGAACAGCCGGGCACGTGATGGTCAATTTAGCGCTCATTCCCAAGCTAAAAGAACAAGGCTGGGATATCGCATATATCGGTTCCCACCAAGGTATTGAGCGCGAACTAATTTCGAAGGTGGAAGGCGTGCCTTATTTTCCGATTTCGACAGGAAAACTACGCCGCTATTTCGACTGGAACAACTTTAAAGATCCATTTAAAGTCCTCAAAGGTACATTTCAAGCGTACCGCATCATTAAAAAAGAAAAACCGAGCATCGTATTTTCCAAAGGTGGATTCGTTTCCGTCCCCGTCATTATCGGCGCATGGTTAAATGGCGTCCCATCCATCATCCACGAGTCCGATATTACCCCGGGACTTGCCAATAAAATTGCGATGCCGTTTGCGACAAAAATTTGCGTCACGTTTCCAGAAACACTCCGCCATGTCAAAGAAGAAAAAGGGATTTACATTGGCGCGGTGGTGCGTGAAGAATTAAAACGAGGAAACGCCGACAAAGGGCGGGAGTACTGCCAATTTGAAAAAGGGAAACCCGTTCTTCTCGTCATGGGCGGAAGTCTCGGTTCGAAGCGGATTAACGATGCACTGCGCGCCAATTTACAGACGCTTCTTGATGATTTTCAAATCGTCCACATTTGCGGAAAAGGAAATGTCGACCCTCAATGGACGAACAAAAAAGGCTACAAACAGTTTGAGTACGTTCATGAAGAGCTTCCTCATCTGATGGCAATGGCGGATATCGTCTTATCACGAGCTGGCGCAAACTCGATTTTCGAGTTTCTCGCCTTGCGCAAACCAATGCTGCTCATTCCTCTTTCCAAAGAAGCAAGCCGCGGCGACCAAATTTTAAACGCCCGCTCTTTTGAAAAATCCGGCTACGCGGAAGTGCTGATGGAAGAAAACTTAACGAACAAATCACTGCGCAATGCTATTTATCATCTTTACCAAAACAAAGACCGCTACCGGCAAAACATGGATCGGTCCGACGCGGGAGATGCACTGCAAAAGTTGCTGACGTTGATTGAGGAAGCAAGGAAAAGTTAAGTAAAAAAGACGAGGTTGACTCAAAAGGTTGCTAAATCTACCTTTTGAAGTCAGCCTCTCTTTCCCATTTTCCCTATTTTTATTATCTATTATTTATTACACTTACTAATTCCTTTAGTGTGTCATTAATTGGTATAGTTGAAAACCTACAAAAAAGACACCAATTGCTACTAGAGACAATACTTGTCTTGATTCTTCACAAATATCACCTCTTTATATGCACTAGCCGAAAAAGTACCTTCACTTTTACTATATTTAGAGTCTGCTTTAGCTGAATTTTTTCTTAAAAAGTTAAAGAGCGTAATCTCCGACTCTTCTTCTATTGCGCTTTCCACCGTGATAGCTAAACTATTTAAAATCCCTTGAATATATGTTTTGCTGTCGGAAATAATTTTCCATTTTTGCTTGACACATTACCTTATTAGTGTGAGTAAAATGTTTGTGGGAAAAATTCTTAGAAGTTCCCCGATGAGGGGGTTGGGAACGTAGGTTCGCAATCCCCCCTCATCGGGGCCACCAAGCGAAGCGCGGTAGGATCCCAAGCAGGAAACATGAAAAAAGGACTCTCTCCCTGGTAAGATGTTCATTGACCACACTACAAACAGGAGGAGAGAGTCCTATGAATATTCAACAACATCTTACCACAAATTCGTTGACATGGAAAGAGATCGAACTTGCTTTGTTTCGAGCCTTGCAAAACGCCTTCGCCGAGCTGTTTACGGCTCTGTTGGAGGACATCGACCGGCAATTGGCAGAGAATCGAGATAAGCGCCGATACCACTTGAAAGACAAACGACGCACCACGATTCAAACCCTGTTTGGCGAAGTCACCTTTGAGCGAAACTACTATTTAGACCGAGAACAAAACCGTTACACGTTTTTGCTTGACTCCTTTTTAGCGTTTGATGGATCACAGTCAATCAGCCCTTGTCTAGAAGAAACAGCGGTGGGATTGGCGGTGGAGTGCTCTTCCTATCGCAAAGCGGCTCGTACGCTTGCCCAGATGGTCGGGTATCCGGTGATGAGCCATGAGGCGATCCGCCAGTTGGTGCTCGAGGCCGAAGTTCCGCTGCACTGCCCGGTGGACCAGCGATATGGACGGGTGCTGTTGGTGGAGGCCGATGGACTGTTTGTTTCCCGCCAAGGGAAGGGAAAACGGGCCAAGGAAGACAAAATCCTGACCGTTCACGAAGGATGGAAGCGCAACGGCTCCCGGATCGAATTCGTGAATCAGCGCCATTACGTCCATGAGGGCAAGGGGGAGGTGTGGGAAGGCTTCGAGGAATTTTTGATAAATGAATATGCCTATGATCCTTGCCGGGATCTTCTTGTCATCAACGGGGACGGCGCTCCATGGATTACCGCGTGCCGGGAGTATTTCAAGGGACGGGTCTGCTTTCAATTGGATCGATTCCACGTGGCGCGTGAATTGCGCCAATGCCTCTCGGGCCATCCACGGTGGCAGGCGATTCGGCAAAAGCTGGTGAAGCAGGATGAAGAGGGGTTGCTTGTGGAACTGAACAGCGCCCTCGGTACGCTGGGGGACGAAGCGAAAGAACAACAGCTGGCTGCCTTGATCCACCGGATCGAATCGATGCCGGGATGCATCCGTGATTACCGGGAATGGCTGAAGGAGCAAGGAGTGGACACAACGGGCATGTATCCGATGGGGAGGGCTGAAAGCGTGATGAGCCAGTTGGCGTATCGGGTGAAATACCGCCGCAGTTGGACAGACAAGGGACTCAGGGCGTTTTTCAAGGCAATGATTGCCCGGATGGATGGGATTCGTCTTTTCGGACGTCGTTTCGGAGAAGAATCGTCGCATCCGGCGGAGGAAACGGCATCCACTAAACAGACGGTCGTGAACAAGGCGAAACAACGCGTCCGCCGTCTTCTTCCGGAGGTAACGCGGAATAACGTGCCATATTTACAGCAATCGTCCGGGACACCGATCTATCATGCCCTGTCTGAACTCAAAGGATGGTAAAAAAGGTATACATATCGATCTGTCATGGCAAGGGATGAGAGTTCGAAAGCGCTTACGGATAAAATTCAAAAAAATGGTTCGCCAATCTATGACTTACACCTGTTTTCAGCGAACCAAAAAAGTTCCCACAAAATCTTGACTGACTCACCTTATTATCTCCCGTTTTCAACAGTTGTAAATATATAGTATAATAGGAAGGCAATGGTACGGGGAAACTCAAGGGTGGGTCGGCATTGTACCCCTTTATATGCAGAAAGGGGGTGATGCCGATGACAGTGTTTGAAGCGTTAATGTTTGCGATAGCTTTTGCAAGTCTTATCGTTTCAATACTGTCTTACAACCAAAAGAAATAATCCACCCTTGAGTTGTCGGAGCTACGGGTGGATTATTTCTGCCCTGCTGCCGATCCCCCTTTCAGGGAACCGTTCTATTGCAGGACCGAGGGTGTTGCAACACCCTTGGTCTATTTTATTTATACGAACCTTCTGTATATATTATACATGATTAGTGTCGTAAAATGAAGGCTTTTGTTTGATGTTGATCAAGTCCTAATGATTGTGTAAAATTTCGCTCTCAGTCCATTGAACTTGGATCACCGGAAAACAAAATCGTTTTTTGCCGTTTTCTTTTTATACAAATTTCAGGATTTAATCCAGTTTCCTCCTTTTATAGATACTTTCCACATGAATTTAGAATGCTTGGTAGTTTAAAGTCCTTCAAACACTTTCTCCATTTCATCTATCACACGCCCCATTGTCACTACGATTATAAAAAATAACCTTTATCGTGTGTCCGGGTCTAATGAGTAAAAACCCTATTTTTAGCATATATTTCACGTAGAAACTAATGATATTCATGCCATTGTATTGTCCTTAGATCATCATATTGTTCACCTTTAGAAAAACCATAGTAATATTTTGACTTTTTATCGGCAGAAAGAGCTATTGGGTTGATATCTCTTTCATTCAACTTCCCTTCCCAGTAAAAAATCTCGATATTCCCTAGATGCATTGGTCGCAAAAATCTTTCTCCGTCCGGACCAGCTTCAACATATTTAATGTCATTTGTATTTGTTTTAAAAGCCAACATAAGCATATTAATGGTTTGATCATTTATCTTGGCGTAGCCAACTGTTTCAATATCATTTTTTAAATTTGATTGATAATTAAATGCTATCTCACTTTTCCAGAATGGTCCAAAAGGCTTAGATATGACAGTTTTATAGGATTGATCGTTATCCTGAAAAATATATATTTTGTTTTCACGAGCGCTTATTTCTTTTAGTAATACAGCATTCTTATGTATATAATTGTTTTTCTTAGCAGCGTTTAAAGGAGTAAGATGTAAATCCAAAAAAAATACAGTACATGCAAATACAAAAACTAATATAAAAAAGACGATACCTATAAGCTTTTTAACAGGTTTTCTTTTGTTCATAAAGATTCCTTCCTCATTCATTATCTTGTCAAGCCGCTCAGCTCCCCCCATTGTATCAAAAGGAATTAGAAAAAACATCCGTATTTTCCGCAAATTTGATTGCAGAAAATGCGGATGTTTAAGGATATCCATGAGATTGAACAATCGGTGGCAGCATCTTAGCGTACATCGAGCATCACAAAGAAAAGTTTTTCAGGGCTTAGGACGTTTCACTTGAGAAGCAACAAGCAGAGGGAGCTTGATCTATTATTTTCCAATTTTTAAGAAAAGTTTTTACTTCCTCCTTTCCCATCCCTTGTTCTTCAATGATCCTGAAAAAGCGCAAGCAGCAGCTCTATATGCTACTGAGGTTTCCTGTCTGCTCTCTGAATGAAAACAACTGTTGTAAACATAAGCACGATAACCGTTATCGACAAAATCACAAATTTCCTTAATAAAAACGGATCCCAAATGGGCGTCTGGAATAAAAAGGATGTGCGGCCACGGCATAAATTCCCCTAACGTTACCACTTCTAAAACCGTATAAATGATAATATTTTATCGAGCCATAAAAAAGCAGCAAACTAATACCAAATTTGTTCTCAGGTGCTTTGGTATTAGTTTGCGAATAATGAGGCTATAATAGTTATCTCTTACTACCGCTTCGCCAGATTGGAAGTCAGTCCCTCTTTCCCATTTCAACAGAAAATTTATCCTTTTCCCTATGGTAGGAATTACTTCACTTTTTCAAGTTTAAAGTGGTTGATTCTGTAAACTTCATCACAAAGAATATCAATATCCTCTTGATTATGGCTGGTAAGCAAAATAGTTCTCCCTTCTTGCTTGAATTTTCGGAGTAAATTGCGGATATTTTCAACGCTTTCAGCATCCAAAGCATTAAATGGTTCATCTAAAATAAGTGTTTGTTGATCTTCCATAATGGCTTGAGCAAGGGCAAGCTTTTGTTTCATTCCAAGCGAGTAATGTTTTACCTTTTGTGTCGATTCTGGATTTAATCCAACCATCTTCATCGTTTTCTTTATTTTGTCATCATTAATTTTGTTTCTAATTAGGGCTAATGCTTTTAAATTATCAAACCCTGTCTTTCCCGCTATATATCCAGGCCGATCAATGATAATCCCAAAATTATTCGGAAACCGTTTATTGGTACCCAACTCTTCCCCATCCACGATCACACTACCGTGATCAGGAAATATAAATCCGCATATTAGTTTGAATAATACTGACTTGCCAGAACCGTTAGGACCAATAATTCCATAAATTTTCCCCTTTTCCACTGCAAAATTCATATTTTCAAAAATCGTTACCCCTTTAAAAGATTTACTGACTTGATTCAGTTGTATATGTGGCAACTTCCTCACTCCCCTTTTTATAAATCAATGTCTTTTTTATGAAAAATATACAACACAAAAATTATTCCTAAAATATTCCATAAAGATAGAACCACACTTATACGATAAATAGAGTGATCGCTTAATATATAGCCAATACTATTCAATCCAGATGGAATGATTAACCAATTATTAAGACCTGGAAACATAAAGATCGAAAGTATACAAATAGCCAATAGACTATAAAAAATTTCTTTGCTTAGCCAAGAAATAATAAACACAAATAACACATAGAAGAGAACTTGTAGATAACCATTGACAAAAAAATGATAAAATACCTCGAATATCGTAATAGAGTTATCAACAGAAATATAGAAATCAAAAGAAAAACGTTTCAAAGAAGAGAGCAATAACGAAAATAATGCCAATATTAACAAATAGAATGCAATATATATCATTATTTTGCGATACCATTCCCAAAACCACTTACTTATAGAGCGATAACGCAAAAGCTTATAATAACCAATTTCCGACAATTCCCTTTGTAAATACAATTGTATTAAATAGATAAAACCAAAATATATAACCCAATAAGACAAAAATGACTTTAAACTAAATGTTTGGTTTGAACCGCCTATAAACATGAAAATAAATTGATCCCAAATGGTTTTTCCTAACTTTTCTCGCATACCGGACCATAATGCTATGACAATCAGTGCAAAAAAAATGATATAGCCCCAGTTATATCGCAATTTACTAAATATTTCATCATTTAAATCTATTCGATTTACACTCCATACAATCAACGTCGCCAATCCTATTACAATTGCGAACGGTCCCCATATATTACCGAACTGTGCAGCCCCCGAATGTAAAATGAGGTAATTGCACAAATTGAATAAATAAGCATGACTAGGAAGAAGTTTAAATGACACTCCACTATATACCCATATGAAAACCGCAATGAATATGACAATACCTTTTCTTTGTGATTTTACATAAATGATGGCTAGAATAAAGTGGATACAAATCAAACTTAGAATGAGTAACGAAAGATGTAATAACAATGCTAAAAAGGGTGTATCTATAAATTTTTGCAATATTTGCGTTTCACTTAGAGAACCATCAAGCTTACTAAACGGGCTCCAACCAGCAAAAGAAGGAGCGCCAATTAATAAAAGCCCACTCACTGCTCCCCAAACTATCGTTGCTATACTGAGGCTTTGAACAAATTTATTTAATGTTTGATACACCCAACTTCGATAAGAACCTAATCGTATAAGAATCGTGTACTCAAAATCAGATATGATAATCGAAATAGAACGGTATAGTAAAACAGGTAAAATGAAATACAAAATAAGATAAATATCACTAAGAAAGCTATGCAACAAGTCCCACTTGTTCAACGATAATTTTGTTTGAACTGAAAAATAATATATTTGTTCTTTGCTTCTTGATCCATATATGTAAATAATCATTCCAAAGATAATCCATTTGAATGTAAATAGTTCGTCGATGAAATCTTTCCATTTACTTCTTAATATCCTAGCCATAGTGTTTGTGTAGATTCTCCTTTAAATAAAATCCTAATATGATAATGACAATACATAATATTGCAAATGGGACGAATACCGTCCACAAAGGTTGTTGTGAGATACTAAAAGGAAAAATAGTATAAGTGGGTGAAAATTGCTCATATCCAAGAATTTGCGTAATAAAATTGCCTAACAAATAATACATAAATGGGATGGAAAGCGCAACAAAAGGTTTCTCTAAGATCATAACTAGCAATAATCCCATTGTCGCATACATCATTCCATTCAGTCCTACCCATAGCGAGTAAATAATTCCATATGGCAATGTTCCAAGAAAAAGCAATTGCTCAAACGTTGTATAAGGAATAGGATTGCCATCTGCAGGATATAAATGAACGATGTCCAAAACAGGTTCAATATACATAGAAAATATAAAAGGGACGAATACCATCAAAAAGGCTATCAAAAAAGATAGAATCGCATTGACTACTAATTTGCTAAATAAGTAAGTAGCCAAAGGGATACGAATACGCACATACGGAATAAAATGGTTTTTTTGTTCACCAACGAAGTAAATCGCATACACAAGAACCATTATGATAGGAAAAAGCAGCGGAACAAAATTAGAATTTAATCGTAGAAAAAGATCTAATTGTCTATAATAAACATAATTCTCTTTAATCAATAAAAATTGAATGGTGGGAAGAACCAATATCAATGCCGCCCAAATCACACATTGACGCCAGGTGACGGCTCTCATCAATTCTACTTTCACCTGATGACTTAACATTTTTGACATCCTTTCCTGCTCTTAGTTTTAGTTTTGAAGAGAATGGCTCGGTCCATTCTCATTGTGAATTAATTGCTTCTCCACTCTCCCTTTACCCTTACGTCTACCAATTGAGTAAGATCCGAGCTGAACTCAACTCGGGCATCCTTACCTGATTTGATCGAATTAGGCAATTTGAATGGCCCCCAACGGTTGCGATACGAACCCAAGGCCCAGTTCCCCCGCTATAAGAATGCGCTCTTGCATCCAATGCTTTTCCAAGTATAGATACTTTCAAATCAGCTGATGCACCGGTAGTAGATTTGGTTTGTTGAGGAGTAAACGCATTACCGTTTAACTTTGGGACAATTACGTCATACCCGCCATACGTTGTACCGGCCTGAGCCAAGCCTCCTGCCGCGAGAAGCCCTGCTGCTAAGGTAAGTACTGCGAATTTCTTTTTCATTTTTTAACATTTCTCCTCGTAATTTTAGATGATAACTGGCCGGCTTCGTCCCCACTATATCAAAATAAACCTGAAAAAACATCCGTATTTTCCGCAAATTTGATTGCAGAAAATACCTATTTTCCAGAAAATGATGACATATGTTGTAATATGGTGTAAAATTTTACTGTAAATATTTGTTGGAGGGGGATACTAATGAATCAAAATCCATGGTATGTTCTTCAAACACTACTAGAGAGAGATTCCATGGAATAAGAGTGATTTAATAAACAAAAAAGCCACTAAAGCCGTTGAATATAGTTTCGAAAAAGATAATGGATGGCTACTAAAGAAACTTCATCAATTGAAAGCAAATGATCACAACTCTCTATTAATGCAGGAGATTAAGAACTATATACGTAAAACCGGGGCAATCGACTACTGTTTCATTCTCTCCAAAGTTTATATGAATAAAGCATTGGACCAGCTTGCTGCCCATTTTCCTGAAAAACAAGTTCAAGTGAATCGTTTAAAAAGTTATCTAGAAAGCTAGGGATAACATGAACAAAAAAGCTTTTCCTTTTGTCATGCTACTCATTTCTGTCTTCATTATTTGTTATATTTTATTAAAAATGTACAATGAGCACTTTTCTTTTCAGCATTATTTCACGATATTCATTGGAATGACATTTTTGTTCATTGGCATCTATAGCTATGTGCAAAAACCGAACTCGATCGTTGTTCAACATTTTTTAGCGTTAATGTTATTAGCGGGCTGGCTATTGCTTTGTCAACACCTTCTAGCTGGAATATAAAACCGGCAAAAGAATTGGAAGTGATCACCGCTTCGTTTGCTCCTTACGTCCTTATGAAATTTTTTGAGCATTTTCCTTCATCTACAAAACCGACATTTTTTCGCCAAATTCGTATGATCACATTATTTATTGCCATTTTCGCAACTCTCATTTATTTCTTAATAGGCATTAGTCACCATGTCATCGTCAGCACGATCGTTCGCCCATGCATTGTCGCAAACATGGTTCTATCGTTACTATCTTGTATTGTCCTATTTTATTTACACCTTCGATCTAATTCCGATAAAATAAAAAATCAAATGTATCTTTTAATCGCTGGCCTGATTCTATCGTTTGCTCCTGTTGTCATTTTTAGCTTAATTCCAGATGTATTTTTTTCTTTTTCGGGCGTTCCTTTTCATTATAGTCTTAGCAGCATCATTGTCTTTCCTATGACACTGTCATATCTATTAACAAAGCAAGAAGTCGTTGATTTTCGAGAAATCTTTCGAAAAATTAGTTTTCAATTATTAGCAGTGATTTTGAGTTTAGTTGCATTTAACCTATTATTGGCTATGTTTTACAAATTCAACTTAAAGTCAGCTGTCTTAATGAACACCCTGCTCGTATGCACCTTCGTTGTTTATGACCTGATCCACAAAGGGTTGGAACCTTTAAAAATGAAAAAATGGGATCTTAAGAATCAAGAAATACAAAAAGAAAAATTGCTCATCCTTCAGCAATTGCTGAACAGGAAGCATTTGGAATATTGCGCAAAACTCATTGCTGATTTAATACACAAAACGATCGATGTTAGCGGAGTATGTATGATATGGAAAAACGATAACATCCCTATGATTTTGCATAAAACAGGAGTTTTTCTCCATTTTAACGATGCGGAACTACTGACTTGCGTTCATCAGAGCTGCCATCCTGAAAAAATGAATATCAATGGAAAGAACTTCTTTTTCTATCCTATGAATATGGAGGATGTAACGATCGGATGGGTCATCATCGGAGAGAAAACAAACGCGACGGTTTTTGAAAAAGAAGAAATCAAACTCATCGAAAAAATTCGAACCGACGCGACAGAATTATTTTCCAGCTCGAAATCGTTACAGCAAATCGAAAAACAGTTAAAGGAAACAATGAAAGAATCTCAAGATTATAAACAATTTCATTTGCTGCTGCTTAATGAACAAGAAGAGGAAAAAAAGAAGCTATCTGTTTTCCTCCATGATGAGGTGTTGCAAAATTTAATCCTGCTTTTCAATAAACTTGAATTGCTAAGCAAAAATAAAAAAATGGATAACGGAGTTTTCGAAGACATTAAAGAGTCGCTCCGCAACAGTATTTTTGAAATAAGGGAAATGTGCCATGAGTTATATCCGGTTATAGTAGAAGATTTGGGATTGGAGAAAAGTCTCTATTCACTAAAAAGAAAATGTCAAACGAACCATAATGTGATCATTGAGATTGATTATAATACGAATCTGAGAGTCATTCCCGCTTCCCTCTCTATTCAAGTGTTTCGAATGATCAAAGAATTGGTTTGCAACGCTATCAAGCATTCTTCGTCAAAGAAGGTTTTCGTTTCTGTTGTAGAAACGAACAATTTCCTAAACATAAAAGTAAAAGATCATGGTATTGGATTTAAGGTGCCGAATCGTTTATCAGAGTTATCGCAAAACAATCATTTAGGATTGATTACGATTCAAAAACGAGTCAATCAGTTAAAAGGCACACTTGACATACAGTCTGAACCGGGAGCTGGAACTTGCGTTTCGATAACTCTGCCAATAGATGGGGATGGAACAAATGAAAATCAAAGTATTACTAGTGGATGACCATTTATTAGTGATGCTCGGGATTCAACAATTGTTAGAAAATGAAGCTGATTTAGAGGTTGTAAATACGATTTGTCATCCCGCCCGTTTAGAGGAGGAAATCATCAAGCACAACCCTGACGTCATTGTCATGGATATAAGAATGAAAAACGATAACGGAATTGAATGGACGAAGAAAATCGCTGAAACATATCCAACATGTAAAGTCGTTATTTTATCAGGGTATGACTATGACGAATACATTCACGCTGCTTACGAAGCCGGGGCTTATGCGTTTGTGACAAAAGAAAATTCCGCCTTTGAATTGGCCAATGCGATTAGGCAAAGCCATTTAAGAATCAAATCTTTTCCGATTGACCGATTATCCAATTATAATTCTCCTCTCACAAACGTAGAATTAAACATTCTCCAACTCATTTCCGAGGATAGGACAAACGCAGAAATCAGCGAGCTGTTAAACATCAGCAGAAGAACGGTCGAACACCACGTATCTTCGATTTTGCGAAAATTGGATGTCGACTCACGGGTGGGAGCGGTTGTCAAAGCGATGAAACTAGGAATATTGGAATAAAAACAGCCCGATGGAATGTTGTCCATCGGGCGTCCGTTAAATAATTTCTAGAAATACACGATGTAAATAACAAGCGCCAAAACAATACGGTACACCGCAAACGGCACGAGGCGGATTTGGTTAATAAGCTTTAAGAAAAAGCGAATCGAAATGAGTGCGAACACAAACGCGCTAATAAAGCCGGCGATGAAAAACGGCAGAGCGTCGATCGTAAAATACTGCCAGTTTTTCAGCAAAGAGAGCACGCTCGCTCCCATCATAATCGGAACGGCCATAATGAACGTAAAATCGGCTGCCGCCCGGTGGCTCATTCCCACCAATACCCCGCCGGAAATCGTCGAGCCGGATCGGGAAAATCCTGGCCATAAGGACAAACATTGAACAAGACCGACGATAAGCGCCTGCTTATATGTAATTTGGTCCACCGTTTGCGCTTTTGGCGCCTTTTTGGCAAATACATCGGCGGCAATCATCAACAGCGCCCCGAGCACTAATCCGATCAGCACGGTTGCTGTGGAAAATAAGTGCTCGTCAATATAATCTTCAAATAATACCCCTAATACCCCTGCTGGAATGAGTCCAACGATCACTTGCATCAGCTTCAAGCGCGGCTTCCCATCACGATGGCGTCCGCGCAGCCCAAGCAAGTCGATAAATCGGTCTTTAAACACGACAACGACCGCCAAAATCGAGCCGAGCTGAATAACGACCTTAAAGGTATTTGCTGCATATTTTCCTAAAAATTCCTGCGATTTCAGCCACATATCATCGACAATAATCATATGACCCGTTGAGGAAACCGGGGCAAATTCCGTTAATCCTTCGACCATTCCTAAAATAATGGCCTTTATAATCTCTACAATGTCCATCCTCTAGCATTCCTTTCTTTTCGAAATTATGGCTGTCCTTATATAACATATTTCTCCGCTATGCCAAAATATCACGATTCTCTTCTTTTTACATCACTTTTTTGCTTTTACCAATCGATACACACCAAAAAGTCAGCACGCCTTATTTTACTATAAATCTTCAATTTCTACCACCGCCAAAAGAGGTATCTATCTGCCATAAGCCATTTCACCGTTTAAGCTCACGATAATTGACGCAGAAAAAAGGGTGTCCCCTTTCGCTTTTGGAAACACCCTCTGTAATGATTATATAATATCGTCTCCACCGTCGAACCAATCGCCGACATCCAACATGTCTCCTAGGTCATGGTCATCGAGCGCTTCCTCAATGACATCCTCCAGCAACTCCTCCGCTGCCATACCTGCAAGCATTCCTGCCGCAAATCCTCCAATCGCTCCCGCCATTCCATGTCCGTGGTGATGAGATACGTGCCGCGGAGGATAAGAAGCATGTGGAACGTACGATGTACCAGCATAAGAACGTGGCTGCTCGATCATTTCTTCGATAGCTGTGTGCAATTTTTTCGCGGTTTCTTCCACATCCTCTATTTCTTCATCGCTCAAGAAGATTTCTCGTTTTATTTCTCTTTCATGGAAGCCGCCAAATCCGCTCCATACATCCACTTCAAGGAACAATCGAATACCGTTTTCTTCGATGAATGCTGAAAATTCTACTTCTTGAACAGTGCCTTTAAACACTTCCGTTGGGAAAAACGCAAATTCCTGACCATATGCAGTTATTTTCCCAGATGAAGGCTTTTCGCGGAAGCCGAGCTTTTCAAACGCATGAAATAGTTTCTCGAGCGATAGTGGAGGAAGAATACGGATCGCATCTTGGTCAAAAGCATCGACTCCGTCTGCAATATCTAAACGTGTTACAAACGTATAACCCACGCTAGGACGAGTAATTGGCAAATGCAGTGGAAGCACATACGAAAACGGCAATACTTTTCTTTCTCCAGGCCGAATCGTAAATGAAGGGGAAACCGGAATGACAGCAACCGTTCGGCGATATGCTTTTCCATTCGTCTGAACGATAAGCTGTAGTTCCACCTCTAATTTGCGAATGCGTTGTTCTACTGTTCCTCCTTCAATAAAAAACTCCCCTTCCAACTTCTCCCCAAGGCGCACGTGAGGATGATGCAGCACAAGATCGACTTTCGCAGCTCCTACTCCAAGCTTGGACAAAAGCTTTTTCAACATGGCACCGATCTCTCCTTATGGAATAATGTTTATTTCAACAATGGTTACGAACCAACCGGCAAAAAGGATTCAACATAATAAATCCTAAAGGCAAATAGTACCTTTAGGATGTTCTAAAAAATATTTTGACAATCCCAAGAAAGATTAAAATCATCCCAGGGATGACAGTTGCTTTTTTCATTGCCTTTGTCTTGGCAAACATATTTCCGGCTCTGAATCCTAAGCGAATGAAAATGACATTCCATATACATACAAGCAAAGCAAGCATAAACGGCGAATAGCCTAAAAACGAGGCGCTTAATCCCGCTCCAAACGCATCCATCGATAGCGCGAAACCAATAAGCAATGCTTCTTTTATACTAATGCTTCCTGAACGATCTAAATCCGCTAACATTGGGCGTTTCAGCACTTGAATAACGATACCAAACCGTTTTAAATCGAATCGCCATACTTTGATTCTAAGTTGTTTTGGCAATGGTTCGGAATAATCGCATTCATCCTCATCTTTTTTAATAACATTATAAATCGCCCAAATGCCGAGCGCAATTAGCAGACATGAGGCGATCCATCGTTCCGCTTGCACCGGTAAAAACAATAGAAGAAAGCTGCCAACATGCATAGACAGTAGTAACATCACGCTGGACATACACGCAATAATCATAACGGATCGAAGCGGAAATTTAATATTTCTCATTCCATATGTCACACCGACACTGAAACTATCCATACTCACGGCAAAAGCTAACATGAACATCGATATATATTTCCACATAATTCGTTCCTCCTGCGTTACTATATGCAAACAGCAACGCAGAGGAAACCATTTTGTTTCATTCGACACATATCGATTTCCAAGGAAATATTTCCGCTTTTATCGACACATTACTCTTTTAAATGATACGGCAACGTCGCAATGACAATATCTTTTTTCATAATAAAGAAAAAGCGCAAAATAATCGCTGTTTGGTTGTGCAGAAGCGTTTGCCACCATTTTTTTACGATGAATTGCGGCATTAAGATCGTAACCGGTGAATCCCATTAGAAAATACAAGACGATCGCCGCGAGCCGATAAGCTCCTTGGCAAAAATCGATCATTGGCAATAAAGGAATTTTGCTTATTTTATGGCTTGCTGTTTTTTCTTTCTCACTCTTTTGCTTATTTTTCGCTTCTCGCTTAACCAATCATCATTTTTTTAGATAACAAAACGAATCATGTTTGCGATGCAATGTGGCCAGCCTAAGGCGATCGGTCCAACTCTTCCTCGCAAATATTGTAATGTTAAATCACCAGCATTCAATGTATCCAATCCAGCTGTTCGCGGTGCTGCGGCCTGATAAAGTCCGCATAGTTGTACATCAAACATAGAAAAACATACAAGTACGCTCAATTTTTCATTGCTTTATTTTTAATCATAATAAGCAATTCCATTAATAAAATGATTAGAGGGCATGACCATTCCTTTATTTTATAAATTTTACATAAATCATGAAACTATTTGTCTTCCATTTTCGTCTATATAAAATGGAAAGAAAAATGCTTGGTTTTAAAGGGGAGGCTCACCGCAAGAAGCAAAAAATGGGGTGGAAATATGATAAAAACATTCCAATTGACTTTATATAAAATAGATATTATGCTACTTGACGTAGAGACTTTTCAATGTAAAATGGTGACATAACGTTTTTTTGCATGCTGCACGGAACTTTGTGCAGCTGTTGGTCATATATTCATATATTCGTAGTTATTTGCACCAGACGTTGGAATAACGAATAAGGAGGCGAAGAGGACGTGAAGAGGATTGGTGGAAAGCTATTAGAAAAATACCGTTCTCTCCCTAATCATTATATTGTTTTTTTTATTTTTACCGTATTTTTATTTTGGATGAAAACATATGCAGCTTATCAAGCTGAATTTAATTTAGGCATTAGCAATTCCTTGCAGGAATTTCTATTATTCATCAACCCGATTAGTTCGGCGATTTTCTTTCTCGGGTTAGCGTTACTAGCGAAAGGAAAGCGGACATATACTTGGCTTATTATCATTAATTTCATTTTATCGTTTATTTTATACGCCAATATTGTTTATTATCGTTTCTTTAGCGATTTTATTACGTTGCCAACGCTCACGCAAACGAAAAACTTTGGAGATTTGGGCGGAAGCATTTTGGAATTAATCGAATGGTACGATATTTTTTACTTCTTAGATACCATTATTTTAACGGTTATTGTCGCTTCCAAACGTTTTTCGTTGCCGCCAGTTCAAGCCGGACGTTATAAAAAAAGCATTGTGTTCGCTATTGCCGCTCTTATTTTCAGCATAAACCTTGCGTTAGCTGAAGCAGACCGTCCGCAATTGTTAACCAGAACGTTTGACCGCAACTATATCGTGAAGTATTTAGGTGTTTACAACTATTTGATTTATGATGCTGTACAAAGCATGAAATCGTCGACACAGCGTGCTTTTGCGAACAAAAGCGATATCACAACCGTTCTGAACCATGTACAAGCAACATATGCAAAACCAAATCCAAAGTATTTCGGTGTAGCAAAAGGAATGAATGTGATTTACATTCATTTGGAATCATTCCAAAGCTTTTTGATTAACTATAAATTACATGGTGAAGAAGTAACGCCATTTTTGAACTCGCTCGTTCGTGATCCGAATACGTTTTACTTTGATAACTTTTTCCATCAAACAGGTCAAGGGAAAACATCCGATGCTGAGTTTATGCTAGAAAACTCGTTGTTTGGATTGCCGCAAGGAGCCGTGTTTACGACAAAAGGACAAAACACGTACCACGCAGCTCCGGCTATTCTTTCCCAGCAAGGGTATACGACAGCGGTATTCCACGGCAACTATAAAACGTTCTGGAACCGCGATGAAATTTATAAATCGTTTGGTTTCGACCATTTCTTTGACGCAAGCTACTATGACATGAGCGATGAAAATGTGCTTAACTACGGGTTAAAGGATAAACCGTTCTTTAGAGAGTCGATTCCGTTGTTAGAATCATTGAAAGAGCCGTTCTATGTAAAATTTATCACGTTATCGAACCACTTCCCTTATCCAATCAGCGAAGAAGAGGCAACAATTGAACCAGCTGAAACGGGAGATGGCTCGGTAGACCGTTATTTCCAAACGGCTCGCTATTTGGATGAGGCATTAAAAGAGTTCTTTGATTATCTCAAAAAATCTGGTTTGTACGACCGTTCCGTCATCATTTTATATGGTGACCATTATGGAATTTCCGAAAATCATAACAAAGCAATGTCACAAGTGTTAGGAAAAGAAATTACACCATTTGAACATGCACAATTGCAGCGAGTGCCTTTATTTATCCGTGTTCCGGGCGTCAAAGGCGGAATTATGCACCAATACGGCGGACAAATTGATTTATTGCCAACGGTTCTTCACCTATTAGGAATCGATACGAAAAACTATGTTCATTTCGGTACAGACTTGTTGTCACCGGAACATCAGGAAATCGTACCATTCCGTAATGGTAACTTTGTCACTCCGACAGTGACAGCAGTAAATGGAAAATATTATGATTCGAAAACGGGCGAACCAATTAAAGAAACACCGGAAATTAAACAGCTTGAGCAAATCGCCCGTACAAAACTCGATCTTTCGGACAAAGTCGTATACGGAGATTTACTGCGGTTCTACACACCAAAAGGATTCAAACCGGTCGATCCTACAAAATACGATTATAATAATCGTGAAGATAAAGAAAAGGGAAGTAAATAACAGCTTCCCTTTTCTTTTTTATTTTTTTAATAACTCAATCGCCCTTTTCGCATTGACATATCCCGCGCCATATATATTTGGGTCACGATCTTTCCATAAGACTGCGCCTTCTTTTAGCGCGCTTTTTATCTCATCTGGCGTTGCATTCGGTTTATATTCGAGCATTAAAGCAACAATGCCAGCGCAGATTGGCGTCGCCATCGATGTTCCTGACATGCTCGTATAGTATTGCCCAATGCGATTTTGCTTTTGATATTTATCGAATGTTGATTTTGGCGCACGTAAAGAAATAATGTTTACTCCTGGAACGACAATATCTGGTTTCCTAACTCCATAATAAGTCGGCCCACGGCTAGAAAATTCCGCAATTTCATCATCTTCTCTTGTCTCTGCTGTATCGCGGTCATCTAGCGCTCCAACTGTAATAATTTTATCGCTAATTCCAGGGCTTGAAATCGTTTTATATTCCGGCCCCTCATTTCCAGCTGCAGCACAGACGACTATGCCCTGTCCCATGCCTCTTCCACTACTTGAACAAGCGGATCGTCATTTTCCGCTGGAAACGGCTGTGATTCCCCACCCAATGACAATGAAATAACATCGATCTTTCTATCTTTATTCGTTTCATTATATTGGATGCACCATTCAATCCCGCGAATAATCGTATCAAGCGTGCCAGCGCCTGTTTTGTCCAACACTTTTACTCCAACCACATTTGCCTCATACGCCGGTCCCGCATACAATCCGGAAGAAACCGAACCATTCCCTGCTGCGTCCCCCGCGCAATGGGTGCCATGTCCATTATCATCATATGGAGCTGTACGCCCATTGACGAAATCGACAAACTCGACAATCCGTCCTTCTAAATCAGGATGCGGATAAATCCCTGTGTCGACAATCGCAATTGTCACTCCTTTTCCGCTTAACGTTGTTCCGTTCACCGCCACATGTTTCGCATTCGCTGATGGAACAGCGTTATTTAATAGCGCGCTTACTTTTCGGTTTAAGTATACTTTTTTCACATCAGACCGCTGTAAAATTTGTTCTAACACTTGCGGAGTCACTTCGGCACTGCACGAAGAGATATAGCGGAATTGATGGTGGATTTTCATGCGGAAGTGTTGTTTTTCAATTTCCTGGAGAGCAAAAATACTATTCTTTTCATGAAAATGAATGATAACCGGAATTTTTTTTGCCTTTTTCATCCATCTTTCTAGCTGCTTATGAATCATACAAGGAGTATACATAAAAGGCTTATACATACTTACCATAAAATGGCGCAAAGGACGGTCTAATTTATGTGTATAATTACGCGCTAGTTGAACGATAGAATACCCAAACATTCGATCTCCCCCTCTTGTGAAACCTTGATATACTCTATGAAAAAGGAGGAGCTTGGCAACGGCTTGTATCTTGCGACAAACCAATCAAAAAAGCCTATCACACTTAATAAAGTGCGATAGGCTTGCTATACGAATTTATCTTTTCACTCGTTCCAACTCGATTTTATTAGCCTTTCCTAAATAGTACTCAACTTGTTTCAATACATTTTCTTTTTTCTCATAGGCACCGATTTGCTTTCCATCAACAATGACACGAATTAAATCGTTCGAATCCGACTTTTTCGTTAAATGAAAAGCTTTCTCTAACCCATTCACATGTCCTCTTGCGATCTTTTGAAGAAACGCAGGGTCTTTCAACTTTTCCGCATCTTCTTTTCGATCGACAAATCCGTTTTCCGTAAGTATCGCTGGCATGATCGTTTCCCTTAGCACATAAAAGTTTGCTTTCTTTTTCCCACGATCGCGGAATCCTGTCGCTCGTATCACTTCTTCGTGAATGATATCGCGAATCCGCGCTGTTGTTGAGTGATCCGAAAGTCCTTCATAAATGTAATCCTCATACCCCGTTCCTCCGCCAGCATTCACATGAATCGATACGTAAACATCGGCGTCCCAGCGGTTCGCTTTAGCCGCCCGCTCGCTTAACGGCACGGCTATATCGCTTGTTCGACTTAATTGCACAGATACGCTTTCATATTCGTTTTGCAATATACGCCGCATCTCCAATGCAATGGACAACGTAATATCTTTCTCTTGCAGTCCGTTTCCAAGTGCGCCTGTATCTTTTCCGCCATGTCCCGGATCAATAAAAATTTTCAGCATATGCTCCTCCTTATCAATTCATCCTAGAACCTCAAGCATAATGTATAGAAATGGAAGATGTAACGGAATTAACATTGAAATAAGTAAGAAAAGCGGTTGCACCTTTATCTCTATGATCTTCCTTTATGATGGCGAATGTGATACAGTGCATTCGCGACCAATGCAGCAGGGCGATTCAAATGTTTCCTTGTATATGGAAGTGTAGCTGCTCTTTCTCAAACGATATGTTTACATACATTTGCTCTTGTGAAAACTTCAATTTTTTTGTCCGCTCTTTTGCTCCATATAAATATTGAATCAGAACCATCATAAGGAAATACAACAGTGCAATAATGCCGAAAAACCCTCAATGACGATGTCATTCTCATTTTCTCTTTTATTATATTACGAACGGTATTTCCAAAAGTTTCATTCGTTGTTTAATCGATTTTACCGCACTAATGAGTCAAGAACGTGCAAGCAGGGCGACTGGGGGCTTTCGATTGCGAAAGAATTCGTATTGACCCTCGATGACACGATCGGCATAGAAAGCTCCTCAGGGCAAGGGACGACCTTTATTGTCAAGCCGCCTTACTAACTATATCCTATCCTTCTTTGATATAATCGAAAGGGAAACAAACCTAAAGGGAGGAATACACATGAGCCGTGCACAGCAATTCGTGCAACACTTTTTATCCCATCGCAATGTCACGGTGGAGTTAATTAATAAAATCGAGGAAAAGCATTATGACTACAAACCGACACCAACGTCGATGTCGGCAAAAGATTTAGCCACTCATATTCTTTTTAGCTTTTATAAATTCGCCAACACCGCAAAACAAGGGGATCCAGCGTTATTTACACAAAAAATCGAGGAAGCGGAGACCAATTTGCAAAAGCTTGCTGAAACATATACAGAAAAAACGAAGCAATTGCTCGAATCCCTTACCGATGAAGATTTCGAGCGCGTTTTAGATCTCACAAACGTATTTGGCGCAAAAATCCCAACAGCGCAATTTTTGCAAATGGCGATGGACCACGAAATCCATCATAAGGGCCAGCTTTTCGTATACGTCCGCGAAATGGGGCATACCGACTTGCCATTGTTTGTCAAACGAGGATAATGAAAAAAACAACCAGGCGTCTCTCTCCAAAGACCGTCTGGTTGTTTTTTCATACGCTTACCTATTCGATTTTGCAGTTGCCGTCCATGCATTGGCCCCCGCCGTCCGATGCCAGCGGCTGCAATGGAGAGTTTGCGTTTTCCTCTTCCCATACTTTTTCAAGCGCCTGCATAAACACTTCGGTCGGCTGTGCGCCGGAAATCGCGTATTTGCGGTTCAGCACAAAGAATGGCACACCGCGGACGCCGAAACGAGCCGCTTCCGCTTCGTCTTTTCTCACCTCATCAGTATAGCGGTCGCTTTCAAGAACTTGTTTTACTTTATCGCGATCCAGCCCTGCTTCGCCTGCCAACTCGATAAGCACGTCATAGTCGCTAATTAGTTTCGAATCGGTAAAATACGCTTGAAACAGCCGCTCTACCATTTCCCGAAGTTTTCCTTGTTCTTCGGCATATTTGGCAAGACGGTGGGCGTCAAACGTATTCGTCGGCTTCATCGTGTCAAAGCGGAACGTCAGCCCGACGGACTCTGCCTGTCTGCCAATATCGGCATTGACCCTTTTCGCCTCTTCAACTGAAATACCATATTTTTGCGCAATGATTTCGTGAATCGTCATATCATAATGTTTTTTTGCGTTGGGGTCCAGCTCAAAACTGCGGAATATGACTTCGACTTGGTCTTTATGCGGAAACTGCTCAAGCGCTTTTTCCAACCGGCGTTTCCCAATATAGCAAAATGGGCAGACAAAATCAGACCAAACTTCTATTTTCATCGTATATGCACCTCGGTTTAGGCTCTCCGTTGCATAAACAACAAGAAAGCAAAATTTCATGTTTCCACTTTATTGTAGCGAATCGCCATGCCGGTATTCAAATAAATGAACTTGGCATGCATAAAGGAAATGCCGCTCACAACTATTTTGTAATGCGAAACTTCTTATTAAGCAACCATGTCATAGCTAATACAAACAAGCCGAAAAGGATCCGAACCATTCCTCCCGCTTCGATACGGTAACCAAACTCAGGGACAAGCCTTTCCATTAGAATAAACATACCGAAGACAATGAAAAAAACAAACCATACAACCAAGAATGTCTTTACCTTATTGTTAAATGTGTTCGAATCATCACGAAAAGTAGATTTTCTAATCCATAGTACGATGATAGCAACCACTAACAAAATAACAGCACATTCAATCACAAAAAGGACAAACTCTTTTCCAAGATAGACGGTATCATCCACATCTGTAAACAGCTCTGCTACTAGTTCCACTGCACCTGTCGCCAAGGTAATGAGAGCGAATAATTGGATCATTAAGTAGCCAATAAAAGCATATATATTTCTCCTTTTTTCCTTTGGCAGCTGACCAATCAACTCATCGCAATACGCTTTCGGATCTTTGCCGAATACATCTTCCGCACTTTTGCCATGTTTCTGTGCCTCCAATAAATGATCTAACAATTCCATCAACAATTCCTCGCTTTGCTGTTCCGATAGCAACAAATGGGAACGGATATAAACGAGCATATCTTCATAGTAGTTTCGATTATGTTCATTTAATTGTTTACGCTTTTCATTATTAAGCACTGCCAAATCTTTCGCATTCATGTTACCTCTCCCCCTCGTAAAATCGCCTCTACCGGCGTCCGAATACTCTCCCACTCGGTGATGAAGTCTTGCAGCGCTTTCTCCCCTTTTTCTGTCAGATGATAATATTTCCTCTTCGGACCTGAAGGGGAGTCACGCATTTCTCCCTTAATCAATCCCGCTTTTTGCAGCCGAAGCAAAAGCGGATAAATGGAGCCTTCACTCACGTCATTGAGGCCAAATTGCTGCAGCTTTACTGACAATTCATAGCCGTACACGGATTCTTGTTTAATAATGGCCAAAATGCATCCTTCCAGCACCCCTTTTAACAACTGGCTTCTTAGCGACATGTTTTCCAGCTCCTTATATACCTTGTAATGCAAGATAGTCAGCAAAAGAAAATGTATCTTGCAATGCAAGATACCTACATGTTTATTATATATCCACTTCCATCTGAATTTCAACCAAAATATTCCTTACATTTCAGTGTTGATTTTAGACCACAGACAAAAATAGATCTTGTTCAACGAAACCCCCGTTAGCCAACTATGCCACATTTCATAGCACCACAGATGATGGAAGTTAATTCATTCTTCCATACCGCGTCACATCATCAGTAAATAAATGATCGTTGAACAAGATAATCAATCACATTTTTTATCAAGACCTAAAATCTAAAAATCTCTAAAAAATAAAGGTAAGCACATATTAGTCATGTTGAATATGTTTGCTTACCTTTTATTTCATCTATTTTTTATCGGCATTTTTTCTTATGATAATGAACAGCTATAATAAAAAACAGAGTATATGTAATAATCGAATAAATAGTAGAAAGCATACCATTTACATCGGTTAAGGCCAATAAAGAAGGAAGATTTCCATATACACTATTTTCATATGTCAAAAAGATACAAAAAACATATTGTTTGCAGCATGAGCACCAATCGTGAATTCAGCACTATTGGTTCGAATAGTGATGTATGAAAGTATGAACCCAGTGAAAACATAATCTAACCCTGCCCAAAGTGCGCTATCTGACATCTCAGGATTACCAAAATGTAATGCTCCAAAGATAAATCCTACTATGATGGATAATAAAATTGGTTGTTTGACTAGTTTCCCTATCCATTGCAATAAAAATCCTCTGAAAAATAACTCTTCCGAAGTAGTTTGAATAGGGACAAGAAAAATAACGAATATGACTATTTTTTCCTAATTCAGGAAGAACAAAATTTGGCTTCATATACTAACTCCTTCTAATATTATGTATGCTCTTATATTGAACATAGTATCCTCTAATCATTCTAGTTTTAATTTTTAAAAGGGCTTATTTAAAAAAATGAATGTCTGTTTGGATTTTTTTGCTGACGTTCTAATGATCGGACAAGCACATATTTTTGCAGGCCTCTTGCGGAAGAAATAGCGAGATAGCCAAGCCGTTCCGCCTCTTTTTTGTCACCTTGGTGAAAAGCCTTTTCTGCCTCCAACACATAACGGAGCACTCGATTTGCCACGTTGTTCTTTGCTTGTGCAAACTGCTTCTCTTTCCCTTGCATGAGAGCGACGAGCGCCTGGTTATAATAACGGACGGTATCGTTCTTGATTTCATTCGCTATGTCAGCGGCTTCTTCCAGCTGATTTTTCTCTATTTGAATATTCACCAGTGCCGATTTTCGCGCTTCTTCATACTTTCCCGTCAGTTGTTCGGCATATCGCTCCGCCTTCTCAAGATCCCCGTTTGCCAGCGCCAGCATCAAAGCGTAATAAGGCTGCTTCTTTCGCTTCTTGAGATATGCTTCGACGAGCTGGATATTCTTTGTCCAAAAAAGAACATACGCATGATAACCAACAATGACAACGACCAGCGCAATTACGATTCCAACGGCGGCCCAATCTGGGATCTGCACTCCCGCCATCCCGAGCATCCATCCTATTGCGGCTCCTACTATGCACCAAATAATAATTGTTCTCATTTCCAAACTCCTTTGCTATGTTTTCAACATTCAAAGAGATTTTGATAACTATCAACATAGGAATCTCAGGTTATGGATAATTAGTGTAGATTGTTTATTAATTAGAATTGCACGTCTTATTTCGAATAAAGTTCCAAGTGAAGGGTAATCCTTTCATGGAAGAACAAATTAACTTCCATCATCTGTGGTGAAACTCGCTTCATGTACATCAAAAGCTCCCTTCATTTGGTTACTTCGATTATAAAAAAACAACCTTATGGAGCGTCCAAATCCATTAGGGGTTAATGAGGAAACAACTCCGTAAAAAAATTAACTCCATTTTTATATCCTTTTATTACGATTTAATACTTGGAAATAAGTTATTATAGCTATTACAGTACACAAAGATCCACTCACTAACCAAATATAAAAAAAGATTTTTCCACCTATTGAAGTAGAATCAATAAAAAAATAACTAAGTAGGAATAAGCCTCCTCCTAAAATTAATAGAAAATAAGCAAATCTTTTATGCTGCAGTTTTAAGAAATAGTACCCAATAAGAATTAATAAGTATAAACTGCTTATTGCCATGATACTTGGAAAAATAGGACGGAATTTAGCCGCGTATACAAAGTAGTCAAGTTGTGAAATATGGCTTTCACTATGTACTTGACCGTATAGCATTTGGGAAAATGGTGTTGAATGCTTCCATTCCCAAGGATTATCTAATATTGCACTACCTTCATACCAAGCAGCTAGAGTAGAAAATAAAAGTAAAATAGTGACTAATCCAAATTGAATAATAATCCTCAAAACAATAATCCCTCCCCCTAAAACGTAATCTTATAATTTCTTCTATGTCTTGGACTGTTGCTTTACGAATTTCAAATTGCAAATTCATTATAAACCCTCCCTTCATTCATTATGTACACATAAAAAACTTCTCTAAAGACAATTCTCCCTACAAACTTGATATCCTTCTTCAAGAAAACTGCCTATTTACAGATGCTTTTTTTATGCTCACACCCTAAGAGCCCAATAATAAAAGCTAAGCGACAATTTGCTTAGCTTTTTATATTTATAGAAGATCGTTCTATTTTATGCCTTTCTTTAGGTTTAGCCACGGTTGCTAAGTAAACACCAATCGTAACCAACAATGCTCCTAATGATTCATGAAGAAAGATATATCCGAGGATTCCGCTCCATATAGGCATCGAGTAAATCAGTATTGAAGATTTGCTCACATTTACGAACATCATTCCGTAATTGATTAATAGAAACATGGCGGTTGTTTGTAACAAACCCATTATAAAAAGAATAATCCATTCTTTACCTTTTGGTCTAGAGGCCTTTAAAAAAGATAAAACGACTATCATCGCTATTGAAGCTAGTAAAAAGCGTAAAGCAGCAAATGTAAAGGGTCCCATGTAACTTAATCCAATCTTCGTTAGAACCCATCCATAACTCCATAACAAAATAATAGTTACTAATAAAAAGATGTATAAATACTTGCTTGACATCTCTTTCATTTCCCACTCCCACCAAATAAATACAAAAATATCTTTAATTAACATATCATAATAATTGCCATGTTTTTTGATTCATCACAAAAAACATCCATGAGTATATTTTTCTCCTCACCCAAGCATGAAAATAACAACCTAGATTCAGCGTTATTTTCACAGAAAAGAAAATCTTCAGAGCCTAAAACACACTAACCTCCAGGTCATAATGACAAGGGGGTTAAAATGAACAAGGGGTATTTCATCTGAAAGGCTAGAAATAGGTGCTTATCTCACCATCGCGCTCGATTACGGCAAGACTCACTTAAGCAACTGCCTTAATTCCTCTGTCATTTGCCCGACCAACTCGGGTCTTCCGTGAAACTGAGCCGGGGTATTCTGAAAAAGCTCGATCCGCCAGCCCTCTTCGCTCTTGACTGCGACAAGTGTATGATGTGCGTTGAATTTTGGATCGATGTCCGAGTGTCCAGGTGACACCATTCCTGCTATAGCGCGTAAAATAGCAATTTCGGAACCAAGAAAACGCACATCTTTCACTTTACTCACATATGGGGGAGTAGGATGACTTTCAAAGATCGGTTGAAGATGAGAAAAGATCTCTTCCCGTCCAATCGCCTGGCTCCCATCAAAACCGATGAGCTCGCCCTTCTCTGTAAACTGCTCGGCCATTGCAACGGCATTTCGGTTATTCCATCCATCTAACAGCTTTTGATAGAGTGCGATGACTTCATTGGATGCAGAAGATGTCACAATAATTCCTCCTTGAAAAGTTTAACTAAGATACCATTCATTTTTTAACTCACATTTCGCACCCTTCCAACGAAAATCGGGAGGATTTTTTTGCATCGATGTGGAATGAATCCTTGACACACAAGGAATGCAAAGGAGTTTGTCCACCATGGATGTTCAAATTTGTGAGATTTATGACAGTTCCTATTTGAATATAATAAGTGCCCTTTTCCAAGATCTTGACCTTCCCCAGCTCATCGATCGGCTGGTTCCGGTGGATCCCCAATGCCAAACCCGAACCAGCGATGCGGTCAAGCTGATCCTTCTGGATATCTTGAGCGGACGACAAGCACTCGTCCATTTGGAGCGATGGGCGCATGAGATCGATTTGTCGAAGCTGATCCGGCCGGGGCTGAAGCCTTCTTGGTTCAATGATGATGCGTTGGCTCGTCATCTCGACCGCCTGTATGAGGCGGATATTCACAAGGTGATCAGCACTTGCTTGATTCACATTTATCGGAAAGAAGGCCTTCCTCTCCAGGCCTTCCACGCCGATACGACGGACAAGACCGTTTACGGCGCGTATGAATCGGTCTCGTCAGAGGCCCTGCGGATCACGCATGGCTACAACCGGCATCATCGCTGGCAAAAACAGATCGGTTTCGGGCTGATCGGCAACGAGGATGGCATCCCGTTTTACGGCGATGTGCACGACGGCAACCTGCCGGACAAAACGTGGAATCCAGAGGTGCTGTCCCGTGTCCACGAACAGCTCAAACAAGCCAAGATTGAAGACGAATGGATTTACGTGGCCGATTCCGCCGCCATGACGAAAGACACTCTGGCGCAGACGAAAGCCGCCAACGCCTTTTTGATCACGAGAGGCCCATCGTCGCTCCGAATCGTCAAAGCTGCTCTGGCGGAAGCGGATGTCCAACCCGATCCAGCGTGGAGCGACTCCTTTTCGTTGGCCGAGAAAAACGGCGCGGCGTACCGGGTATGGGAAACGGCCTCGACGTATGAAGGCCACCCCGTTCGGCTGATCGTCGTCGAATCGAGCGCACTCGACCAGCGCAAAGGAAAAACGCTCGAAAAAGAGCGGGTCAAAGAAGCGGAGCTTCTCCGCGAGGAACAAGCCCGTTGGGAGCGTCACCCCTTCTCCTGCCGCGAAGACGCCGAACAAGCCTTGGCGTCCCTCAAGGCGTCCCTTCGCCCCCGGTTTCATCGGGTCAAGGCCGCGGTCGAAGAGATCGTGCGCCCGAAAAAACGGCGCGGCCGGCCGAAAAAAGAGGTGGAACCCGAGGTGGAGACGCTGTATCTTTTGCGCCTGGACGTCGAATTCCACCAACAGGCATGGGAACAGGCAAGACGGAAAGCGTCCCGGTTTGTCCTCGTCACGACCGTTCCGAAGGAATGGAAAGGCCGAACGATGGATGCTCGAGAAATCTTGAAGTTGTATAAAGGGCAAATCTCGGTGGAAATGAACTTCTCCTTTCTCAAAGATCCGTTTTTCACCGACGAGATTTACGTCAAAAAGCCAGAACGGGTGGCGGTGTTGGGCTATTTATTTCTCTTGGCCTTGGCGATTTACCGCGTCTTTCAGCGCCGGGTGCGTCAGTTCATCACACCAGAACGCCCGTTAAAGGGCGCCGGAGGCCGCAAGCTGACCCGACCGACCGGGCAAGCGATTTTTCAGCTGTTTCAATATGTGAACGTCGTCCTCCTCAAGCTGCCGGATGGACGCATCCAACGCGCGCTAGGAAAACCGCTCACCTACGAGCAGCGAAGGATTCTGCAAGGATTGGGAATGGATGAGAGCATTTACGTGTAACGTCATATGGAACGACTAGCGATGGTAAAAAAAGGATTGCCATCGCTTGTCGTGTTGGTCAAAAAGTTATTCTGAAAAACTAAATAAAAAATCCTTTGTTTTGACCTTGTTAGGGTGCGAAATGTGAGTTTTAAAAAATCCTTTCTTTTATTCATAGCAGCCAATTTAAACGAATCTCCTCCATTCAAGCCAATTCTTGAATATTGCTCTTCAACTAAATGGCCCATTTGTAGATAAGATGTTAGTCTAGAAATTGGACACGCCATCCTTCTCTACTTGATGCGATGGTTCTATTACTTCTGGGGATCAAAAACCTCCCTCCTTCTCTTCGTTTTGAGGAGGGAGACTTTCCGGGAAAAATATTAAACTACCTGCAGAGCCTGCCATACATCCGCTTTCAGGTCCTCGATGTGTTCGATGCCGACCGAGAATCTCACGAAATTGGACGGAATCCCAGCTGTCTTCATCTGCTCCTCGGTCATTACTCCTTCCCACATCGCCGCTGTATGTACCACAAGGGAATCGATCCCTCCCAGACTCACCGCATTAGGCGGTAGTTTCAATGCGGAAACGAACCGCTGAGTTTCTTCATACCCCCCTTTAATGGCAAAGGCAATAACCGCTCCGAACCCTTTCATCTGCCGTTTTGCCAATTCGTGTTGCGGATGGCTAGGAAGGCCAGGATAATACACACGCTCTACCTGCGGCTGCTCCTCCAAAAACTTTGCCAATGCTAAGGCGTTGGCATTAATGCGTTCCATCCGTATCGGAAGCGTGCGCAGACCGCGCAATAATAGCCATGCATCCATTGGCGAGAGGACGGAACCAATGGAAATATGCGTATGCCAAATACGCTCGGCTAACTCCTCGCTGGTGCAGATGACACCAGCTGTCAAATCATGGTGTCCACCCAAATATTTTGTCGCGCTATGAATAACGATATCAACGCCTAGATCGTGAGGACGCTGATTGATCGGAGACGCGAAGGTGTTATCAGCCACGACGATAATTCCATGCGGGCGCGCCAACTCCACCACAGCAGCTAAATCGGTCAACACCAAAGTCGGATTAGCTGGCGTTTCTACCATGATGAGCTTTGTGTTAGGCCGTATCGCTTCCGCAAAGGCGTTGATGTCCGCTTGTTCGACCAGAGTCACTTCCACACCAAATCGCGGCAACATTTCATCCATGATCTTGGCGGTGCTCATATAATGCCGTGTCTGTGCAATCACATGATCTCCTGCGCTGACCAGAGCCAAAATGGTCGTAGCAATCGCCCCCATCCCGGAGCCAGTTACCATTGCAGTTTCTGTACCTTCTAGTTCAGCCATAATCTTCGTTACACGCTCATGCACTGGATTGCCGTAACGCGTGTAATATCGAGGATGACGGGGTGTTCCCGCCATTTCCGCAAATTCACTGGAATTATGCGCACGAAACGTAGCTGTGTAATAAATTGCCGGAGCTATCGTCCCATCATTAGTTACCCAGTCATCGCCATGTACAACTAAAGTTTCGGTTCGTAGTCCTTCAAGGTTCATCTCTTCACGATGATCACGTTTGTTCATCTATTCTCTCTCCTTTACTTTTCTAGATAAGTGGCGCCGGTCTATTATTGGGCCCATATGGATCTACCTTGTAATTAACATAACCTTCATTTATTTCAGAATTTAATAGATATTATATAATTTTTCTTAAAAAAAGTAAACCCATCGTTGTAGATGGATTAAGTCAAGAGGGTGTGTGATATTCTCCCTTTCCCCTTTTTGTTTGCCATTGTGTTTTATCACTCTTCTCCTGCCTGCATCACCATCTACTTAAGCAAAAACTTATTTTGTGGTATAAGCAACGAAAGCAGGGCATTGCCCTGCTTTTGTTCACATTATTTTTTGTTTTGTATGAAATATCACTGCGTTATATAAGAATAAATGGTGTATGATAAGGTAGAAAGCGCAACTTGCCTCAACAGAGAGGAGGATTCTCATGACAGCACTTTATAAAATTCTTGTTTTTATACATATTTTTTCAGCGATATTAGGTATGGGACCGGGTTTTATTTTAATGCATGTCGTAAAACCCGCGAAAACAATGACGCAACTTAAATATGCTTACGCAATTAGACGGCAGCTGCATACCTTCACTATGATCGGAGGCACACTTTTACTTATTACAGGTTTGTTAATGGGATTTTTAAATAGAAGCTTATTTCAGATGGGCTGGTATGTGACAAGCCTTGTTCTCTTCTTAATTGCACTCGCGATGGGACCGCTTGTATTAGCGCCTAAATCAAGACCAATAAAACATTTGTTAGAAACTTATAAGGGAGAAGACATACCAGAGGAATATACGCGTTTATCCAATCAGCTTTTTCGTTATGAGCGCATAGAAAACGGTATTTTTTTAATCATTATTGCACTTATGATTCTAAAACCATTTTGAGCATGTGGTGATATGCAGAAAAATTCATAAATAGCCTTTTTCCTTCATCCGTCTATTTAGCAAAACCCGAACTCTCAAATTACCAGTCTGAACAAAAGCGGGGCATTGCCCTGCTTTTGTTCACATCATTTTTTGTTTTTATCCGCAAAGACTGCCATGGCATCGCGCATAAATTTTGCCAGGCCTTCTCCAAATTGGTCGATGTTTTTAGTGAAGCGTTCATCGTCCACGTACATTTGACCTAATCCTTTGAACGCTTCGAGCGAGTAATTGCCAAAGTTATTGTTCAAAAAGTCATACCATTCTTTAATTGCCGCTTGCGCCTCTTCTGATTCAGGCGAGCCGTGGCGAAGGGCTGCAAGTTTTTGATAGATCGAATTCATCGCTTTAGCCATAGCTTCTTGTTCATCTTTAGACATGCTCCCGATTTTAGCGTTTGCTTTATCGACCGCTTCATCTCCCCAACGTTCACGTGCTTCTTGTTCATATGGATTATGACGAAAATCAAAACCTTCAAATTTCTCTTTGTTTGTCATTTGAATTTCTCCTTTCATGTGCTGAATGGTCTTATCAATTGTCGTAATCATTTTATCGAGCCGCCTGCGTTTCTCCAGCAGCATTTTCCGCTGCAGCACCAACGCCTCATATCGGTCAAACGAAGGATTATTGATAATTTCTTTGATCTTTTTTAAAGGGAAGCCAAGCTCTTTAAAAAATAAAATTTGTTGCAATTTCTCAAGGTCATCATCTGTATAAAGGCGGTAACCAGCTTCGGTTGTCTTCTCTGGGGTTAATAGCCCGATTTCATCATAATAATGCAGTGTGCGCACACTAATGCCAACTAAATCTGCCACTTCTTTCACTCTCATTGCCATCGTTTTGGCCTCCCTTCAACATTCACTATAAAGTATCACGCAACGTGAGAGTCAACATGCGTTTTGAAAAATAAACGTATAAAATATGCATAACACCGTTCAGAGATCCGAACGGTGTAAAAAACAGCAATTTCTTCTGTTTATGTGGCTTTCTAAACAAAGCCATATGGCCTTATTTTTTTCCAACTAAAATATCTAGATCGATGGTTATTTCGGATAAATTCATGTTTAACAATGCCTCTATCTTTTCCGCTGTTGCAGACCATGATAAAGGAGTCATGCGAATCAACGGTGAAATCAGCGCTTTACTCAAAGAAACACTGTAACACAACCGAAACATGTCCACAGTTTCAAAGTTAGCATTAAATCTTCGAACTATCTTTTGATTAGAATAAGACTGCTTTTCTGGTTCATCAAAGAAAACTTCTCTTAGTTCTTTCAGATAATCACTTCGAGGAACCACTTTTATGACGATGCCGTTGTCATTCAGCAGTCTTTGGAATTCTTTAGAGTTTGCTGGCGACAGGATGTTAAGGATTACGTCAAATGTGTTGCTCTTAAAAGGGCTGTGTGCAAGATCAGCGACGCACCAAATCATGTTTGAATGATGCTTAGCTGCTACCAAAATACCCTCTTTCGCTATATCAATCCCCACTCCCAATACTTCACCGGTGGAATGAGAACTGATTTTCTGCTTGATCCTGGATAAATGCGATCCCTCTCCGCATCCTGTGTCTAGTATTTTTACCGTTTCTTCCTCTAAACGCACGTCATTTTTTATCCATTCACTAACCATCCTGTATAACGGTTCAAAAATCCACTTTCAGCAATAATCTTACGTGATTCAAATAATTCTTTATCGTACCTCGATGCGAGAGAACGAGTCATCAAATTTACATATCCCTGCTTGGCGATATCAAAAGTATGGTTGTTAGAGCAAATTAAACTTTTCAAGTCCACGATTCCCATAGGAGACGAACAAATTGGACATTGGAAAATCTTTTCAAATTTATTGATCAGTTCGGCGCATATGATTTTTTTGCTCATTTAACAATGCCCCCACCTTTTATAATAATTAGTTATTTTTGTGCTTTTTGGCTTTTGGCCAGTACGGACGTTGAACATACTGGACCATCGTATGGAAAACAATCCCCCACTGAATTTCATTCAGCAAACAAATGGCTATATTTCGGTTGACGCCGAGATTTCGAACCAAACGGGTTATTTGCGGAGGAGTAAACACTCCTTTCAACGCTTCGTACAATGGCAGTTGCGGATATTTCAAAGCATATTCAGCCAACCCTAAAAAACTGTCATGATATTTGTATGGAATGCTAAGTTTCTTTTTCCTCCGTATGATTAAGATGGCGGAATCTACCTTTGGTGGAGGGGAAAAGTTTTCACGAGAAATTTCTCTTACATATCCTAAATCAAACCACATTCGCCACTTTAAAATAAGCGGATTCGTAATGGGATAAGAAGTGAAACGCTTAGCTGCTCCTTTTTCCATCACTAACACGGCTCTTTGTAATGAATTAGCAGGTTGATGAAGAAGCATTTTCGTAATTGGCGTCGTAATAGCATATGGGATGCCAGCTACGACAATAAAAGGTTCTTTAGGAAGATGAAGCTTTAAAATATCTTGTTGAATAACTTTAATATTAGGATAAGCTTCCGCTTTTTTCTTAAGAATCTCTACAAAGCGAGGGTCATACTCTACAGCGATAACCTTTCCTGCTTTTTCTGCCACCGGAAACGTCAGTGCTCCTTTTCCCGCTCCAAGATCCTATACGGTGTCATTCAGAGCCAAATTGGCCATTTGAATTAAGTCATTAATGATCCGTTTGTTATGCAAAAGATGTTGCCCCAAAAATTAGGCCACTCTATATCTTTGCGGGTTTTGTGATTGCGTTTATTTTGTTTTTTCATACAGCCCCTCCTTTGCTTTGACAAAATAAAAAACACAGGCGATCTTCCCGTGTTTCAGCAACGGAAGATGGGCCTATATTTAAGAAGTGATTTTCAGAAGAAAACAACAACCTTTCCTTGGTTACAATCCTGGCCTTCCAATAAAGAATGGCATACTTAACTTAACCTGCCCACACGTCATAAAATAACAGCAAAAAAGCCAAATGCATGCGGTGTGGATAAAAATACGAAGAAACATTCCTTATCGAATATTGTTGAAAGAAAAACAAAAAAGGGGCAGATTCGCCCCCTATTTTTCCGCATTATTATAAAACAACAGGGTTCCTTAAAATAGGCAGACCAATCCCCTTAACTCTACACACAGGCAGAGCCTTTAAACGTATTCAATTACCCGTTCAAAGCTTGGGATCGAAGTCTGATAAATGTCACAAGGAAACCCTCCATTTTCAAAAATCGATAGTAGTATAACATAATCATTAACTTATAAACAACAGGAAAAATTCATCCCATAAAACTGTTATTAAAGCAAAAAAGGCTCATCTTTCGAATTTTAAAATCTTTTGATTCTCTCTGCTTAGCGGGCTTCCGTGAAAAAATAACAGGGAACGCATATCTCTCCCCGTAATCCGTGAAGGCTTTCATTATTGGCTCTATTACACAACCAAACACACTTATTAAGTGGATAACTGACTCCCATCTATCCAGCACTGTGAGATTGCTCTTCACGTAACCTTGCTAAAAACACACCTGGAAGTACAGTGAAAAAATCCGTTTTTTATTTCATCATTTGTTTTATGAACTCTTTATTTTGTTCTTTAAAGATTTCGTTATGTGAAGAAACCATCCCAAATGGAGCAGCCATAGGCTCAATAAACCGTTTAGCGCTATTGACCGCATTTGCTGCGTCTTGAAAAGCACCGATGATTAAATTTAACTTTCCGTCATATTTTAAAATATCACCAGCCGCATAAAGCCCGGGGACGGAGGACTCACAATTCGCATTGCCTGCAATATAATCATTATCGACCATTTTTATATCTAACTCACTATTTTCAAGTAATGATGTATCACGTTCATAACCGTGATTAACAATCACTTCATCCACCGGCAAATAGATAACTTCTCCCGTTTCATGGTTTCTCAGCTCGACACGGTCAATGATTTCATGATTCGCACTGGCGATTAATTTGGTAATCGACGTATTAAAATAACAAACGGCTGAACTATTCAATAACTGCGTTACTTGTGATTCATGACCTTTTAACTCTTCTTTTCGATAGGTTAAATACACTTTTTTGGCAATCGGCACTAATTCATTCGCCCAATCGATAGCAGAGTTGCCGCCGCCAGAAATGATCACGGTTTTATCTTTAAAGCGCTTTAATGATTTCACCGTATAATGTAAATTCGTTACCTCAAATTTTTCTGTCCCTTCTATCTCCAGTTTTTTCGGCTTTAAGATGCCACTTCCTACCGCCACAATTACTGTCTTTGAAAAATGCTGCTGTCCGGAAGCCGTCGATAACACAAAAATGCCATCATTCTGACGCTTCATGGACACTACCTTTTCATTTAATATGACCGTAGGATGAAACATTAACCCTTGTTTTACTAATTGTTTCATTAACTGTTCTCCTGTTATGGGCGCATGCCCTCCCACATCCCAAATTATTTTCTCAGGATAGACATGCAGTTTCCCACCTAACTGCGGCTGACATTCAATCAGCTTTGTCTTCATCTTCCGCAGCCCGCTGTAGAAAGCAGCGTAAAGCCCTGCTGGCCCTCCGCCAATAATCGTCACATCATACAGTTCTTCCCGTTCCATCGGCTTCACCTCACACGGCAATCATCAACGATTATCATTCTCAATAAAATATATCTCTTTTTCTCCTCCTTTACAATATGATTATTGACAATCTTAACAAATTTCTTTACATTGTATAATGTACTATATTGATAATGATTATCGTTATTAACCGTTTTTTCAAGAACAGGAGGTGAAATCCATGGTTCGCCTGTACACGAAGGATTTAAATATTGGCTATCATGAACAGTTAATTATAAAAAATTTGAACATCCAAATTCCTGATCAAAAAATTACAGCCATTATCGGACCGAATGGCTGCGGCAAATCCACCCTCTTAAAAACATTGACGCGGATTATAACTCCTCAATCAGGAACAGTCGTTTTAGATGGAAAACAAATTTTCCATGAAAATACAAAAATCCTTGCAAGAAAGATGGCGATTCTTCCCCAAACACTGGAAAGTCCAGGCGGGCTGACAGTCGGAGAACTCGTTTCCTACGGCCGCTTTCCTTACCAAAAAGGATTCGGACACTTAACGAAAAAAGATTACGAAGTCATTGATTGGGCGCTGAAAGTAACAGGGACGATCGAGTTTAAATACCGCCCTGTCGATTCGCTGTCTGGCGGGCAACGCCAGCGTGTGTGGATCGCCATGGCGCTTGCCCAAGAAACGGACATTATTTTCCTTGATGAACCGACTACCTATTTAGATATGGCCCATCAGCTTGAAGTATTGGAGCTATTGCAAAAACTGAACGTTGAACAAGGCCGGACGATCGTCATGGTTCTTCATGATTTAAACCAAGCGGCCCGTTTTGCGGATTATATTATCGCTTTGAAAGACGGAAAAATTGTGAAAGCCGGAAACGGCGACGAAGTGATGACACGTGATGTGCTCAAACAAGTATTTCATATTGATGCCGAAATCGGGCGAGACCCTCGGACGAACAAACCAATATGCCTGACATATCACTTACTGAAAGGAGAATAAAGAAATGAAAAAACTGTTGATCCCCTTCATCGTGCTGATTGTACTAGTAATGAGCGCTTGCGGCGGCAAGACAACTGAAAATAAAGACAATTCCGCCGCAAAAGAAAAGGAACCAGAAACGATTACGTATCAATCCGAAAACGGGCCAATCGAGGTTCCTGCCCATCCGAAACGTGTGGTTGTGCTGTCCTCTTTCGCCGGCCATGTGATGGCCTTAGGCGTCAATATCGTTGGTGTCGATCAATGGTCGAAAATGAACCCTCGCTTTCAAGACAAGCTGAAAAATGCCGAGGTAGTGACTGACGAAGATATCGAAAAAATCATAGAATTAAATCCAGATTTGATTATTGGGTTGTCTAACACAAAGAACGTCGATAAATTAAGCAAAATTGCTCCAACTGTCACATATACGTACGGAAAAGTTGACTACTTAACACAATTTTTAGAAATCGGCAAACTGTTAAATAAAGAAAAAGAGGCGAAAGCATGGATCGATGACTTTAAAAAACGGGCGCAACAAGCCGGAGAAGAAATAAGAGCGAAAATTGGCGAAAATGCCACTGTTTCTGTCATCGAAAACTTCGATAAACAACTTTATGTTTTTGGAAATAACTGGGGAAGAGGTACTGAAATTCTTTATCAAGAAATGAAGTTAAAAATGCCTAAAAAAGTGGAAGAAATGGCATTAAAACAAGGTTATTATGCACTGTCATTAGAAGCGCTTCCTCAGTTCGCCGGCGACTATTTAATCATTAGCAAAAATCCAGACGGCGACACTTCATTCCAGCAAACGGAAACATACAAAAACCTTCCAGCAGTAAAAAACCACCGGGTGTTTGAGGCAAATGCGAAAGAGTTCTATTTTAATGACCCGATCACACTAGAGTACCAGCTCGATTTCTTTAAAAAACATTTTTTAGGTGAGTAAACGGAAAAGACGAGGAATTCTTAAACATTAAGAATTCCTCGTTTAAGTGTTCCAAAGAAAAAAGAAAAGAGAGGATAAACATGACGGCAAAAACGGAACAGTCGATCCCGTTTATCTATAAGTTCATTGTTGCCATCTTTGCGCTTGTCGGGATGTTTTTGATCGCTATGGTGCTAGGCGCGGCAAATACGACCATCAAAGATGTCTGGCTTGCCCTCACTTCCCATGTAAAAAATGAACAAATTTTAATTATTCGCGAGCTTCGCCTGCCACGTGAAATTGCTGCGGTATTTGTCGGAGCCGCATTAGCCACTTCCGGTGCGATTATGCAAGGGATCACGAGAAACCCGCTTGCTGATCCTGGCCTGCTTGGATTAACAGCCGGCGCCAATGCAGCATTGGCCATTACAATGGCTTCATTCCCTCGGCCAATTATTTTAGCATCACGATTGCCTGTTTTATCGGGGCAGCTGTCGGATCGATGATGGTTTTCAGCATTGGCGCGATGAAAAAAGAAGGCTTTTCACCACTTCGAATGGTGCTAGCCGGCGCTGCTGTTTCCACATTCTTATACGCAATCTCAGAAGGAGTCGGCATTTACTTTAAAATTTCAAAAGATGTGTCGATGTGGACGGCAGGAGGATTTATCGGAACTTCATGGCGTCAGATTCAAGTCATTGTTCCCTTTATTGCAATCGGCATGCTTATTTCGCTTTTTTTCTCAAGACAGCTGACCATTCTTAGCCTCAATGAAGAAGTGGCAGTCGGGTTAGGCCAAAAAACGACGCAAATAAAAACGATCCTATTCTTTGCCATTATCCTGCTCACTGGCGCTTCGGTGGCGCTTGCCGGAAATATGACGTTCATCGGTTTAATGGTGCCGCATATTGTTCGGGCAATGGTGGGAACGGATTACCGTTTTATCCTGCCAATGTCAGCGATTTTAGGAGCGACTTTGACGCTTTTGGCTGATACACTTGGCCGGACGATCAACGCACCGTATGAAACGCCAGTGGCGGCAATCGTTGCGATCATGGGCCTGCCTTTCTTCCTGTTTATTGTTCATAAAGGGGGGAAAACACTCTCATGATTCAATCAGCGTTAATCAAAAAACAACGGCGGATTCTCGTTATTTTACTGATATTGATCATGGCAACAATCGTGATCGGGATGGGAACAGGTTATTCCTCCCTATCTTATGACCGGCTGATTCCCGTCCTTTTCGGCCAAGGTACGTTTAAAGAAGAATTTATTTTATTTTCCATCCGCCTGCCGCGGATTGTGATCACACTGCTGGCCGGGATGGCCCTCGCGTTGTCAGGCGCTATTTTGCAAGGAATCACTCGGAACGATTTAGCGGATCCCGGCATTTTAGGCATTAATTCTGGCGCCGGCGTTGGAGTGGCGGTGTTCTTTTTGTTTTTCCCTATACAGTCGAATTCCTTTGCTTACTTGATTCCGCTTATCGCCTTTATTAGCGCTTTACTGACGGCGTGTTTCATTTATTTGCTATCATATAACCGAAACGCAGGATTTCAGCCAGTAAGGTTGGTGCTTATCGGAGTTGGATTTTCCATGGCGCTTTCTGGGGCCATGATTGTGCTCATTTCCTCTGCCGAACGGACAAAAGTAGATTTTATCGCCAAATGGCTGGCCGGAAATATATGGGGTGATGATTGGCCGTTTATATTAGCCATTCTTCCATGGTTAATTGTCCTGATACCATTGACATTATACAAAGCAAACCGGTTGAATATATTAGAATTAAATGAACCGATGGCAATCGGAGTCGGATTAGAAATTCAAAAAGAGCGCATTTTATTGATGATCACTGCTGTTGCGCTAGCCGCTACCGCCGTTTCCGTCACCGGAGGAATTGCATTTATCGGCCTAATGGCTCCGCATATCGCAAAAGCATTAATAGGACCGAGAAACCAACTATTTATCCCGATCGCAATTCTGATGGGCGGATGGCTTTTATTATTCGCTGACACCATCGGGCGCAATATAGCAGACGGTATTCCAACAGGCATCATCGTTTCTTTAATCGGCGCGCCATATTTTATTTATTTATTACTGAGAAAATAATGTTCTGCCATAGCAATCAGCGGCATCTTGTTTGACATCCGTCCTGTCCAACCGTCACATTGCAATATAAACGCACACCATCATGAATATAGGGCCAAAAAATACAGGCAATCTTTGGTTAACCATCAGAAGAATATTTCGGCTGTCGGAGACAGTAACTTTGGCTTTACGACCAAAACCGAACAACGATCCGCTGAACGAATATGAATCAGCTAAGAAGCGGTGTTGTTCGGTCGCCGGCATCCGGGAAAAGGACTTAAACTTTTCATATGGATAAATACTTGGTTACATTTTTTTATAAAAATATCCCCTGATATTATCCCTCTTGTGTAGACAGTGTAGAAAAAGGACACACTGCTATACAGGAGGGATTTTTTTGGATAAATCAAATGCAAAATACAAAAGCTATAGTTTTGAATTTAAATTACGTACAGTCATAATGTAAATGATGTTCAGCTAGTTCTTGATACCTTAGACGAAGCAATAAAAAAACGGGATGTGAATGGAACCATTTTACACAGTGACCAAGGGTTCCAGTACACATCCCATGAATACCACGCAGCTCTTCAACAACATGGTATCATTCCAAGTATGTCTAGAAAAGCAAACTGTTTAGACAATGCTTGTATAGAAAACTTTTTTAGCCATCTAAAAACAGAATGTATATATCTTGGGGAATTTCACTCCATGGATGACCTAGAAGCAGCTGTTCATAAATATATCGAGTTTTATAATAATAGGCGCATTCAAAAGAAACTCACATATCTTAGCCCTGTACAATACAGAAAGAAGGTATGTGCATAACACAAGGAATCACGGATGACTAGAATAGCTCCTCCATCAGCTTGTCTACCAATTAGTTGATGGGCTGTCAGTGTCAAGTGATTTCCTTGACACTGACAAAGCCCAATCAACTATGATGGATGAAGCTAATGAGAGGGTCTTTTTAAACACTGTCTACTTGACAGGGATATGTCCACATACCAAGAGGGCTTTTTTCTTTCAAGTCCCCGAAAACCTTTCTAACAGGAATGCTCCTTAAATGATTATTTTCTATATTTTATGAAATATGGCTTTAAAAATAAATATTTTTTATAAGCGAATGGCTCTGTGTCCTTTGTTAATCAAAAGACTTCTCCTTAAAGCATTTTTTACAAAGGCTGTGTTAAATAATTGCAAATATTTGCTACAATATACAAATGGGAGGTGTTGAATTTGAATAATAAAAATATAGGTTTTGTTTTCGTGTTACTTGGTTTTGTTTTCTTAATGTTATCGTTAACTCTTACCTTGCCTACCCCTATATGGAGTGTATTGATTGGAATAAGTATAATTTCAAACATTATAGGAACTGCAATTTTAATTCGCTTTATAAAAACTTCGCAAAAAGTATAAGATAGTTTTTAAAGCGACCTTTCTTAGTATGGTCGCTTTTACTTTTTTAAATTAATCAACAGTATTGATTAACAGAGCCAAAAAATAAATACTCAAATCGTCGCCCTAAAAATTTTAATTAATCAAAATCGAGTATACAACTTTTTTGTCACTCAACATCATCTCCCACCTACACTCTGTTTTAGAGGTGGGAGACTTCTCGGTAAATATGTTAAAAGGATGAAGCAGGCGGAAAAAGCCTGCTTCATCCCATACATGCAGTGGTTTTCATATCCGTTCCCTTCGCAACCGCTTATAACTGGCTTATACGTTGGGAGTCCCCAAATTACCCCCCGTAATAAAATCCGGTTTCCTTGAGTGTCAGCGGATCGCCTTCCCGATGCACACCCGCATTGATTACTTCGCCTACATAAATATAGTGATCGCCTTTTTCTACTTTTTCAACAACTTTGCATTCAAAGAAACTGAGCGCATCTTTAAAAATCGGGCATCCTGTTTCTTCAGTATAGAATTCGTACCCTGCCAGCTTATTTCCTTCCGGTTCTAAAGATTTAAAGAAAGCGGTGACCATATCCTTTTGGCCTGTTTCTAAAATATTGACGCTAAATACGCCGCTTTTGGCAATTTGCTCTTGGGAACGGGTGCCTACTTTCACTGCAACCGCTACCAATGGAGGATTAAAAGACGTTTGTGTCAGCCAGTTTCCCGCAAAAGCATTGGCAGCGCCATTTTCATCTTTTGTGCCGACAATGTATAAACCGTATGTAATTCCGCGTAAAGCCGTTTTTTTCGCCTTGGCATCCATGTATGGAACTCCTCCTTCCGTAAAAATCGCGTTTTTCAGTTGTGTAAATGTTCTTATTTTCCATTTTATTCAAACTAATAATATATGTCCAGCTTTTTATTTTTAGGAGACAAGGGAAATTTCACAACTTAGAATACAGCGGCCGAACACAAGTTTTCAAGAAAACGACAGATGGCATAATCCTTTATTGGAAAAGAGAATGGAAGGATATTCCTTAAAAAAGAGGGTGTCCCAAAAGCAGAAAATGGGACACCCTCTTTAAAAGACCCAGTATACAACTTTTTTGTCACTTAACAAATACGAGACGCGTATTTCTATCTTTTATTCGACCGTCACGCTCTTTGCTAAGTTGCGTGGTTTGTCGACATCGCAACCGCGGTGCAGTGCCGCGTAGTAGGCGATGAGCTGCAACGGCACGACGGAAACGAGCGGCGTGAGCATTGGATGAACCGCTGGAATGATGTAACGGTCTTCGTCTGTTTCCAAGCCTCTCATCGAAATGATGCAAGGGTTGGCGCCGCGGGCAACAACTTCTTTAACGTTGCCGCGAATGCTTAAGTTGACATGCTCTTGTGTCGCCAAGGCGATTACTGGGGTGCCGTTTTCGATAAGAGCGATCGTACCGTGCTTCAATTCTCCGCCAGCGAATCCTTCTGCTTGAATGTAAGAAATCTCTTTTAATTTTAACGCGCCTTCCAAGCATACATAATAGTCAACAGTGCGGCCGATGAAGAAACAGTTGCGCGTTGTTGATAAATACTCGAGAGCGATTTTTTCCATTTCTTCTTTTGCATCGCACAACATTTCCATTACGTTGGCGATAATACCAAGCTCTTTTTTCAAGTCAAAGTCAAGCGCAATGCCTTTTGCTTTCGCCGCAGCTGTCGCTAAAATCGCAAGCACAGCGATTTGGGCCGTATATGCTTTTGTTGATGCAACAGCGATTTCCGGGCCGGCATGAAGCAATAACGTATAATCCGCCTCACGGGAAAGAGTAGAACCTGGTACGTTCGTAATCGTAATCGCTTTGTAGCCAAGTTCTTTCGTTTGGACAAGCACCGCACGGCTGTCCGCTGTTTCCCCGCTTTGAGAAATGTAAATGAATAGCGGTTTTTCAGACAACAGCGGCATATTGTACGAAAACTCGCTTGCGACATGTACCTCAACAGGGATTTTCGCCCATTTCTCGATCAATTGTTTTCCGACTAACCCCGCGTGATAACTTGTACCACAAGCGATAATATATAAACGATCCGCATTGATCACTTCTTTGACTATTTCTGGATCAATCGTAAGCTGACCATTTTCGTCTTGATATTTTTGAATAATGCGGCGCATGACAAACGGTTGTTCATCTATTTCTTTTAACATGTAATGCGGATATGTTCCTTTCTCAATATCGCTTGCGTCTAGCTCCGCTGTATATGGAGCGCGCTCAATAATGTCACCGTTTAAGTTTTTAATTGTAATGCTTTCTCTTGTCACAATGACCATTTCTTTATCCATAAGCTCGACAAATTGTTTTGTCACTTGCAGCATCGCCATCGCGTCGCTCGACACAACATTGAAACCATTGCCGAGTCCGACAAGCAACGGGCTTTTATTTTTTGCGACATAAATAACTTCTTGATTTTCCGCATCAATCATTGCGATGGCATAAGAACCTTTCAACAATGTTAATGTTTTGCGGAACGCTTCTTCGACAGAAAGACCGTCGTTTACAAATTTTTCAACAAGCTGCACGATAATTTCCGTATCCGTATCGCTCTTTAACGCCACATCTTGTAAATACTCCTGTTTAAGAAGCGCGTAGTTTTCAATGACCCGTTGTGCACCAGCGTAAAACGGCCAGAAGCACTTTGGTGCGGGTGCGCATTGATGCGGCTCGGAGCACCATGTGTTGCCCAGCGTGTATGGCCGATTCCAAGAGTACCGCTCACGTTAGGATCAACGACAGCCCGCAAATCAGCGATCCGACCTTTTTTTTTAAAAAGTTGAACTCCTTCATCGTTTAATACCGCAATACCTGCAGAGTCATACCCGCGATACTCTAATTTTTCTAATCCGCGCAATAAAATTTCCTTCGCGTCATGTTGACCGATGTAACCGACAATTCCACACATAGATCCGTATCCTCCTTAATATTCAGGAAGACTGTCGCACAAAGGAATTCCTCTATTATTTTTTTGTCAAGGAACGTTGTCAGGTGTCTGACCCCTTTTGCGCGGACAGACTCCCCATTTCCGTATTTTTGCGATTATATCCTTCCCTTTGTCCAAAGAGTCACCTCTTTGTTTTAAGAAAGGACTTGCGGTTGTAATCGCAGCAACCGGGAGGCATCCGCCGAAACCTCGATAAACCTCCTCCTCGTCAACTAAGCGTTTTTCCGTCCACGCTTAGTCCAGGCGCTTTTTAAAAAATGCAAATGAAAAACCTCTACCCACCTTTCTTTTTAGAATAACAACAAAATAATATTACAGTACGTCTTTAAAAGCGTCAACTGTTAGAATTATTTCATAAAATAACCTATGCATAAATAGAACAGAATGTTCCATTTATACATAGGTTAGTTATGAGCGTTTTATTTTATTCGACTCCCATTTCTTCGCGAACGACAGAGGCGATCCGTTCGACATAATTCCGGCATGCTTCTTCCGTCGGCGCTTCTGCCATCACACGTACAACCGGCTCCGTTCCAGACGGACGAACAAGAACCCGGCCGTTTCCGTTCATTTCTGCTTCCACTTCTTGAATAACAGCTTTTACTTTTTCATTTTCCATTACTTTATGCTTATCCGCTACTTTTATGTTTACCAGCTGTTGCGGATATTTTTTCATTTCACTGGCAAGCTCAGAAAGCGGTTTTTCTTTGACTTTCATAATGTTCACAAGCTGCAATGCCGTTAGCAATCCATCTCCTGTTGTATTGTAATCGAGGAAAATAATATGCCCTGACTGTTCTCCGCCTAAGTTATAACCATTTTTTCTCATTTCTTCTACGACATAACGGTCGCCAACAGCTGTTTGTACACTTTGAATTCCTTGCGCCTCAAGCGCTTTGTAAAATCCGAGATTGCTCATCACAGTGGAAACGACGGTTTGATGTTTAAGACGGCCAGTTTCTTTTAAATATTTCGCGCAAATGTACATAATTTGGTCGCCATCCACAATATTTCCGTATTCATCTACCGCAATCAAGCGATCCCCGTCGCCGTCAAAGGCAAGTCCAACATCTGCTCCTTTTTCTTTCACAAACGCCGCTAATGCTTCTGGATGTGTCGAGCCAACTCCTTCGTTAATGTTAAGACCGTTCGGTGATGCACCCATTGTAACCACATCCGCCTCCAAATCGGCGAATAAATGGGTAGCAAGAGATGAAGTGGCTCCATGCGCGCAATCGAGCGCAATTTTCAATCCGGAAAAATCTTCGTCAATGGTCTGTTTTAAATACTGCAAATACTTTTGACCGCCTTCAAAATAATCGTTCACTTGTCCTAATGCTTTTCCTATCGGTCTTGGCAACATATCTTCCGGGCTATCAATCAACGCTTCAATTTCTTGTTCTTGTTCATCGGAAAGTTTAAAGCCGTCTGGACCAAAAAACTTGATTCCATTATCTTGAACAGGGTTATGTGATGCGGAAATCATAATTCCCGCTTGCGCTCCCAACGCTTTTGTCAAATAAGCAACACCTGGTGTAGAAATCACACCGAGGCGCATCACTTCCGCCCCGATAGAAAGCAGCCCAGCGACAAGCGCTCCTTCAAGCATATGACCAGAAATACGTGTATCACGACCAATTAATACTTTTGGCCGTTCTTCGCTTTTTGTTAATACATAACCGCCGCAGCGGCCTATTTTAAATGCCAGTTCTGGCGTCAACTCACGATTCGCTACTCCACGAACACCATCAGTGCCAAAATATTTACCCATTATACACTCTCTCCTTACGCAAATGAAATTATCGTTCATTAATTTTAATTTTTACTTTTTCTTTCGGTAATTGCCATTTGATATTTTGTGGACCATTTAATTCCGCTTTTACTTCATGTTCACCAACGCCTAAATCACTAACATCTATATATAATTGAATATCGTCTTTTGTTATATCGCTTAATACATTCGGTGCCCCATAAAGCTGAACATCCATCGCCCCTTCTTGCAGATCTACAAAATCAACCGTATATTGATCTCCTAATCCTACTACATGAATCGGTACATCTTTTAATGTTTTCGATTCTTCTTTTTGTACATCAATGACTATTTTTATTTTAGAAGGATCCACACTTTTTACTCCTGCAGGCAACGGAACATTCACTTCCAATGTCTTATCTTCTGTAATTTCATCTAAATGAATCGTAATACCGTCAATAAATTCAATGGAATTGATTTTTTCTTTTGAGCCAAAAATAGTTACTTGATTTGGGATGGTTTCTATTTTTACTATACTTAATCCTTTTCGCAGTGATCCTGTCCGATTAATTTTCAGTGGAACCGTTTTGCTTGGGCTTTTAATCGGAACGGTTACTTCTACTACGGAAGGCTGGACATCTACATTAAGTACGTTGCCTCTTTTGTCATAAACGGTTACGCTCGATTCCTCTGTTACGGTATCTGTTGCCCTATCTAAATCAATTCTAGCTTTTACCGATGATATACTTTCAATTAATTCTTTGGCACCCGTAATAGTAACGGCGTTTGGTTTGACAATCGGCTTTTCAATCAAATAGCCTTCGGGCACTTTATTTTTATTGATCAAATCAACCCCGACAGGGAAATTTTTAGAAACTTTTTCTTGAATCGTTACTTTTGCGACTGAAGGGTGGATGTTGACCTTTAGTTTATCAGATATATCTTTATATTTAATTGGAACGGTATACGTTCCTAATGGTAAATTCGTTAAGTCGATATACACTTCAAAATTGCGCTGTAAAGCAGTCGGCTTAACAATACTTGCAGGCCCTTGCAAAGTGACATTCACATATTTTGGAATACCGGAGACAACTAAATTTTCCTCATCATAATAAACCACTACAGGAACATTTGTCATTGTTTCCGTATCCTCTTGTCCTACCGTATTGCGGGTAATCACTCCCGATTTTGTTTCTTTCTCAATATTGGCCGACATATAAAGCATAATCGCTAACAGTAAAGAAAATATTTTAATAAACCAATGATTATTCATTAACTTATCCATGTTTCTTCCCCCTCCATTGCCAACGGGATGAGGAAGTCGCCTTTGTGGATGGCACTAGCTCCTTTGTAAGCAACTCCCGAAACTGCTCCGGGGTTAAATCTCTGTGTAGCTCCCCGTTTTTTGTGACCGATACCGCACCGGTTTCTTCTGATACAACAACCGTTATGCTATCTGTCACTTCACTAATTCCTAATGCAGCGCGATGCCGAGTCCCAAGCTCTTTCGAAATAAAAGGGCTTTCTGAAAGCGGCAGGTAACAGGCCGCTGCTGCGACATGGTTTTTTTGAATAATAACAGCCCCGTCGTGCAACGGAGTATTAGGGATAAAAATATTAATTAATAGTTCAGAGGAAATACGGGCATTCAAAATAATGCCTGTTTCAATATAATCTCCCATTCCTGTTTCCCGTTCAATGGAAATTAACGCGCCTATTCTCCGTTTTGCCATATATTCCGTCGCTTTAATAATCGCTTCAACCATTTTTACTTGCTCTTCGTCCTCATTCGAGCTGCTTCGAGAAAACAGCTTTCCCCGTCCTATTTGCTCAAGCGCACGCCGCAATTCCGGCTGGAAGATAATAATAATAGCGAGAAACCCCCATGTGATTGCTCGATCCATTAGCCATTGCAGCGTGTTAAGACCGAGAAAGTTACTAACAATATGCACTAGTATAATAAGAATAATTCCTTTTAGAAGCTGGACTGCCTTCGTCCCGCGAATCATCATGATTAATTTATATATAACATACCAAACAACAAGAATATCGACGGCCTTGCCTAAATAACTTAAAATCGGGAGCTCTCCGAAAGGCATTTTCACACTTCCTTTATCATTCTAATTCAAACATAATTTTATTGAAACAACCCTTCTATTATAACATATCATATAAAAAAGCCATCAAAAAAGATGGCTCTCTATTCGAACGCTTCCACCGCATCCTTGATTCGTTCCTTAATATTATACCAAATCCACTCAAATACTTGGTTAATTTCTTCAATTTCTCCTGTTACTTGTCCTGCAGAAGCTAAATATTTTTCTCCATGAATCACGGTGACATTGCCCTCGACTTTCCCTTCTATCTTTATAGAACCGTTGCGAACGACAATATCTCCTTGAACGACTTCTCCTTTCGGAACAATGACAGTATGACCGCGAATAATGACATTTTCATGTGTGGAAACAGAAAATTGTTTCTGTGCGTTCCATGTGGTAAATAGACTGCCTATCGTCAACATCATAAATAACGATGCAGCGGTAATAAACGGATGGGTTTGCAGCCACCTTCTAACACGAATCATCTTTCTTTCTTTCGGTAGCTGTGCCATCACACGGGCCGTAAAATCCGAAGGAGGGGTGAGATGGGACACATGCTGAATGAACGCGACTGTTTTCTCTAGTCCATTAAAATGATCAGCGCATGCTGAACATTGCTGCAAATGCTCCCTTAATATTTTTTCATCATGCGGCCCAATATCACCATCTAAAAAATCATGCATAAGGTTTACAATGTTATGCGGACATTTCATGTTCTTCACCCTCTCATAAATGACCCAAATGCTTTCGCAACGCTTCTCTGCCACGGTGAAGTCTCGTTTTTACCGTGCCGAGCGGCAAGTCTAAAATTTCGCTAATCTCCTGTAATGATAGCCCTTCTATATACTTCAATACAATAACACTACGATATTTTTCTGGAAGTTGTTCAATTGCTTTCTGTACTGTTTCCTGTAGCTCCAAACTTTCTAATGTTTCTTCCGGAGAAGCTTCGCTAGAGGAAAGCTGTGAATACATCGTAAGCCCATCAGTACCGCTTATCTCTTCGTCTAAATAGGCATCCGGTTTTTTCTTCCGAATCTTATCAATCGCCAAATTGGCGGCAATTCGGTAAAGCCACGAGGAAAACCTCATATTTGGATTATACGTATGAATATTAACATAAGCGCGGATAAACGCTTCTTGCGCAGCATCTTCCGCCTCATGGCGATTTCCTAGCATACGATAACATAAACGGTATATTTTATCTTTATAAAGATCTACAATATCAGCATAGGCATTTTGATCGCCTTTTTTGACCGCTTTTATACGTTTTTTCACAAATATCTCCATAATAATACGTACCCCCGCTCACTGCGGCTACAGTGTATTACGTTCACAAATAAAAAAAGTTTCATGCAAACATGCACCATTTATTTTATCATATCCGCCTAATCTTTCCTAAGCAAAATAAAAACAGCAGATTCTGTAAAATCTGCTGTTTTTACACCGTTACACCAGCTTTTCTCCAAAAAGGGACCCCATCAATCCTACAGCAACAGAAGCAGTCTTATTGCGCTCATCTAAAATCGGATTCACCTCTACAAATTCCGCTGATGTAATTAGTTTTGCCTCTGCGAGCATTTCCATTGCCAAATGGCTTTCACGATAAGTAAGACCACCGATAACTGGCGTACCCACTCCCGGTGCATCGTTCGGATCAAGTCCGTCTAAATCAAGTGATAAATGCACTCCATCCGTTCGTTCTTTTAAATATGCAATCGTTTCTTCCATTACTGTCGTCATGCCGAGACGATCTATTTCATGCATCGTATATACTTTAATCCCTTTTTCACGGATTAACTGCTTTTCCCCTTCGTCCAGAGAGCGAATGCCAATAAGAACAATGTTTTCAGGTTTCACTTTTGGGCTATAACCGCCGATATTCGTCAAATACGGATGTCCTAAACCAAGACTCACAGCCAGTGGCATGCCATGAATGTTTCCGGATGGAGAGGTTTCTGGCGTATTTAAATCACCATGGGCGTCATACCAAATAACTCCTAAATTCTTATAATGCTTCGCAATACCAGCTAATGTACCAATGGCAATGCTATGATCACCGCCCAACACGAGAGGGAAGCGCCCCCTTTTGATCACTTCGTCCACTGTTTTTGCTAATTTTTCATTTGCTTCTGCAACCGCTTTCAAATTTCGTAAGTTGGGCTGTGATCCTTCATCATCAGGATGTTCTGTTTTTCCAATTGGAATATCGCCTAGATCTTCAATTTCATAATGAAGACGTTCTAACCTCTCGATTACCCCTGCATAACGCATGGCACTCGGCCCCATATCTACACCACGACGTGTCTGCCCTAAATCCATCGGTACACCAATAATCGATACCGTCTTCATGTTTCCCTCTCCTTCCCATTGTGCTACTTCAATTGTAGACAAAAATATCATATTGACTCAACTCGACAGTTTTTTGAATATTTATTCTTATAAAAAAAGAACAGTCTGCAATCACAATAAACAAAAATCCCACTTCGGAAAAAACGAAGTGGGATGTTATATCGATGGAGCCTATCGGGATCGAACCGATGACCTCCTGCGTGCAAAGCAGGCGCTCTCCCAGCTGAGCTAAGGCCCCAAACTATCTTGTTGTAAAAGAGCGGAAGACGGGACTCGAACCCGCGACCCCCACCTTGGCAAGGTGGTGTTCTACCACTGAACTACTTCCGCATGACAATGAGCCATGGAGGACTCGAACCTCCGACCCTCTGATTAAAAGTCAGATGCTCTACCTGCTGAGCTAATGGCTCATGTAGTAAATGAAAACACTCCATGTTTTTGTTGCCTCTTCCTCTTCTAGCTAATTCACAGAAGCAGGATGCGTCGGGACAATTCGTAGCGAACTCATAGAAGCTTTGCTCATTGCTTCCCTGCTGAGCTAATTAATGAGATTATGGCTGGGCTAGCTGGATTCGAACCAGCGCATCACGGAGTCAAAGTCCGTTGCCTTACCGCTTGGCTATAGCCCAATAATATTGGAGTACCTAATGCTACCGAAAATATTATTTCACATAACATAAAAATTATACTTCATTTCAGCTAATTACTCTATGTATAAGGTGGTGGAGGGGGACGGATTCGAACCGCCGAACCCAAAGGGAGCGGATTTACAGTCCGCCGCGTTTGGCCACTTCGCTACCCCTCCATATTATGATGCCGGCTGCAGGACTTGAACCCGCAACCTACTGATTACAAGTCAGTTGCTCTACCAATTGAGCTAAGCCGGCATAAGAAAGAAGTATTGACATATATACTTAATTTTTTGTGTCCCTTCCTCTTCTCGCTTATTCAGCGAAGTGATATGCATCGGAACAACTCGCAGGGAATTCACGGAAGCTTAGGCTCGTCTCTACCATTGAGCTAAGCGGGCATTAAAAATGTCGTGGTGGAGGATGACGGGATCGAACCGCCGACCCCTTGCTTGTAAGGCAAGTGCTCTCCCAGCTGAGCTAATCCTCCACAAAAAGAAAGTGACCCGTACGGGATTCGAACCCGTGTTACCGCCGTGAAAGGGCGGTGTCTTAACCACTTGACCAACGGGCCAAAAAATCACAATACGAAAGCTTCCAACCGGGCTTGAACCGGTGACCTCTTCCTTACCATGGAAGTGCTCTACCAACTGAGCTATGGAAGCATGGCTCCGCAGGCAGGATTCGAACCTGCGACCGATCGGTTAACAGCCGATTGCTCTACCACTGAGCTACTGCGGAATAACGGGTTGTTGGTTTATACTCAATTTTTTCGTTGCCTCTTCCTCTACAAGCTTTTTCAAAGAAACTGGATGTGTCGAGGCAACTCGTAGCTTATTCGGTGAAGCTTAGGCTCGTTGCTTCCCACTGAGCTGCTTTGGAATATTCAACTTGCCTAGCAACGACCTACTCTTGCAGGGGCGCTGGCCCCAACTACCATCGGCGCTGGAGAGCTTAACTTCCGTGTTCGGGATGGGAACGGGTGTTTCCTCTCCGCTATTGTCACTAGGCAAGTTATCAGCCAAATATTATTATATCCAAATAAATAATCTTGTCAAGAGTGAAATTTCATTCCCTCAAAACTAGATAACCGTCCGTTTGGAAGAAGCCGTTTTGCATAGGCGGCTAGCTTTTTGAAGTGAAACGGCCGCTTCTGCTTTACGTACGCTGTCTAGCTCCGGACGCCATCGGCTCGCGACGCTTCGGTCCCGTTGCGGCGGCAACAGCCTCCTCACGGGCCCTCCAGCGCGTGTCGCCGATAGACAGGCGTCCTCCGCTTTTCGCTTTGTCCAGCTCCGGCTCGCAGCGCCTTGCGGAAAATAACCTTCCTCCATCGACATGCAAGCATGTCTCGTCGGAAGAACATTTTCCTTTTGGCGCTAAGCGCTCGCCTCCACTTTTCGCTTTGGTTAAGTCCTCGATCGATTAGTATCCGTCAGCTCCACGTGTCGCCACGCTTCCACCTCGGACCTATCGACCTCGTCATCTTCGAGGGATCTTACTCGCTTGACGCGATGGGAAATCTCATCTTGAGGGGGGCTTCACGCTTAGATGCTTTCAGCGCTTATCCCTTCCGCACATAGCTACCCAGCGGTGCCCCTGGCGGGACAACTGGTACACCAGCGGTGCGTCCATCCCGGTCCTCTCGTACTAAGGACAGCTCCTCTCAAATTTCCTGCGCCCGCGACGGATAGGGACCGAACTGTCTCACGACGTTCTGAACCCAGCTCGCGTACCGCTTTAATGGGCGAACAGCCCAACCCTTGGGACCGACTACAGCCCCAGGATGCGATGAGCCGACATCGAGGTGCCAAACCTCCCCGTCGATGTGGACTCTTGGGGGAGATCAGCCTGTTATCCCCGGGGTAGCTTTTATCCGTTGAGCGATGGCCCTTCCATACGGAACCACCGGATCACTAAGCCCGACTTTCGTCCCTGCTCGACCTGTCCGTCTCGCAGTCAAGCTCCCTTGTGCCTTTGCACTCTACGAATGATTTCCAACCATTCTGAGGGAACCTTTGGGCGCCTCCGTTACCTTTTGGGAGGCGACCGCCCCAGTCAAACTGCCCACCTGACACTGTCTCCCACCCCGATAAGGGGTGCGGGTTAGAATTTCAATACCGCCAGGGTGGTATCCCACCGGCGCCTCCACCGAAGCTGGCGCTCCGGCTTCTCAGGCTCCCACCTATCCTGTACAAGCGATACCAAAATTCCATATCAGGCTGCAGTAAAGCTCCACGGGGTCTTTCCGTCCTGTCGCGGGTAACCTGCATCTTCACAGGTAGTATGATTTCACCGGGTCTCTCGTTGAGACAGTGCCCAAGTCGTTACACCTTTCGTGCGGGTCGGAACTTACCCGACAAGGAATTTCGCTACCTTAGGACCGTTATAGTTACGGCCGCCGTTTACTGGGGCTTCGGTTCGCACCTTCAGCCTTGCGGCTTAAGCGCTCCCCTTAACCTTCCAGCACCGGGCAGGTGTCAGCCCCTATACTTCGCCTTTCGGCTTCGCAGAGACCTGTGTTTTTGGTAAACAGTCGCTTGGGCCTTTTCACTGCGGCTCTCTCGGGCTCATCACCCAAGAGAGCACCCCTTCTCCCGAAGTTACGGGGTCATTTTGCCGAGTTCCTTAACGAGAGTTCTCCCGCGCACCTTAGGATTCTCTCCTCGCCTACCTGTGTCGGTTTGCGGTACGGGCACCTCTCACCTCGCTAGAGGCTTTTCTTGGCAGTGTAGGATCGGGGACTTCGGGACCGATGGTCCCTTCGCCATCACGGCTCAGCCTTTGCGCCAGACGGATTTGCCTATCTGGCAGCCTAACCGCTTGGACAGGCTATTCCAGCAGCCTGCTCGCCCTACCTTCCTGCGTCCCCCCATTGCTCAAACGGTGAGGAGGTGGTACAGGAATCTCAACCTGTTGCCCATCACCTACGCCTTTCGGCCTCGGCTTAGGTCCCGACTAACCCTGAGCGGACGAACCTTCCTCAGGAAACCTTAGGCTTTCGGTGCAGAGGATTCTCACCTCTGTTTTCGCTACTCACACCGGCATTCTCACTTCTAAGCGCTCCACGAGTCCTTCCGGTCTCGCTTCGGCGCGCTTAGAACGCTCCCCTACCGATGACCAACGGTCATCCCACAGCTTCGGTGGCACGTTTAGCCCCGGTACATTTTCGGCGCAGAGTCACTCGACCAGTGAGCTATTACGCACTCTTTAAATGATGGCTGCTTCTAAGCCAACATCCTGGTTGTCTGGGCAACTCCACATCCTTTTCCACTTAACGTGCACTTTGGGACCTTAGCTGGTGGTCTGGGCTGTTTCCCTCTCGACCACGGATCTTATCACTCGTAGTCTGACTCCCAAGGATAAGTCGTTGGCATTCGGAGTTTGACTGAGTTCGGTAACCCGATGAGGGCCCCTAGCTCAATCAGTGCTCTACCTCCAAGACTCTTCCCTTGAGGCTAGCCCTAAAGCTATTTCGGGGAGAACCAGCTATCTCCAGGTTCGATTGGCATTTCACCCCTACCCACACCTCATCCCCGCACTTTTCAACGTACGTGGGTTCGGGCCTCCAGTAGGTGTTACCCTACCTTCACCCTGGACATGGGTAGATCACCTGGTTTCGGGTCTACGACGACGTACTTAACGCCCTATTCAGACTCGCTTTCGCTACGGCTCCGTCTCTTCGACTTAACCTCGCACGTCATCGTAACTCGCCGGTTCATTCTACAAAAGGCACGCCATCACCCATAAACGGGCTCTGACTACTTGTAGGCACACGGTTTCAGGTTCTCTTTCACTCCCCTTCCGGGGTGCTTTTCACCTTTCCCTCACGGTACTGGTTCACTATCGGTCACTAGGGAGTATTTAGCCTTGGGAGATGGTCCTCCCTGCTTCCGACGGGATTCCCCGTGTCCCGCCGTACTCAGGATCCACTCGGGAGGGAACGAAGTTTCGACTACAGGGCTGTCACCTTCTATGGCGGGCCTTTCCAGACCGCTTCGTCTACCCCGTTCCTTTGTAACTCCCATATGAGTGGTCCTACAACCCCAAGAGGCAAGCCTCTTGGTTTGGGCTGTTCCCGTTTCGCTCGCCGCTACTCAGGGAATCGCGGTTGCTTTCTTCTCCTCCGGGTACTAAGATGTTTCAGTTCCCCGGGTGTGCCCTCCATACCCTATGGATTCAGGCATGGATACTGCCCCATTACGGACAGTGGGTTTCCCCATTCGGACATCTCCGGATCAACGCTTGCTTACAGCTCCCCGAAGCGTTTCGGCGTTTGCCCCGTCCTTCATCGGCTCCTAGTGCCAAGGCATCCACCGTGCGCCCTTTCTAACTTAACCATGCGAAAACAGCTTCATGCTTGCCGCCTTCGCTTCTCGGCTTCTTCCAATCGGTTATCTAGTTTTCAAGGAACAACATTTATTTGAAAGAACATATAGCATGTTCCCTCAAAACTGAACAAACCCGAAGCGCCCACCTTATTTCACACACATACAGTCCTTAGAAAGGAGGTGATCCAGCCGCACCTTCCGGTACGGCTACCTTGTTACGACTTCACCCCAATCACTTGCCCCACCTTCGGCGGCTGGCTCCCTTACGGGTTACCTCACCGACTTCGGGTGTTGCAAGCTCTCGTGGTGTGACGGGCGGTGTGTACAAGGCCCGGGAACGTATTCACCGCGGCATGCTGATCCGCGATTACTAGCGATTCCGGCTTCATGCAGGCGAGTTGCAGCCTGCAATCCGAACTGAGAGCGGCTTTTTGGGATTCGCTCCCCCTCGCGGGTTCGCAGCCCTTTGTACCGCCCATTGTAGCACGTGTGTAGCCCAGGTCATAAGGGGCATGATGATTTGACGTCATCCCCACCTTCCTCCGACTTTTAGCCGGCAGTCCCCCTAGAGTGCCCAACTGAATGCTGGCAACTAGGGGCGAGGGTTGCGCTCGTTGCGGGACTTAACCCAACATCTCACGACACGAGCTGACGACAACCATGCACCACCTGTCACCCTGTCCCCCCGAAGGGGGAACGCCCTGTCTCCAGGGTTGTCAGGGGATGTCAAGACCTGGTAAGGTTCTTCGCGTTGCTTCGAATTAAACCACATGCTCCACCGCTTGTGCGGGCCCCCGTCAATTCCTTTGAGTTTCAGCCTTGCGGCCGTACTCCCCAGGCGGAGTGCTTAACGCGTTAGCTACAGCACTAAAGGGAAAACCCCTCTAACACTTAGCACTCATCGTTTACGGCGTGGACTACCAGGGTATCTAATCCTGTTTGCTCCCCACGCTTTCGCGCCTCAGCGTCAGTTACAGACCAGAGAGCCGCCTTCGCCACTGGTGTTCCTCCACATCTCTACGCATTTCACCGCTACACGTGGAATTCCGCTCTCCTCTTCTGCACTCAAGTCCCCCAGTTTCCAATGACCCTCCACGGTTGAGCCGTGGGCTTTCACATCAGACTTAAGGGACCGCCTGCGCGCGCTTTACGCCCAATAATTCCGGACAACGCTCGCCCCCTACGTATTACCGCGGCTGCTGGCACGTAGTTAGCCGGGCTTTCTCGTTAGGTACCGTCACCGTACCGCCCTATTCGAACGGTACTTCTTCTTCCCTAACAACAGAGCTTTACGATCCGAAGACCTTCTTCGCTCACGCGGCATCGCTCCGTCAGACTTTCGTCCATTGCGGAAGATTCCCTACTGCTGCCTCCCGTAGGAGTCTGGGCCGTGTCTCAGTCCCAGTGTGGCCGGTCACCCTCTCAGGCCGGCTACGCATCGTCGCCTTGGTGAGCCGTTACCTCACCAACTAGCTAATGCGCCGCGGGCCCATCCGTAAGTGGTAGCAAAAGCCACCTTTCAACCAAAGACCATGCGGTCTTCGGTGTTATCCGGTATTAGCCCCGGTTTCCCGGAGTTATCCCGGTCTTACGGGCAGGTTACCCACGTGTTACTCACCCGTCCGCCGCTAACCGAACAGAAGCAAGCTCCCGTTCGGTCCGCTCGACTTGCATGTATTAGGCACGCCGCCAGCGTTCGTCCTGAGCCAGGATCAAACTCTCCAAAAAGAAAGTTGATTGGCTTCTTTTCAGCTTCAGCGCCGACACCGCAAGGTGTCGCTCGCCTTCGCTTTTCGTATTGTCTAGCTTCAGCGCCTAGCTCTCTTGTGCCAAATAACCTTCCCCCTCGAAGTGCAAGCACTTCAGCGGGTGAAGAACATTTGGCTTCGAGAGCTGATCGCGGCGCTTCAGCTTTTCGTACTGTCTAGCTTCGGCTCCTAGCCCCTCGGGCCGCTTCGGTCTCGCTGTGGCGGCAACAGCCTCCTCGCGAGCCCTCCAGCGCCTGCCGGGGCTAATCAGTCGCCTTCGCTTTTCGTTGTGGACGCTTCGTTTTGTTCAGTTTTCAAAGAACATTTTCCTCTTTTTGCGACTTTTTTATGCTAACACATTCATTAATAAGATGTCAATATTATTTTCGCTATCACTTAGCGACGTTAAACGATTTACCATAGCAAATTTTTATTGTCAATACTTTTTTATGTATTTTTTATTAATATGTTTATCGGGATCAAGAATAAAACATGGTTTGAAAATATTTTTCATAACACCCGGGGTGACAAGCATAAGATGGTGACAGAACAACTTTAGGATAAAGGGGGAAAAATAGTGAGTTTTTTCTATGCATTAAATGGACGTTCCTTAAAAAAGGCACTTATTATCGTTCTATCTGCATTTTTTACAGCCACTATTTTATATGCCCAAGGAATCAATAATCCCACGCTTTCTCTCTCTACTGGGCCAAAAGCGGTCTATAAAATAGAAAAAAGTAAACATGAGGTATCACTAACATTTGATATCAGCTGGGGGGATCAAAACGCCTTACACATCCTCGATGTATTAAAACAAAATGACATAAAAAATGCAACATTTTTTTTATCTGCCTCTTGGGCGGAACGTCATCCGAATATTGTGAAACGAATTAAAGAAGACGGTCATGAAATCGGAAGCATGGGATATAACTTTGTTAACTACACAGAGTTAGAAAGCCCGAAAATACGTCAAGATCTTATGCAGGCAAAAAAAGTATTTGACACGCTTGGAATTAAAGAAATTACATTATTGCGGCCTCCGAGCGGCAACTTTAATAAGAATGTATTAAAGATTGCTGATTCGCTAGGTTATACCGTCGTTCATTGGAGTATTGACTCAAAAGATTGGCTTAACCCTGGAGTAAAGACAATTGTTGAAAATGTCGTAAACGACATGGAAGCCGGAGATATCATTTTACTTCACGCATCAGATTCTGCTAACCAAACAGCAAAAGCACTTCCAAAAATTATTGAAGCAATGAAGGAAAACGGTTACCGTAATGTTAGCGTTTCACAACTGATCGCTAATGGCGATGTAAATAGTAAAGAAATAAACTAAACTGAATTTCCGCGTGACTAAAGTCGCGGACTTTCGTGGTTAGTTATCCTGTAAACATAAGCACGCGCAAAAGAAAGGGAGGTATCCTCCTCCCCTTTATGACTTTGGAACACCTGTTAGTTTATGCAGTATAAGAAGCTGATAAGCGTTACAAACTAATAATGGAAATAACATTAAATAAAGCCAATCTTCATTGTTAATACGCAATGCTGGAAACCACTCAATAACCGTTACGACAACCATAAAAAATAATGCTGGTACAAACGCCCCTTTATTCGTTTGTGCACTTTTTATATAAGCAACAATAAGCCCGACAATCAAAATAAATAAAGCGACTAGTATGTAACTGACAATAGACTCCCCTTCCACAGCAAACACTTGATAGCGGAAATATACTAAATCGAAAAGCACAAACAAAATTAGCACAACTTGTACTGAGTTCCAAAGAGAGTCAGAACGAAAGATCCCAAGTCCAAAGCGATGAATGGTTAAATAGGCGAAAAACCCCATTTGACTAATGACACTAAAAATAAAGCCAACACCGATGTGCCACACTAACACCGCAATAATTTCCAATACGTCCGATCGTAAAAACAGTTTCTCGTATTCACTCCAGTTAAGTATAATCCCTATAATCGCTGTTGTTATTCCTCCAATAGCTAATGTTGTTAAAAATAAACGCACCCATTTACGGCTGTTCACAACTTCATCCTGGTTACTAAAATCTATAAAAATCGACTCATCGCGATGGAACCAGGAAACACCGCTTGCCGCTCAGGAAACACCTGAGTTCCATCAGGAAGGGAAATTCCCTTGTCATTCACCTATTGTAAAAGACACCCCGTGGCTCGCTGTCAGCGATGGCATCTGTCGTGCACCATTCCTTCCATCGGTCAGTACACGACAACGATTTTAGCAACCAGGTCTACACCTCCCTTAGTTGAATTTGATACTGATTCATCCAGCAGAATTTGTGCAAGATGTTCCATAACGACCATTCATGTTCTTGTTTGAAATTTTCGATTTTTTGTAACATCATGATTAAATATTGGCGTTGTTTCTTGCCGCTTTTCGATTGCTTGTAGGATTCTTCCATCGACCCTAACACGGCAATCAAATGACGCTTCACTTTCGTTTTTATGATGTCCATGAGTTCTTTTGGCAATCGTTCCTGATGCCCTAACCCCCGTCTGCCAATCACCAAAGCGGCACTTTCATGAACGGATAACCCATACTTTTTCATACAACTGATTCGAGCGCAAATCTTTCCATTCTTCGTTCGTGATTTTTCCTTTCAAGCGCTTGTAAAAGTTTTGTTTTCCGCCAAAAATCACACGTGGAATCGTCCCTTGGTCGAGATGGTGCTTTAGCTCATCTTCTTTCGATTTCCATTTTTCTAATCGTCGGTGTAATCCGTCTAAACACGTTTGAAGATCGACTTTTTTCGGTGTTTTTCTTCCATGTTGGTAGTCATCGATTTTCTTTTCGGTTTTTTCGATTTTCGCCTGCACATCCTCTAAGCGCATTGGAAGCAACTCACGTTGAGAAGAAATCAACGATTGTGCAAACAAGACCGCATCTTCGGCATACCGTTTGTTGAGCTGAAATTGGCGCAGAAGGTGCTGGATGAGGTCTTTGGCGTTCCTTCCCTCCAGCAAACGGTTGAACGCGTATCGCTTCGCGGAAACAAAGACGCGCATCAACTCATCTAATGAGCGAAGGTGTGTTTCATCATTGGAAACAATTTTCATCACCCGAACCGTTTTCATCCCCTTGCCTTCCCCCTTGTTTGGATCCTTAAGAACATATATTCGCTAAATCTTCTTCCTTTCCTTTTTACATGAGGAAGGGGAGATGATTTTTTATCATCAGACAGGAGACGATAGAAAAGATGGAGAACATCTGCCTCTTTACGTCCAATAGCAGGAGATATTTACATGATTTTATAGATGTTTAACAAACTGCTTATACCTCCATTATTCTCAAATTCGATTCGCTTTAAATTTTATCAACGACTTAGGAATAAAGCAAATGCATATTTTTTTGACAGAAATTCATATTAAGGGTAAGGGATTTTTGCAGAAAGGAGCTTATTTACACATGAAAAAAAGCGCATTGCTCCTATTATTTAGTTATTTCCTTATCCTTAGCTCTTGTGCTCCTCAAGAAATTAGCCCACCTCCCCCGGATTACGATCAAACGAAAAAAATGGTCGTTGATATTTTAAAAACAGATGAGGGGAAAAAGGCTATTCAGGAAATTATGACGGATGAAAAAGTGAAACAACAATTAGTAATGGAGCAAACCGTTGTCAAAGAAACACTCGAACAAGTGTTAACGTCGGAAAAAGGAATAAAATTTTGGGAAAAAGCACTGCAAGATCCAAAGTTTGCAGAAAGCTTTGCAAAAAGTTTAAAAACAGGGCAAGAAAAAACGATCAAAGCGTTAATGAAAGACCCTGAATATCAAGGGATGATGATAGATATTTTAAAAAATCCAGAAATGGAAAAAGCGATGATGGACGTGCTAAAAAGTAAAGAATTTCGCAAGCACCTTCAACAAGTCATAACAGAAACGCTGAATAGTCCATTATTCCAGGCAAAAATTCAAGACATATTAATAAAATCCGCTGAAAACATTCAGCAGGAAACAAAAAAACAAAATGAAAATCAAGAGGGAGGAGAAGGAGAGGAAAGCGGCGACGATCAGCAAGGGCAAGGAGGAAGTTAAAAAGGAGCTATCTCCGAGCGAGATATGCTCCTTTTTTCTTTAACACTTTTCAATAATTTTTCGCGCAATGTCCATATATATTTTCCCAATAGGATGATCTTCCGCATAAACAGATGGAGCGAAATCCTCATCGTTCCAATCTGGTTGTTGGAGTGGCAGCTGCCCTAAAAGCTCCGTTTGCAACTCTTTCGCAAGCTTTTCGCCGCCGCCTTTGCCGAATACATATTCTCTTTCGCCTGTTTTGCGGCTTTCAAAATAGGACATATTTTCAATCACACCGATGATTTCGTGTTCCGTGCGAAGCGCCATTGCACCTGCGCGCGCCGCGACAAACGCCGCTGTCGGATGCGGGGTAGTAACAATGATTTCTTTACACGAAGGCAACATGGTATGTACATCTAACGCAACGTCCCCCGTTCCCGGAGGCAAATCTAATAATAAATAATCTAAGTCGCCCCATTCGACTTCTTTGAAAAAGTTGTTTAACATTTTTCCTAACATTGGACCGCGCCAAATAACAGGAGCGTTATCTTCGACGAAAAAGGCCATGGAAATAACTTTTACGCCGAATCGTTCAACCGGAATAATTTTATCGCCGCGCACGGTTGGTCGTTCGACAATGCCCATCATATCCGGAACACTAAACCCATAAATATCGGCATCAATCAGCCCTACTTTTTTCCCAAGACGAGCGAGAGAAACAGCAAGGTTCACGGAAACGGTCGATTTTCCAACGCCGCCTTTTCCGCTAGCAATTGCAATGTATGTCGTTTTCGATGTTTCCCCTTGATATTTTGCTACTACTTCTTCAGGGAGCTGCGCAAACCGCAAACCGACCGAAGCAGCGCCAGCATCTTTTAGTAGCTGAACAATCGTTGTTTGGATGCGAAGCTGCTCGGCTGTCCCTGTTTTTGCTAATGCGATTTTGACGCTGACGTGCTTTTTATCTTCCTTGATTTTAATTTCTTGAATCGCATTTGTTTCTTTAAACGTCTTGTTTAAAAATGGGTCTTTTATATTTTCTAACAATCCTCTTACATCATTTTCTGTGAGCATCGGCCATCACCAATCCTTATGTATGTATTCCCTTTCATACTTTTACTATAACATATATAACCATTGCGTATCTATCATGTAAAAAAAAGGAATCCTCCCTATTCAGGAGGATTTTTTTCATTCGAAAAATATCGCAGTACCCCTTTATATATCGATGCCGCTAGCTTCGTTTGATAACGGTCAGAAGCTAAAAGTTCCCGTTCCTCTGGATTAGATAAAAACCCCACTTCGACAAGCGCACCTGGTTTTTTCGCATATTTCAACAAATAAACGGTATCGATTATTTTGGCAGTACGATTTGTATTTTCAAGATTGCGCCGCAATTCCGCTTGGATAAACTTAGCGATCCGTTCATTTTCGATCAGTGAGCCGTAATAAAACGTTTGCGCCCCACGCCAACGCGGAGAGGGAATGGCATTAAGATGGATACTAATAAATAAATCTGCCTCCGATTTATTAATCAACGCAACACGTTTTCGTAAATCTTCCGCCTTTCGACGGCTATAGCCACGTGTGTCTTTATCGGCAAGGTCGCTGTCCGTTTCCCTTGTCATCAACACGAGCGCACCTTGCTGCTGCAAGTAGTCTCGCAATTTCTCCGCCACTTTCAGCGTCACTTCTTCTTCTACCACATCACCGCCGACAGCTCCTCCGTCCGGCCCGCCATGACCAGGATCTAAAATGATAATCCTTCCAGAGAGAGGGAGGTTCCACGATTTAGTTGAAGTCGTATTCGCAAAGATATATTGGAAAAGAACAATAACAATAATGGAACTAATGAGAGCACCCAACCATTTTACTTTCATTGTTTCTCCTCCTGCGTTTCCCCTTCTCTATCTTATATGGGACAAGAGGCAAAAATAGAACTTTTTAGTGAAGTTTCAGACGTCGACGTTTTTTTCCTCTTTCAAATCCTTCCGTCCACCAATAAACAACGTAATGTTCACAGGCATAATAAAGCGACTCATTGGCTAAACCATCATCAATGTTTCCCCAAAAGCAAAGAAAATCAAATAATGTATCAATGAAATATTTTTCTTCTTGCGCGCACCGTCGTCTTACACTTTCTGCTGGTTCTCCATAGTAACCGAATCGACTGTAGTTCGCACCAAGTAAATACGCTTCAATAGCGATATCGATACATCCTTCTTCAATGACGGATGGGAATGCACGGTACATTGGATAAAAAGGACTAAAATGCTTGATCGCCTTTGTTTTCAGCTTTTCGAAAGACAACTCACGCAACATTTTTCGTTCATATAACATTTGTTTTTCCTGCTTCTTTTCTTTAAATGAAGTGATCACACTCATGTTCTTTCACACCCCTTTAGGATGTAGTTTTTAACGATTCATCCTAAACATGCGTGAATAAAAAAAGAGGGAGAAAAGAAAAAAATCCCAGCCGATATCGGCTGGGATTTTTGGAAAAATACCATTAACGTTTTGAGAATTGTGGAGCGCGACGAGCACCTTTAAGACCGTATTTTTTGCGTTCTTTCACACGAGCATCGCGTGTTAATAAACCTGCGCGTTTTAATACTGGACGGTAATCTGGATCTACTTGCAATAACGCACGAGCGATTCCATGGCGAATCGCGCCTGCTTGGCCAGAGAATCCGCCGCCTTTTACGTTTACTAACACATCGTAATTTCCTAACGTTTCTGTTAATACTAACGGTTGTTTCACAACTTCGATCAACGCTTCCGATGGAATATAGTCACGAATGTCACGATCGTTAATCACAATGCGTCCGTCGCCTGGAACGAGGCGCACACGTGCGACAGAGCTTTTACGACGGCCTGTGCCATAATATTGTACTTGTGCCAAAATAATGCCCTCCTTCTATTGATTATCCGCGAAGTTCATAAACTTCTGGTTTTTGTGCTTGATGTGGGTGTTCGCTTCCACGATATACGTGCAATTTTTTAAACATTTGACGACCTAAGCGACCTTTTGGAAGCATTCCGCGTATAGCTCTTTCAAGCATTTGCTCTGGATAATTTGTACGCATTTCTAACGCCGTTCTTACTTTTAATCCACCTGGATGCAAGCTATGACGATAGTATAGTTTCTTTGTTAATTTCTTTCCAGTTAGTTCAATTTTCTCAGCGTTGATAATGATGACATGATCACCACAATCCACATGTGGTGTGAATGTTGGTTTATGTTTGCCACGCAAAATGGCTGCTACTTCACTTGCAAGGCGTCCTAACGTTTTACCAGCAGCGTCGACAACGTACCATTTACGTTCTACTTCATTCGGCTTCGCCATATAAGTTGTACGCATACTTTTCCCTCCTAAATAAAAAATCAACGAACATCATCTATTTATCTCAACACGATTACTTTCCGGGGCTAATCGTGGAAAAATACATACCATATGATATAATATCTCTTTAGCATATCAATGTCAAGAAAATGTTACACCAGGACTAGTTGTCATAATATACTTTCCATAAATATAATCCTTGCGGTGGAGCCGTTTTGCCAGCAAACTGGCGATCTTTTGCCTCAAAAGCGTGTGAGATGCTATCTATACTCCGTTTTCCTTGCCCAACTTCCAAAATCGTTCCAACGATAATCCGCACCATATTATATAAAAACCCGTTGCCAATAAAGCAAAATTCCAATAAATCATCATGCATCGCCATATCTGCTTTATAAATCGTGCGTACACGATCATCAACATCCGTCTTTGCTGAACAAAAGCTAGTAAAGTCATGCGTGCCCTCTATAAGTCGCAATGCATGTCTCATCGCTTCCATATCAAGTGGATAAGGGTAATGATAGCAATAATTACGTAAAAATACGTCACGTTCTTGGGCAATTCGTACTTTATATCGATATTCTTTTGCTTTGGCACTAAAACGCGCATGAAAAGAAGGATCTGCTTCTTGTACATCTTTAATCACTATATCATCCGGTAACTGGGCATTTAATGCTTTTTTCCATTGATCTGGAGAAAGCGATAAGAACGTATCGAAATGAATTACTTGCCCGTATGCATGAACACCCGCATCTGTCCTTCCTGAAGCAGTAACACGAATCGCTTTCCCTTTATGCATTTGTTCGAGCACTCGTTCTAACTCGCCTTGCACCGTTCGTTTGCCAGGCTGAATTTGGTAACCGAAAAAATGTGTACCGTCATAGGAAAGCGTGCATTTGATCCGTTTACTCATTTTTCTCACCCTGTTATGAGCGTAGTATAAACAAAACAACTGCTAATAATAACACTGCCGCTAAAAAAGCTGTATCTGTCCATTTCCATACAAGCAGGCGAAATTTCGTCCTTCCCTCGCCGCCGCGGTAACCGCGTGCCTCCATCGCGGTCGCCAATTCTTCGGCACGTTTAAACGAACTGATAAACAATGGAACAAGCAAGGAGACGATTGCCTTGATTCTTTCAGAAAACGGCCCCCCTGTAAAGTCGACACCGCGTGCGGTTTGTGCTTTTATAATTTTCTCCGTCTCTTCCATTAACGTCGGGATAAAGCGAAGCGAAATAGACATCATTAGCGCCAGTTCATGGACAGGGACGCGCATTTTCTTCAACGGCGCCAGTAGGCTTTCCACTCCGTCAGTCACTTCGATCGGGGTGGTTGTTAAGGTTAATAAAGTAGTAATAATAATGAGCAGCAGAAAACGCAGCGAAATAAAAATTCCTTGCTTGACGCCGCCTTCGTAAATCGAAAAGGAACCAATTTGGTACAGCACATCTCCTTCTTTTGTCATAAAGACATGCAGCAAAAAAGTAAAGACGATAACCCATATAATCGGTTTTAAACCTTTAATCACAAACGATAACGGAATGCGCGATAATGCTAAAAGACTAAACGTAAATATCGTTAAAACAGCATAAGTAGCACTATTATTCGCTAGAAAAACAATAAATACATATATAAAGATGATTAGCAGTTTCGCGCGCGGATCCATGCGGTGAATCACGGAATCGCCTGGTACATATTTGCCGATAATCATGCTATTCATCATGGGCGTTCACCTTGGAAAATAATTTTTGAATGGCGTCTACGGTCTGCTCGATCGTCAAACACGGAGACGGCACGGTGATCCCTAACTTTTTCTCCAATTCTTTTTTTAGCCGCACTGTCTCCGGCACATTGAGCCCAATTTCCGCCAAAGAATCGCTATCTTGAAAAATTTGCTGTGGTGTCCCCGTTTTCCACACTGTTCCTTTATGCATGACAATCATATAATCTGCGTATGCGGCAGCATCTTCCATACTATGAGTAACTAACACGGTCGTCAGCTGTTTTTCACGATGAAGGCGATAAAACATTTCCATAATTTCTTTGCGGCCGCGTGGATCTAAGCCAGCAGTTGGTTCGTCTAACACAATCACATCAGGTTCCATCGCAAGCACTCCGGCAATCGCAACACGGCGCATTTGCCCGCCGCTTAAATCGAATGGTGATTTGGTTAGTACGTCTTCTGAAAGCCCGACTAACTTAATAAGCTCCTTTGCTTTCTTTTTTGCTTCCTCCTCAGGAACGCCGAAATTCATTGGTCCGAAACATATATCTTTCTCCACCGTTTCCTCAAACAGTTGATGTTCCGGAAATTGAAAGACAATGCCAACTTTTTTTCGGAGCGGTTTTAAGTCCGTTTGCCGTTTTTTATTCGTAATCGTTTGATTTCCTATCATCACTGTTCCGCTTGTCGGCTGAAGCAAACCGTTTAGATGCTGAAGCAGCGTTGATTTTCCTGAACCAGTATGGCCGATAACCGCCACATAAGAGCCGCTTTCAATCATGATGTCTACATCGTACAACGCTCGGCGGGCAAACGGTGAGTTGGCATTATATACATGCTCTACCTTTTGGAATATAATGTCCATAATTCTTCTACCAACTCCTCTATCGTAAAGTAGCTTGAAGATAGCGGGATTCCGCACTGCTTCAGCCGGTCTCTTACTTTTACCGCAAACGGCAAATCTAAACCAATTCGTTCTAGTTTTGTCCCAAGCGCAAAAATTTGTTTCGGCGTTCCTTCTGCCATGATTTCTCCCCTATTCATAACAATAACGCGATCAGCCTTAGCGACTTCCTCTAAATCATGGGTAATGGACAATACAGTGATACGTTGCTTTTTGTTTAAATCACGGACCGTGTCTAATACTTCCTGCCTTCCTTTCGGATCTAGCATCGATGTTGCCTCATCTAAAATGATGAGATCTGGCCGCAATGCAAGGATGCCTGCAATCGCAACACGTTGTTTTTGACCACCAGAAAGGTGATGCGGTTCATGATGCAAAAACTCTTCCATACGAACTAGCTGTATAGCTTCATGCACTCTTTTGACCATTTCATCGCGAGGAATTCCATTATTTTCAAGAGCAAAAGCGACATCATCTTCTACCGTTGTTCCAACAAACTGGTTATCGGGATTTTGAAATACCATGCCAACACGGCGACGAATCTCCCAAACCGTCTGTTCATCGAGTACAGTGTGAAATAGTTTAATCACACCGCTTTCCGGTCTTAACAACCCGATAAGCAATTTAGCGATCGTTGATTTTCCTGAACCGTTATGACCGACAATCGCTAGCCATTCCCCGCGTTTCACTTGAAAGGTAACGTTTTGTACCGCGTAATCTGATTGATTCGGATATCGAAAGTATAGTTTTTCTACTGATACAATGGTTTCTTCCATCATTTCTTCCCCTTGTCTCTGACATTCTCATCTCTACTCTACTAAAAAAGGGCAAATAAAAAAAGGGCATAGATCCAGTTCAAAACAAACTGTCTCGCCCTTGTTAGCCAACCGAATCGTTTTATACTAACTCGATAATCACCATTGGTGCCCCATCACCACGACGAGGACCAAGTTTCATAATACGAGTGTAACCGCCTTGGCGATCTTGGTAACGCGGTGCAATGTCGCTAAATAGCTTTTGAAGTGCATCTTGACCTGTTTCGCTATTTGCTACTTCTTTACGGATAAATGCAGCAGCTTGACGGCGTGCATGCAAATCACCGCGTTTACCAAGCGTAATCATTTTTTCAACAACAGAACGCAATTCTTTTGCGCGCGCCTCTGTTGTTTCAATACGCTCATTAATGATTAAATCTGTTGCTAAATCACGAAGCAATGCTTTGCGTTGAGCGCTTGTACGTCCTAATTTTCTGTATGACATGAAGTGTCCCCTCCTTTTTAGCATTTTCACTACAAATCTCATTTCAGAAATGATACTTTATACGATCACGTCTATTTTTAGAAACGTAAGCGTTCATGTATCTAGTAACATGAAAATACTAGTTAAACAAACGTTAACTAGTCATCTTTACGCAAACTGAGACCGAGTTCAGCAAGCTTTGCTTTTACTTCTTCGAGAGATTTGCGACCGAGATTGCGCACTTTCATCATATCTTCTTCCGTTTTTTGCGTAAGCTCTTGAACGGTGTTAATACCAGCACGTTTTAAACAGTTGTAGGAACGAACAGAAAGATCAAGTTCTTCAATTGTCATTTCGAGCACTTTTTCTTTTTGATCTTCCTCTTTTTCTACCATGATTTCGGCATTTTGTGCTTCGTCTGTTAGGCTAACGAAAATATTTAAGTGCTCGGTCAAAATTTTTGCGCCGAGAGCAATCGCTTCTTTTGGTCCAATGCTCCCATCTGTCCACACATCTATCGTTAACTTATCATAGTCTGTCACTTGACCGACACGCGTATTTTCTACTTGATAAGAAACGCGTGAAACCGGTGTATAAATCGAATCGATAGGGATAACGCCTATTGGCTGATCCTCGCGTTTATTGGCCTCAGCTGGAACATACCCACGCCCTCGTTTTGCTGTCATTCTCATGCGTAAGCGCCCGCCTTCTGCTAACGTAGCAATATGAAGGTCCGGGTTTAAAATTTCTACATCGCTGTCGTGAGTAATATCAGCAGCTGTGACAACTCCTTCGCCCTGTGCATCAATTTCCAACGTTTTTTCTTCGTCAGAATAAATTTTCAACGCTAATTTTTTTATATTTAAAATAATTGCTGTCACATCTTCTACGACGCCATCAATCGTTGAGAACTCATGCAGCACACCATCTATTTGAACCGATGTCACAGCAGCACCAGGGAGTGAAGACAATAGGATACGACGTAAGGAGTTACCCAAAGTTGTACCATATCCACGCTCAAGCGGTTCGACAACGAATTTGCCATATTTGGCATCTTCGCTGATTTCAACCGTTTCGATTCTCGGTTTTTCAATTTCGATCATTAGTTATTATACCCTCCTTCAAAACGTCGAAACCCCGACCAAACGATAAACGCCTAATCGAAATTCCCCCATGAATAAGTTCCCAAATGTGCGAATGGCTGAGCAAAACTTCCCTGTAATTTAATACTTATCATATCCCATTATTGACAAGGATACAAATTCTATACAGGGGTATTACACACGGCGACGTTTTGGCGGACGGCATCCATTGTGCGGTATAGGAGTTACGTCTTTAATTGCTGTAATTTCTAATCCAGCTGCTTGTAATGCACGAATCGCTGCCTCACGACCAGCACCAGGGCCTTTTACATTTACTTCTACTGTTTTCATTCCATGTTCCATGGAGGCTTTTGCAGCTGCTTCTGCTGCCATTTGTGCCGCAAACGGCGTCGATTTACGAGAGCCTTTAAAACCTAATGCTCCAGCACTTGACCAAGCAATCGTGTTACCGTGAACGTCAGTAATTGTTACGATCGTATTGTTAAATGTTGAACGGATATGCGCAATACCAGTCTCAATATTTTTTCTTACACGGCGTTTGCGTGTATTTGTTTTACGTGCCATTCGTGGAATTACCTCCTTTGCTTAATTATTTTTTCTTGTTTGCTACTGTACGGCGTGGACCTTTACGTGTACGAGCATTGTTTTTCGTATTTTGACCGCGAACTGGCAAGCCGCGACGATGACGAATACCGCGATAGCATCCGATTTCGATTAAACGTTTGATATTTAGCGATACTTCGCGACGAAGATCTCCTTCTACTTTCAAACGACCAACGATTTCACGAATTCTTCCTAGTTCTTCTTCTGTCAAATCACGAACGCGTGTATCTTCGGAAACGCCAGCCTCCGCTAAGATTTTTTTAGCAGTAGATTTACCGATTCCGTAGATATATGTTAACGAAATGACTACACGTTTGTCACGAGGAATATCTACACCTGCAATACGTGCCATACTATACACCTCCTTAAAGATTACCCTTGTCTTTGTTTATGTTTTGGATTTTCGCAAATTACCATAACTTTGCCACGTCTACGAATAACTTTGCATTTTTCGCAAATAGGTTTTACAGATGGTCTTACTTTCATGTCCTTTAACCTCCTTATTGATGCGGAGTCCTTTATTTATAGCGGTACGTGATCCGACCGCGAGTCAAATCATACGGAGATAATTCTACCGTAACTTTATCTCCTGGTAAAATTCGAATGAAGTGCATGCGAATTTTGCCAGAAACGTGTGCCAATACCGTATGACCGTTTTCTAATTCCACACGGAACATGGCATTGGGCAATGTTTCGACAACGGTGCCTTCCACTTCAATTACATCGTCTTTAGCCATCGAACGGCTCTCCCTCCTTCGAATGAGTAACATAGTGTTAGGAAAAAACCGAACGCATACTATATCTACGAATTGCTACACGACCAGTCTCCATCATGATTATATTAGAGAGTTGTTAAAATTTCATAGCCATTTTCTGTAATGGCAATCGTATGCTCAAAATGAGCACACATCTTTCCATCTACTGTAACGACCGTCCAGTTATCGGCAAGTGTTTTAACATAACGGCTTCCCGCATTTACCATCGGTTCAATACATAGCGTCATTCCTGGTTTCAAACGTGGCCCTTTATTTGGCGGACCATAATGCGGTATTTGTGGGTCTTCATGTAAGTTTTGACCAATTCCGTGCCCAACATACTCGCGAACAATCGAAAAATGATGGGATTCGACGTACGTTTGTATAGCATGGGAAATATTGGACAAACGGGCACCTGGTTTTGCTTCTTCTAATCCTATATATAAGGATTTTTCCGTTACTTCAAGAAGTTTTTTCGTTTCTTCCGCAATTTCCCCAACAGGATACGTCCATGCAGAGTCGGCATGATAACCATTATATTGGGCCCCGACATCAATGCTAATAATATCGCCTTCTTTTAACACCCGGTCACCAGGAATACCGTGAACGAGTTCTTCATTTACCGAAGCGCAAATGCTGCCAGGGAATCCGTTGTATCCTTTAAACGAAGGAATTGCCCCATGTTTCCGTATAACTGCTTCAGCAATCGCATCCAACTCTTTTGTCGTAATTCCAGGACGAATATGTTTTTCTAACTCTTGGCGAGTCAAAGCAACAATTTTTCCTGCCTCACGCATGATTTCAATTTCACGCGGAGTTTTGCAAATAATCATTATTGTAATCCCCCAAGAAGTTCACGAATGTCCGCAAATACTTTTTCAATGTCCTGTTGTCCGTTAATATGGCGTAAATACCCTTTCTTTTCATAAAACTCAAGCAATGGCTGCGTTTGTTTTATATTGACTTCGAGACGGTTTGCTACCGTTTCCTCATTGTCATCTGCACGTTGGTACAGTTCACCGCCACATTTGTCACAAACACCAGACTTTGCTGGTGGGTTAAACACGAGGTGGTACGTTGCACCACAGTTTTTACAAATTCTTCTTCCAGTTAACCGCTCCATTAAAATATCTTTGTCGACTTGAATATGGATGACATAGTCGATCGAACGATTTAATTCCGCTAGAATGTTTTCTAATGCTTCCGCTTGAGCAACGGTCCGCGGAAACCCATCTAGCAAAAACCCTTTTTGGCAGTCATCTTTGCTTAAACGCTCGCGAACGATCCCAATCGTCACTTCATCAGGAACTAGATCGCCGCGGTCCATATACTCTTTCGCTTGCAGTCCTAATGGCGTCCCTTCTTTAATGGCAGCACGAAACATGTCGCCAGTCGAAATATGCGGAATCCCATATGTTTCAACGATTTTCTCCGCTTGAGTACCTTTCCCAGCGCCCGGCAATCCCATTAGTACTAAATTCATCCTCGCTCCCCCTCAGCTCTATAGAGGTTAGGGTACCCCTGACCTCTTTATTTAATAAAACCACGATAGTGACGTTTTACAAGCTGACTTTCAAGTTGTTTCATTGTCTCAAGTGCAACACCGACAACAATGAGCAAACTTGTTCCACCGATTTGAGCGGAAGGCGGCAATTTAGCAAATTCCACAAAGAAAACAGGAAGAATTGCAATAGCCGCTAAAAATAGCGAACCGACAAAAGTAAGCCGGTAAAGAATTTTCGTTACATATTCCTGTGTATTCTTTCCTGGACGTATTCCTGGGATGTAACCACCTTGTTTTTTCAGGTTGTCCGCCATCTGTTCCGGATTGACTTGGACAAATGCATAGAAATACGTAAACGCAATAATTAATAGAACATAAATAACCATGCCAACTGGATGTGTATAATCGAATGTTTTCCGAATCCACAATGTTACATCATTCGAACCAAAAAACGATGCAATTGTTGGTGGAGCAACAAGAAACGACACAGCAAAAATAACTGGAATCACTCCCGCTGGATTTACTTTCAGCGGCAAGTGAGTAGAATGCCCGCCAACTGGGCTGCGTCCTTCCAGTCGTTTTGCATATTGAATCGGAATTTTCCGGAATGCTTGTTGAATGTAAATAACGCCAACGATAACAACAACTACCGCTAACGCAACAAGCAGAAGCTTAACAATTCGTAAGAACAAATCTTCGCCGATGTTTTCAAATTGTTGAGCATAAATTTGGTTTAACACGGCAGGGATACCGGAGACAATCCCGGCAAAAATAATGATCGAAATGCCGTTTCCAACACCTTTAGCAGTAATTTGTTCTCCAAGCCACATTAGAAATGCAGTTCCGGCTGTTAACACCGTTGCAATTAACAGGTATGTTGGTATTCCAGGATTTTTAATGAGCGCTCCTGAAGCTAGGTTATTAAAACCGTATGACATTCCGAGCGCCTGAATAAAACCTAAAACGACCGTAAAATAGCGGGTAAACTGAGCTAATTTACGTCGTCCAACCTCACCTTGCTTTGACCACTCCGTAAATTTAGGAACAACATCCATCTGCAAAAGCTGCACGATGATGGATGCTGTAATATACGGCATGACGCCCATCGCAAAAATGGAAAAGTTTTGTAATGCCCCGCCGCCGAATATGTTCAGAACACCGAAAGCGTTCATTTGGTCTTGCACTTTTAATACATCCGCATTCACATTCGGCACAGGAATAAACGTCCCAATTCGGAACACAACGAGCATGAGAAGAGTAAAAATAATTTTTTTTCTTATATCACCGACGCGCATAAAGTTGGAGATTGTCCGAAACATTAAATCACCTCAGTTTTACCGCCAGCAGCTTCAATCGCTTCTTTCGCAGAAGCAGAGAATTTATGAGCTTTTACCGTTAACTTTTTCTCGATTTGGCCTTTTCCTAAAATTTTCACACCTGATTTTAATTTGCTGATTACGCCAGTTTCAAGCAACAATTCAGGCGTTACTTCTGTACCGTCTTCAAAGCGATTTAACTTATCAAGGTTGACGATCGTATATTCTTTGCGATTAATGTTGGTAAAACCGCGTTTTGGAAGACGACGGAATAAAGGAGTTTGACCACCTTCAAAACCGAGGCGTACCCCACCGCCAGAGCGTGCATTTTGACCTTTTTGACCTCTACCAGACGTTTTACCTTTACCAGAACCGATACCACGGCCCACGCGAGTGCGTTCTTTGCGGGAACCTGGTGCTGGTTGTAATTCATGAAGTTTCATCGCGAAGCACCTCCTTATGATCATTATTCTTCAATTTCTTTTACTTTGACAAGGTGAGCGACTTTGTTAATCATCCCGCGAATCGCAGGATTATCATTATGAACGACGGTTTGGTGCATTTTGCGTAAACCTAACGTTTTCACTGTGATCCGTTGATCTTCTGGACGACCGATGACGCTGCGAGTGAGGGTAATCTCCAATTTTTTTGCCATTGTATTTCCCTCCTTATCCTAACAGTTCCTCAACTGTTTTACCGCGCAATCTCGCTACATCTTCTGCACGTTTTAATTGTTTTAACCCGTCAACAGTAGCGCGCACCATGTTAATTGGCGTATTCGAACCGATAGATTTAGATAAAATGTCGCTAATACCCGCTAACTCTAGTACAGCACGAGCTGGACCACCAGCGATAACCCCTGTACCTTCGGATGCAGGTTTCAAAATGATTTTCCCTGCTCCAAAATGACCGATCACTTCGTGAGGAATCGTTGTTCCAACAATCGGTACTTCAATTAAATTTTTCTTCGCATCTTCAATCGCTTTGCGGATCGCATCAGGAACTTCTTGTGCTTTTCCTGTACCAAAACCGACATGACCGTTTTTATCGCCGACCACCACTAATGCGGAAAAGCGTAAACGACGTCCACCTTTTACTACCTTTGCAACACGGTTCACCGCTACTACGCGCTCTTCAAGTTCAAGTTTATTTGGATCGATACGACGCATCATTGTCCCTCCTTTATAATTAGAATTCTAAGCCAGCTTCGCGAGCAGCATCAGCAAGTGCTTTTACACGTCCGTGATATAAATATCCGCCGCGGTCGAAAACGACCTTTTTAATTCCTTTTTCTAACGCACGTTTTGCGACTAATTCGCCAACTTTTTTTGCTGCTTCGATATTTCCAGTCGATTCTAAGTCAAATTCTTTATCTAATGTAGAAGCGCTGACAATCGTTACTGCTTTCATATCATCAATAATTTGCGCATAAATGTGTTTATTAGAACGGAACACATTTAAGCGTGGACGTTCAGCAGTTCCAAATATTTTTTTGCGAACGCGCGCATGTCTTTTTTTACGAACTGCGTTACGGTCAACTTTTGTGATCATTTATGTCACTCCTTTCATTTCGCTAAGCTGCATTATTTGCCAGTTTTACCTTCTTTAAGACGTACGACTTCGCCTTCGTAGCGAATACCTTTGCCTTTATATGGTTCAGGTGGACGCACAGCGCGAATATTCGCTGCAAGTTCGCCGACACGTTGTTTGTCTGCACCTTTTACAACGATTTTTGTTTGTGAAGGAACTTCAATTTCTAATCCTTCTTCCGGTTCAATTTCTACTGGATGAGAAAAACCGACGTTCAGTACAAGTTTTTTACCTTGTTTCGCCGCACGATAACCGACACCGACTAATTCAAGCGTTTTTTCGTAACCTTTTGATACACCTTCAACCATGTTTGCAAGCAAACTGCGAGTCGTACCATGAAGAGCACGATGGCGTTTTTCGTCGCTCGGACGAGTAACAGTGATTACATTATCTTCTACTTTAATTGTCATATCTGGATGAAAAGTGCGAGTCAATTCGCCTTTTGGTCCTTTCACTGTAACGGTATTGCCGTTAACCGTTACTGTTACACCAGACGGAATTTCAATTGGCTTTTTACCAACACGTGACATGCATAAACACCTCCATTCTTAGCAAAATGAATTACCATACGTATGCGATTACTTCGCCGCCAGTTCCTTTTTGACGTGCTTCTTTATCTGTTAAAATGCCTTGAGATGTAGAAAGGATCGCAATCCCTAAACCGTTCAATACGCGAGGCACTTCATGGGCTTTAACATAAACGCGCAAACCAGGTTTGCTGATGCGTTTCAAACCGGTAATTACACGTTCGTTATTTGGGCCGTATTTTAAGAAAATACGAAGAATGCCTTGCTTATTATCTTCAATGTATTCAACATCACGAATAAATCCTTCGCGTTTTAAAATTTCCGCGATTTCACGTTTCATTTTCGAAGCAGGCACTTCGAGCTTCTCGTGACGTACCATATTCGCATTACGAATGCGAGTGAGCATATCTGCAATTGGATCTGTCATCACCATATGTTTTACCTCCTTCCCAATTCATGGGTTTATTACCAGCTTGCTTTTTTAATGCCTGGAAGTTGACCTTTGTATGCTAATTCACGGAAACAAATACGGCAAAGTTTAAATTTGCGATAAACCGAATGCGGACGACCGCAGCGTTCGCAACGGGTGTACGCTCTTACTTTAAACTTTGGCGTACGTTTTTGTTTCGCGATCATTGATTTTTTAGCCACGATTTCGCCTCCCTTATTTTACAGATGGGATTCATTATTTTTGGAATGGCATACCGAGTAATGTTAATAGTTCACGAGCCTCTTCGTCCGTTTTCGCTGTAGTAACAATAACGATATCCATACCGCGAACTTTATTTACTTTATCGTAATCAATTTCAGGGAAAATCAATTGTTCTTTAATTCCTAACGTATAGTTACCGCGACCATCAAACGACTTTTTCGATACTCCACGGAAATCACGAACACGCGGAAGAGATACAGAAATAAGTTTGTCTAAGAAATCATACATGCGTTCTCCACGCAATGTCACTTTCGCACCGATTGGCATTCCAGCGCGAAGACGGAATCCAGCGATTGATTTTTTCGCACGAGTTACAACCGGTTTTTGACCAGCGATTAATGTTAATTCTTCTACAGCACTATCAAGTGCTTTTGGATTTTGTACCGCATCACCAACACCCATGTTGATGACGATTTTTTCGATTTTTGGAACTTGCATTATAGATTTATAGTTGAACTTGCTCATTAAAGCAGGAGTCACTTCTTTTAAATACTTCTCTTTAGGCGGTTCATAAGAGTACCTCCTTTCTGACATCACAATTATTTATCTAAAATCTCACCAGATCTTTTTGCATAACGTACTTTTTTGCCATCTACAATCTTATATCCAATACGTGTTGGAAGTCCCGTTTTTGGATCTAAAGGCATTACTTTAGATACGTGAATTGGTGCCTCTTTTGTGATAATGCCGCCTTGTGGATTTGCTTGAGATGGTTTTGCGTGTTTTTTAACGATATTGACACCTTCAACAATCACACGGTTTTTCTTAGGGAATGCAGCAAGGATCACGCCTTGTTTTCCTTTATCTTTGCCGGAGATTACTTGTACTTTATCACCTTTTTTTACATGCATCGCAGTTCGCACCTCCTTAAAAGGCTTTTCCTGTCCGTTAAATTACTTCTGGAGCTAAAGAAATGATTTTCATAAAGTCTTTGTCACGTAATTCACGTGCAACAGGTCCGAAAATACGTGTGCCACGCGGGCTTTTATCATCACGAATAATGACGCAAGCATTTTCATCAAAGCGGATATAAGAACCGTCAGAGCGACGAACACCACGTTTCGTACGAACAACTACCGCTTTCACTACTTGACCTTTTTTAACAACGCCACCTGGTGTCGCTTCTTTAACTGTCGCAACGACCACATCGCCAATGTTTGCGTAGCGGCGACCAGAACCGCCTAATACTTTAATGACAAGCACTTCACGTGCGCCTGAGTTATCAGCTACTTTTAAACGAGATTCTTGTTGAATCATTGACGAAACCTCCTTTCGGAATTATATCACGATCCGAACATAGATAATGATTAAACGATAACTGCTTTTTCAACGATTTCTACTAAACGGAAACGCTTCGTTGCAGAAAGCGGGCGAGTCTCCATAATTTTTACGATATCGCCGACTTTTGCGATGTTGTTTTCATCATGCGCTTTATATTTTTTTGAATATTTCACGCGTTTGCCGTAAAGCGGATGTTTTTTGTATGTTTCAACAAGAACAGTAATGGTTTTATCCATTTTGTCGGATACAACGCGGCCTACGTACACTTTGCGTTGATTGCGCTCACTCATGTCGCAAACCTCCTCTCAAACGGTTATTTTTTTGCGTTCGCAGCAATCTCTCTTTCGCGGATAATCGTTTTCATGCGTGCAATATCTTTACGCACTTGGCGGATGCGTGCTGTGTTTTCTAATTGCCCTGTTGCCAATTGGAAGCGAAGGTTGAATAATTCTTCTTTTAACGCTTTAATTTTTTGTTCGATTTCGGCAGTGGTAAGTTCACGAATTTCTTTAGCTTTCATTTGCTTCACCACCAATTTCTTCACGTTTTACAAACTTGCATTTGATCGGAAGTTTGTGAGAAGCAAGACGCAATGCTTCACGTGCTACTTCCTCAGAAACACCGCCAACTTCAAACATTACTTTACCTGGTTTTACAACAGCTACCCAACCTTCAGGAGCACCTTTACCGGAACCCATCCGTACTTCCAATGGTTTTGCTGTATATGGTTTAGAAGGGAAAATTTTAATCCAAACTTTACCGCCACGTTTCATATAACGAGTCATCGCACGACGAGCAGCCTCGATTTGTCGGTTTGTGATCCAAGCAGATTCTAGCGCTTGCAATCCGTACTCACCGAAATGTACTTCCGTACCGCCTTTTGCGCGCCCTTTCATGCGTCCGCGATGTTCACGACGATATTTTACGCGTTTTGGCATTAACATGATTATTTTCCTCCTTCCTCAGTTTTCTTTTTTGTCGGAAGGACCTCTCCACGATAAATCCATACTTTTACACCAAGTTTTCCGTATGTTGTATCCGCTTCTGCAGTTGCATAATCGATGTCAGCGCGAAGCGTGTGGAGTGGAACAGTTCCTTCACTGTAATGTTCAGAACGTGCGATATCCGCACCGCCAAGACGACCGGATACCATCGTTTTAATCCCTTTTGCTCCTGCGCGCATTGCACGTTGAATCGCTTGTTTTTGCGCACGACGGAACGAAACGCGGTTTTCAAGTTGGCGTGCAATGTTTTCGGCAACTAGTTTCGCATCTAAGTCTGGCTTTTTGATTTCAACGATGTTAATGTGAACACGTTTGCCAGTTAATTGCGTTAATGCCTTGCGAAGCGCCTCTACTTCTGAACCACCTTTTCCGATCACCATGCCTGGTTTCGCTGTGTGAATCGTAATGTTAACGCGGTTTGCTGCACGTTCAATTTCAATGCGAGATACTGCAGCGTCTTGCAAACGTTTATTAATATACTCACGGATTTTTAGATCCTCATGTAAAAGGTCCGCATAATCTTTTTCAGCGTACCATCTAGAGTCCCAGTCACGAATAATGCCGATGCGGAGACCGACCGGATTCACCTTTTGACCCACTGATTATCCCTCCTTCTTTTCTGAAACAACGATGGTGATATGGCTTGTGCGTTTATTAATTGCGCTAGCACGACCCATTGCGCGCGGACGGAAACGTTTCAATGTTGGTCCTTCGTCAACGTATGCTTCCGTAATCACTAATTTGTTGACATCCATATCGTAGTTATGTTCAGCGTTTGCTACTGCAGATTTTAAAACTTTTTCAATAATCGGAGAAGCAGCTTTTGGTGTGTGGCGAAGAATTGCGACTGCCTCACCAACTTCTTTTCCTCGAATTAAGTCAATCACTAAACGTGCCTTACGAGGAGCAATACGGACTGTTCGTGCAACAGCTTTAGCTTGCATGTGTTGAACCTCCTCTCATTAACGTTTTGTTTTCTTATCGTCGCCAGCGTGTCCTCTGAACGTACGTGTTGGTGCGAACTCGCCAAGTTTATGTCCTACCATATCTTCTGTGATATAAACCGGTACGTGTTTGCGTCCATCGTATACGGCGATCGTGTGACCAACAAATTGTGGGAAAATAGTGGAACGACGAGACCATGTTTTAATCACTTGTTTTTGTCCTGTTTCATTTAATTTTTCGATTTTTTTCATTAAATGCTCATCACAGAATGGACCTTTTTTTAAGCTGCGACCCATAAATGAACCTCCCTTCGTGATTGCTCTACGGTTCTTAAGAACCGTAGTTCAACCCCGTTATTTTTTACGACGACGTATAATGAATTTATCCGATTTGTTTTTCTTTTTGCGTGTTTTAAAGCCAAGTGTTGGTTTACCCCAAGGAGTCATTGGAGATTTGCGTCCGATTGGTGCTTTACCTTCACCACCACCGTGTGGGTGATCAACAGGGTTCATAACCGAACCGCGAACTGTCGGGCGAATACCTAACCAACGAGCGCGACCTGCCTTACCGATCTTCACAAGCTCATGCTGCTCATTGCCTACTTCCCCAACTGTTGCACGGCAAGCACCTAAAATCATGCGGACCTCGCCAGATGCAAGACGAACAATAACGTATTTTCCTTCTTTACCAAGCACTTGCGCAGATGTACCAGCAGCGCGGACCAATTGTCCACCTCTTCCTGGTTTTAGTTCGATATTGTGCACAAACGTACCAACTGGAATATTTTCAAGCGGCAATGCGTTACCCACTTTAATATCTGCATCTGGTCCAGACATAATTTCCATGCCTACTTTTAGGTTTTTCGGCGCAATGATATAACGTTTTTCACCATCTGCATAGTGAATTAACGCAATGTTTGCAGAACGGTTTGGATCATACTCGATTGTAGCAACGCGGCCTGGAATTCCATCTTTATCACGTTTAAAGTCAATAATACGATATTGACGTTTATGACCGCCACCTTGATGACGTACCGTAATTTTTCCTTGGTTGTTGCGGCCAGCTTTTTTCTTTAATGGCGCAAGCAACGATTTTTCCGGCTGATCTGTTGTGATTTCTGAGAAGTCAAGAACTGTCATACCACGACGACCATTTGACGTCGGTTTATATTTTTTAATCGCCATGTTTGTTTCCCTCCTTCGCTTTTAAACTATACTTCGAACAATTCGATATCCTTGCTGTCTGGCGTTAACGTTACAATCGCTTTGCGGCGACGGTTTGTATAACCGCTGTAACGACCAACGCGTTTGAATTTTCCTTTATAGTTCATGATGTTTACTTTTTCTACTTTAACACCAAAAATTTTCTCTACTGCTTCTTTCACTTCTGTTTTATTCGCTTTTACATCTACTTCAAACGTATATTTTTTTTGAGCCGTTAAATTCATCGTGTTTTCCGTGATGATGGGGCGCTTAATAATATCACGAGGATCTTTCATTATGCAAGCACCTCCTCTACTTTCTCCACGGCCGCTTTCGTGATTACAAGTTTATCATGATTTAATACATCAAGAACGTTAATGCCGTTTGCTGTAACCACGGTAACGCCAGGAATATTGCGTGCGGATAATGTGACATTTTCGTTCACATCATCAGTTACAATTAACGCTTTGCGATCAACAGAAAGGTTATTTAAGATTTTCACCATTTCTTTTGTTTTTGGAGCTTCTAATGTTAAGTTATCTAAAACAACAATGTTGTTTTCAAGAACTTTAGAAGATAACGCTGACTTAATTGCTAAGCGACGAACTTTTTTCGGCAACTTATAGCTGTAGCTGCGCGGAACAGGACCAAATACCGTACCGCCACCACGCCATTGTGGAGCGCGAATAGAACCTTGACGAGCACGTCCTGTACCTTTTTGACGCCATGGTTTGCGGCCGCCGCCACTTACTTCAGCGCGATTTTTGTTTTGTGCGTTCCTTGACGCAAAGAAGCACGTTGCATAACAACCGCTTCAAATAACACATGTTTATTTGGCTCAATGCCAAATACGGAATCGTTCAGTTCGATTTCTCCGATTGTTTCTCCGCTCTGGTTATACAATGCTACTTTTGGCATTGGATAGTTCCTCCTTTCCTAGCAAAGTATTATTTTGCTTTTGCTTTCACTGCGCTTTTAACGATGACTAATCCTTTTCTTGGGCCAGGTACGTTTCCTTTAATAAGAAGAAGGTTGCGTTCTGGATCCACTTTGACAATTTTCAAGTTTTGGATTGTTACACGTTGGCCACCCATGCGACCTGGCAATTCTTTTGATTTAAATACACGGTTTGGAGCAATCGCACCCATTGAACCAGGACGACGATGATAGCGAGAACCGTGTGCCATTGGCCCGCGAGATTGTCCATGACGTTTGATTGCGCCTTGGAATCCTTTCCCTTTTGAAATTCCAGTAACATCAACAATATCGCCTTCAGCGAAAATATCTACTTTGACTTCCTGACCAACTTCATATTCATCAATATTTGCGCCGCGAATTTCACGGATGAAGCGCTTAGGTGCAGTATTCGCTTTCGCAGCATGACCGATTTGCGGTTTATTGGCGCGTTTTTCGCTTATATCTTCAAAACCTAATTGAATCGCTTCGTAACCGTCTTTTTCAATTGTTTTCTTTTGCAATACCACGTTTGGAGTTGCTTCGATGACGGTTACAGGAATTAAGTCGCCGTTTTCCGCGAATACTTGCGTCATACCAATTTTTCTCCCTAAGATTCCCTTGGTCATTCGTCACACCTCCTGCTAAATTAAAGTTTAATTTCAATATCAACACCAGACGGTAAGTCAAGACGCATTAATGAATCTACCGTTTGTGGAGTAGGATTTACGATATCGATCAAACGTTTATGTGTACGCATTTCGAATTGTTCACGAGAGTCTTTATACTTGTGAACAGCACGCAAAATCGTATAAACAGTTCTTTCCGTTGGCAACGGAATTGGACCAGACACTTTTGCCCCGGAACGTTTCGCTGTTTCTACGATTTTCTCAGCAGATTGATCAAGAATTCGATGATCGTAAGCTTTTAAACGGATACGAATTTTTTCCTTTGCCATTGTTTTCCCTCCTTCTTCGCCTATTTTGAAAATAGACATTCTCCATGGAAATTTCCTGCACACTCGCCATGGCAAAGCGACCGGGTGTGTCAGCAACCTTCCACTTCATCGCAGTCAAAGACCAACATTTGATATTATACAGATATGTAAACGAGATTGCAAGCAATTTCTTTGTTTTTCTACACACTTATTATATTATACATAGCTAATGAGCATTTTCAACTTGTCAAAAAATTGCGCAAATGAAATAAAAGCAGGTTTGCGTTTGCAAACCTGCTTTTTAGTAGGGCTGTTATTATTCAATAATTTCAGATACAGAACCAGCGCCTACTGTACGTCCGCCTTCACGGATCGAGAATTTTGTACCTTCTTCGATCGCGATTGGCGCGATTAATTCTACAGTCATTTCAACGTTGTCACCAGGCATAACCATTTCCACGCCTTCTGGAAGCGTGATGATACCTGTAACGTCTGTTGTACGGAAGTAGAATTGTGGACGGTAGTTAGAGAAGAATGGAGTATGACGTCCACCTTCTTCTTTTGTTAAAACGTAAACTTGTGCTTTAAATTTTGTGTGTGGTGTGATAGAGCCTGGTTTTGCCAATACTTGACCGCGTTCTACTTCATCACGAGATACCCCGCGAAGAAGCGCACCGATGTTGTCACCAGCTTCTGCTTGGTCAAGAAGTTTACGGAACATTTCTACACCAGTAACCGTTGTAGATTTTGGCTCGTCAGCAAGACCAACGATTTCTACAGCGTCACCAACTTTTAACGTACCGCGTTCAACACGGCCAGTTGCAACTGTACCGCGACCAGTGATCGAGAATACGTCTTCGATTGGCATCATAAATGGTTTGTCAATTTCACGTTGTGGAGTTGGAATGTATTCATCAACTGCATTCATAAGTTCAATAATTTTTTCTTCCCATTGTGGATCGCCTTCAAGTGCTTTTAACGCAGAACCTTTGATAACAGGTACTTCGTCGCCAGGGAAGTCATATTCAGATAATAGATCGCGAACTTCCATTTCAACTAGTTCTAGCAATTCTTCGTCGTCTACCATATCGCATTTGTTCAAGAATACAACGATGTATGGTACGCCTACTTGGCGAGAAAGAAGAATGTGTTCGCGAGTTTGTGGCATTGGACCGTCAGCTGCAGACACAACAAGAATTGCGCCGTCCATTTGCGCTGCACCTGTGATCATGTTTTTCACGTAGTCAGCGTGGCCAGGGCAGTCAACGTGTGCATAGTGACGGTTGTCAGTTTCATACTCAACGTGTGAAGTAGAGATTGTGATACCGCGTTCACGTTCTTCTGGAGCAGCATCGATTTGGTCGTATGCTCTAGCTTGCGCTTTACCTTGTTTTGCAAGAACCGCTGTAATTGCAGCAGTTAACGTAGTTTTACCATGGTCAACGTGGCCGATAGTACCAATATTGACGTGTGGTTTCTTACGTTCGAATTTCTCTTTAGCCATTATAGTATCCTCCTTAAAATTAGAATATTAATTTTTAAATTAAAAATTGAATTTATAATATAGAATGCCCGGGAGCAAACACTTGTCATATTTGCTCCCAAGTCTTACATAAGTATTTATAGCGAAACTGCAGACAGAAATCAATTATTCACCCTTATTTTTTTTGATGATTTCATCTGCAATGTTTTTCGGAACTTCTTCATAATGGTCAAATACCATCGTGAATGTTCCACGTCCTTGTGTGTTAGAGCGTAGCGAAGTAGCGTATCCAAACATTTCCGCTAGTGGAACCATCGCGCGAACGACTTGTGCGTTACCGCGAGCTTCCATTCCTTCTACGCGTCCACGGCGAGAAGTAATGTCACCCATAATATCGCCAAGATATTCTTCTGGGATTACTACTTCAACTTTCATGATTGGCTCAAGCAACACAGGGTCACATTTTGTCGCAGCGTTTTTCAATGCTAACGAAGCTGCGATTTTGAACGCCATTTCACTCGAGTCGACATCATGGTAAGAACCATCAAATAGTTTCGCTTTAATATCGACCACTGGATATCCGGCAAGAACCCCGTTTTGCATTGCTTCTTCAAGACCTGCCTGTACTGCCGGTACATATTCTTTCGGGACAACCCCACCGACAATCGCGTTTTCGAATTCGAATCCTTTTCCACGCTCATTTGGAGAGAATTCGATCCAAACGTGACCATATTGACCGCGACCACCAGATTGGCGGATGAATTTCCCTTCGACTTGCGCCGATTTACGGAATGTTTCGCGATATGCAACTTGTGGAGCACCGACGTTTGCTTCCACTTTGAATTCACGGCGCATACGGTCAACGATGATGTCTAGGTGAAGCTCACCCATACCAGAAATGATCGTTTGGCCAGTTTCCGGATCTGTATGAGCGCGGAATGTCGGGTCTTCTTCTTGTAATTTTTGCAATGCTTGACCCATTTTATCTTGATCCGCTTTCGATTTTGGCTCGATCGCCACCGAAATAACTGGTTCAGGGAACTGCATTGATTCTAGTATAACAAGGTTCTTTTCATCACATAGAGTATCGCCTGTTGTTGTATCTTTTAAACCTACAGCTGCTGCGATGTCACCGGCATATACTTTCGAAATTTCCTGACGGTGGTTCGCATGCATTTGTAGGATACGACCAATACGTTCACGTTTACGTTTTGTCGAGTTCATGACATATGAACCAGAATCTAGTGTACCAGAGTACACACGGAAGAACGTTAACTTACCAACGTAAGGGTCAGTCATAACTTTAAACGCTAACGCTGCGAATGGAGCGTCATCGTCTGCTTCACGAACTACTTCTTCTTCTGTATCCGGAACGATCCCTTTAATTGGAGGGATGTCCACAGGAGAAGGAAGATAGTCTACAACTCCGTCAAGCAATAACTGAACCCCTTTGTTTTTAAATGCAGAACCGCAAAATACAGGGAAGAATTCCACGCTAATCGTCGCTTTACGAATCGCAGCTTTCAATTCTTCTTTTGTAATTTCTTCCCCTTCTAAATATTTCATCATAAGCTCTTCATCTAATTCCGCAACTGCTTCAATGAGCTTGTTGCGATATTCTTCCGCCATATCGCGGTAATCTTCTGGAATTTCAATGCGCTCAATATTTTTGCCAAGCTCATCATGATAATGGTACGCGCACATTTCCACAAGGTCAATAATGCCGGAGAATTGGTCCTCCGCGCCGATTGGCAATTGCACAGGATGCGCGTTTGCATGCAAGCGGTCATGAAGCGTTTTTACGGAATACAAAAAGTCCGCGCCAATTTTATCCATTTTGTTAACGAATACGATACGTGGAACCCCGTATGTAGTCGCTTGGCGCCATACTGTTTCTGTTTGCGGTTCTACACCAGATTGCGCGTCAAGAACAGTGATCGCACCGTCAAGTACACGAAGAGAACGTTCAACTTCTACCGTAAAGTCTACGTGCCCTGGTGTATCGATGATATTGATGCGATGCCCTTTCCATTGTGCTGTTGTCGCAGCAGATGTAATCGTAATCCCGCGCTCTTGTTCTTGTTCCATCCAGTCCATTTGGGAAGCACCTTCATGAGTTTCCCCAATTTTATGAATACGGCCAGTATAGAACAAGATGCGCTCTGTTGTTGTCGTCTTACCGGCGTCAATATGCGCCATAATCCCAATGTTTCGAGTGTTTTCTAAGGAGAACTCTCTTGCCATGGTGGTTATTTTCTCCTTCCTTCAAATAAGTATCATGTGATATTCGCTAATACAAAATCATAATAATAAATAATATAGGAATATAGGTGAATTGGCGGCAAGTTTCCCAGCCACCATCACCTATTCTCCCTTGTAGATTATCAATAAAGAACCGTAATTACCAACGATAATGTGCAAACGCTTTGTTTGCTTCTGCCATTTTGTGTGTATCTTCGCGTTTTTTCACAGCTGCGCCAGTGTTGTTTGCAGCGTCCATAATTTCATTCGCAAGACGCTCTTCCATCGTTCTTTCACCGCGGAGACGAGCATACTGTACTAACCAGCGAAGACCTAATGTAACGCGACGATCTGGGCGAACCTCAACAGGAACTTGATAGTTCGCACCACCAACGCGGCGTGCACGAACTTCAAGCACAGGCATTACGTTTTTCAACGCTTGCTCAAATACTTCCATTGGATCTTTACCCGTACGCTCGCGAATAATATCAAATGCTGTATAAAGAATTTTTTGCGCTTTTCCTTTTTTACCGTCAATCATAATTTTATTGATAAGACGGGTCACTAGTTTTGAATTGTAAATTGGATCTGGTAGTACGTCTCGTTTTGGAACTGGACCTCTACGTGGCATATTTTTTCCTCCTTTCAACCAAAAATCCTATTTCATATTATTTTTTCGATTCTTTTGGTTTTTTCGCACCGTATTTTGAACGACCTTGCATACGGTTCGCTACGCCTGCTGTATCTAGGGCACCACGAATAATGTGATAACGCACCCCTGGCAAGTCTTTTACACGTCCGCCGCGAATTAACACGACGCTGTGTTCTTGTAGGTTATGGCCGATACCAGGGATATAAGCCGTTACCTCAATACCGTTCGTTAAACGAACACGCGCATATTTACGAAGCGCAGAGTTTGGCTTTTTCGGTGTCATCGTGCCAACACGTGTACAAACACCGCGTTTTTGTGGAGAAGACACGTTTGTTTGTATTTTTTTGAAGCTGTTGTACCCTTTATTTAATGCAGGCGATTTTGATTTTACCACTTTTTTCTCGCGACCTTTGCGAACTAGTTGGTTAATTGTAGGCATGTTAAATTTCCTCCCTTCACATACAAACTCAAGCCCACATATCCAGGCGGTTCATTATTTATGCAAAAACAAAGTTTTTGTAGTAAAAACCACAAAAACGGTTTTTAACGAATGATTGCTACAGCAGCTGCTCCTACTTGAATTTTGCATGCTTTCCCAAGTTTTTTCATGGAATCCACTTTCGTAACTGGAACGTTCGCTTCTTTTGCCGCTTCCATCACTTTATCGATAATGGATGGATCAGCATCTTCCGCAACGATAACTTCCAGTGCCTTTCCTTCTTTCAGAGCTCTTACTGTTTGCTTTGTTCCTACAACAATTTTTCCAGCCTGCAATACTTTTTCATAAGACATGTAACATATCCTCCAAAGTACCAGGTTTTTGGAACACCTTTATTAGACTATCACTTTCATAAGACATTGTCAACTATATTTTTAAGTAATTTGCTACCAGCAAAGGAATCGTCCTTTGCTGGTAACAACCAATTATTTAGAAGTAACCGCGTCCTCATTTGCTTCTTTCTTAATTACCGGTTTTACTTTACGATAGCGCGCCATTCCAGTTCCTGCTGGGACAAGCTTACCGATAATAACATTTTCTTTTAAGCCGAGCAACTCATCCCGTTTTCCTTTGATCGCCGCATCGGTTAAAACGCGTGTCGTTTCTTGGAACGATGCCGCTGATAAGAACGAATCAGTTTCTAGCGATGCTTTTGTAATACCAAGCAATACTGGGCGAGCCGTTGCTGGACGTTTTCCTTCAAGAAGCGCTTTTTCGTTCACGTCCGTAAATTGATGCACATCTAATAACGTTCCAGGCAGGACATCTGTATCCCCCGCATCAATGACGCGCACTTTACGAAGCATCTGACGGACCATTACTTCGATATGCTTATCGCTAATTTCTACCCCTTGCATTCTATATACCTTTTGTACTTCACGCAATAAATATTCTTGAACGGACGTAACATCCCTTACTTTTAATAATTGTTTTGGATCAATGGATCCTTCAGTAAGTTCTTGACCACGCTCTACTTGTTGTCCTTCCTCTACTTTTAATCTTGCGTTATAAGGAGCAATGTAAGAGCGTGTCTCGACCTCGCCTTTTACGACAATTTCATATTGACGATCACGCGTTTGGCTAATCGAAGTGACGATTCCGTCAATTTCAGAAATAACCGCTTGCCCTTTCGGATTACGTGCTTCAAACAGCTCTTGAACACGCGGCAAACCTTGGGTGATATCGTCGCCGGCAACACCGCCTGTGTGGAACGTACGCATCGTTAACTGCGTACCCGGTTCACCGATCGATTGCGCAGCGATAATACCAACCGCTTCGCCAACTTCCACATCCGCACCTGTCGCCAAGTTACGACCGTAACATTTTTTACATACACCGTGTCGTGTATTACATGTAAAGGCAGAGCGGATCCATACTTCTTCAATGCCTGCTTTAATAATCGCGTTCGCAATATCTTCGGTGATCATTTCGTCTTTGCGAACGAGTATTTCGCCTGTTTCCGGATGTTTCACCGTTTTTTGCGCATAACGGCCAACAAGACGCTCTTCTAGTTTGACAATGACTTCCGTACCGTCCGTTAATGCTCTTGCAAGAATACCACGGTCCGTACCGCAATCCTCTTCACGAACAATGACATCTTGCGCCACATCGACAAGACGTCTTGTGAGATAACCGGAGTCTGCTGTTTTTAGTGCGGTATCAGCAAGCCCTTTGCGCGCTCCGTGTGTAGAAATAAAGTATTCCAATACCGTTAATCCTTCACGGAACGAAGATTTGATCGGCAATTCGATGATGCGTCCCGCTGGGTTTGCCATGAGACCGCGCATTCCGGCAAGCTGCGTAAAGTTTGATGCGTTACCGCGAGCTCCAGAATCGCTCATCATAAAGATTGGGTTGCGTTTATCGAGCGATTTCATCAGTCTGTCTTGAATTTTGTCTTTCGCTTCGCTCCAAATCGAAATGACACGTTCATAGCGCTCTTCGTCAGTAATTAAACCGCGTCGGAATTGTTTTAAGACCGTGTCGACTTTTGCTTGTGCTTCTTCAAGAATTTCTTGTTTTTCCGGTAATACGACAATATCGGCAACCCCAATCGTAATGCCGGCTTTTGTTGAATATTGGAACCCTAAATCTTTCATGCGGTCAAGCATCTTCGATGTTTCTGTAATTTTGAACCGCTTAAATACCTCAGCGATAATTTGTCCGAGCACTTTTTTCTTAAACGGTGGAACAAGTTCGCGCTTGCGAATTTCTTCTTTTACATTTGCACCTTTATCGAGGAAGTATTTATCCGGTGTCCGCCCTTCGATATTTTCAGTTGTCGGCTCGTTAATATAAGGGAATGAGTTTGGTAAAATTTCGTTGAAAATAAGTTTTCCAACTGTTGTAATAAGCAGTTTGTTATTTTGCTCTTCCGTAAACGTTTCATTTTTCAATGAACCGGCATGAACAGCGATTCGTGAATGTAAATGGACATAACCATTATGATACGCAAGCAACGCCTCATCCGTATCTTTAAATACCATTCCTTCACCGATTGCTCCTTCACGTTCCATCGTTAAATAATAGTTACCTAAAACCATGTCTTGCGAAGGAGTAACAACCGGTTTTCCGTCTTTCGGGTTCAAAATATTTTGCGCGGCCAGCATGAGCAATCGCGCTTCTGCCTGAGCTTCTGCGGATAACGGAACGTGCACGGCCATTTGGTCTCCGTCAAAGTCAGCGTTATATGCTGTACATACAAGCGGATGCAATCGGATGGCGCGACCTTCAACAAGCGTTGGCTCAAACGCTTGAATACCTAATCGGTGAAGAGTTGGGGCACGGTTAAGTAATACCGGATGCTCTTTAATCACATCTTCTAACACATCCCATACTTCCGGATGGACGCGCTCAATTTTCCGTTTTGCACTTTTAATGTTGTGCGCTAATCCACGTTCGACAAGCTCTTTCATCACAAACGGTTTAAAGAGCTCAAGCGCCATTTCTTTCGGCAAGCCGCATTGATACATTTTCAAGTTCGGACCGACGACAATAACCGAACGGCCTGAATAGTCTACGCGCTTACCAAGCAAGTTTTGACGGAAACGACCTTGTTTCCCTTTTAACATATGAGAGAGCGATTTTAGCGGACGGTTTCCAGGTCCTGTTACCGGACGCCCCCGTCGACCGTTATCGATTAATGCATCGACCGCTTCTTGAAGCATCCGTTTTTCGTTTTGCACAATAATGTTTGGTGCACCAAGATCTAATAAACGTTTTAAGCGGTTGTTTCGGTTAATGACACGGCGATATAAATCATTGAGGTCTGATGTCGCAAAGCGTCCACCGTCTAATTGCACCATCGGCCGCAATTCAGGAGGAATAACAGGAAGCACATCAAGCACCATCCAAGCAGGATCGTTTCCTGAATTCCGGAACGCCTCTAACACTTCCAAACGCTTAATAATGCGGGCGCGTCGCTGCCCCTGTGCTGTTTTTAACTCCTCTTTTAACGTTGCCACTTCTTTTTCTAAGTCGATATCTTGAAGAAGTTTTTTAATTGCCTCTGCACCCATGGAGGCTTGGAACGATTGCCCGTATTTTTCACGATACGCACGATATTCTTTTTCGGAAAGCAATTGTTTTTTCTCCAGTGGCGTATCACCTGGATCAGTCACAACGTATGAAGCGAAATAAATCACTTCCTCTAACGCACGTGGCGACATGTCCAAAACGAGTCCCATACGGCTTGGGATTCCTTTGAAATACCAAATATGTGAAACAGGAGCTGCTAGTTCAATATGACCCATCCGTTCACGACGGACTTTCGAGCGAGTCACTTCGACACCGCAACGGTCGCAGACAACACCTTTATAACGTACGCGCTTATATTTTCCACAATGACATTCCCAATCTTTTGTTGGTCCGAAAATACGCTCACAAAATAATCCGTCTTTTTCTGGTTTCAATGTACGATAGTTAATCGTTTCTGGTTTTTTTACTTCACCGTACGACCAAGAACGGATTTTCTCCGGTGAAGCGAGCCCGATTTTCATGTACTCAAATTTATTTACATCTAGCAAGGGGTATACCTCCCTCTTTATCACTCGGTTTTGCCTCGATTGCTTTTATGAAATAAAGGTTAGTAGTGAACGTTCTTTTGTGAGTCATAACATCTTGAAAGTGATGGAGGATCAACTCCCCCATCACCGTTCAATAAGCTTATTCTTTTGTGACGACATCTTTTTCGTTCTCTGTCGACTTCACTTCTGGAACAATGGCATCCGCACTATGATCATCATCTTCATCAAAGTTTTCCATATTAATTTCTTTTTCGTCGCTAGTCAAAATGGTTACATCCATACCTAAGCTTTGCAGCTCTTTAATCAACACTTTAAACGATTCCGGCACACCTGGTTCTGGTATGTTCTCACCTTTGACGATTGCTTCATATGTTTTCACACGACCGACGACATCGTCCGATTTGACTGTAAGTATTTCTTGCAATGTATATGCAGCGCCATAAGCTTCGAGCGCCCACACTTCCATTTCGCCGAAGCGCTGCCCGCCAAATTGCGCTTTACCGCCAAGTGGTTGCTGCGTAACGAGCGAGTACGGTCCCGTTGAACGGGCATGAAGCTTATCGTCAACCATGTGAGCAAGCTTAATCATGTACATAATACCGACAGATACGCGGTTATCAAACGGCTCACCCGTTCTGCCATCGTATAAAACCGTTTTTGCGTCACGCGGCATTCCTGCTTCTTCTAAAATGTTCCATACGTCTTCTTCCATAGCCCCATCAAATACTGGCGATGCAATATGGAGGCCGAGCTTCTTCGCTGCCATACCGAGATGCAATTCGAACACTTGCCCGATATTCATACGCGACGGAACGCCTAAAGGGTTTAACATAATATCAATTGGAGTACCGTCTGGTAAGAACGGCATATCTTCTTCCGGTAAAATTCGCGAAATAACCCCTTTGTTTCCATGGCGTCCTGCCATTTTATCGCCTTCGGAAATTTTCCGTTTTTGCACGATATAAACACGGACAAGCTGGTTAACACCTGGCGGAAGCTCATCTCCGTCCTCGCGGTTAAAGACCTTCACATCAAGGACAATACCGCCGCCACCATGTGGAACTCGAAGAGACGTATCACGCACCTCGCGCGCTTTCTCACCGAAAATAGCATGTAACAGCCGTTCTTCTGCTGTAAGCTCCGTCATTCCTTTCGGTGTTACTTTACCAACGAGCAAATCACCGTCTTTTACTTCCGCGCCAATGCGGACAATTCCACGTTCGTCCAAGTTCCGTAGCGCGTCTTCACCGACGTTTGGAATATCGCGCGTGATTTCTTCCGGACCAAGTTTTGTATCACGGGATTCTGCTTCATACTCCTCGATATGGATGGACGTATATACGTCTTCTTTGACAAGACGTTCGCTCATGATAATCGCGTCTTCATAGTTGTATCCATCCCATGTCATAAAGGCAACCAGTACGTTGCGGCCGAGTGCAAGCTCACCTTTATCCATGGATGGACCATCTGCTAAAATTTCTCCTTTTTCAACGATATCGCCTTTTTTCACAATCGGGCGTTGATTGTAACAAGTCCCTTGGTTCGAACGAACGAATTTCAAAAGACGATATTTATCAAGATCACCTTTTACTTCTTTTCCGTCCACTTCAATGAGGCGGCGAACCCAAATTTCCTTTGCCTCCACTCGTTCGACAATGCCGCGATGTTTACAAATAACAGCGGCACCGGAGTCTTTTGCGGACACATATTCCATTCCTGTACCGACAATTGGCGCTTCTGGCTCTAACAATGGAACTGCTTGACGCTGCATGTTCGCTCCCATAAGCGCACGGTTCGAGTCGTCGTTTTCCAAAAATGGAATGCAGGCCGTCGCTGCTGATACAACTTGTTTTGGCGATACGTCCATATAGTCGACGCGGTCGCGTTTTACGACAATGTTTTCCCCGCGGAAACGAGCAACTACATTTTCTTCTAAGAACGTTCCATCTTCCGCTAGAGGGACGTTCGCTTGTGCTATAACATAGTTATCTTCTTCATCGGCTGTTAAATAATCAATTTGATCGGTAACTCTTCCTGTCTCCGGATCGACACGTCGATATGGCGTTTCGATAAAACCAAATTTATTTACTTTTGCATACGTAGATAGTGAGTTGATCAACCCAATGTTTGGACCTTCAGGTGTTTCAATCGGGCACATTCGTCCATAGTGTGAATAGTGAACGTCACGCACCTCGAAACCTGCGCGTTCACGAGTTAAACCACCCGGTCCTAACGCAGAAAGGCGGCGTTTATGCGTCAATTCAGCAAGCGGGTTCGTTTGGTCCATAAATTGTGAAAGCTGTGAGCTTCCGAAAAACTCTTTAATCGCTGCAATGACAGGACGAATGTTAATCAGCTGTTGCGGAGTGATCGTGTTTATATCTTGAATGGACATGCGCTCACGAACCACCCGCTCCATGCGTGACAAGCCAATCCGGAATTGGTTTTGCAATAATTCACCGACAGAACGAAGACGGCGATTTCCTAAATGGTCAATATCATCCGTGTCACCGACTCCGTGTAATAAGTTAAAGAAATAGCTAATCGAAGCAATAATATCCGCAGGAGTAATATGTTTCACATCTTCGGCAATATAGCCGTTGCTGATGACATTAATAACTTTTTCTCCATCCGCGTCGTTTGGTGAATAAATTTTAATAGACTGTAACGCAAATTCTTCATCCACTACGCCACCGACAGGTTTATAAACTTGTAATCCAACGCCGTTTTCAAGGTACGGTAAAATTCGATTTAACGTTCTTCGATCAATAAGCGTTCCTTTTTCCGCAATGATTTCACCAGTTTCCGGATTTACCAATGTTTCGGCAAGACGTTGGTTAAACAGACGGTTTTTAATATGAAGTTTTTTGTTAATTTTATAACGTCCAACGCTTGCTAAGTCATAACGTTTTGGATCAAAAAAGCGGGAGATTAACAAATTTTTCGCGTTTTCAATCGTCGGTGGTTCACCTGGACGCAAACGCTCGTAAATTTCAATGAGCGCTTTTTCAGTGCTATCCGTATTATCTTTTTCAAGCGTGTTGCGAAGATATTCATTATCACCGATTAAATCGATAATTTCCTGATCGGAACCAAACCCGAGCGCACGAAGAAGCACCGTAACTGGTAGTTTACGAGTGCGATCAATACGGACATATACAACATCTTTTGCGTCTGTTTCGTATTCTAACCACGCGCCGCGGTTCGGAATAACCGTTGCCGAATAACCGCGTTTTCCGTTTTTATCAACCTTTTCACTATAATAAACGCTTGGAGAGCGGACAAGCTGTGACACAATAACACGTTCCGCCCCGTTAATGATAAACGTTCCTGTTTCTGTCATTAACGGAAAATCGCCCATAAAAACATCTTGTTCTTTTACTTCACCAGTCTCTTTATTAATTAAACGTACTTTTACGCGAAGTGGTGCGGCATATGTAACATCGCGTTCTTTTGCCTCTTCAACAGTATATTTTGGCTCCCCTAAACTATAATCAATAAACTCAAGAGAAAGATTACCGGAAAAGTCTTCAATCGGGGAAATTTCTTTAAACATTTCCCGCAATCCTTCATCAAGAAACCATTTATAAGAGGAAGTCTGAATCTCAATAAGATTTGGCAATTCTAGCACTTCACTAATACGCGCGTAACTTCTTCGTTGGCGGTGTCGTCCATATTGAACTAGTCGGCCTGTCAACTGATTCACCCCTCAAAATTTAAACATTAATCAAAATGGAAGGTAAACCTTCAGCTATAATGGAGAAAAAAAGAAAATGGTTTCTATTATAGAAAACCATATTTTTACCTGTTTATTGATTTTATCATTCTTCCCATTATGGATAAAATTATACGTCATATCCTTGCGATGAAATGTACATATTTAGCATTTTATAATACTACCACAACCATAGAATACTGTCAACATTTTTTTGACTTTATGATATAATATCCTTTTTTCTTTGTCACAACTTCTACATACGAGAATATTTCCTGCAGTTTTTTTAATGCAGAAGGAGCCCCTTGTTTTTTCTGAATCACAACCCATAATTCTCCGTTAGGATAAAGATGGGCAGCACTTTGTTCAAAAATGGCATGAACAACACGTTTCCCAGCGCGAATCGGTGGATTTGTCAAAATCGCAGCAAACTTTTTATCTCCTACTTGCGCAAATAAATCACTTTCATAAATGGAAGCGTTGGTAATATGGTTAGCATGTTTATTTTCATTTGCCAGCTCAAGAGCACGTTTGTTTATATCAATCATGTCTACATGTCGGTTTGGAAATGCCTTGGCAATAGATAAACCGATCGGACCGTATCCGCAACCTACATCTAAAAAATCACCATCTACTTTCGGTTCTTCAAACGTTTCAATAAGCAAGCGTGTCCCAAAATCAACTTCTCGTTTCGAAAATACACCACTATCTGTCGTAAACGTCAGTTCATTGCCCGCAATGTAAATGCCCATGTATGGGGATTGCTTTCCGACGATGGAGTGGAAGAGTAATAATGTTCGCTCAATGACATCACCCTTCTATTACTGATTTATTTTCATCATACCCATTTTCTTATAAATAAAAAAGCCCGCTGGTTTCAGCGAGCTTTTTCTGCGCGAATGACAATTATTTCACTTCTACGCTAGCGCCAACTTCTTCAAGTTTCGCTTTGATTTCTTCTGCTTCTTCTTTAGAAACGCCTTCTTTAATTGGTTTTGGAGTGTTATCAACTAAGTCTTTTGCTTCTTTCAAGCCAAGACCAGTGATTTCACGAACAACTTTGATAACTTTAATTTTTTGCGCACCAGCGTCAGCAAGAATAACATCAAATTCAGTTTTTTCAGCAGCAGCATCGCCGCCAGCAGCACCGCCAGCAACTACTACAGGAGCAGCAGCAGTGACGCCGAACTCTTCTTCAATTGCTTTTACTAATTCGTTTAATTCTAATACAGTCATATTTTTAACCGCTTCAATGATTTGTTCTTTTGTCATCATCAGTTCCTCCTTAATATCATTATGGTTTTATAGCATAAACGAAAGAGAAATTATGCGCTTTGTTCCTCTTTTTTGTCCGCAACTGCTTTTGCAACAAGCGCAAAGTTGCGAATTGGAGCTTGAAGAACGCTAAGCAACATAGAAAGCAAGCCTTCGCGGGAAGGAAGTTTTGCAAGCGCGTTGATTTCTTCAAGCGTTGCAATGTTGCCTTCAATGACACCTGCTTTAATTTCAAGCGCTTCATGGTCTTTAGCAAATTCGCTTAAAATTTTCGCAGGCGCTACAACATCTTCTTTGCTAAATGCAATCGCATTTGGCCCAGTAAGTACATCATTTAATCCTTCTAAGCCAACTTCCGCTAACGCACGGCGAGTTAATGTGTTTTTATACACTTTGAACTCAACGCCTGCTTCACGAAGTCGCTTGCGAAGTTCTGTAACTTCCGCTACGTTTAAGCCGCGGTAGTCTACGATAACCGTAGATTTGCTGGCGCGGAATTTTTCAGCTATCTCTGCTACAATTTGTTTTTTGAGTTCGATCGCACTGCTCATTTTTACACCTCCTGTGGAAGATAAAATGAAAACACCACTTATACCGCATCAACAAAAAACCTCCATGCCACGTAGACATGGAGGTATCGTAAAACGCGCAAAATGACCTTGAACGCGTTTTTCTATCGTACAAATACCTCGGTAGGATATTAAGCTCCTAAGAGCACCTACTGTCTACGGTACAAATGATATTCATTTTTTCAGACAAAAAACATTTTACTAAAAGGATTGAAAGAAGTCAATATTTATTGCGCTACCGCTACTGTAGACGGATCTACTTTGATGCCAGGGCCCATCGTTGAAGTAATCGTTACGTTTTTCACGTAAGTACCTTTTGCAGCGGCTGGTTTTGCTTTTAAAATCGCCTCGTAAATCGTAGTGAAGTTTTCTGCCAGTTTCTCGTTATCAAATGACACTTTACCAATCGGTACATGAATGTTGCCGGCTTTATCAACGCGGTATTCTACTTTACCAGCTTTAATTTCTTGCACCGCTTTCGCAACATCAAATGTAACAGTGCCTGTTTTCGGGTTTGGCATTAACCCTTTCGGACCTAAAATACGTCCTAATTTACCAACTTCACCCATCATATCTGGAGTAGCGACAACAACGTCAAAATCGAACCAACCTTGTTGAATTTTGTTGATATACTCTGTATCGCCAACGTAATCAGCACCAGCTGCTTCCGCTTCTTTTGCTTTTTCGCCTTTCGCGAATACTAATACGCGTTGTACTTTTCCTGTACCATGAGGCAATACAACCGCACCGCGAATTTGTTGATCGGCTTTTTTCGGATCAACACCTAAACGGAACGCAACTTCTACTGTAGCGTCGAATTTCGCAATGTTTGTTTTCTTCACAAGTTCAATTGCTTCTGCAATCGGATACGCTTTGAAGCGATCCACAAGCTTTGCTGCTTCTAAATATTTCTTTCCTCTTTTTGGCATGTAAAATTCCTCCTTATTGTGGTTTTAGCGGAATGACCTCCCACGAATAAAGGTTGCGAAAAGGATTTCTCCTTATAGTCGCAACCTCCTCAGCCAACTTTATGCACATTAGTCTTCGATAACAATACCCATGCTGCGGGCTGTACCTTCAACCATGCGCATCGCAGCTTCGATGCTCGCTGCGTTTAAATCCGGCATTTTCATTTCGGCAATCTCGCGCACTTTATCGCGTTTGATTGTCGCTACTTTATTACGGTTTGGTTCACCAGAACCAGATTCAATGCCGGCCGCTTTTTTCAATAATACTGCAGCTGGCGGAGTTTTCGTAATAAATGTAAATGAACGGTCTTCAAAAACCGTAATTTCAACCGGAATAATTAAACCCGCTTGGTCAGCTGTGCGAGCATTGAACTCTTTACAAAATGCCATAATATTAACACCGGCTTGACCTAACGCTGGACCAACTGGTGGTGCCGGATTTGCTTTACCTGCAGGAATTTGTAGTTTCACGACTTTTATAACTTTTTTTGCCACGAGACACACCTCCTTAAGTCCGTGATGTGGTATTAGGGATTGTCCCTCCCACTCATAAGGCTAACTATAGCCCTTTTCCGTATTCTCTCGTTTCGGTTGAGAGGATCTGCGTGTTAGAAAAACGCTCCCTTATACAAACTTGTATAAGTTCATTGCCTAATGCAAACCAATTGTTTGCCTCGATTCACGAGACATACTGACTTTAAAATATTATCACTTTTCTATTTCGATTGCAAGTTGTTTTCCATTATATTTTTTCAATTTGTGAAAACTCAAATTCCACTGGTGTTTCGCGACCAAACATATTGACAAGCACTTTTACTTTTCTCTTATCTAGATCGATCTCTTCAATTTTACCGGTAAAGTTAGCAAAAGGACCTTCTTTCACCCTTACCGTTTCATTTAATTCATAGTCTACATCGATCTCCGTCAACGGCATACCCCTTCGTTTTAAAATCATTTCGACTTCCTCTTCAAGAAGTGGCGTTGGTTTTGAACCTGCCCCGCTTGATCCAACAAACCCTGTTACTCCTGGCGTGTTGCGTACTACATACCAGGAATCATCGGTCATCACCATCTCCACTAACACATACCCTGGAAATACTTTTTTCTTTGTTGCCTTCTTCTTTCCGTTTTTTGTATCTGTTTCCGTTTCTTCAGGAACGACGATGCGAAAAATTTTATCTTGCATACCCATTGATTCCACGCGCTTTTCCAAGTTGGCTTTTACTTTATTTTCATAGCCTGAATACGTATGAATGACATACCAATTTTTCTCCATCGATGAGGACTTGACTGTCCTTTCCCTCCCTAAATCGGTTTGGTTTCCTTTTTTAAGCAAAACAAAAACCCGTTACCGGGCTATACGTTCGCTTTATTATCTTTCATTATATCATATGGGCAAAAGACTTATTCAAAAACAAGACGAATTAATTTAGAAATACCTAGATCAACAATAGCGAAAAAGACCGTAAAAAACACAACGGTGGCCAATACAATAGCCGTATAATTGACAAGTTCTTTTCGGCTTGGCCAGCTTACTTTTTTCATTTCCCGTGCTACTTCTTTAAAAAAATTCATTATTCGTTGCATGATTAGTAACCTCCAACAAACCTACGAGCTGCCCACATTGCTTTATTTCGTTTCGCGGTGGGTCGTATGCATATTGCAAGTTTTGCAAAATTTGCTCGTTTCAAAGCGTTCTTGACAACGGTTGACGTTTTTCATTGTAACATAATTTCGACTATTGCATTGACTACAAGCTAAAATAATTTTTTTCCTCATGAATGTCCCACCGTTCTAAAGGATGTCCATAAAAATTTACCATACACGTATTCCTATGTCAATGACTTCAGGAAAATAAAAGTCTTCTCCTAAAGACTAATTTCACGATATTCCAAATATTTTTCCAGTTTTCTTTTTACGCGCTGAAGGGCGTTATCAATCGATTTGACATGGCGATTTAGCTCTTCAGAAATTTCTTGATATGAGCGACCATCTAAATATAAAGCAAGCACTTTCCGCTCCAAATAGCTGAGCAGTTCGGTCATTTTCACCTCGATATCATCGACTTCCTCGCGATTGACGATCAGTTCTTCTGGATCCATCGCTTTCGTTCCAGAAATGACATCCATCAGCGTCCGGTCTGATTCATCATCATAAATAGGTCTATCCAAAGATACATAAGAATTAAGCGGAATATGTTTTTGTCTTGTCGCTGTTTTAATTGCAGTGATCATCTGCCTTGTAATACAAAGTTCTGCAAACGCTTTAAAAGAGGAAAGCTTGTCCCCTTTAAAATCGCGAACCGCCTTATATAAACCAATCATTCCTTCTTGAATGATATCTTCCCGATCGGCGCCGACTAAAAAATAAGAGCGCGCTTTGGCACGTACAAAATTTTGATACTTATGAATCAAAAAATCTAGCGCATCTCCATCCCCTTGATGCACAAGTTCAACTAATTGCTCATCTTCCAAATGTTTATAGTTTTTATATGTTTTTTCTTTGAAGCAATCGCACACGCTGATCCCCCCGACCGCATAAATCACTAGAATTTATTATACAGTACAAATTTTTACAGCGTCAACCGCTCATTTTTGCCCTCTTCGCCATCTTTCGAAAATTTCAGCAATTTCATCTGTCAATGGAACTTTAGACATAGGAGTTTGTTCTTGTATATTTTGTAATTTTTTCGAAATAGCCTTTTCGATAGACTCCATTTCGACTAAAAGTTCACGTGCCGACTTACGCAACGCCCCTTGACTAAAAATCGTCCATTGCTCCGTATAATCCGACGTAGCGACATACACCTTTGTTTGCACATTAATTAAGCTTTTTGCTAACCTTTCAATCCGTTCATCCGCTGTCTCATTTTCTTTGGTAAAAATAACTTCGACTTGATGATCTTTATATTTTTTCTCATTCCCTTGTATGAGGTGCGCATCGAAAACGATAATGACTTGATCTCCAGTAAATCCTTGGTACTCGGCCATTTTGGAAATCAATAAATCCCTTGCCGCAGCAAGGTCATCCTCCTCTTTCAGCTTGCGAAGCTCCGGCCAAGCACCGATCATGTTATAGCCATCGACAATCAGAATATTCATCGATTTATTCTCCTTGCGGATAACGTTTGCGGTACACCTCATACATGAGAAGACTTGCAGCGACAGAAGCATTCAATGACGTAACATGCCCTCTCATCGGCAAATGAATGAGAAAATCGCATTTTTCTAAAATGAGCCTTCCGATTCCTTTTCCTTCACTGCCAATGACAAGAGCCAGCGGCATCGTTCCGTCAAGGGAGCGATAGTCATCTTTTGCTTTGGCATCTGTTCCAACAATCCATACACCGCGCTCTTTTAATTCATCAATCGTTCTCGCTAAATTCGTCACTCGCGCAACGGGGACATATTCGATCGCACCTGTCGAAGCTTTTGCTACCGTTGCTGTCAATCCTACAGAACGGCGTTTCGGAATAATGATTCCGTGGGCGCCTACGGCATCAGCCGTTCGCATAATCGAACCTAAGTTATGTGGATCTTCCAATTCATCAAGAATGAGAAAAAATGGCGGTTCGTTTTTTTCGGATGCTCGCGCAAATAAATCATCACCTCATAATAACGGTACGCCGCAACTTGAGCGACAACTCCTTGGTGCGCCCCTTCCACCATTTGATCAAGCTTTTTTTTCGGAACATATTGCACAAGCACACCATTTTGCTTAGCAAGCTGAATAATCGGTTGGATAGAGTTGCGCTGCACACCTTCTGCTATCCAAATTTTGTTAATTTCCCTTTCTGATTTCAATGCCTCGATGACAGGATTTTTTCCAATAATAAAATCCATTGCTACAACTCCCTTTCCTCACCTTCAATAATCGCAAAAGAACAGCGAATAATCTCCTCAACTCGTTTTTCATTATTTCCTAAAAAATGATAGCCAATAAGCGCTTCAAATGCTGTACTATATCGGTACGTCTGCACATCCGTGTTTTTGGGAATCGTACCAGATTTGGCGTTTCTTCCCGGCGAACGACCGACTGCTCTTCTTCTGTTAATAATTCATTTTCTAATAATGTTAACAACACTTTTGCTTGTGCTTTCGCTGATACATATTGAATCGCTTGTTTATGAAGCTGATGCGGCTTCACATTTCCGTTTGAAAGAAGGTGATGCCGTACATAAAGTTCGTATACGGCATCCCCAATGTAAGCAAGCGCTAATCCGTTTAGTTGTTTTACATCTTTGATCGGCTGTAAAAGACTCATCGCATCTTATCCTCTTTTCCATCTCGTACCTTGCGGCGTATCTTCTAAAATAATGTTTTTCGCCTTTAATTCATCACGAATTTGATCCGCTAAAGCAAAATTCCGATTCTTTCTCGCTTCGTTCCGCTTTTGAATAAGCGCTTCGATTTCCTCGTCCAATAATTCCTCTTCTTGCAACGTAATGCCCAGTACATCTAACAGCTGTTCAAATTCACGCAAAAATGCATGAATGACGCGTTCGGACGTATTTTTTTCCACAAATATAAGTTCGCTTGTTTCGATAGCTCAAATAACACGGCAATCCCATTGGCTGTGTTAAAATCATCGTCCATCTCCCGAATAAATGCCTCATGTTGCTCTTGAATGCGCGCAAGCCATTGATCATCATCATCGGTTAAGTTCGTGCTGCTTTGCAATCGATGTTTTAAATTAAAATAGGACGTTTTTAACCGTTCCAATCCTTTTTTCGCGCTTTCTAATAATTCTTCACTATAGTTAATCGGATGTCGGTAATGAACAGAAAGCATAAAGAACCGTAATACTTGCGGATCGATTTGCTGGATAATATCGTGAACGAGCACAAAATTACCTAGCGATTTTGACATTTTTTCGTTATTAATATTTAAATATCCGTTATGAAGCCAATATTTCGCAAACGGTTTTCCTGTTAACGCTTCTGATTGTGCAATTTCGTTTTCATGATGAGGAAACGTCAAATCTTGACCACCGGCATGAATATCAATCGTATCCCCTAAATATTTACGCGCCATTGCCGAGCACTCGATATGCCATCCCGGACGCCCTTTTCCCCACGGGCTATCCCAGCAAATTTCGCCTTCTTTTGCCGCTTTCCATAACGCAAAATCAAGCGGATCTTCTTTCTTTTCCCCTACTTCAATGCGCGCTCCCGCTTTTAGTTCATCAATAGATTGATGCGAGAGTTTTCCATATTCTTTAAATTTCCTTGTACGATAGTACACATCCCCGTCTACTTCGTATGCATAACCTCTATCGATTAATGTTTGAATAAATTCAATAATCGTATCTATATTTTCCGTTACGCGTGGATGAACATCCGCTTTTTGCATCCAAGCGCTGTAATATCTTCAAATACGCTTGAATAAAACGCTCCGCGATTGTCGGCACATCTTCTCCTAATTCGCGCGCCGCCTTAATTAACTTGTCATCCACATCCGTAAAATTGGAGACGTATTTCACTTCATAACCGCGAAACTCTAGGTAACGGCGAATCGTATCAAACACAATCGCGGCGCGGGCGTTCCCAATATGAATATAGTTATATACGGTTGGACCGCATACATACATTTTTACTTTATTCGGTTCTAGCGGTTCAAACAGTTCCTTTTTTCTTGTTAACGTGTTATAAAGTCGAATGCTGCTCATCTTCGACCTTCCTTTCCTTCTTTAAGCTTTCAATTTCTTCACGCAATCTTGCAATTTCTGCTTCTAACTCTTTAATGCGATCGGCAACCGGATCTGGCAAGTCCGTATGATTTAAGTCTTTTTTCACTTTCACACCATTGCGGACAACCACTCGTCCCGGAATGCCAACAACCGTGGAGTTCGGTGGAACGTCTTTCAACACAACAGAACCTGCTCCGATTTTTGAGTTTTCTCCAATCGTAATGGAACCGAGCACTTTCGCACCTGCTGCAATTAAGCAGTTGTCTTTAATCGTTGGATGGCGCTTTCCTTTTTCTTTCCCTGTTCCTCCTAATGTTACACCTTGATACACAGTTACATTATCTCCAATTTCACATGTTTCGCCAATCACCACACCCATGCCATGATCGATGAAAAAGCGGCGGCCGATTTTCGCTCCCGGGTGAATTTCAATGCCTGTAAAAAAGCGGCTAATTTGCGAAATAAGGCGGGCAAGAAAGTAAAATTTACGCTTATATAATGCATGAGCAATACGGTGCGCCCAAATCGCGTGAAGACCAGAGTATGTTAAAATAACTTCTAAATAGCTTCTTGCTGCTGGATCTTGCTCAAAAATCACCTCAATATCTTCCTTAAGTGTTTTAAACATATAATCCTCCCTCCACTTTCATCAAATTTGCGGAAAGTACATCTATGAAAAAAGCGTCTCTGTGCCAATGACACAGAGACGCTTCTAGGCGCGGTTCCACTCTGTTTAGCTAAACGATTCGTTTAGCTCACTCCAATCTGATAACGGAGAAACTCCGCTCCTATCTACTACAGAACGTCTCTGCTCTGGTTCGAAAGGAGGCTCCGAGGGGCATTTCAAAAACATCGGTCATGAATCACTTCCAGCCAAGGTGATTCTCTCTGGAATGCCAATGTTTTCTACTTCTCCTCGTCAACGCTTTTTCTATATTTTATTTTTACTATATGAAAAACGGATAAAAAGGTTAATGAATTACTTTTTCTAATCGGCTTATAACTTTTTCTTTTCCTAATAATTGAATCGCAAATGGCAGTTCCGGGCCGTGTGTTTGCCCTGTTACCGCAACGCGAATCGGCATAAACAATTTTTTCCCTTTTTGTCCTGTCGCTTTTTGCACCGATTTAATTGCCGCTTTAATATTTTCTGCCGTAAACGGCTCAAGCTGTTTCACTTCTTCTAAAAATGTTTTTAACACATCAGGGACTTGTTCGCCGGCTAACACTTCTTTCGCTTCTTCATTATACTCAATGTCTTCTTTAAAGAACAACTCCGATAGCTCTACAATTTCCGCTCCATAACTCATTTGTTCTTGGTATAATGCAATTAAATCACGCGCCCATTGACGTTGTTCTTCACTCATTTGTTCTGGCAGGCGGCCGGCTTTAATCAAGTGCGGCAATGAAATTTCCACTAATCGGTCTAAGTCTAATTTTTTAATATATTGGTTATTCATCCATGTCAACTTTTTCGTATCGAACATCGATGGTGATTTGGACAATCGGGAAACATCAAAAATACGAATGAGTTCCTCTTTCGAGAAAATTTCTTCTTCCCCTTCTGGTGACCATCCTAATAGTGCAAAGAAGTTAAACAACGCTTCTGGCAAATAGCCAAGCTCTTTATATTGAGAAACAAATTGAATAATCGATTCATCACGTTTTGAAAGTTTTTTGCGATTCTCATTTACAATTAACGTTAAATGAGCAAATTTCGGCGGCTCCCACCCGAAATAGTCGTAAATCATTAACTGTTTCGGCGTGTTCGATAAATGTTCTTCACCGCGGAACACGTGGGTAATTTTCATTAAGTGGTCATCAATAACAACAGCAAAATTGTATGTTGGGATGCCGTTTGCTTTCATAATGACCCAATCGCCAATATCTTTTGATTCAAACGTCACTTTTCCACGTACGATATCTTCAAATTCATATACTTTTCCTTCAGGTACTTTTACACGAATCGTATACGGCTTTCCTTCTGCTTCCAATTGTGCGACTTGTTCTTTTGTTAAATGGCGGCACTTTCCGCTATATTGCGGCGCTGCAATCCCTGCCGCTCTTTGCGCTTCCCGCTCTTTTTCCAGCTCTTCTGGCGTGCAGAAACATTTATACGCATATCCTTTTTCTAAAAGTTCATTCACGTATTTACGATATATATCGAGACGTTCCGTTTGGCGATATGGACCGTATCCGCCGTCTTTATCCACCGACTCGTCATAATCAATGCCTAACCATTTTAAGTTTTCTAACTGCGACTGTTCGCCACCTTCTACGTTTCGTTCGATATCCGTATCCTCAATACGTACAATAAATTTTCCATTATGATGACGAGCAAATAAATAGTTAAATAACGCCGTTCTTGCACCGCCAATATGTAAATGACCGGTTGGGCTCGGTGCGTATCGCACTCTCACTTCTTGTGACATCGTCAATAACCCTCCAATATCTAATCAAACTTGTACCACTATTGTACATTTTATATGAGCAAAGTTCAAAATGGATTGTTTGAGGCTATACAAGTAAGCAATATGATGTTTATTTTATTTTTTTTGCAATAATACGACCGCTTGAGCAGCAATTCCTTCTTCTCGGCCAGTAAAACCTAACTTTTCCGTCGTTGTTGCTTTGACATTGACTTGTGACAGTTCTCCTTCTAACAAATTCGCAATGTTTTCTTTCATTTGCTCGATATGTGGCGCCATCTTTGGCTTTTGTGCGATAATCGTGCAATCGAGATTAGCAAGTTCGTATCCTTGCTGCTTGACTAATTCCCATACTTGTTTTAATAATAGCGCAGAATCAGCGTCCTTATAGCAGTCATCGGTATCTGGAAAATGCTTGCCAATATCACCTGCACCAATTGCTCCTAAACATGCATCTGCGACCGCATGCAACAATACATCGGCGTCGGAATGGCCGAGCAACCCTTTTTCGTATGGAATGCGAACGCCTCCAATGATGAGGGGACGGCCCTCGACAAGCTGATGAACATCAAATCCTTGACCAATGCGAAACATGTAGTTACCCCTCTCGTTATGAAATTACCCAACTTGATAAAATCGCTTCAGCAAATAATAAATCATCCGGTGTCGTTAATTTAATATTGCGGTAATCGCCTTCGACAATTTTTACTTTCCCGCCAATTCGCTCTACAAGACTTGCATCATCTGTGCCAATATAACCATCTTTTTGTGCCTGCTCATGTGCCCTTAAAACGAGAGAAACATGAAAAGCTTGTGGAGTTTGTACAGCCCACAAGCTAGAGCGTTCCACCGTTTCCTCAACAAACTGATCGCGCGCCTTTTTGATAGTGTCTTTAACGCGCACAGCCGGAATTGCCGCACCGTGTTCCTTCGCTTCTTTTACTAATTCATGAATGTGCTCTATAGTAACGAACGGACGCGCACCATCATGAATAAGCACAATATCCCCATTTTTCACCGCTTTCAGTCCATTGTACACGCTATGTTGTCGCTCTTTTCCACCGCTTACGATCGCGGTGATTTTTTTAATATGGAAACGAGAAAATAATTGTTCAAACTGTGTTCTTTCCGCTTCATTAATCACAACAATAATACCACGGCACCATTCATCGTTTTCAAACACTTTTAATGTGCGCACAATTAGCGGTTCGTTTTGAAGTTCAATCAATTGTTTATTAACTCCTGCCTTCATTCGCTTTCCTTGCCCGGCTGCAGGAATGACTACCTCATACATCATCGCTGTTTCCCCTACTCATTCGTTTATAACGCTTTTTGCAATAGCTTTAGCTTCGCGAAAATCATTCTCCCTGCTGATGTTTGTAACACGCTTGTCACCAGTACGTCAACCCGTTTGCCTATATAATCTTTTCCGTCTTCCACGACAATCATTGTTCCATCATCTAAGTACGCCACACCTTGATTGTGCTCCTTGCCATCTTTGATCACATGAACGTTTAATTCTTCCCCAGGGAGAACAACCGGTTTCACCGCATTCGCTAAATCATTAATATTAAGGACACGCACATTTTGCAGCTCACATACTTTATTTAAATTGAAATCATTCGTGACGACAACACCTGATGTTAATTTTGCCAACTTCACCAGCTTACTGTCTACCTCTTGAATATCGTCAAAATCACCTTCATAAATTTCCACTTTAATGTCCAATTCCTTTTGAATGCGGTTTAAAATGTCAAGTCCACGTCGGCCACGATTGCGTTTTAACACATCAGATGAATCTGCAATATGTTGCAATTCTTCAAGCACAAAACGAGGAATGACAATCGTTCCTTCTAAAAAACCTGTTTGGCAAATATCCGCAATTCGGCCATCAATAATTACACTTGTGTCTAAAATTTTTACAGGACTGTCTTTTGATAAGCCGGTCTCTTCTTCTGTCCCCTTTTTCTTTGCCATTCGATTGGAAAGAGAAAATAAATTCATTAATTCATGCCGTTTTTTAAATCCGACTTGAAATCCTAAATAACCAAGCAGGATCGTCAAAAATATTGGCAGCACCGTATTGACGACTTGAAACTGAAACGATTGCAGCGGCATGACGACTAAAAACGCAATAATAAGGCCGAAAATAAGCCCTAAACTGCCAAATAAAAGATCAGCAACAGGCACTTTAACGAGCGATTCCTCGACCCAGCGAATCATATCTACAATATAATCTACTAGCCAAAAAGTCATCATAAAGAAAATAAGTGCTCCTAATACCGCCAATGTATATGAATTATTTAATAATGAAATGTCGCTTATATTCATAAGGCGCAACAAATTTGGCAAGAAAACAACACCTAATGTTCCTCCAACAACAAGAAAAAACAACTGAACGATACGTTTTACCATTTCTTTATTTTCACCTCCCTATCTAACATTATAAACAGTTTCCAATGTTTGAAACCAATCTTTAACATAGTTTTTAATATTTTTTAAATATTTGACATGTACTTGTAAATTTTACTGCAACGTATGTTCAAGTGCCTCGGCAACGTGGGACACACCGATCACGGTTATATGTTTTGGCGGATTCCATCCTGCTAAATTGTTTTTAGGAATAATGATGCGAGAAAACCCTAATTTTACTGCTTCTTGCACCCGTTGTTCAATACGGGAAACACGGCGTACTTCCCCAGTTAAACCGACCTCGCCGATAATCACATCGGACGGGTTGGTTGGCTGATCGCGGAAACTTGAGGCAATGCTTACGGCAATCGCCAAATCAATCGCTGGCTCGTCTAATTTTACTCCCCCTGCCACTTTCAAGTAAGCGTCCTGATTTTGTAAAAGCAGGCCGACCCTTTTTTCCAATACGGCCATTAATAAAGAAACACGGTTATGGTCGATTCCCGTTGCCATCCGCCGCGGGTTGCCAAAACTCGTTGGAGATACTAATGCTTGAATTTCGACTAATACAGGACGAGTTCCTTCCATTGCCGCGACAACGGTTGAACCTGCCGACCCTCGGGAACGTTCTTCTAAAAACACTTCTGAAGGGTTTTCGACCTCGATAAGTCCTGAATCTCTCATTTCAAAAATACCAATTTCATTTGTGGAGCCGAAACGGTTTTTCACCGCCCGTAAAATACGATACGTATGGTGACGTTCTCCTTCGAAATAAAGAACCGTATCCACCATATGCTCTAAAATTCTTGGACCGGCAATCGCTCCCTCTTTCGTTACATGGCCGACAATAAAAATGGCAATTCCTTTTGTTTTGGCAATTTTCATCAGTTCCGCTGTACATTCACGGACTTGCGATACACTTCCTGGTGCGGACGTAATATCTGCACGGTAAATCGTTTGAATCGAATCAATCACAACACAAGCGGGGCGAACATTTTCGATTGCTTCTGCAATATATTCCAAATCTGTCTCCGCTAATACATACAATTGGTCGGAAGCAATGTGAAGGCGGTCAGCGCGCAATTTCGTTTGTTTTACGGATTCTTCGCCGGATATATATAATACTTTATGTTGCATAGCAGCAAGTTGCGCAGAAACTTGCAAAAGAAGCGTTGATTTTCCAATGCCTGGATCCCCACCGATTAAAACGAGCGAACCTTTCACAATTCCCCCACCTAATACGCGGTTAAATTCAGAAATATTCGTTTGTATGCGCGGCTCTTGCGTTGTGGTCACGGTAGTAATTGGAACTGGTTTTGAGATGATATCATCCGTGGAATGCACAAACACTCCTCTTGTCATTGGCTTTGTCCGCTCAATTTCCTCGACCATCGAATTCCATGTACTGCATCCTGGACATCTTCCAAGCCATTTCGCTGATTCATAACCGCATTCTTGACAAACAAACTTTGTTTTCTTTTTCCCCATCGCTAGAAAACCCTTTCTTTTTCATCGTTGAAACAAAAAGGTATGGGCAGTGAGCCGCCGCATACCTTCCATCAAGAAAACGCCGATTACATCACCGCTTGCTCTGATAAAACGACGAACTCTCCGTCTTTTACGTCTACAATGACTTTTTGCCCTTTGCCAATCGTTCCTTTTAACAGCTCTTCCGACAAACGATCTTCTACATGTTTTTGCAACGCGCGACGCAATGGACGAGCACCGTATTCTAGATCATATCCCTCGGAAACAATTTTTTCAATGGCCGCATCCGTTAACTCTAAATCGATATCTTGTTCTTTTAAGCGTTTTACAAGCTGTTCTGCCATTAGTTTTACAATTTCTTTTAAATGTTGTTTTTCAAGTGAATGGAAGACAATAATTTCATCAATTCGGTTTAAAAACTCCGGACGAAATGCTTTCTTTAACTCGTCCATGACTTTTCCTTTCATGTCTTTATACTTCTGATCTTCATCTTGGATATTAAAGCCGACGTATTTATTCCGCTTTAACGCATCCGCACCGACGTTCGATGTCATAATGATAATCGTATTGCGGAAATCAACCGTTCTTCCTTTCGAATCAGTTAAACGCCCGTCTTCCAACACTTGCAGCAAAATGTTAAATACGTCCGGATGCGCTTTTTCCATCTCATCTAACAACACGACCGAATACGGTTTGCGGCGCACTTTTTCCGTTAGTTGACCGCCTTCCTCGTATCCGACATAGCCAGGAGGCGAACCGATTAAACGAGATGTCGAGTGCTTCTCCATATATTCCGACATATCGATGCGAATAAGTGCGTCTTCATCACCGAACATCGCTTCTGCAAGCGCTCTTGCTAATTCTGTTTTTCCAACACCAGTTGGACCGAGGAAAATGAACGAGCCAATCGGGCGTTTCGGATCTTTTAATCCAGCGCGCGCACGCCGAACTGCTTTGGCAACTGCTTTTACTGCTTCATCTTGACCAACGACGCGGGAATGTAAAATTTCTTCTAGTTTCAATAATCGTTCTGTTTCTGTTTGTGCAAGTTTTGACACCGGAATTCCTGTCCAGCTTGATACAACCATCGCAATGTCTTCCACTGTTACTTCAGAGTTTTCCTGCCCCTGTTTTTCTTTCCACGCGCGTTTCGTTTCTTCTAATTCTTCACGTAAACGTTGTTCCATATCACGCAAGGAAGCAGCTTTTTCAAATTCTTGGCTTTGTACAGCAGCATCTTTTTCTTTGCGTACTTCCTCAAGTTTTTGCTCAAGCTCCTTTAATTGTGGAGGAGCAGTAAACGAACGAAGGCGAACTTTCGAACAAGCCTCATCGATTAAATCGATTGCTTTATCTGGAAGGAAACGGTCAGTAATATAGCGGTCAGATAATTTTACTGCCTGAATGATTGCTTCATCCGAAATAGATACACGGTGATGCGCTTCATAGCGATCGCGCAATCCTTTTAAAATTTGAATCGATTCTTCTACCGTCGGTTCATCGACGTAAATTGGTTGGAAACGACGTTCTAATGCCGCGTCTTTTTCAATATATTTCCGATACTCATCCAATGTAGTCGCACCAATGCATTGCAACTCCCCACGGGCAAGCGCTGGCTTCAAGATGTTCGATGCGTCAATCGCACCTTCTGCACCACCTGCGCCAATAAGCGTATGGAGCTCATCAATGAAGAGAATGATATTTCCTGCTTGACGAATCTCATCCATCACTTTTTTCAGACGATCTTCAAATTCACCGCGGTATTTTGTACCAGCTACTACCGTTCCCATATCTAACGTCATTACTCGCTTATCGCGGAGTGTTTCTGGAACCTCATTATTTACGATTTGTTGCGCAAGACCTTCAGCAATGGCTGTTTTCCCAACCCCAGGTTCTCCGATTAACACCGGGTTATTTTTTGTACGACGGCTTAACACTTCAATAACGCGCTGAATTTCCTTGCTTCTGCCAATAACAGGGTCTAATCTTCCTTCACGAGCAATCGCCGTTAAATCGCGAGCTAAGCTGTCTAATGTTGGTGTACTTACGTGTGAAGCACCGCCTCCTGAATGACCGGAAACAGACTCATTGCTTCCAAGCAGTTGCAACACTTGTTGGCGCGCTTTATTAAGACTTACTCCCAAATTGTTAAGTACGCGGGCCGCAACTCCTTCACCTTCACGAATAAGACCTAGTAAAATATGTTCTGTTCCTACATAGGAATGGCCAAGCTTTCTCGCTTCATCCATCGATAGTTCAATTACTTTTTTCGCACGCGGCGTATAATGGATCGTATGGGAAACTTCATGACCGCGACCGATTAACGATTCTACCTCTTTTTGAATTTTTTCTGGCCCAAGCCCTAAAGCCATTAATGCTTTTGCTGCAATTCCTTCCCCTCGCGAATTAAACCTAATAAAATATGTTCCGTTCCAATGTTATTATGGCCAAGGCGTATTGCTTCCTCTTGAGCTAGCGCCAATACTTTTTGCGCCCGCTCCGTAAATCTTCCAAACATCATTATTCATCACCCTCCATCGCTTTTCTTTCTTCCATTTTTAGACGTTCGCGGATTAGTGCCGCCCGTCGAACATCCCGTTCTTCCGGTCTTAGCACGCCGCCTGCATACTGTTGTAAAAATCCAGGTTGAGTTAAAATCATCAGCTCATTTAAAATATTGCGCGAAATATTTTTAATATATCCTAAGTCAATTCCTAAACGTACATCAGACAAACATTGCGCTGCTTCTTTAGATTCAATAACACGGCTATTTGCTAATATCCCATAAGAACGGAATACTCTGTCTTCTAATTGTATGTTTAAAGTTTTGACTAATGTCTCCCTCGCCATTCTTTCCTGGGCAATTAATTGTTGAACAACGCTTTTCAAATCTTCCACAATATCCTCTTCCGACTTTCCTAATGTAATTTGATTTGAAATTTGGAAAATGTTACCTAACGCCTCACTGCCTTCTCCATATGTTCCGCGTACTACTAATCCTAGTTGGTTGATTGCTGGAATAATGCGGTTTATTTGCTGTGTTAAAACGAGAGCCGGGAGATGCATCATAACAGAAGCGCGCATCCCTGTTCCAACGTTTGTCGGACAGCTTGTTAAATATCCGAGTTTTTCATCAAACGCATAATTGACATGTTCCTCAATCCAATCATCAAGCTCATTAGCCACTTTTAACGCTTCTGTTAATTGAAGACCAGGAAATAAACATTGAATACGAATGTGATCCTCTTCATTAATCATAATGCTTATTTCTTCATTTTCTGAAAGCAAGCACGCCCCAAAAGGAGAATCTTCTGCCAAATGCGGGCTAATTAAATGCTTTTCTACCAATACCCTTTTTTCAATCGGTTGAAGCTCTGACATTTTTAACAATTCAAAACGACCGACAGACGGGTAAAAACGATGAGCAAATGTTTGCTCAAACAATGAAACAATTTGCTGTGCTTCCTCATTGTTAAATACTGTTGGAAACTGAAAATCAACAATGTTTCTTGCTAAACGGATACGGCTGCTTAACACGATATCAGAATCAGGCCCCTCTTGACTCATCCAAGAACTGACCGCCGTATTAAAAAACTTCTCAAACGACATATAACTACATCTCCCCCCCTCGATGTTGATGCAACTGATATTCAAGAGAGCGAATTTGATCACGAACCTCTGCCGCCTTTTCAAATTCTTCTCTCGCCACAAGTTCTTGCAGTTTTTGTTTTAACATAGCAATTTGCTTGCGCAGATGGAGTGTTCCACCTTTTCGTTTCGGTATTTTTCCAGCATGGGTTGTATTTCCGCTATGGAGTCTTTTTAATATTGGTGGTAAATATCTAGCAAATGTGCGGTAACAGTTTGAACAGCCGAAACGGCCTGTTTTTGTAAACTGATGATAAGTCATTGTACACTTCTCGCATTGTAAAATATCGGTGCTTTGGAACGGGCTTGACGTCATTTCTTTCATTGGAGATGAAAAATTAAGCAGGCCAGCTAATAAATTATTAAAGGAAAAGTCATCATTTCCGTAAAACATAAACATATCACTATTCTCTTGAGCGCATTGTTCGCAAAGATGAAATTCGGTTTTTTCGCCGTTTATAATTTTCGTAAAATGCACTGTTGCCGGTCTTTGATTGCATTCCTGACATATCAACTTTATCCCCTCCCTACTTATATTTTAGCGATATCAACATCGCTCTTAGCATGCGTGCTCTCAATTCATCACGTTGGGGCAAATCGATGTATAATACAGAACGGTCCATTACGCTTAGCATAATCTTTGCTTCTCGTTCGGTAATTACTTTTTCCTCGACAAGACGATCAATAATATCTTCCGCATTTGATTGACTAATCCGATGCTGGATTAATTCTAACAGTTGATCAATTAACTGTGCTTCACTTTTTGTTTTCACTTTCATAATGCGGATGTAACCACCGCCACCGCGCTTACTCTCAACAATATATCCTCGCTCTAGCGTAAATCTTGTATTAATAACATAATTAATTTGTGAGGGAACACATTGAAATTTATCAGCAATTTCACTTCTTTTGATTTCCACAATGTCTTTACCGCTCATATTTAATACCTGTTTTAAATATTGCTCAATAATATCAGAAATGTTTGGCACTCTACCTCCTCCTTACAAACCAAGTTGACTTTGACTATATTTGACCTTACTTCTACTATATAGTTTATTATAAAAAAATGCAAGGGTCACTCACAAAAATGGCTAGTCATATGATTTCCTTTTTTTTTCGAAAATGAAACATGATTTTAGGTAATAAAAGGAAAGGGTAAGCAAATATAGAAAAAAAGAAGCATGCCTTTCATTAAGGCATGCTTCTTTTTACATTGCCTAGCAACGACCTACTCTTGCAGGGGCGCTGGCCCCAACTACCATCGGCGCTGGAGAGCTTAACTTCCGTGTTCGGGATGGGAACGGGTGTTTCCTCTCCGCTATTGTCACTAGGCAATTATCTCAATTGGACATTTATTATTATATTCCAATCATCACGTTTGTCAAGAGGGATTTCGTTCCCTCAAAACTAGATAACCGTCCGTTTGGAAGAAGCCGTCTTGCGTAGGCGGCCTACGCTTTTCCATTGTCTAGCTCCTAGCGTCCTCCGCTTTTCGCTTTGTCTAGCTCCGGTGCCTAGCTCTCTTGCGCCAAATAACCTTCTCCCTTGAGGTGCAAGCACCTCTACGGGCGAAGAACATTTTCCTTTTGGCGCTAAGCGCTCGCCTCCGCTTTTCCGCTTGGTTAAGTCCTCGATCGATTAGTATCCGTCAGCTCCACGTGTCGCCACGCTTCCACCTCGGACCTATCGACCTCGTCATCTTCGAGGGATCTTACTCGCTTGACGCGATGGGAAATCTCATCTTGAGGGGGGCTTCACGCTTAGATGCTTTCAGCGCTTATCCCTTCCGCACATAGCTACCCAGCGGTGCCCCTGGCGGGACAACTGGTACACCAGCGGTGCGTCCATCCCGGTCCTCTCGTACTAAGGACAGCTCCTCTCAAATTTCCTGCGCCCGCGACGGATAGGGACCGAACTGTCTCACGACGTTCTGAACCCAGCTCGCGTACCGCTTTAATGGGCGAACAGCCCAACCCTTGGGACCGACTACAGCCCCAGGATGCGATGAGCCGACATCGAGGTGCCAAACCTCCCCGTCGATGTGGACTCTTGGGGGAGATCAGCCTGTTATCCCCGGGGTAGCTTTTATCCGTTGAGCGATGGCCCTTCCATACGGAACCACCGGATCACTAAGCCCGACTTTCGTCCCTGCTCGACCTGTCCGTCTCGCAGTCAAGCTCCCTTGTGCCTTTGCACTCTACGAATGATTTCCAACCATTCTGAGGGAACCTTTGGGCGCCTCCGTTACCTTTTGGGAGGCGACCGCCCCAGTCAAACTGCCCACCTGACACTGTCTCCCACCCCGATAAGGGGTGCGGGTTAGAATTTCAATACCGCCAGGGTGGTATCCCACCGGCGCCTCCACCGAAGCTGGCGCTCCGGCTTCTCAGGCTCCCACCTATCCTGTACAAGCGATACCAAAATTCCATATCAGGCTGCAGTAAAGCTCCACGGGGTCTTTCCGTCCTGTCGCGGGTAACCTGCATCTTCACAGGTAGTATGATTTCACCGGGTCTCTCGTTGAGACAGTGCCCAAGTCGTTACACCTTTCGTGCGGGTCGGAACTTACCCGACAAGGAATTTCGCTACCTTAGGACCGTTATAGTTACGGCCGCCGTTTACTGGGGCTTCGGTTCGCACCTTCAGCCTTGCGGCTTAAGCGCTCCCCTTAACCTTCCAGCACCGGGCAGGTGTCAGCCCCTATACTTCGCCTTTCGGCTTCGCAGAGACCTGTGTTTTTGGTAAACAGTCGCTTGGGCCTTTTCACTGCGGCTCTCTCGGGCTCATCACCCAAGAGAGCACCCCTTCTCCCGAAGTTACGGGGTCATTTTGCCGAGTTCCTTAACGAGAGTTCTCCCGCGCACCTTAGGATTCTCTCCTCGCCTACCTGTGTCGGTTTGCGGTACGGGCACCTCTCACCTCGCTAGAGGCTTTTCTTGGCAGTGTAGGATCGGGGACTTCGGGACCGATGGTCCCTTCGCCATCACGGCTCAGCCTTTGCGCCAGACGGATTTGCCTATCTGGCAGCCTAACCGCTTGGACAGGCTATTCCAGCAGCCTGCTCGCCCTACCTTCCTGCGTCCCCCCATTGCTCAAACGGTGAGGAGGTGGTACAGGAATCTCAACCTGTTGCCCATCACCTACGCCTTTCGGCCTCGGCTTAGGTCCCGACTAACCCTGAGCGGACGAACCTTCCTCAGGAAACCTTAGGCTTTCGGTGCAGAGGATTCTCACCTCTGTTTTCGCTACTCACACCGGCATTCTCACTTCTAAGCGCTCCACGAGTCCTTCCGGTCCCGCTTCGGCGCGCTTAGAACGCTCCCCTACCGATGACGGGCGGTCATCCCACAGCTTCGGTGGCACGTTTAGCCCCGGTACATTTTCGGCGCAGAGTCACTCGACCAGTGAGCTATTACGCACTCTTTAAATGATGGCTGCTTCTAAGCCAACATCCTGGTTGTCTGGGCAACTCCACATCCTTTTCCACTTAACGTGCACTTTGGGACCTTAGCTGGTGGTCTGGGCTGTTTCCCTCTCGACCACGGATCTTATCACTCGTAGTCTGACTCCCAAGGATAAGTCGTTGGCATTCGGAGTTTGACTGAGTTCGGTAACCCGATGAGGGCCCCTAGCTCAATCAGTGCTCTACCTCCAAGACTCTTCCCTTGAGGCTAGCCCTAAAGCTATTTCGGGGAGAACCAGCTATCTCCAGGTTCGATTGGCATTTCACCCCTACCCACACCTCATCCCCGCACTTTTCAACGTACGTGGGTTCGGGCCTCCAGTAGGTGTTACCCTACCTTCACCCTGGACATGGGTAGATCACCTGGTTTCGGGTCTACGACGACGTACTTAACGCCCTATTCAGACTCGCTTTCGCTGCGGCTCCGTCTCTTCGACTTAACCTCGCACGTCATCGTAACTCGCCGGTTCATTCTACAAAAGGCACGCCATCACCCATAAACGGGCTCTGACTACTTGTAGGCACACGGTTTCAGGTTCTCTTTCACTCCCCTTCCGGGGTGCTTTTCACCTTTCCCTCACGGTACTGGTTCACTATCGGTCACTAGGGAGTATTTAGCCTTGGGAGATGGTCCTCCCTGCTTCCGACGGGATTCCCCGTGTCCCGCCGTACTCAGGATCCACTCGGGAGGGAACGAAGTTTCGACTACAGGGCTGTCACCTTCTCTGGCGGGCCTTTCCAGACCGCTTCGTCTACCCCGTTCCTTTGTAACTCCCATGTGAGTGGTCCTACAACCCCAAGAGGCAAGCCTCTTGGTTTGGGCTGTTCCCGTTTCGCTCGCCGCTACTCAGGGAATCGCGGTTGCTTTCTTCTCCTCCGGGTACTTAGATGTTTCAGTTCCCCGGGTGTGCCCTCCATACCCTATGGATTCAGGTATGGATACTGCTCCATTACGGGCAGTGGGTTTCCCCATTCGGACATCTCCGGATCAACGCTTGCTTACAGCTCCCCGAAGCGTTTCGGCGTTTGCCCCGTCCTTCATCGGCTCCTAGTGCCAAGGCATCCACCGTGCGCCCTTTCTAACTTAACCATGCGAAAACAGCTTCACGCTAGCCGCCTTCGCTTCTCGGCTTCTTCCTTTGTCTAGCTTCGGCGCCTAGCTCTCTTGTCAAATAACCTTCCCCCTCGAAGTGCAAGCACTTCTGTGGGTGAAGAACATTTGACTTCGAGAGCTAATCGCGGCGCCTCCGCTTTTTTTCTCGGTTATCTAGTTTTCAAGGAACCAACTTATTTCCTGCATCCGCTCATAGACGCAGGCGCAAGGCGACTACTTGAGTATGCTTCCTTGCAGCCTTGCGCCGAGGAATCCAGCTTCCTTGAATCCGCTGGTAGACGCAGGCGCAAAACGGATTGATTGAAGAGAACATAAACATGTTCCCTCAAAACTGAACAAACCCGAAGCGTCCACTTCCGACTAGCCCATAAGGGCAGCCGCTTCCGCTTTTCGTACTGTCTAGCTCCAGCGCCTAGCTCTCTTGTGCCAAATAACCTTCCCCCTCGAAGTGCAAGCACTTCTGCGGGTGAAGAACATTTGGCTTCGAGAGCTGATCGCGGCGCTTCCGCTTTTCGTACTGTCTAGCTTCGGCTCCTAGCCCCTCGGGCCGCTTCGGTCTCGCTGCGGCGGCAACAGCCTCCTCGCGAGCCCTCCAGCGCCTGTCGGGGCTAACCAGTCGCCTTCGCTTTTCGTATCATCCTTAGAAAGGAGGTGATCCAGCCGCACCTTCCGGTACGGCTACCTTGTTACGACTTCACCCCAATCACTTGCCCCACCTTCGGCGGCTGGCTCCCTTACGGGTTACCTCACCGACTTCGGGTGTTGCAAGCTCTCGTGGTGTGACGGGCGGTGTGTACAAGGCCCGGGAACGTATTCACCGCGGCATGCTGATCCGCGATTACTAGCGATTCCGGCTTCATGCAGGCGAGTTGCAGCCTGCAATCCGAACTGAGAGCGGCTTTTTGGGATTCGCTCCCCCTCGCGGGTTCGCAGCCCTTTGTACCGCCCATTGTAGCACGTGTGTAGCCCAGGTCATAAGGGGCATGATGATTTGACGTCATCCCCACCTTCCTCCGACTTTTAGCCGGCAGTCCCCTAGAGTGCCCAACTGAATGCTGGCAACTAGGGGCGAGGGTTGCGCTCGTTGCGGGACTTAACCCAACATCTCACGACACGAGCTGACGACAACCATGCACCACCTGTCACCCTGTCCCCCCCGAAGGGGGAACGCCCTGTCTCCAGGGTTGTCAGGGGATGTCAAGACCTGGTAAGGTTCTTCGCGTTGCTTCGAATTAAACCACATGCTCCACCGCTTGTGCGGGCCCCCGTCAATTCCTTTGAGTTTCAGCCTTGCGGCCGTACTCCCCAGGCGGAGTGCTTAACGCGTTAGCTACAGCACTAAAGGGAAAACCCCTCTAACACTTAGCACTCATCGTTTACGGCGTGGACTACCAGGGTATCTAATCCTGTTTGCTCCCCACGCTTTCGCGCCTCAGCGTCAGTTACAGACCAGAGAGCCGCCTTCGCCACTGGTGTTCCTCCACATCTCTACGCATTTCACCGCTACACGTGGAATTCCGCTCTCCTCTTCTGCACTCAAGTCCCCCAGTTTCCAATGACCCTCCACGGTTGAGCCGTGGGCTTTCACATCAGACTTAAGGGACCGCCTGCGCGCGCTTTACGCCCAATAATTCCGGACAACGCTCGCCCCCTACGTATTACCGCGGCTGCTGGCACGTAGTTAGCCGGGGCTTTCTCGTTAGGTACCGTCACCGTACCGCCCTATTCGAACGGTACTTCTTCTTCCCTAACAACAGAGCTTTACGATCCGAAGACCTTCTTCGCTCACGCGGCGTCGCTCCGTCAGACTTTCGTCCATTGCGGAAGATTCCCTACTGCTGCCTCCCGTAGGAGTCTGGGCCGTGTCTCAGTCCCAGTGTGGCCGGTCACCCTCTCAGGCCGGCTACGCATCGTCGCCTTGGTGAGCCGTTACCTCACCAACTAGCTAATGCGCCGCGGGCCCATCCGTAAGTGGTAGCAAAAGCCACCTTTCAACCAAAGACCATGCGGTCTTCGGTGTTATCCGGTATTAGCCCCGGTTTCCCGGAGTTATCCCGGTCTTACGGGCAGGTTACCCACGTGTTACTCACCCGTCCGCCGCTAACCGAACAGAAGCAAGCTCCCGCTCGGTCCGCTCGACTTGCATGTATTAGGCACGCCGCCAGCGTTCGTCCTGAGCCAGGATCAAACTCTCCAAAAAGAAAGTTGATTGGCTTATTTAATTCGTCACTGACACCGAAGGTGTCAAGTCGCCTTCGCTTTTCGTTGTGGACGCTTCGTTTTGTTCAGTTTTCAAAGAACATTAAATTTTTGAATAAGTGGAGCCTATCGGGATCGAACCGATGACCTCCTGCGTGCAAAGCAGGCGCTCTCCCAGCTGAGCTAAGGCCCCATATTTTCTAAATCGGGAAGACAGGATTCGAACCTGCGACCCCATGGTCCCAAACCATGTGCTCTACCAAGCTGAGCTACTTCCCGTAATGGCGCGCTCGAGAGGATTCGAACCCCTAACCTTCTGATCCGTAGTCAGATGCTCTATCCAATTGAGCTACGAGCGCATATGCCGAGGGCCGGACTCGAACCGGCACGGTAGTTACCTACCCCAGGATTTTAAGTCCTGTGCGTCTGCCAATTCCGCCACCCCGGCGATTAATGGAGCGGAAGACGGGACTCGAACCCGCGACCCCCACCTTGGCAAGGTGGTGTTCTACCACTGAACTACTTCCGCATCTTCAATATAGAGTTATAGAGTGCGGGTGAAGGGACTTGAACCCCCACGCCCGTAAAGGGCACTAGACCCTGAATCTAGCGCGTCTGCCAATTCCGCCACACCCGCGGTCAAAGAGTGAGCCATGGAGGATTCGAACCTCCGACCCTCTGATTAAAAGTCAGATGCTCTACCTACTGAGCTAATGGCTCATCATTCGAGAAAAGCAACTGATTCTATTTGTAATAAGTAATGGTGGAGGATGACGGGATCGAACCGCCGACCCCTTGCTTGTAAGGCAAGTGCTCTCCCAGCTGAGCTAATCCTCCATAATAAACTGCCTAGCAACGACCTACTCTTGCAGGGGCGCTGGCCCCAACTACCATCGGCGCTGGAGAGCTTAACTTCCGTGTTCGGGATGGGAACGGGTGTTTCCTCTCCGCTATTGTCACTAGGCAAGTAATGGACAAGTTCCATTATAGTTCAATCATTGACATTGTCAAGGGAAATTTCATTCCCTCAAAACTAGATAACCGTCCGTTTGGAAGAAGCCGTCTTGCATAGGCGGCCTATGCTTTTCCGTTGTCTAGCTCCGGTGCCTAGCTCTCTTGCGCCAAATAACCTTCTCCCTTGAGGTGCAAGCACCTCTACGGGCGAAGAACATTTTTCTTTTGGCGCTAAGCGCTCGCCTCCACTTTTCCGCTTGGTTAAGTCCTCGATCGATTAGTATCCGTCAGCTCCACGTGTCGCCACGCTTCCACCTCGGACCTATCGACCTCGTCATCTTCGAGGGATCTTACTCGCTTGACGCGATGGGAAATCTCATCTTGAGGGGGGCTTCACGCTTAGATGCTTTCAGCGCTTATCCCTTCCGCACATAGCTACCCAGCGGTGCCCCTGGCGGGACAACTGGTACACCAGCGGTGCGTCCATCCCGGTCCTCTCGTACTAAGGACAGCTCCTCTCAAATTTCCTGCGCCCGCGACGGATAGGGACCGAACTGTCTCACGACGTTCTGAACCCAGCTCGCGTACCGCTTTAATGGGCGAACAGCCCAACCCTTGGGACCGACTACAGCCCCAGGATGCGATGAGCCGACATCGAGGTGCCAAACCTCCCCGTCGATGTGGACTCTTGGGGGAGATCAGCCTGTTATCCCCGGGGTAGCTTTTATCCGTTGAGCGATGGCCCTTCCATACGGAACCACCGGATCACTAAGCCCGACTTTCGTCCCTGCTCGACCTGTCCGTCTCGCAGTCAAGCTCCCTTGTGCCTTTGCACTCTACGAATGATTTCCAACCATTCTGAGGGAACCTTTGGGCGCCTCCGTTACCTTTTGGGAGGCGACCGCCCCAGTCAAACTGCCCACCTGACACTGTCTCCCACCCCGATAAGGGGTGCGGGTTAGAATTTCAATACCGCCAGGGTGGTATCCCACCGGCGCCTCCACCGAAGCTGGCGCTCCGGCTTCTCAGGCTCCCACCTATCCTGTACAAGCGATACCAAAATTCCATATCAGGCTGCAGTAAAGCTCCACGGGGTCTTTCCGTCCTGTCGCGGGTAACCTGCATCTTCACAGGTAGTATGATTTCACCGGGTCTCTCGTTGAGACAGTGCCCAAGTCGTTACACCTTTCGTGCGGGTCGGAACTTACCCGACAAGGAATTTCGCTACCTTAGGACCGTTATAGTTACGGCCGCCGTTTACTGGGCTTCGGTTCGCACCTTCAGCCTTGCGGCTTAAGCGCTCCCCTTAACCTTCCAGCACCGGGCAGGTGTCAGCCCCTATACTTCGCCTTTCGGCTTCGCAGAGACCTGTGTTTTTGGTAAACAGTCGCTTGGGCCTTTTCACTGCGGCTCTCTCGGGCTCATCACCCAAGAGAGCACCCCTTCTCCCGAAGTTACGGGGTCATTTTGCCGAGTTCCTTAACGAGAGTTCTCCCGCGCACCTTAGGATTCTCTCCTCGCCTACCTGTGTCGGTTTGCGGTACGGGCACCTCTCACCTCGCTAGAGGCTTTTCTTGGCAGTGTAGGATCGGGGACTTCGGGACCGATGGTCCCTTCGCCATCACGGCTCAGCCTTTGCGCCAGACGGATTTGCCTATCTGGCAGCCTAACCGCTTGGACAGGCTATTCCAGCAGCCTGCTCGCCCTACCTTCCTGCGTCCCCCCATTGCTCAAACGGTGAGGAGGTGGTACAGGAATCTCAACCTGTTGCCCATCACCTACGCCTTTCGGCCTCGGCTTAGGTCCCGACTAACCCTGAGCGGACGAACCTTCCTCAGGAAACCTTAGGCTTTCGGTGCAGAGGATTCTCACCTCTGTTTTCGCTACTCACACCGGCATTCTCACTTCTAAGCGCTCCACGAGTCCTTCCGGTCCCGCTTCGGCGCGCTTAGAACGCTCCCCTACCGATGACCAACGGTCATCCCACAGCTTCGGTGGCACGTTTAGCCCCCGGTACATTTTCGGCGCAGAGTCACTCGACCAGTGAGCTATTACGCACTCTTTAAATGATGGCTGCTTCTAAGCCAACATCCTGGTTGTCTGGGCAACTCCACATCCTTTTCCACTTAACGTGCACTTTGGGACCTTAGCTGGTGGTCTGGGCTGTTTCCCTCTCGACCACGGATCTTATCACTCGTAGTCTGACTCCCAAGGATAAGTCGTTGGCATTCGGAGTTTGACTGAGTTCGGTAACCCGATGAGGGCCCCTAGCTCAATCAGTGCTCTACCTCCAAGACTCTTCCCTTGAGGCTAGCCCTAAAGCTATTTCGGGGAGAACCAGCTATCTCCAGGTTCGATTGGCATTTCACCCCTACCCACACCTCATCCCCGCACTTTTCAACGTACGTGGGTTCGGGCCTCCAGTAGGTGTTACCCTACCTTCACCCTGGACATGGGTAGATCACCTGGTTTCGGGTCTACGACGACGTACTTAACGCCCTATTCAGACTCGCTTTCGCTGCGGCTCCGTCTCTTCGACTTAACCTCGCACGTCATCGTAACTCGCCGGTTCATTCTACAAAAGGCACGCCATCACCCATAAACGGGCTCTGACTACTTGTAGGCACACGGTTTCAGGTTCTCTTTCACTCCCCTTCCGGGGTGCTTTTCACCTTTCCCTCACGGTACTGGTTCACTATCGGTCACTAGGGAGTATTTAGCCTTGGGAGATGGTCCTCCCTGCTTCCGACGGGATTCCCCGTGTCCCGCCGTACTCAGGATCCACTCGGGAGGGAACGAAGTTTCGACTACAGGGCTGTCACCTTCTCTGGCGGGCCTTTCCAGACCGCTTCGTCTACCCCGTTCCTTTGTAACTCCCATGTGAGTGGTCCTACAACCCCAAGAGGCAAGCCTCTTGGTTTGGGCTGTTCCCGTTTCGCTCGCCGCTACTCAGGGAATCGCGGTTGCTTTCTTCTCCTCCGGGTACTTAGATGTTTCAGTTCCCCGGGTGTGCCCTCCATACCCTATGGATTCAGGTATGGATACTGCCCCATTACGGACAGTGGGTTTCCCCATTCGGACATCTCCGGATCAACGCTTGCTTACAGCTCCCCGAAGCGTTTCGGCGTTTGCCCCGTCCTTCATCGGCTCCTAGTGCCAAGGCATCCACCGTGCGCCCTTTCTAACTTAACCATGCGAAAACAGCTTCATGCTTGCCGCCTTCGCTTCTCGGCTTCTTCCTTTGTCTAGCTTCGGCGCCTAGCCCCTCACGGTCGCTTCGGTCCTGCCATGGCGGCAATAGCCTCCTCGCAGGCCCTCCAGCGCCTATCGGGGCTAATCGCGGCGCCTCCGCTTTTCTTCTCGGTTATCTAGTTTTCAAGGAACCAACTTATTTCCTGCATCCGCTCATAGACGCAGGCGCAAGGCGACTACTTGAGTATGCTTCCTTGCAGCCTTGTGTCGAGGAATCCTGCTTCCTCGAATTTACTAGCAGACGCAGACACAAAGCACTTGAAGGAGTAGAATGCTCCCTCAAAACTGAACAAGGCTACTGCCTTGAATCAACTTCTCTGCTGCCTTGCGCCGAGGAATCCATCATCTTTGAATTCGCTCGTAGACGCAGGCGCAAAACGGATTGATTGAAGAGAACATAAACATGTTCCCTCAAAACTGAACAAACCCGAAGCGTCCACTTCCGACTAGCCCATAAGGGCAGCCGCTTCCGCTTTTCGTACTGTCTAGCTCCAGCGCCTAGCTCTCTTGTGCCAAATAACCTTCCCCCCTCGAAGTGCAAGCACTTCAGCGGGTGAAGAACATTTGGCTTCGAGAGCTGATCGCGGCGCTTCCGCTTTTCGTACTGTCTAGCTTCGGCTCCTAGCCCCTCGGGCCGCTTCGGTCTCGCTGCGGCGGCAACAGCCTCCTCGCGAGCCCTCCAGCGCCTGTCGGGGCTAACCAGTCGCCTTCGCTTTTCGTATCATCCTTAGAAAGGAGGTGATCCAGCCGCACCTTCCGGTACGGCTACCTTGTTACGACTTCACCCCAATCACTTGCCCCACCTTCGGCGGCTGGCTCCCTTAAAGGGTTACCTCACCGACTTCGGGTGTTGCAAGCTCTCGTGGTGTGACGGGCGGTGTGTACAAGGCCCGGGAACGTATTCACCGCGGCATGCTGATCCGCGATTACTAGCGATTCCGGCTTCATGCAGGCGAGTTGCAGCCTGCAATCCGAACTGAGAGCGGCTTTTTGGGATTCGCTCCCCCTCGCGGGTTCGCAGCCCTTTGTACCGCCCATTGTAGCACGTGTGTAGCCCAGGTCATAAGGGGCATGATGATTTGACGTCATCCCCACCTTCCTCCGGTTTGTCACCGGCAGTCCCCCTAGAGTGCCCAACTGAATGCTGGCAACTAGGGGCGAGGGTTGCGCTCGTTGCGGGACTTAACCCAACATCTCACGACACGAGCTGACGACAACCATGCACCACCTGTCACCCTGTCCCCCCCGAAGGGGGAACGCCCTGTCTCCAGGGTTGTCAGGGGATGTCAAGACCTGGTAAGGTTCTTCGCGTTGCTTCGAATTAAACCACATGCTCCACCGCTTGTGCGGGCCCCCGTCAATTCCTTTGAGTTTCAGCCTTGCGGCCGTACTCCCCAGGCGGAGTGCTTAACGCGTTAGCTACAGCACTAAAGGGAAAACCCCTCTAACACTTAGCACTCATCGTTTACGGCGTGGACTACCAGGGTATCTAATCCTGTTTGCTCCCCACGCTTTCGCGCCTCAGCGTCAGTTACAGACCAGAGAGCCGCCTTCGCCACTGGTGTTCCTCCACATCTCTACGCATTTCACCGCTACACGTGGAATTCCGCTCTCCTCTTCTGCACTCAAGTCCCCCAGTTTCCAATGACCCTCCACGGTTGAGCCGTGGGCTTTCACATCAGACTTAAGGGACCGCCTGCGCGCGCTTTACGCCCAATAATTCCGGACAACGCTCGCCCCCTACGTATTACCGCGGCTGCTGGCACGTAGTTAGCCGGGGCTTTCTCGTTAGGTACCGTCACCGTACCGCCCTATTCGAACGGTACTTCTTCTTCCCTAACAACAGAGCTTTACGATCCGAAGACCTTCTTCGCTCACGCGGCGTCGCTCCGTCAGACTTTCGTCCATTGCGGAAGATTCCCTACTGCTGCCTCCCGTAGGAGTCTGGGCCGTGTCTCAGTCCCAGTGTGGCCGGTCACCCTCTCAGGCCGGCTACGCATCGTCGCCTTGGTGAGCCGTTACCTCACCAACTAGCTAATGCGCCGCGGGCCCATCCGTAAGTGGTAGCAAAAGCCACCTTTCAACCAAAGACCATGCGGTCTTCGGTGTTATCCGGTATTAGCCCCGGTTTCCCGGAGTTATCCCGGTCTTACGGGCAGGTTACCCACGTGTTACTCACCCGTCCGCCGCTAACCGAACAGAAGCAAGCTTCCGTTCGGTCCGCTCGACTTGCATGTATTAGGCACGCCGCCAGCGTTCGTCCTGAGCCAGGATCAAACTCTCCAAAAAGAAAGTTGATTGGCTTATTTAATTCTTCACTGACACCGAAGGTGTCAAGCGCTTCAGCTTTTCACATTGTCCAGCTTCAGCGCCTAGCTCTCTCGTGCCAAATAACCTTCCCCCTCGAAGTGCAAGCACTTCAGCGGGTGAAGAACATTTGGCTTCGAGAGCTGATCGCGGCGCTTCAGCATTTCTTATTGTCCAGCTTCGGCTCCTAGCCCCTCGGGCCGCTTCGGTCTCGCTGTGGCGGCAACAGCCTCCTCGCGAGCCCTCCAGCGCCTGCCGGGGGCTAATCAGTTGCCTTCGCTTTTCGTTGTGGACGCTTCGTTTTGTTCAGTTTTCAAAGAACATTCTTTTTTAAAACGACCTTGTTAATATATCATTTTAAAATTTTATTGTCAATCACTTTTTGTTTTATTCGTTTTTCAAAAGCGACGTTTACTAATATATCAATTATGAATATAAAAGTCAACTACTTTTTTAAAAATCTTATGTCCCCTATGATTTTTTTGATCATAGGGGACATGATATCTTATTTATTACGCATTTGCGGGAATAACAATACGTCACGAATAGACGGTGAATTTGTTAATAGCATAACAAGTCGATCAACGCCAATACCTAAACCGCCTGTTGGTGGCATTCCATATTCAAGCGCTTCAATGAAGTCCTCGTCCATCTCGTGCGCTTCGTCATTTCCTTGCTCTCGCTCTTTCAGCTGTGCCTCAAAGCGCTCACGTTGGTCAATCGGATCATTTAACTCAGTAAATGCATTCGCGTGTTCACGACCAACGATAAACAATTCAAAGCGATCTGTGAAGCGCGGATCGTCTGGATTTTTCTTCGCTAACGGCGAGATTTCTACCGGGTGTCCGTAAATAAACGTCGGTTGAATGAGCTTGTCCTCTACTTTTTGCTCAAAAAACTCATTAACAATATGACCAAACGTCATGTGCGGCGCTATTTCAACACCATGCTCTTTTGCCAATTCTCTAGCCTCTTCATCGCTCATTTGTTTCCAAAAATCGACACCTACGTATTCCTTAATCGCATCTACCATATGAAGTCGTTTCCACTCAGGAGTTAAATCAACTGTATGCTCTCCATATTGGATTTTTGTCGTTCCTAATACCTCTTGCGCGATATGAGCAATTAAATTTTCTGTCAATTTCATAATATCGCGGAAATCTGCATATGCTTCATATAGCTCAAGCATCGTAAATTCCGGATTATGTCGAGTAGAAATCCCTTCATTACGGAACACGCGCCCAATTTCATATACCTTTTCTAATCCGCCGACAATTAAACGTTTCAAATGAAGCTCGATCGCAATCCGCATATATAATGGCATATCCAACGCATTATGGTGAGTGATAAATGGACGAGCTGCTGCTCCTCCGGCAATGGAATGCATCATCGGTGTTTCTACTTCTAAATAGCCGTGGCTGTCCAAGTAGCGGCGCATCGCTTGAATAATTCGGCTGCGAGTGATAAACGTATTTTTGCTCTCCGGATTCATAATTAAATCTAAGTACCGTTGACGATAGCGTTGTTCAATATCTTTTAGTCCATGGTATTTCTCTGGAAGTGGACGCAATGCTTTCGTTAAAAACTCATAAGAAGATACTTTAATGGACAGCTCTCCTACTTTTGTTTTAAATACTGTTCCATAAACACCGATAATATCTCCTAAGTCAGAAGTTTTGAAAAGCTCGTATTGCTCCTCACCAACTGTATCTTCACGAACGTAAATTTGAATTTGCCCCGTAACATCTTGAATATGGGCAAACCCAGCTTTACCTTTGCCGCGTTTTGTCATAATACGTCCGGCAACGGCAACTTTTATTTGTTTCTCTTCTAGCTCTTCTTTGGATAAATCCCCATATAAATCAAATAACTCTTTTGCTTTATGTGTGCGCTCAAACCGTTTTCCAAACGGATCAATTCCCATTTCTCTCAATTTATTTAATTTTTCCCTACGGACTAGTAATTGATCGTTTAATTCTTCATGACTCATATGGCCTTCACTCCATTTAAAAAAGTTTTTATGAAAAATACTGCCAGCAACGGCTGGCAGTGAATAACCGCAATCTTTTATTGATCCATTTACACAGCCTGTGCATTCGCCTGTTCTTTGCTTTCTACTTCTTCGGCAAAGTTAAGTAAAAGGGTGGCAAGCTGTTCACGAGTGTCACATTCATTAATGGCATTGCGAATTTTTGCGTTACCGCGCACCCCTTTTAAATACCATGCCGCATGTTTCCGCATTTCTTTTACTGCAATATGCTCGCCTTTTAATGCAATGAGGCGATCTAAATGTAAAAGACATACTTCTATTTTTTCTCTTACCGTTGGTTCCGGGATTAATTCCCCTGTTTCTAAATAACGGACTGTGCGGTAAATCATCCATGGGTTTCCAAGTGCAGCGCGTCCGATCATCACGCCGTCCACGCCTGTTTCTTCAAGCATCCGCTTTGCATCTTGCGGTGTTTTTACATCCCCATTTCCAATGACAGGAATATTCACTGCTTCTTTTACTTGTTTAATGATATTCCAATCTGCTTTTCCTTCGTACATCTGTACTCTCGTTCTTCCGTGAACCGCTACTGCCTTACCGCCAGCGCGTTCTACAGCTTGCGCGTTTTCTACTGCGTAAATATGATTTTCGTCCCAACCGATTCGCATTTTTACTGTCACAGGTTTTTCCACTGCATCTACAATGGCGGCAACTACATCATAAATCTTATTTGGATCTAAAAGCCATTTCGCACCCGCATCGCATTTCGTGACTTTTGGAACAGGACATCCCATATTAATATCGATGATATCCGCATTCGTATGTTTATCGACAAATTTTGCGGCTTCTACAAGCGTTTCCTTTTCTCCGCCAAAAATTTGCAAACTTAATGGTTTTTCCCGTTCATCAATATATAACATGCCTAGCGTTTTTTCGTTATTGTACACGATCCCTTTATCACTTACCATTTCCGCACAAACAAGCCCTGCCCCAAACTCTTTTACCGTGAGACGGAATGCCGAATTGCACACACCGGCCATTGGAGCAAGAACAACACGATTTTTAATTTCTACATCTCCGATTTTAAACATCGGTTTACCCTCCTTTCTTATTCCCTAGGCTCTGAACGTGGCGGTGCAAGCTCTTCTACAGATATATTTAACCGTTCGGCAATTTTCTCTATTAATTGCTCCGACGGTAAGCGATTTCCACGCTCAACTTCTCCTAAAATGGACACAGATACCCCCAGATCTTTTGCCAATTTTTCCTGTGTATATCCTTTCAGCTTTCGAAAAGCGCGAATACGTCTTCCCCATTTTTCTGCTTCCATACACGAACTCCTTCTTTGTCAGGTAGTCGATCTATGAGGCATGCTAAACGTTCAGAAATATTTGGAAAATGGATATCGTGATTTAATTCCAATAACGGAATCATAACAAACGCCCGCTCTGTCATACGCGGATGAGGAATGATAAGTTGTTCTGTTTCAATATTTTCATGATTATATAATAAAATGTCAAGGTCTAACGTTCGTGGTCCCCACCGTATTTCCCTTTTTCTCCCAAGTTTTTGTTCGATATTTTGCGTGACGTCTAGCAATGCAAAAGGAGAAAGAGTTGTATAAATTTTTATAACCATATTTAAAAACTTATCTTGATTCACATAACCGACCGGTTCCGTCTCATAAATAGATGAAGCAGCAGTGACGGAAATTTGTTCATGTCTATCCAACATTTTGACAGCTTCCCGCAGGTAATATAGGCGATCACCGATATTAGAGCCAAGAGCAATATACGCATAATTTTCCATCTAACGACCCCTTACAATTTCTACTGCTACAGATTCATAATGACCTTGAATGGGTGGATTTGGTTTTGTCACTTTAATCGTACAACGAGCAACGGTTGGAAAAGAAGATAAAATTTGCTCCGCAATCGTCTCTGCTACTGCTTCGATTAACGCAAATCTCCTTTTCTCGACAACATTTCGGCAAATATCATACACTTCCGCATAATTAATGGTATCATCTAATCGATCGCTTTTTCCAGCCTTTTGTAAATCCGTTTCGAGAATGACATCTACAATAAAGCGCTGTCCAAGCACATTTTCTTCGGGAAGGACGCCGTGATATCCATAAAACTCCATCCGATGAAGATAAATTTTATCGATCGCTCTCCACTCCTTTTCCAAGCATTGCATCCATCATTTTCGCCATTCGCGCAATCGGCAATACATCATGAACACGGACGATGTGAGCTCCCTTTACGATTCCGAGGCATACGGTCGCTCCTGTTCCTTCGACTCGTTCATTAACCGGTAAATCAAGAACATGGCCGATGAATCGTTTCCGTGATGTTCCCAATAGCAGCGGGTATCCCAGTTTGGCAAATTCATCTAAACGCCGCATGACTTCTAAGTTATGTTCCAATGTTTTCGCAAATCCAATACCTGGATCTAAAATAATATTTTCATCTTTCACCCCTGCGCGTTTTGCGATTGCAACACTTTCCATTAAATCAGAAATCATGTCGGAAATTAAATCACGATATTGAAGATCATGACGGTTGTGCATTAAAATAATCGGAACATCGTAAAAAGCGGCAACTTCTGCCATCTTTGCATCCGCTTTTGCTCCCCATACATCGTTAATAATATGTGCTCCCGCTTCGATCGCTTGCTTTGCAACTTCAGCTTTATACGTATCAATGGAAATAGGAACATCGATTTCTTGAGCGACTGCTTTCACCACAGGAATGACACGCCGTAATTCTTCTTCAAGCGATACCTTTTCTGCACCAGGGCGGGTCGATTCCCCCCCAATATCAATAATATCTGCCCCATCGGCAACAAGACGTTTTGCATGCTCTACGGCACGATCGATATCATAAAACCGTCCGCCGTCAGAAAAAGAGTCTGGCGTTACATTGACAATGCCCATGATCATGGTCTTTTTCCGTAAATCTAACTCATAATCCCCGCAGCGAAGTACAAAAGAAGCTGCATTTGTTGTACCATCATTCATTCAATCCTTTCTGCCAACTCATGTCTTGTCCATAAAAATGGTGTGAAGCGCTTGTAATACCTTTGCAAAAATGAAGTAACAATCCCATCAGCACCTGGATAAGTACGACCATTCATTTGATAAATAGGGACGATTTCCTGAATGGAATTGGTCACAAATATTTCATCCGCCTGTTGCAGATGGTCAAGTGTATAAAAACCTTCCTCATATTCAATGTTTAGCACGTTCAACATCGCAATCACAAATTGTCTTGTTACTCCATTTAAAATTCCTGTATGAATCGCCGGAGTGTATACCGTTTTATTTTTTACCCAAAAAATATTGGAGACAATTCCCTCAGCAACATACCCTTGTTCATTCAAAAAAATGCCTTCCACATCGGTACGGCTGCCGATTTCCCGTTTGCCTATAATATTATTCAAATAATGATGCGATTTTAAGCGTTCTTTTCCCTCCGGGGTGTTTCGTTTTGTTTTTAGAACTGTTGCGATTTTGCCTTTTGCAAATGACGGAGGTGAAAAAGGCTTCATATACATAATGATCGTCGGTTCATCATACTCACTCGTTTGCAAACCAATATCCCCGATGCCTGCCGAAATATTGAAACGAACGTAAGCATTTCGCAAACCATTTGCTTCTAACAGACGACGAAGTATCTCCATGACTTCACCGCGAGTAAAGGATTTGACAATATTCATCTCTTGTAAGCTATGATTTAACCGTTCCAAATGGTCGTCTAGCAAAAACGGATGCCCATCATATGTACGAAACGTTTCAAATACACCAAGACCATACAAAAAACCGTGGTCAAACGGCGAAATACGCGCTTCGTCTTTATGAACGACATCTCCATTGATATATACATACATACTGTTATCGAACCCTTTTATATGTTTGAATAAAGTTTTCCAACAGCTTCATCCCGTGACTCGTCATAATCGATTCCGGATGAAACTGAACCCCTTCAACCGGCAATGTTTTATGGCGAATCGCCATAATTTCGTTTTCTTCTGTCCAAGCGGAAATTTCAAAACAATCTGGCAATGTTTCTTTTTCAACAATAAGAGAATGATAACGAGTGGCCGTAAACGGGCTAGGAATATTGGCGAAAATGGTTCTTCCATCATGGAAAATTGGCGACGTTTTACCGTGCATTAAACGGTCAGCACGAATGACTTTTCCCCCAAATACTTGAGCAATCGCTTGATGCCCAAGGCAAACTCCAAAAATCGGAATTTTCCCTGCAAAGTATTCGATGGCTTCCATGCTGATGCCCGCCTCATTAGGAGTGCAAGGACCAGGCGAAATCATAAGAAAATCAGGGCTTAGTGTCTCTATCTCCTTAATCGTAATCTCGTCATTTCGTTTTACGATTAATTCTTCCCCTAACACGCCTAGATATTGCACTAAGTTGTATGTAAAAGAATCGTAATTATCAACCATTAAAATCATCGATCTCACCTCATGCTCTCAATAGTTTCTCTGCTTCGCTCAGCTCTTTTGCTTTCCAAAGGGCTGTCGCCTTTTTCAAACATTCCTGATATTCATGTTCAGGGTGGGAATCCATAACAATTCCAGCTCCCGCTTGCACATGAGCTATTCCGTCTTTGCAATCATCGTGCGAATCGCAATTTGAATTCCATATCCCCTCGAAGCTAATCCACCCGATGGAACCAGTATATACACCCGACGTATCGGCTCCAACTCTTCGATAATTTCCATTGTCCGTACTTTTGGAGCACCAGTAATCGTACCGCCAGGAAACATTGCTTGTATAATATCAAATACATCTTTTCCTTGCTGCAATTTTCCCGACACATGGGACACAATATGCATAACGTGGGAATAACGTTCGATTGTCATCCATTCATCTACTTTTACTGTACCATATTGCATACACGTCCTAAATCGTTGCGCTCTAAATCGACAGCATTACATGCTCCTGCTATTTCCTTTTCGTTTTTTCTTTTGTTTGGATGATACCCGCAGGAGTTAACCAATAATACTATATCGTCCGCCCTGACCGCTTTCTAGCAGAGCATGATACGGCTCACCAGCGGCAAGCATCTTATATTGCCGAAACCAATCATGTTTCGAATAAGGAATCGTTCGCCTCTTTCTATTTCTCCATTTCCGCACAGCGATATCACTCCCTTTATTAGCTATGCATTTCTTATTGTACAATGAGTCGCGGAACATATCATTACAAAAAATTTCGACAGGGGTCCTCCCCTGTCGAAATAGGATGATTACTCCTCAAATTGATAAAGCGGTGTACTTAAGTAACGTTCTCCGTTACTTGGAATAATTGCCAGCACTTTTTTTCCTTTTCCAAGTTCTTTGGCGACCTTCAATGCAGCATGAATAGCGGCACCAGAAGAAATTCCGCCAAGTATTCCTTCTTCGCGAGCAGCGCGGCGAGCAGCGGTGAACGCTTCTTCTGTTGTAACGGTAATGACTCCATCATAAATGCTTGTATCTAAAATGTCCGGCACAAATCCGGCGCCGATTCCTTGAATTTTATGAGGACCTGGTTTTCCGCCCGATAATACTGGTGAATCAGCAGGTTCTACGGCATAAATTTTAATGTTTGGATATGTTTCGCGAAGCACTTGTCCTGCCCCTGTAATCGTTCCGCCAGTACCGACGCCGGCAATAAACGCATCTAATTGGTCGCCCATTTGCTCAACAATTTCTTTTCCAGTCGTTAACCGATGGATTTCTGGGTTTGCCTCATTCTTAAATTGTTGTGGCATAAAATAGCCATGCTCTCTTACTAGCTCTTCCGCCTTCGCAATCGCGCCGCGCATTCCTTCGCTTCCTGGTGTTAGCACTAATTCAGCGCCATATGCGCGCAACAAATTGCGACGTTCTAAACTCATCGTATCTGGCATGACTAAAACCGCTTTATACCCTTTTGCCGCGGCAACCATCGCCAATCCAATTCCGGTGTTTCCGCTTGTCGGCTCTACAATCGTGTCACCAGGTTTTAATTTTCCGGCTTTTTCCGCCGCTTCGATCATCGCTAAGGCAATACGGTCTTTGACGCTGCTGCCAGGGTTCATAAATTCCAGTTTTAAATATACATCGGCGCTATCTTCATCAACAATGCGGTTTAATTTCACTGCAGGCGTATCGCCAATAAGCTCTGTAATGGAGTTTACTGTTCTTGCCATCTTTCCACCCCTAATCCCGATTAATTTTATCGAATTTGTTTAAAATGTATCAGTTATTGATGGAATTGTCAATCATTTTAATTTTTTGCTTCTGCAAGTTGTTTTAATTGTTCGAGCTCTTCTTTTGTAAAATGATACGTTTCATTACAAAAATGACATGATGCTTCGGCATACCCTTCTTTTTCCATAATGTCTTGAATTTCTTGTGGACCTAAACTAATAATCGCATCGGCAATTCTCTCCCGCGAACAGCGACATACAAACGAAACAGGAAGTGTTTCAAGTACTTTGACATTTCCCTTTCCAAGCAGTTCCTCTAAAATTTCTTCCGGTGTTAGCCCGCTTTCAACCATTTTCGAAACTGGAGGAATCGTTTGTAAACGCTGTTCGATTTGTTCAATCGTCTTCTCTTCCGTTCCCGGCATCAGCTGGATGATAAAGCCTCCTGCCGCCAATATCGTGTTGTCTGGATTCACAAGTACACCAACCCCGACAGAAGACGGAACTTGTTCCGAAGAAGCAAAATAGTACGTGAAATCTTCACCAAGTTCCCCGGAAATAATCGGCACTTGTCCTGTAAAGAAATCACGCAATCCTAAGTCTTTTACAACCGTTAACATGCCATTTTTGCCTACCGCTTTTGCCACGTCTAATTTCCCATGTTCGTTTAAATCAAAGTGAACGTGTGGATTTGTGACGTATCCACGCACCTCTCCCTTGGCGTTGCTGTCGACCAAAATGGTGCCGATTGGACCGCCGCCATCAATTTTAATCGTTAATTTATCGTCTCCTTTTAACATGGCTCCCATCATGACCCCCGCCGTAATAGCCCGGCCAAGCGCTGCGGAAGCAGTCGGCCATGTTTGATGGCGGCGCTGTGCCTCGCTAACGGTATCTGTTGTTCGTGCGGCATATGCTCTTACTTGTCCATCATAAGCTAAGGCTTTCACTAAGTAGTCTGACATACACACTCAACCTTTCATTGTTTTTTATCAACGTTTTTCTCGTATAAAATTTTTAATCCTGTCAGCGTCAAAAACGGATCAACAATATCAATCACACTAGATTCGCTGGCAATTAAGGACGCTAACCCTCCTGTTGCAATCACTTTTGGAGGAACAGAGCTTTTTGCTTTCATCCGCGAAACAATGCCCTCTACTTGCCCCACGTATCCATATAAAATTCCAGCTTGCATCGCACTAACAGTATTTTTCCCAATAATGTCATCCGGACGGGCAATTTCGATACGAGGCAATTTCGCAGCTCGCGCGAAAAGCGCTTCCGTGGAAATCATAATCCCTGGAGCAATAGCGCCCCCCATATATTGTTTATGTTCATTAATATAACAATACGTCGTCGCCGTACCAAAGTCGACAATAATGAGAGGGCTGCCATACAAGTGAATGCCGGCAACCGCGTTCACAATTCGGTCTGCCCCTACTTCTCGCGGATTATCGTATTTAATATTCAGTCCTGTTTTAATCCCTGGCCCGACGATAATCGGCTTAATATGAAAGTATTTTAAACACATTCGCTCAAGCGCAAACATAATCGGCGGCACCACGGAAGAGATAATAATACCATCAATGTCGGAAAACTGAAGCCCGACATGGTTCAATAACGCCTTGATCGTCATGGCGTATTCATCTTCCGTTTTGCCCCGGCTCGTTTCGATGCGCCAATGATGCTTTAATTCATCGCCATCATATACTCCTAACACCGTATTGGTATTGCCAACGTCTAACACAAAAATCATCGTTTCATCACCACTTCTCATAAATTGTTACTTTCTACATCATATCATATCTTGTTTTTACTCGGATAAAAAAAAGATGTCCCTTAAAAAGAGACATCTTACTCATCTTTCTTTTGAATATTTATTTTGACGTCATTGTTATCCTCATTATTTTTATTGTCATTGCCATTATTTGCATCACGGTTTGGCAATGTTCCATGTTCAAATAAATGTTTAATTTGTTCTGCATCTAACGTTTCTACTTCTAGCAATGTAGTAGCGATTAACTCCAGTTTATCACGATGTTGTGTTAAAATGTTTTTCGCCTTCTCATAACATTCTTTAATAATCCGTTGAATTTCTAAATCAATTTCATATGCAATTTTATCGCTGTAGTTTTGCTCATTGTGCAAGTCACGCCCTAAAAACACTTGCCCGCTCGGCTGCCCAAATTGCAATGGACCAAGCTTCTCACTCATTCCAAACTCGGTGACCATGCGGCGAGCAATGTTCGTCGCACGTTGGAAGTCATTATGCGCCCCTGTGCTCACTTCGTTAAACACAATTTCTTCCGCAACGCGCCCGCCTAATAAACCGGTAATTTTATCTAACAAGTCTTGCTTTGTCATAAAATAGCGGTCTTCTTTCGGAAGCATAACCGCGTAACCACCGGCTTGGCCACGTGGAACGATCGTCACTTTATGCACCATTTCCGCATTATCAAGCACCATACCAATGACGGTATGACCCGCTTCATGGTATGCAACAATGCGTCGCTCTTTTTCTGAGATGACGCGGCTTTTCTTTGCCGGTCCGGCGATGACACGGTCTGTCGCCTCATCGATGTCGCTCATATCAATTTTCTTTTTATTCCGTCGCGCCGCAACAAGGGCCGCCTCGTTCAACAAGTTTTCTAAATCAGCACCAGAGAAGCCTGGTGTACGCATTGCAATCGCTTTTAAATCAACGGATTCATCAAGCGGCTTATTGCGAGCGTGTACGCGCAATACCGCTTCACGCCCTTTTACGTCCGGACGGTCTACCGTAATTTGCCGGTCAAAACGACCTGGACGTAACAATGCTGGGTCTAAAATATCCGGGCGGTTTGTCGCTGCGATGATAATAATTCCTTCGTTTCCATTGAATCCATCCATCTCGACAAGCAATTGGTTGAGCGTTTGTTCACGCTCATCATGTCCGCCGCCAAGACCTGCTCCGCGTTGACGGCCAACCGCATCAATTTCGTCAATAAAAATGATACATGGCGCGTTCTTTTTCGCGGTTTCGAACAAATCGCGCACACGTGACGCACCGACACCAACGAACATTTCTACGAAGTCGGAACCGCTGATGGAGAAAAACGGTACGCCAGCTTCTCCTGCAACCGCGCGCGCAAGCAACGTTTTCCCTGTCCCCGGAGGCCCAACAAGAAGAACTCCTTTCGGAATACGGGCGCCAAGCTCCACAAACTTCCGCGGATCTTTTAAAAATTCCACAATTTCCACAAGCTCTTGTTTTTCTTCATCCGCACCAGCAACATCGCGGAAACGAACTTTTTTCTTGTCGTCCGTATATAAGCGCGCCCGGCTTTTTCCAAAGTTCATTACCCGGCTGCCGCCGCCTTGCGCTTGGTTCAACAAGAAGAAAAACAAGATAAAAATGATGACAAACGGGATGATTGAAGTGAAAAAGGTGACCCATCCGCTCGTTTCATCCGCAGGCATTACTTCCACTCTTGTTCTTTTCGCTGCAGCGTCAATACGGTTCAGCACCGTATCGCTGTTCATGACATAAGTGGAAAAGTATTGATCCTCACTGTACGTTTTGAGCTGTCCCCTTATCTCATACACACCGCGCTCCGGTTTCATGGAAAACGATTTAACATCGCCATTTTCTAAATGTGTAATAAAGGCATCGTATGTCATCGGTTCCGTCCGTTGATTGCTTCCGTTAAAGAAGCTGACTACACCGATCACAACGAGAAAAATCAATAAGTAAAATATGGTATTTCGGAAGATCCGATTCATCTCTTGCCTCCTCCCATATGAAACACACTATACTCAATAGTATCATAGAAAATTGTATAAATACAAACAATTCGCTAGCGGCTGAAAAAGCAAACTACTTATTGTACACTTCCGGTTTCAGCACTCCGATAAAAGGAAGATTACGGTATTTCTCACAATAGTCTAAGCCATAGCCGACAACAAATTCGTCAGGAATGATAAAACCGGCATAATCTGCTTGAATATCCGCCTTGCGTCCGGAAGGTTTATCTAATAAGGTAACAATTTTAATCGAGTTCGCTTTCCGATAACGGAATAAGTCGACTAAATAACTTAATGTTAAACCACTATCAATAATATCCTCGATAATTAAAATGTCACGCCCTTCCACAGAAGTATTTAAATCCTTTAAAATTTTCACTTCGCCGGACGATACCGTCGCGTTTCCATAACTGGACACATCCATAAAATCCATTTCTAAATATGTATCGATATGCTTTAACAAATCTGCCATAAACGGCATGGCCCCTTTTAGTACTCCGACGGCTAACGGAAAACGCCCTTCATATTCTTCTGTCAACAGCTTGCCTAGCTCCTTTACCTTTTCTTGAATTTGCTCCTCCGTAATAAGTATTTTTTGGATATCGTCTTTCATCCCCATCTTTCTTTTCCTCCTAGATGTTCATTGCTCTTTATAGTGTAATACAATGTAGCTTGCTTTTGTAACATTTGTTGCTTCAAAATTTGATTTTTTTAACTTCGGAACCCATAAAATATTTCCTTGCGCGTCTTCTACAATTGGCCAGCGATCCCTTTCATATAAAGGAATTTTCGCTTCAATGAAAATTTCCTTAATCTTCTTTGTCCCTTTTGTCCCTTTCAACGTCATCCGGTCACCAGCGCGGCGTGTTCGTACTCGTAACGGAAGACGAACCGCTTCCGGATCAATAATAAATACATCGTTTCCCTTCTGTTCTTTCGGATAGTGTTCCCAAAATTCACTAATGATTACATGATTGTTTGGGAGGGGCAATACAGCTGGAATATCCAGCTCGAATGCATAGCTTATATCTTCTTTTTCCTCTCGAAATGTAAACAAGCAACGGTCATAAGAACGAATGACTTTTAAGCCATGCGGAAAGTCTAATCTTCCTGAAGGATGGTCGCGGTTTAAAAACGTAAATATATTATGGATATGTACAGACGAAAGGGAAGAAGGGATGTCTTTATAAAGATAGTTCAATATTAGTTGAATCCCTCTTCTTTGTAAAGGTTTTGGCATCGCCTGAAATGGTTCAATTTTTAATGCAACCGTATCATGTTGTTTTTCCATTACTTTATTCATCGCATCTTTCGCTAATTCCTCTAAAAATAACTCATCTTCCATTACCATTTCACTATACGATTGGAACCGCTCATGAAGACGCGGATTTTCTTTTTTTAAAAATGGAATAACATGGTGGCGAAACCGATTTCTTGTATAATCATCTTTATCATTACTAGCATCATGACGAGGCGTAATTTGATGTTGTCGACAATACGCATCAATATCTGCACGGCTGATCGCCAAAAACGGGCGAATAATATATCCTCCGTAAAATGGGCGCTTTGCCGGAATACCGGCATAGCCTTTGCTAGTACTGCCGCGCACAAGCCGCATTAAAATCGTTTCAACTTGGTCATCGCCATGATGGCCTAAAGCTAAATAATGCGCTTTATATTTTTTCATCAGTTCACCGAAAAAACGGTAACGGCATTGACGCGCCGCCTCTTGAACACCTAATTTGGACTCGCGCTGGAATGCCGGAACATCCATTTGCACCGCCTCACATATAATACCGCGCGCCGCGCAAAAATGTTTCACAAAATTCATATCTTCCTCTGACTGTTTACCGCGAAACATATGATCTACATGTGCGGCGATCAACGTGATATTCCATTCTTGTCGAATCGACCAAAAAAAATGCAACAGCGCTAGTGAATCCGGTCCTCCCGATACGCCAACAATGACCGTCGAATTCGGAGTGAGCAGCTCATGTTTTTTTATAAACTCGTACACTTCCGCAATCATTCGGAAAAACCCTCTTTATAATAACGTAATTCTAAAATTCATCGTACCATTATTACAATATTTTCTCAAAAATCTCGCCCAATTATTTTATCAAAAATAAACATCATAGCGATAAAAATTTGTCAAGGAAGTACTTGATGGTATACATATATTGCGTATGCGCATAAAAGTACGGCAACGATCAACGCTGTTTCCAACACTCCCTTTGTTTTGCTGCTTTTTCTTTTTTTATTTCGGCGTGTTTTTTGCATCGTTCTCTGGAAAGTACGCTGGTTGGAATGAGAATGATAAGAACGCTGAAGAGCGGTCAAAAAGTCTTGTTTCATTTCGGAAGCTCTTTTATATTTCCCATCAATCGCTTTCATCAACACCGTCTGATATGTCCGCAACGTATCATCTGCCTGAATGATGGAGATTAGCTGACGGCGTCCATCTCCTTTCCGCTCAAATTTGATTGGATAACAAGCTTGGATCATGATCATTGCCACAGCAAATAAATCATATGAAGGCTCTGCTTTTCGTGACCCCACTCCCCAATAACCGCGATCGTAAAATTCGGTAAACTCTTTAACAGCTCTTCCTTGCAACGTTGTTCCTCCCACATCAAGAAGACGGACCGTCGGCGGCGGACCTGCAACTAACAAGTTTTCGGGCTTCAAATCGCCAAATACCCATCCTTCTTGGTGAAGCTGGTCAAGGGCAGATAAAAGCTGTAACAAAAGAACGACTACCCACTCTTTTCCACGTTTGCGAATAAACGTAAAAAAATTTTCTCCTTTGATATATTCCATCACATAAAAAGGAATCGTTTTATTCATCAAAGGATTTACCCAGTCATCAACATCTAGTAAAGAAGGTCCAAGGGCAACTCCCTGGACCTTGGAAAATCGACGTAATACATTGACCTCTGATGCGATCGCCGCGCTATTATCGCTTAACTTTAAAGCAACAAGCCCCTTCGTGCTTTCCGCCAAATAAACGACCCCGTTAGCTCCATTTCCAAGCGGTTTTACCAGCTTGTACGAATGGCGGTGCCACTTTCCTGTCACGACCGTCCCTAGCGGAAGATTACATAGATTCTTCAAAGTATGATTCATCATCACGAATCAAACCCCTTAACGACCGCTTTTTCTCAAAATATGTTAATGCTTCGCGCAAGGCCGGTCCTGTCGGTGTCAATCCTCCCGATGTTAATTTTGGAAAAACAGTGGAAAGCTCCTCTATTTTCGGCGTCCAGTCAACAATTTTTTCTACATTTCCTCGTTTCCCCGGAAATACAAACACAGCGAAACGATTATCACCGATACGTGCATTAAGGCTGAGGGACAAATCAAGCAGTGCCTCTTTCACCGTTGGCAATTTCGTTTTCATACTCCCGCTCGTATCTATTAATATTAAAACTTCTAATTCCACTGTTTCTCCAAGTTCATCGACGACTTCCATCACCTCTCCTCGTTTTTCCGGAGGCAAATCTTCAAGCGACACGTCCGATCCTAATATTTGCTTCAATTCTCTATTCACGACACCTTGAAGCGTTTGCGTCATTGCCTTTCTCGTTACCATTTGCACCGTTTGAGACAGCTGTTTGGCATAGACAACTTGGCTGATTCCACCTCCCGATAAAGCGATCCCTTCAATTTCACGCAATCCACTTTCATCAATCGTATCTTGGTCAAGAACACCGATCACATTCACCGTAATCCCTTGTTCTTTTGCTAAAGAAGCCATCGCAATCGGGTCTTCGCCATGATTGGAACAGCCATCTGTAATAAGCAAAATCTGCCGCAACGTTCCTTTGCGCATCTGATCTTCCCTCCTCAGCTAATGTATTACAAGCATCGCCGGAGGATGGGGATTTTATACCATTATTGCGCTTTTTTTGTATACATATAAGCTGGAATCGTCGCCCATTTTGGCGTGTTATGCTTGATTTTCGCAACGACTACCGTCATGTCGTCTTCAATTCTTCCAGAACGGCTTCGGATCACTTCTTCCATAATTAAGTCTGCCACTTCTTGCGGGTCGTTCGTTTTCAATTCTTTAATTTTCCGCTTCATCCATAAATCGTAATTTTCTACGTGCGGCGGCCCTTCAAATACCCCATCGCTCATCATAATAAGCAAGTCGCCCGCTTTTAATTGTTCACTGACAATCTCAAAGTCCGCTTCTTTAATAATTCCGATTGGCAAGTTGCTTGCCTCAATTTTCATGACTTTATCCCCGCGTTTGACAAAGCTTGGCGTGGAACCGACTTTTAAAAACTTCGTGACAGCGTTTTGCAAATCAATAATGGCTAAATCTAACGTAGAAAACATATCTTCTGTCGTCCGTAATGATAAAATGGAATTAACGGATTTAATGGCAATAGATTCATCAATTCCTGTTTGTAAAATTTCTTGTAAAAGACGCAACGTTTCATTGCTTTCGTTATGTGCACGCTCTCCATTTCCCATTCCATCGCTGATCGCAATCGCATATTTTCCTGTTCCGAGTTCAATCATGGAATAGCTATCACCGGAAACAAGACCGCCGCCTTTTGCCGCAAACGCTACGCCTGTTTCTACGACGAACGCTTTTGTTGAGCCGAATGCTACTCGGCAATAACCGTTCGGGTAAGCGGCGCATTCTTCGCGTTTTACCACAATCGTTTCTCCTAAAATATCGGATAGCATCGGCGCAATTAATTTTTCACATTCGCCGCGGCCTTCACAATATGGAATGCTCATTTCAATATCGATATTTCCTTTTTCTAAGCTATAAATATCAACGTGTCCGATTTCAATCCCGAATTCTTGCAAGGCGTGAAAGATTTGTTCCTCCTGCAAATAATGATTTTCACGCTCCCGCTGAATTTCCTTAGCGAAATCTTCCATCACTTGCGAGACACCCAACAGCTGTTCGGCAACCAACTTTCTGCTTTCATTCATTTGTTTGCGCAGTTTACGATTCGCTTGATAAAACGTCACGTCTTTTTCAATCATGTCGACTACTTTGCTTGCTTTTACGCAATGGTTGTCCCATTCTCGCAATAGTTTATGGTTATGTTCCAAAATTCCCGCATCTGCTTCTAGCATAATTTGCTTCATATATTCATATGTTGTATCAAAGTTGTATGACCAACATTGTTCTTTTTTAAAGCAAGTTTGGCACGTTTTTTCCGTAATATCGCTTAAAAAGTAATCAATTTCCCGTTCGCTATAATCTTCATCAGAAGAAATTAGACTCTTCGTTGAAAAGCTATTGGCCAGCGCTTGAAATACGTGAGAAAATTGGGAAACGCGCTGTGCAGTCACATCGCGAATTTTGCGGACATACTGCTGCTGTTCATTGGCATATTCTGCTGTACCAGGAATGTGTTTTGCGATTTTTTCCGTCAATGAGCGAGACGTAAATGCAAATAGAATAATCGCCAAGAACGACTCCATCACTGTTGGAATAATTTCTGCCTTACCGCTCCCATATAAGCCAATCAGCAAGGTAGCGATGAGCAATCCGAAAGACACGCCGGCTTTCTTTCCTTCTTTTAATAAGCCTCCTAAAAGACCAGCAAACGCTAACAAACTCATTTCGTATAAATTACCGACGTTCGCTAAACTTAAAATAAGCCCTGTTACTACTCCTACTGTAGAGCCAATCGTCGCTCCTGCCACAAACGCAAAAATTAACACAAGATAGCGGGACATTACATGTTCAAGTGAAAGTCCATAGAACGTCCAACCGATCATCCCCGTTAACATCGACGCAATTAAAATAATGAGCGAAATAATTTCTTCGGCTCTTAACGCTTGTTTATATTTGCGAATCATTAACAACGGGATGCTTTGAATAAAAATAAGTGTCAATACAAATGCGAGCCCTGCTTCGACAAACGCCATCATTGCTTCATATAGCGTCCTATTTCCCAACAAATAATAGAAAATGGCTAATTTTGTAGAAAATGATAGACAAAATACAACAAAAGGCACCATTTTTAACGACTCACTAAAAAACTTCCTTATAAATGCATTCACAACCAGGAAACCGAATATTCCGACAAATACAAATAACGTTGCCTCAAACGATAGAGTAAGTGAACCTGCAAGCAATGCAATAAATGCTAGTGCTGCTTTATCGCGGCGCAACATATAAACAGCGGCAAAAAACGGTAAAGCAAATGGAGTTAGCTTGGATAGAATAAGAGCTCGTCCAAGCAGAAAACCGATAATAAGAAGAAGAAACCCCTTATGAATAAATAAATGTCCGACTCGCAATTTCACATGGCGCACCCACCGCGACAACACAGCCTGTGTCTCATGAATAGGCACTTCTGAAATTTGATTCATAAACCTTCTTTCTACTCTTTCCACTCCGATCCCACTCCTTTGTTTTTCTGTTGCTCCTATTATACATTTCCAATAGTCAAAAATTTGTCAAAAAAAGAAAAGCAACCAAAAAAACCGTTCGACGTATTTCTTGCTAACATGCCATAAGTTCACATTGAACTACCCCTACTTACCGGCTAATGACGGTGGAAGTGGGGGATTCTTGTTTCCTTTGGCTGTTGTTGCTCAAAGGTCCCAAGAATCCCCTCCGTTCATTTATGACAGAAGAAGAACGTTCTTCAACTATTAAGATTACTAAAAAACAAAAAATGCCGATTCATCCCCTATCTATGCGCTGCTTAGAGGCGGGGCCTTCTCGGCAAAAAAGATAAATTCCCAAAAAACATAAAAAACGAGGGCGCCTCTCTTTCGAGAAACACCCTCGTTTTTTAGTGACCCGTACGGGATTCGAACCCGTGTTACCGCCGTGAAAGGGCGGTGTCTTAACCACTTGACCAACGGGCCTCATATGGTAGCGGCGGAGGGAATCGAACCCCCGACCTCACGGGTATGAACCGTACGCTCTAGCCAGCTGAGCTACGCCGCCACGCAACAACATTTCTTATAATAATGATAAAACATGTGATTGTCAATAGCTTTTCTACAGGAAATATATTAGAAAAATTTGTTGTGAAACAATATAAAAAATTCCACATACACGAACGGCAAAATACATCTGCCTTCTCGCTAAAAAATAAGAAAAAGCATCCATCACCGTGGATGCTTTTTAGCTGTTATTCACTATTATGATATGATCATCCTTATACATTCAGCAGCAAGTTACCCACGTCTCGCGCCACGACCTCCCCGCTTTGATTCCATATGGCGTCTAAGAGATGCTAGACGATCTTCACTTTCTTTAAGAAAGCGGCTGATTTTTTGTTCAAAGCTTTCTGTTGCGGCTCGATCATTGGCCTTATAGCGTGGACGCTGCGAAGGTTGCGTATCTTTTGCTTTTTTAATGGATAAACCAATTTTTCCATCTTTCTCTACGTTAATGACCTTGACATTAACGATATCTCCAACTTTAAGATGATCGTTAATATCCTTTACGTAATTATCCGCTACCTCACTAATATGAACTAGTCCAGTTACACCTTCTGGCAGCTCCACAAACGCTCCGAATTTCGTAATCCCCGTTACTTTGCCTCGTAACTTGCTGCCTACTTCAATTGACATAAAAAAAGTGCTCCTCCTTAAAAAAACTTTCAAAATTATTTCCTTTATTATAACGAATGTAAAAAACAAGTGTCAATAAGATGAGTGCCTGAATTTATCGAACATCACAGGACAAAAGATTATTTTTCGGGGACGACAAAAATAATCTCCCCATCCTTCGATAAATAATATTTTTTTCTTGCTAACTCAGCGATATATTCATCATCATGCAATTTTTTAATTTCCTCTTTCAGGTGTTTTTGCTGTTTCTCGAGCTTGTCTAGCTGCTGCTCAAGCTGCTTTTTATCTGCTAATTTCGCTTCAATGTCCTTTGATTGAGAGTGGAGGGTGTAAAGAAATATCGAAGATAACGCTGCTAATACAACGCTAAAAAATGTAAAACGAACGACGGCGATTCGTCGTCTTCTCGACGCTTTCTCCCTCTTTTCTTCCTGAGCTGATATGTATGAAGATTGTAACTTTGTTACATTTGTTTTATGCGGTACGCTCACTGTTTTCACACCTCCACCCTTACTTTCGCCGTTTTATGAAACTATCTTTCATATTCTTCACTTGGCGAATAATTCCTGCTAAATAGCTGAAAATTTTTTCTAGCGGCTGTTTCCAATGTTTTGGAATTCCTCTCCAAATCATAAAGCCAATCCAGCGAACCGGAGCAAATAATATCTTTACACATTGATACAAAATATGAAGGAAAGAGGAAAACAATTTCCATACAAAAAACGAAAGTGCCAATAATATTTGAAAAAGCAATTGAATCGGGCGAACGATGGAATAATAGCACAACTGAACAAAAAAGCGGTATAACCGCACCGCAAACCAAATCGTCCATTCAAGCACTTTTAAATATATCATACGAAACAAACTTTGATAAGCAGCATACCCACATAAAATCGCTAGAAAAATATAAAAGCGCAGCTCGCCTTCATTGACGAGCAGTAAAACGTAAAAAATAATCAAACCTTGAACAATCCAAAATAAAATATCATTAATAAAAACGATCCAATGGGCGCGGTCCTGTCGTTTTAAAAAGCGGTTATACGTATCGAGCGCGGCGCCAAGCCAGCTGCCCATTCCGATCATCGCCAGCATTGTCGCCAGCTGCGTCGTTAAACTCATTTGAACAACTTGCTAAAGAATCCTTTAGCCTTCTCCTGATGGTCATCTAAATAAACAAGGTCAAAAATTCTCCCTTTAATCGAAACGACCCCTTTATCCACGTCTAAGTTTTTCATTTGCAAATTTTGTCCGCGAATCGATAAAAACCCCATCACCGTTTCAAGCAAAAATTCCTCATTATCAAAACTTTCCACTTGCTTGACTCCCGTAATATCAAGGAGTCTTCTCCCCCGCATAATGACGTCATGCTCTTGGACAGGACCTTTATTCGTATTGCCTCCAAAATCATAATGTTGGCTCATGTTCATCCCCCGCATTCATATTGAAATCGAGTCAAATGAGAGTCTATTTCCTATCCGTGTTTGTACCATATGTATGAATGCAGGGGAAATTTTAGAACAAGCCTATCCGTATAAATTGAAGCTATCCATTACTCTTTCGTCGTGGCATCGATCTGTTCTTCTCGAATCACTTCATACAAACTAGCTGCTTCCTCTTTTTTTGTCGTTTCCTTCAAATCAGTCACTTTCACCGTTAGCTTCTTCTGTCCAAATTGAATCGTTAGTTCATCGCCAACTTTCACTGTAGAGCTTGCTTTTGCAACGGCGCCGTTAATCGTAATACGCCCTTGATCCGCTACTTCTTTCGCTAACGTGCGGCGTTTAATAAGACGGGAAACTTTTAAAAATTTATCTAAACGCATATACGTCTCTCCCCTTTACCATCCTTTTTCTTTTGCCTCTTCCCAAAAACGGTCTAACTCTGCAAGCGACAACGACGTAAGCGCTACGCCGTGCTTTTGCGCCTGCTCTTCTATATAGGAAAAGCGCTGATAAAATTTTTTGTTTGTTGAGTGCAACGCTTCCTCTGGGTTGATGTCGTAATAACGGGCAATATTGATAAGCGCAAATAAAATATCGCCAAATTCGCTAATGAGACGAGAACGGGTATTTCGTTCCGCCAACGTCTCTCGCTTAAATTCGGCAATTTCTTCTTCTACTTTTTCCCACATCGGTTTGACATCGTCCCAATCGAATCCTACTTTTGCCGCCTTTTTTTGGAATTCATACGCTTTTAAAATATTTGGCAAGCTTTTCGGAACGTCATCAAGCAAGGAATTAGAGCGGTCTTTCTTTTCTTTTTCTTTAATTCGTTGCCAATTTTCTACAACCTGTTCTGCATTTTCAACGATAATGTCACCAAATACATGTGGATGGCGACGAATCATTTTTTCTGTAATCCCGCGAATGACGTCATCAATGGAAAACATTCCTTCATCTTCACCAATTTGCGCATGAAGCATGACTTGCAAGAGCACATCGCCAAGTTCCTCAATCATATGTTCATCATCATTTTCATCGATCGCTTCAAACAGTTCATATGTTTCTTCAAGCAAATATCGTTTGAGCGATTCATGTGTTTGCTTGCGATCCCACGGGCAGCCGTTCGGCCCTCTTAATGTCGCAATGACGCGCCGCAACGTTTCAAAACGGTGATAAAGCAATTTCTCCTCGCGAACAGGCGGGACATATACGCTCGTTAAATTGTTCAATGTCGTAGAGCGGTCCAGCTCGTATAATGGAATTTTGGTTACTTTCTCTTCCTTGCTTCCCGCCGCTGTTACGATATAGACAGGATAATCATCAGGAAGCTGCTCCATTAATGTCAATTTCACCTCAGAGGCAATAAACGAATCATATACTTGGCAAAAAATCGTATGCTTTGTTAATTGCCATTCATCTCCTTGAAACGATGTAGCGTCAATGAGCTGAAACCCTTCGATCGGATCAATTTTTAACGTTGTAAACAAAGCATCTAAAAAGCTTTGACCTCCCTCGATGACGACGCGGCATTCCTTTCGCCGCTCCGCTTCTAATAAAAGCTGCACGGTCTTTTCTGCCACAAGCGGATGGCCAGGAACGGCATAAAATATATCACGTTCTTTTACTTGTTCCAATAAAATGGCTGTTATTTCCTCATATACGTCTTCAAATTGTTCATGTTTTTCGTAAATGGAGTCAAAGGATGTAAACGAAACTCCCTCGTCCTCTAACGCAGCGACCACCGGATGTTCCTTTGTGCGGAAAAAAAGCGGAGAAGCCGTCTTTAACTTTCGATATACACCTAACGGCAGCTGCTCAATATCACCAGCGCCTAAACCGAAAATATAAATCGCATTCATCGTCCATCACCTGTTTCTAATAATAAACGTAGTTTGTTTCCAAATGGGAAAAATGATAATTCTTGTTGTGAGAATACATTTCCTTTTATGACCATTATAATATACGTAGCGCCTCCAAGCAGCACTCCGACTAGCGCTTCACCAGTTGCGAACAAGCGGCTGTCGATCCACCTTTCCGCAAGCATTGTGTACAACTGCAAAACAACGACCATCGCTATCGCTGATTTCATAACAGGATATAAATACGTTTTCTTTGGAAAGCGAATATGTAACTTTCGTTGCAACATGACATATAAAAAGCATGCCATTGCGGCATAAGACAACGTCGTAGCAGCAGCTGCACCGGTTGTTCCAAATAAAGGTATTAATAGCCAATTGCATGCAGTTTTTCCTGCTACCGCTACACATACTCCCGCTACTGCAATCCATTCATACCCCATTCCTTGCAATAACGCCGAAAGCGTAAGCGCTAATGTCGTAAAGAAAATCGAGGCAGCCAAAATTGCCAGCGGAAGTGAACCAAGATCATTTTCAAATAACATCACGTTCACAGGACGTATCAGACACATTAATCCTAATGCAGCTCCTAATCCGATGACAGTGGCGATGCGTAATGACAAATCCGTCTTTTCATAAATAAATGGTTCGTCATTGCGTTTTCTCGCTCCGGAAATGAGCGGAACAAGCGTCAGCGAAAAGGAAGTCGCAACCACGGTGCCAAGCTGGATCAAAGGTTGCCCACGATCGTAAATTCCCTTCCATATTTTCGCTTGTTCGAGACTTTCCTTGCCACGTTCAACAAGCAATGATAATAGGGAAAAAGAGTCCACCAGTTGAATGAGCGTTAATAACATGTTTGTAACACAAATAATAAACCCTTCGATGAACAAATAAGAAACAATGCGCTTTGTATCCGCGCTTTTCACTGCTATATGTATTTTCCCTCTATTTTTTCTCCTCATCCAATACGCTGTCAATAAAAGAAGTGCGGTCAATCCCCCGGCGAATGCACCAAACATTGCGGCTGCTCCAGCTTCATATGCGTTGCGTCCGCTTTTGATAAACCAATACGACAAGAAAATAATCGTTGTTACACGTACAAACTGTTCTCCAACTTGAGAAACAGCGGTTGGAATCATATTGTGATTACCTTGAAAATAACCGCGCAACAAAGCGATAAACGGAAATAGTAAAAACGAAAAAGAAAGGAGGCGAACAAGCGGAGCGAGTTCCCCATCTCCCATCCATATCGCGATTTGTTTCGCTCCTATATAGAGAATAGAAAAAATAAGCAAGCCGAGCGAACATAAAAACAAAAGCGAAACTTGCAAAACAGAAATAACACCTTTTTCGTCATGTTCTGCTGCACGCTCTGCCACTAACTTTGAAATGACAATAGGATAGCCATATAACGCTAACGACATGACAATGCCGTAAATCGGATAAACTTGTTGATAAATATAAAAACCGACATCACCAACAATATTTTGATACGGAATGCGATAAAAAGCGCTCAATATCTTCGTCACAAAGGCGGCAATGGTTAAGACGGCCGCCCCCCTCCATATTCTCTCTTCCGGCGATCTCATCGCGTTTCTCCTTCCGCATGTTGGATTCTCCCCACAAGTCTTATCGATGGTTTCTAGTAATTGCAGTATTCCACACGTCAAACTTATAACGTTTGCTATTATAACGCAAAAGAAAAAGGCAGCATAGCAGGCTGCCTTTTTATTCATGTTTTTTATTGTCCACTATTGCTCCATTTGTCGAGCCAAGAAGCTAGCAGCTGTTTCGACTGCTTTATGTTCTACTTCACCAAGCACTTTATCTTTTGATAAAATGACAACGGCGCCAATCGGATCTCCGTTTGCTACAATCGGTCCAATTGTATACGATTTTAACATTTCAGAAACTCCGTCAACGAGTTCGGTCTCTCCTTCTTCTGTGTGAAGGACAGAATTTCGTTCTTCCATCGCTTTTTCCACTAATGGACCGACATTTTTGTTCAAATATTCTTTTTTCGAAACACCCGCTACTGCAATAAAAACATCTCGGTCGCAAATCAACACAGGCTGTCCTAAACTGTCAAACAACGCCTCTGCATATTCTTTTGCAAAATCACCTAATTCACTAATTGGCGAATATTTTTTTAAAATAACTTCTCCGTCACGGTCAACAAATATTTCAAGCGGGTCCCCTTCTCGGATACGCAACGTTCTTCGAATTTCTTTCGGAATGACAACCCTTCCTAAATCATCAATTCGGCGAACAATACCAGTTGCTTTCATCTACAGATGCCCTCACTTTCACCTAGGATTTGAAGAATACACGGATGAATCCTTGTTATGGAGAATTCACCATTGCTGTGATTAGTATCCTTCATAATCCCAGTTATATACGTGATGAAAGTGATTTTTTCAATTTTAGATAAAATTACCCATCATTCATTATCGACCATCTTTTAGAAGCATAAACTTATGCAATAATCGATTTTTCATCCTTTACGCCCGAAAGCTCTTTTAACGTTTCATATAAAATCATTAACCATTCTTGTGGCTTCAATTCTTTAATGTATAAAACAATTTTTAATTTGGAACCTTCCATTCCAAAACCGAATAAGCGACCGTATTGCCCGCCGATTTTCGATAAACGCTGAATTTCCACATCTTTTGATGCGTTCTCATCAAATAAAATTTCAATTTGCTGTTTCTGTTGTTTAATCGTTTCTACTCCTATTTGTTTCGCATATACTTTAATTTCCGCAATTTGGAATAAATAAGCGACTTCATCCGGATATTCACCAAAGCGGTCAAGCATTTCATCCCGCAATGCTTCCACGTCTTCCATCGTTTCCACCGCTTTAAAACGCTTGTACATATCAATTTTTTGTAACCCGTCAGAAATATACGTATCTGGAATATAAGCGTCGACTTCTAAATCAATCGTTACTTCAGGTTTTGCTTCTTCCTGTTTGATTCCTTTTCGTTTTTCGATTGCTTCTTTCAACATTTGTGAATATAAATCAAAGCCGACAGAATCAATGAATCCATGTTGTTCTGCGCCTAATATATTCCCAGCGCCGCGAATCGATAAGTCACGCATCGCAATTTTAAACCCTGAGCCAAGCTCGGTAAATTCTTTGATTGCTTGTAAACGTTTCTCAGCATCCTCATTGAGCACTTTATCTTTCCGATACGTAAAATACGCATAAGCAACGCGATTAGAACGTCCGACGCGACCGCGCAGCTGATACAATTGCGATAATCCCATGCGATCTGCATCATAAACAATTAATGTGTTCACATTTGGAATGTCAACACCTGTCTCAATAATCGTCGTTGTGACAAGCACGTCATACTGGCCTTCTAAAAACGCCAACATCGTGGACTCCAACTCATTTTCTGTCATTCGCCCGTGCGCATAAGTAACACGCGCTTCCGGTACGAGCTGTGAAATTTCTTCCGCTTTGGCATCAATATCTTCAATACGATTGTATAAGAAAAAGACTTGGCCATCTCTTGCCAGCTCTCGTTCAATAGCCTCTCGTATAAGTTCAGGGGTATATTCCATCACATACGTTTGCACCGGAAAACGATTTTCTGGCGGCGTTTCAATAATGGACAGGTCACGCACTCCGATCATGGACATATGCAACGTTCTTGGAATTGGTGTTGCCGTTAATGTCAACACATCGATATTTGCCTTTAGCTGCTTGATTTTTTCCTTATGCGTGACGCCAAACCGCTGCTCTTCGTCAATAATGAGAAGCCCTAAATCTTTAAACTGCACATCTTTCGATAATAGGCGGTGCGTGCCGATGACCATATCAATCGTTCCGTCTTTCAGCCCTTTGATCGTTTCCGCCTGCTGTTTTCTCGTACGGAATCGATTTAAAAGTCCAACGTTAATCGGAAATCCTTGAAACCGCTCCCGAACTGTTTCGTAATGCTGCTGTGCTAAAATCGTCGTCGGTACAAGAAACGCGACTTGTTTCCCGTCCATAATCGCTTTAAACGCTGCCCGCAGCGCAACTTCTGTCTTTCCGTAGCCAACGTCGCCGCAAAGAAGACGGTCCATCGGCTTGTCGCTCTCCATGTCGCGTTTAATTTCCTCAATCGAACGCAGCTGATCTTCTGTCTCCTGATACGGAAACGCCGCTTCAAATTCCCGCTGCATTTCTGTATCCGGGGAAAACGCGTATCCTTTGCTTGCTTCGCGTTCCGCATATAACTTAATTAAATCTTCAGCAATATCTTGGACGGACGACTCGACTTTCTTTTTGACTTTTTTCCATTCAGATCCGCCTAACTTATAAATTTTCGGCTCTTTTCCTTCTGAACCAACGTATTTTTGTACTTGATCAATTTGATCCACAGGCACATATAACGTATCGCTGCCCTGATATTGAATATGGATATAATCTTTATGGACACCGTTAATCTCTAATGTTTCGATTCCCAAATATTTACCGATACCGTGGTTGACATGAACCACGTAATCGCCCACTTGCAGCTCCGAATAACTTTTAATCCGCTCCGCATTCGATAATTTTTGGCGGCGAATTGGTCTTTTCGCCCGCTTTTTAAACAATTCTTCTTCTGTAATCACAGCCAGCTTTTGCATCGGCAGCTCAAATCCTGTATTTAAATCTCCCTCGAGCATTTGATATTTGCCGTGCATCAGCATTGCTTCATCGCTTAGCGGGGCGACATCGATTTCGTAATCTTCAAACACCGATTGCAGTTTTTTCATCCGTTCCGCATTCGGTGCTAAAAATACAACAGCATAATTTGCTTTTTCCATCTCTCTAGCTCAGACTTAAGCAAAGACATTTGTCCGTGGAAGTTTTGCATTTGCTTGCAGGAAATATTGACAATGTTTTCTGGATGTGTATGCGGGACATGACGTAGAAAAATGGATAAATAAATCCGCTGCTTTGGATGTTTTTGTAATAATTCAGAAAAAGAGTGAGAAATTGGAACATCATGGATGATTTTTCCCTCGCTAAGTAAGCTTGTATACCATTCTGCTTCTTCTTTATCTAAACTTTCTGCCATCTCTTGTAATCTGCTCATTTCATCCATCAACAATATTCCATTTTCCGGCATGTAATCTAGCAAACTAGCAGGCTCGTTATAAAAGAGCGCCGTATATTTATATTGTTGTTCAATTTCCTGCCCTTGCTTTAACTGCTCAAGCTCTGACGACACATGTTCTAGCAATAATTGTTTGGCTTTCTCATCTTTTAATTTGTTGAGGCTTTCCGCTAATCCTGCTTCAATTCGTTCGATTCCCCGCTCCAGCATCTCCCCGTAAACAATCATTTCATCAGCAGGTCCAATGGTTACTTGTTGGACTTCATCGCGGGAACGCTGATCATCCGCGGTAAACGTACGAATCGATTCGATTTCTGTATCAAATAGCTCAATCCGATATGGAAATTCTGCCGTTAATGGATAAATATCAATAATACCGCCGCGAACGCTAAACTCCCCAGGGGTTGACACAGTTGCAACACGCTTGTATCCCATTTGTACGAACCGTTGCTTATAATGTTCAACATCTATATGATGATGAACCTCCAATGTCAACATATGATCTCTCCATAATGACACAGGAGGAAGTAGACGTCGTAATCCGGCAACAGGACAAATGACAACACCTTTGTTATGTTTCAGCCAATAATTCATCACTTCTAAGCGCTGAGCCTTTAATTCTGGACTGGCTATCGCCATTTCTGCGGCAATTACTTCGTTTACTGGATAAAGAAATACCTCTTCCGCCCCAAGCAGTTGAACAAGGTCATCATATATTTTTTGTGCTTGAAACAAATTATGTGCAATCACTAAGAGCGGCCTCTCTGTTTCTCTATATAACGACGAAATGAAAACAGACCGGGCAGAGCCGGATAACCCGACAACAAGCTGTTCTTTCAACCTAGCTTTCACGCCTTCGATAATGGAACGGACATCTTGATTCTCAACAAAATAGCGATGCAACGAAAGCACCCCTATTCTCCCTCCTCTCAACAAAATAAAAACGTAAACCGTTTTTTTATTTCCCGCTATTATATCTATTATATCCGTCTATTTTGCGCGCAAATGCGGACATTTTCAATAAAGTGATCGTAAATAGACAAAGTTTTTCTAGTGTAGGAAAGATAAAAAAATACAAAAATGCTTTGGTTGCCCAAAGCTTGCTAATGTATAAATTTCTCATATTGATGTAGTTCCGGATTTCTCGTCAGCGCCTCTTGACAATCCTCACAAATCGTTTTTACGTGAATATCACCATTCGGTTGATACGAAATCATCTCCAATCGTTCTTCCTCTGTCAAATGGTGAAATCCTAATTGTTCGCTATATATGGAGACTCTATCAATCGTCCCTATTTTTGTTCCGCAATGCCGGCAATAATAATGTAATGCCATTGCAACAAACCTCCTAATGGGCGTATTCCATATCTTCATTTTGCACCAATTAGGAGGAAAATATTCATGCGTTAAATTCATTCATCACTTGCAGAAATGGCGTCACCACTGCTTTTTCACACGCATCCGCCGCGCGTAAAATCGCCTCCATTACCGCGTCGCTTTCTTCTTTAGTAAAGCGGCCCAACACATAATCGGTTATCTTTTGCCCATTTGCCGGGCGCCCAATCCCGATGCGAACTCGTTTAAATTCTTGCGTGCCTAGGTGATGAATTAATGATTTAATGCCGTTATGTCCACCGGAGCTTCCTTTCATGCGAAGGCGAATTTTCCCAGGGGGAAGGTCAAGGTCGTCGTATATGACAATGACATCATCGACATCAATATGATAGTAATCCATTAACGGCCGAACACATTCCCCTGATAAATTCATATATGTCAGCGGCTTACATAATGCCACTTTTTCTCCGAAAATGACGGTGGAGGCCATCATTCCATGAAATTTTGTTGTTTGAAAGGAAATATTCCAGCGCTTGGCAAGCTCATCAATTACCATAAATCCAGCGTTATGCCTCGTTTGTTCATATTCCTTTCCTGGATTTCCAAGCCCGACAAATAGCTTCAATACTCGGTCTCCTTTCTTTGCGAAGATACTACAAAAGACGTAACCGAAAACGGTTACGTCCGAATTTATGACTCTGGAGTCGTTTCTCTTCCCTCTTCTGCATCAGGGTGACCAGGTTCTTGCTGTTCACCGCTATGAATTTCTTCCTCCTGTTGTGGCGGCAAGATCGTTGCAATCACTTCAGAAGGATCATCGATAATTTCGTATTTTCCGCCCGTGTTAATATCTCCCACCGTAACCGTATCGCCTATTTGAAGGTGCGAAATGTCAATATCAATCGACGGTGGAATATTCGCCGGCAATACGCGGATCGTTAATTGATGCAGATTTTGTTGCAATACGCCGCCGTCTTTTTCTCCGGCAGCTTCGCCGATTAAGCGCACATCAACATCAATATCTACTTCTGTCGACATGTCTACTGCTTGAAAATCAGCGTGAAGAATATTGCCGCGCAGCGGATCTCTTTGGATCTCGCGCAACAGGACGGAATAATCTTTTTCGCCTATTTTCAGCGTCATTAAGCTATGGCGTCCACCTTCGCGGATCGTTTTTTCAAGTGCTGCGCCACTAACAAAAATCATTTGATTGTCAATATTTTTCCCATATAATATTCCAGGAATATTTCCTTGTAAACGAATGCGTCGAAGTGTGGAATGTTTTTTATCTGGGCGTTCTTTTGCTTCTAGTACTACAGCCATGTTTCCTCACCTTCCTGAATTAGAATTTTAGAATCAATTAGAACCTAATTGATACTTTATCCTAAAACAAGAAGGTCTAAACATGCTTTTCCATTAATCAAATAACACACTGACAGATTTCATTTCATATACGCGTGTAATTGCCTCCGCAATAAGCGGTGCAACTGACAGCTCTACAATTTTATCAATTTTCTTCTCTTCTGGCAACGCAATTGTATTCGTTACAACAAGTTCTTTAATTTTTGAATTTTGAATGCGCTCAATTGCCGGACCGGACAGAACCGGATGCGTACAGCATGCGTACACTTCTTTCGCTCCGTTTTCGATCAGTGCGTTGGCAGCTAATGTAATCGTTCCGGCCGTATCAATGATATCATCAATTAAAATAGCAGTTTTCCCTTCAACTTGTCCGACGATATTCATCACTTCCGCCACATTCGGCTTCGGCCGGCGCTTATCAATAATCGCGATCGGCGCTTTTAAACGGTCAGCAAGTTTTCGTGTCCGCGTTACTCCTCCATGGTCTGGAGAAACGACAACAACATCATCAAGATTTTTATTTTTAAAATATTCCGCTAAAATCGGAACTCCCATTAAATGATCAATCGGAATATCGAAAAATCCTTGAATTTGCGGCGCGTGCAAATCAAGTGTAATGACGCGGGAAGCTCCTGCTGTTTCTAAAAGATTTGCCACTAATTTTGCTGTAATCGGCTCGCGGGAGCGTGCTTTTCGGTCTTGACGGGCATACCCGTAATACGGCATCACAATATTAATCGTTTTTGCGGAAGCGCGTTTTAACGCATCAATCATGATTAATAATTCCATTAAATGCTCATTGACCGGGACGCTTGTCGATTGAACAACGAAAACATCATCGCCGCGGATGCTTTCTTCAATGTTAATTTGGATTTCCCCATCGCTAAAACGGGAGACAGAGCATTTGCCCAATTCAATTCCCATAACTTCCGCAATTTCTTCCGCCAATTTCATGTTAGAATTTAACGCAAACAGTTTTAGTTTGTGGTGACACTCAGACATTGATAAACCTCCATTAAGAATTTTTCTTGATCGAAAGACGATCCACATAATTCTCTTTATTTACCTGCCGCGCGCGGGCAATCGATAACGCGTTTTCTGGAACATCATCCGTAATCGTAGAACCGGCGGCAACATAAGCCCCTTTTCCAACCGTCACAGGAGCAATTAAATTGGCATTACAGCCAATAAACGCCCCATCTTCAATTTTCGTTATATGTTTATTTTTCCCATCATAGTTTACCGTAATCGATCCACAGCCAAGATTAACGTTGACGCCGACTTCCGCATCGCCGATATAGCTTAAATGCGACGCTTTGCTTCCTTTTCCAAATGTTGATTTTTTCACTTCGACAAAATTTCCGATGCGGACCTCATCATCGATTTTCGACGATGGACGAATATGGGCAAACGGTCCAATCGTGACATCGTTCCCAATTTCGCTGTCATGGGCAACGGAATGACGAATCGTTGTGCCGTTTCCAATCCAACAATCTTTAATTTCCGAGTTTGGTCCAATCGTACAATCTTCACCGATTACCGTTTTTCCTTCAATGACCGTACCCGGATAAATCACAGTGTCACGGCCGATTCGCACCTCAGCCGATATATACGTATGAGCAGGATCAATAATTGTTACCCCGTTCATCATATGTTTGCGACAAATCCGCTCGCGCATAATTTTTTCTGCTTCAGCGAGGGCAACACGGTCGTTTACCCCGATCGTTTCTTCAAAAGATGGGGCTTTGTACGCGGAAATGATACTGCCATTTGATTTTAAAATTTCAATGACATCAGTTAAATAATATTCGCCTTGTGCGTTATTGTTTGATACATGTGTAAGCGCTTCAAACAAAGACTTGTTATCGAAACAATATGTCCCTGTGTTAATTTCCTTGATGGCACGTTCTTGTTCGCTTGCATCTTTATGTTCGACAATTTTCTCAACATTTCCATGAGCATCGCGAACAATGCGGCCATATCCGGCAGGGTTATCTGCAACTGCTGTCAAAATCGTTGCTTTTGCATTGGTCGCAAGATGATGATCAAGCAAAGCTTGCATCGTTTCAGCAGTAATTAACGGTGTATCTCCGCATACAACGAGCGTTACTCCATCTTTTTCCTGTAAATAAGGAGCTGCCTGCATAACCGCGTGCGCCGTTCCTAATTGCTCTTGCTGAAAGGCATATTCGCTTTGGTCGCCAAGCTGCGCCTTTACTTGTTCTGCTCCAAATCCAACAACCGTAATAAGCTTTTCTATTCCCAGCTGTAAAACTTGGTCCACCACATGCTGGACCATTGGCTTGCCGCAAACAGGGTGCAATACTTTATATTGCTTCGACTTCATCCTTGTCCCCTGTCCAGCCGCCAATATGACCGCATATCGTTTTACCATATATAGGCCTCCAATTACCTTTTTATCCATAATTGAATATATCTCAATTAGTAGTGTATTTCAAGGAAACATTCATTTTTCCAAAAAAAGAGCCTGTTCATTTAGAACAGACTCTTTTCCATATTTTTATGAAGCACCAGCTTCTTCAAGTTCTTCTTCCAATTTACCTAAACGGTGATACTCAGCTAATATTGCCTCTTGAATTTTTCCGCGTGTGGCTGAGTTAATCGGATGTGCAATGTCGCGAAATTCTCCATCTGGAGTGCGCTTGCTTGGCATTGCGACAAACAATCCGTTATTGCCATCGATGACGCGGATATCGTGGACAACGAATTCGTTATCCAATGTGATAGAGGCAATGGCTTTCATACGTCCTTCGGTATTTACGCGGCGTAATCTTACGTCAGTAACTTCCATTATGTTCACCACCTTTTCCCTATATCAGACTTGATTATTTTTATTCCACATGTTTTCTCTTTTTCCTTCTTTTTTTGAAAATTTTTTATAATAAATTAGCTAGTACGCAACGTACAGCATCCTTGACTGTTTAGGGAAAAGGCAGATGATGTAATTTATCGAATCAACGCGACTACTTCAATTTCGACAAGCGCGTCTTTCGGCAGTCTCGCCACTTCCACGCACGAGCGCGCCGGTTTATGGTTAGTGAAATATTCACTATATACTTCATTCATTGCCGCAAAGTCATCCATGTTTTTCAAAAACACCGTCGTTTTGACTACTGTATCAAGCGATGCGCCAGCCGCTTCCAAAACGGCTTTTAAGTTTTGAAATACTTGATGTGTTTGTGCTTTTATGTCGCCTTGTACCATCTCTCCTTCAGGAGTGAGCGGAATTTGCCCCGAGCTGTAAAACATGTTATTGACGATAATTCCTTGCGAATACGGACCGATCGCTTGCGGCGCTTTATTCGTTTCTACCTTTTTCATTTTGTTTGCTCTCCTTTCTCGTTTATCTATTCCATAAAATGAATATAATTTCCTGCTTTTACGGTAATTTGTTTTTCTTTAACATCGACAGAAGATAATTTTACGAGCGAAATATATTCATCAACAAGTCGCTCTTTCGTTTCTTCCGACTCGACAAGAACACCGATGCCGGAAAGTTTGGCGTTAAATTCATTTAATAAATTCACCATGCCGTTTACCGTTCCGCCGGCTTTCATAAAATCATCGATGATTAACACATTGGCTCCTTCGGCTAAACTCCGCTTGGCTAGCACCATCGTTTGAATGCGTTTAGAAGAACCGGAAACATAGTTAATGCTGACCATCGACCCTTCTGTCACTTTATTGTCATGGCGGACAATAACGACAGGAACATACAAAAAATGAGCTACCGCATAAGCAAGCGGGATTCCTTTTGTTGCAATCGTCATGACGACATCCACCGGCCGGTCGGCAAAAATGGACGCATATAGACGGCCGATTTTGTTCACAATACGAGGGTCGCCAAGAATATCGGTCATATACAAATATCCGCCAGGCAACAGCCGATCTGGGCGTGATAGTTGCTCACATAAATATGTAACAATCTCTTCCGCTTCCTGTTTCGACATTTTCGGAATATATTGCACTCCGCCCGCTGCGCCTGGCAATGTTTTGATCGTTCCGATTCCTTGCTGTTCAAACGTTTGTTTAATAATGGCTAAATCCTCACTAATCGATGACTTCGCCGATTCATAACGATCTGCAAAAAAGTAAGCGGAATAAGCTGATGAGGCCGTTCGAGAAGATAATGGGTCATATCGACTAAACGGCCGCTGCGCCTTAACTTCATAGAGGCCCTCCTAAAACCGAATGTTTTAAAGTAAATATACCAAAAATGTACGTATTTAATCAAGTGAATGGCGTTCGCCTAATATACGGACAGCAAACACTTGATCACAAAAACCGCGGAGTCCGTTATAAATTCGCTGCAATCTTGAATCGTGCTGGACTAACCCGAACACCGTCGGCCCGCTGCCGCTCATCAATACCGCGTCTGCTCCAAACCGCTTCATTTGCTCTTTAATATGCGCTACTTCTGGATATTTTTTTAATGTTACTTCCTCTAATACGTTTCCAACCAGTTTACAAATAGCCGCATAATCTTGGCGATAAATCGCCTCTACCATTCCGTCCACATCCGGATGTGGAATCTCATCAACCTTTAAATTTCGATACACTTCAGCAGTAGAAACACCGATCGATGGTTTGGCCAAAATAACCCAGCATGGCGGTGGAGCAGGAATCGGTGTAATTTTTTCGCCCCGTCCTGTTGCAATCGCGGTTCCACCGTAAACGCAAAATGATACGTCAGAACCGATTTTTGCTCCTAGTTCTGCTAACTCATCCAGTGTAAGGCCTAAATTCCAAAGCTTATTTAAACCACGGAGCGTCGCGGCGGCATCGCTGCTTCCTCCCGCCAGCCCGGCCGCTACTGGAATATTTTTTGTAATAGAGATCGCTATGCCTTGTTTAATCGCAAATGTATCTTTCAATAACTTTGCAGCCTGATACGCCAAGTTGCGGTGGTCATCGGGAACGAATCGGTTTTTTGAAATAATTTGTATGGTATCATCCATTTGTGGAATTAATTCGATCCGATCTGCCAAATCAATCGTTGTCATGACCATTTTCACTTCATGATACCCATCCGGCCGCTTATGTAACACGTCCAATGATAAGTTGATTTTTGCTGGCGCTTTGACTAACAACCTCAAACGTTCCACCTACTTTAACGACTTCAAACTTCTCATAAGATCCATTTACCATATTAGCATAAATGATGTGTGTTCCTGAACAAAAAGAAAAATATATTCATCTGTTGAGTTATGGCAAACGATATCAAACAAAAGCCGAAGCGATGCTGCTTCGGCTGTCGCGGTCGTTTTTGTTTTCCTTTACACAAGTTTACGCTATTTCATGTTCTCGGCTAGCTGTCGTTCCGCTTTTTCAATCGCTAATTTCACCATATTTCCAGCATCTTTCGCGCGGATCGCGCCCCATCCTTCTCTTTGAACGACATCATAAAAGCCTAATTCTTTCGCCAACTCTTCTTTAAAGCGTTGCGACATAATTCCACGACGTCGACCCAATGTCAACAGCCCCTTTCAACCACCGCGACAGTTTTAGTATGAAAAAAAACGCATATCTTTTATGTTCACCTATTTATGACAAAACAAAAAGCAGCAAACAAATGTCTACTGCCTACCCGCTTGATCGTCATCTAAAAACGTCAATTGTACTGTTTCTGTTAACACATCAGCGTAACTAAACGATACCCGTTCAAACGCATTTTCTTTTTGGTCGAGTTCAATAACAAATACCGATGGATACGTTTCAGCTAAAATTCCGCATCGTTCAATCGTTTTTCTTCGTCCGCCGTTTGCGCGCAATGTCAAACGTCTGCCGATATTAGAATCCAACGCTTTTTTAATATCGGATAAAGTTTTTGCCATTCGCTATCCACCTCACTGTTTATAATTATAACAAAGGTTTCTTTCAAAGTCAAAAAAATTAAAATTATATCAGTGTTTTTTCGTTACTGTCAATGCATATTTTTCTACAAAATCCTTCTTTATTATGTATATTATGGTTTTTTATGTGAAAAAATATGTATAAATTGTAGAAAAAATAAAAAAACCGCCTTTTTGATGGCGGCTCTGTTAATCGCTCATTTCACCAATGGAACGAAAAGGCATTCCCGTGCGCAATACTCCTTTCGTTTCTACTCCTCCAAGTCCTTTTTCTCCAGTTAATGTATTGCGAAGTACATCCCAAACATCTACCGTTTCCATAAAAGAGGTAAAACTAATTCTCGAGACGACATAAACTGGGTCCAGCGCATGAATGTTTACGCGTGCGGGGGAGCTGGCAAAATTAGCCCCGGCGCGAATAAGCGATTCAAAATGGGATTGACACGCCCCCGCAAAAATAATCAGCTGGTCAAGATGAGGAACTTTTTTACGTGCTTCTTTTACTGTTTGTACAAAATGTTTTGAATGGCGATATGCCTTTAAATCCGTTACTTTTCCTTTTGACTTGGAATAAGAATCATGGCCGGTAATCACTAAAATATCAGGGCGGAATCGCTCAAGAAGCTCACCGACTTTTTCAGACATTTCGCTTTCATCACAATAAATTCCGTATACCGGCACTCCGATTCGTTCATATAAATCTAAACACTTCCGCAAATATAAAGGGTCACCGTCCAAATGAAGGACGCGCCCCGGAATTTGAAAAAAATCTTTTTCCGTTCGGTATCCTCCCGTCGCCCGGTACTCTGTTTTTTGCTTCATTACATGGTAATCTTGCCGGAATAGCTTATACGATTGTTCTATAAGCTCTATTTCCTTTTTCTTTCTTTCCTGCTGTTCCCGTTCACCAATAATGACTAAATCACTGCATGGGGCATCGGCGACCAGTCTGACATCTTCGCCATATAAAGTCGCTTCTTTTTCCCCATCTTTTTCTTTCACATCTATTACACGAAACAATAAATCACAGTTATACGACTTTCTTGCAACAATATCGCCGACCTTAACGTCCATCACCATTCACTCCATTAAAACAAATTGTTTACTTAAGTAACATATGCACATCTCGACAATAGGTGATAGACATAGGTCTTTTCTTTCCCAAACCAACCAAAAAAGTGCTTACATACTTACAAAACGTGCCGCAGCGCATTGCTAAGCGCGGCAAACTCCTCCATTGTCAGCGTTTCTCCGCGGCGGCGCGGGTCAATGTCTGTCTCTGTTAAGACACGCTCTATTTGCTCTTTCATCGCTTTTCCGTTTGGCAAATTGTTTACTAAATTGTTTAAAATCGTTTTCCGGCGCTGCGCAAAGCTTGCCCGCACCACTTGAAAGAAAAACGCTTCGTCTTCCACTTTAACAGGCGGCTGCTTTCGCTTTATTAACCGAATAACAGCAGAATCCACGTTCGGCTGCGGGATAAACACCGTTCTTGGGACGGTCATGACCGTCTCCGCTTCTGTATAATATTGAATTGCAATCGACAACGAACCGTAATCTTTCGTTCCCGGCTTTGCGGCTAGGCGGTCCGCCACTTCTTTTTGCAACATAACAACCATGCCGCGAATCGGCAAGCGATCTGTCAATAGCTTCATAATAATCGGTGTTGTGACGTAGTACGGCAAATTTGCCACTACCATAATATCGGTCATGCCGGTAAATTCTTCGGAGATCACGCGGTGAATATCCGCTTTTAAAACATCTTGATGGATAATACGGATGTTTCCATACGGTGATAATGTATCCTCTAAAATCGGTAAAAGCCGCTGATCAATTTCAAACGCGACTACCTTTTTCGCACGGCGTGCCAGCTGCTCCGTTAAAGCACCGATTCCAGGACCGATTTCAATCGCTCCTGTTTCGTCCGAAAGCTCGGCAAAATCGACAATTTTCCGCAAAATATTGGTGTCAATTAAAAAATTTTGTCCTAAACTTTTTTTAAATGAAAACCCATACTTTTCCAGGATTTCCCGAGTTCTCCCCGGTGTGGCAATGTCTTTATTCATCATTTGCTTCCTCCTGCAATACTTGCTCTAATGCTGCATAAAATGTTTCTTTAGAGATTTGAAATACTTGCAATCGCTTATAAAGCTGCTTTCCGTTTGTATATCCTATTTTTAAAATTTCACCTAAATGTTGGCGCCGCTTTTTCGCTAATTCTCCACCGATTAAACCAGCAGCAACGAGTTCATCAAACGTAATCTCTTCCTTCCACTCTGTTGTTTCCTCATACACGTTTTTCAACGCTTGACGGATATCTTCCACAGACGCATGTTCTACGCCAATTCCTTTCCCATTTTTCGCAATAGCCGCTTTTCTTGGCAAAAAAGCATGTTTGCAGCCTGGAACACGCTCTGTAATCGTTTTGCGAATTTTTTCACCTGGAAAATCAGGGTCCGTAAAAATAATTACGCCACGTTTTTCTTTTGCTAATTTAATTCGTTCAATCGTTTCTTCACTAATTGCCGACCCGTTCGTTTCAATGGTATCTGCATCAACGGCGCGCTGAATCGCCACTGTATCGTCTTTTCCTTCCACAACAATAATTTCTTTAATCTTCATCACTATTGCGCAGAAATCGTTCACTCATTCCACACGGAATAAGTCTTTTTTCCTATTTCTGCGATGCCCCTTTCCTGTAAAATAATTGTTGAAAGAGTTTTTTGCTGCTAAAAATGTTAATTTATTTTTTAAAATCACCGAAACTTTTTTCGATTTTTTTCGTCTAAATGAGTAGGAAAATATCTTTCTTCATTATAACGAAAAAGCAGAGGGCAAAAAACCCTCCGCATCCTTTTCCTTTATTGAAGAATTCTCACCTTCACACGCTTTCTACCCCAACGAAGTGCATCCGATTGCTTTGGAATAAACACGTCAATTTCATAACCATTAATACCTGATCCTGTATCAGCAGCTATAGCATATCCGTATCCTTCTACGTACACTTTTGATCCAAGCGGAATAACGTTTGGATCCACTGCGATTACTTTTGCAGAAGGATTTACACGCAAGTTAATTCCCATTCTCGTTGTTCCTGAACATCCTTGACAATAAGCAGTATAGGCGCTAGCAACAACATAAATTTCTCGCGCTGCATGCTTTTGACCGCGCGATACGGTCTGAACAGAGCGGCTTTGCGTATGGGCAGGCCGGCTTTTAGCCACTTTCGTACCGATAGCAACAATCCGATTTTTACTTTCTTTTATCATCTTTGTCTCAATTAATTTCCGCGATACTTCTTTTCCATTTTCGAGCACTACTTCATACTTTTTCGAAACTCGCCCTTTTTCTCCAGGGCTAATAATACGTTGTTCTCCTTTTGGCAATTGTGCATCTTGTCTAGTGACGACTGCAAAGTCAACTGGTTCTTCCACTACATCGGTGACTTTTTCAACTTTAATCACTTTTACGACCATATTTTCTTTTAGTTTGTCCTGTAAAGATGGCTCTACACGGTCGAGTTCATCTAATTTTACATTTTGTTGTTTTAAAAAGTCAGCGACAGTAGTCGAAGTTGCCCACACTTGTTGCTGTTTACCGCCGACATTTAATTGAACCGGGAATGCCTTTTCTATGTTCACTTTCATTCCCTTTTTAATTTTTGTATTTGGTGCTGGGGCAATTTTGTCGTGCTTTTCGATTTTAATATGTTGTGAGTTTAATAGCTCGGCAACGTTCTTTGCAGTCGTCCATATTTCTTGTTTTTTTCCATCTACTATCAAAGTGACTTTCTTGCTCGCTTCCCAAACGATGTTTAAATCATCTGTAATCGGCGTATCTAACGATGGATAGACGCGATCTTCTTTCCTTGGCTTAATATTTTGCTCCTGTAATACTTCTTTTACCGTTTTTGCATGAGTACGAATCTCTTGTTTTTTTCCGTTTGCCGTTAGTGTCACATCATCTTTGGCTATTTCGTACCCAGCAAATCCCGTTGTTGCTGACAAAGCTATAAAACTACTAGCAGTAACAGTGAAATTTTTCCTCAATGAACCGGAAATCTTCTTCATATTGGGTAACATTATGCAAAACGCCTCCTTCTCTCGCTAAATTCCCCTCTCCCTCTAACATGTACGCGTAAACACACTCTATTATGCAGAAAATTCGGTTAAAAGGGAAGGAAGACTTGTCGACAGTTTATACTATGTAATGTTCTAAATTTGTAGAACTTTTTTTACCTCGATCATATTAGACAAGTCTCCTTACCATTTGACAAATAATTTTAGCGATGGATGCCGAATAATCTTTTTGCATTCTCTGCCGTCGCTTTTGCTACTTCCTCAAAGGAAATACCTTTAATCTCGGCGATCGCCTCCGCTACATATTTGACGTAGCTTGGTTCGTTTCGTTTTCCGCGGAAAGGGTGAGGCGTTAAATACGGACAATCTGTTTCAATCAATAAATGCTCAAGCGGAATTTGCGCCGCTACTTCCTTCGGCTTTTTCGCATTTTTAAACGTTACCGGACCGCCAAGGGAAATAAAGAAGTTCATATCAATGCATTGCTTCGCTACTTCTACACTTCCGGTAAAACAATGCATAATTCCACCCACTTCGGCGGCATTTTCCTCTTTTAAAATTTGCAATACATCCGCTGTTGCTTCCCGATTATGGATAATGATTGGCAGTTTTACTTTTTTCGCTAAAGCGATTTGCCGCCGAAATACGTCATGTTGTATTTCCTTTGGTGATTTATCCCAATAATAATCTAAGCCCATTTCTCCTAACGCCACCACTTTTGGATGGGCAGTCAACTCTTCAATCATGTTTAAATCCTCATCTGTCATATCGATTGCATCAACGGGATGCCAACCGACGGAAGCATAAATAAAATCATATTGCTCCGCTAGCTCTATCGCCCGCGCAATCGTAGGGCGGTCAAAGCCGACGACGACAATATGAGAAACTCTTTCACTAAGAGCGCGATCAATCACTTCTTGTAAATCATCATTATATTGAACGGCATTTAAATGCGCATGTGTGTCAAAGAGCATAACAATAACCCCTTTTCTACCTTGGTGTTAAGTGTAACATAGAAATCCATTACATATATCACAAGTTGTTAACATTTACTTTACAAAATGACAACAAAGAGGTGTCGTGTACGATAGACACCACACCTCTTATGTTTGTCATTATTTTATTTTTGTCCCATTTGGAATCGTTTTATCAACGGTAACAAGAGAAAGCACCCCGTTTTCTTCCCCGGCGAGAATCATGCCTTCGGATAGTTCACCGCGTAGTTTCACTGGTTTTAAATTGGCGATGCAAACCACTTTTTTGCCGATCAAATCCTCTGGTTTGTAAAATTGCGCAATTCCTGATACGACTTGACGTTGTTCATCGCCAAGATCAAGCTTGAGCTTCAGCAGTTTATCCGCATTTTTTACCGGCTCAGCGTGAAGTACTTCTGCAACTCGCAAATCAACTTTCATAAAATCATCAATCGTAATTTCTTGCACTTCTTGTTTTGGTTTTTCTTCCGTTTGTTTTGCCGGTGCACTGCCCTGCATATGGGCTTTAATATATTCCACTTCTTTTTCAATGTCTAGACGTGGAAATAGCGGTTCACCTTTTGTTACTTTCGTGCCTTCCTTGATGAGGCCGAACTCATATAAGCTGTCCCATTGTTTTAATTGTTCATCAACAATGCCAAGCTGCGCGAAAATTTTTTCCGGCGTGCGTGTTAAAAACGGCTGCAACAAAATCGCAACATGACGAAGTGATTCTGCCAAATGGGTCATTACAGACGCCAATTGTTCTTTTTTGCCTTCATCTTTGGCAAGCAGCCAAGGTTGCGTTTCGTCAATATATTTATTCGTTCGGTTAATCAGCTGCCATACGGACGCAAGCGCAATGGAAAATTCCATTTTCTCCATCGCTTCTTCATATTGTTTCACCGTTTCTTTTGCCTTTTCGACAAGATCGTTGTCGAATGCTGTTTTCGCTCCACGATATGGTGGAATCATGCCGTCAAAATATTTTTCAATCATCGCTACCGTGCGATTTAACAAGTTGCCTAAATCGTTTGCTAAGTCGTAGTTAATGCGTTCGACAAATCCTTCTGGAGTAAACACGCCATCGGAGCCAAACGGAACTTCGCGAAGCAAATAATAGCGAAGTGCATCCAATCCATAACGGTCGATTAATGTTACCGGATCAACGACATTTCCTTTTGATTTCGACATTTTTCCGTCTTTCATTAACAGCCAGCCATGGGCAAACACTTTTTTCGGAAGCGGCAAATCGAGCGCCATTAACATTATTGGCCAGTAAATCGTATGGAAGCGGACAATTTCTTTTCCGACTAAATGAACGTCTGCCGGCCAGTATTTTCGAAACTTCTCATCGTTATCCGTGTCATATCCTAATGCCGTAATATAGTTCGTGAGCGCGTCAATCCATACGTAAATGACGTGTTTCGGATCACCCGGAACTTTAATGCCCCAATCAAACGTCGTGCGTGATACCGCTAAATCCTCAAGCCCTGGTTTAATAAAGTTGTTAATCATTTCATTTTTGCGCGACTCCGGCTGGATGAACTCCGGATTTTCTTCATAGTATTGCAAAAGCCGATCCACATATTTGCTCATTCTAAAGAAATACGATTCTTCTTTTACTTTTTCTACCGGACGGCCGCAATCCGGGCAGTTTCCATCAACGAGCTGCCGCTCCGTATAAAATGATTCGCACGGTGTACAATACCATCCTTCGTATTCACCTAAATAAATATCACCTTGTTCAACAAGACGCGCAAAAATCTTTTCTACTACTTTTTTATGACGTTCTTGCGTCGTACGGATGAAGTCATCATAAGAAATATCAAGCTTTTTCCACAACTCTTGGATGCCTTCGACAATTTCGTCGACATATTGCTGCGGTGTTACTCCTTTTTCTTCCGCTTTTCGCTGAATTTTTTGTCCATGTTCGTCCGTACCAGTCAAATACATGACATCATAACCGCGAAGACGCTTATAGCGCGCCATCGCATCGCCTGCTACGGTCGTATATGCATGGCCAATATGTAATTTCCCGCTCGGATAGTAAATCGGGGTCGTAAGATAAAACGTCTTTTTCTCCATCTTCATACCTCCCTATTCTGAACAAAAGCCCCCGCCCAACGGACGAGAGCGATGTTACTTCTATTTTACATAATTTTTTTCATTCTACAAAAACATCTATTTCTCTTATTGAAAAAAAATATACATACAAAATAACGCCATATTTTATAAAAAATAGTCGAATAGTTATAGAAGAAAACAATCGTCTTTCTTAAAAATACATTTTTTTTTAATTTTACATATAAAAGGATTGACGTATAATGGAAATACTGATATGATTAGGATGTAGGAAATTTGTCGAATATTGACGAATAAATCCTAGCAAAATAAAAAACTATTTTATTATAGAGAGGGGGAGCGTTCCGTGAAATCAACAGGCATTGTCCGCAAAGTGGATGAATTAGGCCGTGTCGTAATTCCAATTGAATTACGCCGCACGTTAGATATTGCTGAAAAAGATGCGTTGGAAATCTACGTAGACGACGATCGCATCATTTTGAAAAAATATAAACCAAATATGACTTGTGTCGTCACTGGCGAAGTTTCCGATGACAACTTCAAATTAGCCGGCGGCAAAATCATTTTAAGCCGTGAAGGCGCGGAAATTCTTTTAAAAGAAATCCAAGAGCATCTACAACAATCATCTGACAATAATGATAAATAAAAGAGTTTCTCTAGCATTTTTAGAGAAACTCTCTTTTTTTATCGATGATGATATTGCTGATAAACGTCCCGTTTCGACATATTTCGATCTTTTGCGGTTTGTTTAATAGCTTCTTTTGACGTAAAATTTTTCTCCCGAATATAATATTCGACATGCTCCACCGGTGTTAGCGAATGCCACCATTCCTCTTTCTCTTCGATCGTTTCCTCCGCTCCTTCCACAATAATGCAAAATTCTCCGCGAATTTCATTCGTTTCTGCCCATTCGACCGCCTCCCGCAAAGTTCCACGAATGAACTCCTCAAATCGTTTGGTAAGCTCACGGCATATAGCGATACGGCGATCGCCAAACACTTCATACATCATCGCAAGCGTTTCTTTTAAGCGATGAGGTGCTTCATAAAAAATCATCGTTTCACGAACCGTTTTTAGTGATTCCAACTGTTCCTTTTTTTCTTTCTTTGTCCGTTCGAGAAAACCGAAAAAATAAAAGTGATCGGTCGGCAGCCCCGAGGCAACCAGTGAGGTTAACGCCGCGTTCGCTCCTGGAAGCGGAACAACTGAACACTGCTCTTTGAGCGCGGAAACGATCAGCTCATATCCTGGGTCGGAAATTCCCGGCATTCCTGCATCACTGACAAGCGCTACCGATTTTCCTTCTTTCAGTTGTTCGACAATTTGCGGCCCGCTTGTATATTTATTATGTTCATGATAACTAATGACCGGTGTATGAATCTCAAAATGGTTTAACAGTTTTTTCGTTTGCCGTGTATCTTCTGCGGCAATGATATCTACTTCTTTCAAAATACGTACCGCCCGAAATGTCATATCTTCAAGATTGCCAATCGGTGTCGGGACGATATATAGAGTTCCTTTATTATCGCCGGCAAAACTTTTTTGCTGCCAAAGCATCGCTTCTGCTCCTTTACGATGGGATAATTCCATATAATAGCTGCTTCACTTCATCTGTATATTCATTATTGTCATGATACACAATAAGCGGCGGCAATACTTTTAAATCCGGATTGCCATCTTTTATTCCTTCAATCAAAATCGTATTGGCCTCTTTTCCGATTTTCGGATAAACAAACCGCAGCCGTTTTGGCTCTAACCGATACTTGCGCATTAGTGTAATAATATCGAGCAGCCGTCCCGGCCGGTGCACAAATGCGGCTTTGCCGCCTTGCTTCAACAGCTGGCTGCTTACGCGAATCACATCTTCAAGCGTACAATAAATCTCATGGCGAGCAATGGCCAAATGAATATTTTTGTTCATTTCTTCCTTGCTGATCGTTGGAAAATAGGGAGGATTGCACGTGACGACATCATATTTACTGTATCCTAACTGCTTAGGCGCATCTTTAATATCCCCGTGAATAATTTCTATTTGTTTTTCCAAACCGTTATATTGTACGCTTCTTTTTGCCATATCACAAAGCCGCTCTTGAATTTCTATACCGATAATTTTTCCCTTTGTTCTCATGCTTAATAACAATGGAATAACTCCATTTCCGGTGCATAAATCGACAATTTGCCCTTTTTGAATCGGCATATAAACAAATTTCGCAAGCAGCACCGCATCAAGGGAAAAGGAAAACACAGATGGACTTTGAATAATGCGAATATCTTCATTTAAAAGATAGTCAAGCCTCTCATCATCATATAATTCCACCATCGTGTATTCCTCCTTATTTTCAAAAAAATAACCTCTCCTTATGTGGAAAGGCTATCGTTATGCTTACTTTTTATTTAAAAAGGATAAACAAAATAGGCAATCGCCTTCTTTTCGGACGCTTCCATAATGGACATGACAAATATGGAACCCTTCCTGATAAAGACGCGCTAAATTATCATATCCTTCGCCAATGTCAACTAATTTTCTTTCATGACCATGCTTATGATCTTTTTCTTTTGCTTTTCCTCTGCCAATTCACTGGTCACTTGTTCGAGCCGACGGCGCAAATGATCATTTTCTATTTGCAAATGATGATTTTCCTCAAGCAGCTGAACTACATGTTCCTTTAATTGTACAAGCTGGCGGTACAAATGGCTCAGTTGTTCCTCCATGCTCGTTACTGACTGAAAAATCTCTTTCTTATCCACGTCAATCCACCCCAATTAGTCTGTGGCTTGGACTGGTAACGTTCCATCTTTCATCAACTCGTCGAGCGTATATTCCACGACCCGTCCATGTTCCGATAATTCCACTTGCAATACTCGTTCTAAAATATTTAATCCGATCACTTTTCCAAGACCATGCGGAGTTTCCACATACTCCCCTAAATCAGGGAGCTGCTCTTTCGCTGTTTCATATTCATCATTTTCGTATTTTAAGCACACATTAACCGGCCGCAAAGACCGGAAATTTTCGTCGGATTGAGCGATAAGTTTTGGTCTTTCGCCATTTTAATGGATACTGGTTCAAAATCTCCTAAAAATGTTGAGCAGCAAAGCATTCTTCCGCACGGACCGATCCCGCCAAGCATTTTTGCTTCATCGCGAACACCGATTTGTCTTAATTCAATGCGCGTGCGAAAAATGGCTGCCAAATCTTTGACAAGTTCGCGGAAATCCACACGCCCGTCTGCAGTAAAATAAAAAATCACTTTATTGCGGTCAAACGTATATTCCACATCGACTAATTTCATTTCCAAGCCATGCTCTTCTACTTTTTTTAAGCAAATATCGTACGCTTCCCGTGCCGCTTTTTTGTTTTCCTCAACAATTAATTTATCTTTCGCGTCCGCGACGCGAATCACTTTTTTCAACGGCAAAACGATATCATTTTCGTCGACTTGTTTGTTGCTAATGACAACTTTTCCATATTCGATCCCTCGAATGGTTTCTACAATGACGAACTCCCCAGCAGAAATCGACAATTCTCCAGGATCGAAATAATAAATTTTTCCCGCTTTTTTAAAGCGAACACCGACGACATTATACAAACACTTTTCCCTCCTTTAGATCAAGGATAAGTTGTTCCATTAAAAGCTGTACGCTCATATTAGTTGTATTTAAACGCGCCTTCGCTTGTAAAATCATTTCCATGCTTTTTACGATCTGTCGTTGAGAACAAGAAAGCGCCCACTGCTGCAAATCATCGATTTTATCTCGATAAATGATTTTATCTTGCTGTCCTAATTGAATGTGCAACATATCTTTATATATATATAAAAGCAAATCTAATCCTAAATCGATTTGCTGCTTTTCTTGAAAATGCGGAATCCATTGATCATGGATGAAAAAAAGCGCCTGCAAATCATTTTTCTTTAACATTTCATATAATTGTAACACTATTTTTCTCGCCTGTGCAAACCAATCATCTCGACCTAACTCGAGTGCTTCTTCATGACTGTTTGTCACATGTGCGGCAAGGAGAGCAATATGAGGCGGGATTTGCTGCTCTGCTAAATAATTGGCAAGCAAAGCAGGTGGTATTGGCTTAAACGAAAACACTTGGCAACGGGAAATGATCGTTTCTAATAGGCGGTGATATTGTTCTGTAAGCAATATCGCTACCGTCCCTGGACGAGGTTCTTCTAAAAATTTTAACAAGCTATTCGCTGCATTCGTTGTCATTTTATCAGCGTGCTCGATAATATATAGTTTTCGGTCTGATTCCACCGCCATTTTTGCAAACTCTTGCTGCAACATTTCAATTTGTTCTTTTTTAATTGATTGCCCATCTGGTTCAATGACATGTACATCTGGATGATTCCCGGAATCGATTCTGCGGCAATTTCGGCATTCATTGCAAGGCTTTATTCCGGAACGATGTAAACAAAATAAGCTTTTTGCCAATAAAAGACTCATTGCTTTTTTTCCCGTTCCGCGTTGCCCCTCGAATAAATAAGCATGAGAAATTCGCCCTTTTTCAAGACTTTTTGTGAGCATTTTCACTACTACAGGCTGATATCGTTCCAGCTGCTCCCAGAAAATCGCCACTTTCATCACTTTCCTTTAATTTTTATTCTAACATGTCTTATCCTTTTCATCATGTTCTGTTTCATGGAAACATCACTGTTATCTTCCTTCTATTTGATCCATAACCGCCGCTATGGTCATTGCAAACACTTCATCGACCGGTTTGGAAGCATCAATGACAATGATACGATCAGAAAAACGTTCTGCTATCTTTAAATACCCTTCTCTTACTTTATAATGGAAAGATAAACTTTCCATATCAAGCCGATTAATTTCCCGCTGCTTATTTTTTTGGATTCTCTCTAATCCTATTTTAGGATCAATATCAAAATAAATCGTTAACGAAGGAAAATAACCATCAATCGCAAACTGATTAATTTGTAATATTTCATCGATGCCTAACCCTCTTGCAAATCCTTGATAGGCTAACGAACTGTCGACAAACCGATCGCACAATACAATTTTGCCGGCTTTTATCGCAGGAATAATTTTTTCTAAAAGATGCTGCCTTCTCGCAGCGGCGTAAAGCAACGCTTCCGTACGACCATCCATTTCCGTATGTTTTGGGTTCAAAATAATGGAACGAATTTCCTCGGCAATACGAACTCCTCCTGGTTCTCTTGTCGATAAAACGTCAAACCCTTTTTCCCGCAAAAATGATTCCAGCTTTGTAATCATCGTCGTTTTTCCTGCTCCATCAGGTCCCTCGAAAGAAAAAAAACGGCCTTTCATACGCTAATCCCCCTTATTTTACTGGTACATACACTTCTATTTGATTAGAAGATAAAAACTTTCCTCCTTGAAACCGCGCATGATATTTTAACTGTTTTATTTGTTCAATATGCTCTTTACTAATTGATTCTCCTATAAATAATAAAGGCACTCCAGGTGGATAAGGTGTGATCGTTTCCGCGGCAATAAATCCTTCCGCCTTTTCTAAGTTAACCACTTTTTTCGGCAATGTCTCTAGTTCCTTATAAGAAATCGGATTTGCAGATGCCAAGAAGGAAAAAGAACGGAACGAATTTAGCAACTCTTCGCTATAGCTTAATCCGCGAAACGCCCGTTTTAATTTTTCGATCACTTCCTCTAAATGATCGATAGCAGCAAGCGGATACACGAGCAAAACGTTAAACGGATCGGCAAGCTCCGCAAAAACGCCTTCTTGCTCCAGCCGTTGTTGAAGCTCATAACCGGACAACTTACTTCTCGTTTGAACGGTAATTTTCAATAAATCCGTCTTTATAAGCGGATGTTGCGAATGAACTACCGCAATCCCTTCTATCTCATCGAGGGCATCTTTCAACCGTTGAATTTGTTTTAAAATATTTTCTACATCTCCCTTTGTTAAACGAGCGAGGTAACTTCTCGCCAAATCAAGTGAAGCCATAATCGGATAAGATGGGCTGCTTGACTGAAACACTTGTAAAAAAATTTTAGTTTCTCTTTATCTATTAATGAACTATTTACATGTAAATACGACCCCATTGTCATGGCTGGCAATGTTTTATGCGCTGACTGGACAACAACATCCGCCCCGCACGCGATCGCTGTTTTCGGAAAAGGCTCTCCTATAATAAAATGAGCCCCATGCGCTTCATCGACAAGCACAGGAATACGATAGCGGTGTGCGATGTTTACAACTTCCGTAAGATCCACCGCCATTCCATAATAATTCGGATTAGTCAACACTAATGCTGCGGCATCTTGGTGAAGTTCAAGCGCCTTTTTTACCGTTTCATACGCAACATAAGAGGCGACACGGACGTCTTCATCCAATTCCGGAGGAAGAAAAATAGGGGCAGCTCCAACTAATTGAAGCGCATGCATAACCGATTTATGGCAATTTCGCTGCACAATTACCTTTTTCTTTTCCCCGCAAACAGCAAAGATCATCGCTAAATTTCCAGCCGTAGAACCGTTTACGAGAAAAAACGTTTCTTCTACATTATACAGCTTTGCTGCTAAAGATTGCGCCTCGGCAATAACCGATTCCGGTTGATGTAGATCATCAAGCCCGCTTAATTCAGTCGCATCTAGTTTTAGTAACTGCTTATAATCATTTTTCGCTTCTATAGGAAATACTGTACCATATTTGTGACCTGGTACATGAAATGAAAACGGATGAATGGCATCATGACGTTTTAAAGCGGTATATAAAGGAGTTTGCTGTTGATCCATAAATGCCCCTCTTTTCTTTTTCATGATAACGAAATTTAGAACATTGTTTTTCTGACATAGACAACAAGATATATATTATCACTAATCTAATTGCCTTGAATAGAAATACATAAGAGATAACATCGATTTTCCGATACCACTCCAAATCAAAAAAGAAAAAAGCGTGATGAAAGTTGAACATATAAACAAAATAGGCCCTATCAATAGGACCCTATGAATATATTTTTGAAGATATAATTTTTCTTAACTGCTTTACATAAAAACGATATTTCGGATCGGTCGTGTCCGTTTGCACGATCTCCCTTTCGCAATCAAGACAAAGAAACTGATCATAAATTTGAATTCCTTCTTGTTTTGGCTGCTCACAAACGATACATACTCTTTCGATAACATCTTTACCCGTAATCAGTGAACCCACCTTCTCCACCTCCCACCCTTTATCTTTCCCACATTAATAAGTTTCTATAACTAATAGATGAAAATAAAATTTTATAGATGCTTAGGTAAAATAATAAATACCAAAAAATAAAATTTTATAACACCATGAGAACAAGATAGGAGAGTTGCGCATTTTTCTTCGTTCCAGTTTAATAGAAAAAATGGATACACACAGAGTGAGAGGTGAAGTGGAGATGTTTTAAGGTATATATAAAAACAGCTGATTAAGCTTCATGCTTAATCAGCTGTTTTCTGTAATAATTGCCTAGCAACGACCTACTCTTGCAGGGGCGCTGGCCCCAACTACCATCGGCGCTGGAGAGCTTAACTTCCGTGTTCGGGATGGGAACGGGTGTTTCCTCTCCGCTATTGTCACTAGGCAATTATCTCAATTGGACATTTATTATTATATTCCAATCATCACGTTTGTCAAGAGGGATTTCGTTCCCTCAAAACTAGATAACCGTCTGTTTGGAAGAAGCCGTCTTGCATAGGCGGCCTACGCTTTTTCGTTGTCTAGCTCCTAGCGTCCTCCGCTTTTCGCTTTGTCTAGCTCCGGCTCGCAGCGCCTTGCGGAAAATAACCTTCCTCCGTCGACATGCAAGCATGTCTCGTCGGAAGAACATTTTCCTTTTGGCGCTAAGCGCTCGCCTACGCTTTTCCGCTTGGTTAAGTCCTCGATCGATTAGTATCCGTCAGCTCCACGTGTCGCCACGCTTCCACCTCGGACCTATCGACCTCGTCATCTTCGAGGGATCTTACTCGCTTGACGCGATGGGAAATCTCATCTTGAGGGGGGCTTCACGCTTAGATGCTTTCAGCGCTTATCCCTTCCGCACATAGCTACCCAGCGGTGCCCCTGGCGGGACAACTGGTACACCAGCGGTGCGTCCATCCCGGTCCTCTCGTACTAAGGACAGCTCCTCTCAAATTTCCTGCGCCCGCGACGGATAGGGACCGAACTGTCTCACGACGTTCTGAACCCAGCTCGCGTACCGCTTTAATGGGCGAACAGCCCAACCCTTGGGACCGACTACAGCCCCAGGATGCGATGAGCCGACATCGAGGTGCCAAACCTCCCCGTCGATGTGGACTCTTGGGGGAGATCAGCCTGTTATCCCCGGGGTAGCTTTTATCCGTTGAGCGATGGCCCTTCCATACGGAACCACCGGATCACTAAGCCCGACTTTCGTCCCTGCTCGACCTGTCCGTCTCGCAGTCAAGCTCCCTTGTGCCTTTGCACTCTACGAATGATTTCCAACCATTCTGAGGGAACCTTTGGGCGCCTCCGTTACCTTTTGGGAGGCGACCGCCCCAGTCAAACTGCCCACCTGACACTGTCTCCCACCCCGATAAGGGGTGCGGGTTAGAATTTCAATACCGCCAGGGTGGTATCCCACCGGCGCCTCCACCGAAGCTGGCGCTCCGGCTTCTCAGGCTCCCACCTATCCTGTACAAGCGATACCAAAATTCCATATCAGGCTGCAGTAAAGCTCCACGGGGTCTTTCCGTCCTGTCGCGGGTAACCTGCATCTTCACAGGTAGTATGATTTCACCGGGTCTCTCGTTGAGACAGCGCCCAAGTCGTTACACCTTTCGTGCGGGTCGGAACTTACCCGACAAGGAATTTCGCTACCTTAGGACCGTTATAGTTACGGCCGCCGTTTACTGGGGCTTCGGTTCGCACCTTCAGCCTTGCGGCTTAAGCGCTCCCCTTAACCTTCCAGCACCGGGCAGGTGTCAGCCCCTATACTTCGCCTTTCGGCTTCGCAGAGACCTGTGTTTTTGGTAAACAGTCGCTTGGGCCTTTTCACTGCGGCTCTCTCGGGCTCATCACCCAAGAGAGCACCCCTTCTCCCGAAGTTACGGGGTCATTTTGCCGAGTTCCTTAACGAGAGTTCTCCCGCGCACCTTAGGATTCTCTCCTCGCCTACCTGTGTCGGTTTGCGGTACGGGCACCTCTCACCTCGCTAGAGGCTTTTCTTGGCAGTGTAGGATCGGGGACTTCGGGACCGATGGTCCCTTCGCCATCACGGCTCAGCCTTTGCGCCAGACGGATTTGCCTATCTGGCAGCCTAACCGCTTGGACAGGCTATTCCAGCAGCCTGCTCGCCCTACCTTCCTGCGTCCCCCCATTGCTCAAACGGTGAGGAGGTGGTACAGGAATCTCAACCTGTTGCCCATCACCTACGCCTTTCGGCCTCGGCTTAGGTCCCGACTAACCCTGAGCGGACGAACCTTCCTCAGGAAACCTTAGGCTTTCGGTGCAGAGGATTCTCACCTCTGTTTTCGCTACTCACACCGGCATTCTCACTTCTAAGCGCTCCACGAGTCCTTCCGGTCCCGCTTCGGCGCGCTTAGAACGCTCCCCTACCGATGACCAATGGTCATCCCACAGCTTCGGTGGCACGTTTAGCCCCGGTACATTTTCGGCGCAGAGTCACTCGACCAGTGAGCTATTACGCACTCTTTAAATGATGGCTGCTTCTAAGCCAACATCCTGGTTGTCTGGGCAACTCCACATCCTTTTCCACTTAACGTGCACTTTGGGACCTTAGCTGGTGGTCTGGGCTGTTTCCCTCTCGACCACGGATCTTATCACTCGTAGTCTGACTCCCAAGGATAAGTCGTTGGCATTCGGAGTTTGACTGAGTTCGGTAACCCGATGAGGGCCCCTAGCTCAATCAGTGCTCTACCTCCAAGACTCTTCCCTTGAGGCTAGCCCTAAAGCTATTTCGGGGAGAACCAGCTATCTCCAGGTTCGATTGGCATTTCACCCCTACCCACACCTCATCCCCGCACTTTTCAACGTACGTGGGTTCGGGCCTCCAGTAGGTGTTACCCTACCTTCACCCTGGACATGGGTAGATCACCTGGTTTCGGGTCTACGACGACGTACTTAACGCCCTATTCAGACTCGCTTTCGCTACGGCTCCGTCTCTTCGACTTAACCTCGCACGTCATCGTAACTCGCCGGTTCATTCTACAAAAGGCACGCCATCACCCATAAACGGGCTCTGACTACTTGTAGGCACACGGTTTCAGGTTCTCTTTCACTCCCCTTCCGGGGTGCTTTTCACCTTTCCCTCAC
>NZ_CP103461.1:3437500-3440897 GCF_027942335.1 Geobacillus sp. CX412
CCTTGGTGAGCCGTTACCTCACCAACTAGCTAATGCGCCGCGGGCCCATCCGTAAGTGGTAGCAAAAGCCACCTTTCAACCAAAGACCATGCGGTCTTTGGTGTTATCCGGTATTAGCCCCGGTTTCCCGGAGTTATCCCGGTCTTACGGGCAGGTTACCCACGTGTTACTCACCCGTCCGCCGCTAACCGAACAGAAGCAAGCTTCCGTTCGGTCCGCTCGACTTGCATGTATTAGGCACGCCGCCAGCGTTCGTCCTGAGCCAGGATCAAACTCTCCAAAAAGAAAGTTGATTGGCTTATTTTAGCTTCGGCACCGACACCAAAGGTGTCAAGTCGCTTCCGCTTTTCTTATTGACGCTTGCGTTTTGTTTAGTTTTCAAGGAACTTCGCACACTTTTTATATTATACATACTGCATTACATGTTGTCAACTTATTTATTCATTTTTTAACAACGACGTTTTTTAATATAATACATATAAAAATAAAAGTCAATATGTTTTTTCAAAAAATAAAAAAGGCGCTGATGGAAAACAACGCCTTTTTGTCATCTCGCTTACAAATGAAACATATCTTCCTTACATAACGATATACTTTTCGATGATAACTAAAGCTGCCGCTCCCGGTATCCCGAGAAATCCACATATGAATGCTGTTATGAAATTAATGGGGACATGAAATTGAAACGCTCCGCCAATTGCATTAATAACAAATAATACTAGCGCTCCAATGATTAGTTTAATCGCCCCATATCCTAAAAATTTTAATGCTTTTAATCGCGCTCCTGCTAATAATAAAACAATAATCATAGATGATAGCAAAATAAGTACAAATTTCGGTTCCATTTTCCACGCTCCTTTTTATTGCTTGTACTACAAACTTATGATGAAAGACGGAAAAAAGAACAAAAAAATAAAGGAAGCTATTTCACTCCCTTTAATGATACACGTCGATATTTTGCTTCACGAATTAAAAAAAAGTATTTGGCCTCTGTAACATTTAACGCCATTAGTACTTCTTCTGAAGGTTCTACACACTTTTCAATCAGCCGTTTCTGTTCATACCATTCGTCTCTCAGCGCTTGTAATTCTTCTACTAATTTTAAATCAAATTGCTTTTTTAGCCAGCCTTTCCGTCGCCATAACAAGTGACCCCCACCTCTTTCTCTTTCTATAACTCTCGACGTCCTTCCAAGGCTTTTGAAAGCGTCACTTCATCGGCATATTCCAAATCTCCGCCCACCGGTAAACCGTGGGCAATTCTCGTTACTTTTATTCCAGTTGGTTTTAGCAAACGCGATATATACATCGCGGTCGCTTCCCCTTCAATGTTCGGGTTTGTCGCCAAAATAACTTCTTGTACAGCTTCATCTTGCAATCTTTTTAATAACTCCGCAATTTTTATATCTTCTGGGCCGATGCCCTCCATTGGAGAAATGGCACCATGCAACACATGGTAAAGCCCATTGTATTCTTTCATTTTTTCCATAGCAATAACATCTTTTGGATCTTGCACAACACATATTGTTGTTCGATCTCGTCTTTCATCTTTGCAAATATAACAAGGATCTGTATCGGTAATGTGCCCACAAACCGTACAATATCTAATATTCCGTTTGACATCAACAAGCGATTTAGCAAATTCCAACACAGTATCTTCCTTCATCGTTAGAACAAAAAACGCAAGGCGAATAGCTGTTTTTGGTCCGATTCCGGGCAGCTTCATAAAACTATCGATTAGTTTAGATATTGGTTCTGGATAATGCATTAAAACTCCTCCTAGAACAATCCCGGAATATTCAATCCTTTTGTAAATTGTCCCATCATTTCGGCTGCTAACTCATCTGCTTTTTTCAAGGCATCATTTGTTGCTGCCAACACTAAGTCTTGGAGCATTTCAATGTCTTCTGGATCCACCACTTCTTCTTTGATTTTGACTTCCAAAATTTGTTTATGACCGTTCGCTATAACGGTCACCATACCGCCTCCTGCAGTGCCTTCTACCGTTTTTTCTGCTAATTGTTCTTGTGCTTTCTGCATTTCTTTTTGCATTTTTTGCATTTGTTTCATCATTTTTTGCATATTTCCCATTCCGCCACGCATCATTGTTTTTTCCTCCTTAATATGGTTATTCCTTAATTTCAATTAATTCCTCACCAAACAGCCGCTTTGCTTCCGCGATTAGTGGATCTTCTCCCTGTTCTTGTTCGCGCTTCGCTCCTTTTTCGCGAATGAATTCTTCTCTTATTTTGCTCCATTCTTCTTCAGGAACTGCCACCATTTCAAAACGTTTTTTCGTTAGCTCAAATAAAATCGCCTCTAAATTATCTTTCACATAATTCGTATTGTCAGCGGCCATTTTACAATGGATTTCATATTTAAACTTCAACACAAAAGCGTTTGGGCTTGCAGCAACTGGCTCGCTTTCCTGCAATAAGGCTGCATGGGATACTTTATGTTGCTTCCTTAATGTATCCAGCATCTCAGCCCAATGGCTTTTGATAAGCGATAAATCTTGATGGGTCGCTTGCTTTAAGATTTCATAAATACGGCCAACCGGCGTTTATATCCTCCTGTTTTTAGCGTCTTTGTTTGTTTTTTCGTTTGCGCAGGGGCGGTTGTTGCGACAGATGCATGATGTTCTTTTAAACGGCGCAGCTCCGCTTCCAAATATTCCAGCTTTTTTGCGAGCGATTGAATTTCTTCAGAGGACAGTGATGGATAGGAAGCTTGTTGATGGCAAAGCTTCACCAGCGCAACCTCTAAAAAAATGCGCGGATGATTCGTCCATTTCATTTCTTGCTGGCTTTTATTTAACACTTCAATCGTTTCGTAGATGTCAGATAACGGAACTGACTGAGCCAAATGTTGAAACGTATCGTCAACAACTGTGCCTTTTATCGCCCCTTCTACATGGGGAGCCGTTTTATAAAGCAAAAGATCCCGATAATATAAAATTAAATCTTCAATAAGGCGATTAGGATCTTTTCCTTGATCCATCATTTCCTCAAGCAGCTGCAATGATGTTGCCGTATCTTTCTCATATATAGCCCGAACAAGAGAAGCCAATGTCGCGGAAGATACGGATCCGGTCATGGCAAGGACATCTTCAAGCAGCAATTCTCCATCACTAAATGAAATAGCTTGATCAAGCAAACTTAACGCATCACGCATTCCGCCGTCGGCCGCGCGAGCAATCGCAAACAAAGCCTCATCTGAAGCTTTTATCCCTTGCTGTTCAATAACTTGCCGCAACCTTGCGACAATAGAATGCAATGGAATTCGCCGAAAATCAAAGCGCTGACAACGGGAAATAATCGTAAGCGGAATTTTATGAGGCTCTGTTGTTGCTAATATAAAAATAACATGCTTTGGAGGTTCCTCTAACGTCTTTAATA
>NZ_CP103462.1:0-78249 GCF_027942335.1 Geobacillus sp. CX412
AGAGATATGGGAGCACCGATCGACGCATCTTTTTGCACGTACATTCAGTTCCTGATTTTACTTATATCCCCTTATATGGAATCATTTATAGATTCCACAAACCTTTCCTCTCGACGGTCGGGGGAATGATCCGATAGGATAGAGACAGGATGGACCGATAAGGTCCTAGAATGGGATGAACGAAGGAGGAGATCGAAATGAATGAGTCGATGAGACAGGAGATCGCTTTATTTCGGTATGGATTGATCGCTCCATTGGTGAATGGACAAGTCGATCCAAAAACGTACTTGAAGGAAGTAGCGGAACGGATCCATCAAGTTCCCCACCATGGAGAGAAACGCATCGCCGCCAAAACGATCCTCGACTGGTGCACGCAGTACAAAAAAGGGGGCTTTGAGGCACTGAAGCCGAAACGACGGTCGGACCGTGGCCATTCCCGGAGGCTGTCACCTGAAGAAGAGGATCACATTTTAGCCCTGAGAAAAAAAACACCCCCACATGCCCGTGACGGTGTTTTACCAACACCTTATCGAGCAGGGGGAAATCCAATCCATCTCTTATTTCACTATATACCGACTTTTAAAAAAATACAACCTCGTGGGGAAAGAAATTTTACCGATTCCTGAACGAAAACGATTCGCGTACGATCAGATCAATGAGCTCTGGCAAGGTGATTTGTCCCATGGCCCGTTGATTCTCGACCGTATAATGGAACATATTCGTTTAACCACCTTTCTTCATCATATAGCAGGCATCAGTCAGCTTAGTTATATGCAGAGCAAAAACTTAGTATTCAGTAGGCAAAGAATCTTCAATTATAGTGCACCGCGCTGCGGTTGCTTTATCTAAAGAATTCATCTACAAAATATCGACCCAAATTTTCACCGCCGTTGCCAAAATTAAAACGGCTAAAATGACTTGGAGTACTTTTGTATTCATTTTTTGTCCTGCTTTTGCCCCTAGCGGTGAGGCAATCAAACTGGCAACCACCATAATGAGGGCAGGGATGTAATCGACCTGACCAGTGGTGATTTTGCCAAATGTCGAGCCAATGGAAGAAATAAAGGTGACAGCCAATGAAGTGGCAATCGTCATTCTAGTAGGAATTTTCAGAATCACGAGCATCACAGGAACGAGAAGGAACGCCCCCGCCGCCCCGACAATCCCGGAGCCAATTCCGATCAGAAATGCCAATGCGGCGGCCAGCCATTTGTTAAAGATCACTTTGTCCAACGGAATATCATCAATCCCTTTTTTCGGTACAAACATTATGATGGCTGCCAAAGTCGCCAAAATACCGTAAACGACGTTAATCGTTCCTTCGCTCATCAGTTTGGAGCCGTAGCCGCCGATGAAACTGCCGATTAAAATACTAATCCCCATATAAAGAATTAACGTTTTATTTAAATAACCGCCTTTTCGATATGCCCATACACCACCAATCGTGGCGAAAAAAACTTGCACGGCGCTAATGCCCGATACTTCATGGGCGCTAAACGCGGCAAGACCAAATAGCGGTGGAAGATAGAGAAGCATTGGATATTTAATAATGGACCCGCCAATGCCAACCATTCCAGAAATGAATGAACCGATAAAACCTATGAGAAAAATCACGATGATGAAATTCAGCGTCACTTCCATCAACACGTCACTCCTTTTGACGTTGTGAAAAATAGGGGGCACTTAATGTCCCCCGAATGATTATTTTCTTTTTATCCAAAATTTCCATACACCGTTTTCTTCTTTATAATCGACTAACTCATGACCGCTTACGTTTATCCAAGCGGTTAGATCATTTTTTGCTCCTTGATCCGTTGTTTCGATTTCAAGTATTTGGCCGGGCGGTAAGTCATCGATAGCCTTTTTTGCTTTCACAACGATCATGGCACAAGATAATCCTTTTGTATCTATGATCTTATTTGCATTCATTTTCTCACTCCTCAATTAACGAGTATGATGCAGCGCACAACGGTTTGGGCCGATTTCGAGTTCTTGCTGCTGTTCGATGTCGACCGCTTTTAGCCCGCGGTTAATCGCTACGATATCTTCAAAGTTTGGCGGTGTCTCTGTATTCGCGTTTTGAACGACAATATCGATAAATTCTTGTTTTTGCTTATACCGCATCATGTCGTTGCGGGCGCGAATGTTGCCTAATGTATCGCCGATATATCTCGCTTTGCTCATTTCTTCATCCAAATTAGCGTAATGGGCAGGCAGAACGATTACATCATCCGCAATCGCGGCTACTTTTTCGTATACCGTGTCATACAAATCCGCGGCCCATTCCGCCGCTTTTCCGCCTAAATCCGGGCGTCCGAGTCCGCCGACAAAAATTGTATCTCCAGAGAAAAGCAATTGATTATTCACGAAGAAGGAAACACTTCCCGGCGTATGCCCTGGCGTTTTCACCGCTAATACTTCTAATTGCACTTGCGCAAAATCAATGCGGTCATGTTTTTCCAGCGGTTCGAAATCAAACACCGCTCCTTCGCTTTTCATCAAATAGTATGTCGCTCCTGTCCGTTCCGCTAGCGCTTTTCCGCCGGAAATATGGTCGGCGTGCAAGTGGGAATCGACGATATGCGTAATCGCTACTCCTTCTTCTTTTGCGACTTGTTCATATACATCAATAAACCGCGACGGGTCCACGACAAGCGCTTCTTTTCCGGAAATCACCATATAAGAGAGACATCCTTTTCCGACACGAATGAATTGATATACTTTCATCTTGTCATCTTCATATACTTTTGCTTTATGAAGATGTTCACTCCACGCTTTCATGCCGCCAACGAGCGTATAAATATTGTCAAATCCTGCTTCTACTAATTGTTCTGCAACAAACGCCGCTGAACCGCCTTTGGCACAAACGACGACAACCTCTTTTTCTTTTGGAAGGCGGTCGATTACCGAATTGACACCATCAATCAACTCAAAGTATGGAACATTAATATATTCAAAGTTCTCCCCTTCAATTTTCCAATCATGAAAATCGCTTTCGTTACGTACGTCAAAAATAACGAGATGTTCTTTATTTAATACTTTTTCCGTGAAAATGCGCGCCTTTGGAGTGGCCATTTTCATCCCGGGTGGAGAGCAAGCGTTGCTCATGGAACTTTTCTGTTAATGTTTGCACCGTCATTTCTTTTACCGCCATTTTTATACCCCCCTATAGTATATTTTTGTTTTTAAAAAACCGCTCAATCAGGATTGAGCTGTATCGAGCGGCCCGTTCCATTGGGACATGCCTGGAACAACATTCCATACATTAGTAAATCCTTTTTCTGTTAATTTTTGTGCCGCTAAATCGCTGCGCGTGCCAGTACGGCAAACAACATAAATCGTTTTATCCTTCGGCAACTCATTAATGCGATCTTCTAATTCTCCAAGCGGAATCGAAATAGCGCCTGGTATATGTCCGAACGCATACTCCGCCGGCTCGCGGACATCTATAATGACCACAGAATCATCATTTATTTTTTCCGCCAGCTGTTCATTGGAAATTACATGAGAATATGTTGCTTCGCTTTTTGTCTCATGGTCACTTGCTTTACGAATATAATGTTTTAACACGTTTCCTTCTTCAATCGTTCCTAAGTATTGATGGCCGGTACTTTCCGCCCATGCTTTGATATCGGCTTTCGAACCTTTATCGGTTGCCTGTACTTCAAGCACTTGTCCCGGTTGCAAGTCATTGATCGCTTTTTTTGTTTTTACAATTGGCATTGGACAAGATAATCCCTTTGCATCGACTGTCATATCTACACGAATCATGCTGCATTCCTCCTTTTGCCGTTTTATTTATTCCACAGGTCCTTCCCAGTCCAACATGCCGCCAGTCATATTGACAACGCGATATCCATGTTTTTCAAGAAGTTCTGCCGCCCGTCCGCTTCGCCCGCCGGAACGGCAGACAAGAATATACTCTTTATTTTTATCAAGCTCATCCATTCGGAATTCAATGAGCCCAAGCGGAATATGCATAGCCCCTGGGATTTTTCCAGCCGCGACTTCATCCGCTTCACGCACATCGACAATATTCAGCGGCTTTCCCTCACGAAGCAACGTTTCCACTTCTTTTGCTGTGATCGTCTTCATCTCGTTCCCCCTCCTTTACACCCATGCATTGATTCCGCCTTTCACATTTGTCACATGTCGGAAACCCATTTTCTTTAATAGTTTGCTCGCTTTCATGCTTCGCATACCACTTTGGCAAATGACGATTACTTCTTTTTCTTTTGACAGCTCATGTACCCGAGAAGGAAGTTCATTCAGTGGGATATTTTTAAATCCCGGCAAATGGTGAGCTCGAAACTCCATCGGTGTGCGGACGTCAACATATTGCACATCTTTTTTCCGCAGTTGCTGCTTCAGTTCCGTCGGGGTGATCATCCGCACTCCCTTCGGCGGCAACACTCTGCTTGTGATAAACCATATAATGAGAATGAATAAAACGATGTTAACAATTGTTTGGACCATGTCGATGTCCCCTCATTTAAATAAACAAATTTACATTTCCTTCAGAAGCATCGGCTAAATACGCGGCCACTCCTGCAAATTCAATTCCATCGATCAGTTCTTCCGGCTTCAATCCTAAAAGATCGACTGTCATTTGACAGGCTACGAGCTTCACCCCTTGCTCTTTCGCCATGTCAATGAGTTGCGGAAGGGGCATGGCATTGTGTTTTTTGATGACATGTTTAATCAATTTCGGGCCGATGCCCGCAAAATTCATTCGCGACAAGCCCATGCGGTCGGCGCCGCGAGGCATCATTTTCGCAAACATTTTTTCTAAAAATCCTTTTTGGACTGGAGCGTGGGCGTCTTTACGCAATGCGTTCAGCCCCCAGAACGTATGGAAAATCGTTACATCATGATCGTAAGCAGCGGCGCCGTTGGCGATGATGTACGCCGCCATTGCCTTATCGTAATCGCCGCTAAACAAAATGATTGTCGTTTTTTTCTTTTGTTGCGACATCTTTCGCCCCCCTCCATGAATCATATGCAAGTGTACAGTAAGCGATCGTATTATCCTTTTTCGATCCAGAAAGTTAGAATGCCATTTTCTTCTTTAATATCGATCACTTTATGGCCGCTTGCCTGCGCCCACGCCGGCAAGTCGCTTTTTGCCCCTTTATCGGTTGTTTGGACTTCCAATACTTGACCAGACGTTAATTCATCCATCGCTTTTTTTGCTTTAACGACCGGCATCGGGCAAGACAATCCTTTCGCATCCAATACTTTTGCTACATTCATTTTTGATAACCTCCTTGATTTACTATTACTCCTATGGGTATATTAATTATTAATAAAAAGAGTGTTGTCAACACCTTTTATACTTGTTGACGCGACGATTTTAGCGACTTTTTATGAGCAATTCCACTGCTTCTTTCACAAGATGATCCGTTTTCTCGCCTTTTTCCAAACTTTCACGAAGACAATGTTCCAAATTAGAGCTGGCGATCACCGCAATGGCGCGATCAATCGCATTGCGCGCTGCCGACAGTTGGGCAACGACGCTTTTACAATCTTTTCCTTGCTCCATCATACCAAGAACCCCTTTAATTTGTCCTTCGATTCGTTTTAAGCGGTTTTTGGCAAGCAAGTTACTTGAAGCGATTCGTTCGTGCACAGGCGGTCCCATTTCACTGTTAATCACTTCCCATTCAATGAACAAAAACTGTCCGTTTGGCTTCATAATGCGGCGAATTTCATCCATCACAGCATCTTTTGGCTCAACCTCATGAAACACGAATGCCATTAAACCTTTATCAATAGAATGAGATGGAAGGGCAGTAGAGCTGACATCCGCGACCTGATACTCAATATTAGTAATCGCCATTTGTTCCGCGCGCTGTTTTAGCAGTTGGATCATTTCCGGTTGTACATCGACAGCATGTACTTTCTCATTTGTTTCCTTAGCAAGCGGTATGGTAAAATAGCCGTTCCCTGCTCCAAGATCAGCGATCACATCGTCCCGTTGAACAGATAAGACAGAAATCACTTGTTCGGGAGAAATCCATTCCTTTCGTTTTGGATCGAGCAGTTTTTCCGCTTTTTCATAATGAAAACGATGTCCAGCCATATGTTCACCTTCCTGCTATTGTGTTTTGCCCTTGCATTAAATCATATCAAAAGCAAGGTGAAAACGAAAGATCGCGAACGTTATACAACGATCCAAAGTGAGACGGCTTTAAAAAATAGAGGGCTCGATGCAACTGCATACCAAGCCCCCTTTTCTTTTTAGCTGCTATATGCTATGAAACGGCTCGGTTATCGTACAGCGCAACGGTTCGGCCCTATTTCCATTTCCCGTTGCTGTTCTTCGTCCGGAGAAAGTTTGCCCATGTTCGTTTGCCGAATTTCTTTGTACGCGTTCGGCTGCGGCGGCAAGTTCTCTGTCACCGTTTTTCGGAATTCTTCCTCGCTTCCAATATTTAAACCATGATTTTGCTTATAGAGAACGCCTAACGCCTCTGCCACACTTCCATCCTCGTTCATTTCATTCGGTCCCATATAGTGCGCTGGCAAAACAACCAAGTCATCAGCGAGTTGTTTATAGCGTTTATATAACGTTTGACGCAAATCACTGACCCAGTCTTGTGCCTTCCCGGCCAAATCTGGGCGGCCGATCGAGTCAATGAACAAAATATCCCCTGTTAATAAATATTGATCATCAACAATAAACGACGTGCTCCCGATCGTATGACCCGGCGAATACAACGCCTTGATCACCACGTTGCCAACTTGGATGCGATCCCCATCTTGAATCGGCGTGTAAGAAAACGTCACTTCTTCCGCATCTTTCGGTGGCAAATAGTACGTCGCTCCAAGTTGTTCGGCCAGCTTGCGGCCTCCAGAAATATGATCAGCATGCAGATGGGTGTCAATCACATGCTTAATGGTAATACCGTGTTCTTTCACAAACCGAACGTATACATCTGTCATGCGGTTTGTATCAATGAGCGCCCCTTCGCCGTTGGACTCGACAAGATAAGATAAGCACCCTTTGCCAAGGCGAACGAATTGATAGAGCGTGCCACCACTTTTCAACTCTCCAATTTTAACTGGTTCTAAATGCTCGCTCCACGCTTTCATGCCGCCTTCAATCGAGTAAACGTTTTGATATCCGGCTTGCTCGAGCTGTTCCGCCACAAACTCCGACGAACCGCCTTTTGCACAAACCGAATAAATCGTCGTGTTTTTATCTTTCGGCAGGCGATCTAAAAACGGCTCCACCCCATCGAGAATTTCAAAATATGGGATATTGACGACCTCTACGTTTTTTCCCTCAATTCTCCAATTAGCAAACTCTTCTGCATTGCGGGCATCAACGATAAACATTTTTTCGCCGCGAATAATTTTATTGGCCACTTCTTTAACTGAAATGATTTTTGCCATCGACTATACCCTCCCTCTAAAAAGATGAATGATCAAAATGCCGTATCCTCTTGGCGGTGTCAAAGACTATTTTTGGGACAAAATCTCTTTTTATCGATTCCATAATTGCATAATTGTTTCCGGGTCAAACCCGAGCACCCATTGCTCGTCAATTTTCGTTTGTGGCACGCCTATTTGCCCAGTTGTTGCAACTAACTTGCGCGCTGCCGCTGGATCTAGTTGAACATTCACCTCAGTAAACGGAATGCCTTGCTCGCGCAAGAAATTTTTTAACATCACGCAATACGGACACGTCGTTGTCGTATAGACAGTGACTTTCTTCATTCTCATTCATCTCCTAATGATCAAAACGCTAATGTAATATCGGCGTCTTTCGCAAATTGCAGAAATGTGGCCGCTCCAGCGACTTCAATTCCATCAACAAACTGTTCTTTCTCAAGCCCCATCACGTCCATCGTCATTTGGCAGGCGATCAACTTCACGCCCATTTCTTGCGCCATTTGGAGAAGTTCTTCAATTGACGGAACCTTCGCTTTTTGGAATCCTTGTTGGAAGTGTTCTTTTCCCGCTGGGATCGGAAGTTGTTTGTGCGCCTCTTTATGGATTAAATTCAATCCTTCAAACGTGAAAAATACTCCCACTTCCGCCTCGACAGCCGCCGCAGCCGTCGCGATATTGAATACTTTGTACGCATCAAACAAACCACCATTTGCAGCAATAATAGCTACTTTCATAATTGATGCCTCCTTATTTTTTTCGTTTATATTTTGGATTAAAAAAATTTCCCTATACACGGGTACATTATTATCCGTGTATCCATTCACATATACACATATAAATTACATATACGTGTATATGTATATTTTATATTACTTAACTTCTCTCCATCTGTCAAAACATTTTCCTTATTGATTTTTATCATACCCTCTCATGCCCTATTGCCATGTTTTAATCTATCCAAAACATCAACACAACTGACAATATCCTGACCGCCTGTTTATTGCAAAATTAAAGTGGTTCTTACGTTCTTTTGGTGAAAAGTCGACATAATTGAGAATAAGAAGCTAAAAATTCTACACACTATTTTTCTCAATTAGTTCCTCCCTATCACCAAGATTGCGTAAGAACCATTAAAGTACAGAAATGTGCAAAATTTTTATGCAATGGTTATGCTGAGAGGCTTTACATGGAGGGGCAGCCATGGTAACATGTTTGGGTTTGCCAAGTCTGTTGCAGTTGGCCGCTTTGCAAAAGAATCATGGTTGTAGAGGCTCCATGTCAAGCCCCCAATAGCGAGAATTCAGATTGAATTTTTATACGATATAAACAAATTTATATACTGAAATGCTCTGCACTTTTTTCTTAAAAAACAACCGCCGCATAGAAAAATAAAAATCGTTTTCACCACTCTAGAACATAGGTTTTGAAAGTTATACTGCGATATAGGAGAATATACATTCACAAATGGCACAAATTATATCCTAGGAAACCATTCTGAAGGGAGGTTTTATTCAAATGAACAAAATTGTTCTAGCCACTATAATTTTATGTTTAGCCATTATCCAATTCCACACTCAGGCCTTTGCCCAGTCCACAAGCAGCTCTTTTATCATCCATGAAGTCAAAGCAGGGGAACCGTTATGGAAAATCGCCAACAAATACAATCAAACCGTAAGCAGTATTCAAAAAATGAACGATCTTTCTACCGATCAAATTGTGCCTGGATAGTCTCTTCTTATTCCAGGAACAACATATACGATTTCTCGAGGAAAATCATTGTGGACGATTGCAAACCGCCATTCTCTTTCGGTTTGGCAATTAGCTCGGTTCAATGGTATTAAAGACCCTTCCGTAGTAAGAAGCAAAGATCTACATTCCGCAATATAAAAAACACCGTATTATGACAGGTGCTTATATGGTGCCGAAAAATAAAGAATCTGATCAATCGCTACTACGTAATTATCGCCCCTTGGTCAGTCAAATCGGTGTATTCGAATATCATCCGGATTGGAATGGAAATTTAAGTTCATTGCAAGCAATAACGGACATTACTGAAGGATGAAAGCAACATATGGTACCAGTAGCCGTTATTACCAACCTAAGTGCAAAGGGATTTGATCATCAATTAGCACACCATATTTTGAATAATCCATCCTTAAGAAAAAAATTAATCAATAATATCGAACGGTTACTCCGATACAATGATTTCAAAGGGGTAAATATTGATTTTGAGGAAGTACGTTCCGAAGATAGGACAGCACTGAATCTGTTTATGAAAGAACTAGCTAATAAATTGCGACCGTCTGGATTCACTGTTTCCATTTCTGTGCCTCCTAAACAAGGAGATCGGTATCCATCTCATTTTGCGGGGTATGATTATGCGGCGTTAGGAAAAGTTGTCGATTATATGTTTCTCATGACGTATGATTGGCACTGCTTTGGAGGGCCTCCTGGACCGATCGCACCCATTAATCAAGTGCGCGCTACTTTAAATTATGCAGTAAATACCGTTCCGAAGCAGAAACTATTTTTAGGTATTGCTATGTATGCTTATGATTGGATCTATTTGCGAAACGGCGCGACAAAAGGAACATCCCATTCACAAAATGAAGCTGTAAAACTTGCCATGGATCACGGGTCGTCAATTATATACGATCCCTCATCAAAATCGCCATACTTTTTCTATACAGATAAAAAAGGAAATAAACATGTGGTATGGTTTGAGGATGCCCGGAGCATTATTGCGAAATATCGATTAATTTCTCAATATGGCATTAGAGGAATGGGGGGATGGAAATTGGGGCTTCCGTTTCCTCAAGCAGAAGCAATGTTGAGGCAAATATTTTGGGTTGAAAACCGTAAATATGTCCTCTCCCACTTGCCAAGGAGCGGGAGGGGATCTTATCTTTTGTTTTATGCATGATCAAAAAACAGACAGAAGCTAATTTCAATTACTGCTGTCCAATTTTCTAGAAGCTAACGGTATCGTAAACCAAAACGAATGTGTATTCCCTTCAGAATACATTCCTACTTCTCCCATATGACGTTCGATAATCTTTTTCACAATCGATAGCCCCAACCCCGTTCCGCCGGTATTTCTACTTCTTGCTGAATCTACTCGATAGAATCGTTCAAATAACCATTCTCTTTTCTCTTCAGGAATCGGTTCTCCTTCTCCTTGCACCGTCACCTTGTACATTCCTTCCTCTTTTCTGCCATAAATACAAATATCCCCATCTCCTATCTTATATTGAATAGCATTTTGTATTAAGTTGTTCATTACTTGCTTCAGGCCATCCCGGTCAACGAGAACTTGTGCCTCTTCGATGCAAACGATATAGGAGATGCCGCGCTGCTCCAAATCTAACTGAAACAATTTTACACACTCTTCTATGAACGTCTTTATATCCACTTTATCTTTTAGCTCAAAATGATGTAAATGTTTGTACTCCCACTCTGTTAATTGATCGAGTTGATTGACCATGCGCGTTAATCGCGCAGATTCCTCGTAAAGTGATTGAAACAATGATTCATCTCCTTTTAATACGCCTTGGCTTAATCCTTCTAGATATCCATTTAGATTGGTCAAAGGCGTGCGTAACTCATGAGCCATATCACTAATCATATTTTTTCTTGCTTCTTCTATCTTTTTTAAACGGATAATCAACTGATTAAAGTTCTTCGTCAGTTCGCCAATTTCGTCTTTCGAAGCCACTTCGAGAAGCTGAGGATACTGACCGCTAGTTAATTTTTTAGTTGATTGGACGAGTTTCTGAAGCGGAGCCACGACTTTCCTTGTTAAATAATAATGCAAAACAACCGCGACAATTACTGCGATGATGCTCGTACGAATTAAATAATATTCCATGGTACTGTTAAAAAAGGCTTTCCTTGCTTCTCCAACCATATTAAATTGATTCACTAAAAAGCAAGCAAAGTCATTAACGGAAACACCTGTCAACCAAATAACGCTGCCAATGACTAACACATTAATCGCGATTAATTTCCAAAAAATTCGGGAATATAGTTTTTCTTGCAAAGTTTTTAATTTAAGACGCAACAAATTTATACCCCATTCCTCGAACCGTTTGAATCCATTTTGGCTGCGAAGGGTTATCTTCTAATTTTTCCCTCAATTTTCCTATATGCACATCAATAGTACGCTCCATCACCCATTTTTCTCCATTTGGATACAACTGTTCTAACAACTGTTCCCGGGAAAGAATTTGATTAGGATGTTGCATGAAAAAGTGAAGAAGGCGAAATTCAGATTGAGTAAGGTGAATTTGCCGTCCATGCAACCAAACTTCTCCCCTGCGCAGCTTAATAGTTAATCCGTTATAAGAAATTTTATTGCATCGTTGTTCTGTTCGTCGCAACACGGCTTCCACACGGGCTACAAGCTCTCTGGGCTAAACGGCTTTATTACATAATCGTCTGCTCCCGCCTGTAACCCAGCAACACGATCTTCCTCCCGTATTTTAGCTGTTAACATAATGATTGGAACATCATGTTTCCAGTCCTGACGAATTTGTTTGCATAGCTCTATTCCATTCATTTTAGGAAGCATGAGATCCAGAATAATTAAACAATGGAAACGCTTTAAAAACATATCCATTCCCATTTCTCCATCTCCCGCTTCCCATACTTCATATCCTTCTTTTTCTAAATATATTTTTACTAATTGCCTAATTTTCGCATCGTCTTCGACAACTAGAATTGGAGTGCTCATGTCCATCTCCTCCCTAAAAAACGGAGTTTATTCCATGGAAGCAATTTTCTCTACCATCCAATCATAGCTCATCGGTCCTGTAATCTTTTCGCGTATGATTCCTTTCGAATCAATAAGATAACTCGTCGGAATGGCTTGAGCTTGATACTTCTCAGACACTTCCCCCATTTCATCAAGAACTACAGTAAACGTAATTCCATAGTCCTTTAAAAAACGAGCAACGTCTTCTTTGTTTTTTTCGGCTTGTGTCAAGTTTACCGCTAATATTTCAACCCCCTCATCTTTGTATTTCTCATAAAATTTTTGCATATCCGGCATCTCTGCACGACAAGGTGGACACCACGTCGCCCACATATTGACAATTACTTTTTTTCCTCGAAAGTCAGACAGCGCAACCGTTTGGCCATCTAATGTTTGTAGTTTAAAGTCTGGTGCACGGTTTCCCTTATTAATTCCTTCCACATAGGAAGAACTATTATTATCTATAGATGAAGATGATTTTCCCTTAAAGGCTGTATCATAGACAGTCCAGCCCAATAAGCCGAACAATATGATAATTGCTATCACTTTTTTCAAAAAAAACACCCCTTTTCAATCCTTAGTACGAAAAGACGGAATAACTCGATAATAAAGCACTTATTTTTTGCATCTGTCCCGTATATAGAAGAACCCCGAGTAAAACCATGACCCACCCGTTTATTACTGATAACGCCGGCAGCCATTTGTTAACATTTTTAACTATTCTTAAAGAACGCGTAATAGCGAGTGAAATGATAAGAAATGGAATTCCTAATCCTAAGGAATAAAACCAGAGCAAGAACATTCCATTGTACATCGTTTCTGTCGATCCAGCCAAAAGCAAAATGGAGGATAAAGTCAAACCAACACAAGGAGTCCAGCCAGTGGCAAACGCCATACCGACAATCATAGAATTAAATATATTTTCTGTTTTCTCTTTACGGAGACTCCATCTCTTTTCACGCATGAAAAACCGAAATTTAAATATTCCAGCCATCTGTAGACCAAAGACTATGATTAATAAGCCGCTAATTTTTTCAATGAATGTGCGGTATTCTATAAAGAATTGCCCAATAAAGCTAGCAGTGGCCCCCATCAGGACAAAAATAATACTAAATCCGAAAATAAACGCTAGCGAACGGGTAAATATATCCCATTTTCTTCCTTGAATTTTGTTATCTTTTACAGATGTTCCGGTAAGATGTGCGACATAGGCGGGAACTAAAGGAAAAATACAGGGCGAGAAAAAAGAAAGCATGCCGGCTGTTAAAGCAAATAACGCAGACATTTTTGTGTTGCACACTCCTTTCCGTCGTTTCATTCTTTTTTCATGATATCTTCCTTATGTTAAGATTTTTTTAAGATTTTAGTTTCTTTCTTTTTTCCACAATAGTACTTTACCAACAACGCCAAACATAAGCATAGAAATGCTCCATACCTGCAGCTTCGATAGCCCAAAGAAATATGAATGTTGGCCAGCGAAAAAGGAAATGAGCAACTGCCCCGTACTAAATAAGATAAGGAAAAAATATGTATGTCCGGGAAAGTTTATCGGTTTTTTACGTAAAAGAACCCATACAATAAGCAAGAAAAACAATAGCAATTTATACAAATGAATTGGATGATGCGTCAATCCAACATGCCACGAATCTTGTGAAATAGGAACACCGTACTGCCGCTGAAACAAATAATAAACGAAGCCAGCCATGACATAGAAAGCTATCAGTGAGTTTGTCAACACATAGATAGGGATCTTTGCACGATATGCTCCAATGAAAACAGAAATAGAAGCAACTACAATTCCCAGGAGAACTCCCTTATTTCCACTAGGCAAATACAAAATGCTCAACGGATTATTCAAAAACAAGGAGGGATCAAATAGCGCGGGGCTGATTTTCCAAATAGCAAGATAATAAAGCAAAGCATTGGACAAAAGAGCTTCTATTTTATCTCTGTATTCTTTCCTCTCGGTTAATAAGAAGTGCAAAAATACATAGCCGCTAATACCAGACAACAGCCATACTAACCAATTGGTGCGGAATAAAAACGGGCCGATTGCTATCACATCACTCATTGATTTACCTCTCCAAATTAAAAAGTGATTATCCACTATTCTACTCCTAAACATTTACACAATACGGAACATTATTACCGATATTCCACGTTATTAATCGTTTCGCTGCTAGGCTTATTTCACTGATATCTCTTAATGATTCATTACAACAATTCCATCTTGAATATAGTGAAAAATTCTATCCTGAAAATACCCAAATTCCAAAATGTATAAACTTAAAATATTCGACAGAAGGGTATTTTCATCCTTCCGATGGCGCCGAATTTTTTCGGCATGGGGGTCTATCTAAAAACTTGTGCTGCTTTTTTTAAACACACTGTCTTCATATACCTATATGTGTATTTTAACTAATTTCTTATCACCTTTACAAAGAAAAAGGACTGATACCCTTATTATAAAAAAATAAGAATGGTTACAATCAACAAGGCGATAGCCATTCTACTTTATAAATTAAAAAATAATAGCCGAACAATAATGTGACTAGTAACATTAACATTGCTAAAAATAAACAAGAGGATGCGATGTACGAAATGTCTGTTCAATAATTTGTTTTGCTTTTAAAAATATCCAATCGTCGAAAAGATCATCGTACATATTCCCGTAATGACCGATAATATGCCGATTATTTGCACCGCTGCATTTGACAAAGGACGGGCGGACGATTTGATATGTAAGTTCATAATCAAAAACCCGATTCCTGTAATCGCAATCGCGGTTCGAATCCATGCTAAAAACGTTCGTTGTTAGCTAATGATGCTGAATGTATTTGGTGTCTTCTGTAACGGTGCGGATTTTTTCCTTCACTTCTTTAACACCTTTCTTCATAAAAATCCTTTCGAGTAAACAATACAAGCCTTTATGTGTTTTTGTTCATCATCGGGGTTTTATCATTGTCATTGATTTTATGTGAATCAATCAACCTTCTTTAATATAAGCAAAATAAATGATTATAATATTAACCCGTGGTGCTAGATAAAATCTCAAGACATAAAAACAGCCCTTGCATGAGGATCTCCTTTAAAATGAAAGTGCGAACAAACATCCAAAAGGAGAAGTCCCATGCAAGAGCACTTTCATTTTACAATAGATCGAGCCAAACTTCAAAAACAATATGTATCGATTTTGTGTTTTGTATCAGCTCAACTATCGAGTATCCAGATTCATCTTCAACGTCGAAATCTTCATTTGTTGAAACAGAAGGACGAGGTCATCATCGCCGTCCATGTCCTTGGAAAGTTGTTAGGCTTCACTTCCGAACGGGCTTGGCACCGGTTTGTGATCGGGAATTTGTTTTCCAAGGACTTGTTCCCTGAACGTTCTCGATACAACCGTCGCTGCCGAGCGCTTGGCTTTGCGGTCAAGTGGATGCGGCACCAGCTGGCCAAGCGTGGACAACACCATGCGTATGCGGTCGTGGACAGTTTGCCGATCGAGCTGTGTCATTCATCCCGAATGTATCGCGCCAAACGGTTTCGTGGAATTGCGGATATTGGCTATTGTGCTTCGAAAAAGATCGCTTTCTATGGGTTGAAACTTCATCTGCAGGTCACCGACCAAGGGCTTCCGATGGGATATGTTGTCACCGAAGCGTCTTGTCACGATCGGGTGGCCGCTGAAACCGTCATGACGCAAATTCCACATCCGTATAACCTCGGTGACAAAGGGTATATCAGCCAAAAGCTGCAAAAGAAGCTGTACGAAGAGCACCGAGTCGCTTTTTGGACGCCCGTTCGAAAAAATCAGCGAATTCGCCAATCGGACGCATGGAAACAGTGGATGAAGCGAAAACGTAAAGTGGTGGAAACCGTGTTTTCGATTTTAGTCGATTCGTATCGGATCACCGAGATTCGAGCGAACTCGGTTTCTGGATTTGAAACGGCACTGGATGGTATTTTACTGGCTTACTCCCTTGTTGTTCTTGGGCTAGTTGAGCGTTAAGACTCAACTAGCACCACGGGTTAAAAATTTTTTAATTACTCGATTAAGCAGACGACGGCGATTTGACCGTCTTTAATTGGAGTAAGTGCTGGTTAATGGGATAAGAAAACGCCAAAGGCCGTGGCAATCCACGAGGAAAGATTCAAAGATGCCATGGCCGTACTGAACTATCCAGTTTGTTATCGGTGATGCCTAAGCACAACAAACTCTGTTAAAATTTCGGCAACGCCTCCACGGCATCCGCCAAATCACTATAGCTGTCTTTTAAGTATCGGGACGTCGTGGCGATATTGCTGTGGCCGGCAAGCCTCCGTACTTTTTCGATATCGTTGTTCGTCGCCTTTAACATCCACTTACAAAACGTATGCCGAAACATATGGGGCGTGAGCTTTTTGTTAGGGAGGCTGTAGCTTTCAATCATTCGCTGAATGCCTCTTACGGAAAACTTCGGCGAGCGCTGGCTGTAAAAGACGTATGGCGATTCGGCCACATGCGGTTTCTTTTCGCCATTTCCGCACGAAACTTAAGCCAATCTTCTAGTTCTGCCAGCAAGATATTCGAGATCGGCACCGTTCTTACCTTCATCCCTTTTCCCACGATCCGAATTCGTTTCATTTCTAAATCTAAGTCCGTTAATTTTAAATTGGATAACTCCTCTACTCGCAATCCCGCATAGGTAAGGAGGTACACCACCGCACGGTCCCGGCGATATTTCTCTTCAGGATCGACACCTCGGCTTTGTACCGGCTTTTTCCGCATCCGTTGCAACAAGTCCTCGAATTCTTCTTCCGTGAGCCACATAATCTTTTCGTTCTCTTCATCGGCCGATTTTAAATCCTGGATATCTCTCATTGGGTTCTGTTCGATCTTGTGATGTTTGACCGCCCACGCATAAAAACTTCGCAGCGAATTAAGCCGGCGATTGATCGTGGAGATGGCCAACGGTTTTCCTTCTGCCGGATTCAACATTTGCTGAATCCATTTGCGGATGTCAGCCGGTGTGACGTAATCGCTTGGACGGATATGTAAATCCTGAAAAAAAATATTTAAGTCATTCGTGTAGGAGATGATCGTGTTTGGGGAAGCACCTTTTTCCTGAAGGTAGATAACATACTCATTTAACATCTTTTCCACCCTTTCACTTATACGACGAGTTTAAAAGGATTCAAAATGCAAAAAATCGGTCAAAAAAATAACATTATATGACGAGTATATCATAAAAAAGAATCAATTGTTAGTCATATAATGTATATTATACGTCCAGTTAAATTGATCTAATGTCACATAATGGCTATTATGTTGCGTTCGTCAATATCCTACAAAATTAGCAAAATCCCTTGTATATCAAGGGGTTTTATTTTTCTCAACTTCGGAAGGAATTTGAACGCAACATATGGAATGAAATTGTTAAGTTGAATGGAATATACTGGAGTGATCATCGTGAAACAAAATGATATTCTTTTCTATCTTGTAGGAGGAGCGATCTTCGGTTTTCTCTTTGGAACCATTCCTGATGAGGCTGTATTCATCATCTCCACTTTATTAGGAGGTATTCTGGCCGTATTAGTCGGTATCTTTAGGGAGTTATTGAACATCTCGAAACAATTGGAGGAGAAAAAAGGAATGACACATCAAGGGCAAAACAGCGTAGAACCGATTCAAGATCCAGAAAAAATTCGAGAAATGAAGGAGTATTTTTATATCTCCAAAAGACAAAGAACTATTTGTTAAAAAGATTGTGGAGTTGAATCAAAATATTAATATTACTTACTTATATGTAATAAAATTCAGGAGCCTTAATAAAATTGATTATTAATGTTTTAAGGGTGATAATGATAATGGAGAAAAAGAAAAGTGAGTTTTGGGGATGGATGAAGGCGATCATTATTGCAATTTTATTAGCTGCTTTTGTTCGGCACTTCATATTTGCGCCGATTATAGTAGAAGGAGAATCCATGATGCCTACACTACACGATCAAGATCGTGTGATTGTAAACAAAATAAAATATTCTTTTGTAAAACCGAAAAGGTTTGATATTATTGTATTCCATACAAAAGAAAAAAAGGATTACATAAAACGCATAATTGGGTTACCTGGAGATCGCATCGAGTATAAAAATGATATTTTATATATAAACGGGAAAGCGTATAAAGAACCTTATCTAGATGAATACAAAAAGCAAAACAAGTTTGGTGGCCCCCTTACGGAATCGTTTACTCTAAAGGACACTCCAATCGGTAGAGACACTGTTCCTGAAGGCTATTTATTTGTAATGGGGGATAATAGAAGATATAGTAAGGATAGTCGTCATATTGGGCCATTCCAATAGATGATGTTGTTGGTCAGGCAAACATAATTTATTGGCCTTTTAAACATATCCGAATAATAAAATAAGCATTTCAAAAAGGTTTTACGACTTTTCAGTAAAACAACTGAAAAGTACCCAATAAATTTATTTTAAAATCAAATCGTAGTTATCAACACTGATAGCTACGATTCTTATTTTCGAGTGTCTCATTAATTTTTTCTCCCGGGTTCAACAGTTTGAAGTCCATTTTAGGAAAACAAAATTTGAAAAGTCCTGTTCTATCGAGGGGTTGAAAATTACTAGTCTAGAAAAAATACTGAGTTTCATAGTGGTTTTATGTCAAGAATGATGTTAGTCTAAAAATTAGACACACCAAATAGAGACGTTATAAAAGTTGGTTGCAGAAGAAGGAAACACTATCGCTGAAACAGCGCGGCATCTCGATTTATCGCCAAAAACATTTCATAGATAGGTAACCGGCTACAAAGAGGATCACGTCAAGGTAAAGTCCAAAGCCGCCAAGGGCTATTTCAATAAACTTGGGTGGGCATATGAACGGAAAGATGACGCTTTTACCCAAAAAGCATGGCGGAAGACACGCACTCCTCATTTATACAGAACAAAGTCCTCGGAATTGCGTATTGGCAATCCCGAGGACTCAAGAGCATTATGCAGAAATATGTTGAACTTCATCAAGATTAGTGAACCACTTAGTTCAGGACCGCGTGCTAGGTGGTGGAGAAGACAAGGGAGAGTCGCCCCGCTCCCCTCTTACTTAATTTCGTAAGAACCATATGACTTTTATAACAGAACACATTTAAGATTTCTTGCCATGCTCGCTCTCGATAATACCTTCTCTACTTGAATGCCTTTCTTTCTAAAATGTTCAATAATCTGTTCTATACTCTTTTTCATTTTCGATTCCGTTTTTTCTGGTTTCATCCGTTTTCCCACCAACGGTTAATCTTTAGCAATTTTATTTTATGCGTGTATCAAATACATCGAAAACTTAGATGTATATTTCTTTATCTAATTTATTACATTATGTTCTTTATTCTCCCACAAAATCGTTAAGCTAATTAAAGTAACTAAAATAGTGGCACCCATATCCGATAAAATAGCAATCCAGAGTGTAAGCAAGCCCGGAATAGTCAGTAATAGAGCTAATAATTTAAGACCTAATGCAAGGGAAATATTTAGTTTGATAATACGATTTACTTTTTTAGCAGTTCTTATAGCGCTCGGTAGTTTTCCAAGATGGTCTTGCATTAAAACGATGTCTGCCGTTTCAATTGCGCTGTCAGTACCTTTTCCCATTGCAATACCCAAATCAGCTGTTGCTAAAGCAGGTGCATCATTGATACCGTCACCAATCATCGCCACTTTGCCTTTTAACGCTAATTCTTTTACCTTTTCCACTTTATCTTCTGGTAACAGATTGGCGTAATACTCTGTTACTCCCACTTTTCGTGCCACTTTCTCTGCTGTTTTTTGATGGTCACCCGTCAACATCACTGTATGTTGAATACCCGCTTGATGGAGCGCCTTAATTAAGCTTTTACTTTCTTCTCTAATTTCATCAGAAATTCCGACTAGCCCCATCACTTGACGTTCATCAGCAAGCAACACTAACGTCAAGCCTTCTTCTTTCATTTTCTCAATATCGGCTTTTACTTTCTCCGTTATTTGTAAATGCGAAATACTTTTCTCGTTCCCCACCCAATATCGTTTGCCTTGAATAAGCGCGATGATCCCTTGTCCAGAAACCGTTTCGATTTCCTCCGGATCATGTAAAGCGACTTCTGTCTCAACCACTTTTTTCATAATTGCCTTGGCCAACGGGTGGGATGAATTTTTCTCAATTGAACCGATAATCCGATAAAACTCATCTTGATCATCTATATAAACCGTTACTTTTTCAACATGTGGCTCTCCTTTTGTAAGAGTTCCCGTTTTATCGAAGGCAATCGTATTAATTTTTCCTAACTGCTCAAGAAACACTCCCCCTTTCACAAGAATCCCGTTACGGGCATTTCTTGTAATCCCAGAAACAATCGCAATCGGTGAAGATAAAATTAATGCACACGGACACCCGACAATCAAAACGGCTAAACCTTGATAAAACCATTTGTTCCACTCGGCACCAAAAAATAGTGGAGGTACCACCATAACTAAAACAGCAACAATCATGATTAGAGGAGTATAATATTTGGCAAAACGATTGATAAACAATTCTGTTGGCGTTTTTGTTTCCTGTGCTTCCTCGACTAAGTGTAAAATTTTGGCTAATGATGAATCCTCATATGATTTTGTAATCTCAATTTTCAAAATCCCTTCGTTATTAATACTTCCGCCAAATACCGTTTCTCCGCTTTCCTTTTCAACAGGTAATGACTCCCCCGTAATGGCGGCCTCATTCACGGAGCTTTTACCTTCCATAACTACTCCATCCGAAGGAATTTTTTCTCCGGGTTTTACTAAAACAATATCTCCTACTTGAAGGGACTCAATAGGAACCACTTTCTCTATGCCATCCTTCAATACTGTCGCTTGCTTTGGAGCCACTTCCAACAATTTTTCCATCGACTTTCTGGCCTTTTCCATTCCAATGCCTTCAAGATATTCATTTAATCCAAAAAGAATGGCAACAACCGTTGCTTCCTTCCACTCTCCTATGGAGATGGCCCCAATTAATGCCACGGTCATCAACGTATCAATGTTGAATTTCAGTTTAACTAAGTTTTTTAAACCTTTCAAAAACGTCTGATATCCACTAATAACCATGGCAATTAAGTACAAACCGATCACCAGAAAACTGTTTGTCTGCTTCTCAAGGAAAAACGCTATGAAATATAAAGCAGTCGAAACAATAAGTAAAAACTTTAAATTGACTCCTTGATGATGTGAATGCTCATGTTCGTGATGATGAGCTTGAGTTTTTTCAATAAATGCTCCGTCTTCTGATAAAATTTTTTCGACTTGTTTTAAATCAACTTTTTCATCAATTTTTAGTTTTCCTGTATTATAATTTAGTGTTGCTGATTCCCCATGTTCTAAACTCCGAATTTTCTTCTCGATTTCGGCGGCGCAATGAGCACATGACAAACCTTTTATTCGATATTCCTCCATGATAAAATCCCTGCCTTTTTAATGATGTCTCGCGTGATCAATTGTTTGTTTCAGGATGTTCATGACATGTTTATCGTCATGAGAATAATACAGCGTCGTTCCTGCGCGTCGGTATTTAACAAGGCGCAAATTTTTTAGAAAGCGCAATTGATGTGACACAGCTGATTGTCCTAACGACAATTTTTCAGCAATTTCGTTCACTGAATACTCCTTTTGTGATAGTAAATATAAGATTCTAATTCTCGTCGGGTCACTTAATGCTTTAAACGTTTGTGAAACAATAAATAAGGTTTCCTCGTCTAAATCCTTATCAACAGATGGTGTAGTATGTTTAGATTCTTCCATAAAATATTCCTCCTATATTGAATATATGAACACATTTTCATATATGCTACAAAAAAAGTATCATAATACTCTATACACTGTCAAACAATATTTAATGAATAAGTAATAAAAACATATAAACAAACAATAAACCAAGTAATACATACAACCCAAACTCATGAAATTTCATTTTTCTTTTGGCTTTCCATAAGATTTCATGGAACGTTACGAATGATAAAGTGCCAATTGCTCCTCCGAACAAGAGAGTATTGAGTTTGTAAGAATTGTCTCCAATTAGAAATCCGATAAAAATGCTTGCGCCAAGAACAACAGCCAAAAAAACAGCACTAATTACAAACAATACGGATGGGGATTCTACAAATGCCATTGACCCCATTAAGGCCATTCCTTCAGGAATATGATGTAGAATCAATGCGGCTAACAGTGGAGAAAGAGAAAATGCATCGGTTTTCATTGTGGTCCCTAACGCCAAACCAGTTGGCAAGTTATGAATGCCAATTGCAACAAGCAAAAGTACAAAAGAACGTATATACTCTAGGCTTCCATTAGCCACATTTAAATTTTTATGTAATAATTTCTCAGCTATACTCATCGATAAAATACCTGCTAATATCCCTAAGACAATTCCCATCCAGCTATTCTGAGTAAAACTTTCTGGAAGCAATTCGAATAGAATCAATCCGAGCAACAGACCGCCGCAGAAAACGAAAGTCCGCTCTATTTTCATTCCTAAAATAAAACGGAATAAAAAGCTGAAAATCCCCCCCAAGGTAATTCCTAAAAACATAAAAATAGTAATGATGGGAACCATTAATATTTCTCTTTCTCCCATGATGTCACCATCCATTTTGTCCATAATTCATTTTTATCTATCCTATGCATGAATGAAACAAAACATGTCTTATCAACATAAAAACACACTTTTCTTTCTGTCTTTCCGCAATAAAATGATTCGAGGTTATAACGGAAAAATTAGATCGTTATCTTTTACATCAAAATTTTTACTTCTTCCGCCTCCCTAGTATCTCATATTCCGTTTAACCACTATGTATTGTGTTGTTTTCAAACTGAAAAGCTTTTCTATGTGTTAAGAAAACGTGTATAATAGAGACGTATCTTTTATGAATATATGTTCATTTATTAATCTAGTGTCAGGAGGATATAAAATGGTAAATTACAAAAAATTTTTCCCTATTACATTATTAAGTGCGTTCTTAATTGTTGGTTGCTCTAATTCGCTACAAGAATCAGGAAACAACAAAAAAGAACATCAACAAACAGAAAGCAGAGATATTGTAGAAGAAACAAAAAGTGTCGAGGTTCTACCAAGTTTCTTGAACGATAAACCGAAGGAAATGAAAAACTTATACGCTAGCGTAGCGAAAAACAGAGAATTGCTTGAAAATATTCCGTGTTATTGCGGCTGCGGTAAATCTTCTGGTCATAAAAATAATTATGACTGCTTTGTATATAAAAATCATAAAGACGGAGCAATTGTGTGGGACGATCATGCTACAAAATGTGGAGTTTGCCTAGAAATTGCGGCCACTTCCATTCAAGATTATAAAGCAGGAAAATCAATAAAAGAGATTCGAAAAAAATTGATGAAGCATATAAAAATGGGTATGCCGAACCGACTCCAACGCCAAACCTGTAATATCTTAATAACGTTGAAGTTTTAAAAGTCCCTGTACTGACTCTTAGATGGAGTACTCTTCAAACTTGTAAGAGTACTCCTAATCTTTTTTATAAAAAACAGCAAGCATGAATCGATAATAAGCAAAAGGAGTTAATTTTATTTTTTTGACATTAGACGCAAGAAAAATTTAATGGAAAGCATACGCTTCAACACCCGCAAAAATAAAATGAGGGCATAGACGATCTGATTCACTCCTTTTGAATAATGCCTCTTGCAACATACCAAGAACTCTTTATAAAAATAAAATTTCATAAATATAATAAATTTTTAATGAAAGATATTTTTACCTAAAAATTACTCGAATCAATAAAGTTAGTTAATATGGGACGGGAGAAAAAGCTTTAGTTTGAACTAACAAAAAACCGTACAGATGCGTTTCTGTACGGTTAATGAAAAATTCTCCAATTTTTTCTTAATGACTTCCATGCCCTTCTCCACTCTCTGGAACAATTTCAAGCTTTTCATCAATAACCCCTTGCGTTTGATACGAAATCAGTTTTTCTGTTCCGGATAAATAAGCATGATTATACGGTCCTACAGTTGGATCGTTTTCAAACGTTGGTTTTAAGGTAGCCATAAACTCATAAACTTCTGGGTAAGTTCGCCATTCTCAAGCCAAATAAGTGGCGCATGTTTTCCTAAATGCGAAAAAGGCGCTGCTGCTAATGCCATTTCAGGAGATTTGGTCGAAACAAATGATAAACCGTGTCCCGGATTGTTTAATCCCCAACCAAATCCTGTTTTCTTATCTTTAAAAGTCGCAAATGCAACAGACTGTTGAGTTGGAGTATCTCCTGAAATTCGTGTAACCTTTCCAAATTCTTTTAACTTCTCTTCGACTTCCTTTGATATTATGGACTGAGGACCTAAAATGTAGATATTCGCTTTTCCTTTTCTTTTTTTCAATGCTTCTTCTGTTTGTTTCGGAATTTTATTTTGACTAACGTATAAAATCGGTTCTTCCATATGAGCAATCCAATTGGCCGCAGGAATCGTATAAAGTTTTGCTTTTTCCTCAAAAGAACCAATGATGACACTCTCTGGTAGTTTACCTGCTACTTCAGCATACAATTGATCAATTTTTTGTGCTAATGCTGCATAATCGGTTTCATTAATTTGTTGAACTTTATAACGTTTTAGTTTATCCAACTCTTGTTTCGGCAAGTTACCGATAACAAAAATTTGTGTACCGTCTTTAATCCCAAGTGGATTTAAACGTTGAATTTCATTCAACACTTGATTTGGAATTGTATTGTTTTTTGTAAATAAAATAGGTCCGTTATTTGGATGATGAATAAGATCAGCTGCAGCCAATGTTGCTTGCCAATTTTCAAGGGGAGCTAGGATAATCCCATTTGGTTGATTTTCTTTATGAGTAGCCGGCCATACCGTTTGTGATACTAATACCGAAAGTTCAACTGGATCATCAGTATTTAATCGAGTAACGTTTTTTGTTGACAATGTAAGAAGATTTTTACTCGCTTCTTCATTATATACACTCGGTTCTTGAACAACTATAGCTGTGTTTTCCTTGTCATTGCTTGCTCCATTCGATTGACTACTTCTATGCTGACTATGCTCCATTGATTGCTCTGCTTTTTTTGAGTCATTTCCATTTTGTGCGCTACAACCTGCCGCAATAATAGTAGACGCAAAAAGTGCAATTAACATTTTGAGAATTTTTTTTGTGTTCATCTATCCATATTACCCTCCTTGATTTCTATTATGTTCAGTGATTAAACTGTTAAAAAATACTTGTTTAAAGACTCTTAAGCTTTTTTCAACATACCGTATATTTCTACTTTTTTTATATTATCTTGAATTTGTGCAGAATTTATGGATTTTATTTTAATCAATGCTCAAATGCCATGTAAAAAGGAGAAAAAGAAATGAATAACAAATGGAATCGGATTATTTATAAATGTTGGGCTCCTTTTTATGATTTATTTTTTAATAGAGGTGTGTTTTATTCAGCGCGAAAACAGATATTTCATGAATTTCCTTTTGGAGATGGCGAGAATGTTCTATTTGTTGGAGTAGGAACGGGTGCTGATTTGGCCTTTTGTCCATTAGAAAAAATAAATGTAGTTGCTATTGATTATTCTAAAGAAATGCTGGAAAAAGCAAAAAATAAGTATCAGAATGAAAATATAAAATTCATTCAAATGGATGCTCAATCTCTAACATTTCCAAACAATTCATTTGATGTAGTAGTAGCAAGTTTAGTCATAAGCGTATTCCCTTCCCCCGAAAAAGTGATGTCAGAAATCGTGCGTGTAACGAAGAAAGGTGGACGTATTATTATATTTGATAAATTTGCACCTAAACATAGAGAACTGTCATTCGGAAAAAAAGTAATTCGTCCCATCATCAAGCTGTTGGGTACTGACATAGGTATTTCATTTGAAAAGGTTTACAAAAAGTTCAAACATGAATGTTACTTAGTTGAAGATAAAGATGTTATGATGAAAGGTATGTACCGAAAAATCATATTAAAAAAGAACTAGGTGATTAAAAATGATAAAAAAAAAATAATTCTAATGATGTTTCTTACCTTTTTATGTATTCCATCCATCGGACATGCTCATAGTTACTTATCGTCTTCTAATCCTAAAGCAAAAGAAACAGTAACTCAACCACTAGAAACAATTACTCTTACATTTGAGACAAAAATAGAGAAACTAAGCACAATGCATCTTCTCAACAATGGAAATGAAATTCCATTGAACAATATCACGGTGAAAGACAATCAACTTATCGGTACTATTTCAACCCCACTTGAGAACGGTTCATATACGATTGTATGGAAAATTGTTGGAGAAGACGGTCATCCAATCACTGGCGAAATTCCGTTTAATGTAAAAGTAGCACAAAATAAGACAAAAACGCCAACCCAGTCAACGACCTCTACAACGAAACAAGACAGCATTGAAAAAGATACGAAACTAGAAAAAAGTCAGAAAACAGAAGAAGATAGTCAAGCAAAAAATACATCTTCCAGCACATTGATCAGAATTTTAACAGTTAGCTTAGGTATTATTCTTATCGTTGGTTTGATATCAATCTTGAAAAAGAAGGGATAAGCATTGCCATTCATTGTTTCACTTAGCGAATTTTTTAACTATATTTTCTATTCTTTACTTGCTGGTCATGTTGCATTATCTTTCGTACCTGATGAAAAAAAACCAAAAATCATTATTCCAAAACCAATGCTCCTTTTATCTATATTAGGCATCATCGTCTCATCCTTTGGTCCAGTTTTACAAGTCATTTTTTATTTTTCTGATGGTAGTGACTATTTTAATCAGAAATCATGGTCAATCTTAACTGACTTTCAAGTTGGAAAAGCGTGGATTTTCATTGGTTGGGTGGCAACCTTCTTGTGGATGACCGTGTATGTGGAAGGTTCGAAATATTTACAAGCCTTTTGGTTATTATTGATGATTTTAGCAGTTGGTTACGCTAGCCATGTTACATCATTATCATTTTGGACTGGGCTGCTTTCTCACAGTATTCACTTTTTAGCAGTAGCATTATGGACTGGAATTCTCATTCATGTTGCATGGTTTTCAAAAAACCTTCATAACTGGATGACCTTTTTAAAATGGTTTACACCATTTGCTATTGGTTGTATGGTAATCATATTAACAAGTGGCTTTTCTGTGATGCTCTTTGTAGTAGATATAAGTGATTATATCAATTCATGGGTTCTGCCTTATGGTCAAATGTTATTATTAAAGCATATCAGTATCATACCTTTACTTGCATTTGCACTAATCAATGGAATTCTTTTAAGGAGATTGTCAGCGCAGCCTAATCTTAATATTCGAGCTTGGTTGAAAGCTGAAACCATCATTATTACTGTCATATTCTTTTTCACAAGTATACTTGGCACCTTATCTCCCCCACACGATATAGATTTTACAGTTAAATCTGAGGGAGCATCTAAGTGGCTTGAATACTTAATCGGCAAAACGATTATAACTCCCGTTAATCTAAAACCAATGTTTTCTGTTGAAGGATTTTTCTTAATACTCTTTAGTTTTATATTTTTAATTATGATCTTTTTGAGCTTTTACAAAAAGATGAAGCCATATTTTGCAGTAGTTTGTGGATTGTTATTTATAGTTTGTACTTATTTTGGTCTAATGGTGAGTATAAAATAATTGGTTAACATAAAGAGTTTGTCTTGGCGCATTTTTAGGCCGTTGCATTTTAAAAAATGCAACAGGCCAAAAATGCGTTTTATTTTTTTACCTCCTTCCCAAGTACGCTCCTTCCTTTGCCTCTCCCCATTATAATTTTTGCTTGTTAGGCGCGTAAAGGGTCTGCGCTCTTCGGACGGCTTGGGGAAGCCAAGTCGGCTAACCAACCCTAAAAAGCATAGCTTTTAAGGCTTGCTAAGTCATTGGGCTTCCCGCAAGCCGTCAGCGAATCGCTTGATACTTCGTATGCTCCACTTCGTTCCGCACCCTTCTACCCGCCTTCGCGCAAAAATTCCCCCGTCGCCAAACAAAGAAAGGAGTGTTCGACCATGGAAAAAATCTACGAAATCCAACGCATTAAACAAGTCGTTCAGGAGGTGGAAGCTCGATACATCATCCGTTGTCCGGAGGATGCAGCAAGAGTTGCCGCGCATTTCATCGGCGACGATGACAGAGAAGTGTTCTTCGTTATGTGCCTCAATACCAAAAACGAAGTCGTTGCAGTTCATCGCTGCCATATCGGTTCTCTCAACGCATCCATCGTTCACCCAAGAGAAGTCTTTAAAGCAGCCATCCTCAATAACGCAGCTAGCATCATCGTCGCACATCAGCATCCAAGTGGTGACGTCACTCCATCGAAAGAAGATGTTGAAATGACTCGACGGCTTGCAGAAGCCGGAAGGATACTAGGGATTGAAGTTCTCGATCACCTAGTCATCAACTACAAAGCAGAATACACTTCCCTCAAAGAAAGAGGATTCTTTTCCTGAAGGAAGGTCTTCCTCCTTCCTTCTTCTTTTTCTTTCTTCCCCTTTCTCCATTTTTGAATAGCATCGAGCTTTTCAAAAATGGGCTGTTTTAAAGCGTTGCAATAAAACAGCCATTTATTTTAGGAAAAAATGTTGTGATATACAACATTTTATGCTATTATTGTAGTAACTTACAACAAAGAGGTGGATTAAATGAAAAATACTACACAAAAGATCATCAATCAATTTCCTCAATTAAAACCTTTACTGGATGAATCCAATAAAGAAGTATTGAAAACTTCCTCGACATTAAGTGAGTTAGAAAAGACATTTTTGCAATTGGCTCGATTCTTTGAAAAACCGAATGAGGAAGCATTCTCGCTCCAATTACTATATCAGCACCTTGAAGATGAATGGCTGGAATTTGCGTTGCAACTAATCGTGGAGTTTTTCAGAAACGAAACGTATTTGATTAAAAACCCTAACTTCTCGATCATTAGAGACTCCCAAGACTACTACACCCAAAGTGATTTTGCGCGCTATCTAGAGGATAAAGGAATTCATTTCCCCCAAAACAAGATTGCTGTCTATCGCAAAAGAGGAAAGTTCCCAAAGGAAGACTTAGTAGTATCCGGAACGCCATACTGGTCAAAATATACCGTTGAAAGCTTTGCCAAGCATTTATTGGAGCAACAGAAGAAATGATCAGGGAAAAAATATAGCAAAATTTTGATTGAACAAAAGGGGATACGTTTTAAAAAGCCATAAATGCCCTATAGAGACGCTTTTTCTCTTCCGAATATAAAACAATTGAAGACGCGTTATACGCCAATCTGAGAAGCCGTTTTTTTAAAGGGGGGCTGAAAAATTCAGGATACCTCCCCTTTTCGTATTCCGTGAAAGTATCACTCACAAGTCCACTACAAAACCATGAAAACAGAGGGCCAATGCCCTCTAGATGACGAAATACAAATCATTCACCCTTATTTTTTTTGTTTTCTGTTTGTCGATAGCGGCCTGAAGATAAAGACTCAACAGCAATTTTCATTTCCTTATCGCTTGTGGCCACGTACCTCCTGGTCGTATCTAAATCACTGTGACCCGCAAGATCGGCAACATAAGTAATAGGAAAACCTTTTTCAATAAGATCATGGCAAAAAGTGTGCCGTAGCACATGCGGTGTAAGTTCTTCAATTTTTAAGTCATGTCGAATCTTATTAAATAAGTTATTCACGCCAGATATGGTTAGATTGCCGCCTTTCTGAGAGACAAAGACTTTATTTGTATTCGTTTCTTTGGTTTTCCTTTCGCTTATCCATAGACTTAGGGCATGTTTTAGATCGCTGTTCATGGGAATACGTCTAGCCTTACCACCTTTACCATCACGTATATTGATATAACCATTTGCGAAATCAATATCCTCTAATTCCAGCTCTACAACCTCACTGACCCTCATTCCAGCGTGAAGCATACAGTAGATGATTGCTCGATTTCTCGCATAGCGCCACGGATTTTTCTTTTGCTTTTCCTTATCGTCAATGTAATGCAAAAGTTTATTTTTCTCAACACGTTCAAGCCAACGCGGTGATAATGGTGTTTGTTGTTTTTGTACTGAAAGAGAAGAAGCCGGATTATCTTTAATAATACCGGTATCATAAAGATACCGGAAATAAGCCTTCAGGCTCTCAATTTTGTTGTTAACGGTAGAAATCGTGAGTTTTTTCCTTTCCCCTGTTTTTGGGTTTTCAATACGCGCAATATTTATTAAATAGTTCTTCCAGTCCTGGAGATCGATAGCAGACACATTTTTGGGATCGAAGGGAACTCCACCCGTCATTCCTTCGTACCATTGTTGAAATTCTTTTAGTACGGTTTTATAGCGACGGATGGTATGTTCACTTTTTCCTTGTTGCTGTAACCAATGAATGTATTTTTCCAATTTCCCTTCTCTCCTTTTGTAATTAATTACCAGATATTCAAAATCTAAAAATTGTGATAATCTATTAGTGGCGGTTTCCTGGCAGGAGTTCGGCATAACGCCGATCAGTATTTTGATTGCTTTGATTGCATCATTGATTTTCAGCCAACTCTCTTGCTTTTTTTAGAAAGGTTGCTCGGCTAATATCTCCACTCAATGCAGCTTTAATTAGTTTTTCTTCTTCTTCAGCTATTTGCAAACCTTCAAAACTCAACGACGCTTTTACCTCCGGCAAAATTCCTTCAATTTTTTGGTTCATTGTATTCTTTTTCGTAACAATCTCTCTCCTTTAGAATAAGCAAACAAAATAAGCAAACAAATTTGCTATCTTGTTTCGTAAAATCTTCGAAATGTGCAATAACTTAAATATCTGTAACACTAATTTAATCTCAACTTAGAAAATATCTCTTCCGGTTAATCTGACCATTGCTTTATGCGTAAAACTAACCAAGTCCCGCCACTTTTTCTCGCTTCATTACAATTTAAAATTTCTTTTCGACAAAACATTATTCTTTCTATTGCACATTATGTGTCTAAAACGCACGAATGGCTTTTTTCATTTCGTTAAGTAATCTCTTTTCTTTTTCCTTATCACCAAACAAATTAAATGGAAAAAAACTTTTTAATTCACTTTCATCTTTCGCGCTCCATGAAAACGAAATGGATGGAATAGCAAATATATACTGTGATGGTTCAACTTCATCATCTTTTGTCACGTACATGATAGCTTCTGTTTCGTTATCAAACACACTTTCCCTTATATCAATAGCGATAGTTTTCATTGTTCATCTCCCTTTTCTACACTTCACATTAGAAGTCTACCGCGAAACAAAACAATTGTTATTTTAAAATGGAAAATCATCAGGCCACGGGCAGCAAGCTCCCCAGTTTTCAGGATTGGCACGCCAACGTGCATCCTCAATTTCCTGTCTTTTCTGACGAACCAATTGAAAGAATTCACGTAATTTTTCCCCGTCTGGATCTTTCAGCTGGCTGACCGCACAATCAACATATAGTGCGAATTCGATCCATTCATCATCAGAAAGCGAAAGCGTTACAGTTAATCTTTTTTCCATAAGTAAATCCCATCCCCTCCTTTTAAAAAAATAGCCGAATTATCTTTCGTTTTTCTATTATATATTCTACCGAATTATCTCTCGTTTTTCAATGATTTCTAATAAAAAAACAGAAGATAATTCTTATTATCTTCTGTTTTCAGCAGATGCAAATATATGGTATAATAGAAAGGCAATAGAACGGAAGAACTCAAGGGTGGGTCGGCATTGTACCCCTTCATATGAAGAAAGGGGGTGATGCCGATGACGGTATTTGAAGCGTTAATGTTTGCGATTGCTTTCGCAAGTCTCATCGTTTCAATACTGTCTTTCAACCAAAAGAAATAATCCACCCTTGAGTTAACGGCCGGTCGGGTGGATTATTTCCTCTCCGCTGCCGATCCCCCTTGTAGGGAACCGTTCTATTGCGAAGGACCGAGGGTGTTGCTGCACCGTCGGTCTTATTTTTATTTATATGGAGCTTCTATATATATTATACATGTTTGAATGATGAATGTATAGGTCTATTCGCTCAAAGGTGACTTCGCCAAACTAAAAATCAAAAATGTTGTAACTTACAACAATAGATGTTATAATAATTGTAGTAAGTTACAACAATATAGAGAGGGAGTCAGTATGAAAACTTGCCCGTACTGTGGAAGTGGGGTACAAAATCACCAACATCGTTATTATTGCGGCTTTTGCAAAATGAAGCTTGATCGAAACGAAGTTCAGGAGAACGGGAAAAGAAAAAATCTCCTTCCTCAACAGCACCCGACGATCGAAGACGCTAAAAAACCCACTCCTGAACTGATGAAACTCTCCACTGTCGAATTGCTTTACCTTCTTAAATTAGCTCGAAAAGAACGATCAGATACGTATAACAACCGGTACATTTTCATTCAGGCGATGAAGCAAGGAGCGAAGGAATTTTCCGATGCAGAACAATACACGTATAAGGAGTATGAGTACTGGACGAGAAAATGCTTTGTCATCGAAAACATCCTTCGCGAACGAATCGGATTCATCCCTAAGAAAATCAATAAAGAGTTTATTCAAAATATGATACAACGGATGCAGCAACCCGTGAAAGACATGAACATCCAGCCTCCCAAAAAAGAAGTGGAGAGGGTGAAATGATCGCCCCTCTCCACTTTTTTTAGATGTTGTTGATCGCTGCTTCCAGTTGCTTAATCTGTTCATTCAGTTTTTTCACTTGTTCATCACGTTTTTTCGCGTCTTTTTCATTTTTTTGCACCTGTTGCACCTGCATTTTCAAATCCTCGACTTGTTTTTTCTTCATCTCGAAATCCTGGACTTTCTGGCTCAATTCAGGAGATTCCGCAGCCAATTTTTTAGCTTCATCCATTCTCCCCAAATGAAGATATGCGCTTAATAATTGGTTTTCCCGTCTCTCGGTCATTTTCACTTTGTCTTTTAATCGGACTACATCTTCCCATTTCTTATCTAAAAAAGCGACCTCATAATTAACAACTGGATTATCAATTTTACTTTGCAGCGTTCTTAAATCGTCGTACTTTTGATTACTGATTAAGTCGTTCACGACTTCTTCCGCATATTCCGGCTTCAGATTAATCGCTTTTTCGGGCTGTCCTGTCTCTTCATATAGACTCAACATCACTTTTTGGTCTTTCTTGCTCAGATTATCAAATCCCAATCTCTCCAATTGATCTAACGCTTTTTGTTTGTCTCCCGTAATTGCATGCCGGTAAATACCGATGAGCTTGTTAGATGGAATGACTTCTGTCTGTTCTTGTTTAGCTTTTGCTTCTTCAGTCTTGGAAAAATCAAATGCCCCTGTTGAGTTTCCAATGAGAATGACCAAAGCGAGTGCCGAAGCAGAAAGATACACGTATTTATTATCCCAAATCGACTTTTTCTTTTCATATGGTGCCGAAAGATTCGATTTTTTCTTGGAGAAACGCCAGACTGGCTGTTCAACAGTAGCAGCCGTTTCTTTTTTCGCGTTCCACTTTTCCTTAAAGGCCGTAAGGACGTTGGATTTCGGCTGCTCTTTTTTCTCCTGTTCTAACTGACGTTCAATTTCCAAAATCGTATCTTCTACAACTCTCCCGATTTCACTAACGGATTTTCCGTGCAAAATGTTTTCCGCAAAACGGATGACGATCTCCCGTTGATCGATGAAATCAATCCGTCTTGGTTTTCCCAACACACGATGAAGGGTGGTTAATGCCAGGATAATCGTTTCTTTTAGTCCGTCCACTGCATCTTGCGATACATGAATCGGGTGTTTATCGAACCCGAAGAGGAACGTTTTGATTTTCCCATCCGTCAAGTCCACGAGAAAGCTGTTTTTATCCCACACAATTGGTGTCTGTTCAATATTTTTCGCCATTTCCACCAGCGAACGAAGATAGTATAACTGTTCCTCAAACGGGAACTGTCGAATATAATGAAAAGCTTTCATTTCCTCCAACTGGAACGTGAAACAGAAGCGATTTCGTACTACTTCGAGGTTGCTCGCAAAGAGATAGTAAGGGGAATCCATTAATTCTTTTCCTTTTTTTCTGTAAGATTCCTCTAATTCTCCTAAATCACTGGCTTCCGTATAGGCGATAGGGATAAAATACCGAAGCTCATTATTTTGTACCTCAACTTCGCCATATTTGTTCAGAGGAAATTGCATAAGTATCACCTCTCTTTATTGGATGTTCAGTTCTTCTTTTACTTCTTGCTGGATTTCTTTCCGATTGTATTCATCGTAATAAGCGTCTTCATCTTTTGTCTCCAAGTCCATTCCGATCAACATTGGTGCATCCAAAATTAAAATTTCTCCATCCGTCGTTTTAACGAAACGAATAAACGACTCTAACTCCACATCCTCTGGGGACGTATCAGACTTAACGATATATTTAATTGGCAATCTCAATTCATGAACATCAATGTACTTATAATAAATTTCTTTAAATTCATCGCCTAATTGAAAGCGATCTTTCCGAAGAATTAATCTACTGTCTTCTTTAGCATTATCATCAAATTTAGTGAGATTTGCGAACGAAGTTTCAGGATGAATCAACTTTTGTTCATCTGCCTTTTGGCTTAACTCCGCACGAACTCTCGCATTGTCTTCATCACTAAAAATGGAGCGACCGTGAAATTCAGTGAGAAGAACGATAAATTTTTCAGCTTTTTCTTTTGCAATTTGACGATCTTTTCTCGTAAAGACGCTTTTTGCTTCTTCGTTTTCATCATTTTCTTTGGTCTTCGTTCCATTCTCTACTTGTGTGCTTTTGACTTCAGGTTGATCATTTTGACATCCAGCCAAGAACATCAACGACACAGCTGCACTGGCCAACAATATTTTTTTCACGTTTCATTAACCCCCTTATCGTCTCATCGCTACTCTGGCGATGGTTTTCGCTCCTGACATTACAGAACGTGCTGAACCGGTGCTCAATCCCCATTGACCCAAGAGGGATGGCAGTGTCACAGCGAGAATAAAAAAGGCTGTTCCGATAAATAGATTGGCCGTATCGCCGAAATACTGAGGTCTCTCAAAAAAGCGTTGCAGCCCAATGGCCGTAGCGATCAATTGTATTGCCAACGTGAGAAACGCGCTGATGAATTGTTTGAGCCAGAAATCAAAGAAGTTAAAAGTATCATTAATTTTCGTAACAATAGCGATCGGGCCGATAATATACAAGATCGCAACGAGAGCGATGCGATAGAAAAACTGAAGTGTTAGAACCACTAGAATGATTCCAATAACTAATACTGTAATGAAAGCAAATACCCCCGGAGAAAGTAATATATTGGAGATCATGTTTTCGACCATTTTTTCTGTTTGTATCGTGTCAATGATCGCAGTCATGAGTTTTTCTTGGAAGTTTAGAATCCAGTGGATAATTGATTCGTACAAGAATAGGAACACACAGATCACGAAGATGCTTACGAGCTTTTCGTTCATGACAATCGGGCCGTCATCCGCATCCGCCATGCGAAGGCTCATGATTTTTGTCATGTTAAATACAATGAAGATCGCCAATACTGTTTTTGATAATGCGAACAGTCCATCTTGGTATCTTTCATATAACGGATTCTGAATGATGTCTGTAGGGGAAATAATCGTCTTTTTCATGATTTCCTTAATGAATTCCATCGCTGAAACTCCCGTTTCAAAGATGAATTTATAGATATGGCAAGTAACCTGAAATTTTCCGCACTCAATCGTTTGACTGTCATCATCGTAGTTTTTTAGAATTTCAATATAAGCATTCGACGATCTATTCTCATCATCTAAATTTCCTGGCTCTTCAAAGAACGTTTTATTTTTTTCGTAAAAATCCCCTTTTTCCGCTAAACTTGCCGTTGGAAAGATCACCAAGGACAACAGAAGCGCAACGACCAGGACTCGAACAAATTTAGCCAAAGATTCTCCCCCGATCTCTAGCAAAAGCAAAATGAAGATAAATAAGATAACCGTCCACCCTACCGTCAATCGATATTGATACTCCCGAATTTCTTCCTCCGTCATTTCTGTGCGATACGTGAGGAAAAACTCTCTTTTCTTTCGCTCCACCGGCTTTTCATACAGCTTAAGTACAAAAGAGAAAAAACGATCGTAGACAGCGAGTATTTTTTGTGTAATCTGATATATCTGTCTACGCCGTTCCGGCGTTAGTTTCACTTTCCCTCTCCCCCTTTTCTTTAACTGGCTTGACCGGCTTTCCGTAGCGCTTCTTCAGCTTGTTTCCGCAACATTTCATCCCGACTGTCCTTCAGTAAAGACATTTCTAAATGATCGACTTTCCATTCCCCGGCGTCTTTCACCCAATGAGAGTTGACCGTTAATGTATGAATGTAGTCATCCCCGTATTTATTAGGATCTCCTGTTTCATATCGGACCTGTACGACGGCATACGATTCAGCTTCGTTGTCCTTATTCTTAATTTTTTTCGTGAATAGTTGCTGAATCTTCATTTCATTGACTTCTGCCATGTTTTTTTCAGTTGGTGTGCCATATTCCTTTTCACCAGTTTCATATTTCTCCAACTGCTCTCCAGTCAGATATTTTTTATGTTTGCCATAGATCAATGCTCGAATAAAATCTTCTGATCGTTGATTCAGCCTTTCAATGTCTTGATACTTTTCAATTGTTGCTTTGGCTTCCTGAAGGTTTGTATACAAGAGGAAGCTAAAGCTTCCTGCAATCAATAGAAGAGCGACTAGCACAAGGTTAGTAACGGTGATTCTCATTCATCTTCCTCCTTCTTTGCTGGCTGGAAGTACGTCATTGGGTCTACTCTTTCACCATAGATGCCACCTAGCTGAACTTCAAAATGCAAGTGGTATCCCGTTGAGGAACCGGTTGTTCCGCAAGTACCGATCTTCTGTCCTTTCTGCACCGTGTCTCCTACGTCTACATCCACATGTTCCATGTGGCCGTACAAGGTGAATTTATCGCCGTGGCTGATAATGACATGGTGTCCGTATCCGCCACCATATCCGGACTTCACGGACACTACAATTTGCCCCCCATCGGCTGCATAAATTGCATCACCTCGCGAACAAGCGAAGTCTGTTCCCTTGTGGAATTCCGTTCCGCCTCCGAATGGATCACTCCGATATCCAAAATTGGACGTGATGCTCATCGAACCGGTAGGCAGCGCGAATTCTCCTGTCCCCATAACTTCGCAGTTCATCGAGAGGCCGCCTAGTTCATTTGCGATATTGGTGACTACTGGCACCCAATTCGCGTTTAAGTTCGAGGGGTCATTATTCGCTCCAATTGGAGCGTACTTTGCCCCAATCTGTTGAATCGTTACTAATCCTTGAGATATATACACTCGATAGAGGTTTCCTGCCATAAAATCGATGCCGTCTTCCAGGCTATCAAATACTTTTAACTTTCCCGTGCTTGGGTCCATAATACCACCAGGATTGTTTTTGTTTTTCACGGCAGGGGATGTTCCGTATCCTGTTTCATGCAACGCAATGGCGATGAGTAGCACGGGATCAATACCGTATTTTTCAGCTGCACTCATGAACACATCTTTTTTTCCAGCAAAAACTCCGGCGTTAGATAGTACTTCTTCAATTCTTGCTTCATCCACTTTTCCCTTCGTACACATTGCTACTCCGCCTGAGATATTGGAGAAGCTCTCTTCTTCCCCGAAAATAGCGTTACTGATAGCACTAATGAGTACGATGATAAACAGAACCCCTGCCCCGATCCAAATCAACGGACCTGCTTTCCAAAGAAGTAGAGAGCGTATGACATCTTTCATACGATCAACTCACTTAAACTCTTCCGTTCAAACCATAGTTGTTTTTCAACATCCGTTAGTTGCACTTCCAATTTGATTTTTTTCGAGCCGACAAAATAGATGCCCTTACCTGCTTGCTCGTCTTTTCGCCCCTCAATGACCGTTAGTGTCGTTCGTTCCTCTTCAGAAAATTGATGTCCAAGTTCTTTCTCCAAGAAGTTGATTTCTACTTCTTGCATCGGCAAATACAAACGTTGAATAGCTTGTGAAATGACAGCTTCCCCATAGTTTCGTTTATCATCTTTTGCAGAAAGGAAGTCTTTGATCGACTGGGTAGCAGGAGTTACACCGCAATTAAACGACCGCAATACTTTCATCATGAAATACACATATTCCATCGCCAGAGGCACTTTTGGGTCAGCGATGATATGCGCCTCATCAATATACACTTGCGTTGGATGCCGGTCACCGTTCAAGATGTCATAGTTGATATGAGATAATAGGTTGAAGTATACTACTCGTTGTGCTTTTTCCCGGTTTTGGAGGTCAAAAATATCATAAGCAACAAGTGGATTCGACACATCCACATTGGTATGCCCATTAAACACTTTGGCAAACATTCCTTTCGCATAAGCGTGCAACGTGGTATGGAAGTCCCTTACGTGCTCATACTCTTCAGGGTTTGTTTCCTTGATTTCTTCAAGAAAATGATAGAAGTCTTCCATAATCGGAAAGTCTGTTACTGCTAATGCGTTTACGTCTGTTTCTTCCGTGATGCCAAACTTGGCGTACAGCTCAATTAATAACTTCGACAAGACATCTTCCTGCAAATCTGTCATCTGCGGATACATGAGGCGGAACATCGTCAACAAGGTACTGATTTTAGCGATCAGTGGATTTCCTTCTTCTGTTCCATGTTGATTTTTCGGGATATCAAACGGATTGATGATGTTCCCGCCTTTTAGGCTGATTTTCACCCACTCACCGCCAAGTGTACGAAATACCTCCCCGAATTCTCCTTTCGGGTCGATCACAATGATTCTGCGTCCTAACATGTACTTCCGCATCATATCTTGAAAAATGTAAGTGGATTTCCCAGAACCGGAAATTCCAATGACAAATTCATGGCGGTTTAACAACAAATCGTCGTCCACGATTACCACGTTGCCGGTCGTCATGTTGCGACCTTTAATAATGCCTTTTTCATCAAAAATCTCGTTTTCGTGGAATGGAAAGAAATAAGAAACAGCCTCGGCATTCATCGGGCGATATGTCAAGTCATATACTTTGTTTTTGCCGATTGGTAAGAAGCTATCAAACGCATCTTTCATTCTGGTTGTTGGGGTTAATGTTTTGGCAAATGGCCCGACGATGGCTTTCACTTGTTGAGTCAGCGCATCCAGCTCTTTCAGGTCGTTTGCAACAATGTGAATCAGCATTTGAAACATGAACATTTTTTCGTTCTTGAAACTCAGCTGATGAAGCAACATTCTAGCACTGTCGATCTGCGCTTGTGCTTCAGCTTTTCCTGCATCATTGACGTATTTGGAATATAGTTTCTGACTGTTTTGCTTAATGCTTTCCGATAAATGTCTCCGCACTTCTGAAGAATCGTACTCCGTGATGTACTGAATGACGCTGATGTTATCACTCAGATCATTCAGACGTTGAACATATTCCTGCACAATAATGGACGAATACTCTACAACAACAAGTGTTCGGGTATAGTTCGTACCCGAACGGACATAACTCTCTTTTTCTTCGATACTGTCAGGAGAAAGCAAATTCAAAATATGTTCATTAGCGTTGTAATACGATTCCTCCAAACTCTCTTCTTTCTTTTTTCGGAAAAAAGGAAGTGTAAGTCTCATCGTCCTTCCCCCTGGCTTAAATGATTTTCTCCGTTACTTCTTTCTCCCATTTCTTTTTCATCTCTCTATATGTCTCTTCCCCCAGTGTGATCGGGAATGTACTTGTTTTGATTTCCGCATTGACTTGTGCATTTTCGTAGTCAACACAGGTGTAGATGAGATGGAATAACTCTTCGTTGTTTAAGACTTCTGCTTTCAGCTGAAAGCGACCGCCGAGCATATTCTCGATTTGAGAAACAAGGATTCTTGCTTGTCTGTCGAGTTCCTCTAGTACACTTTCTCTGTTTTGCACTGTAAACGGTTTTGAGATAATGACATATCGGTTTCGAGATACCATGTTCTTAGACTTTTGAATATCGTCGATAAAATCAAGATATCCTTTCGCCAACAATTTTTTCGCCATATCTTGTTCTTGGGATGTCTGCTCTTGGATGAACAGGAAGTAGTTTTTCAAATTGACTGGTTGCGCGATCTGGCTGATTTGGAGCGTCAGATTTTTTGGAAGGTCGTTGAGGAAAGTTTCGTATGCTTGAAAAATCATGCGTTTCTCTTTGTTATTTAGCAACGAAAGATTGATGCTCGACACTTTAATCACTTTAACTAATCTTTTATCCGTTGTCTCATAGCAATCCGAATAAATGTTAGAAATGCCGAGCTGTTCACGAACATCTTTTTCCTTCTTCTTTCCCATCAGATCACCCTTTGTGTAAACAAACAGTTTTTGACGGTTGTTGTACTTAATGCGCCAAACAATCCGGTGTTCGAAAAACGAAATGTTCTTCCGATCGGGATGTTGAATCGTCAGCAACAGTAAGAACGTTGCCCAGGGAGCAAAGCAGACAATCACGTTCTGCGAATTAATGCCGATTCCCGTTCGATGGATGATATACAGTGCCACAATGCCAGCAATCAATAAAGGAAGGGAGATCAGCACGTCTCGATAACGAATGAAAGAGAGTAAATACTTTCGTGTATCAACGTTTAGAGGTAGCTCTATCTTCCCCTCTTCCCGCAACTGTTCCCTTCGTTCAGCAATTGACTGTGTTTCATATGCCAAATTCATTCACCCCTCCGATTAGAGGTTGCTTTGGAAGTAGTAAACAATCGGGCGAGCAAGCAAGAACACAATCAACCCAGAGATGCACAAAAACAACCCCCGTTTGAACTTTGCTTGATTTTCTTCTCCACCAAATGCCGCCAATAGGCCACAAATAAGAATCCCAATGGCGAACAAAGTGATAAATGTAGACGTAATGTCTCCGAACAAAGAATTCAATAGCCCTCGAAGTTGGTCAAACACAATTATTCCTCCTTTTTAAATTTTTAAAAATTAACTTATTATCCTAAATTTTCTGACGCAACTTTTATACTAGCCCCTCCCTCTTTTTTAATCTAATACAATTTTATCAGAATAAATTGGAAATGTAAAGAAAAACAGCAAAATTTAGCTGTTTTTTACAAAGATAAATCTTGACAAATCTGAGCTGCCACCAAGTTAAGAAAAAAACGATAAGACACATTCATCTCGATCGCCTTTTTTCGAATCATATCCTTCACGTTTTTCCCTAAGGTTAAATATAACAGCTCTGGTTCTTTAATATGGAACGACTTTACAGTTATTTCTTTATTTAAGATGTAGTATGAGAAGAGACTGTTGATAGAAATATATTGTTTCTCACAATACTCTACAATTTTATCTTTCACTGTCTTATCGAGCTTGATCTGCAAATAGTCTCGTTCCGTATTCACTTCTTTCTCCTCATCTATTTCATCTTTTGTTATGAAATAATGGTAATAACGATAGAAGTAGTCACAGATCAAGTAGCCAAAGAATAACCTTTTTGAAATACCATATCTAGATATGCGATCAATTTTTTCAGCAACGTGTTCGTTAATAGTCACGGTAGTCGCGTAATCCAGCTGAATAGATTCTTTTAACTTTTCAATCTCATCCTGAGTATATGACTTATTAAGAATATCTGTTAGAGCAATGGAAATGACATTTCGTTTGCTTGTTCCCATTTTTTTTGCTGCTAATTCGATAAAATGATTAATTTCTTTATTGATGAAAATATTTAATTTCAAGAAATGTCCACCCCTCCCAAATTAGCTCTTTTATTCACCTAAGAATTTTTCGATAACTACAATTAATTAAATAAACAAAAATTGTATTGGATTTTTATTTATATCTATATCTAAAAAATACCATTTTTTTCATGTGAGTTCAAACAAGACTTTCAACAAGATCAAAGTAGAAAGTAACTATTTGAACATTTGCGTCACGAAAACAAACAACTACGCAAAGAAAATGAACAACTGAAGTACCGTGTTCAAGAGCTGGAAGCACGCACGAAAAAAAACAGCTCCAATAGCCATTTGCCCCCATCTTCTGACCGTTTTGAGAAAAAGCGTTCCTCCCGCGAGCCGTCTGGCAAAAAGCTTGGTGGGCAAGAGGGACATGAGGGGAAGACGCTCCGTCAAGTGGAACATCCACATCATCGTGTCGTCCACCGTGTGCATACGTGTCAAGGATGTGGAGCTTCTTTGCGTGAAGTCAAACCGTTCAAAGTCGATATCCGTCAAGTGTTTGATGTCCCTCCTGTGGCGATCGAGGTGACACAACATGAACGTGAAGTGAAATCGTGTCCACATTGTCGATGCGTGCAACAAGCCGAATTCCCATCCCATGTCACGAATCATGTGCAATACGGTCCACGGCTCACGGCGCTCGTTGTTTATTTACATCATATCCAATTGATCCCGTACAAGCGTTTAAGTGATACAATCGAAGCGTTATATCAACACTCGATTAGTACGGGAACTCTTGCCAATATGGTGAAACGAGGACGCGAATCGTTGGAATCCAATATGGACATCATCGAAGACGCCTTACTGGAATCCAACATCCTGCATGTCGATGAAACGAGTTTGCGCATCAATGGGAAACTCGCATGGGTGCATGTCGCGTGTACATCGAGATATACATACTTGGCTCCTCACGCTTCTCGTGGAAAAAAAGCGACCGATGATATCGGGATTCTTCCCCGATATGAAGGGACGATGATGCACGATGCGTTCGGTACGTATCCAAAATACACACATGCCACCCATGCCCTTTGTCATGCCCACCATTTGCGTGAGTTAAAAGGATTCATCGAACAGGGGCATACGTGGGCGATGCGCATGACCACGTTTCTGTTAGCCGCCAAGCAAGCCGTCGAAGCCCATCACGGTGCACTTTCCGAAGAAGAAGCGAGACGGTGGGAACGAGTGTATGATCGCATCCTAGAAAGAGCACAACACCGATTAGAAACGATGACGCCTCTTCCGAAAAAAGCACTCGCTTTTGTTCGACGCCTTCAAAAACGAAAGGAAGAAGCGCTGCGTTTCTTACGTGAAGTACATGTTCCCTTTGATAACAACCAAGCCGAACGCGATCTTCGCATGGTCAAAGTCAAAGAGAACATTTCGGGTACGTTTCGCGAAGAAACATTCGCGCAGTCGTTTTGCATCGCAAGAAGCATCGTTTCCACACTGACGAAACACGAAAAAAACGTGTGGGATTCGTTATGTCTTCTGTTGGCAGGCGAAACGATCGATCGAGTTCTTTCCGCTACCTAGGGCATTTTCTATGACCGAAATGCCCTATTTGTGCTGGGCTTTTTTATACACTAGCACTGGGTGAATAGTTACAATATCTCTTTACTCATTCCGATTTCTCCTTCACACACCGAGGAAACAGGCACGAAACAATATAAATTCCCTGCCATTTCCTCTTTCGCTTTTTCTTCTTCCTCATCTTATCGTTCCATGCCTGCCACCTCGCTTTCTGATTTAGCACATATTTTCGTTAGAATACTTCGTTTTAGGCATAATAAAACGCCTGTCATTTAGACAGACGTTCCCGTGTATTTTGTATGTCTTGTTCAACTATCGCACCCGTTAGTTCAATTATTTTTTTAGTTCTTTTTTGTCAGGCAGTCTCTTATAAATATCAAATAAATCTATTATAGTTTTTTTAATAAATTCATCTCCACCAGTTCCATTTATTGCAGTATCAAGCCTTGCATACATAATCATTAACAGACTTTTCGCTTCCGACTCATCTAATTGAGTAATTTTCTCTTTTACTTTTTCAATTTCTAACAACAAAAACCCCTCCCATTCAACAGTATAGCACTTTCACTATCCTTCCCCGTTAGTTGAATAAGAAAAAGCGATGAAATCAACATTCACGTTTAACAAATCCTTGGAATAAAAACACCACCCCAATCGGGTGACGCCCTGCTTCAATATCCCACGATACCATCATAACACGTCTAAACAGAAATATTCTTTCATCTTTCTGTCATTTTTCCTTCACTTTTCCGTCAGTTTTCTGTCATCCATCCGCGCTCGGCCGCCACCTTTTTAGCTTCCTCGATTGTGTCGCAGGTTTCACTACTTTCATTTTTCATTCTCCTTTCTTGGTTCTCCGAATACCATTTCCATTCCATCTTTCGTCACTACCCATTGCTTTCCAAACTTCCGCACCGTTCCAGGCGGAAAATCATCAATACGCTTCCTAATGGATGACTCATCAATTCCCCATAATTCCGCTGCCTCTTTCGTGCTCAATAATTCGTCAGACAATATTTTCTCGACATTGCCAATACCATCAACAATCTGTAGGATGAATCTATCTTCTTTTTCAATAGCAATATATTCATCTGTGATTTCGATCAACTGGCCGTTTTCAAACCGAATTGGCGCAGTATCCAATAATGAATCTGTTTCTTCGTCATACCAATCCAAAAAGTTTTCCCAAACGATGACCATATGTCCTTTGTCTTCGATCTTCATTCTTTTTCCTCCTTTGCTATTTCGTATCTGCGGAAAAATTCTGTGACTGGCACTCGTTCAATATCTTTTTGCCATACAGCCACGTTCTCGCCATTGTGACCGTCAATTCCTGTATCTTCTCCTTCAAAAATCAAAACATAGTATTCATCGCTTTCTAATGCATCTGGATCGCGTTCAGAGAAATAATTGTATAGCTTTTCTGCCGTTTCTTCTTCCTCGCCTTCTTCAAACCGATAGCAGCTAACACCCGGAAGAGCCATTCCCCAACGGCAATGCTCTTCCCAAAATTCTTCGATCATCCGTTTTTGTAAATCTTCATTCTCTTCTTCTCCGGCCGGTCGTCGTGAATAGATACGATTTGGAGATCGCTGCGTCAACCTAGTGGAAATGGAGCGCTATGCTCGAAGACACGGGAACAGACATTGTCGCGCTAAAGACGAGAGAATGACGCTTGAAAGCGCGGCGAACAAAGTCGTTAGTCGTGTCCAGAAAACGGAGGACATCGCCCAGGAGTCAAATGTACCTCGCGCTATGACACACTACGGCGACAAGCTAGACCCTTTGTTATAAAGGATTCCATATGGATTGTATCGAATGTATATCGTATGAGGAGGCGAAAACGAATGCGAATGAAGGAATATTCCACAAAAGATATAGCGAATATCGTTGGTATAGCGACTCCAACCGTTCGCAAATATGCTCAAGCGCTCGAAAAGGCAGGTTATACATTCATAAAGAACGATCAAGGATTTCGTATCTTTTCCGATAATGATGTTCAAATATTCGAACGCATAAAAGAAATGTCCAATGATACAGGGATGCCAGTAGATCGGATCGCATCAATGCTTGTCAGTGAACAAAAAAATGACACATCTGACCCGATTCGTATCGAATCGGAAGTCGCTACACCACTAGAAAATGAGTTGAAAATGATAGACGAAAGCGATATAGGTCGCATTGATCGTCAATATGAAGCGTTACTGAAAGAAATACAGGAACTCAAACAAATGGTAATAGCACAACAGAAATATATAGATGAACGATTGAATAAACGAGATGAGATGCTTTTGAAATCGATTCGAGCGCTACAGGAACAAAAAAGAGCGATGATTGAAGAAACGCAAAAACAAGAGAAAGTCACGTTGGAGGCAGCAGCGACAACGGAGGACAAAACAACAGAGGACAAGAGGACAAAAAAGCGGGGATGGTTGTCACGAATTTTTGGAAAATAAATCTTGTCGCGACACAGGAAGTAATAGTAAAATATAAATAAGTTAATATGAACGGGGCAAAATAAAAGAGCTTCCAAGCGTGTGTAAGTGGTGCTGCCAACACCCTTACACCGTTCGCCGTACCCGACCTACGGCAAACACCTGCTCGAAAGCTCCCTCATTAGCCATGATATGCTTTGTCTTCATTTTAATGCATATCATTGGCTAATGCAAGGGGTTATCCTTGGAAAATCTCGTTTTCCATATATTTTGACTAAAGGACAAGAGTCTCTTTTCCATAAATTAAAGGATAAGAGCGTAGAGCGTGTTTGCTGTGCTAAAAAAGTACGGCGGCACGCTCTTTTGTTTGTCCCGAATTTCGGGAGAAACAGGAGGAGAATATATATGGCAAAAGTAGAGTTTACTAGAGCAAAGAAAAACAGAAACGAATTGCAGCTTCCAATTCTTCATTTTGTTGTTGCTGACGATTGGATTGATAAACTTGGCCCTGAAGCCTTCGCAGCCTGGCTAAAATTCTACAGTTGGTGTGATCGTTCAGATCAGCGAAAAGATAAATATAATGATGTGATTCCTTCAAGCCTTTCCAAAGTCATGAAACGTTTAGGGGTTGGAAAGAAAAAATTCTACAATGAGATCATCCGGCCTTTATGGAATTATGGTTTGATTGATCTTGTCACATATGAAGATGACGAATATCCAGGGAACAAACCTGTAAATATTGTAGTTTACGAGTATCCGCAAAACGATATTCAAAAGAAATATCAACCACTTGAAAAGATTCGTGATTACGATACTGAATATGAAACAAGCAGCAGAACTTTTGCCAAAAAAGGCGGAAGAAAACAGAACGAAAGTTCGGATGGTTTCAATATGAAACCAGGGGTGGTTTCTGTAGGAAACCAGGGGTGGTTTCCTATAGAAACCGGGGGTGGTTTCGCAGAGAAACCTAATAATGATTCAAATGATATAAATAATGATTCAAATGATATAAATAATGATTCAAATAATAATCATCATCATCCACTGATTGAAGGCTTTAACCAACAGCAATCCGATTTGATCCATGAGTTTCTACAAGCCAACAAGATTGATGATGATGACTTGAAAAACAAACTGTTGGAGAAACTAAAAGGAAAACGATTCAAATACATGGCCTACATAGAAAAGACATTTGAAACCGTGAAGAAAATGGTAGACTCTAATTCTAGCGAAGGGCAAAAAATTCAGAAACCGACACGTAAAGAATTAGTACCGGATTGGTTGAAGATGGACTATAACCAACCGAAGGATGATGAGGATTTCGACATTGAACAGGCACGACGGGAACTTGAGGAACGGTTGAAAAAATATAGAGACGAATAACCAATGAGACTAGCATCGATAAGACTCTTAACGACTCAATGAAACGTGTGAAAACGAAGGCTAAAGCCGAAAAAGCTCGCCGTAAGCCAACCGAGGTGACAGACTATAAACCTGCCGGCTTAATTTGGTACGATTTCACGAAGGAACCGGCGAGCGCCAGCTTTTGCCTAGAACTAGTTCTGTATTTCCTTTTCAATCTGCGCAATCACTTTCGGCAAGTCGTGGTAGATCATGCGCCCACTGTACCGTAGCACTTTCCAGCCATTCTTGCGCAGATAAGCGTCTTTTCGCCGATCATGGGCCTTTTGCTCAGGCGTCGAGTGATATGCTTTGCCGTCGCACTCTATGGCGATTTTATACGCTGGTAACGCTAGGTCAATGCGGTACTTACCGCAAGGTACTTGTGTTTGTACGTAATAACCTAGTATCCGAAGTGTATCGTAAAGGTGGCGTTCGATCGGACTTTCGCATTTTAGGCGCTCTTGATCGATTGGAATTGCTTGCGTTTGTGGCCGTCTCAAATCGAGTACAAAGAAGACGAAACCGACGATAATTAACCCGAAAAAGACAACGTACTCAATCATAGCTATCACACGTTAAAAAAGTCGTCCGGTACGTTTTTACCGAGCTGTTTCAGTGCTTTTTTAATCTTTGCTATCGTCGAGTGTTTAGGCCGATACGAGTCATCGTTACACAACCTCGAGATAGTGCCGCGACTTAGCTTTGACCGCCTTTCTAGCTCTAATTGTGATATTCCCTCGCGGTCAAGCCATTTGCCGAATTTACTCCGTTTCTTTCCAAGCCCTAGCCAATTGAACATGGTTATAAACCTCCTCGGTACCATTCTTGTCCGAGATGTCATTTTTTAAACCTAACGCAAAAAAGTGACAACTTGGACAAGCAGTGTCGCATAGGCTATTAACACAAAAGTGACGAAGCAATAACGTTGTAGCTTTCTCGTCGAATACTCGTTAAGATCTGCCAATCAACGAAAAAGCAACATTGTAGCAACGTTTCAATAACAATGTTTCGGAAATGTATTGCGACACAAAAGTAAGAGCAGAAACGCCGCAATAGCGCCAAAAAATCGATTTGTTAAAAGAAGGGAGCGAAGCGAACGACGGAAGGGGGAGCGCGAGGGGGAAACCAAACCATTTTTTCTAAAGGAGCGATAGTGATGTTCCGCAAAAATGAAATCGAGGCGATTGACTTTCGCGAGTTCATGGCCGGCAACCATCACACGCAAAAACAATCGCCTCGTACTAAAAATGTACGCGCTATGTCAGCGTTTTTTCCTGTAATTACGCCAGGCTCATTTTTTCCGATTTACGACCCTGTGTTTGCGCTATTCCTAGTCGGAAGTAATGGGGAAAGCGCCCACATCCCTTTTCCCCGCCAAAAATCCCCTCCCCCCCCTGGGGGCGAAAAAAAAATACAAACCAATCCTGTTTAACCGTGGGGGGTTTTTCGATGGGGTTTTTGGGTTCGAAAAAAGAGGTGGAAAAAAAATTCCCCCCTCTCATTTTGAAGGTTTGTTTCCCCACCGAGTTTTAATTTCGAGGTTCCGTGAGGCTTTTCCCCCCCTTGTATTTTGAAAAAATTTAAGGGGGGGGGTGAGGGCCTTTTTTTTTTTTCCTGCCCTGGGGTTTCCCCCCAACCCGGTATAAATAAAAAAATCCAAATCCCTTGGCTTTTCCATTAATTTGCTGCCCCCGCGTTTAAAAACGTGGTGGCACCCCATTTGACCCATGGGGTCGGTACCCCCTTCCCTGCTACTAGTTTGGCCAAAAAAGTTTCCCACCCCCCCCCCAGTTCCAAGCCGATTTTACCGGAAAAAAAAAGTGGTTCCCGTTTTACAATTTGTCAGTTTTTCCCTTCGAAAAAAAAACCGTCACTTAAAAACCGGTAAAACAAACCGGTGCAAGGAAAGAACGTTTTTTTTTCTGGAAATTCCTCCCCCCCCGTCCCTAGCTAGCCTCGATTATTTGCCCGCCCACGGGAAAAAATTGTGGGGCTCAATCCAATTATTTTTCTTTTTTTTTTTGCCTTTAACCCTTCTTTTTTCCGGGTTTTACCCCATTCCCCCAGTTTTTAATCCCAATTGTAACAACGTATTCCCCCCCCTTTTTGGGGGGTCCTCCCCACCACCACGTCGTCAACCAAACATTTTTTTAACCCGGAGTGATTCCTTCGGGGGAATAAAATCCCTATATTAGTTTACCCAATTTTATCCATCCCCCCACCAACCATTTTTTTGTAAAAAAACGGGGAAATAACCGAACGGCCGCTTTATAAAAAAGGTGCCTTTTTTGTGAAAGAAAAAGCAAAATCCTTGACCGGTTGGCCGCCCCCCGAATAAATTTCCCCGTCAGGACTGTTTTTTGCAATTGCTACACCCCCCCCCCTCCTTTATATACGTTGGAAAAGAAAAACCCAAAAAAAATCCCCGCAAAACCGGAAAAACGAGTGGGAAAAAAAACCGAGAAAAAAACACCAAATCCTAGCTAAAAGTGTACTTTCCGAGTGCCCCCGTGTTTCCCCTGAAATCGCGATTTGGTTGGGAGGCCTCCCCCATTTTTTTTGGCCGCCCAAAAACAGTTGGGCTGGAAAAAAAAGGGCGTGAACCCCCAGCAATCGCCCAAACGCCACTTTTCCGACTTATGGAAATAGCCCGGGGGGCCAAAAAACCCCCCACCCGGGTTACCCCCACACCCCCCCGTTTAAATCCCGGAAAAAAACAATGAGCCCTGGGCGTTAATTACAAGGCAAAAAAAAACGCCCCTGACATAATGCCCGCGTTACAAAATTTTTTTTTGGTTTTTTAGTACGAGGGTCGTAAACAATTTTTTGTTTTTGTGTTTTGCCGTGGGGGTGGGGGGTGGGGGTGGAAAATTGGTTTTTTTTTATGCCCGGCCAATTATTGAAATCCCCCCCCCCCCTCGCGAAAAGTCCAATCCCCCGGCCCCCCCCCCCCCTTCCCATTTTTCATTTGTTTTTTTGTTTTGCTGAAACTCCACACCTAAAGGCCCTCCGGCTTTCCCCCTTTTAGAACAAAAAAGTTGGTTTTTTGTTTTTTTTTTTGGGTGGGTTTGTCCCCCCCCTCGCGCGGTCTCCCCCCCCGCCCCCCCTTCTTCCCCCGTCACGTGCGCTGTTCGCTGTCCCCCCCTTTTTCTTTTATTTAAAACAAAAATCGGATTTTTTTTGGGCGGCCTCATTTGCGGGCGTGTTTTCTGCTCTTACCTTTTTTTGGTTGGGGGGTCCCCCACCCCCACGCACGATTACATTTTCCCGAAACCATTGTTTATTGAAAAAACGTTGGTTTCTTACAAATGTTTTGGCCGTTTTTTTTTTTTCGTTGAATTTTGGCCAAAGCATCCTTTAAACGAGTAAATTCCCCGACCCGAGGGGAAAAACTAACAACCACGTTTTTTATTTGTTTGCTCGTCCACCCACACTTTTGTTGGTGTTTAATAGCCACTTTGGTGTGGCCCCGACACTGCCCCTGTTGTTCCACCCCCAAGTTGTCCCCACTTTTTTGTTGTTTGTTTTTTTTTTTTTTTTGCGGGGTTTAGGTTTGTTGTTAAAAAAAAATGGAGCCCATCTCCCACGGGACAAGAAAAATTGGGTAACCGATGCGGGTTTTTTTTTTGTTTATACAAACCACATGGTGTCCAATTTTGGGCTTTTAGCCGGCCCTGGTTTTTTTTTTGGGGGAAAACAAGAAAACCGGAGGTAAATTTCCCGGCCCCTAAATGGCTTTTTTAACCCCGCTGAAGGGTAAACACCAAGATTACACGGGGGCTAGAAGGCGGGGGGTTCCAAAAAGCTTAAGTCGCCCCGGGGGCCCCCAACTAATCATCCCCCCGAGGGTGTGGTGGTGTAAGATGACTCCCCCCCGCCTGTAATCATGGCCCCCCCCTAAACCACCCGTCCCGACCAGATTAAGCAAAGATATTTAACAAAGCCCAACTGAAACCAGCCTTCGGTTTAAAAAAAAAACCCACGTAAAACCGTAACCGAACCCTTTTTTTATTAACGGGTTGGGGTTATTAATTTAAGCTAATGATTTTGAGTTAAACTGTTGTCTTTTATTAGTCGGTTTAGTTTTCAAAAATCGTACCCCGGTTATCCCCCTGTTCCTGTCCCCTTTTTTCCCTTTTGTACTCTGATTCGAAAGAAGACTACCCCCAACAAACGCAAGATCCAATTACCCAATTCGATTCAAGTGAATCTGCCCCCCCCTGAAAAAAATTGGGCCGGGAAGTTCCCGATCGGAAAACGCCAAACCGTTTACTAACAAACTTCGGGTTACTCGGTATATAAATACCTAACAAACCAACCAGTAACCTGTTTGGCGTCAAAAGTTAACGGCCCATTTTTGACACCCCTAGAGTTTTTTACCCAAGCATCCTTGTCATAAAAATCGCCCCATAGAAGTTGTGTGGCCGTACGGCCCCCAAAAATTAGCATATAAAATCAAACCCCCTCGAACCCTCCCTTAGCCAAAAAGGCCCTGAAAAACTCGGGCCCCCCCCGAAAAGAAAACCGCTTATCTCCCCTGCCCCCCGCAAAAGAAAGTGGCCTTTTGGGTAAAGTGTGGCCTAACGGGTAAAACAGGTTTTGGGCCCTGCCCAAACCATTGACCCGTACCACGACACCCCTTGGGCCTCCCGTAACGGAAAATTGTCCTGTCCATAGTTTTGTTGAAAAAATGAAACAATACGTACTATTTCCCTAGTTCCACTAAAATCTTTTCCTCTCCCCTCCACCCGGTTTTTGTTCCCCCCTTCCCTGCCCCCCTTTTCCCCTTCCGTGGAAATCGTTAACCCCAAAATTTAAAAAGCCGGCAGAAGGGTTTTATAAGTTCCCCCCCCCTGGTTCCCACCTTCCCCGGTTTTTTTTTTGGCCCGTTACGGCGCAAGCTTTTTTTCGGACCCCTTTCGCCCCTTTCGTATTTTCCACAACCCCCCCGTTTTTCCCCCCCATTGAGTTCCGTTTTTTTTAAAGAAAGTTCCCCCCCCCCCCTTTTTTAATCCCGCATGGCCCTAGTACTTTCCAACCCCGTTCCTCAACGTTTCCCGTTCGCCCCGTTGGCCCTGTTTTTTCAATGTACACCCCCCGAAAAATCCTCAATCCCCCCCCCCCTTTCGGTTGGGGTTGTTATAGGTCCATGTCTTCAACCAATCCCGGTACTAATTCTTTTACGTGGGGTGTCCCGGTTTTTTGTTTCCCCCCCTGAATTTTTTTTTTTTTGCCCCTTTCCTAGGGAAATTAAAGTTCCCCCCCCTAAACCATTTTTTCCCTTCAACGGTTTTTGTTCCCCAAAATTGTCCCCCCCCCACCCTTATTTTCTGATGTAGCCATGTATTTTGAAACTCCCGTTTTTTTTCCCTTTTATTTTCCCTCCTCCAACCCAGTTTTTTTTTTCCTCAAAAGTCCCACCCCCCCACATCCAATCCATCAATCTTGTTTTTGGCGTTTTGGGGATAAGACACTTACCGCTTGGAATTCCAAAAATTTCGGAAATTGCACTGTTGGTTTTTGGGTGTTTGGTGTGTTAGAAAAAAGCTTCCCACCACAATCCAGTTGGGTTGGATTTGAATGACAAACAAAATTAAAAACAAAAAAATTAGTTTTTTTGAATCAATTTATTTGTTATTCAGTTATTTTGAATCCCCCATTTATTTAAAATAATTCATTTTTGGAAAAAAAATGCATTTTATTTAGGTTTTCCTCCTGCGGAAAAACCCCCCCCCCACCCGGTTTTTTCCTATAGAACCCCCCCCACCCCCCCCTTGGTTGTTCCACCCCCCCCCCTACGAAAACCACCCCTGGTTTCCATAAATTGAAAAAAAACCAATCCCCCGAAACTTTTTTCGTTTTTGTGTTCCTGTTTTTTTCTACCTCCCTTCCCCCCCCCCTTTTTCGGTGGTTTCCATAAATTCCCCCATTTAAAATCCCGTAATCACGGAATCTTTTTAGTCAAGTGGGTTTGGAAAATATTTTACCCCCTTTTTTTGAAATACCGTTTTTCTTGCCGGGAGGGAACCAAGATTCCAATCCCCAAACCATAAAGTTCCCCATAAAAAGGGCCGGAATGAAAATATCTCAATTTGGTAGAAATTTTTTTTCTTTCCCCCAACCCCCCTACGTTTTTTCCATGACCCTTTTTTTGGGAATAGGCTTTTGAAAGGAAAAGTCACCAATCATTATTTTTAAATCTTTTTCGCCCTTGAAATCTGGAAACGATTCACCCCAACTGGTACAGAATTTTTTAGCCCCGGCTTGGCCGAGGCCCTTTTCCCCGGGGCCCGAAGGGTTCATCAATTCCCCATCCCGTCCCCTCCCCCCCCCCAGCAAAAACCCCCAAAATTGAAGGAAGTTGGAGGAATCCTTTGCAATTTCCCCCCGTTTCCTGTTTTTTTTCCTTTTTTGCTCCCTAGTCAAACCAACTCCTTAACCCTTTTTTTTTTTTTTCCCCAATCTATTAAATATTCCCTCCCCTTTTTTTTCCCCCCTCCCTCCCATATCCCCGAAAATTTCCCGGGACCCACCGAACAGAGAGCTGGGCCCCCGCCGTTACGTTTTTGAGCCCCAGCCAAACACGCCTTCCCTACGCTTCTTGTATCCGCCTTTAATTTTAAGGGAAAAAAGAGAAACCCCGTCTTGTCCCCGTTTTTTAGAGTGTCCCCCCCCAAAAAATAATTACTGGACAACCCGAGGAGTTTTTTTTCCCAGGGGATAAAACCCCTGCCCTTAGCCCCATTGGAATATGCCATTAAAAATGAAGACCACAAAGGCATTCAATGGCCTTAAATGAAAGGGAGCTTTCGAACCAAGGTGTTTGCCCGTAGGTTTCCCCCGGGTACGGCGGGAACCGGGTGGGGTGGTTAAAAGGGGTGTTTGGGGCAAGCACCCAAACTTACAAAGCCAAACGCGTTTTGGAAAAGCCCTCCTTTTATATGTTTGTGCCCCGGTTTCAATAATTAAACTTATTTATTATTTTTTAAAACTATTCTTTCCCCTGTGGTTCCCACCCCCCCCGCGACAAGAACCGCCAAAAGATTTATTTTCCACAAAAATTTCCGTGAACAAAACCCATTTCCTCCCCCGCTTTTTGTGGTTTTTTTTTTTTTTGGTCCCCTCTTTGGTCCCCTCCTTGGGTTTTTGTTTTGTTGTTTGTTCCCCCCCCGTTTGTCGCTTGCCCCTGCCCATCCCAACGGTGACCCTTCTTCTCCATGTTGTTTTTTTTTTATTTTTTTTGCGGGTTTCTCCTAAATCATCCCGAGCCTTCTTTTGTTTTGTTTTCCTGTTAAAAGCCGCCTCCCCGAAATCCGGATTTTTTTTCAAAAAAAGCATCTCCTCTTCCCGTTTCACTAGTTTTAATTTTTATTTAATATTACTTCAATCCCCCGTTTCCATCTTAATAATATTTTTCCCTGTTGTGCTTAATTACCATTTTTTGGTTTTGGGGAGTTTTTCCCCCCCCTGGTTTATTTTTCTTTGTCCAGTAACCCCGCCTTTTTTCCCTAAATTGGAAACGATCAAATTTGCCGGCACCCTTTTATAATACCTTTTTTCCGGTCCACCCCGCCCCCCTTTAAATCAGTTTTAGTTCCCCCCAAACTCCAATTTTTTTCCCCCCTGTGGGTGGTTTAGCGAACTTCACCGCATTTTTCGATAACCCGAAGTCGGGGGTCCCCCCCAAAGAGCAAATTGTCCCCCCCCCCCCCCCCCCCGCAATTTTTTTTTTGTTTTTTTCACCTGACCCAAGGCATTGGAAATGCGATTCCGCAATCTTACTGGCATCCCCCCCGCCCTGTAATCCATTTGGACCCCCCCCATTTCCTTTGTCATGCCGTTTTTCGAAATATTTTGAACACACTTTTATCCGTTAAAAAAAGGAAGTAAACTAACTCCCCTTGATCGTTTTTTTTTTTCCCTTTATGAATGTATAAAACCCCTTTGCCTTTTTTTTCGCGAAAAGCTTTGGAGCCTATGTTTTGGCGAACGGTTTTTTTTTGTAAGGTCCCGCCTTTAAATTTTACCAGAAGAACGATGTTTCCGCTATAAATTCCTTTTTTTGTGGAATTTAATTCCCACCCCTTTTCCCATTTCCCCCCGCTATTTCCGGGTTTTTTTTATCGCCCCCCCGGCCTCCCAACCCCCCGAATTAGTTACCTTTCGGATACAAATTCCCCACCATAAAGTGGGGGAATTCCTTTAATAACCCCAAAGGTCCCCACCCCCCCCGCCCCCCCCCCTTAGCCCCTTTTTGGGTCGTCCCCCCGCCGTAGTTGGTGGGGTAAAACCCATTTAAGCGGGGCGAGGTCACTTGTGCTCCCTGGGCGATGTACCACTACTCCCCGTGTTTCCTGGGACACGAACCTAACACCCGGACCCGTTTTGTTCTCCCGCGCTTTGAAAAAATTCCCAAAGCCCGTCTTTTTCAAGCCGGCGCAATGTTTCACCTGGTTGTCCCAGGTGGTCCCCCCCCCCCCCCCCCCTTTTTTTCGAGCAAAAATATGCGGGCTCCTTACCCGTTGTTGTCCACTAGGGGTTTGAATCGCAGCCCCCGATCCCCTCCCCAAAATCGTAATCCCTAGTTCCAACGACCGGAAAACCCCGGCCCCCCCCCGTAAAAGAAGAAGATAAGGGGAAAATAATTTTTACAAAAAACCGGATGTGATCGAAAAGAAAATTTTGTGGAAAGAACATTGGCCCCGTTTTGGGGAATATGCCTCCTTCCCGGGTGTTTGGGGTTTTGTTCAGCTTTTTTTTTGACCCTATTCGGTTTGGAAAAGAAGGGCGAGAAAGCAGAAACGGCCCCCAAAAAGAAAAGCCCCTATAACCAATTATTTTTTTCTCTGAAACGCCCGATGCCCCAGGATTTGCATGTAAGAAAATTGGCGATGAAATTAAACCTATTGGTTTTGAAATTTTTTGAAGTGGCGAAAATCCCCAGGAAAATTGACTGGGTCAACAATGGCGGAAGAACCGTGGCCTTTTGGTATGGCCCCAAAAAAAAAGATATGGGGGGAAAACGAGTTTGGGGGGGCCCCAGTCCACAAGAATTTTGTTGTCTTTTTCCCCGCAGATATTACCGAAAAATAAGGCCAAAAAAAAAGGGAGGAAAAAAAAAAGGGAATGGGAAGAATCGTAAACGACCCAAAGACCAATATTGGGTACCACAACCCCAAATCGTATTTTTGTGGAAAAAAACTTTTTGTTGTGATTGGGGTTTAGAACCGAAGGAAAAACAGAATTTTTCAATTTTTTATTTGATAAACTCCACGCCAATTTCCCCGGTTTGGGAAAAAACGGGAAAAAAACGGCCCCAGTATTTGAATCGAAAAACCCCACAGATAATGTAAAATTTTGGGGCTTAATTTTTTGTGGAAAAAAGAAAGAAATAGAATTCCCAATCCACCCTACAGATATGTTTTTTTGAATGGTAATTGGCAATGGGGTGCGGAGGAAAATTCTTTTTTCCTGGAACGGAATGTAATTGAGCCAACGAAAAAGAGGGCCCAAGCCGGGGAAAATGTTTATGGGGGGGAAAAATTTGAAATGGAGTCCCCCCCCCCCCCAATCCCCAATTAGAAAGCCGTATGGTTGGGGGAAATTGAGTTTTGTCCCCTTTTCCCGCCCCCCTGGAAAAAAAACGTGGTGTGGCCGGTTGGAAAAGTTTGTTTTTTTGGGAAAAAGTCAAATGGGTAAAGTTGGAACGAAAAAGGGATGGGAAAAATTGAAAATGGTGTTATTTCGGAAGCAACAAGAAAAGGGAAGGAAAAAAATTTGGAAAAAAAATTGAAAAGTAGTGAAAACCCTATGCCCGACAACCAATACCGAAGGAAAAAAAGCTAAAAAAAGGTGTGTCCGGGGGCGTGGCCCCCCCCAAGCGGCGAGGAAATTGGGATAAGACCTAAAAAACCGTGACCCCCGGGAAAAGTGGGAAAAGGAAAAAAAAGACACAGAAAAGAATTGGAAAAAGAAAAGTATTTTTTCTGTTTGTTTTTTTTTGTAGGGACCACCCCACCCGTGGGGGGTTTTATAAATGGTGTATACCCCGTGGGTTGTTGGAAAAGGGCCCAGTGGGTGGGTCCCCGCCACCACCCCCGATTTTGGTGGGTTTTGGGTTTGTTTTTTTTTATTTCCCAAGGGGACTTTTTGTTTTGAAACGTGACATGTTTTTGATTTTTCACCAGTCCGCTTTTTTATTTTTTTCCCCCCCTTGTTTTCAACTTACCTGGGAAGGAAAATTAAGTGGGAAAGTGCCCTTTTTTATACCTGTTGTTTTTGTTTTTTTTTTGAAATGGGAGGGTTTTGTTTTATTGTGTGGGTTTTTTTTTAGACAAATTTGAAAAAAAAAGGTTCCAAAAAGGAGAAAAATGTAACTCCAATTAAAAGGGAGATTCACCAACCCCGGGGAAAACGAAAAAGGGTTGCCTGGGTTAATGAATTTGTGGATAATGGCAAGGCCCTTGATCACCCTGCCACATTAACTGGGGGAAACTGTGTTGGAAGAAAATGATTTTAATTAACAACAAAAACCACTATAAAATAGAAAATGTTTTTTAATTTTGGATTTAATTTATAGCGAACCTGCCCCTGAAAACAAAAAAAGAACTAAAAAAAAAGAATAATTGAACTTAACGGGGTGTGGCGAAATTAGTTGATACCCAAAAAACCCCATCCCAAAATAATACCAACAACGGGAAAACGTCTTGTTCCCCCCCCCTAAATAAAAATACACAGGCTTTTTTTTTTTTTTAAATTCATGGCCCCCTTAAAAAAAACGAAAAGTTTATTTCCCTAACGAAACAAATATGTTGCCTTTAAAAATTTCAGAAAAGGCCCGGAAGGGTGGGGCCCCAAAAGCCCCCCCCCAAATGGGAAGATAATCGAATGGAGGGCAAAAGAAGAAAAAAAAAGCGAAAGAGGAAAATGGGCGGGAAATTTTATAATTGTTTTTGGTTGTCCTGGCCCCCCTGTTTTTTTCCTCCGGTTGTGGTTGTGGAAAAGGAGACATCCCGAAAAAAATTGTGTAAAAAAAAAGAGTAGTTAATTTGGTAGAACTAATCAAACCCCAGTGGGCTACCTTTTTAAGTGGTTATATACAAAAGCCCCCAGCAACAACCAAAATAGGGGGGCCCATTTCGGTTCATAGAAATGGCCCCAACCCTAGGTAAAAGCGGAAAGAACTCCCCCCGAATCCGATATCGTTTTTTTTTTTCCCCCCGGGCCCCCTGCCCCAAACCCAGAAAAAAGACTTAACCGGAAATCCCCCAAAACACGTTTTTTTTTTTTTTTTTTTTTTTTGTTTTTCGTGGTTCCCCCCGTTCCCCCCCACACCAGTTGGTGGAACACCCGCGTTGCCCCCTTTTCCTTTGGCCCGGAAAGATGCAAAACGACCCTGCCCGAATGTTTTTTTTTTTTTTTTTTTTCTTCGCCGGAAAACGCGTGACCCGACAAAAAATTGGTTTCCTCCCCTTTTTTTGACCTTTTTGAACCCCTTCGGTCAAAGATACGGCCTTGGTATTTGTTTCGGCCTTTTTGGGTTTTGGTTATTTTTTTTTTTACAAAAACTGGGAGCCCAATGTTACCTTTTCCAACGTCCAGAAAAAAACCGCAGCCACGCTTTTCCCTTTTCCCTTTCTTTTGTTCTTTCTTTCCCTTTTCCTTCTCTTTCTCAGCCGAGTGGCCTTGTGTTTTTTTCCCCGGAAGAGCACTTTTACCCCCCCCCCCCACCCCATCGTTTTACTAAAAGTTCCGTTTGGTTGTGCCCTTCTTTTCCCCTATGGATGGGGCGACAATCATAAACCACCCTCCGTTTTGTTTATTCCCCAACCCCCCGTAACCTTCCCCCTCTTCTTCTTCGGAAAAGTTGCACCGTTGATGGGCCCCCCCCCCTGTTCACGACCGGCCTTGCCTTTTGCGGTCCCTTAAAACCCCAGAAAAAAAAAACGTGGTTTTCCCCCACCCCCCCCCCCACCCCCACCATTCCGGCCATCGCCCCCCGTATTGCCCCCCCCCCCTTGGTTTGTTCCCCGGATGTGAATCCCCCTTTGTAACCCGCTTCCACGCAAAAATTGTTGGTGGGGGGGCCACATGACCCAAAAGGGCATGGGGGGGTGTGGGGGCAATGTGGGGGGGTGGGTTTAAAAATTTTTTGGGATACCGTAAAAAAACCCGGAAACCGCAGTCCCCCCCTTGCCACTCCCAAATCCGTCACCCCCCCCTTCATATCGGGTGGGAAAAAAGAATCCCCCCCGGAATATCCCCCCCACATCCCCCGGGTCCACCCCCCCCCCGCTTTTTTTTTTGTTCCTCCCCCAACGAAGGAAAAAAGCGGTGAGGAGCCCCAAAGTTCCATGGGTATAATCCCCTCCGAATTTTAAAACCAACCGCACATTTTGCACCCATGTGGAACGCTGTTTCCCATTGAATGCCGCAAACTTCCTTTTTTGTTTCAATCGACCCATGGCCTGGAAATGTGTTTTTATTCCCCACAGTTAATTCGGTTCCCCCCCCCTTTTTCAATGTTGATGGGTTCCAATATTGGAAATTCCCCAACCGACAAGTTCCCGCGTGCCCCCCCTCCCTCGTTCTTTCACACCCTTTAATTGGCCAAAAAAAGAAGTTCCCCGTTAACCTAATCGAAGTGTTGATATGTAACGGGGGGATTTTCCCCCCCAATTCGGATGTCTGGATTGTAAAAATAACGCGTAAATTGCAAACAAATGACATTCCTGTGACATTGGGGGCATTGGGGGGAAAAAATTTCGGGACCCCCTTGTTTTTATTGCCCAAACCCGCCCATCCCGACCCCAAATGAGTGGAAAAACCAAAACGCCATTTTCACTTCCCACCCCAAAACGTTTTTCCCATGTTTTGTGTGGGTCCATACCCTCCTCGGATTTCCCCGCGCCCCCCACCCCAATGGGGGGAACCCAATCCCCAAAAAACCACCTGCCGGATTAATCGAAACCCTTTTGAACCGGGTTTTTGTTTGTTGTTGAACCCTTCACGCAAAGAAGCCCCTCCACATTCCTGGACCACGTAAATGCCACACCGGTGGACGACCCAAACCCGAAATTTGAATGTGGTTGGGTTCCACCTTTAAAACCGGAGTCGCCCGTCCTTTGCCCCTCCCCATTCCCCCCCCACCCCCCTTTCCTTGGCCCCCCCACCAAAGCTTTTTTGCACAAAGGAAACCCCCCTTGCTTTTTCCCCCGCCGGAGGAAAAAACCGCTTTTTTTTGTTTCCTCAAAACCGGTTCCCCAGAAAAAAAATTGGGGGGCAAATGGGGGCCTTAATTTGGGAAGCTTTTGAGGCTTGGTTTTTTTTTTTTTTTTTTTTCCGTGCCGTTGCCCCCGTTCCCCCCCCGCCCCTCCCGTGAAAACACGGTTAACCCTTTACTTTAAAGAGCTGTTCAAGGTTTTTCCAGTTTGTGATTCAAATTTTTCTGTTTTCTTGTTTTTGCCGTAATTATTTTGGGTTTGTTTTTTCGTGACGCCCCAAAATTGGTTCCCAAAAGAAATAGTTTTTTGTTTTTACTTTCCCCCCTAACTTTTGCTTCCCGTGTGAAAAGGGTCCCCTTTTGTTTTTATTTGAAACTCACATAAAAAAAATGGTCATGTTTTTTAGAAAGATAAGGATGTATTAAATAAAAAATCCCCCAATACAAATTTTTTTGGTTTTGTTATTAAATTTAATTTGTAGTTTTATCGGAAAAATTTTCCCTTTAGGTGGAATTAAAAAAGAGCCTAATTTTTTGGGAGGGGTGGGTGGGAGACCCCCCCCCCAATTTTTCCACCCCCCCCTTTTGAACATTGTAAAAATAATTTTTTCATCAATAAAAGAAAATTTTAGTCATTTTTTTGATTTAAAATATCGAAATTTAGCAAGCAAACAAAAAAATGGGGAAAAAGCAAAACGGGGAAACAAATGTGTCCATTTCCCCATTTGCCTTTCCCCCCCTTACCACAGAATTTAATCCCTTGTTGAATAAGTCCCTAACCTCCGGATTGGGGAGAAAATTGAAAAGTAAGAAGAAATACCTATTCAAAGCTGGATTAACCCGACTTTACCGGTGGGGAAACCTATTAAACGAAACAACGGGAATTGTTTTGCCTGAAAAAATTGATCCGGCATTATTCTAAGAAAAATAAATTGGGTTATTGTTTCCCAAAAAACAAAAGGGTTTATTCCCCTTTTGGGGCTGCCTACTTGAAAACTTCCCCCTTTGTGGGACTACCTTCCTAGTGTCGTTTAATTTTACCAATTTTTGTCATTAACAAAAAAGGGAAAAGGAAAAAAAATAGAAATTTATGGAAAAAGGCAAAGAGTGGGAAAAGAACGGGAACGGAGAACCCCAAACTACTTTTTTGCAAGATCAAGTGCTTTCCCGAATTAAGACCAAGTGAAAAAGATAAAAAGATTGTTAGAGTATTTATGTGGAAAGGGGAAAACACTATTATTTTTTTCTCAATCCCCAACAAGTCCCCCCCCCCCTCCCCCTTTCCTCATACCTACCCATCCCTTTAAAATAAAAGAAATAAACTGTTACGCAGCCTGCAGTTCCCCCCCCCGCCACCGACTTGGTTAAAACTCGTCTTCCCCCCTTCCCCCTCCCCCTCAAACAAAACAAAAAACACAACTGGGGAACGGGGGGGAAAAGAAAAAAGAGAGAAGAATAACAGTCCCCCCCCCCCCCCCGAGCCCCGCCCTGCGTACCCAGTTTTAAATTGTCTTTTAATTTTAATGATGTTAGGTATGGAGGAAAAAAGAACTGTGTTAATGTTTGGATATAATATTATTGTTTTTTTTCCCTTCACAAATAACTCCCCCCTACAATTTGATCCCTTTCGCCACTGTCCCCCCCCCCCTTTTTTATCGAGGCTTGATGTCTGCCCAATAGTCCCCACCCCCCCCGACCCCACCATCCGTTCCGTAATTCACTTTTTTTTCCCCCTTTCCTCCTCATCTATTATTCATCTTTTTTTGGTTATGAAAAATTGAATGGTAAAAAAAAGTAAAACCGGATAGACAAAAAGTATCCCCCACCCCCACAGAATCCCAAGTTTAGCCAAACAGAAAAACCCTTTTTTTTTTTGAAAAAATACCATATCTAGAATAATTGCGAAAATTTCCCAATTGTTTTTTCAGCCACCGTTGTTTCCCCCCCGTTAATCAGCTTTTTTAACTTTTTCCCAATCCTCATCACTGAAGTTGTACAAAATAAAAAAATTGACACCACCTGTTATTTAAGAAATACCTTGGTTTAGAGCCCCAATTGGGAAAATGACATTTTCCTTTGCCTTTTGTTTCCCTCCCATTTTTTTTTTTGCCTGCTAAAATTTCCCCCGATTTAAAAAATTATTAATTTGTCCCCTTTTATTGAAATGGAAGGAAAAAAAATATTTTTTAATTTCAAGAAGATGTCACCCAACCCCCCTCCCCAAATGTTAGCTCTTTTATTCCCCTAAAAATTTTTTTCGGATAACCTACAAAGTTTTTTTAATTAAATTAAACAAAAAATTTTGGGTTATTGGATTTTTTTTTTAATTTATTCTTATAATGCCTAAAAAAACCAAATTTTGTTTTTTTCAATGGGGTGTGTAGTTCCCAAACAATAACCCCTTGTCCAAAACCCAAATCAAAAGGTAAGAAAGTAACCTAATTTTGTGACAAAACATTTTTTGCGTCCACGGGAAAAAACAAAAAAAACAAACCTACTGCCCCAAAGAAAAATGGAAACAACCTGGACAAAGTACCGTTTTTCAAGAGCTGGTGGAAATCCAACGCCCAACCGAAAAAAAAAAAAACCCAGCTCCTTACCCCCCCCATTTTGCCCCCCATCCTTTCCCTGAAAAAACCCGTTTGTTTTTTGAGAAAAAGGCCGGTTTTGGTGTCCCCTCCCCCCGTACCCGAAGGCCGGTCCCCGCACCCCCTTGGCAAAAAAGCCCCCTTGGGGTTGGGTGGGCCCCCAAGGAGGTACATGAAAAAAAAGGGGAAAGAGCCCCCTTCCCCGGGTCCCCCCCCAAAGTGTAAAACTAAATCCCCCACAATACCACCCCCACCCGGTGTCCCAACCCACCGTCCCCCCCCCCCGTTTGGCAATACTGTACCCCCCCCCCAAGGATGGTGGGGAAAAAGCTTTTTCCCCCCCCCCCTTTGTGCGTGAAGTCCCCACCCACCCCCCAAACCCCCGTTCCAAAGTCGATATCCGGTCCAACCCCCCAAGTGTATTGATGTTCCCCCCCCTCCGTGGTGGGGCGAATTCTAGGTGAAACAAACAAACCAGGGAACCCGTGTAAAAGTGGAACAAAATTCCCGGGGGGTCCCACAGTTGTGTTCACGAAATGGCGTGCGCCAACCGCCCGAATTTCCAATTTCCCCATTTCCCAACGGGCGGCCTTTCCCCCGTTTTGTATTTAGTTTTTTTACATCATATCCCCAATTGATCCCCTGTAACAAAAGCCGTGGGTTTTAAGTGATTACAATCGAAGCGGTTTTTGATAAAAATCAACCCACCCTCCGGAATTTAAGTAACGGGAAAAACTCTTGCCCAATTATTGGGGGGGGAAAACCGAGGGCAACACGCTGAAATCCCGTTTGGGGAAAGTCCAATATGGCCCCCCCCACCATCCATCGAAAGAACCCGCGCCCCTTTACCCTTGGAACCCAAGCATCCCCCCCTGCCATGTCCCGATGAACGATTTTGGGCGCCCCATCAAATTTGCGAAACCTCCCGGCCATGGTTTGAATTGTCGGCCGTGTACCATCCGAGGGAAGTATAACATACTTGCGTTTTCCCTCCACGCTTCTCCGTGGAAAAAAAGTAGGCGACCCCGAAATGAGATAAATCCGGGGATTTCCCTTCCCCGAAAAATGAAGGGAAAACCCCCCGATGATTTGCCACGATGCCGTTTTCGGGGTAGTCCTTTGTCCCATGCCCCCCCCCCACACCATTTGCGTGGGGGAGTTTAAAGGATTTCCATCGAAACAGGTCAATTACCCTTGGGTGCGCGTTTTGCCACATGAACACCACGGGGTTGTCTGTTTAGGCCGGCCAAAAAGCCAAAGCCCTGTCCCGAAAGGCCCCAAGCCCCAACGGTCACTTTTCCCGAAGAAAGAAAGCGGGAGACCGGTTGGGGAAACCCGATTGGGGTATGAATTCGCATCCTAGAAAGAAGCACAACCCGGATTTAAAGACAAAAGCGAATGACCCCCCCACCTCCTGTTTCCCCCCCACCCGAAAACAAAGCCAAAACTTCCGCCTTTTTTGTGTTTTACGACGCCATCCAAAAAACGGAAAAAAGGGAAAAAAAAAAGCCGCCTGCCCGGTTTTGTTTTTTTTTTTCTTACGTGAAGTACCCATGGGTTTTTTTTCCCCCCCTTTTGAATAACAAAAAACCCACAAGCCCGAAAAACCGCCCGGAAAATCCTTTCGCATGGGTCAAAGTCCCAAAAGAAGACCATTTTTTTCCCGGGTAAACCGTTTCCGCCGAAGAAAAACCATTTCCGCGCCCAAAGTCACCCCCACCCCCGTTTTTTGTTGCGTCGCCAAGAGCTCGTTTTTCCCACACTGAAAACGAACTCAACGAAAATAAAAACGTTTGGGGGGGTTGGGATTCGTGTGTATGTCCCCCCCCCTTCTTGTTTTGGCCCCAGGCCGAAACGATACGATCCTGGAGATTTTTTTTGTTTGTTCTTTTATTCCCGCCCCCTAACCCTTAGGGCATTGTTTTTCTTTATGAACCTCAAATGCCCCCTAAATTTTTTTGTGGCTTTGGGCCTTTTTTTTTTTTATACCACTTTATCACTGGTGTGGGAACATAGTTTTAACCAATATCCTCCTTTAACCTCATCCCCGATTTACCCTCCCCCCTTCACAACACCGAGGAAACAGGCAACGCAAAAACCAATATTAAAAATTTCCCCCCTGGGCACCCCATGTTCCCCCCCCTTCCCTTTCGCCCTTTTTTTTTTTTCCCTTCTTTTCCTCCAATCCTTAATCGGTTTTCCCATGCCTTGCCCTAAACCCCCTCCGCCTTTTCTGAATTTTTAGGCACATATTTTTTCGTTTTTAGAAAATTTAAGACAGACCGTTGTTCCCCTTGGTAATTTTGGGGTAAAATTGGTCTTTGTTTTCAGAATATCCGCCAAACCCCCGGTGTTTTTTAAGTTCAATTTATTTTTTTTTTAGTTTTTTTTCTTTGTTTTTTTGTCCCCCCAGGCGTACCCCCCCCTCTTTATAAAAATACCCCCCATTTTAATTGCAGTTAATCCCCAAGCCTGCATAACAATAAATCATTTTAACCCCAGAACTTTTTCGCTTCCACGACTCCATCTAATTTTTGGAATGGGTAATTTTTTCCCCCCCCTCTTTTACCTTTTTCCCAATTTCCCCTTAACAATACCAAAACCCATCCCATTTCCACACAAAGTATAGACAAAACTTGTTCACTAATCCTTTCCCCCCGTTAGGTGTTTGAATAGAAAAAAAAAGGGCGAAATTGAAAAAAATCAACATTTCCACGTATTAACAACAAAATCCTTGGAAATGAAAAAAAACCAAACCACCCCCCCCCAATCCGTGTGGAACGCCCCCCACCCTGGCCTTTTCCCCAATAAAAATCCCCCCCCCCCCCCCCCCCCACCCATAAACCCCATCATAAACCCAACCCCGTCCCCCACCCCCCCCCTAACCAGACGAAAAATTATAACCTTTTCCATACCTTTGTCCTGGTCCCCCACACACCCCCTTTTTCCCCCCCTTTCCCTTTTTTTTCCCGTCAGTTGTTTTTCCCTGTCACAATTCCACCCATCCCGCCCCCGCCCCCCTCGGCCCCCACCCGCCCCCAACCCTTTTTTTTTAGCTTCCCCGTCGATTTGTGGTTTCCCCGCAAAGGTTTTCACTCCTTTTTTTCCAAATTTTTTCAGATTTCTCCTTCTTGGGGTTGTCCCTCTCCCCCCCCCGAAAATACCCAAAATTTTCCCCCATTTTTTCCCCATCCTTTTTTTTTCGGTCCCCCCCCACACGTTTCCCCCCCCCATTTTGGCCCTTTCCCAAACCTTCACCCACCCCCGCCACCGTTTTCCCCAGGGCACGGAAAAAAATCATCAATAAACCCGGCTTTTTTGTTTTTTTCTACTTGATTGGAAACTCCAATCAATGTCCCCCATAATTCCCGCTGCCTCCCTTGAATTCGTGCTCCAATAATTTTTCCCCGCATTTCCAACATCCTGTTAAGGTTTTGGGGAAATCTATCCCTTTTCCCCCTTTTTTTTTCAAATAGCAATATATTTCAATTCCTGTGGGATTTCGAAATTTCAACTGGCCTGTTTTTTTTTTTCCCAAAACCCGAAATTTGGGACCGGCAGTTTAATCCCATAATTGAAAATCCTTGTTTTGGTGCACCCTTTTCGTCCATACACCCCATCCAAAAAAAGGGTTTGTTTCCCCAAAACGAATTGAACCAATTTTAATGTCACTTTGGGTCTTCGATCCCCCCCCTTTTCCTGGAGAAAAAAATCCCCACTGTGGGGACCCTTGCAACTTCCCGTTCCCCCCCCAATATCTTTGGCCCCAGTAACAGCCCCCCACGTTTCTACGCCATTGTGACCCCGCCCCCCCCCAATTCCCCCTGTAATCCCCCTAACTTTCCTTCAAAAAAAATTCCAAAAAAACCCATAGTATTTCCATCGTTTTTTCTAATGCAAAATCTGGATCCCGCGTTTTTCCAGAGAAAAAACTAATTTGGTATCAAGCTTTTTTTCTGCCGTTTTCCCTTCTTTCCCCCCCTCCCCCCGGGGACCTTTCCTTTTCAAAAACCGTCAAGCCAGCTAAACCACCCGGGAAGAAGCTCCCACCATTCCCCCCAAACGTTGCCAAATTCCCCTCACCTTTCCCCAAAATTCTTTTCGGAATATCCCGGTTTTTTGTAAAATCCCCTTTCCATTCCCTTCCCCCCCTTCTTTTCCCTCCCGGCCCCCCCCGGTACCCCCCGTCCCGTTGTGGAATTAAGAATTTCCCGAATTTTGGAGATCCCCCCGCTGCCGTCCCACACACCCCAACCTTAAGTTTTTTTGGGAAAAATGGAGCGCACTTAATGCTTCGGAGACACCGGGGGGAAAACAAACATTGGGTTTTCCCCCCCCGCGCTAAAAAGGCACCCCCCGAGAAGAATTGACCCGCTTTGAAAGGCGGGCCGGCCGCAAAAAACAAATCCCGTTAAAGTCCGTGGTCAACCCCCCAGAAAAAACGGAGGAACATGCCCCCCACCCCCCCCAGGAGGTACCCAAATTGTAACCTCCCCCGCGCCTTATGACCACAACACTCGGCCCCGGCACAAAAGCCCTTTACGACCCACTTTTTATTGTTTATAAAGGGGATTTTCCATTTTATGGGGAAAATTTTTGGTATAATCGAAATGTTTATATCGTTGAAAAAGGGAAGGCCCCCCGAAAAAACGAAATTGCGAATGGAAGGAAAAATTTTCCACCAAAACAAAGGATTATAGCGGATAAAAATCGTTGGTATTAGCCCGAAACCCTTTTCCAAAACCCGTTGTTTTTCGCCAAAACTAATGCCTTTTCAAGCGCCTTTCGGAAAAAAAGGCCCAGGTTGTTATACCAATTCAAATAAAAGAACGATCAAAGGCATTCCCGTTTAATCTTGTTTTATTTTCCGAATATGCAGCCCCCAAATGAATACAGGGGATTCCCAGGTTTTAAAAAGATTCGGATCGGCCCATCCCCCCACAATGCCTTGTCCCCCCCCCATGGGGAAAACAAAAAAAAAAAAAATGACCACATCCTGTGAACCCCGTTACGTAATCGAAATTCGGAAGTACCCCCCCCACCACACCAGGGCACTTAACACCCAACATAGAAAAAAAAATGAAATGTTTTGGAAAATTGCAATGAGAACCGAAAGCGAATATAGGGTCCCCCCCGCATTGATCGGTCCCCCCCCAAAAATAAAAATAAGGGCCGTTGTTTTGTACTTGGAAAAAAGAAATCAAGGGGAACCCAAAAACAACATGGGTAAATAGTCCCAAAACAAAAACCCAGAAAAAAAAAATATTAGAGATTTGAACCGATTTGAAATAAACCGAGATTAAAAGAAAAAAAAAAATGCCCACCCTTTTTTTTGAAATCGGGATTCTAGGCCGCTTTACAGAACCAAAAAAAGAGAGCGAAATTGATTTTGGAGGAAAAACGCCCAAAAAAAACCCAAGAAGAAAGGTCCACCAAACCGTTTTTGGGAAAGGCAGCAAGCACCCGGACCAAACCCGGAAGGAAACCAAAAAAAAAACAAAACCAGGGAAAAACAAGGGGAGGAAACAAGGGGGACAAAAAAGCGGGGGATGGTTTGTTCACCCCCACCCACCCCAACCACCACCCCCAACCGAACAAAAAAATTTTGTTGGAAAAAAAATAAAAAATACTTTTGTCCCCCCCCCCCCCCCGCGACCCCACCGGGGACGTTAAAATTTAAAACAAAAATTAAAAATAAAAAAGTTTAAATATTTGAAACCGGGGCAAAAAATAAAAAAACAGAAGCTTCCTCCAAGGCCCGGTGGTGGGGGGGGTGTTTTTTTAAATGCAAATCCTTGGCAAAATAAAAAGGGGGTTACCCCTTGGAAAAAATCTTTTTTTTTTTTTTTTTTCCCCCCCTTTAAATTTTAAAACCCAAAAAAAAGGAAAAAAAAAAATTTCCCCCTCCTTTTCCCCCCAAAAAAAATTTAAAGGTTAAAGGGAAGGGGTAAGGACCCCCTTTTTTTTTGGGTTTGTGGCTTTTAAACAAAAACGGCGGGCCCCCCCCCCCCCCCCCCCCTTTTTTTTTTTGGCCCCCAAATTTCGGGAGAAAACAAGGAGGAAAAAATATAATAATGGCAAAAAGTAGGGGTTTTTTTTTCCCTAAAAGACCAAAGAAAAAAAACCGAAGAAAAATTGGCCAGCTTTCCAAATTTCCCCCTTTCCCCAATGTTTTGTTTTTTGCCTTGACGAATTGGATTGAAATAAAATTTTTGGCCCCCCCCTGAAGCCTCCTTTCCCCACCCCCCGGGCCCTTTTAAAAATTTTCTACTTTTGGGGGGTGTGGTTTTGGGTTTCCCCAGATAAAGCCGAAATAAAATAAAATAAATGAATTGGGGGGGAACCCCCCTTTTCCAAGCCCTTTTCCCCAAGCCCCCCCCCAATGAAAACCGTTTTGTTGGGTTGGGGAAAAAGAAAAAAATTTTCCCCTAACAATGAGGAAAAATCAACCCCGGCCCCCTTTATGGAATTTTTGGTTTTTTTTGGATTTGGGTCTTTTGGGCCCCCATATAAAAGATAGAAAAATCCCCAGGGGAAACAAACCTGTAAAAATTTTTGGGTAAATTTAACAGTTTAAACCCGCCCAAAAACGAATATTTTCCCAAAAAAAAAATATCAACCCAAATGGGAAAAAGATTCCCGTGGAATTTACGAATTACTTGAATTTTGAAAAAAAACCCCCGGCCAAACAGAACCTTTTTTTCCCAAAAAAAGGCGGAAAGGAAAAAAACAGAACGAAAAGTTTTTTCCGGGAATGGGGTTTTTTTTCCAATATGGGAAAACCCGGGGGTTTGGTTTTCCCTGTTAAGGGGAAAAACCCCCCGGGGGGGGGTTTGGTTTTTTTTTATAAAAAACCGGGGGTTTGGGGTTTTTTTCCCCCCCAAGAAACCCCTAAAATAATGAATTCCCCAAATTTAATATAATAAATAAAAATTTCAAAATTTAATATTAAAAAAAATGGATTTCCAAATAATAAATCCACCCCCTCAAACCCCCCACCCGATTGGAAAAAGGGGGGTTTTTTAAACCACAGCCAACCCCCAATTTTGAAAACCCCCCTGAATTTTTTCACAAAGCCCCCCCAAAAGAATGATGATGATGGAAACCTTGAAAACCAAAACCCTGTTTTTTTTTGGAGAAAAAACTAAAAAGGAAAACCCGATTTCCCAAAAATTTTCCAAAGGGACCCCACTTACATAGAAAAGAACCATTTTGAAACCCCGTGGAAAAGAAAAAATGGTTAAAGAACTTCCCCAATTCTAGGGAAAAAGGGCCAAAAAATTTCCCGAAAAAACCGACCCCACACGAAAAAAATTTTTTAAACCCCGGATTGGGTTGGGGAAAATGGAACCCCATAAAAAAACCCCCAAAAACCCAAAGGAAATGGAGGATTTTTTCGACCATTGAAAAAAATGGCCCCGAACGGGGAAAATTGAGGAACGGGGTTTTTTTTGTTTTTTTAAAAAAAAATATAGGGACCCAAATTAAAAAACCCAATTGAGAAAAACCGCCCAAACGGGAAAAAAAAAACCCCTTTTAAAACCGACCTCATTTAAACCGGTTGTGAAAAACGAAAGGCTTTAAGCCCCCCCCAAAAAAAGCCCCCCGCCCCCTAAGCCCCAACCCCAGGTGACCAGGGGCCTAATTCCCCCCCCCCCGGGCGTTAAAATTTTTTTGGTTAACGGAAATTTTTTTTTCCCCCCGAAGGAAAAACCGGCCGAAGCCCGCCAGTGTTTTTTGCCCTAGGGAAAAATGTTTTCCTGGTAAATTTTTTTCCCCTTTTTTTTAAAAAACCTGCGCAATCCCACTTTTTCCCCCGGGCCAAAATTCGTGGTAAAAATTTCGCCCCCTGTTAAAAAAAAACTTTTTTTTTTCCCCTTTTCCCCTTTGCAAAATTAAAAAGTTTTTTTTTTTTCGCCGATTATGGGCCCCTTTTTTTTTTGGGGGGGGCCCCCCCCCCTTTTTTTTCCCATTTTTTTTTTTCCGGTAAACCCAGGGCCCCCAAAGCGGAAATTTTTTCCCCCCCCCTTTTTTTTTTTTTTAAAAAAAATTAAAAAAAACCGGGGTTTTTTTTTGGACCCCAAAATTTTTTTTCCCCCCCCCCCCCTTAAAATTTTTTTTTTTTTTTGGGGGGCCCCCCCCCCCTTTTTGAAATAGTAGCAGGAATGGACCGACATGGTCAATGGCACGTTTACGACGCAATTAATGAGCCAGGATTGCTTATATCCGGTGAACCAGGCGCAGGAAAAAGCTCACAAATCCGCAGCATTATAACCACCTTAATTCAATACAAGAAGCCTCACGAACTCGAAATCTACCTCGGTGACCTCAAAATGAGCGAATTTCACCTCTTCTACAACATCGAACACGTTAAGAGTGTTTGTATTTACCCAGAGGATTTGCGAAAGATGCTCACATACTTAACCGAAGAAATGAAACGTAGAGGAGAATTATTAAATAAATACCGCGTGACACACGTTAACAAGTTACCAGAGTCTGAAAAGGTACCGTACATTCTCATTTGTATTGACGAGTTTGTCATGATTATGGACGACAAAGACATGAAAGCGATGTTGATTCAGCTCGTGGCGCTAGGACGTGCGCTGGGCATGGTTTGCGTATTGAGCTTGCAACGACCGAGCCACGACATTCTCGACACGAAAATTCGGAGCTGCTTAACGGTCCGCATGGGCTTCCGTGTCAGCGACTTTTCTAACGCTAAAATAATCGGAACACCTGGTGCCGAGAAAATTGCAAAGGAGAATCCAGGTCGTTTCCTTCTTAAACGAAGCGATATTATCGAGCTGCAAGCGCCATTTCTTGACGAGAAACACGCCGAAAAGATTCTAGCGACTTATAAGTCTTCCGACTGGAAAAATCGTTTTACGGGCGATTCTAGGCCATCTAGCGAGCCGTTAACGGACGACATTTTGGGGGGACTGTAAAATGCGCCTATCACAACGCGACAAGGCGATTATTCGCGACATTAATCGATTTCGTGTGATGGACCGCGACTCTATTGCCGAGCTTCATTTTGCGGGACTTAAACGACCTGTAAACAGCGCAAACTCTGTCCTAAAACGACTAGTGACCAATGGACATATTCGCCGATCAACGAAATTCGGGGCACCTTATTTGTATTTGAGCAAAGAAACCTCATTACGTGAGGACTCCGCAAAGATCGGTCATTACCTCGCGATCTTGGATGTTTACAAAGACATTCTTCGTCACGGAACACTTGACGTCTTTCAAGTCGAGCCGAAGTATGGAAGTAAGGGAAATGTTGAGCCAGACATGTTTTGCATATTCCGAAAGCACGGTATAACTGGCCGGACTCCGTTTTTTATCGAGGTACAAAATACGTTCTATTCGCAAAAAGTCATGACACAAAAGCTAAAGCGATACGAGGAGCTTTACCGGAGTGGATTAATCGCGCAGGAACCGTGGCAGCCGACAGACCGTCCGCCCATTTTTCCGATCGTGCTAATTATATCGGGACAACGGTACGCTATTGACGACAGCTACCCGTTTCGGGTGATACAAGCGCAATCGTTCACGCAATTTATGCAGTCGTTGAAGCCAGCGAAGCCGAAGGAAGAACAACGACCGAAACCAAAGACAGCGTCCCAACTGAAATATAGTGGAGGGATCAAGATTAATTTAGGTGTTAAATAAAAGAGCGTAGTCCTCGTTTTATATGTCGTAGTAGGTGATGTCCCGCATTCTATTTTTTTGTGATAATATAGAAATAAATTTACGTCAGACAAAAAAGGTGATTTCTATGAGAGAAGGACGATGCTATGAACAACATGATTTTCAGGTATTGATCTTATCCCAGTTTGCCCAACGCCGACCGTCTACAGAAAAGGAAAAATGGGAGCTACAACAAGAATATTTGCGCCTGATTCGTGAGATTCCTCAAATGTGGGAAGAATTCGTGCGGAAAAATCAAAACATTTATGATCGCTTTGGATATTTAGATGTCGTGGTATATGATGATTTAACGTATGAACGGAAAAAGCTAAAACAGGGACGCCCTAAAGAGGAAAATACGCTATCGCATCGTGTAACCGTCCGGTTGGACGATGAGAGTTATCAGTTGTTGAAACAATATTGTCAGACAAAAAATATTACCGAATCAGCAGCGATTCGGGAGTTAATCCAAACACTGAAATGGAAAATATGGTGAATATAAAACAGGCTGACCTAAAGGTCAAAACCTTGGTCAGCCTGTTTAGAAAAGATTGTTTATATCCACGTTTTTATAGAGATCATTATCATCATCTTGGTTTTCTTTATCTCGGTCTTTTTTCGGGTCTGGATTGTTTAAGGATTTCGCGGCTACTTTCTCTGCCTCTTCATTGTCTGCTTTCTCTGCTTCTTCATTTTGGTTTGAGACTGTTCTGTTCTCTTTGGATGTACCGGAAGAAAACTCTTGATATAGTATTCTTTGTATATCGTAATCCATGATGTCTTTGATTCCGAAACGGTTAATCATGTGTAAAACAATGTTAGTAAGAGAGACTTGAATATTTTGTTGCTTGTCCAGCCATTCATTAATCAAGTCACTTTGAGGGGTGTCAGCCACCCTCCAAGTGACGATTTTTCGTTTTGCCACGATCACCCTTCACCCCCCACAAAGCGTGGGTTTGCCTTTTAAATTTTTAAAATTTTTTTTTCGTTAAGAACCCATGCCAACCCGTTTTTTTTTCCAAAATGTCCCCCCCGGCCCCAAAAATTTTTTTTTTTTTTTTCCTGGAATCCCAAAAGGACTTCACAAAATGGTTACGGGTTAAAATTTTTTTGCCCCAAATCCCAATTTGCCCCCCCAAACCTTTCCCTTTTTTTTTGAACTGGAAAGCTGCCTCCCCCCTAAAAACCGGGCCCCTTTTCATCCCCCGTTTTTTTTTCCCGGCCGATTTTTTTTCCCCCCCCCTTTTGGGTTTTTTTTTTCCCCTTTAATTGTTCCCCCTAGAAATAACGTTTGAGCCTTTCCGAAATAAACCCCTTGCCCCCTTTCTTGCCCCAAAAACGAAACCCCTTTTAAATTTTCCCCCTGGAAGTTTAAGGGGATGGTCTCCTAAAAAATTTCCCCATAAAAACCCTTTGGCGGGGTTTTTTTTTTTTTTTTTTCCAAAAAAGGCCCCAACCCCCCCTTTCCCTTTCCCGCAATTGAGTAAACTTTTTTTTTTTTTTCCCGTGGCCAAATTGAAACCCCCTTCCCCCCTCCGTTTTTTTTTTTTTTTTTTTCCCCTGAAACAAACCAAACTGTTCCCGGATTCATTTTCCCAAACAGTAATAGATTATAATCCCCCTTTTTTGTTCCCATCGCCCAAATAATTTCCCCCCGTGTTGAAAATTTCCCCGTTTTTTTTGTTTTTTGCGAAAATTCTTTTTTTGGCCAGCTTTGGTTTTTTTTTTTTTTTGCCCCTTGTTTTTTTTTAATTCCCCCCCCTTTTTTCAATTTTTTTTTTCCCCCCTTTTCCCAAAAAGGCCCATAATTAAGGGCTTTGGGAAATTGCCCCCCCTTTCTTTTAGTTGAAACTTTCCAACAGTCCTGGGAAAAATGGGGTTGGGGGGGGGGGGAAAACGGTTTCCCCCAGGAAAATTTTTTTTCCCCCCATATAAAACAATCCAAAACCCCAATTTAAAAAAAAAATTTTTTTTTGTGTTGAAACGTTTCCCCCCTTTTCCCAAGGAAAACTTTTGGGCCTTTTTAATCCCCCAAATATTTCCCCCAAAGCAGGGATTTGCCCCCTTTTTTTTTGTTCCCCATTGAGACCCCTCTTTTCGAAAAATTTTGATTGGGAGGGGAAAGGCCTTTTCTTTTGAATTTTTTCTTTGATAGGCTTAATTTGAACTGAAAACGGCCCCCAAAGCCTCGGGTAAGCCGTTCCCCAAAAAACCCAAAAAAATACGGGTTTTTGGAATTTTTTTTATTTTCCCCCTAATTTATATTCTAAAATTTTTTCCCCCTTAAAATTTAAATCGGGGCCCCCTCATATTTGGCCGGGTTTTTTTTTTTTTTTCCGATGAAAATAAAAAAGGCCCCCCTTTCCCTTTTTTTTTTAAAGCGGTTAAATTTTTTTTTTTTACAAACAATTTTTAATTTTTTTTTTCCCAAACCAAATTTAAAAATGGTTTTTTTTTTTTTTTTCCACATTTTTGGGTTTTTTCCCCCATCCAACATTTTCCCCTTAAGAAAACCAAACCTTTTTTTTTTTTAACCCCCCGAATGGTTTTTTTTTTTTTTTTTATTTTTTGTTTTTTTAGAAATTCCCCCCATTTTTTTTTTTTTTTTCCCCGAAATTCCCCCAAAAAAATCATTTTTAGCCCCAACCCCAATTTTTTTTCAATTTTTTAAAAAATCCCCCCTAAAAATTTTTTTAAATTTTTTGCCCTTCAAAATTGAAAATTTTTATAATTTTAAAAATTCTTAATCCCCTAAATTTTAAAAAAGCATTAAATTTATTTAAAAAAATTTCAAAAAAAAATTTTTTTAAAAACAAATTTTTTTTAAATTTTTTTTTAAAAGGCAAATTTTAATTTATAAATAAGAAAAATTTCAATTATTTTTTTTTCCATTTCAATTTAAAATTTTTTTTTTTTATTTTTTTTAATTTTCCCCATATTCAATTTATTAAGGAGAAAAATTAAACCATTCAAATTTTTTTTTAAAATTTAATTTTTTCCCCCTTTTTATTCCCATTTTTGGTAAAAAAAAATCAAAATTGGATTTCCTTATCTAAAAAAAAGTTCCCCCAATTTTTAAATTTTTAGGGTTAATTCCCCCCCCATTCCCAAAAAAAGAAGGATTTTAGAATTTTTGGCCCCCTAGCCCCCCGTTTTTTTTTTTGGAAAAAAAAAAAAAAGCTGCCCCCCGAACAAAAGGGCCAGCCTCTTAAAATTTTTTTTTCCTGGGAACATAGTTTTTTTTTCGTTTTTTTTTTCCGGTTGGGGATATTCAAATTTTTTTTTTTTTTTTTTTAAAAATGGCCCCGGATTTTATGGGTACCGTTCCCCAAGAAATTTTTTTTGTGGGTTAATGTAAAAAATAGAAATAGGGTATCTCTGAAATGGATTTTGGAATGGATTAGGGAAACCGGTTTCCTTCACACAAGAGACTGAATATTCAGTCCTTTTGTGTGGAAAGGGAAAATCCCCCTTTATTTTTTTTTTGTTTATTTTACAATATTTTTGGTTTAACAATAACGTTTCTTCGAACATTCGTTGAAGGCCTTTCCTTGCGCTTCGGCAATCCTCGCAAATTTTCCGCCCTGCCCATTTCTCGTTAAAGTTCCCCTGTTAATCGTCAAATATACGACTTTTTTTTCAGCGGCTTCCTAAAACTGCTCAAACTGTTTTTTTCATCCCGGTTTTGTTTTAGGCGTTTTTTTCCGAATCTCCTTGATCGTTCTTTCCCGATTGGCCAATTGGTCGTATAAATCACAAATTCCGAATACTGCTTGGATAGTCCCATAAAAGGTGAGAAGGACATCCAACCCATTTGCCCAAGATTGGACTTCCCCTTGGGTATTTGTGAGACCATTTGGATTTGAAACTGTTTAAAAACATCTCCAATGCGATTTCTTTATTCGGAGAACGATAAATGAGTTTCAGGTCCTCCGCCATTTCGAATTGATCTTTTTTCCGAACACGGCTGAGGGTGTTGCGGACTTTGTGCACGACACAGCGCTGCACATCGGCTTTCGGATACACCGCCTTAAAGGCTTCCTCCAACCCCGGAAGGCCATCGAAGACGCCAAGAAGCACTTCCTTGACGCCTCTTTTGTAGAGCTGTTGGAGAATCTCCTGCCATACATAGGCGCTTTCTTGTCCTCCTACGAAGAAATCAAGAATTTCACGATACCCTTCTTCGTTCACCCCCAATACCACATAAATAACTTCTTTCTCTACCGTATCCCGGCGAAGTTTTCCGTACAAGCCGTCCCAAATATAAGACCGAATAACGCTGGTGTAGTGGACGAGCGTGGCCATTTTCCTCGATGTCTTCCTTCACGACATCGGTAATCCGGCTGATCGTCGCAGGAGAATAGGTGCTTCCTAGAATTCGTTCGATAAACTTGCCAATTTCACGCGTGCTCATGCCACTTTGGTACATCCTAATGATTGCTTTCCTCCAGCCCAGCCCCGTGGTGCCCGTTTGGTAAAGGGGCAAAACAACTGTGTTTTTTGAAATTCCCCGTTTCGGTCCCTCTTGGAACCAAAAGAACCCTCAATCCGGCCATATTGTGTATCTAGATTTTCGCTGATAGTAGCCGTTTTTTTCCATATTCCCGTTCCAGCCTGTTTCGATTTCGAGGAAATTTTTTTGATTTCTTTCCCGCATAATCAGTTTTCTAATTTTTTCTTTTACAAACTGACGAATGGCATTTTTTTCCAGTTGATTTTGCCCAGTCCCCGACATTCGGTATACTTCTTTTTTAGACATAGGTAGGGTAACTCCTTTTCTCTGGAATGTGTTGTGGTCCAAATCAGAGAATACCCTACCTTTTTTCTTTTGTTCTAGCAAAATGCTTTACACAAAATTTTATACATCATCATTCAGAGAGGAAGGGAAAATATGGCTAGAAAAAAACGTACTTATGGGAAAAACAAAATTACAAGAGGTGAACCACCAAATCATTTGGGTCAGCATTTAATTCATAATAAGAAGTTACTTTTTGAAATTGTAGATGAAGCAGAGATAGACCCAAATGATCTGGTTTTAGAATTAGGTGCTGGTAAAGGAGCGTTAACAGAAATACTAAGTCCAAAGGGCGAAGAAAGTTATTGCAGTAGAATATGAATTTTAAAGTTTTATAAAGATTTTAGAAAAGAAAATACCAAACAGTAAAAACACTATTATTATCAATCAAGATATATTAAAAATTACGTTGCCGAGGGAACATTTTGTAGTTGTTTCGAATATCCCATATGCCATCACAACACCAATTATGAAGAAACTCCTTAATAATCCATTAAATCATTTTCAAAAAGGGTGTTGATTATGGAAAAAGGAGCAGCTAAAAGGTTTCACATCAAAATTATGTAAAAGATTCATATGTAATCGCTTGGAGAATGTGGTTTAATATCTGTTATGTAAGAGGAATTTCAAGAAAAAACTTTTCCCCACCTCCAAGAGTAGATTCTGCATTGGTTAAAATTAGTCGAAAACCAAATCCGATTGTGCCTTATAGTCACTATAAAATCTTTTTGGGGATTAGTTTTTTT
>NZ_CP103463.1:0-20896 GCF_027942335.1 Geobacillus sp. CX412
AATTGCCCATAAAGCTGTCTAAATGGCTCGGAGAGGACGTTTATTTCAGCCAGAATACTTTTTATAAGCCTCAACGGAGAATCGAGAATATAAGGCAATTACGGGCTCTGTACGTTGATGTCGATTGTCATGCGCTTGGTTATGAGCCGGAGTGGGTTGTTGGCAAGCTGGATATCGAGGTGTTTCAAGACAACATTTTACCTGAGCCTAATTTAATCATTTTTTCGGGCCGCGGAATCGTATGCGTTTGGCTGATCGAGCCGGTGCCATACAAGGCATTGCCGCTTTGGAAGGCGGTGGGGAACTATTTTTATGAGCAGTTAAGCTATGTAGGGGCGGACAAGAAGTCTTTGGATCCGACTAGGGTGTTCCGAATCGATGGTTCGACCAATTCCAAAAGCAAGAGGGAGGTCGTCGTCGAGTACCGGCACGGCGACAGGTATGTCCTCCGTGACCTGCAATACGAGTATTTGCCGGAATTGACAAGGGCGAGGAAAGGAAAGAGGGGACGGAAAGGGAAGCTTGTTCGATTGCATAATATCCAGACGTTGCATTATGCTAGGTTACTTGATTTGATCCGTCTTGCGGAGTTAAGGGATTATGATCTGAAGGGATATAGGGAGCTGTTTTGTTTTTTATATCGATACTGGAGTTGTTGCCTTACTGATGATCCCGAGGAGGCGTTGAAACAGATGATAGAGTTGAACGCTGGATTTAAGGAGCCGCTGTCCGAAAAAGAGGTGATCCGGGCGACGAAAAGCGCCGAGAAAGCGTGGATGGCAAAAACTGATGCGAAGGCAAATGAGGAGGCGATTAAGAAAGGCTATCCCGGCGCCGGGTACAACTTGAAGAACTCTACGATTATTCGATGGCTTGACATCACGCCGGAGGAACAGCGACATTTACAGATCATTATTGACGCCAATGAGAAACGCCGACGGAAACGGGAGAGGGACAGAGCGAGGACAGAGGAGCTACGCCGAGGACAGGGTGCGAGGACAAGGGAGGAATACCTCGAGGAACAGAGGGAGCGGACGGAGGACAAGGTATGGCAGTTGCAAAAGGCCATGGAGCGACACCCTGACGTGACAAATAAGCAGCTGGCCATGATGCTTCAGATATCGGTGAGGCGTGTCCAGCAACTCAAGAAGTTGGTCAAGAACTGATGTTCCTGTGAAATGGTTCGTCGCTCTTATATTATGGGCGTTAGCCTGCTTACTCCCGCCGCCATAAGGAAAAGATAAACCAAAATGGTTTTTTTGTTCCAGTACCTCATTAGATTGGTGGGGGAGTCCCGAGGGTTTTGGATCTTGGTGTTGTACTTTGATAGAGATGAAATGAAGAGATAAAGCAGCTGAAAAGGAGAGAAAAGAGGGATTTTATGCTTGTTTTGAAAGACACATCTTATATGACAAAAACAGTGACTGAGCGGTATTTTGAAGGTGGATTAGAGAAAGATTTTGCGGAAAGATTGTGTGATTAATTAGCACAATGTTATGAATGCAAAATCAAAAGAAAGAAAAGTTATAAACCGTAGACTTGTTGAAATAGTGGATAAGTAAGCCGAGCGTGAACTACAACTCTATAGACGACGAGGGAGAGACATAGATGTCGCGGTACAATGCACAGCAGTGAAAGAAGAAGATCCATCTGTCCTCCGTACTGTCCACCTCTGCCTACATAACTTCTGTAGGGCGGGCCAGACCGCACCCTTTATTGTCGCAACAAGGGACAACAGACAACGCCAAGACAGGACGACTTTCCCTTGAGAGTGCTTCTCCATTATGCAACAACAAAGCGAGGCGCGACAGGTGTCTTGTTGAGAGACAGCGGGTGGGGTCTCCTGTCCCCCGATACTCGTTTGAGGGAGCCCAGGAGGACGCAGAGGGTCGCGGCAGAGAGGAACCACGAAGACAACGTGGAAACTTGCTGTCCCCTGCAAGGACAGTAGACGCCCCGGAATTGTCTGGCATGTCCCTATGAGAGAAAGTGTGTCGCCGCAATCTTCTCCCAAAGGGAGATTTGTTTGACACAATTTTCTCTACATCCCCCTAAGGAAGGACAGTAGACATCATATCATTGTACTCGGCGGAAGGACATAATGTCTCTTGTGAATTAACTGTCGAGTCAGTCAAGACTTTGTGGAGAACATTTTTTCGGTTCACTACGGGCGTTGTAAATCACTAGTTAGCGAACCATTTTCAGGAATTAATATCGTAAGCGCTTTCGGACTCTCATCCCTCATCTTGAGGCGATGATACGATATTCCATTTTTTTACACCCAACCACCATCCCGGAGCGCCGACAACGCTTGATGGATCGGTGTCCCGGATGACCGCTGCAGACACGGTAGATTCTGACGCACCACATCTGCCCATAACCGTCCGGCCTTCCGTTTGGCCTGTTCGATCCGCTTGGACTTTGTTGAGGCCGAGGCCGCCGTTCGGGTCTCTTCTTCCTCCACCAACTGCCCATTTCTCCGCCAAATCCCGTCGATTCGGGCCGCCATCGCCCTCAGAAACGCCCGAAGCCCTTGGTCTTTCCAGCTGCGGCGGGATTTCACCCGATGCGCAAACCGGCTCATCACGCTCTCGGCGTGGCCCATCGGACGCATGCCGGTCGTCTCCACCCCTTGCTCCGACAGCCACTCCCGATAGTCCCGGATGCATCCCGGCATCGACTCGATCCGGCGGATCATGGCAGCCATCTGCTTCTCTTTCGCTTCGTCCTCCAACGTGCCGACCGCGCTGTTCAGCTCCACCAGAAGCCCCTCTTCGTCTTGTTTCGCCAGCTTCTTCCGCACCTCCCGCCAACGCGGATGGCCGGACAGACACTGACGCAGCTCCCGCGCCACATGAAATCGATCCAGCTGAAAGCAGGCTCGCTTTCCAAAATACTCCCGGCAGGCCGTGATCCACGACGCCGCGTCGCCGTTGATGATCAAAAGGTCCCGGCACGGATCATAGGCATATTCGTTCATCAGCCACTCTTCAAACCGTTCCCACACGTCTCCCTCCCCTTCATGGAGGCAGTGGCGCCGGTTCACGAGCTCGAGCTGCGAACCGTTTCGTTTCCATCCCTCGTGAATCGCCAGGATTTTCTCTTCTTTCGCCCGTTTCCCTTTCCCCTGGCGGGAAATAAACAGTCCATCCGCCTCCACAAACAGCACTCGGCCGTGCCGTTGGGAAACAGGGCGGTGCAGCGAGACAGGGGCCTCCAGCACCAGTTGGCGAATCGCCTCGTGGCTCATGACCGCATACCCCACGATCGACTCCAACGTACGGGCCGCTTTGCGGTAGGAAGAGCACTCTACGGCCAACTCGACCGCCGTTTCCTCGAGGCAAGGGCTGATCGACTGCGCTCCATCAAAGCCCAGTTCGGCATCCAGCAAGAAGGTATACGCCCCCGCCTGCCGATCATAGTAGTCGTTCCGTCGAAACGCCACTTCTCTAAACAGCGTTTGGATCGTAGTCGGCCGTTTGTCTTTCAGCTGATACCGGCGCTTGTCCCGCGCTTCCGCCAGTTGTTGATCGATCTCCTCCAAAAGGGCCGCCAACAAGACAGCGAACACCTTTTGAAGAGTTCTGACTAATTGTTCCTCCAGCTCTTTTAATAAAAGCCATTCTGTGGCAAGATGTTTCATGGACTCTCTCCCTCCTGTTTTCGGTTGGTTTGCCAATCACCATCATAGCAGGGAGAGAGTCCTTTTTTCACGACATTTGCTTTTTTCTACCGCGCTTCGCTTGGTGGCCCCGACGAGCGTCGCGAACAAAAGTTCGCAACCCTCGTCGGGGATCATTTCGGAATGTCACCCACAAATATTTTACTCACACTTAACTGTCAGACGATAAATGTTACATACCCTTGGAGGTGTCGCCATCCTGAAAAAATGGGTATTTAAGCAGCATTTTTTGGAATGTCCCTTGATCTTTGAAGGGAAGAAATTTACGAGTTGTGTAGTATTGATAGTAACATCGTTGATGAATGACTGTATTGATTATGTCCAGAAACACCTTATCTTTGGGATGTACGATTTTTGAACACACGGGACATTTCAGTTTACCGATGATATCGAACATTTTTTCGCCTCTGATTGATTTTTTTGCTCCCTCTTACTTTTAGTGGTGGTATAATCTTTTTGATGAATAAAAGGGGGAGTTGCTTGATGAAGATGATCAAGACACTTATAACTGCTATGATCGCGTTTCTCTTTATCATTGTGCCGGAGGCCAGGACAGATGCCGCTCCAAAAAACATGTATGTGCATTTCATTAACGTTGGACAAGGAGACAGCATTTATATCAAAGCTCCAAATGGCGAGGACATTCTCATTGACGGGGGGAACAAAGACGGCAGTGATGTCGTCGCCTACCTTAAAAAGCAGAAGGTAAAGGACATCGAGGTCATGATCGCGACTCATCCAGACGCAGACCATATTGGTGGTCTTGATGAGGTTCTCAAGGCTTTTCCGGTGAAAAGTGTGTATGCTCCAAAAGTCGGTAATACAACGCAAGCATATAAAGATTTCTTGGTCGCTGTGAAAAATAAGAAACTTACCATTAAAGTTGCTAAAGCAGATGTTGTTCTGCCAATCAAAGGTGTGACTGCGAAGTTTGTTGGACCTGTAAAATCGTACAGCACCAGCGATACAAACGACTGGAGCGCTGTCCTAAAAGTGACCTATGGCAAAAAGTCATTCCTGTTTACAGGTGACACCGAGACTCGAGCAGAAGCGGATATGGTTAAAGCGAAGAAGGATTTACGCGCTGATGTGTTGAAAGTAGGTCATCATGGTGCGAAGACATCGACCAGCGCGACACTTTTAAAAGCTGCAAAACCAACGTATGCGGTAATCTCGGTCGGCAAGAACGCCTATGGTCATCCGACACCGGAAGTTTTGAATCGTTTGAAATCTTATAAAGTGAAGGTATTCCGTACAGACAAACAAGGAACGATTATCGCGACAACCAATGGGACAACGCTTACCTTCAACGTAAAACCAATTTATTAGAGGTGGTTAAATGAAATATATCATTGATCGTTTCGAGGGTAAATGGGCAGTTTGTGAGGCGGAGGATGGCAAAATGATCGATATTGAGAAAAGCAAACTGCCCAAAAACGCCCGCGCCGGCGATGTGATTGTACAAGAGAACGGAAAGTTCCGAGTGGATAAAAAAGAAACAGAGAAGCGGTGGAAAGAGATTGAAGAGTTGATGAATGAGGTGTTTGAGGAGTAACACCTCATTTTTTTATATAAACGATTTTCCCAAAACAAGGGAGCGCTGAGGCGTTCTTTGTCTCCGGCATGGGAAACCCCTGTCTGTTAGAGTCATCTTCTGTCCTTCAGTGAGAGGCGTGTGGCGACTAATGATGGGTGGTTGGCGGCTCGTCATTGTAATGATGGAGAAGATCAACCTTCGTGAACTCAATCAAGGTACGAAGCGAGTGGCCGCTATCGTGGCGACTGCTGGGCGTCTGTTGTCCGTGGTATCCATTCGTCCGATGGCTGAAAGCCGGATCACTGGATAAAAGAAGAACACCGCTAAAAACCGACCTAATGCGCTCATACAGACGTTTTTGGGGAAAGGGAGGCTTGTAGGATTGGATGATGCAGGGCAGATTCAATCAAGGGACGCGTCGGAGACATAGGATGTCGCGGAAATGCCCCCTTGGCTGTGTGGGCGAGGAAGTGGAAGTGCGCTACAAACGGTGTGGCGAAGGATACCAAGCCTTCTTCAGCGTTCAGCCGGTCAATCGGGTTGTCATCCCCGCCGAGTAGCAAATCTTCCGGTATGGACAGCGGCTCACACAAGACTTCATCGATGCCCTTGACGGACGACATGTGTCTCGGTTCGGTGAGACGCGATCGAGCGGCAACGGCACCGAATCATCGGATAAACCAGCGCCCCTTGACGCAACTGTCCGTCTTGTTCCCACAAAACGAGCCGGACGGTAAGCGTCGGGATTAGGGGCGTGATGTCATTGACGTCACGAAACGCCGGATGGGGGGAGAACGAGACACCATGGGTATCCTTCGTGGCGGCGTCTGCCTCCTCCTGAGGACATCCCAGAGTCAACACAGGACATCCACACGACCCCCAGAGTGTGCGGTGACACGGCCAGCCGGGACAAATCGACCTCCGGCTTTTTCGGTGGCGTCGGAGTTAACTGGAGTCGAACCCAAACCGGACAATCGTTGTCCTTTCGTTGTCTGGTGCAGTACTCCCTCCGCACTTTGATGTCCCCAAACATCTTGAGACAGTGTGGACAGTTGCGATTCTCTGCTCTCCCCCTCTTTCTCGTTCCCGTTCGCATCGTAAATCTTCCTCCCTCCAACCCGCGGCGAACCCCTCCCATTTTATTTTTTACCGCATACCATTTTGAAAGCTAGAAACACAAAAAAGCAATCGAGGACGCCCACCCCTTTCCCCTCCTACTGCTGATATCCCTCTCCCATCGGATTGAATGGAATCGAATTGACGCTCTCCACATGACTTAAACTACTAAACCACAACCTAGATACTTTTCCGTGAAAATCCCCACCACTTGGTGAGTGCGGTATACGCTCCTGATCCGTGCGGGTATACTGAAAATGGCCAAAAAAGGCAATAGGAAAGCAGAGGTGCCCGATTTTAGGCATCTCGTATAACCTGTCTGCCTTTTGGCTAGACTAAATAAGTTGTGGTTGGCGGAACGGCTCTTTGCGGGAGATCATGCAAAAGATGATCACCAACATCCGCCGAGCAATGGCGATGAGGGCTTTTTTCTTCCCGCACCGGGCCGCCAACGACCAAAACTTTCGGGACAAGGGATGCGTCTTGGATCGAGCTGCTGACCATGCCGCCTCGCATAACGCCGATCGGAGATGGGGATTGCCTTTTGTCGTGCGCGTGCTCTTTCGCTTTCCGGCGCTTTCATGGTTGCCAGGGGACAATCCAGTCCATGAAGCCGCCCGTTCCGGCGTTTCAAAGACGCTCATGTCGGTTCCCATCTCGGCTATGATGACGGCGGCGGTTTGTTTTTTCACTCCGGGCATGGTCATCAGCAATTCGACTTCCTCGCGATACGGCTCGAGCAGGCGGTCGATGTGCTGGTCGACTTCTTCGATTAACTGCTCCAATTCCTCAACGTGTTTCCACAAGAGGCGAAGGAGACGGAGCTCGTGTTCGGTCAAGGTGCCGAGCAGCGAATCGTACACCGCTTGCTTTTTCTTTTTGAGCCTTCCGCGCAGGCATTGATCCAACTCGTCCTTGTCCACGTATCCCTTCTCAAGCAGCCGGGCGAGGATGTCTTTTCCGGAAACGCCGAAGAGATCGGAGAGGACCGAGCCGAGTTTGACATTGGAAGACTCGAGCACTTTTTGAATCCGGTTTTTCTCCGAAGTCAGCTGTCCGACCCACTTTTTGCGGAGGCGGGTAAAATCCCGCAATTCGCGAATATCCGCTGGGGGGACGAAACTTTTTTCAACGAGTCCATGGCGGAGCAGCTTGGCGATCCACTCGGCGTCAGAGACATCGGTTTTTCTTCCCGGGACATTTTTGATCCGCTGCGGATTGGCCAGTGTCAAGTCGACATAGCCCTCGAGGAAGGCGAAGACCGGTTTCCAATACACGCCGGTGGATTCCATGGCGACATGGGTAACGCCATGTTCTTCGAGCCACTCAAGCAGGTCGCCAAGTCCCTTCGAGAACGTGGAGAAGGTTTGAATGTCCTTTTGAATGTGTCCATCTTCTTCCCATAGCGCGCAGGCGACGATGGTTTCGGCATGAACATCCAATCCTGCGCAGCGAGGATAGATGACATCCATGATGAAAATCCTCCTTTTCGATGATCGAGTGCGCAAACAGCGAATCCACGGGAGAAATGCGGCAGTTTTCCGTTCGTCGTCACCTTTCCTCCGCATCGGGAAAGGGCGGACAATGGGTGGTGCACCCAGTGGATTCGAACGCTTTTCTGTACAGGGTCCAAGCCACCATTAAGTATAACGTCCTATTGAGCTGTTTGCGCCTACTCTTCATTATGGGAAGAAAAGGGGGATTTTCATGCCCGGGTGGAGAGCAAAAATTGCTCATGGAACTTTTCTGGATATTCCATACCCCAAACGCATTTCTGCGGTAACGGAATCCGTATTTGCATATATATACTTTTCTTCTTCACCTTTTAAAAAAAGTGATATTTTTATTATAAATACAACAATAATGAACTGAAGGCAATGTGCAACACGAAACCTTTATCTGAGAGGTGATAAATATGAACGAACGAGATTTAGAAAGAGCAAGACAAGAACGCCTGAAACTGCTCAGGGAAATTGAGGGACTTTTATCATTTATCACAGACCCTGTTTTGGTTGTTGATGCAAAAGGATATATCGTCCATACGAATTCTTCGGCAGAGCAAATATTAGAACGCTCCCAAATCATCATGATCGGTAAACATGTCACAGAATTTGTCCAATCCGCATCTCTTTTGCAATATATTAAACAAGGAAAGCCTGCAACTAACCTGGCTGTATGCATAATGAGTGCCAAAGGTACACGTCTGGAATTTTCTTGCCGTCTGCATCCATTGCTTGTAAATGCACAAGTGGAAGGGGCCATTTTGTTTCTCACCAAGCCGATCCTGCTTCAGGAACAAGAACAATCGTCCCGCTATGGAACACGGTTTTCCTTGGATGATGTAATCGGATCAAGCCCAGCCATTACTGCGTTGAAAGAACAGGTGATGAAAATTGCCAAAAGCGAATCAACGGTGCTTATCAGAGGGGAAAGCGGTACGGGAAAGGAAGTGCTGGCGCAATCGATTCATCGCTTAAGCCATAGAAATAGAGGACCATTTGTGGCAATTAATTGCGCAGCCATACCGGAAGCGCTTCTGGAAAGTGAATTGTTCGGATATGAAGAGGGTGCGTTTACCGGAGCCAAAAAAGGCGGGAAGCCAGGGCGTTTTGAATTAGCGAGGGGTGGAACGTTATTTCTTGATGAAATCGGTGACATGCCCTTATATTTGCAGGCAAAATTATTGCGCGTTTTGCAGGAACGGCGCATTGAGAGAGTCGGAGGCACAAAATCGATTGAGGTGAACGTTCGGATTATCGCAGCCACTCATAAAGACTTAGAATCGATGATCGCCAACAACCAATTTCGAGAAGACCTATACTTTCGTCTCAACGTTATTCCGCTTTACGTCCCTCCTTTGAGGGAAAGAAAAGAAGATTTATACGAGCTGATCCAATATTACATGTACAAATTTTGCAAGCGGTTGGGCAAAGAACCGAAACGTTTCTCCTCCCAGGCCTTAAAAAAAATATTTGATTACCATTGGCCGGGAAACATCCGGGAATTAGAAAATATGGTGGAATATATCGTCAATTTGGAAATCGGCGATCTCGTCACCGTCAGCAGTCTGCCAGCATCCATACGAGAGATGTCCAAAGATCAACGGCACGATATGGAAAAAGAAATGAAAGAGCCCCAAACAGTAAACCATCTTCCCGAATCACTGTACAAGGTCAATGAAGTGGAAGAACAGCTGATCATCCAAGCATTGCAACGGTTTGGCACCAGCACGGAAGGAAAACGGAAAGCGGCGGAAGCGCTTGGGATCAGCTTAGCCACCCTTTACCGGAAATTAGAAAAAATGAAACGCCGGCGTTAATTCTCAAAATGAGAATTATTAAGAAAATATGAGAAAAAAAGATAAAAAAAGAGAAATATATAGATGAAGGTTGATTTAACACCAGTGGAGATAGCTGATAAATTTTCTATATATTCAAATTATTACAATCTATTCCGTTCATAAATCGTAAAACTTATGATTTTTCCTTTTAAATTCTTGGCATGGTATTTGCATTTCAACGTATGCAGGAGGAAACAATGAAACGATATATGGATGAACAGACGGTAGTTGCCCTTTCGCGCGGAGCAATGTATTTAGGTTCAGGCGGCGGGGGAGATGTCAAGCTAACAGAATTGATGGCCAAACGGGCCATAAGGGAAAACGGACCTGTCCCTCTCCTGTCTCCGTTCCATGTTCCGGATGAAGCATGGGTAATACCGGTCGCTATCATGGGTTCACCGACGATTTTCAGCGAACATCTTCCGTCGGGTAGCGAGCTGAAAAAAGTGGTAGAAACGATTGAAAACGAAAAACACATCGCAGCATCAGCGATTACAGGCCTTGAAATCGGCGGAATGAATGCCCTGACTCCGGTCATTGCCGCTGCGTTAACCAACCTTCCGCTACTCGATGCCGATGGCATGGGGCGGGCGTTTCCACAGTTGCAAATGACAACCTATCATGGTTTTGGTGTGAAGGCAAGCCCGGCCGTGATTGCCAACCGTCCCAGTAAAACACATCTTCTTTTATCGGTCGAAAATACGGACATCGAAAAGCAAGCAAGGACTCTTGTCACCAACTTAGGAGGGTGGGCGGCGATCGCTTGTTATCCAATGCAAGGATGTCAAATCAGAGAATCAGGCATCCTCCAAACGTACACGTTGACGATACGGCTTGGCGAAGCTCTATCCGTTGCTATGGATGCTCAAGATGTAATGGAAAAAATGCAACAAGTTTTTCAGAAATCCATATATGGAAAACCAGTCAAGCTACTCGAAGGCAAAATCGTAGATTTGCAAAGGAACATTATCGAAGGAACGTTGCAAGGGTCACTCGTCGTGGAAGGAAGCGGATCATATATTGGCGAATACTTGTCAGTTTTCTTTCACAACGAATATTTATTGGTGCAAAAACATAACGTCACTTTAGTGACGGTGCCGGATTTAATTTGCGTGCTCGATGAAGAAACAGGCTATCCGTTGTCTGTCGAAGAATTGGAAAACAACGGGAAAGTATGGGTAATTGCAATCCCGAGCCCATTCTTGTTGCAAACCACTAGGATGCTTGATGTAGTGGGGCCTATGCAATTTGGCATAGCAGAGCCGTTTATTCCTATGGAAGAAAGAATAAAAACAAACAACAACGAGGGATAAGCAATGTACCGGTTAGGGATCGATGTGGGCGAAACGAATACTGACGCTGTTTTGCTTGACAGCTATTCACGAATTGTGCAAACAGTGAAAAAACCTACTTCTCCCGATATTGCGTCCGGCATCTGCGCTGTTTTGAAAGAAATCATTGAGCACAATCAAACTGATCCGAAGGATATTGCCGCCGTCATGATTGGGACAACCCATTGTTTGCAAGCCCTGAGAAAAAGGAAAATCTTTCCTCAGTTTTCGTACTCCGCATCGGAAGCGGAAAAAACGCAATACCTCCGCTTTTTGAAGGAAATGATTCTCTAAGACGCTATGTGATACCTGATTATTTGGACATAGACGGAGGACACGAAGTAACAGGAAAACCTTTAGGAATAATGAATTGTTCGCACATCGATCAGTTTTTTTCCCGTTGGCGCGGCAAAGAAACCATCGAGGCGATCGTGATCACAGGAACGTTTTCATCGATGAATCCAGAACATGAAACCATGGTCGCAAACCATATCCGCAACATCGTCGGAACAGATATACCGATCACTTTGTCTCATGAAATAGGCAGCATCGGGTTTATCGAACGAGAGAACGCGTCGATCATCAACGCGTTATTATCCAAAGTGATGGATCGCGCGTTGCATGGATTGCAGTTCATGTTTCAACATTTTGGAATCCATTGTGATATTTACTTTACGCAAAATGACGGATCACTTATGTCTTATGAATATGCGCTACGCTACCCGATACGAACGTTATGGTCAGGAGTCACCAACAGTCTGCTTGGCTCCTCCTTTCTGACCGGAATAAAAAACGGCGTCGTTGTGGACGTCGGAGGCTCTTCTGTTCATGTCGCATTACTGGAAAACGGATTCCCGAAAGAAAAAAGGCGGAACCAACTCATCGATGGCGTGCGTGTCAACGTTCCAATGCCCGATATTGTTTCGCTCCCTTTTCAGCAAGAACAACTTGACAACGAGGAATTTCTCGAAAAATTGTATCAAGCCGTTCAGCGGTTCCAGCCACGGTATGAGCCGCTTCCCGTCATTTTTGTTGGAGGCGGCGGGCAACAGTTGGCCGAACGCTTTCATTATCCATGGGCGGATGTCATTGTCCCCAACTACCATCAATATGCGAATGCCATCGGGGCTTGTATTGCCCCGGTGAGCGGATATATCGACCGGATGGTGTGGATGGATCCTTTTAATCCAAATGAAGCTCTACACTCGGCAATCAATGAAGCAACACATATGGCGATAAGCTCCGGGGCGAATCCTAAAACAGTTGCAGTCCAAGAGGCGAAAACCATTCCTTTGGCTTATGTCCCAAGCAAAGCGTTAAGATTGAGAATTAAGGTCACCGGCGTATTATCGCTCTCTTCGAAAGGGGGGATGTAAGCTACAATAACGTGAGATTTATTCTCAGTCAGCAACAAACCCAAACACTTTTTCCAAGTGAAGGAGGTAGGATCAATGGCAGGGAAAATGTCAACAGATGATTTTTCGCTTTCCCGGGTTCCGGCGGAAGCACGCCTGCCAATGTGGGAAGTGCTTTTAGTAAGAATCGGAGCGCTAACGGCACTATCCCAATTTATGCTTGGAGCCGCATTAGGCTACGGAATGACATTTTGGGAAGCTTTTTGGGCGACAATGCTCGGGAGCGTGGTGCTGGAGATTGTCAGTTTATTGATGGGAATCGCAGGAGCAAGAGAAGGGTTGTCCACGAGTTTATTGGCCCGTTGGACAGGCTTTGGCAGGTACGGATCCAGCATTATCGGCGCTGTCATTTCGATTGGACTAATTGGATGGTTCGGCATCCAAAACGCCGTGTTTGCCAAAGGTATCGATGAAGCACTAAACGGAGCGCTTGGATTTCCTTTAGCAGCCACATTAACCGGATTGTTTGTCACAGCGATCGTCATTTTCGGGTTTAAATGGCTCAGCTGGACGGCAAAAATTGCAGTTCCTGGCTTTCTGGCAGTCATCGGATACGGGATCTATCAAGTATTGCGCGATCATTCGGTAACAGAATTAATCCATTCTCCCCATCCGGGTCCAGATCTTTCCCTTGGTGTCGCCGCTACGATGGTAGCCGGAGGGTTTATGATCGGAGCGGTCATCACACCTGACATGAGCCGGTATTGTCGAAACGGAAAAGATGTGTTTTGGATGACGTTAATTGGCACGTTTGTTGGAGAGCTAGGAGTTAACATGATTGCCGTGTTGATGGCGCACGCGGTAGGAACCGACGATGTTGTCACCATTGTGTTGCAAACCTCAGGCTGGCTTGGCGCAGCAATTGTTATTTTTGCGACAGTAAAGATCAATGATTTGAACCTTTATTCCGCATCTTTAGGCTTATCCAACTTGATTGATTCTGTCTTTAGCAAAAAAATCAACAGAGGATGGATAACGTTTATCATCGGGGTTGTCGGAACGGTGCTTTCCGTTTTGGGGATTCTGGAAAAATTTCAAAACTTCCTCGTTTTCTTGGGAGTTTGGATTCCTCCAATCGCTGGGATCATGGTGGTAGACTATTTTATTTTGAAAAGGGGAAGAAAATTTCTGGATGAAAGCAGATTGCAAGGCCAATTGCCTGAAAATGCCGAGCCTATTAATCCAATCACTTTGATCGCGTGGGCGTTAGGCTTTTTCGCCGGATACTTCATCCAGTTTGGCATCCCTTCGCTAAACTCTTTACTGGTCAGTGCCATTATGTATTGGATTGGGATGAAAATGATCAACATGTCGAAACAACGTAACTTGGAAACAAACGAAAATATTCAATAAAGAGAGGGGAGAAGCAGTGAGGCTTTTAGGAAAACAAGAAATAGAGGACATTGCGGTAGGCGCAGCATTATTGGGGACAGGAGGCGGAGGGGATCCTTATGTTGGTAAATTGATGGCCCTACAAGCTATTGAAGAATTCGGCCCAATTCCTTTGCTGTCCGTAGACGAAGTTCCTGAAGACGCTTTAGTGGTATCGTCAGGTATGATGGGAGCGCCAACCGTATTGGTAGAGAAAATTCCGAGCGGCCATGAAGCGAAAGTGGCGTTTCAAACGTTGGAAAAATACTTAGAAAAAAAAGTTTTTGCTACTTTCCCGATTGAAGCTGGCGGGGTTAACTCCATGCTGCCTTTGGCGCTGGCGGCGCAACTCGGATTACCGGTAGTCGATGTCGATGGCATGGGAAGAGCTTTTCCGGAATTGCAAATGGTGACATTTTATCTAGACGGTATTTCTGCCACACCGATGGTGATTGCGGATGAAAAAGGAAACGTGACGTTACTGAATACGATTGATAATTTATGGGCTGAGAGAATTGCAAGAAGTGCCACTGTCCAAAAAGGTGGATCAGTGATGTTCGCAATCTACCCGATGACCGGTAAGAACCTAAAAGAGAGCGGCATCCATGATATTTTGCGATTGGAAGAGGAAATTGGGCGCTCGATACGCCTAGCGAAAGAAAATAACCGTGATCCTATCGGTGAAATTATTCAATTGACAAATGGATTTGAGTTATTCCGTGGCAAAGTGGTAGACGTGAATCGGAAGACAGAAACTGGATTCGCCAGAGGAACCGCGAAAATCGAGGGATTGGAAAAATACAAAGGGGAGACGTTGGAGCTTCGCTTCCAAAACGAACATTTGCTTGCAAAAACGGAAGATCGCTTGCTTTGCGTCACTCCTGACTTAATCGCGGTACTAGACAGCGAAACAGGTCTCCCGATCACAACGGAAGGTTTGCGGTACGGAGCGCGCACAGTTGTCATTGGAATTCCATGCCATCCGAAATGGCGCACGCCAAAAGGAATCGAAACTTGCGGTCCTGCTTATTTTGGTTATGATGTCGAATACACACCTGTAGAAGAGCTTGTCAACAAAGGAGTGACGATGAAATGAGCTACAGAATCGGCATCGATGTTGGTGGTACACATACAGACGCGGTGCTTTTAGACGAGAAATATCAGGTCATTTCCGAAACAAAAACGCCTACCACAGCCGATGTCAGTACAGGGATCTATCAAGCGATGCGGGAAGTAATCAGAAAAGCAGGTGTTCCACGCGAAAAAATCCGTTATGCGATGTTGGGAACGACTCATTGCACAAATGCGATCGTGGAACGGAAGCGGCTAAACAAGGTCGCTGTTATTCGCATTGGTGCCCCCGCCACTTTGGCGGTAAAGCCTTTAGTCGGAATTCCAGAGGATTTGCGTGTCCAGCTCGAAAAATATGTTTATATCGTGCGAGGCGGCCATGAATTTGACGGAAGAGAAATCGCACCGCTGGATGTTGAGCATTTGTACCGCATTGCCAACGAAATAAAAGGGAAGGTCGATTCCGTCGCCATCACTTCCGTTTTCGCGCCGGTATCAAAAAATCATGAGCAAAAAGCCGCCGAAATCATCAGGGAAGTGCTGGGAAGCGGCATTGCGGTTTCGCTTTCTCATGAAATCGGCAGCGTTGGTTTATTGGAACGCGAGAACGCCACAATTTTAAACGCGGCGGTGGTCAATGTCGCCAAAACAGCCGCTGAAGGGTTTATTAATGCATTAAAAGCGGAAGGCATTAACGCGAAAGTATTTTTTGGCCAAAATGACGGAACATTGATGAACGTAGAATACGCAATGAAGTATCCGATTCTGACGATTTCATGCGGTCCAACAAACAGCATCCGTGGGGCATCCTATCTTGCAAAATTATCGGATGCGCTTGTTGTGGACGTCGGGGGAACGACGACAGACATCGGCGTCTTGATTCATTCCTTCCCAAGAGAATCATCCTTAGCTGTGGAGATCGGCGGCGTGCGTACGAATTTCCGTATGCCTGATTTAGTCTCTATCGGATTAGGCGGGGGAACCATTATCCGCGTTCAGAAAGATGGAAGTTTCACGATTGGTCCAGATAGCGTAGGATACGAACTCCCAGAAAAAGGGATGGTGTTTGGGGGCGACACTTTAACAGCCACGGACGTTGCAGTTGCGTTAGGTAAAGCAAATATTGGTGATCCACAAAAAGTAGCCCATTTAGATAGCGGACTGCTTAATCGCATTTATCAGAGAATGGTGGAGATGGTCGAAGAGGCGATCGATAAAATGAAAACAAGTGCAGGCTCTGTTCCCGTGATTCTTGTCGGGGGAGGTAGCGTGCTTTTGCCAGATCAGCTGAAAGGTGCTTCCAAAGTGATCCGCCCGGACCATTTTGGGGTTGCCAACGCAATCGGGGCTGCAATTGCCCAAGTAAGCGGCCAAGTGGAAAGGGTTTTCGCCCTAGATAAACTGGGAAGGGAAAAAACGTTGGAATTGGCGAAAAAAATGGCGATCGACGAGGCCGTCAAAGCAGGAGCAACTCCTGAAACTATCGAAATCGTCGATATGGAAGACATTCCTTTGGCTTATTTGCCTGGAAATGCGGCCCGCGTCCGTGTGAAAGCTGCGGGTGTTTTATCAGCAAGCTAAAAGAAACATCACACAAGGGGGTGTCCCAAACGCAACGGGACACCATTTCTAATCACTGTATATGCGAGCGAAACACTTTCGTCAAACGACTGTGAAGAAAAACGGTCTTTTGGTTTAGCCTCTTTTTTCGCCGAAAAAATGGTTTGCAGAGAAAAGCTGGTCCCTCTGAACCGTGGATGTAAAGAATCCATAACGCCCCTCATTTTACAATAAACCAGCGATGTCACCCTCATATATTGTTGCTTTTCTCCCCTCACCACATGCAATAAGATTAAAACTTCGGCAACGCCTCCACCGCATCCGCCAAATCACTGTAGCTATCCTTTAAGTACCGTGACGTCGTGGCGATGTGGCTGTGGCCAGCCAGCCGGCGCACTTTCTCGATGTCGTTGTTCGTCGCCTTTAGCATCCACTTGCAAAACGTATGGCGAAACATGTGCGGCGTCAGCTTCTTACCCGGAGGGCTGTAGCTCTCAACCATCCGCTGAATGCCACGCACGGAAAATTTCGACGAGCGCTGGCTATAAAAAACATAAGGAGATGTTGCTACATGCGGTTTCTTTTTGGCCATCTCCGAACGAAATGCCAGCCAATCCTGAAGCTCCGCCAATAAGATGTTTGAAACCGGCACCGTCCGCACCTTCATCCCCTTGCCAACGATCCGAAGTCGCTTCATCTCGAGGTCGATGTCCGTGAGCTTCAGGTTCGAGAGCTCCTCCACCCGCAGGCCGGCGTAGACAAACAAGTACACAATCGCCCGGTCGCGGCGATATTTTTCCTCTGGATCGACGCCTCGACTGTGAACCGGCATTTTCCGCATCCGATGCAACAGGTCTTCAAATTCTTCTTCGGTCAGCCACATGATGGTCTCTTGATCCTCATCCGCCGTTTTCAAATCCGCAATGCCGTTCATTGGGTTCTGCTCGACATACCCCTGCTCGACTGCCCAGCCGTAAAAGTTGCGGAGCGCGTTCAGCCGTCGGTTGATCGTTGAGGCCGCAAACGGCTTCCCTTCGTCCGGATGGAGCATTTGCTGAATCCATTTGCGGATGTCCGCCGAGGTCACGTAATCGCCGGAGCGAAGATCCAGATATTTAAAAAATTGATTCACATCGTTTAAATAGGAGAGCACGGTATTTGGGGAACATCCCTTCTCCCGGAGATAGTCCTCATATTCACGTAGCATTCGTTCCACCTCTATATTATATGGCGAGTTTATTTTGTGGCGTTTCGATCCAACCCCCCGAAAAATATAACTTATACGGCGAGTATAACATAGAAAAAACGATGATGGTAGACACATAATACAAATTATACGATGAGTTTCCTGTGAGAAAATAGGTTGCCGCACCATTGATTCAGAACCGGCGACCCGTAGTCTTTTGGGCCGGGAAGGGCGGTGTGATAGGCTGGGCCGAGCCGGAAGGCGAGGGCTTCGGCGCCTGGGCTTGCAGTGGGGGAGCCTTCCCGGCTGCCAGCCGACCATCACACCGCCCCGGGGACCCGGACCAAAAGGAAACGGAAGCGCCGGTGCGCCTGTGCCTGTTGTCGATAATTGTCGAAGTACGCTTTTTATGTCTGACAAAAATTAAATAAAACCAGCCGCGGGGGTGTTTTGGTTTACTTCTTGTCCTGGCTTCGTACGGCCACGGGCAGCGGCAGGAAACTGGATGCGAGCGGCTTCTTTGAGAGACTGAGCACCGGACTTCCCCAGGCTTCAGCCGGATGGCCAAGGGCCAGAAGGCGGTCAGCCGGGAAGACCGGCGCGGGTTGAAGTTATCTGGTATAATAGGTATTGAATATACACTTTTGAAACGCTTGACTGACCGAGGTGATCTATTTGAGCGACAATCTCACCAAGGAACAGCGGTCCAAAACCATGAAAGCCATAAAATCGCGTTCACAGTTGGAAGATGCGGTCTCAAAAGCCCTCTGGAGGGAAGGGTATCGGTTTAGAAAAAACGACAAGACCCTTCTTGGGAAACCTGATATCTCCATCAAAAGGTATAAAGTCGCCATCTTTATCGATTCATGTTTCTGGCACGGATGTCCACTGCACGGGAATATGCCCGAAAGCAATAGAGACTATTGGGAAAAAAAGCTCTTGAGAAACAAAGAGAGGGACCAAGAAGTCAATGATTATTACAGAAAAATCGGCTGGAATTGCTTAAGAGTGTGGGAACATGATTTGAAACAGGATTTTGATCAAACAATAAAACAGATAAAGCATTTTATTGATCAAGCCATGGATGGATGAGCGCTTGGATGCAACAAGCGTTTTTTATTTTGCGAAAAATTATAACCTTATAAGGTTTATACATTGAACAAAAATAAATATTATGATGTTGATTGGAAGGGGTGAGGAATTTTTTGCTTGATAATTCCAAGAGAAATAAAAATTTATTGCAAAAAATACTAAGCAAAATTATAAGCAGGGAAGTGATGGACAACTTCAACAGGCTTTTATCTCAGCATCGGATTACAAACCGAGAAATCAGCCGATATATTGGAGCTCCTGACAACGCCTTCAATAAAATCATCAACGAAATGTCGGTCCCGTCTGTGACCACCATAATCCGTTATGTGCATGCAGCTGAACAGATTATCGGGGAAAATAAGATTTCTATTTATTCAAAAATTTTGATCGATAATGAAATTGAGAAAGCCGTCAGCATTCTCAACCAAATTTCAGATGCCGACATCACTGAGCTGATCAATGAAAACAAGGAGTTTTTCAAATCACTGGATTTTTACTTTTCCACCAGCCAGTTCAAAAAAGTCGATCCATTTACAATCGAAGAGAGAAACATCTACGCGGAAATAAAGGAGATGCTCGACCGTGAATGAGAAAAATGCCAGAAAGGTATGGTTTATTACACGTCCGGAAAGAGACCCCCGCTTCCACCAGGAAGCATTGCTGGCTTTGCAAAAGGCGACGGATGATTTCAGACTGAAATGGGCGGGAAATAGAGAAGTCCATAAACGATACGAAGAAGAGCTCGCCAACATGGGGATCAAAAGAAACAACGTCAGCCATGACGGTTCCGGAGGACGCACATGGATGGCTATGCTCAAAACCTTTTCCTATTGTTATGTAGATGATGACGGATATATTCGCCTTACAAAGGTCGGGGAAAAGCTCATCCAGGGAGAAAAGGTGTACGAAAACACAAGAAAACAAATCTTGACGCTCCAATATCCAAACGCCTATTTTCTCGAACCGGGATTCCGTCCAAAATTCGATGAAGGGTTTCGGATTCGCCCTGTTCTGTTTCTGATCAAATTGGCGAACGACGAAAGGCTGGACTTTTATGTAACAAAAGAGGAGATCACTTATTTTGCCATGACAGCCCAAAAGGACTCACAACTGGATGAAATTGTGCATAAAATATTGGCTTTCCGAAAAGCCGACCATCGCGAGAGAGAAGAAATGAAACAAGACATCGCCGCCAAGTTCGACCATAGAGAAAGATCAGACAAAGGGGCGAGAGACTTTTACGAAGCCCACTCCGACGTGGCCCACACTTTTATGCTCATAAGCGATTATACAGGATTAGTCGAGTACATTCGCGGCAAGGCTTTGAAAGGTGAGTCTTCCAGGCTCAATGAAATTAAGCAAGAAATCGCTGAAATCGAAAGGCGATACCCATTTAATACACGATATATGATATCACTACAGCGCATGGCAGAAAACAGCGGCCTGGATGTCGACAGCTACAAGGCCAGCAGATACGGCAATATAAAACCGGCTGCAAATTCCAGCAAGCTTCGGGCGAAAGCAGAGAGAATCCTTGCTCAATTTCCATCCATAGAATCGATGTCGAAAGAGGAAATCGCCAAGGCCCTCCAAAAATATTTATCGCCAAGAGACATTGAAAAGGTTATTCATGAGATAGTGGAAAACAAGGCTGATTTTGAAGGGATCAACTCCGATTTTGTAGAAGCATACTTGAATGAAAAGGACAACCTTGCGTTTGAAGACAAGACCGGCCAAATATTCAGCGCCTTAGGGTTCGATGTTGCAATGCGACCTAAAACCAAGAACGGGGAAAGAACAGAAATCGAAATTATCGCCGGATATGGAGGCAGCAAATTCGGCATCATTGACGCCAAAAACTACGCAGAAAAGTTCCCGTTGTCCTCCTCCTTGGCTTCACATATGGCGTCCGAATACATCCCCAATTACACTGGATATGAGGGCAAAGAGCTGACGTTTTTCGGCTATGTGACCGCAAACGACTTCAGCGGGGAGCGCAATCTGGAAAAGATATCGGACAAAGCCAAGAGAATCACCGGAAATCCCATCAGCGGATTTTTAATCACAGCCAGAACATTGCTTGGCTTCCTTGATTATTGCATTGAAAATGATGTGCCATTGGAAGACCGCGCCGAACTGTTTGTCAAGTCTGTCAAAAACAAAGGATACAAATCGCTCGAGGCTCTGCTTCGGGA
>NZ_CP103464.1:0-20783 GCF_027942335.1 Geobacillus sp. CX412
TCTTCGTTATTAATTAATGAGAGAAAAGGTACGCCAAGAGAAACTGTAATGTAAAGGAGCATTCCCGTTAGGAGCTTTTCCGGGGACTTGATCAAAAAAAGCCCTCTTGGTATGATGCAGGGGTGTCAACCACATCACTCACCATACCAAGGAGGACTTCAGATGAATTGTACACAAAACTATAAAATTGATCAAGTTACGGAACAAACGCGAGTCAGTCAAGACTTTGTGGGAACTTTTTTGATTCGCTGAAAACAGATGTAAGTCATAGGTTAGCGAACCATTTTTTTGAATCCCATCCGTAAGCGCTTTCGGACTCTCATCCCTTGCCATGACAGACCGATATGTATACCTTTTTTTACCATCCCTTGAGTTCAGACAGGGCATGATAGATCGGTGTCCCGGACGATTGCTGTAAATATGGCACGTTATTCCGCGTTACCTCCGGAAGAAGACGGCGGACGCGTTGTTTCGCCTTGTTCACGATCGTCTGTTTGGTAGATGCCGTTTCCTCCGCCGGATGCGACGATTCTTCTCCTAAACGACGTCCGAAAAGACGAATCCCATCCATCCGGGCAATCATTGCCTTGAAAAACGCCCTGAGTCCCTTGTCTGTCCAACTGCGGCGGTATTTCACCCGATACGCCAGCTGGCTCATCACGCTTTCAGCCCTCCCCATCGGATACATGCCCGTTGTGTCCACTCCTTGCTCCTTCAGCCATTCCCGGTAATCACGGATGCATCCCGGCATCGATTCGATCCGGTGGATCAAGGCAGCCAGCTGTTGTTCTTTCGCTTCGTCCCCCAGCGTGCCGAGGGCGCTGTTCCGTTCCACAAGCAACCCCTCTTCATCCTGCTTCGCCAGCTTTTGCCGAATCGCCTGCCACCGTGGATGGCCCGAGAGGCATTGGCGCAACTCACGCGCCACGTGGAATCGATCCAATTGGAAGCAGACCCGTCCCTTGAAATACTCCCGGCACGCGGTAATCCATGGAGCGCCGTCCCCGTTGATGACAAGAAGATCCCGACACGGATCATAGGCATATTCGTTCATCAAAAATTCCTCGAAGCCTTCCCACACCTCCCTCTTGCCCTCATGGACGTAATGGCGCTGATTGACAAATTCGATCCGTGAGCCGTTGCGCTTCCACCCTTCGTGAACGGTCAGGATTTTGTCTTCCTTGGCCCGTTTTCCCTTCCCTTGGCGAGAAACAAACAGTCCATCGGCCTCCACAAACAGCACCCGTCCATATCGCTGGTCCACCGGGCAGTGCAGCGGAGCTTCAGCTTCGAGCACCAACTGGCGGATCGCCTCATGGCTCATCACCGGATACCCGACCATCTGGGCAAGCGTACGAGCCGCTTTGCAATAGGAAGAGCACTCCACAACCAATCCCACCGCCGTTTCTTCTAGACAAGGGCTGATTGACTGCGATCCATCAAACGCTAAAAAGGAATCAAGCAAAAACGTGTAACGGTTTTGTTCCCGGTCTAAATAGTAGTTCCGCTCAAAGGTGACTTCGCCAAACAGGGTTTGAATCGTGGTGCGTCGTTTGTCTTTCAAGTGGTATCGGCGCTTGTTCCGGGTTTCCGCCAATTGTCGGTCGATGTCCTCCAACAAAGCCGTAAACAGTTCGGCGAAGGCGTTTTGCAAGGCTCGAAACAAATCAAGTTCGATCTCTTTCCATGTCAACGAATTTTTGGTAAGATGTTGTTGAATATTCATGGGACTCTCTCCTCCTGTTTGGGTGTTTTGGTCAATCATTATCATAATAGGGAGAGAGTCCTTTTTCATGTTTTGGACTTCGGATCCTACCGCGGCTTCGCTTGGTGGCCCCGATGAGAGAGATTGCGAACCTACGTTCCCAACCCCCTCATCGGGGAATTCTAAGAATTTCTCCCACAAACATTTTACTCACACAAAAGCATACAAAAAGAATATGCATTTGGTATAATATAGTAAAAATGATTAATTAAGGAGATTAATTATGGACAAGTTATCAAAAATATCTTTGGCGATTATAGCTATTGGAGCCATATACATATTTCAAAAAGATGGATTAATATCAGAAGACTACAATACTTTTCCACCTGAAGCTAAACTAATTACAAATAACGAAGAATATATTTTAAGTTTAGAAGCTCACACATGGGAAGTAGGGAATATTGTCTCTGAAAATAAGATGGAGGAAAATATAAGTGTTTATGCTTTAGGACAAAAGAAAAGCCCCATAGAAGCAAATAAAAAGCAGATGGTGAAACTTCAATTGATTAAGCATCAAGAATTTAAGCTTGAGCAAATAATGGCCTATTTGTGGAGAGATGCAAATCAAAAAGACGAATTAAAGGTAGAGGGAAATCATACTTTCATTCTGCCAAATAATCCAGGGAACTATATATTAGAACTAAATATACAAAGTAACCGAGGTCATGCCCAATATGTCGGAAAAATTGTTGTAAAATAAGGGCTTAAACGCTCTTATTTTTTTGGGGTCTTCACCATTTTCTGTGATTTCTACTCAATCCTAGAAACATGTTAGCTGGATGAAATAGGTTCATCAGTCAGGATCCTTCTTCCGCATACAGACCACGAAGTTGGTAGAATGGAAACAGTCAAGTGCTTTCCTTGACGGGTTCCATTCTACCAACTATCATACCGATAGCGGAAGAAGGGAGTGCTTAGGCAGCCTGACTACCTGTAGTGTTCCCTGTACACTCCAGAAATACACGTAAACGAAACCGTTCTAGATTTCGATAGCCATATGCCCGGCGTTTGATGTTTTTGATCTTGTGATTCGTCCCCTCGATTCGGGCATTCGTATATGGGCACAAAAAGTAGGAAAGAATAGGCTCCTTCCACCTTTCAAGCGTGTTGGCTGCTTCCTGAAAAGAAGCAAAAGGGCTCTGTTTGGCTAACTTAATCCATTCTTCCAAGCGTTCCTTTGCTTCGTTATATCCATCGGTTCGGTAAAAATCCCGAAACAACTCTTTCAGATAATAAGCAATGGAAAGTGTCGGATACTCCTCCAAGATATCGTCTAATCGAAGCCGTTGGTCCTTACGAAGCTTTTCACAGCCTTTTAAGAGAAGATATCGAGCCTTTTTCAATGGAGAAAATTCCTTTCTTGCTTGATCCAAGGCTTGGGTCACTTTTTGAACCACATGGTACTTATCGATGACAATCGAAGCAGATGGAAACAGGGCGCGAACCGCCTTATGATAAGGTTCCCACATGTCAAGAATCACCGTTTGGACCATTTCTTTCGACAGGATATTTTGGCTCAACAAGTTGATGGCGGAGTCACATTGGCGATCGGCATGCATTCCCATGACCGATCCAGCTTTGGCATCCATCAATACGGTTTCATACTGATGTCCCTTTTTTACAGCGATTTCATCTAAGCTAAGCACCATTCCTTCCTGAAAAGATGCCTCCGTTGCTGCTTGGCGTTCTTTTGCTTTTTTCGACGCGATGGAGTAATAAATGCGTTCCAATGTCGTATATGAGATGCAGTGCTTTCGGCTAACCTCTTGAATGGTGGAGCCTTCACAAAGTTCATACAAGTACTCACAAAATCGATTGGTATAGTGTTGATTTGGTTGAATCGATTCCAAAGAGGCGGAAAACACTTGGGAACAATTCCAGCATCGATAGCGCTTCACCTTCACGAACAAGTACACCGGTTGATGGAAAATCGCCAAATCCCGTACTTTTCTTGTCCGTCTGTCGTGGACAGAGGAAGTGGCAAACCCACAATGAGGGCAACGTTCCTGTGTCTCTGTTTTCTCTACATGAATCGCATAACCATAGGAAAGAAGTTCTTGTTTAATCACTTTAAATTCTGGCAATCCTAGTGGTATAGAAAGCACTTACGAGACCTCCTTAATGTTTATTTCACCGCTAACATTATTGCCAGGATCTCGTCAGTGCTTTCTATTTTTTGTCACTAAATCACAAAATTTGGTGATGAACCAAAACAAATATAGTAAATAAGAGGCTCAAAAAGAAAATGTTTAGGCTAAATAAGGAAGGGGTCTAATTTGACATTAATTGATCAAATTATTAATCACCCAATGTATTCAATTTTGGATAAAACAAAAGAATCCTTAGAAAATATTGAAAATGATGAGGATTTTACCACAAGTCTTGATGAGTACTCAATACAAACACTAAATAGAGTCCGGGCTGTTCTCTCCTGTTTAGAAGTACATATAAATTCGATAGACCCTTTATTATTACGTAAGGCATTGCAAGATCAGATAAATGCCGAACTTAATAATATTAATAATCAATTATTTAATTTTAATGTAACTTTTAGAGACCACAATCATTTAAACACTTTAAATCAAAGATTAGATAATATCCTACTCTTTACAAGCCAATTAGTTAACATAGTTAATGAGGAGTCAATTGAAACAATTCGCGAAACTGTTACTTCTTTTAGAAAATCAGTTGGACAACAGAAATCTTTTTTGGAGCGACAACAAGAAGAATTTTTAGAAAAGTCATCTTCTATTTACGATCAGATTGAAGATTTTAAACAGAAGATAGAAGATTATGAGTCAAAGCTTAATTTGGAGTTACAAAAAATTCAAGATAAATATAATGAACTCCACCAAAATTTCATTACTTCTCAAGAGTCTAGATCTCAGCAATTTCTAGAGCTTAAAGGAAAATTTATTGAAGAATTTGATGAGATTACTGAAGATTTAAATAACAAAACCCAAGAAATTATATCGTCATTTCAGGAAAAATTTGATTCTATAACAGAAGAGTTAACTTCAACATATGAATCCTTTTTAGAAGAAACCAAACAGAAACTGGCTGATTACGACAGTATGTTAGAGTCCCATAAAAAATCAGTTGAGGAATTAGTGGGTATTATATCAACCAGTTCAATTTCTGGACACTTTAAAGAAGTCGCTGATAATAAGAGAAAAGCAGCTTTTTGGTGGCAGATAGGAACTATAGGTTCGTTCTTAGGTACAATTGCATATGGCTTTTACGCTTTTATATGGAATAACCATGAAATTGATTGGCCTGGATTAATTGCACGATTTATTGTTACTGTTGCCCTAGGTTCCCTAACCGCTTATACAGCAAAACAAGCAGCATATAATGAAGCTGAAGAAAGAAAAAATAGAAAGATGGAAATCGAATTAAAAACTTTAAACCCATATCTTGCATCTTTCTCACCTGAAGACCAAATAAAACTTAAACAACAATTGTTTCCTCATATTTTTGGTAAAGAAGAAGTCGCTGTTAGCCAAGAAACTACACCGACAAGTAACGCTAACTCTGACTTAGTTAATGTTCCCTTAAACACTAATTTGGTAACACAGGCTATTCAAGTTCTTATAGACGTTGCTAAAGGCACTAAAACTCAATAATTTTTTCGTTAAAATTGTCAAAATGATGCTTTTATGATATATTCGTCCCCCCTGATGTTTCAAAAGGGGGGATGATTTCATTGAGAAGTTTGGAATGCAACATAATCAAGATTATAAGCAGTAAATTCCATTGTGTTGCGTTCGAACAGTCCATAAAACAAAACTCCACTAACTACTTATATAACCAATAACAAAAGAGGTTAGAAAAAGAGAAATACCACCTAAAATCAGATATTTTTTGTCATTCCATTTAAAATAAAAGATAATACTTAATACAGTAACAATAAAAAAAATCAAACCAACAACCCAAATCATCTTTCTTTCCCCTACCCCGTTATTCTAGCAATAAATCCTCCTACTAAATACCCTGCTAATAAAATAATAAAAGATGCCCCTACATAAAATCCTATTCTAATAAATCATAGTTTACCTGAAGGAAAAAAGACACTTAGTCCAGAACTATTAAAAGAATTAGAGGAAAAGGTTTTGGAATTTTGGAGTTTAAATCCTCCAAAAGTGGATATTTTATTAACAGAAGCATAATATTATACAAAGTCATTAATAAAATCATACCCAATAAAACATTTAGGTATAAGCTTCCTACAGAAAAGCTCTGCGTATGCGGGGCTTTTCGTTCTTTAAAAAATAAAAGGAGCGACGAGAAACTAATTTACTTCTGACTATCCTATAGAGATTTATAAAAAAGAAAATCGATTTTAAGCTTCTTATTAATCCCGTAGAGCGTTTTTTAATCAAGGGAATATAAAAACATTACCCATCTGTTTAAAACGCGTTATACGCCAATTTTAGTGGTCATTTTTTGATAAGGGTTAAAAACGATGTTGTTTTTCAATCTTGAGAAAAAGGAGTAATGGGCCATGCAGTAAATTTTGTTTACCCCATCATGCCTTATCCTTCAATTCTGGAATTTTCGGACGCATAAAAAAGACATGACGTCGTCGTATTTTATTTTTGTCAGACAAAAAACAGTGTGACCAACTTTGAGCAGACTTACATAAAGGGTAGGTAATTTGCCTGCTCCCTCGTGGTTTGCGAGTTCATCGGACATTAAACTGTTGCAAAATATTGCAATAAAAAACGCCTACCAAAGTAGGCCAAAAACTCATTGTAATTGCATTCGGTTCAATATCCGTGCTAATCGTTCTAACGCCAGGGCAATCGCTTTGTCTTTGTTGCGATCGACGAATTTGATCAGCGGCTTGGTGCCGGGATTATCAAGAAATACCGCTGTTACTTCATAATAACCTTGTGCGGTTATGTACACGTCAATTCGCGCTTTATATTCTCCAATCTCGCGATACAGTTCCTCCACTTTGTACCCTGACATATAAACTCCCCTTTGGCTGCCCTTTTTATGTTGGCAGGCGCATGGCGTTATATCACCGTTCTGATAATTCAAGTGTGTAAGGAGGATGAGTCCCGCTTCTTCATATAGCACAAGTTCATCCTTTATGGACAAGTTCTATGGGGCGAGACATTTAATCAAATTAATTCCCTTCCTTGTCTGTCTGGAATTAGGTCTTCGTGAGGATTACTACGAAATCTGTTGTAATAATTGCAAGTAACTTTTGCAAACATTTTGTTATAGAAAGTCGCAATCAACTGGTCTTCACCGTTTTGCGATTCTGATTTAAGTAGAAGATCCCATCCTTTTAGTTCTTGATTTTCTCGAATATAGAACATTTTCATTACCTCCACCCTATTTGATATACCCCACAAATTCCATCTTGAAGTTCTAAGAAAGTATGCGGTCAAAGAAAAACTTGTCACCTTAAAAGTTCAATATTTGTTATTTTATCCTGGACAAAATATATCGGTGTTATGTCACCGTTTTATAACGTTTTGACGTATGGAGCGGCCGAGGACAATATCCAAGACCAAGTGACGTTACTAATCCGAATCGTTTGATTTACTTACCAAATAATCGAGACCAAAATCCTTTTTTCTTCTTCCCCTCTTCCTCTTTGGCCGCCGCGATCATTTTGCGTGTCTCCATGGACTCCTTGAGGGACTGCATGAGAAGCTCATCCCTTTTCTTTAGGCTTTCCTCTATGTATTTTTGTTGCTGATCCAGCCTCATCATGAGTTCTTTTAGCAACTCGTTCTGTTTGGCGACCATTTCTTTTAGCGCTTGTATATCATCGTTATAACGCTCCGATTCCGTTTTTTTCTCTATAACGCTGACCGCCATATTAGATTGCCGAACCCATGCCATTACTGCTTCCGCCGCTTGTTCGAGCGTCATATCTAAAATGATACGCCCTGTCAGGTCAGAAAGGACGGGGACAAACGGATCCCTCTTTGTCGGATCAAGGCTAATCGCTCTTTGACATAGGAGAAAATCATTGGGATCGTGTATTGGAAATAGGGAAGGAGAAAGGGGGGAGTACCGTCCCTGGCATTCGGAACACCAATAACGGGGGAGCCAAATGCAATACGTTTGATCTCTTACAACGGCATTCTTCTCGTAATATCCATGGCGATGAAGGAGTTCGTTCACACCGTTTATGCTATAGGATTTTCCTCACTTTTTTCAATAAGAGTAAATATGATCGACAATTTTAAGTTATGCTTGGCTTCAAATCCTATATCGATAGAGAATTGGTATCTAATAGTAAAATATTACTATTTTTAAACACAATACAAATTGTAACAAATTTCGACATAGTTTCCATTGTATAATTATTTAAAAAATAATAAAAAAAGAAAGGGGATTTGGCAAAATGACATTTAGCAAGAAGAAAAAGAATCTACTAATTATCTTAGCTTCATTAGTTCTTTCGATCATTACAATTACTAGTGCCTATGCCGCAGTTTTAGTTGAACAATCAGGACTTAATTTACGCGTAGGGGAAAGTAGCGCAACTACTTCTCGAGTAACAGTTAAAAGTGGACAAGAGTTACATGTGGGCATTTATTATTACTATAATGCTCCTCGTAAAAGTACGACTTATAAGATATTTAAAAACGGTGTCGAATGGTATAAGGGGACAATTAGTGGAAGTGAGCGGTATGTTGAGAAAGTATTTAAGCCTGGACCAGGTGAATATTCTGTCAGACACTATAATACGCCTGAAAAAGATGTAAGTTCATATGGTGGAATTCAAGTTTATAAACCATAATTTCCATTTTATAAAATCGCAGTTGTTTAATTTTACAACTGCGATTTTTATTGTGTGCCGGGTAGGTCGATGAACTAGGCGGTGAAAGTCCTCTATGGGCGTCGGGGGATGTTGGGATATGTGAATCATCAGTCAAAGGCAAGGGTGTCCATGGAGAAGCGAAATCTGAAAGAAACCCTAGACAAACCCTTGAATCCAACGAAATACATTCGAGGTTGCGATTTCAGGATGGGGTTGCAAGACAAAACGAAGTCCCCAATTGATCGATCGTTGCCTATTACTCCATGTAAAGTTGGTGCAAACTAAATTCTCTGTAAATCTCTGTGCTTTTATTTCTCAATAAACATTGGAACTATTCTAAGCTGATTTCATGTGGATGAATCGATCGGAAAGATAAGACTGAAGAAGCCCTTATTGCTTCCTCGATTTTATATGCTAATGGAACGAGCTTGCGAGTGAATCATATTAATAAGGATTAATTTGGTAAAACGTATGCCTATGAAACTCAGTATTTTTTCTAGACTAGTAATTTTCAAACCCTCAATAGAACAGGATTTTTCAAATTTTGTTTTCCTAAAATGGACTTCAAACTGTTGAACTCGGGAGAAAAAAATTAATGAAACACTCGAAAATAAAAATCGTAGCTATCAGTGTTGATAACTACGATTTAATTTTAAAATAAATTTATTGGTACTTTTCAGTTGTTTTACTGAAAAGCCGTAAAGCCTTTTTGAAATGCTTATTTTACTATTCGGATATGTTTAAAAGGCCAATAAATTATGTTTGCCTGGCCAACAACATCATTCATCGGAATGGCCCCAATATGACGACTGTCTTTACTATATCTTCTATTATCACCCATTACAAATAAATAGCCTTCAGGAACAGTGTTTCTACCGATTGGAGTATCCTTTAGAGTAAACGATTCCGTAAGGGGACCATCAAACTTGTTTTGTTTTTTGTATTCATCTAGATAAGGTTCTTTATACGCTTTCCCGTTTATATATAAAATATCATTTTTATACTCGATACGATCTCCAGGTAACCCAATTATGCGTTTTATGTAATCCTTTTTTTCTTTTGTATGGAACACAATAATATCAAACCTTTTCGGTTTTACAAAAGAATATTTTATTTTGTTTACAATCATACGATCTTGATCGTGTAGTGTAGGCATCATGGATTCTCCTTCTACTATAATCGGCGCAAATATGAAGTGTCGAACAAAAGCAGCTAATAAAATTGCAATAATGATCGCCTTCATCCATCCCAAAAACTCACTTTTCTTTTTCTCCATTATCATCATCCCCCTTAAAACATTGATGTAAATTTTATTAAGGCTCCCGAATCCTCGAAACAATCATCTTTACAATTCACTTAAATCGTTGACATGATGGTACTAAACGAACATTATCCATCTTCAAAGAATAAGTGAGTATCAATGATGTCATTCATTCTTTCATCGGTTTACCCGCAAAAGGAGAAACTGATTTTAACCATATCGAAATGATGAGATGTTTGTTTCAACATACATCGAGTGGTCTTGTAAGAAGAACCAACGCACCTATTAGCAAGCGAAAGGAACGAGCGACTGCTTGCTTGACGATTGGCGATCCATCGTGAGTTGCCCTAGATCATGATGTCTCGTCGTTTGACAATTCTAACACGAAAAAATAGAAGTCAGTCATATGTACAAAAGATGTGATGGCTTTACACCGTTTGATATATCTCGAAAAATAAAGTTACCTCGTCGACGCTGAATTATACGAAGGAAAAAAGAAAAATAAATATGTCCAAGACATATGTCTTCATCCCTACACACTGTCTTTAGATGTACCAAACGCTGATGGATTACCGATTACTCATTCGCATAGATGGTGACAACAATACGCAAGCCAACATTCATATCTGACTGAAAGCGCAGATGTCAATTTAATCATCAAACAAAGCTTAGGTCGTGAATATAAGGAGTTATGGTTTCTTTACAGAAAGGATAGCATGTTTTTTATTATAGTTACAAGGAAATCATAATAATGATTGAGCAATAGATGATGTATAAAATTTTGTGTGAAGCATTTTACTTAGAGCTGATTATGCGAGAAGAAATAAAAAATTTCCTCTAAATAGAAAAGGTCGGAAGGAAAACATTTCGCGTACTATCAGGTCAATGAGCTCTGGCAAGATGATTTGTCCCATGGCCCGTTGATTCGTGTGAATGGCAAAACACAAAAAACGCTTTTAATTGCCTATATCGATGACTGCTCGCGGGTCGTGCCGTACGCTCAGTTTTTCTCTTCCGAGAAATTTGACGGGTTGCGGATCGTGACCAAAGAAGCGCTGCTTCGATACGGAAAGCCGAAGCGAATTTACTCGGATAACGGCAAACATTGGATACTACGATAATCGGGCGATATTCGCCTTGCTCTGCTCCGATATTTTCTCCTAAATTTTAAGGGTGTCCTCAACTTTGGGGACACCCTCTTTAATTGTGTCGCTTATAGCGTTATATCACCGTTATGGTATTTGATGCGAGTCCGCAATTTGCGGATTCCAGACCCTAACTATTCATCAATTTGATGAACAGACTTATTTACCAAACAGACGGGCCCAAAACCCTTTCTTTTTCCCTTCTTCCTCTTTGGCCGCCGCGATCATTTTGCGTGTCTCCATGGACTCCTTTAGGGACTGCATAAGAAGTTCATCCCTTTTCTTTAGGCTTTCCTCTATGTATTTTTGTTGCTGATCCAGCCTCATCATGAGTTCTTTTAGCAACTCGTTCTGTTTGGCGACCATTTCTTTTAGCGCTTGTATATCATCGTTATAACGCTCCGATTCCGTTTTTTCTCTATAACGCTGACCGCCATATTAGATTGCCGAACCCATGCCATTACTGCTTCCGCCGCTTGTTCGAGCGTCATATCGCTGCTTTGTTTTATCTCCATGAACCGCTTCAAGACTATAACGTCTCTTTCGAAATAGCCTCGCTGTCCCTTGTCATTAACGTGAAACTTGTACCCAGCGTCTTGGAGGATGAGAGCATACTTTCTCAAAGTGGATTCCTTGATCCCTAGCAAGGTACACACGTCGCTCGGCCCCATTAATATTTGTCCCTCATTCATATCGCCCGTCATAACGCATTCACCCCAGTTATAACGACGTTATGTTTATCATTCTAACAGTACAGATGAATGTTACACAACTGAAATACAATAGAGTTACCTAAGTTGTATCGAAAAATTTTGTAATAATTAGTCGAAAAATAAAACTTTTTCCATTAAATTTAAACAAATATAATTATGTATGAGTTTAGCTAACTATTAATTTATAGAAACGGGAGGAATGAGAAAATGAAAACTAAGAATTTGTTAAATCTTTCAGGAATTTTTTTATCATTTTTAGCAATTATGTTACTGTAGATGAGCAAATTCACTGACATAAATTGACAACTAAACAAAAAAGGAGACATGAACCGGACTCCTTGGGTAAAATAGATGTACCACCAACTATCCACAAGGAGGTTCATGTCTCATGAATAGATTAGCACATCACCAAGGAATCCACAAGTTTTTCTTCACGCTGGGGTTGACGCTGCAGCTTTCCAAACCGGTCATCAAGCATCTCATTCATATTGTCGATGCCTTGACCACCAAGGGATTCTCGGGAACATTGACTGATATTCATTACTGGAGCTTTCATCCGAATCATCGAACGACGCTCAGTCACTTTTTCACGAAAAGCCCTTGGAACGAGGAAAGGCTGCTTGGGAAGCTTCAAGAGTGGATCCTTTCCCAGGTCGAACGACTGGCCAAACGGAAGAATCAACCCCTTTTTGTTTCGATTGATGATACGATTTGCCAAAAAACAAAGCCTTCGTCACGGGCTGTGCACGCCATTCAAGGGTGCGACTGGCACTACTCGCATAAAGATCATCAATCGGTCTGGGGGCATTCGCTCGTTTGGCTGATGGTGCACACCTTCACGCAGGCGTTCCCATTTGCGTTCCGCCTGTATGACAAGAAAGCGGGAAAAAGCAAGATCGACCTGGCGATCGAGATGCTTTCCTCGCTCAAGGTGAAGCGGGCTCAGCCGGTGTATGTGCTCATGGATTCGTGGTATCCGTCTAAGAAGCTCATCGAAGCCTGTCTGAAACAGGGATTCCATGTCATCGCGATGCTCAAGACGAACCGGATTCTCTACCCGAAAGGCATCGCCATCCAAGCCAAGCAGTTTGCCCGCTATATCGAGTCCAAAGACACCCGCCTCGTCACGGTGGGGCAGGAGCGTTATCGCGTGTATCGCTATGAGGGGGCCATCCATGGCCTCGATGACGCGGTGGTGCTGCTGGCTTGGAAGGCGGATCAGCCGATGGCGCCGGAACATCTTCATTGCATCTTGAGCACCGACCGGGAACTCGGGGACGAAGACATCTTGCGTTACTATGCTCAGCGTTGGACGATCGAGTGCTTTTTCCGGCAGGCGAAAGATCAACTGAAGCTGGATGGATACCGCGTTCGCCACATTCGGGCGGTGAAACGGTATTGGGCGGTGGTGCTGTTGGCCTGCGTGTACAGCATCGCCGAATCCCGACAAAACCTCTCCACCGGGCTGGAGCTTCTTCGGTCGCGGAAAGACCACAGCGTCGTCGAGTTCATTTATGACGCTGCAAAGCAAGATATTCCCATTGATGTGATCAAAAAACAGCTCCGTATCGCGTAAGGGGTACCCTGTTTGTCTCTCTAACCATGGAAATTATTGTAATGAAAAATGCTCATCTACAGTATGTTAATAATTTCTCCTGAAAAGGAAGTAAAAGCTGCAATTAACAATAAACCAGGAGATATTATTGTAACAAATGATACTATATACATGCAACATAAAGAGTTAACCTCTCCGTTATCCTGTACACCCTGAGCGCTGCATCATTTTTTTCAAGGATCCTGTAGACTCAACCTGCAAGCTGAGCCATGGAGGAGGAAGCTCGTTGCAGGAGAAGCCAAATGTTCATTTTTCAATGAGCATGTATATAGTAGTAGTGGAATTACAGGGCATGCAGGTATATATATTGATGCAACACATATTCTACATACCTCTGGTTGGAAAAGTGAACCATATCCCCTGGTTATAAGCGAACAAGACTGGCATAAGAGATATGATTCTTCTAAAGTTATTAGACCTAAATCAAGTGAATTAGGAAAAAAGGCTGCGGAAATGGCTGTAAAATATTTCGAAAACAAAAAAATACCTTATAGTCTCAAAGATGCGAATAAAGGTCCAAAAGATATTACAAATACATATTGTAGTGAATTAGTTTGGTACTCTTATTATAAGGCGGGTAAAATTTTTAAAGTTCGGACTACTATGTTCGGAGCAGTAATTTATGTTGAACCAAGGAGTCTTGTTACTCCGTACAGTTTTATTGATAAGAATAATGTTGAATATAATGGTTTTCAATTTATAGATAACACATGGTAAGAATAAAAAGAGCATTAATTGATTAAAAATCAATTAATGCTCTTTATTTATTATATGTTCTATTCCATTCTCCGTATAAGACTCTAAAATGACTTTACCTTTATCATTTTTATAGTAAAAATATGTTCTATTATCATTTTTTAATTTAATACTAACCATCCATGCTTTATTCCCTTTTAAATTTGAAAAAAATGGTTCAATGGAAATGATATCATCTTTAGAGATATTTTTTTTAGTTGTTAGATATTCAATCACACTATTTTTAACATCTGTTTTTTTATATTGAATATAGCCAAATCCACTTCCAAAAACAATAAATAATAGTAATAAAATAACTCCTATTTTTTTTACCATATATCTTCTCCTCTTCCCCATTTTTTGTATTCACTAAAAATTTATTATATAGCATTAGTAGTGTTTCCTCAAATCTTAAATAGACTAAGAGTCAGTCAAGACTTTGTGGAGAACATTTTTTCGGTTCACTACGGGCGTTGTCAATCACTAGTTATCGAACCATTTTCAGGAATTCATATCGTAAGCGCTTTCGGACTCTCATCCCTCATCTTGAGGCGATGATACGATATTCCATTTTTTTACACCCAACCACCATCCCGGAGCGCCGACAACGCTTGATGGATCGGTGTCCCGGATGACCGCTGCAGACACGGTAGATTCTGACGCACCACATCTGCCCATAACCGTCCGGCCTTCCGTTTGGCCTGTTCGATCCGCTTGGACTTTGTTGAGGCCGAGGCCGCCGTTCGGGTCTCTTCTTCCTCCACCAACTGCCCATTTCTCCGCCAAATCCCGTCGATTCGGGCCGCCATCGCCCTCAGAAACGCCCGAAGCCCTTGGTCTTTCCAGCTGCGGCGGGATTTCACCCGATGCGCAAACCGGCTCATCACGCTCTCGGCGTGGCCCATCGGACGCATGCCGGTCGTCTCCACCCCTTGCTCCGACAGCCACTCCCGATAGTCCCGGATGCATCCCGGCATCGACTCGATCCGGCGGATCATGGCAGCCATCTGCTTCTCTTTCGCTTCGTCCTCCAACGTGCCGACCGCGCTGTTCAGCTCCACGAGAAGCCCCTCTTCGTCTTGTTTCGCCAGCTTCTTCCGCACCTCCCGCCAACGCGGATGGCCGGACAGACACTGACGCAGCTCCCGCGCCACATGAAATCGATCCAGCTGAAAGCACGCCCGCTTCCCAAAATACTCCCGGCAGGCCGTGATCCACGACGCCGCGTCGCCGTTGATGATCAACAGGTCCCGGCACGGATCATAGGCATATTCGTTCATCAGCCACTCTTCGAACCGTTTCGTTTCCATCCCTCGTGAACCGCCAGGATTTTCTCTTCTTTCGCCCGTTTCCCTTTCCCCTGGCGGGAAATAAACAGTCCATCCGCCTCCACAAACAGCACCCGGCCGTGCCGTTGGGAAACAGGGCGGTGCAGCGAGACAGGGGCCTCCAGCACCAGTTGGCGAATCGCCTCGTGGCTCATGACCGCATACCCCACGATCGACTCCAACGTACGGGCCGCTTTGCGGTAGGAAGAGCACTCTACGGCCAACTCGACCGCCGTTTCCTCGAGGCAAGGACTGATCGATCGGGCCCCATCAAAGCCTAATTCGGCATCCAGCAAGAAGGTATAGTTCCCCGTTTGCCGGTCATAGTAGTAGTTCCGTCGAAACGTCACTTCTCCAAACAGCGTTTGGATCGTAGTCGGCCGTTTGTCTTTCAGCTGATACCGGCGCTTGTCCCGCGCTTCCGCCAGTTGTTGATCAATCTCCTCCAAAAGGGCCGCCAACAAGACAGCGAACACCTTTTGAAGAGTTCTGACTAATTGTTCCTCCAGCTCTTTTAATAAAGGCCATTCTGTGGTAAGATGTTTCATGGACTCTCTCCCTCCTGTTTTCGGTTGATGTTGACAATCACCATCATAGCAGGGAGAGAGTCCTTTTTGCATGACATTTGCTTTTTTCTACCGCGCTTCGCTTGGTGGCCCCGACGAGCGTCGCGAACAAAAGTTCGCAACCCTCGTCGGGGATCATTTCGGAATGTCACCCACAAATATTTTACTCACACATAGACTAAAGATCAGTGATTGTTTTTATTTCCAAACTAATAAAGATCCATTTGCAGGGGAGCCATTCAATCTTAACAAACTTCATAATAAAAAAGTATTATTTTGTTGCATTATAAATTAATGGAATTAAAGAAGTGATTAATTCTTCATAATATCAAATATGTTGTATTCATCGATACACGATAAAGCGAAACTGGTTTTTTCTTTGTCTTTTTATATATGTATACCCATTTTGTATGATTAAACTAGACATATAATCTACATTATATGTCTAACAATCTCGTCTTTTTTGTGATATACTCGTCATATAATGTTATTTTTCAAACCAATTATCTTCTTTTTGAATCCTTCTAAACTCGCCGTATAAGTGAAAGGGTGGAAAAGATGCTAAATGAGTATACACCTACCTTCAGGAAAAAGGTGCTTCCCCAAACACGATCATCTCCTACACGAATGACTTAAATATCTTTTTCCAAGATTTACATATAGGTCCGGGTGATTATGTCACGACGGCTGACATCCGTAAATGGATCCAGCAAATGTTAAATCCAGTCGAAGGGAAACCGTTGGCCATCTCTACGATCAATCGTCGCCTGAATTCGCTGCGAAGCTTTTATGCGTGGGCAGTTGCACATCATAAGCTCGAGCAGAACCCAATGAAAGACATACAGGATTTAAAATCAGCCGATGAAGACTATGAAAAAATTATGTGGTTGACGGAAGAAGAATTCGAGGACTTATTGCATCGAATGCGGAAAAAACCGGTTCGTAGCAGAGGAGTTGATCCAGAGGAAAAGTATCGGCGGGACCGTGCGGTGGTGTACCTACTTACCTATGCAGGATTGCGAGTGGAAGAGTTATCAAATTTAAAATTAACGGACTTAGATTTAGAGATGAAACGAATTCGGATCGTGGGAAAAGGGATGAAGGTAAGAACGGTGCCGATCTCGAACATCTTACTGGCGGAACTGGAGGATTGGCTCGAGTTTCGCGCGGAAATGGCAAAAAAGAAGCCGCATGTGGCCGCATCGCCATACGTCTTTTACAGCCAACGTTCTCCGAAATTTTCGGTACGGGGCATCCAGCGAATGATCGAAAGCTACAGCCTGCCGAATAAAAAACTTACGCCTCATATGTTCCGACATACGTTTTGTAAGTGGATGCTAAAGGCTACGAACAATGACATCGAGAAAGTGCGGCGGCTTGCCGGCCACAGCAATATCGCCACGACATCACGATACTTAAAAGATAGCTACAGTGATTTGGCGGATGCCGTGGAGGCGTTGCCGAAATTCTAACATCAAGATGGATGACAGTTTTGGCATCGGAGCTGTCCAAGTACATTTAGAGACTATATAGAAAAAATGCCCTGGAGGGTAGAATTTCAGGGCATTTTTTTGTTCCCTTTCCGAGAAGAGTCAATTAAACTACGAAACCTTCAAAATTTACCTACCTTGTTAAAAAACCTCTTAGTAAGGTTTACAATCACTAAGATCTTCCTTGCTGGTCAATTAATAAATAGCTAGGAGAAATTTTTAATTTAGCATTGCTGCTCTAATAAAATCATATACGGTTTAATCATTTTGGCCCCATTGTAAGTAGTACCATTGAACTAAAGCTCCCTCTATGAACAGCAATGATTTCTTGATGATTTATAAAGAGAACCGGATTGCCCATTATAAGTATCAATTTGATAAAATGCAAGTTCATTGGTTTCTTTTGAAATAGAGCCAGTCATTCCCCATTGAGAAACTTCGTTATACTGTTCGATTTTATCCCCTGGGTATCCATAAATTTTACTGACGTACCTTGAATGTAGATACTTGTCTTAATGGAAGTATCCGACTATATCACCAATATTTTTTCCTAAATATGTGCTAAGCTTAAGTACTGCAAAGTCTTGAGTTGCATCTCCTGTTTGAACATAGTTGCTCGTAATATAATAATCTACTATTTGATATACCCCATATGAATACGTATTATTATTGACAGCGGGATATACATAACCGTTTATCGCACCAGACTGATTTGTAACATCCATAACACAATGTGCATTTGTAAGGACTTTATCTTTCCCAATAACAGTTCCTGTGCAAGTATACCAACCATCTCTAAATTCTAATTCAATGTACGCGATTTGTCTGTGAGGAGTGACTGAAGTATTGGAAACCTTTGTACGACCATCAGCACCAATAACGACCTGAGGGAAATATTCATTTGGAGATTTACCACCTATATATGTTGTTTCAGGGGTTAAATTATATTTGTAAGGTTTATTTTTTTTGAAATCCGTATTTATCTCTGTTTTTGGAAGAACTTCACCGGTACCTTCCGAGCCTTCTGTGACTAAAGATTTGGAATTCTTTAACTTTTTTATGTAGTCTTCATACTTAATGACTTCACCTTTTGAATTAATCATGTCATAAGCATTATTACTATTTTTTTGAGCGTTGACGGTTTCTGGAGCATTAATTATGGGCGAAATGATAAACCCAACCATTACTAAAATGATAAATCCAATTTTTTTCATAAAGTAGCCCCCCTTTATGAATTTTTCAAAGTTATTATAACCAAATAGTTCATATATTTCAATTATTTTGAAAATTATAATTACATAGGTTCAATCTTTATAACTTCGACTTTGCCCGGATACGATTCTAAAATCTCTGAATACCACACTTTTACTTTTTGTCCATTTTCTATTCCCCTCAAAGTACCAAACCCCTTAATTAATAACTTACTCATATTATATTTTCTTCTTAATTCCTGTATTGTTAATTTGTTGCGTCTTCCTGAACAAAATCTGGATCTTCAACTAAATATACTTCCCCTTCTTTCATAATTATAAAACCTTCCAAAGTAGCTTCTTGATTAAGAGATTGGTTAGTTCTATATTCGCTAAAGAAAAATAATAATAATATAAGACCTAAAATAGTACTCACTAAAATATATCTTTCCATACGCTTGCCTCCTAGCTTTTATATTTTGTGTTATATAATGGTCTATCTTCTATAGATCCATAGTTTTCCCTTCCCAAGATAACAGAGCATTTTATAGTAATACATATTCAGCATATTCAGTCAACTACCCAACGGCTAAAGCCGTGGGCTTGCAACTAGCCTAATTGGCTGCCGCGTTCGGCTGGTTGACAGCAGCCCTGCGGATGTTTTCCGCAGCCACGTTGTCGGCAGGGGCAGCGTACCCACAAGCTCGACAACAAAACTGATCCCTTGACGGTCTGTTTTCTTTGGCCACATGTCCGCAAACCGGACAGGTGCGGGAAGTATTTTTTGGATGAACCAATACCACCGGCACGCCAGCGATCGCCGCTTTATACTCAATAAACTTTCTCAACTGATAAAAAGACCAAGAAGAGTGTTGACGACGCTGTTGCTTTTTAACCGTTTTCTCGGTGCGTTGGCGGATGCCCTTTAAATCTTCAAGGGCAATGCCGCATCCGAGTGCCTTTGCCTTTTCAACAATCTTCTTGCTAATGCAGTGGTTCACATCACGGGCAAATAGTTTTTCCTTCTTGGAACGCTTTTTAAGCAGGCGTTTCGCTGACTTGGTGCCTTTCTTTTGGAGTTTGGCGCGAAGTTTCGCATGGCGGCGGCGCAGCCCGTTGACCTTCGAGCCGGAAAATACCTCACCGGTGCTATCGACGGCGATATTAATGATGCCAAGGTCCACACCGATAAATCCGTTTTCGGAATTGGGCTGGCCTTCGGGAACGTCCACCACGAGCAGTAAATAAAAAATACCGTTTTGAAGGACTAAATCGGCTTGACCCCGAACACGGTTGCCGCACAGCAAACCTTGATGGTAGCGGCTAATGACCATAGGGATTTCCATTCTTCCTTGCAAGGTAAGGATGGAAGCATACTCTAACCCTTTAAAGGACAGGATTCTTTCATCATACACGATGGCACCGGTTTCTTTAAAGTTATGCAAGGTTTTTTTATCCAAACGATAGCTTTCCGACACTTTGCCGATGGCACGAACGGTCATTTGGGCAGAGAGGCCAAATTTTTCCCTGACGTCATAGTAGCAAAGCCGCTGGATTTTCGTTTTGGAAAAGGTTCTGGAGCGAAAAGCAATCTCGCTAATATAGTTGCATGCTTGGTTAAACCGTTTCATTGTTTCCAGCAGCGCATGAAACTGTTCAAGAGTTGGCATTAATTTAATCTTGAGAGTGCAGAGCATTCTTGATTTTCCCCACCTTTCTAAAAACCAGGGGACTTAATTGAAAGAAAAACCCAAAATTTTACTGAAAATAAAACCCCCCCTTCTCCCACGCTAAAGCAGGGCTTCCCGGGGGATGTTCTCGTTGAGCGTTAAGATCAACTAGCACCCCGGCATAGTTTTCATTAAACCGACGAGAAAGGTTCAGGCATACTAATGCTCCCGATAGCTTTTTTCGTTCGGTAATTTCTGACAAAAACGGCTTACGATTTGCCGTTTTCCCGTTTTTCGGGACGGGGTCGAAAACCACGGGGGAAAAAGGTGGCATTAAAATTTGCTTTATTGTCAGCCGCCGCCTTTAATGGCGCCAAAAACCCTTTTACCGCTTCTAACCATAGTGCGAGCAGGTTGGATAAAACCGGATGTCGGTGGCTTTAAGGAGAAATGAAAATTTTGGGAAAAACGGAGAAGGAAATAAAAATTTTTTTACCATTCCCATAACCCCAACA